>NZ_WRXO01000030.1 GCF_009758125.1 Chitinophaga oryziterrae
GGATCCAATGCTTCTCCTGCGAATATCACATACCGTAAAGATGGTAATGATAAATCTTTCTCTACATGCAACACATGATACTGTAATGCATAAAAGGCACTCGGGGTCTGGTTCAATACTGTTACCTGCTCTTTTATCAACAATGACGTAAAACGCGATACATCTCTTACTGTATCCCGCGGAACAATCACTAAGCGACCTCCATTGAACAAGGCTCCATACATCTCCCAGACTGATACATCAAAACAGAATGAATGAAACAACGGCCACACATCAGCGCTGTTAAAATCGTAACAAGGACGGTCTGTCTGTAAAAGACGTACGACATGCCGGTGTTCCACTACGACTCCTTTCGGCTGACCCGTACTTCCAGAAGTATAGATCACATAGGCTGCTGACGATGATGACAACTTACGCACAGGACGGCTTATGGGCTCTGCCGGGACTTCAGCAGTATCCATAAACAGTAAAGCGCTACCGGTACCCAACAGCGACTGGTAGGCAGAGATCGTCAATACATGACGGCTGCCACTGTCTTCTATCATATAACGGATACGTTCCGCAGGGTATTCCGGATCTATGGGTACATATGTAGCTCCCGCTTTCTGGATACCCAGTATACCGATCACCATCTCAAATGAACGGTCCAGGCAAATGCCTACAAGGTCACCGGCTTTTACACCTGACTGACGCAGGTAATGACCCACCTGGTTTGCTCGCGCGTCCAGCTCTCCATAAAGAAGGCTTTCCCCATTCAGTGTCAGGGCCACTGAAGAGGGCGTACGCGATACCTGTTCTTCAAAAAGACCGATGATGGTCGCATCTTCACGATAACCCGCCGCCGTATCATTAAAGTCTTTTAACAACTGCGTTTTTTCTCTCTCACTCAGCATCGGTATCATACCTATCTGCTGATTACTGTCTGCCACAAAAGCTTCCAGCAAGTGCTTATAATGGGATAACATCCGGCGCATCGTCGATGAGTCATACAAACTACTGTTGTAGATCAGTTCAATCCCTAAACCTGCGCGCGATTCTACCACCTGCAGGTTCAGATCAAACTGCGTGGCCGGCTCAGGTAAATGTTCCCGGATTATTGTCAATCCCGATAATGAGGGTAACTCCTGCCATGCGGATGGTTGCAATACAAACATTACCTGGAATACAGGGTTCCGCGCAAGGTCTCGAACAATATCAAGATGTTCTACTATCTTTTCGAATGGTACGTCCTCGTGTTCGTACGCACTTAGTGTTGTTTGTTTGACTTCCTGCAGTAACGATGAGAAGGTCTGGCTGCCATCCACATGACTGCGTAAAGCCAGCGTATTTACAAAGAACCCGATCAGATCAGCAATCTCCTCCTGCTGACGACCCGCTACCGGACTACCCACACAGATATCTTCCTGACCGCTGTAACGGTGTAATAACACCTTAAATGCCGTTAATAAGGTCATGAATAAGGTTACCCCTTCACGGGCTGAAAGTACCGCCAAATCTTCTCTAAACGACGCATCCAGGTCAAGCCTTTCCGACGCTCCTGCATTTGTTCCTCCCGGTATACGCAGATGATCTACTGGCAGATCCAGCGGCTGCACTCCTTCCAGCTGTTGCTGCCAGTAAGACAACTTCTTTTCCAATACTTCCCCGGACAAGCATTCCCTCTGCCATACCGC
>NZ_WRXO01000031.1 GCF_009758125.1 Chitinophaga oryziterrae
GCTACCGTCTGGACACATTTCTAAAAAGAATCCAGCCTTGCATGACTGCAGTAAATTTTTGCAGCCCCATCCAAAAGGTAGTGATGCCGGGTTTACGTTCTGAGAGATAGCCTTTCCAGCCACCTAATCTGGCTATAGCCCATATATATCTTTTTAAATCGGAAGATGTATATGGGTTTTTCAGTTTATCTGTTTTACCTTCTAACTGTTCGATCTGTATTTCTAAACATTCCATTTCCTCCTGGGAGAAGCAACTTTGTGGGCATGACTCTTCTGGCATTGCGTATGCAATCTGCATAATAAAAAGTTTGATAATAGTTTCCAGCATCATTAAACATAGCTTTCTTATTGCTTTGGGTTGCGATAATTCGCTTGCTTCAATATTAAATCCTTCTTTCTTTAAAATTTTAAACACTTCTTCGATAACCCAACGGCAGGTATACCATTCTATGCAAACCAATGCAGTTTGTAAATCTTCTACTTTTTTAGTAGTCAATAATCTCCAATGAATAGGATTTTCTATATCATCTCCCACCTCTTTAGCTTCGATAGCATAAAGGGTTATATTTTTAGGAAGACTTTTATCGATGTACTGATGGCTGCTGATCGTTATTGCTGAAAAACGTACCTCAATTGTCGCAGTTCTTTTCGTTGTGCTTCTTCTTTTATCTCCTTCTATTTTAACTTCATAAGAACCTTGTAACGGCTGACTTGAGAGATATTCAAAAAGTTTTTGTTTTCCTTGAAGAATCCGATTTGATTTGGCTCTAATAAGCAGGTGTGTCTTGGAGTCGGGAACAACCGCGAATTGCTCATAAATATCTCCTTCTCTGTCCTGAATGATAATAATTTCACTTGCTGGCTGTAAAATCTCTTTGCTTTTAAGAGAAGTCTCTATCCATCTATAAGATTCCTTACCCTCTGTAGGAAGCATCTTTTTATGATGGCTCACATCTTTTTTAGCTTGTTCATGTGACCTGTTCCAAATTTTTATGGTTGAAAAACCATACGGCATAAAACTTTCTGCATCTATAACAAATCCCGGATGTATATGAAAACCGAGACCACAAGTAGGAGCATTAGTTGTCCCTATATAGTTGTCCTTTTTTATTCTATTCTTGTGGTTATATAGATTAACATCACTGGTATCCTGAATGCACAAAACTGGTCTGTTTCCAACGCAACTAACACAATTGGATGACATATTTCTGATGATGTCATCTTCACTAACACGGTCATTCTGTAAAAAACGATACATCGCTTTGGCTTCTGAATCGCTTCCTGCTAAACGTCGTATCGAATGTACCCCATTA
>NZ_WRXO01000032.1 GCF_009758125.1 Chitinophaga oryziterrae
AAGAATGATTCCATCAGTACCGGGATAGACCAGCCATCAAACAGGATATGATGCGATGTCCAGACCATGTGATATCGGGACTCATCCAAACGGATCAGGCTTAAACGCATTACAGGGGATTCCTCCAGGTCAAAACCCTTCTGCCGGTCTGCATCCCGGTAAGATGACAACATCTCAGATTGTATTGATCCATCATATGACCGGTAGTCCAGTATCTCCACATTGAGTGGTACATTTTTGTATACACACTGTACCGGGATACGGAACTCATCATGGTAAAACCCTGTTCGTAAGATGCTATGCTGCGACAGCAGTATCTCCCAGCTACGGGTAAATAATGCAGGTAATACATCCTGCATATCACAACTGCATTGTTCTATGTAGGCCTGGCTACCTTTTTCATAAAGACTATGGAATAACATCCCTTCCTGCAGGCTGCTTAAGCGGTATATACGCGCTATATGATCCCCCCTTTTGCTGCCCCGGTAAGGCTCCTCCATAAATTTATCCAACTCTTCATAACTGATCTCTTTGCCAAGACCATAATCTGAAGGGGTAAATACAGCCCCTGTTTGTGATATACAATGATTAATTAATTCCGTGATAGCAGAGATGTAACTTGATGAGAGCTGTGCAATCGTACTGTCTTCATAATGACGTTTGCTATAGTTCCAGTGAACAAATAACTCGCCGCCTTGCACCATGCTGTTCACATTTATCTTTACTGACTGCTGGTTACCTGCGGCAATATCAGCGCCTGTAGCTTCTTCGGCTGGCACCAGTAATTTGCCGCTATTGTCTAACTGACCTAAGTAATTAAATAACAGGTCCCATTCTGTAACGCCTGTTTGTTGCAATCCATAACCCAGACCTTTGTCGGGGATGCTACGCAGTTGTTCTTTTATACCTTTTAATAAGCTACCTGTATCTTCTTTATTTTTCAATAACACCGGGTACATCGATGTAAACCAGCCAATGGTACGACTTACATCTACTG
>NZ_WRXO01000033.1 GCF_009758125.1 Chitinophaga oryziterrae
TCCCACTGGTAAATACCTATTATGATGACTATACTTATTCAGGAAGCCAAACTTATTCTACCACTGATATCGCTAAACCACAGGCAAATAGTAATCTATATCCCGAAGCTATTCCAGCTGTAGCCAGCAAACTTACACGTGGGTTGATGACGGGTAAAAAGGCTCAGGTTGATTATACCGGGCAATTCTTAATGACTACGCCTTACTATAATGATAAGGGGCGTGTAATCCAGACAGTGGCAGATAATATGCCGGGTGGGAAAGATATTACCAACAGTTTATTTGATTTTAGTGGGAAGCTGTTAAGCTCCTATTTACGACATACTAATCCTCGCAGCACTGTTACTCCACAAACAACGGTGTTAACCATGTATCACTATGATGCCGGTAGCAGATTGGACTCAGTTAAAAAACGTCTAAACGATAACATTGCTTTACAGCAAACAGTAGCTGTTAATGATTATGATGAATTAGGTCAGCTGAATAGTAAGCGATTAAATGCTGCTGCATCTTCTCAACTGGAATTATTGAACTATGAATATAATATACGTGGATGGCTGAAGTCTGTAAACAAAGCCTTTATAAATACAGCCGGTAGCACTTCCAACTGGTTCGGACAGGAGCTTAGTTATGATTATGGATTCAGCAATAAAGAGCTGAACGGCAATATTGCAGGGGCTAAATGGAAAAGCCGCTCAGATGGTATTGCCCGTGCTTTTGGTTATGATTATGATAATGCTAACAGAATTACGCAGGCGACCTTTAATCAGCAGAATTCCGGTAGCATTACCTGGGCACAGAACCTTGTTAATTTCTCTGTAAGTGGTTTGACTTATGATGTAAATGGAAACATCCTTTCTATGAAACAGATAGGGATGAACGGGCCTGTTCCTCAGGCGATTGACAGTTTAAAATATGGATATAATGCAACCAGTAACAGGCTCAGTTTCGTTACTGACAAACGCAATGATCCAACATCTAAACTGGG
>NZ_WRXO01000034.1 GCF_009758125.1 Chitinophaga oryziterrae
ATTATCATGTGATTACTACCAGTAATACGGTAGCTGTCACCAGCAATAGTGCAACTGTTACTGTATACGCTCAGTTGGTGGCAGGAACGATTACGCCTTCATCAGCCAATATAGTTTATGCGAACAGCCCCGGATTGCTCACTGGTTCTACACCCACTGGGGGGAATGGTACGTACACTTACCAATGGCAATATTCAACAGACGGTACTACATGGACGAGTGACGCCGGAGCCACTGCCCAAAACTACACACCTGTCCCTGTAATTGTTACAACCCAGTATCGTAGGGCGGTAACCAGTAACGGTGTAACAGTCTACACAAGTCCGGCTATTTTTACTGTCTATCCGGCTTTACAAATTGGCGGTAATTCTTATCCAGACACTTTAATGGTCAACTTATATGGTGCATTTAGTTATTCACTCTATCCCGCTATCGGTGGGAATGGCATATATAACTATCAATGGCAGCGATCTACTAATGGAACTACCTGGACTGATATTAGCGGAGAAACATCTCTCAATTATACACCGAAGGGATTAACAGCGATTACTTATTTCAGGATGAAGGTTACCAGCCTTACTTTTACATTGTATACTGTTGCCAGTGTTGCGATTCCTCCTTTAAATGGTGGTTTGATCACCATTAATTCCCCTACCGTTACCAGTGGAGGAAGTGTTACTCTCAGCAGTGTACAGGTAGCAACAGGTGGGGGCTGTAGCAGCTACACTTACCAGTTTCAAAGTTCCCCTGATGAATATACCTGGACAAATTTGGCGTCACAGACTGTTAGCAGCATTACAAAGACGACCTGGTTCCGTAGACTGGCTGTTTGTGGTACGAATACAGTCGCTTCCAATTCTGTAAGAGTAAAAGTTGTAAATACATCCACATTCACACCGGATACAACTACCGGGGCGGCAGCGGGAAGCCAGACACTGATAGCCATGCCGGCTTATCCTGCAGGC
>NZ_WRXO01000035.1 GCF_009758125.1 Chitinophaga oryziterrae
TGGAGGAATCCCCTGTAATGCGTTTAAGCCTGATCCGTTTGGATGAGTCCCGATATCACATGGTCTGGACATCGCATCATATCCTGTTTGATGGCTGGTCTATCCCGGTACTGATGGAATCATTCTTACGTACTTACGACCAGCTATTATCGGGTATAACAGTATCTGATGAGGGTGTTGACAATTACGAGGATTACATCCGTTACCTAGAAAAGCGGGATAAAGTATCAGAAGAATGCTACTGGCGTGGTTATATGTCGGGATTAGAAAACGGTAGTTTATTACCGTTTGTGAAAGTGACGGCAGACAGGAACAAAGGACTGGGAGAATATGGCTTACAGTTACTGGAGCTGGGGGAAGAAGAAACACGACAACTGGAGTCTTATGCACATCTTCATCACATTACATTGAATACGGTGATGCAGGGAGTTTGGTCTTATTTATTATACCGTTATACAGGTAGTGTACATGTAAGCTATGGGGTTGCGGTTTCCGGTCGTCCTGAAGACCTGGAGAATGTAGAACAGCGGGTGGGCTTGTATATAAACACGATACCGCTACATGCAGTGATAGAAGAAGATCGAACGCTGGTTTCGTGGTTGCAGGGTTTACAGCAGGAACAAATACGATCAAGGAAATACCAATATGCATCGTTGAGTGACATCCAGCGTTGGACTGAACTGCCGGGAGATCTGTTCGACAGTATCCTCGTCTTTGAAAACTTCCC
>NZ_WRXO01000036.1 GCF_009758125.1 Chitinophaga oryziterrae
CCGCCTAGGGTAAAATCGGTAATTGGGGCTAAGTCGTAACAAGGTAGCCGTATCGGAAGGTGCGGCTGGAATACCTCCTTTTTAGAGCTACTTTACCTGTAGCTGTTGTTTCCTTCTTTTAATTTATGGTTGTAATAATGACATTATTATTGCTAACTATTAGCCTGGGGGGTTAGCTCAGTTGGCTAGAGCATCTGCCTTGCACGCAGAGGGTCATCGGTTCGACTCCGATATCCTCCACTTAAGATCTTAACGCATAGGCGTTAAGCAGATAATCTTCTTGTTTATTGGAACAGATGTCAGGCTGTAAGAGCCACTCAGATCGGATCTGGAACATCAACTTTATTAAGGAGTCCGTTTTTACCCGGACTCTTTTTTTATCTTCACTAGTTGCCATTTACTCTAAAAAAGTTGGTTAATTTTTGTTGAAATCGCGAAAGATTGTATCTTTGCAGTCCGCGAAAAAAATCGTGTATAGTTCTTTCTAATTTTGTCATGGAGTATGATAGTTTATACTTAAACATAAGTATCTAACTATCAGAAAAATAAAGGTTACAAATCTTCAAAAAAGATTTGGTAGAAAGGTAGAAATGATTACCTTTGCAACCCCAACGCAAACGACGCGAAACGGAAACAGACAAAAAGCTCTTTTAATTTAATAGAATAATGATGTAGACTTTAGG
>NZ_WRXO01000037.1 GCF_009758125.1 Chitinophaga oryziterrae
ATCTGAGTGGATCAACAGACTTCACCACCAGTCTCTTGTGTCATGCAGAAGAATACCAATCGAGTCTTGACATCCGCAAAGGAGATGTGCTAAGATTGGTCTTGATCCAAACACCCTCTTCCTATACACATAACCGCTTACTGATCATCGCTCATCACCTGGTGATAGATGGTGTGTCATGGCGTATCCTGCTGGAAGATCTGGAAGCATTACTGACGGGTATCCGTAATCATGCAGTGGTGTCACTGGGGGCTAAGAGTAGTTCTTACCGGGAATGGTACAATGCATTACTCAACTATAACGCACAACAAAATCAGCAGGCATACTGGTCGGCCATCACCTCACAATGCGTACCACTACCAATTGATAAACCATATAGCGGAGACTTATTTGCCAGTGATTACGGTAGCTGTTTGGTAAAACTAGATACAAAAACAACCAGCCAGTTACTACATGATGTACCCGCAGCTTATCACACAGAGATCAATGACGTGTTACTAAGTGCACTGTCATCAGCTATCTCGCAGACATGGGGAATAGATCGTGTGGTGATTGGAATGGAAGGTCATGGCAGGGAAAATATCTCCTCATCAGTAGATGTAAGTCGTACCATTGGCTGGTTTACATCGATGTACCCGGTGTTATTGAAAAATAAAGAAGATACAGGTAGCTTATTAAAAGG
>NZ_WRXO01000038.1 GCF_009758125.1 Chitinophaga oryziterrae
AAAAGGGAAAGAGTTGGTTGGATCAAAAGAATAAGCATTTACGTTGGCCTGCATTTGCGCCCTTGTCAATGCTGAGTTTAATAATCCATTCATCCGCTCCCGGTTCTGTGTATCATAATAATTTACACGCCAGAATTGTCTGTATTTCAAATTACCATCCCAGGTGGCAATTAATCTGTCCCGTTTGTCATATACCATTTCAGTAGAATCTGCACCAGGGAGTTTCTTAACAATTAACCTACTGCGTTGATCATAGCGGTACTGAAAACATAATTCTGCCGCAACAGGCGCGGTAACAATCCAGCTACTACGAATTGCTTCTACAGCCTTCGGAGGGATTACAAAACGTAACCGGTCAAGATCATCGTATACATAATACGTACATAACCATCCATTATAACCTGACACTATTGCATCTGACAATTGTACTTTTTTAAGAACAGTATGTCCTTCTAAGTCTTTGTACTCAATTGTTTTGTTATCATGTTCATCCGTTGTTTCATGTACATATAAAGTACCGGGAATATAATACCCAGCCTGCAATGGGAAAGAAGCACTATCCTGGTCAATATTCCAGATCACCACAGAATCATACAGTGTACTGGCCCTGTCTGATTGGCTAACACCAAC
>NZ_WRXO01000039.1 GCF_009758125.1 Chitinophaga oryziterrae
CATTGTAAAGAAGTTTTGATACTGACTTCGTAATTTCTCTCGAAATTAGACGTCATGTTTATCTAATGTTTTCGCTTAACATTACCTGTGTTTTATATGCTGTTGTTTCCAATCTTTCAAAGAACTTTACATCAAACCTAATGTCCAATGTTTGCCGATGTCCCGGATCCGATCCGTGCGACTCCTAAAGTCTACATCATTATTCTATTAAATTAAAAGAGCTTTTTGTCTGTTTCCGTTTCGCGTCGTTTGCGTTGGGGTTGCAAAGGTAATCATTTCTACCTTTCTACCAAATCTTTTTTGAAGATTTATTCGATTTACTTTTCTGTTAGTGACTTGCCTATAACCTGGTTATAAGTGATGTCTTTGTAACATACTTTGCTCATCTTCAGACGACAGTATTGGGAAAGAACTTGTAATAATTATGTGGTATGTTAACCAGTGAAGATAAAAAAAGTCCCGACAGTCGCCGGGACTCTTTTCAATAAATATGGCAGCTACCTACTCTCCCGCATGATTGTGCAGTACCATCGGCCATGAGGGGCTTAACTTCTCTGTTCGGAATGGGAAGAGGTGAACACCCTCGGCAAAACCACCATAAG
>NZ_WRXO01000003.1 GCF_009758125.1 Chitinophaga oryziterrae
AACACAATTGGATGACATATTTCTGATGATGTCATCTTCACTAACACGGTCATTCTGTAAAAAACGATACATCGCTTTGGCTTCTGAATCGCTTCCTGCTAAACGTCGTATCGAATGTACCCCATTATAAAACAAGCGATTAAGAATAGAATTACCCCTATTCATTAATCGCTTGTCTTTGATCTCGTAAAAATACCGGCTATTCACTTTTTATTTCAAAAATAAAATAAAATGTGTCCAGACGGTAGCTCTACGAGCGGGTTTTGTATTTTAGTGCCCAGAACTGGAACCGCATCTATGTGATTATCAGTTCCTTTCTACGGTTATGAGCCGCCTGTGAGCCAATATTTTTGAATTGTGCTGGTATATTTTACGTTAGATTTTCCCATCGGGAATTATATTTGACACAAAGCAAAAGTAAAGAATTTCTGGTTAATGATTACAATACCGAAATTTAGAATGTAAGACCCAGGCGTTCATCCTTCCAGCCACATTGAGATAGTTCTTCAATAAACGGGCAACCGCCCATACAGGTTGATTGGTGTTTGCAACCGGAGCATCCATTGTTCAATATATTGTTACGGTATTTGAGAAAAAATTCATTGTTCTGCCAAATATCCAGCATAGTGTTTTCACGTAGTGATCCGTACCAGTTATTATTGGTCATGAATGAACAGGGCATCATTCTCATGTTTTCGTCGATGAATGCGGAGAACCTACCAGCATCGCAGCCTTCATAGAAGTTAGCGTTTGCATTTGAATATTTTACGACCCCTGAGATACTACAACTATCGAAACCGATCTTAAATGCCTGTTTGCGTTCATTTACAAGCCCGTAGAACCGACTTATCTTTAACGGGTCTTTGAGCAACATGCCAAGGTCTGGATTTCGTCCGATAGGTTTATAATTAAGGAAGATAATGGAGTTTATTCCTTCTAAAAACGAGGGCGGATCTTCCAACCATGAAATTGCGGTATCAATGGTTTTGCTATCCGTAACAAAATGAACGTTGGCCTTGATCCCATACGAATATAGAAGTTCGAGATGTTGTCGGAACTCGGTGTACGGTTCGTAAGCGCTTATAGCAACCGAACCACAAAGTTCCTTAGTGGCTTGAAGAATTTCGGAGTTTAAACCTCGACCATTTGTAGTATAGCACGGAACGATACCGTGTTCCACGGTTGCTTCCAAAATCTTTATAAAGTCGGGATGCTGGTTCGGGTTGCCCCCGCCCAATGCAACCTGGAGCACGTCCATGGATTTTGCCTGCTCCATAATTATACGGTAATCGGTCAGTTCCATATGACCTCCCTTTACAGTAGATTTACGATAGCAAAAACTACAACCTTTGTCACACCAGTTCGTAACACTTATGTCGAGGAGTTCCGGTCCGTGCTCTGACCATAGCGGTTCGGGGAACCCATTATCCTCAATCCTGAGGAAATATCCCGTCTTCCTGTTGAACCTTATTCCGTAATTTTCTTCCGGATAATATCGCACAACTAAATTCTCTGGATTACCAGCCATCCTGTGTTGCATCTATATAAAGATTTTCAGAATCGATTATAAAAGAGTCGGTACAGAAAAATCCTTCAACCGGCCCTCTGTCACTGTTGAGACGCCCATAATAAACCTTTTTGCCCGATTTTTCTGCTTCAGTTACGCGTTTGGCAAGTTCGGGACTAAATCTCCCTTCAATCCATTGTTCGAAGGTGTCCGCTTGGAATCTTTCATCTTCCCTATAAGCGTTGCGCGCCGGCTCCATGCTGTTCTCAAAAGATCTAAAGAGCTCCCTGTAGATATCCTGGAACTGTGAAGATCCGTCTATACCAACCGCATCGAGAAACATTTTCAGATTAAACTCTCCATCATTGATAATGATGAACGATGTAGACGAACTGTTCGTCACGAAATCATATCTTATTTTCATCTTCTTTCATTAAAAGGATATTCTCAATTCGGTTAACCATTGGTTCCTCGGACATAAATGTCCGAAGCTCGCTACCATGATAGCTCCACTCGATGCGTCGCATTAGCCTGACCTCGGGGTTTTTCTCCAACTGTTTCATTATTTCTGTAACAGCTTCATATGTAAAGTTCCATTTGCGGTAAAGAAACCGACCCAAGTTTTCATACTCTACCTTATAATACCGCTCGAATTCGTCTATGACGTCGAGTGACTCGATCATCAGGGCATCATACATTCTTCCGAACATGTCAGCAGCATAACCATGCTTTGCTCCTGCTGCAGCAAGGAACGCCTCTTTGTTCAGACCACGATGCACTAGGAACATAAACTCAAAATCATCATAATAGTATATCATAGAATTTGCAAAAAATTTCAATACCGGATATTATCATCGGATTTTTTGAACTAAGCCCAGCCTTCAGTTGCACTTTAGCCTGATCTGGATATCTATGGTAATAACGTTCATATGTTTCTCTGGCTTCCCAACCCAACCTATGGGAGAAAAGATAAATGAGAACCTCGAAATATGAATGTGGAAAATTGCCAGTTTTATTTTCAACAGGCGTATCATCGTCACCATCTGAATCATCATCTTCCTTTCCATTCGATGGCTCTAGAAGATTTCCAATTTCTGCTAAAAATTTGTCTATATGTATAGAATTATGTGAATATTCTTGATCGTTGAAGAGGTCGAGAAAATTCTTACGAAAGGCTTCGGGGGACAGTAATCTCAGGTACTCCAAGTAATGTTGTAAATTGAGATTCGGGGTGTCCGTGACCCGATCGCGATAAAGGAACGAATAGAAAATTTTGAGAGCGCTATACCTGTCAGTGTCGATAGCGGCGAAGATTCTAGTGCGATCTGTTGCTGAAATATATTGATCTTCGAGGTTGAAGATGCATCTTAAATAAATAGAATCGAACCAGGCCTGCCCCTCCACTATAGCAAGTAGTTCGGTGTCCCCGCTTTTTTTTGCGATATAATAGAGGAATGTTCCACATCCTTCAAGTATTCTGGAAGATGGGTTGATCTCCTCTTTTAGGAAGCGGGAGAACTCCTTTTTATCGGCCCGGTAAATTTTCGAAATAAGGTACTCTGATAGCAGGTAATCCCTGAATTCATCAAAAGTGAAGTTCACAACCTCTTGGTCGCCAAAGATTCCATTGGCTCCGGCGGGATCTCTCCTGACCAGAATATTCTCATCTAAAAATCTAACGTAGACCTTTCTATTATCCTCCTTCTCCAACAGGTCGTCAAGCGGGATGTTTTCATATTTTCGGTGTTCGACCATATAAGAGATTAACCTCCCTATAAAATTTCTGATATTAATTGGCCCGCTCACCCTCAACTCATCGTCGGCCTCCATTCTCTTTGTAATTTCGTTGACTTTGGTTTCATAATACCGCTTAAACAAACTTTCTTTGTGGATATGCCCCAAAAATTGAATCTGTTCGCCACGGTGCGCATCGCAAAAAATTCTGAGTAAAAGAAAATTCTGTGTGAGCTGGTCGAACACCTTTGTTGAGTATGTTTTCAGATCGATCTTAAAGTAATCAAGGTAGCCATTAAATATTTTTTCGGCCTCTACACCTTTTGGGGATATCGTGAGATGTCCAGTTTCACCCATAGAGGAAGAGAACGAGGCTTTTTCAAAATTGGAAAAGTGTTTCTGATAATATTCGGAACGGCAAGTGATAATAACTTTTATATATGGTCTTTCAGTGATCTCAGTAATGAACTGTTCGAGATTTTCACTCAATTTTTGCGCGGCTGCATTTTCGTTAAGGCCGTCTATGATGATAACGAATGGTTTGTTTACTGACAAGCAATGCTGTTCAACTTCGGAAAGGAAGGTCTCGAAGTCCAACCCGGAACGGTCAGGATAGCCCCTTTTCATTATACTTTTGCGAATGTCTGAGGGGTCAATGTCCGTTCCCAGAAGAAAGACTGTGGGTATTTCTCTTTTGACGAGAAAATTTTCAACCAGGTCACATACGAAATTTGTTTTCCCCTGACCTGCGTTTTCCTTTATCAGGCAAACTTTTTTAGCCAACCACTGTGAAATCTCCTCTAACCGTGATAGTTTGTATGAAAATTTACGAACGGAGTTACCAGCCATCGTAGGGAGCTCAAATTCCGACACTTTCTCTCTCAAATAGGTGCCGAGCCGATTGTAGAATTCAGGGAAAGAAGTTATCTGAACATTGGGGACTTCTGTCTCAAAAGCTGTTAGATCAAATTCAAATTCAGCGGCGCCCTTTTGGGTTAGTATTTTATTTAGCGGCACAAAATCCAGCACAGAATACTCCCACATTACCTTCGGCAGAAATGCCACTGGATCGCAGAAGTAGCGCAACATCTCTTTGTTTTTGCCCACTTCTACAAAGGTTTCCGGTATGTATTTCTGCGAAGCCTTTTGTTTGGCGAGCTGACGTTTTACTTGCTCATCTAGGACATTTTCAACTTTTTTTTTAGAGTTTGCCCCATTTTCCTTTGAAGTTGGAAAGGCCCCTGCATAGAGGCCGATATCCTCGAACGCATGGGGTGATCTAAAAACATGTTCAGCCAAACTCACCGACGATTTAATTGCAATTTCCTGAAAAAGGTCTTTGTTTGGGTTTTCATCCTTATCGCCGTCACCGTAATCGCAAACACCCTTTACGAGAATCCAATCGCGAACACAGTTGCCATCGCACGCGGTGTAGATACCTGCACCTTCCATCTCTCCACCAATTGCACCTGGCCATTCTTTCATCAACTCCTCTTTCCTCTGTTTGTTGTCCAAAAGTTCTTCTCCGGACAGCATAAGACCATGGACATATTTAGCCTCATAATCCTGATCGTCGAATTTTACATTGAATCTCCAGTCGTCTGCCGAGACAAAGCGGTTAAGAAGAAGGGAGCTCGCGGGACCTTCCTGCCCCCTGTAAGTATTTGATCCATCTTTGTTGGCCCTGATCAATTGATAGTTCACCACACGTTCAGAAATAAGTACATCCCCAATCTGCACTTTATCCGGCTTTCCGCCGAATGCTATACCAACCATCAGGACTACTTTTGGTTGCCAGAATTCGATAGCTTTCATTGTCGTGGCGATAGCCGCGGTACGGCTGATCGAACCCATATTCCCTGTGGCCACGTGCACTACATTGTAGTGGCCGAATTTTCCCAGATAGTAGGTGTATGAACCCTTTTGGATTTTTAAAACCTCGTCCTGACCATCGATCGCAAAAAGATGTTCATGCAGGACATCCTTTTCTATTTTGGTTGCAGTAACGATCAACAGGTTGCAATATTGTTTGTATTTGTCGATAAGTGCTGGAGCAACTTCCTTGTAATTAGTCATTAATGTTAGAATGATTCATATTTGTTAGTTCGATTCACCACAGAATAGCTTATCCGCCAGATCAGGCCAAGAAAGTTACAGAAAAAATGTCAGCCAATAAAAATTCGTGAATTACTGATAATATGGCGGCAATCGTTTCCATACAGATATATAATTTTTGCCCATTTCGCTTGGGTCTTGATATCACAGTGATGGTCATAAGTGTTCATTTTTTTTGTGCCGAACTGTGTGCCATCTGTGAGCCGAAAAGAGTGGGAATAAATGGAAATAACCGGCAAAAAGTGGGGTTTAATAAAAGAAAAAGCCCCTGTAAATCAAAGACTTACAGGGGCTATGAGTGCCCAGAACTGGATTCGAACCAGCACACCCTTGCGAGCGCTGCGACCTGAACACAGTGCGTCTACCAATTTCGCCATCTGGGCATCGTGTTAGGGTTGCAAATGTAAACACTTTTTTAAAATGAACAAATTTTTATTCGGATTCATGGATGAGCAGTGCTACGGGGAATTGTTTAAGTATGGCAGATACGGATAAAACCCCTTTGATAGTAAGGATTTCATCAGTAAAAACGTTTCTGAACCGGGTCGGCGCCCCGGCAGGCAGTAACACTGTTGCTGCATCAGAAGGAAAACCGGGGAGAGGGGCAATGATGAGGACCCATTGCTTACGATAAGCCCGCGCATAAGCTAAGACGCCGGAAGAACTGCTTTGCAGAGGCAAATAATCTCCTTCGATGAAGAGATCCGGATAAAGCTTGCGTAAGGGCAAGGCTTTCCAGGTGACGTACAGCTTTTGCAGGCCCAAAGGGCGGTTAGCAGAGAGATAAGAGAGTGAGAAGTCTTTGGAAGCAAATGACGTGAGTGCGGCCTTCCGGATATTATAATCTACCGGGCGGCGGTTATCGGGGTCTGCGTAGCTGTAATCCCATAACTCACAACCCTGGTAAATATCCGGTATCCCCGGAGCGGTGATTTTTACCAGCACCTGGACAAGAGAATTTGTAAAAGCATGTTCATCTAAAACAGAAAGAAATTCCCGCAGGGGATGTAGAAAAGCTGAATCCGTAAGGATATGTTGGATAAAATCTGTGCCGGTCTTTTCATAAGCTTCATCAGGAGTAGCCCAGTGGGTATTGACTTTCGCCTCACGCGCAGCTTTGATAAAATACTGCTGTAAACGCGCTATATACTCAGGAGTAACAACGCCATCAGGCGGAAACCCTGCTATGACAGACTGATAAATGAAATACTCGTCATTTAAATCGCCGGTAAAACCAAAGTTACGCCACCTGGTAACCAATGCCTTCCATTCAGCAGGAAAAAGAGTGAGCATATTCAGCCTTATACGCGCATCCTCGCCTCTTTTGGTATCATGGGTACTGGTCGTGTTCAATGACTGTGGTGTATACTGCTGACGGGTCAATAAACGTTTATGAAAGGTATCTAAAGAGAAGTCGGCAGGAGCGGGGCTATCACCTACCTCATTAAAGGATAATAAAGGATTGTACACGTAAAACGTTGTGTCTTCTACACCCTTGGCTGTCAGCGGTACTGTAAACTGCATTAGCCGCTCTACAAATAATAGCCGGTTACGTTCTTTTTCCCTATCCGATGTATCTTCGAAAAAACTCTCCAATAGGGCCATCTCCGTTTCAACAGTACGGTTCCGTACCCGCGCCTGTTCGAACGTCTCCCGTACAATCTCCTCATCAAAAGGACTATAAAGACGATAGACCGGTAAACAGATCATGAATAACGCTACGGCTTCTTTCAGTTTCTCCTTGTTAATACGCGTATCCGCCAGCTTCAATGTGTAAGCATAACGCACGAGGTTCTCCCATTCACCTGTCATGTACTGCTCTAAAATCAGCCTTTTTTTAACATAGACGGTTTCTTCATAATCACGGGTAGCGGGTAGCAATTCCTTATAAAACTGACGCAGCGCAATTTCACCTTTATGATCAGTTAAAAGATGATTGGTGTATGAAAGGAATTCATATCCGCTGGTACCCTGCAATGACCAGTCAGAAGGGAAAGACTCATGGCTTTCTAATATCTTCTCCGCAATAATATAACAACTACTGCCAAACATCCATCGTAACTGACGTATATAAGAAGCAGGGTCCCGTAATCCATCTATATGATCTATCCGTAAGCCCTGTATTAATTCTTCCCGGTATAGGCGATGTAGGAAAGTATGGTATTCTTCAAAGACAGGTTGCGTTTCCATACGCAAAGCTATCAGGTCATTTATGGTGAAGAACCGGCGGTAATTGATATTATGATCAGCTTCACTCCAGATAGTAAGCTGGTAATATTGCTGCTCGGCTAATTGGGCCAGCAGGGCAGGACTGCCGTTTATACTTTCTATAAGACCAGTCAGCCAGGTTGTTGATAACAACGGCGCCAGTAATGCTTTTTTACGCTGTACCCAGTGAACCATATTGGTACCAATTGTGGCCTGTTGATATAAAGCGCTCATGAGTTTTTGCAGAGGCTGGATATCATCGGCACTAACAACCGTATCATATGCAGACACCGACAACGGAAACACCTGCTCAAAATAATTCAGACTAAATCCATTATCTGAAACAGACAACTTAATCTCCCCGGCAGCAATACATTCCTTCAATGTCTTCCCCAAAAAAGGGGCGATCACCTTACCCGTAAAAGAAGGATGATGCCAGTCTATATCAAAATATTCATAATAAGGTGATAGAGGCCCTCTCTCCAGCACATCATACAACCTTGCATTCGTACTATGATACGCCATATGATTCGGTACAATATCCTGTACCCATGTCATCCCTTTCGCCTGTAACCGCTGATGAATGCCCCGCAACTCTTCCAATGTACCAATCGCAGGATTGATAAGATGCGGGTCCGTTACATCATAGCCATGCTGACTACCAGGCGCTGCCTGAAACACAGGGGACGCATAGATCGTGGAAACACCAAGGTCATGCAGGTAATCAATGATCTCCTCTAACTGCTTAAATGTAAAACCTGCATGAAACTGTAAACGGTATGTTGATGATGGTGGACTATAAGATCTCATAAATCATTACTGATAATGGTTGTAATAAATCCCCGCGCTATGCCATATAACCGCACAATCCGCTTGTTCCGGCGGTCAGGCAATACTCATAGTGAAAATAATATGCCAGCTATGCAGCATATTGATAACGTGGAATTTAGGCGACGCTATTCTACAGTCTGAAACGTAAAAGCGGGATAATAAATAATTTGCAGGGTTTTTGCAGAAAAGAATAGGTTCTTAACCCGGAAAAATTATAACCATGTCAGAAACCGGAAAAAATTGGTGGAAGGAAGGTGTCATTTATCAGATTTACCCAAGAAGCTTTAAAGATAGCAATGGAGATGGGATAGGGGATATACCCGGTATCATCTCAAAACTGGACTACCTGCAAAGCCTTGGGATTGACATGGTATGGCTGAACCCTGTATACGGCTCTCCGAATGATGATAATGGATATGATATCAGCGACTATTATGATATTATGAAAGAGTTTGGTACAATGGAAGATTTTGATGTGTTGTTAAAAGGACTGCACGACAGGAAAATCCGCCTCTTAATGGACCTTGTAGTAAACCATACCAGCGACGAACACCCCTGGTTTAAGGAAGCAAAACAGTCGCGCAAGAGCGCTTACTATAACTATTATCACTGGTGGCCTGCGGAGAAAGGAACACCGCCTTTCCGTTACAGTCATTTTGATGCCACTGGTAATGCCTGGACTTACAACAAAGCTACCAACGCTTACTACCTGCATTATTTCTCAGAGAAAATGCCCGACCTCAACTGGGAAAATGTAGCAACAAGACAAGCCATTTACGAGATCATGCGCTTCTGGTTTAAAAAAGGAGTGGATGGTTTCAGGATGGACGCTATCTCTTATATCTCAAAAGACACAAGCTGGCCTGATGTAAGAGACCTCGTAAAAACCAAATACAATAAAGACTGGGGCGGATATTACGCGCATGGACCACATCTGCACGATTACCTGAAGGAGATGCACAAAGAGACAATAGAAGGGTTTGATGTAACCACACTGGCAGAAGCATCCGGTATCACCATCGATGAAGCTTTACTCTTTGTAAAAGAAGATCGTAAGCAATTGCATATGCTGTATCACTTTGAAGGCATGATGCTGGGATATGAGAAAGAAGGATACAAACGCCCCGATCCTAAAGGACTGGACCTGGTGAAACTGAAGAAAGTATATACCGCCTGGGACGAAGTATTTGAACAGGATGGATGGGGGACCATTTACTTAGGTAACCATGATCAGCCGAGAATGGTGAGCAGATGGGGTAATGATGCAGGAGAATTCAGGGAAGTATCCGCAAAAATGCTGATGACTTTCCTGCTCACCATGCGTGCAACGCCCATCTTCTACAACGGCGATGAAATCGGCATGACGAACATTCGGTTTAATAAGATAGAAGATTACAGGGATATTGAAACGATCAATATGTACAAATATCTTCAAAGCAAAAAAGAAGACCTGGAACGTTTCCTGAAAGATCAGCAAACCAGTGCCCGTGATAACGGTAGAACACCTTTTCAATGGGATGATACCGCTAATGCGGGTTTCACCACCGGCAGACCCTGGCTGAAAATAAATGATAACTATACAACTTTAAACGCAGCCGCTGAAAACAGCAACGATCGTTCTATATTACAGTTCTTCCGTCAGATGGTATTACTGCGTAAACATAAACCATCACTGATATATGGTACATATGACCTGTACGACGAGAAACATCCACAGATATATACTTACACACGTACACTGGATAAAGAAATGTTACTGATCGTATTAAATTTCTCTAAACAGAAAATTCATTACGACCTGCCTTTTCAGTTAGCCGCTGATATAGAACCACTGGTAAATAATACCCTTACTTTTAATTTACAGAGTAATATGCTGATGCTGGAACCATATCAGGCATTGATATTCGGTCCGTTACCCCCGTCTAAAGTACCAGGTCGCAGGGCTGAAAGGGCTTTGAAAATAAAACAGGAAAATACGAGTCTGGAATCAACTGAAGTGGTATTTTGATAAAGCCTTGAAAGGTGTTCGGCCAATCAGGGCGAACTAAATAACATATACTCTTTCTGGTTACCCGGGAGGGTGATCATTTTTTTATAATGTAGCCCTATCTTCAGCAGCAGGGCAATGGAATGCACATTGTCCTCCGTGGTGATCGCCACTATAGTTGTCAGTTTTAATACTTCCCGGGCATACGTCATCACCGCCGCAGTAGCTTCAAATGCATAGCCTTTTCCTGTATGATCAGGATGTAAGGCAAAACCAATGTCCACATCATCCAGCCCGTCCCTTTTGATCAATCCACTTATTCCTACCGGTATATCCCCTTCTTTCAGTTTAACGAGGTATAGCCCAAACCCAAGACGTTTATAACTGGCAATTGGTCCGTTTAACAGGTAGTTACGCGCTTCATCCAGATTTTTAATACCCCTGTCCCCGATAAAACGTAACCAGGTCGGTGTATTCAGCAACGTTAATATAAAAGGTGCATCTTGAACTGTCAGTTGGTTTATACTTAGTCGTTCGGTTTCAGAGATCAGCATAGATTTTATTTCAACAGAAGATTTGTATAAATTTAGTGAAAAACGCCGATGGTTAAATACACAACTACGATATTAAGGTTTGAAAAAATGGGGGAAAAGACCGGCTGGACCTATATCGTTGTGCCTGCTGATATTGCTGAGGAGTTAAAACCAGGCCACAGGCAGTCCTTTCGTGTAAAAGGTAAACTTGATAATTTTAAGATAGAAGCCGTAGCATTATTGCCCATGGGAGATGGTAGTTTCATCATGGCATTAAACGCAGATATAAGGAAAGGCATCGCCAAAAAGTTAGGTGCAAAACTGGATGTACAGCTAACCGTAGACAATAACCCTGATCCCGTTTCCTCTCCGGAATTTATAGAATGCCTGAAGGATGAACCGGCAGCCTTTGAGTTTTTTAATTCATTACCCAAAGGCCACCGTAACTATTTTATGAAATGGATAGAGAGTGCAAAAACAGAACCGACCAGGGCTAAACGTATTGCACAGGCAGTCACTGCCCTGAGCAGAAAACAGGGTTATTCCACCATGATCAGATCAAACAGGGACTGATACGGACTTATTCAGCTTCTGTAATTCCAGTACGGTTCCGGTACTGCTTTCCCGGTACATAGGCACAAATTTCTTGTTGTATTTTATCTCACTGTACGTATAGGATGTACGTTGCTGTACGATGTTGGAATATACATCACTGAATCCCCTTATCAGGGCATAAATCTCCACATCTGCCGTTTGCAGATCTTCTGTACTCAAACCTAATAAAGGACTTTCTTCTGTAATAGGATGGACCACCGTCCAGTTCATCGGTAAGCTCTCAATCTTACTCCTTTCCAGTTTCAGATCAAAATACCGGTAAGCAGCAGGGCCTTCATCATGCACCAGCATCGCAATATTCACCTGTACGTTCACATCCGTTAGTGCGTGGTGGTCTTTATAACAGGCAAAACGGAACATTAACGCTACCCCTCCCTTGTAAGGAGCGATTACGGCATGGTCGCTAAACGCCAGATGGGCCTTAGGACGGGCAAATCGTCCATACATAAGACCAGTAGCCAGGGCAAAGGACAAAAAGCCGCTCATCGCTTCTATAGAGGCCAGAAAATTGGCCCCGTCCCCAATAGGGTTTACCCTTCCGTAACCAACAGTGGTGAACGTCTCCGTACTGAAAAAGTACACTTCTTTAAAAGTTCCCCAGGCCGACCGGGTTGCAATGCCCTGCAGCTCGTCCGTGCCTATCAGCAGGTAAATGACCGTATATGAGAGGTTCAGTGCGATGAAGGCCATTACCAGTACGCAAATGAATTTCCATAGCGGCAGGTTCAGCAGGGTCTGGTACATACTGTACCTGTCCCATAAGGAACGACCTTCTTTGCGCAGGTTGTAGGTCCCGTCGCGGTTCACAAACCGGCCTCCATAATTGCTGATGGTGGTACTGAAGCCGGTATCTTCATTCGTTTTAGAAAATGGATTGATGCGTTTAAGCAAAGCCATATAGTGAGTAGTTTACACAGCAAATCTACTTTTCGTTTTTCAATTGTGTACCTTTACAACTGTCTAAATAACTTAGTTCATGTATAAAGTAGGTGAATACAACCTGTTAAGAGTAAAGAAGGATAGTGATTACGGGTTATTCCTGGATGGGGGAGAACAGGAGATTTTAATGCCTAACCGTTTTGTTCCCACAGGTGCAAAAAAGGGTGATGAGTTAAAAGTATTCATTTATCACGACTCCGAAAACCGCCTGACGGCTACCATGCAGGAGCCTTTTGGGGTAGTAGGGGATATTGTGAACCTCAAAGCTACCGGGGTGACTGAACAGGGCGCTTTCCTCGACTGGGGCCTGATGAAAGACCTGTTTGTACCGGCTTCCAAACAATTAACTACCATGCACCCGGGACAAAGCTACCTGGTAAAGATCTATATTGATGAACAGACCGGAAGGGTGGCTGCTACCGAAAAGCTGGACCCTTACCTGAGCAATGAAAACCTGACACTCAAGGAACTGGATGTCGTAGACCTGCTCATTTACCGCCGTACTGAGATCGGTTTCGTAGTGATCATCAATCAGAAACATACCGGTGTCCTGCACTTCAACGAGGCTTTCGGCCCGGTAGACATAGGAGATAAACTGAAAGGATTTATTAAATCCATAAAAGGAGATAAGATTGATGTTGTAACTGGTTTACCAGGCTATAACCGCGTTGAAAATGAAAGTGAAAAGATCCTGCGCCTGCTGAAAGAGAACAACGGATACCTGCCTTATCATGATAAATCCGATCCCCAGGAGATCTATGATTTCTTCAGTATGAGCAAAAAGACCTTTAAAATGACCACAGGTAGTTTATATAAGGCCCGGAAGATCGTTTTTACCCAAACAGGGATCAAACTGGAAGAAAACGAATAATTTTTTTTGGATAAAAAAACGGCCCGGGAGATCATCTTCCGGGCCGTCCTTTTTATGGTACTATTTTGATTTACAGCCCTTTTCTCTTATATCGCCCCTTTATTTATCTTAAATTAAGATAAAATAATATCTGTCACAGGTAAAAGAGGCTTAGTACTCTTTCCCCACTCGCACGACTTCTACCCTGAACTATTATTGTCTACCATTTTTATTTGAAAACCTTAACACACCCTCTATGATGACCTGCTACACAAACCGGTTGCGCGACATTCCACGTCTTGCGCGCCAATCATTTTTAACCTGTATCATGTTACTGCTAGCCCTGTGCCTTGGGGTAGCACCAGCCTTTTCGCAGCTTACCAGGTTGCATGCGGATGGTAAAAAGATCGTAAACGCCAGTGGCCAGGAAGTAATCCTTAAAGGGGTTGGCCTGGGTGGCTGGTTATTACAGGAAGGTTACATGATCAAAGAAGGGTACGACGGTTACGGCACCCAATGGTCTATTAAAAAACGTTTGTACGACCAGGGCCAGACCGACGCCCAGGTTGAAGCATTCTACCAGAGCTGGCGCGACAATTTTATCACCAAAGCTGATATAGACTATATCGCTTCCCTGGGATTCAATTGTGTACGCTTACCAATGCACTACGACTTGTTCCTCACAAGTGCGCAACGTGCAGTGCGTAATGGTGTAGCCCGCAACAACGACAACTACGAAAGTTATGTGACATCCCTTACCAACTGGTACAACGGTAACACCCTGTTTACTGATACCAACCTGGAAGGTTTCCGCATGGCAGACAGCGTTCTGAAATGGGCTGGCGCCAACAACATGTACGTTATTTTGGACCTGCATGCTGCTCCGGGTGGTGAAGGTTCCGACATTAACATCGCCGACATCTTCCCTGGCCACGAACAGGGCCTCTGGACCAGAAGTATTTATCGCGATATTACCAATCGCCTCTGGCAGAAACTGTCCGCTCATTACACTAACAATGATGGAGTGGCTTTCTATGACCTGATCAATGAACCTAATAACGTTCCTGCTAATCAGACCATTCATGATCTGTTCGAAAGACTCATCAACTCTATCCGTGCTTTGGGTGATACCCACCTGCTGATGATAGAAGGAAACGGTTACGGTAACAACTACAATTACATGGAGCCGTTCACATTCACTAACAGAACAAACTTAGTGTACAACGCGCACCGTTACGGTAACTCTACTTCCACCACCGCTACAAGTGGCGATATCAACCAGATCAGTGAACTGGGAAATATTGTGAACTTCCGCAACACCAACAACTGCCCGGTATGGGTAGGTGAAACCGGCGAAAACAATAATAGCTGGCTGAGTGCAAATATCGCAGCAATGAACAGCCTGGGTATAGGCTGGTGCCACTGGACTTACAAACGTACTACTTCCGGTGAAAGTCCTGCATTATTGCGTATCAATCCTCCCACACTGATGGATGGTGCGGGAAACATGGCCGCAGTACTCAATAATATCAAGTTCGCCAACAACGTAAAAAATACCAGCACTATCGCTGCTGTTGCTCCGGGTACACCCACCAACACCACAGCGCCTATCGGTAAAACTATCTGGCTGAGAGGATTCAATAACTTATACGTTTCTTCCGAAGATGGTGCTACCACTGGTATGAACTGTAACAGAACTACCGTACAGGGCTGGGAACAGTTCCTGGTCGTAGATGCCGGTAACGGTAAAATTGCCTTGAGCAATAACGGCAAATTTGTTTCTTCTGAAGACGGTCAGCAGGCTATCACCTGTAACAGGGCTACTGTACAGGGATGGGAAGCTTTCGACTGGGTACCTACCACAGATGGTAAAGTATTCCTGAGAGGCAGCAATGGTCTGTATGTATCTTCTGAAAACGGTACACAGGCAATGACCTGTACACGTACCACTCCAAGTGGATGGGAAGCCTTCGCTTATGGTGAAGTAAGCGCATCCGCGAGAGTTGCCGCAGCGGCAGCCGCTTCTTCGTTTAAGGTAGTAGGTTATATGCCTAGCTGGCAGGGTAGTGCAGATGCTATACAATACAGCAAACTTACACATATCAACTATGCCTTCATATTACCAACCAGCACCGGTGGTCTTACCGCTGTTGAAGATGCTAATAAATTAAGAAGTATAATCACCAAAGCGCATGCGAATGGTGTGAAAGTAGAAATTTCTATAGGTGGATGGAATGATGGTAATGATGGCGCTTTCGAAGCATTTGCTGCCAACAGCACTTATCGTACGAACTTCACCAACAATGTGCTGAACCTTATCAACCAGTATGGTTTGGATGGTGCTGACATCGACTGGGAATATCCAAATGCAGGTGCTTCTGCCAATAACTATGTGGCCTTGATGACACAACTGTCTACTGCTTTACATGCACAGGGCAAATTGTTAACAGCTGCTGTAGTAGGCACAGATGGAGGAACTATCCTGAATGCAGTATTTGCACAGGTAGACTTCTTAAATCTGATGGCTTATGACGAAAATGACTTCCAGCATTCAACATATGCTTATGGTCAGCAGTCCCTCAACTATTGGGTAGGTCGCGGATTACCTAAAGAGAAAGCTATTTTAGGTGTTCCTTTCTACGCTCATCCAAGCTGGGATAACTATAATGTACTGTTGCAGAAAGGTGCTGATCCTTATGCAGACGTATGGAACAACAATGGTTACAATGGTATTACTACCATCAAAAAGAAAACCAATTTTGCCTATGATAACGGCGGTGGTATCATGATCTGGGAACTTTCCGGTGATGAAGGTACCGGTGCTAACTCCCTGGTAAGTGCTATCCACGATGCTATAGTTGCTAAAGATGGCGGCGGTACAACACCTCCTCCGACTACAACAGCGCCTATTGGCCAGACTATCTGGCTGAAAGGTAACACAGGCCAGTACGTGAGCTCTAAAGGCAATGTAAGTCCTATGTACTGTAACGCAGCTGCTGTGGCAGGATGGAATAAGTTCCTGGTAACAGATGCCGGTAACGGTAAAGTTGCTTTAAGCAATGGTGGTCTGTACGTATCGTCTGAAAACGGTGCTGCCAGCATGACCTGCAACAGAACTTCCGTTCAGGGATGGGAAGCATTCGACTGGATCGTAAACACAGATGGTACTATCTCCCTCCGTGGTAATAACGGACTGTATGTATCTTCTGAAAACGGGGTAGCTGAAATGACCTGTAACAGAACTTCCATTCAGGGATGGGAAGTATTCAATTATGGTATCGTAGCTGCCGCTGCTAAAATTGCAGAGGCAAAAGCAGATATCAGCCTGGAAACTTCAACCGGTGTACTTGTTTATCCTAACCCGGTAACAAAGGGTACTACCTTAACGGTGAACGTACAGAAATATGATGCTACTGCGCCAGTACAGATATCTATGGTAGATGTGAACAAGAGAGTAGTAGCATATAAGAAAGTAAATGCGCCTACAGTGTCAGTATCCACAGGTAATGTATCCAGCGGTTTCTATATCATGGTGATCACCAATGGTAAAAACAGCTATACTAAGAAAGTAATAATACAATAAGAGTATAGAGGGACTGACCGGATTGCTTCGTCAGGAGTAAACTGTTTACGGCTTTCCGGTCAGGCTCTTTCCTTAGATTAACCATTTAAAAAACAATCCGGGATAAACCTGTTTTTTATGAAACAAAACCTCTACAGAAACATTGCCTTTCTGTTGCTCCTGATTGCTGTATCCCTGCAATCGTCCGCACAGTTTAAGGTAATTGGTTATCTCCCTACCTGGGGCGGTACCGTAAGTAATGTTCAATTCGATAAACTCACACATATCAACTATGCATTCCTGATCCCTAATGGCACTGGTGGTTATACTCCACCAGATGATCCGGGAAGGCTGCAATCGCTCGTTACAGCAGCACATGCTAAAGGTGTAAAAGTGATTATCTCTGTTGGTGGTGGCGGTGGTGATGTTGGCTTCAGAACAACAGCAGTAAGTGCTACTTACCGCGCTGCATTTGTAACTAACATGCTGAACTTCTGTAACCAGTATAACCTGGATGGTGTAGACCTCGACTGGGAATATCCCAATGCAGGTGCGCAGGCACAGGGTTTCGTAACACTGATGCAACAACTGGCCAACGCTTTTCACCCACAGGGTAAATTAGTAACAGCAGCAGTAATCGGTGATTATGGTGATGATAGCTTCCTGAGTACTTTGTTCCCTATCGCAGACTTCCTGAACATCATGGCATATGATGACAACGATTTTCAGCACTCTACCTATGCACTGGCAGTACAGTGTTTAGACTACTGGCTGGGTCGCGGATTACCTAAAGAGAAAGCCGTTCTTGGTGTTCCTTTTTATGCACATCCTGATTATATCGCTTACAATGATCTGCTGAAGATGGGCGCGGATCCTTATGCCGACGTATTCAATAATAAGTACGGTTATAATGGTATCACTACCATCAAAGCTAAAACCAACCTGGCTTACGATCGTGGTGCGGGGATCATGATGTGGGAACTGTCCAACGATGAAGGAACAGGTGCAAACTCACTGGTAAGCGCTATTCATGAAGTGGTGGCGGCAAGAAGCGGAGATACTACTTCTCATCCTTCTACTGCACCAATTGGTAAAACGATTTGGCTGAAAGGTTTCAACGGTCAATACGTTTCTTCTGAAGATGGAGATACTGCCGGTATGAACTGTAACAGGGCTACTGTACAGGGCTGGGAACAGTTTTCTGTAGTTGATGCCGGTAACGGTAAAGTAGCGCTCAGCAACCAGGGTTTATATGTTTCTTCAGAGAACGGAACTAAAACCATCACTTGCAACAGGGCTACCATACAAGGCTGGGAAATGTTTGACTGGATTACCAATGCAGATGGTACTTTCTCTCTGCGTGGTAACAACGGTAAATACGTTTCTTCAGAAAACGGTACAAAAGCAATGACCTGCAACCGTGATGTAGCACAGGGCTGGGAGAATTTCAACTACGGCATCGTAGGAGCTTCTGCTGCGCGTTTGTCTACTGTAGCTGCAAAAACTGAAGCTGTAAGTGTTGAAACCGGCAAAGGATTATTGCTGTATCCGAACCCTGTTCCAAGAGGGACTGCTATTACCGTGAACATCCGTGATTACAATGCAAATGCACCTGTACAGGTGTCTATGCTGGATGTAAACAAAAAGACAGTAGTATACCAGAAAGCAAATGCGAAAACAGTTACTGTAGGTACAGAAAAACTGAGCGCAGGCTTCTATATACTCGTTGTTAAAAACGGTAACAGCAATTATACGAAGAAAGTGATTATACAATAAATTGAAGGCTGACCAGGATGTGGTAAACAGGAAACCTGACGGCGGGTCCTGGTCAGTTTTTTCCCTCAGAATAAACATTAATCAAAAGAAAGATGGATCTCCATATTTCAAATTTTATTCTCAGAATAGCTATTTATTCACTAATCAATATCTAAATGAAAAAGAAAAATCTACTTCTTCTGCTGCTGGCGGGTACCTTTTCCACCACTGCCCTGAAAGCCCAGACACCCCCTGCGACCTGGCAGGAACATTGGTTTGAACATAACCAGTTGTTAACCCGTGTATTTTATGACAATGACCTGGCATTATATTACGACAGTGATGTAAGCAGCTCGGTAACCTGGCCTCAACAGTATCTTGGAGACGTATGGCGCTATACAAAACGTACGTACGGCTTTTTTGGTGACGATCCACACCTCTTCGCGGTATTCCATACCAACAAGTACAGCGGCGGACATCCTTCGGGTTATTTCGATGCCAGTCATGATAACAGGGACGTAATTGACGTAGGACCTGGCCCATGGAGTGGAGGCGGCAATGATTACGACCTTACCACACACGAAGTGGCACATATCGTGGAAGGAGATTCTAAAAATGCACATGGCTCACCAGCTTTCGGTATCTGGGGAGACAGCAAATGGGCAGAGATCTTCATCTATGATGTATACGTGAACCTGGGCCGTACCAGCGACGCTACCAGGTGGTATAACCTGATGATGGCCAGCTCGGGTGATAACTTCCCGAGAGCGGGTACCAAATGGTTCAAAGACTGGTTTTACCCTATTTACAACAGCTATGGCGGTAACAAGGTGCTGAACCGTTACTTCGTATTGCTGTCTACATACTTCCCTAAGAGTGGCTCCGACTACTCCCGCGGACTGAACATGGGCGAATTCGTTCATTTCTGGAGCGCTGCTGCCGGCGTGAATTTAAAGGCACAGGCAACTACCGCTTTCGGATGGACCGGCGATTATGAATCGCAGTTCGTTGCGGCACAGGCAGCTTTCCCGATCGCGTACGCTACACCTGATCCTATAGTAGTGAATGCATACCAGGATATCAATTATGGTGGATATGGTGTGGCATTACCTGTGGGTAGCTATAACCTGGCTAAACTGAAGGCATACGGTGCTAAAAACGATGATTTTACTTCTCTGAAAGTAGCTGCAGGTTACAAAGTAGTATTATATGCTGATGATAATTTCACCGGTGCAAGTACTACCATCACTTCCGACGTGCCTTTACTCGACGTGGCTACCTGGAACGATAAAGTATCTTCCCTCATCATCAGTGCCAATGGTACTGCTCCTGTTAGCACCCTGATACAGGCAGAGAATTATACATCTATGGCAGGTGTTATCACAGAAGCTACCACTGATACAGATGGTGGTTCTAATGTAGGTAGTATTGATACCGGCGACTGGTTAGCTTTTAACAGCATCAACTTCCCTACATCGGGTACTTATAAAGTAGAATACCGTGTAGCCAGTTTAAATGGCGGCGCTCAGTTGTCACTGGACCTGAATGCAGGTACTACCGTGTTAGGTTACCTGAACGTGCCTTCAACAGGAGGCTGGCAGAACTGGACCACCATCTCTCATAATGTAACGGTGACTGCCGGTACTTATGCGTTAGGTGTATATGCACAAACAGGTGGCTTTAATGTTAACTGGATAAGGATCACTAAAGTGGCGGATGCAGCATCTGCCATTGCAGCAAAAGTAGAGCAGGATGCAAAGGATAATGAAGAGCTGGTATTATATCCAAACCCGGTAGCTAAGGAAGGCACATTAACAATAAACGTACCTAAGTACAATGCGGCAGCGCCTGTACAGGTATCCCTGGTAGATCTGAACAAACGTGTAGTGAGTTACAAGAAAGCAAATGCGAAAACAGTAACACTTTCAACACACAATGTTTCCAGTGGATTCTATGTATTGATTGTAACCAATGGTACTAAACAGTATACTAAAAAGGTATTGATCCAATAGGAGCATTTATGAATAGTTAGGAATAGTTTAATTAGAAGGGGCCTTTCAAGGCCCTTTACTTTTTTTCATAAAAAAACGGTCAGATAGCATTGCGCTATCTGACCGTTTACTTGTGTGTGCCAGTCTACTTATCTAATTTTATGTGCTTCATATCAGCGCCATCTCTTATTTCTTCTGATGCTACTGTTACAATAGTATCACCTGCATTCAGATTACCATATACTTCTATTTTACCATCTGCATCATGTCCTGCCTGTACCAGTACTCTTTCAGCTTTGCCATTTGTTACCCTTACCACAAATACGTTCACTGTTGAATTAACAACGGCTGTTTTAGGTAAAATGAAAGCGCTGTCTGCTGTGTTCAGCGGGATCTTTACTTCCGCAATCATACCGGGCATCAGTTTCTTGTCATTATTCGGAACGTCCATTTCTATACGCTGAGAACGTAAACGAGTATCCATCACACCAGACAAACGGTTCACTTTAGCCGTGAAATTCTGACCGGCATATGCTTTCACCGTAAATCCTACTTCACTGTTATTGGTCAGGTAGCTGGTATAGGCTTCGGGAACGGAGATCACTAAACGTAATTTCTTCTGTTCCTGTAAAGTGAACAGCGGGAATTCAGATCCCTTGCCTGTAGGGCCTACATAGGCGCCTGCGCTCACGTTCCTTGCACTTACAATACCACTGAATGGCGCTCTTATTTCGAGATAGTTCCTGTTGTCCGTAATCTCTTTATAGGCTGCTTTGGCAGATTCCAGTTGTGCTGCATCGGATTTCATCCTTGCCTGCGCAATATCCAGGTCGTTTTTGGAAACAGTACCGGGGGTAAGACTGGTTTCATGTAAACGGTCGTAATTGGCTTTACTGGCCAGGTACACCGCTTCCTGTGATTTCAGCCTGGACTCGGCACCGGACAATTGTGAAGTGATCTCAGGTGCTTCCATAGTAGCCAGTAACTGACCTGTGCTAACTTCAGATCCTACATCCACATGCAGTTTCTTCACAAAGCTGCTCACTTTAGCGTATATGTCCACCTGTTGAAAGGCTACCAGTTCGCCTGGTATCTGCAGGGTAGAAGCCAGCTTACCTTTATGTAATGTAGTAGCAGCTACTGTAATTACTTCCTTGGTAGCGTCTGTATTTTCCGCCTTTCCTTCTGAATGACCGCAGCTGCTTAACAGCATGACTGCCTGTAGGCCACACACCAATGTGATAGCCAGTGTTTTTGTGTTGTTCATACTATTCTTGCAAAGATGGTACATAGTTTTTACTTTCTTTATCTTCCGGATCAAGGGATACGGATTGGGTAGTTGTTTTGCCTTGCGCCCACGCAAATACCAGTGGTAATATGAAGAGGGTGCTGAAGGTAGAGGCGATAAGGCCTCCAATTACAGCACGTCCCAGCGGGGATGTCTGGTCGCCGGACTCACCCAGGCCACTGGCCATCGGGATCATACCTGCTACCATTGCAAGACTGGTCATTAATATCGGACGCAGACGTAATGCTACCGATTCTTTCGCAGATAATAACGCATCCCCGTTATGCAGGCGTAAATGCTCTGCATTGGTGATGAGTAATACCGCGTTGGAAATGGATACGCCCACAGACATGATAATACCCATATAAGATTGCAGGTTCAGGGTAGAGCCGGTGATCGTCAGTAATAACAGTGAACCTAACAGTACTGCCGGTACTGAGGTGAGTACTACCAAAGATACTTTGAACGACTGGAAGTTAGCTGCCAGCATCAGGAAGATCACGATGATCGCTACCAGCAATCCATCCTGTAAGCTATCCAGTGTGTCTGTCAGGGTCTGACTTAACCCGATCAGCTCCACATTCAATCCGCGTGGCAGTTCTCCGAGAGATGCGATCGCTTTGTTCACATCTTTTGTAGCGGTACCAAGATCTATATTATTTGTATTGGCTGTAACAGACAACGTTGGTAGCGCACCTAAGTTATCCGCTTCACCATAAGTAGTATCGCGTGTAATGGTTGCCACATCTCCCAGCACAGGACGGGCAGAATTTTTCAGCAGAGGAATTTCCATCATCGACTGAACATCTGTCATCTTATTCTCCGGGATCTGCACCTGCACACTATAACTCAGGTTCGACTTTTCATCTATCCAGATATTCTTATCCGTATAACGGGAAGAAGAAGTAGAGGCAGTCAGTGAACGGGAGATATCATTCAGGTCAACGCCCAGTTGTGCAGCACGTATACGGTCTATCGTTACCTTGTATGCAGGGTATTTGGTAGACTGTCCCAGTTGCACATCACGCAGGTAAGGGATCTGTTTCAGTTTATCTATTATCTTCTGTGCATACTCTTCATTCACTTTCTTGTTCCTTCCGGACATCCTCACTTCAACCGGGGTAGGAGAACCCTGGCTCAGGATTTTATCTGTCAGTTCAATAGGTTCAAATGAAGGCTGCACGTCCGGTTCTACCTCTTTCAGTTTTGCCCTGATCTTATCCTTCAACTGGTCCATATTTACCTTATAGTCTTCTTTCAGCGCTACCTGCATAACAGCTTCCTGCGGACCTGCCATGAAGAGGTAAATAGGACTGATGGAAAACTGGCCGGGATGTTGGCCCACATAAGAAGAGGTGATAGATACATTCTCCGGTCCTACGATATCCCTGATCACCTTCGATGCTGCAATCGTTTTTTCTTCCGTTGTTTCAGCACGTGTACCTTCAGGTGCGCGTAGCCTTAACTGGAACTGACTGCCATTACCACGTGGTAGTACGTCGCGCCCGATATTGGACAACAACAGCACTACCAGTCCTAATGCGATAACGATATAGGCAGATACGATGATTTTGCGCGCAGGTAAGATCCTGTTCATGAAACGCATGAAGCGGTTCCTGAATTTATCGAACAGGGTGATCTTTCCGTCATCATTAAAATCTATTCTTTCTACCAGTTCTTTCTTCTCATCCCAGGTATCATCTCCTTTATGAGAAACATGCGGATGTGCATGTTTATGTTCCTTCATGATCCAGTTGGCCATGATAGGGACGAACGTTTGTGCCAGGAAGTAAGAGATCACCATGGCAAAACCGATCGCCAATGCCAGCGGAAGGAACAGTGAACCCGGAATACCTCCCATTGTGAAGGCAGGTGCAAACACCGCCAGGATACAGAACAGGATCAGTAATTTAGGGAAGGCTATTTCCTTACACGCATCCCAGATGGCCAGCCCCTTGGGCTTGCCCATGTCCAGGTGCTGGTGTATATTCTCAATCGTCACCGTACTCTCATCCACCAGGATCCCGATAGCCAGTGCAAGACCACTCAGCGTCATGATGTTGATGGTTTGTCCGGCTACTTTCAGACACAGTACCGCCGCAATGATAGAGGTGGGGATCGTTAATATTACGATCAGCGCTCCCCTTGGGTCACCAAGGAATAACAACACCATCAGCCCCGTGAGGATCGCACCAATGGTACCCTCACTGATCAGACTTTTTACAGAGTTGATTACGTATACGGACTGGTCAAATTCATAGGTCAGTTTCACATCTTCCGGCAGTAATGCCTGGAATTTGGGCATTGCAGCTTTCAGCTTCTGTACCACTTCCCAGGTAGAGGCATCACCGGATTTGGCAATACTCAGGTATACGGACCTTTTACCGTTTACCAGTGCATAACCTGCAGTAATGTCCGCCCCATCTTCCACAGTAGCCACATCACGCAGGTAGAGGTTCTGTACGCCACCTTTAAACAGCGGGATATCTTCAAAATCCTTTACTGTCCTGATAGTAGTATTGGCAGGAGTGATATAGTTGATATTACCGATACGCACGTTACCGGAAGGAGAAGTCTGGTTATTCACACGGATGGCTTCTACCAGCTGATCTACTGTCATGTTATGTGAGCGCAGCAGTTCAGGATCTGCTTTTACCACCACGGTACGGAGGTTACCACCAAAGGGCGGAGCAGATACCAGACCAGGGATGGTAGTAAAGGAAGAACGTACATAGGTGTTTGCAAGGTCTAACAGCTCGTTATTGCCACGTTTTTCGCTGCTTAGTACCAATTCCCCAACGGGAAGGGTAGAGGCGTCAAAACGGATGATAAAGGGCGGTTGTGAGCCAGGCGGGAATATCGCCTGTATACGGTTACAGAAGGCGCTTAATTCTGCCTGTGCCTGTGCCATGTTGGTACCCGGATAAAAGTTCACCTTTATCAGGGTAAGGCCCTGTATGTTTTTTGTTTCAATGCTTTTGATCCCGTTTACATACAGGAGGATGTTGATATACTGCTTACCGAAATAAGCCTCCATCTGTGTAGGCGTGTATCCGCCAAAGGGATGGGCAATGTACATCACCGGCAGGTCCAGCTTCGGGAATATATCTATTTTGATCGTGCGCACGGCGCTGATGCCGAAAAAGAAAAGTGCGGCCACGATCACGAGTATCGTTATCGGTTTGCGTAATGCTAGTCTTATCAGGTTCATGAACTAAAATTCATTGATGAATAGTGAAAAGTTCCCACTGGCGGCAGCCTTCAGTAATAAAGCCTGCCACACATTTGTATAAGCAATATCGCGGTCTGTTTCAGCGCGGTTAAGCGTATAGGAAACCTGTGTTACATCTACAATATTCGTGAGCCCGTTCTTATATAATACAGTGCGTTGCAGGTATGCATCAGACGCAGAGTTCACCTGGATGGGCGCTTCCCTGTAATTATCCAGTGCATTTTGGATGCGTGTACCAGCCAGCGACATCTGTGCGTTCAGTTGCTGTTGTACCAGATCGTATTCATCCTTTAATCCCTGAGAAACATACTTTTGAGCTTTTACCTGGTGACTGACCCTCAGCGGAGTCGTAATATTCCAGGTAACGCCTATACCTATCAGGTAGTTACTGCGACCTGGTTTTACACCTTCCCAGTAATCCTTCGTATAGGCTGTCTGGTCAGTAGCATAAGATGAACTGAATCCGGAACCTCTTGTCTGCGCCACACCAAACAGGGAGAAAGCAGGGAAGTTCAGTGTATGATAATAGCTGGCCTGTGCATCACTTAACCTGATACGGTTTTCGTAATACTTCAGTAATGGATGATTCTGTAAGCTGTCATGTAGAGGATCTAATAATGAAGAAGGGATCTTTGTAATGAACACGGTGTCCAGTACAAAATCCTTAGGTGGTACACCCATCAGCACAGCCAGTTGATTGGCTTGTGTCTGTTCGAAATCTTTTGCTTTTGTATAAGCAATCTTTGCGCTGGATACTTCTGCGTTGGCAAGAGAAGAATCCACACCTGGAATCAGTCCGTTCAACACCCTGGTGACTACTACAAAACGGAAAGTATCCGCTCTTGCCAGGTTCTTCTGCCAGGAAGTTGTTAAGCGTTGTGCTGCCAGCAGATTCAGATAGGCCGCAGCCACTCTTACTTCCTGCTGGAATTGTTCCTGTTGCAGATCAGATTCATCTCTGGTTACCACCGCCTGTGCTGTTTTGATCTTTTCTTTGGAACGTCCGAAGGCAAAGAAATCCCAGTTGATATTGGCCAGATATAAACCTCCGAAAGCAGCGTTTGAATTCTGAGAAGAGAGTGTGGGTCCTGAAGAAGCTACCCCTAATCCGTTTAAACCATACGAAGGACCAAATTGCCCGTTAACGGTACCATAATCCTGTTGTGCTGAAACATTTAAGTTGGGCAGATAATCTCGTTTTGCCTGTGTAGCTGATTCTTTTGAAGCGTTTATATAATTCGCCCTTGACTTAATGGACCCGTAATTAGTAAATGCGGTCTGCACAGCCTCTTTTAAAGTGAGTACCTGCGCATGCACCTTCGTACTTCCATAGAGCACCAGGAGAAAAAATAAACAGACGGTTCTTTTTCTTTGCATGATTTTATGAACATTAATCGATAGACGCAAGAGCTATAATTCCGGATGTAAAGAGAATACCTCAAATCCAATGTCATTTAGTTAAGCATTGTGTTTGGTAGTAAAACATTCTTACAACACTTTACTTTCATACTGTGGCATAGTTCGTTTTTACATTTGAAGCAATCCGGAAGTCTTACTAAAAAGCAAAAAGAACCAGCGATTAAACGTGGTTCTTTTTGCTTTTATCCGTAGTACCTTTCTTATGAATCCTTCAATCGATGTGCAAAGATTGCACTTATATTTTTCGTTTGTATTGTTTGATTCAAACAAATAATTGTATAAATCAAAGAATCATAAAAAATCACAATGTGGCCATGTCGATAACGAAGCGATAGCGAACATCTGCTTTCAGCATGCGCTCATACGCTTTCTGGATGTAATTCATATCAATCAGTTCAATATCAGACACGATATTGTGTTCCGCGCAATAGTCCAGCATTTCCTGTGTTTCCTCGATACCACCGATCATAGAACCAGCCAGGGTTTTCCTGCCCAGGATCAGGCTGAAGGAAGAGATCACGGAAGGTGTTGGAGGCGCACCCACGCAAATCATGGCACCATTGGTCTTTAAAAGCGCCAGGTACTGATTATAATCGTGTTCGGCAGATACCGTATCAATAATAAAATCGAAGGAAGCTGCAGCGGCCTTCAGGTTATCAGGGTTTGTAGTCAGCAGGAACTTATGGGCTCCCAGTTTCTCAGCATCTGTCTGTTTGGAGGGTGAAGTACTCAGCATAGTGACTTCTGCGCCAAAAGAAACGGCGAATTTCACTGCCATATGGCCCAGGCCGCCTAGTCCTAATATAGCCACCTTATGGCCTTTACCTACTTTCCAGTGGCGTAAAGGGGAATAAGTAGTGATACCCGCACACAGGAGGGGAGCTACCGCTGCCAGGTCCAGTTTATCGGATATTTTCAGCGTATACGCCTCATCTACCACCATCAGGTTGGAGTAACCGCCATAGGTAGGGGTTTTCTTATCCTGTTCGTAGCCATTGTAAGTACCGGACATACCATTCAGACAATATTGTTCCAGTCCTTCAGCACAGTTCTCACATTTACGGCAGGAATCTACCATACAACCTACACCGGCCAGGTCTCCTACCTTGAATTTTGTTACATGGCTACCCACTTTGGTGACCCTGCCAACGATTTCATGGCCTGGTACCATCGGGAATATCCCATGTCCCCATTCGTCTCCTACCTGGTGAAGGTCTGAGTGACAAACCCCGCAATATAAAATGTCGAACTGTACGTCGTGTGGTCCTGGCTCCCTGCGCTCAAAATTAAAAGGAGCAAGCGGAGTTTTAGCAGCAGGGGCTGCGTATCCTTTAGTAGCGATCATAAAAAGCAATTAATATTAAGTGATGGTATTAGTCAGCTCTCGAATTATAACGCAAAGTAAGTGCAGATGGTTGTATTTCAAATTCCGGCAGCGCTATTTAAAAAGATAGAGGGCGGGCCTTTGCAGGCCAGCCCTCAGAAATACAAGAGATAAATGTTGTTAATGAGATCACCTATCTCAATTGTTCACAATAATAACGTGGAATTTAACATCAGCATATTTGTCAGACTTTTTTTATCACTATCTTAACAAATTCACGGACCCTTTTTTTATCACTTCCGTGCCATTCGTCATAATAATTTTCATCGCATATATATAAACGCCCATGGGTTGGGCCTTCCCTCCACTGGTCCCATTCCATCCGCTACCTGTTGCGATCAGTTCGCCCCACTGGTTAAAGATTTTCATATCAATTGCTTTGATATTTCCTTCAGGTTTGAAGATATCATTCTTCCCGTCTCCGTTTGGCGTGAACGCATTAGGGATAAATATCTCTCCCGGCTTCAGTTTGGCAGTGGCCTGGCCGGGTAAGCTTGTCTGGCAGCTTAGGGTACCCAGAGAGATGACCCGTAAACTCACCGTTTCCTGCTGCAGTCCGGTAACGTTGTAAAAAGTGTCTGTTACGGTGATATACGCTCCGCCATCTATAGAGATGAGGTAACCGGTGGCGCCGGGAATACTTTTCCAGGAGAAGGAGGCGCTATTGGCAGTCACTGCTGTATTGACAACAATGGGCGTTATTGGTCTGTCATATGGAGTGACAGTCACCGGTACACGGTCGCTGCTGCAAGGACCGGTAACGGCTTCTACATACCAGGTGGTGGTTTCACCTACCGGTGGTGTTACAAAGATATCTCCTGTGCCCAGGACATCTCCGCCGGAAGGGTAAGGATACCAGTTATAGCCTAACAAAGGATCAGGAGTCAGCACAGATAAAGTAGCCAGGCTATCCGGGCATATAGATACCGGAGAAGCCACCGGAGCTGCTGGTCGTGGTATAACAGATACTGTAATGGTATCTGTCGCCAGGCATCCAAAGAAATCTTTCCCTGTCACCACATAAGTGGTGGTATCAGTGGGAGAGATGCTGGTAGTGGAATCTGTGATATTACTTGGCTGCCAGGTATAACTTGTAATAATACCGCCGGAAGGGATGGCAGACAGGGTGGTAGCGCTACCGGAACAGATAGTGCCCGGTCTGGCGGTTGCTTTCATCTTCACTACAGACTTCTCTGTTACTGTCATTGGTACCTGGGTGACACACAGGTTACCATCCGTAATGGTACAGGTGTAAGTCCCGGCAGGAAGGTCTGTAGCGGTTTTCGTTAACTGTACGGGTATGGTATTCCATTCATAGGTAATAAGAGGGCTTCCGCCTTCTGCACTCACCGTAGCGCTGCCATTCGATTTGCCACAGTCTGCCACTACAAGAGAGGAGGTGAGTGTCATCGGGGTATAGCTCACCGCAGAAAGGGCCAGAATAACTGCCCTGGAATCAGGGCTGCCACCTGAAACATAATTAAAGAAGATGGAATCCAGCATCTTCGATTGAACTGCGCAGGGAATATCGATATCAATCGGGTAAAACCGGGGATTATTAGCCGCCAGGTCTTCTACAACATAAGGTGGAGAAGGGATACGCTGTATACGGCCTACTGCTGAAATGATAGAACCCGGCCCATTAAACCAGTCGGCAACACTCACTGTTCCTCCGGAAATAACAGTACCATCTGTAAATTTCAGGCTGATATCCAGTATACTGTTTTGCTCAGTGGAAAATGCCAGTACACTTATTTTTGTAAAGGTGGCCGGTGTTACTAATGCAATACTTCCGGATGCAAGCGTATTGGCTGCAAATGCATTGGCCGAAAGATATAAGGCATTGTTGAGGGAGTAGTCACCCAACTGGTAGGTGCGCTGGCCATTTACAATAGTACCGTTATCCGCTAAACCTCCTGCTAAAGCATTGGTAGCAGCAAAGCCCAGCGAATAAAGGATCTTCTGCTGAAGGTCCACTCCCGTAGAAGTAACGGCTGTAGCATCAGTTCCTGTATCGGCAACTATGTCATTGTTGTACCCGGTTATGACAACAGGAGAATAGGTTTGTGCTTTTAATTTGCAGGTACATATTATCAGCATAAGGGTAACAATAAAAATACTTTTCATTCACTTGTATTTTTTGGTTGATGTTAAAGAGTTTATCAGCGTAACAGGACTACCCATCCGGTGTAAGGTTTCTCTCCGGGAGCTGTTTTGATTACATAATAATAAGTGCCTTCACTCACTGGTTTTCCCTGCCGCAGACCATCCCATCCGATGGTGTATCCATTGCTCTTGTAGACTGTTTGTCCCCAGCGGTTGAACACTTCTACCTGGCATGCAGGGCGTGCTTTTAATCCATCCAGGTTCCAGCGGTCGTTGATCCCGTCTCCATTCGGACTGAATGCATTGGGGATGTTCAGTACCAGATCAGGGATTATTTTATACCATGCGCGACTGGTGCTATCCATACATCCGATATCATTTCTGGCGTATAGGGTTACCCGGTAATTACCCGGTAATTCCCATTTATAAACGGGATTAATTTCTGATGAGGTAATGCCATCCCCAAACTCCCATTCATAGGTGGTAGCATGCTGTGAGGTATTGGTAAAATTGAACGTCGCATTTTTATATTCAACAGGTATGTTCTCTCCGGGTTGTGCGGTGAAACTGGCAACAGGCGGAGGGAGCACATTGATCAGCGCTGTTTTTATCAGTGTATCAAAACATAATTGTTGTGAGCCCGCTATCAGTGTAAGAGTATATACTCCGTCATTGCTGTAGGTATGAGAAGCGTTTTTACTGGTAGCAGTACCACCATCTCCCAAAAACCATTTATATGAATCTGCAAAAGTAGATTGGTTGGTAAAGTTTACCGTAACAGGTGTACAGCCTGTGATGATATCCGGAGTGAATTTTGCAACTGGTTTTGTGATAACATCGATTGCCACCGGAGTAGCAGTTCTTATGCAGACACCATCGGTAACAGTCAGTGAAATAGTGCCGCTGTTCAGGTATTTTACCAGTTGTGGATTAAGGCCGGTACCGCTTTGCTGACTACCGCCTCCCCAGTTCCATTGTGCAACTGCTGCATTGCTGGCCGTACCGGTAAACGTAACCGTCACCATTTCTCCTGTACAGATCGGATTCTTACTCACATTAAAACCAGCAACAGGTGGGGTCTGTATTGTAACCGGGTGTGTTACCAAAGGAGAAACACAACCATTTTCAGTTAGCTGCAACGATACTGTATAAGTACCTGCTGCAGTATAATTCAGCGAGTACCAGTCGGGATTACCACCAACACCGCCACCCTGTACAGGTGCCCCGCCACCGTCCCAGGTATAAGTCGCGGTGGGGCCGGCTCCTCCCGTGTACATCAGTGTATCCGGTAAACCGAGACAAACAGCCGGCTGGCGTACATCAAATGCAGCGCTGGGTGTAGGTTTTACTGTTACATCCACAGTATCTGCGATCACACATCCGAATGCGTCTTTTGCAGTAACAATATATTGGGTATTAGCCGTAGGGGTAACGGAAGTATTATCTCCGCTGATATTGCCCGGGTTCCATGTATACCCGCTTACGGTACCGCCTGTAGCTGTTGTGGACAGGGCAGAAGCAGCCCCGCTGCATATCTCCGCAGGATTGGCCACTGCTGTAATGCTGGCCAGGGATTTCAGTACAAGGGTATCAAATACGGTCGTAATACAGTTGTTGCCATCTCTGATAGCACAGGCATAAAAGCCTGCTACCAGATTGGTAGCAGTGGCATTTGTTTGGGTTGGGTTAGTATTCCAGCTATAGGTTAAAGGAGAAGTACCACCGGTGGCTGTGAGTGCGATACTGCCATTGGCGCCACCGCAAATAGGATTGGTCACCACCTGCGAATAGGTAATGGGTGTATACCCCACTCCGGAAACCGCCATGATCAGCGCTCTGGAGCTGGGGTTGCTGCCTGGAATATAATTGAAGGTAACAGATTGTACCAGTTTGGATTGGGAGGCACAGGGCACTAAAAAATCAAAGGCATACATACGTGGATTGGTCGTTAATCCATCCACGGTATAAGGAGCTGCGGTTAACCGGGTAAGGCGACCAAAACCACTGATTAAAAAAGGGGTACCACCAAACCAGTCTTTAATAGTGATGTTACCGGCATTCACAGTAGTACCATCTGTGAAATTGAGGACCACTGTCACAACGCTGTTGTTTTCTGTACCAAATGCCAGCAGGCTTAAATTACTATATGCTTTAGGAGTAGCAAAGGTGAGTGTGCCGGTGCCTACCGTATTGGCAACATTACCGGCAGAAGACATATACAGCGCGTTGTTACCTGTATAGGGCGCCATCTGGTAAGTACGGGTACCGCTGACAATAGCGCCGGTATTGATAATACCGCCGGTTATTCCGTTCAGTGCGGCGAAGCCGGTAGTATGAATGACGTGATTACTTCCGTCTATTACGGTAGAGGTAACAGCAACTGCATTATTCCCTGCTTCCGCTATAATATCACTATTGAACCCTGTAACGGCAATGGGCGTAAAGGTTTGGGCTAATAAGACATTGGTGCCGGTCAGTAATACTGCCAGCAGAATAATGGTAAAGGTACGCTTCATGAATGGTCATTATAGGTTAGCATTAAACAAAAAGACCAACGGTACAGGCATAGGCATACCGTGGCCGCAAATGGGTATGATCAGGGCATAGCCGCACACAAGGCATGGAACACCGGAAAGCGATGCTCCTGCCAACACTTTTTAAACCTTCTCATCTAAATACTGTAGGAAAGAAAAAATGGGGGGGTAGGAAATATATATTTATAATTTCAATAACTAAATTGGGTGTAACATAACTGCTTTTATACAACTGTGATGGCCAGATTTTTGGTATTAATGGCCACACCGTCTTTCTCCCAGACCCTTCTTTGTTCAAAAGTTACGTTTGTAAGGCCGGGAGCTTTACCTGTTATGAGAAAAACATCATCATTGCTGTTGCCTGCCTGTTGCAACATGGAGTCAACTGTATAATGATAGGGTTTTATGTCGATAAAGTCTTCCGTATCTGCCTTAAAGAACCATTGAAAACCGGCAGTACCCAGTCCGGGAAGTATAATAGGTAAGGATGTACCTACCTTGATTTCTTTTACCTCAACTTCCATATGATACCTGTTTTATAAAGGGCATGACTAAAAGCTCCGTCAGGTGCTCCGTGTGTGTAGCAAATATTTATATCTTTTTTAATTGACTCCGCAGGAGTCCCCTAAATTTACTAATAACAGGGGACTCCTACGGAGTCTGTGTTCGTTGTTTAATTTATTTTCTATAAACACGGAGCTCCTGACGGAGCTTTTTAGTCACTACTCCTATAATGTATTATACATACCATTTATGGTACATCGCAGAATCTGTGCCTTCTACAAAGCAATCGAGTCTGCCTGCCTGCCATGAGCAAACGCCCACATCAGAGGAAAGTACGCCGCCGAGATTTTCATCTCCGCTCCAGCTCTTACCATCCCACCATTTGTGCATCATGTTGTAGGTTTGTCCGGGATAGAATACATCTATTCTGTTAGGTCCCCACGATTGTGCCGCAGGACTTCCCATCATACTGGACTGTAAATCTTCCCAATTGCTCCATCCTTTATCGAACCATTTATGGAACAGGTGGTTATTGGTACCGCGGGCAAAACAATCCAGTCTGCCACTGGCCCATGAGGACACCGCAGGAGCTGAAGTGATAATGCCGCCTAAATCTTCCCATCCATGCCATGCACCATCATACCAGAGGTGCCACATAGAAGAGTTCATACCGCGTGCGAAGATATCGATACGGTTAGGTCCCCAGCTAACGCAGGCTGGTTCAGAAGAGAGCACACCGCCGAGGTCTTCCCATCCGCTCCATCCGCCCTGGTAGTATCTGTGCCACAGGTGATGGTTCAGGCCGAGCGCAAATACGTCCAGCCGGCCGCTTGCCCATGAGCAGATAGCAGGAGCGCCCTGAATCAGGCCGCCAAGAGATTCCCAGCCTTGCCATGAGCTGCCATTCCACCATTTATGGTAAACAGCAGAATCCAGGCCTCTTACAACCACATCAATGCGGTTAGCTGCCCAGGAAACAGCGTTTGGTCTTGATGTAAGCTGACCGCCCAGGTTTTCATAACCATGCCAGCCATGGGCCGGAGCAGGTAATTTCACGCCACTGGCAGTCCAGAATGGGAATTCAGTATCGATACCAGCCTGTCCGTAACCGATCTTAAAGAAACCACCTTTGCCCCATCCGGCGCCCCAGGAGTTCTTACAGATCCAGCAATGTTCAGCTTCTGAATAACCGATCACCGTTACGCAATGAAGGCCTTTATCTGTACCACTTACATGGGTATAAACGCCATCAGCATAAGAGAAGAAATCTTCGTATACATGCATCACTGCAGAGCAGGGACCATTATTTGAAATATAGTTTTTACGGGCTGTTATATCAGCGATCGTAGTAGAGTTCGTGATCTTCACGGCTCTTGCATCGCGGTTGGGTCCTACGGTGCAATGAGGAGGAGATTGCCAGATATTATTGCCCGGGAAAGCAGTATTATACGGGAAACAAGGTTCATCAGGAATACCGCGGGTTTTGATCTGTGCAAATGCATCTGTAGGCCACCATCCGCCGCAATTGGCGCCATGTGAGGAGCAGAAGTGCAGGTCTGCTTCAGAAAGGTCCAGTAGTTGTCCCAGTTCAATAGAAGCCATTGCTTCTGTTACGGAAGTGGTGCAGAAAGATACACATGAACCGCAGCCGCCCTGATCTTTAACGGGAGTAATATGATTCCCGTTATGGTTCCGCCAGTCAACAGCCGGTGCAAACGTAGCTGGGATGGGAGCCGCGCCCGCAATGGGTTTCATAACGGAAGCCAGTTCTGCCTTATTAACAATTACGCCCAGCATTGCTAATTGCTGTGGCTCAGGCAGCACTGAAACGGGTGTTTCTCTCGCCTGCCATTGGGTGTTAGCCTTTTTAAGATCGGCTACCAGGTCCGTGATTTTCAGATTGGACATGTTGAATGTGGTGTTTTGGAGTGAATTAAATATGAAATAGGATTCTTCTTCGTGTCCTTCGACAATTGGAGATTTAACAGGTTCAATAAATTGGGTAAGTCCAGACTAGCGAGTCAGAAAATTTGGGGGGTGAATAAATAATCACATAACGTTTAGGAATTGCATGCATGCTCGTTCCGTCTTAAAGTTAGAACATCATCAGTTACAAAAAAAATAAATGTTGATTTGCAATCCGTTGCAAAAGAAAAAATGCGTATTTATACGCTGACAAAATATTTGTTGTTAAAAATTTTAGCAATAAATATTTTGTCATATAGGTCCACTTTTGGTTATATTTAAATGTATAGTACATTTATAGGGTTAAACAAAACAATCGTATTGTCAGGTGAACAATCTTTATGGGACGGATTAAAAAGAGGCAATGTACAAAGCCTGGAAGCATTATATACACAGTATAATGAGTTGCTGTACAACTATGGTAAGAAATTTACCACGGATATTCACCTGGTACAGGACGCTATCCAGGAAACATTCATCTCTCTCTGGAAGTACCGCACTTCCATCTCCGCTGATAAAGGCTTTAACTACTATCTCCTTAAATCTTTCCGCAACCAGTTATTAAGATTAATCAAAGAAAGGGCAAACACCACTTATACGGACGAAACCCTGGAGTTCTCTTTTGAAGTAGGTTTTGACAAACAACTGATAGCAGGAGAGGAGTACGCCTTGCTGTCTAAACAGGTAAAGGATGCCCTGGGCCAGCTGACCGCCCGTCAACGGGAAATTATATATTTCCGCTTCTTTGAAGGGCTCTCCTTCGAAGAAATAGCCGGTATCATGAATATGCAGGTAAGGGCTACCTATAAATTAACCTCCCGGGCATTGGCCGCCTTAAAGGAAATCATGTCCATCCTGTTTATTTTAAAAATAATTTAAAATCATGGGGCACTTTCTGTCCCCTGCCATCTTTTATATACAGAACAGCGCATTTAATATGACACACTCCGTTCATAACTATTCCAATTATACCATGCATCAGTTGCTGACGGCACCTTATTTCCTGGAGTGGGTAAGGTTCCCTGATGCAACAAATACCGCTTTCTGGGAGGAGTTTAAAAACACTTACCCCGAGAAAGCAGCGGACGTAACCAGAGCAGCTGCCATCGCCAGTACCATGTACGTGGTGAAAGAAAAACCGGCCATGTTATGGGAGAATATTTATAAAGAGATCAAACCAGGGCCTGTAGTAAGATTAAATATCATCTGGAAAGCCGCAGCTATATTCATATTGGCCATTGTCGCTACCTGGATGATCTTCCGTACCCATACGAATAATAATATAGAGATCGCTTCCCGTTTTGGAGAAGTAAAGAAATTAATATTGCCGGATAGCTCTGAAGTAACCCTCAATGGCAACTCCAGTATCCGCTATAGCAGAAACTGGAACAAGAGAGAAGTGTGGATCAACGGAGAGGCATTCTTTAATGTAAAACATTTAAATCCGGACGGCTTTAAAGTGCATAGTGAAGAGATCGATATTAATGTATTAGGTACTTCTTTTAATATCCGCAGCAGACGCGGAACGACATCTGTAGTATTGAACAGTGGAAAGGTATTGGTAACGGACAAAGATAAACAGTTGTTGTTATCAGCGCCGGGAGATATGGCTTTATACAGCAAGAAAGATCTTGTAAAAAAACAGGTGCCGGTGAGCAATTACACCAGCTGGCAGCAGCAAAAACTGCAACTGGACCAGGTGCAGGTATCTGCATTCTTTGAAATGCTGGAAGATGATTGGGGATATAATGTACAACTCAGCGATTCCTCACTGCTGCAAAAGAAAATAAGCGGTGAGATTGATATGAAAGATAAACAGGTGCTGATGGACGCATTAGCCATTATTCTGGATGCAAATGTTACGCAACAGGGATCAACCATTATTGTAACTACCAACTAAGAGGGACAGGTTCTATTATTTGTAATTTAAAATGCTCTGGGCATGATCAATCTGAAAAGGATTGCGGCCTTCTGTTGCCTGCTGCTTTGCAGCAGCTTGCAGATGTTTGCTGCCGTAATCGACCAAAATCAACCAACACAAACATTGAAGGATGCTTTAAATATTGCATCAAAACAATTTAATGTTTCCTTTATCTATGAAGATGAACTGGTCTCCAACAAAAGAGTAAATACTACAGTTGACGGCAGTTTCAAAAAAGTAGAAGATTATTTATCTGCTGTACTGAAACCATTTAACCTGCATTTTAAAAAGTTAGGTGCCACACAGTATGCTATTTATGGTAAACAGCCAGCTAAATCAAAAGATTCAAATACCAACCATGTAATACCCGCAGAAGCTGCTCCTCCCGAAGAAGCAGCTTCCGGGAAATTACCTGCAGCCAGTACTCCTTCATACAATTTAACAGATACTACTCCACAGATCCGCATGGTAATGGGCATAGTAACTGACGAATCCCTGGCGCCTGTATCCGCTGCTACCGTAATGGTTCCCGGTACACGAAACATGGTAATAACGAACTCCCGTGGTGAATTTGAAATCAAAATCCCTGTTACTACAAAAACATTGCAGATATCATGTGTGGCATATGAAAGCCAGCAGATAGCCATCAACAGGGTCGTATATTACCAGGTAGCATTAAAAGATAAAACAGGTTACCTGAAACCGGTAGAAGTAGTATCCACCGGTTATGCAAATCTTCCTAAAGAACGTGCCACTGGTTCCTTTGGCGTAGTGACCAGCAAAGAACTGGAGAAAATCCCTACTGCCAATGTTATACAGCGACTGGAAGGTCTTGTTCCCGGTTTGCAGATGAAAATAACTTCCGGTGATAACAGCTTTGTATATGACAACGTTACACCCGCTTCGTCCAGTAATACAAGAACAATCGGTGCCAACGATTACAACCTGAACATAAGAGGTATCAGTACCATTAGAAGTGAAAGGACCCCGCTGGTAGTTGTAGATGGTTTTCCTACAGAACTGGACATGAAAACATTTAACCCAAACGATATTGCTCAGATCACTTTCCTGCGGGATGCCGCAGCAGCTTCTATATGGGGTGCGCGTGCTGCTAACGGTGTAATTGTGATAGAAACAAAGAAAGGACGTACCCGCATGCCGGTAGTAAATGTATCAGTAGGATTCAGCACACAGGACAAACCCGATATCGGATACCTGAAATTAATGAACTCCTCACAGGAACTGGCCTACGAAAAAGAACTGGTGGATAAAGGAATTGCACTGGCATCTATCTATAACCAATATACATCTGGTGTAAAGAGTTATGCCAGTGATGGAATAGATCTTGCTTTTCAATTAAAATCAGGCAGGATTTCACAGGCGGAATATGATGCAAAGGTAGCGCAGATGAGTGCTGTTAATAACTACGGACAGATTACAAAATATCTGATGCAGCGTGCTACCAGTCAGTCTTATAACCTGTCTGTAAGTGGTGGAAGTGAGGTACACACCTATTTCCTCTCTGGTTCTTATTCCAAAGAAATGCCCAGTACAAAAGGAAGTTCCGGAGAAAGAATGACCCTCACCGCTAACCAGGAATTTAAAATAATCAGGAAGATTACACTGTCCGCGAGTTTAAAGGCATCCTTTTTTAATTATACGGCAAATGGTATAGGGATGGGGGCGCTGATGAGCGGTGGCAGAACATTTATGCCTTATAATGATATTCATAACAGGTTTTATTATACAACAGGTAAGCATTATGCTGATTCATTACAATCGCTTGGTTACCAGAACTGGGGCTACAGCTACCTGGATGAATTAACGATGTCTGACAATAGTACACATGATAATAACTATACAGGAACATTAAACCTGAATATTCCTATCTACAAAGGATTGGCTTTTACGGCTGCTTATGCAATGGAACGCAGCTATTATAGTTCCCGCTATTATTATGGGGATAGTACTTTCACTAACAGGAACCTTTACAATACCGGGACTACTATATCAGGTGGTAACCTGGTAACCGGTGTTCCTAAAGGGGGTATATTCAGTCTTAATAATTCTTCTTCTAATAATTACAGCGCACGTGGCCAGCTTACCTATAACGGTAAAATCGGGAAGATCCATGAACTGAATGCCCTGGCTGGTATGGAAACCCGTCAGACAATGATCAGCCAGAACCTGTCCACACTCTGGGGATATAATTTAGCCACCGGTTTAAGTCAGACGCCAGCGTATGGTGTGTTCTACAGTACTTATAATTATAGTGTAGGTTCTTTATATGGAGCCCCTTCACAAACAGATAAGGTCAAACGCTTCCTTTCTTATTATGGTAATGCTGCTTACACGCTGATGGGACGTTACACATTATCAGGAAGTGTAAGGTATGATGATTATAATAATTTCGGTCTGGATAGAAAATATCGTGCTAAACCTTTCTGGTCTTCCGGTGTAAGCTGGAATATCAGCAGGGAACAGTTTATGCAGCCTGTCAGCTGGGTTAATAACCTCACCCTGCGTGTTACCTATGGTATTAACGGGAATATTAACCAGGAAGTCATGCCTTTCACAAATATAAGTGTAGGTTCTTCTGATTGGCAGACCGGTCTTCCTTATGCGTCTATAACCTCCGTTGCTAATCCGGCATTAAGATGGGAGAAAACAGGCGTATTTAATGCAGGGGTTGATTATTCGTTGCTGAATGGTCGTATTGGCGGTAGTATTGATGTATATACCAAAAGAGGAAAAGATCTGATTTCTTCATTTGATGTGAATCCTACCTATACTGGTATTAATAGTAGCATGTTATCATTAAACGGGGCAACACTGTCAAATAATGGTATTGATTTAGGATTGAATGGGGCCATCATCGATAATAAATCATACGGATGGAATATGGGATTGAACTTCTCGTACAACAGCAATAAAATTACAGATAACAGGTTTAAAGCTACCACCTCCTTCTTTTCGAGTTTAAGTGGTGGATTGATAAAGAATTATCCTGTAGATGCAATATGGGCATATAAATTCGCCGGATTAGACAGTACCGGTCTTACACAGGTGTATGACCAGGATGGTAAAAAACTGAAGGCTAACCAGCCGGTAACCAATATCGGTGCCATAAAATATGCAGGGCGTTCTACTGCTCCTTATTACGGGTCTTTCACCAATACTTTCCGTTACCATCAGTTGTCATTATTTATATTAACAACTTACAGTTTTGGGAGTGTGTTCATGAAACCTACTGTAGCATCTTATCCAAGCACCAGGCGCTTTGATTACAATTTGAATGCAGACATTGCCCAACGCTGGCAAAAGCCGGGAGATGAAGCCACTACCAATGTACCCGGCGTAAGTGGTACATACGCAGCTCTCAGCACTTTTCGCTATGCCTATTCAGACCTGAATGTACAGCCGGGAGATTATATCCGACTGCGTGAAATATCACTGAGTTATGATATGCCTAAAAGCATCGCGGGAAAAATACTGGCTAAAAATGTGCGGGTAAATGGTACTGTACGAAACCTTGGATTAATCTGGAAAAAGAATAAAGTAGGCATAGATCCTGATTTCCTGCCGAACCTGAGCATAGCAATGCATATGCCGCCAACAGTACAGTACAACCTGATGGTAAATGTGACCTTTTAAATAAAAAAAGCATGAACACTAAATATATAGCTGTTTTACTACTGATACTTACAGCAGGATGCAGCAAATACACAGATATAAAGACTCAGGGCAGCCTGATACCAAAACAAACCATCAACTACAGGTATCTGCTGAACAGTACAAGTACATTTGAAGGAGGCGGTCAGCTACCTGATATCGCCACTGCGGATGTTAATATTACGGACAGCATTCAGCAGGCTGGTATTGCAGGCAATAGCTACTATACTTTTTTTAAGAACTGTTATAACTGGCAATCGCCTATTTATGCAACAGCTATCGACAGGGATCAGGACTGGGATACGTATTACAGTCGTATCTACAACTGTAATACGATCATTGCAGAAGTGCCTTCCAGCACAGGTAGCACAGATTCAGTGAAGAATGAACTGATGGCAGAGGCCCTGGTACATCGTGCAGATGCTTATCTGAACCTGGTGAATGAATATGCAAAACCATATAATGCTGCCACTGCTTCTTCAGACCTGGGAGTACCGTTATTATTAACCCCCAGTCTGGATGCTAAACTGGACCGTGCTACCGTAGCTACCATATACAACCGGCTGGAAGCAGACCTGAAAAACGCGCTTATCGCTTTGCCAAAGTTCAGCGCTTATAATACACTGCCCGATAAGGCAGCGGCCTATTCCTTACTGGCACGCCTGTACCTGTTCATGGGTAATTATACCAACGCAGGGTTGTATGCAGACAGCGCCTTGTTATTACAATCCGGATTGAATGACCTGGGTACTATCAGTAGTTACCCTACAAAACTGAAAAATCCTGAGATCATTTTTGGTAAGATAGCCTATACTTCTTTTGCTTACTCACCCACTACTTTAAAATTGGGAGATGAATTGCTTAATCTGTTAGGCACAACAGATATGCGTTATGTACTTTTCACTGCTGATGCTGCTACTAACCTTGGCAACGGTTATACCGGTCGTTTCTTTGCACTTGAAAGATCTACGTATGAAACACGTAACATCGGTACGTCCGTGCCTGAAATGATGCTGATAAAAGCAGAAAGCCTGGCTCGTAGTGGCAATGCAGGTACTGCTATTGATATAGTAAACCAGTTAAGGACGAAACGTTTCAAAGCAGCAGACTATATCGCATTAACTGCCACTGACGCAAATGACGCACTGGTGCAGGTGATCAATGAACGCCGCCGTGAATTCTTTTGCCGCCATCTTCCCTGGTATGATCAGCGCCGTCTGAAAAATGACCCTTTATTCAGCCGTACTTACGCCCGTACCTGGCAGGGCGTTACTTACACACTAGACCCGAACAGCAACAGGTATGTATTCCCGATAGGACAATACTACATCGGCTATAACCCGGAAATAGTACAAAATCCATAAATAATGACATTCAGCAGAATCATCTTCCTGGCAATTGCGATAAGTGCAGGAAACCTCGCCAGCGCGCAGACAGAGAAGAACCTGATCATGATGCCGGACAGGCCGGAAAGAGGACAACGGATAACATTGAACTATTATCCTGATAGCGCCATGCTGGCAACCGGTAAACCGGTGAAGGCAGTAGCCTATTATTACGATACTACCTATCACTGGTCAGTGGCAGATATACCACTGGACAAGGAGTATAAGGCCACCCTGCAATTACCGCCTGCCGTTGGTTTTGTTGCTTTTAAGTTCAGGGCAGGCGAGGTAACGGATAATAACAGGGACAGTGGGTATTACCGGATGTTATATTTTCCGGGTAACGTACAGGGTGCATCTACCTATGCCGGTTACTGCCTCTTAAGGGCCACCCGCTATGAAATGGGCATACCCAACTATTTCCAGGCATATAATATCAGCGATACCGCTGTTTATTTCTGGATAGGTAATGAAGTGGCCCGGTTCCATGGAGCCGGGAGGCCATTGGCTGAGATATATATCCGTTCCCTGGCTAACATGGAGAAACTGAGCAATGGTGATCCTTCAACGGTGCCTTCTCTTCGTAAAGCGGCTTCTTACCTGCTGCATCTGCCGGATGCAACAGAAAAAGAACTGTATACAACAGCAGAGGTATATGAGAAATACATGAAGGAACCGGCAGTCGCAGATTCTCTACGTGCTGTAATGCAACAACGTTATCCAAACGGTATCCTGCAAAAGAAAGCAGCCTATAAGACCGCGTCAGCAGAAAAAGATCCTGCTAAAAAGGTGCTTTTATGGAAGCAGTTTGTGAAAGACTTCCCCGCTTCATATGCGTTGGACCAGGCGGCAGATATTGATTACAATAAAGTATATCGCGACATATTTTCCATCAGTATTGCGAATCAGGATACAACTGTGTTAAGAACATACGTTGGCAATAGCTCGCTGGTTACACTGGCACTGGCGTATTACAAAATGGTGGAGATCCCTTATGATGACTGGAAAACAATGTCTGCAAAGGTAGCGTATCCTTTTTCTCAGCTTATTATGGACCGCTTTTATCAGTTGAGGAAAACAAAACCGGAAGAATACTGGTATTACTCACCGGAGGAATGGAGTGAGTACACTGATAAAATGTTTATCAGGAATTACATCGCACATGCCAGCATCTTAAAAGAAACAGGCAGGGATAAAGAAGCGCTGGAACTGGCTACATATGCGCAGCAGCTATTGCAGTACAGTAATGCGACGCTGAATGAATTACAGGCTACCTTATTACAGAGAGCAGGTAAAAAGAAGGAATTGTCTGAAGTCTTACATAATAGCGTACGTCTGAACCAGGCTTCTGTTGTAGTGCTGGATATGCTGAAGAAGGAATATGGGAAAAGCGAAGGCTTTGATGCCTATCTCGCTTCTATGAAAGATGCGAATACGATGAAACTGATGAAGGAGCATGTAAAGGAGGAGATGATCAGTACACCGGCTGCTCCATTTACGCTCAAAGATCTGAAAGGTAAAGACGTTTCATTGTCTGCACAGGCAGGGAAGGTGGTAGTACTTGATTTCTGGGCTACCTGGTGTGCCCCTTGTAAAGCGGGTATGCCTGGTATGCAGATGGCGCAGGAGCATTTTAAGAATGACAGCAATGTAGTTTTCTACTTTGTAGATACACAGGAACGTGATCCTGAATACAAAGAAAAAGTGAAGACATTTATAAAAGAAAAGAAGTATCCTTTCCAGGTATTATTCGATAACGGAGATGAGTTTTACAAAGCATATGCTACACTGATCAAAACTTCCGGTATCCCTTTTAAAGTAGTGATAGACGGAAAAGGGAATATCCGTTTTGCAGCAGTAGGCTATAAGGGCAGTCCAAGCGGACTGGCTGATGAAATGATTACAATGATCGAACTGGCTAAATAAATTAAAGAGTGATGAATCTGAGGGGTAGTATTTACTACTCCTCTTTTTTTAAAAGATGATACGATGATATTTGCAGCGATATTAATGGCATTACTGCCTTTAAAAGATACCACAGAAAACGTACATTACTATAACGCAGACAGCTCTATTCTGTTTGGAGCTTCTTTAACGGTCCCGAAGACTAAAAAGAAATGCCCGGTACTGATCATTGTTTCCGGGACCGGCAAACAGGACAGGGATGGTACTATGGCAGGGCATAAGATGTTCCTTACTATAGCTAACTATTTAAGCAGTAACGGGTATGCTGTATTGCGTGTAGACGACCGCGGTACCGGTGAAACCACCGGCACGTACGAAAACGCTACTACCGCGGATTTCGCAAAAGATGTACTCGCAGGCATCAGCTACCTCAAAACAAGAAAAGAGATCGGTAAGATCGGTTTAATAGGACACAGCGAAGGTGGGGCTGCCGCTTATATGGCCGCTGTACAGTCTAAAGACGTCGCTTTTGTGATCAGTCTTGCCGGACTGGCTACTCCCGGTTTAACAGCCCTTAAATTGCAGAATAAGGCCATTATCAGCAGTGCTGGCATCTCTCAGCAGTCGCAGGACAGGCACAACCTTATTAACACCATGCTTTTTGATACCGCATACACCTATGCCAATTCGCCTGATCTGGAACAACATCTGAGATCTGCTTATGCAGCATGGAAAGTACTGGATGACGAAAAGATGAAAGTGGAGGGGAACCAGGAGACAGGGAAAGGGCATTTCTTCTTTCCGTTGGAATCTTATATCCGACAGGCTACGGGCCCGTGGTATCGTTACCACATCCGGTTTGATCCGGTGCCTTATCTTAAGCAGGTAAAGGTTCCCTTACTGGCTATTAACGGTGATAAGGATATTATGGTAGATGCTGCACAGAACTTAGGCAATTACCGGAAGTATGTAAAACATGTGCAGGTGATAACAGCTAAAGGACTGAACCACCTTTTCCAGCATTGCGTCACCTGTACTATGCAGGAACCAGCTACCCTGAAAGAAGATTTCGCTCAGGAAGTGTTGCAACAAATGAAGGAATGGCTGGATAAACATAAGTGACAATCTTTTATCTGTTTGGGAATGAACATTTTAAGCCAATGAGTAGTTAAAGTAAAATAAATGTTATATTTTTCGCGGTCATGGATATACATTTGTTTGAAAAGCTTCAAAATGAAGGCTTGATTTCCCCCGATTCTACAGAGAAAGTACGTATACTTTCCCGGAACAAGTTGTTCTCTTTACATTGGGAACTGAAAACCATCCTGTACCTCGGCGTATTGCTGTTAAGCGGAGGATTGGGCATATTAATCTACAAGAATATTGATACGATCGGGCATCAGGCTATACTGGCCATGATCGCACTGGTATGTGCAGGCTGTTTCTTCTACTGTTTTAAGCAGAAGTTACCATTCTCATGGAACAGGGTAGCAGCGCCCAACGGCTTCTTTGATTATGTGCTGTTACTGGGTTGTCTTACTTTCCTCTCGTTCATCACTTATTTGCAGGTACAATACAATGTATTTGGTACGCGGTATGGAGCGGCCACTTTCTTCCCGATGCTGGTATTGCTGTTCAGTGCCTATTACTTCGATCACCTGGGGATATTGAGTATGGCGATTACCAACTTCGCAGCCTGGCTGGGACTAACGGTAACCCCTATGCGCCTCTTGTCTGCCAATGACTTCTCCAGTCAGCGGATCATTTACACAGGTATTTTCGTTGGCTTGTTACTGGTGTTCGTGGCATACATGGGAGATCGTCTCGACCGTAAGAAGCATTTTGCATTTACATACAGCAATTTCGGGGTACATGTTTTCATGATCGCCTGTTTGGCAGGATTAATGGGCGGCGGCTTAGGGGATTCCTATGAGCCGGACAACAGTTACATGCTCTGGTTCCTGTTACTGGCAGGAGCTACTACATTCTTCTATACACAGGCGTTAAAGAAACGTTCCTTTTATTTCCTGCTTATTGTGGCATTATACGGATATATCGGAGTGAGTTATGTGGTGGTAAGACTGCTGGTCGCAGCGAACAGCGTAGAAGCATTTTATGCCGGACTGCTTTATTTTATAGGCTCCGGCATAGGCGCTGTTATATTCCTTATGAACACCAGCAAAAAATTGAAAAAAGCATGATCTCCTATAAAAGTAAAACACTCGATAACCTTGCCGTAGTTGAAGCAGCGGAAAGAGCCCTGGATAAGACCTGTATTACAGCAGATGAATTTCAGCAGATAAAAACTGCTTACCCTGTAGATCTTTATACGCCTAATATCTACATGAGGTTTGGACTATTTATACTAACCCTGGTGGTCGTCTTTTTCTCCTTTGGTCTTTTCTGCCTGTTATTTATGGCTGGCGGAGAAAAAGCCATTGCAGGACTCACTCTTTTCTTTGGTGCTTGTCTTTACGGTGCCATTGAATTCATGGTAAACGAAAAGAAACATTATAAATCAGGCGTAGATGCTGCACTGATGTGGATGAGTGGAGCGGCAGTCATCGGCGCTGCTATTGTCTTTACGGACACACATATTAGTTTATCCGGTATAAGCTTGCTGGTGTTACTCCTGGCAATGCTGTTCGTACTCCGTTTTGCAGATGTATCGATGAGCATTGTTGCCTACCTTGCTTTCCTTACATTATTATTCTCCCTCTTCATGCATGCGGGTCGTATGGTCATTCCCTTTATGCTGATGGGCGTATCACTGGTTATTTACCTGTTATCGCGTAAGCTCACTACCATACATACCTACAGGCATTATACCAGTTGTCTGAAAATGATAGAGATTCTTTCTCTTATTACGCTTTACCTGGGAGGTAACTACTTTGTAGTAAGAGAGGCCAGTAACGCGTTATTTGAGCTGGATTTAAAACCGGGTCAATCTATCCCCGGTGCATGGATCTTCTGGATCTTTACGGTAATAATACCACCCATTTACATATTCGCGGGTATCCGTAAAAAGGACAGCATCCTGATCCGTACCGGCCTCTTTCTTGTTGCCGCTATCGTATTTACGATCCGTTCTTACCATAGCGTAGCGCCCATCGAAGTGGCCATGACACTGGGCGGTATCATCCTTATTGCACTGGCATATGGTATTACCAGACTACTACTCCCATCCCGCAATGGATTCACCTCAGAACAAACCGACGATGATAAAACAGACGCCATCCAGCTGGAAGCTGTCATCATTGCACAATCCTTTAATCAGCAGGCTCCGCAAGGAGACCAGTTTAATTTCGGAGGAGGTTCCGGCGGTGGTGGAGGAGCGAGTGGAAGTTATTAAATAACAGTATTTGCAATACCCGCATACTGTAAATCTCCATCGTTGTAATATGAAACAGATCTCAAATGATATTTTTCAGATAAACCTCGGAAGCGTAAATGTTTTCTTAGTGGGAGATACTTTGATAGATACCGGTTTTAAAGGAAGTACAGAAAAGATTTTCTCAGCACTGACAAAAGCAGGTAAGGAGCCTCATGATATTAAACGTATTATTCTTACACATTGTCACCCGGATCATACCGGTAGTGCTGCCGAATTAAAAGCTATTCTGAAAGTACCTGTATATGCACATGAACAGGATGCTATACTGATAGAAGATGGAATAGGAGGAGGCAGGATGCATCTTACGCCGGGTATTATTAACTGGTTGGTATATCAGTTGATTATTAAAAAAGCAGGTAATAGTATTGATCCTCTTTTTATTGATGTAAAAGTAAAAGATGGGGACATGATAGATGATATGCGGGTTATTCATACACCTGGTCATAGTGACGGGCATATCTCTCTGTTGATAAAAGACGTTTTAATTGCTGCTGATATTTGCGCAAATGTAACCGGACTGGCATACAGCACTTTATATGAAGATATTAAACAAGGCAGGGAAAGCATCTTAAGAGCAGCCTCATTCAATTTTGAGAAAGCGGTATTTGGCCATGGTGGTCCTATATTGAAGGATGCGGCAAAGAAATTGTATAAAAAATTCGCATAAACACCCCCTCTTAATGTCCCTTCCACGCCCCATGTTCTATTAACAAGTTGACTACTTTTATGTTAATTAAAAAGAAGACAACATGAGAAAAATAACTGTTTTCAATAATATAACGCTTGATGGTTACTTTACAGACGCAAACGGAGATATGAGCTGGGCTTATAACAGGAGCAATGATCCCGAATGGGATGCTTTTGTTAACGGTAATGCAAAAGGTGAGAGCGTACTCCTATTCGGCAGGATCACTTACGAGATGATGGCGGGCTACTGGCCAACACCAATGGCTGCAGAACAAAATCCGGAACTGGCAAAGCGCATGAATAAGCTACAAAAGATAGTGGTCTCAAATACGCTGGATAAAGTTAGCTGGGAAAATACAGCACTGATACATGATATAGCCGACATACAAAGGATAAAAAATGAACCGGGAAATAACATCACCATTTTAGGAAGTGGATCTATTGTTTCACAACTGACTAAAGAAGGATTAATTGATGAATACCAACTGGTAGTAAATCCCTTTATACTCGGGAAAGGAAGAACAATGTTTGATAGTTCCCTGCCCGTGAAACTTATCCAAACAAGAGCATTCGCTAACGGAAATGTATTATTAAGTTATGTAAAACATACTTGATAAGTTGTACCCGAAAACCGGTCTGATAAGTCAGATCCTACGTTCATCCTACGTTCCGGACGTAGGATGAACGTAGGATTACTATAGAAGCGCTATAGAAACCCTTTGTAAATACCTCATGCATTCAAATAAATTACTATATTGCAAGCCATTGTGAGGGACCTGTACCTATATTCCTGTTAATGGGACAATATCAAAAACTGTCTATATATCTGATCAACATACAACCTCTATGAAAAAAATCCTTTACCCTTTATTGGTGTGCGGCCTTTTCGCGTGCTCTAAAAAAGACACACAAACACCACAAACCATTGAGCCCGTAGCCGTTACTGAAGTTTCTGCTTACATGGCCGGCGTAGATTCCCTGAGTGAATTTGAAACAGCCTTCAAAAAGATCGCCATCAGCACTGCTGATGCCAGCGGAGGGCTCACCATATTCGCTCCCGGTAACGAAACCATCGGCGGCTACGATATAGGCGCTAAAACGATGGGAAAAGACCTTCCGGACAGTATCATCAAAAGTCATATCGTGAAGGGCGTATTCAAAGCCGCAGACCTCACAGATGGCAAACAACTGACCACCCTCAGTGGCAAAATATTTATCGTAAAAGTTGTAGACGGAAAAATCTACATCAACGGGGTATTGATCACTGTCAAAGATGGTAAAGCCGGTAGCCAGGTGGTGCATTGCATCGCTAAAATGCTTACTACCAGTCCGGGAGGTACAGATGTAACCGTATACGATGCTACAAAGTGGTCTGAAACCAACCGCAGCGGTCAGCTTCTTGCCGGTGCTACTGTAAACCTGTATCTCACCAGAGAGGAATACCAGAGCAATACGCCTTCTTTTACTGCTCTTACAAATAATGACGGTGTGGCGCACTTTACAGGTCTGCCTGTTGCTACTTACTTTGTAGTAGTTAAAAAAGAAGCCCTGTCTAATATCTGGCCGGATGCAGACGGTAATACTTATGTGAGTACAGACAGCCTTTTTCAGACGAAGACAGAAGCGACCTCCGGAATGCCTTTACAGTATGGCTATACAGCCGGTGATTTCCGTTTTGCGGACTTAAACATGGATGGTGTTGTAAACAGTAACGATAAAGGAATAACTCCTCCCCGCACCATCATTGTGAACGAAGGAGAAATATCCGCGCAGAAGATCCTGATCGGTTATCCAAAGAATTCCAGCATGAAGTTGTTCACTACCGTGGCAGATGCACAGACAAGCCTGAACAGTGTCATTACACAGGTAGGTGTAATGCACAAGTCGCTGGTAATGCTGGATGGTATCATGAGTGATGATGCAGATTGTACAGATTTCTCTGACTGGTGTGCTTACGATCAGTTCACGTTTACTGCTGCTGATAGCAGAATCAGCGATATCTGGGTATCGGAGTATGCTTCTATTAATACCTTAAACAGGATTATCCTCAGTCTTCCAACCATGACTGGCGACACTACATCAATAGCTGCACAGGCAAGAGGTTTAAGGGCTTTCACTTACCTGGAACTGGCTACCTATTTCGGAGGCTTGCCAATTTATTCCGGTATGACTGCACCCGCTGATATCAGCCGTACCTCACTGAGAGATACTTATGAGTTCATCGTGAATGAGCTGGGTATCGCATATGCTACTTTACCGGTAACAGCATCCGTTCACATTCTTACCCAAAGTGCTGCAAGAACGCTGATGGCCCGGGCATTAGTGGCCAACAGTAATTATAGTCAGGCAAGAACATATGCAAACGAGGTTATCAATAGCGGGCATTATTCCCTGGTCGATTCTACGCAGATCTTTGCAGACGCATCAAGTGCTGAAATCGTATGGGACCTTAGTGGTAGCTATCCTGCAGGGTTCAACCAATATTTCTACAACCGTAGTTTCTGCCCGGTGGCACGCACCTCAGAACTGTACCTGATGGTCGCAGAAGGAGAGATTCTAATAGGTTCGCTTAGTCCGGCCGCGCAAAAAATCACCCTTGTCCGTAACAGGTCGGGAATGCCTGCTATGAGCATGACTAACGCTGACGAAGCACAGGCTGCACTGATAGATACCTATCAGAGAGAATTCCGCAGAGAGGGATTCCGCTTTGCAAACCTGGTACGCTGGGGCTTAGCTGCACAGGTATTAACCAGCAAAGGATATACCTCTCACAATAGCCTGCTGCCTATCCCTATGAATGTAATCCTGAATAGTCCAAATATGGTACAGAATCCAGGATACTAAATTATAAAAGCTGCTAACGGGGCTTAACTGAACCCTTTATTCACCTTGTAAAAGGCAGGTGAATGAAGGGTTTCTTCATTTTTTTAGTATTCGGAACCCCTTGTAAGCGAGGCCCCCCCTTTTACTTTGCTTCATCCATATATAATAGCTATAGGTAGTCTTTAAGTAGATTATCCCCGGAATAACAGGACTTTAAGCCCTATATAAGCCTACTCTAAATAAGGTGGGCTTGTATACAAGTTGTAGTGGACTTATAGTGGGCTTATATAGGGCTTATACCCTCATATAGGTTGAATCTCAGTACCTTATGGGCTATAGTAAAAAAGCTCCTGACAGGTTTCAATCTGCCAGGAGCTTCATTATCAATTATTTAAGTATAAGGTTATAGTTGATTTAGTCCCACCATTGCATTTACATCAGGGTTCCAGACCTTCAGTTTCAGGCATGCAATAATATCAGAAGGCGTTAGGCGGGTTGTTTTAGCCTGTTGTAATTCCGGTATCGCTGCCATTGCTTCCGGCAAACGATAAAAAGGGATGCGGGAATTCAGGTGATGAATATGATGATAACCGATATTACCGGTTACCCAGTTCCAGAAAGGATTCATCAGTAAATAACTGGAAGAGGCCATGGCCGCATTCTCGTGGCACCATCCTTGTTTATCCCTGAAAGTGACCCCAGGGAAATTATGCTGCGCATAGAAAAGATAAGCGCCTAAAGCACAGGCTAAAAAGAAAGGCAGTACCAACAGCAATAAGCAGCTCAGCCAGCCCATATAAATGAATATAAGGGTACCCGCTGTAAAATGTAATATCAACGCCAGCAATGAGTCAAAATGACGGACAGGACTGCTTAAAAAAGAACGCAGGCTCATTCCCATTACGAACATGCTGATATATCCGAAGAGAATAGTTAAAGGATGTCTTTGTATCAGATAAGCACGGCGCTCTTCAGGTGTGGATTCCATGAACTTCTGTTTTGTCATGATCGGATAAGAACCGATACTGGCAGTAAAGAGCTTGGAATTATGCGCATGATGATGATCATGAGAGCGTTTCCAGATACTGGCCGGAGCCAGGATAAAAATACCAAAAGCCGAAAAAAGTAAATCAGCAATTTTAGATTTGTAAAGGATCGTGTGGTGCTGGTAATCATGATAAATTACAAACATCCTCACAATCACCAGCCCGCAGAGAACACTGCATAATATGCGGACCGGCAGAAATGGAATGAGTGCTACAGCTGCATAGAGACCCAGGAGAATGGCTGCTGTCGTTAGCGTATAATACCAGCTCTTCCACGGTGTTTCTTTGGCAAATGGTTTTGTAGCCAGAATCAGTTGTTTTCCTTGAAGCATTGTAGGTTTCAGTATATAATTGGTGATGTTGTCTTTTTAACGGGTTCCGGACGTTTGTGTTTCCATCTTCTGTGGCTCCACAACCAGTATTCAGGTTGTTTACAGATGTCCTCTTCCAGTGCTTTGGTATGAGCAGCAGAAATTTCACCATCACTTGTCATAGCGGGTTCTTCAAACAGCGTTCTTGCCGAAATCTCGTAATATCCTCTTTTCACCCTTTGTACTTTGGCATATACTACCGGATAATTCAGCTTACGGGCAATCTTCTCTGTTCCCTGGAAAACAGGCGTATCCTGGTTCAGGAAGGTGGTCCAGAAAGCACTCGTTGGCGCAGGTGTCTGATCAGCAATGAAAGCGGTAGCGCTCAGCTCTCCTTTATTGCTTACCATATCCCTGAAAGTATCTTTCATGGGGATCAGCCCGGTACCGAAGCGGCTGCGCATTCTGTATATCAGTCCGTCGAAATATTTATTGGACAGGGGATGATATACCACGTACAGGTGATGTTTACACTCCAGGCTGAAAGTATTTCCCGCCCATTCCCAGTTGCCGTAATGGCCCATTACCACCATAATACTTTTACCCTCTTCGGCATAACGGGTAAATACCGCCAGCGCTTCCGGAGTCAGTTTACAGCGTTTAATGGCCGAAGCCCTGGAAATGGTCAGCGTTTTAAACGTTTCCAGCAGCAAATCACAGAAATACCTGTAGAAGCGTCTGCTGATACCCCTGATTTCCTTTTCTGACTTTTCCGGGAATGCATTACGTAAATTCTGCAATACTACTTTCTTACGGTAGCCCGTAACGTAATACAGTATGAAGAACATAAAGTCGCACACCCCATAAAACAGCGGAAACGGCAATAGGGAGATCAGGTAAATAAACGGTAAAACGAAAAAATACATTGGCATATTCGACACAAAATACGATATATTAAAATTTAAAAAAATGTATTTTAGTTGTATAACAAGAGTTTAACACATAGGAACTAACGATAAAATTACAGTATACCCCTAGAGGGGATTAAATATTCCTGTTAAATAATGTACTTTGGCAGGCTTTAATGGTACAAAAACCAGGGTATAAAATTCAATGAAGACATTATTGCTTTTATTTGGTTTGACGCTATCCGTTACAAACACAAATGCACAGAAAGACCTGAGGAATACAACCGTTGGAGGGGCTGCTACAGAACGGGAGTCTGCCTGGCTGGATAGCGCTGTTAACCAGGTTCAGGAAGAAATAAAAGCGCTTTCCGGAGAATTCGATAAAGAGGAGAAGGTGTATGATGCCGCCGTACAAAATAAGGCGGATGATCATGTGCTGGATTCCCTCAGGGAAGTGATGGCTGTTATACATGACAGGTTGGGGGCTTACAACAACCGGGTTCAGGACCTCACACTACAGTTTATTGCAACACATCCTGATTCATATGTCAGCGCTATGAAGCTAATCTATTTTGTCAATGCGCTCCCGCTGGATTCCGTACAGCATCTTTACAAAAGTTTATCTCCGGTTATCAGGGACAGCGAATACGGCAGGGCAATAGCAAAGGAGATCCAAAAGGTGATATCAGGTTTACCGGGTAGTATGGCTCCCGATTTCAGCACAGTAGATATCAATAACAAGCCGTTACAGCTATCAGCTTTCAGAGGTAGTTATGTATTACTTGATTTCTGGGCCAGTTGGTGCGTACCCTGCCGCCATGGTAATCCTCATCTGATAGCACTGTTTAATCAGTACCGCAGTAAAGGGTTTACAATAATAGGTATTTCTGATAATGATAAACAGCCGCAGGAATGGCGGATGGCTGTCGCAAAAGACAAAATAGGTATCTGGCATCAGGTGCTCCGTGGAATGAATATGAAGAAGATAAGGAAGGAAGCAGATCTGAATGATAAATACGGGATCCGCTCTCTTCCTACCAAAATACTGATAGACAGGAATGGGGTGATTATAGGGCGGTACGGGGAAGGCGGGGAGAATGAAACCGCACTGGATAAGAAATTGGCAGAATTATTCTAAACAGGAGAGTGTTGACTCAGTTTGATTACATAATCTTTGCGCCAGGTGTTGTTGATCAATAAATACACCTTATCTGACGTGAATATTAGGTGAAGTTAAATTGAAAAACAAATCCTGAACTCATATTCCAAAGCTAAATCAGTGAACTAAACAGTCAGATGCAGTGTATTTATGATCTACAACATCTGGCTATCATAAATAATATTCAAACTGAGTCACTACCAACAGGAGGCTTTCTTGCATTTATAGCTTTTTCTCCGTATCATTATCGCATCCGAAATGTGAATAATATGGTGAAACGTTCTTTGATGGCAGTAGTCTGCCTTGTCATGTGCCTGTATGCCAACGCGCAAAAAACAGCCAATACACCTGAAAAAGAAAAGTGGTTCATGGACCTGGGCCTGGGTATGTTCATTCACTGGAGCGTGGACGTTCAGGTAGGGGCCGTGATCAGTCATTCGATGGCAGGGGCATCCGATGATTACCTGAAACGTTTCACCGAAGAACTGCCTAAGACATTCAATCCGCATAAATTCGATCCGGACGACTGGGCCGTACTGGCTAAACTGGCTGGTATGAAGTACGTGGTATTTACCGCAAAACACCATGCCGGCTTCTGCATGTGGGATACTAAAACCACGGCGTTCAATATCATGAACACCCCTTTTAAAAAGGATGCCACAAAAGCCATTTTTGATGCCTTCCGTAAGCAGGGGATCGCTATCGGGGTGTACTACTCTCCGGAAGACTTTTACTACCTCTATCAGCACCATATTCCCATTGGCAGGATGCAGCTTCCGCAGCACTTCCCGGAGAAGAACCCCGGACTGATGGCTTACGATAAATCACAGCTGAAGGAACTGCTTACCAACTATGGTAAGATAGACTTCATCTTCTTCGATGGTCCTGCAGAAGGCCTCAAGGAATACGCCTGGCAACTGCAACCGGAGATCGTTGTCACCCGCGGACAAATGAACACGCCCGAGCAGGAGTTACCAGACGCCATATTACCCGGCCCCTGGGAGGCCTGTTTCACTATGGGGACCGACTGGCAGTACAAACCTACGAATGATCCGCAGAAGTCCGGTACAGAGATGATCAATATGCTGATAGAGACCCGCGCGAAAGGGGGGAATCTATTACTGAACGTGGGCCCTAAACCAGACGGGGAAATCCAGATAGAACAGGAAGCGCTGCTCCGTGAGCTGGCCCTCTGGAACCTGGCTAATGGCGAATCTGTGAGCGGTGTAAGACCCTGGAACATCTCTCATGAAGGAAATGTATGGTTCACCCGCGCCAAAGATACCAGCACAGTTTACGCGTTTGTTCCCGGCGGAAAAGACTGGAAATATGGAGAACGCAAAGACCTGGTGCTACGTACCCTGCAAGGCAATGAACATACCAAAGTATCCATATTAGGTTACGGCAGTGAGCTGGTAGAATACAAAGAAGGATTTGATGCCGGTATTTACGTACAGTCCACCCCGGTAGGTTTGCTCATCAGCGCTGTAAACGGGCAACGTTTTTACACCGACAGGAAATGGCCGAACCCTGTAGTCATCAAAATAGAAAATGTAAAATATAAACCTGCTGTTAATAATTATAAACAAAGTACAATCGATGGTGCGAAGTAAGATCTGTTAATATGCTGTTAACAGTAACATAACTTTACGTTTCAACATTTATACCCAATTTGCATTCTTCCTTGCCAAATAGATCACTATCGCAAATTGTTGTATTTAATGAGTGTAATCTCTCAACTGAATGATGGAAACGAAAAGGTCTTCAAACAGATCTACGATTTGTTGCATAGAAAGGTATTCCGCTTTTTTCTCAAGAGGAATGATTCGCATGATACTGCAAAGGAGCTGACACAGAAGACGTTTGTCAAGCTCTGGCAATACAGGCATACGCTGAAAGAAGAATTCACGATAGAGACACAGCTGTTCACCATCGCCAATTCGATCCTGGTGGACCACTACCGCAGGGAAACACATCAAAATAACATGCAGGCGAATATTGCAGCACAAATGAATGATAACCATACCATTGCACACCCTATGCAGGAGTTCGAACAGGTAAATTACCTGAACGCTGCTATAGCCAATTTACCACCCGTACGTAAAAAAGTAATAGAACTAAGATTAGTCCATGGTTTTACCAACAAAGAAATCGCACACCATCTGTCTATCCACGTTAAAACCGTAGAAGACCATATAACAAAGGCTTTGCGCTATGTCAGGTCAATTCATCTCTAGCTTATCTTTGTTATCTAAATGTTAACAGCAGGGGGTACCCTTATTTCTATGCGTAATCAATTTTGATATTAACCATTCATGCAACTAACAAGCGAGCAGATAGACATGTTTCTAAAAGGAATGTATTCCGGCAGGGAAGCGAAAAAGATAGCCGTCTATCTACAGGAAAATCCTTCTGTATTACAAGACCACTTAAAAGAAGAGTGGGAAAGTGCGGATGGAGAAACCCCGCTGCCAGGTGAATTGAGTGAGGTAATATATCAGGAGATAACCACGCAGGTATCTGGAATAAAGAAAGTAAAAAGGAATGTATGGACTGCCATCGCGGCAAGTATACTGTTGATCGTTACATTTGTATTATTTCAAAAAAATAATAGCAAAACTGCTATGCTGGCGTCGTTGAAAAAACCGGATAATGATACTGTAAACAGGAACGCCGGCATAGTTTGGCAGGAAAAACGAAACAATACCAATAAAAAGGAAGTGATCACCTTACCGGATGGCTCCTCAGTACATCTTTTTAAAAATAGTGTGATTCGCTTTAAGGAACCATTCGTACAACAAAAAAGAGAGATCATGCTGCAGGGGCACGCATCATTTGACGTGACCAGAAACCCGCGTAATCCATTTATAGTATACGCGGGAGCTACCGCTACTACTGTACTTGGTACCACCTTTAATGTAGCACAGGATAAAGAGGGTGTAACCGTAAAATTGTACAGCGGTAAAGTAATGATAAAGCCTGCGGGAAAAGAACAACCAACAGGTTGGAAAGAGCCCGTATACCTTTCTCCCGGTCAGCAGATGAAATATGACGCAGCAAAGGACGCCGTGACAGTCATTGATGAGAAAGACAACGCAGATCACGTTAAAGGTGCCCTGAATTTTAATAGTATACCCATCAGTAAAGTACTGGAAACATTATCTGAAAAATACCAGGTACCAATCTTATATGATGCAGAAGAACTGGACACAACCTGTTTCACCGGAGCCATTCTGCCCACAGATTCTCTCATGACGATATTACAGGTAATGAAAAGCGTGAACCACCTTACCATAGCCCAGCTGCATGACACAATTATCATAAAGAAGAACGATACTAAATAACAGCTTGCATAGTGTAGATAATATGGTCGTTACAATAAAAAACCGAATCAATATGAAATACATTTTTATTTTACTGTTAATGGCAACAGGTGCATCTGCCCAGCAAAAAACAGATGTGCAATCGCATCGTGGCGGACGGGCATTAATGCCGGAAAATACCATTCCTGCTATGATTCATGCTATTGATCTTGGTACGAGAACACTGGAACTGGATTGTGTGATCTCTTCGGATAATAAAGTAGTGGTATCACATGATGTGTATATGTCGGCCGACTTTATGCGTAAACCCGATGGCTCAGACATTGATAAAAAAGACGAAAAAAACTACGCGTTGTATAAAATGACTTACGACAGCATCCGTAAATTCGATGCTGGCAGCAAGCCTCATCCTGAGTTTCATGATCAGCGTAAAATGAAAACGTACAAACCATTATTGTCCGAGTTAATAGACAGTGTGGAAGCGTATGTAAAACTGCATCACCTGAAACCGGTTTATTATAACATGGAGACTAAATGTTCTCCACAAGGCGATGGTACTTACCATCCTGCACCAGATGTATTCTCTTCTTTGGTAATGGACGTGATCAACAAAAAACATATTGCAGACAGGGTTACTATCCAGTCTTTTGATATCAGAACATTACAGATCATTCATAAAGATTTTCCAAAACAAAAAACGGCTTTGCTGATTATGAACAGGGAGAGCTTTGCGAATAATATCAAAACGCTTGGGTTTACACCAGATATCTACAGTCCTTATTTTGCACTTGTTACACCGGAGCTGGTGAAAGAAGCGCATGAGACAAAAGTAGCTGTTCTTCCCTGGACGGTGAACGAGGTTAGTGATATGGAAAAGATGATCTCTTATGGGGTAGATGGAATGATTACTGATTATCCCGACAGGCTGGTCGGCGTAGCCGGTAACTATCAGAAAAAATAATTATCTCTTCTCTGGAAAATTTAGCCGTCTTAGTCATTTGACTTTGACGGTCTTTTTTTTGTATTATTGTCCCCATTATGGTCACCGTACTTTCAACAGCAGACATTGTGGGGCACCTGGAGAGTATATTTCCTGCCGAAAGAATCAAAAGCCGCCTGGTAGATGTAGTTTCCTATGCCGCAGATGCGGGCTTTTACCACCTGGTACCGAAGGCTGTCGTGCAGCCGGTCAGTATAGATGAAGTAAGGGCGTTATTCGCCTTATGCAGGCGTCTGAACATCCCGCTTACCTTCCGGGCAGGCGGGAGCAGCTTATCCGGCCAGGCTATTACGGACGGCATACTGGCAGATATCAGCCAGCACTGGCGGAAAGTACAGCCATTAAATGAAGGGGCAGCCGTGAGGGTGCAGCCCGGAGTAACAGGCTCCGTGGTGAACCATATGCTGAAAAGCCATAAAGTAAAGATAGGCCCGGACCCGGCCTCTATCAACACCGCCATGATGGGAGGGATTTTATCCAATAACTCCAGCGGTATGTGTTGCGGTGTAAAGCTGAACTCTTATCATACCATCCGGTCATTACATTTCCTGCTCCCGGACGGGCAGGCCTATAATACTGCCGTAAAGGAGGACTATACCCGTTTTGAAACGGAATCCGCCGGACTGGCAAATGGTATCACGCGGCTTAGACAACAGGTACTGAACAATACCACCTTATACGACAGGATCCGCCGGAAATATCTCACCAAGAACACCGTTGGGTACTCGCTGAACGCCTTCGTAGACTATACCCATCCCCTGGATATCTTCGCCCACTTATTAATAGGTGCAGAAGGAACGCTGGGCTTCATCGCGGAAGCTGTGATGGATACCGTACCGGATTATCCGGCAAAATCCACCACTATTCTCTTTTTCAGGGATATGAAAGAGGCCTGTGACGCTATTGTACCGCTGAAATCATCCGGGGCAGAGATGATAGAACTGATGGACAGGGCCTCATTACGTTCCGTAGAAACGATCAAAGGTATCCCGGACATCATCAGATTATTACCGGAAACAGCCGCCGGACTGCTGGTAGAGTACCAGGATACAGATGAAGAAAGGCTGGAACAGAAAATAGCTGCCTTTGAGCAGATCCCTTTATCCCTGCTCACTCCTGCAGCATTCACTACGGACGTTACCACCCGCGAGCTATACTGGAAAATAAGAAAGGGGATGTTCCCTTCCGTCGGAGCTGTACGTGCCAAAGGCACCACGGTGATCCTGGAAGATATCGCTTTCCCTGTAGAGCAGCTGGCCGCCGCTTTATCAGACTTACAGGTGCTTTTTGTAAAATATGAATACGGGAATGCTATCATTTTCGGTCATGCAAAAGACGGGAATATACACTTCGTGGTTACCCAGTCTTTCAATACAGCGGTAGAAATAGAACGTTACCGTCAGTTCATGGATGAAGTGGTTACGCTGGTGGTAGACAAATACGATGGTACGCTGAAAGCAGAACATGGGACCGGCCGTAATATGGCGCCATTCGTAGAAGCAGAGTGGGGGGCAGAGGCATACCAGATCATGCAGCAATTAAAGGAACTGGTAGACCCGCAGCAGATCCTGAACCCGGGAGTGATCATCAATGATGATAAACTGGCGCACATCAAAAATCTGAAATCGCTGCCCGAAGTAGAGGAAGAGGTGGATAAATGTATCGAATGCGGTTACTGCGAGCATAAATGTCCCAGCCGCGACCTGACCATGACACCCAGGAGAAGGATCGTAGTAAGGCGTGCCCTGGCTAACTTTAAGAAAGAAGGTAATACAGCAGATCATAAAACATTATTACAGCAATATCAGTACGACGGACTGGATACCTGTGCCGTAGATGGCCTCTGTGCCACCGAATGCCCGGTAGACATCAATACCGGGGACCTGGTAAAACGTCTGCGTAAAGAGAACCATTCCTCTTTTGCCAATAATGTAGCTATACAGGCCGCTAAGCATTTCAACACCGTAGAAAGTGTGGTAAAGGTGTTACTGGCATCTGGAGTACTGGTGAATAAGATACTGGGCAAACGGGCCATGACAAACATCACCGGGGTCTTTAAAAAGATCGTTCCTTCTTTCCCTTTATGGATGGCGGAGCAAACCGGGCCTGTACGTATTACAAAGACTAAAACCGGTCAACCTTCATTTATATACTTTGCCACTTGTATCACCCGTAGCATGGGTAGCAGTCTGGAAGGAAAAAAGAGTGTCATTGATAGTTTGCTGACAGTTGCACAACGTGTGGGTATCAGCATTCAAATCCCTGTAAACATTCACGGGCATTGCTGCGGACAGCCATTCTCTTCCAAGGGATTTGCTTCAGCAGCAGCTTATACCAAGAACAGGACCATCGAATGGTTATGGCAGGAAACCCGGCAGGGCAAGCTGCCGGTCATCCTGGATATGAGTTCCTGCACCTATACTTTACTGGAATGCAGACCTTATCTGAATGATGAAAATAAAGCCCGTTTTGATAAGCTGGTGATCCTCGATACGGTTGATTTTCTATATGACCATGTAGTACCTTCTCTTTCTATTAAAGTAAAGAAGGATAATGTGGCCTTACATCCCGTTTGTTCTTTGACTAAAATGAAGAATGCGCATAAGCTGGCGAACATCGCCAAAGCATGTGCAAATAACGTGAATGTACCCATCTATGCAGGTTGTTGCGGGATGGCGGGAGACAGGGGCTTCTTATTCCCTGAGCTGGTGAAGTCTGCTACGAATTTAGAAGCAAAGGAAGTGGTGGAACAGCCCAGGCAGGGGTATTATTCCAGCTCCAAGACCTGTGAGATGGCGCTGGAGAATGTTACAAAGAAGAATTACGAATCTATCGTTTACCTGGTAGAAGAATGTAGTTAATTTGGGGGTGCAGGGCTAAGCCCTGTACAACACCTTCCATTTTTAGTGATGGTGCGAAACGCCATCACTAAAAATGCTATTTCAACAACTCTTCCAGACCAGCTTCAAACTGGTAATCATTCTGATAATAAATATCCCCTTCTTTACCAACGATGGCTATTTGTGAATAATGCTCCAGGAAAGCTTCCCATTTTTTCTCATCTCCATCTGTCACTAACTGTATTCCCTTTAAATCCGGGAAACGGGCGAACGTCTTCTTCCAGGCATCCGTGAAAGATTCACTACAGAGGTAGATGTACCCGATCTTTGATCCGTATTGTTTCTCCAGCCATTCCACGAAAGCAAGGTCTGCTACGCTGGGCTCATAAGACTTCCACATCCTGATGAACGTCACTTTCCCCTTAAAATCGTTCAGTGTAAAGGATTTGCCATTTACATCTTTTACTTTTAAAGGAGGCAGGGTATCTTCCTGTGCATGCGCACCAATAAAGAAGAACATTGCAAAAACTATAACGGCTAGTGATTTCATATTGCCCGCAAAAGTAGCTCATTTCCTATTAATGTACAAAAGACGCAAATTCTTCCTGAAGATTACATTACCTTTGCGGTTTATTTAAGAGATATGACTTTTGAAGAATTAAACCTGAGCAAACCTTTACTAAACGCTTTAAGTGACCTGGACTATGTACAGCCCACCACTATTCAGCAGAAGGTTTTCTCTGTAGTAATGTCCGGCCGCGATGTATGTGGAATAGCCCAAACGGGCACGGGTAAGACTTTTGCATACCTGCTTCCCATGTTACGGCTGTTCAAATTTTCGAAAGACCGTTACGCCCAGATGCTGATTGTAGTGCCTACCCGCGAACTGGTAGTACAGGTAGTCGAAGCTGTAAAGCAGTTAACCACCTATATGACAGTGGAAGTAGCCGGTTTTTACGGCGGCGTAAATATGAATCCCCAGATGGAAGCAGCCGAAAAGAAGCTGGACGTGGTCGTTGCCACTCCCGGCCGCTTAGTGGACCTGATCCTGAGCGGGGCTTTAAAGACGAAAGCCATTAAACGCCTGGTGATAGATGAGGTAGATGAGATGATGAACCTGGGGTTCCGCCCGCAGATCAACATGATCCTGGACCTGCTGCCTTTAAAGAGGCAGAACCTGTTGTTCTCTGCTACTATCACGGAAGAAGTGCAGAAACTGATGACCACCTACTTCAATGATCCGGTAACGATAGAGGCTGCCCCTACTGGTACCCCGTTGAAGAACATCCAGCAGATAGGTTATGATGTTCCTAACTTCCACACCAAGGTGAACCTGCTGGAATTACTGCTGACAGAAAACGAAGACATGGCCAGGGTGCTGGTGTTCGTTGCTACAAAAGAGCTGGCAAACGAATTGTACGAGCTGATCTCTGCCAAATTCCCGGAAAAAGTAGGTGTGATGCACTCCAATAAAGAGCAGAACCACCGTTTCAACACAGTAAAGCAGTTCAAAGAAGGTAACTACCGGTTTATTATTGCAACAGATATCATTGCCCGCGGGTTGGATATTGCAGAAGTAACCCATGTTATTAACTTTGATACACCGGAAGTACCGGAGAATTACCTGCACCGTATTGGCAGAACAGGTCGTGCGGATAAGGACGGGATAGCGCTGATTTTTGTGAAACCGGCAGAAAAGGAGTTCCAGGAGAGTATAGAAGGGTTGATGAGTTACAGGATCCCTATGCAACCATTACCTGAGAACCTGGTGATCTCTGATGTGCTGACAGAAGATGAGCTGCCACAGGTGAAAATGAAGAACTACCTGATCAAACTTCCGGCTAAAGAATTATCCGGTCCGGCTTTCCATGAAAAATCTGCCAAGAACAGGAAGGTGAACAGGAAAGTATCCCATGCAGATAAGATGATGAAGAAGTACGGGAAACCAAAGACGAGAGGCGCGAAGGTAAAGGGTAAGAAGAAAAAATAAATTGTATTATACGCTGTGAAAACAAGTGACCTGTTAAAGCAACAGGTCATTTGTTTTTCATGACTATTTAGGCAGAAGAAATCCCAGTGTAAAACTGGCGTCTATGCCATAGATCAACGATTTTAAAAGATTAAAAGAGAACAGACGGGTGCTGTCGCACTTATAATCTATGCTGCCTGTACGCTTCGATACATCCAGCGATTTATCTTTGTTTTTAGGAATGATCAGATGCTTCAGCATGAAAGATGGGAACCATGCTGTTTTTTTAACGTTGCCCTTTAATTTGTCCACAACAAGATTATGGTATTCTCCCACAATTGTTCCGTTTGCCTTTTCTTCATTCAGGCTGAAACGGAATGCTAAATTATTAAGCACTCCTGATTCTATATGAAATTTACCAAGATTTTCTGCTGGTGAATTTAACCGGGTAATATCTAAATCTCTGACCACGCCATTTATATAATAATCCGTCTTTGGGTTAAGGGGTAGATAAATGGATACGTTTAATGTTCCTGAACCCATTAAAGAACCTTCTACATTCATATTCATATGATCAGAATCGGATTGGACGGGATGGTTAATAAGAGGAGATATGGATAGCTGGAATTTTTCTATTTTCAGTGTACCGGTTAGCAAACCATCTTTGGGAAACTCCTCATATGTTATTGTGGAATGATTAACATGTACATTCTTTACCCGGATACCAAGCGGAAGACTTTTCAAAAGAGCGACGGGTAATGGCTGATGTTCTAACAAACGAGGTAATCTCCTGTCTCTGAAAACATATATGTTGCTTTCTTTAATCAATATTTTTTCAGCAATTAATTGTTTTTCAAACAGCTTTAAAACATCCAGTTTTACTATTTCTATGCCAGGAATTGTTGCTTCAACCACATCTGTCTGGTGTCCTGTCTTATGGCCCAACTCAAATTTGTCGTATTGCGGAGTGATTTTCAAAAAAGCAATCTGTAATATTTCCTTTTTACTATCAATGATCAGCTTTTTAATTTGAATGTTCTGATAAGCACCAGGTATTGAGGAATTAATATCGTGTAATGCACAGGTGACACCTGAAAAACGGGGACCATCTGTTTTAGTCATTTTTATTTTATCAATGACAATATCACCATTTAATTTTAACTGATTTATCTTGTCGGAATGCAGCGATAGATCGGTTTTTACTATTTCAAGATGGTTAATGGAGATATCTTTAATAGGCATGGGAATGGAAATGTCGGGCCCTTCGTAAGCAATTGACGAATGATTAACCCTGAAAGTATCTATTTGTATTTCTAAAGGAATTTCTTTCAAATAAGCAGATGGTCTTTTTGATTCGTTAGCTTCACCGCGTATGTTTAAATCCGTCTGATTTAATATCATTTTTTCTGCAATAAATTTTCCATCGAACAATTTCATAACATTCATTTTTAGCATTGTTATGTTTGAAATTGTTGATTCAACAAGGATAGGTTGGTTTTTTGATTTCCTGAAAAATGTATGTTTGCTGAATAATGGTATAGTTTTTAAAGAATCAATTTGTACTATTCCTTTTTTACTGTCTATAGTTAAATTCTTTATTTGTAACGTATGATAAGTTTCGGGTATGGCATAATTAATTTCGGATAAACTGCTTTCGAAGGCCCCGAAATGAAGATTGTTACTGGTAAAGGGTTTGTTTAAATCATTGATGCCTATTTCATCAATGGTTATACTTCCTTTTAGTGATAGCTGCTTTTTCTGGTCAGAATGCATCCATATATTGATCGCTGTTAATTCGAAATGACTGATCGAAATATGCCGGAAAGGAATCGGGGGAAACTTATTTTTTTGAGCAGTATCCTTTTCATTCAGAAGAAACTCATCAAGTTTAATTACCCCATTACGGAGCTTTAAATTATTTACTGAAAGTGTCTGATGGAATATGACCTTAAAAAGATTAATGCCATTAAGTTCGGCTGTTGAAAAATAAAGTGAATGTTGATGATGATTACTGTCTGGGGTATAATCTATTTTAAGATTGTTGAATGAAATTGAGGAAGAAAATAAATTGCTTCTGATGGAGGAAAAACTAACTTTTGCCAAAGGAGAAAGTTGGCGTAATTTTTCCCGGACCTTGTTTTGAACAATGTTATTTACAATAATGTTTGCAATGATTAGAATAAAAAAGATTCCGATACTGCAACACATTAATACCAGCCATTTTGGCCAACGCCGTATTGGGGTCGTGGTTTCTTTCATGATTGGATATCTGTTATTGAGGCAAGCCCGGCTGTCCGGAAGTTTATAAGTCTAAGTTACCTAAACTTATAAACTTCCGGAGGCTTTATTGTTTCTCTCACAGCATTGGCCAGGTTTTCTCCCCTTTCTTCATCTTATCCAATATTTCCTGATACATCTCCATATCACTTTCAGGAGATAAAGTGGTTCCTCTTTCCTGCCATTTTAAGGCATCTTCTTTGTGACCGAGTTTATAGAGAAGATTAGCGTAAGCAGTCATCGTAACAGAGTTCTTTTCCATCTCTACTACCTGTTTCATCCATGCCAGTGCCTGGTTGAGTAAGGCAGTGTCATTAGTGCCGGCAAACACTTTCGTTGCCATGCTGCTTATTTTAGCCGGAGAGAAGCTGGTACCTCCTTTTTTCAGATAGTCAGTTAAGTTATCTGTCATAGGTTTCCAATCCTGACTCTTTTTAGCATCTGCTTCCTGTTCCAGAATGGCCAGGAACTGTTTACGGTTAGGATCAGGGATGGAAGTAGTGTCTGCATCTTTAAGCGCCAGCGCAGGGATCAGTATTTTACTGCGTTCCTGTGCAACAAAAGGAGCATGTATTTTACGTAGTGTTTCCAAAGGCACCTTGATGATTTCACGGTCGTAAGTCATGAGACCGTTCTCTTCTATTTCCACATCATAAGGCTCTGTGTAGATAGAACCGGAAAGACCTTCTGTTTCATATACTTTCAGGCGTTTCACCATACCTGCATATTTGCCGCTCATCTCAGAAGGAGTGATTTTTACGTATCCCCATCCGGCGGCAGCATTCCACTGATGACCTTTTACGGGAACGCCTACGCCGCCCCATTCACCCAGTACACGGGCTTTGCCGGGTAATGCAGGCGCTGTGCCCGGGCCGGGGTAATCGTGAATATCTGTAAGATCGCTGTTTGCCCATTTCTCAGCAGGGTTTTGCGGGCCATCTTTACCATAGTTTTCACCGGTATGCCCATTGATCAAACGGGAGTGGTCCGTTTTCTGCAACCATTTCGTCAGGCGTGCCTGATCGTAGGTATACCAGCCTTCGTTGAATAACACCCAACAGATAATGGAAGGGTAGTTAAAGAGTTGTTCAACATTGGCCGTATTCTCTTCTTCAAAAGCCTTCTTTGCATCGGGTTGTAAGCTGGCGCAGGTAACCATGTCCTGCCATACCAGCATACCCAGTTTGTCTGCATGATAATACCATCTTGCGGGTTCTATTTTGATATGCTTGCGGATAGTATTAAAGCCCATGCTTTTTATCGCTGCAATATCAAATTGAAGGGCCTCATCTGTAGGGGCGGTATAGATACCATCAGGCCAGAAGCCCTGGTCTAATACCCCGAGATTATACGTGTATTTATCATTGAGAAAAATGCGTTCCTGTCCTTTAGTATCTTTTTTGATTTCTATCTTACGCATGCCGAAGTAAGAAGTGATCTGGTCTTCCGTATTCCCTTTTTTCACAAGGCGGATAGAAAGATCATAAAGGAAAGGGTCTTCCGGGTTCCAGAGATGCGCATTTTTTACCGGGAGTTTCATCGTCGTGTTAGCTGCGCCTTTTATGCTGCCAGCTGTTTTACCATTCGCACTGGCCACAGCTTCTATGGTATAGTCGCTCGCAGCGCCGGTGGTATTGACAGTAAGGGAAAGATAACCGCCATCCACTTCAGGTATCATTTTAAGAGAAGAAATATATACGGGCGGAACAGTTTCCAGCCATACGGTCTGCCAGATACCGGTGGTAGCCGTGTAGCGGATACCCTGTGGTTTCAGTACCTGTTTCCCATGAGGGTTAGGCCCCTGATCGGTGGGGTCGTATACACTTACAACCAGTTCGTTGTCTCCGCTTTGCAGCAGGTCTGTAATATCGAAGAAGAAGTTCTGGTAACCGCCGGTATGGTTCCCCGCTTCCTTCCCATTCACGAATACGGTTGTTTGCCAGTCTACAGCGCCGAAGTGCAGCAGGATGCGCCGATCGCTTTTCGTGTCTGGTTTAGGGAAGGTACGTTTGTACCAGAGGTGTTGGGTAGGTAGTACCGGTTTTTTAACACCTGATAAAGAAGACTCAATGGCAAAGGGGACCAGTATCTGTCCGTCGAACTGCGTAGGCTGAGCCGCGTCCTTGTCAGTAATGGCATATTGCCAGAGGCCGTTCAGGTTTTGCCAGCCGGTACGTACCAGCTGAGGGCGTGGATATTCGGGCAGTACTTTATCCGGTGTAACATCTTTTGCCCAGCGGGTCTGTAATGCTGCGGGTTGGATCTGCCATTGGGCCTGTGCCTCAGGCAGGCAGATACAGAACATGGGAATAAGGACCGGGAGTAGTTTTACAAAACGTTTCATTAGAGCGTACTGGTGGTTTTAATGCTGACGAATATAACGGCCAGGGGCAGTAGTATATTCGCAGTGAGATATAATTATCAGGGTTACATTGCACAAGCGGGCAAAAGGTAACATCATTTAAAAAGGATGTTCATTTTAGCACAGGAAAGTGTCCGTATATGAACAGATGATCGCCTGATGAAATACTGTAATCCGCCATAGATATACATTCTGCTATATGGCATCTGTTTTGAATATAGGGAGCATAACAATATCAGCCATGATCAAAAATTATCTTAAGATCGCATGGAGAAGCCTGGCCAGGAATAAGATGTATTCCCTGATCAATATCACCGGTTTAACGGTAGGCATCGCCTGTTGTATCCTGATTATATTGTATGTAAAAGATGAATTATCATACGACCGTTATAATCAACATTATAATGAAACTTACCGGGTAGTACAGGCTTTCCGGAGCGCTAAAAACGTAAAGGATTTACCGCCACCAGCGCCGGAAGAATACCAGGTATGGGGTTGCGCCCCGCTGGCTCCTGCACTGAAAGCAGATTTTCCGGAAGTAGATAAGATCGCACAGTTTACCAGTCCGAATACATTCTTGCTTCAATACAGGGATAAGCACTTCCAGGAGAACGGTATCGTATTTGCCGATTCTTCCATGTTCGACATCTTCAGCTGGAAGATGATCTATGGAGATAAAACAACAGCCTTAAAAGGTGTGAATTCCATTGTACTTACTAAAAGTGTTGCAGAGAAATATTTCGGGAAGAGTAATCCTGTGGGACAGATGATAAAAGTAGATGATGGTAATTCACTCATGGTTACCGGTGAAATGGAAGATATTCCTTCCAATTCTCATTTCACTTTTAATGGCATGATTTCCATGAGTACTTTCAGGCAGATGAGATCTGAGATTTTCAATTGGTGGGGATATGTTGACTTCTATACTTACTTTACTGTATCAGCGCATACAGATATAAACGCCATGCAGGCAAAGACTGCTGCATTTGTACAACGTCATAATCCCGCTGGTGCGGATCATAGTTATGCCATTGCTTTTGAGCCATTAAAGAATGCTTATCTGCATTCGACAGCAAAGAGGCAACCAGGTGTGACCGGCAGTTTATCTAATGTATATATCTTCTCTCTGGTAGCCATTTTTATCCTGTTCATAGCTTGTATCAATTTCATCAATCTCTCTACTGCCAGATCTATGGAAAGGGCAAAAGAGATAGGTGTAAGGAAGGCCGTGGGCGCACACCAGGAAGGACTGATGTTCCAGTACCTCACAGAATCTGTATTGATTGCATTCTTAGCGACTTTGCTGGGAGTGGCATTAGCGATTTGTTTATTACCGGTTGTGCGTGAAATGGCAGGTAAACCATTACCGTTGACAGCGTTGCTGTCCTGGAAGATGCTGCTGGCATTCCTTTTAGCGCCTGTTTTAGTAGGTATCCCGGCGGGCATTTATCCTGCCTGGGTATTGGCCAGGTTTAAACCGGCATTGGTGTTAAAGGGTAAGTTTCATTCATCCGGTAAAGGGATACAATTGAGACAGGGGTTAGTGGTATTCCAGTTTAGTTTATCCATTGCATTGATCGCCTGCACCGCTATTGTATTTTCACAACTGAATCATCTCAGGTCTCATGACCTTGGTTTTCGGCAGGACCAGATGCTGGTGATAGACTATGGCGGTGATGGTAATATCAATAAAAATATTGAAGCCGTAAAGGCCATACTGGCGCGTAATCCCGCGGTAACATCTATCACGGCTTCAAGGGCAGTACCGGGAGATTTTCTGCCCGATGCAACCACTGTGATCGAAGCGCCTAATGGCGACAAGTCATCATTTGACCCTGGTATTTATGAAATAGATGCAGATTTTTTACCCGCTTATGAGGTGAAAATGGCAGCAGGCAGGGCTTATTCCAAAAGTTTCTCCACAGATTCGGAACAGGCCATCATCATCAATGAAGCAGCGGCTAAAATGTATGGATATGCGAATCCTGCGGATGTGATAGGTAAATCTTTTGATCAGTGGGGACGCAAAGGAACTGTGATTGGTGTAACGAAAGATTTTAATTATCAGTCGCTCCATAACAAAGTAGAACCGCTGACCATCAGGATGGCACAGTTTTACTCGTTCAATAAATTATCCCTGCGTGTAAGGTCCGAACATCTGTCAGGGACAATTGCTGAACTACAGGATACCTGGGCTACCATAGCGCCAAACCGGCCTTTCCTGTATAGTTTCATGGATAAGTCGTTTAATGAGCAATATCAGAAGGATGTACGCTTTGGGCAGATCTTTATGACCTTTGGCTTTTTAACGATATTCATCGCCTGCCTGGGATTGTTTGGCCTGGCTACTTATTCAACAGAAAAGAGATTAAAGGAAATCGGTGTGAGAAAGATCCTGGGAGCATCCGTAACAAATATTGTAACGCTGTTGTCCGGTGATTTTGTAAAGCTGGTGCTGATCGCTATTATTATTGCTACACCATTGGCCTGGTGGGGAATGAACAAGTGGCTGAACGACTTCGCCTATCGTATAGCTATTCAGTGGTGGATCTTCGGCGTAGCCGGATTGATGGCTGTTGCCATTGCGTTGCTGACGGTAGGCGTGCTGGCATTAAAAGCCGCTACAGGCAATCCTGTGAAATCTTTAAGAGCAGAATAATGTTAAGAGGGTATACCCTCTTAACATATTAAACTATAATGTTCCTATATATTCATCCAGATCAACGTCTTTGCCCAGGCCCAGTTTTAACTTGATGCGGTAACGTGCCATCAGGATACTTTTGGGCGCAATACCTAAACGCTGGGCAATTTCTTTGTTGGTTAATCCGATGGATATATAGGAACAATGTTTCAGGTCTAACCTGGACAATGTATTACCGGATTTTTCCTTCAGTTTCTCAAAAAACTCAGGATGGATATTGTCGAAATCTGCTTTGTAAGTCGTTAAGGTCTGATCTATACGTTTATTCTGATCGATGATCTGATTGATCTGTTTCAGTACGTCGGTACCGCTTTTATTCTCCCCGATCTTCTTTTGAACAGCCTGCAGCAGTTCATCTTTCTGTTCCACCTGCAAACTGCCTGCCAGCAGGTCCCTTTGTAAGCGGTCCTGTCTTTCCTGTAACAGTTGTTGTTCTGCTATTAAACGCATGGCCTCTTCTTCCTTTAAGCGCACATGTAATTCCGCATCTTCTTTCTCTTTGGCCAGTAGCTGTTGCTGATGGCGGGTAGCTTTTAACCGGAAGTGATAAGATCCGAAGAACAGCAATAATGCTATACCGGCCACTATCACCAGGAATATATACAGGTAATTGAGTTTCTTGTTAAGAGCAGCCGTTTGTTTCAGCGTTTTCATCGCTGCTTCATTCGTTTCTGATTGGTATTGTGCCTTTAATCGTTTGGAAATAGCCAGTTTTTCAGCATCGGATACTTCCCGGGATGTTTTGTAATACTCTTTATAGTATTTAAGTGCAGCTACATAATCCCCTTTTTTCTCAGATACATTGGATAAGCCTTTCATGAAGGCAGACATTGTTCGCGTATACCTGGCACTATCAGAAAGGAGTACACTCAGCCCTGTAGCTATTAAAGCTTCGGCTTTCTGATAATTACCTGCTGCTATTTCATAATCACTCATTACAGCATAACAGCTTCCGATCACGGTAATCTGCCTGGTTTCCTGTCCTATTTTCAGCGCAATGTCGAGATAATGAATAACGCTGTCTTTATAACTGGCTGGAAAATATTCCTGATACAGATGGGCGATATTTAATGCTGCCTCTGCCATGATATTACTGGCAATGAGCCGGTGCTGTTGTGCGAAATAGATGCTGATAACGTTACGGTTATAAAAGAGAGCGGAATCCAGAAGTGCGGAATTTCCCCTGTTTTGCCTATAACGGTAATCATAGTATGTTGCCATGGCGTGCTGACCATAGGCCAGGTTATCAAAATTCCCGCTTTTCTCAGCCGTCAGCACACATAATTCTGCATATTTCCTTTCAGCAGGCAGATCTTCCCATTCGCCATAGATCCCTGCTATATTATAATAAACAAAGGATTCATAATCATAGGCTCCGGTCCCTTCCAGGTATTTCAATGCTTCCAGGGAGCTGCTGACAGACTCTTTGCTTTTTTCCTGGATACTTTCCAGGAAAGCTTTTCTGTACCATGCGATACCTTTTATTTGCCTGTTGGTAGTTTTAGCGGCATACCACATCGCACTGTCCAGTGCCTCCCGGGCTTCCGGTAATTCGCGATGCTGCTGATACAGTTGTACCAGGGTACTATAGATAAATGTTTTGTATTGGGGATCGGGTAAAGTATTGCTTAATTGTAAAGCTTGTTGACCAATTTTTAAAGCCTTCTCTATTTCAGTGAGCGATTTGGCTCTTGCCAGCATCCCCATGGTCATCACACGATTTTCAACGGGTAAGTCCTTTTGTGATAATATAGCACTTAGTGAGTCGGCAATTATCTGCCCTTGTGTAACTACAGACCGTATACAGAACAAAAGGATAAAAACACCTATTCGATTGATTTTCTGACTCATGTGGCAAATGGATTGGCTGCAAATTTACAGTTGTAGGGTATTTGTAGTGAACATTTTATATACATGTAGCGCATTTGTAGTCGGCAATTATTCAAATTTTAGGATTTCAGGGTCTATTTTTGATCATATATTAAAGATACAATTATATATATATAGATTGAAACGCCGGATACTATGTTTAAAACAGTAGAAGAAGCATCTCAAAGATGGATAACCGAAGGAAAAACCTGTAAAGCAGCTTTTATTATTACACTCTTATGATAACACTACCGCTTTCCGAAGATGACAAGAAAGTTCTTGAAAGACTTTACTTTATTCGATGGACCGTATATAAACGTATGCTGATGGGCATTGGCCTTGTATTTGGAAACCTGTGGTTTTGGACGGGGTGGGAGGCATCACGTGAAGAAACGTTAATACCTGTTTTTGCCATCATAACTCTTGTTGTGTTGGTGCTTGTGATTTTTGGCTGGCTAACTACTCCCGCATACAAGCGGAATGTGAAACAACCGCTGGAAGAGGATATTCAGAAGAATCAGAAAATACAAAAGACGGGTATTATTCTCAGGATAGAAAGTGCTGGCAGATATAATGACAACATTGTTTTCCAGGAGAATGGGAATCCAGACCCGGAAAAGTTTGTTTTTAACAACCGGTTTTCGGAAGCGCTTCTTCCCGGAAGAGAAATCATCCTTGACTACAGCCCCTGTACCCGGGTTATTTTGTATGCACGTCTGCTGGTACCACTAACAACGGAGGAGATAAAGGAAAGGAAAAAAACGGATGATAATGCCTTAATAGCGGCGATAAGTATAACCTGCATGATATTGTTAGGCTTAGGATGGATGTTTGATATGTTATTACCCTTTGTAATAATTGGCTTTTTATGTGTGATCATTACCGGGCTTATAGTAGCGTGGGGAAGAAGACAGCGCAAACGAACAGGGTAACAGCATCATCTATGGCAAAGAATAAAAATCGTAAAATTCAATAACGACAACAAAAAACAGGACAATATGGGAATGCACGAATTTGAAGCCGGAGCTGATATAGCTATTACAGCACTGGATAAAAGTAAAGATGCCGGTACAATGGATCTGAGGTCTATGTACCATTCAGTGGCAAAATTCACAAGGCAGTGGGATGCTTCTTTACAGCACTTTCACATACTTTCACTTTTGCTGAAACACCGGTTCACATATGCATTTCCGGTAGTGGAACACCCGGACTATATACAGTACAAAGCCTATTTTGATAGTCTTAGCGGCTATCAGGGTATTAACCGTGTACCCGGTGAAGACTGGGGCCGGGAGAACCCGCAGGTAGCTATGTATTGCAATCCCTCAGAGGCCTGGAACGATTATGCCGGCACAAATGTTCCCGAACATCTCAGAAATACAGGTATGATATATTTTGATGCCGGTAGTGAGCTTTGGCAACGGTTTGTGGATGCTGGTAAATTAACCGGCGCAGATGCAGTTCCCCCCAAAGAAATACCCATTGAAGAAGTCATTGCAGGGGTAGTAAGAGCCGCACAGGAACAGGGAGATGTAGACATTATCAGCTTCTGGTACCCGTTAATAACAACAATAGCTGCATTTGTTGCGCCTGAAGAGATAATACCGCTGAAACAAAATCCGCATTTAATAAAAATCAGGGAGATAGCGACTGTCACAGAAGCCTATAAAAAGAATAATGACTACGGCGCTACCCGCTTACCGTCGCCTGATGATTTTAAAAGTAATTTTTTAGAATGGGGTGTTGGTGAAGAACTAAGCGATCTTTTCCAATGGTGGTACCAGCCGCTGAGACAGTGGTACGAATCCCCGGAATATACTAATTAACGAACAGGGTATCCTTATTGACTTTACAAATCCTGATTTCCAGAATAACCAGGCTCCCCGGGAGATCACTCCCTGAGGGACAGAAGAGTCTTTTAGCAGTTCAGTTTCAAAATGATGAAGGCCTGGGTTGGGCAGATGGAAGAAGTGCGCAATTTTTTATCAGGAAAAAAGACCTGAAAAATCTTAATTTTAAAACCTGCTTTTCCATTGGGCCCCGCATAAAACCGGATGTTATCCAGAGCTGAAAAAATTATCGAAAAAGAAAAGATAAAAACCTATGGAGCTGAACCGTATGCCGCCACCTCACATTGCCGCCGCAGACTTGCCGCAGACGCCGGTTTCCTATCGTTGGGACAACACGACGGAAGAGGAGATGATGTTCTTCCAGATGAATATTGCGCATCGCATAGCGGAGATGTCCGACAGGGCAGCGCTGGCATTTTCACTCGGTGCGTTGGAATGGACATTGTGGCGGCTGCGACCCGAACTCCCGGGAGATGACATGTTCCAGTTTCTCGACGCGGCCTGGGCTGCACTCATTGATTGGCGCTATCTTAAGTCTTTCGACCTGCCGGATTGGGAGGAGGACTTCGAACAGCCAGTGGGCAGGCCACTCTGCTTATCGTTCGAAGTGTTACAAAGCTCTTTCGCGGAGGCTCGTAACGGCAAGCCGTTTATGCATAATCCGGTGATCATCTCGAAGGTGGCGTTGTATGTGTGCGGACGACCAGACGTTTTCAAAATGTGGCGTCGCTCCATTATCAGGCGCCTGACCGGGATGTACCCGATAGACCGCACAGCGCCTGCGGGTCGCCCGATGCCGCGTAGCCTGCTCCATCCTGGTTATGTCCCGTCTCCGGCGGTAGACAACAAACACATCGCCGACTACCTGTCTGGCCTGAACTGGCAGACCAACCCATTCCTTCGTTCACCTGATGAAATGCTGGAGAAAGGCTTTGAGGGTATGCCTTACACCTGGAAAGGTACTTCGCCGGAAGGGAAATAGCCGTTTTATATAACTACAATATGGACATGAGCAGAGTGGTTAACTCTTCAGTAGAGATTTCAGGTGCATTAATATTGTTAAATGCAAAATGCATCTCTATCTGATCATTTACTCCTTTTACATCAAGATCATCGTTATTGATAAAGGATATCTTATTATAACGGGCCTTCCAACTGCTAAGGGCATCTTCTTCTTTCAGCAGGTCAATAATGACCTGTTGTATCTTTTGCGTGAGCTTTAATACCCTGTTTAATTGCAGACCATCTGCAGGAAGCTCCATAGCCGGTACGCCAACATTTATAGCATGAGCGTTAAAAATGGCATCTGAAAAAAGTTGAAAACCTCTTTGAACGGCTAACTTCCCTGAGATTTCATAAGTCTCAGGTTTTGTAACCTTACCCAAAGACAGCATATCAACCAGGTCCGCAGGATTAATCAATTCAATCGACTCGATCTTCCCAACTGTAAGATGCAAAAATCTGGTTGTCAATGAATTTCTGTCATCGGCAACTTGTAATACCAGAAAGGCTTCATCAGTTCTTACTTTGCCAATCGTTATTACTACACCTGTATAGGATCGTCCTGAATCAGTGGTGATACTTATTATTGTAGCAGGAAAATGTTCCGCTATATGAAATAAAAGTTCCTGCTTATTAATAGCAGGAACTGATTTTAACAGGTTGTTCATGGATCTCTATAAATTTTTCATTAAAATTGCTGCCAGCTCAGTAGTACGTTCAGCAAGCCCGTTGTCTACGTTAGTACATGGCTGATGATCTATTGTTAAAACACCATTACTGAATTTATAGGCACTGGATCCATAAATGTATCCTCCTTCATTTTTAATAATCACTTTCTTCAGGGCGTCCTTAAGTGCTTCTTTTCCCATATCATCAGCTGCTATTTCTTTTACTGCTGATACAAGAGGGGTAAAATATACCATAGTAAAGGCATCTTCATACTTATCTGCAGATCCTTCTTCTGCCAGGCTATCCCAGTTAACCTCAAATTCAATGGTGTAACCAGTAATTGCATTGATCTCATCTGTTAATTTTTTGTAGCTACCGTCCTGAAATGCTTTTACAGCTCTTTTTTCTAATAGTCCCATGGTTTTAATTTTAAGTTTTTTAAGAATTTAGTAGAGGCCCAAAAGTAAGTGGCAGGGGATGTATGTGAAAATATTGCTATCCTACAAACTGTCTACACTTGTTCTACAAATGCTCTACAATGGCTATAATTAATTGAGTTATAATATATTGAATAATTGATCATGTAGGGGTTTTTAATGCATGTAGATCATTTGTAGTAGTAGGATAGTTATGTAATCTGTTTGAGTGATGTATTTTTGACGGAACAATAAGAAATCGGCGGTTACTTATTTATAATAATAAAGACTATGAAACAAACATTCAAACAAAGGTTTTGGAAATTCGGAAGATGGTTTATTGGATTATTCTTCCTGATGTTAATATTCAGGCTTATATATGGTTACGTTGCTACAGACGTAAAATCCGGCAACGATTATTCAAATAACTTTTTCAGCAGTGTAGCTAACTTAAGAAAGAACTATGCCTCTGAGAAACAAATAATGAAACAGGATGTGGCACAACAGGCTAATATAGCCTCTTCTCAGAAATATGAAAAAACAGCCACCGTTGTATCAAAGACATCACAGTTTGAAAAGGACCTGGATAGTATAAAAAAGGTTACGGCGAACTTTGAAGGAGTAATTCAATATGAACAAAACACCGGCAATAAGGGCAACCGTCAGATCCAGTTACTCATTGGTATTAACCCGGAAAAATTCGATAGCTTCTATGCAAGGATTCAGAACTTTGCCCTGGTGAAATCAACTGAAATTACAAAGATTGATAAAACAAATGAATACAGGCAGTTAAACGCAAGGAAAGCCTCTCTTGAAAAGAACCTGGCTTCATTAAATGAACTGAAATCGAGGAGCGGGGCCATTGGCGACTATATCACCCTGCATGATAAGATCCTGGAAATAGAGACACAAATGCAGGAATTAGGCGTTGAATTGGGAAATTTTGATACAGAGAATGAATTTTGTACAGTTAGGTTTTCCCTGTATGAAGGTGCACCTGAAAGGAAAATTACTTTTGCCAGTAGAATGAAAGTAGCATTGGAATGGACTATAAAATATTATGCTGTTTTGATCGTAACATTCCTGGTATTAATAGTTGCAATATTTATTCTGTTATTGGTGATTGATAAATTGAAATTACTAAAACTGATAACGGAAAAATAGATATCTAATGGAATCTGCTTTTCTTACTGAATCTTTCCTGGGAATCGCTTTTGAAGAATAATAAAACGGATTTAATCAGATTCCTGAGTTAGAGAGTAGCATTATTTTTCTTATATTTTCCAAAAAAAGATGGTGAGGAATAAAAGACGTGATGGATTTGAAGGTGAAAAGCTCATCAGTTTGCCGGAGGCTGTCTGTACCAACCTGGTAAAGAACTTCCCTGCTACCAGTCAGATTTACATCACGCATATCGGGTATTTCCCCAAGGCCACCTTCCATCACCGGCAACGAAGGAATGGTTGCAGGGATAACATCCTGATCTATTGTATGAGAGGCAAAGGATGGTATACCATAGGCAGTAACCATTATGTAGTGAGCCCTAACGAGTTTGTGATTATACCTGCCACCAGTGAATATCTGCGTTATGGCGCTGATGATGAGGACCCCTGGACTATCTATTGGGTACATTTCAGCGGAAAGGATATGGGCAGCTTTAATACTTCTTTCGGGATAGGGCTGACGGATGGCCCGCGTCAGATCCCTTTAAATGAAAAAGGACTGGAGATCTGGGATAATATGTTCCGAAGCCTTGCGATGGGATATAGTACTGAAAACCTGTGCAATGCCAACTTCTTACTGTATCATTTTCTGGCCACTTTTCTGTATCCCGGTAAACATCTCCCGGAGAAAAAACAATCGGAAGAAAATTATATCACCCAGTCTATCCTGCATATGCGCAGTGAATTGCATGGGAAATTGACAGTGGAAGAAATGGCTGCCAGACACAAATTATCAGCATCCTATTTTTCTACCCAGTTCCGTAAGGCAACAGGCATGCCGCCAATAGATTATTTCATTCACCTTAAAATACAGAAAGCCTGTCAGTTACTGTATAAGGATAATATAAAAGTAAAGGAGGTAGCAGAAGCAATAGGCTATGAAGATCCTTATTATTTCTCCCGGCTTTTTAAAAAGTATATGAACGTATCACCGGAACAGTACAAGTCAATGAGAGAAAAATAATAGAATAATCCATTATAATGAAAGAATAGGCTATTTTGGATATACCCGCCTGCACCTAATTTTATGCCGTTATGAAGAAACAATTCGAGGGCATTTAGGACCAATCAAAATCTAATATTTTTTACTGATTCAAACTTCCACGAGTATGAAAAGAGGCAAGCTATGTGGTAATGCGTTATGTATTACTTTATTGCTCTTATTCACCTGTATCCGTATCTATGCACAAACGCCAACTAAAATTACTGTTATCGGAACTGTTACCGATTCCCTGGGTAATTTAATTCCAGGCGCCAGCGTTGTCGTAGAAAATAAACGCAATACAGGTGCTTCCACGAATGAAAACGGACAATTTATTTTAGATGTATCTCCCGGTACCAGACTGCTTATAACAGCAATAGGGTTTCAATCCGGTAGTGTACTGATAAAGTCCGCAGACACAAAGATCAGGGTTGTACTGAAAGAAAAGAACTCCAAACTGGAAGAGGTGGTGATCACCGCTTTTGGTAAGAAGCAGCGAAAAGAAGCCGTAGTCGGTTCCGTTACCAGTGTACAACCTGAGAATCTAAAGATCCCTTCCAGTAACCTGACCACCGCCCTCGCCGGGCAGGTTGCCGGTATTGTCGCTTACCAGCGAAGCGGGCAACCAGGGCAGGACAATGCTACTTTTTTTATCAGGGGGGTGACTACATTTGGTTATAAGCAGGACCCGCTGATACTGGTCGATAACGTAGAGCTGACCTCTAGTGACCTGGCACGCTTACAGGTAGATGATATCGCCAGCTTCTCCATTTTAAAGGATGCCAGCGCTACTTCTTTATATGGCGCCAGGGGAGCGAACGGTGTGATCCTCGTTACCACCAAAGAAGGTAAGGTGGGAAAGGCAAAGGTAAATGCCCGTGTTGAAAACGGGATCTCCCAGCCAACAAAACGTTTGGAGATTGCAGACCCTATTACTTACATGAAACTGTACAATGAAGCGATTACCACAAGGAACCCGCTGCAACCACCATTGTTCAGTCAGAATAAGATCCTGAATACGGAGCAGACACTGAAAAATGCACCGGGAAGTAATCCTTATGTATACCCGGCCGTAGACTGGATGAAACTGATGTTCAAAGACCGCACGACTACCCAGCGCGCTAACCTCAGCGTAAGCGGTGGGGGAGGCGTAGCCCGTTATTATGTAGCAGGTTCTTATAACGTCGATAATGGGATCTTAAAGGAGAGTGGGGCTAACAGCTTTCATAACAACGTGAAGTTTCAGAACTACCAGTTAAGGTCTAATGTGAATATAGATGTGACACCTACCACAGAACTGATAGTAAGACTGTCCGGTAACTTCAATGATTATAACGGTCCTATTACCAATGATGCGTCTTTTGCAACGGACCTTTATAGTCAGGCCATGCATACCAGTCCGGTGTTATTCCCGGCACTCTACGCACCCGACGAAGCCAATGTGTACACAAAACATATCCTGTTCGGGAATTCCAATGAAGGAGGCACGGCAACAGGGGTAGGATATACCAATCCGCTGGCCAATATGCTGAAAGGATATAAACGCTTTTCCGAATCCAGGTTATCCGCACAATTTGAAGTTAACCAGAAATTAAGCTTCGTAGTTCCGGGTTTAACTTTCCGCGGGTTGTTCAGTACCAACCGGTATGCCTATTTCGATAATCAGATGGCCTACCAGCCGTTTTTTTACAATATTGCTACCTACGACCAGTTAACGGATAAATACACGTTAAAATGGCTTAATCCGCAAACTACAGGGGGTGGGGTAGCCACAGAATATCTGGTATACTATCCCGGCTATAAGAACATGAACACCTTTCTGTATTTACAGGGTATCCTGGAATACAGCGGGGACTTTGGCAAACATAATGTAAGCAGCTCCGTGGTAGCTACCCGCCAGCAGACACTGTATGCCAATGCGCTGGACCCGAATACGCAGTTGCCCAGCCTGCAGTATTCATTGCCCTACCGCAACCTCGGGCTGGCTGGCCGTGCTACCTACTCTTATAACAGACGCTATTTCCTGGAATTCAGCTTTGGGTATAACGGGTCCGAACGTTTTTCGGCAAACCATCGTTATGGGTTCTTTCCCACCCTGGGCGCTTCATGGGTAATATCGAACGAGCCATTCTGGAAAGGAATGACAGGTTTCGTGGACAGGTTAAAAATAAGAGGCAGTTACGGGTTGGCGGGTAATGATGCCATCGGTTCCCAACGTTTCTTTTACATGTCTGATGTTAACCTGAATGCAGGTTATCCTACTTACTTCGGTACCAATAACGGCTATATCCGTAATGGAGTGTATATCAATAATTACGCTAATCCTGATGTTACCTGGGAGACTTCCAAACAAACCAACCTCGGACTGGAAGTGACCCTCTTTAAGAACCTGAACATCATTGCAGAGATTTATAAGCAGCATCGTGAGAATATCCTGATGAACAGGGCCTCTATTCCATCTACAATGGGACTGGAAGCCGGTATTGCTGCCAACCTTGGTTCCGCTTCTTCAAAAGGGCTTGATCTGGAAATGAATTACAAACAGAACTTCGGGGAACATCTGTGGGTATCCGCAAGAGGTAACCTTACTGCTACCGAAAATAAGTATGAACGTTATGAAGAGCCGGTATATGCTGAAGCATGGCGGTACCGGGCCGGAAAGCCTATCAACCAGAACTTCGGATACATTGCAGAAAGACTTTTCGTAGATGATAAAGAAGCCGCTGTTTCTCCCCGGCAGATCTTCTCTACCAATGGTATTGCACCAATAGGCGGAGATATCAAATACAGGGATATCAATAAGGACGGACAGATTACAGAAGCCGATAAAGTACCTATAGGATTGCCTACTACGCCACAAATAGTGTACGGGTTCGGATTTTCTGCCGGCTACAGGAACTTTGATCTGTCGGCCTTTTTCCAGGGACTGGCACGCACTACGTTGTTTATAGATCCAAGATATGTAAGCCCTTTCGTTATACCGCCTTCTGGTTCCAATATCAATGGACAATCACAGTTAATGAAAGCCTGGGCTGACGATCACTGGTCTGAAGAAAATCAGAACCTGTATGCACAGTACCCCCGGTTAGCTACCAGTGCCACATTAATAGACAATAACCTGCAAACAAGCACCTGGTGGATGCGTGACGGAAGTTTTATCCGTCTGAAATCCCTTGAATTCGGGTACACCCTGCCAAAGAGCATATTGAAGAGAGCCGCTATATCCAATTGCAGGATCTACTTCAGTGGCTTAAACCTGTTCACCTGGAGCCGCTTTAAACTGTGGGACCCTGAACTGGGTGGTAATGGATTTGCCTATCCTGTGCAGAAGGTTTTCAATGCGGGATTAAATGTTAACTTCTAAAACTACAACGATGAGAAGTATTTATTTCCTGATATTATTACTATCTGCTGTTTCCTGTAAGAAATACCTGAATGTAACGCCGGAAAATGTAGGTACACTGGAATATGCTTTCAGAAACAGGAATGAAGCAGAGAACTATCTCTTTACCTGTTATTCCACTTTACAGTTTTTTGGCAATGTGGCAATGAATGCCGGTTTTACAGGTTCCGCGGAAATTATATATCCCAACAACCTGAGTGAGCATCCTGTATTTGAAGGAGGCTTTAATATGATACGCGGTACACAAAACGTGATCTCTCCTTCACTGAATTACTGGGATGGAGAAAACGGTGGTGTGCCATTGTATGTGGCTATCCGCAGATGTAATATTTTCCTGGATAATATAGACCTGCCGGTAGATCTTTCTGTTGCGGAAAAAAAGAGATGGATCGCAGAGGCTAAATTCATGAAAGCCTATTATCATTTTTATTTGGCCAGGATGTACGGCGCTATTCCTGTAATCAGGAAAAACCTGCCTGTGAATGCTTCTACAGAAGAAGTGAGAGTAAAAAGAGAACCAGTCGATTCTGTGTTTAATTATATCGTACAACTACTGGATGAGGCAATTCCGGATCTGCCACCTTCCATCGAAAACCAGGTGAAAGAATTAGGGCGTGTTACCAGCATCGCCGCCATGTCTGTAAAGGCAGAGGTATTGGCTACACAGGCCAGTCCGTTGTTTAACGGCAATCCTGATTATGCGGGATTTAAGGACAAAGATGGGAGAGCATTGTTCCCGGCAGGGTATGATGCGCAGAAATGGCAACGGGCGGCTGATGCCTGTAAGGCGGCAATATTGGCCAGCGAAGAACAGGGCCTTCATTTGTATACATTCATTGTGCCTGCCAACATCAGCAAGTTATCCGATTCGCTGAAGCAGTTGCTCACTATCCAGAATGCTGTTACCGAGAAATGGGATGTAAACCCGGAACTCATCTGGGCGTTGAACCCAACGTTTGGGTATCAATCATGCTGCATACCCCGTATGACTTCCAAATCTGTCGCAAACGTAACATCTGCGGCTTCGAATTTTGCTGTGCCGGAGTCTGTAACAGAGTTGTTCTATACCCGTAACGGCGTGCCTATCAACGAAGATAAAACATGGGATTATGCAGGACGTTACGGCTTGCGCAGCGGGGACCCTGCAAATAAATATTATATCCGGGAAGGGTATGAGACAATTAAGGCCCACTTTAACAGAGAACCCCGCTTTTATGCCAGCATAGGTTTTGATGGGGGCATCTGGTTTGGGAATGGTGTGCTGGACCAGGATAATGCATTGTCTGTGCAGGCGAAAGGCAACACTTCTTTTGCAGGACCTAAAGACCTGATCAGGATTAACATTACCGGCAACTGGCCCAAGAAGCTGGTGCATTACCAGACAGTGTTTGATGATGGATTGCAGGAAGTCGCTTATCACTTGCCTATGATCCGGCTGTCGGGCCTGTATTTATTATATGCGGAAGCATTGAATGAAGTGAATGGCCCTACAGCAGAAGTATTCCAGTATATAGACCGTGTAAGGCAAAGGGCCGGCTTGCAGGGAATACAGGATGCATGGAGTAACTATTCCCGGTCACCGGGTAAGCCATCCACTAAAGATGGTTTACGCCAGATCATTCATCAGGAGCGTAGAATAGAATTGTGTTTTGAAGCACAGAGCGGATGGGATTTACGCAGATGGAAAGAATTACAGGGTGTGTTAAGTAACCCATTACAAGGCTGGAGTATTTACGAAACCAGTTCTGCTAATTATTACCGTTTGCAAACACAGCTGGTACCTTCTTATGGAATCAGGGAATATCTCTGGCCTGTAAAGGATATAGATCTTACCATCAATCCCAATCTGATACAGTCTTTATACTGGTAATTATCAAAAAAATACAATTATGAAAAACATCTATAGTTGTGTATGCCTGCTGTTGCTTTTCTCCTGTTCCAAACTGGAGAATTACAACGGTGTGGTGTCTACAGATAAATCAAAGCCGGGTATAGTAACAGATATTAAGGTGATCAACTTTAACGGTGGTGCTTATATTACTTACAGCCTGCCATCATCTGCCAATATCCTCTATGTACTGGCCGATTATAAAGTGAACGGTACGCTTAGCCGCCAAACCAAATCCAGTTATTATTCAGATACTATTGTCGTGAATGGCTTTGCGGATAGTAAAGAGTATGAAGTAACCCTGCATGTGGTAAGTCGTGCAAATGTGATGTCTGATGCTGTAGTAGCGAAAGTATATCCGGATACACCCGTGTATAAAATGATCTTTCCTACAGTGAACGTAACACCTGATTTTGGAGGTGTGAATATTAAAGCGCTGAATAAATTCAAACAACCTGTAGGCATAATACTGGTAGAGACAGATCCTGTTACCAACCGCTACGAGATCAGAGACCAGTATTATACCAAGTCTGATACGATTAATTATTCGGTAAGAGGGATGGATACCTTACCTAAGAACTTCGGGATTTATATCCAGGACCAATGGGGGAATATCTCTGACACACTGAAACAGACGCTCAGTCCTATTTTCGAAACACAGTTGGATAAGAACAAATTCTTTGTAGACAAACTGGCTACGGATGCCAAGATAGGATACGGCTGGGAATTGCCCTATATGTGGGATGGTAATACAGATGGTAGTAGTACCGGCTGGCACACATTACCCGGCAGTACTTTCCCTATCACCGCTACTTTTGGTTTGGGCGTATCTGCGAAACTAAGCCGGTTTGCATTATGGCAGCGCACAGGACAGTATACTTACAGTCATGGTAATCCCCGTGATTTTACCATATGGGGATCTGAGAAAGATAACCCGGCAGATGTACAGTTGCCGGTAACTTCCGCACAGGGTGATATGGCGGGCGACTGGATCAATATGGGTAACTATCATTATCCTGATCCGCCCTCCGGTGCCAGACCAGGGGCTGTCACTGATGAAGATATTGCCTTTGCCGAAGCAGGCGTAAACTTCAATATCCCGCTAGCGAATCCGAGGGTGAAGTTTATCCGCTTTGCAGTAGCTGATACCTGGTCGGGAGGAGATTTTGCGCACGTAATAGAAATTACTTTCTGGGGTAACCCGTATTAAAATATGCAACTATGAGATTATTCATTTTAGCAGGTCTTATTTGCATGATGGGATGCAGCAAGAAGGCTACTGATTACCGCTCTTTTTTAAACGGTGGAGAGATCATATATCCCGGCACAGTCTCAAATATCAAAGTATCTCCGGGCAACGGACGTATACAGATCCGCTGGCAACCCAGTCCGGACCCCAGTGTGAAGAAGTATATTGTCTTCTGGAATAATGGTATTGATTCATCTGTAATACCGGCTACCACGGACAAACCGGGTGATACCGTTAAATGTATCATCAGTAACCTGAGCGAATACACGTATAATTTTCTGATTTATTCCTACGACTCAGCAGGCAACCGTTCTATTGCTTCTGAGATCAATAATATAAAAGTATATGGCAACAGTTACCTGAGCAGCCTGTATAACCGGCCTTATGATATCATAGAACCTGGTGTATATACTTCACCTACTGCTGTTACATTGAAATTTGGTACGCCGGATACTATCAACGTTACTACTGAAATCCGCTATACGGATGCAAATGGAATAACGCAACAGCAATGGTTATCTCCCGACAGTACGTCTATCAGTATTGACAGTTATCAACCGGGATCCACTATTTATTATAAATCGGGATATATACCTGTGCGCGGCGCCATAGATACCTTCTTCGTCACTTATTACGATTCTCTTCCGCATATCCCCGTGTTATGTAATAAATCATTGTTCAGTGCTTTGCAATTACCGAATGATGTAGGGACCTATGAAGGTCAGACAGGATTGGATAAACTATGGGATGGAAGCGTAGGGCCACAATCTTACCCTAATATTTTCCATAGTGACGGCAGCCATTCCTTACCACATCATTTTACATTTGATATGGGACAGCTATATAACGAGTTAACACATGTGGAAATCACCGGAAGAAATTGCTGTAACAACCCCGACCATTTTGAAGTATGGGGAATTGCAGATATTACGAATGCTGCGACAACATTACCAGGTAATGATGCCGGTTGGAAAGACGAAGCAATTGCAAAGGGCTGGACATTGTTACAGGACGTTACAAGAACAGATGATGGCATAGCGCCGTTTAAAATTAACCTGAGGAGTGATATTCCACCGGTAAGATATATCAGGATCAGGGTATTGCATGTAACAAGTGGAGATGGAAGTTATAGTAACATCAGTGAATTGTCTTTCTGGGCAAGGCCATAAAAATTATATTTATCAGGTCTCAAACATATAAATCATGAAACAATTAGTAGTCGTATTCTTTTTATGCCTGTCACATGCAATGGCACAACAAAAAATGGTAGACCCGGCCATTAAGACGCCGGTCAGGGTAATGGATGATTTTATGAGCAAACGCTTTGGAATGTTTATCCACTGGGGGCCCGTAACACTCCGGGGAACAGAAATAGGCTGGAGCAGAAACAACGAAGTACCGGAAGCCGATTATGACAGCCTGTACCACGAGTTCAATCCGGTGTTATTTAATGCGGAAGCATGGGTGGAAACAGCGAAGGACGCTGGGATGAAATACCTGACCATCACCTCTAAACACCATGATGGTTTTTGTTTATGGCCAACTGCTTACTCCTCTTACAACATTATGAATACCCCTTTTAAAAGGGATGTAGTAGGAGAACTGGCAGCCGCCTGTAAAAAATACGACATCAGATTCTGTATCTATTTCACGGTGCTCGACTGGCATGATAAAGATTATGCTATTCATAATCCTCATAAACCGGTTATTGATCGGGCTGCTGATATGAACAAATTTGTAGCGAGGATGAAAAATGAGCTGAAAGAGATCATTACAAAATATCATCCTTATATGCTGTGGTTTGATGGTAACTGGGAAAGCCCATGGACACAGGATTATGCAGTAGATGTATACAGCTATCTTAAAAAGCTGGATCCCAATGTGATTATCAATAACCGGTTAAGCACCAGCAAACTACAGGATACATTAATCTCTGTAAGAGCCGGGGATTACAATACACCTGAACAACGAATAGGAGAACTGGATATGACGCAACCATGGGAATCCTGTATGACAATCGCAAACCAGTGGGCATGGAAACCTAATGATCAGATGAAGTCTTTGAAAGAGTGTATACAAACACTGGCAAAATCTTCCGGTGGAAATGGGAACCTGCTCTTTAATGTAGGCCCTATGCTGGACGGACGTATGGAAGCGCGTCAGGTAGCACGATTAAAGGAAATGGGGACCTGGCTGAATAAGTACGGAGAAAGCATCTATAACACCAAAGGCGGTCCTTATAAACCCAATGCGGTATATGCTGCAACACGGAGAGGAAATAAGATCTACCTGCATGTATTTGAAGCAAAACATACACTTGAGTTGCCTGCTATTCCCGGTCGTAAGATTGAGAAAGCATATTTATTAAAAGGAGCAGCAGTGACGTATAAACAGGATACAAATGCAGTAACCATTGATTTGCCTGATCCGTTGACAGATGTAAACGATACAGTAATTGTCCTGGAATTAAATGGAAGTACAATAGATATACCGGTAATATGATTAAAGAGATAAAAATAAGAGATGCACGGTTCCCGCTTGCTAAAGGGGCCGGAAGTGATGCAATTCACCGCGATCCGGTGTATTCTTATGCCGTTACGGAATTACAGGATGATAGTGGTCTTACCGGTACAGGGCTGGCTTTTACATTGGGAGAAGGAAATGATCTTGTCTGTAAAGCTGCACGGTTTTATGCAGAAAGGCTAATAAAACTGGATATAGAAGACCTGATGTTTGATTTCGGCAGGGTGTTCAACGAATTGTCTAATGAACAGCAGTTCCGCTGGCTGGGCCCGCATAAGGGAGTCGTCCACCTGGCGCTGGCATCCGTGACGAATGCCTGTTATGATCTGTGGGCGAAGAAGAGAGGTGTACCACTCTGGAAATTGCTGATAGATCTTTCTCCCGAAGAGATAATGAGTACACTGGATTTTTCATACCTGGAAGATGAGTTGACAAAAGAACAGGCATTGCAATTAATGAAAGATAATAGTGCCGGTCGTACCGCAAGGGAAAGCATTATCAACAGTGGTTACCCGGGTTATGATACTTCAATTGGCTGGTTTAATTATTCGGATGAGAAGGTAAGGGAGAATACAAAGATCGCAGTTGCCAATGGGTTCAACGCCATGAAGCTGAAGGTAGGCTCTGAAGATGCGATGCGGGATATCCGCCGGGCACATATCGTAAGAGAGGCAGCAGGAAAGGATGTAAAGGTGATGTTGGATGCTAACCAGCAATGGACCCTGCCACAGGCTATAAAAATCTGTAAACAATTACAGACAATGGACCCTTACTGGATAGAGGAACCTACGCATCCTGATGATATACTGGGTCATAAGACGCTGGCAGATGCTATTGCACCTACAAAGCTGGCGCTGGGAGAACATGTACCTAACCGTATTATTTTTAAGAACTATCTTCAGACAGGTTGTGCCGGTTTTATGCAGGTAGATGCTGTGCGGGTAGGTGGTGTAAGTGAGTTTATCACCATCAGTTTACTATGCCGCAAGTTTGGCGTTCCTGTAGTGCCACATGTAGGGGATATGGGTCAGTTGCATCAGCACCTTGTATTGTTTAATCACATTGCGTTAGGACATGAAGCATTGTTTTTGGAACATATCCCGCATCTGCAGCAACATTTTATCAACCCGGTGAAGATAGAGAATGGAGTGTATGTAACACCACAGGAGGCCGGCAGTAGCTGTGATCTAAAATTATAACTATGATTAAATCACTGGATCTTACTGTAAGTATCCTCTACATTATAGGTATTGTAGGTATCGGCTTATGGTCTGGTATTAAACACCGGAGAAAGAATAAAGGGAATGCTGCCAGCGAATATTTCCTGGCAGGAAAAACGCTGCACTGGCCTATGATAGGACTAGCCCTCTTTGCTACCAATATCTCCTGCGTGCATCTCGTCAGTCTTGCTCAAAGTGGATTTGACACCGGACTGCTGAATGGGAACTTTGAATGGATGGCCGCTTTTACTTTAATCCTGCTGGCCTTGTTCTTTGCTCCTTTTTATATTAAGTCGGGTGTAGCGACCCTGCCTGATTTCCTGGAGAAAAGATATGACAGGGCCAGTCGTGACTGGCTGGCTATTGTATCCGTGGTCTCTGCCATCATCATTCACATTGCATTCTCCCTGCTGGCAGGTGGTATTGTACTGCACACCCTGTTCGGCGTGGATATGTATACCAGTGTAATTATCATCTCCTTACTAACTGCATTATATACTATCGTAGGCGGATTGACAGCAGTTGTTGTCACAGAGTCTATCCAGACGGTTGTACTTTTAACCGGTGCAATAGTCATCAGTATTGCGGCGTATCACAGGATGGGTGGCTGGCAACCCATGGTAGATGTATTACAGCAGCACGATCAGATGAATAAGCTGTCTATGATGCGCCCACATGGAGATGAGAGTGGCATGCCCTGGTACGCTGTTTTCCTGGGTTATCCGGTACTGGGTATCTGGTACTGGTGTGCCGACCAGACCATTGTACAACGGGTATTAGGTGCAAAAGATGAGAATCACGCAAGGGTAGGGCCGCTTTTCTGCGGGTTTATAAAGATACTGCCGGTATTCATCTTTGTACTGCCTGGATTATTTGCCTATACATTATCACAATCCGGTTTGCTGGATGTAAGTTCGTTAAGGACAGCAACAGGGATTAACAGTAAAGGGATTTATACATTGATGATTACGCAATTATTACCCACAGGTTTAATCGGCGTACTGGTAGCTGCATTATTATCCGGCCTTATGAGCCAGGTATCGGGCGCTTTGAATTCTATTTCAACAATGGCCAGTTATGATATTTATCAACGGTATTATCCAAACGCTACAGACAAACAACTGGTCATAGCAGGCAAAATATCCGCCGGTGCAGCGCTGGTATTATCCCTTGCATTAATGCCGTTATTAAATAGTTATGAAAGCCTGTTCAATGGCCTGAATGATATCATTGCACATATTGCCCCACCTATTACCTGTGTATTCCTGCTGGGTGTTTTCTGGAAGAAGGCATCTGCTGTATCTGCGAAATACACACTGTGGATAGGTTCAGCGTTGGGCGTGATCATATTCATTATTAATAAGCTTTACCCGCATACTATTATCGGACATATTCCTTTTATGATGATGGCGTTTTACCTCTTCTGTATTTGTATGCTGATACAGGTGAGTTTCTCTTATATCTATCCGGTGCAGCATACTTCGGAGAGCAGTACGTTATACTGGAAAACTCCCTGGGAGCCTTTGCAAAGCCCGGGTTGGAGAGGACTATTGAATTATAAGTTTTTGTCTGTAGTACTATTGCTGGTAATGGGCGTATTATTTTGGTTATTCCGTTAAAAAGGAAGCGTATGAAAAAGTTACTGATCCTCTGTTTATGTATAGCTGCCTGTAACGGTCAGCGGGTGAAGCGGTATGGTATGATAACAGGTTTAAAGCCTGATAAAATAGCGGAATACAAACAATTACATGCCGCAGCATGGCCAGGTGTATTGAAGAAAATTCGCGAAGTGAATATCAGGAACTATTCTATCTATCTTAAAAAAATAGAAGATAAATATTTCCTGTTCAGCTACTTTGAATATACCGGAGATAACTTTGAGGCAGATATGAAAAAGATGGCGGCTGACAGCACTACGGTAAGATGGTGGAGCTTAACAGCCCCAATGCAGGTCCCGTTGCCGGAAGCCGCGGAGGTAAAGCAGACCTGGACCAGTATGGAAGAGGTATTTCATTATTAATGTAAAACGATTGTATGGGTCTCTTAAGTGATAAGATTATTATTCTTACGGGTGGTTCTATGGGTATTGGGTTTGAGTGTGCAAAGAAATATGCAGAAGCGGGAGCGCGGGTAGTAGTACTGTCCAATGACAGCATTTCCCTGGCAGATGCCATGAAGGAATTAGGTGTAAAACATCATGGTATTGTATGCGATGTATCTGTTGGAGAAGAAGTGGCGGAGGCTATTGAAGAAACGATACAACGTTTTGGACGGATTGATGCTATTCATAATAATGCCGGTATTGCAGCTCCCTCCAAACCACTGCATCTTACAGAAGAAGATGAGTGGGACAGGTTGTTTGAAGTAAATGTCAAAAGTATTTACCTGACTACAAAATACGGACTGGAAGCATTGAAATTAACACAGGGAAGTATATTGAATACAAGTAGCCTGGTCGCAGATATAGGACAGGAGAACCATGCAGCCTATACAGGTACGAAAGGAGCTGTGAATAGTCTGACCAAATCGATGGCGCTGGATTATGCACGTTTTAACATCAGGGTGAATGCCCTTGCTCCGGCAGCCGTATGGACACCCTTATTGCGGGAGTGGAATAGTGAGCAGGACAATGAGTCAATGGAAGAATACCTGGCGCAGATACATCCATTAGGGTATTGTCCGGAAGGTGATGTAATTGCCGATGCGGGGGTGTTTTTGCTGTCTGATAAAGCAAGGTTTATTACCGGCTGCATTTTACCGGTAACAGGTGGTGCAGAGCTGGGATACAGACGCCTTCATCATTAAGCCTGTTTGTTCCTGTTCCTGTATTCTGTAGGCGATACACCCATTAAACGTGAGAACATCCGTGAAAAATAATAGGGGTCTTCAACACCTGCATGCTGTGCAATTTCTTTAACGGTCATAGTAGTGAATAACAAATACTGACAGGCCTTCTGTACTTTCAGATGGTTGAAATACTCTATAGGAGAATAACCCGTTTTTTCCCGGAAGATAGCAGAGAAATGAGACACAGAGAGATTGGCAAAGTTCGCCAGCTCATTCAACGTAAGTACTGTATGGATCTTTTGCTGCATTTGCGCTATCGTTAGTGCAATCACATCATCTTCTGGTTTATTCTCTACATAATTAAATTTATCCTCGTACAATAAAGAAGAAAGGAAATGATAAAAGATCATGTTCACATAGCGGAGATTATCTCCGCTATATCCTTTCTCAAGATTGGTATAGATGTCTTCAAATAATTTAATACGGTTCTCATTGTAGGTAAGATGAGGTTTGTAATTCCTTGATTTCTGGAGTATGAGCTCTACGATGTAAGCCGCTATCTCCCCCTTAAAATGAATCCAGTAAATAGTCCATGGGTCGTTGGTGTTAGCAGAATAGCGATGTGGAGTATTTGCAGGAATAGTGATGAATTGTGAGGGGGAGATCTCTATTCTTTTTTTATCGATCTCTATCCAGCCACTTCCTTCCACACAATAGATAATGATATGTTGCCCCACCCCGGCAGGACGTTGTATATAATGCCCTTTCGCTTTAGGATAGTAGCCTATATCGGTAATATAGACCTGTTTGGTGATCTTGTCTTTGGTGAGGAAGTCGGCCGTAATCTTTTTGGGCAATACGATCAGTTGCTGCCCGTCAAAGCCCTGCCGCTTTCTGAGTACTTTATCTTTCATCGAAGAATGATCTTTTACTAAAGATCATAAAATAATCCATCATTATCATAAAAATCACTATTCCGGGGGTGGATGCTAAACACGAGATTTGTTCTAATTCCACGACTAAAAATGAATTTTATGAAAAGACTGGTATCCCTGTATATCCTGTTAATGGCTGTATGTATGCAGCTACCGGCACAAAATAAGCCGGTCAGCGGTAAGGTACTGGATGCATCAACTAAAAATCCACTTCCTTTTGTCACCATTACCAATGTTACTAATAAAAGCGCTTCCCTGAAAACGGATGTAAGCGGTAATTTCTCAGTAAATGTCACTGCCAGGACAGTGCTTGTATTCAGTTTCGTAGGCTACAAGCCCCGCACGGTTACACTCACACCGGGCGACACTGCTTTTACCGTTAATCTGGAAAAGGATATCTCCGGATTGAGTGAAGTAGTGGTCATTGGTTACGGACAACAGAAAAAGTCAGATATCACCAGTGCTGTTGCCAGTTTATCGGGCAAGGAACTGAGTGAATTACCGGTAACCTCTATTAACAGCGCTTTGCAGGCCAGGGTACCAGGAGTGCAGATCAGGAGCGCAGGATATGAACCGGGTGCCGGGACCTCTATCAAAATAAGAGGGATCAACTCCATTACACAGGGCGGCGGACCTATTTACGTAGTAGATGGCGTGATTGTAACAGGGGATATCCGGGAAATCAACCCCTATGATATTGAATCGGTCGACATTCTGAAAGATGCTTCTGCTGCCGCTATTTACGGCTCGAGGGCCTCTGAAGGGGTAGTGATCATTACCACAAAGAAAGCAAAAAGTGGCAGGGCCTCTATTGATTATAACGGGTATTACGGCGTACAGAAGATTAACCGTACATATGATTTTGTTGATGGTAAAACCTATGCGAACCTTAGAAGACTGGCCTGGAGCGATGAAGATCCTGCTGCATGGCCTATGAACGATCCCGCTACCGATAAGAAGATCTTTAGCGCAGTAGAGTTGAAAAGTCTGGCTGAAGGGAAAACCTACAACTGGGCAGATGCCATTACACAGGTAGCGCCGATGCAAAGCCATACACTCAGTATTTCCAATGGTATTGGGAAGAATAAGATTTACCTGAGTGGGAATTATCTCGACCAGAGTGGGATCATCAAAGGCTCCGAACTGAAAAGATATTCCCTGAAAGCCAATATGGAATCGTCCGTAACGGAAAAGGTCTCTATCGGTTTAAATACTAACTTCTCTCACCTGGATAATAATGTAGTAAGCAACGAGGCTTATTATAATGCCATCAGCATGAGCCCTCTGCGCCCTATCTATGATTCAACAGGTAAACCAATGGTGGACATAGATCCCAATACAGGGACCATCACGGTAACTAACCCGCTGGCCCTTACCAATGAGGCCGTGTTTAAGAAAATAGATGACCGTTTAATCGGCAATGTATATCTGGATTATAAAGTCATTCCCAGTCTTACTTTCCGTTCCAATGCAGGAGCAGACATTTATAAGAACCAGCAGTTCGAATATTATCCGCGTTCTACAGGCGCAGGGTATTTACTGAAAGGCCTTGCTAAAGTACAGAACTTTGGGTACAGGGATTTCTTATGGGAAAATACACTGACCTATGATTATAACCTTTCAGAAAAACATTCCATTAATGTGCTTTCCGGATTCACTTTCCAGAAGAGAAGGCAGGAGTGGAATTTTGAACAGGCATCCGGTTTTCCTACAGATGAACTGACGTACAAGAACATGAGCCTGGCTAACAGACGGGATTTAATCCAGAGTGATTATTTCAACTGGGCAACCAGTTCCGTGCTGGGCAGGGTGATCTATAAATACAAGCAGCGTTATATACTCAACCTGACCGCCAGGTATGATGGATCCTCCCGCTTTGGTGCACAACACCGGTATGGGTTTTTTCCTTCCATCAGTGGTGCATGGCGTTTGATAGATGAGCCGTTCATAGGCGTGAAATTCAAATCAAGGGTCAATGATGCTAAAATCCGGGTTAGCTATGGCGTAATCGGTAATCAGGATATCTCTTATGATAACGTGTTTGCGAGGCTGAATTCGGCCAGTTATCCATTTAATGGTACCAGTCAGTCAACCGGTTACCAATTGGGCAGCAATCAGGGTAATGATGCCTTAAAATGGGAAAGCCAGTACCAGTTCAACACCGGGTTTGACTTGGCCATGTTTAGTTCCAGGGTACAGCTGACAGTAGATTTCTATAATAAGGATGTACATAACCTGTTGTTACAGCGCAACCTGGCATTATCACAGGGCTATGATACCAAGATGATTAATGTAGCGTCTCTGAATACAAAAGGGATAGATATCGGTATTAAGTTAGCACCAGTGAAAACACCCAGCTTCGACTGGCAGGTGGATTTAAATTTCTCTAAGTATAAATCTAAAGTAACATCCCTCTTACCAGGTCGTGACTCTTTGAGCCCGTATCTGAAAGTAGGGGAAGCACCGAACAGTTTGATAGTTGACTATGTATTTGACGGAATTTATAATAAGGGAGATGATTTCAAACTGAACCCCACCGGTAAACCAGGAGATGTGCGGGTAAAAGACCTGAATAATGATGGTATTATCAACCAGTACGACCGTGCCATTGTAGGGCGTACCACACCTAAAGGCTGGGGTGGCATCTGGAATTATTTCAGGTATAAGAGAGTTTCCCTGACCGTATTCGCCAGTTATATGTATGGCCATGATATCTACAATAAAGCCTATACCGATTACCTGTATTCCAATGGACGTAATGTGATCCTGAAAGAAGGACTGAATTACTGGACACCGGAGAATACGAATACGAATATTCCCCGTCCCAATGCATTTGGCAGTTCTACACGTACCCTGCCTTCTGGTTCTTCCAGTTATGCGGTGCAGAAAGGGGATTTTATCCGCATCAGGAATATCACCGTAGCCTATGACTTTTCTCCTGCATTACTGTCAAGGGTTAAGATAAAATCAATGGGCGTGTATGGACAGGTATTAGAGCCTTTTCTGTTTACAAAGTATAAGGGGATAGATCCGGAGATCGATGCCGGTAGTTACGATATCTATCCAAGATTCCGTACTATTCTCTTTGGTGTGAAAATCGGTTTATAACTTTAAAACTGCAATGTATGTTTTCTCATAAGGTCCGTTTGATCTGTCTTATTATACTCTTGTCCGGTTGTAGCAAACAACTGGATATTAAACCGGAAGTATTTATTTCTCCTGAACAGTTATACAAGGATGAAGCAGGAGTAGTAGCTGGTGTAACAGGCATCTATCGCCAACTGCTGATATTGAAACGTTCTGATTACGCCATCATAGGAATGGTGGGGACAGATGAAGGGAAGACCACCATCTTTGTGCCTACCTGGGGACCTTACTGGCAGGGATTCTCTGCGGTAAACAGTTATTCTCCTTTGATGACCGGACAGAATGACGTGGTACAAGGGTTCTGGTCTGTTTCCTACAAGGGGATTACCAATGCTAATCTGGCTATTAAATACATCGCAAAGGCGCCTGTAAATGAAGCGCTGAAGAACCGCTGTATTGGAGAAGCGAAATTCCTGCGGGCCTTATTCTACTTTTACCTGGTGCAGTTGTTTGATGGTGTCCCTTTGCCTACAGACGCTGATAACCCTGATGCCGACCGGGATGGTTATCCGCGGAGTAAAGCAGAAGATGTATACAAGCTGATTATAGAAGATCTGCAATTCGCTGCTGTTAATCTGAATAGCAAAGGAGCTGATGGGCAGGATCCCGGAAGGGCTACAAAAGAAGCAGCGATTGCTTTGTTGGGAAAGGTTTATCTTACCCGTAAAGACTACGCGAATGCAAAAGCTACGCTGGCGCCATTGTTAACAGCTACAAATGTCAGCCTGATGAGTAAGTATGCAGACCTGTATGTGGAAGCCAACGAAAACAATATAGAATCGCTGTTTGAGGTCCAGTTCTCTAATGAAACGGATAACACCAGTAATATGGCAAATAACACCGGTTGCTGGCAGATCAATTCTCCCGGGTTGAGTGGCGCTGGTGGACATGTGATCATTCCTACAGATTATTACTATCAAAGTTTTGCTGATGATGACCTTCGGAAGGACGCAACTTTCCGCACCGTGTTTTATGATTCCAATGGCAACCTGGTAGATTATTCCTGGTGGGCAGATGTAGGCAAACCACATGTAAAGAAATTTGATATCACAAAAGGTATTTCTGTGAGCGGGTCACTTTCCTCCCGCAACATGTACTACCTGCGTTATGCGGACGTTATCCTGATGTATGCAGAGGCAACGAACGAATTGAATGAGGGTGCAGCGGCGGTTGAAAATCTAAATAAGGTCCGTCATCGTGCAGGATTGGCAGATTGGTCTGGTAGTATAGCCCAGGCGGATTTACGCTCAGAGATCATGATGGAAAGAATGCGTGAACTGGGCTTTGAAGGCTGGCGTTGGTTTGATCTGAAAAGAACAGGGACGCTATTGGATTCAACGAAGGCGCATAATATGGATGCAGCGCCGAATATGCTGCCTAAGCATTTGTTATACCCTATACCTGCAAAAGAATTTGAGAATAATCCGGCGTTGAAACCGGCGGATCAAAATGAAGGATATTAATGAAAAAACTGTCTTTTATCTGCCTGTGTGTTTGCCTGTTTTTTAATGTACAGGCACAGGATAGTACCGTACTATCTGGCAGCGGGGGGCGTGTTGTGGTAAATAATAATACCGGTAAGGTAAGTTATTACTTTTCAAATGGCACGAAGCTGGAGAATACGGTCGTTGCTATTGATGAACATAGCAGCGGATATGTAAGTACCGGTAGTTTTAAAAATCATCATACTACTATTCATACTGTAGCAGATAGTTTTGGTGTGGGTAAACAGCTGGATATCGAACATACGGATGGGCAGATAACATTTCGTCTTGTACAGCATATCAGGGTATATGAGCAACGTTTGCTGATAAATGTAGAAGCAACAGGTACTGATCTGGAAACGGGAAATATTTGTCCTTTGTTGGTACCCGGTAATGTGTTTGTGCCTGGTAATGACCTGCGAATCCTGGATGTGCCTTTTGATAATGATGAGTGGGTAAGGGTAAATACGCCCAAATGGCCTGGTGCAAAAGGGACCAGTTATGAATTCTCTTCTATCTACGACGTGCATACGATGTCCGGTATAGTAGCAGGCAGTATTACACATGATTTTTGGAAAACAGGTATTGTGTATGGAGATTCTTTAAGAATATACGGCGGCATAGCCACACCGGATAAAGACGGTACACATGACCACGCTCCGCATGGTACAATGAAAGGCAATATCCTAAGCTCCCCGCTGATTTATCTGTCTGCTACAAATGACATCCGTACAGCATTTACCGATTACGGAAAAGCAAACACGATCATAGCGGGGAAACTGACCTGGAAAGGTTATGCTCCCGTATACTGGAACAGCTTTGGTGTAGAAGGTGTATTAGGGTATTCTAAAGTAATGATGCCTGCAGGTGTCATTAAGATCGCTGATTTTATCCATTCCCTGGATAACTTTAATAAATACGCAAAGCCTGTACTAAGCATAGACTCCTATGACCAGGGCATTTACACCACTGATTTGCTGGCCTCACTAGGCCGCTACGGTAAAAAGAGGAATGAGCAGATGGGATTTTATTTTATACCTTTCGCCATATGGACATGGAAAAACTCCATCGACCAGCAAATGATAGGCAATACATTATTGCAGGATATGGTATTAAGGGATAAAGACCGGCACCCTATCTTATACAAAGACGGGGACTGGGGCGCTTATGCCATCGATCCCACTCATCCGGCTACAAGACAATATATCATCACGCAACTACAGAAAGCAAAAGCTATCAATGCCACTTTTATCAAAATAGATTTCCTGACCGCCGGGGCATTAGAATCTACTGTCAGGTATAATAAGTCGGTAAGGTCTGGCATGCAGGCATACAACGCCGGCATGAAAATGTTAAAAGGATTGGTAGATTCCATTATGGGGCCTGATATTTTTATCACCCAGGCAATATCCCCTATGTTCCCGCACCAGTACGCACATACCCGATTTATTTCTACAGATGTTTACTCCCATTTAAGAGACGATGAGCCAGGCTTCCCTCACTATGGCAGTACGGAAGCCTCTCTGTCTGCGGGCTCTCATCTATGGTGGGTACAAGGCACATTATGGCCATACACCAATTTGGATGTAGCTGTAATGAAACGTTTCCAGCAGAACCCCGACTTATCAGAACAGGAAATAAAAGTAAGAATATACGCAATGATGACGATGGGGAGTATCCTCGGTGATGGATCTGATTTCAGAGATAAACTGGCAGTAGAACGGGCTAAGAAATACCTGAACAATGCTGATGTTTGCCAGTTCTTCAGTGGTCCGAAAGCGTTTACACCGCTGCGTATGTCAGATGGAGAAGGAATGGACCAGCAGATGAGCTTTTATTTAAAGGGTGATACTACAATGATAGGCCTGTTCAACTTTGATACGAAGTTGCCTTTTAAAGAAGTGATAAGGATAAAAGAGCTTGGTTTAAGTGAAGGAAAGTATATGATGAAGGATTTCTTGACGGGAGATTCACTGGGAGCAATAACTGATACAATTTCAATAACGGTGCCTGTAAAGGATGCCATCATGATAAAACTTGTTAAAATATGGAAGTAGTAGCCTGGACAGAAAAGGTGTCGATACCTACGTATAAAGTTGGTGAGCCTGAAAAAAATCCGATGTTCCTGGAAAAGAGAGTATACCAGGGTAGTAGTGGGGTAGTATATCCTCATCCGGTAATAGAGCAGATTGCAGATGAGAAAACAGATGTGGAATATACTGCTGTTTTCCTGGAGAATGAATATCTGAAAATCATGATCCTGCCTGAGATAGGAGGCAGGATACAAAGAGCATATGATAAAATACGGAAACGTGATTTTGTCTATTATAACCAGGTGATTAAACCTGCATTGGTAGGACTGGCAGGTCCATGGATCTCAGGAGGAATAGAGTTCAACTGGCCACAGCATCATCGTCCCAGTACCTTCGAGGCCGTAGACTATACGATAGAGGAAAATGCAGATGGAAGTAAAACGGTATGGGTAAATGAGACAGAGATCATGTTCCGCACTAAAGGCATGGCAGGTTTTACTTTATATCCGGATAAAGCATATTTGGAGATTAAAGGCAGGTTATTTAACCCTACCCCTTTCCCTCAGACGTTTTTATGGTGGGCTAATCCTGCGGTGAAAGTGAATGAACATTATCAATCCGTTTTTCCTCCGGATGTATATGCTGTATTTGATCACGGCAAAAGAGACGTCTCCGATTTTCCAATAGCTACAGGTACTTATTACAAAGTGAATTATGCGCCCGGAACAGATATCTCCCGCTATGATACTATCCCTGTGCCTACTTCATATATGGCGATCCGCTCCCAATATGACTTTATGGGTTGTTATGAACATGATACACAGGCGGGAATGCTGCATGTGGCAGATCATCATTTATCCCCCGGCAAAAAGCAATGGACCTGGGGTAATGGAGATTTCGGATATGCATGGGACAGGAATCTCACAGATGAAGATGGACCTTACATTGAGTTAATGACCGGTGTATTTACAGATAATCAGCCCGACTTCTCCTGGTTACAGCCGAATGAAGGGAAAAGCTTCGAGCAGTATTTTATGCCTTATGCCAGAATAGGTATGGTGAAGAATGCAACGAAAGAGGCCATGATTAATGTATCAGTCTCAGACAGGGAGATGATGATAAAGGTGTATGCAACTGCACGCTATGAAGGAGCGATAATACAGGTATTACAAAAGGATAAAACAGTAAAGGAATATACAACAGATCTATCTCCTGCTAATATCTTTGAAGTTACCTTCTCAGGTGAGGGAGATAAAGTAACTGTAACAGATGCGAACGGCTGCAGACTTGTTTCCTGGCAACCTGAGCAACCCACGGATAAAGAAATACCGGCCGCTGCTACACCAGCTAAACTTCCTGCTGAAATAACACAGGTGGAAGAGCTGTATCTGAACGGACTGCATTTAGAACAATACAGACATGCAACATTCAATCCGGTAGATTATTATGAAGAAGGACTAAGAAGAAGCCCCGGAGATGTCCGTTGTAATAATGCAATGGGATTATTACACCTGAGGCGTGGCCAGTTTAAAAAATCGCTTCCTTATTTCAGGACAGCGATAAATACATTAACCAGCAGAAACCCTAATCCTTACGATGGGGAAGTGTATTATAACTTAGGGCTTGCCTTATTTTACAGGAACGAATTGGACGAAGCGTACGATTCTTTTTATAAAGCTACCTGGAACGATGCCTGGCAACACAGTGCATTCCTCATGCTGGCAAGAATAGCCTGTACCAAAGGCAAATTCAGTGAAGCATTGGCATTGGTGGAAAAATCATTGATCAGAAACTATCATAGTCATACCGCCCGTCATTTAAAGGCAATGTTGCTCAGAAAGAACGATGAGGGAACTGAAAAGAGGATTCAGTTTATAAAGGAATCTATGTCTATAGATTCCTTTAATTATGGTTGTTTATTCGAATGGTATCTTATAGAAAAAGATATATCCATATTGAATAAAATGAATACGCTCATGCGTGGTGCCGTGAATAATTACCTTGAATTATCACTGGACTATGCACAGGCAGGGCTATATACAGAAGCTGCTGAAATACTGGAATATTGTCCTTCAACAAATCCTTTGGTATATTATTATAAAGGTTGGTTTGCATTAAAAAATGGGGAGACCGACAAAGCCCTTGCATTATATAAACAGGCTGCTGTTCAGAATCCCGACGGATGTTTTCCCAACAAGATAGAAGAAGTATTGATTTTAGAGAACGCAATACTATTAAATGAAAACGACGCACATGCACATTACTATCTCGGAAATTTCTGGTATGATAAAAGACAATATCCGGAGGCAATCGCCAACTGGGAAGCCGCTGTAAACGGGAATAACACTTTCGCTACCCCTTATCGTAATCTGTCATTAGCTTATTACAATAAGTTAAACGAAAAAGAAAAGGCTGTTAGATTCATGGAGAAAGCTTTTGCTTTAGAGGGTACGGATTCCCGCATTTTAATGGAGCTGGATCAGTTGTATAAGATTACAGGTAAAGGATTTAAAGAGAGGTTGGATTTACTGGAAACACATGCTGCTTTAGTAGAAGAGAGGGATGATCTTTACCTGGAAAGAATAACATTGTACAATAATCTCCGGCAGTTTGAACATGCAAAAACATTATTGTCCAACAGGAAATTCCATCCCTGGGAAGGCGGAGAGGGACGTGTAGTAGGGCAGTACATTCTGTGTTATACGCAATTGGCTAAACAGGCTATTCAGCAGAAAGAGTTCAAAAAAGCACTTGAATTACTGATGGCAGTATCCACTTATCCGGATAATCTTGGAGAAGGCAAGTTATATGGCGCCCAGGAGAATGATATCCATTATTTACTGGGTTGCGCATATGAAGGATTAAACGAGACCGATAAAGCAGGAGAGTATTTTATCGCAGCTACACGTGGCATCAGTGAACCGGTACAAGCTATTTACTATAACGATCCTCAGCCCGATAAGATCGTATACCAGGCTTTAGCCTGGCAGAAACTGGGTGAGCCGGGAAAAGCCAGGGAGATCTTTGAACGTTTCATACTATTTGGAGAGCAGCATATGTTCGATGCTGTATATATAGACTACTTCGCCGTATCCCTGCCGGATATGCTGGTGTTTGATATGGACATTAATTTACGTAATACGATTCATTGTAAATACCTGGCAGGACTAGGGTATTCTGGTCTTGGTGATACTGTACAAGGCCGTAAATACCTGGATGAAGTGGTGCAATTGGATGTTAACCATCAGGGAGCAGTTTTTAACCCATTGATAAAGGAATAATCTATGTTATCTGTTTTGAGTACGAGTTATGGGAAAGACCTGTACCTGATCACTTTAAAAAATGATCAGATTATTATTAATATTACGAACCTCGGTTGTACCGTTACGGCTATCTACACACCAGATAGCAGTGGTGTAATGAAGAACATTGTAGCAGGATTTCGTAACCTGTCATTTTATGAGCAGAATGATGCGTATTTTGGTTGTGTAGTGGGGCGTTATGCCAATCGTATCGCAGGGGGGAAGTTTACATTAGCGGGGCAACCGGTACAACTTTCTGTGAATGATGGGACCAACCATTTACATGGCGGTTTTGAAGGATTTCATAAAAAGATCTGGTCTGTGGTTGCAGAGATCAGGGAGGAGAATCGGGTAGGTGTGGTAATGGAATATTTAAGCAAAGATGGAGAAGAGGGATATCCCGGTAATTTACTGGTACAGGTACGATATACACTGGATAATACGGGTAAATTAAGTGTCCGCTATACGGGTCATACGGATAAACCTACTCCTGTGAATCTTACCAATCATTCTTACTTTAATTTAAGTGGTTTTGAGCAGGAATTGATAACCGGTCATCTTTTACAGATTAACGCTTCTCATTATACCGGTAAGAACGATCATAATGTACCTGATGGCAGTGTTATTGAAGTTGAGGGCACCGCCCTGGATTTTCAGCAACCTAAGCGGATAGGGGATGACATTGATCAGTTTCCCAATGACAAAGGGTTTGATCATAATTATGTTTTAAATAGCGCGGGAGAAATAGCAGAAGCAGCGGTGTTATATGAACCGGTAACAGGGCGGGAGCTAAGGGTATTTACAGATCAGCCGGGGATGCAGTTGTATACTGCTAACTGGTGGTTGGGCGGTTTGTATCCCAAACATGGGGCAGTAGCGCTGGAAACACAGGCTTTTCCTGACAGCCCGAACCATCCTTCATTCCCAAGTACTATTTTACATCCGGGAGAAGTGTATGAGAAACATACGATTTACGCGTTTGGAGTGAGATAATTAAAATCCAGTTATGAAGCAATCTTATAATAATACCTATATCCTTGGGATCTCCTTTATTTCTGCACTGGGAGGTTACCTGTTTGGGTTTGATTTCGCCGTTATTTCAGGGGCATTGCCCTTTTTACAGCAACAGTTTGGTCTGGATGCCTATTGGGAAGGATTTGCGACTGGCAGTCTGGCCCTGGGGGCAATTATCGGCTGTCTGGTAGCTGGTACTATGGCAGATAAATACGGGCGTAAAAAGGGCCTGTTACTGGCCGCAGCCATCTTTGGCATTTCTTCTCTGGCGATGGCTTTAGCGCCGGCCCGGGATTTCTTTATAGGCTTCCGGCTGGTGGCAGGGATTGGTGTGGGCATGGCGTCCATGTTGTCCCCTATGTACATCGCAGAGGTAGCGCCGGCGCATTTACGGGGCCGTATGGTGGCCATTAACCAGTTGACCGTAGTGACAGGTATACTGGTAACTAACCTGGTAAATTATACGTTAAGAAATAATGGCCCGGATGCCTGGAGATGGATGTTTGGGCTGGGTATCATTCCTTCCCTGTTATTCTTCGCCGGGGCCTTATGGCTGCCGGAAAGTCCCCGCTGGCTGGTAAAAGCGGGCAGGTCGGCAGAAGCCGGAGTAATACTGGAAAAAATAGGCAATGCAAAGGATTCACTGGGGATCATCGAGCGGTCGATGAATGAAAAACTAAGTGTAGGCCCTGCATTTAATAAGGCCGTATTACCCGCCGTATTTATCGGTGTCATCCTGGCTGTTTTCCAGCAGTTATGCGGTATCAACGTAGTCTTCAATTACACTCCCAGAATTTTCCAGAGTATAGGTGTTTCGCAGGACGGGCAGTTATTACAGACGGTTTTCATCGGTGGGGTAAACCTGGTATTTACGTTGCTGGCGATGGTATTAGTGGATAAACTCGGTCGCAAACCGTTAATGCTGATAGGGGCCGGTGGATTGGCTATCCTGTATATTATCGTGGTAAGAATGCTGGCGGCAGGTTCTGCCAATGTATCCTGGTTCCTGCTGGCAGCCATAGGAACATATGCGATGTCGTTAGCGCCTGTTACCTGGGTCCTGATCTCAGAAATATTCCCCAACAAGATCCGGAGCGCTGCCACTTCTATTGCTGTATTGTCCCTCTGGGCGGCTTATTTCGTACTGGTATTCACTTTCCCTATCCTTTTTGAAAGGCTGAAAGACAGTACTTTTTACATTTATGCGGTGATTTGTGTACTGGGTTTTATATTCATCTGGAGAAATGTACAAGAAACAAAAGGAAAAACACTAGAAGAACTGGAGGATGTAATTGTGAGGCATTAACGCATAATGCTTAAATTAGTGGTCTATTAGATAAACATTATGGCGCAGACATCTTCAATTACCACACTATTTATAGACATAGGCGGTGTTCTCCTGACTAATGGCTGGGATCGCGCAGCGCGCAAGCTGGCGGCAAGTACTTTCTCTCTCGATCCGATAGAGTTCGAAGAAAGGCATCACCTTACCTTTGATACTTATGAGGAAGGTAAACTCACGATGGATGAGTATCTTAACAGGATCGTATTCTACGAGGACCGTAGTTTTACCAGGGATACATTTAAAGAGTTTATGTTCTCCCGAACGGAACCTTACGATGAAATGATAGAGATGGTCTGCAGGCTGAAAGAAAAGTATGGCTTAAAGATCGCTATCGTGAATAATGAAGGGCGTGAGTTAAATCAATACAGGATCACCACATTCGGGATCAATAAATTTGTGGACTTTTTCATTTCTTCCTGCTTTGTTCATTTCCGCAAACCGGATGCGGACATCTTCCGTATTGCACTGGATATCGCATTCGTACAACCAAAGGAAGTATTGTATATAGAAGATCGTGCAATGTTCGTGTCCGTGGCTGAAGGCCTCGGTATTAACGGGTTATTGCACGTAGATTATGCTTCTACAAAAGAGAAACTGGCCAGTCATGGCCTCATATTATAAAAGGGGAAGCCGTATCAGAAAAAGATACGGCTTCTTAGTTTCAACAAAGACACAACAACAACTTAGTCTTTCCAACCCAGGTATGCTGCTACTTCAGCATAATTATCCCAGTTGATATTATTTTTTCTTGCAGCCACACCACCAGGTATGATCACATAACGGTATTGCAGTAATGTACTGAGCGCTATTGAATTTGAGTTATCATGTGTGAAGCGGTATATCAGTATTTTACTCAGTAAAGGGGTGAATGAAATGGTGTTTGGTTTACCACCTGCATTACTTGTATAAGGTAGTATGAAAGTACCCCCACCATACGTAAAGTATACTTTTACATCACCTGAATTCAGAATAGTAGAGGTGATTTTTGGCGCATCAACGTAACCTGCTTTGATATTGGAATTATCTACTGTAGAATCGTTAAAATTATGTGCATATGTCCAGGCAGAATAAATCACATTGGCTGTTCCAACAGGTCCGGTGGCACCTGTTGGGCCTGCAGCTCCGGTGGCTCCGGTCTCTCCGGTATCTCCTTTGGGTCCTGTAGGACCTTCTTTGGAACATGCATTAAAAAGTGACAGGCATAGCAATGAGGCAACAAAAAGTTGGGGTACTTTGGGCATCGGTTAATTTTTTATTATGATAAGATTTTACGCTGTAAATATGTGTCCGGTAATCCCATTATGAAACCGGTACTTAACCAGCGGCAGCAATTTTTTCATAAACGGCGTGTTTCGGCAGATAAGTGTAAGGTGGCTGTTATGGCTGTTTTCGAACGATACTACGGGAAAGTTTATCTACTACAATATTGAAATTGAGTTCGTTATTACTCTTTTGATGGGCTTTGATCTTTATAAATTCAACGGGAGGGTCAACGATGAGATCGAGGAATAATTTAACAAGGTCTGCATTACGTATATCCGTTCCTTTTTTAGTGGAAAAGGAACGGGCGGAGAGCTTTTCTTTTCTGTCTGCCAGTGTAACAACATACTGGCTGTCTGAAATAATACGTATAGCCGTAATGGCTGGATGATGTTCTTTTACATACTGGATGGCTTTGATCACGGCAGTGAGTTCCATCCTGTTATGTGTGGTGTCTGTTGCTTCACCGGTAAGCACTACTTTCTCTTCATCGATAAAAATGATCGCCGCCCAGCCCCCATTGAGGTGCTGGGTATGACAACTTCCATCAGTGTATATAGTTGCGATCCGGTCCATGGCAGCAATTATGCTACCACGGCCTTGCTCACTTTGCGGTATACAAATTCGTGGTAGATATGCCTGCGGCAGAATCTTCCGGGAGAATCTGAATTGACGAGCTTAATATAGAGCGCTTTCGGAACTTCGAAATACTCATAACTGCTACCGTCGTGGAAAGTAAGGAGTAAGGTTGTCTTTGTATAAGAGAAGTCCAGGATCATGGACGCAGAGATCGTTTCTGTATATTGAGGTAAGGCAGCCTCAATAGTTTCAGGAGCAATACTTACCAGAAAGTGGTAAGCCTCAATCACTTGTTTGCTTTTTTCTTCAGCTTCCTGCTTTTTAGCGTCATCGTCCTGGAATTTGTCAGGATGCCATTCCTTCATTAAATTTCGGTAAATGGTCTTTAATTCCTGTAATTCCGTGGTTTTTGTCACTCCAAGCAGCTTCCGGTAATCTATAATTTTCTTCATAAATGTGCAAAGGTAATCGTTTTAGCCGCTTTGCAAGCATTTTTAGCTAATCTGACGAAAATATGATCTTTATCAGGGACGTGGTGCTGAGTATTTAGTAGTTTTGACTTATACAAAATATATATATGAATGATTTTATAGCTGCCAGGTCGCAGATGGGGCTTTCGCTGGGCTTTCATATTGTGTTCTCGTGTATTGGAATGGTAATGCCTTTTTTTATGGCAGTGGCGCATTTCTACTGGCTACGCACTAACAACATCGTTTATAAGAATATCACAAAGGCATGGAGTAAGGGAGTGGCTATCTTTTTTGCCACAGGAGCGGTATCCGGTACCGTGCTGTCCTTTGAACTGGGGCTGTTATGGCCGGAGTTCATGAAACATGCAGGCCCCATCTTCGGGATGCCCTTTTCCCTGGAAGGAACGGCCTTCTTTATAGAGGCCATTGCACTGGGCTTTTTCCTGTATGGGTGGGACCGCTTCAATAAATGGTTTCACTGGCTGACCGGGGTTGTAGTAGGAGTGAGCGGACTGGTATCCGGTATCCTGGTAGTAGCTGCCAATGCATGGATGAATAGTCCTGCAGGATTCGACTTTGTGAATGGGCAATATCTGAACATAGATCCCGTCAAAGCCATGTTCAACGATGCCTGGTTTTCACAGGCCTTACATATGTGTATTGCAGCATTTTCCGCCACGGGTTTCGCCGTAGCAGGCATTCATGCCCTGATGATATTGAAAAAGCAGAACGTATATTTCCATACGCAGGCATTCCGGATTGCAGCCGTTTTTGCCTGTGTGGCAGCACTTTTACAACCATTAAGCGGAGATATTTCTGCTAAAGACGTATCCAAACGCCAGCCGGCAAAACTGGCTGCCATGGAGGCCCATTTTCATACAGAACCTGCCGCTCCGCTGCTAATAGGAGGGATTCCTGATGTGGCAGCGCAGAAAGTGAACTATGGTCTGCAAATCCCGGGTTTATTAAGCTTTATGGTACATGGTGATTTTAAAACACCTGTAGACGGGTTAGATAAAATTCCTGTGGAGAATCAGCCTCCTGTATCAATTACTCATTATGCTTTCCAGATAATGGTAGGACTGGGGATGGTAATGTTGCTGATAGCCGTTTGTTATTTCATCGCTATCCTGAAGAAAAAGAGCTGGTTGTCACGACAATGGTTATTACGTATGTTCGTCATTGCTACGCCAATGGGATTCATCGCGGTAGAAGCCGGATGGACGGTCACGGAAGTAGGGCGGCAACCCTGGATCATCAATGGTATCATGCGTACTGCTGATGCCGTTACGCCAATGCCTGGCATTGTTTATTCCTTTTACATTTTCACCGCTATGTATATTTCCCTGTCGCTGATCGTTACATTCCTGTTATACAGGCAGATCAAAATGGTAGGTAAAATTTATGATGTTAAAAACCAGGCTGTATGATTTACGTAGTGATTGTTTATCTATGGACTGCCATACTGTTGTATATTTTGCTGGGTGGGGCTGATTTTGGCGCAGGTATCATAGAATTATTTACATCTGAGAAAAATAAGCAGCATACCCGCACTACCATGTACAGGGCCATTGCCCCGATATGGGAAGCCAATCATATGTGGCTGATCATTGCGATAGTAGTGCTGTTTGTAGGCTTCCCGGATATCTACGCAACGATCTCCACCCATTTACATATTCCGTTGGTGATTATGTTATTCGGTATTATCGCACGGGGAACAGCTTTTACATTCAGGAATTATGATGCAGTCATTGATAATATGCAGAAGGTGTATAACAGGATCTTCGTGTATTCCAGTTTTATCACGCCTTTCTTTTTAGGTGTGATAGCTGCCAGTGCAGTATCCGGAAGGATAGATCCTGATGCACATGACTTTTTATCTGCCTATATATTCAGCTGGCTGAGCTGGTTTTCTGTAGCAGTAGGGTTTTTCACCGTAGCTATCTGCGGGTTCCTGGCAGCTATTTTTATTATAGGAGAAACAGAAGATGAGCATAATCGCAAACGGTTTATCCGCAAGGCTAAACAGATGAATGTAGCGGCCGTAGTATTTGGTGCGGTAGTATTTGTGGTAGCACATTCTGAAGGGATACCCCTGGATAACTGGCTGTTTGGGAATGCAGTGGGAATTATTGCAATTACAGCAGCGTCTTTGTCGCTGGTATTATTGTGGTATTTACTGCTTAAAAAAGGAAAGGTGATCATCATTCGTGTGTTGGCAGGGTTTCAGGTAACGATGATCTTACTGGCCATTACGCTTCGTCATTATCCCAATATTGTGATTATGAAAGGAGGAAGATATTTATCCCTGATGGAACATGCTGGTCAGGATAAGGCAATTTATTCATTGGGGATGGCGCTGTTGCTGGGTAGTATTCTTATTCTTCCCGCATTGTTTTACCTGTTATATAGTTTCAACAAGAATACCGGTAAATGGCATGAATAAAAGGCCGCCCTGCAATATTGCAGAACGGCCCTATTGATGAAACCAAATCCTGTTAATAGTAAAGATCTACAATACCATTAGGAGTACCGTTGGTAACCACAGTGGCATGCTGACCGCAATCGGTCACAGCATTGGCTACACTCCATGAAAGAGATGACTGTGCACCGCCTACTAACAGTTGAATGCTGCTGAACCTTGTTTTGGAGGTATTAGGATAATCAGAACATACTGTTACACCATATACTTCCAGTGACTCGGCTGCCCAGTAGAGTTTCTGGATGTTGTTAACCGTGAGTGTGATAGAAGAATACCCGCTAAAAGCAGAAGTATAATTGTAGTTACTGCCGGTAGTACCGGTTTGTGTCATGATACCTGTTAAACTGGTGCCTGCGCTTACACGTACCAGGTTGCTGAACAGTGCAGTACCGTTGGAACCATCTACATACCAGTTGGCAATAGCCCAGTAGTTACCACCGCCGGCAGCTGAAGGACCCCATTGCAGAACAGGTTGCAGGATGTAGGAAGAGTTTTGCAAGCCAGGGAAAAGGAAGATCGTTTGTCCATTTGATGTGGATGGAGCTGGTGGCACTACAAACGTACTGCTGAAAGATGTAATCGGAGTGGAGGAGGAGTTCGTCCAGTAAGTGTAGGCGATCCAGCCGGAACCCAGCGGTAATACCTTGCGTCCTTCAGGAATGGTGACGTTGGTAGGATAGTCTGGCAGGTTACCGGCTTTTTTCTCAATAGCGCCGAAGTCCTGGATTACTTTACCGGCAGCATCTACTTTGCTGAGCCTTTCACCGTTCACCGTGAGGTGTTCACCGGGCGCTACGCGTCCTACTTTGGAAGCCGGACGCCAGCCGCCTGGTGTAAGTACCAGATCTTTGCTCTGTGCATCTACAGGGGCAGTTACTGTAGCGGAAGGTGTTACGTCTTTGTTGGCTTTTTGCTGTTCTTTACCGCATGCGGAAAAGATGAATACGCTGACTACCGCCAGGTACATTACATACTTGTTTTTCATGTCTGAAAGGGGATTTTAGGTTATTAGAGGGTAATTGAATAGGGTGAACGTACGTTACTCTTAACAGATCTTTAACTAAATTACTACTAACGATTGCAATGGGACAGCATTCTCTTTTTTTAAGGTTTTTTTAAGGCAGGCTCCGTCCACTCTCCGTCCTGTCTGAAGCATGAAGTGGGCATAAAAAAGCAGGGCTAACTGTTAAGTTAGCCCTGCGAACATTGTATAAAGATAAGCAAGCTTAATCTATACGTTTAACGTTAACGGCGTTCATACCTTTCTTTCCTTCCTGTAATTCAAACTCAACGCGGTCATCAGCCTGGATCTCATGAACGAGACCATTTACGTGTACAAAAGTTTCTTTATTGGATTCATCATGTTTAATGAAACCAAATCCTTTTGTCTCGTTGAAGAACTTTACAGTTCCGTTTAATTTTGTGCTCATTTAAAATTGTATTATATTATAATGTGCAGTGAAGATACCTTTAATAAACCCGGCCACCAAATATAATTAGAAATCAATCAATTATTATTTCAGGTTTTTCAGATATAAATCAAAATAATCACTCACTTTTTGCATGAAGTGAATCCTCTCATAACCGCGCACGTTATGCTCATAACCCGGATAAACGAAACAATCTGCCTGTGCCTTTTTGTCTGCCGCGGCCATTAAAAATTTAATTGAATACTGTCATACAACGGAGCTGTCTATAGTGCCATATATCAATAAAAGTTTCTCTTTAAGGTTCCCTGCTTTAGCAGGCAGGTTGGCATTTTCCTCCCCTTCAGGGTTTTCCGGGGGACCCAGGTAGCGTCCGGTATACATTATTATCGTACATTTTCCCGTTCATTACAGGGCTTCCTGCTACACCACAGGCAAAAACGCCCATGAATCCAAAACAAATGCTATTTCTCAAAAGGGAATGTTTCAACCATCTTCCAGGGGCCTTTTAAATACAACCAGGTATTGATACCGGTTGCTTTGATCTCAAAAGGAATAAAATCTTCCTGTAGCTTTTCAAATAATTGTTGTGATTTAAAAGCAGTGGATTTATTCTGCACCGTAATATGCGGCCATAATACCTGTTGATCTTTGCTGTTCAGCCAGGGCAAAAATGCGTCCTGCATTTTTGCATGCAGCCGTAACAGTTCTTCTGATTGTAAACTGTATGCGACACCGTTACCCAGGTATCGTAATTCACATACCTGTAAAGAGATCGTTGTATGATGAGAAAATTTCAGCAGTTGCTCTCTGATGAATGGCTCATCAGAAGGCAGGTGATGGAATAACGTAATATGTGCATGCAGGTAATTTGCATGAGCAGGGAAATGCGCGGCCCGTAACGCATTAAAAAACTGCTGATGTTCATCATTAAGACGGAGTGTAACGATGAGGGGCGGCTCATTTCCTTTTTTTACCATTACCTAACCATAATAGGGCATCTAAAATAAATTTATCCTGTATCTCATTATCGAAGGTAAAGGATAATTCCTTATTGGTATGGTGTTCATAATCGATATCATTATGCCCCATATTAACATACAGCATCCTGTATTTTTTGTTGGTCCACGCAACGGGGTAGTATCCGCTATGCCATATTTCATGCAGTTTTGGGCCTGTTCCAAGAGGAAAGCTGCTAGAGTCGATAGAGAGTAATATATTAATATCCGGGTTTTTCCTCAGATCATTTGACCATCTGTACCACTCATTGGGAGCTGATCTGAAGGTTACAGGCAGATTCTTCACCGCAGGGTGTTCAGGATCTTCAACCCTGAGTATTGCAGACGTAGGCCTCCAGGTATTGCTGCTATAAGAGCCGGATCCCAGGAACTCATTGTGATACCAGTCCCAGTTTTGAGGATAATCTGAAGGCGTAAGTGCGAAGCCGGCGAAGTGAAAACCCATCCAGGCGCCGCCATTTTCCATGTATTGCTGAAAAGCTTTTCGTTGTTCCTCTTTATCCGGACGGGTATCCAAAAACAATACTACCTGGTATTTGGAAAGGAATGCTGTGTTCAGGTTATTCCAGTTGTTGGTAGAATCATAAGTGAAGTGGTACTTCCTGGCCATGGCAGGAAACCATTTATTAGCTTCATGTACATAGCTGATATGTGCCTGGTCTTCTTTGGCTGTATAGAAGGCGATTACTTTGAACTGTGCATGAGAGATTCCTGCGCTGAAAATAAGTGTTATAAAAGGGATGAGGTATATTTTCATGGACCATATCAGATTTGATTTTAAGGTACTTTTTTTTCACCTCTTTTTTTCATCTCTTTAGCTTCTCCTGTTTACTTTTTGATTCTGATCATTTTCCTGATATCAGGAAAATGATCAGAATGTAGTGTGGTAAAGGGTTTTGCTGTTTTGCTGCATTGAATTATCTACCTGGCCATCAGGCATAATTTATTATTTTTTTTTCTTTGCATCCTTCAAAACCTTTTTCTCATCTCCCTCCAGCCTTCTTTGCACCTTTTTCAGATCTTCTGCAGGTGGCAACTGCTCAGGTTTTACGCCGCGTTTAATTAACATTTTGCGTACAGCGGCATTGTTATCAACATGTTCTTTAGAAATGAGGTTTTCCCCCTTCATATCTTTTTCTGTCACATTATGGCTGGTTAGCTCCGTGGCAAAATCCTTTGCTTTAATTGTCAGGGTAGGAAGGAAATCTGCCAATGGCCTGCTATCGGGGACCTTTAATTTCTGTTTCATATCATTAGTAGAAAATCCTCCGAATAGTGCCTGGTCGCCTTTACTTCTTATGACGGCAAAGCTTTTTTCATCTACCCCTCTTTCGTAAATAATATTTGAAAGCTTTTTTTCAGATTTTGAAAGTTTTTCTCTTGCGGTTACTCTTGCTATATCAAGTAACCTTTGTTCAATAATTTCCTGTTTGCGGGTTTGCACAGCAAAGTAAGTTTGCGCAAATGCTATTTCAGGTTTAGCAGGGTCCCCATTCTGTGCTATAAGATAACAGGCATACCTGGTAAGCGCTATATCATCAATTTCCCGCTGCGCACCCTTGGCTAAACCGATCATTTTCCTGATATCAGGAAAATGATCGAAAACCGCTGCCCCGGCGTTTTCGCATGCTTTTTTTGCTTTCTCGATTACATTCAGGAAATTCTCCCATTTGTGATAGCCAAGAATGACCTGCAGCTCCCTTGCGCTCCAGCATTCTATACCTTTATAATCATAGCAGGCATTTTCAAATTGCCCGAAAAGTTCATTAATCTGCTCTTTCTTCATAAAGTGGAACTTGAGTTTTGGTGGTTAACAGTATATTGTTGTAATATCTAATTTAAATTAAATCATTACAATTCCCAATATTTTCTTCGTAACAGTATTGTATTCTGATCATTTTCCTGATATCAGGAAAATGATCAGAATACAATACTGTAGGGCATTTAGCTATTTTAAGTGATCGGGTATGATTTTTATCCGGGAAAACAATTACACGTTCTTTTAAATTATATGTGACCATCAGGACTGATTATGTATCTTGCAGAATAATCTTCTTTATTTTATTTGACGCATTCAGACAATTCACTTTTTCACCGCGTACTATTAGAGAATGAGATTGCTTTGGTACGAGCTGCAGCTGACGGCGATCAGAATGCTTATGGCCGGTTATACACTCATTATTACCCCAATCTGCAGGTAGCCATTACTTTTATTACCAAAGACAGAGATGAAACAGATGAGATCCTGCAGGAGACTTTCCTGAAGATATGGAGAGCCCGTGAAAAACTGCTACTGGTAAGGTCTTTTGAAGATTATGCCTTTAAAATTGCTAAAAACCGGCTGTTTGATGTACTGAGACGACAAAAAGTACATCTGAAGGCAATGGAAGCTATCAGTAAAAAGGAAATGATAACAGAGGGGGGAGATAACCAGCTGGTATATAAAGAATTTCACGATATAGCTACCCGTGCCATCAATGGATTAGATCCCCAAAAACGGGAGATTTTCCTGTTACGCACAGAGGAAGGCCTCAGTTTTGAAGAAATTGCGGAAAGATGCGGCATCGCTGTAGTCACCGCCAAAAAACATTTTTATGCTGCATTCCATGCCTTAAAAGAACTCCTGAAAGAGCATGGTGGCCTGTTCTCCTTCCTTTTTATCCTCTGGTCCAGGGGCAAATAATTATTTTTTTCAAATGACCGTATACGAATTGCCAGGCAGTTCGTCTGTAATATATATTCCCCTGTATGAACGAAGAACAGAAACTGTTATTATTAAATAAATATATGGAAGGAACGCTGAGCAGCGAGGAAGAACTGATGTTCTTTGACTGGTACGCAGAAGCTGGTGCCGGTGAATTCCATCGTTTATTACAACAGGTTGCAACAGGGACCGTTTATGAGGCTCCCGGAGCGGAGTTCTTACAGGAACTGGACAGGAAACTGAGGGAAGACGGAAAAGGTAAGGTAAGGAAAATGCGTACCTGGTGGTGGGCAGCGGCAGCAGTATTATTACTGGCAGGCAGCAGTACATGGCTGATATTCAAACAACCGGCAACTAAAGAGATCGTAGCGGTAAAGGATATCGCTCCCGGTAAGACAGGTGCCATTCTTACACTCGCAAACGGGGACGTTATTGAACTGGACAGTCTGAAGAATGGTATCATCGCTACTCAGCAGGGTACCAGCCTTAACCTGCAGAACGGTATCCTGTCTTATGATGCAAAAGACGCCGCTGACGTAAGTTATAATACCATAAGAACGCCTAAAGCAAGACAATTCAGGGTAGTATTACCGGATGGATCTGAAATATGGATGAATGCGGAGAGTTCATTAAAATACCCTACCGCATTTATAAAAAACAGAATAGTAGAGATCAGCGGCGAGGCTTATTTCGAAGTGACGAAGAATGCGGCGCTGCCATTTAAGGTGAAGATAGGGGACAAAGCAGCTGTAGAGGTGCTGGGCACACGTTTTAATGTCAATGCATACAGTGACGAACAAAGTATCAATACTACCCTGCTGGAAGGAAGCGTAAAAGTAAACAGGGGTACACAATCAACCATATTAAAGCCTGGACAACAGGCTGCAGTGAACGAAACATTAACAGTGAATAATGATGTAAATACTGATCAGGTCATCGCCTGGAAAACAGGTGTTTTCAACTTTGACGGATTGGGCATTGAGGCCGTTATGCGGCAATTGTCCAGATGGTATGACATAGAAGTAATATATGAACAGGGGATACCCTCTACTAAGTTCTATGGAGAAATAGGACGGAATCTGAACCTATCGCAGGTATTAGAGGGATTAAAATTGTCAGGGGTGCATTTCAGGATCGAGAATGGTAAGCGTCTGGTCGTATTACCATAAAACATTGGCGGAATTGTTTTTTAATGATACGGTATTACAAAGGAAAACCGCTCTGAGGTGAGATTCAGAGCGGCTCATAGCCTGGTAAAACCGAATAGACAATTATTTTAGGGACAACTGTTTTTTCAATCAACCAAACCAAGTGCAAGGTATGCAAAAAAATGCTTTTTGTAACCGGCCCAACAATGCCATGCCCAATAGTGGGCCGAACGGTAGCCGGTTTTCAGCCAAAATCTTGTTAGTAATGAAACTAACCACCTTCTTCCTTTTTATTGCATTAGTGGGGGTCAATGCAAAGGGGATTTCGCAGTCAGTCACGCTTTCAGGCAGCAATATTCCGCTTGAAAAAACATTTGCTACCATCCGCACACAAACGGGGTATCTTATTTTCTGCGACCGCAACCTTCTTAAAGATGCGCAAACAGTAACAGTGTCCGCAGCAGATATGCCGCTGAAACAGTTCCTGGACATCATCTTCAGGAATCAATCCCTGCAATACCTGATTCAGCAGCAAACAATTTTCGTAAGCAGGAAGTCATTGCCAGCTATACTGGCAGAACTAAGACCTGTACCCGTTCAGGGACATGTTACCGACGGACAGGGAGGCCCATTAGAGGGGGCTACCGTCAAACTGAAAGGTTCCACCATCAGGTCTGTTATCACAGACGCAAAAGGATACTTTAACATAACGCTGAATGTAGGAGACGTAATCGTCATTACCTATGTTGGCTTTAAAACACAGGAACTCACTATTGGTAACAGCACAGACCTTACCATCAGGTTGCAACCAGCTCCTATTGCAATGGACGAAGTGACCGTAAACGTATCTACCGGTTATCAGACCATCTCCGCAGAAAGGGCTACCGGCTCTTATGGCGTTGTAACCGCAAAAGAGTTAAAAGAAGTACCTGCTAATAACCTCATGGAACGCCTGGAAGGAAAGGTACCGGGTGTACGTTTTGATATCTATAAGAATTCAATACAGATCCGCAGTGTAAATACTTTTACAAACAATACCGCACCATTGATCGTTGTAGATGGTTTCCCGATGATCGCCACCGGTGATCAACAGAAACTCACCTCCGTGCCGGTTTCTTCAATGGCTAATGGTTCAATATTATCTGCTTTCAACCCGGAAGACATTGAACAGATCACCTTCCTGAAGGATGCCGTGGCTACCTCCGTATGGGGTGCCAGAGGCGCTAACGGTGTGATAGTGATACAAACCAAACATGGTAAAAAGGGAGCTCCTGTAGTGAGCATTTCATCTACAGTTGGTATTTCCCAACCAGCTCCCCTCTCAAAGCTCAACTGGATGAGCAGCGCACAGTATGTAGATCTGGAAACAGAAATGGTGAACAAAGGCTTTTATACAGATCCTCTTGCCTCTCCTTATTATGATCCGTTATATACTACTAACTCAAGTGATGTGGCAGAATGGTTGTTTAAAGTAAAGAGAGGAACGGCTACACAGGCGGAAGCTGATGCTGCTATCGCAAAGATATCTTCCAGAAGTAATTATTCCCAGATACAAAAATACCTGTTGCAGAACGCCGTAAATCAGCAACATACTTTATCAATATCCGGAGGTGGTGATAATAATTCTTATTATATATCTGGTAACTACAATAAAGACGTTCCTATTTACAGAAGTAACCAGTCGAGGAACACTTTCTTAACGGCCAACCTCACCAATGATCTGTTTAACAAAAGAGTGAAATTAAGAACAGGATTTAATTATCAGTATGCAGCAAGTAAAATTAACCTGGCAGCACTGGATGCATTAAGTAATTCCAGTACATCCCTGCGTCCTTACGATATGCTGGTAGATGATAATGGAAATCATATCCTTAGAGATATCAATTTCCGTCCTGAAGTAGCAGCTGGTTTTGTAGCACAGGGATATCTTCCTTTTTCATATAACGCTATTGATGAACTGAATTATTCCAATACCCAAAATACTTCCAACCAGATCCGCCTGAATGCGGGTGTGAATACTAAAATCACAAACTGGATGGACTTTGACGTATCAGGTGCTTATCAGCGTAATATCAATAATTCAACTACAATTAATGATGTGAATAGTTATGTTGGCCGGATATTTATGAACACCGCTACTACTATTTCTTCTACAACCGGTAAGCCGGTATATAATGTCCCTTATGGAGGATCTTATGCCATGACTGATGCAAACGCATATGATTATAGTCTGCGCGGACAGCTGAACTTTTCCCACTCTCTTGGGCAGGATCATCATATAAGCGGATTGTTTGGCTCCGAGATAAGGGAAACGTATAATAAGTCTTACGGTAGTACGCGGTATGGGTATGATAAAGATGCCAATAGTTTTGGTACAGTGAATCCTACCACACCTTACATGACCATGTATGGTTATACTACTACAATAGGAACCGTAACAACAGGTATTTCCGAACAAAAGAACCGCTACCTTTCATATTATGGCAATGCTGCCTACGTGTATAAGGACCGCTATAATTTAAGTGCAAGTGCACGTTTCGACGACTACACGCTGCTGGGAATTTCACGCAGTAAAAGGGCCAGGCCTTTCTGGTCTGCTGGTTTTAAATGGAATGCACAACAGGAACATTTTATGCAGGACTTTTCCTGGCTGAATGGTCTGGATCTGAGGCTAACCTATGGAACAGGTGGTTCAGTACCGCTGAGTGGCTATAATACAGCCGTTATATCGCTGAATGCGGTTGATCCTAATACACAGTTACCGATAGCTAATATTACCAATCCGGCCAATCAGCAGCTTGGCTGGGAAACTACCCGTACAATCAATGAAGGAATTGACCTGCGCGTGTTCAACAACCGCCTGATAGTAAATGTGGATGTTTACCAGAAAAAAAGTAGCGGTATATTAACGACTCTCCCATACGATGCTACCTACGGATGGTCTTCTCTTGAATATAACACCGGAAAGATGAAGAGCAGTGGCTACGAGTTTGGTATTACCGGCAAATTGCTGGATAAAAAAGACTGGGCAATCACTTCTACTTTCAATTTCTCCTATAACAAAACGAGGATCACAGATAATCGTTACAATACCGCTACCACATCAGCGCTTGTACAGGGTGGTTTTTCTGCGCTTAACAATTATCCTGTGGGCGCTACTTTCGTGTACAGATCTGCTGGTCTGGACCCTGCTACCGGTCAGACACAGATTTACGACAGAGATAAAAATGTGATTAAAAGTACCACCAACCTTACTTCTGCATTTGATATCAATGACCTGAAATATGTAGGTGTGAAAATAGCGCCTTACCAGGGAGGATTCTTTAACACCTTCCGTTATAAGAACTTTGATCTGGGCGTGCAGATGACCTACTATATGGGACATGTATTCTTAAAACCTTCCATCACTAATTACCCTACCTTCAGTAGCTTCTATGGTACTTTAGGTCGTCAGGAAGATCTTGCATACAGATGGAAACAAACAGGAGATGAGGCACATACAGATGTACCAGGATTGACGAACGTGAACAACAATAGTATAACACGCTACAAGTTCTCAGATAAGCTGGTGAGAAGTGCAGATAATATACGCCTGCAACAGATTTCCCTGGGATATCATTTTCCGGCATCTATGCTTCCTAAAAGAGTATTCAAGAGTTTGTCTGTCAGCGGTAACGTCCGCAACCTCGGTATGATCTGGGCAAAAAACAAAGAAAAGCTGGATCCGGAATACCTCAATGCCAATTCCAACTATTACAGCATGCCTCCGGTAACCAGCTATTTATTTAACATCAACGCATCATTCTAATGAAAAGAGCAATATATTTTTTGATGGTGATCGTGTTAACAACAGGTTGCCGTAAATATGTGGAAATAGATCAGATAGGGAATCGTGTGTTAAAATACACAAAAGATTATCGTGCATTACTCGATAACTCTTCAGTACTGGAAGGCGGATTTGGTTTACCTATCTATTCCAATGATGATACCCGTTTCATGGATACTACCAGGCAGGTAGCCATGATCGATATTAACAGAAATGCTTACTCCTGGCAGGCGCAGTACTGGTCAGATACACAATCGGATGTAGACTGGGAAAAATTATACAAAGCCATCTATGTATGCAATGAAGCAACAGATGGGGTGATGGCAAGTGAAAACGGAACAGATGCACTAAAGAAACAATTGTATGCAGAAGCGCTGGTACATCGTGCATATGCGTATTGGTGCCTGGTGAATATCTATGCTAAACAGTATGACAGTACCACTGCGGCTTCAGACCTGGGTGTGCCTTTATTACTTACACCAGACTTGTATGCCAGCCTTAAACGTGCTTCTGTAGCTACCGTGTATAATCAGATCACTTCAGACCTGCTGGCTGCTGTGAATGATCTTCCTGCATTGCCAGATTATAATACTCGTCCGTCCAAAGCGGCTGTATACGCATTACTGGCCAGGACATACCTGTGCAAACGCGATTTTTCCAATGCGCGTACCTATGCTGATCAGGCATTGTCTTTACAAAGTGGTCTGCTGAATCTGCCCACCTACGTGGGTAATACGGCGGCTATACCTTACCGTTTGGCAGATCCGGAAGTCATTTTTTCCAAGATCAACACCTACGGATATACAGGTATACAGCTGGATACCGCTTTGCTAAACCTGTTAGGTACAAAGGATGCCCGTTACACACTATTTGTAAAACCAGGTGGTAACTTTTATCCCACATTTGTTGGTTATGGCTACTGGAGATACAAATACAGCCAGGAAGGTAATTACTTCTGCCAGGGACCTTCTGTGCCTGAAATGATGCTGATAAAAGCAGAATGCGCTGCCCGTGCAGATGATGCTGCCACAGCGATCGGTATACTGAATACACTCAGACAACAGCGTTTTGCAGCGGCTGATTATGCGGACCTTGCAACCGGCACTGCTGCTGATGCACTGAAAAGCGTAGTAGCAGAAAGAAGACGTGAATTTTTTGGTACAGGACTAAGATGGATTGATCAGAAGAGATATAATAAAGACGCTGCTTTACAGGTAACGGTAACCCGCACACTGAATCACCAGGATTATACATTGACACCCAATAGTAACAGGTACGTATTCCCTATAGGGACGAAGTATATCCTGTTAAACCCGGAAATAGAACAAAATCCTTAACCAACCATAATTACCAACGAGTGAAGATACCGGAAGGCATTTGAAATGCCTCCGGTACTCTCTTTAAAAACAATTACAATGAAGTATAGATGGATAAGTATACTGGCTATACTGCTTGGCGTAAGCCATGCCGTGTACAGCCAGACAGATAGCAGCAGCCGGCTGAAAGATTTTGGTGTTCCTGTGGCAGGCGATACAATGCGTATCAACTACGTTAAAACAGGCGGCCCCTTACAGCAGAAAGACAATATCTCTGCCCTGGTGTATATGTTCAATGATTATGAATGGGCAGTAGATGATATCGTATTAAAGGATGGTAAAGGAACGTATAAATTACCGGAGAATTGTGCATTTGTAGCATTACTGTTTTATACAGCTGAAAATGGGAATGTGACAGTTGCTGATAATAATAATGATCATGGTTATGTTGCCACTACAATAAGTAAAGACGGGAAACATGTACCGGGCGGACAACTCGCATGGGGTATTTTCCGTAAACCATCAATGGGTAAAGCTCCTCATTACTTTGATAAATTCGAGATCAGTAATGACGCATTAGAGATGTGGGTAAGGAAAGAGATGAAAGATTACCTGCCGAATATGCCTAAGTATTTTGACAGCTACCTGGCTATGTTGAAATTACAGACAGGGGATGAGTACCCTGAGAAAGCAGTACGTAGCATGGAGCGTTTATCCAGAGATCCTAATCTGACAGAAGATAATTACGTGACTTTCCAGAACGTATATCGCTTTCAACTCAAAGACGAACATAAAGCTGATTCTGTAAGACAGTTTATTCTTCAGAAATATCCCCATGGGAAAACAGCAAGATTCGCTCGTTATAGTGAGGCATATGGCATGCCCCTGGATGAAAAGAAATTGATAGCACTGGAGAAATTTTTACATGATTTTCCTGTTAAAGAGTCAGGTGGTAGTCAGGCATTTACTTACTACAATACTTACCGGACATTAGCGCCTGCTTATTTTGTGTCTAATCAGAACGATAAATTATTCGCGCTGATACCGGATATGAATTTTGCTACACTGAATGAAAATTATCACTCGATTATCGAAGGCGTCTTCATAATGAACAGGTTACCGGTAGAGAAACTCTACCCTGTTTCCAAAGCGCTGATCGATGCCATGATAAAGAAAAGACATGACCTGTCTTACATGGAGGACGTGCGTTATACACACATGCAGGCCGACGAAATAGCGGGTATGCAGATGGACAATAAATTATCAATTCATATCCGCCTGCTCACTAAGATGGGGAAGTATACAGAGGCAATACCTTACCTCGATTTGCTGACGGAGAAAGGTAAATATACAGGCGCCGCTCTGAATGAAGCACGTATTAAGATACTGGAAAATACAGGTGGAGAGACAAAGGTCCTGCCAATGCTGGAATTAGGTATCAGAGCTAACGCGGCTACCCCGGCTATGATCAGCAAATTGAAAGAATTACATGGTGATAGTGCCGGTTTCGATGTTTACCTGGAATCACTGAAAGCAGCGGATGATGTGAAAAAAATAAAAGAAGACCTCCAGGCCAAACTGATCAGAGAGAAGTTTACTGCTTTTAAACTGGAAGACATGAACGGGAAAACTGTCAGTTCTGCTGACTGGAAAGATAAGATCGTTGTGATCGATTTCTGGGCCACCTGGTGTTTCCCCTGTAAAATGGCTTTCCCCGGAATGCAGCTGGCGGTAGACAAATATGCGAAAGATCCGTCTGTGGGATTCTATTTTATTGCCACAATGCCAAGGTCTAAAACTTATAAGGAAGATATTAAAAAGTATATCAGCACATCCGGCTTCCGTTTTAACGTGTTATACGATAATAATGTATTTAAAAGTTTAACCCCGTTCTTTAATTCATCTGCAATACCAAGGAAAATCATTGTGGAAAATGGATATATCCGCTATACCTCAGAAGGATATGAAGGTAGTCCCAGCAAACTGGCAGATGAAATATCTTATGTTATCGAGATCTTAAAAACAGAAAACTAATGAAGAGTCTTCTTATAGGAGTGATGATAGGATGTACTTTACCAGTGTTTTCCCAAAAGAAAACACTGGATACGTCCGCTTATAAAGAGTGGCGGTATTTAGCGGTCCCCACGATTTCGTATGATGGCGAATGGGTGATGTACCATTACGCAGAAGGAAATACGACGTATCTGGCGAACACACATAATGGGAAAGAGATACAGCTGGATAATGTAAGAAGCACTGATTTCTTTGATTATGGTAAATGGCTGAAGTATACTACCCCAAAGGACTCGATGGTCCTGGTACGGTTAAAGGACGGGAAGAAGGTCCTGTGGGATAAATCTTCTTATATCAATTGCGGTACCGCATCTGCCAACGTTATCTATGGTAATAACAGGATGGTGATCTGGAATGTGGAGACAAATGATAGTACTGTCATAGAGCATGAGGGAAAATATACGCTGTATGGCCAATCTATCATTTATATACGGAATATGAAGTTGCTTGCCGGCCCTTTGAAGGGAGAGAAGAAAATCTTGTTCACCGGAGATGTTACAGATTATTCTTTTGATCCTGAAAAGGGAACAGGTACTATTTTATCTGATAATCGGTTGTATACTTTTTCTGTAAAGAAAGGTGTTCCTCAGCAGATACTGAATTTTAATGAAATTGAAGCGCCTGCCGGTTACCGTATAGAAACCCGGGCATATGAGATTACAGCTGAAACGAAAGAGTTCTTGCCGGATCTCATCCCTTTGCATCCTGTTGCTCCGGCAGCAGGAAAGCGCGGGAATACAGGTTTTGAACTGGAGTTGTGGACATGGAATGAGCCGGTGACACAACGAAAACAACGCAGAGGTGTATATAATAAGACCGCATTGGATGAGCCAAAATATATCTACCATATTGATAAAAAGAAATGGGTAGAGGTAAGAGGGGAGAATATGAATGGGTTTTTGATGGCACCTGATGCTGATAATTACAACTACGTTTTACAAACAGACCCTAAGCCCTACATTTATACGATAGACTGGCGTTATAATAATAACGATGATATTTACATGGTGAATGTTCATACAGGAGAACGTACTCTCGTCGCAAAGGATTGTTACGCAAATCCGCAATGGAGTCCAAATGGTAAATATGCAGTGATTTATAATGCGGTGAAAAAGGAGTGGCAGGTGCTGGATACAGCTACCCGTCAGTTCATTGATATTTCAGATCAGATCGGTTATCCTGTGCACGAAGAAGATTTTGACATGCCTAAACCTGCACCATCGTATGGCCTTGCAGGATGGGCAGATGGTGGCAGCAGCGCGGTGATATACGATCGTTATGATCTGTGGGTGATAGATCTTAGCGGTAAGAAGAAAGCTTATTCTGTAACCAATGGTTATGGCAGACAACATGGTGTAAGATTCCGTTTGTTATCTGCTGAATATAATGAACACCTGGATATTTCGAAACCCCTGCTGCTCCACAGTTTTAATGAGCATACCAAAGCAAAAGGAGTATACCGGCTGGCAAACCATAAGGTGGAAGCTCTGGTTGATGATCCTGCTTATTCTGTGAAAGTAATGGAGATGGCAGGAGACGGAAAATCATGCGTTTTTTCGAAGGAGAATTACAATACCTGTGAAGACCTTTGGTGGGGATGCAGCGATTTTACCAGGCAGCAGCGGCTGACAGATATTAATCCTCAGCAAAAGGATTACAATTGGGGATCTGCAAAAGTGGTACAATGGAAGAATTATGAAGGCAGGGAGAACCAGGGATTGTTGTACTTACCTGAGAATTATGATTCTACGAAAACGTATCCGATGATCGTGGACTTCTATGAAACGCATACGGAAGACCTGCATGAATATTTTACACCTATGTACAGTACCTGTACGATCAATATTCCAACTTATGTGAGCAATGGATATGTTGTATTCCGCCCGGATGTACACTTTACGGTAGGAGAACCTGGTGAAAGTGCTTATAATGCCGTTGTCAGCGGTACTTCAGCCATGATAGAGAGAGGGATAGCAGATAAGGCGCATATTGGTTTACAGGGGCATAGCTGGTCTGGTTATGAAGTCGCTTATATCATTACACGTACGAATATTTTTGCTTGTGTGAATGCAGGTGCTGCTGTGACGAATATGACTTACAATTATTTCGCTGTAAGAAGTAATGGGGCGCCCTGTATTTTCAAGTATGAAACAGAACAATCCCGTATTGGTAAAAATTTATGGGAAGGCAAAGACCTGTACATTAAAAATTCTCCCATCTTTAATGCAGATAAGATACAGACACCTTTGCTGATCTTCCATAATGATAAAGACGGAGCCGTTGCATTTACGCAGGGATTAGATCTTTTCCTGGCTATGCGCAGACTGGCGAAACCGGCCTGGTTACTGAATTATAAAGGAGAAGACCATACACTGAATGGATTGCCTGCACAGAAAGACTGGACTATCCGTATGGGGCAGTTCTTTGATCATTACCTAAAAGATAAACCAATGCCCAAGTGGATGAAAGAAGGAATTAGTGTGGATGAAAGGAATGTTGATCAGAAATATGATTATTGAGTCTGTCATATCCTATGCCGTGAAAGAGGCTGCCCATTACGGGCAGCCTCAACTTTTTTGATCTGATTTACCGGTATTTATACCAGGAACCCGTATTAAACAATAATACTGTTTCATCTTCTGCTATCCAGCGGCTCTCTACCAGTTTCTTACAACCAATATAAGTAGCGCTGCCTTCCGGAGAAAGTAATACCCCTTCAGCCCTGGCTACTTCAACAATACCATCTTCCATTTCCTGTTCAGATACAGTCAGGGCAGTGCCGTTACTCTGCCCCAGTACTTCCAGCATCAGGTCCTTGGCAAAAGGGGCCGGAACTGCCAGGCCATATGCAATAGTAGGTAAGGCAGGAATGTTTTGCGTATGTTCGAACAGATTCACCATCGGTGCGCAATTCTCCGCCTGCACAATCACCATCCGCGGCAAATGGCCGGTAATCCATCCCAGCTGCTGCATCTCATGAAAAGCTTTCCACATGCCAATAAGACCAGTTCCCCCGCCGGTAGGATAAATGATCACATCCGGTAACTTCCAGTTAAGCTGCTCCGCTATTTCATAGCCCATTGTTTTCTTCCCTTCCAAACGGTAAGGCTCTTTCAGTGTCGACATATCAAACCCTCCGGTTTCAGCTACCAGTTGCCTGGCCAGTTTACCACAATCATCAATAAGGCCATCAACAAGGATCAGTTCTGCCCCATAAATACGGCATTCTTCCTGCAGAGTAGCAGGCGTATGCCTGGGCATCACAACTGTCGCTTTGATACCCGCTTTGGCGCAATAAGCGCTTAAAGCGCCCCCTGCATTACCTGCTGTAGGAATGATACAATGCGTGATCCCCAGCTCTTTGGCTTTAGACACCGCCACACTGATCCCCCTGGCTTTAAAAGAACCGGTAGGGTTTACGCTTTCGTCTTTTAAAAGCAGGTAGTTACGCTGACTAAGTGCAGATAACTCAGAAATGGGGGTCCAGCCTTCACCAAGGCTCACAATATTGTGTTTATCGAATACCGGTAATAGTTTCGCGTATCGCCATATTGTTCGCTCAGCGCTGTGCAGGAGATGGCTTTTAGGCAGGTCCAGGTCGTAATTGGTCAGTAAAGGCTGATTGCAGCAGGTAGCGAAAGACTGTCGTTCTTCTATATTGTACAACTTATGGCAATGGGGACATTGTAATGTTGTTGAGAGTGAAATAGCATTCAAGGTCTTCATGGGGTACGGATGAGTGATACTATCTAAAGTTAAGATTTTACGCTGCATGTCCGTTGCAACTAAATAAAAAAGAAGGAGTAAATATATAGAAATATTGATCTGTTGCAGTGATAAAGAGCTGTTACCTGCTTCAGTAAGGCAAAAATGGATGGCAACGACCTTTGAGCATGTGCCGAATATTGAGATCATTACTTTTGATTATAATGAGGATGAATTGCCAGGTACCTCTGTTACTTCTCATGAAGTATCGGCAGTATGGTCAGAGACGTTTAAAATGCTGTTTCCTGATCATTCCCTGGTAATTACTTCGGAACCTTATGGCGATTTGGTTGCCGGTTTTATGGGAATAGAACATATCCCTTTTGATCCGGATAAAAAGCTATATCCTGTATCTGCTGCTAAGATCAGGGCAAATGCTTATGGCAACTGGAATTACCTGCCGGAAAGTGTAAAAGAGGATTTCATTACGAAAGTAGTCATACTGGGAACAGAATCAACGGGGAAGACAACACTCACCGATAAATTATCAAAGCATTTCCAGAGTGCTTATGTATTGGAGGCAGGGAGAGATGTGGTGGCAGATTCGAATGACTTCAGTATGGAAGATCTGGAACTGATAGCCAGTATACATGCAGAACGGATCGCCGATGCATCTGTAGGTAAAAGTCCTTTATTGATCATCGACACCGATATTCATATTACATTGTCATATGCACAGTTCGTTTTTGATAAACTCCCGGAAGTAGATGAAGTGATTTATAAGCGCAACAAGGCAGACCTGTATCTCTATCTGAACAATGATGTGGAATATGTACAGGATGGAACGAGGCTGAGTGAAGAAGACCGCAATCTGCTGGATCATTCACACCGGGAAATATTAGCGCGCCATAAAGTAAGATATGAGGAAATAACCGGCACCTGGGAGGAACGCTTTAGCAAGTCCATCGCATTAATAGAAAAGCTGATCAGCAGGTAATACAGGTTTTCGTTTTGAATGTGATGATGGTATATACCAAAGCGATCCCCAGCAGGATAAATCCGGCAACTTTTATATTCTTTTTTTTTCTTTTATAACTGCCGGTATCAGGGTGGATAAATATTCCTCCCTTAAAGATCAGCAGTAGCCCTAATGCCAGAGGAACTATAACGTCGCGGTATCCCATGGCGGCAAAAGTAATTATATTAATTTATCTTTTTATCTGTACTTTAATTACAGCAGCAATGCCGTCGGGCGTTTTTGCGGGTAAATTGATGGTCATGTCATTTGTTATCAATTTCTTACCGTTAGCCAATAATTGAGCAGAGATTATTTTTGTACCTGGGATCTCCAGTTTCCCATCCTGTGGCCAATCGAATACCGAAAGATAGAGATAATTACCTTTAGCAGTAACACGTCCCCAGGCTGGCGCTGGCAATTCGCTTTCATGGGTACCATAGATGGCTTCCCCGTTTATTTTCATCCAGTTGCCAATAGCTTTAAGACTGCGGATACTTTCTTCCGGGAAAGTCCCATCTGCTTTAGGGCCTACATTTAAGAGATAATTACCGCCTTTGGATGCAATGTCTATGAGGTTACGGATAAGAGTGGTATCGCTTTTCCATTTATGATCAGTGCTTTTATACCCCCAGGTACCGTTCATGGTCATACAGGTTTCCCAGTCGGCCCCATCCATTTCACCTTTCTTAGGGATCTTTTGTTCAGGGGTTTTAGTATCTCCCGGGAAGTTGGGACGTTTAAGCCGGTCATTGGTAATGATGTTGGGCTGGAGTTTTAACAACGCCTGAAGTTTCTGAGCAGCATCGTCTGTCATATTGGTAGGAGTATCCCACCAGAGAACAGCTACATCACCATAGTTGGAAAGCAGTTCTTTCACCTGTGGCACTGCCACTTTATCAATGTACTGGGCGAAGGTGGCTGTTTCCTGTGCCGGGTCCCAATGACCGTCATGGTCTTTGGTGTAGGCATCAATTTTGGCGCTGTCCGGGTTAGGCCATCCTTCTGAAGTTACTTTCCGGTTGACGGCACCGCCTGGATTTGTCCAGTCCTGTGCCTGTGAATAATAGAAGCCCAGTTTGATATGATACTTCCTGCAAGCCGCCGCGAGTGGTAATAATAGGTCCTTTCCATACGGAGTAGCATCAACAATATTCCACTTACTGGCATTCGAATGAAAGAGTGCAAATCCATCGTGATGTTTAGCGGTGATCACAATGTATTTCATACCCGCATCTTTAGCCATGCGTACCCATTCGTCCGGGTTATATTTTACAGGGTTGAAATGTGCGGCCGCCTGTTGTTTATAAGCCGCAACAGGGATCTTGCCTCTGTTCATGATCCATTCGCCGGCCTTGTTGATTTCATGTCCATCATAAACACCTGCAAGTTGTGCGTAAACACCCCAGTGAATGAACATTCCGAAGCGGGCTTCGCGCCACCATAACATGCGGTTGTTATCCTGTGCGGAGAGGGTGTGGCAATAACATAGTAACAGAATAAAAGCTAGTTTTTTCATAACAGTGGGTTAATTCACGGCAATTTAATAATTTAATTGCAATCGATTGTTTTTATCTATATTTTTGTTTAAAGGACAACAGCCCAAAGTTTAAAGTACAACAACTGAAAATTCCACGAACCTTAATCAACTAAAATCCATTCCACGTATGGCAACAACAATTTACCTAATATTTAATGACATGACTTAGTACGCAAACGTTTGCATAACTGTACTATAGTTTGCCGGTGTACCCACCGGTACAGCCCCCTTATTGTCCACACTTAAATGAAACGTTATGATTAATTTTCTACCTCTCAGGTGGGGGATACTTCTTGTATTCCTACCCCTGTTCTCTACCGCTGTTGCAAGCGAATTACCCGATACACTGATAACAGGCCGCGTTACAGATGCCACCCGGCAACCTTTACCGGGCGTAAGCGTATCATTAAAAGGCAGCCAGACCGGCACCGTTACCAATACCAGCGGCTACTATTCAATACGCGTGCATACCATCAATGGAATACTGGTGTTTTCATTCATAGGCTCCACTAAAAAGGAAGTTGCTTTTAACGGACCGGGGACTATCAACGTACAAATGGAAGCCGACCAGAAGGCGCTGGGAGAAGTCGTTGTAGTCGGATATGGTACACAGAAAAAAATAAACCTGGTAGGTGCCGTATCTGCCGTTAAAGTAGATGAGAAAATTACCGGCAGGGCATTGCCCAATGCCTCTTCGGCTTTGTCTGGTTTAGTGCCGGGATTAGCCGCTACACAATCTACCGGTATGGCGGGTAACAACGGCGCCAGCCTGATGATCCGCGGATTAGGCACCGTGAATAACAGTAGCCCGCTGGTAGTCGTAGACGGTATGCCCGATGTGGACATCAACCGTGTGAACATGAATGACGTGGAAAGTATTTCTGTATTAAAAGATGCTACCTCTGCTTCCGTATATGGTTCCAGAGCTGCTAACGGTGTTATTCTTATTACCACAAAATCAGGGAAAGGGCAGAAGAGAACAGTCATTAATTTCAGTGGCTCTTTAACAACAGAAGTGCCTACCCGCTCCTATGAATTTATGTCTGACTATACACGCGCATTAACCATTCATCAGCGTGCGGCTGCGGTAAACACGCTGCGGTCGAATTATAATTTTAAAGATGGAACAATAGATCAGTGGATGGCCATGAGCATGGTAGATCCTTTACGTTACCCTGATACCAACTGGTGGGATGTGATCATGCGCAAGGGACAGATGCAGAATTATAATCTGTCGGCATCCGGTGGTTCCGATAATTCCAATTTCTTTATCTCATTAGGTGTGATGAATGAAAAAGGATTACAGATCAATAATGACTACAAACGCTACAATGCCCGCTTTAATTATGATAATAAGTTGCGGAAGAATATGAATGTAGGACTGAAGTTTAACGGTAACTGGTCCAGGTATGTATATGCACTGGCAGATGGTTATACAGATGATGATGCCACAAATACCGCTGGTTTTGATATGCAGTATGCTATTGCGGGTATTACGCCTTATGACCCTGCTACCGGATATTATGGTGGCGTAATGGCCTATAATGAAGACCCCCAGGCATACAATCCTTATACCGTATATATGAATACGCTGAACCATCAGAACCGGCAGGAAGCAACAGCAGCGGTATACTGGGACTGGCAACCAATAAAGGGATTAACAGGACGGGTAGACTATACATTGAATTATTACAACCAGTTTCGATGGAATGCCAATATACCTAACCGGTCTTTTAATTTCCAGACGAATGATTTTGGTAGTCGTGTGTACGTGGGCGATAATGCCGGTGTAGGTAACTATACCAATACAGGGTATAAAACCATGTTAAACGGAAGACTGAATTATCATACTGCTATCGGTAAAAATCATGATATAAATGTAGTAGGCGTATATAGCGAAGAATACTGGTACGACCGCTACCAGGGTACTGCCCGCAACGACCGCCTGTATCCTACATTACATGAAGTAGATGCTGCATTGACAGATATACAAAGCACCGGTGGTAACTCCGGTACGGAGGGATTACGTTCCTATATCGGCCGTGTAAACTACACAGTTTTCGACCGCTATCTTTTCGAGGCCAATTTCCGTTATGATGGGTCTTCTAAATTCCTGCCGGGACAACAGTATGGTTTCTTTCCTTCTGTAGCCGTAGGATGGCGTTTCACGGAAGAAGGATTCATACAGGCATTCACAAAACACATATTAAGCAATGGTAAGTTCCGCATTTCTTATGGCGGTTTAGGGAACAACAGTGGTGTGGGTAGATATGAACAACAGGAAACATTGGCTGCCAGCAACTACATACTGAACAGTGGTATCGTAAAAGGTTTTGTGAACGAGAAGATGGTGAATAAGGATTTATCCTGGGAGTCTACTAAAATAATGAACCTGGGACTTGATCTTGGTTTCTTTAATAACAGGCTGACAACAGAACTGGATTATTACAACCGGTTAACGACCGGCATGAATCGCCCTTCTGAAATGTCTAACCTGCTTACCGGTGCTTATGATGCGCCAAGAAAGAATATTGGTGATCTGCGTAATAAAGGAGTAGAAGCAAATATTACCTGGTCCGATAAAATAAATAAATTCAATTATGGTATCAACCTCAATGCTTCTTATAATAAAACCACTTTGGAAAAATGGAATGAGTTTTTAGGGAGAGGATGGACCTTCCTGAATATGCCTTACCATTTCCTGTATACCTATGAAGACATTGGCATTGCGCAAACATGGCAGGATGTGTACAATGCTACGCCACAGGGAGCTTCTCCCGGAGACCTGTTACGCAAAGATCTAAACGGGGACGGGCGTATAGACGGTAATGATATGAAAGCAGATCCTTCTGTACAGCGCGACCGGCCTACTACCAATTTTGCACTGAGCGCCAATTTTGGATGGAAAGGAATTGATGTGGCTTTTCTCATACAGGGTGCCACCGGCCGCAAGGATTACTGGTTGAATAATTACAACAAAACCAACCTTCCTGCACAGCGTTATGCTTCTACCTGGGACCACTGGAATAATACCTGGTCTGTAGAGAACCGCGATGGTCCATGGCCCCGTTTGAATGGTAGTAATAATGCTGTGGAGACTACCTTCTGGCTGGATGATATGAGCTATATCCGTTTCAAGAATATCCAGATTGGCTATACATTGCCTGTTAAATTATTGAAAAGGGCAGGAGTGAACAGCTTCCGGATTTATTGCTCTACAGAAAACATTGCCACTATTACTTCTTTCCGTGGCCTTGATCCCGAAATGACAGGCAACAGGAGCAATGCTTATCCATTGAATAGATCTTATTCAGCAGGGATTAATATAAGCCTATAAAAACTGATCACCATGAAAATAACTATATATCTTATCTGTATAATTCTTTTCGCAGGCGCTTGCACAAAAGACCTGCTGAAACAACAACCTACTACTGAACTGGGGGCTAATTCCTTCTGGAAAACAGAAGCCGATGCTACTTATGCCCTGATGGGAGCTTATGCCGATATCAGGCCCCTGTTCGACCGCGATTACTACTTCGACGGGCAGGGAGAATATTTCCGCACCCGTGGGACCAGCACCACCAGTGGTAATCTGCAAAAAGGAGATGCTTACAATAACGGAGACTATAACCCTTCCGGTTATGGCGACAACTTCGATAAAATGTACCAGTACCTCTACGGTGGTGTAAACCGCGCCAACTACGTTATTGAGAACGTCACTAAAATGTTGCCCCACGCCAGTGCAACCTCTTTACCTGAACTGGAAAGGATCATAGGTGAAGCAAGACTGCTCCGGGGGATGGTCTACTTCCGGTTAATATCCATGTGGGGTGATGTACCCTATATTGGACATGTTATTTACAACAATTCAGAAGTGGCTGGTCTTACCCGCATACCCATAGGACAGGTGAAAGACTCCGCACTGGCCGATTTCACCTATGCCTTTGATAAACTGCCCGTAAAAGCTGCTGAAGCAGGCCGTGCTTCCAAAGCTGCAGCACTGTCTTTCCGTGGTAAACTGCAATTATACTGGGCCTGCTGGAACCAGTTCGGCTGGCCTGAGCTGGACAAATTCGTACCGGACGGTGCTGCGGCTACCCTCGCTTACAGGGCTGCTGCCGAAGACTTCGGACATGTCATCAATGACTATGGACTGGTACTTTTCCGTAACGGTGAACCCGGGGAGTGTGATGTCCTGGGCAAAGCAGATAAGCTGCCTAACTACTATTACCTCTTCACCCCGGTAGCCAACGGAGATCCTGAAATGATCATGGCTTTTACGCATGGGGGTACCGGAACCAACCAGGGAGAAGAACTGATGCGCGATGTAGCCGGACGTTCTCATGAAGGCTCTCAATGCTGGGTATCTCCTCGCTATGAGATCGCAGATAGGTACCAATCGATCATAACAGGCGATTTTGCGCCGAAACTCATCCCGATGAACCCGAGTATTGCCGGAGCAAGAACGACGCTAAATTCGGCTGTAAATCCCCGGAGTTATGCAGACCGTGATTACAGGATGAAATCTTCCATTATGTGGGATTATGAAATGAGTGTAGGCATGATCTCATTGAAATCCACAGGTTGGGTGCCTTTCATTTATAAAACCTGGAACCAGGCGGTTACCCTGGAAGGGGTTAATTATACGACTTACAATACAGATGGGTGTAACTCCGGTTATGTATTGCGTAAGTTCCTGCGCAACTATGCAGGGCAGGGGCGTAGCGATGGTAACTACAACTACCCGGTAATGCGCCTGGCAGATGTATACCTGATGTATGCGGAAGCCACCAACGCGGTAAATGGTCCGCAGGCGGATGCTATCCTGTTACTGAATAAAATAAGGCACAGGGGAAACCTGCCTCCGCTGAACGCAGATAAAACTGCCAGCAGAGAAGCATTCTTCAGCGCAATAGAACAGGAACGCATAATAGAACTGTTCGGGGAAGGGCAACGCTCCTTTGACCTGCGACGCTGGAGAGCAATAGAACGTGTATGGAACCCGCCTTATGGAAATGGGGTATGGCGTATAGATACTTATGGTGCGCAGATGTCCCGCTATTTCCAGAACTCTTCTGAAAGGGAATACCAGCAGTGTTACATCTTTAAAATTCCCCCGGGAGAACGCGACCGCAATCCCAACCTCACTCAAAATACCCCCTGGTTATAAAAATATTCACGCATGAAAAAGATACTTTTTTTACTGGCTATCGCCTTTATCAGTTGCTCCAAAGACCATCCCGTTGATGAAGACGGATTACTGATCACTTCCCGTGCAGAATGTTACGTCAGCAACTTTGAATTACTGGGAGTAGATTTCCAGACGGTAAGAACAAAGAATGCTGTAATAGATACTACTGCCTGCACCATCGACGTCACCGTATTTTACGGTACGGATTTAAAAAACCTTTATCCGCAGTTCACTTTAGTCACCGATGCTAAACTAGACCCTAAAATCACAGGAAAAGTTGATTTCTCTGATCTCACAAATCCTAAATCCTATACAGTGATATCAGGTAACAGGAAAGTAAGGAAAACATATAAAGTTCTCATCACCGTACAATCTAAATAAAATGAGAAATATAGTAATCATATTATTATTGCTGGTAACAGCCTGTAAGGATAAAGACTACACCGTTCCTGTTCCCAAAGACGCGCTACAGAACGATTGTATCAAAAGGACACTCGGCCCTAACGTAGCCGGACTGAATATAGAATTCGCCTACGCTATGGCTTTACCTTTAACGAAAGGGAAAATAATCTCTGCACAGGTAGAAGCATCCATCGCTGGCGCTGCCGGTACTTACCTGGAGAATAAATCCTACTATACGAATGGCAGTGGAGTAGATGTAGGCATACAGGTAGGAGACCCTTCCGTAAATGAAAACAATTTCACAAAAGTTAATTTTACAAAAGATACGAACGCCGTTACACTTCGCTACTATTACATCATTCCAAAAGAAGCACAGGGGAAATCAGTCACCTTTACTTTTTCCGCTAAAAGCAGTGATGGAGAAGCCGTATCTTATAAAATGGGCCCTTACGTGATCTCTAAAATGGATATAGTACTTGATTTGCCGGTAAAGGACGGGGATTTTATTTCTATTGCAGATATGGCTGTATACAATGCAACAGATGCCGCTACAAAAACTGATAAGCTGGATCTTGTATATCTTTTTAGGTCCATCCCCAATATCTCCTTTGGTCACGCGTTAGTATCTCCAGGAGGAGAACCGGAATATTTGCCTGATGTAATACTGCCAGCCGGGGCCAACAAGATAACTAAAATCAGTAAAGTCTGGAATCTCCGGGATTTTCACCTCGCGCGTCTGCAATACGGCATTTATATTGATGATCTGGATTTCGAACAGTTGAAGATGTCGGATGCACCGGACTATGCCATCAATCTAAAATCTGAAGCAGGTGTCTGGATAGAAACTGCGGATGGTAAATACAGAGCTTATATTTATATTAACAAAGCAGACGATGCAAAGAAAAGTGCGGTAATCAGTATGAAACGTTATATGCTTAAATAAAATCTATCGTTATGAAATTATTACTCTTGTTGTGGATGTATGCAGCGCCTTTGCCACCTCATACTTTCCTTGTTAAACCAGCAGCATTACTCAATGCAAAGCAAAAGATAGAAAAGAACGACCCTGTTATGCAACAGGCTTTATCAGCGCTGATAAAGGATGCGGATGAATCTTTAAAAAGCGGGCCTTATTCTGTAGTATACAAAGAGAAAACACCACCCAGTGGTAATAAACATGATTACATGAGCGTAGGTCCATACTGGTGGCCGGATTCCAGTAAAACTAACGGCCTGCCCTATATCCGAAAGGATGGACAGATCAATCCGGAGCGGTATGCCATTAAGGATGATGAATATCAGAATGCATTATCCAAAGATGTATACCTGTTAGGACTGGCCTGGTATTATACCGGTGATACAAAATATGCTACCCATGCTGCCAAACTGTTAAAGACCTGGTTCCTGGATCCGGCTACGCGCATGAACCCGCACTTAAATTATGGGCAGGCCATTCCTGGTATCACAGAGGGCAGAGGTATTGGCTTGATAGATCTGCATAATATACCCATGCTGATAGATGGTATACAATTATTAAAGAATTCGCCCGCTTTACCCGTTGCTGATTATAAAGCCATACAAGCCTGGTATACTGATTACCTCACCTGGATGCGTACCAGTCCGGTAGGATTGGATGAAGCTGATGAGTTAAATAACCATGGCACCTGGTATGATGTACAACAGGTAACCATTGCATTATTTACAGCGCAACCGGCATTGGCAAAGAAAATCCTGGAAGAGCAAACGAAAAAGAGAATTGATAGTCAACTGGAAGCAGATGGACAGCAACCCAAAGAACTGGCACGTACCTTATCCTGGAACTATTCATTATTTAACCTGAGAGCATTCTTCGAACTGGCACTGCTGGCGGAAAATGTAAATGTTGATCTGTGGCACTATGGTAAACTGCAAAAGGCTTTTACCTGGTTATTACCTTATGCAGAAGGAACAAAAACATGGGATCATCAGCAGATTAAACCCAGGGATGATAAGGAGTTCCTTGAATTGGCAAAAGTAGCTGCAGTGAAATATACACTGGATTTAACCCCTCTCTGGGAAAAACATACCGACTTTAAAAGTAACATGCTTCTTCTCACCAACTGGGATTATTAAAACATGAAAAAGATACTACTTTTTATCTGCCTGTTATTGACCTGCTGCATATTATCCGCGCAGGACTTACTAAGCGGAAAATACTCCGGAAAACAGCTGTCAGAGCGCCTGATACCACAGGTTAAATGGGAACCCTTCCCGCGTACCGGCAACAGACCTGCATGGGCGAAAGCCGATGCCGAAACAGGAAAAGCGCTGATAAAAAAAGCTGAAGGTTTTCTCAATTATGAATGGCCGGGTATCCCTGCTGTAAAATCACTATTGATAGTACGTAATGGCAACAGGAGTGAATACCAGGAAATCAGCTTTAAAAAACGGCAGGTACTAGGCACACTGTTATTAGCCGAAGTATACGAGAACAAAGGCAGATTCACAGACCAGATCGTAAATGGTGTATGGTCTGTCTGTGAAGAGTCTTTCTGGGGCGCCCCCGCGCATTTGCCAAAAAGTAAGGATTACGCCGGACTGATGGACGTTACCAACCCCTTTGTAGAACTGTTCTCCGCGGAAACAGGTATGTTACTGGGCTGGGTAGATTACTTTATGGCAGAAAAGCTGGATAGCATTTCTCCACAGGTAAGAAAACGGATTTACTATGAAACTAACAAAAGGATCTTCGAGCCGTTAATGACCAAACCCCATGGATTTATGAGTACGAATGCCAATGGCAGGCGCCCTAATAACTGGAATCCCTGGATCTGTTCCAACTGGCTCAACGCCGTATTGTTATTAGAGAAAGATGATCAGAAGCGGACTGCTGCCGTACATAAAATACTGGGTGTCCTGGATGCTTTTCTAAACCCCTATCCTGCCGATGGAGGCTGTGATGAAGGCCCGGGTTACTGGGGTGCCGCAGCCGCTTCGCTGTATGATAATATCTCCATGTTAAACCTGGCCACTAATAATGCATTTGCCTATGCTTATGAAGATAAGAAGGTAAGAGAGATGGGCCGGTTCATTTATCGTGCGCAGATCAGCGAGCGTTATTTCCTGGATTTTGCAGATGCAGACCCTCAGCCTGGTATGCCTGCCCGTATGATTTACCGCTTTGGTAAGGATATTAAAGATCCGGATATGATGAAATTCGGAGCGTATTATTTTGCCCGTGAGGATAAGACCAGCACTGCCGGGTTCCAGTTCTTCAGGCATCTTTATGCCTTGTTTATGGAAGACGAACTGGATCATGCTGAGAAAGGGTTATTATTACCGGCAGACTTCTGGTGGCCCGATTTACAGGTAATGATAGCCCGTGATAAACAGGGTAGTACGGACGGTTTCTTTGTAGCCGCCAAAGGGGGTAATAATGATGAAAGCCATAACCATAATGATATTGGTAACTATGTGGTGTATTATAACGGATTGCCTGTATTGATAGATGTTGGCCGGGGTACTTACACGGCAAAAACGTTTAGTAATAAACGCTACGATATCTGGTATAACAGGTCTGATTATCACAATGTACCTACTGTAAATGGATATACTCAGCAGGATGGCCCACAGTTTAAAGCCACACAGGTGAGTTACCACAACAGTTCAGTGATAATGGATATAGGCGCTTCTTATCCCGCTGCAGCAGGTATTGAGAAATGGCAGCGTAGCGTTAAGTTAAATCGTGGAAAAAACGTACAGGTAGAAGATGTGGTACAGTTAAAAACAGGAGGACCGGTGATACAACATTTAATGACCTGTTACGCAGTAGAAATAGATAAACCGGGAATACTTGTCATTCACCAGCCATCAAAAGATCTCTATCTGCATTATCCCTCAGAGAAATTCACCGCTACTATAGAAAAGGTGCCCATGGAAGCAATGGAAGATCAGGGTGTGAAACAGAAATGGGGAGAGAATATCTACCGGATCAACTTAAAAGCAGTTAACCCGGTAACGAAAGATCATTATGTTTTTTCAGTCACTACTAAATAAATAACCGGGTATGGTGGGATCAGTCTTTTATCATTTGTGCAACATTTTTGCCACTGACCAGGGCTGCTTCTACTGTACCCGGATGTTTTCCTTCATACAAGGCTTCCCCGGCAAAATAAATGGTATCTGCTACCGGTGTATTTAAGAGCTTCCTGGCATTATCTGACATAGGGGTATCATAACTGTAAGCCCCTAACGTTTGTGGGTTGTCTGCCCAGTTATAAATATGACTGCTTACAAGCGGTGGTAACTCCTTTTGTGTCAGACCAGATAAGGAGTCTAACGCTATTTTCAATATGTCCTCTTTGGAAACCTGTTTAAAATGCTCTGCCGGCGGACCTCCCAGCCATCCCGTAAGAACAGGTGTTTTGTTGGGGAACTGTGTCCACCAGGTAGGTACTTTCTCCTTACTGAATATAAACCCGGTATCCTCTTTCCAGAAAGGTGTTGCAAACTCCAGTAATATTTTAATGACACTGCCGTAACCGATATGACTGGCAGCATTCATATAATCATCTATAGCAGGTGAGAACCTGATAATATCATGTTGCAATATCCCCAGTGAGGTAGTAATGATCACTTTCTGCGCCGTATAAGTTTTATCTGCTGTAGCTACTTTTACATTTCCCTGCTCCCAGGTTATTTTCTGAACAGGGCTATTTGTGATAATAGTACGTCCTTCTGCCAGGAAGTTGATCATTTCACAATAACCTTTATCTACCCTGAAATTAGTATCATTTTCAGCAGACCATTCATTGTACAAAGAAAACATACTCACTTTGGAGGGATCGGCCAGATCATATCCCTGTACATATCTGATCATCTCATCCCTGAGATCTGCATATTTATGGTCTGCATAATATGTTTCGAGAAATTCCATCAGGGTCATGTCTTTAGTCAAGGTACCCATCTTATCCAGTAGTTCATCCCAGCCTTCTATAAACCCTTCTTCCTGTTTCCATTCCCCATTTTCTGCGGTATACATTTCCCCCTCAACAGGGGTGTAGGAAAGTCCTGCTTCTTTGAGTAAACCAAGCGTAACAGGTAACCTGCCATGTACAAATTCGGCCCCGGCTTCCATAGATGGGCGGATAGTATGGATCCTGCCGCCTATAACTACCTGAGCCTCAAGGATAGTGACGTTAAAGAAAGGAGATAATTCTCTGGCTGCCATTAATCCCGCTGCTCCGGCACCTATAATAATGATATCCATAGTGTTAAAGATAAAAAAAGCCGCACTTTTCAGTGCAGCCTTCTATTTTAAATGTTTTTATATGCATCAGCTACCACGGGTACCGCCGGTCTTGATAGGTTTCTTTGTAAAAGCAGCGTTTTTATTAGACTGGATAAAGGCATTCGGGTTAGCGCCTGGTACATTAGGTTTAGCCTGATTGCCCTTTTTACCAACTTTCTTATTGTTGTTTAGTAATGACATAATCCGTTTATTTTATTATGTAAATATACTTATTTATCATTAATGTATCTCAAAAGAGGTTATGAATGGCTCTTGAACAGGTTTATCTTACGTTTATCCTACGTCTTTTAACGTAGGATAAACGTAAGATAAACCTGTTTTGTTCCTGTTTTGAACCTGTTCTGTTATGGTTTAAGCTTATTCAGGATTTCCTGCCATACCAACCGGGCTATTTGTTCCTGTTCCACCGTCTTCAATATTTCTTCCTGCACGACTGTACCATTTTCATCAAACTTTAGCCTGTTGGGTATAAATGTAATATCATTTGTACCATCAGAGGATACATAATAAGTGGTAGTTCCCAGCCGGTGATCGATCTCCACCTGGAAGCGGTAAGGCTTATTATCTATATAAATAATGATTGTTGTTCTCTCCATGATGGAGTAACTACAAATTGTATGCTAATCCCTGTTCCAGAAAGCGGGTGGTTCAATACCCAGTGTACGGAGATATACATATCCCTGCCCCCTGTGGTGTATCTCATTATCAATAAAATAGAGTAACAGATCAGAGATAATGCCTTCATACCGCCCAAAAGCTTTGTCAACTTCCTGGAAACGTTCTGCAGGAATCTGTGGCCAGAGTGTATCTATATCCGCGGTAATCTCATCCCAATGTTCCAGTATCGCTGCTTTTGTGGCAGGGGCCGCTGTTGGGCCATAATGGTCCAGTTCTTCCACGCGTTTCCATTTTCCGGTTACTATGCCAAGAATACCATTGGAAGCTATATCTGTGATTTCAGTGATTAATTCTGAGAATGAGCGCATGCCACCAACGGAATAACCGAAAAGCTTGTCTTCCGGAAAGGCTTCGATAGTCCTGCGGGTAAGGCGGCGATGTCCCTGCCAGTGTTCCAGCATTGCCTGAGGAGTGATCACTGTCTCTGTAACGGAAATTGTGTTGTTTGTCATGGTTTTAATGTTTATAACACAAAGAACACATGACGGAGTGACAACCCTATGTCAGCAGTGTTGCACTATTTTTTCAGGGGAGGTAAATTGTAGGTAGGAACAGGCCGTTAACGGCCTGTTCCTACTCAATTGGATTTACTGCATACCATGCAGCACCTAACAAGGCAGTTTTATCATTTAAGATGATCTTTACAGGGATATCTTCCAGCAGATGTCTCATCCTTCCAAAATCATGAAACCATCTGGTAAAAGTATGTGTATCGAGGTATTTTAAGTTCTTGGGCATAATCCCGCCACCTATAAAAATCCCTGCGGTAGCTTTTACTTTCAGCGCAAGATTGGCGGCTTCTATCGCCAGGTATCTCATGAAAAGGTTCATAGTTTCTGTGCATATAGGCACGTCATCTGCATTTTCACTGATGAGGGCAGAGGCATCATCATGTGCCAGCATTTTATCCGTCAGCCAGGCAGGAACGTCCATTTCTTTCACATCTCTCAGAAACTCATAGATGGTAAAAATACCAGGGCCGCTGAGTAATCTTTCCCAGCTTACATGCCCGAATTTCTTTTTCAGGTAGATAAACATGTCAATATCCGGGTCTGTACGTGGCGCAAAGTCGCAGTGGCCGCCTTCCGTAGGGAAAGGGTGTGCCGTTTTGCCGTCCCAGTATAAGCCTGCTTCACCCAGTCCGGTGCCCGGAGCAATGATCCCCCAGTTACCAGGTGTATGTTTGCCTTTATGTACGATATGAATGTCTTTTTCTTCCAGCACGGCAAGGCCATAAGCGGTTGTTTCCAGATCATTGATCAGATGAACGGGGATGTTGTTGTATAAACCGGAAATCTGTTTGCTGTCAATTCCCCAGGGCACATTCGTGATTTGTACTTTCCCGTTTAATACGGGACCGGCTACCCCGAAACACATTCTGTCCGGTGTTTTACTTCCTGCTAAAAAATCCGAGATCATCTTTCCCAGATCGTCATAGTTTTTTGTCCGGTATTTATTTTCTTTTAAGAGAGAGAAGGTTTTACCATCATATTTGTATGATGCAAGGTTTGTCTTTGTTCCACCTATATCCCCGGCTAAGAGGATACAGGGTTGTTGAGCCGACCAGTTATTTTTACCCGTCCTTATTGGAATAAGCATGTGATAGCCATTTTAAATGAATCTACGATTTATTACGTTAAACTGTCGCAATATACCCTTGAATTTGTCGCTTACGCACCTCATGGTTCCCGAATAGTAAGGGTAAGTTTGCTTTAAAATAAACTGTATGCAAAAGATCACCCCCTTTTTATGGTATAATGACAATGCTGAAGAAGCCATCAACTTTTATACTACCGTTTTTAAAGATGCAAAGATCGCATCTGTTCATCGTAATGACGGAAAACTGTTCACTGCAACTTTCTATCTGCATGGGCAGGAATTTATGGTCATAAACGGCGGACCAATGTTCAAATTCACAGAAGCGATTTCGCTGTTCGTGAAATGTAAAGATCAGGAAGAAGTAGACTATTTCTGGGAAAAACTTTCCGAGGGTGGAGAAAAAAGCCGTTGTGGCTGGCTGAAAGATAAGTTCGGTTTATCATGGCAGGTAGTACCTGATAACCTGGAAAAGTTATTATATAATGCAGATCCTGCCAAGGCAAAGAAGGTAATGGAAACATTGATGAAGATGGATAAGCTCGTTATTAAGGACCTGGAAGATGCAGCAAAGTGATGACGGTGCCGGAATACATAGCAAAGCAGCCGGAACCGTTCAGAAGCAAACTGGAAGAGTTGCGTGCTTTAATCCTGTCTGTAGCGCCGGATGCTACTGAATCAGTCAGTTACAAGGTACCCTGTTTCCGGTACCTGTACTGGCTGGTAGGCATGGGTGTAACAAAGAAGTATTGCAGCCTGTATATTATGGGTACTGCTGTAACGAACAAACTAAAAGAAGAAGGAGTAGAAGTAGAAGGTTCAACTATTCATTTCTCACCGGATAAACCATTGCCTGTAGCTTTAATAAAAAGAATTGTACGCGACAGGATGAAAGAGAATGAGGCAAGAGCTATCGCTAAAATGAGGAGACAGGGTTGAAGCATAAACTAATCTGATCCTGTTGCAGACAGAATCCCTGTCATGTTGATCAGTAAGCAGGAAGATATTAGTTGCATAGCCTCAGATTAAGGAATTTTACGGAAAAAAATACAAACTTGTTGGTATTTGCGGGGAGCATCAAAAGATTTATATTTAGGATCTGCACCTAAAATTATTGCACTGTTGCATTAAACCTGAACAAGATGTTAAAGACCCCTCCCTTCCGAAAGCTCAGAGGATATGCCTTTGATCCTTCTCTTTCCCTGAAAATTGATACGGTAGCAATCAATGAGATTGTATATAAAGTGGCGTGGGAACCACTGGAAGCCGGACCTTCCGGGGAATACATAGAAGTAATTGACTATGACCCTACCACGCAGAAATTTTATAAACCGGTAGACCTGAATGATAATTATATCCTGGCACAGGATGGGCTGGAACCGGGAGAAAGTAACCCTAATTTTCACCAGCAAATGGTGTATGCCGTCATCATGACGACTATCAACAATTTTGAAAAGGCGCTGGGGAGAAAGGTATTATGGTCTCCCAGGAGAAGTAAGGAAGTGTTTGAAGAATATGTGCCTAAGTTAAGGGTGTATCCGCATGCATTAAGAGAAGCGAATGCGTTTTATAGTCCGTTGAAAAAGTCATTACTATTTGGATATTTTTCTTCCAATCCGGCAGATGAGACCATGCACATGCCGGATTCACTCGTTTTTACGGCATTGAGTCATGATATCATTGCTCATGAAACCACCCATGCTATTTTAGATGGAATGCATTCCAGTTACAACGATCCCTCCAACCCTGATGTACTGGCTTTTCATGAAGCATTTGCCGATATCGTTGCGCTGTTCCAGCATTTTACTTTTCCCGAAGTATTAAAGCACCAGATTGCGCGTACCAAAGGAGACCTTGCTTCCCAGAATCTGCTGGGGCAACTGGCCCAGGAATTTGGGTCTGCCATAGGAGATTACGGGAGCTTGCGCGATGCAATTGGTGAGATTGACCCTATAACAAAGCAATGGAAGCCTAAAGTACCTGATCCTTCGGATTACCGCACAGTAATGGAGCCACATGCGAGGGGCAGTATCCTTGTATCTGCCATATTCGAAGCGTTTATCAATATTTACAAAAACAGGGTAGCTGATCTGTTAAGGATTGCGTCCAATGGTACGGGCATATTGCCACAGGGAGAATTGCATCCGGATCTTGTGAACAGGTTGGCAGATGAAGCCGCCAAAGCTGCCGGACATGTACTCTCTATGTGTATAAGGGCGCTGGATTATTGTCCGCCGGTGGACATTACTTTCGGGGATTATTTAAGAGCTATCATTACAGCAGACAGCGATATGGTGAGCGATGATTCGCTGAATTACAGGTTAGCATTTATTGATGCTTTCCGCAGAAGAGGTATTTATCCGGAAGGGATTAAAACACTCAGTACAGAAAGCTTGCGCTTTACAGATCTGCATATTGATTATGCTATCAATGAGGCTGGAAATGAAATGGAATACGATAGAAAGATCGTGGAAGAGCAGCCTTTTGATCTGGATACAAGATATCTGCTGGGTATAATTAACGGTTTCTTGCGGGAGTACAGCGATACTATCAAGTATGTTAAAAACAGGGAGAAAATCTTCAATATTACAAAAGATTATATAGGCGGGAGAAAAGAGGGAGGTGCTTTTAAAGGTATACTGGGATTACATGAACGTATCAAGAATAAGTTTGTTAATTCAAAAGCATTCAGCAAAGAAACCGGATTGGCATTTGTCAGTAACTTCCGGGAGCTCGGAGTTAATCCCTCTAAAAATAACTGGCCTTCTTTTCAGATACAGAATCTCCGGCTTGTATCAAGAGTGGGGCCGGGAAATAGCCAGATAAACCAGGTGATCTTTTCCATTATTCAGCATAGTACACTTAAAATGGAAGCGGACAAGCCTGTATTTTTTGAGTTTAAAAAGGGACAAAAGAAGGATGGTTATTTTGAATTGGCAGGTGGTTGTACGTTGATCTTCGACCTGGATGAAATGAAACTGAAATATGCTATTTCCAAACCCCTGATCAGCTTCAATGAATCCGACCCCAATGGTACATTCTCTATTAATATGTCTCGTTTGAAAAGGCAATATGATTTTCAGCATAATGTGAATGGTGCAGTAGGGAATGAGTTTGCAGCTAATTTTTGTAAGGGCGGAACCAGGATAATGGAGCCTTTTGCATTTCTTCACCAGCATTAAAAATAATGTCAATGACAACCCCAAAAGCAAAGAAGGCCGCACCTAAGAAAAAGGCTGTTCCTAAGAAAAGAGAGGAGAAGGAAATCATCCCGTCACCGGAAACAGTATCTGTGAGAATGTATTGTATAGGTACGGGTGATTGTTTCATCCTGAAATTTTATGATAAAAAAAGAGTCCCGTTTATCATCATGATAGACTGTGGTAGTTGTAGGGGAGATGGCAACTGGTTTACACCATATGTAAAGAACCTTGAAGAATATGTTGAAAACCATATAGACTTGCTCATCGTTACCCACGAACACGAAGATCATGTGAACGGCTTTGCAAAATGTGCAGACGTCTTTAAAGGAATTACGTTTAAAGAAGCCTGGTTTGCCTGGACAGAAAACCCCAAAGATCCCGGTGGCGCCGCTGAAGAACTACAGAAGAAAAGAACTGTAATGAGAACGGCACTGCAAAATGCTATTAAAGAGATTAAAAAAAGGGGGGTGACGCTGGAAACATCTTTAGCTAACAATGTTTTCAAAAATGAATTACTATCAGCACACCACTCTTTCGTTACCGGATTAGATTCTCTGGCAGAAATTAATCTGAACGTGGCAGAAGGAAAAGGTAACTCACTGGCTGGGATGAGCGAAATTAAAGAGATCCTGAAAAAAGGGAAGACGAAGATCCGTTATCTCAAACCAGGAGAAACAGTCGCGGTGAAAGGAATGCCTGATGTTAAATTCCATGTACTTGGTCCGCCAATGGACCGGGAATACATCTTTAAAGACGGCAAAGAAGGCACGGATGTTTACAAAAGGAATTCGGCATTAAATGAAAGTATCCTTGCCGCCAATGCCTTCAATTACCTGGCTACAGGTAAGCCTGAACCGGGAGATATGCCATTTACTTCAGAATACCTGATAGGAATTAATCCTAACGCAGATGAGCAGGCTATCATGAACCGGTATACTACTGTAGAGTGTTGGCGGAAAATTGATGATGAATGGTTGCAGAGTGCAGGCTCACTGGCTCTGCGGTTAAACAGCCATATTAACAATACAAGTCTGGCCCTGGCAATAGAATCCGTGGAGTCAGGCCGCGTATTATTATTCCCCGGCGATGCAGAGTACGGTAGTTGGGAAAGCTGGCATCTGATTGAGAACTGGAAAAAAAAGGGATCTAACGGTAAACATCTTGTAGAAGATTTATTAAACCGTACTGCATTTTACAAAGTAGCCCATCATTTAAGTTATAATGGAACAGCCCTGCAAAAAGGGATAAATATGATGCCAAGTGATAACCTGGTAGTAATGGCTACACTGGATCGGGACAGGATCTCTGACGGATGGAAGACTACGATGCCTAATGACTTGCTGGTGCAGGAACTCATCCGGAAAACAGGCGGCCGCTGTTTTATCATGAATGAGAAAGAAGTTGATAATGCCCCGTCTTTGACCCTGGATCCTGAATCACTGGATGAATACGTTGTGAAGAAGAAGGAAGATGGTTCCGGGAATTTATATAAACAATATACACTTAAATTCTAGCAGGTATGTCAGAAGAAATACTAACTACACCGTTTAAGAAAATTGCGATGGCGCTTTCCGGAGGCGGTTTCAGGGCTGCGTCTTTTAGTCTGGGTGCAATGAGTTACCTGCATTATCTGAAGTATCCAGGTGGAGATGAAGATGCGCGTATGCTGGATAATGTGGAATTTATTTCATCTGCATCAGGTGGCACATTTACAGGGATATTATATTCCATGCATATAATGAAAGGTATCACGTTTGAAAAAACCTACCAGCAACTGTTCAATTTTATGAACGGGCAGGTATTGCTGGGAGATATACTGAAAAGGATCAATGATGATTCGAAATGGAAGGGTGATAAATCAAGGAACCTGATCAATGCATTTGCAGGTGTATATAACGAAGAGTTATTTGAAGGTGAGACTTTTGGCGTGTATTGGCCAAAGGGAGAGAATAAACGTAATATCGAGGTTTGTTTTAATACTACCGAATTCTATCGTGGTATATCTTTCCGTTTCCAGGCCGCTTCTAATATTAATCCTAACCCCCAGAAGCAGGCTATAGCAGGCAATAAATATGTGTACTTTGAGAATGAAGAGACATTAAAGAAGATCAGGTTGGGAGATATCATGGCAGCATCTTCCTGTTTTCCTGCTGGTTTCGAGCCCATCTTATATCCGAAAGATTTTACTTACGAATCTTTAAATGAGGATACACTAAGGCAGGCATTAACCATGAAGGATTATAATGACGATACTTTCCATCCTGTAAATAATATGGGATTGATGGATGGGGGCATTGATGATAACCAAGGTGTATTTGGTGCTTTGCTGGCAAATCAGCGAAGAGAAAAAGATAACGCCCCCTTTGACCTGTTCTTTATAACAGATGTGGCCAGTTATTTTATGGAGCCTTATAAAGAGCCTGCTGTTTCCACGAAAGGAAAGATCAGGGGTGAAACTGTTGATAGCTTACTGGGACCATTTAAGCGAAAGTTTTTTGCTATTCGCCGGTTTGTAAACTGGGGATTCTTCATTGCTGTTATCTTACTTATTGCGTCTATCTTTGGTCTTACATATATACATGATGTTTCATTGGGAGTACTCGTGTTTTCAGCCACATTACTTCTGCCATTGATGCTTGCAAAAAAAATATTCAGTAATTCATTGGCAAAAGGAATTGCAGATATGCTGCAATCATCAGAAGAAGATCTTATCAAACTGATTAAAAAACAGGTGCCTTCCACAGAAAATTTCTCCGACAATACCCTTTCATTACTATTGAAATATCTTAAAAGATCCCGTATCGGTGTGCTGGAGCTGATGCTGAAAACAAGACTGAATTCGGTACTCAGTATGGTAATGGATATTAACCTGAAACAGACGAGGCGTTTAATATTCAATATCTTTTATGGAGACTTTTATGATAACAATAAGCTGGGAAGCCGGGGTGTATTTAATGTTATCTATGAACTGAGCCTGCAAAATAAACATGGGCGCCAGAAATTCCTGAGGAATAAATTTGGTAAAGATATACCGTTGTTGACAGAGGGCTGCGAAGCACTGAACAAAGTAGCCGAAAGCGCCCGTACCGTAGAGACTTCTCTCTGGTATGACAAGGAAGATCAGAAGAATAAAAGGATCAATGATGTAGTAGCCTGCGGACAGTTCACTACTTGTGCTAAGCTACTGGAATATATATTTTTTGTAGAAAAGACGTTGAACGATCCGAAAAAGGCGAATACAATTGTATTGGATGCAGAGCAACTGGTTATATTTAAGTCGGTAAAGGAACAGTTGCTGCGCGACTGGGAAAGATTTAAGATAGATCCTTACTTCCAGGTAATAGCATACAACCGGTTTTTATAAGATATTCAATAATAGATATAAAGCTCTCGCATTACGCGAGAGCTTTTTTTTTTGTCCGACAGCAATCATAATTACAGATGATGCACGTCATCTTCTACATTTTGCCGGCGTACTATCTTGCATCAGAATTAAGGAATTAATATTTACCATTATGAAAACATCAATAGCACTCTTGTTTTTTATTCTGCTGACCGGATACGTGTCAAAGGCACAAGTACAGTATCAGCAAAGAAATGATTTTAATCTTACGGTAAGTGGTACATCTACCCTGCACGACTGGCAAATGAAAACCTCTAAAATAGCCTGTAATGCAACATTTACATTCTATGAAGATGGCGATCTGGGTGGTTTAACACTATTAAACTTCACAATGCCGGCAGAAAGCCTGAAAAGCGATCATACTGGTATGGATGATAACGCCTACCGGGCATTGAAAACATCTAAGAATCCTACTATCACTTTTAATCTTACCAATGCTACGGTATCCTCTGATGGAAAAAAGATAACCTGTACGGGCAAACTATCGCTCGCAGGGGTCACAAAAGATATAGAGCTGACAGCCGCTGCAAAAGTAAATGCAGATAAAAGCATCAATATAAAAGGAAGTAAGAAACTCAATATGAGAGATTACAATATTGATCCCCCTTCTTTTATGATGGGCGCCGTTAAAACCGGCGAAAATGTAACTGTTGATTTTAACCTAACATTCAGACAATAAAATATATTTTTATGAAATCAAAATACTTATTACTAACAGTTCTTCTTTCTCCCGTAGCGCTGATGGCACAACAACAGCCCAGGGTCGCTAACCTGAGAGCTTATGATCAGAGTGGGATCAATGTTTTTGAAGATCCCAAAGATACAGCGGCAATATTTGACGGATTAAAAGTAAAGTTTGGTGCAGGCTTCACCCAACAGTTCCAGAATCTGAAGCATAAAAACCCGGATGCATTGAATAATAATGTGGGAGCTTACTCTAATGGCGTATCTACTCCGGGTAATAAGCTGAAAGTAATTACAGCAGGCTTCCAGACAGCACAGGCGAACCTTTATATGGATGTGCAGCTGGCAGATGGTATCCGGTTAAATGTAACCTCTTATCTGTCTTCCAAACACCATAATGAAACCTGGGTAAAAGGAGGGTACTTACAGTTTGATAAACTACCCTTTAAAGGACAGATATGGACTGATATCATGAAAGTCACTACTATTAAAGTGGGTCACTATGAAGTGAACTATGGCGATGCGCATTTCCGCAGGAGTGATGGTGGACAGGCTTTATACAATCCTTTCATGGAAGGGAATATTATGGATGCATATTCTACAGAAATTGGTGGTGAAATTTATGTGAAAAAGAACGGATGGTTTGGAATGGTAGGTGCTACAAACGGGATGATCAAAGGAAATGTGGACTCCTTATATGCAGCCAAGAATTCCGATGGGGATCTGCATAAATCTCCCAGTATTTTGCTGAAAGCGGGATTTGATAAAAAGATAGCAAAAGATTTACGTGTAAGGGTAAGTGCATCTTATTATGGCAATCAGAGCAGTGGGGGAAATGTGTTGTATGGTGGTGACCGTTCCGGATCCAATTATCAGTTTGCGATGGAAGAAAACTCTGCAAATCCCAGCAGTACAACAGGAGCGGGTACCCCGCTGGCTTTCTCCGGCCGTTTTAATCCCGGATTCAGTAAGAAAGTAAACGCTGTAATGCTGAACGGATTCTTAAAAGCAAAAGGCCTGGAATTGTTCGGTACATATGAAACAGCCTCTGGTCGTACCGCAAGCGAAACTTCCACCAGGAGCGCCAACCAGTATGCAGTGGATGCAGTATATCGTTTCCTGAAAGATGAGAAACTTTTTATAGGAGCACGTTATAATGCAGTAAGTGCAAGGCTGGCAAATAATGCGGCCGGTACAGGGGCAGGTGCCATCGTTTACACAGGTGATGTAAAAGTAAACCGTTTTGCAGCAGCAGCAGGCTGGTTCCTTACACGGAACGTTTTACTGAAAGGCGAATATGTTATCCAGCAATATAAAGATTTCCCAGTGGCAGACTATCGTGCCGGTGGCCAGTTCAATGGCTATGTGATCGAGGCGGTTGTCGGTTTCTAAGAGGGATCATTTACACGATTACGAGTCAGAATGCTTCAGGCATTCTGACTTTTTTTCTGAAAAACAGGTATTATGGATGTCAGGACCTTACTGTTTCTTTTTGCATTTATTCCTTCACTGGAAAAGGTGAGATGGGTGGCTAAGGGTGGATCATTAAAAGTAGATGGTACTACCAACGTGAATAAGTTCAGTTGTCAGGTAAGAGATTACAATCATCCTGATACCCTTACATTTTACCCTGCACCCCAGTCTGTACAGATGTCCGGGTCTGTAAAGCTGCCAGTAATGAGTTTTGATTGTATGAACGGGGCTATGACAGATGGATTACGTAAGGCGCTAAATGCAAAAGAATTCCCCCGCCTGAGTATTACCTTTTTATCGCTGGAAAAGTATCCTGTGCTTAAATCTGCGGAAGAGAGCATCAGAGGGACAGTAAATATTGAAATGGCGGGGGTTTCAAAAAAGGTAGCTGTCAACTACCGTATTCTTATGGATGATCAGCAGGTAATACATCTGGTAGGTAATCAAACAATTCTATTTACGTCTTTTGGATTGATCCCTCCACGGAAGCTGGGAGGAATGATCAGAACAGATGATCAGTTGCAGGTGGAATTCCATATCAGTTTTAAGGTACTTAAGGATTGATTCTGGCGAAGATAATCCCTGCAATGACAGATTGTGTTAATCCGTAGAGAAACCAGCTTAAAACGATCGGAATAGTGATATCCAGGGAACTGAAGGTAATCCACATCACAGGTAATAAGGCCACAATGGCATAAACGCATCCGAATTCTACTCCTCTCAATATAAAAGACCCTTTGAACATCCCCTTGAGTCTTTCCCAGAACCAGGACAATGCAAAGCTGAGAACAAAGGCATGCGCATAAAATAAAAGGTCCCTGCTGCCATCGGAGTTAAACAGGGGATTGTTATAATCAACAAAAAGTGAAGGGAAGAATTTTACTGCCAGATACAGGCCACCATAACTGATAAGGGAAAGGATGCATCCGGCGGATAATCCTGATAACAGTATTTTTTTCATCACGTAAAAGTACTGTTTTTGAATGTCTTCATGTATGATAAGGATCATCCTGTTTCCTTATTCACATCATTTACAGGATAGATCATGGTTTCCGATCTTTAGCAGAAATTAATTGTGCCTGGTTAAATCCTAAAAAATAGTATTATGGAAAAGAAAGCATACCTGGTTGGGAGTGGTATTGCCTCAATGGCAAGTGCTGCTTATATGATCCGGGATGGCAATATGCCTGGTAAGAACATTCATATTTTTGATGCAGTAGGTTTAAAAGGTGGCAGCCTGGACGGTGCCGGTACTCCTGATAAAGGTTATGTATTGCGTGGAGGCCGGATGCTGAATTTCTCTTATGTATGTACGTACGACCTCTTGTCGTTCATTCCTTCGCTGACAGACCCCGAGAAGACAGTGCTGGACGAGATAGAGCTTTTTAATGAAAAGTTCAGAACAGCATCCAAAGCAAGAGTGATAGCGAACGGTGAGATTACAGATGTAACATCTATGGGCTTTAGTCATAAAGACCGGCTGGACCTTATAGAGATCATGTTGCATGGAGAGGATCATCTTGGAGAGAAACGTATCTCTGATTGTTTCCATCCTTCTTTCTTTGAAACGAATTTCTGGTATATGTGGTGTTCCATGTTTGCCTTTGAGCCATGGCATAGTGCGGTGGAATTTAAGCGTTACCTGCACAGGTTTGTGCATGAATTTCCACGTATCAATACCCTGTCAGGAGTAGACCGTACTCCTTATAATCAATATGATTCTATTGTATTACCATTGGTGAAGTGGCTGGGTGAACAGGGCGTAGTTTTTGAAATGTGTACACAGGTGACAGACCTGGAATTCAGTCCTGCGAAATTTGTAAAAAGAATTCATCATTCTAAAGGGACTGTTACCGTAAATGAAAGCGATATAGTGTTTGTTACGATTGGTTCTATGACAGCCGCATCTACTCTGGGTTCCATGACGGCCGCGCCGGTGTTGAATACGCAGAAACCGGTTGACTGGGCATTGTGGGAAAAGATTGCACTGGACAGGCCGGAATTCGGGAATCCCTCTGTGTTTGATAGCCGTATTGAAGAATCTAAATGGGAATCATTTACAGTTACTTTCCGCGATCCGCGGTTTTTTCAGCTGATGGAAGAATTTTCCGGTAATGAAGCAGGTTCAGGCGGGCTGGTCACCTTTAAGGATTCGAATTGGTTGATGTCTATCGTGCTGGCGCATCAGCCTCACTTTATTAATCAGCCCGCAAATATACAGGTATGCTGGGGATATGGCTTATTCCCGGATAAGGTGGGGAATTATGTACAGAAAAAAATGAGCGAATGTACCGGTGAAGAGATTATGAGAGAGCTGCTGGGACATCTTAAGTTTGATGAAAGTATTTTGAACACATGTATCTGCATCCCCTGTATGATGCCTTACATTACCAGTCAGTTTTTAACAAGGAGCAAAGGAGACAGGCCACAGGTGATACCTGAAGGATATCCTAATATTGCATTTATCGGGCAGTTCTGTGAAATACCGGACGATGTGGTTTTTACAGTGGAGTATTCTGTACGTGCTGCACAGACCGCTGTATATGCATTATTAAATATCGATAAGAAACCTGTACCCATGTATAAGGGAGATCATGACCCAAAAGTATTATTCAATGCTGTGAAAACTTCCCTTAAATAGCTAACTTTAATCTATGGGTATAGATAATATGTTGATGCAGGATTTATCCTATGGAACCTCGAGGGAATACCTGGTGGTATCTTATGCAGGCGGCTACGCAGCAGCTACTATTTCAGGGTGTAATACAAGGAAATATCACGGACTGCTGGTAGCACCGCAGCCTCAGCTGGATGGAAATGATCATGTGTTATTGTCTGCATTAGCGGAGACGGTATCCTGTAAAGATAAGATGTTCCCATTAGGGGTACACCGTTATCCCGGGCAGTATAATCCTGATGGCCATGCATTCATTACCTTATTTTCAGCAGATCCTGTACCGTGCTGGACATTCAAAATGGGAGATGCTGTTATTACAAAAGAGTTGCTGATGGATGAATCAGAAAACCGGGTATCTATACGATATATATTAAAGGAAGGTCCTTTATCTGTTTCATTACAGCTACAGCCTTTTGTAGCATTCAGGAATATGCATACAGTAGGGAAAGCCAATTCATTTGCCAATCTTTCCGTAAACGCAATTGATAATGGTGTTCAGATGAGATTGTACGAAGGTTATGACCCTCTTTTCATGCAGGTAACAGGAAATGCTGTTTTTACGAATAATGGTTACTGGTATTATAATGCAGAATATGCAGTGGAGCAGGAGCGGGGATATGAATCTCACGAAGACCTGTATGCACCCGGGCATTTTGAAGTAACGCTGACGAAAGAACAGCCTGTTGTTTTTACTGCAGGATTATCTCTCAATAATAAATTTAATTTTAGAGTGCCTGCGTCTGCAAAGACAATGAAAGAACGTTTGCTGAAAGCTGCAAAGCAGTTTATCATCAACACCGACCATGGTGTTGCTATCAGGGCCGGTTATTACTGGTTTGGCAGTTGGGGACGTGATAGCTGTATTGCACTACCCGGATTAACATTGCTCACGGGTAATGTACCGGTGTTTGCACAGGTGGTGGAAACATTACAGGCAGGTTTGAACAATGGTTTATTGTCCAACGCCGGAATAGGTGAACATGCTTTATATAATACGGTAGATGCTTCTTTGTGGTTTGTATGGAGTTTACAGCAGTATAATGTAAAGATCTGGGCTACGTATAAAGAAGCACTTTCCAGTATCCTGTATAATTACCGGCAGGGTACGCTGTTTGGCATAAAGATGCTGGACAATGGTTTGATTACTGCCGGAGAAGAAGGCGTCGCACTTACCTGGATGGATGCTGTTATTGGCGGTGTACCTGTAACACCACGCAGGGGAGTGGTAGTGGAAATAAATGCGTTGTGGTATAATGCTGTTTGCTTCTGCCTTGAAGCTGCCCGTAATGAAGGTGATGAGGCGTTTGTGAAAGAGTGGGAAACATTGCCTGCAAAGATAGCCGCTTCTTTTATAGATGTTTTCTGGAATGAGGAGAAGCAATACCTGGCAGATGTGGAGAATGACTGGTCTGTACGTCCTAACCAGATCTTTGCGGTATCGTTGCCTTTTACGCCATTGAAACCTCATATGCAGAAAGCTGTTGTGGATAAGGTTAGGAATGAGTTGCTGACGCCACGGGGGTTACGTACTTTATCTCCTTTGGATGAACGTTACAGTGGGCATTATGGCGGAGACCAGGGGAGCCGTGATCATTCCTATCACCAGGGGGCAGTATGGCCCTGGTTACTGGCGCATTTTACAGAGGCGTATTTACGTACAGACAAAGAAGCCGCATTGCCCTTACTAGAAGAGCTGTATGAAGGAATGTCAGATACACTGGAGGAATGTTGTCTATATTCCGTACCGGAAATATTTGATGGTAATTTTCCTTATAAGGCAGGAGGTGCGGTGGCTCAGGCATGGAGTGTAGCGGAGTTAATCAGGATGGAACATATTATCAATACATACAAAAGGCCTGTCAGTTGACAGACCTTCTGTTTTTTATATATGGATGAAAGGCTTAGCGATGAATTTTACTTAATTTATAACTGGCGCCTAATTGAAAACTCTCTGCATGTTCTGTTGCGTTTATTTGTGTAAATACTGTGAACTTAGGACGTGAATACTGGAATGTGGTAGAGAAATATAAAGGCACCACATAAGTTGTGCTTCGATAAGCTTTTCCTAATTCAATTGTTCTATACAAGGAGCTTCCTAAAGCCCATTTTATACCAAAAGCATTTTGTCTCTTTTTGAAAACCAGTTCACTGGTTAATCCTATATATCCATAGTGATCATTTTTTGATATCGCAGTGGCCGAAGAATCCGGCATACTTTTTCTGAAATTCAAATAATCACCCCATTCTTTCCCTATAGATGTTTCTACTCCAAGAACTCTCCATTCATGTCCTCTGCGTAGTGGCATTACGAGATTTATACCGCCTGCCAGTCCGGCTCCTGCAAAGTATTTATGTCCTCCCAGTATTTTACTCAAATCTGCATTTGCATAATTACCGTAATAGTGAAGGGAGTCGAAACGGGTTACTTCATAAGTCCCTGTTGTAAAAGAGGCGCCATAATAAGCCTGAAAATACTTAGATGTATGGCTCCTGTGAAATGAGAACTGAAAAGCTTTCAGATTATCTGACAGCCGCTTCTCATTGTCATATGTATAATATTGATCGTTTGGGGCACCGGCCGTAAATGTAGCGCTGAAATAAGTAGCAGATTTTGCAGAATCCGCTAGCAATGGTTTTGCATAATAAGTAGTAGCATTTCCATTGAACGGACTCAAATAATAAGATTTTCTTGCGCAGCCACTAAAAACAACAGGTACCAGTATAAAAAACAGGGTAGAGTTTTTATTCATGGAGAGTTATTAGGTGAGTACCAAATTAGTACATTCTGCAAAGCGAAAGGAGCATTGCATGGAATTTAACATATTTTAAGGACGATGTTAATATTTTATAAAAATTCCTTTTGGGTTGTAACATTTAGCAGTATCTTTTAGTTCAATTATCCGTTATGAAGAAAATCGCTTTACTATTCTTATTGCTGGTACCTTCTGCAGGCCGTAGCCAGGGATTTTTACATACTTCAGGTACAAATATTGTCAATGCGCAGGGGAAGAATGTGTTACTGCGTGGAATGGGGCTTGGCGGCTGGATGCTGCAGGAAGGGTATATGCTGCATGTTCCCGGAGAAGGGCAGCAGCATAAGATCCGTGCAAGGATTGAAGCACTGATCGGAATAGACAAAACCAACGCTTTTTATGATGCCTGGATCTCCAACAATACTACCCGCACAGATATCGATTCCCTGAAAGCATGGGGATTTAATTCTGTACGTCTTCCGATGCACTATAACATGTATAAAGGGTTCACTATCATTGATACGCTGCTTTCCTGGTGTAAGGCAAGAGGGATGTATCTCATCTTAGACCTGCATGCCGCTCCGGGTGGACAGGGGAATGACCTCAATATTTCCGACCGTGACGGTACTAAACCTGCTTTGTGGGATAATGAAGCCGATAAGCAGAAAACGATCGCCCTGTGGAAGAAGATTGCGGCCCATTACAAAGACGAGCCTAACATCGCCGCATATGATATCCTCAACGAACCTAACTTCGGATTTGATGACCCGGTGAACGATAAAAACGGTATTAAAGAGCAGCATAATATCCCCCTTAAAAAGCTCATGCAGGATATTACGGCTGCGATCCGCGAAGTCGATAAGAAACATATCATCATTATTGAAGGCAATGGCTGGGGAAACAACTACAATGGCATTCTCCCTCCCTGGGATAATAATATCGTGCTGAGTTTTCATAAGTACTGGAATGCGAATGACCTGCATTCTATCCAGCATATCCTCGACTTTCGTAAAAAGTATAATGTACCTGTGTGGATAGGAGAAACCGGAGAGAACTCTAATGTATGGTTTACGGAGGCGATCCGTCTCTTTGAGCAGAATAACATTGGCTGGTCCTGGTGGCCATTGAAGAAGATGGGTAACAGCAACCCTTTAGAGATCCCTTCAAATGATGGTTATCAGCAGATCCTGAATTACTGGAACGGCAAAGGGGACAAACCTACAGAGGCCACTGCTTTTACTGCCTTAATGGAGCTGGCCTCTGCCAGTAACATCAGTAATAACATCCTGCACAGAGATGTCATAGATGCGATGATGCGTCAGCCTTATTCTTCTCAGACCAGGCCATTTGCTGCCAACATCATCACAGATCATACTGTCATACAAGCTGTTGACTATGACCTGGGCATTAATGGCGCTGCATACTACGACCTGGATACGGCCAATTACCGGCTTTCCAATCCCCAAATGACCATTGGTAACCGTGGCCGGGCATATCGCAATGATGGGGTGGATATTGCCGCTGTAAAGGATAGCGCAGACTGCTATTATGTAACGAACATCGGTAGGGGGGAGTGGTTGCAGTATACTGTTTTCATCAGGAAAAAAGGCAATTACACCATACAGCTGGTCAATACCGGCAAACTAAGTATCACTGTTGCAGGCAAGAAAGGTGCGATTATCAAAAACGTGCCTTTAAACGAAGGTAGTCTGAAATTAAGAGTGCGTGCAGAAGAAGGTGGGGGAGATTTCAAGGAAATCCGGTTTGATCGTAATTAGAATCGGTATCTCCTAAGTAAATTACGCTATCTACTAAATAACATGGTACCTGCTGATGTATTTTTGAATCCGAAAGCGATATTTTTTTTACTGCATTGTATCTGTAACCTAAAGAAAGCCTTGTGAGACACTATGCCATTGATATTACCATTACAGATCACTTGAGTTTACATTCTTTTTAATCGGGCTCTCTAATGGCCCATCTGGAAACTTATATTTAAACCTGTTTAAACTTCTTAAACAGATATAGACACATCTATGTATTCAAACTAATAATATTCTACGATATTAAGTTGTTAACAACATGCTGCCTGTGCTTGCAAGAATAGGTAGTAATGGGGAAGCTGAAAACCATTGAAAGAGTAGGCATAATCTAAAGTTTAGCCTTTTGATTTACAAAGGCAACTATTTTATGAAGAAAGCCCAAATAGCATTATCACTGATCGCAGTATTTGCAATAGTAGGTGGAACCTTAGCATTGAAAGCAAACAAACGTGGATTAGGTCGTGTATACTGTCCAACAACTACAAACCCGGCAGCATTAGCTATTTCAACTGTTAATTATGTACCATTCGTAGTTTCAGGAGCTGCAACAACCACTAAACCTTGTGCATTGACTACTAATTATGCAACAACAACTACTACAACTGCAGGTATATTTGGTACGGTATATTCTACCGTACAATAAGCCTGGCTGATAAGAGATTTTTGGCGGGATTCAATTTGAGTCCCGCATTTTTTATTTACGTTTTTCAAATCCTGAATCAACACCCTTAAGTCTCGCTTTAATTCCATTCGTCATCCATACAGGGGCGATTGAGTCTTTAAGATAGTGATCGAAGAATTGTCCAAGCCTGATTGTATAATCCATTCCTCCTCCCTGATGTCCTCCATTCTCATATTCAAGCAACCAGACTTGCTTTTTCAAGCGCCGTAAAGCCCAAAAATACTCAATACCTTGTTGCGGAGGAACCGAACTGTCATTTTTTCCAACCATTAATAATAGAGGCGTGGTTACTTTATTTGCCTGGAAAAAAGGAGAGTTTTTAAGATATAAGTTGAGTTTGTTCCACGGTGTTCCTCCTATACGACCCTGATAAGTTTCAGTCATATTTCGGCTATAGCTGCTCAGGCTATATATACTACAGAGATCAGTGGGGCCGGATGCCGATGCTGCTGCCGTAAAAGAATGGGTCGCAGTTATCAGATAATTTACTTCATACCCTCCAAAACTGTGGCCTTGTAAGCCTGCATGATGCATGTCTATCCAAGGTTTGTGGCTAAGATACTCAAAAGCGCTCATCACAGAATTATATGCACTTGCGCCTGGTTCTCCTACTTTGTAATAAATATCCGGACGAAACACGATATAACCGTTACTGACAAAATATGGGATATTCATATCTCCGCTGGATTGTTCAAAGTCATACCAGTAATTTAATTCGTTGGCCACTCTCTCATATAGGAAGAATATAATGGGATATTTCTTATTTGGGTCAAAATTTTCAGGCTTATATAATATTCCTTCTGCAGCTTTACCATCAGGCAGCTTCCATTTAACCAATTCCGAAGTCATCCAGTTGTATTCTTTTTGTGGTTGGTTATGACTTATTTGAATATAATCTTTAAAATCTTTTGTATAGAAAAAATTAGGAGCATCCGTTACACTGGAACGCCGGATAATATACGCATTGGTATCACGGGCTTTTACAGGTAGAAAATCGTACAGCAATTGCGAGTTGGGTGAGATAAGATCTACATAATCTAAATGGTTGCCCATAGATAGTTGCAGAGGGTTCTTCTTTTTATCAGCATCTATACTATAAAATCCATTTTCTTTACTATCAAGATTAAAAGCGCTTAATATTAAAGATCCACCTTTTAAGTATTTATCGATGTTCCATTTTGTTTCAATAATTCTAAAAATAATGTGATTTTTCCTGCCATAACCATTAGTAATATTTATAGGAGATCTTATTCCCAACGGATCTATTTGCCATATGTCGTATCGATCATAGATAACGACTGCGTTATCATTTTCCAACCATATAAAACTCTTAGGAGCATAATAAGATGGTACACGAGGATGATCTCCTTCTACATCGTATAAAGGCTCTTTAATAGATTTGGATATATTTACAGTATTACCTGTTCTAATATTATAGGTAAAATATTGCTGTTTGCCAGCATCATAATACAATACATATGATTTTGATAAAGCTCCATTATCAAGAGTCATATTTTTATTAACTACTTTACGGGTATCGTTTTTTATATTAAATAAGTAAAGAGAAGATCGCGCATCTCTTAGCCAATCGCTATCATAATTAAAATTTGTTTTAATTAGAATGTTTTCATCAATATTGTTATTGTCGAAGTTAGATGCAATGCTTTCATTTTCATTAGTTAGTCTTATAACACGACCATTTGTTTTTTGAATTACAGCCTGATAATAGTTCGTCAGATCATTTAACTGATCTCGCTGTATTATTTTATCATTATAATGCCATACATTAACGGTCTTTGTATTATCATCCAGTTTTTCATCAATAGCTGGAGGAGGGGAAATTAATTGAAAAAAAATAAAATTACCATCTTTACTAAATTTAGGCGCACTGTTATTTAGTAACATACCTTTTTCCATGCCGGCTGTTTGATCATTTACAAGCACAGTTGCCTTTTCATCTCCCTGTTTATATAGCCATAATGTATTATCTCCGTCGCCTTTTTTTTCTATAAAGGAACATTCGTCTGAAATTGCATTAAATATGGAGTTATATGCTTTTTCTCCTTTCCATATAGTATTAATAGTGTTGGTTTCTACATTTAACCATTGAAGTTCATGAGCATTATGTATTTTATTATCTGTTTTTTTCTGTAACAAAATTACCTTTCCATCATTGTTACAAAAGTAGTCATCAATATCTGTGTATTTGCGTTGGATGCCTGTTTGTAGATTTCGAATTGTTAATATTTGATCCTGAGAATTTAGCTGATAGACTAACGATTGGTGGTTTAGTGTAAAGGATTTTACCTGAGGGATACGTTCAATGTCACCCGTTTTTAAAGTCATTATGCAAAGAGTATCCTGATTTTGAGTGAATATAACAAACTGGCTATCTTCTGTAAAAGTTGCCTTCCATGTATCTACATTTGGGATCTCCTTTTGCCAGTCTGGTCTTTTGATATCCTGAACAATCATTGAAGCATGATTGTCTGAGCCGAAATAGTAAAGAACATAATTACCATTATTACTAATTTTTATATCATCCACTCTCGTCCATTTGGAGTATAATGTATGATCAAGAGGTTTCTTTTGCGCCCATACGTAAATACTAAAAGAAACAAACAATGTGGTTATTAGAATTCTTTTCATATTAAGAATAGCAGTACTTTAAATAACAATTGGGCTATTGCCAGGTAGAAACCCCATTTTTCATTTTTTCTAAGTTAATTTTAAATTCCTGATTTTCCGGTTCCAATTTCACTGCTTTTTCCTCAAGCGATATTGCTTCTTTATTTTTTCCTAATTTATATAATATATTGGCATTGGTATCTATCCAATTAGCTGAAGCAGGTTCTAGTTCTAGTGAATAATTACTCCATTTTAAAGCCGTATTTAATTCATCCGTTTTATTACTATGCTCAAAAATTGACCAGGCTTTGTTATTAAGATTGAATGCACTTTTATCCGTATCATACTTTTCAACAAAGATTACTAAGTTTTTAGTATGCTCAGGCCAGTCTTGTTTCCAGGAAGCCCATCTTACCTTTGCACCTGTTACTGTACGGTTCGCATAATCGATATTATATTTTCTGCTAATAGTAGTGGCTATTTTATCCCAATCCGGGTTGTAATTTTCCGGATTCGTTTTTGAAAAGATGATAGGATCTATTTCTTCTTTAGCAATGATGAAATCTATCATCCCCTGTAAATAGTTGGGGATGCCCATAACTGAGTCAACCTTTAGTTTATTTTTATATAGAACCTTAAAGCTATTATCATGTGAACTTTGTACAAGGTTCATTAGGGAATTGATATTATCCTTTGTAAATATATTTTCTCTTATTTGTGCATGTGTGCTATAAGGAATTAATAAGGCTATTAAGAGAGATAGAAACTTCATTATATAATAGTTTAATTATTCAGTTGTTAAATGATAATTAGTATCCATCATTCTGTTTAAGACGTGGGTTAAGTTTTATGTCAGAATAAGGAACAGGGTATAATTGCCAGTTATTATTCCACGAACCACCCTTAAGTGGAGTTACTATATTCATTATATCATTTACAGTACCATTCCTTTTCATGTCGAGCCATCTATGTCCCCATTCTGTGAATAATTCAACTCGTCTTTCTTTTATAATAGCTGAAATTAAGCCAGCTGTTGATGTTGTTCCATATTCAGCCAATCCGGCCCTGGTCCTGATTTTGTTCAGGTCTTCCAATCCTCCGGTTATATTCTCCTGTTGGACACGTGCTTCTGCACGTATCAGATATTGTTCGGCCAGGCGGAAAATCATGGTATATTCTGTAAGCGGTGCACCTGCTTCTGCACTTTTATATTTATAGGGATAATAATAGGTGGATGTATCTACTTTATTTTCTCCTACCCAATTTTGACGGCGTAAGTCATCCGGCTCAAATGAGTTTAATAAAAAGGAACTCAGATAAACAGGATGATCGTCATTATTGGGACCATTAGTCAGGATAAATGATTTGGCATCATAAGTATTCCATGCCGGATCTACTGGCATCAATTGCCAGATTGCTTCAATACTGGTATTCAGAAATACTTTATTAAGATCAGTTTCTAGATCGTAAACACCGGCGTTAATTATATTGGTTGATTGTGTTTCTGCACCTGCCCAGTCTTTTGTATATAAATAAACCCTCGCGAGCAAGGCGGTTGCCGTCCACTTATTTGGACGAACACGTTCGGATGTGGTACTTACTCCATCGGAAGCGATGTAATTATCGGTAAGTAAATTTTGAGCTTCTATTAAATCACTAACGATTTGTTTGTAGACCTCCGCCTTATCTGTACGGGTACTTGTTGCATTCGCTCTATAATCACTGGTAGTTGATAGTGGGACATCTCCATAAAGGTTTACCAGGTAAAAATAGAAGAAAGCCCGCAGGAATTTAACCTCACCCTGCAACTGTTTTTTAACGGCTGAAGTAAGGCTTGTACTTTTTGCCAGACCTTCAATAGCAGCATTAACTGTTTGTAAGTATGTATATGAATTCTCCCAGATTCCATAATAATCCTGACTGGAAAGTGCGTTTAAATAAGTTTTTTGAAGCAATGTATTTGAAACACCGGAAAAAAGGGTAAGTTCATCTGAAGATAGCCCTGTGCGTATTGAAATACCATTTAGCCCGCTTGCCAGTGTGTTGTCAGAAAATCTTATGTAGATCCCGGTCACAGCTCCTATTGCGGTTGCATCATCTGTATAAACAGACTCCCCGGTAATAGAGGTTTCTGGTGGATTTACTTCTGAAAGTTTGTTGCATGACATTAGTGTAACAATGAACAAAAAACTGTAAAGCGAAAATTTAACATGAAGAGTACGCATGATTCAATTTTTACAGAAAAAGTTGGATACCGGCTGTTAAAACTTTTAATGGAGGTAGTGAGGTTAAACTTCTGGTTTCCGGGTCTCCTCCCTTGTATTTGGTGATAGTAAATAGATTTTGTCCCTGAATATATACCCTCAGTTTTTTAAGGCGAAGCTTTTCAATTGCAGATACAGGGAGAGAATAAGAAAGGGAAATATTCTTGACCCGAATGAAAGATGCGTCAGAATAAGCAGCATCACTTCCATTTGCCTTACTATAACTATCGTAAAGTGAAAAGTCTTGATTGTAACGTTGAAGAGGTGCAACATCTCCTGTTTTTTGCCAGCGATTTAATATTGTGACAGGTTGATTCCCAAAATAAAATCCGCCGGGATAATTCCCGAATTTATTATTAAGACCAATTTGTTTTATGAATTGTAGCGAAATGCTAAATTGAAAATTATTATATTCTAAATTGTTTTGGAAACCACCGTAGAATTTCGGCGCCAGATTAATCGGAACTGTTAAATCTGTATAATCGGGATTAGTCGTAATAGTTCCTTTACTATCTATAAATTGGTATTGCCCGGTTGTAGGATTAACATTTGATAAGTGATAGGTGAAAAAAGTTCCCAGCGGATGACCAACGTACTGACTATCTATACCAAGTACAGTTGGGCCAATTGAAACAAGTTTATTTTTTGTAATTGACAAATTGAATGAACTGGTCCAGCGAAAGTTAGCGGACTGAATGTTTATTGTATTGACCAAAAACTCCCATCCGCTGTTTTCTATATTTGCATCCTGGTTGGCATCTATGGAACCAAAACCGGTAGTACTTGGTAAACTATAACTTGTTAATTGATTTGATGAATGGTTTCTATAGTAACTGATACTTGTAAATATTCGATCTTTTAAAAAGCCTAATTCAAGGCCTCCTTCTAGTTTTTTAGTTTTTTCCCATTCTAAAAGGGGATTAAACAAATTCTGATTATACAATCCTGTTATTCCCTGGTAGCTCAGATTAGTGGCATAATAAAGATCCAGATAACGATAATTGCCAATCTGGTCATTACCCGTTACACCATAGCTTCCTCTGATCTTTGCGAAACTTAAAGATGGAATGGATTTCTGAATGAAATTCTCATTGGAAAGTATCCACCCAATACCTAAAGCCCCAAAATTGTGAAAACGATTCTCCGGACCAAACCTGCTGCTTCCATCCCTACGCATAGTTAAATTAATCAGGTATTTGTTTTCCCAGTTGTAATTTAACCGTCCAAATACTGCGCTGTATTTGTATTGAGCAATTGTTGTTGAACTGATTTTAACAATGGGGGCTGACTTTATATCTTCCATTACTTTATCGCTAATGAAATTTTCTCCATGCAAAATTTGTCCGTTATCATCACTTTGTTGGATAGTTGCCCCCGCCAGAGCCTGGAATTCACCTTTAGCGATACTATGCTTATAAGTAATTTGGGGCTCAATAATCCATGTTTTGCCTAGGTTATTAGTAAAGTTTGACTGTCTCAAATCTGAAGACCAAAATGCAGGATCAACTGATGAATGAGGTCTTACATTAACCTCATTAAGCTGCATGTTATTGTAACCAAAACTTGTTTTAATCTCAAGATTTTCGAATAGTTTATAACTAAGTATTGCATTACTTATCAGATTACTTGTCTGACTTCTAAACCTTTGTTGTAAATATGAAAATGGATTTGTCCATGTAGAATTTGCCCAGTTTAAGCTACCATCTTTGTTATATATCTCAGGAGCATTAGGGCTAAGAGTAATATTATTAGTTAAATCAAATTGTAGCAGTTTGTTAACATCAGATAGGTAATTGCCTAAAAATGTAGCAGTGAATCTTTTATCTGCAGAGCTACTTGTAATATTAAAATGTACCGATATTTTCTGATCGTTAAAGTCTCCGGGGAATACCGTAGTTTCTTTATGATATGTTCCCCCGATTAAATATTGTGTAGTTGAATTCCCACCGGATATAGAAGCTCTTGCCTCATTGTAGTGGGCTGTACCTCCTATAAGTACTTTTTGCCAATCGGTATAACGGGTTGTATCCCACTTTATTAAATCAATATCGCCGCCAATCCCGTTACCTATTGTTACATTATCATTTTTTAATGCTTCATAGCGCATGTCGAGATATTGCCTGGTATTTAAGAGATCAATTTCCCTTGTTACTTTCCCAATACCGCTTTGTACATTAATATCAACTTTTGTTTGACCCGCTTTCCCTTTTTTTGTAGTAATTAATACTGCACCATTCGCTGCTCGGGAACCATAAATAGCTGTGGCATCCGCATCTTTTAAAATATCAATTGACTCAATATCATTTGGATTAATATAACTAAGGGGGCTGCCATAAATGCCTGTACTTTCATTTCCTGAGCCGCCTAATATGCTGCCAAGGGTTTTTAATAATTGGGGTGTATAAGGTACTCCATCTATGATGTATAATGGATCATTGCCGTTAAAATAACTATTTTGCCCACGTATTCTTATCTTCACTCCACTTCCAGCTAAACCTGTACTTTGTGTTATTTCCATTCCCGGAACTCTTCCTTCTAAAGCTAATAGAGGGTTATTTACAGGCTGCTTTTCTATTTCCTCTGCTTTGACGGTAACTACATTACTGGTATTAAATCTTTTAGTCGTCGTTCCATAAGCTATTATGATCGTTTCGTCTAATTTTCCAACAAACTCTTTCAATTGAATATTCCCTAAAGAACCTTTTCTTTTATATGATATTTCCTGACTTGAATAACCAATACTTGATATAATTAAAGAACTATTGGAGCGTAAATTATTTGTAACAAAGCTACCATCAGCACCTGTGGTTACTCCATTCCTCGTTCCCTTCCCCACTACCGTCGCTCCGATAATCGGCTCCCCCTTCTCATTAGTTACCCTCCCGGTAACTGTAATGGTCGTATCTGCTTCAGTAAACGTAGATTTTTTAGTTGGTTGGTTTCTGATTTCTACGATAGTGATGAACTTAGGCTCGATAGACCATTCCAGTTTCTTACCGGAGAGAACCTGTGATAACACCTCTGTAATTGTATTATTAACTGCTTTGATATTTACTTTTTCCTGGTCATCTAATATACTGTTCGCATAAAAAATACGCTTCCCCGTCTGCTGCTCAATTTTTAGAAAGATTTTCTGTAAAGTATAGGTACCTGATATAGTAACCTTAGGCTCAACCTGGTATCCTAAGCTATAGACAGGCAATTGTAGGCAGAATAGGCTAATAAGTAACCATAGTGACAATCTCATGGAATGCAATTGAATTGGCTGATAAATCGTATTTGTCCCGTATGAAGAGCAGAAAATAAAATCGTTTGGTGACATCTGTAGGAACGAATTTTGTTAATAATTAGTTAATGGCAAATTAGTCAAGACGTTTTATAGATATTTGATCAATGTTTGTTTCAGTAGAATTCTAATAAACCCTTCATGCACCATTTACCCATTGAATCAGACTCATACTTTAATACATATGCACTCATCCCGGAAAAATTCAGAAAATTCCTCATTCCCTCTGCCCGCTACCACTTTAAATCTGACGGCGTTAATTTCTCTCTGGATATGAATATCAGCCTCGATGGATTTTCAGTATGGATTCATTATTTATGGCTGACAAACAACATCTCACTCTATCCTTTTAATACAAAAGATACTTACGCCCTCCACTTCTGGTTATCAAGAAGTATTCCTGCAGAACTCAGAGATCAGGGACTGGTGAACGTAAAAGATTGTATCCTGTTTTTCCTGAAAGCCATGGAACATGCCGCCTGGCCCGCTTCAGGAACATCTTTAAGCATGCATATTAATATTGATCCTGCTAATCTAACTTATCTAGCCAATAAATATCCGCAATTGTCACTGTTGAAAGAGTTGCCGGAATATTCCATCAGTACACCTGTTAATCCCATACCTTTTAGTATTAGTGCAGTAAATATCCGCTTGCTGAAAAGAATTCTCCATTGCAGATATATAGGAACAGCCAGTGAATATTACCTGCTCCGGAATTGTGTGAGCCTGTTCGGTAATTATTTTAAAGAATTGAGCTTCAGTGATACGAGGATAGTAGTCGGGCCGCAGGAGAGAAGAAAACTGTATCGTATCCTGCAATATGCAGGTAGTCATCCTGAAAAGATACATTCCTATGAAAACCTTGCGGTCATGTTTCAGCTGGATCTCATTACCATGAGGCTGGGATTTGAACAGGAATTCCATATGTCATTATACGACTTCATCCTTCAGGAGCAAATGAACCGGGCGTTCGACTGGCTCATAAATCATCATTACAGTGTTGAAAAAGTAGCCAGAGAGCTAAAATACCCCGCCACGTTTCTCTTTAACGCTGATTTTGAACTGTTTTTTGGATGCAATCCTCTCGTATTACAAATGGGCCAGTAATTTATTCGCGGTCATGTTACGCTATTCAGAGATACGCAACATAAATACATGGTGTGGGAGTAAAGAAAACCGACTCAAATTGTCACTTGTTATTATATGTCATATGTGTCAGAAAATATCTTATTACAGGGACTGATAAAAGGAGATACTAAAGCCTTTGAACAACTGTATAAAAAGGAGTATAACATTCTGTTTTCCAAAGCAATGAAAGTACTGGGAGATGAGTTTAAAGCAAAAGATGCTATCAACGAAGTCTTTTTACAGCTATGGGAACGGAATACTTTCTCTAATGTGAAGGTGTCTCCGGAAGCATACCTGATGGTAATACTACATCACAAATGTATCAATATGGCCACGGCAGAATCGAAAATAAGGGCGAAATTAAAGGATTTCGGGACCGGTCTTAAGAACCAGGAGGAAGAACTGCCGGAACTGGCTCAGGAGCAGCTAAGCAGGCTGCAGCTGGCAACTGCGGAGCTGTCCGTGAAACAAAAGGATGCCATCGATAAGATATACTGGCAAAAACTCTCCTATAAAGAAGCATCTGAACAAATGGGGGTGTCAATTAACAGTTTTAATGAACATATGAAAAGAGCTATGCAGAAATACAGGCGGATTTTTACCTGATGCTGTCACCCAAAACCATCACATATACCTCTCTATAGAGGAACAATAAAGAATGTATGTCATATAATGAGGATAGTTCGAGTGTAGAACGATTGTTAATTAAAAAACAACAGAACAGGATCAGTCCTGAAGAACTGGCTCATTTGGAACAACTCCTTAAAGAAAATCCAGCGGCAAAATCCTTTGCTGAATTTTATAAGAATGAGCAACCGGCACTGCAAAACGATGAAGTAGTACAGGCCGTATGGCAACAACTGGAAAAAAGAATGCTGCAACCAAAAACAAGCGTTGTTAAAATGCGTATGGTCTGGTTTGCAGCGGCATCCATATTGATAATTGTGGGTGGCTATTTAACATTCAGACAAACACCGGAAAAAGTACAATTGATAAGTCCCGCAGCTTCCAATGCTGTTATTCTTCATGTAACAGGCGGCAAGGCTATTGATTTAACCAGCAACGATACCATCTCCACCCGCTCTACCACTAAACAGTTAATGGAAATAAGTGGCGCAGTACAAGGCTGGAATACGATAGAAGTTCCCCGGCGACTGGATTATAGATTAAAATTGTCCGACGGTACAGAAGTAACACTGAACTCAGCGACCAGATTGAAATTTCCTTTTTCTTTTGCAGGAGATAAAAGGGAAGTATATATAGAAGGCGAAGCATATTTTAATATCGCTAAAAATGCAGGTCAGCCTTTTATTGTGCATACAGGGAATGGGGATATCACCGTACTTGGAACTGAATTTAATGTAAATACATATGTGGCAGATGTACTGAAAACTGCGCTCGTGAAAGGATCCCTGAATGTGAGCAGTAATAACCAGGTAATTCATCTTAATCCCGGAGAAGAACTTATATGGGATAAGCACAACTATTCCATCTCAGAACTGGATGAACAGGTAACACTTTCATGGATGCAGGGTGTATTGTATTTTCATAATACCCCTTTATCTGAAATAGCAAAGATGATTGAAAGATGGTATGCTGTTCCTGTGAAAATTGATGATGAAAAACTGGGGGCAGAAACATTTACAGGTAACCTGGAGAAGAATCAGCCACTGGACGATTTTTTTAAACCTATGAAAGGAATTGTGAAAATGCGCTGTTATTATGATGGCAATATACTGCACATGACCCGTTAATAAAATATAAACCAACCAATCCCTTACAATTGTAATGACCATGAAATCCTACCTGCTTGCAGGATCTCTGCTTTTAGTGGTATTCTCTTGCCGTAACAAACTCCCGGATCCCAATAATCGGCTGATCTGTATCAAAGGTACCTTCAACCTGCAGACAATCCTCCGAAAAATTGAAGATCAAACCGGTAAACGGTTCTTCTACGCTAACAGCGATTTTGATGATCAGCAAACGATGACCGTTGACTGGAATAATTTACCTCTAAGTGAAGTGCTTGCGGGTTTACTGAAAGAAAAGAAGCTGCACTGGAATGCGAAAGAGAAAATCGTCGCGCTTTGCGCGGATACTGCAAAGTAGTTACTGTTTTAATAACATCAAATCAGGCTGGGCATATTTATATACTTTAAAATACATAGTCGTATTGGTTTGAAATACGCCTTCAAATGCTGAGATTTCATTGATAAAGGCTACCAGATGATCATTATCCCTGCACATTACGTTTACTTCAAGATCATAAGCGCCGGATGTCATTGCCAGGAAACTTACTTCAGGCATCTGGGCTATTCTTCTGGCGACCTGCTCTTTTAACGTAGCCGGTCTTATGTATACGGCAATGTGGGCATAAGACCTGAACCCTACTTTGTCCGGATCAACCCTGCCTACTATACTGATAGTACCTTCTTCTATCAACCTGTTGAATCGCGTTCTGATGGTTCCTATAGATACATTTAACTTGTCTGCAATAACGGTAAATGAAACCCTGCCGTCCTTTTGCAGGTGAGTAAGGATAGAAAAATCCAGGTCGTCCGGAACAGTGAGTTTATTTTTTCCCATAGCCTGTACAGAATTTTCAGAAAATATATATTAAATGTACATTTTTTTCAGTAAATTAAAGGTATAGTATAGAATATGTACTTCCCCTCAAAACCCCCCGTTATATGAAATACGAACGGATAAGAAATTTTATCAACGGTAACTTTAAGCCTGTATCGTCCGCAAGGACGCTTATCATTACATCTCCAACAGATGGAACACCATTGGCAGAAATGCCCTGTTCATCTGCTGCAGACCTGGACGAGGCTGTGAAGGCGGCGAAAGCTGCATTTCCCGCCTGGAGTAAAACGCCCATTAAAGAAAGAGTACAGGTATTCTTCCGCTATAAATATTTATTAGAGAAGAATTTACAGGAACTGGCAGAACTTGTAAGTGAAGAGAACGGGAAAACAATAGGGGAAGCTATTGCGGAAGTAGAGAAGTGCATCGAATTAACTGAATTTGCTACTTCATTACCGCAGTTGATTACAGGAGAAGTGCTGGAAGTAAGTAAAGGAGTAGAATGTCGTACATCGCATGTGCCGTTGGGCATTGTAGCTGCGATAGTGCCTTTTAACTTCCCTGCTATGGTACCTAACTGGACTATCCCCAACGCTATTGCTCTGGGCAATTGTATGATCATAAAACCTTCTGAAAAGGTACCATTAAGTCTTACCATCATTGCCCGTTTATTAAAAGAAGCTGGTTTGCCGAACGGGGTGTTTAATATTGTAAACGGAGACAGTGAAATAGTGAACGCTATCTGTGATCATCCTGATATAGAAGCCGTATCTTTTGTAGGTTCTACCAAAGTGGCGAAAATCGTTTACAGGCGTGCTACGCAAAATCTTAAACGTTGTCTTGCCCTGGGCGGAGCTAAAAATCATCTGTTGGTATTACCGGATGCCAGGCCGGATATGACCGCAGCCAATGTGGCGGCATCTATGAGTGGTTGTGCCGGACAGCGTTGTATGGCTGCATCTGCAATGATAGGGGTTGGAGCTGTGGATCATATCGTAGAAAAGATCTGTGCAGAAGCAAAAAAGATCATACCCGGGCAAAATTTAGGAGCCGTTATCAGCAAAGAATCTAAAGAAAGAATAGAAAGATATATTACGGAAGCGGAAAGTGCAGGAGCTAAAATATTAGTGGATGGCAGAGGAATTACCGTAACGGGAAAAGAGAACGGCACCTATGTAGGCCCTACCGTAATTGACTATGTAACACCAGACATGGCAATTGCCAAAGAAGAAGTTTTCGGACCTGTTATCAGTATACTCCGTACTAATACATTAGATGAAGCGTTGATAATTGAGAATGCCAGTCCATATGGCAACGCAGCATCTGTGTTTACAGAAAATGGTGGTCTGGCGCGTTATGTAGCAGATAATGCCAGTGCGGGCATGATAGGCGTAAATGTGGGAGTACCCGTTCCCCGTGAACCTTTTTCTTTTGGAGGCTGGAATGAAAGTAAATTCGGCGTAGGAGATATTACAGGAAAAAGTTCGATAGAATTCTGGACGAAACTAAAGAAGAGCACGACTAAATGGAACCCCGAAGCAGGGGTGAACTGGATGAGTTGACCTAATATACAACCAAAATTCAATGACATGGCAGAATTAGTTGCTGTATCAAATGCACAGGAAATCATACAGGATAACCTGGACTACACCCTGTTTTCATGGAGTAAACAAAAGGGGCTTGCACCGATTGCGGTAAAACACGCAGAAGGTGTTTATCTCTATGATTATGATGATAAACGCTATATAGATTTCTCTTCCGGATTGATCAATGTAAACATCGGACACGGCAATCAGCGTGTCACTGCTGCCGTCGTAAAACAAATGCAGGAAGTGAGTTATGTAACACCCGGGTGTGTTACACAGGCCCGTGGAGAACTGGGAAAGAAATTAGCTGAAATTACACCCGGTAACCTGCAGAAAACATTGTTTACTGTATGCGGTGCCAGTGCTATTGAGAACGCTATCAAGCTGGCGAGATTATATACCGGTCGCCATAAAATAATTACCCGTTACCGCGCATTTCATGGGGCTTCCTATGGTGCCATGACAGCCGGCGGAGATCCCCGGAAACTGGCATTGGATTCCCAGCAGGTACCTAATATTGTTCACGTAGAAGATCCGTATTGTTACCGTTGTCCTTTTGGAAAAGAGATCAGCACCTGTAGCAGGGAATGCGTAAGTCATGTGGAAAGAGTCATTGAATTTGAAGGGCCGGAAAATGTGGCGGCTATTCTCATGGAAGGAGAAAGCGGTTCTTCCGGCTGTATTAAATACCCGCCGGACTATCTGCAAAAGATCAGAGCTATATGTGATAAACACGGCATCCTCTTGATTGCAGATGAAGTGATGAGCGGATTTGGCAGAACAGGTAAATGGTTCGCCTGTGATCTGCACGGTGTAGTGCCTGATATGATTGCTACTGCGAAAGGTATTACTGCGGGCTATCTGCCCCTCGGCGCTTTGATTGTAAGTGATACAATTGCTGCACATTTTAATGACCATGTATTGTGGCTGGGATTAACCTATTCGGCTCATCCTGTGGCCTGTGCTGCAGGTGTGGAAGTATTGAAAATTTATGAAGATGAACATCTGATAGAGAACGCTGCCACGATGGGCGTATATATAGAAGCAAGGATGGAAGAAATGAAAGAGCAGCATGCGTGTATCGGCGATTTTAGGAATACAGGTTTATTAGGTTGTATAGAGCTGGTGAAAAACCGCACTACTAAAGAACCTATGGCGCCATTCAATGCCAAACCGGAAGAAATGGCTATCATGAACAAGGTAGCTGCCAGGTTGAAACAACTGGGTATGTATGCTTTCGTACGCTGGAACTATGTGTTCATTGCACCACCTTTGAGTATTACGAGAGAACAGGTAGAGGAAGGATTGGCGATGATTGATGAAGCCCTGTCCATTGCTGATGAATACGTAATCTAACCATACACTATGGACACTAATACAACATTGTACAGTGATGACCTTGCACCTGTGCCTTCTTCCAAAAGGACCTGGAATACCTGGAACTACGCTGCCCTGTGGATCAGTATGAGCCTGTGTATCCCTACCTACATGCTGGCCAGTTCACTAATAGAAGGCGGCATGAACTGGTGGCAGGCTATCCTCACCATCTTCGCAGGTAATACAGTAGTGTTGATCCCAATGTTATTGAACGGACATGCCGGTGCTAAATACGGTATTCCATTCCCTGTATTTGCCAGGGCCAGCTTCGGGACCAAGGGCGCTAATATCCCGGCTATGCTGCGGGCAATTGTGGCTTGCGGATGGTTCGGGATTCAAACATGGATAGGGGGTTTTGCTCTTTTTCAGATGCTGCGCTTATGGATACCAGCCCTGGCCACATTACCTCCGGTGTTCCCTGCGTCTTTTGGTTTGCCTACGGGACCTGCTATCTGTTTCCTGTTGTTCTGGTTCCTGAATATGTATATCGTATACCTTGGTATAGACAGTATCAAAAAACTGCTGGTATTTAAAGCGATATTTTTGCCATTGGCAGCTCTGGCATTATTATACTGGGCTATTACTGCTGTTAATGGCGGCCTGGGACCTATATTAACACAGCCATCTAAATTTACAACGACTGCTGCTTTCTGGGCTTTCTTTATACCCGGACTAACAGCCATGGTCGGCTTCTGGGCGACACTCTCCCTGAACATACCGGACTTTACAAGATATGCTGTTAACCAGCGTGCGCAGATAAAAGGACAGGCACTGGGCCTGCCCTCGTCCATGACATTATTTTCATTCATAGGTGTAGTAGTGACTTCCGCTACTACCATTGTATATGGTGCTACCATCTGGGACCCTGTAGTTCTGGCCGGTAAATTCGATAACAAAATACTGGTAAGCTTTGCCATGATCGCAGTGGCAATATCTACACTCGCTACTAACATCGCTGCGAATATTGTAAGTCCTGCGAATGACTTTGCCAATCTATCTCCTGCAAAGATCAATTTCCGCACAGGAGGATATATTACAGGTATTATCGGCATCCTTATTTTCCCATGGAAACTGGTGGCCGATCCTACCGGTTATATTTTTACCTGGCTGGTGGGATATTCCAGTTTATTAGGACCAGTAGGCGGAATTATGATCGCTGATTATTACCTGGTACGTAAACAGGAATTAGAAGTTGATGAACTGTATAAGCCGACAGGGATCTACAGCTTCACAAATGGTTTTAACCGGTATGCATTGATCACATTGTTGTTGGGCATACTTCCCAATATTCCAGGGTTCCTGAAAACGATCGGACTGATATCTCCGGATGCTGTGCCACAATGGTTATCCGGCATATACAGTTATGCCTGGTTTGTAGGATTCTTTGTGTCAGGGATCAGTTATTATATCATTACTATTATCACTAAAGAGAAGGTAAATTATGTCACTGCTGATTAAAAACGGAAGGATCATTACGGCCACAGATGACTATATCGCTGATATCTTCATCGAAGGAGAGATCGTCACGGCAATTGGTAAAAACCTGCCAGTAAAAGCAACACAGGAAATAGATGCATCCGGTATGCTTGTGATGCCCGGTGGAATAGATCCACATGTGCATCTTGATATGCCTTTTATGGGCACCTTTTCCAGTGATACACATGAAACAGGTACCCGTGCTGCATTACATGGCGGCACAACTACCGTGATCGATTTCGTATTACAGAAACAGGGGCATTCATTAAGAGAGGCATTGAATGAATGGAATGGCAGGGCAGAAGGAACAGCCGTAGGTGACTACGGTTTTCATATGGCAGTTACTGATTTTAATGATCATACCAAAAAGGAAATAAAAGAGATGGTGGATGAGGGGATCACCTCTTTCAAAACATTCATGGCATATAAAGGCTCACTGATGATCAATGATAGTCAGATGACCGCATTAATGCAGGAAGTGAAGCAGCAGGGCGGAATGGTGACCGTACACGCCACAAATGGTGATATGATCGATTACCTGATATCTCAGCATAAAAGCGAAGGGAAATTATCTCCCCGTTATCATTACCTCTCTCAACCGGAAGTAACAGAAGCAGAAGCTTCCGGACGCTTTGCTGATATTGCAGATTACACAGGATGTACTGCTTACATTGTACATCTCACCTGCGAAGGTGCATTGAATGCGGTACGCAATGCTACCAAAAGGAATCAGCACATATTTGTAGAAACCTGTATCCAGTATTTGCTGCTGGATGACTCCTATTATGAAAAGGATTTTGAAAGCGCCAAATGGGTAATGAGCCCGCCTTTGCGTAAGAAAAAAGACCAGGATACTTTATGGGCGGGCATTAACCAGGGACTGGTAAACATAGTGGCAACGGACCACTGCCCGTTCATGTGGAAGCAAAAACTGATGGGGGCCGAGGACTTTTCCAAAATACCTAATGGTCATCCTGCCATAGAAAACAGGATGGAATTGCTGTATAGTGAAGGGGTACACAAAAAGAAGATCTCACTCAATAAATATGTAGAGATAACTTCTGCCAATCCTGCAAAAATATTTGGGATGTTCCCGCGTAAAGGGACCATTGCAACAGGCAGTGATGCAGATATCGTCATTTTTGATCCGGAAAAGAAACATGTATTATCTGCAGCTACACATCATATGAACGTGGATTATTCCGCTTATGAAGGATGGGAAATAAACGGAAAAGTAAAGACGGTTTTATTGAGAGGGAAAATAGCAGTAGATAATGGTGAATGCCTGGTGCCAAAGGGCTATGGGAAATTCATTAAACGTAAAACAGTAAATTAAATCACTATGTCGCGTATTATCAAATCAGGATTAATTCAAATGAGCTTGCCTAAAACAGAGGGCGAAGGAACTATTGAGGAGATCAAAGAGGCTATGATTCAAAAACATATTCCGCTGATTGAAGAAGCGGGAAAAAAAGGAGTGCAGATATTGTGTTTACAGGAGATTTTCAATACCCCTTATTTTTGCCCGGGACAGGATAGTAAGTGGTATCAGTCGGCCGAAAGTGTACCCGGAGCAACAACAGACCGTATGGCTGTTTATGCTGCTAAATACAACATGGTGATCATCGTACCGGTATATGAAAAAGAACAGGCCGGCATATTATATAATACGGCTGCTGTTATTGATGCGGATGGTACTTATCTTGGAAAATATCGTAAGAACCATATTCCGCATACTTCCGGTTTCTGGGAGAAATTCTTCTTTAAACCAGGCAACCTGGGTTACCCTGTATTTCAAACGAGGTATGCTAAAGTGGGAGTCTATATTTGCTACGATCGTCATTTTCCGGATGGCGCAAGATGCCTTGGATTAAACGGGGCGGAGATCGTCTATAATCCATCAGCTACAGTAGCTGGTTTATCTCAGTATTTATGGAAACTGGAACAACCTGCACATGCTGCTGCCAACGGTTATTTCATGGGATGTATAAATCGGGTGGGAGAGGAGAAACCCTGGAACCTGGGCAGATTTTATGGCTCTTCTTATTTCGTAGATCCACGCGGACAAATATTCGCCATTGCTTCCGAAGATAAGGACGAGTTGCTGATCGCATCATTTGACCTTGATATGATAGAAGAAGTAAGAAACGTATGGCAGTTCTTTCGTGACAGAAGACCGGAAACCTATGGTAAACTGACAGAACTTTAAATTATTGCTATGGCAATCCGTAATAACAGGCTAACAGCTGATGAATACAAGGAGCAATTCAGCGATATACGTCCGCCATTTGAAACAAATGATGCTGCTTTGGTAGAAGCCAATCGTTGCCTGTATTGTTACGATGCTCCCTGTACAAAAAGTTGTCCTACAGGTATCGATGTCCCTAAGTTTATTAAACAAATCACCACAGAGAATCTCAGAGGCGCTGCCTACACTATATTAGTATCGAACATTATGGGTGGAGGTTGTGCAAAGGTATGCCCGGTAGAGAAATTATGTGAAGGGGCCTGTGTATACAACCTGATGGAAGAAGAGGCAATACCTATAGCCCGGCTGCAGCGATTTGCCACAGAAAGAGCTATACAGGAGCAATGGCCGCTGTTTACAAGAAAACCGTCTACCGGTAAGAAGGTGGCGATAATAGGCGCCGGCCCTTCCGGACTTAGTTGTGCGCATGCATTATCGAGAGAAGGGGTAGATGTAACGATCTATGAAAAGGAAAGTAAAGGTGGTGGATTGATGACCTATGGCATTGCCGCCTATAAGGTTACGCCGCAGTTTTGCCAGGAAGAGGTAGACTATATAACTTCCATTGGCGGTATCGACATAGTATATAACCAGGAGCTGGGAAAGAATATCAGCCTGGAGATCTTACAAAACAGTTATGATGCAGTATATCTCGCATTTGGGGTAGGATTGGCCCGTCAACTGGGAATACCCGGAGAACAGTTACATGGGGTCGTAGATGCCATCAGCTTCATTTATGATATCAGAACAAAAGGCTATCCTGCCATCCCTGTAGGGGACCAGGTGGCGGTAATAGGGATGGGTATGACAGCCATTGATGCAGCTACACAGGCAAAACGGCTGGGAGCTAAAGAGGTGACCCTGGTTTACAGGAGAACACAACAGGAAATGCCCTGTACGGAGGCAGAACTGAATATAGCTAAACTGGATGGTTGTAAGATCGTATGGCTGGCTGCCCCCAAAGAGATAACAGGAGAAGATGGCAAGGCCACTCAACTTGTCTGTAATGTGGTGAAACTGGATGCAGCCGGTATACCGGTAGCTACCGGAGAGATCATCACTTTCGCAGTTGATATGGTGATTAAGGCCGCTGGTCAGATGCCATTTGAAGAACTGGTATCCGGTAATCAGCTGGATAATAATAAGGGCAGGGTAATTATTGATGGTCATAGTACTACCAGTATAAAAGGGGTATTTGCAGGTGGAGATTGTGTGAATGGAGGTAAAGAGGTAGTAGATGCAGTTCAGGCGGGGAAGGATAGCGCAAAAGCAATATTGCAATATTTATTTTAAACTTTTCATATGGCAGATATATCAGCCAATTTTCTCGGTATCAGATCACCTAATCCTTTTTGGCTGGCAAGTGCACCACCAACGGATAAGCAGGTAAACGTACTGCGTGCTTTTGAGGCTGGCTGGGGTGGTGTGGTCTGGAAGACCCTGGGGAGCCAGGTGAAGAATGTATCTTCCCGTTATTCAGCGGTTGATTACAATGGGCGCCGTGTAATGGGGTTTAACAATATTGAACTGATCAGTGACCGTCCGCTGGAAATTAACCTGAAGGAAATCAAAGAGTGTGTGCGGTTGTTTCCCGACCGCGCGATGATTGTTTCACTGATGGCCGACAATGATCGTAACAGCTGGCATGAACTGATTAAGAAAGTGGAGGATACCGGAGCCCATGGGTTGGAGCTGAATTTTGGCTGCCCGCATGGCATGACGGAAAGGGGGATGGGCGCGGCAGTAGGGCAGGACCCTGACATTGCCAGAAAGGTGGTGGAATGGGTGATGGAAGCCGCTACTATTCCTGTTATTACCAAATTAACGCCTAACGTGCATTCTGTAGTGCCTACCGGCAGGGCTGCGGTAGAAGCAGGTACGCATGCATTATCGCTTATCAATACGATTCAATCAGTTACAGGTGTAGACCTGGATACATTTGTGCCTAATCCCAATGTTGGGGGCAAATCTACTTTTGGGGGATATTGCGGGCCTGCTGTTAAGCCTATCGCATTAAAGATGCTCACTACTATTGGTCAGGACAGGGTGACCTCTGCCGTACCCATTTCAGGTATCGGTGGAATCGAAACCTGGAAGGATGCGGTAGAGTTCATGTTGCTGGGAGCTACTACCCTGCAGGTTTGTACAGCTGCCATGAAATATGGCTTCCGTATTATCGAGGATATGTGTGATGGGTTAAACAACTGGATGAACGAAAAAGGGTTTCAAACAATAGATGAGTTTATTGGGAGATCACTTCCTACTTTAACAAACTGGGAAGAGCTGGATATGAACTTTCATATCGTTGCTCATATTAATCAGGATAAATGTATCCATTGCGGGTTATGCTATATTGGATGCGAAGACGGCTCACACCAGGCTATTAACCTGTCGTACGGCAATCCCTACAATACTTACTCTATCAAAGAGGATGAGTGTGTAGGGTGTAATCTGTGTCAGCTCGTTTGCCCTGTTGATAACTGTATTACGATGACAGAACAAAGAAAGGGCGATGAATACCTGAACTGGAAAGAGTTTCAGCGCAGAGGGCTACCTTTAAACGATCATTAATCAAAGATCTACGTTCGCAAACATAAATTCTTCTCTTATGTTATGTACTTCATAGGAATCTACGCACCCGGTCCTGGCTTCTCTTTTCAGATTTTTCCATTCAAGTAATAGTACCTGCTGACCGTAATTCACCAGTTGCTGAATAGCAGCTTCTATTTCCCATCCGTTAGTACGTGTAGTGATAGCTGCCAGTCTTATTTCCTGGATGTAATCAGTCAGTTTCCTGTCCACAGGATTTTTATTATCTAGAAACAATGTGATGAGTGTATACTTTCTTTCCAGTTCTTTTATCAACTGGTGTCTTTCAACCCCCGTTTTGTGATTTTCAACAAAGATGGCTTTATTACATTCCATAGCCATGGAAAGATACTCAGCTATATGCTGACGCAAATCTTCGATATACTTTGCTTTTAACGAAGTAATCTGATTAATATAATTCCTGCGCCTGAGGCTTCTTACACTTACTGCCAAAACAATAATGGAAATCAATATTATTAACAAGATTCCAAAAGTTTTAATAAATTCTCCTGCATCTGATTGCAAAAAGCGGGCAATTGGTGACTGTAACATTAATCTATCTTTTAGTTGGTTGTATAAAAAAAATGGGTTAACAAACAACTGAAAGCGTTTAGTTCTGCTAGTCTACTGCTAAACTAAATAGAAGGTTATTATGAGGAGGACTTATCCTGGTTAAATGAGGGTTTTCATAGAAAAGTTGACAAAAAGAAAGAACTATTTCAGATGAATTTCTTCACCTTGTTTATAAGATGTAATTTCTTTGGTGGCATTTAGTTGGAACAGCAAGTCTTCTATTGGCTTATTACGGTTGTAAGTAATACCTATGAATTTCTTACCGGTTGCGGATTGATCAACAATCAGCTTTGTTCCGGAATACCTGGGCACAGCTTTGGCAATTTCATTGATTGTTACACCATCAGGAAATCTAAAGATCCCTTTTTGCCAGTCCATGATATCCTCCAGGTCAAATGAATTTGTTGTAATGTCCTTTCCGGTGAAGGAGGCAATCCTGCCTGGCTTTAATAAAACACTGTTACCGCCGGCATTCATTTTTACACTTCCTTCAACAAGGGCGACTTTTACAGTGCCACTATCGTAGGTATTCACGTTAAATTCAGTACCAAGCACCTGTACATCGCTGTTGGGCGTATGGACGATAAAAGGTTGCGTATTCCTGGCTATTTTGAAGAATGCTTCTCCTGTAATGCTGACCTCACGTGAATTGCCATGAAACTTCATCGGAAATTCCAGTTTAGATGCAGAGTTAAGGATAACGGTACTTCCATCGCTAAGTATCACCGTATAATCTTTTCCTGAAGGAACAGTTAGCGTACTGGCGGTATAGATTTCGCTGGCTCCCGTATATGTTAATGTTTTATGATTACTACTTAAAAGAAAACCGTTGACGTTCTCTAAAGGCTTGCTTTCCAGATTTATTTTCTTGCTTCCAACAGTCAGCATTATTATATTATCATTTACATTATCACTCATAAATGTGGGTGAATCTGGTTTCATGGAAGAATTGATATAATATAGCAATCCTCCTCCGACAATGAGTATAGTACTGGCAGCAGCAAAAATCTTTATTATTTTGTTGCGCTTCCGTTTCCCGGCGATTGCTATCAACTGATCTGCAGTCGCATAACCTTCTCCGGCAACCTGAGTGCCTTCTGATGCCAGTTCCTTTTTGATATATTCATATTGGAGTCTTACTTCTTCATACTCTGTCTTCAACTTATTCAGCTGAATCTTTTCTTCAGGCGTAATTGATCCTAATATGTCGGCAATAATAAGCGTCTGTATGTCAATAGCGTCTAAATCCATAGTATTATATTATAGACAATGCTAAAGATTAAAAAGTATGAACAGATCGAAATTTATTTTAAGTGGAGTTTGGCGCGCATCAGTTTTAAGGAGGAATATACCTGTGTTTTAACGGTATTAACAGACAGACCTATGAGGTCAGCGACTTCTTTGTGGGATTTTTCTTCGAAGTAAACGAGCTCAAGGGAACGGCGACTCTTTTCGGGTAACATTTTCATCGCATTATTAAGGGTGTCCCTTTGTTCATTATTATTTACATATACGTAAGGATGTTCGAAATTGACGTTCATCCGGCTGTAGCGGAGGTTCCGTTTAGCGTGGTTGGAATTATGTTCTATTTTATTAAGGCTCATATTATGAGCGATCCGGGAGAGATAAAATTTGACAGTTGATTTGATCTCGATCTTGCCTCTCTGCGCCCAAAGAGCCAGGAATACCTCCTGCATCACATCTTCGGCATCAGTCTTATCGTGGAGCACCAGGTAAGCAGTAGTATAGACAACTTCACGATACTTCTCATATATCACTGAGAACGCTTTTCTGTCTCCGGCTTTAATTTGCCGGAATAACTCAAAATCCTCCTGTATCTGCCATTCTTGCACGAGCATATAAAATTTAAGTTACATGACTTCTAAAAGATCCGACTGTCTGGTGCGTCTTAATTTTTTTGTCCGGGGCATATCCGTACGTGGAAATTATTACCGAAATTACCTATTTTTTCAATGTCAAAATGAACAGCCAGGAACTAATTTTTCAGGAAGGAAGGTGAAAAATGCTAAAAGACCGTCCATAGCGGATTACAGGGTAATACCCCCTCTGTAACCCCAAAATGGATAAAAATATTTTTAGAATCGTTCATACTTTTTTAAAATCAGAATTGTCTTATATGGTTGGGGAATTTCAAAAGACACACCCAAAGAAACGGTTCCACGCTTCTCTATGCTAAAAACACCAAAATTTAGTGGTGCATTTTACAACGCACTATGCCTGCTATTTTTCCTGATTGCCAGCGTAATGCCTGCTATGGGGCAAGATAATGTGCCACCGGGTTTGAACAGGCGTATGAATATATCTGTGAGTAATAAACCTCTATTATCAGTACTGCGCAGGGTTTGTAAGAAGGCTGATCTTAATGTAGTAGCTGCAATGACTGTAATTGACGATAAAGTATTATGCAGTATTACAGCACAGAACGAAACAGTGCAGGATATTTTAACCAGGCTGGCAAAGGATAAAGGCCTTACCTGGGTTATTAAAGATGATATGATCATTTTCTCTAAATCATCTGATACTTCTTCTGCTGAAATAGCTGGTCAGTATAAAACCATTTCTGTTAAAGGCCTCATAACAGATGATGAGAATATACCTCTGCCCGGTGCATCCGTTCATATAAATAATACCAGCATAGGTACTGTTTCGGATGAACAGGGTAATTTTGTGTTGAATTGCAACAAAAAATCTCCTCTATTGATCATCACTTATACCGGATATGAGAAACAGCAGGTAGTTGTTTCAACAGGTGATTCTATTCATGTCAGATTATCGAGGTCGGATAATATGCTGGATGAGGTTGTTGCTATCGCTTATGGCAGTACATCCAGGCGATTAAATACAGGCAGTGTAATCAGTATTAAAGAAAAGGAGATCGGTCGGGTGGCAGAGGCCAATCCTTTGGCTGCGTTACAGGGCCGGGTTGCAGGATTACCTATTACTGTATCCAGCGGTGTGGCAGGAACAAGTTACACCATGCAAATTCAGGGACGCAGTTCAATAGATAATGGTTCTGAACCTCTGTTTATTATTGATGGTATACCTATTATTACTCCAGGTAAAAAGATAAATATACTTTCTTCTATTGCCTCTCAAAATTTTGACGACGGTGGAATTAGTTTTTTTAATAACCTTAATCCTGCTGATGTTGAAAGTATAGATGTTTTAAAGGGCGCTGATGCTACGGCCATTTATGGGAGTCGCGGTGCAAACGGTGTAGTATTAATTACTACAAAACGAGGGAAGCCAGGGAAAATGGCTTATAATTTTGATGTTTCCAAAGGTATTAAAGAGGTAGCCCATATGGCTCCATTGCTTTCTATTCCGCAATATCTGAAAATGAGAAATGAGGCATTCTCCAATGATGGAATGAGTCCGGGCTCTATTGCAGGTCATGTTAATTATGCGCCTGATCTCACACTTTGGGATCAGCACAGGGATGTTAATTGGCAGAAATATTTAATAGGAGGTACTGCTCATTCTACAAATGTTAATGCTGCTGTTTCCGGAGGCAATACCAGGACCCAGTATCTTGCAAGTACAGGCTATCATCATGAAACGTCTGTATTTCCTTCGGATATAGGTTACAATAAGGGGACGTTCAACTTTAATTTGAATCATAAGTCTTCAGATTCCAGGTTCTTCCTGGATTTTAACATTAAATATTCCACTGATGACAATAATTTGTATAATGCTGAATTTAATAGTTTTCTTTTGCCTCCTAATGCTCCTGCTTTACGTGATCAGGCAGGCAATTTAAACTGGCAGGAAAATGGGGGTACTTTTAATAACCCTCTTGCCGACCTGCTGAAAAAATATGAGATTAAAACGGATAACTGGTTAGTGAGTTTCAAGCCTGGTTATAAGATAATGAAAGGGCTTATCTTTCGTGCCAATTTTGGGTACGACAAGTTAAATACAAGGGAGCATTCCCAAATACCTATAGCATCACAGAATCCTTATACAAATTCTGTAATAACAGGTACCGCTAATTTCGCCACCAGTAAGTTTAATAACTATATTATTGAGCCACAACTGGATTATTCCGGTGTACTGTTAAAAGGTAAAATAGCGGTCTTATTGGGAGGCTCCTGGCAGCAAAATGATATCTATCATACCAGTGTAAGCGGAGAAGGATATACCAGCGATGCGGAATTAAATTCATTAGCAGGAGCTAATAGCATTATATATCAGCCAGACGAACGTTATTATTACAGATATGCAGCTGTATTCGGACGTTTCAATTATAACTATAAAGACAGGTATATTGCAAATGTATCTGTAAGGAGAGATGGATCAAGTCGCTTTGGACCAAAGAAACCATATGCAACTTTCGGATCTTTCGGAGCGGCATGGATTTTTACAAATGAAACATTTGCAAAAAACTTGCTTCCTTTCCTGAATTTTGGTAAACTGCGTGGTAGCTATGGGATAACCGGTAATGATCAGATAGGGGATTATAAATATCTTGATTTATGGTCGTCATTAGGAGTGCGGCCTTACCAGGGTGTTCCCGGTGTTCAGCCCCAGGCGCTTTTAAATCCGGCTTTTTCCTGGGAAAGAAATAAAAAGTTGGAAGCGGCCATAGAGTTAAGTACTTTACATGACCGGTTACTTTTCTCTATCGCTTATTACAGGAACCGGAGTGACAATCAATTACTGGAGTTTAAATTGCCTTCTCAGACAGGTTTCATCGCTATCACCAGAAATCTGCCGGCAGTTATACTTAATACAGGACTGGAGTTGACCGCAACAATAGATCTGATTAAACATGCCGGGTTTAACTGGACGCTAGATGCGAATTTAACAGTGCCATCCAACAAACTGGTAAGTTATCCCGGTATAGAAAATTCATCTTATTATGCAACTTATGCTGTAGGATATTCTGTAAATGTTATTAAAGGTTACCGGTCAACAGGTGTAGACAGGAATACAGGGCTATACACATTTAAAGATGTAGATAAGGATAATAGATTAACTACCGCAGATCACCAGATTTTAGGAAATTCAGACCCTAAATATTATGGTGGTATAAATAGTTCAACCAGGTTTCATCAATTTCAGGTGGATATTTTGTTAGAATTTAAGAAACAAACAGTACCCAATTATTACTACGCTGCGTTTATCAGTTCTCAGCTACCTGGTTTCGCTTTCAATCAGCCTACGTTGGTACTTGACCGCTGGCAAAACCCCGGCGATGTCAGCAATGTGCAGAAATTTACAGCCATTGCCAGTAGTAGCGCATACGCATTAGCGCAGAATATTCCCTTTTCGGATATTGCATATAGTAATACCGGATATCTGAAGATCAGAAATGTATCTGTTTCTTACACGATGAAAGAGAAAGTTGTAAAATCGTTAAAACTGAAAAGTCTGCATATTTATGTACAGGGGCACAACCTGTTTACTTTTACAGGTTATAACGGATTTGATCCTGAAACTCCCTATTATTTTTCGCTTCCACCGCTTAGAACAATCATGGCAGGGCTGCAGCTTGGTTTCTAAATTGTTACTCATTCCTATGAGTGTCCAGAGATAATAACAAATCATAGTTATGAATTACCGGATTAATTGTATTTTCTGTTTTCTATTAATAGTTGTCACGGGTTGTAAGAAACTCATAGATGTACCTGGGCCGGAAAACCTGACCGAAAGCACAGATGTTTTTAAGAGTGATGCATCTGCTGTTTCTGCGGTTACAGGCATCTATTCAAAAGCCATGTCATCTGCTGTTAGTTTTTTAAACGGAGGCATTACTATTTATACAGGTCTTTCGGCCGATGAACTTATTCAGAATGAAACCAACAGCACTGTTCAGGAATTCTTCATCAATTCGCTTCAACCTTCCAATTCGCTTTTGAGAAAAGATTTATGGGTCAGGGCTTATGATCTTATTTACCAAACGAATGCATGTATAGAAGGTCTCAAGAGCAGCAAATCGTTAACTGAGGCAACCAGGAACCAACTGCTTGGAGAGTCTTACTTCTTAAGAGCGTTTCTATACTTCTATATGGTTAATCTTTTCGGAGACCTGCCTTTGATTATTACGACTGATTATACCACTAATGCGACATTGCCAAGAACGAATGCAACTATTGTAAGATCCCGGATAAAAGCAGATCTTATCAATGCATTAAATTTATTGATCCCTTCCTATCCTTCACCTGATAGGGCAAGAGCCAATAAATGGACGGTATCAGCTATGCTGGCAAAGGTTTATTTGTATGATGATAACTGGCAGGAGGTCGAATCTGCAGCAAGTGCAGTTATTAATTCCGGGTCTTATTCGCTGGAAAAGGATTTAACCCATGTGTTTCTGTACACCAGTAATGAAAGTATCTTTCAAATGATGCCTGTAGCACAAGGATACAATACAACAGAGGGAAACCAATTTATTCCGTCCAGGACATTCGCTGTACCTGCTTATTCTCTTAGTAATTATCTGCTGGGCGTATTTGAGCCTGGTGATAAACGTGTTATCAACTGGATAGGTAGTCAATCGGCGGGAGGTGTGCTATATTCCTTCCCTTATAAATATAAATTGAAAGCCGACTTCTCAGCATCATTTGTTCTCAGGGAATACTATGTGGTACTTCGATTGGCAGAACAATATTTAATCAGGGCAGAGGCAAGGGCAAATCTGGGAAATCTTCCCGGGGCCATCCAGGACCTGGATACTGTGCGTTACAGGGCAGGACTGTCACTCATTGACTCATCTATCAATAAGACAGATTTGCTGGTTGCTATCCAAAAGGAACGTCAGACGGAACTATTTACAGAATGGGGAAATCGCTGGTTTGATCTGAAGAGGACCAAACAGGCAGATCTTGTTTTGAAAAACAGGAAACTTGGATGGAATGCTACAGATACGCTATATCCTATTCCAGGCGCTGAACGTTTGTTAAATCCGAACCTTACCCAAAATGACGGATATAATTAACAGTAGAGAAGAGCATACCTTGTATGCTCTTCTCATCCGACTGGATACATCACTGAAGTTGTTTTACAATAAGAGAGGAAGCATCTGCTGCCCTTAAACAAAATACATCACTGCCAGGGCAGGCTGCTTCAGCATCTGCAGTGGTACCAATCATTTGAGTTACATTATTAATGTCCCTCCAGGTGTGTACTGTTGACGGTTTTGAGCTTGGTTTAGAAGCATATGCTCCGCCAACGCCAATAAGTGCAGCCATCGCTGCAAATGCGAATTTCATTTTTGTCATAACTTAGATTTTGAAGTTACTAATAATAGGTCCCCACCTTTTTTTAATTCCAGTCTATCGGATTTATTCAGTGCTATATCTGTTTTTCTTTATTAAGAAGATTGCCAGTACCCCTGCAAATACAAAGAACAGGTTGAAGAAGAGGTGTTGTGTCCAGCTTAATTCTGTTATTGCACCTCCACAAGCGCAAGGTATTTTTCCAAAAAGATTTAGTTTAATCAAGATGATATATCCCGTAAATAAAATCATCATAGCTGTAGCAATTTTTAATGCCAGCACACGGGTTTTATCCAACATCATCATTAGAGATACGGTAATTTCAGCAATAGGGATTCCCCAAACCAGTAAGGGCGTTAATTTGTCATTAAAGGGCTGCTTATTTATCTGGGAAACGAAGACATTAAACATCATCCATTTACTTGTAGCTGCATACGTAAACATGACAATGAACAGAAAATAAACTGTGTTAATAATTAATCCTCTTTTTTTCATGGTATTTATTTATTAGACCTTAATGAAATCTGCTTTCAACGCATTTATAATTGCAGGTAACGAAGGTCTGTTCTCTGCTACCGGATCCAAACAGCTGACAATTGTCTCCAGAATATTTTCTTCCAGATTCAGGCTGACCAACGCATTATAAATGTTACCAGAAAATTCAAGGCTATTTTGAGGATTCAAAATTATAAAAGCAAGTAATGCTCCTAATGAATAAATATCTTCAGCCGGAGTGGGTGTCAGGCCTGCTTTTTGTTCAGGCGATACAAACCCCGCAGTGCCGAAACCAAAGGCCGGATTGGGTATGCCGGCCGGCATATAGTATGCCAGCTCAAAATCGATAATATATACTTTTTGATCTTTGACAATGAAATTATTAATCTGAATATCTCTGTGTAAATAACCTAGTTGATGAAGGCTGTTTATAATTTCTGTTATCTGTAAAAAATAATTCAATAATTCATTCCTGTTTTTAACAGACAGATTTTTCCAGTTCTGATTACCATGTATAGAGATGATTTTCTGTAAAAGACTTTCTCCTTCTATATATTCTATGATCAGATAATGATCTCTTCCCTTTCTGCAAAAATCTATTACACGTGGAGTAGGTACTTTGCCCTGCAAGGATTCCAGTACGGTCTTTTGCCATTGCAGTTTATGAAAGGACTGCCGTTTGAATTTGTCTGTGAATGATCCTGCACGTGCCTGTTTGATAATACAGGGCGTGAATGATAAGCCTTTCAGACTCACGCCTAAGTTAATATCCCCTTTAGGGCTAAACTTCAATAACCGGATTGGAACATAATAATTCCCAATTATACCCTTCCTTTTTTTGATACGATAAATCTTAGGTATTTTAAATGCGATGCTTTCAGTAGTGTATAATACTTTCCCTATCCGGATACAATCACCTATTATAATACCTTCAAACTCAGTGGTGACCAGTTCCAGTTCTTCTGCCAGTAATGCAGCCTGTTTATCCGAAGAAGGATAAATCATAAAGACCTTGCCGGCATCACTCGTACCGAATGCAAACCCATTATTTAAATCGAAGAGATGACTATTTTGTAATAGTCTGAATGGTGCATTATACGCCTGCAGCAAGGGTGCTACATTGTGAATTAATTTTTCCGCATCCTGCGATAGCACAGAGATATAGAGGATTCCACTATTAGCAGAATCACAATTCCCTATTTCCAGCCATGGATCATTGATACGGTATGAAATACCGAATTTCAACAAAAATTTCCCATAGGCAACTATTTCAGTGGTACAATGAGGATGCCCGTTGTTCATATTTAAAATGAATTTCGCAGACTATGTCATAAGTATTAAATCAGAAATGTATTTCCCCAGTTTACGTTTGTTAAATCAATGCAGTTGTTTGCATAATAATATGATGTGCTTAATGAGACTACTCAAACATTTTGCTCCCCCCTCATGTGACAGTCTTGCTTCAACGAACATACGGATTTTATAACAAGACAAGTTCAAAAATGTTCACAATAATTTAATTCAAAATTTACGACTGATCGTAATCGTGTCATAAATATACGAAATGGAGTAAAAATAGTTTTCTGTATATCACTGGTTAATAATTAATTATTGCATGGCACATGCTTTGACAACACTGGATGAATTTATAATAACCATTATTCATTAATTATCTTATGAGAAAAACCAATTTACTGTACTTAGTACTAGTACTCGCATTGTTTAGTTGTACCAGGAAGGACGCTTCTTTTGAAAAACCAGCTCAGTTAGCCGTTACACCAGCAATTTCTCCGGAGGGAGATGTAGTAGGAAAGGTGACCGTTGGTTACCAGGGTTGGTTCACAGCACCGGGTGACGGGTCCGCTGTTAATGATTGGACACATCAGAATCTCGACATGTGGCCTGATATGCGTGAATATACTACTACTTATCAGACCAGCGCAGGTAATCTTGGAAATGGACAACCTGCTAAAATGTTCTCCTCTTATGATCAGTCAACAGTTAATCTGCATTTCCAATGGATGCAGCAGAATGGTATTGATGCTGCGGCATTGCAACGTTTCAGCGGAGAACTTAGTGACCCGAGGTTTAAATCCATGAGGGACGGAATGGCCCAGAAGGTGAGGAGTGCCGCGGAAGCAACCGGAAGAAAGTTTTATATCATGTATGATATATCCGGTCACCAGGATATGCAGACTGTTTTAAAAACTGACTGGGTCAATACAATCCAGGGCACACTCGATTTGTTATCATCCCCCGCCTATGCAAAACAAAACGGAAAACCTGTAGTTTGCATATTCGGCATGGGATATAAAGGAGCTCCGGCTCAGGGGCCCGGCGATTCTGCTGCCTGCCTGGATGTGGTGAACTGGTTCAAAAACCAGGGATGTTATGTGATAGGTAGCGTTCCTATGGACTGGCGTACGCCTAACACGTTTTCCAGGGATAATTTTTCTACTGTTTACAGTTCGTTTAATATGTTGGCTCCATGGGCGGTCGCTGCTCAGGTGGTTGCTTCTTATCAGCCATGGATACAGGGCGATTATGATTATTGTACAGCGCATGGTATGGACTATCAGCCAATTGCTTACCCCGGATTTTCTTTCCATAATTCTGAGGCAGGAAGCGCTTTAAATCTGATTCCCAGAAATCATGGTGACTTTCTGTGGGCACAGGTGGCCGTGATGAAAACCGTAGGAGTGAAGAGCTTGTACATAGCCATGTTCGATGAGATGAATGAAGGTACTGCCATATTCAAAGTGGCAGAGAATGCTTCACAGGCTCCTACCGATAAATCGTATGTGAATCTTGATCAGGACGGGGTAGCCGTTTCATCTGATTTTTACCTGCGCCTGGTGAACGATGCGGGTAGAATGATTAAAGGTTTGATCCCTTATCAGGCAACCCATCCTACTCAGCATATAATAGGCGGGGCTGGCCCACTGGCAGACGGTACCTATAAAATCATTAACCGGAATAGCGGAATGGCGCTTGACGTAGTGGCTCAACTGACTGCCAATGGCAGTGCTATTCAACAGTGGGGCTATAATGGCGGCAGTAACCAGCGCTGGGTATTAACCAGTCTGGGTGGCGATCATTACAAAATTACGGGTGTACAAAGCGGACGTTCGTTGCATGTAACAGGGGACGATATTACAGATGGTGCCAGGATCCAGTTGTATGATTATACCGGTAGTACAAGTGAGCAATGGATTATCACTCCTGCAACGGGTGGTTACTATTTTATCCAGGGGGTACAAAGTGGAAAGGTGATTAATGTGCCGAGGCAGTCAACCGAAGCTGGTACATTAATCGAGCAGTGGACCAATGATGGTGGCGCTAATCAGCAATGGTTAATCCAGATCCCCTAATTAATAAAACGAACGGAAATGAGAATAAGAAATTTAATGCTTTTGATAGTGGTTTCTTTTTTGCTGAATAGTTGTGCTAAAAAAGAACTCATCAGAATAGATAATAAATTGGCGGTGGTGGCAAACGCATCAACTGTCAGTGGTAGCCTCGGAGATACAAATATCAAATATTTCGGCCGCTGGGATTTTACTGATGCCAGTCAATATATCAGTTACTGGGGTGGTGCTTATATCAAAGTGAACTTTACCGGAACAACGGTGAAAATTAAGGTTGGTAATACGAGCAATTTCTATGCAAAGATCGATAATGGACCCTGGGTCAGTTATAATCAGTCCGGAGGTACCATTAATCTGACAGCTGTGCCGCTTGCCGGTGGCACGCATTCTTTGAGCGTTGCACAAGGACGGGATTACGATTACTTATTTAATTTTCAGGGACTGATCCTGGATGCGGGAGCCGTGACAAGTGCACCAACAGCATTAACAAGCCTCATAGAATATATCGGGGATTCTATTACAGCGGGATATCTTGATGAGCAAACGAATGTATCGGACTATGCCTGGGTTTGTTCTGAGAACCTGAATACCGAGCACACCCAGATCGCTTATCCGGGCATCTGGTTAATGGGAGGTATGGATACACAGTATTTTAAACTACAGACGCCCAATTATCCTTCGTCTCCGGCCTGGGACTTTACACGATATACGCCCGATCTTATAGTAATCAATCTTGGTACAAATGATAATCCAAGTGTGATCAGCGACAGCGTATTTCAAAAAGGGTATATCAGTTTCCTGACTAACATCCGGACTAAATTCCCTCAGGCGGAAATATTTGTATTACGTACATTCCTGGGATTATGGGCATCTCCTACATCTGCAGCAGTGAGTGCCAGAAATGCGGCAGGAGATAGCAGGGTGCATTATATTAATACACAAGGATGGTTGGCGCAGAACACCAGTGATTATCTGCCGGATAACCTGCACCCCAGTGTTAGTGGTCATATCAAAGCAGCTAATCTTTTACAGCCCATTCTTGCGCCTTATATTAATGGTAACCAGACTATCCCCAACGGGACCTATAAGATCATTAACAGGAACAGTGGGCTTGCTTTAGATGCTGCCGGTCAGGGTACCGTGAACGGCACACCTGTTCAGCAATGGAATTATAATGGTGGCGGCAACCAGCAATGGACCGTAAAGAATCTGGGCAACAATCAATATGAGATCAGCGGTGTGCAAAGCGGGAAATCATTGGATGTAAAAGGAGAATCCGTTCTGGACGGAGCTGCTATACAGTTATATGATTACTCAGGCGGTAATCATCAGAAATGGGTTATTACACCTGCTTCTGCAGGTTATTACACTATTACAAGTGTGCAAAGCGGGAAAGTGGCTGAGGTGGCAGCTCAATCTACAGTAGCTGGTGCAATGGTAAACCAGTATACAAGTAACGGTGGGAATCACCAGCAATGGGCTTTCCAAACGCCTTAAAATTTCCTTTTGGCTCCGGTAGTTATCTACCGGAGCCATTTCTTACCTTTGCGTCATGTCGCACAGAGTTTATCTATATAATGTTAGCACCCCTTCAACCGCACAGGACAATGATAAAATGATAATGGAATGGGGGTATGAGATGCCGCTGTTATTACAACCATTGCTGATAAACGGAGCGTTCATTTCAGGCAATAATTATAATAATCATACGGACAGTAATGCAGGATTGTATTATAATGCTCAACCAGGGATCGAGAACCTGAAACGGTTTTACAATTTCCTGGAGAAGCAGGAATCAATCATTACAGATAAAGCAGCTTTCTCAGCAGCTAAAAATAACCTGTTCAAATACCTGGATAACCTGGAACATCCCTATTTTAATCTGGATATGTGGGACGTGTTCAATATGGAGGAAACGCCGCATGAAGACCAGGCTGCAATATGGCAGGCTGATATCGCATTTAATAATGAGGTGATCACCAGGGCCATCGATAACAACGATATCTCCCTGTTGTCTTATAAAGAGTTAAAGAATGTAAGTCTGGCCTTCCAGACATTGGCAGATCTGCTTAATTACGAAGGATATCATTATGGATGGGCACATATTTATGAAGAAATACCTACTGTAGAAATCTACCAGGAAGATGAGTTATGGGGATTAAAAGGACCCGACGGTGAAGTGCTGTTAAGTCCGCAGTTTGATGAATTCTATGAGTTTAGTATGCAAGACCTTGCTGTGGTGATGAAGGACGGGAAATACGGATATGTACATACTTCCGGCAAGATCGTGATCCCCCTGGAATGGGACGACGCATACGACTTTGAATATTCATACCTGGCAATTGTTAAAAAGAATGATCTTTTTGGACTGGTCAATTTGTCGGGCAGGGTAGTAGCCCCACCTGAATATGAGGATATTGAAAACTTTGGAAACGAGGGATGTTTTATTGTACAGAAAAATGGGAAGTGGGGAATGCTGGATAAAGATGGTAAAGTAATCCTCAATGCGGAATATGAAAAAATAATGCCGCTGCATGAGAATGTATTTATCATGCAGAAAAATAACTTATGGATTATTGCTGATTCACCTGCGCATAAACTGAGTGATGATTTGTTTGATCTCGTAGTTAGCAAAGCTCCTCATCAGGGATTTGCTTATGCCTTTAAGGGTAAGGATGTTTATCTGGTAGATAAATATGGGTTATCCAGAGCTAATAAGGATCTTGTACAGCAGGATGCAGGAAGTGAATACTACCATTATTATTATGACGATACAGTACGCGACCGGCTGCTGGCTTATGCTGCTTCTCCTGATGAGGGTACAGTCATCGATGCATATACTCCCGTAGAAGACCTGTATAACATCGGAGTAGATGCTTATAACAGTCAGGACTACCAATCGGCTATTCATTATTATACGCTTGCAGCTGAAAAGGGATATGGGTATGCCATGAATAACCTGGCGCATATTTATTATATGGTAGATGATTATATTGACCATGACAAAGCCTTTCACTGGTATGAAAAAGGAGCGGCCGCAGGCAATACGAATGCGATAAACGGATTGAGCCTGTGTTATCAGAACGGTATAGGTACTATCCCCGACAGGGATAAAGCAATCTCCCTGTTACAACAGGCGGCTGATGATGGACTGGCGGTAGCCCATAATAATCTTGGTTTCTTATATTTTGATAATGATCCCGATCAGGCATTGTATCATTATCAGCAGGCAGAAGAACTGGGAGAGCCGGATTACGGATGGCTGGGTTATATGTATGAGGGAAAAGAGGATTTTGAGAAAGCCATTGAATATTACCGGAAGGATGAAACTGAAATCGGGGCCTATAACCTGGGTAATCTTTACCGGAAAGGATTAGGAACGATGAAGGATATAAAAGCTGCTATAGGCTACTTTAATACTGCTGTGGAAGGAGGGTATGATACTGCTCATATCGAACTGGCCCGGATATATCTGTTTGAAGACGGCTTTACTGATACAGCGCAGGCTGCAAGACATCTTACAGCAGCTGAAGAAGCCGGTCTGGAAATTCCTGATGATCTGAAAACGATATGATTTTTATCTGAGTAATACAACGGTCCCTTTTCGTTCTCCATCCCCGCATAGTGTTTTAGCACGGATGATATAAACATAAGTACCGATAGGTTGCGGTTCTCCTTTATAAGTACCGTCCCAGCAGCTTTCCAGTGTTGTTGAATGGAAAACGAGTTCTCCCCATCTGTTAAAAATATTGAAATCAACAGTAAGGGCGCCCCAGTATTTAAATCCAAAGCAATCATTTTTACCATCACCGTTTGGTGTGAATGCGGATGCCATCGGGAAGCTGCTTAATGCAGTAGTGGTGTTTACCGGTACGGTAACAGAATCTATGCTGCCACATCCGTTTGCGTCAATAACCTGCACATGATAAGTGGTAGATATAATGGGTTTTACTACCGGATCAGGTATGCTGAGGTCTTTAATACCAGCAACAGCTTCCCATATATATTGTATGCCTCCGGAAGCTGTTAATTTAGTCTCGGGGTGCGTACAATCTATCGGATTGGCATATTTAACAGCTGTAACCGGAGCCGGATTCACGATGACAGGTATGTTCATTGTCTGATTAAGCTGACAGATATTATCTGTGACGATTAACTTATAAGTAGTCGTGGATGCAGGTGTTACTACTAACTGATCGGTATTTCCCAGGAATGTATTATCTGCATCCTGCCATTCATATGTATTTCCTCCGGTAACCTTAAGTACAGCAGATTCTCCCTTACAAATACCTGATGTTGGAGTTATTATGTTTACATCGGGCTGATGTATTTTAACGAGGATAGAATCTTTAATACTGCAACCATCTGCGGTCGTAGCGGTTACAACATACCGGGTTGTCGTTAGCGGGTTGGCCAATGGACCAGATGATGTGGCATCGTCCAGACCTGTTGCTGGTAACCAGCTATAGCTCGATGCAATATCAGCTAAAACAGATAATTGTGTAGGCGTACCGGCGCATGTAATTACATCTGTACTTTTTGTTAATGAAGGCACCGCACTTACATCAACCATAATACTGGCTGATGACGTACAACCATCCGAGGTAGTAGCAGTTACACTATACAGAGTAGCTGTTACGGGATTAGCAAGAGGTGTAGCGATTGCCGCATTGTTTAAGCCAGTTGCCGGTGACCAGCTATAATTTGATGTTAGATCAGCCAGTCCTGATAACGTTGTACCTGTACCAGCGCACATGATTACATCCGGACTTTTTGTTATCACGGGAACAGGACTTACTTTAACTGTTATATTCCCGGTTTCCGTACAGCCATTTGCAGTAGTTGCCAATACCGTGTATGACGTAGTTGTTTGTGGATTGGCTACAGGATTAGCAATGGTGGCATCATCCAGGCTTGTTGCCGGAGACCAGTTATAACCGGAGGGTACTGTTGCTGCTGCGGATAATTGCGTAGTAGTACCGTTACAGATAGTGGCGTCTGCGCTTCTTGTTAATCCGGGAAGAGGATTTACAGTGATGGCAATATTGGCTGTTTGTGTACAGTCTCCATCAGTAGCGGTGATCGTATAAGTATTGTTGGCTGCCGGTGTAGCAACAGGGTTCGCAATGTTAACCGCTGAAAGTCCTGCGGCGGGAGTCCATGTAAATGTAGGGTAATTGCCTGTTGCATTGAGCTGCACAGGTGTTCCGGCACAGGTTGCTTTACTGGTGATATTGGTTGCAAGAGGATCACAAACCCACTTTAGAGCAGTGAGATAGTCTTCAACTTCTCCATTATCAGCAAGGCCGCTTGCGGTTGTCACTGAGGTAGTTGACAACCTGAATCTGAAGCCGAAAAGTTTGGTACTCCCCTGTACCGGCTTGTTCGGTATGCCAGTCCAGGTAAGTGTAGCCGTTGTTGCAGTATTGGGAATGATTGCCGTGGCGATCTCGTTAGCATCAAACTGTTGATTACGGTTAATATCAAACCATCCGCTGAGATAAACAGCAGCACCGGTGGTGTTTGTCAGAGGAACATTGAGTGAATAAGTACCGCTGCGGTCGTAGTCAGGGAAAGTAGTGATGGCTTCTTCATCAACTCCTGTAATATTATCATCTACATCATTTAATGGATCAGCATCCGGGAGTACTGAACCCAGTTTTAGTCTTGGGTCCTGTGTAACAGTAGGAAAAGGCACATCGTAATTACAACTATTGCTTTCTGTATAGCTGATCTTATGAGCTGCATAGCCATAACTTGCGGGCAGATCGCCTCTGTCTACCGGCGTTAATATACCGAATGCTACCGCCATGCCGCCATATGAGTTCTTGTCCATATGTACTTCTACGGATACTGTACCTGTGGAAGGAGCATCGGTAGCCATTAATGGGCTTTGACCTATAGGAATGAATGCGTTGGCAGCATTTGAATGTTGTGTATCTGTAATGACGATCGTTTGGGTACCACATCCGGTGAGGGGATTGGAGATCGTTGTTGAATTTCTGTAAAACTGTAGTGTTCTCCAGTTGCCCCCTGTAGTGATAAAAGTTGTAGCCTCTACGTTTATTACGCTGGCTTCTGCATCGGCTGCACAAAAGGTAAAAGGAGTAGGAACTCCGTTACGGGTTGCATCCACCTGCATCGTAAAAGTGGTGTTATTCGTTTGTCCTGGAGCGAATAATGCCGGTTTTATCGAAGTATTGGAAAAATCATAGAGGAAATGCAATACAGCTCCACTCCAGGTGTTCATGACGGAGGGGGCGGGTATAGGGCCGGTTACCTTTGAAAAAGTAATTTTGACGGTAAGGCCATCGGTTGTATTAAATGTTTTACTGGCACCATCGGCTATTGTGAATCCTGTCCAGTCAAACCACCAGATACCTCCTTTCAGCGTTCCTTGGCCTAAGTCTGCGTATTGTGCTTTTAATGAGAAGCTTGTCAGGAATAATAAAATCAGTAAGGAGTTACGTTTCATATAGGTTGGGAGGCATTCTGCGCCACGAAATAAAACAAAAAACAGGTATAATAAAAATTGGAAGGGATATAATAACCCTTCAGCTGGAAGATTAAGGGTTATTATATATTCTTTTTTGAAATTTATTTCTGATTTCGGACTAAAGTGGATGATGAAGTTTGTAAAAGGGTATCTTTCTCGTTCTTCCAGGAATTTCTTCCCACAAAAATTTGGAATAATTAAAAAACTATTTACCTTTGCAATCCCTAACACGGAAATGATGCCCAGATGGCGAAATTGGTAGACGCACTGTGTTCAGGTCGCAGCGCTCGCAAGGGTGTGCTGGTTCGAATCCAGTTCTGGGCACTTGGCGAAAAGCCGGAGATATTATCTCCGGCTTTTTTTATATACATACTTGAAATCGTCAATCAGGTTGAATATTTGGGAATTGGTTGTTTAATCTTTAAGTTTGTTTAATCTAAAAAAGAATTCCGCACACCCAACAATAACTAAAAGTTATAATTGTCAATATGCTATAAGATGGAAAGTTTAATAATTGATAAACTCCATTAGATGAATAGAACAATTGTTAAATTGCCTGACAAAACGTATTTAAAACCTATAATGAACTACATCGACTTATTCGCAGGAGCGGGAGGACTATCAGAGGGATTTATCCGCGAAGGATTTACTCCGATTGCCCACGTGGAAATGGATGAAGCAGCTTCTTTTTCTTTAAAAACCAGGGTAGCTTATCATTATTTAAAGATGAAGGGTTATGACAAATATGTGGCTTATCTCAAAGGTGATTTAACGAGGTCCGATTTATATTCAAATATTCCTAAAGAATTATTGGATAGTGTAATTAATTTGCCAATAGGAGGGGAGCATAATTCAAGGATACATAAAAGTATAGAGACATTAATTGGTAAGAGAGAAGTGGATCTGATGATAGGGGGGCCTCCTTGTCAGGCATACTCCGTTGTGGGCAGAGCCAGGTCAAAAAATGGAATGGAAAAGGACCCCCGCAATTATCTATATTTTCAATATGCAGGGTTCCTTGAGAAATATAATCCCAAAATGTTTGTATTTGAAAACGTATTAGGACTTAAATCAGCTAAAGGCGGTATATATCTGACCCACATGGAAAGTTTATTCCGGAAGAAAGGCTATAAAATGCATCTTTTCCTGGTTGAGGCTAATAAATTTGGGGTTTTGCAAAATCGGAAAAGGATTATTATAATTGGTTGGAAAGACGATTTTATTCCGAATCTTCCGGATCTTGCAACTATTGATTTATCAGGTACGAATAAGGTAAGAGACCTGTTCAGTGATTTGCCTAAACTGATGGCTGGTGAAGGTGTAGATAAATATAGCAGATATTCCACAGAAACAATAAACGATTACTTACGAGATTCTTATATTCGTAATGGTATAAATGTATTAACTCAGCATATATCAAGACCTCACACTGATCAGGATAAAAGAATCTATCAAATAGCTGTTAACAAGTGGAACAACGGGAATGAGCGTTTAAATTATAATGACCTACCAGAAGAGCTTAAAACGCATAAAAACCGTGAAACTTTTTGTGATCGTTTTAAGGTAGTGGCAGAAGATCTGAGTTACTCACAAACCGTTGTTGCTCATATTGCTAAAGACGGGCATTACTATATTCATCCTGATATAAGGCAGAATCGTTCTATTACGGTTCGCGAAGCAGCCAGGCTACAATCATTTCCGGATGATTATTATTTTGAAGGGGTTAAAGAAAAGGGCAGTAGAACTGCTGCGTTTAAACAAATTGGGAATGCTGTTCCACCATTAATGGCTAATGAAATAGCCAAAATAATCAAGGCACAATTATAGAAACTCAATTTTACAGGAATGCATACTGAATCCTGCACACCCAATCCGGAATTTTTAATTAAATCTATCGCTGAACAAGGTTATACACTTGAGACCTCTATCGCAGATCTTATAGATAATTCAATCACTGCGACTGCGGAACTTGTCGAAGTTTTGATTGATACACAGAAAACTCCACTCGCGCTTTTTATTGCTGACGATGGCATTGGAATGTCTTATGAGGAACTTAAAAAAAACATGCAGTTTCCAAGCGGCTCTCCCGAAGATTCCCGGGAAACAAACGATCTTGGTAGGTTTGGCTTAGGATTGAAAACTGCATCCTTTGCTCAAACCAGATGCTTTACCGTAATTTCTAAAAAACGGGGTGAAACAAAGTTTAATGCACGAACATGGGATGTTAATCATTTGAAAAAAGGTCATTGGGAGGTCCTGATCAACTCTGAGGAAGAAATAGATTTTTTTTTAAATACCTACTATAATCTAAGCAAAGTTTTCCTGAAACCATTTTCGAATTATCAGCCTAATACTATTATTGTGTGGCATGGTCTTTACAAATTTGAAAATGGAACTGGGGAGAATCCTGGATCAGAAGTACTTCAAAAAGAGTTGACACGAACCGTAAAAGAGCATTTGCAACTAACATTTCACAGATTTATGGAGAGAGATAAGCCTTTGCAGATCAGACTAAATAATGAGCACCTTATTCCGTTTAATCCTTTTCCTGTAAGTGCGAGACAAATATCGACAAAGCAAAAAGTACTTTTCGGTAACCGCTTAAAGCTGGAAGGATATGTACTACCCAATAGTAGTATTTCAGAAAGTAAAGGAATTTCAGGGTGGACGCTTACGGATAAAAGTTTAATGGATATGGAAGGTATGTATATATACAGATCTGACCGGATCATTGTTTTCGGAGGCTGGAACGGAGTAATCCGAAAGTCTCCTCTGTTACAACTTGCACGCCTGAAAGTAGAAATAGGAAATGGAATTGATCACTTATTTCACCTTAATGTAGCAAAGTCTTCTATCACAATCCCTTTCAGTGAAAGAAGAGGTTTTATACGATATGTCAGTGAATTAAAGGCAGAAGCTGAAAAAGAATTTTTCAATTATGAAGTACGCCGTTCAGCTGTAAAATCGCAGGTGAAAATGATATTTAAAAAAATACCAACCAGCCATGGAATGGCAATGGTAATTGATAAGGACTTCACACTTTTAAAATCGCTTACTGATACGCTCACGGAGCAACAAAACAAACAATTGAAAATCATTCTAAGAATGATTACGACAACTGTAAATAAGATAAAAAAGGTGCATACTGATGAAAACTATGTTTCATTGGTGGAAAAGGAAGGAATTCAGGAAGTTGATATAAAGGAAGCAATAATGCAGCTTTTGGCAGACCGGATTAGCAAGGAGAATATTTTAAATGATATATTGCCTGCTATGGGGATAGATATTAACACATTATCAGCATCTATACTTTCACTTTTACAATGATATACAAATGACCCCTCAGGAAATAATCGACGGAATAAAGACAATTATCAGACTCCAGAACCAAAACAAAGAGAGTGTTTCTTTACAATATTTCAGCGAAAAGAAACCAGCTATTCTTTCAATACTTAAAATAATGATTCAGTCTGCGCTAGAAAATACAGATGAAAGCACTATTAGCAGTTATTATGAAACAGCTGTAAAGGAATATGTATCTGTTCATCCTGTTGACATTGATACTTCAAGTTCCCTTACAAAAAAGGGTTTTAAGACGTGGCTCACGGAAGAGCGGAAAAAAAAATTACCATTAAATTACATAAACAGATACCTGACTTATTTAAGTAAAATCGGGAGGTCTGATCATATAATTGAAGAACTTAGCCGTGCGAGTGAAGCAATACTTGGTAAACTCGGTGATCCTCAGTCATCTGAAGCCTTTTACAAAAAAGGACTGGTTGTAGGAAGTGTTCAGTCCGGGAAAACAGGAAATTTTAATGCTGTAATTAATAGAGCTGTTGACGCAGGATATAATCTGATAATTATTCTTTCCGGAATAATGGAAGATTTAAGAATTCAAACACAATTACGCTTGGAAACAGATGTTATCGGAGAAGGACATCAGGGAATTAAAGGTGTAGGCAAGGAAAAACGATTTGGCATGCAAGGTCTTACAGATATACCTCAGGTTATTTCAATAACATCACACAGGTCTGACTTTAAAAAATATCTTCAGGATGCCAACTTTTCATTGAATCATAAGAATATACTTGTATGTAAGAAAAATACAGGTGTTCTGAAAAATCTTTTGATCTGGCTTAGCGATCTGACTGAAGCCAGTGCTCAGCACAATATACCACTATTGATTATTGATGATGAGGCTGACAATGCATCATTAAACAACCTTGGTCATAAAGGACGTGAATATGCTAGCACTATTAATGGTCATATCCGCGCTATATTGGGTCTTTTTACGCGTAAAACATACCTGGGATATACGGGTACGCCTTTTGCAAATGTTTTACAGGATAGGAATGAAGAAGCAATTGGTCTATGGCCTATCAGTTATAAACTAAATGGAGAAATTGTAAACAAGCTGTTTGGTCAGGTTGATAATATTTTTCCGGAAGACTTCATTGAATTATTGGAAAGCCCCTCGAATTATATAGGGGCAAAACAAATTTTTGAAACGTTAACAGACTCTGATTTTATTAAGATTCCATTAGTAGAACCTGTAACGGATTGTGCAGCGTCATTTCCATCAAAAGTAGTAGATGATCAGGGAGGCACTAGGCCTGCTACTCTTACCGAAATTGAAGATGGTACAGGAATAAGATCTCCAAGGAAAGATGATCTATTTCCTTCTTATTTACCCGACTCAATGAAGGAAGCTATTGAATGCTTTATTCTTGGCATTGCAATACGGCTAAAACGCAGGCCGGCTATGGTAGGTTCAGCCTTATATATGCCTCACAACACAATGCTTATACATGTTTCCAGATTTTCTGACTGGCAAAACCGTACAAGGAATCTTGTAAATGAAGAAATAGAGGTTATAATGGATAGAATTAATGCTGAACTACCAACTTCTCCCGATTCGATTTATGCTAAACTTGAAAAAACATGGAATAAGTATTATGCATTAATAGTTGCTAATATCAGAACTTATTTACCGGTAGGGTATGCTGATGAATTTCTTGATCCGGTGACATTTGATGAGATAAAATCTCTTTTCCCTGATGCTGTCAAAGGGATTGAAGTAAAAGCGATAAATAATATTACTAAAGAAAAACTTGTTTATAATACAGATAGTAGCGGAAATGGGAAAAAATATATAGCCGTTGGTGGAAACCGTTTGTCACGTGGATTTACACTTGAAGGACTAACAATTAATTACTTTATCCGGGATACTAACTATGCAGACACGCTTTTGCAGATGGGGCGTTGGTTTGGATATAGACCTGGGTATATTGATTGTTGTAAGTTGTTTACGACGTGGGACTCAATTGAAAAGTTTGATGCAGCTACACGAACAATTGAAGAGCTTGAAATGGAGTTTAAAAAGATGCATAGGGATGGAAAAACACCGGAAGATTTTATTCTGCGCGTACGTACTCATCCAGGTGTTTTAAAAATAACACGTCCGTCCATTCTTAAAAACACAGTAGAGGTAAATTGGTCTTATCAGGATACACTAGTGCAAACTACCCAGTTCGAAATGAATGCGTCAAGAATAAACAATTCATGGAGTGAATTAAAGGATTTGTTCAGAGCTAATAATTGGAGTTTATTAAAAGACAGGGGGTTTTACTTTATTGATACAGATGTACAAGGGCTTTTTAGCTTCTTAAATTGTGCCAATGCATTCTACGAGTATAAAGCGGAGTTATCTCAAATAAAGGCTTTTATAGAACTTTGCCTTACACTAAATAAACTTAGTAAATGGCGTGTTGCTGTGAAATTCACAGGAGGATCCCAAATAAATATTCCCTCTTCAGAATCGGGTTTACCTGGAAATGTTAAATTATCTGTTAGATCAGCTCCTTTAGAAGAAAAGCAACCAGTCTATTATAAAAGGTTACTGGAGAAAAAGATATTTACAGGATCTGGTAAGTCTGCCAATATTATCTCGTCCGGTTTAGATATGGCATTATGGCTGGAGAATAGTGAGATATCTTTTGCCAATAAAAAATTTATTGATCAGAAAATAAAAGAATATAATAAAACCGATGTGGAAAATGCTGAAAAAAAGGCCAGAGAAGCGTCAAAACCAGAGCGGATTTACAGAGAATTAATGAGTGATGAAACTGGCCTTTTGGTAATTTATCTTATGGATTTACGGGAAGTGTTCAATAATGATTCAAGACTTAAACAGCTGAAGGAAAATGAAAAAATTAATGATGAAATACCTTTAATAGGATATGCAATAGGTTTCCCAAAAATGTCTTCAAATATTGGGGGGAAATATGTTCGGGGAAATTATAATATTGATGAAGATGAACCGGAAGCAGATGAATATGATGAAGAGACTTTAAATGCATTGGAGGAAATTATATGACAGTAATTGAACTTGAACAGCGCTGGCGGTTAATTGTAAATACAGGTGTTGCCCTTTATCGTTCGCTGCGTATTAATGCTGATTGTATACCTGATTTATATCTTGCGTTGGATGTTAAGGGAGATCGCTTCCTTATACTTCAGGTACCCAATGGAATAAATATTCAATGCCAGAATATTAAAATGGAAAATCTTTCCATTGAATGGCACGAAGATTCCCGTTTTGTTGTGATAGGTCTGCTCAACAAACAATTTACTGATTTATATAATGATCTGGTGCTTTCCTTATACAATAGAATTGATAAGTTGACCAGCCCAGCCCGGTATGCAGATGAATTTATTAAATGCTTTTATAAATGGGCAGATTTTTTTGAAGATAATATTCCGGATAAACTTTCAGATGTAGAAGTTAAGGGCCTTTTTGGAGAGCTTATTGTCCTGCGTAACTATATTGCTGATGCCGATCTTACTAATTGTAATACTATCTTAAATGCATGGCAGGGACCATTTGGTCGGACCCACGATTTTACTTTCGGGGACTTTAACCTTGAAGTAAAAACAAAAGATGATAATCAAATCACAGTCCGGATTTCGAGTGAATACCAGTTGCAGCCCGAGGCAGGAAAAAATATGAGACTTGCTGTTGTAAATGTGGCAGTGAAGGATAATGGAAAGAACCTGGGTATGGTTATTCACGAGATAAAAGAAATTATAATAGAAAAGGGTGCAGATATGGTTACATTTCTCAAGGCAATTATTAAAGCAGGACTTAATGCAGGTAATGTAGTGCTTTATAACCATCATAAATGGGAACCTTTATCTATCAGTTTTTATGATTGTAGTTCAGGTGATGATTTTCCCAAAATCATCTCATCCCGGCTACCCAATGGTATCAACACCGTAAAATATAATCTGACAGTAGACCTGATACAGGATTATCTTATTCAAAGAATTTATCTATAATGGAACTGAAGGAATTACTAATTTACCGGCAGCAAATTTTGGATGAAAGTAAAGATGCCGATGGCTATACATCTGATGAGGGTTTCCTTGAAAATTGTTTACCAGGCCTCGGTGATACGAAACATATTGAATCATTGGATTCAACAGACATTCATTGTTCACTGGATGGCGGAAGCACAAAGGTTAACGCTTATATGGTAAATGAATCGGAGGAACGTTTGCAGATTTTTATTGTAAATGAAGAATCTATCAGACCAGATGCTACTGATGAAAGTTTAATGTTATCACAAAAAACTGTGTATGAAAAACAGTTTAACAGAGCTATTTCTTTCCTGAAAAAATCAATTAAACGCCAGTTAGACCAGTTGCAGGACGGATCACCTGCATGGATTTTGGTTCATCAATTGTCTTCATCTGGATTCATGGATCAAATTGATGTTGTAGAAATATTTCTGTTAACTGCTACAGTTACAGTTCAACGAAAAGTGGATAGTATAACGGTAAGGAATTTTGAATTTGAAGATGAAAATATAACGGTTAGCTTCACCCGGGATAAGAAAAAACATACCAAAGATCTTATTATTATACGGAGGCTTATAGATATAAATTTTCTTTATAATATTTATATTGCAAAAGGTAGTCGTGACCCACTAATTATAAATTTCGGAGAATCTCCATTCAATAATCCACTTCCTTGTCTGCGAGCTGCAAATGAGGCGGCTTTTGATTCTTATCTTTGTGCAATCCCTGCAACTTTACTTGCGGAATTATATAAGAGACATAGTAGTCGTTTACTGGAAAAGAATGTTCGTTCTTTTCTCCAACTTAAAGGTGTTAATAAAGGAATGCAGGAAACAATCCGCAACGAGCCGGAGAAATTTATCGCTTATAATAACGGATTGACCATTACAGCTACTGACAGTGACCTTCTCTATAAAGATGGAACTTACTACATTAAAACGCTTACTGATTTTCAAATAGTTAATGGTGGCCAAACTACAGCTACGCTGTATTTTTCACAAAAACTGGGATTAAATATAGATCAGATCCGGGTAATGGCGAAGATTAATGTTGCAAAGGGAGCAAGTGAAGAGGTATTGGATGACCTTATTTCGAATATAAGTACTTATTCCAATGCGCAGTCGAAGGTCTCTAAAGTAGATCTTCGGGCACGTAATCCACAATTGATGAAGATCAAATCGCTCTCTGAAAGTATTTTGACAATAAGTGGCAGGAAGTGGTTTTTTGAACGTGCGAAAGGAGAATATGCCACATTGCTACGAATAAATTCAGGAAAAAAAGCACAATTAGAAAAGGAATTTCCAAAAGAAAGAAGATTTTCTAAAGAAGAGTTGGCGAAATATTTTGCAGCCTGGGGAGATAAACCTTATGCTGTTAAAAAGGGTGGTGAAAAGATCTTCAGATTATTCCTTGAAGATTTGTCAGGCGAAGGGAAGAGTAAAAAAGTAACAATAATCAATCGTGGTTTTTATGAAGAACTGGTTGCCCGTATTGTTTTGTTCAGAGAACTGGAAAAGATCTATGGAACGGGCAATAATGCAATGGGGCAATTAAGATCAGCAGTGGTTCCATATTCTATATCTGTTGTTTATGCATATACAAATGGTAATAAGAAGGGGCTGCACTTTGACTTACTAAAAGTGTGGAAGGCTGAAAAACTAGATGATGATTTGCGTCGGGTTTTCAAAAACCTAATGGAGTTAATGAATAAATTGATTAAGAAATATGCTCAAAGTGATGACCTGGGAGAGTATTCAAAGAAGCCAGAGCTATGGGACGCTATTGTTACTTCAAATGAGATTAGCATATTTATGGCAAATTCAGATGTAGATACAGTTCTTAAGCGTTATGGTATAACTACGGATGAGTTGAGAAAAAGAGAGAAAGAAATAAGCCAAACAGAAGAAATAAATTTTGATTCACTTATTGAGATATCAGCAATTTTTGACAGAGGAATTGAATTTTACAAAAGTATCCTCTTAGCTATGTCGAAATCATTGAGCGATTCGCACCAGAAAAAGATTGAAAGTATAATTATCTCCATTCAACAGTGCAAATCCATTGAGGGAAGTCTTTTAATATTTGAAAAGAAATTATTAAATGAAGTAATGATATCTGATACAAGCCTTCTCGATAAAATAAATAGTCAACATCTTTTGTTCAGTGATGCAACCAATTTTGTTATAAAGAAATATAATGAAGCTATAATAAAGGGAGATAATGTGCAATCCTCTTTTGATGCACTTAAAGAATTAGGTTTTAAAAAAGGAATTCGTCATTATTCTGTTTTTGGAGAAATAGGCAAACTACTTGAGAATGGCGAATTACCTTCAATGTCTCAGATAAGACAGGTTATAGAATATTCTTCTAATCAGAATAAAAAATAACTATCAGTTAGTTATGTATAAGACATACTGAAAACATAGTTTTAATTGAAACGAATAGCTGGATTAACAGATATATATCATATTGGGTATAATATCCAACATGTTTTATTGAAGGATTCTCGGGATATCTAACTTGTCATTAACTGCAATACATAAATGATGGCAGATGTACATTCACAAGAGGTAAGAAGCTTTAATATGAGCAAGATAAAGGGGAAAGACACTAAGCCTGAGCTCCTTGTAAGAAAGTTTTTATTTTCTCATGGGTTTCGTTACAGGCTTCACGACAAAAAACTTCCGGGAAAGCCGGATATGGTTTTCCCCAAGTATAAAACCGTCCTTTTTATAAATGGATGTTTTTGGCACGGACATGATGGTTGCAAATATTTTGTGGTACCAAAGACGAGAACAGAATGGTGGCTTAACAAAATCACGGGTAATAAAAATAAGGATGTTGAACACATGCTGGAACTAAAGGAAAACGGATGGAATGTAATTATTGTATGGGAATGTCAATTGAAACCAAGTGAAAGAGACGTAACATTGCAAACTCTTTTGAATGAATTAAAGAATAATGAACGGCTTTAAATATATAGATTTGTTTGCGGGAGCCGGAGGGCTGTCGGAAGGTTTTATCAGAGCTGGATTTGAACCAGTTGCTCATGTTGAAGTTGATAAGGCTGCCTGCTTTACATTAAAAACGCGTGTTGCATGTCACTATCTTAAGTCAGTTGGTAAGTATGATACCTATGTATTATATCTGAAAGGAGAAATAACGAGAAAGGAGCTTTATGAATTAGTTCCTGCAAAGCTGCTTGATGCTGTTATTAATCTGCCAATCGGAGCTGATTATAATCCTGCCATTCACAAAGCTATTGAAAGGCAATTAGGAGGTGAAAAAATAGATTTAATTATTGGAGGGCCACCTTGTCAGGCTTATTCATTAGTTGGCCGTGCTAGGTCTGAAAATGGGATGAAAGGAGATCGGCGTAATTATCTATATATTCATTATGCAAAGTTTTTAGAAAAGTATCAGCCGAAGTTATTTGTATTTGAAAATGTAGGAGGATTGCAGTCAGCTGGTAATGGATTGTATTTGAATAATATGAGTAAACTCTTTTTAAAAAAGGGCTACAACATGAAAATATTTAACGTTGAAGCCAATAATTTGGGAGTTTTACAAAATAGAAAACGTATTATCATCATAGGATGGAAAAATGGACTTCGTTATAATATTCCGGATCTTGAATTAATAAGGATTAGTACCGGTCATACAGTCAAATCGTTATTTAATGACTTACCTAAAATACAGGCCGGAGAAAAAACAGGTAAATTTTCAAAATACAAGTCAAGAACCAATGGCTATCTCACAGAAAGTTTTATCCGTAACGGTAGTAATATATTAACTCAACATATTGCACGACCTCATTCCAGGCAGGATAAAGAAATTTATCGGATTGCCGTAAAAAAATGGAATAAATTTAAAGGAAGATTAAGTTATAATGACTTGCCTGAAAGACTTAAAACTCACAAAAACCGTGGTTCTTTTCATGACAGATTTAAGGTCGTAGCGGCAAATGAGGCATTTTCCCACACGGTAGTCGCTCACATAGCTAAAGATGGGCATTATTATATTCATCCGGATATAGATCAAAACCGCTCAATAACAATTCGCGAAGCAGCAAGACTACAATCATTTCCAGATGATTACTATTTTGAAGGAGTAAAAGAAAGCATGAACAGGACGCCGGCATTTAAACAAATTGGAAATGCTGTACCACCTCTTATGGCATATCATATTGCTTGTAAATTGATGAATCTTATATATAAAAAAAGCTAATAATAAATATTTTTTTCTTTTTTTCTCTTCTTCAGAGTCAACTCACGGTTATATTATCAACTTAAGTATTACATTCAGTTCTGTGGTTCGAAGTTTGTTTTCGGAGAAAATCAGTTTTTTCTGATCAAGTTTTTTCGGGAAGATCGAATCAATGATTTGTTTTTTGCCGATAGGGAAAGTTGCGATATAGCGGGTGGCTATGTTTTTCATGATTTCTCTTCCTTGGGAAAGGTATTCACCATATTCATCTTTAGTGGCCGGTAACTTTGTTTTCACTTAGCTATTAAGAATTTTCAAGTAGGTTTCAGGGCTAAAAAAGCTTCTCTTTTATTCCATTTTAGACTAAAATGTTTCACTCAGGCACTCGTAGTATAACCTTATCAAATTTCATTGTTATTCTCTTGCATATTCGAACCCTTTTCACTCCACAATAAAAAAAGCGGTGTCTGATTGAGCTATTTTTATGTCCAACAAGGTTATTTTACTCCGGCCAACTCTACGAAATTTGACATTCATTAAATCATTCTGCAGTATGGTAGAATCAAAACCAGTTCTTGTTACAACCGGACCGGGGGAGGGGCAGAACCTGTCAATGGTTGGAGACACTTATCGTATTCTTATCACCGGTAAGGAGACAGGAGGCGCTTTTGCTATCATTGACATGCTCATACCCCCCAATGGATATATCAATTATCCGCAGTTGGAGTTAAAGGAGGTTGGACAAATACTACAGCCATAAATAAAAATGAATTATATTAAAAAAAACATAATTTATTTTTATTTATGGCTGTAGTATTTGATTTTGAGGCTGGAAAAGGATTTCACTTCACATCGACTTTTGCAAAACGTTTTAACAGTAAGCTGATCAATGACCGGGTGTTCCTTCCCGAAACACTGGGCGAGGGGTTTATCCAGGAAGTATACTTGGATAACGGATTATCATTGTGCCTGCACCATTATACGCTAAAGGAGGAGTTTGTATTGAGACGCCACGGCACAGGGGCCTCAGAGGTATTGACAATGAAGTTTGATGGACGCAGAATGCCTGTTCGATCGAAGAAGGATATGTGGGAGTCTTTGTTTACTATCGGCAAGGGCTATGAAGTGGAATTCGGGACCAGCAATTTCTTCACGGAAGTAACCATTCCGCCAAGTGAGAAAATCATCTTCATAGTGATTGTCATCACCCGCCAGACATTGCTGAATTTATTACAACTTAAGAAAGAGGGGACTGAAATAGAAAATGCCATCAGGAATAATCCCTCCTTTATCTTTCACGAGGGAATGACAGGCGAAATGGAACAAACGTTGAAACGTATCAGCATGATTAATGAAACCACAAAGCTATCTGCATTGCTATACCAGACCAGGGCGCAGGAGTTGATTTATTTTTTGTTTTCCAGGCTTTTTTCACGTAAGGAAGGCGTTTTGTTTTATGTCAACCAGGAAGATGTAAAAAAAATATACCTGGTCCGGGCAAATATTCTGGCCGATCTGAGTACTCCTCCCCAATTGCCCGATTTGGCCAGGAATATCGGCATGAGTCCCACCAAGATGAAACAGCTTTTTCGCCAAATTTTCGGAGACAGTATTTATAATTATTTCCAGGCGGAAAGAATGAACGAAGCGGCGCAACTGCTAAGGGATTATTCTGTTTCCCAGGTAGGTTACAGGATCGGCTTTTCTAATCTGAGCCATTTTACCCGGTTATTTGAGCGGCACCATCAAATGAAACCCAAACGGTACAAGGATATATTAGAGGAGAGGCTCTTACAGGATTAATGTACCACTGGCAGGAAATCTTCGCATGGAAAAAAGTCATTATCTAACCTCTGCTAATTAATTCTATTTTGTCAGATTCCTAAGTATAGTGACCCTAACGGCAAACAGCGGTTTTTATCGACCGATTTTTCAAATATAAGCGGGAAACGTCTTTTTTGAAAAATTCAACATCAGGAAGACTTAAAGGCCTGTCCTCCCAATATCCGGGAAACAACATTGCTTCTTATTTAGGCGTTAAACCCGAATCTTTGAGCAGGATCAAACTCCTAACATACATCAATAAATAAAGTGTTCTTTAAGGCGAACTTCGCACTTCATTAATTTTTATAAAATTGAAGTATGCCAATAATCAAATTAAAAGTAAGTGGTCAGAAAAAAAACTTCACCCCACAACGTTTTCTAAAAAGGTTGCTTTTGTCCCGCCTGGCAAGCCCCTTTATCCATAAGGAATTTTGCAGCATCCTTATCAGTAACGGGTTGGAAATTTCTGACATTAACGTTAATCAATTATTTAATGAGTATCCATTTTATCAAGACAATAAATTTATTTTATCAACATAAACATATCACGTAGGAAGTTTAGGAAATTCTTTGTCTTATAGGTAGTAGAACGATCAGTTGAATAATATTACAATAAAGATGATCGCTCTATTATACATAAGCTTTCGGGTTATCCCTCAAAAGCGAGTCGCTCAAATTTTAAATAATTAACCATGAAAAAAAGATTCCCCTTTATTTTAGTCTTGATTTGCACAATCTCTTTTATTGCATGTAGCAAAAAGGATAAAACTACCGATCCATCAAATGGAAATCCTTCCACATTAACTGCATTTATAGGAGATACAATTAGCATTGCAGGAAAAAATCTCGGCACCGACCCTAGAGCACTATTAATTCAATTCGGAACAGTGCTTGTCGATATAATCAGCGTATCTGAAACATCTGTAAAAGTTGTTGTACCCGATAATATTGAAGAATCGGCTGTTAAAATTCATTTATATTCAGGTACTAACGAGATAATACTAGCTAACGATTTCAAGCTGAAAGCACCGGTTATTCAATCTCTTTCCTGTGATTCAGGTGTAGCAGGGCAGCAAGTAATAATAACAGGAAAAGGATTTAGCAGTTCAACCAAATTTACACAAATATACTTTGGAGACAAGCTGCTAAACGCTATTGATCAAAGTCATACCGGTTTGATCATAAGAGTACCGGATAGCATCCCTGCAGGAAAATATGCTATTTCAGTAAGCTTGGCTGGATTGAAAGCCTCTGCTCCGGAATTGTTCAAGGTTATACTTCCTGGAACACCGACTTTCACCGGTTTTTCGCCTCAAACTGCATTTATCGGGGATACAATTACGCTCGAGGGTGAACATCTTGGTACCAATCCTGATGCTTTAACGGTTAATTTCGGAAATGTACAAGCACAGGTTGTGAGTGCGGCTGAAACTTCTGTGAAGGTCGTTGTGCCGGATGAAATAGAAGCGGCATCTGCTAAAATTCAACTTATTTCCGGCCTTACCAACCTTACGTCAACCAGTGATTTCCAGTTAAAAGCACCTGTTATTGATTCTATCACCATTAAATCAGGTTTCTCCGGACAATATTATGATATACGCGGCAAAGGGTTCAGAAAATCATACAAGACAGCACAGATCATATTTGGCAATACTACTATAGATGCCAAGCTGGGTGTGCCTGACCATTCCGACTTATATACAAAGGTGCCCGAAGGAGTGGCCGCAGGAAAATATACTGTCAAGGTTGTGGTGGCTGGCATGACGGCCACAGCGAACGATTTATTTGAGGTAATTGTCCCCAGTATAACATCTTTCACTCCTCATTCCGGAACTTATTTTACAGAAATGACTATTACAGGAACAAATCTGGCAAACGTAAATCCAGGCAATGCTGCCTTTGTTAAGTTTGTTGATTTTGCAACTGGCATAGGCAACATTTATGGCTTATCAATTTCGAATGATGCTAATCAAATAAAGTTATACGTACCTAATTTAACAGTAGGTACTTACAGGATTATTGTGAGTATAGTAGGTAGCTCTGTTCAAACTAATGAACCGTTCACTTTTACAAAGTGGGAGTGAGTTTTAATTAATTAACAGAGAATTGGTTGGCGGGCATTAATTTAAACCTGTCAATTACACCTTATTCATCGGGTTTAACAAATCAAAAATGAAAATTGCAGGCCATCAGGTTGCTGTTATTATTTCAAAGAGATCTGCGATATAACAAATGCCAATAGTAAAACAAAGAAAAACAACATGAAGAAAATTAAATTCTTTTTTCTCAGTATAGCGATCTGCAGTGCATTATCCATGCAAGCCCAACCCGATGCCCTGGTGCAACAGATAAAAAACATGGGCAAAGAAAACAATCCAGCGAAAAGCCAGGCCCTGATGAAAAAAATTATCAAAGATAATCATTTGCTGGCCGGCAAAGACGCCGAAACTATTGATATAATGAAAGGCAATGTTGCCATGGATTACCTGGAAGGTGGAAACTATAGGGAGTTTGAAAAAGTAATTTATTCGATGAGCAACAAATTTAACGAGACGTCCTTTATGAGTATGGCAGCCATTACCCTGATACAGGAAAAAAAGGATCTAACAAAAGCCGAAGCACTCGCAAAAAAAACATTAGATCTCTATAATTCTTACAAAAATGATCCAAAAGCAAGGCCAGCATATATGGCAGCAGGAGACTGGGAGCGTTTCATGAGCTTTGCATATTACCCTTATTGCGATACGTATGCCATGGCCCTGCAGGCCGTTGGGAAAAATAAAGAAGCGCTAAACTATCAGGAAAAAGCTTTTGACGGACCTCCCGAAGAGGGTTTGCCATCATCAGTGGAACGATACGCAACGTTATTGACGCTGAACAACTGCGACGAGAAGGCTTATTCTTTATTGTTGCAAATGGCAAAAACGGGTAAATCTACAGATGGCATGAATAGTTTGCTGCGTGCGCTTTATGTCAAAATGAATAAGGACGCAACTGGTTATGATGCATTTTTTGACGGCCTTCAGGAAAATGTTGTATCAGAACTTAAAAAGGAATTGAAAACAAAAATGACCAATACAGATGCTCCTGATTTTAGTTTGCGGGATTTGGAAGATAAACCAGTTTCACTTGCTGATTTAAAGGGTAAAATGGTAGTGCTGGATTTTTGGGCCACCTGGTGTTTGCCCTGCAAGGCTTCTTTTCCTGCTATGAAGAAGCTAATGATACAATATCCAGATGTGATTTTTTTATTTATTGCGACACAGGAGAAACAGGATGGTGCTACCGAGCGTATTAAAAGGTTTATCACACAAAATAAGTACCCTTTCCACGTATTGCTGGACAAACCTTTAAAGGACAACCCGCAAATGTTTGAGGCACTTTCCGCCTACAAACCCAATGGAATCCCAGCCAAAATTATCATTGACACTAATGGCAAACAGCGGTTTTTAAGTACTGGTTTTTCATCAGATACGGAGTTGATAAATGAAATGAAAGCGATGATTCAATTAATTCGTGACCAGTATTAAAAGAATTTTGAAACAGTTAGTGATAGTGAAATAATTTACTTTGGGATTATCTCACAAATAAACTGGTAAACTCACCTGTTGCGCTTATCATTTGAACTTATCTTATTGCAAGGAAATAAAAAGCCTGGATATTGCTATCAAGGCTTTTTTGCAGGAGAGAAGCGGATGCACTTGTGCAGAATAATGCGAAAGTGTATAAACCTATTTACCTGTAAACCAATTACAGGATTAACAACCTATAGCCGGATGAGACAAAAACTTTAAACCACCCCATCCATTGTAATTACCGCTTTCCCAATAAATTTACCGTCGGGAACCTCGGTGTAAGCCTTTTTAAATGAATTGAAAGGATATACCTTACTAACTACAATTGCAATTCCATCTTCTGCATAACCTGTAAGTTCGGCGAGATATTCTGGGGAAGGTTTAAGCATGAGTAGTTTATATTTCTTACTTGAAAACAAGTTGATGAAAAAAGAGGTGATGATTTCTTTTGGTCCGGGGGCAGTATGTATATAAGCTGACGAATGCTTCATGATTTGTTTTGCTTTAGTAAAAGGCATTTTACCTGATAGGTCAATAACGACATCATATTGTTTGTTCCCTTTCAAAACATCTTCGTTCCGATAATTGACGACAAAGTCTGCACCCCAATCTTTACCCGCTGGAATTCCACTATCGCCTACTACAGTAGTAACTATGGCACCACTCATTTTTGCGATTTGAGTAGCGAACATCCCAATACCACCTGAAGCGCCATTGATAAGAATTTCGGCCCCTTTTTTCAGGCTTACTAAAGTTTTAAATATCTGCAACGCGGCAGAACCTACGACGGGCATAGCCGCAGCCTGTTCGAAAGAAATATTCCGAGGCCTGATGGCTATATCTTTTTCCTCGACTGTAAGATATTCTGACAACGCTTCTCCCTTAAAGACATCCAGTATACCGAATACCTCATCACCTTTATTGTATTTAGTAGCTGCCGTGCCGGTCTCTTCAACAATGCCCGAAAAATCAATTCCTATGCCTTTTGGAAATTTACTTCCAGACATTATTTTCATTTCCCCATTGCGTATTTTCCAATCCAAAGGATTGATGGATACTGCTTTAACTTTAATTAAAATGGTTGTGGCCTGCACAGCAGGAATCGGAACCTCTGCTATTTGTAATACCTCAGCACCGCCGAATTTGGAATAAATTATCTTTTTCATTTTGTTCTGTTTATGTTACCACTGTACATACCTTCTTTAAATACCCTTGCATTACGATCAGTTACAAATAGTACAATATTGCAATCCTCGACGGCTTTAAGCAAAATTGTCTCGTCTTCAACAACCAGGCTTTCTCCTTTTTGAATATTGATATTTTCGTTGACCGCAAGCAGTCCGTCGAATAAATACACCAGGCATGTAGCATCTTTTAATGGTAAAACCGGCAGTGATTGCTGTTTTCCCTGTTCCAGTCTAATGTCATAGATCCAGGTATTGCTTCTGATCTGTAAAGGAAACGGATCATCCTTTCCGGCAACCTCCCGCCATTCATTCCGGCTTATCGCTTCAGGAAAATCATAAAACTGTACTTTCGGGATCAGTCCGCCAATTTCCGGACGAATAAATATCTGTAAGGCGCTAAGCACACCGCCCTCTTGCAAAACCAGCTCTTCATGCTGGAATTGTGCGCCAGCATTCATCATCATTAATCTTTTATTCGTGATAATCTCGATATTCCCTTCTGTATCCTTATGCTCAACTACGCCACTTCTAATATAGGTTAGTATTTCATCATCTTTATGCGGGTGCATGGGTACCAGCGTACCGGGTGTAACTGTTGCCTGGTCGATTCGTCCAATGGTACCGATACCCGAATCTTCGGAACCCGTCCCTTTACCGGGAAAAAGTATTTCGATGCCGAAGCCACCGTTTTTCTTTACGATCTTTTGCTGATTTGAAATTACTTGCAATATGATTAATTGTTTAATTTATCCTTTAAAAAGTTACTGGCTTCCTGCATCGCCTGTTGTCCTATCGAACCTGTTCCAAAAAATCCATGGACATTTTCGTAATTTTGATAAACTGTAGGGACACCTGCCTTTTGCAACTTATCTGCATAGGCTTTCCCTTCATCTCTCAGGGGATCATAGTTTGCCGTCATGATCAATGCCGGAGGCAAACCCGAAAGGTCGGTCGCCCTTAAAGGCGATGCTTCATCGAATTTAGCCGGATCGGTCAGATAATTATCCCAAAACCATTTCATCATTTCCGCAGTCAAAACATAACCATCCTTATTTTCTTCCCAGGAAGCATGATGTGATGAATAGTGATCTGTTACTGGATAGGTTGCAAATTGGGCCTTAAGTACAACCCCGGCAGCTGTCAATTTTTGTGCTACGTAAAGAGCCATGTACCCCCCGGCACTATCCCCGGCTACGGCCATTTTTTCGCCAATTGCGTTATATTTTTTTGCGTTTTCAAGCATCCAAAGCGTTGCTGTAACAGAACTTTCCGGGCCCTCGGGGTATGGATGCTCTGGTGCCAGTTTGTAATCTACTGACATGACCACAGCAGCTGTATTAGCGCAAAGCTGCCGGCAAATTTCATCATGTGTATCTAAACTCAGGAGCACGAAACCGCCCCCATGAAAATAAGTTATCACCGGGAAGGGGCCGCTTCCTTTGGGGATATAAATTCTTACCGGGATCTGGTCTTTTTCTATTATTGTATTGATCACCTGTCCAACCGCTGTCGGGTTCGGGTTTGCCGGTGCCTGTTTCATCATATCCCTGGTTTGTTGCGGCGGCAAAAGGTTTAGTTTATCATAACCGTGCGCCTCTGCGTAGGCTATTGTTTTTAATACTTCTTCGGAAAGTGCCATTTGATTAGATTTTAATGCTATGTCAAAGGTCGGTAGGATGCCAAATTTAAAATAGCACGTTGCGCCTGAAAAATAGTCCAATCCGCCAGACGGTATCGGATATTTTCAGTTTGTTGTTAACTAAATCACTGTATCCAAAAGATTTGTTACTTCTTATCAAGAAAATCTGGCGGATAAACTACCTGCCCATGTTTTTGAGCGATTGCTTGTAGTTTTTTTATAGCTTCCGTGTCCATAGGCAGCGGTGGAAGAAATTCACCGGCAGCCACCGGTTCCCCTATTTCTTCAAAAAATTCTTCCAACCCGGCAGGGACTACTGTGCAAAGCAAGTGAGCCACCTTATCACTTACATTTTTAAAGTAATGCACTACACCACCTTCAGGTATGACCACAAAGGAACCCTTTGTTGCCTTATAAGATCCGGCTTCAGAATGAACCTCCAGCTCGCCATCTACGATATAAAAAGATTCATAAAAATTGGCATGAGAATGAGGTCCCGGGCCGCTTTGGGGAGGTATCAGCATGTCGATAGTAGCAAATGCACCATTGGTTTGTTTTCCCGAGACAAGGACGCGATAGTTATCGCCTACGATTGATAATATTTCTCCGCCTTTAGGGTCAACGGTTATTGGCGACGGTTTTGAATTTTCCATATTGATATTTATTAATAGTGTTTGTCAAGTTTTTTTATTCAATATTTTCTGGCTAAATGCCGTAATTTGGTTATTAATATATTTATACTCTATCGTTAATCCTTCGTAACCATAGGCATCTGCTTTCATTTCCTGAATGGCAGTATAACTTACAGGATGGACACTTCTCAGCAAGGAGGTTAAGGATTTGTGGACAGCCTGAATATAATCAGCTTTGTCAATTTTAAGGTTGCTAGAATCCGATAATTTGATATTAAGATGGAAACTTTTTGTTTTTAATACAGCCAGAGATACAGAATTAATGAACCAAAGGTAATCCGGGACAAATGATACGGTGACTACTGTAACTTCTGGCTTCTTCTTTAAAACTTCTTTGGTAAGACGGCTAATTTCGTTAACGAGTTCTTGCGCTAAAGTTGGATCTTCCTGACCGCTTACTTTTAATTCGATTATTGGCATACTTCAATATTTAGTAATTGATGAAGTACAAACCTCCGTATTAAATTGCCGTTATTTATTGATGTATGTTAAGAGTTTGATCCGGCTCAAAGATTCAGGTTTAATGCCCAAATAGGAAGCAATATGATATTGCGAAACCCGTTGCTCAATTCCCGGATATAACTGCAGTACACTTTCAAGCCTTTTAGCCGCTGTATTCTTTAAAAATGAGGTTTCCCGTTTACACTTCCTGATAAAAAATGTTTCGGATATGTATTTGCCTAATTTAAACCATTCATTATCCCGTGAAAGCAATCCCTGATATTGCTCTGCGGTAATGTAAACTACATTCACATCCGTTAGGGCCTGGATGTTACAATTTGTAGGCTGGGAAGTTAAGAAACTGGTGTAAGCACTTACAAAATCATGCTCAAAATAAAAATCATTATTAAATTCATCTGTTTGGCCCGCGCGTATAAATGAACGCATAGCTCCTGAAATAACAACTCCGATAAAATTGCAGATAGTGCCCTCGCTGATCAGAAACTCTTTTTTACTTAAGTGTTTACGAAACATGATTTGCTTGAATTCTGCTACATATCGTTCGTTTAATCCGACAACATCCTTGAGAACCCTGTCCAAAACGTTGAGTTCATCAACCAAAAGATTTTCTGTATTCATACTGACAATTATTAGTATCTATCAAAGATAAAACAACTTGGTAACGGAAGGCGAAATTGATCGTGTATGTTTTCTATACCCTGTAAGTTTTTATGTTCTCTAAGAAGGCATCAAGATGATATTCGGTTGGGAATAACTGTCGGTTATAACAGACAGAAACAAGTAAGTTTTGTCGGTTCCAACATGATCACTATTCCTCGTGATTCCGGGTTAATTTAATTTCGTCTTTTGAAAGAGGCCAGGAAGCAGATCTACATGCTATCAGTGAAAATGATAGTGTGAAAAAAGTCGATACCAGGATAATAGTCCATTGTTTAGCCAGCATTAAATATCATTATGTTCTTAAAGATATGATAACATTTATATTTTCTCAATGGCCTCATCGCATAATCCCACTTAACATCTTTATAATCACTACTAATTGGTTCGAAAATTTACAGCTACTGGGCACTTCATAGTTCTGTACGTCATTGATTTACAGAGTTTTTTTATTTCCCGAATGTTATAAAATCACCCTTTTTAGCCCTTTCTCCCACTATTTACGACACTCGCGATGACACTCGGTTTTGCAGGAATCCAACCGGAATTCCACCGGCCCTACGCAAGGGAAATTAAGCTGCCCAGAATGCTAAAACACTTTATTTGACACTCGAAGTACACCATGACTTTGGCAGTCATTACACTGCAAATCGCTATATCTAAAAATCATTTCATTAAGATCTGCGATGCCCTAACGGACTTAAAATACTATTCAACATCCACCAGTTAACCTTTTGGATTTCGCATTCCTTTTAATAAATCTATTACCAGATGTAAGCAATCCACTAGTTCTTCCTTTTCGTAGGATCCTTCACTCTATTGCACATAGCTATACTTCTTCTGCCCATTCTGAACCTCAATTTTTTTAATGGAATTGAGGGGAATCGTTTTACGAGTGCCAAGAATCCGTGACGTAACACCCGTAACTGATACAGAATCCACCGTCATACGGTCAAAATAAAACACCGTATGTTTATGGTCTTCATAGGTGAACCTTATTTCGATTGAAGGTCCATTCAACAATACAGCTGGTTGACCTTTCTTGTCAACACAGAAAATAGAGTCTATCCGGTTAGTCAGGTAGTTGCTGCGACCTCCGAACGGACTTTGTGTTGTCACGGGTCTCAAATGTCCGCTGTCCATTCCTTGGAATTGCCGCTTAAAACTATCAACTGGTATTGTATAAGTTTTACACGCTGTGAGACCAGCAATACCGGAAAAAATGATAATAGGGAAAATAATTTTGCTTAAGGTCATAGTGATTAGTTAGAATCGAAGGGTTATAATAGTTCGATCAAAAATAACCAATTTCCCTTAGTCTACTGCCCTCTTGCCAATTTAACTATCATGATGCCTTCTATACTACAATGATATTTGGTAAAATGTTATATCCGGACGAGACCTTTTTACCTCTCAAAAATCATAATCACCAACGGTATTCTTTCCAGCTTTCCGAAATAATAATGCCCGGCAGCATCTCTACTGAAAGCAGTACATTCACCACCCCACAAAAGTTCTTTTTGTTCAGTGAAAATTCTTTAAAATTATATTAATACCGGCATTAGCTTATTTATTACAAACTGATCAAATGAGGTAGCTGTGTATGCCTCGGGGGTACGTGGAGTAGCATAAGCGCCATTGGAATCACCCAAGGCCTTAAATAGGTCTATTAATTCGTCTTGTATTGTTTCTCCAACCCCCCAATTGTTAAAACGGAATTTGATTTCCTCAAAGGACTCCTGCCTGTAACGTACAGGTTTATCTGTTAAAGTAGATAATCGTAGTGCAACATCGCTAAGGGTTATATTTTCAGGTCCCATCAGGTTGAGTTTCCAATGTCCTGCCCAGTTCTCATCCAGCAGGTATTTTGCTGCTATATTTCCTACATCCTCTGTACTGACAAACGGGATGTCATGCAGGGCGTCATAAGTAAAACTAAATTCCCCCTTTTCTTTTATGCTTTGAGCCTGCAGAAGAAAATTTTCCATGAAGTAGCCGGGCCTTAAAGCAAGCACATTTACACCCAACTTATCAAATGCTTCTTCCATTATACCACAATAAGTAATGGTGCCGAGGTTAGGTGTTGTGCTAACCCCAAGAGAAGAGATCAACACTACTCTTTTGATGTCATTTTGTTGAACAGCGGCAATACCTGCTGCCGTTATTTTATTATACCACTCCTTTAGGCTTGGAGCAGCAGCAACCGGAGGTACAAGCCAAAACAAGGCATCTGCACCATGGGTAGCCTTAATCAACCCCGCTGCATCACTAAGATCTGCAACTTTAGCTATTGCTCCGGTAATATTTAATTTGTTTAATCTATCTATATTCTGACCAAGTAGTATTGGTATAGCGCCATTTAACACAACCTGTCTGGCGGTTGCACTTCCAATATTTCCTGTGGCTGCTGCAATTGCTATTTTCATAAGTTATTTATTAACGTTAAACATATCCAGGGTTGCCTGAGTTCCGCCAAAAGCTTTGAGTGCAGGCAGCGGATTAGAGTATTCGCGATAAAAACTGAATTTGTCGTCTTTCAGTATGAAATACATAATATAATCCTGTTGATACAATATTCCTGTAGAAAGGATAGTGGTTTCTCCGTGTGCTTCTGCCCAATAAGTACCTTCCTCCTGCAAAGGATATACCCTGATATCTGAAAACTTCAGGTTGGGCATGTTCTTTAACCCCCCTTCCAGGTGATTGCGATATGCCTCCATGTTCTGTTTACCCGCTGCCCCAATGGATGGGGCATAAGGAAATTCAATTATTGCATCATCGTTGAAAAGTGTAGTTACAGCCTCTGCTCCAACTCCAAAGGCTTTCAGTAAGGCCTCATATATCTGGTACCCCGAAGAATTATTTGCCATATTTTATATAATTTATCCAAAGCTAGGCACAAAAGTATATATTTGAAAGTAGGCACCTGAAAGTATAGTAGGCACTTTAAAGTAACATATGAGCGCAGCAACAAAAGCATCAGCTAAGAAAAATGGAAATTTTTTAAAATTGCAGCAAACGTTGATGGTAAAATCATCTTTAGACGAAAGCTGTATCCTCAATCAGGCTTTAACGCTGATTGCTAATAAATGGACATTACTTATTTTGATGGCACTGATGCAGGGAACTAAACGCAACAGTGAGCTGTTGCGGCAAATCAAAGGGATCTCTCCAAAAATGCTTACACAAACACTAAAAACCTTGATGGAATACGATATGGTAAAACGAAGCGTTTATCCGGAAGTACCTCCGCGTGTTGAATATGAGTTAACCGAATTTGGGGAAAGCACGGCAGATCCGCTGATAGCATTGCTGCAATGGTCTATAGACTGGGAAGATCAGATCAGTAATTTATATAAAGCGAATTTGAATCGTACTTAGTTACTACTAGCCTGCTCAACGCTGCATCGTAATATTATTTGGTTAAATATCGGGTGATCGCACTCTTCAACTAAGATACGTCCATTAAATAAAATGATTCTCTCGCAATAAATCTCAAAATTGTTGGATTGAATATAGTAATGCAAATGAAACCTTCATTAGCGTTTTTTATCGGAAATACGGATATGAATAATTAGGTCTTGGCGGCCCAAAAAATTTTTATCACCTATCTTCCAATTGGAGATATGCGGCTTTTCAGGCAAATTAAGTTCATCGTTGTATCTGTCTCGTTCTCTGCTTTTTTTCCACCATTCTAAAATATTATCTTTATTCCGGTACAGGTTACATTTTATTTTCAATATCATTACAATCCAGCTAATGCTTTGTGATATATCGGAAGTAAAGTGTTATTAACAAACTCTTCGAATGAAGTAGGTGTAGTATTATCTACAGATCTTATTCCAGACATTTTTATGTGATGAGTATTGATTCCCGTTACGACTTCACCCATTAATCCAGCTACACTTTCAGAAACTCCGGAATCAAGCAAAGCTTTGGTAAAGTCGTGATTTGATATCTGTTCATATTCCAGATCGGGTTTACCGATAGCATTACCAATTATACTCACCGCTTCTGCTATAGTCAAGTCTCGTTCACCATGCAGTTCATGAATTACTTTCCCTTCAAAATCAAGGTTCGTTAATACTTTCACAGCGTAATCGCCAATATCCTTCGTAGCGATAAAAGGAAGTTTGATATGAGGGTCAAAAGGACCAGGTACTTTTCCAAATTGGATAATAGGCGGAATATAACCCAACATATTTTCCATAAAATAACCAGCCCGAAGATGTAGTACATTCAAATCAGGTAGTTTATTAAAAGCCAATTCCATATCGCGCAACCCGGCTACAGGGCCACTACCTGCATTAACATCCGCTCCCCAACTGCTCAATGTTACTGCATACTTTAAACCGTTTTTTGATATCGATTGAATCAATGCTCTGATAAGCCCTGATTGAAATTCCCGAAAGTCAGGACTATCAGGAATATAGTTTGGTTGCAGAATAATCCATGCAGCATCAGCACCTTTAAAGGCGGGCGTTAAAGCATTACCATCTGAAGGGTCAGCTTTAAAAGCTATCGCACCCTTATCTGAAAACATTTTTAATCTATTAATATTCCTCCCTATAACATTGATATCTTTTCCCTGATCTAAAAGTCCTTCGGCTACTATACTGCTTGTTCTGGCTGTAGCACCCGTAATTACGTACCTCATGATTATCCTATATTTAAATACAAAATTGAGGGTATTTAAAACAGGAAGATTACAAGAAACAATCCAATTGCTACAAAAAACAATCAGGAAGCACGGAACGCATTCGGCGAAATGCCAACATTCTTTTTAAAAAAGTTGATGAAGTGAGTTACTTCATCAAACCCAAGGCACCAGCCGATCTCAGAAACATTCCATGTAGTGTTCTTCAACAACATCCTGGCTTCTATCATGATCCGGTTAGTAATCAGTGCAACAGTGGTAAGACCAAGTGCCTCCTTCAGACATTTATTCAAATGATTAATTGTGACTGCCAGCTTATTCGCAAATTCTGCAGGGTGCCGGCGTGATACCCTTTGCATAGTTGATTCAATAGGAAACTGAGCCTCCAGTAACTCTATGAAAGAGGCTGTGATACGCTCAGCTGCATTGAGTGCTATACGGGGTTGATGCACAAAAGGTTGGATCTTTAAAGCCTCATGCACCAGCAATTGCACCTGTGCCCTCAGCAGATCATATTTATAAACATAATTAGAAGATATACAGTCCAGCATATTTGTAAAAATATTATTGAAAGTATTGAACTGTATGCCCGATAATAAAAATACCGGATTACCATTTTGCTGAAAGACATGAAATTTAAGTAATGAGGATAATTCATTGAAAAAACTTTCTGAAAAAATACAATAACAACCTGTCATAACTCCCGTAATGGTTTCCAGCGAATAAGGAATATGAGGGTTTGTAAACAATAAGGCCGGTTGATCAAACTCTACAACCTGATCTCCATACTTAAACTTATAATGACCGGTAAACAGGCAAATTTTATAAAATCGTAAACGCCGGAATGACTGACATTTGTTTTCATCACCAGAAAAACCGTCCAGCTTAAATATATTAAAATGACCAGGTTCAGATTGAATATTGGGAGGAATATACTTCTCCTTGTATTCATAAAAACTTATTAAGTCCAGCGCCTTTTCCATCTTATAAAATTACAATAACGCTTTAAAATAAGACCAGGAGTTTTATGACATAGTAAAGAAATATCATAACGATATCAGAAAGACTGGAAATTTTCATTTATCAGATTCCTGTAAAGGTGAATCATACATCTATGTAACACTTGTTTATCAATTTGCAAAAAATCACATGTGAACCTGATCTAAGACACCAGGATTTTAGGTCATTAAGTTATACTACAGATATTGCTGAAGGCTTATTATGCTATCGGGATGACATAACTGCCAACTGTTAAAAGGAATAAAAATCCCAACGATTTACGATTATACCTGTCCTGGAAATACCGCAAAGTATTACAAAGTCACTTCCTTCTTTACCACCATTCCTGGTCTGTTTACTGCTGTTACAATAATCTTTGATCCATGAACAGCTTCATTCAGCATACTAACTGTATATTTCCAGGCTTTGCCTGCAACAGTAGCCTGTCCTTCTTCTATTACTACACCATCCGCATTTACTATCATCACATCCATCTTCAGAACAAGGAATTTATCGGCTTTTATCATAATGAGATCTCCGGGTTGTCCGTGATATTCACCAATACTGACCGACTTAATTTCAGGCCCTTTAAATCTGTCTGAGAAAGCAACATTATACGCTGTTTGTCCGCCTGTAGCAACAGCACCATATAATGCTTTTATAACAGGGTCTTTAATAACCGTTTTTGCATACATTGTAGCTTCCCTGAACTGTTCCTGGTTCTTCATTTGTATTTCAGTAGCCGGCACACTGGCGGCTCTGCGTCTTTTGCTAACGATGGTTTCTCCCCCTCTCTGGCGAAAGGTCATATTACCTATAGATCCGGAGAGTCCTTTTATGAGTACGTTATTAATCAATATTGCCATAAAATTATGTTTTAATCATTACAGCAATAATAAGCGGAATTTCATTTCATTATAGAAAAAAATCCCTGAAGATGCTGGAATTACTATGCGACGAAGCTAGAAATGATACGTGAACAGTATGATACACCTTCACAGATTATAATAAAACCCTATGTAAAGTAGCATTGAAGAGGTATTGATAAGGTTCATCCTCCGTTCATCCTACGTTCGCAACGAAGGATGAACGGAGGATGAACCTTATCAATACCTCTTCAATCCCTTTTCTTAACAATACTTCTTAGAATCTAAGTACCTGTTAAGGTGTCTTATCAAGGAGAATGAAGCGCAAAAGTTCTTTTTAAATGCACCTTTAATGCATATAGCCTGATCATAGCTAATATGGAATAGCCAGTATGCATCTTTTTTATTAAATTAATCGTGCAAATAATTAAACCCTGATTTTAAAACATTCCCTCACCCCGGCGGGCCTCAACCATCCTTTGTTATTATGTCTTTTAACCCAAATCCCAATGAACACACACATGAAGAATCTCTCAAAAGCGCTGCTATGCACCCTCATATGCAGCTTTATACTTTTCTCCTGTAAGAAGAACCAGTTACGGGAGCAGTCCAAAAATGAGATCACACAAGATGTGATCGCACAGATCAAAGCAATGGGATTCAGCACCCAGGAAATCAGAAGAGTAGAAAATGGTTTTGTAGTGGAAGGTGACATCTTCCTGCCTGACAATTCATTTAAAGAAAAGACAAATGGTAGTAAACTGGTGATCGCCAAAGCGGAACAGTACCAGACCTGGAATATGATTGCCACTTCCGGACACCGGGTGATCACTGTTTCTGTTACCAACTTACCTACCGCATATACCACTGCGGCAGATGAAGCCATTGCCCGCTACAATACGCTTGGCCTGCGTGTCTCTTTCCAGCGTGTAGCCAGCGGAGGAGAGATAGACATCATCAATGCCAACCTGGGTACGGGCATACTGGGACAATCAGCCGGTTTCCCTGACGTCTATGGCAACCCGCCCAGCCCTATCCGGCTTAACGCCTCTTATATCGGCAGTAACCCTGATCAGGGATGGATGGCTACGATCATTGCACATGAAATAGGACATACCATCGGCTTCCGTCATACTGATTATTTCAATCGGGCATACAGCTGCGGTTCCGGCGGAAATGAAGGCGACGCCGGCGTGGGGGCTGATCATATACCCGGCACCCCTACAGCAGGCGATCCTAACAGCTGGATGCTGGCCTGTGTAGGTACTGGCGTAAACCGCCCCTTTAATACCAATGACCAGGTAGCCCTTAACTACCTGTACGGCGAAATCAGCGGTAGCAGTTCCATACCTGACGGTATTTACAAGATCGTAAGCGAAGCCAGTGGAAAGGTGGTAGATGTAGATGCCAACTATATTAACGACAATGGCACCAAAGTACAGCAATGGAGCTGGTTAAACGGCGACAACCAGAAATGGTCGTTCACTTACCTGGGCAACGGTTATTATCGTATCACCAGTGTGGCCAGCGGGAAAGTACTGGATACCGACGCTAATATAATAGCGGCCAACGGTACCAAGGTACAACAGTGGGACTGGCTGAGCGGTGATAACCAGCAATGGGTAGTACGGCCCGAAGCCAACGGTACCTATGCCATTGTCAACAAACGGAGTGGAAAAGTACTGGATGTAGACGCCAATTATATTAATGACGACGGCACCAAAATGCAGCAATGGGCATGGCTGAACGGTGCCAATCAGCGCTGGTATATACAGACGCCCTGATTCTTTTGAAGCATAAGCGGTGATGAGGCCCGCTTTTGATTAATTGTTACTTTGAAATCAGACCTTCCCTATACTTTTTTCTCAATCCTGAATGTGACGAAGTACAGGCCTAAGCTCGTAGATTTTTCTATTTCTTCCCGATAATTTCCTTTCGGTGTGCCATTCCCCAATCTGTCTTTAGCGTTTGGCCACGTTAGATGCAATTACTATTGCTTTGTCGATAGAATTGGGTGTTAAAAATATACGTATTAACTCCATTTTGCCCGGTGCTGTAGAAACCAAAGGCTCACATCGCTCAGGCTCTTTTTGTCTATAATACATAGAATGAAAAACGAGTAACTCCCTGTTTAAATGACTGGTTAAAGTACCTCCAGACTACAAACCTTTTTTTGGTAGAATTACAGGCCAGCAATCCTGGTCCCATTTTATCTCTTCCAGCAATAGTTTGGGTCTGCCCTGGTCCTGCGCATCATATCCATGATAAATGAAATAATCCTTTCCATCGGCGGTGTATACTGCGTTATGACCTACTCCGTACCATTGTTTACTGTTACCCTCTATTACTATTGTCCCTCCATTCAATTGCATAGGAATATTTTGCTTGTCAAGATAAGGACCTTGTACTCTTTCACTTCTGCCAACTACCACTTTGTAATTACTTTTTTCCCCACGGCAACAATAATCCCATGAAACGAAGAGGTAATAATATTTCCCCTTTTGAAAAATGAAAGGTGCTTCTACTGCTCCATTTCCTGCAACTGTATCGGCAGTTGTAATATCACGTGGTCTCCTGGCTATGGTGTACCATTCCTCAGGTGTAGCTAAAGATAGCAGGTCATCTTTCATCTTTACGAGCTTTATTCCGTCCCAGAAGGAACCGAAAGCAAGCCAGGGTGTTTTGCTGCTATCTATGATCAGGTTGGGATCTATTGCATTCCACATATCCCTGCCGGGGACCGACTGAATTACCTTGCCTTTATCTTCCCATCTATAATCAGGAGAGGTGTTGTCAAGGGTCGTATTAACCGCAACGCCGATACAGGATGTGTTTTTCCCAAATGCAGAAACTGCATAATACAAATAATACCTGCCGTTATGAAAACTAATGTCTGGTGCCCATATATGACCTCTGAAACCTGGTACTGCTTTCATTGCCCATTCGGGTGGCCGGGCGAACACAGGTTTTTCTTTTCGCCAATGTTGTAAATCCCCGGAAGAAAAAACAGTAATACCAAAGCCAGTGCAGAACACATAATAGGTGTCCTTTTCTTTTATAATAACCGGATCATGTACCGGTGTGTTCCGGGTAAGAAAAACAGTATCTGCAGGCACTGTCTGTGCCTGCAGGGCTAAAGAAAATGTACAGAGTAATATCCCGGCTATTAGCTTCATAATTTTATCTTCACTATCGTGAATGAATAAGGTGCGATATCCAGCGGAATCTTTTTCCCCGGGACCTTTATTACCGATTCTCTGGGGAATACATATTGTGGGTGCTCAAAACTATTGACGCTGGCCCGTTCATCGCTTTGCAATACCGTCACGCTTGCCTGTGTTGCAGCCGGTTTGGCATCTTCCAGTGCAATGGTATAAGATTGCTGCTTATCAGCTACATTCACCAGTTTAATAATAAGTTCGTTCTTTTTTTCATCTATGCAGGCAGAAGCGTATAAGCTATCCTGCCCTGCTATCACAGCGTTGTCCAATTTTACCGGAACTACTGCAGTTCCTTTATTTAAGGAAAATAGTTGTTGCACATAATAATTAGGTGTTCCGTATGAACGCAGATTATCTACCCATATAAGATCGGGTGTCCACTGCCAGCCATCTGTATGAGCAAATAAAGGTGCATATGAGGCCATATTGACTACATCGGCATTCCTTTCCAGTCCGGTCATAAAGGCGGCTTCCGATAGCGCGGTATACCAGTTGTTCTTGTTGTTTATGCTTACAGTTTTATCACTCTGTGCGGCATATTCACCTGCAAATATTTTACTGCCATTCCGGGGATAATGATCATAACGTTGTGCATTTTGTAAAAACCATTGCGGAGAACGGTAATAATGTTCATCAATGATATCAGCATGCATGTTCCTCAACTCATTGTTCAGATAATCAAAGCGTTCGCCATCGGGATCTGTTCCCGAGCTGTTCACCAGTTTAATGTCCGGGTATTTTGCTTTGATCGCATTGGTAAATAATTTGAGTCTTTCTACATATTGCGGTCCCCAGTTTTCATTACCTACACCTAACAGCTTTAAATGAAAAGGGGAGGGGTGGCCCATATCTGCACGTACCTTTCCCCATTGGGTGGTTGCGTCACCATTTGCAAATTCGATCAGGTCCAATGCATCCTGTATATAAGGGGCAAGTTCATTCAGCGGTACGAGTTCAGCGGAGTTGAATTGGCAGGCCATACCACAGTTAAGAATTGGTAAAGGTTCGGCGCCAATATCTTCAGCAAGTTGAAAATATTCAAAGAAGCCTAAACCAAAGGTCTGGAAATAATCAGGTGTTGGCCGGTGTGCGAATTCAAAATTCCAGCGGTTGATGATCAATTGCCTTTCCTCTATTGGCCCTATTGTTTTTTTCCATTGATAACGCTGTGAAAGATCAAATCCTTCTACGATACATCCTCCGGGGAAGCGGATAAATCCGGGTTTCATATCCGCAAGCAACTGCACCATGTCTGCACGCATCCCTCCCGGACGATTCTTCCATGTGTTTGACGGAAACAAGGAAATGATATCCAGATCGATCACACCGTTTCCTTCCAGCCACAATTGCATTTTAGCTTTAGGTTCCGTTTCCGTGGCAGTAAAGCTTACCTGCTGCTTATGCCACATTGTATCCTGATATGCTGGTATCAGGACGGTATCGCCAATAACCCCACCTCCGCTATTCAGCAATTGTATATGTAGTGTTATGCCTGGATGTTGCTGCCTGTACATCACAGAAAAATCGTACCGCAATCCTTTCCTGATGCCCATACCGCGGAAACCTTCATTCAGCAGTCCAACACCTTCTTTCTCAGCCTTTCTTACAGTGGCCCTCAAATAACGGGGGTTACTTGTGTTCTCTGCTTTCCTGTTTAGAATAAGGATATCGCCTTCTTTTACCTGGCTGCCATTTACTGTCCAGCCCATCAGCGGTTTGAAAAATTCAAATGAGCGGTTTTTCACCAGTTCGGCATAAATGCCGCCATCTGCACCAAGATTAATATCTTCAAAAAAGACGCCCCACATGGTTGGTGCGATCTTAGCGGTTATTGCTTTCGTTTTTACTGAAATTACTTTGTTGCTTTGCGCTGATGTTGCACCGGACCACAGCAAAAATCCCAGTACCAATACCTTACATGCCTTCTTTTTCATTTGAACCAATTGTCTGTTTATAGAATCTTTTTACCCCATATGGCGGTGCCATTATTATTCAGCCCTGTAAAAATGAAGGTGACCCGCTTATTTTCCCAGTCCCTTCCTTTCTGTACCAACACTTTATCAGTGTAACCATTGCTCCAGTTTAACTGCAGCCAGGGGGCATTGTAAGTCCATTTACTGCCGGCATCATTATTCAATGTGCCATTGGCTGATATAGTGAGCGGAACGGACACCTGGAAATCAGGAGATACCTGGGTATCTGCATAACCAGGCACTACCCTGTAACCTAAAGTAATCTGTTCCCAGTTGCCTGTGATGCTATCCCGGGGCACTACAGTATTATCTTCCCATGCATATCGTTCAGGTGATACCACCGGCCAGCCGTCAGTCGTCCAGAATATTTTCCTTATATGCAGGTCCATGAAATATTTATTGACACCTGGTCTTCCCTGATGTCCCAGGTAGTACTGCCCATTTCCATCGTCAAAAGCCGTACAGTGGGAAACACCCTGCCAGCCGCCATGTCCGCTGAACTGGTAGGGCGCTGTGATCATTGGACCATGGTCTGCATCTGTGTTAGCATCCTGCCCGTTGAAGTCATAGAATGGCCCTGCAGGATTATCTGCCCTCATTACTCTTGTATTGTATTTGGTCTCCAGCCAGTCGTAAGCAATGAATAGAAAATATTTATTGAGGGAGCTGTTATAAATCACATCAGCCCCTTCTATGTTACCGTTATAATTGCCACTGGTAAATCCTCTGTTTGCAATACGGGTACCTTTATCACTCCCATTTAAAGCAAGTCCTGTAACCGGATCAAGTTTCAATACATAAATACCATCCCATGCCGAGCCATAATACATCCATTGATCACCTGTTGGGGTAGTTACCACCGTAGGGTCGATGGCGTTGGTTTGCCTGGTATTATCATTCAGAGAAGTAACAACAAGCCCTTTTTCTGTCCAGGGGCCTTCCGGTGACGCTGCGGTAGCCAGCCCGATCACGCTTAAGCGGCCGACATTGGAAGAAAGTGAATAATACAACCTGTAGTCACTGCCTGCTTTCATGACATAAGGAGCCCATAACCCATCATTTGGGGTTCCTCCTTTTTGTTTAATAAAAGAAGCGCCCAAAGAGGGCAATGCGTCAAATACCCAACCGACAAAAGTCCATTGTACCAGGTCTTTTGATTTTCTTATTTGTATGCCCGCTTTTACTGAGATACCATATCCAACATCCGTACTATAACAATAATAATAGTCACCGAATTTTTTGATAGACGGATCATGTACATTATAGGGGCCCCACTTTGTATAATAAACAAAAGGGGAGATATCCGCATAGGTGTCACTGATGGTATTAATATCAAAAGGAGTAACTGGCGTCCCTGTTCCTGTGGTATCTGTTGTTGCGGGGGCATCAACATTTGCTTTTTTACAGGAATTGATGGCAGCCAGCATTAAAAGAATAACAGCCGTTTTTTTTATCAGACAAGATTGAAACATACAATGTATTTATATGCTGTGCACTGCCGGTTTCGTTGCAAAAAATCAGCAGTGCACGGCTTTTCTTAATAATTGGCGTTTTGTTTGAATCCGGGATTATTATCTATTTCCCCTTGTGGTATGGGATATAATTCTTTCCCTGCCTGATAATTATTGAACTCGGGATCCCTTGTCTTTAACATTTCAAGTTTTGTGGCATCCTGTAACCATCCCCAACGGCGGATATCATCGAACCGGTGCCCTTCCAGGCAGAATTCCAGTAAACGCTCATGTGCCAGTTGATCACGCATTTGTTGTTGTGTCATGGCTGCCAGTGTAGCTGTTATATCCGGGAGGTTGGCCCGGGTCCTTACTTTTTGAATATAAGGTGCGGCCACTGAGGTCTGATTCAGTTCATTCAGTGATTCTGCATACATTAGCAGTACATCCGAATAACGCATAAGCCGCTCATTGATCCCGGATTTCCAGTCATATTCATTTGCTTTATTGCCGTCCCCATTTTCGTATTTCCTGCAAAAGACGTCGTTCAGATAGGAGCTATTGGCATACACCAGCGCAAATGATTGTCCGTAGATCATTTCACCTGGCTTGTTATAAAACATGGTAGCATCCAGTCGGGGATCTACCTGTCCATCTGTTGTTTTCTCCAGTTGGAATTCGTTGAATGCAGACAGTGTAGGCTGCACATCTGTCCATCCGAAATTAGGGGCGCCAAATGTGATTGCCCTGGCAGATGTCTTGGCCCATGTAGAAGTGGGTATTCCCTGCCATCCCAGATCTGTTCCGCCTACAGTGGTGGAAAATTGAACTTCAAAAACGGATTCTATATTGTTCTCTTTGCTCTCTGTAAAATTGTCCTTATAGTTAGGCATCAGGCCGTACACGCCCAAATCGATCACCGCTTTAAATTGCGCTGCTGCTTCCGTATACATTTTATTGAACAGGTAGGCTTTTCCAAGATAGCCCATTGCTGCCCCTTTTGTGGCTCTTCCAAGCTGGTTGGCATCAGCTCCGCTTACATTTGTATAAGTTGCAGGCAGAAGGTCCGCAGCGGCCTTAAAATCCGCTATTACCTGTTTCCAGCCCTGTGCTTCTGTGGTTTGGGGAGAGAAAAAATCTGAAGAAGACTTGGGGGATGAAATGGGTAGTGCCACATTACCAAAGAGGTTCACTAAATGAAAGAAGTACAATCCTCTTAAAAAATAGGCCTGTCCCAGTACCCTGTTTTTTAAATCAGCATCCATAGCTATACCGGGTACATTATCTAATACCTGGTTACAACGGTACACTCCTTCATAGTATTCGTCAAAGGCCCATCCATAACCGGAAGCATCACTCGTGCCCAACGCGAATTTTCCTACGCCGGAAATGGCTGTCCATGGACTGTTACTCCGTATGTCATCTCCTCGAACATCTAATAATACAGGTGTAAAACGCATATAGGCGCCATCAAGCAACATCGGTGCATATGCAGCATTTACTCCCTGCACTGCGTCAGCGCTGGTTTTCCAGAAAGAGGCAGACGTTTGTGCATTAGGGTTTACCTGATCTAATTTTTTATTACAGCCTGCAGCTAATAAGCTGGCAGCGGAAATTATAAGTATATAGCGTTTCATAATAATACTGTTTTTTAAAGATTAAAGACCTAACTGTACACCAACCATCACTGTTCTGGGGTTGGGGAATGAACCGTAATCATATCCGCGATTGAATAATCCATCGCTGATGAAGTCAGGATCGTAGCCTTTATATTTTGAGATGGTCAACAGATTCAGACCAGAGACATACATGCGGAAACTCCTGATCACTTTGGTCCTGGTCAGTTTGGAGTCCGGGATACTATAACCAATCTGTGCATTCTGTAATTTCACATAGGAGCCGCTTTCTACAAACCGGTCAGAGAATTTCCCGTTGTTAATATCGTTAATGAGCGGTCTGGGTACATTTGTATTGGTATTGGACGCTGTCCAGAAACGCAATTCATCCACATGACTGTTGCCATACTGTCCGGCCATTAATGCTGCATAAACCCCGTTGTATACTTTATTGCCTGCGTTGCCCTGCCAGAAGAAAGAGAGATCAAAGTTCTTATAGGAAGCCGAAAAATTTAATCCGTAATAGAACTTGGGAATGGTTGATCCAAGATAAGCCCTGTCGGCATCCGTAATGGCGCCATCTCCGGTGTTGTCTTTATATTTCACATCACCGGGTGCTATGCCCCCCGACTGATTCTGGGTGGCGTGCTTGGTGATCTCGCTGGCATTTTGAAACAGCCCTTCTGTTACAAAGCCGTATAACTCTCCAACTTCCCTGCCTACTTCTGTTTTGCTGCCTGCACCATAAACAGGGTTGTTAGTCCCGCCCAGCTTTAACACTTTGTTCTTTAAGGTATAGGCATTGGCGCTGATGTTATAATTAAAAGCACCTGCATTGTTCCGGTAGTTAACAGTAAATTCCATACCGGTATTCTTCAATGACGCGGCATTGGTAGTAAGCGTCTGAGGAAAAGAACCTACAGAATAGGGGATAGGGATAGCGGTAATAATATCTTTTGATACACGGTTAAAATATTCAACCGTAAATGTCAGTTTCTCCTGTAATATGCCCATGTCAATGGCCACATTGGATGTTGTGGTTGACTCCCATTTCAGAGAAGGATCTGCCACAGAAACAGTCGTAGCTCCCGTTGCAAGCGAATTATTAAACAAATAGTTTGTAGCGTTGTTAATGTAGGATTGGTAATCATAATAACCCAGGGCAGTCTGATTACCCAGCATGCCATATCCTCCTCTTAATTTCAGGCTGCTGATAAAAGCAGGCAGATGAAAGATCTTTTCATTCGTAATGTTCCATGCTGCCGCAAAGCCGGCAAAATTACCATACCGGTTATATGGGCTGAATTTGGATGAACCGTCTCTTCTAAAATTAAAGGTAAGGAGGTAGCGATCGTCATAGTTATAATTAGCCCGGCCTAATAAAGAAAACATGGTTGCTGTTCCCTGCCAGCTTGTTACTCCTTTGGCGTTTGCATTTGCAACGGCGCCAAAAGTTTTAAAGTTCAGATCGGTGGTGTCCGTTGCTGTGGCAGACATCCATTCATTTTTATCTTCCTGGTACGTCATACCACCCAGGAAATCGATCTTATGTTTTCCGGCCTGCAACTGGTAAGTAAGTGTATTCTCGATCAGACTGGTATTCGCATGGCCGTATTGCTGGTACATGTAATACAAATTATTAAGATAATAGTACCCCATGTCAAACTTGGGCTCGTAATGGAAATTCTTATAGTCCGTTCTGTCGAAGCTCACATTCAGCTTATACTTCAGATTCTTAACTATTTCCAGTTCTCCCCATGCGTTGGCGAGCATCCTGTTCCTGTCGCTATAATCATTTACAAGGTTATTAAGACCAACCACATTCGCGGAAATAGCCCGGTTCTTTACCTGATCGCTACCGCCATATCCGCCTAAACGGGTGGCATCATATACCGGCATAGTGGGGATGGCCGTAAGCATACTGGTGACAGTACCGCCAAAAACAGCATGTCCGTTGGTTGCTCCATAGTTGCCTTTATGGGATTGTGTGTAGGCTGTTTTAATACCAAAACTGAAACGGCCTTTCTTTCCCTGAACGCTGCTGTTTAAAGTATAACGGTCGTATTTTTGTGGGCCGGTTTGCGTGCCTGTCTGGTTGAAATAACCTAATGAAGCATTGTAGCTCACATATTCAGAGCCGCCGGATAAATTCACGTTATGGTCTTGTATCACCCCTTTTTTTAGCGCTTCATTTTGCCAGTCTGTATTGATGGAAGATACAAAAGATGGGTTTGTCGGGTCGTTGGCCGGTGCCAGGGTCAGGCCTGCATTTAACTCAGCCGCTGATACTATTTTCTGGTATCCCAGCCTGTCGGTAACCGGTATTTTCTTGGCTATTTCCTGTGTGCCGTAATAACTGCTGAAATTCACCCTTACCGGTCCCTGCTTCCCTTTTTTCGTAGTGATAATGATGACGCCTGTTGCTGCGCGGGAACCGTATATAGCGGCGGCTGAGGCGTCTTTCAACACCTGTATGGATTCGATATCGTTCGGGGAAAAGTCATATGGTGCATCCACCGGCACTCCATCAATCACGAACAATGGGCTGTTATTACCAAAAGTTGTGGTACCGCGTATCTTTATCTGTACATAGCCGCCGGGCTCGCCGGATCCGTGTACGCTGATACCGGCAGCCTGTCCCTGTAACATTTTGGCTACATCATAAGATACATTTTTCTTTGCGTCGCCTACATTCACAACAGCCACTGAACCAGTCAGGTCCTTTTTCTTTACGGTTCCATAACCTACAACGATTACGTCATTCAGGTTTTTATAGGCCTGCTCAAGCCTTATTTTCAATGGATTATTGCCTTTCAGCACTACCACCTTGCTTTCATAACCAACACTGCTTAAAGTTATGCTGGTCCCCTCATTTCCTTCAACCGTAAAGGAACCGGAAGCATCGGTAATGGTGCCGGCGCCTTCTTTTATGCTTACAGTCACCCCTTCAAGAGGGATATTCTGCGAATTTGTAATTGTTCCCCGGAATTTTTTCTTAATTGTTTCTTGCGAAAATGCCTGCCGGCCAAAGGATAATAATAGTGTACAGGTAAGCATCGGCAATACGCTTTGCTTAAGCAAAATGCTGATCAGTTTCATAAACGTGGTATTAATTATAATTCAAAAAAATCTCATTTATTATTCCGGAAAGCTTGCAGGGAATATTGATTTTGGTTAATTTTATAAGTGTGATGGTCACATTTATTGGTGTTTCTCCCTTTGTTCAGTCAAGCAATCTGAAAATATTAGCATGAAGTTGCGACTAATAGTCTTTAAACCTTCGATAAACTGTATCAAAACTTCTGCAAATAATCTCATTTTATAAAAGACCAATGCCAACCGGATCGCTATTATGTCTTAACTTTAGATAGCGATCTGCTCTTTAATTATACGTTATGAAACAACTAACAGGGAACAATGCAGTAATATAATTAAGTAAAATTCCATCGTTAAACAGGATTGAACATTGCGGCGGATGTTCATATAAGCTATTAAAAAAGATAAGTTTCTCGGATGAAAACGCTCCTGCTTGTTTGTCTGATTGTTCTCTATGCTGGAAACATTTCGGGGCAATTGTACTATTTCCGGCACTACCAGGTTGAGAATGGCCTGTCTAATAACGCTGTGATCTGCAGCCTTCAGGACAAAAGAGGCTTTATGTGGTTTGGGACTAAAGACGGACTTAACCGCTTTGACGGATACTCATTTAAAATATTTCGCAATAATCCGGACGATTCCACCAGCATCGGGAATAATTTTATCCATACATTATATGAAGATCCCAATGGTACGCTGTGGGTAGGAACAGAAAACGGACTTTACCAATATGAAACATTATCCGAAAGCTTCAGACCTCTGCAGGCAGCTCCAAAGGGCCAGATAAGGGCAATCCAGGCCGATAGCAAGGGGAACCTGTGGTTTGTTTCCGGCTTTTCTCTCTTTCAATATACGTCCGCTAATAAAAAACTGCAATATTATAATGCGGATACGTTTTTTGAGGCCAGCTCCTTATGTCTTGCTGCTGATGGTAATCTGTGGGTAGCTACCACTAATGGATTGTTAAAAAAATACGATCCGCTCTCTAATACATTCAGCAGTTATGATGTATTCCTTCATTCAAAACGGGCCGTGTCTAAATGGATAGAAAAGATCTATAACACACAGGATGGCAGTATCCTGGTCGGGACCTCCAATCAGGGTGTGAAACGCTTTAACATTACTACAGGTACCTATACAGATATTCTTACTTACAACCAGGACCAGACAGAAATATTCGTTCGCAATTTTATTCAAACCGGAGAGCAGGAATATTGGATAGCTACAGAATCAGGTATCTTCATTTATAACATGACATCCGGAAAGGCAATCAATCTGCACAAAATGTATAACGATCCCTATTCCATATCGGACAACGCGGTCTATACTTTCTGCAGGGATAAAGAAGGGGGCATATGGGCTGGTACCTATTTTGGAGGCGTTAATTATTATCCGAAACAATATACTCCCTTCAAAAAGTATTTTCCCAAGGTAGGGGAGAATTCATTAAGCGGTAATGTTGTAAGGGAAATACATGAAGACAAATACAACAATCTGTGGATAGGCACTGAAGATGCGGGATTGAATAAACTCAATACAACAACACAAACGTTTACACACTTTCAGCCCGGGGGTTCTGCTGCAAGTATTTCCTACACCAACATCCACGGCCTTCTGTTGAAAGACGATGAACTTTGGATAGGTACATTTGAACATGGACTGGACGTTTTAAATATTAAATCCGGTAAGGTCATCCGCAGGTATAACATGAAATCGGGAATGTCGTCCCTTAAAAGCAATTTCATTTATTGCCTCTATCAGCCACCCGGTGGGCAAATTATGTTAGGGACCACAAGAGGTGCGTATCAATACGATCCGGGTAAAAATGACTTCACGCTGGTTCCCGGCCTCCCGCTCAACAACTGGTATTCCTCTCTGCTGAAAGATGAATATGGCATTATCTGGGCGGGTACTTATGGGAATGGCATTAACTATTATAACACGCAAACAGGACAAAGCGGCAATTTCAGGTATGAAGAGAAAAATGCACACGGCATAAGGAGCGACAGGATAAACAGTATTTATGAAGACAGTAGGGGTGATCTCTGGTTCGCTACAGAAGGGGGCTTATGCAAATTTAACCGCCCTGATAATAATTTTACCTGCTACACAATTGCAAATGGTTTCCCCAGCAACTTTATACTTAGTATACTGGAAGATAAACAGGCTAACTTATGGATCAGCACATCCAAAGGATTGGTCTGCTTTAATCCTCAAAAAGAAAGTGTAAAAATTTATACAAAAGCAAATGGTCTGCTGAGTGATCAGTTCAATTTCAATTCCGCCTATAAAGATGCAGCAGGTAACATGTATTTTGGCAGTGGCAAAGGATTTATCAGCTTTAACCCCGATGAATTTATTAAAAACACGTTTATATGCCCGGTTTATATAACAGGCTTCCAGGTGCATAATAAAGAGCTGCCAATTGCGCTGAAAGGATCTCCGCTGAAAAGATCCATTACCAGTACCGATAAAATCACACTCAATCACAAGCAGTCTACCTTCAGTATTGATTTTGCAATACTAAGCTATACGGCTCCCGAAATACCTGAATATGCCTATAAAATGGAAGGTCTTGATAAAAACTGGACCTTTCTGAAAACCAACCGCAAAGCCTATTTTACAGAACTGGCGCCAGGAACCTATATTTTTAAAGTGAAGGCCTCTAACAGTGATGGTGTATGGTCTCCCCGGGAAACGTCGCTTACTATCGAGATACTGCCACCGTGGTGGCGAAGCTGGTGGGCTTATTCCCTTTATGCCATCATGATCGCTGCTATTATCTGGTATATTATACAAGACTATCATAAAAGGACAGAAATAAAGAATAAGCGGAAAATTGATCTATTTGAGATTGCTAAAGAAAAAGAAGTATTTAAAGCAAAGATTGAGTTCTTCACAAATGTTGCGCATGAAATAAAAACCCCTCTTACTTTAATAAAGGGGCCACTCGAAAAAGTGATCAGAAAGGCAGGTGACATGCCTGAAATCAAAGACAGTCTTGCCATTATGGATCGTAACACCAGCAGGTTAATTAATCTCACCAATCAGTTGCTTGATTTCCGGCAAACAGAACTCAACGGCTTCTCTCTCAATTTCGTAAAAGCCAATATAACAGAGCTGATAGAAGAAATGTATAGCAGCTTTAAACCACTGGCCGAACAAAAGAATTTGTCTTTTACCCTTGAGCTGCCATCAACGCCTTTATTTGCATACGTGGATATAGAAGCGTTTCATAAAATTCTGAGTAACCTTTTCGGGAATGTTGTTAAATATGCCTGTAATCATGCAGTTGTTTGCCTGTTGCCATTCACGGAACAGCAAAAATATTTCACCATCGAAATTAAAAACGATGGATATATTATTCCTGGTGAAATGAAAGAGAAGATATTTGAACCATTTTTTCGTTTAAAAGAAACAGAAATGCAAAAAGGGACCGGAATAGGACTGGCACTTTCCCGCTCACTGACGGGATTACATCAGGGAACATTATTACTGAAAGAAACAGAAATGGGATTGAATGTTTTCTCATTGACCATTCCAATTCATCAGGCCATAGAATTTAATTTACATCCCGGAAAAAAATAAATTCAGATTTATGAATCCCTTGCTGTTATTAGTAGACGATAATGAAGATATCCTGGCTTTCCTTGGTGATGAGCTGAGTGAAAAATATACGATACTGAAGGCACAAAATGGCCAGGAGGCTTTGACTATATTAATGAAGGAACCTGTGCAACTGGTTATCAGCGATGTAATGATGCCGGTAATGAACGGATTTGAATTATGTAAGAAAATAAAAGCAACTTTCGACTACAGCCATATTCCTGTTATATTACTAACGGCTAAGAATACATTGCAGTCAAAAATTGAAGGTCTGGAACTGGGGGCCGATGCTTATATAGACAAACCATTTTCTACCGAATATCTGCAGGCTCAGATAGCCAGCCTGCTGGCCAACAGATCAAAACTAAAGAAATATTTCGCGCATTTTCCCCTTGTTCATATTAACACCATTGCTTACTCAAAGGCGGATGAGTTTTTTCTTGAGAAATTAACTGAAGTTATTTATAGCAATCTGGAGGATGAAGACCTCGATATAGAAAAACTGGCAAAGCTTATGAATATGAGCAGACCCACACTTTACCGGAAAATCAAATCCATCTCTGACCTTACACCCAATGAACTGGTAAATGTTACCCGGTTAAAAAAAGCAGCAGAATTATTGGTGCAGGGCACATTTAAAATTTATGAAGTAGCCGACATGGTGGGGTATCATTCTCAAACCAACTTTGGAAGGAACTTTCTCAAGCAGTTCGGAATGACTCCTTCAGATTATCAAAGCATGAAACAGGCAGACAGGAATGCCGGGTTTTAATATTGAGTATTTCCTGACACAGGAGTATATACCGGGGTATAAAAGGGAGAATAGCTATTGTAGCTGCCTCTGCTTACGCCAATGCTACCGGAAATGGAGAATGTTTTTTCATTGTTGATATACATTAGGCCTATTTTGGCATCCGAATAGGTGGTAAAGTTGTTAGTCTGCATCAGGCTATTGTTCTTGCTAATCGCAGGTTGATAAGGAACGCTGTTGTAACGGAAAATATAAGGTGCTATCGACACGCTTCCGAAGGCGTACAGGTTATTGGTCAATTGACGGTTAACCTGCAATGCCAAAGGTACTGACAGGAAAGAACTACTTCCTCCTTTAAATGCTACAAAGCCAGAGGAAACGCCAGCATATTTTGTAACAAACCATTTCTTATGGATATTGCTGGTGTCGTTTAGCTGTTGGGGGTGTTTGAACGCAGATTGCGTGCCATTCATAGCTCCGAAAGATGAAGTTGTCTGTGCCTTTACAGCCAGACCTGACATTAAAATAGCGGCAAAAAGGATTGTCCGTATCATGTCAATAAAGATAAGCATCCTTTTTTATTAAAGTGCTAACATAATCACAATATATAGAATAGCCAGGATTGAATCTGACGACAGTTGTTTTTATAAGTATTTAATAATCAATGTGATTTACTTCTCGCTTTTCCTGCCAGTCGAAATTCCCTATTCTCCTGGCAATCAGCCAGCGGTTATTCTCGCGGACGAAATCGTCGTGGTAAATAACCCCGATGGTAGTCTTCATTTTTTTACCGTTCTCGGTACCGATCAGTGTAACCAGACAATAAGACGTTCCCGTGGCGTTATCGCCATTTATGGTCACTGTTTGCTGGCCATTTAAATGGTAAACGGTGTCAAAGTCTTTAAGAAAATCTCTAAACGCTTCTTCCATTTCTTTTCGGCCTTTTAGTTTTAAAATTGCCGTATCTCCGACAAAAGTTTCAGACGTTGCATTTTCAGAAAACAGCTGCGCCTGGGTATGCACATCTTTCTTATCTGCCAGAATGGAGATCATATCAACTAGTTCTTTGAGAGAAGTAATATCCTCTAATGCTTTAATGTTCATGTTTGTACTTTTGCAGATAATTAAAGTATCAATAATAGGGTGGTCAATTTTGACCACCCTTTATCAATTTCTACACTCGTGAAGAGAAGGAATACGCCCACAGAGGAGCGTACTTTCGTTCTCACGCGACCGTGAGCACGATCTTGCCCTGGATATGGCCACGGGCGGCTCGTTCGTGCGCCCTTTGGGCATCGGCAAGTGGAAACGTGTTGTCGATAGCGACGCGAACCGTCCCGGCATCGAGCAAGCGCCCGAATTCCGCGAGCTGAGGGCCGTTCGAGCGCACTTGGGTCATTGAGACCATGATACCCAACTTTGCGGCTTCCTCGGCGTGGGAGAAGCCTAAGAACACAGGGAACAAAGCGCCACCACGCTTGAGCGTGCGCAAAAAACGACCGGTAGCCGGTCCGCCAAGGGTATCGAGGACGAGATCAACATCATGCGCGACGTCCTCAGGAGGGGTCTTTTTATAGTCGATGAATTCGTCGGCGCCGAGCTCGCGCAGGAACGACTCATGGACACCCGATGCTACCGCGATGACATGTGCACCTTTCCACTTAGCCAGCTGCACCGCGAAGTGCCCCACGCCGCCCGCTGCGCCATTGATGAGCACCGTCTTGCCGTTGAGCGGCACGGGGCGATGCATCTCCGGTTGAAGGGGGTTCTGTACATCGTGGCCCAGTTCGATCAGGAACTGCCATGCAGTAAGACCTGCCATCGGCGCCCCCGCGGCGTGTACATGATCGATGCCGGCAGGTTTGTGCGCCAGGTCTGACGCTGGTGCTGCTACATACGCTGCATAAGCAGCGCTTTCTCCGAAGCTGGGAAAGCGAATCATGCCAAAGACCTCATCTCCAACAGAGAAGTCCTGCACATCCCCGGCAAGAGCCTCAACAACGCCCGACACGTCCGTCCCCGGAATGGCGGGTAAGGGCACTGGCGGCCTCCACTCTGAAGGAAGCATCTTATACCCGTCGCGCAGGTACCAGTCGGGAGGATTGATACCTACGGCGTGAACGCGAACGAGCACCTCACCTGGTTTCAGCGCTGGAAGCGGCGCCTCCTCGTAACGTAATACTTCCGGGCCACCAAACTCGTGCAGCCGGATCGCCTTCATCATTGATGTACTTTCAATTTGTTTCATTTATTGTGCTTTTTTTTTAATCAGGCAGGTGCATAGCGCCACGATAGGCTGCTTCATTGGTAGCCCTGCATATTTTTTTCTTAAAACTTCATCAGATCTGCGATGAATAGAGATGGAGGATATAGGTCATTATTCCTGGATTCAGGAGTAATGACTAAATAGAATATTCATTTTAATTGGTCGGTGTTGTACTTTTTGCAATGAAGAAGCACACTTTCCGTTTTAACGGTCAATTAAAAGACTTCCGGAAAACGTTCGGTGAAAGATTGGTGTGGCGCTTAAATAGTTTGTTAAAAGACTGTGGATGCTCAAAACCCAGTTGGTAAGCGATTTCGGCAATAGTTAGCCGGGTGGTGCTTAAGCTCTCTTTAGCCTTCTCAATTAACCGGTCATGAATATGCTGCTGTGCACTTTGCCCCGTTAATGACCTGAGCATATCTGTCAGATATCTTGATGAGACCTGAAGATGTTTCGCCACTTCAGGAACTGTGGGTATGCCATCCAACTGGTCTGCAAAACGACCTGCCAGGTAGGTATCCATTTGACTGATCAGGTCATGATGAATTGCTTTGCGGGTAAGGAATTGCCGGTTATAAAAACGATTACTATAATTAAGCAACAATTCGATCTGGGAAACCAGCACATCCTGGCTAAAGGCATCAATATTATTATCCAACTCGGCAGCAATGTTTTCAAACAAGCCGGCAATTACTTTTTTCTCTTTGTCTGAAAGGAACAATGCTTCGTTCACTGCATAAGTGAAGAAACCATACTGATGAATGTTCTTTCCCAACTGATAATTCCGGATCAGGTCCGCATGAAAATATATGGTGTAACCCTCATAGCAGCCTTCTTCAACGGACATTTTGACGAGTTGATTTGGCGCTAGAAAAGCGAGGCCGCCTCCCTCAAAGTCATAATAGCCTTGTCCATATTTTACCTGGCCTCTGAAATCTTTCTTAAAAGAAACTTTATAGAAATCGATCAGGAATCTGCGCTCGACGTTTCTACGGCTGGTCCCCTTTATATCATAGTTAACCAACGTGACCAGAGGATGCAGCGGTTCAGGCATATCCATATCCCGCATCAACTCAGAGATACTCTTATAAACGATGGGTGAAGGTATTGCTTTCATGGCTTAGACTAAGTTATGATAAATCCTGTACACTTGGACGTCTCGTACATCCACAATACAAAGGTCAGCAAAGACAGCAAGTAAAAATTAGCCTATATTGTAAAAAGTGTAGCCTGAATCTCCGGCAGACTGTTAATTACTGTAGGTGGCCCCCAAAAGATAGAATAGGTGGGGCATGAAAAAGCCCGCAGATGCAAATATCTGCGGGCTTTTTGGACTACCTTGAATTATAAAGCGGTTTTACCAGGGACAATTTTCCGGAAAGTATTCTTCACCGAAGAATTTTCCTGTTGGCCCATCCTGGCCTATCAGCGCATACTTAATAATACGTTGTCCAGCCTCTTCCACTGTACTTGTGCCTTGATGATTGGTGAAATCGGTTTGAGTCCAGCCGGGACAAACCGCGTTGACTTTGAATGGGGTATCACGAAGCTCGTAAGCAAGATTGATTGTGTACATATTCAATGCCGACTTGGACGATTGATACATTACATACCTGGTGGGATAATTGCTATTGTTCAGGTCTGCGGCTAGTCCGAGCGAAGCCATGGTGGTGCTCACATTCACAATACGCGGTGCTGATGATTTTTTCAGCAAATCGATAAACATCTGCGTAACCCTGACAACACCGAACAGATTGGTTTCATACACGGCTTTAAATTGATCAACCGTTGAATCGAGTGCCGATTGTGGGACCTCACCAGATATACCAGCGTTGTTGACCAGCACATCCAGCACCGTTGTTTTTTTGCCAATTATTGTGCGGGCAGCAATGACCGATTCCTGATTGGTGACGTCCAGTTGTACGACTTCAACGTTGCTGATCCCTTCTGCTTTGAGTTTTTCCGCTGCTGATAAACCGTTTTCCAGACTACGGCAGCCTAAATAAACAAAGAATCCGTTTTGGGCGAGTCGTTTCGCTACCTCAAAACCAATGCCTTTATTAGCTCCTGTTACTAATGCTGACTTCATTTTATTAACTATTTTAACAAAAGTAGTCCGCGAAAGAACAACGGGAATGGACAAATCGTCTTACTTACTGGACAAATCGCGTAAATCTGCTAAAAATGCACTGATGCTCTTGCCCGTACTCTTTTTGAACAGTCGTGAAAAATAATCCGGGTCATTAAAACCTAACTCGTAAGCCAGTTCCTTTACCGAAAGTGTGGAGTATTGCAGCTTCCGTTGAGCTTCCTGTATTAGCCTGTTGGTGATCCATTCTTTGGGGGAAATACCCGAAAAATCCTTCACAATACTATAAAGACTACTGGTGGTCATCGCCAGTTTTTCAGCGATAGTTTGCACATCATGCTGCTCGGTCAGATGCGTTTCCACGGCAAGTTTAAATGCAATATATTTTGACAGCTTAGGATTCGAAACCGTGCCATGATTTTCATGTTGGAAGTAAGCACTGTTAAACTCGGTTAACAGCGAGTTTAAATGCGCTAAAATGATTTCTGTATTTTTTTGCTTTCGGGGAGAATGAACCAGTTGAAATAAAATGGAGAAAATGGCTTTTACCCGTTGTTTGGAGTCTGGGTCAAACGTGATCCTGTTTGAGTTTAACGGATTGACCAGAAAAGGATAGGAATGCGGAAGCAGTGCCAGCGTGTTTTCATCGAATCCGACTTTATAATCCAGGGTATCTTTATCTTTTGGCGGATTGACGAAAATTTGATTGGGCAAACCGAAAACCAATTGACTATCAGAAATGGTGATGTCCTGTAAGTCTGCTGTATAGGTTGCCGAACCCCGATCCATAAACGTAAAACAATAAAAAGATAGCTTGTGCGGTTGCAGCAGATGCTGCAAGACATCTTCCGGCAGGACGATCGCACAATTTTCGTTCACTGTGATCGATAATTTATCGTGGTGACTGAAATTTTCAAGTAATCCTTTAGTTCCCTGCACTTGTCATCATTTATTATAAACAAAATTAATAAAAGAAATGAAGATGAGAAGAGTAAAATAATGGGAAACTGGAAACTCCGTTCAATTACCATCTCGGCTTTACTGGGAACATAGACATCTCAGGCATTATTTTTCGTCTTATATTACTGTTGTAAAAAGCATAAAAGAGGATAGTTTTTTTTGATCTTGCTGATATGTAAAATTGATAATTTCTATATCACTTTTTAATAGTACAACAACATTTAAATATGAAAAAAGTAACGGGCCTTGGCGGCATATTTTTTAAATGCGATAATCCGAAAGAAATGAACGAATGGTATGCCCAAAACCTTGGATTGGCTACAGGTGAATACGGAACAACGTTTGAGTGGCGGAAGTCTTTCTGCTGTCACCATTGAAATGCACATTTATGAACATGAGCCATCCAGACAACTAAATTGAGCTGTGAGAGAAATCGGCAATTGGTTATAACTGCTGATCTTTGTATCCTTAATTCATAATATGACAACAATAACAAAAATGCCCCTCGGCAAAGATGGTCCGCTCGTATCTAAACTCGGATTAGGCTGCATGCGCATGTCATCAGTCTGGGGAAGCCCGGTGAGTGATGAAAGCGAAAGTATCTCTACTATTCAGATGGCATTGGACAGTGGCATTAATTTCCTGAATACCGGGGATTTTTATGGCAGTGGTCACAACGAGCTGCTTGTAGGTAAAGCCATCAAAGGCAGAAGGGACGATGCGTTTGTGAGTGTCAAGTTTGGCGCGATCTTCTATGGTGGTCAATGGCTCGGGTTGGACCTGCGTCCAATGGCCATCAGGAACTTCATCAACTATTCTTTGGTGCGCCTGGGTATTGATACCATTGATCTTTATCAGCCTTGCAGACTTGATAACAGCGTTCCTGTGGAAGATGTGATCGGAACTGTCGCCGACCTGATCAAAGAAGGAAAGGTACGTTATCTCGGCGTTTCTGAAATAACGGCTGATCAATTGCGCAAGGCGAATAGCGTATACCCTGTAACTGCATTGGAAATAGGCTATTCATTGGCCGATCGCCAGATAGAAAGTGAGTTGCTTCCTGTTGCTAAAGAACTGGGTATAGGGGTTGTAGCCTTTGCCAATACGGCCGAGGGATTGCTTACCGGTGAGATGAAAGCACCTCTTGCTGCCAATGACTATCACAATCACTTCTCGCGTTTTCAGGGAGAGAACCTGATAAAGAACCTGGAAAAAGTTGAAGTATTAAAGACAATGGCAAAGGGAAAAGGATTCACCCCTACACAATTAGCAATTGCCTGGGTGAATGCACAGGGGGATCATATCATGCCATTGGTAAGCATGAGCCGGAGATCACGACTGCCGGAAAATATACAGGCGATGGAAATCGGCTTCACTCCTGATGAGATGAATACCCTTAACAGGCAATTTTCGACTGGCGCGATATTGGGTGGTACATACCTGCAACGATAGGGAAGGGCACATAAGCCCCGCTTGTTTTATATCTTTACATAATGACGAATCCAACTGAAATAATTCCGGGAGTCATCTTTTACTCTTATCTCTCTGCTACACGAAAGGAGAAAGTAGGATTTCTTGCACACAATACCCTGGTGTTGCAGGTTTCCGGTCTGTTTACTTTGGAAACGTCCCGACAGAAAATTTCTATGAGGAGGGGTGAAATGTTGCTGATCGGTAAAAATCAGCTGGGAGAGATAACGAAAACTCCGCTGCCTGGTGAGGATTATGAAACGATTGTCATTTCACTACAGGAAGACATGCTCAGAAAGATCGCGCTGGAGGAGCAAATAGAGATACAACAGAAATACACAGGCCCCCCCAACATCCTTATTCCTGGAAACGATTTCCTGCAAGGCTATTTTCAATCTGTAATACCCTATGTCAGAAATCCGGTAGAAAAGTTAACGGCTGCCATGGGCATTTTGAAAGTGAACGAAGGGGTGAAGTTGCTGCTGCATACCAGGCCAGAGCTCAGCGCGTTTTTGTTCGACTTTTCCGAGCCTTATAAGATCGATCTGGAAAAGTTTATGCTCAGCAATTTCCATTTTAATGTCCCGCTGGAGAAATTTGCACAGTTTACCGGCAGAAGCCTTGCAGGGTTTAAGCGTGATTTCCAAAAAGTATTCGGTATGGCGCCCCGCCGGTGGCTGCAGGAAAAAAGACTGGCAGAAGCCTGGCATCTTATAGAAGAAAGAAACAAGAAACCATCTGCCATCTATCTCGACCTGGGATTTGAAAGCCTCTCTCATTTCTCGCATTCCTTTAAAAAGAAATTCGGCAAAGCGCCGTCCGACTCCGGAAAAATAAAATAGGTGGTTTTACCTGATATATTAATTGGGGGTGACCAAAAAGAGTCTAACTAAACACTCCTTTTGTAGCAAATTCAAAGCTCCGTTAGGAGCTTATTGAGTAGTATTTTTAACTGCCCTTTTTAGTCAGCCCCCATTAATATTATTTAGTTCGAAAACTTACCCATATTTAAGTGGGCCTGTAACCTGTTGATACATAAGGCTTATATTTACCTGTCTTTTTTTGCCCATTTTTTCAGCAACTCAATAAGTGTATGCTGATTAATTGGTTTGCCGATATAATCATTCATGCCGGCATTCATGCATTTATCCTGGTCTTCTTTCATGGCATTGGCAGTCATGGCAATAATGACAGGCTGTTCCCCTGCTTGCTGGCGGATAGCTTTAGTTGCTTCAATTCCATCTATATCCGGCATCTGCATATCCATCAGTATAAGATTATATTTATTGCTTTCCCACATTTGAAGTGCTTCATGTCCGTTGTTAGCTATGTCCGGCTCATACCCGAGTTTACCCAGAATAGTTTTTGCCACAAACTGATTGACAGCATCATCTTCAGCGAGCAAAATATTCCATGGATATAATTTGGCTAAATTTTTAAGCTGAGTTTGAGAAGTCATTATTATATCATCATCTGTGGATTGTTTTTTCTTGTTCTTGAGCGTATCGAAGATCTGTGTAAACAGCATTTTTTGTTTGATAGGTTTGATCAGCGCGGATACAAAAAGACCAGCGTTTTGCTTGTAATCGTATTCTCCGATGGAACTTAACAATATGATGGGTAGCTGAGGATTAAGTTCTTTTATGTTTTTTGCCAGTTCAGTACCATCCATATCCGGCATATGCATGTCTGTCAGCACCAGGTCAACAGGAACATCCTCTTTGATTATTTTTAATGCCTCTTCTCCGGAGGCTGCCGGTAAAGTAATAAGCTCCCATTGGTCCAGTTGACTTTTAAGAATACTTAAATTGGTCATATTGTCATCTACGATCAATATCCTCTTTTTCTCAAGTCCATCATAGTTGGTATTAACATAGTTGGTGAGAGGCTCTTTACTCACTTTGGCACAGATAGTAAAAATGAAAGTTGTTCCCTGTTCCTGCTCACTTAAAACCTGAAAATGGCCTCCCATAATTTCGACCAGTTTTTTACAAATTACCAATCCTAACCCGGTTCCTCCATATTTACGGGTAGTAGAAGCATCTACCTGCGAAAATGCCTTGAACAATTTATCGATATTTTTCTCTGAGATGCCTATGCCTGTATCTTTGATAGTAAATCTTATCTGGACAATATCATCCTCCAGATATTTTTCAAGTTGTAACTTCACAAATATTTCTCCTTTCGGAGTGAATTTAATTGCATTCCCAATAAGATTCATCAGTACCTGTTTCAGCCGCAAACGATCTCCAATGATCTGGGCCGGTACATCATGGCTAATCTGGTATAATAGATCTAATCCGGCTTTTGCTGCTTTATCAGCAAAAATATCCAGCACTTCTTCAATGCATATACGCAGATCAAAATCCTTCATTTCAAGTTCTATTTTACCTGATTCTATCTTGGAAAAATCCAGGATATCATTGATCACATTCAGCAGACTTTCCCCACTAATCTTCAGGATCTCTGCATATTTCCGTTGTTCTTCGTTAAGGCCACTGTCTGCCAGCAGATCTGCCATTCCGATCACACCATTCATCGGCGTGCGGATCTCATGACTCATTGTTGCCAGGAAAACACTTTTGGCACGGTTGGCCTGTTCTGCTTCTTTTCGTGCTTTCCGTTCTTCTTTCATTGCAACATCTAATCGTTCGGTCCGTTCCTTTACCTGTTTTTCCAATACTTCTTTCTGTGCTTTGATGGTACTGATACGAATCCTGTATACAAAAACAATAACTGCCGCAACAACTGCTATTACCAGTAATTTGAACCACCATGTCATCCAGAAAGGGGGGATAATAACAAGTTGTATAGAGGTTACATGAGATGACCATTCGCCATTGTTCATGAGTCCTTTTACTTTTAGTATATATTTGCCGGGATCCAGATTAGTGTAGGTAGCTATCCGTCTGGGGCCCACCTCATTCCAATCTGCATCAAAACCGTCCAGCTTGTACATGTATTCTTTTTTATCCCTGATGGTATAGTTCAGGGACGCGAATTCGAATGAAATAACCGAGTGCTCATAAGGTAAAATGATCTCTGTTGCTTCTCCTATACTTTTTTTCAATGGAGAAGGATCTTTTTCGTCAAGGGCGATTGGTACATCCTTGTTCAGAATCTGGAAATTGGTAAATATTAAAGGAGGATCAAATGAATCTATCTCTATACTGTCGGGATTAAACATATTAAAACCGTTCACTCCGCCAAAATACATCATCCCTGAACGACTTCTGATAGCTGCATGTGCCTTAAATTCATTCGACTGTAGCCCGTCAGCCGTGGAGAAATTTGTAAAAGATTTTGTTGATGGATCGAACCTGGACAATCCTTTATTGGTACTGATCCAAAGTCGCCCTTTAGCATCTTCCAATATATCAAATATGATGTTATTGGGTAAACCGTCCTGTACAAAGTAAGAGGTTGTGGTTCTGCGTTCTCTGTTCCAGCAGTTTAAACCATAACTGGTGCCAATCCATATGTTCCTGTTATGATCTTCATAGATGCAATTGATCCTGTTGTCAATCTGCTCATTCGAGCCTTTTGTGGGAGCAAAACGGGTAAAGACCTGCGTAGTTTTATTAAATGTCTGCAGTCCTTTTTCAAAGCTTCCTATCCAGATTACACCTTCACTATCCTGATAAATGCTTTGTATCCGGTCACTGATAATGCTATTGGGATTATTGCTGTCGTGTTTATAATGTTTAAAAGATTTGGTTTTAAAATTATAAAAGTCCATTCCCCCTCCAAAAGTACCTAACCACAGGTCATAATCCCTGTCCTTCATAATTGCGCAAACATTATCGAAGTTGACACTGGTACTGTCTTTGGGATTATGCTTTAATTGCCTGAACGTATTTTTTTTCAGATTAAGTATTGAGATCCCATCGCCTACAGTACCCATCCATAAATTATCTTCCTTATCCATCTGCAGGGGAACAATATAATCACTGCTAACAGTCCCCGGATCGCCTTCCTTGTGTCTGAAATGAGTAAAATTGCCGGTTGCCGGATCAAATAAATTTAAGCCTCCTCCGTCTGTTGCTATCCATATACGGCCATCACTGTTTTCAAAGAAGCAAAGTACGTAGTTATTACTAAGGCTGTTATCAGAAGCATTATGATTGTAATGAGTGAACTTATTGCCGTCCTTGTTATAAAGGTTTACACCACCACTGTAAGTTCCTACCCACATGTTTCCATGGGAATCTTCATAAATAGAATAAATGGAATTGTTGCTCAGACTTGTTCTATCAATTTCATCGTACAATACATTATTGAAAGTTCCTTTTTTCGGATTGAATATGCTCAAGCCGCCATTTTCTGTACCAATCCATAAATTATCCTTATCATCAACCTGCATGCATAGTATTACGTCCAGGGGTAGCGTATTGTGGTTGCGGTGATCGTGTTTGAAATGGCGAAATGTCTGTGTTCCCGGATTAAATAAATCCAATCCGCCACCTCTGGTCCCTATCCATAAATGATGACTTCCGTCTTCAACAATTGCTTCAACTGAATTATGGGCCAACGACGTTGTATCGTCACCTGAATGCTGAAAATGAGTAAAGGATTGTGTTTTACTGTTTAGCAGATTTAAGCCCCCCAGAAAGGTACCAGCCCAGATATTATGCCGACTGTCTTCAAAAATACTACGCACATAATTGTTACTCATACTTCCTGCTTTATTCTCATCATGTTTATATAACGTGAACTGATTAGTAGTGTAATTAAACTTATTCAGGCCGCCACTCTCTGTTCCTATCCATATGTTATCATTACTGTCTATGTAAAGTGTGCTTACAAAGTCATTACTGAGGCTATTCGCATTATTTTTATCATGAACATAGTGGATGAACTGTTCTGTTGCCCTGTCAAACCTGTTTAATCCTCCGCCCCAGGTACCGACCCACATATTTCCTTTCTTATCCTGTACAATACTTTTAATGAAATTATTATTTATACTGGTTGCATTTTTTTTATCGTTCTTATATACTTTAAGCTGATAACCATCATATTTATTTAATCCGTCCTGTGTTCCGAACCACATCAATCCCCTGATGTCCTGTAAGACACAGGTTACGTTACTTTGAGATAATCCCTCATTTGGGCCTATATGTGCAAACCTTATTTGTTGATTCTGAGAATGTGCAAGCAGAGGGAGACAATTCAGCAATATATACATATAGTATTTGCATGCTTTCATTAAATGGAATTTAAATATATGAACACAATAACCGTTCGATATGTTCTGATTTCCGGTATTTTCACAGATATGTCCAATTTAGCAGCGTCTCAGCTAACTTAAGATAATTAGAGAGAAAATCCAGAATATGTTATATGATCAGAATGGATAAGTCTGCTTTAAAGCGCTAAAACCTTCTACCAGGCTCCCGAAAGCCGGCGATAAATTTCAGATTTTTATTCAATGCCGTTTAGTTAAACGCTGCATATGCAACTAAACATAATAGGCTCCGTTAAGAGCCTTTTTTAGTATTTAAAAGAGTATTGAAAATCAGTATGCTTAATAGTTTTTTATATTCATTCACAAGAAATCCAGGATTTATTTTTATCTTGAAAGTCCACTGTTATGTTACCGTCCCTTAACAACCTGGCCTATATTCACATTTACTCAATAAATAACCAAGAAAAAATGAAAACCCGTATCAGAAATTTGAAATGTAGTCTCACACTTTTATTCTTTATGATGTATGGTCTTGTCAATGCACAAAACAAGCCCTTTCCGCAAGGTGTGAATTTTCCAGGATGTATAAAGCCCAGCAATGTGACTCAGGCACAGATGAATACGGCCATCCAGACTTTTTACAATACTTATAAATCCAAGTATCTTAAACAGTGTCCTGATGCAACAGATCAGTATTATATGTATGCAGAAGGTAATCCTTCTTCCTCCACAGATGCTACTGTTTCGGAACAACATGGTTATGCCATGATCACAATGGCATTGATGGCTGGTTATGATGCCAACGCGAAGAAGTATTATGATGGCATGTACAAACTCTATTCGCGTTTCAGATCTACCACAAACAACAATTTCATGTCGTGGGTGATCAAGAAAAACGGATCTGTTATGGTGGGTGGAGAAGGCTCTGCTACAGATGGCGATTTTGACATCGCTTATTCACTCATCCTGGCACATTACCAGTGGGGTGGTGGCCCGGCAGGAACTTCTGTTACCTACCTGAATGAAGCTAAACGTATCATTAATGCATTTCATGGTACCCATGGTGTAGTAGGCGCAAGCACTTACCGCACCTTACTTGGTGATGATTTCAGCAATCAGCTGAACACACGTTCATCAGACTGGATGATTGATCACATGACTGCGTATAAAAATGCAACAGGCGATGCTTTCTGGACCAACGTAGAGAACGAAGTATACAATTGCATAGCTGACCTCACCGGAACAGGAAAACCCGGCGCAAGCACCGGATTAGTGTCAGATTTCGCTAAGAACGATCCTGCGGTACCGGATGCTGCTGGTGGTGGTACCGGTGAAGATGATGCTGATAAATACAGCTGGAATGGTTGCCGTTACCCATGGCGCATTGCAATGGGCTATCAGCATTACGGATCAACGAAGGCTAAAGCTGCTATAACAAAGTTGCTCGACTGGGCTACAGGAACTCCTACAAGCGGAGATCCTCAGAACTTTAACGGCGGATATAACCTGAACGGTACCAAGTTAGGCTCGGATGCAGGTGAACTTGCTTTTGTGGCTCCTATTACCCTTGCTGCAACTGTAGATGCTAAGTACCAGTCTTTCCTGAATAAAGGATGGGGAGAGTTAACAACCCTTTCAGGCAGCGATTCTTACAATGATGCTATCGGTCTTCTTTGTATGCTGTCTATTTCCGGTAACTGGTGGATACCTGGTTCTACCAGTACGCCAACAGCGCCTGCAGCTCCATCCGGTCTGCTGGCAACCGTAGTTTCCAGCAGTCAGATTAACTTAAGCTGGACAGACAACTCATCCAATGAGGACAATTTTAAAGTTGAATACTCTACAAATGGAGGTACCAGCTGGACTGCCCTGGCAACAACAGCAGCAAATACCTCCAGTTATTCCAATACTGGTTTAACTGCCGCTACTGCTTACTCTTACAGGGTTTATGCTGTAAATACAACGGGTAATTCTGCTTATTCCGGTGTAGTAACTGCTACCACTTCATCAGTAGGTACTTCTGCTAACCTGGCATTGAATAAAACCGGTGTAGCCTCTTCTTTGGAAACATCTGCTTATCCTGCAAGCCTGGCATTTGATGGCAGCGCTACCACCCGTTGGGCAAGCGTCGAAGGAGTAGATCCACAATGGATCTATGTAGACTTAGGCGCCAGTTATGCTGTCAACAGGGTGAAAATTACCTGGGAAGCAGCTTACGGGAAGGACTTCCTGATACAAACTTCAGCAGATGCTTCTACCTGGACTACCATAAAAACAGTGACAGGCAATACAGCTCTTGCAAACGACTATACCGGTCTTTCAGGTAGCGGTCGTTATGTAAGAATATATGGCACGGCAAGAGGCACTACATATGGATATTCTATTTATGAACTGGAAGTCTATGGTGCCGCTGCAAAAACATCTTCCAATATTGCTGTTGCATCTTCTTTAGAAGCATTTAGCGCTGACCAGGTTTCAATAACTGTATCACCTAACCCGACAAAGGATGTACTGACTGTTAAATATAAAGGAACGACCCCACAGTCCGTTTTAAGGATCTATAATATGAACGGTCAGCAGATATACTTCTCAAAAGTGAATGGAAACACTACGCAGGTAGACGTTTCCGGATGGCCTAAAGGAATTTATATTATTTCAGTAGGTAGTGTTCGCAAGAAGGTAATAGTAGAATAAATACTAAATAAAATTTAAGAAGCCGTATCAAAACAATTGATACGGCTTCTTTCTTTACTACAGGCATATCTATGTGAAGAACATTAACTTCCTATCAGTTTTTATAAATATTGTATCAGCCCCCAATAAAAACAAAAAAAACAAGATGGATCTATTATTTTAGTACTCTCATGCTTAGATAGAGAATGCAAAATTAAACAGGTCGCAATGAAGAAATTAATCGGGATAACCGCAATATCCCTTGCAATGGTGGTATCCGGTTGTAAAACAACCACACCTTTAAAAAATACGGCATATGATGTTGCTCCACCTGCTCCTTATGGCGCATTGCCTAATGAAGCACAGCTGAGGTGGCATGAAATGGACATGTACGCTTTTGTACATTTTACCGTAAACACGTTTACAAATAAAGAATGGGGGTATGGGGATGAAGATCCGGCTATCTTTAACCCTACTGCTTTCGATGCAGATCAGATAGTGTCTGCTATCAAATCTGCCGGATTAACAGGACTGATCCTTACCTGCAAACACCATGATGGTTTTTGTTTATGGCCTACCAAAACAACGGAACATAATATCAGCCACAGCCCCTGGAAAAATGGTAAGGGAGATATGGTGAAAGAATTTGCGGATGCCTGTAAAAAACAAGGCCTGAAATTCGGCGTATATCTTTCTCCATGGGACCGTAACAATAAGAATTACGGTACAGAGGAATACGTTAAAATCTATCGTGAACAGTACAGGGAATTATTAACGCAATACGGCCCCGTATTCGAGACCTGGCACGATGGAGCTAATGGAGGAGATGGTTATTACGATGGCGCCCGTGAGACCCGTAAAATTGATCGTAGCACGTATTATAACTGGCCTGTTACCTGGCAAATGGAAAAAGAGCTGCAACCAGGTGCGGTAGTAATGAGTGATGTTGGTCCGGATGTACGCTGGGTAGGTACTGAATCCGGTTTTGCAGGAGATCCCTGCTGGGCTACTTACACCCCTCATGGCGAAAATGGGAATAGCAATCCTGCTCCCGGACTCTCCAAATACGAAGAGGGATTAAATGGTACCCGTAATGGAAAGTTCTGGATACCGGCAGAAACGAATTTCTCTATCAGACCAGGATGGTTCTATCATAAAAGCGAGGATAACCAGGTAAAAACACCACAGCAACTGATGGACCATTACTTCGCTTCTGTAGGGGTAGGTACAAGCATGTTGCTGAATGTACCTCCTGATAAACGCGGTCTGGTAAATGAGATAGATGCAGCTTCACTAAAGGAATTCGGTGGACTGCTGGAAGAGATGTACGCTGTTAACTATGCAGAAGGTGCAACAGTGAAAGCCGACGATATCAGAAATACAGGAAAAGAATATGCACCTGAAAATGTATTGGATAATGATCCTTACACTTACTGGGGTACTAAAGATAACGTTACTGCCAGCAGCATTGAGCTGGACCTGAAAACTACCAGTACATTCAATGTCATCCGTTTAAGGGAGAATATCAAATTAGGACAACGAATAGACGATTGGGCCGTTGATATCTGGGAAAGTGGTAAATGGGTAACCGTTCAAAAAGGCACTGCCATAGGGCGTTGTCGTCTTATAAGGTCCAATGAGCTACTCACCACTTCCAAAGTGCGCGTAAGGATCACTAAAGGGGCCGCCAGTATTTGTTTAAGTGATATCGCTTTATTTAAGGAACCCGCCAGGCTGACAATACCTGCCATTGAGCGCGATAAGTCAGGTAATGTCTCTATCTCCACCTCTCCACAGGTATTCGATATCCGCTATACCGTGGATGGAACTGATCCGGAATTGTCTTCCGCTCATTATATCCAGCCATTCGCACTGCCGGAAGGTGGTGTAGTGAAAGCAAGGGCATTTAACAGCAAAGGCAGACGCAGCGATGCAGGTGCAAGAACATTAGGTATCGTAAAGACCAACTGGACCATTACTAACAAACAGAAAAAATTAGAAAAGGTAATAGATGATGATGATAAAACGAATGTAATGATGCCGCTGAAAGCCTTTCAGGAACAGGCTCCGGATGGTATCACCGTAGATATGGGGCATGATGTGAAAATTCGTGCATTCACTTATCTGCCGGCTAAAAACTATCCTGCCAAAGGGTTAATTAACAAGTATAAATTCTATACCAGCGAAAATGGCAAAACCTGGGAGGAACAGAAAGAAGGTGAGTTCTCCAACATAAAAGCGAACCCGGTAGAACAACGTGTAGAATTACTGACGCCCGTTACTGCCAGGTATTTCCGCTTTGTACCCATAGACGTTATTCCTGCATACGATACGTCTACTGATATCGGCATAGCAGAACTGGGAATTATTCAATAAAAAAAGAGGCCATACGGCCTCTTTTTTTATAATTATATCACCGCTGATGTAATTTTTAAAAACTTCCATTTATAACATTTTATATTTGAAAAAATAGTTCACGTTAATGGATAATCAAATTAAAAAGCTCCTATGCTTTGTACCGCTATTGCTGCTACTCATTAGTTCTTCCCATGGACAAACAAAGTATGTAAACACTTTTATCGGCACCGCTCCGCTTACAGACCCTAAAATCCTTGGTTATGAATTGCCTCATGGCTGGAGATCATGGGCGGGTCTTACCTTTCCCGGAAGTTCTTTACCTAATGCCATGGTGCAGTTGAGCCCGATCACTGCATACGGGTCCGGTGCAGGATATGAATATGAGGATACGGTCATTTATGGGTTCACACACACGAATAAAGGTCACTGGAATTTGTGTAATATTCCTGTGCTGCCGGTTTCTAATCCTGGCAAAGGATTTAGTTCCAGGTTCAGTCATAAAAGAGAAAGCTCGGCCCCGGGTTTTTATCAGGTATACCTGGATGATTACAATGTAAATGTTAGTCTTACTTCCACTTTAAGATGTGGCTACCATCAATATGAGTATAAGAACAATACGGGCAGACAAATACTCTTTGACCTCGCTAAAGCGAATAACCATATTTCCAACTGGAGTATAGAACAGGATGGTAGCAATGCTTTAAAGGGGTATCAGCAAACAGGAGAGAAGATTTATTTCTACGCACGACTGAATACGAAAGTCGAAAATCTGGAAAAGACAAAAGAAGGCCAGCAGGATGGTTTTGCCGTAGTACATCTGGTAAATGGAGATGCAAAGCCAGTAACGCTCGAAATAGGAATTTCATTTGTAAGTACAGCAAATGCGAAAGAAAATCTGGAAAAGGAAATTGGTAATAAATCATTTTCAGAAATCCGTAAGGAAGCAAATGATAAATGGGAATCCTTATTATCACGCATACAGGTAAAAGGTGGAACAGAGAAACAAAAACGGATGTTCTATTCCTGCCTTTACAGATCTTTTCTGTGGCCTGCATTACGCAGTGATGTGAATATGGAATATACAGATGCAAAACATAATGTGGTAAAGAGCGGATTTAACTATTACACAGAACCTTCTTTGTGGGATACCTATCGTAATAAAGATGTTTTATTAGGGTTGATCTCTCCGCAGGTAACATTAGATGTAATTAAATCGATGAAAGATGTGGGCGATAAAACAGGGTTTATTCCAACATTTTTTCATGGCGATCATGGCACATCCTCTATAGCAGGAGCGTATTTAAGAGGGATAGATAATTTTGATATAAAAGGTACCTACCAGATCTTGTTAAGGAATGCCAATGTATCCGGCGGTGCCCGTCCTTATATTACAGAATACATCGAGAAGGGTTATATCTCAGATCCCGATATTGCCAACCCTCATGTAGAAACAAAGGCAAAGGCAGGTGTTTCCAAAACCCTGGAATACTCTTATGATGATTACTCTCTCGCACAGATAGCCAAAAAGCTGGGAGATACCGCCAACTACAGGATATTAATGGCCAGATCAAAGAATTATAAAAACATGTTTGATCCTTCTACCCGGTTTATGAGAGGCCGGTTAGAAAACGGTGAATGGATTAAAAACTTCAACCCTCAATACCCTTATTACGAATACATGTACAGGGAAGCGAATGCCTGGCAGGTATCGTTCTTTGCGCCGCATGATATGCCGGGACTGATAGCTTTATACGGTGGTGCAAAAGGATTCGAATCCAAACTGGATTCGCTCTTTACGGTACCCTGGAATCCTGCCTACATTGCCAGGAATGTTGAAACGATGATAGGACAGTACTGTCATGGCAACCAACCAGATCATGAAGCTCCTTTTGCCTATTACTTTATCAACAAGCCGGAAAAATCGCAAAAGATCATCGATACCATCCTGAATAGTTTATACGGGATAGGAGATGATGGTCTGGCACTTTGCGGGATGGATGATGCAGGGGAGATGTCTGCCTGGTATGTACTCAGCTCTTTAGGCTTGTACACCTATTCTGCAACAGATCCGGCATATCTGGTGACGGTCCCGCTTTTTGATGAGGTAAAATGGAAGACCAGCAGCGGTAAGATACTTACATTAACAAAACCCGGAAAGGGAAGGGCGCTGACCGCAATAAATGTAAATGGGAAGCCGCTCAATGGTTATTTCGTATCCCATGATTTATTTAAGAGCGGGGGAGAGATCCGGATACTGACAAAATAAAAAAAGCCCCTAGGGGCTTTTTTTATTATAAATGACCTTTTGGTTTAGGAATGACCTTACAGCAATTGCCGCTTTTGTCAAATGGATCAGACATATAAACACCATTTGCTTTTTTATCTGTTTTTTGGGTGTACTCCGCATCAAAAATGAGCCTGCCCTTATTGATCTCATAGAATTTTGAAGGGTTATAGTACATCGAATCATTCGATGGGTAAGCTGTTGGCAGCTCACTTCCGCCAAACTCCAGGTTACCGTCATGGTCCATATCCTTGATATCAGAACTGATGGCATCTAACAGCGAATCTGCTTTTGAGTTATTGATGCCGAAAGCATACAATCTGTCCTTTTTAGGACTTCCTTTTATTTCCAGGAACAGGAATACATTCCCATTGTCTTCTACAAGGCGATTACGTCTGCTGGCATAGTTGATATTGTCTGCGGCTAACTGGTAGGCCCGGTTGCCATTCACGAAGATGGTCCCTTTATACACCGTTATTTTTTGCTGCTTGCTGCTGGTGAAATGCAGCTCAGTCTTAGGTGTCTGGGCAAAGGCCGGTAAGCCGATAAAAAGCAGGAGGCAGTGTCTGAGTCGAAAACGCATAGTGATATTGTTAAATAAGACCTTAACTTAAGTAATTTCCTGCTAAATACAAAAAAGGCATATACAATGCGTCTACAAAATAGATATGAAATATCTCCCGGAAAGTACGCTTTACTATATTTTGTAGATGCTTTGTATATGGTTTATATCCCTGATCGGAGCCTTGGTAGAGACTTTTGATTGATAATCAATATAATCGGCTCCTGCGGACGCACAACCCTCCTCTACTCACTGTATTTACATTTTCGCCATATTTTTGGGCCTATGCCTGCGTATTTAAACCTGAAAAAAACAGCGCATTCCATTGAAATACTCATAAAAAAATTGATGCTTTTATATGCCCAGAAACTTTGTTCGAGCGATCTTTAAGACCTTCTTGTTGTTACAATTCAATGTCTGTTTTGCCGCCACAACGGTTTATGTGAATGTAAATAATCCCACTCCCGGTGCAGGGACCTCCTGGGCTACCGCCTATAACGATTTAAATGCCGCTTTTGCAGCGGCTCCCTATGGAGCTGATATCTGGGTAGCCCAGGGGACCTATTATCCAACAACAGGGACCGACAGGACTATTGCGTTTAATGTATTACCGACGTATGTTCATGTGTATGGCGGTTTCATTGGGAACGAGACGCTTGTGACTCAGCGCGACTTCAGGAATCATCCCACCATCCTGAGCGGCGATATCGGTATACGAGGTGATGCCAGCGACAACTCTTACAGTGTGGTACGTTTTAATGCCGGCGCTAACGGAAGCAGTACCTTTGATGGTTTTATCATCCGTGATGGTAATGCCAACGATGGTTATCCCGGTTCTACAACACCTTCATTGTATAATCAGGGGGGAGGTATTGAGCTTTACTCCGCACAGGTGAATTTTTATACATATGCGTACGCTGTGGTCCTGAACTGTACCTTTATCAACAACTTTGCAGTATATGGGGGTGCTTATGCAAGCTACTCAACCACAGGTACTATCGCTTTTGCTGTGGCATTTAACTGTGTGTTCAAAGATAATACTGCAGCGGTAGCCGGGGGAGCATATGCCACGGTATCAGTGAATGCGGACGTGGTATCTACCGATCTGTTGAACAGTGTCTTTATCAATAACAAAACGATCAATGGGGGAGGATCTGCTATATCAACTTATGTTGATACCAATCCGAATGCTGTAACGACTAACGTAAAAAACTGTGTATTTTATAATAATCCCCTGCCACTGATAAATAGTGTGTTGCTGAATGGTGCGGCAGGAAGTAATATCTGGTGTGATTATTCGATTTTCTGGAACCCCACAGCCTATCCGGATAATAGTTTCATCGTTGCCGGGGGTATTCACTATAGCGACTGCGATATGTATATGGCTACAGCAAGCGGTGGTAATACGAATGTTGATCCCCTGTTTGTTGATGCGGCTGCAGATAATTTTCATGTATCTCCCTGCTCACCTGCGATTGACTATGGCGGTTATGCTTATTATGGCTCGCCCTGGAATACTGATTTTGATGGAAACCCACGTTTGCAGGGAGGGAAGGAGGACCTGGGTATTTACGAAGCTACGAAAACAACATTAGCTGCGCCGACAGTTTCAACACCCACCGTTAACTATTGTGAGGGCGCTACCGTAACAAATGATCTGGCAACCTTAGTGGTTTCACCTACAGGTACACTCAACTGGTACGATGCATCCAATAACGCTTTAACGGGGGCGCCAACACCATCGACGACAGTTGCAGCCTCCAGTATTTATTATGTTTCCCAGTCGGTGGGTACCGGTTGCGAAAGCCCTAAGACCAGGGTTACAGTAGTAGTGGGGGCTGCGCCTTCGACGCCATCAGATCCGGGATTGTCCTACTGTCTGAATGCAACGCCTGCAGATTTAAACCTGAGTATTACAAAGGATGCTCCTGCAAATACACTGATATGGTACAGCGCCGCTACTGCCGGAACAGTATTACCTGCTACACCTGTAATATCAACGGCTACTGCCGGTTCACAATATTTCTATGTAAGTCAGAAAGATGGTTGTGAAAGTGGTATTGCTACTGTAGAAGTGAACGTGACAAAAACAGACGCACCGGTAACAACAGATCCTGCGCCTGCTTATTGTCAGGGGGCGACGGCTACCGCTTTAGATATTACGGGTACTTCCCTGTTATGGTATACTGCTGCCACAGGTGGAGTAGGTGTGACGCAAAGTACTGCACCAACACCATCTACCAGCGCAACAGGTACGCAAAATTATTATATCAGTCAGACGTTGAACGGTTGCGAAAGTGATCGTACTGTCATTGCTGTTACTGTGAATACGCCACCGGCTGCGCCAACAGTAACTACTCCGCTGACTTATTGCCAGTTGGATACTCCTGATGATCTGAATGATATTGTCACGGAAGATCCTGGTGCTGCACTCACCTGGTATACTGCCCTTACAGGAGGAACAGCATTAACGGCTGTACCAGTGATATCAACCGCTACAGCGGGCCCTCAGAATTATTATGTAAGCCAGACTTTGGGCTGCGAAAGTACCCGTTCAGCTATTGCGGTTATTGTGAATAACAAGCCTGCCGCACCCACCACTACAAATACTGCACTTACTTATTGTGCAGGTGTGCCAGCGGCAACACTGGATGCTACCGGTGCTAACCTGCAATGGTATACGGGGGCAACTTTGTTACCAGCGGCGCCAACACCATCCACAGCTACAACGGGTACCGTAAATTATGGGGTAAGCCAGACGGTATCCGGTTGTGAAAGTGAGCAGGCGGTCATCAGTGTTACAGTAGAAACACAGTTGCCTGCGCCTGTGGCAACAGACGTTACTTACTGCCTGAATGATCCGGCGATAGCGCTAACGGCTACAGGTAATGGTCTGCTATGGTACACTACGGATGCCGGAGGAACAGGTAGTACAGATGCGCCTCAGCCACTTACCACAAGCAGCGGTAACACTACTTATTACGTAAGCCAGTCGAATAATGGCGTCTGTGAAAGTGATCGCACAGCAATAACAGTTACAGTGAATGATTTACCACAGGTGAATATCAATACTGCCGGTAAGCCTGCTTGTCGTGGTACTTATGTAACATTACAGGCATCCGGTGCTGCTTCATACCAATGGAGCCCTGCAACAGGCCTTTCCAACGTGGCGGTTAGTAATCCGCTGGCATTGATGGATCAGGATATTTCCTACACGGTAACAGGCACGGATATAAATGGCTGTAAAGCGACTGCTCAGGTGGATTTACAGGTAAACAATAACTGTGGGGATTATCTGCTGCCTACTGCGTTTACACCTAACGGAGATGGGCTGAATGATCTTTTCCATGTAGTGACCTACAACATACCTAAGACATTCAGCATGCAGGTTTTTAACCGTTATGGCGGAATTGTATTCGCAAGTAATGATATCAGTGCCGGATGGGATGGAACGTTGAAGGGGAACCCTGCACCGGACGGAACATATGTATATGTAATCCTGATCAATACCTCAGATGGAAAGGTGATCAACAAAAAAGGAACGGTATTATTGATCAGATAATAAAAACGGCTGGAGATTGTCTCCGGCCGTTAATTCATTGTATCAAAAAGAAAATAATTGCCTTATATATTTTATTATTTGATATAAATCGCTAATATTAGGGTATTAATCTAACGATATGTCCCCACAGGATTTTAAGAATAACTGGATGCAGCATTCGGACAGCCCACTTTTTCCGATATCATCTGAGCGACTAAAACGCTTTAATTTATTGCCATCTACAACTGCATTTTTAACAGCAGCAGGATTCCCCAAATATGTAATGCCGGTCTTATCATTTAAAGAAGATTCCGATGATAATTTTTCTGGTATCAGCAGATTAAACGAATTGTATGATTCTTTAGGGAATGAGCCTGAATATGAGAAATATGTTGTAATTGGCAGTTGCCGGGATATGGACCCTATTGCCATTGATACAAAAGATTTTGACCGGATAGTAATGCTTGACCGTAAAGATGCTTTTACACCATCTTATTTCAATAGTTCCATAGAAGCACTGGCCGGATTCTTAATTATCTATAGGGATTTTGAAGAGGCTATTGTGACAGAACATGGCGTGGAGGGCTTCCGGAACGCATATTTCACAGATATACAACTTGAGCATTTTAAAGACTGTATGTCAAAAATTGATCCCAGGGCCTTAAAGGAAGGTGGCTTCTGGAAAGGGATCTTTGATATGTGGATTTCCATGAGACAAAAATACCTGGATAGTTAATAAAAGTATACGGGTAATGGTTATACAACCATTACCCGTATTAACTTATCTGCAATTATAGCTGATTTTTATATCCGTTAAAAGTATTGTAGCAAACTGCCCGTAACCATGATTGCTAAAGTCTATCGCGGTTGGCAATCCATATTGATTGAACGCAGTTGCATGCAATGAATTGTTCACACTATAATCCCTGTCCAGGAATTGCCAGATAGGATGAGTGCTACGTAAATTAATCTTATCATCGAAACTATAGGTTTCCGTGTTGGTAACCCCGCTTCTCGTTGTAACTATTTTTACCAGGTTGCCGTCCCGGTTGTAGGTGTAGAACCTGGTTGTAATGTCACTTTCCGGAAAGCCATAAGTATCTGTAGATTTGACAATCCTGTCTTTCAGATCATACCCATAGGTAGATACATTTCTTACTCTAAGTTGTCCATTATTGGTTTGGTCCGGTAGCGGAATACCCGGGCCAACAAACCCGAATTCATAGGTAGTATCTGATATGATCCTGTTCTTTGCATCATAATGATAACGGTGCCATATATCAAAATAAGGGTTGGGGCTGGTATAGACACCGTAAAAGTCTGTCATCCTGTTTTTCTTATCGTAGATGAATAAAAAATTGGGAGAGCTGGTCCCTACGTAAGTGCGGGTAATACTCACCGGATTCCCTTTGTTATTATAGGCAAAAGTCAGCGTGTCTTCAGGAACAGAGACAGAGAAGCCTTGTATTATTTTTACAATCTGGCAGGAAGGGACGCCGGGAGAGCAATCGGGATACTTGTTACAGCCAGATAAAATGTACGTTACAGCGCACAATACAATCAATGAAAATTGTTTCATGAGAAGATTTTTGGAGTGTGAAATAATTACTATCTGGAGTAGGGGGTATCGGTATGCAGGAATAAAGTACGTGAAATATAGGGAAGAGGTGCAGATACCTGCACCTCTTAAAAAAATATTATACAGCTACATTGAACTCTCTCAATGTATCATTTAAACTTGTTTTGAGATCTGTAGAGGCCTTACGCTGACCAATAATCAGTGCACAGGGAACCTGGTATTCACCGGCAGGGAATTTCTTGGTATAGGAACCGGGAATCACTACGCTGCGGGCTGGTACACGGCCTTTGTATTCTATCGGCTCAGGACCCGTAACATCGATGATCTTAGTACTTTTGGTCAGTACCACGTTCGCACCTAATACTGCTTCTTTCTCAACAATTACACCTTCTACTACGATGCAGCGGGAACCTACGAAACAGCCGTCCTCAATGATAACCGGACCAGCCTGCAGGGGTTCCAGTACACCACCGATACCCACACCACCACTCAGGTGAACGTGTTTACCGATCTGTGCGCAGGAGCCGACAGTCGCCCAGGTGTCAACCATAGTGCCTTCATCCACATACGCGCCGATGTTCACATAAGAAGGCATCAGGATCGCTCCTTTAGCGATATATGCGCCATAACGGGCAATTGCATGTGGTACTACACGTACGCCAAGGTCTTTATAATTGGATTTCAGCTTCATTTTGTCGAAAAACTCGAAGGGACCGAGGCTGATGGTCTCCATTGGTTGAATCGAGAAATACATCAATATGGCCTGTTTTACCCATTCGTTAACCGTCCAGCCATTTTCTCCGGGTTCTGCCACTCTTGCTTTCCCTTTATCTACAGCCTCGATCACGCACTTTACTGCATCGGTATACTTAGTATCCTGTAAAAGGGTGCGGTCGTTCCAGGCTTGAAGAATTAATTCTTTTTGCTCCATCTTGAAATGATTTTGTCACAAACATAAGAAAAAGCAACAGCATAAGAAAAGGTATCGAAAGAGAGCTTGTTTTTACTAACTTTACCACCCTTTAAACACGACTATGAACATAGCCTTTGATGCAAAGCGGGCTTTTCAGAATAATACGGGCCTGGGAAATTATAGCCGTACCCTTATCAGTTCTCTCGCTACATACTATCCTTCAAATAATTATTACCTGTATGCGCCTAAGCTTACAGATATGTATGTTACAGCGGCATATCCCAATATACACACGGTATTGCCTGAAAAAAGACTGCACCGATGGTTCCGCAGTGCCTGGCGCAGCAAATACGTGGTAGGGGAACTGGCTAAAAAGAATATTTCCATTTATCATGGATTAAGTCATGAGATCCCTTTCGGCATACATCTGAGCGGAGTGAAAAGTGTTGTTACCATGCACGACCTGATCTTTGAACGTTATCCCGGACAGTATAACCCGATAGACGTGCAAACCTACCGCCGTAAGGCAAAATATGCCAGTCTGTATGCGGATAAGATCATTGCTATCAGCGAACAGACCAAACAGGACCTCATTAATTATTATAATACGCCGGCAGATAAGATCGCCGTGGTTTACCAGAGCTGCGATGAGATGTTCTCCGTATCTCACCCGGCAAACGTTATACAGGAGCTGCTTGCGAAATATCATCTTCCAAAAGAATATTTTCTATACGTAGGTTCTATTATAGAGCGTAAAAACCTGTTGTCCATTATAAAAGCAATGCTACAACTGAAAGGCAACGTGGATATACCACTGGTAGTGCTGGGAAATGGCAGCGGATATAAGAAAAAGGTAAAAGCATATATAGAAGCCCATGACCTGTCCGACAGGGTCATCTGGTTAAATGAACAGGCTAAATTTGCGTACGGGGACCTGCCTGCGTTGTACCAGGGGGCTAAAGCGCTGATATATCCCTCCGTTTTTGAAGGCTTCGGTATTCCTGTATTAGAGGCGTTATGGAGCCGTACACCGGTAATCACCTCTCAGGGTTCCTGCTTCCTGGAAACGGCCGGGGATGCGGCTGTTTATATTGATCCGCTGCATCCGCAATCAATTGCAGAGGCAATGAAAGAGATCGTGGACAGCCCGGCGAAGGTTGCAGATATGAAAGAAAAAGGATGGGCGCATGCCCAGTTATTTACCCGGGATAAATGTGCGGCAGGGGTAATGAAAGTATACGAAAGTTTATAGAACATGATTGATTTCGAAAATGATATTACAGCTTCCCTGGAAGTGCTTAGAAATGGTGGATTGATCCTGTACCCCACAGATACCATCTGGGGGATAGGCTGTGATGCGACAGACGAAACCGCCGTAAAGCGGGTTTTTGCCCTCAAACAAAGGCCGGAACAAAAAAGCCTGGTAGTATTGCTGGCAGACGTGCGGGACCTGCTGAAATACGTAGCAAGCCCCAGTCCGGATATAGCAGATATTATTGCAGGTTTCGACCGCCCGACCACAGTCATCTATGAAGGCGCCCTGGGTCTGGCCCCCAATGTTATCAATGAAGACGGCACTATCGCCATCAGGATCGTGCAGGAGCCTTTCTGCCGCCATCTGATAAAAAGACTGCGTAAACCGCTTATTTCCACGTCTGCCAATATCAGCGGACAAGCATCCCCATCCTCTTTTGCAGAGATAGACCCTGCTATAAAAAATGGCGTAGATTATGCAGTGAACTACCGGCAGAACGAAATAACGGCTTCCCGCCCTTCCCGTATTATTAAGATAGGGAAAGATGGTTCCGTGCAGGTGATAAGAGAGTAGGCTAGTGGTTATGAACTAAAAAAACTACTTTTGCCGTTTTATTCATTTATGATCAGCAAAAGGCCTATAGATATTCCCTGCACGTTGCAGGAACGGAAAGTGTTGGAACAGATAGCGTTAGCCGCCCGGGAACTGGGTGTTCCATGCTACCTGATAGGAGGCTTCGTGCGGGATAAGTTGTTGAACAGGCGTACAAAAGATATGGACGTGGTATGTGTAGGCGATGGTATCGCACTTGCACATAAGGTTGCGGCTCATTTTGATAATGTACCCGTCAGCTTTTTCAAAACCTACGGCACTGCCCAGGTAAAATGGAATGAGCTTGAAATTGAGTTCGTTGGCGCCCGGAAGGAAAGCTACCGGCGCGATTCCCGTAATCCGGAAGTAGTGCCCGGCACTTTACAGGACGATCAGCTACGCCGCGATTTCACCATCAACGCACTGGCTATCAGTCTGAATGAAACAGATTATGGCACGCTGATTGACCCTTTCAATGGCCTGGCAGACCTGGAAGCTAAAATTATCCGTACGCCTCTGGAACCGGCACAAACATTCATCGATGATCCGCTGCGTATGATGCGTGCCATCAGGTTTGCATCCCAGCTGCAGTTCACGATCACAGACGAGGCGTTCACTGCGATCCAGGATAATGCGGAAAGAATAAAGATCATCTCCCAGGAGAGGATCACAGACGAGTTTAACAAGATCATGTTGTCTCCCGTGCCTTCGGTTGGGCTGGATCTTCTCTATAAGGCAGGGCTGTTAAAGATCATCCTGCCCCAGATGATAGACCTGGTAGGTGTTGAAATGGTGGAAGGCAAAGGGCATAAGGATAATTTCTATCATACCCTGCAGGTGGTGGATAATATCGCCCGCAATACGAAAGACCTCTGGTTACGCTGGGCAGCACTGCTGCACGACATCGGTAAGCCTGCAACTAAACGCTTTGAACAGGGCCATGGCTGGACCTTCCACGGCCATGATGCCGTAGGAGGGAAGATGGTCCCCAGGATCTTCGCTAAAATGAAGCTGCCTCAGCACGAAAGCATGCGGCTGGTGAAAAAACTGGTAGAACTGCACCTGCGGCCTATCAGCGTTACCAAAGAGAATATCACGGATTCTGCTATACGCCGCCTGTTATTTGACGCAGGGGACGATATCGAAGGACTGATGATGCTGTGTGAGGCGGATATTACATCCAAGAACAGGGTAAAAGTAAAACGTTACCTCGAAAACTTTGAACTGGTGCGCCAGCGGCTGAAAGAAGTGGAAGAGATAGACCGGATACGCAACTGGCAGCCACCCGTAACAGGAGAAATGATCATGGAAACTTTTGGGCTAAAGCCTTCAAGAGTAGTGGGAGATCTGAAAAATGCCATCCGTGAGGCGATACTGGACGGCGAAATTCCAAACACGTACGAAGCCGCATTTGCCTTCCTGCTGGAAAAAGCACAAGCATTGGATTTGACTCCAGTTAAATAAAAATGTTAATTTAGTATTGTTAAATAATGTTAAAAGCTTAAAGTCAGAGGTTTAATGTTCTTATACAGTACACAAGCCTGTCACTTTCAACAATCAAATAGTAAAAACCTTTATTGTCATGCCTGTTTTGAAATTCAGAGTTTATTGGGAAGAGGATGAAAGTGTGTACAGGGATATTTCCATTAAGCCGGACCAGACATTTTTACAATTTCATCAAGTTATTTTACAGTCATTCGAATTTGACAATAAACATAAGGCCACTTTTTTCCGTAGCAATGACAACTGGCAACGGGGCAGGGAAATTATCCTCGAAAAGGATAATGCTCCAAGAAAGGTTGATCCCCTTATGATGAACGAAACTGTTATTGCAGCTGCGGTGAAAACACCTAATCAGAAGTTCATTTATCTGTACGATTATGCCAAGAACTGGGTGTTCCTGGTAGAATTGATCGGTGTGTCCAAAGACGAAAACTCCAGGGTTACCTATCCTTACTGCGTAAGAAAAGAAGGCCTGGCCCCCAGTCAGTACGGTACTAAAGGATTAGTAGGCGACAAACTGGTGGAAATGGAAGAGAAGTACGACCTTAACAAGGAAGGTATGAGTGAAGATGGCTTTGGAGAAGAAGGAGAAGAAGATACTTCTGATGCTGATGATGACGGTGGTGAAGAGAATAATTCTGAAGAGATGTTTTAATTGGGAAAGACTGTAATCATAATAGCTGGTCCTACAGCCGCGGGTAAAACAGCACTGGCTATACGTTTAGCCAGTCATTTTAAGACTGCTGTTATTTCTGCAGACTCCCGCCAGTGTTACAAAGAAATAAGTATTGGTACCGCCAAACCCAGTCTGCAGGAACTGCAGACTGTTCCTCATTATTTTATCGATTCCCACTCTATTACCGAAGAGGTGAATGCCGGGATCTTCGAGCGACTGTCCTTACAGTACGCTGCGGAGATATTCAAAGACCGGGACGTTGCCATCATGTGCGGTGGCACAGGTTTATATATCAGGGCCTTCTGTGAAGGGATTGATGATATACCGGCTGCGCCTGCGGATATACGTTTAAAGATCAATGAACAATATGCCACGGAAGGTCTGGAGTGGCTGCAAAAAGAAGTGCAGGAACGCGACCCTGCCTTTTATGCGATAGCGGAGATTCAGAACCCCCAGCGGCTCATACGGGCGCTGGAAGTGTTATATACTACCGGGCAGTCCATCACTACTTTCAGAACAGCAAACAAAGCCACAAGGGATTTTAATATCATCAGGATAGGTGTCACTGTTCCGAAGGAACAATTACATGCGAACATCACTCACAGGGTACATGCCATGATGGCCGCAGGATTAGTAGAGGAAGTACGCGCTGTATTGCCTTATCGCCATCATAATGCATTACAGACAGTGGGGTATAAAGAAATATTTGATTATTTGGATGGGAAGATTACGTTGGAAGAAGCTACAGAACTAATCATTATCCATACCCGTCAGTATGCAAAAAGACAACTGACCTGGTTCAGGAAAGACCCCGCTATACAATGGTTTGATGCCAGGGATACAGAAGGAGTGATGAAATATATAAATACGAGGCTCCATTAGGAGCCCCGTATTTATAGGAAATATCATTCTTGTTCACAACAGACTCCGCTGTTTATTAAATCTTTTTCAGCAATACTTTCTGTTTATTAAAATCTGCACCGGCATCTAAAAATGCGATCATCTGCGGCCAGCTGGCTGCTGGCTCATAAGCATGATTATAACATTTGCGCACGGTAACAACAAGTGTATTCCCTTCCAGTTTGGTGGTGCTTACAAAACTACCTGCATCGTTGATCACTGACTTATTCAGGTTCTCGATACCTTCCACTTTATATCCTTCAGGGATATTCACGGTTACCTGGTAAGCGACTGTACGGGCATAAGACATATTGATGTCATAAGACCTTGTACGTTGTTCCGTAGTTAATTCTATCTGACCGGTAATCAGCTTACCAAAGTCTACGATGTAATTATTACCAGCTTTTTTTACCAGTCCATCCATACTGAATTGCTCTTTCATCGCAAAGGGAGGATAGCGGTGCTGCAATCCTTCTTCGATGATTTCGTAAGTGATACTGTCAGTAGGTTTGATGCTGTAATCATTGGTGATATTTGTGGTTACTGTTTCCAGCATATCCTTACGGGCCTTGCTGAAGGCCTCTGTATATTCCCCATAACGTTTGTACAGTGGCCCCTGTGCATTCAGATCCGCATTCAGCAGAGTAGGAGTGTGTACACGTTTACGTTCCTGTTTCAGCATATCTTCGTACAGCAGCATATCCATGTACTGATAACGGTACTGACCTTTGGCGGAGATCGTACGTGCGATGTTTATCTGTTGCAGGTTTGCCGGATTAAAAACGATGTCCAGTGTTTCAGCGCTCACGTTATCTTCTTTCTTACTGAATGGTAAAGTGATCTTTTTAAAAGAGGCCTCTTTTTCCCTCTTGCTGCCTGTCACCGCTACGGTGTACGCTTCCTGTCCTTCCAGGGAAGAAGGCAGTTCTCCGGGATAGGAGAACATGCTGCCCATATAGCAATAGATGGGTTTACTATCCGCCGGATAGGCAATGATGAAGTATTCCAGGTCATTGAAAGATACCGCGTCTTTAAGGGTACCTTCACTGCGGGGTACAGCAGCAGCCAGTACGCAGGGGATATCATACTCTTTCAGCATGAACCGCATTACATTGGCTACAAAATGTGATTTAGGCGTGTAGAATTTACGGTTTTGGCCTACTTCTATATTGGAAGAAGTGTATTCGCGGAAAAGGGTACAGTAACGTACATAGTAATAGATGAGTTCTGTACGCTGTGCATCGGTCAGTGTTTTCAGGTCTTCATCTTTCAGACAGGTGCTTTCCACTTTTGGGAACTCTCTCTTCATGATATCGTAATTAAGGCCGTAATTGGCGCCCACACTGATGATCTTGTATGTAAGATATTCTTTGATATCCTCTTCATCGATCCCGTTTACAACATCGTTGTTTTCATCTCTCATATAGGCGATACGTAAAGTAGGTAATGTCCTCTTTTCATATAACCAGCGTTCATCCGTTACTTTAGGAATATCTTTTTTGTTGATGGTAAATACGTTGTTATCATCATCATCTTTAGTTCTTTTTAACTCAGCATCCTTTGCATTCAGGTATCTCCATGAAATTCCCATTTTCTTGGAAATCCTTACGTCCAGTGCAAAATCGAGGATAGGGTATCTTTCGCCAATGGAGAAGTCCAGCGGTTCCGGTGCCGCATAAAAGGTAGATTTATCTTTGTAGATACGCATGTAGTAATCGATGATATCACCTACCTGTAAATCGGAAATGGCTATTTTCTGTTCTTTATCCCCGGCTTCATCCTTTACATTTACGGCTTCTTTCATATCGATATCCCGTTGCTGTCCATTCGGCTTGATGATACGGATACCCATGTATGAAACCAGCTTATAACCGCGCGACCAGCTATTTTGTTTCAGCTTCTGGATATTGAATTCAGAATACTCTTCCAGGGCTGATTTATCCTGTATTTTAACACGTTCGTGCATAGTCGTGGACAGGTGTTCCTGCTTACGGCTATGGTCCGCTCCCATGGAAAATTTCATGGCAATGATTACGGCAGACTCGTTATTGTATTTTTCAGGTACTGTAGTGACGTTAAAAGCAGCATCTTTACCATTCCAGATCTCCTTCTTTATTTCTTCTGCATCTTCCTGGTATTCCCTTTCCTGTCTTGATTGTGCCATACCGGTAAGGCCGGTACAGATCAACAGCAGGATGAATGTTATCTTTTTCAAGTTCGTATAGGTTTATAGTTTAACGAGTGTTATTTGTTCTAAATACTTTTTGGAAAGAGAAGCGATGGCTTTGTTCCATTCCAGGAAGTCGGATTTTTGCAGATAGGTATTGAGGATCGTTATCTTTTTACGGTAACAGATCTTGTTATCCTTTACGGCATAGGTGATGTCAATGGTGAATTTAGGATGGACGATGTGCAGGTTTTCCGGCAGTGTACCTGCTTTGTAACCTGCCGGCATCAGCAGATCTGTTTCTGTGATGAAGTTATCCTTGCTGTCAAACCTTAAATCTATTTTCCTTTTAACGGTATCTATCACCGCGTTGTTGAATTCTTTGTTATAGTCGATATCGATATACATTTCAGACCCGAAAGAAGACACCGCATCCTGGTACACGAGATCGAAGTTCACTTCCAGGTTACCATCACGTTGTTCCAGGCTGGTGGTTTTCATGTTGGAGATCTTGTAGTGCATATTACTGTTGGTGATGTAGTTCTCCAGGGCAGTCTGTAAGCGGTCTTTTTTAACACCGTTAATGCTGCTGAGGATATCTGTTTTGCTTTCACCTTCGTATTTGTACAGGATTTTACCGGCCATATTATTACCGTCCACATACAGTTCTTCTTTAAAGAGACGGCTGTTTTGTTCAGGTTTTGTGCTGGGGATATGTTCCAGCAGGAAGCTATCGCCATTCTCTATCATTACCTGTCTGCCCTGTATCCTTTCTGCGTATACACCGGGCTGCATATATTCTTCGGTAGCATCCAGGAACCACCATTTGCCTTTATAATTCACGGCGCAGATCATGTGGTTATCTACGCTCAGGGAAGGGATGCTGTAGTCGTACATGATATGGTTGGTACCTATCCAGCAAAGCCTTGCGTCAAAGCCGCAGCGTTGCAGCAAGGCCTTGGTGAGGTTGGCCATCCCTTTACAGTCGCCATATTTCTTACGCATTACTTCATGGGCTTCATCAGGTTTAAAACCTGCAATACCATCTTCAAAAGCGATATAGCGCACATTATCTTCTACCCAGTAAAAGATAGCTTTCAGTTGTTCCCATTTGTCGGTGATACCTTCGGTGATCTTCTTAGCACGTTCATCTAAAGCCACCGTATCGCTGTGTAACTGCTGGGTAAGACTATGATACCATTTATAGAGGTCTGCCGTAGTGGCGAAGTAAGCGGATTTGTTGCCTTCGTAATCAGCGGTTTTACTGCAGATCATGATATGCGGCCATAACCAGCTGGGACCGGGGCTCATGGCCGTTTTCTTCATGGCCGGCATGTTGCTGGCAGTATAGGTGTATATGTCTGCGTTCTTTTTACTGTCGAATGTTTTCTGAACAGAGATGTTTTGTCCTTCGAAATTGTAAGGATGTATATCCGTCTGCATCCAGCGGGGTACTATCACTGTAATCTTCTTTGTTCTGGTAGGATAGTTGTCGGTGAAAAAGACAGTAGATAAATAGCGGGGATCTTTGATCTCTTTTTCGATGGTCACTTTACTCTTGGACCCTTTTTGTACAAAGGGAAGTTCAAAGTAGCACATCCTGGCATCGGTATAAAAGTAGCTGTTGATGTTCAGGTAGTCGTAGGTAGGTCTGATGTCTCTGGCCCTTTTCCCGTCTACTTCTATATTTACGTCCAGTATTTCTTCCTGGTTGTTGTATGTTTCTCCAAAAGGGATGGAAGAGCGGAAAGCGTTGCAGATAAATGTTTTTTCTATCAGCTGGTCTACCGTTACCTGTTTTTGTTTGCTATTGTATTGATATTCATAGGTTTCTTCGCTACTGTAAAGTTCTATGTTGTCATCCTCTTTTTGCTGGGCCTTTAACAGCGGGACGTCTACGCAGGCAAGCATGATAAACAGGCACAGGGAATACCTGATGGATAGGTGTAAGGACGATGCGTTCATAGATGGAGATAAATTATATATATAACACTATAAAAGTAATTAAAAAATTCTGAAAGGTTGAGGGTAAAAAAAAGGGGCTCCAAGCGGAGCCCCTTTGTAAACAGTATATAATATCTTAGAATTTCCAGCCGAAGGTGGCCAGTACAATCAAAAGCGCTTTCTGGGGGTAATATAGATAGTGATCACACCGGTATTCAATTCATAATAATTATAATGGGGAGGTAATCTGGGTGGAGAATAAGGATCTAATACTTCGGCAGGGGAGGTATAATCAAGGATGGCCTCACCCAGATTGTCGGCCCCATCTGTTATTTTGATGGAGGTAGAAGAACTCTTTGTAGTCGATCCACTGATGCCGAACTTTAATCCGATCTTTACTTTTGTTCCCAGGCCCACATCCAGTCCGAAATTGTACCCAAAGGTGGAAGACACGCTGGTGTTGTAGGTAATTTCTGCCCCCGGATCATATTCTATCAGTAATATTTTCCAGGCGTCTCCGTATTTTTCCATATCCCAGTTGGCCAGTTCAATAGGATGATCGGTCAGGTCTACAAAACCTGTAGCGTCTCCACCGGGGAAGAGTACGGCTGCATCGCCAGGAAAGTTCTTGGTAACGGAACTGATATTGCCTTCACTGGCAATGAAGAATACAGTCATTCTAAATTCCAACATTCCATCTGACCAGTCAACGAAGAAACTTTTTGAAGCAGGTGAGTTTACTCTCAACCCCATCAGAAATTCCGCATAGTTATTTTTCAATGGTCCCTTGTCCACGCCATGGGCAGGATCCAGCCCATAATATACGTAATCTCTTACAGCGTCTATATTATTCACACGGGCATATACAGCGGCAGGATCTACAGTAAAGTCAAGGCGGCTGTTGGTTGCGGTGGCAGTTGATAATCCATTGTAGGAGGCATCTGTAAAGTAAAAATCTTTGCTGGCAGTTCTCAGAAAATAGTTGTCATGCTGTGCTATCCGCTCACTGCCGGTGTTCTTGGCGAAAGCTACCCGTTCGTTCTCTTTTACGATGATCACGGGTTTGTCTGGTTGCACTTCATAACTTAATGCAGTGGTGGCGCCATTAGCGTCATAGGCCAGCAATTGTTTTTTCTGGTTCTTATCAGCGGGATTACGCACAGCTACGATGGGGATCTGTTCCACCGTGTTCCAATCCTGAGGAGAGAATTTGTCAAGATGGGGCACGAAGATCGTCGTCAGTGGCAGTTGGTCTGCCATTGCAATAAAGGCGGTAGAATCATCTGCATAAGCTGCAAGCAGGCTTTCAAGTGTCTTTCCGTTGCCCAGTTTAGCTGTTCTGGATAACTGATACAACACATCATAATCATTGTCGAATTTTTTCAGGGCTTCCTGTTTGATTAAGTCACGCACTTCTTTGTTTTGCATCGCTTTTGCAAGCACTTTCGCAAATGCAGTAGATACTTCGGCCGTGTTAACTGGTTGTGTTTTGGGTGATTGAACAGGTGTGTCTGATTGTTTTGCGCAAGACAGGCATAGCAATAGTATTGCCAATGGCAATAAGCGCCAGGGTTTCCTCATAGGGTCTTAAAATTTAATTGTGATTAATTAATGCATATAGATTAACAACTTAATAATAGGTTACAAAAATGACTACAGTAATATTGGGTTATGTCGGTGCAAATTAAATAAAAAAAGGGTATATCATACTTTTGATATACCCTTTTTTATTTTTTATTATGTCTAGAATTTCCAGCCGCAAGTGGCCAGTACATTTGTTGTATTGCCTTTGATTTGTGCAGGAGCAGGGCTTGCATACCCCGCTGTATTAGTTGTTATTATATAAGGTTGTTCCTGGCTTTTGTTATCGCCTATTACAAGTCCTAAGTCCATATAAAAGCCCTTGTTACGATAACCGATACCTCCGGTATAATAATGACGGGTAGCATCCAGACTACTGTTTTTATAAGGATTGCCATATAGTGCATAACCCAGCCTTAATGCAATTACATGTAGTTTCAGTTCTCCGCCTATACGGATATTTGAAGCTGCCTGATAAGTATTTTTAATAGCTGTATTCCGGGCATCGTTATCATTTTTATCGTAAGCCGGATCGTTATTAAAACGCATTTTCATAGATGCGTAATCCATATATTCATAATCCAAGGTGAGGAAGCCTGTAGGCTTGCGGGTATCAGCTGATGGGCTAAACAGGTAAGTCGCACTCAGGATTCCTTTCCAGGGAGTTCTGACCATGTATTTGGATTGATCCGCATCGCCATTGTTGGTATCTGTAGACGAAAAACTTCTGATCCCTTTTAGTTTGGTATTGGTGGTCATATCCGTCGTGTAATTATCTGTAAACCAGATCCAGGAAGGCGAGTGGAGAGTAACACCCAGACTTAACGGCCGCACTGGTTTAACAATTGCGCCCAGTTTTACATTTATACCTGTACCATCTGTAGTCAGGTGTTCTGTTACTGAGAAATTGTTTAAATCAACATTCTCAGTGTTGATATTGGTTTCCTTCCAGGTCTTATCACGGGTGTAATGTGCTACAGGAATGCCCACACTACCACCAAGATAAAGGATATTATTATAATTGCTACCAAAGTCGAAGGAAATTTCGTTTGCTGAACCTCCAGTGTTTAGCATATTTTCCTGCTTTACATGAATCGTTTGTGGATCACCTGTAGATTGTGCTGCAGAATAAAAATAGAGCCCTTGTGCATCTGTAGCATCACTAATCAGATAAGTTTGATATGCCAGCACTGAACTATGTGCAAGGGCTCCAATTGTTTTCTCAGGAACAGCACCCAATTGGGTAGAAGGATCTGTAACATAGAGTTGTGCCTGTTGTGCATAATTTAATGCCAGCGATGAACTTGAATTATTTCCCGTATAATATACTCTCTGATTGTAATTATTAGTACGGTTGAAGCCCAGACCGAAGCTGAAGTTCTCCCATTTGCTTCCTGGCATCTTTCTTTTACCGCCAAAGATCAGGGTAGCATTGCTGATATTCAGGTTGCCTTTGCTGTCACTGCCTGTTGTACCCAGGTAAGTGCCTTTGTTATCTGCCTGTTGGAAACCCAGGGTAAAGGAGAAGTCGCTTGTTCTGAAAAAACCTGTACTGGCCGGGTTTACATAGATAGAGGAAACTTCCCCTCCCAATGATCCCAGTGCGCCGCCCACGGCCTGTGCGCGTGCTGTCCCTGCCGGAGCGCTTGTGCTGAACCTTAACGCATCATCTATTGTTTGTGCCTGTAGCGTATAGCAGGTTCCGGTCATAGCAATGGCTAATAACACCATTCTTCTTAACATATGTTCGTAGAATTAAGGGTTAAAAAATACCCTGGCCATGCCTTGACCAGGGTATAGTATTTAGAATATCAATGATCGTGCGTAATGTGTGTTTAGTTCCTTGATCTTCCACCGGAACGGCCACCACCGCCTCCGCCACCACCGAATGAACCACCGCCACTACTACCAGAGCTTCTGCTTGGAGTATAAGAAGGCTGATAGCTGCGTGTAGGCTGAGATGGCTGTGGTTGATACACTCTTGAAGGAGCGCTTTCACTTGTGCGGCCACCAATGTTAGAAGGTCTTTCGCTTGGAGACTGGTTGAACACACGCCTTGGCTGGTAAGAACCAGTGGAGCTTCCTACGCGGCCACCGCTGTTATCAGCAGCACCACCTGGAGTTACTCTGGAAGGACGATAATCTGAACCACCTACACGGCCTCCAGGATTGTAATTACCTGTACGACCGCCTGGAATAGTACTACCACCTCCACCACTAAATCCATCACGTGTGCGACGGCCTCTTAACGGAGCGTAGCCGTAAGCGCCACCATGCCCGTAGTAGCCACCACCATAATAACCACCACCATAATAACCACCACCGTAGTATCCTCCTATGTAGTAAGGATTATAACCGTAGTAGCTCCATGGATAACCATAGCCCAGGCCCCAGCCGGAACCGTAGCCCCAGCCATAACCAAAGCCTAAACCGATGCTGAGAGATGGGCCCCAGTAACTACTGTAGTAAGGGTAACCACCATAACCAAAGGAACTGTAGTATGGACTGCCATACATACCTGAATAGATATTGGGAGACCCGTAATATCCATCATTGTAATAGCTGCCATTGTAGGAGCTATTGTTAAAACGATCTATGCGGCGTGCATAGTCACCCTGATCTTCATCATCATAAGTAACGTACGTACCGTCACCCTGATCATTAGCATCAGTAGCAGCAACGTTGTTATTATTATTTTGATTATTGTTTTCAGAAGCATAGGTACGCTGAACTCTCGGAGAGTAATATACATCATCCGGTGTTTGAGTCGTTTTATATGCTGAGGAACAACTGCTTAGGATGAGCAGCGTTAACGCGGCAAGGTAAGGAGCTGATTTCATGTTCGGAATTTTTAGCCTGAATTCTATAGTAAATTTACATTATTTTAACGTAAAGAAAGGTTAATTGCTACAATAACATGTGACCACTCATAATATTTTACGTAATTATTTGAACGTTTCTGATTTTCATGTAGGTTTGTGGCATTTTACCTTTTGGTAATATAAATTATACAAATATTAAGCCAAAATTATAGCAATAAAATAGACAATGAGTAAAGAGATTACGGCCCGCTCGGAAGATTATTCGAAATGGTATAATGACCTGGTACTGAAGGGTAGTTTGGCAGATTATTCTGCAGTAAGAGGCTGTATGGTGATCAAACCATATGGTTATGCCCTTTGGGAAGGGATGCGCGATGTACTTGACAGGAAGTTTAAGGACACCGGACACCAGAACGCTTATTTCCCGTTATTCATCCCCAAGAGCTTTTTAAGTAAAGAGGCCGCCCACATTGAAGGATTTGCCAAGGAATGTGCTGTTGTAACCCATTACCGTCTGAAAAACGACCCGGAAACAGGTGGTGTGATCGTAGATCCCGAGGCAAAACTGGAAGAGGAACTGATCGTTCGCCCTACTTCTGAAACAATCATCTGGAATACATATAAGGACTGGATACAGTCTTACCGCGATCTGCCGCTGCTTATTAACCAATGGGCGAATGTAGTGCGCTGGGAGATGCGTACCCGTTTGTTCCTTCGTACCGCAGAATTCCTGTGGCAGGAAGGTCATACTGCCCATGCTACTGCTGCCGAAGCGATTGCTGAAACCACGCAGATGCTGGACATCTATGCAGACTTTGCCGAGAACTATATGGCAATGCCTGTTATTAAAGGTGTAAAGTCTCCTTCCGAACGTTTTGCCGGTGCTGTAGATACCTACTGTATTGAAGCATTAATGCAGGATGGTAAGGCTCTACAGGCTGGTACTTCCCACTTCCTGGGCCAGAACTTTGCCAAAGCTTTCGATGTGAAGTTCTCCAACAAGGAAAACAAGCTGGATTACGTATGGGCTACTTCCTGGGGGGTATCTACCCGCCTGGTAGGAGCGTTGGTAATGGCGCACAGCGATGATGACGGTCTGATACTGCCTCCGCGTATTGCTCCCTTACAGGTGGTGATCGTACCTATATATAAAGGAGATGAACAGAAAGCTAAAATCGACGAGAAGGTACTGGCTATCGTGGCTGAACTGAAACAGGCCGGTGTCCGTGTTAAATACGACGATTCTGATAACCAGCGTCCGGGATGGAAATTTGCTGAATATGAAATGAAGGGCGTACCGGTGCGTATCGCTATCGGTGCAAGAGACCTGGAAAACAATGTGGCTGAAGTGGCGCGCCGCGATACGAAGGTAAAGACCAGCTTATCACTGGACGGACTTACACCGCAAATCAGCGCACTGCTGGAAGAGATCCAGCAGCAGATGTTCGATAAGGCATTAGCTTACCGCGACTCTCATATCACGCCAGCTGATACTTTTGAAGAATTCGAACGCCTGCTGGACGAGAAAGGCGGGTTCATTTCTGCACACTGGGACGGTACCGCAGAAACAGAAGAACAGATCAAGGACCGTACAAAAGCGACCATCCGCTGCATTCCTTTAAATAATCCGCAGGAAAATGGTACCTGCATACTGACGGGAAAACCTTCAGTACAAAGAGTATTATTTGCCAGGGCATACTAATTTTTATCGGCACTATTTACTACATTGTAGCAAATAGTGCCGGTTACTGCTATTTCCAATAAGGTTACAACTATTCAGGATTTAATTATCTGTTGCTTATGTTTATCCCCTTTATTAAGTTAACACAGCACAAAATCCTACCTTTATAGATGCCTGAGGTTCGTTACATATATTTATGGTGGATATTGACTGCCTTCACAGTAAGCAATGCCTTTGGGCAGGGGCTGATGATCCACAACTATAATGTAAAGGACGGTCTGGCCAATGCTACAGTTTATGCTGCCGTGCAGGATAAAGAAGGCTTTATCTGGTTTGCAACACCTACCGGTGTTAGTAAATTCGATGGTAAACGCTTTCGCAATTATTCTAAAAAGGACGGTCTTACGGATAATGATGTAGTAAAGTTATATGCAGACACTAACGGAAGGGTATGGTTTTTCACGCTCAACGGTCTGTTCTCCTTTTATAAAAGTAACGTTATTCATACCGCTGCCAATGATTCTACCCTGAAAGTAGATCTCCATGGTCAGTATATGCAATACATGTTTGAAGACCTGGTACATTTTCCCTGGTTCCTGAATACGGATAACCACGTTCTCAAGTATGACAATAAGGAATGGAAGTATCCACTGGGTGCAGCCATTACAGATCTTTTCTATTTCCTGAAAAATATTGATACAATTTTTAAACCCCTTCAGCCTTACTTTAATCTCAGCACCCTCAAAGACGCGAATAACCGCGATCAGAAGATAATACCTATAAATCCGTTCCCGATAAATGATCCTGCCTTTTATGCCCGCGTGCATAAAGAGCCTGTGGTCATCATAAAAAATACTTTGTACACTTATCATCGCACTGAGGCTGTTTGCTTTTTCAACGGGGCCGACTGGGGTATCCGGGATGAGATCAGCAATATTTGTCTGGATAATGATAACCTGTGGATAGGTACCCCCCGTGCCTTATATTACCTGAAGAATTTCTTTAAAGGAGAACGCAAACTCACAAAACTCCTGGATAATCATTATATCACTTCCCTGCTGAAAGACAGGGATGGTAATATCTGGATCACCACTTTCGGAGATGGTGTATATAATATCCCTTACAAAGACTTTTATTTTAACTACCTCGATAATACCAACGGATTATACTCACACTCCATCTTCAGTATCTGTAAAGATGAGAAGAGCGGCATCCTGCTGGTAGGGCAAAACGGAGGTATGCTCAATACCATGGACAGCAACCTGGTAATACATCAGTTTAACCTGGATAGCACCAGTGGCCGGAACAGCATCCTTTCCATTTTACCTTATAAAGATAATGAGGTGCTGATAGGCGCCGATAACGGGTTGTTCGTTTTTAATACACTCACGCAAAAAGTGACCCTGCGGAAACCTGTAAAGACATTGAAAGATGTGGATATAGGTAACAACGGTAAGATCCGGATCGTATCAAAAGACCAGGTGATCACAGATGAGTATTCGACCAGAATACCGGACGTACTCCTCACTTCCATCGTTAGTATCAACGATACGGCTTATTATGTGGGCTCCAATGCCGGACTGCTTTACGGTACCGACAGTACCCGGCAGATGGTGATACCAGGAACAGATGTAGCCCTGCATCAGAGCATCAAAGACCTGAAATGGATCAATGGTGACCTGTGGATAGGGACCAGCGATCAGGGCCTCTACGTAGTGAAGGATAACCAGGTGATCAAACACCTCAGCACGGCAGATTCCCTGGTGAGTGATATCTGTCAGCAACTGTATTATGATGGAGCAGACCGCTTATACGTTTCTACTAACAAGGGAGTATCTGTTATAGATGTAAATACGAAAAAGAGGATCCGCAACATCACATCCAATGACGGATTGATGAGTGATGATACCAGGGGGGTATATTATCAGCGGGGAATTTTATATATCGCTACCTCTAACGGGCTAAGCTATTTCAGCGACAGTAATATGCCGGTAGATACAGTGCCACCGGTGATCTACCTGAGTAATGTGAAATATGGTGACAGCTCCTTCCTTCCCAATAAGAATTACTTTGTACACCTGTACCAGCGAAAAGCTTCTTTTGAGGTGGAATTTGGGGCCATTGCCTACGACTTGCCCGAGCTGGTGCAGTACCAGTATAACTTTTCCAGTGATACTGCCAGCGGATGGGTAACCACCATGTCTAACATTGTACCTTTTCCCGATTTGCAGCCGGATACATATCAACTTCAGATCAGGGCAAGGAAATATAAAAGCGACTGGAGCAAGCCAATCATCATTACGGTAACGATACTACCACGCTGGTACCAGGAATGGTGGGCCAGAGGTATCCTGATCTTATTCTCATTATTACTGGTGTTCTTCATTCTCCGGTATATAGTAAGGCGTATCAAACAGGGAGAGAAGCGTAAAACGGAGTACAACCGCCGTATTGCAGAACTGGAAGCAAAAGCATTGACAAACCAGATGAACCCTCACTTTATCTTTAACTCTCTTAACTCAGTGCAACACCTGATTATGGAGAAAGAAGAGAAACAGGCGCTCAACTTCCTGGCAGATTTTGCTACGTTGATGCGGCAGATGTTGAACAATTCAAGGAAGTCTTACATCTCACTGGAAGAGGAAATCGCTTTCCTGACCAGGTATATTGAGTTGGAAAAGATCCGTTTTTCAAATGTTTTCGTTTATCATTTTACACTTGAAGATGCATTAAAAGATTATACCATCTATATTCCGCCAATGATCATACAACCAATTGTAGAGAATGCAATCAAACACGGGCTTGCACCTAAAAACGGGGAAGGCAGGCTGGAAGTGAAGCTGGGTCTAAGGAATGACATGTTGTACTGTTCGGTAGACGATGATGGAATAGGTTGGGAGCGTGCTAATAATATCAAAAGCAGCAGGTTGATCAAGCATGAATCTACTGCTTTGAGCGTGATCCGTGAAAGGTTGCAGATTATAAAATCTTTTAATGGAAATATTGGAAAGTTGGAAATTATTGATAAATTTAAGTTCGGTTTCGGCAATAAGGAGGGTACTCTGGTTGAAATTCTGATTCCCATTGTTAAGATGTTATGAGTAATATAAAAGCTGCGATCGTAGATGATGAAGTTCGCAACATCCACATTTTGCGAAATATTCTTGAGAATTACTGTAAGGATGTTACAGTAGCAGGGGAAGCACAGAACATACATGACGCGGCGGAAATGCTGAAGAATACCCAGATAGACGTACTGTTCCTGGATATTGAAATGCCGCCACATAATGGATTCCAGTTATTGGAGATGTTCCCTGTGTTGAACTTCGAAGTTATTTTCATTACTGCGTTTCAGGAATACGCGTTACAGGCAATTAAATTTGCCGCACTGGACTACCTGCTCAAACCTATCAAGGTTAGTGAGGTGGAGGATGCGTTAGAGAAAGTGAAAAAGAGCAAGAAGGGCAGACTCAACGAACTGGCTTCTATTCTGAAGGACTATGTAAAGAATAATGACAATGCTTTTTCCAAGATAGTAATACCTGTAAATGACGGTTATAACGTAATTGATCTGAAAGATATCATTTACTGTGAGGCATTTGACAGTTATACCAAAATACAACTGATCAGTAATGTATCACATCTTATTTCCAAATCTCTGAAAGAATATGAAGAGATGTTGTCTGATAAAGGTTTTTACCGGGTACACAAATCATTCCTCATCAATATCCACCATATCGTTAAGATCATAAAAGGATTAGGTACGGCAGTGGTGATGAGTGACCAGAAGAATATCCCGATCTCTTCCAGGAAAAAAGATGAATTCTTTGCACAGTTAAAAGGTGTGATCAACTTATAAAAGAAAAGGCCCGGCAAATTTGCCGGGCCTTTCTTTTATATAGGATACGTTGTCAGAAGGTTTCACCATTCGCAAGATCTATATTGTAGTAATACACCCCATTCATTTCGGGATATACGCCTTCCAGTTGTACTTTCTTTTGTTTGGCCAGCACCCGTTTCAGATCGTCTAATGAAGCAACGGCTTCTCCGCCTGCTTTAAGGATGATGAAGGAACGTTTCATGTTGGTTTGCTTCTTCAGGATACCACTGCTGATGTTATCCACGTACACACCGCCACGGATGCCGAGTTTGGCTGCGTCGGTTTTATCCAGTGCTACCATGTCCGCACCCAGTGCATCCAGTACGGTGCTTTTCACGATCTCTGTATTACCGTCTGCATTTTTCAATACAGTGTTGGCAGTATACTCTTTATCGTTGCGCAGGTAACTGATGCTGATCTTATCACCTGGTTTGTAACGGGCGATCTGTTCTGTCATCTGCGGGATGGAAGTCGTAACGATACCATTGATACCGGTGATAACGTCCCCTTTACGGATACCTGCGGCAGAAGCTGCACCTGTTTCAGTAACACCTGTTACCACCACACCATTGATATCTCTTCTGATACCTGCATCTGCCCATTTTTCTTCAGGAATAGAACTGGGGTCCTGATAGAGGATACCGAGGTAAGCTCTCTGTACATTACCGTACTTCATCAGGTCATTCACTACTTTCTTCACCAGGTTCACTGGTATAGCGTAGGAATAGCCGGCATAAGCCCCGGTAGGAGAAGCGATGGCAGAGTTGATACCTACCAGTTCACCGGCAGTATTGATCAATGCACCACCACTGTTACCCTGGTTCACTGCAGCATCGGTTTGGATGAAAGACTCGATAGCGTTTCTTCTTACCTGCTTATTGATACCGATGGTACGTGCCTTTGCACTCACGATACCTGCTGTAACGGTCGTTTCCAGGTTTAAAGGGTAACCTACGGCCAGTACCCATTGCCCGATTTCCACGTCGTCTGAATTACCATATAACAGGTAAGGCAGATTTTTTGCGTCTATTTTTATCACGGCGAGGTCGGTGTTTGGGTCTGTACCTACTACCTTCGCTTTGTAAGTTTTATAGTTGTTGAGCGTAACAGCTATTTCGTCAGCATCATCTACTACGTGATTATTAGTGATGATGTACCCGTCGTCTGAGATCAATACACCTGAACCGGAAGCCATTTGTCCGGGAACGTAGTATTTACGTCCGCCGCCTTCACCCTGGAATTCATCTCCGAAGAAGTCGTCCCCGAAGAGGTCCTGTAGGACAGAACGTCTTTTCTGCAGGTTGTTACTTACTTCTCTTGGGTTAATCTTTGTTTTGATGTGAACTACACCCGGTGTAGCAATTTTAGCTGCCTGCGTAAAGTCGGTAGGCGGAGTGGCATTTTTCACTTCTGCTCCGGGCATGTAGCTTGCATAGTTAACGGGGATGTTGTTAGAACCGTTCTGGTAAGGACCAGCCAGCCTGGGTTGATATTTGTTGTACACAAACATGCTGGCAAGTGCAGTTGCCCCGCTGATTAGAACAGTTGCCGCGATTTGCCTGAATTTCATACTTTTTGTTGTTTAAGTGATTTGTTTGAATGTATAAGGAATATATCAATTTACATGCCTCTGATACAAATTTAAGGGTACGGGAGAATCGTTTGATTCCCGTACCCTTTACTTTAACACATTTTTATATGAAAAGTTAATACCATCTTAAGGGGCAGGCTGTCAGTATATCATGGCAGCTGTCAGAATAACGCGAAAAACAGACAAATTGGTATTACAGTCCTGTTAAGAACTGCATGGTGTCTATTCCGTCCGCATAATCAGACAGGCCGGGTTGCTGGGCGGTACCGAATGGGGTGAAGCCATGGCCTACTAAACATTGGAGGTCCTCATGGTCTTTCAGTTCGGCCGCCTGGGTGGCGAAATCTGTATAATAGCCGTAATTCAACACGCTGATAGGCGAGAACAGGGAAGGTGCTTCATGCAGTAACAGGCTTTCGTTGCTCATATACGGACTGCTGTTCAGCAGGAGTAACGCCAGGTTATAATCATAGTTGTTCTTGAACTTGTGGAAGTCTGCCAGGTAATCGTATTTACGGAATGCCTGTAGCAGGGCTTCAAAATTGTAGCCTTCCGGAACGAATATTTTGGTCACGTTGCGGCAGCCGAGTCCGAAGTACAGCATGGCATCATCTGCCAGGGCACTGAGTTCTTCCGCGGTTTCGGTACCATCCAGGATGGCAACGGAAGTGCGGTTACGGCGGATAATGTTCGGATACTGGGCAAAATAGTAGTGGAAGTACCGGGCAGAGTTATTGCTGCCGGTAGCAATGTAGGCATCGCAGTTCTTCAGCATGTCCATCACCACGGTCTGTTCTGCAAATTCCGGGTACCAGCTGCTCATCTTGTTGAGGATATGCTGCATGAGTACTACGTCTTTGGAGGACAACTTGATGCGTACCTGATGCCCGCTAAGGAATCCGCACAACCAGTCGTGAAAACATACCAGTGGAATATTGCCAGCCGCCACTATGCCCACTATCCGGGGGCGTTGCTCCCCCGTTTTAATGGGGTACGCCGCCAGCCAGGCGGTTAATTGTGCCTCATCCAGGTAATAACGGCAAATATTTTGTATAGATAGATCGATGAACTCGGGGGTAAACCATCCGTTTGCCTGGGACGCCATCACCTTAGCGGCCTCAAGCTCAGGATCATTGCCTGCCAGGTACTGGCCCAAACGGACCAATGCTGTTACTTTTTCTTTACTACTCATGAAAATGTATAAATAATTAGCTTTTTAAATTCTATTTTTGCTCACAAAATTAATGGCTTACTACTTAAACAAAAAGTTTATAACATGGCAATTAAGATAACAGACGAATGTATTAACTGTGGAGCATGTGAACCCGAGTGCCCAAACAATGCTATTTATGAAGGTGGTGTAGAGTGGGCAATGTCCGATGGGACCACGCTCAAAGGGACTTATGTGATGATGGATGGTTCCACCATCGAAGCCGATAAACGTAATGCACCTGTCAGCGTAGACAATTATTATATTGTTCCAAATAAGTGTACAGAGTGCCAGGGTTTCCATGAAGAACCACAATGTGCAGCTGTTTGTCCGGTAGATTGCTGTGTTCCTGACGAAATGTATCAGGAAACTGTGGACGAATTACTGGCGAAAAAAGAGAAGTTACACATTTAATACAGGAAGCAAAGGAATTGAAAGGGAGAAGTGGTTAGTCCGCTTCTCCCTTTTCTATAGAAAGCAAAAAAAGTGGACATACCCCATTTTTCTATTAACTTTAGCCGCTTATTATTAAAGAACATATGAAAAAGAACATAGCCCTCGTAGCTGGCGGGTACTCCGGAGAATATGTAATATCCGTGAAGAGTGCGGCCGTAATAGAGACTCATCTTGATAGCAATATCTATAATGTATATAAAATAGTGATCACCAGGGATAGCTGGACTTACACCACTTCCGGGGGACAGGCAATTGCGGTAGACAAGAACGATTTTTCTTTGACAATAGAGGGTAAGAAGGTCACATTTGATGCGGTATTCATTGGTATTCATGGTACTCCGGGAGAAGATGGCCGTTTACAGGGCTATTTTGAAATGCTGGGCATTCCGTTTACCAGCTGCGGTATGGTCACTTCTGCACTTACCTTTAATAAGGGCTTCTGTAATAAGGTAGTGGCGGCGCTCAACGTTGTAAATGTTTCAAAATCAGTACATATATTCAGGGACCAGCCTTATGATACCAAAGCTATCCTGCAGGAACTGAAGTTGCCCGTGTTTGTAAAACCGGCAGAAGGGGGTAGCAGCATTGGTATGTCTAAGGTGAATACGGCCGGGGAATTACCTGCAGCCATCGATAAAGCATTTAAAGAAGATGTACAGATACTGATAGAAGAGTTTGTGAAGGGGAGGGAGATTACCTGCGGATTGTACCGTTCTGAAGGTAAATTCACGGTATTACCTTTAACAGAGATCATCAGCAGTAAGGAATTCTTTGATTATGAGGCAAAATACACGCCTGGTATGTCTAAAGAAGTAACGCCTGCTGAGGCGCCGGAAGAAGTGGCAGCACTGATCCGGCAAACAGCACAGGAGCTGTATAACCGTTTAAACTGCCAGGGAATCGTGCGGATGGACTTCATCTGGGAGGAAGCAGGTAAGCGTCTGTTCTTCCTGGAAGCGAATACAATGCCCGGTCAGTCAGAGAACAGTATTGTTCCTCAGATGGTTAGGGCGGCCGGTAAAACTTTACAGGAGTTTTACGGCACATTAATTGAAGACTGCCTGAAAAGGTTTTAAGTTTGACATCAACTCATATTCAATAAATGCCTGCTTTAGATCAATTAAAAGTTAAAACAAAGTCTGTGTTGAAATCAATAACAAAACGCTCCTTTGGCTTTAATCTCGCTGTAGCGGTGGGATCAATCCTCCTGTTGGGGCTGTTGTTCTTCCTGTCGCTGGGGATCATCACCAAACATGGGGATACGCTGACAGTGCCTGATGTATATAAGAAAAATGTACAGGAAGCTACTATGCTACTCGAAAAAGCAGGATTTAATGTGGATGTGAGAGATTCTATTTATATAGATAGTATTCCTGCGCTGGCAGTTTGGGAACAAACGCCGGAAAAAGGGGCTACTGTAAAAGTTGGCCGTACGATTTACCTGACTATCAACAAAGTAGTTCCTCCGATGGTAGCCATGCCGGACCTGGAAGGGTTTACCTTCCGTAGTGCTGAAATGATGCTGCATGCGCTGAGACTGAATGTGGGAGATACTATCTACAAACCGGATTTCGCTACCAATACTGTATTACAGCAGTTGCTGAACGGCAAACCGCTGAAGGCTGGTAAGATGATTCCGGAAGGAAGCAATATTACCCTTGTACTGAGCAGTGGTACCGGTAATACAGAGAACCCTGCTCCGGACCTGGTAGGACTTTCCTTCCTGGAAGCCAAGGAAACATTGAGCGCAAGCAACCTTTCAGTAGGAATTGTGTTAGTAGATCCGAACGTTACTGATACCGCGAATGCGTACGTGGTCAAACAGGACCCTATGCACAGGAACAACCTGAACGAATTGAACATGGTAAGGGCAGGAGAGTCCATAGACCTTTGGTTGTCTGCCACCAAACCAGTAAAAGATGCCGGGGTAGCACCTCCACCAAAGGATAGTACACCGGAATAATTATTTACATCTAAAATTTAAAGTGATGGAAAATATCACAGCAGAAGAACTGAAAAAACGTATTGATAGCGGTGAAGCACTGCATATTGTTGATGTGAGGGAACCTCATGAGCATGAGGAATTCAACATTGGTGGTACATTATTGCCATTGGGTGATATCCGCGCTATGCAGATAGACGAGATCGAAGACCTGAAAGAAGATGAGGTGATCGTTTACTGCCGCAGCGGTGCCCGTAGCAGTCAGGCTGCCATGATCCTGGAAACAATGGGCTTTAGCAATGTTAAGAACTTAGCTGGTGGCATGTTAGGCTGGCAGGAGAAGTTCGGGAAATAAGAATTTTGTTATTGGTTAAATACGTTGTATTTAACTATTATCCAACTCCGTTAGGAATTCTCTGTTATAAATAGGGGACTCCTAACGGAGTCTTTGTTTGTAGCAAAAGCCTGTCTTCTCCACAATAGACTCCGTTAGGAGTCTCCTGTTAAACCCCTTCGAAGAAGGCGCAGCTACCGCCTATCCACGTATGTGATTTATCTTTTGTAACGCCTATCATCTTACTCTTACTTAACCTGGCAAGGTTGTGTACCAGCAATGGCCGCGTAGCGCCATCCTCCCATATATACATCATTCTTATTTCACAATAGGCCGGGCCATCGGGTGTTTCTATAGCAGGGGCATATTGTACTTTACGCTGTAATATCCAGTTCTCCGGGTCCTTGATCTGATCTATATCTTCCGGTGTAATGTCTATTACTACGCCTTGTCCTGCAAAAGAGAACAAGGGTTTTAGTACGTAGTTTCCGAGATCTTCCGGGATTGATGGCAACTGGTTTAAAAAACAGCTTTCAGGCACAAATTCATTATGAATGAAAGGCATGGTAAACTTGCTGATGCGATAGAACCAGTTGGGATGTGTGATCCATTCAACATCTAAATCCTGGAAGAGGTCCACGTGTTCTCCCAGTGTTGGTCGCTGACGCAGGAGATCATCGAAGATAACGCGGTTGTACATACGTTTTATACGTGTTTTTACACCATCTTTTAAATAGAAAAGTTGTTTGCCTTCCTGTATCAGATCTGTGATGCAAACAGGTGTAATTCCCAGTTTCTTCTCTGTATAATAAAAGTCTATTCTTGTTTTTTGTTCATGAGGTCTTACTTCCAGTAAGATGACCTCTTCTGTTTTGTAAGCTCCTGTAATTACGTTTTGTAGCAGTTTCAGATAAGTATCATCATTCAATCCGTTAAAGTAATTATTAACGGTACCGGGTATATTAAAATGCTCCCGGAACTGCCGTGTCATGAGTTCCTGGAAAGTATATAAAGAAGGAAACCCCTGTAGTTCTATCAGTTGAGGATTCAATACTCCCTGTTCATCTTTACATACTGCAAAGTCGATGACCATGAAATGAGGATGTGCTGTTTCATTGGGTACATGCATACCGGTTGGTATAGCGTCTTTAGTCAATGTTTTAAAATCCGGGCGTACGATGACATCTATGATCGCATCGCAGGCCTGTACCAGTTTTGCTGTTAGTTGGGCCGGTATAAAAACAGGTGTTTCTGCTACTTTGAAGGCAGGTGCTTCACCCGCTTCTTCAGCCATTCCATTCAGGAAATCCTGGTATAACTGAGCGGTGAAATGCTGATTGTAAGATGCTCGCAGGGAAGGGATCATTGATTAAAGATTGCTTTGTCCAGAAAGGATGGAATAAAAGAGGCGCGGGTAAGCATGATCTTATCCGGATCGGATAGTTGTTCCAGCATGCTGTAATATTTTTCCGCACCGTAATTGGTGATCACCTGGTTCTTTTTTTCCTGTTGCAGGAGGTACATCCGCATCCCGGCAGCATCAGCTTCGGGATGAAATTGTGTGCCGATACAATATTCATTAAAGCGGATGGCCATGGTAGCCCGCTCCAGGGGAACATGCGGCCTTTCCTTTTCAATAGCCAGCACACGGGCGCCTACGTCTTCCAGTTTTTGCTGGTTCAGCTGGATCACCTGCCAGTTGCGGCTATCTACGATATAATACGGTTCGGGTAACTCGCTGAAAACGGTTTCGGCTTCGCCTGCGCTGGTTTTGTGTACGGGGAAAACGCCAAAGGCAGGAGATCTGCGCCGGCATACATTCCCCAGTTCCAGGTAACGGCACATGAGTTGAAAGGAATGACAGATCAGTAAAACCTGTTTTTTTTCAGCTGATTGGGTATTCCACTGCATGATATCATTCATGAGTGAAAAGTAGTGGCGTTCCCAGTTGCTGCCCTCGCTGTCAAGCGGACTGCCGGGCCCGCCGGTAGAGATGTAGATATCATAGGAGAGGTCAGGGAATTGTTCCTTCACCCTTACTTCAAATTCGTCAAACTCAAGTTGCAGGTTATGTGTTTTAGCGTATTGCGTCAGGACTTCCCTGATGCAACGCATGCCTTCATTCGGCACTTCTTCATACATATCTAATACTGCCACTTTCCAGTGCTGCTTGGTAGGTGTCATGCTGCAAAGTTAAGGATCAGCAATCTTTCAGGAAAACTGAAGTAATAAAATCTGTAACGGATACCAGGTCCTGCGTCTGGCCAAATACTGCCAGTTGCCGATCTGCACCGGTACCATTGTCCAGCATGTAGCGGGTGTAGTCGATATAATCACGACTGCCCAGTTCATCCACTACATCATCTACAAAGTCCAGCAACTCATAAATAAGCGCGCGGGCATTGACTTCCATCTCTTTCCCGAAGTCTACCAGGTTACCGTCAATACCATAGCGGGAAGCCCGCCATTTATTTTCGTTTACGAGGGCGCGGTTGTAAATGATAAAGTTGAGATTCTGCATGCGCAGCTTGTAGATCTTTGCACAGAGCGCCTGGAAGAGGGCGGCTATGGTACAGGTTTCCCTGACGGTGAGCGGAACATCGCAGATCCGGAATTCCACTGTATTGAAGTAGGGGTGTACCCGGAGGTCCCACCATACTTTTTTAGCGTTGTCTATACAGTTGGTTTTTACCAGCAGTTGTATATAACGGTCGTACTCTTCAATGCTGCTGAAGTAGTCCGGGATACCGGTGCGGGGGAATTTATCGAATACCTTGGTACGGAACGATTTAAAGCCGGTATTCCTGCCCTCCCAGAAAGGGGAGTTGGTACTGAGCGCAAATACATGGGGGAGGAAATAACGCACGGAATTGGCGATATGCAGGGCCAGTTCCCTGTTTTCCATGCCTACGTGTACATGCAATCCAAAAATGAGGTTGGAGCGTGCAGCATCCTGCATTTCATTGACGATATCCGAATAGCGGGGATGATCTGTGATCAGTTGCATGGCCCATTTGGAGAAGGGGTGTGTGCCGGAGGCACCCACACTGAAACCGAGGTCGCCAGCAATCTGTGCAATGCTTTTACGCAGCAGCGATACATCAGCAAAGGCTTCGTCTATGTTATTGCAAACCTGGGTACCTACTTCTACTACAGCCTGATGAAATTCGGCTTTTACTTTGTCTGGAAGCACTTTGTGGGCCTGTTCGACAATCTTTTGTTCATGAGACCTCAGCTCGCGGCTGGTGGGGTCCATAACCATATATTCCTCTTCTATGCCGAGGGTGAAATTTTTGGACATGTGGCGCTATTGGTAAAACGATAGCGAGGCTGACTAAAAGTTTTAATCAGCCTCGTAAATAGTGTCCAAAGGTAGTCTCTTTACTCTTTCTTTTTAGTCTTTTTGGCGGGGGCCTTTTTAGGTGTTTCCTCTTTGGGTGCTTTCTCTGCCTTAGCAGCTTTCACGGTTTTAGGCTTCGTCGCTGCTGCAGGTTTTACTGCTGCAGTTGATTTCTTCGCAGGTAGTACATCGGGTTTCTTCGCTGATACCGGTGTTGCGCCGGGAACAATAGCCGTTTGTTTGCCAGGAATAGCCTGTTGCAGGAAAGTACCCCAGGTGAGGTTGTCTGTTCCGGGAACCTGTTTACCTGCACGTTCAATGAGGTAGCTGGCCATGGTCTCTATCACCCATTCAAAGTTTTTTGCACCAATGGTATGAGCATCTGCTTCGGGTGAAGGGTTCCAGAAGTCGATCACATAAGGGACACCGTCTTTCACTGCAATTTCCACTGCATTGAAATCGTATCCCAGGTATTGGTTCAGCATGGCAACCTGTTGGGAGATAGCGCTATATATGGCATTATCGCCATTATCTTCCTGTAAATACCTTTGATTTTCAGGCTGATAAGGATCGTAGGGGATCACCCTTACATATTTACCACCGATGCAGTAACAACGGTAATAAGATTCGTAGGCAATTTCTTCCTGCAGCATCATCACCAGTTGTCCGGTGCGGGCATGTTGTGCAAAGAACTCCTCACGGTTATGTATTTTATACACATTTTTCCAGCCACCGCCATTGTAAGGTTTGAGGTAAGCGGGGAATCCGATGTGTTCAAAGATAGTGTCCCAGTCGAAGGGATAAACCAGGTTGTGGAAGGATTTATCAGAAGTATTGTCCGGTAAGCTACGGGAAGGCAGCAGCGCCGTTTTCGGAACTTTAACGCCGGTCCTGCGTGCCAGTTCATTGTTCACGAACTTATCATCGGCACTCCACCAGAAAGGGTTGTTGATGACTGCCGTACCATCCAGGGAGGCTTGTTTCAGCCAGGTGCGGTAAAAAGGTACGTGCTGGGAAATGCGGTCCAGTATTACGGCATAATCTACGGGGATACCCTGGATCACTTTATCTATCAACACAAATTCTGCTGTTACGCCGTCTACCTCTTTTTCGTTGATACGGTCTATAAGAGCTTGGGGGAAGCTGTTTTCCTGACCGGAAAGTAGTCCTATTTTTTTCATCCTGAGTTTGTTTTGCAAGTGGTTGAAGCTCAATATTCACGCCAATACAAAAAAAACGGGCTGGTACTAAAAGAAGTCCAGCCCGCCAGATATAGATTGAATGTATTAGAAACTATAACGGATGCTTAACTGGCCTCTCCAGCGTGATAAGTAATCATTCACGGTGTAAGGTCTGAGGATACCGTTGATGTTATTCATCTTTGTTTTATCAAAGGTGAATGTTGGTGTGTTTGTCTGTGAAACAACAGAGAACAGTGGTACTGACTGATTGCTCAGGTAGTAAGACCAGCCCCAGTTGTGGTTCAGCAGGTTGGCAGCATTCAGGATATCGAAGCTAACCTGTAATTTATGCGTTTTGTAAACATAGAAGTCCTGGGCAATTTTTACATCGAAATGGCTTTCCCATGGCATTCTTGCACCGTTACGCTCAGTGTTCTGACCTGCATGGTTTTCCAGGTATTTGTTGTTTGCACTGAATTCTTTGAAGTCCTGGAACTGTTGGTCAGGCGTAACTACAGTACCGTTAACGGTCAGGTTGGCAAACTGGCTTGCATCTGTAGGAACATACAGCAAACTGGCAGAACCTGTTTTACCTGAAACGTCATCACCGGTAAGGTTGTAGTTATACAGATAAGAATAACGCTGACCGGTAAAGCCGGAGTAAACAACACCTACTGTAGTAGCCAGGTGTCCTTTTGCATATTTGAAAGTCTTGGACAGATAACCGATAATGCGATGACCCGGATCGAAGTTAGCGTGAGTAGCTTCAGATACGCTGTTCAGACCACCGGTGTTGTAAGCAAAACGCCAGTTAGAGTAAGCAGTAGAGCTGGTACCATCATTCACAGAGTAAGATTCTCCGTAAGTGTAGGCCAGGCTACCAGTCCAACCTTTATACAGTGGTTTCTGGATCTGAACGGTCAGGTTATAAGCATAACCTTTGCTGGTATTATCAAGATAAATAACGTTTGTATAAGTAGCATCCTTGCGCTGGAAGTTGTACCATGGGCGGGAATTATCCTTACCCAAAGCAACGTTACCTGCCTGAGGACCAACGTTCAGGTCTCTGTAGTTGATGTTGTTGAAAGTCTTGGAATATAATGCTTCAACACTACCAATTAAACCCCACCATGGCAGTTTCTGATCGATAGCCAGGTTGGTACGGAATACCTGAGGGTATTTGAAGTTCTTGGCAGTAACGTCGATTTCAGTAGGAGCGCCACTAGCAGGGATATAAGCACCCTTGTGAATGTCTGTAGGATCGTAGTTGAAACGCAGCGTTGCAGCAGGAGTAGCACTTGATTTGATGAATGCTATACCGGTGTTGGAATAAGCATTTGAGATCCATACAAAAGGTACGCGACCGGTGAACAGGCCCACACCACCTCTGAGCTGAGTAGTACCATCACCTTTCACATCCCAGTTAAAGCCTACTCTTGGAGCAAACATTAACCTTGTTTTTGGCGTCTGGGTGTTGTTTACGTTGTTGGAGGTAGCGATGGCAGATGCATTGAAAGCCGCATTCTCATCAGGTTTGTTGAAGAATACCGGTAAATCTATACGCAGACCGTAAGTCAGTTTGAAGTTTTCCTTTACATCCCATACATCCTGTCCGTACACGCTGAACTGAGCTGCATGGATTTTACCTGGTGCGTTATCATCACCGCCTTTGGTAGAATAGCTGATACCATAAGTAGCAGGAGCTGCATTGTTGTTCAGGAATGCAGGAACGCTCTTGTAGTTATAATAGCCATAGTAGTATTGCAGGAATACGTTATTGGTATTATAGAACTGGTTATCAGTACCAAAAGTAAGGGTATGTTTGTTTTTGATAAGTGTGAAGTTATCAACGATGGTAAAGTTATCCTGGTTGAGTGAATTCCTTACAGAAGAAAAGTCTGAACCAATATTATAGTTCAGGGAGTTTTCCTGTAAATATACAGATGGGAATTCACTGGTTTTTCTGCTGTCACGGATGCGGTTGTAAGTAACACGCAGTACGTTTGATTTGGTACTGCTGAAGTTACTGTTCAGCTCAATAACAGAAGAATTGGCTTTGCTAAGCATATAATAACCACTGTTACCGTAAGTCATGGTAGTAGCGGTACGGGAAATTACGTAGTTGCTGCCATCTACATAACTGTGACGGATGGTCAGTTTATGTTTGTCGCTGATATTCCAGTCAATACGGCCAAATACAGAAGTGGCGTATTGTTTTTTATTGATATCGGTATAGCTACCCGGATCATAACCCAGGCTCTTTACATAAGTAGCGATACTGTCCAGACGGGCCAGATTAAATTTAGAACCTGAACCAGCTTCCGCAGGATTGTAAGGCAGTGGAGTGGATATGTCGTTTCTTTCTGCGTTTACAAAGAAGAACAGTTTGTTCTTTACGATAGCGCCACCTAAGCTTGCGCCCCAGGTAGTGTTTTTGTATTCAGGGTATTTTACCTGGTTCAGTACGTTTTTACCGATGAAACCTTCGTTCTGGTTCAGGAAATAGGCAGAACCATGGAAAGTATTTGTACCACTTTTGGTAACAGCGTTTACGCCACCGCCGGTGAAACCGCTCTGGGTAACATCATATGGAGACAATACTACCTGTACTTCCTGGATAGATTCCAGCGGAACAGGGTTAGCACCTGTCTGACCACCATTTGTACCTGTAGCGGACAAACCGAATACGTCATTCGCATTGGCACCATCTACAGAGAACTGGTTGAATTTATTGCTCTGGCCAGCGAAAGAGATACCTAAAGGACTACCATCTGTGCTGCTGTAAGTTGGTACAGCCTGCGGTGTTAAACGGGTAAAGTCCTGGATACTTCTGGAAACTGTCGGTAATTCGGTCAGCTGACGCTGGGATATGTTAGTAGAAGTACCATTTCTCTGAGAACTGATGATACCGTTGCGGGTACCTGTAATAGTTACTTCAGATAATGATTTGCTTTGATCGCTCAGCTTACCGTTCTGGGTAAGAGGACTACCCAGGCTGAGATAAAGATCTTTGTAGGTAGAGGTTTCATAGCCTACATAGGTAACAGTAATGGTATAAGGTCCGCCAACACGCATGTTTGGGATAGCATAACGTCCACCTTCCTGCGTTGTTGTCCCGTAAACGGTTCCGGTGGGTACGTGTACCGCTTTAACGGTAGCGCCTATTAGTCCTTGCCCCTTGTCGTCTTTAATCACCCCTGTAACTCCACTGGTGGTTACCTGTGCAAAAGAGTAGCACACGCTCAACAGTACAATGAATGTGAGTAACAATTTTTTAAAGCCCATATTTGCAATTTGATTTTATGTCGCAAAGTTGGTGAATAATCTTTAACAGATTTTAACTATAAATTAACAAATTGTTAAGCCATTGGTTATTTTCCGGATAATGGTTCTTCTATTGGATACGAATACAATTTAATTGCGATTTAGTGGAGTTTGTTTAAGAAACAAACAAAGAAATTCTAAAAATTCGAATAGAATTCTTTGTAATACTTATCTCTTTGCTGCTGTAGTTGCCGATTTAAACAACTTTTTGTACAAATCATCAGATATTTGAAAAGTTATATGTATGAGTGCTTTGATGCAGATGCCTGTTGAACCTGTTTTTAGCATAACTTTGCATATTAACTTAACAGGAGATCTTTATGTTAGATACAATAGAATCAGCCATAGAAGACATCAGGAAGGGCAAGCTGGTAATAGTGGTGGATGATGAGGACCGTGAGAATGAAGGTGATTTTGTAACGGCGGCCAGGAATGTGACGCCGGAAATCATCAATTTTATGAGCCGTTACGGCCGTGGACTAATATGTGCTCCCCTGGTAGAGGAGCGTTGTGATGAACTGAAGCTGGAAATGATGGTACGCGATAATACCGCCCTGCACCAGACACCGTTTACGGTATCTGTGGATTTGCTGGGACATGGTTGTACTACCGGTATTTCTGCTTCCGACCGTGCAAAAACCGTACAGGCGTTAATCGATCCGAATACCCGCCCCGAAGAATTGGGCAAACCCGGACACATCTTCCCCCTTAAAGCCAAAAAAGGTGGTGTTATCCGTCGCGCAGGCCATACAGAAGCTACCATAGACCTGGCCAGGCTGGCAGGATTTGAGCCGGCAGGCGTACTCGTAGAGATCATGAATGAAGATGGCTCCATGGCACGTTTACCTCAGTTACGTGAAATAGCCACTCAGTTCGATCTGAAACTCGTTTCCATTAAAGACCTGATAGAATACCGCTTAGAGCATGAAACATTGATAGAAGAACAGGTAGCTGTTCATATGCCTACTGAATATGGTGATTTTAAACTCATTGCGTTTAAACAGGTGAATTCCGGAGATATACATATGGCGCTGAAGAAAGGCGACTGGGAAAAGGGTGAACCTGTCCTGGTTCGTATTCACTCTTCCTGTGTAACAGGCGATATCCTTCATTCCTTACGCTGTGATTGCGGTGAGCAGTTACACAAAGCCATGGAAATGGTAGAGCGTGAAGGCAGGGGATTGATCCTTTACATGAACCAGGAAGGCCGTGGTATTGGATTGCTGAACAAACTGAAAGCATATAAGTTACAGGAAGAAGGACGGGATACTGTTCAGGCTAACCTGGAACTGGGCTTCCAGATGGATGAGCGGGACTATGGCGTGGGAGCGCAGATCCTCCGTCATCTGAATATCACCAAAATGAGGTTGATTACCAATAATCCACGCAAGCGTGCAGGATTAAAAGGATATGGGCTGGAAGTGGTGGAGAATGTACCTATTGAAGTGGTACCCAATCCTCATAACGAGTTCTATCTGAAAACGAAAAGAGATAAGTTGGGTCATGAGATCCTGAAAGGATAAGATGTTTTTTAAAATGAGAAGAGGGCGCCTTCAAAAGTAACTGAGGCGCCTTTTTTATATTATCAGCGGAGTTTTCGTTCTTTCCAGCTTTCATCTATCACCCTTGTGTTAATTTTCATATAATACCATTCCCATTTAAAAATAATTGCTATTTTACTGGACTAATTTTGTTATTGTATTGCATAAAAACCTATACCAGGCACTTATCTACCTTCAATAGCATCAACCATATACCCTATTCATACACGATTGAAAAAGTTAATCTAATAGGTAATATATCTCAAGACGGAAATAAATAAGATTAATAATGATGATCCATCTGCGAACTATTGTCCTGATGACGATGGTCGTTCTCGCATGCTTTTGCAATGTTCGTGCCCAGAATGCCCCTAATTTAAACAGTATTGGAGGTTCCGCCAACGCCGTTTCCACAGACAAAGGGGTGAATATCCCTGTAAACTATTTTACAGGGATGCCCAATATCAGTATTCCCATTCATAGTTATTCTAGAAATGGAATTAGTAGCACTGTATCATTGAATTACTATTCCGGTGGAATAAAAGCAGAGGAATTGGCAACACCTGTTGGACTCGGATGGCGCTTAAAAGCAGGAGGTGTTATTATCCGTTCCCTGAGAGGACTCCCTGATGATCATCCTTCCCGTGGATTTATGAACACGCCTTTAGTAGATCCTGGAAGTTTAACTGGCAGAGGAGCTACCAGATACTCTGATGACAATTACGCAAAGGATTCTGTAGACAGTCAGCAGGATGTATTTGAGTTCAATGTAGGAAATTATTCCGGCAGCTTTGTAATCGGGAAAGATAAGAAGGTAATGCTGATACCTGAGCAAAATATTAAGATTCGTTGGAAGACGGGTACGATCAGTAGTGCCACGATGAGTAGCATCACCAGTTTTACCATGATCACGGAAGATGGAAGTACTTATACATTTGATATACCGGAAATAACGACAAGAAATAAGTCTACTGAGTACGATAAATTTCTGGGATATGTTTCCTCGTGGTATCTTTCATCTGTTACTTCTCCTTTTGCAGAAGATACCATCCGATTTATATATAAAAACGTCTCTGCAGGAAGAGCACTTTATATGCCAACCAGTAAATTTGATTATACAGGAGAAGCGACTACTACTTATAACTCCTCTGATTATGTAGTGGTCGATAACAAGTACCTGCTCCAGATTAAATTTCCTTACAATGTAAATTTGAATTTTATCTATGATTCCTTACAAAGGGTAGATGTCCCCGGTGAATATGCTTTAACCAAAATAGAATTGAAAGATTCTATTTTAAGAAGTGGGTATAAGTTTGAATATGGCTATTTCTCAAATAAAGGAATTCAATATCCCTATAACAGTACTGATACTGGTATATCCAAAATGAAGTTGAACAAGATCTATCAGTATACACAATTTCAGACATTGTCGTCTCCCTATGAGTTTACCTATGTCGGTTATATTGTTCCCAAGGTGAGAACCACGGCAGAGGATTACTGGGGTTTTTATAATAATAAAACAACAAACAGCGATCTGGTTCCAGGTTTAGGATCACTTACAGGAGCAAACAGAGAGGTGGATACCGCTTATGTTAAGTCTGGTACATTAACAGCCATTAAGTACCCGGGAGGCAGTAAGACCGCATTTGACTATGAAGCAAATGATATCAAAACGTATTATTACCAGGATGGTAAAGCAGTTACGATTGGTCCGGTTGCTACTTATCCTCAATCTGCAACCTTTACAATAACCAAGTATTCCAGTCAGACAGTGTCCTTAACAGGACATGTTACCATTGATACTGCAGGCTGTCCGGTAACCATTACGCTAAAGAATGCAGCAGGAACGGTAGTGGATCAGTTTCAGCCACTTTCTAGTTTTTATAGGACACTGAATCTTGCAGCAGGCACCTATACAGTATCCTGGGCAGCTACCGGCACTTGTACTGCCAGCGATGTTCCAATATATACATTGAACTGGCTGAATGAGGTGCAGGATACTTCTTTTGCCTATGTAGGTGGCATACGTATCAAAAAGGTTACCACACAGGATTCCACTAACCAATCTCCTTCCATGGTAAAGGAGTACAGGTATAAGACTGAAAGTGGGAGTAGTTCAGGCTTCGCAATTTTCAAACCCCGGTTTGATTACATTTATACAATTAATTACCGGACGACCCGGGGTTCTACCGTAAATTCAAAGAAGGATTATACAGTAAGAGTATCCACTCCACTGAACAACCTGGATTATGTACTGGGCAGTCCTGTAGGATATTCCAGAGTAGAAGAGGTGACACAAAATAACGGGAAGACTGTATATGAATATTCTACTTATAAAGAACTGAATTATTACCCTGTACCGCCGCAATTTCCATATGCATCAAAGATGTATCCTGCCTGGGAAATTGGATTGCCAAAAAAAGTATCTATGTATGACCAGGCTAACAAACTGTTGAAAATTACTGAGAGTAAGTATAACTTTTATGTAAAAACAACTACAGATACGGCTTTCCTGTCAATAAAGTTAACCGGCCAGTCACAATCCGTTTCAACATCAGGTGCGGTCTCAGGATATGGCTATGGGGAAGATCCTTATTATCCTGTGACAGGAAAAACAACACTTGATTCCACTGCAGAAAAGGTACTGGCAGGTACAGATACGCTGCTTGTCATGACAAAGTATACCTATGATAGTTTATATAATACAGTAAGTATAAAAAAATGGTTAAGCAAAGATCTGCAAAAGTATACCTTTACTAATATTTATTACCCTTACAACTATACTGTCACCGGTGCGTTGAAGCTGATGAAAGATAGTGGTATAGTAGTACCTGTGGCAGTAGAATCATGGCTCAAAACACCTACGACAACGAGCCTTCAGAATGCCTCCATTACAGGTTATGAATTGCTGACGTCAGTTAAGGCCAAACCAAAATACACTTATAAACTACTGAGCAGTCAGCCTGTGCCACTATCAACAATTGGTGCATTTAATGGTAGTGTACTGAACAGAAATACTACGCTGATGCCACTGACCAGTACTGTGGATAAGTTTGACAGTAAGTCAGTAGCGCTTGAAGCTACAGATAACCTTATGGGAGTCAAACAGTCAATTATCTGGGATGATGAACATCAGGCAGCACTGGCGACAGTTAATAACGCTGCCTATGGAGAGATGGCTTATACCAGCTTCGAAGGTGCTACAAATGGTAACTGGACAGTACCAGCGGGTACTTTCAATTATTCTGATGCGATAACAGGGAAACTGTCCTACGTACTGAATGGCAGTATTACAGCTACAGTGGTATCAGGGAAGTCATACCTCGTCACATACTGGACTAAAGGAAATGCTGCAGGTGTCAATGGTACCACAGGTGTGAAGCTGCTTTCCTACAGAGGATGGAACTGTTATCAGCATACATTACCTAATACAACCACAACAATTACAGTAACGGGTAGTAATCTGCTGATTGACGAATTAAGGGCTTATCCTTTATCTGCCACCATGAACACAATCACGGTTGAGTATTTTAAGGGCGTTACAAGTACCTGTAACGGCAATAATTATATCACCTATATTGAATATGATGATATAGGTAGGAAAATACTGGTAAAGGATGTGGAAAAGAATATTATAGAAATGCATTGTTTTGGTGATGCCGGGCAAAAAGTGAATTGTAATGTAACCTATAAGAATAATGAGATCAAACGGAAATTCATCCAAACGAACTGTACCGCGTCACAAATACCCGATACTATTACTTATACAGTTAATCCTGGTACATATACTTCTGCCGTGAGCCAATACATTGCAGATAGTCTGGCGACGAACGAAGCAATACAACGTGGACAAGTCTACGCAAATACAAATGGCAGTTGTAATACTACCTATATAAAAATGAGTTACGAAAATGTAACCAGTTTTTATACGGAAGATATAGTAGTAAGATTTTATGCAGATGCCGCATGTACCATACCTAAAAATGTGAGCAATCTGCTGGTTACAGTGCATGTGGAAGATCCATGTCAGTCAGGTAATTCCCATGATGTGCAGGCGACTGTCAGTGGTACAACGTTTATAATGATAGGAGGAACCACCTACTATTATGAATATACGGAATGTGATCAACCAGCGGGATTCCCATGTTATGATTACACATGTAATGTGACTTTTTCTCTTAAAACCGGCCTGTACGTTATAAAATAACCAGATTATGCAAGCTGTTATAAAAATACCCATACTATCATTGATGTTGTTTTTTAGCGAAGATGCTATTGGGCAAGCCCATACAGATACTATCAGAAATGGTTCTGTATTACACTTGAAAAAACAGCTCAACTTATCTGATGAGCAATACAGATATTGCTTACAGATCTTTCAGCAAACACAACAAAGTATAGATAGCTTGAATAAGGTAAGTAATGACGTTACGCTAAGAGATGGAATGATCAGGGCTATTAGTGCTACCTTCTTTCAACGAATGCAAAGTACACTTACAGCCGAGCAATGGCAGCATTTCAGAGGAAACGCTATCCGTAAAAGAAACGAGATGAAAGAAAGAGCTGCTGCTGCAAACGTCATCGTGAAGGAATTACCTGAACCAGATTCAAGTATCATAAATGACTAAAAATGAAACCGACATATAAATATCTTACATGTTGTTTAATTGTTATGGCGTCCTTCCGGGGAATGGCTCAAATGAAAAACGACACGCTCAATTTTAAAAATAGTTTTTCACGTAACTGGGTGCCGCAAGTCCCTTTAAAAACAGCCGCCCAGGTGATTGACCTATCCAGAACTAATCGCGAAGTATTGCAAACGACTAATTTGTTTGATAGCTACGGTAGATCAGTGCAGGACATAGAAAGGAAAACCTCAGCGACGGGTAAGGATCTGGTAAGCTTATTAACTTATGATTCCGTCGGCAGGGTGATGTATACCTATCTCCCTTATGTTTCTCCTACTGCTACAGGCGATGCAAAGACTGATCCTGTGACAGAACAGGGAACATTTTACAACAGCATTTTCAAGGGTGAACAATTTCCATATCTGCAAACAATATACGAGCGTTCACCATTAAGCAGGACACAGAAAAGCCTGAACCAGGGTACTAACTGGGGAGGAAGCAAAAGGGGGAAAACGGTGTCCTATGAAACCAATACACTGGCTGATAGTGTGAGAATATGGACATTAAACAGTAGTGATTTACCTGTTACTTCACAAATCTATTCAACAGGAGAATTAGCCAAAACAGTGACTACAGATGAAAATGGCACCCAGGTTGTTTTTTATACTGACAGAGAAGGGAAGACAGTTTTAAGCAAGGTTCAGCTCAGATCAAGCCCCGGCAATGGACATGTAAACTGGCTATGCACCTATAATGTCTATGATGATATGGGTAGCCTTCGTGTCATCTTGCCTCCTCTGGCAATTCAAAAGATCAATGGAAGCTGGAATGTAAGTACGGTAAGTAACCTGATTACAAAATACAAGTATGACGCCCGTGGAAGAAATATTGTAAAACAGACTCCGGATGCAGACTCTGTGGAAACGGTGTATGATGTGCGCAACAGGACAGTATTTGTAAGGGATGGTAACTTAAGGCAACAAGGTAAGTGGCAGGTAGTTTTGTATGATGATAAGGACAGAAGTACCATGGTAGGGCTATATGTCTCTACCGCCACCCGTGACTCGCTACAGTCCAGTATGAACACAGTTACCCCTACTCAGACAATCAGTTATACACAACCAGGGGTTGCAGATCTCATAACATCTATAAATGATAATACACTTTATGAAGCTACCAATTCGGTAACCATACTTCCGGGATTTGACACCGGTGACAATAGTGAAGAGCTCATTCAGATCAATACTTCACTGACCGGTGGCACTATCACTGTCAGTGCATCAAACCCTTTACCCAATATAGGGGCAAGTCAGTTGACCCCATTGGCATATACTTTTTATGATAGTTATGATTTTAATGGTGTCCAGGCTGTCCAGGTAGGTGACTTTTCCAAACTGATATCAAACGGCGATGCAGGTGCAGAACCTATAAGCAGTGTAAGTAGCAATACAATAGGGAAAATAACCGGTAATAAGGTAAGAGTATTGGGTACCAATCAATGGTTAACGAATAGTGATTATTATGATGATAAGGGTAGATTGGTCCAGATAATTTCTGAAAATATTAGTGGTGGTAGTGAAGTTGTTTCTAATCTGTACAATTTCAGTAGTAAATTGTTAAGCACATATCTCCGTCATACTAACAAGCATAGTGCAGTTGCAAACCAAACAAATGTGCTGACAACCATGACCTATGAACAAACAGGAAGGCTACTTACTGTAACAAAACAAATTAATGATGATGGTGTAAATAAGCAGGTAGCTCTTTTCCGTTATGATGAATTAGGACAGATTGCATGCAGGGTACTGGGAGGAGGCATAGATAGTATAGAGTATGATTATAATATCCGTGGATGGCTTAAAGGTATTAATAAAAATTATGCCGCAAATGGTACCACGGATGGAAAAAATCATCACTTTGGTATGCAATTGTCTTACGACAGTAGCTATACTCCTGTTCAATACAACGGTAGCCTGTCTGGTGTAAAGTGGAGAGGGATCAGTGATAATGCTTATAGGTCCTATGGGTATAATTATGACATGGCAAACCGCCTGATGAAAGCTGATTTTACACAATACAATGGTGGATGGAATACCAGCGCAGGAATAGATTATTCTATGAAACTTGGGGATGGTATGAATACTAGCAGTGCCTATGATGCCAATGGAAATATACTTGCGTTATCACAAACCGGTTATAAAACTGGTGGCAGTGTCAATATTGATAATCTTTCCTATACATACGTGTCTAACAGTAACAGGTTACAAGGTATCGTTGATCAGAGTAATGATGCGTCCTCTACATTGGGTGATTTTAAGGAGATTAATGGGAACAGCAATAATGATTATACTTATGATGCGAATGGCAACTTGACCAGGGATAATAACAAAGGTATAACAGCTATCACCTATAACTTTCTGAATTTACCTGAGACCATGCACTTTATGGGCAAAGGAAACATTCAATACACCTATGATGCAGCAGGGAGAAAATTGCGTAAAGAGGTAATTGACAGTACAGTTGTACCTGTAAAAACCATTACCACTGATTATATAGACGGATATGTATACCGGAACGATACCCTTCAATTCTTTGATCATGAAGAAGGTCGGGTGAGGATGGTCTATAGTGCAAATAAAACACCTACCTATGTATTTGACTACTACCTAAAGGATAACCTGGGGAATATCCGTACTATATTGACAGAACAATCGGATTTCAGTATGTACACTGCGACGATGGAAACAGCTAGTGCAGCTAAAGAAGCAGCACTGTTCAGCAATGTAGAAGAGACACGTACCGCTACTCCTATAGGTTATCCAAAGTCAGACACAGCCAGTAAAAATGCTTTCGTAGCCAAGCTAAACGCTAAAGACGGTGGAAAGAAAATAGGGCCCTCACTTATTCTCAGAGTGATGGCAGGAGATACTATTCTGATCAGAGCTAAAGCCTTTTATAAATCACAAGGACGTGAAAATAATAGTGCCCCTGCTTCTGCCGAAGATATGGTTGCAGCAATGGCAAAGGTATTTGGAGGTACTTCCAACAGTGACCCGGTGCATGAAGGACTACAAGGGGCCAGTCGTAATGATCTTTACAATAATACATACGGTGATGTTTACAGACGTTTGAAAGAAAAGAATCCTGATGAGACATATAATGGCAAACCCAAAGCATACCTGAATTTTGTATTGTTTGATGACCGGTTTAAAATGGTAGATAACAATAGTGGAGTAAGACAGGTGAAGAATGAACCGGATACTGTACAGACATTGTCTGTTGACAAGATGGCAATTACAGAAAGTGGGTTCCTGTATGTTTATACCAGTAATGAAACAGCTCAGGATGTGTATTTTGATGATGTGACAGTAGCAGCGATCACAGGAACGGTCTTGCAGGAAACGCATTACTACCCGCAAGGCCTTATAATGGAAGGTATCAGTAGTCAGGCATATGCAGGTATTGTGAACAATTATCTATATCAGGGACAGGAAATACAACGGCATGAGTTCAGTGATGGAACTGGTACGGAGTGGTATAATTTTGAAGCAAGGGATTATGATCCTCAGATTGGAAGATGGCACTCTCCAGATCCGGGAAACCAGTTTCCAAGTCCTTATGTAGGAATGGGTAACTACTGGCCTAATAAAACAGACCCGGATGGAAGATACCTGGGAGTAGATGATCTGATCTCTATAGGTATAGGGGCTGTGATAAATGTGGCAATGAATTGGGGGAATATATCAAGTGTAGGATCAGCCTTTGAATACTTTGGAGTAGGAGCGGCCTCTGGTATTGCTACTCTTTATGGTGGCCCGCTTGCGGGTGGTGCGGTAATGGGATTGGGAAACAGTCTGGTGACCCAGGTTAATGTCACAGGTTCTATTGATCCGGGACAGTTAATTTCAAGTACAGCAATAGGTGTGATCAGTGCCGGAGTAAGTAGTTCAATCGGAGAGGCAATTGGTCCCGCAATTGGTTCCTTTACTGCAAAAGCAATAGGAACGGCTACAATCAGCCCGGTAGTTAGAACGGCCTTAGTAAACGGAGCTGTTGGTGGCATTACGGGGGCAGGGACAGGTGCTGTGAGTTCATATCTGAATGGTGGTGACGCCTGGGCCGGGGCTATTGATGGCTTAAAAATAGGTGCCGTTACCGGAACTGTATTGGGTGCATATAGTGGGTATAAAGATGCAAAATTGACAGAACATAATCCCTGGACTGGAAGATGGGAAGGTAAAATTGATATGATACCTGTAAAACGAATTGATCAGGTAGTGAGTGATTTTAGTCTTAAGAGCGAGCAAACTGGGACCTTGAGTAATAAAATTGTAACAGAATATTATCTTAAGATGACATCTGAAATGGGATCTACTCCCTCTGCTATCAACAATCCCGAAATCCCTAAAGCGGGTGGATTTAAAGTAAATGGATCAACAGTAGTTGGTGAAGGTAACCATAGGGCTGCTGCCGCTGCGCTTATATATATAAAAACCGGAAATGACTTTTATCTGAAAAGCATTATAATAGATCCAATTTATTATACACCTAATTATAATGTTAATGTTAAACCTTTCCCTAAAATAGGCTCTCCAGGATCTAAATAGTAATCCTACTTTTTGATGGGAAAACAAAAAATCAAATTACACCCTGATTACTATATTTTTGGAGTCAGGGTGTAATTATCAAAAAAATATGAAACCATTTTTATTAGACAAAGACGTAATTATTAATCAATATGGATTGTCACCATTTTCTATGGTGCCGGGCAAGGTATATTATATAAAATTTCCTCATTATGATATTCTTACTTTCCTTTGTGAACACAGCAAAGCTACGCACCAGTCATATATGCTCACAGTAGGAGATGTTGCAGGAAACTGGTTTGAAAAGCGCAGGCGCGTTAGCAAAGTATTACGTAAACGGGGTGATGCTGATTATTTTATCAATTTCTTTAGTTTTCTACCCAATATCACGCCAAGACTGGTAAGTATGTATGATTATACGGCTAAGAAACTATTCAATTTTGAGTATCATTATCGACAGCATGATCTATTTATTTTAGACATGGCCATGCATGATGGAGAGGGGAAACAAAATATATTTAATTACCTGCGTAATCGTGACATTCTGGAAAAGATTATTATAGTATTTGATTATGAAAATAAGCCCTTAACCAACAAATATGCATTCGCTGAATGGAATGAAAACGATTTCGATGTCCTCATGCCTAAACGTATACCACGATATCCTAATTCCTTATCCGCAGACGATATTACACCATGGATACCTTAAGTGCGTATGATATCAGCGATATTCCCAGTAAGATTGTCACAAAACCCTCCGTAGATATTCATTTCAATATTATGCCAATTTTAAAAATGACATTTTCCTCTTAAAATCACTCACGCAAAGTCCGGCATTTGTCCAATCCGTTGTACGAAAAAGAGGCGTCAAAAGTAATTGAGGCCCTCTTCTCATTTTATGCTTCCAGACATCTGGTATGCTTCAGGTATGAAGGAGACTTGAAGGAGCCTCCTGATTACTTAGGCGTTGGTTTCTTTTGTAACGTATCTTTTCTCTGTTGCAACTCCTGTTTTTCCAGCTCTTCCTGTTTAATAGCATCCGCCCTGCGGAAGGAATCTATTCTCCGTTTACGCTCTCTTTCATTAAATAACTCTGAGAAACGGTTGTACTCACGTACATAAGAGATACCAATACCAGCCTTGTTACGGTTCACCAGGTTATATACATCGTAGTCCGTTTTACTGAATGCATTAATACGCACACGTCCTTCGGGCGTTAACAGATATTCAGCGCGGAAGTCACCGGCAAAGCGGTTGGCATTGGTAGAAGTAGCAGCCTTGCCCCAGTCGTAATCGCCACCCACATACAGGCGTATCCTGTTATTATAGAGGTTGCTGGTTACCCCGGCGCTTACCTGGTTACGGTCCATAGATGAGTTATCCTGGTTGCTTACGTTGTAAGCACGGTAGTTAACGTTGATCCCAATACCACTGTTCTTCAGCAAGGCACCCGTGATATTATTCAGGATTGCCTGTGCCTGCGCGCTCAGCGCCTGTCCCACACTGTTCTTGCCGGTAATGGCCACATTGGCGGCACCGGCAGAGTTAGGATCATCCGGCAGGAACTGATTGAACAGCAGCAGACCGGCCATCTGTTGCAATGCTTTATTCTGATCAAGGTTTACCTCATGCAGTTTAGCTGCCACACCACTTTCATATGCAAGGGAACCTACTTCAGGAAGGTTAATCTCATAAGTGATGTCCGGTTTCATCAGTTCGCCCCGCAGGTTGATGAGAATATCTACTCTTTCTGTACGGGTAGCCAGTTTATCACTGGAAGTAGAGGCGGTACCCACCAGGTTATATAAACTTACTTTAGGTAAAGAGTATTTGGCGTGGATATCTACTTTGGCTTCGCTGGGGTTGCCATTCCAGGTGATGGAGCTGTTCTTGTCTATATCAAACTTCCAGCTGGTAAGGCGTTGTAAAGTAAAGTTATAAGACCCGTTACTGATCTCATAGTTACCAAACATGCTGAAATCGCCTTCTGTATTTACCTGTATCTGTAGATTACCTGTACCATTAGCCGAGATCATATCCCCGGAAGCCGCATCCATGATCACATCTATCTGTGCATCCGGTGTAGCAGATATATCCAGTTTTACGTTCAGTTTTACGTTGTCCTTACGCTTTTTCTTCTCTTCCTTCATCTCTGTACCGTAAGACTTGAACGTGATATATTCCGATCTTCCTATGTCTTTACTATCAGAGAGCGGTAAGTAAAAATGCGTACCCCTTATTGGTCTTGCCGTGATCTTCAACTGTAGATCATTCAATGGTCCGGTAAAGTATACCTTACCATCTGCAATGACATCTCCATAAAATAAATCACTGTCCGCCGCTTCTGTATTCAGGAATACAAAGTTACGTGCCGTTACTTCGAAGTCGAAGTTGAGGTTGTCAAAATGATCATGAGAGATGTATCCGCTGGCACTGGCCTTTGTGTTATTTTTATCTATAATAGTGAAGTTCCCGAACTCGATCAGGTTATCATCTACGTTTATATTCAATTTAGGTATGGTATAATGTGTACCCAGGTACAGGACTTTTACACCCACACTATCTATTTTCAGACTGCCTTTTACCGAAGGGCGGGAGGTAGTTCCGCTGATATCCAGTTTGCCGGTAGCCAATCCTTTCAGGTCTGTCACATATCCATTTACGAAACGGTCCAGCAATGCTACGGAAGCCCCGTTGAGGTCTACCGTTGCGAGGATATTATTGTTAGTGCTGGATACGCCTACTTTTCCACTGGCCACGAAGCTCTTACCGGTATTTTCAGACGCTACGGAGAAGGTAGCTTCTTCCGTTTCCTGGCGATAGCCGCCTTTGAATGTAACAAGACCAAGAGAATCATTGTCCAGGCGCAGTTCGCTGGTGGTGATGTCCGCTTCAACGTCCAGGTTCTGCATAGGGTCGGATACGCTGATGGAACCATCTGCTAATCCTTCTATACGCATGGTGGTCAGCTGGGCGGGGATCACATCAGCCAGGTTCAGATTCTTTAGTGTGATATTGAACCGGGATTCATCCGGATTGTATTCATTGGTTTCTACGGTCACACTTTGTTCGTTACGGGTAACGCGCAGATTATGTACGGTGAGGAAGTGTTTACTCCAGTAGATCTCATTGCCCGGTGTTACGTTCCATTGTCTTTCATTGACAGTAAAAGCACTGTTGATGAAATTCACTTTCACACCATCCTGTACCGTTACCACCCGGGCGTAGAAGCCGTCCAGGGAAGAGGTATCCTCTGCCTGTAAATCTACTTTAATATAAGAAGTATCCTTGCTGGAACTGGCCAGTATCAATGGGTTTTGGAGCCATTGCTGGGTCCCTGAAGATACTTTACCAATGCTGGTACTGATATCTATCTTATTAAAATTCCCTGTACTTTTCAGTTGCAGGTCTTCGAACTTATATTTATCATAAGCCGCTTCCGGAACAGAAATATTAAGGGCGAGATTACCTTTGATCGTATTTAACGATCCATCAATTTTAGACTGATCAAACCCTGAGATCTTATCCGTAAATCCACGGATCAGTTTATCTACCTGTCCTAACTGAAATGCAAAGGAAAAGTCCTGTTTGATATCCCCAACAGGAGCAGTCGTAAAATAGCTGGGGTAGTATTTATTCAGCAACAGGCGGAAGGCATCCGGCAGTTGCATGAAGCTGTAATTACCTTTTACATATCCGCCAATTTCACTACCCTGTATAGACAGCACTTTTACGCCGTTATCCAGGTGAGTGGCCAAACTCAGGGAGTCGAATTCCAGGCGGTGATTATTCCTGTGGAGGGACACATCGTATACCCTGGCAGAACCGTTGAAGTTATCGATGTTACTACCAGCAAAGTTCAGGTCAAGTTTAGCCTGTAAATTGAGAGAGTCATTGACGATATGCAGGGCTTTCAGGTCACTGCGGCGGATATCGGAGTTGAATTTAAATACAGGTACCGGTTCGTTAAAGTCGATGGTACCCGCAAAATCCATATCCAGGTTAGGATCATTGGCGGTAAGAGAACCGTTAAAGAATTTACGGTTGAGTTCCCCTTTGGTTTTAATATTACTGTAAGAGTACCCGTAGAGGGATATCTGTTGCACATCTGCATCTACAGACGCATTTAATGTTTTGAAGTTGAAGCCCGCCCCGTTTACTTTAGCGCTGAGAGAAACCGTGGTCAGTTGCGGAACATCCAGCAGGTCGCCCAGGTTAAAGTTACTGGTGGTGAGGCTACCGGAGTATACCGGTACATCACCGCTGGTCTTAAAGTTCAGATCCGAGTTCACGTTACCGAGGTTGGTCTGGAATTTACCATAGGCCACAAAGTCATTCACGAATCCGGTGAAGCTACCTGCGAACCCGATGTTAGTGAGGTGATCTATACGTACCGGGTCTACATTCCGCAAAGTAGGAATGAAGCTTTGTACGTCGGCCCCGGTGGTTACCAGCTCGTCTGTGTGAAAATCGATGAAGGTTTCATTGATATCCGGCAGGCCACGCATTTCAAGGCTACCTTTCAGGCGGGTATTCGGACCGGCCTGCAGGTTTATATTACTGGCTTTGAGATTGCTGACAGGGCCTCTGGCATCTCCGCTTAAAGAGATTTCCTTTTTCCAGGAAGCAAGTGGCGGTGCGAAATAAGCGATATCGTCTGAGGAAAGTTTACTGTTTACAAAATGGGCCCGCATGTATACCAGGTCTATATAGTCGCTCATATCGCTGATATCTGCGTACTGCATGGTATAGTAGTTACGCAGGTGACTGCGGGGTGTTACGAGGTCCATATCGGAGAACTCCATTTCCACCGGCGACATTTTAAACCTGGCCGTGAGTTTTTTCAGCTCAAAGCCCGAGCGTTCTTTTGTTTTTAAGGTGAGGTCGCCGATGATACTGTCTTTTATGAGGCTGGTATTGGTCAGTTGCAGATTGATTTCATTGAAGCGGATATGGTGCGGTGCAAAATAACCGGCTTCTACGGCAGTAGTATCCTGTAAGTCATCTACGCCAAAGATCCCGTCTTTTATGGACAGGTCTTTTACAATCAGTTTCCAGTTATTGCTGTTCCAGCGCAGGGCAGGAATAGCGGCGGTATCCGTGAGCGGCGCAGAAGCCGTTTTAGGCCGGCGATGACGCAGGGGAGAGGAGGCATAACTGGAAATGATAAACGTTGGTTTCTCCAGGGACATTTCCTGGATATCAATGTTATGTTGTTTCAGGTCCAGGTTCTTGGCATCCAGGTAAATACGTTTGGCAACAATGCGCATATCTTCTCCCACCCAGGCATCTGCCTGGTTGATACGGATATTCCGCAGATCGGCCTGGCGAAGATCTATGGAAAGGCCTCCTCCTGTCTTAGGGGTTTTGCTGGTGTCGGGAGCACTGCTAAAGGCATCCTCAATAAATGCATAATTCCAGACAGAGTCGTTCCTGCGGCGTAAGAAATTGATCTGGGCATCTTCGAGTCCTACGAATTTGATGACCGGTTTCTCCTGGAAGAAGAACCAGTCGGTAATACGTACTTGCAGTACGCCCGCATACAGGAGCGTATCTTTGTGCTGATCTTCTATGAGAGTGCCTTCCAGCCGTAAGCTATTAAAGAGCCGTATATTAACATGATCGATCTGTACCCTTGTCTTTAGTTGATCAGATAAACGGGAAGTGACCTGTTGAACCAGGTAGTTCTGGACAGCCGGTATGTTCACCAGGATACCCAGTAAAATAGCGATCCCTAATATAGACAACAGGACAATAGATGTTATTTTACGTACCTTTTTCAGCGCAGCAAATGTTTATTCCGGGCAAAAATAGTTGAATTAGTCCATAGTCCATAGCCGGTTATCTATGATAATAAGCCTAACGCCACTAATCCGCCGACTATTGCGCAGTATTATTTTTTAACAATTTATGTAGAATGTCCAGTTGGTGTGAGGTATGATGGGCAGAAACGACTATCCTGTTGATAGGTGGACTATCCGGTGATGGGTATCTGAATGAAGAAATAATAATATCATGTTCCAGCAGTTGTGTTTCTATACCTGCCGGCTGCTGTAATACGAACATAGGCAGCAGGAACGGGTTATGGACATTCGGGATATCTGCCGTAATGATCTTAAAGTAAGCGATTTGTTTGTGTAGCAGTGCTCTTTGCGTATCATGCAGCGAAAGGCTTTGCAGGAAGGCATATGCATTGGCAGGCATCAGCGGTGTACCTGCGGTGAACAGGGGTAGTTTTTTAATAGCGGCAATGTGGGCGCCTCTGCCGGCTACCACACTACCCTGAACGCTATAGGCTTTTGCCAGGGAGGCGGCCAGCAGGTAATCCTGCTGCGGGGGCAGTGTATGCGTGATACCATTGCCGGTAGGCCCCAGGATACCTATACCGTGCGAATCATCGATCAATATCAATGCCTTTCTTTTCAGCTGTGTTAACCAACTGAAATCATTGATGGTACTGGTGAGCGGGTTCACGCCATCAGCCACTACTACAAACGTATCATCTGCATGACTGTTTATCAATGCTATGGTCTGTGTAGCCCAGTCGTGCCAGGGAATGTCCGGTATTACAGGTTTACCCAGCCACAGAGCCGGATGCGCAGACGGTGCATACAGTAACGTACCCTGTGTGGCAGCGTATTGTACAGCCGCCTGGGATGCCATATAACCGGAAGAGAAGGTTGCTGCTGCCTGCTGGTGCAGGGCAGTTGCCAATGCATGTTCCAGCTCGTCATACAGGGAAAGCTGCACATTGGCTATACGGGAGGAGATGAATATCGTACCATATCGATCAATACCGGCTTTCAGTGCTTCTTTGAACAGGGGATGCGTATGCAGCCCAAGATAGGAGAAGCCTGAAAAGAAAAGGTGTTCTTTCCCGTTGATATCAACGGTATTACCAGGAGTGATATCGGTACGTAAGGTCTGCACTATTCCGCTTTTGTTTTGATGATGAAGTAATATTCGCCGGATTTTACTTTCATATCAAAATGAGTTTCATCCAGGTTGGTGATGGTGACCAGGTTTTCTGCATCGCGCAGCCCATTGGGAGCCGTGATGGAGATGACAGCGCCATTGCTCAATAACTGGTATTTCCCGGTGTCTGGTTTGTTATCAATGGTAGCGATGAACACGTTATTATCCAGGAACTGATAATATACGTTACTGTAGTAGCCACGCTTCAGGTCTATGGCCTGGGTGATTTGCGTGTTATCGTAGGGGGATCCCGGCGGAACCACAAAATCGTATACGCGCCATTTCTTATGGATCAGCAGGCTGTTGGTATGACTGCTATTGCAGGCTGTGAGGAATAAAGCCAGTAGTAAGTATCTCATTTATTTTCCGAACTTTTCTCTATTAAAATCCTGTGAATGTCCTTTGGGAATAGACAGGCTTTGCCAGTTTTCTTTCCTGATCATTTTGCCAATGTACACAATTTGTCCAACGTGATGAGGCACATGACATAACTGCCTGTTGACGGCATCTATAACGAAATGTGGTTCATTGCGGATAAAGATGGTTTTTTCCAGATCAGCGGGTTGTAATGCAGAGAGTGCATTTATCATGCAGGTCCATCCTTTTTCCCATAGGTCCAGTATGTTTTCTTTAGAGGCTTCCGCTTCTTCAAATTCTGTATCTCTGTCGCGCCAGGGTTTTTCCCCGTCGGAAGTCAGGAAGTCTGTCCAGCGGGAGAGCATGTTCCCACTCAGGTGTTTGATGATGAGATAAATACTGTTAGGTTCACCATCAGGCTGCCAGTGCAGTTGTTCACCTGTTAACTGCTCCATGGTTTTATCTCCCAGCATTTTATAATAACTGAGTCTTGTGATGGCGCTGTCCAAATAGAGCTGTTCTATCATGGTTTAATAATTTTAGTATCCTGCGGCGCTGTCATCGCCTCTTTTATCACCTACGGCTTCCAGTTGTCCTTTCTCATTTACTTTGATCACTTCTGTACGGCCAATATACCCCATGGTCTTTATTTTATACCCCATATTTTTCAGTTGCAGCGTGAGTGTATCCGGGAAATCCGGTTCTACCGCTACTTCATCCGGCAGCCACTGGTGGTGGAATTTAGGCGCATTCACTACCTGATCTGCAGGCAGGTTGAATTCCAGTACGTTCATCAGCGTCTGAAAAACAGAGGTGATGATGGTAGAGCCGCCCGGAGTACCTGCAACAAGGTAAGGCTGACTGTTTTTCAATACAATGGAGGGTGTCATGGAACTCAGCATCCGTTTGCCCGGAGCGATGGCATTTGCTTCTGCTCCTACCAGTCCGTACATATTAGGTATGCCGGGTTTAACGCTGAAGTCATCCATTTCATTGTTGAGGAAAAAGCCAGCGCCACCAACTACCACTTTACTGCCGTAGCCGCCGTTTAAGGTAGTGGTAACGGATACGGCGTTGCCATCAGCATCCATCACGGAAAGATGGGTGGTCTCCATACTTTCAGCAACAACGCCAGCTTTGGTTTGTTCGCTGGAACCTGCTTTTGTTGGATCATAATCTTTCATCCGTTCTGCGAGGTAGGCTTTTGAGGTGAGTTGTTTCACAGGCACTTTTACAAAGTCGGGATCTCCGAGGAATGCTGCCCTGTCTGCATAAGCGCGGCGTTCTGCTTCGATCATCAGTTGTACGGATTGTAATGAATGAAAGCCCCAGGCAGCCAGCGGATATTTCTCCACCATTCCCATCAACTGTTGTAAAGCCACGCCACCACTGGAAGGCAGGGGCATGGTCACCACCTCGTATCCTTTGTAATTAAATACTACGGCCGTTCTTTCTTTTGCTTTATATGCTTTCAGGTCTGCTGTAGTGATGAGGCCATGACCACGTTGCATTTCTGCTACTATCAGTTTAGCCGTTTCTCCTTCGTAGAATCCTGCACGTCCTTTATCGCGTATTCTTTTCAGGGTATTGGCGAGGTCCTTCTGTATAAGTGTATCTCCTTCTTTCCATGTTTTTATAAAAACGCAGGATTTTGTATTTAACTGTTTAAATTGCTCCTGATGTGCGTTCAGATTTTTTGCTTCTGCCGCAGTGATCACAAAGCCTTTTTCTGCCAGTGTAATAGCAGGAGCTATCAGCGTAGCGATGGGCAGGCGGGCATATGGCAATGATGCGTAGATGCCTGCAATAGTACCAGGGACACCGGGCGCCAGGTGTCCATCCTGACTTAATTTTGTGTCGGCGTTGCCGCTCTTATCAAGGTACATATCCCGGGAAGCCTTTGCCGGAGCTGCTTCCCGATAGTCTATAGCGATGTTTTTCCCGTTCTTAAGATGGCCTACGAGGAATCCCCCACCACCCAGGTTACCTGCACCGGGGTATACGACGGCGAGCGCTAACTGGGTGGCAATGGCCGCATCCACTGCATTACCGTGCTGTTGTAACATTTGTAACCCCGCCTCACTGGCCAGCGGATGAGCGGATACTACTGCACCATGTGTTACAGTGACATTTTTCCTGACCGTATAGTGATATGCGTTTTGTTGGGCATAACCTGTGGTAGTGAGTAAAAGCAAAATTATTATACGCATAGTATATTATTGTAAAATCAGTAATTTAGTAAGCAACCATCAGAAAACCCGTCGCCACATCTAAATCAATTATATAACCCAAATCTAACACTTTATGTTACGCCCATTTAACCATTTGCTATTTTTTGTTTTATTATTTATTGTCGTCGTGCAGGGGTATGGTCAGACCATTACCGGTACTGTCACTGATGGTAAATCTGCGCTGGCCGGTGCTACCGTACAGGTAGAGCATACCAATAAAGGCGGTTATACCAATGCACAGGGTAAATTCACCCTCGAAGTAATACCGGGAACATATACGGTACTTATCAGTTATGTAGGGTTCGTCCCACAACGAAAACCGGTGACGGTCACTGCCGGACAAACGGCCACTATAGATGTAACCCTGGTGGCCAGTACTACTATGAATGAACTGGTGGTATTGGGTTCCCGCAACCTGCCACGGACCCAAACGGAAACGCCTGTACCCGTAGATGTCATTGATATCAAACGCATTACTTCTGATGCACCGCAGGTATCTGTCAATCAGATCTTAAATTACGTGGCCCCTTCTTTCAGTTCAGGTACACAGACCGTTGCCGACGGTACAGACCACGTAGATCCTGCATCCTTACGCGGACTAGGCCCAGATCAGGTGCTGGTACTGGTAAATGGTAAACGCCGTTACAATACCGCGCTGGTAAATGTAAACGGAAGTTTTGGCCGTGGCGCCGTAGGTACTGATATGAATGCCATTCCTACAGCCGCTATCGACCGCATTGAAATACTGCGTGATGGGGCAGCTGCGCAATATGGTTCAGATGCCATTGCAGGCGTGATCAACATTATTCTTAAAAGCAATGTGAATCGTTTAAACGTAAACGTTACCACTGGCGCGAATGTCACTTCGCAGGCGGATAATAATATGGATGGTCAGACGGTGCAGACGGGTGTTAACTATGGTGTACCTGTAGGTACTCATGGCGGTTATATCAACTTTGGCGGGTCTTATGATTTCCGTAATTATACGAACCGTTCCGGGCCATGGGTTGGCGCTATTTACAGGACTTATCCCGGTGCAGTAGATAAAACGGATTCTTTTTTAGTGGCGAATAAAATCACCCGTAATGATATCCGTATGAGAGCGGGGCAATCGAAAATACGCAGTTCGCAATTGTTCATGAATGCCAGTTTCCCATTAGAGAATAATGCGGAGGTGTATATTTTTGGTGGCATTGGTTACCGGAATGGAGAAGCCGGAGGGGTGTACCGTTTACCCAGTGACAGCCGGAATATCCTGGACATTTATCCTATAGGTTTTTTACCGGAGATCCATAGTGATATTTACGACCGTTCTTTAGCTGCCGGTATACGGGGAAATGTGGGCGAATGGAAAGTCGATTTCAGTAATACTTATGGCCGGAATGAATTTGATTTCAACGTCGCGAATTCACTGAATGCATCTATGGGGAAAGCATCGCCTACCAGTTTCCGCTGTGGAGGTTTGATATTCATGCAGAATACGACCAACCTGGATTTCTCCCGTCGCCTGGGAGTGTTTGATGTGGCGTTTGGTGCGGAGCATCGTTTTGAGCAATATCAGATCGTAGCTGGTGCGGAGAACTCTTATACGGATTATGGCCGGGCCACTAAAATCGGTACAGATGCTAATGGCAATCCTATCCTGATACCGGACCCTAAAGGTTCGGTTAACACGGTGTTCGGGCCTGATGGAACTGCCCGTGCAGGTGGTGCGCAGGTATTCCCCGGTTTTCGTCCGGAGAATGCGATTACGGCTACGCGCAGTGCTATTGCCGGCTATGTGGACGTAGAGGCTAATTTTACGAAGGAGTTTTTGTTGGGAGGAGCGTTGCGTTTTGAGAACTATAATGATTTTGGCAGTACTTTAAATGGTAAGATCACCAGCCGTTATAAGTTGAGTGAGGGAACCGCTTTGCGTGCCTCTGCAAGTACTGGTTTCAGGGCGCCGTCTTTGCATCAGCGGTTCTATTCTTCTACTTCTACTCTGTTCGTAGACGGTGTACCCTATGAAGTAGGTACTTTTACAAATGACAGCCGTCCTGCGCAGTTGTTAGGTATCCCGGCTTTGAAGCCGGAGAAATCCAAAAGTGTGAGCGCTGGTTTCACCAGTACTTTTGGCAAATTCAGTCTTACTGTGGATGGGTATTTTACGCGTATTAATGACCGTATAGTATATACTGATCAGTTCTCAGGTAGTAATGCGGATACAGCTTCTGCAGTGGATAAGGAGATTTATCAGTTGTTGTCTTTAGCCAATGCGAACAGGGCTGCATTTTTTGCCAATGCTATTAATTCTGAGACTAAAGGTATAGATGTCGTGTTTACGTATGGTACACGTTTAGGTGCAGGTTCTTTGCGGGCAGACCTTTCCGGTACTTATGGCTATACGCAGCAGGTAGGCGGGGTAATGGCATCTGAGAAGCTGAAGGGTAAGGAGAATATCTATTTTAGCCGGGCCAGCAGGATTTACCTGGAGAGAACGGTTCCCCGTGAGAAGATCAATGTAACCCTTTCTTATACTCTCCGTCGCTTTAATGTGTTTTTGCGCAGTGTACATTTTGGAAGTGTAGAAGAGGCGACCAACGATCCGAATTTCTATCAGACGTACTCCGCTAAGGTGGTAACGGATGCCGCGGTAGGGTACAAGCTCACTAAGGCGTTTAAAGTCAGTGTAGGGGCTAATAATGTCTTTGACGTGTATCCTGATCTGGTGGCTAACCCTAATAATACCACCAATAACCAGTTCCGGTATAGCAGAAGAGCTACGCAGTTCGGTTATAACGGCCGGTTTTTGTTTGCGAGGCTGGAGCTGAGTTTGTAAAGCATTCTTTTATTTGAGCCGCATAGGTTTTAAGCCTATGCGGCTTTTTTATTTGGGGGACTGCCTTAAAGCCCGGTACTATTCAATCAGCTCCGTGTTTGTAATAAACATCGAAAACAACACAGTAAGCGCTTAAACGCTTCTTTAAACTTCCTATAATTCTTACCAGACTTCTATATAAGAGGTATATAAGCCCTATCTATATAAGTACGGCTTATATACCTGTTATATAGGGGTTATATAGGGCTTATATACGGGTTATATATGCTAAATGGCAGAGTATCAGTTGCTTATCAGTAGTAATTAATATTTTGATGCTTTTTTACCACTGATTAGTAATGTATTAAAATATAAGGAGAATTATCATATAAAGAGATGGCGGAAAATCCGGTGTCATCTCTACCGAAAATACTTAGGGGAGTCTCTCATTAAAGCTATTGTAATCAGTTATAATATTTCTGTTTATTCTTATCTTTAATTATTGTTTAGTTAATCTCAAAATAATGGTTAAGAAAAGAGAAATTAATGTACAGGATAATGTAATATCCGTCATCACTCACAACAACGAAGACTACATTTCGCTTACCGATATGGTAAGAGCAAAAGAAGGAGATTTCTTTATTGAGCATTGGTTAAGAAACAGGAATACTGTTGAATTCCTGGGCATTTGGGAAAGTATCAATAATCCCGGTTTTAATTCCCTCGAATTCGAGGGAATTAAAAATTTGGCTGGTCTTAACTCATTTAGTATTAGTGTGAAAGAGTTAGTTAAAAAGACATTCCATCGAATTCGACGGAATTAGAATTATTAAAACCAACAAACGTGTTACTTGTGTTAACGATATTTTATATATGTTTGTGAGAGGGGGCAATTTTTACGCAGCCGGAATGCGTTTTACCTTAACATAACCTATGAATACAGCAATAAAATGCATGTGCAGTTTAATGCTGTTTGTTGTAACAACCAGCTGTAACAACCAGAATATTAACGAATTTACCCTGCGGCAGATCATGCGGGAAGAAGATGGAACCGTATGCAAACGGGTATATAGCATTCCCGGTGTACCAGGACAGGAACTCGTAGAAGTTTATTTCAGAGACGGGAGATTAAAAGAACAGTATTATCGTAAAAATGGTAAGCTGAATGGCTGCCGGATGATTTATTATGCGAATGGTCAGTTGTCTGAAACGGGTAACTGGCGTGATGATCAGCGGACCGGCGTATTTATGTATTACCGTATTGATGGCGTATTGGATTGTACGCAGAATTTTAGTTTGTTGGGGGATAGTATGAAGGAATAATATTTATTTACCCATAACCCTTACCATGAAGACCACGATCTTATTTTTCATGTTGCTGCTTAATTTGTCGGTCCTTAATGGACAAACTATATGCGCAATAGCAAAAGAGCCCAAAACCTATTACACGGTCCTGAAATCTACCAGCTTAATCTCAGATGATAATTGCAGTTTTAAAGTACTGGATTCATTAAGGGACTATGTTATCAGGGATAACGATACCACCGCATTATTGATCCTGAATAAGATGGCAGCTAAATTTGTAGGTACTGCCGCAGAAGCCCTGGATAATATTGCCGCTGCAATTTTTCATCAGAACCTGCCTTTTCTCCTGTGGTTCTGTGATGCTAATAAAAACAGTTCTATTGAAAGGACAGTGATCCTGGGTCTTAGTATAGAGGTATATGTTGATAAAGAGAAAGCAAAAGAACGGATCAATAAAGAGGCGGCTGCCGGTAAAACAACATTAACACTTACCCCATCCCAGATAAAAATACTCAACCGCATAATAAATAGCATAGATGGCTAAAATATCTATCTTAGTAGCATAAATTGCTGGATGTATATGCGCAAAGTATTGTTGTTGGCTGTATGGATGATCTTCATGTTCTCAGGTTTCGCCCAATCGCTGCAAACACCTGAACAATTCCTCGGTTACCCTTTAGGCAGCCAGTTCACGCCTCATTATAAAGTACTGGAATATTTCAAGGCAGTAGCCGCCGTTACGCCTAACATGGAGCTTGCACAATATGGAACTACCTACGAAGGCCGTCCGCTGATGCTGGCTACGATCACCTCTCCGGAGAACTTCGGCAAACTGGAACAGATCAGACAACATAACCTGGAACTGGCAGGAGGAAGCGGAAAGACGACCAGCGGAGACCCTGTTATCGTATGGCTTAGTTACAACGTTCACGGGAATGAAGCTGTATCCTCAGAAGCCGCTATGCTTACCCTGTACAAACTGGCGCAGAAAGATCAGCAATGGCTGAAAAATACGGTGGTCATTATAGATCCCTGTCTCAATCCGGATGGCAGAGAACGTTACGTGAACTTCTACAACCAGGTACATACGAAAATGATCGACCCGGAATTGTCCGGAAGAGAACATCATGAACCATGGCCGGGTGGACGTGCCAATCACTATTACTTCGACCTTAACCGCGACTGGGCCTGGCAAACACAAACAGAATCCCGTCAGAGGATATTACAATACAACCGCTGGATGCCACAGGTGCATGTGGATTTTCATGAACAATCCATCAACGCTCCCTATTACTTTGCCCCGGCAGCAGAACCTTTACATGAGGTGATCAAGCCATGGCAAAGGGATATGCAGATCCTTATCGGTAAAAACAACGCTAAATACTTCGATAACGAAGGCTGGTTATACTTCACAAAAGAAGTATTTGATATGTTCTACCCCAGTTACGGAGATACCTATCCCACCTACAACGGGGCTATCGGTATGACTTACGAGCAAGGTGGCGGCGGACACGCCGGTATCGCTGCCCTGAAAGAAGACGGAGATACATTGACGTTATCCCAGCGTATCTCTCATCATTTTACTACCGGGTTATCTACTATCGAAATATCTTCTCAGCAGGCCAACGAATTACTGTCTGATTTCACGCGCTACTTTTACGATGCTGTACATACTCCCGAAGGACCTTTCAATGCTTATGTAATAAAGGCCGCAGGGAACACCGAAAAGCTGGCCAGTTTAGCCACCCTGTTAAACAATAACAATATCCGTTTCGGCTACGGTGCTGCTGTAAATAAAGCGACCGGCTTCAATTATTTTAATGGCAAAACAGAAGGGTTTACAATAGAGAAGGAAGACCTAGTGATCAGTGCTGCACAACCCCGCTCTAATCTGTTACGTGTATTATTTGAACCGGATTCCCATCTGAACGATTCCGTTACGTACGATATCACCGCCTGGGCTTTACCATATGCCTATGGCCTGCCCAGTTATGCATTAAAGCAATCATTAGAGCCCGCAAAAGACAGCTTCCCTGCTACTAATAATACTTATCTGGCAGCCGCTAAACCATACGCTTACCTGGCCTGCTGGAACAGTATCAAAGATGTGAAATTCCTGGCAGCTCTGCTGCAAAAGAAGATCATGGTACGTTATGCCGAAGAGCCGTTTACGGCAGGAGGGAAGGCTTTCTCCGCAGGAACGCTTATCATTACACGATCAGGTAACGGGGCTCATTTTGATGAAGATGTAACTGCACTGGCGAACAAGTTTAAAACAGGGCTGGATATAGTAGGTACCGGCTTTGTAGAAAAAGGGATGGACTTTGGCTCTGATAAAGTACACTATATTAAACCGGTACGTGTAGCCGTTGTAATGGGGGATGGTATTTCTTCCCTGGCCGCCGGTGAAGTATGGCATTTCTTTGAACAACAGATCGGTTACCCCATCACTGTGATAGATCAGCAAAACCTGGATGAAGTAAACTGGAAAAAGATGGATGTCCTGATTTTACCGGATGGTAACTATAAATATCTTGCTGAAAAAGAAACTGCGGCCCGGTTGAAAGACTGGATCTCCTCCGGTGGAAAGTTAATCGCTATGCAGGATGCACTCAGCCAGATCGCTACTTTGGACTGGGGCATTAAACTGAAAAAACATGATGAAGATATCTTAGAGAAGAAAGATGAATATGGCCTGCTGAAACCATATGCCAACAGGGAAAGAGAAAGTGTAAAACAGATGATCCCCGGAGCCATCTATAAAGTACAACTGGATAATACGCATCCCTTAGCCTTTGGTTTCCCGGAAACCTATTATACCCTTAAACAGGATAGCAAAATATATGAATTCCTGGAAGATGGCGGCTGGAATGTAGGCATACTGAAAAAGAACAATTACCTCAGCGGATTTGTAGGCACAGAAACACGTAAGAAGCTGAAAGATGGCCTGCTTTTCGGTGTAAAGGAAATCGGCGAAGGTAAAATAGTGATGATAGCAGATGACGTATTGTTCCGCAGTTTCTGGGAAAACGGTAAGCTGCTGTTCGGTAATGCTGTTTTTATGGTGTACTAAAACCTTTTTATATTACATCCGATAGTCGCTGTGGTATTTACCTTCAGCGGCTTATTGGCCAGCATATCGTTAATTGCGTTATTCAGGTGACGGCTTTTTACTGCGTCCGCATTGCCCGGATTATCGTCTATCGCACCTTTGTATACCAGTTTAGCATTCTGGTTAAAAAGATAACATTCAGGCGTATGCGTAGCTTCAAAAGCATCCGCCAGCTCTCCCTTATTATCAGCTACATAATACCAGGTATATTGCTGCTCTGCAGCATATGCTTTCATCGCCTCAAACTGTTCCCTGCCACTGTTGGCATTCACCAGCACCACGCCAATATTATTATTCAGTGCATAACGGCAGATTTCCTGTGTTCTTGCCTTATTCCGCTCTATATAAGGGCAGGCATTGCCGGAGAACATTACCAGTATCCCATTGCTTTTTTTAGCCTGATTAAGTGTGATATCCTTACCGGAAACATCATGAAGAAGCAGGTCTGCTTTGGGAAGAGGAGCGCCTATTTCAAGTGGCAACCCGGGCACACTGGCGTAGGTAAGCCACGAACAAATGAACAGTTGAGAGCAAATTTTTAACATAAACTCAAGATATAGGTACTAAAGGGCCACAACACTACACGAAATACCTTTCAAAGATACGGATTTTTTATAATTTATCGTGGGCAGGGGTCTCCTTCAGGATCCTGATACTCGCATTCAGCTCAAAACCAACGAGTAAGATGAAAGAGTAGAAATAAACGGAAAGCATCAGGATGATGATGGTACCGATAGAGCCGTAAATCTTGTTATAGTTACTGAAGTTATTGACAAAATAGGAGAATAGGATGGTGACGAGGATCATCAGCATGGTAGCAAAAGTAGCCCCTGCGGTAACGAATTTCCATCGTTTGGTAGTAGCTGGTACAAAGCGGTAGATCACAGACAGGGTAGAAAAGAAGAGCAATCCTATCAATATCCAGCGGGTGACATCTGCCAGGGAGAGAATCCTTCTGTTAGTGATGCCGAGGGCATCAAATATGAACTTTAATACGGTTCCCTGGGCAATGATGAGGATGACGGTCAACAGTAACAGGAATACGAGAATAACGGTGATCCTCAATGCTGTTAGACGTTTCTGCCACCATTTCCTCCTTCTGAAACCGGGCGACTTTTTATTAAAGGCGCGCATCAGGCCCATTACTGCATTGGAAGAAGCGAAGAATCCCATCAGGAACGCGATGGATAACAGCCCGTTACGATGCGTATACAGGAAGTCATGGATCATATCGCGTACAATCATGTAGGTATTGTAGTTGGGCGTTACGTCTTCTGCCAGTTCGTAGAGAGTAGGTTCTACATTCTTCATGGGGATGTAGGGAACCAGTGTGAACAGGAAGATAAAGAACGGGGGAATGGCCAGCAGGAAGTTGAATGAGATAGCTGCTGCCCTTTCCCCCAGGCTTTTATTGCGGGTTTCTTTCAGGAAAAACTTTACTACATCATAAAATGGCAGTCCTTCAAAGCCGGGTAACACAAGTGTTTTGCTTCTGTTAACCACACTGCGGACTGGTTTCGAATTGAGTACAAGTCTTTCCGGTTTGAACATAATCTTATATTCCTCTTGCGTTTAACGCGGCCTGGTATGCTCTGGCGTTCTTCATGTGCTCCTCATAGGTAGCAGCAAAAGCATGATAACCGGAGAAATCCCATTTGGCGCAGAAATAGAGGTAGTCTGTTTCCGGGGTATTCAGCACGGCTTCCAGCGTTTTGATGGAAGGGGTACAGATAGGGCCCGGAGGCAAACCCTCGTTACGGTAAGTATTGTAAGGAGAGTCGAACAGCAGGTGAACTTCCCTGATCCTCCTCAGACCAAAATCCTGCAAAGCAAATTTCACGGTAGGATCTGCCTGCAGGCGCATTCCTTTACGGAAGCGGTTCAGGTATACGCTGGAGATGAGCGGTTTCTCATCGTTCTTATTACTTTCTTCTTCTACGATAGAGGCAAGGATAGTTACCTGGTTGATAGTGAGGCCCAGGTGTTTCGCAGACTCCTTACGGGCTTCTGTCCAGAACTCTTCCCTGCCTTCTTCTATCTTCTTAAAAGCGCTTTCCGCGGAGGTATTCCAGTAAAACTCATAACTGTTTGGAAGAACGGCGCACATGACGGTATTGGTATCCACATTGAACTGGCGCAGGTATACCTGGTCATTGATCAAGGCCAGCAGGGTAGCAGAATCGGCTTCCAGATTGGCGCATATCTTATGGATAAAGTCTTTTTTGGTACGCAGTTTTGTGATAGTAAGAATAACCGGTGTTTGTCTGCCGGAACGCAGCAGTTTCACTATCTCAAAGTTACTCATTCCCCGGGTGATTTTGTATTTACCGGCTTTTACGTGCTGGGGATAACTGAGTTCGCGTGCTACCCAGTCGAAGCTGCTGCGGCTGCGGATGATCTCCTGTTCTTCCAATCCCTCCAGCACAGCCGAATAAGTGCTACCGGTGCGTACGTAAAAGAATTTATTGTCTCCGAATGCTTTTGTATTAGGACCAAATGTACGGTAGCCTACATAGACTAAAACGCCTGCCGCAAGGCAGCACAATGCCACCAGCAAACGTTTCACCCAGGGGGATTTTTGCTTCTTCTGTTTAGATTTACTCTTTTTTGCCATAGAGGGTAGGGTAGTATTCAATAAAAAACCTCGCTTTTTAAGGGCGAGGTCCTACATTATCTTTATCAAACCGGTTATTTACGGTTTTTTAGGCGCTGGCGCAGGTGTCATTGGTGTTGAAGGCTGTACGGGAGCGCTACCAGCAGCTTGTTCCATGATAGTTTTAGGTTGTTTTGCCACTGTTCCTTTGGAGATGAAGAAAGTAGAAGTGAGGCAAAGCACCGCGATAAGGGCAGCCAGTACCCATGTACCTTTTTCAAGTACATCTGTTGTCTGACGAACACCCATCACCTGGTTACCGAAACCACCGAAAGAACCGGATAATCCACCACCTTTAGGGTTCTGCACCAGTACGAAAAAGCCCAACAGCACGCAGGCCAGGATGATTAATATACCGAAAATGAATAACATAATATATGTGTTAATTATTGTCTGTTAGTAACTGTAATTCCTTAATCTTTTGCGCAAAATAAGCGCTTTTGTTGGGATTAAGCAAACTTAATTTTTGATATATGTGGATGGCCGTTTGGTACTGCCTTTGCTTCGCCCAGATTTCCGCCAGTGTTTCAGAAACAACGTCATCAGTGAGGGTGATAGACTCCATCGCCATCTTCTCTACCGCCTCCGAAACTTCAGGATCGAAGTCTTCATAACTGCGCCTTAATTCCTTGTGATATTGTTCTTTAGTAGCCTTTTCCGAGAAGGTATGTTTGATATCTTTCAGCCAGGAAGTGAAGCTCTTCATTTCAGAAGCGCCTTTTTCACTGATCACTTCGGCCTGTTCCGGTTCTTTCAGGCGTTTATAGGCGAAGTAGTCGTCGGTATATAAAGGCTGGTAAGTAAGGGTATTTTCCGCAGGCCCCATTTCCAGCGGGAAGATTTTGATATCATCATCCTCTATTCCGGTGTTTACAGTGGTATCGGCCATTGGCTTTATTACTGTAATAGGAGAAGGGGTTGCTTCCACTTCCGGCGCTTTATAAACCGTTTCCGGTGTTTCGTACAGGATTTCAGGTTCAGGCGCTGTGTAAGCAGGTTCCGGCTCTGCATTCACAGGTTCCGGCGCTACGTAAAGAGTCTCTGGTTCCACATTCACAGGTTCCGGCACATACTCAGGTCCATCTACCACTATTTCTTTATCAGAAATAGTAATGAACTCTTCTTTCTCCGGAGTCAGACCCGGATAAGAGAGGAGAGAATCGTCCAGTAAAGGAACATATGCAGCAGGCTGTTCCGGTTCAACAGGTTTTACCGGTTCAGGAACAAAAGGTACCTCAGGAGTTACAACAGCCTTTGCTTCATCACTGGTAATGAACCGGTAGAAGTAATGCATGTTGGTACTGTACAACTGGGCTGTTTTAACGGCCGGGGCCAGCAGATTGCGTTGTACGGTATATTGTTTTTTGGCAAGAAGCAGGCGTGCAGTAGTAAAATACGGATACGACGTTACCAGCCGCTCTATAGCTGCCTCATCCACCTGCTTGATATCAGGTTCCTGGAAGATATGCTGAATGATCCTGTTCGCGGTCATATGCTGCTAAAGTATGAAAAAAATTCAAATATGTATGAAGTACTTACTACCAGTTAGCATAAGCTTTATTAAAGATATCATCCACTACTCCGGGGATGATGGTATTCTCCAGTAATCCATTCTCTACTGCGCTGGGCAGCTGGGTTGCCGGGAATTCTGCCGGGCGGGTAAAAGACTGGGTAAAACCCTTCTTATCACCGATCCTTTTAATAAAAGTGATGCTTACGGTTACATTCAGACGGGAAGTGGAGGCCTTATCCACATTGGTAACGGCGGCGTTACTGAAGGAATAGCCTGTAATAGCCCCTTTGAACTCATAATCAGCATTATCTTCATTGGTTTGGGTAAGCCTGGTCTGCGACTGTATCTTGGTACGCAGTTTTTCGGTCAGGTTCTGGCTTAACGTCGGGTTATTGATAGGCGCCCTGTTCTCAATAAACCGGACATTCACGGTTTTGGCCCCTGGTTCTATACTGGCACCGGAAGCTGAATATTTTACGGAGCATCCGCCCAATACCAGCAGCATATTTATTGCGATAATTAGTCTGATCATTTTCATTATTCGTTGATGTTGTATTCTTTCAGTTTCCTGTACAAAGTTCTTTCAGAAATACCTAAATCCAACGCAGCATCTTTTCTTTTTCCCTTATGTTTTTTCAGCGCTTTTACGATGAGTTCTTTTTCCTTGTCGGCAATAGACAGTGTTTCTTCCACTTCTTCGTGGTGGTCTATCTTATTATTATCCTGTAAGATAAAAGGCTGGGGGGAAGATAATGCGGCAGAACTACTGCTGGTGACTACTTCCTGTTGCGGGTGGAAGTTGTGCATTACATGATTATCCTGGAAGTTGTTATTGTGTATGATGTTAGGATTCTGGAGGACATCAAAGAACATTTTCTTCAATTCCGTTACATCCTTTTTCATATCAAAAAACAGCTTGTAGAGGATATCCCTTTCGCTGGCAAAGTCGCTGCTACCGTTGGAATGTGGTCCGGCCAGCATAGGGAGGCGGGATGTTTCCAGTACTTCGGGTAAGAAGCGTCTTAATTCTTTGGCGTTCACCAGTTTATCCACTGTCAGCACAGAGATCTGTTCTGCCATGTTCTTCAGTTCACGTACGTTACCTCTCCAGGGGTAATTCACCAGGATATCCCGGGCTTCATCGTCCAGTTGTATAGAAGGTGATTTATAGCGTTCGGAGAAGTCTACGCAGAATTTGCGGAACAGCAGGTAAATATCCTCTTTTCTGTCGCGCAGGGAAGGGACCCTGATAGGCACGGTATTTAAACGGTAGTAGAGGTCTTCCCGGAACTTGCCCTGCTGTGTATGGTCCAGCAGATCGCGGTTAGTAGCGGTAATTACCCTTACATCTGTTTTCTGTACTTTGGAAGATCCTACTCTTATATATTCTCCTGTTTCCAGTACGCGTAATAAACGGGCCTGGGTACCGAGGGGCATTTCCCCGATCTCATCCAGGAAAATGGTACCGCCGCTTACGGTTTCAAAGTAACCTTTGCGGCTGTCTACCGCACCGGTAAAGGAGCCTTTCTCGTGACCAAATAATTCAGAGTCGATGGTACCTTCCGGAATAGCGCCGCAGTTAACGGCAATAAATGGGTTATGTTTCCGGGCACTCAGGGAGTGGATGATATTGGAAAACACTTCTTTACCAACGCCGCTTTCTCCCACGATCAATACGGTAAGATCCGTATTAGCCACCTGTATTGCTACCTGCAGCGCATAGTTCAATGCGGGGGAGTTTCCTATAATGCCAAACCTGTTTTTAATGGACTGTATATTATCCATATCCTTATTTTATCCTTTTGCTTTGCCCGAAGGAACAACAAAAGGAGCAGTGATCCAATAATTTATCTTTTTATGCTTTGCCTGTCGATGTTCCCAATAAGGTGCCGGCAGTACAATCCTCTACCTTCACCCATACGTATTCGCCTTTTTTATGATCTTCTTTAGGAAAAATCACCACCTTATTATGATCTGTTCTTCCAAACAAATGATCTTCAGATCTCTTTGACGTTCCTTCTATCAGTACTTTGAACGTCTTGCCTACATCTTTCTGCATGCTTAACAAAGAATGTCCGCGGTGCAGTTCCACCACTTCAGCCAGTCGTCTTCTCTTCACGTCTTCCGGAATATCGTCCTGGTAACGGCGTGCCGCCAGGGTCCCCGGACGTTCTGAGTAGAAGAACATATAGGCCAGGTCGTATTTGACATAGTCCATCATGCTGAGTGTCTCCTGGTGATCTTCTTCCGTTTCTGTACAGAAACCGGTGATCACGTCGGTAGACAGTGCACAGTCGGGGAGTATTTCCCGTATTCTTTCAATCTTTTTCATGTACCATTCCCGGGTATAGGTACGGTTCATGAGTTGGAGGATACGGGTACTTCCGCTTTGCACCGGCAGGTGGATGTAATTGCAGATATTCTCGTACTTAGCTATAACGAACAATACTTCGTCTGTAATATCTTTAGGGTGAGAGGTGCTAAACCGTACACGCAGGAGAGGGCTGATCTGTGCTACTTTTTCCAGCAGGTTGGCGAAGGTAACGGTGATATCTTCACTTACCCAGTAATAGGAGTCCACATTCTGGCCCAGCAGGGTTACCTCTCGGTAGCCCCTGTTAAACATATCCGTAGCTTCTTTGATAATGGAGTCCATATCCCTGCTGCGCTCGCGGCCGCGGGTAAAGGGAACGACACAGAAGGAACACATGTTGTTACAGCCCCTCATAATGGAAACGAAGGCGGTTACGCCGTTGGTATCCAGTCTTACAGGGTTGATATCTCCATACGTTTCCTCACGGCTCAGTAACACGTTTACGGTTTTCTGACCGGTTTCGGCTTCTTCTATAAGAGCGGGGAGGGTGCGGTAAGCATCCGGGCCTACCACCATATCTACCAGTTTCTCTTCTTCTATGAGCTTGGATTTCAGGCGTTCAGCCATGCATCCCAGCACACCTACCAGTAGTTCCGGGTTACGTTGTTTCAGTTTACGGAATTCGGTAAGGCGTTTACGTACGGTTACTTCTGCTTTTTCCCTGATAGAGCAGGTATTAAGCAGGATGAGACTGGCATCTTCAACGTTGCGGGTAGGTCCGAAACCATCCTCTTTCAGTATGGACGCAACAATTTCGCTATCGTTGAAGTTCATCTGGCAACCATAGCTTTCAATATAGAATTTTTTAGTATAAGTCTGTGTTTCAGTAGCCTCTGGCCCGTAAGCTTCTCCCTGACGGGTTTCATCATGCACTTTGGTAACCTGATCAAGCATTATTTGCAACTAATTTTAGGAAAGCAAAACTAAGCAATAAAATCCGAAAATGACAGAATGGCATGGGTTAGTGAGGATAAACCTGATCAAAGCTGCGGGGGTTTTCAGTTGCAGCTTTTGCATGATGTTTTTACGATGGGTTTCTATGGTATAAATACTAAGGTGGAGCTCGTCTGCTATTTGCTGATTGGTGTATTGTTTACTGATCAGTTGTATAATTTCTATTTCCCGTTTGGTAAGGTTATAAGGCTTGAGGAAAGAGGTATCGGAGTTAATGACCTTACCCGGATAACTGGCCCCGCCTGCGTGTACGAGGCGGATGGTATGAATCAGCTCTTCTTTATCACAGTTTTTGACCAGGTACCCGTTGGCGCCGTTATTACGGGCCTGGGAGATGAGGTGTGGTTCATTATAGGAAGAAAGGATGATAATACGGGTACAGGGGTAGAGCTGCCGGATGTGTTTGGTGGCTTCCAGTCCGTTGATGAAAGGCATATTGATGTCCAGCAACACGATGTCTGGCTGTTCAACGGAAAGGAGGTCCAGGAGTTCTTTGCCATTAGCAGCGGTATGTGTGATCAGTAAATTCTCTTCCTCTTGCAGAAGGGAACAGATACCATCGAGGAAAAGGGTGTGATCGTCTGCGATAATAATTTTAACGTGGGATGACATTTGATGGGATATTTATAATGAATGTGGTGCCTGACTGGCCTGTATCTACGTTAATCTTTCCACGCAACAGCTTTACGCGGGAGTAGACGCTCTGTAATCCAATGCCCCTGGTATGATCACTGTTTTCCGGAAGACCAATCCCATCGTCTTCCACCAGGATTTCCAGGTAGGTGGGGAAATATAAGAGCTGGACCGTAGCAGCGGTGGCGTAAGAATGCCGGATGATATTACAGGTAAGTTCCATGACTATGCGGTACATGATGAGTTCCTGCCGGGGATCAAAGCAGGGCATATATGTATTACAGCAGCAATGGAAGATGATGCCGTTTTCATTTTCGATGTTAGCGAAGTGTTCCTGGAGTATTTGTGTGAGCGGGGTTGTGCCGAACATAGGCGGCATCAGGTTGTGTGTGGCGCGGCGAACATTATTACTGGTTTCATCCACCAGTTGCAACAGACGGCGGGCCTTTCGCTTATCCAGGTCTGAGGTGTAGTGGAGGCTTTGAAGGTTGATCTTAATTGCCGCGAGGCTGCTGCCTATTTCATCATGGATATCGTCCGCGATCCTTTTCCTTTCCGCTTCCTGGATATCCAGTTCCTGGTGTTGCAGACGCAGGTAAGCTTTTTTGTAAAAGTTAGCGCGATTGATTAAAATAATAAGCCATACGACTAAGGGTATTACGGCAGCTACCGAATACGCTGAGGGAATGTGGTGCGATAACAGACAGATGCTCATAGTACAGAGAATGAAGGGGTAAAATCACGCCGAATATGAGAGAAGTAAAGATGTTGTCCCGATAATATTATATGCAAGTCTACTAAAAAAAAGGATTGCTGCCTTCTTTTGCCGGGATAGATTTAAAAGATTTATTTACAGGAGATTAGAAAGGGGAAATATATTTATAGTTGTCTTGTCAGACATTGGATTATATGTAAATGAATAAGCTAAATTGATATTTACTATCAATTACAGTTTATATTATATTAGTATTATCGGTGGTATTGGAAATTTCAGACTAAAATTCGTACAATTCCCAGAAAGCATTCAGCGCCTGTTGTTGATGAGGGGCAATCTTTTCATTGGGGGTAGTGCTTTTTCTTATTTCTCCTGGTACAGTCCGCCAGGTCAGTGTATCTTTTTCCCCGTTTTCCCGCTTAATAGTAAATAGATATTCATTTTCATTCACTTTGTCAACAATCACTTTAGAATCGTCTCTGGTAAAAAATGAGATTGGATAGGATTTGATCATGGTATTTTTCAATATCTGCAAGATTAAGTATTTAAATAGAAAAAAGCAAGACAGGGCAACGGAATTTACTCACTCTCGTAATAGCCGATGGGAACGGCTTTCTCAGGAATACGGAAAAAAATTGAGTAATCGTATCAATGTATGGGTCATGTGGATTGTCATAGTTAAATACACACATGGAAAACACAGCAATTCAGGATTTTGTGATCGCCAGTCTTTCGGGGGACGCTAACACGACGCAACAGGCACAGTTGCAGGAGTGGTTATCAGCCTCCGCCCATAACCGTTCCCTTTATGAGGATATCAAACGGATATGGGAGATACCGGTGGCCGTATTTGATCAGGAAGAAGGCTGGGACGCACTGATGGAGCAGGTCAGGCCCGTATCCCGTCGCTGGTGGTGGCTGAAAGTGGCGGCCGTATTAATTCCACTGCTGATGGCTTATTGGTTTTACCATTCCACCGTACCGCAATGGCATACTTATATCGCCAGCGGGGAACTGAAAGACAGCTTGTTATTACCCGATGGGTCCCGGGTATACCTGAAACCAGGAACCGTATTAAATTATAATAATCTAAGAGAGATCAAACTTCAAAACGGGGAAGCGTTCTTTAAAGTGGTTAAAAATGAAAAACGCACTTTTCTGATCAGGGCGGGGAATGCTACTGTAAAAGTACTGGGTACTTCTTTTAATATAAGAAGGACCCCTATTTGTACGGATGTTACCGTATGGGATGGAAAGGTAAGCCTGGCAGGAAAACGATCGGCCGTAATACTTACCATGGGCAACATGGGGATCGTAGATCAGTATACCGGTAAAGCATATAAAAAAGAGGGCAATTATGAATATCGCTGCGGATGGGCCAGCAATGAGCTTGCGTTTAACAATCAACCGCTAAAACTGGTGCTGGACGAATTATCTGACCATTATCACGTACAGTTAAAAACAGCAGATACCACTACACTTAAAAGGAAGGTAACTATCCGTTTCAGCGAAATGCCACTGGCGGATGCACTCGCAATCCTCTCTGAGACAATGGATATACGTATAGTAACAGGTAGGAAGTAGAAATATAACTGCGGGGACAATTATCAGATATGCCTGTTCCATGTTTCAACACAGGCAGGTTGAATGTTATTGCCAGATGTTGTTGCTTATAAATACACTGCATCTGACTGTTTAGTTCTCTGATGTAGCTTTGGAATATGGGTTCAGGATTTGTATTTCAATTTTGATTATTAATGATAAAAAACAGAACTCAAAAGTAACTAACACACCCTCGGATATGTTTGCGGCAAAACATAAAAGGCTCCGTCAGGAGCCTTTTAGCGTATACTAATACTTTTGATAGCCTGTTTTATATTAAGCCAGTGAGAGTTTCTTTGCCAGCCAGCTGTCTTTAATGGGTACCAGCCAGTTCTGATCCAGATCCTGCTTTGTTAATACCGTATTATTCAGGTAGATGGTGTTTTCGTCTATAAAGCCTTTTTCAAGGGCATAAGTGAGTTGTGCCATTGGTAACAGTTGCAATTTGTCTTTTACCAGGAAGGCCAGTAACAGCCGGTCGAAGAAGTTCACTTTATACTGGTTTTCCATGCTTTTGATAATTCTTACGGAACTATCGGTGCTGCAACCACTTACCATCGTAGCAGATTCATCCGCCATCAACACAATTACCTGATTAAAAAGCAGCTGTCCCCAACCCTTTACCGGTGCCCCATGGGCCTGCCACTGAACCGTGAACTGGTGAAGCTGTTCGTTGATCTCCAGTACTTCCTGTTCGTTGAAAGGACGGTTACTCTGGTATATCCACACCCTGGAGGCAGGGTGAAAGTCTGCTGGCAGTAATTGATGTAAATCCTGTGTCATGACGCAAAATTACCGAATTTTTAGTTAGCTACTCTCAGACTACCTGTATCCAGGTATCCTTCTTCAGATGCTATCTTGTATAAGGTGAGATCGATGATCATTTTAACCCAGATAACGGAGCAGAAGACAGCCTTTACTGAATAAGGCTCTACATAAGCGACTGCCAGTTTATAAGGGAAGATAATATCTGTAGAAGAGAAAGAGGTAAATACCAGTGCAAGTAAAATCAGTATGGTGTTTAGCCTGCTTTGTTGCTCCTGGCTGAAATACCAGATAGCAATACCCACCATGGCGAGGATATAAGTAGGGGATTCTCCTTTGTGATTAAAGATCACTACCCATATCAGGATAGAAGACAGGATAAATAAGCGGAAGGCCGGTTGTGCCCAGTTGCTGTAACGTACTAAAGGGACACAGAGCAACAGGGCGCCTATCAGCACAAAAATCTGTTTATTCATCTCAAAGCCAAACCAGGTATGCCACCAGCCATATAAAGATACACCGACAGAAACGCCATGGTCCTGGCCCAGTAATGTTCCCCAGCTTTTATAGAGGAATAATAACTGTGCGGGCGATACTACGATCAATGGCATCAGTCCCAATACTACTAACCAAACGATAGTGGCCATAGCAGCTTTCCAGCGGGAGGGGTACATCAGGCATATGAGAAGTCCTGCGATACCGAATATCTTGATATAGAAAGTAAGCACTATCATTAATGTAGCCAGCCAGGGATTGTCTTTTTCCATGAAGTGCCAGCCCAGGATCAGCAAACCGGCGATAAGTACATTGGTTTGAGAACTGGTAAGGGAGATCAGTGTTTCTATGGCGATAAACAGCAGCAGCAGGTTCAGACGTTTTCTGTCTAAGGGCAGGGTGCGTATTGCCAGTATTAATACGATGATGTTTAACAGGTTGAAGAAGATTAACCCTGGCAGATCGGGCATCCAGGCAAATGCAGACATCCAGAGTGCAAAGGAAGGGCTGTATTTGTACAGATCGTAATTCTCAGCAGGGAATAACTGGTAGAGGTCCTGGTAGTGAATCAGGTGGAAAAAAGAATGTTTGAAGATGACATAGTTGTTATAGTGGGTGTATTGGCCAGACCCCTGTGAAGTACTCCATGAAACGACCCCTATTACTGCTGCCAGTAATACGAAGAAGATGAAAATGTAGCGTGTAGGAAATGACAGTTTTTTTGCAAAATTCTCTTGCATAGATAAGCTCGCCATAGGTCAGTAACATCAATTTTGCTACAATGATAGAAAAATCAGTATATATTTTCATATAATTTTTAAGATTTTAGTGTTAAGTAGTGTTAAAGCGAGCCGGTGTTTATCACCGGCCCGCTTTTTTTAATTGCTCATTCTTCTCAGCACGATCCCTGTCAGGTAGGATAGGCTACCGGCACAATACACATCAATCAGCATTGTACCTGAAGGAGTTGGTACGATGCCTTCCAGGGTATGGATGCCGAATTGGTTGGGCGTATTGGGAGCTGTAGTACAGGAGAGGGAATCTCTTTTGTTTACGGAGGTCCCATCGCTGACGCTCAGGCAGATTATCTTGTCTATGACTGTGGTATCCTTACTGCTGGTGAATTCCAGGTTATATACGTTACCAGGGATTAGTCCGCTGAGTTGCAGTTGTGCCCGGCTCAGGGAGGTGCTGGAGAGGTACCAGTTGTCGGACATGACCCGCTGGGGGTAAATGCCGCTGTTGGCCCCGCCCGCACTGGCACCGGTGAAGATCTTGGTGACGGTAGCGGTGATGCCGCTGGCGGCGCCCAGGTTGTCTATAAGTAGCATAGACTGGTTAAGCGCCGGCCCGGCTGCCGGAGCGGCGAAGTTGTTCCAACTGGCAGGAGGAGCTATCACGGTGTCCAGGGAGAGGTCGATCTGTACGGTTTGTTCTACTGAACCACTGGCGATGGGCTGGTATACCCATACCGGATCACTGGGAGTGGTACCGGGATTGGTAGCTGTGACCCGGTAGGCATTCTGATTACCATTGATGCGGGGATAGGTTTGGGTGACAGCGGTAAGGCTATCGAAGATAGTCCAGTAAACCCCGTCGGTACTAGTCTCTATCGTATAGGACATGTAAACGGGATCAGTGAAATAAGTGCTGATAAGGTTCCAGAGAATATTAAACATGAGGGCATGACCAGCATCATTGGGATGGATGTTATCCGCATTATAAATAGGATTGATATCCGCCGGTTTAATGCTGTTAGGATCTCTGAGCGCCTCCATTACATCTACATAAAATTCTACCGGGATGACGTCTTTGATCAGGGCCGCAGCTGTTAACAGATTATTCTGTTGGGCTACGGTATAACCGGTGCGGGGCTGGGGAGAGATCACAAAAGCAGGGATCCCTCTTTGCCTGGCAAGGGAGTACATGGTGAGGATGTTATCCCTGAACTGAGCAGGAGTGAGGCCGTTACCGATGTCGTTGGTAGGGAAGGCAATGATGATAGCAGTAGGATTGGCCGCCAGTGCCATGGAAATGTTCCTGTTCTCGCGGACGGCGGGATCTGCGCCGTTAGGCAGGCCGTTCCTGGTGTCCTGCAGGGAAAGGGCATTGTTACAAAGTACACCGGTGCTGAGTTGAGTGGATAATTTACCCGCCACGGAGTTTGCGTAAACAGATGCGCCGCTGCCTGCGAAAGTAGAGGAACCTATGGCAACGAATTTAGGCGCTGTGCTGAGGTCTGCCGCTACGTTTGCCCATTTCAGTTTAAAACCGTTGTTGGTAATCCATGCAGACATCGCCAGTTTAGATGCTGCGGGAGGCACTCTTTCTGCTGCTTTAGCTTTTGGTATTGTCACTGTTTCCGGTGTAATATTTACCTGTACATTAAAGAACCGGAAAAGATGTGTACCGCTTGTCATTGCACCATCTAATGGTGTCAGCAAAGTGATGACCCCATCTTCAATAACGTCAATTTTTGCAGGGAATACATCCTCTGCCGAAAACCCTTTTACTCCGTCAAAATTTGTTTCTTCTGTAGTAATAGTAAGCCTGTCTTCCGATACAGAGAACTTCAATGAGATCAGTTCTCCGTAATACAGTTGAATGATGTTAGCCTCATTCCCGGAAATGGGCAGGTCCAGTTCCAGGGAATCTGTGAGATTGCCGGACCTTGTAGTGCTTTGAACGGGATCACCGCCATAGACCTGTACTTCTCCCCATACGGACGTAATAGCGGAAACGTCTGTAGGTGCATCAGGAGCGCCGTAGCCGATGGGTGAAAGAGGGTAATGCGGGGTAATGTCTCTGAATGCAAAACTACCTGTAGTCGTTACAGGCAAGGCGAGGGGATAAAAACTCATAATACGTGGGTTTAACTGTTTTATGTGGGGGTTTAACTCTTTTAAAGATAAATGTTAAGTCTTAAAAAGGATAAAGGGTAATAGGAGAATTGAGTATTAATGCTTTTATTGCATTAATTTTACATATATGGAATTAGGAGATAAAGGCGTAAAGCTCATTAAGCATTTCGAGAAATGCCATTTAACAGCATATCAGGACAGTAAAGGTGTATGGACAATTGGTTGGGGAAATACTTTCTATGAAGATGATAAACCTGTTAAAAAAGGGGATATTATCACGCAGGTAAATGCGGATAAATTATTTGCGGCTATTACAAAAGGCTTTGTAGCCGATGTAAACAAACTGACGAAAGGAGTGGTGCTTAAACAGCAACAGTTCGACAGCCTGGTATCATTTGCGTATAATGTGGGCAGCGATCTGAATAATAATGGCGTTGCCGAAGGGCTGGGAGACAGCACGCTGCTGAAAGTGGTGAAGCTGAATCCCAAAGATCCTACAGTGGTTTCCGAGTTCCTGAAATGGAATGTATCCGGAGGTAAAGTACTGGATGGATTAACAAGGAGAAGGAAGGCAGAAGCCTATTTATACATGGCTGGAGAGCTGGAGTTTTTTGAATAAGCTATTTAGCGTGCGTATGCCGTAAATGCTGCTAATTCTGCTGCAATATCGTGTTGCCAGCGGGCTTGCGGCTCCGGATCGAGTCCGTGATTGGTTTCTTCATCGTACAGGTCCTGTCTTTCCTTGTATAATGTATGCATTTTCAGGAAGGCATTCCCGGAAACGGCTGTTGCATTCTGCACGGTGAGATGAGCAGCAGCCAGTTCTTTCCGCAATTTCCTCGCGTATACTTCGCATAGGTCGAAATGCAGTTGTTCATGTACCAGCAGCGCTGGTTTTCTTTGTGTGGGTCTTACGCTGCTTTGATAACAGATGAATTCATTTGTTATTACCACATTGGGGCCAGGCTCCATTCTTAAGCCGAGCCTGCAGGAAGTTGTAGCTGCTACATTTGTGTCCTGTCCGGGTTTAGGTGTTCCTTTGTAATCGTCCCATGTGAGTTTGCGGGTACTGCTCCATTCAAACTTTGTTTCGTATGATTTTACATTATCGACTTTATATATTTTCGCAGTAATCCTGTCACAGTTATTTTTATAATCCGGCTTTTTATACTCAGTTATTTTTACCAGGTTAGCTCCTTTTGATCTTGCTATCTGCTTCAGTTTGTCAATTGCTTCATCATATGTGCAGGCACCATTGTCTACAGAGTTGATAGTCCCTATTTCATCTCTGAAATGAAAACGGTCTCCCTCATCAAGTACTAATACAAATGCGCTGTCCGCAAGTGGCGGTCTGTTGGTTGTAATTCCCGGATTCAGTTTGGGAGTACAGGAATAAAGGCAGATAACTGCGAACGCATAAAGGAATTGTTTCATCTTTTCTTTGCTAACGGCTGATTGCATTACAAAGATAGTGGCATTCGGAGTGTAAGGCGTGTGGGATGGCCTTTTTTAACAGATTTTTATTCGGATAAGATAAACTTTTATGATAAGGTCGGTAATGTTTTTCCCAGATCATCTAACATACGAGTAGCAAGGTTTGGCTTTATATGATTTTCTTCAAGTAAGTACTTAATTTTCTCAGCTATTTTTCTGGCAGCAATGACATATTCATTTTTCAATGATTCCAATATTTCCACGCTAACAATTCTTTCAGCCGCGGCTTTTTCTAATAGCATTTTTTTCACTCCAAGTTCTTCAATCCCATCGCCAATACTTCTTACGATTTCAAGAACATTTATCTCTTCTTTTTCCCTCACAGGTTCTTTTTCTTCATTGATCTTCCCGGGATTTTTTACCCATTTATTAGACCAGGTGGCTACCTCTTCCGGAGGAAGATTCCAGGCTTGTGCAAATATTACTTTGTACTCTTCAAATTTGGCCAGTCCCTTGTTATCTTTCCCCGGATTGAAGGAATGGTCGAATAACTGTTTAAGTAACGCAGCTTTTGTCTGTTTGTTTTTTTCTCTATCAATTTGCTGTGCCAGTGTATTTGCTAATCCACCTTCATCATTATCTTCTCCGGTATCATTAATACTCAGGTTGTTTAAATCATTATAGATCTTCCTTAAATCCTCATAAATAAATGATTGGATTTCTTTATCCGATGCACTTTTACCAAGCCCTAATTTTTCCAGGAGTTGTTGTTTATTAAGTTTATTTATCTCATTTACATAAGCTCTTAACCTGGTAGACCATTCGATAATATGGCCTCTGGATTCCCCCTCTTTTGGTTTTAGGTTTTTGGTTACCTGGGCAGCCCATTTTGGTCTTCCACTTGCCGATAGTGAAATGGTATTCTCTTTAGATTTAAAATTCACATCTAAAGCTCTTTGAATTACGGGACCGCTGCTGTTATTTATTTGCAACTGAAAGGGCATTTTTTCTCCTGAAGATGATTTCTCCTCTTTTTCCAGCCGTTGTAATACAAATTGTGCCGTTTCATCTTCTTCCTTTTGTGGTTGGATGACAAATTTACCTTGCATGGGATCACTTTCTTTTATCATTCGGGAATGAGTGACAGCTGGCAATGCAATACCTGACTGGCCCGAATTATTTGCAACAGAACGGTTCTGATTAATATTTAAATGGGTTTGTTTATGATCTTTAGGCATGGGCATAACATCAGGGGTTCTACAATAAAAAATTCATCAAAAATAAAATCCTCCAAAATGCTGATTACAAAACATTCCGGAGGACTTAACCTGAGCGGGAAACGGGACTCGGACCCGCGACCTTTAGTTTGGGAAACTAATGCTCTACCAACTGAGCTATTCCCGCTTATGATTCAAATGTAAGAAAGTTATTCGATTTGTTGCGCGATGAGTTCTGCAATATCCAACACTTTCACACTATCTTCTTTGCCTTGTTCTTTTACACCATCAGAGAGCATGGTCATACAGAAAGGGCAGTTGGATGCTATTACTGAAGCGCCGGTAGCTACCGCTTCCCGGCCACGTTCAAAGTTAATACGTGTGCTGCCTTTTTCTTCTTCTTTAAACATCTGTGCTCCACCTGCACCGCAGCATAAACCATTGCTTTTGCAACGCTTCATTTCCACTAATTCAGCATCAAGGGCTTCGAGCACTTTGCGGGGTGCTTCATAAATATTATTTGCGCGGCCCAGGTAACAGGAATCATGATAAGTGATCTTCTTTCCTTTAAAGGAGCCTTCTTCCTTCATTTTTATTTTACCTGCATCTATGAGTTGTTGCAGATAGGTAGCATGATGGATCACTTCGTAATTACCGCCTAACTCAGGGTATTCATTGCGGAGTGTGTTGAAGCAATGAGGACAGGCGGTTACTATCTTTTTTACGTTATAGTTATTCAACACCATGATGTTGTTCTGTGCCATCATCTGGAAGATGAACTCATTCCCCGCTCTGCGGGCTGGATCACCGGTACAGCTTTCTTCCTTGCCAAGAATGGCAAAGCGTACACCTACCTTATCCAGTATCGTAACAAATGCTTTCGTGATCTTTTGCGCACGTTGATCAAAACTACCGGCACATCCCACCCAAAAAAGGATTTCAGGAGATTCTCCACCGGCGGCATATTCGGCCATCGTTTTTATTTGCATGTTCGTATCAGTTTAGGAATTCATTTCAATAGCCCATTTGTCCCTGTCGTCCGGACTGAATTTCCAGGGGGCCATGTTATTTTCAATATTGCTGAACATCATATTCCACTCCTGCGGCGCACTCGATTCTTCCATCACAAGGTGACGACGCAGTTGCAAAATGATATGCAGCGGGTTGATGCTCACGGGACACTCCTGTACACAGGCGTTACAGGACGTACAGGCCCGGAGTTCTTCTTCGCTGATATAATCGCGCAGCAACGATTTGCCATCTTCTTTATTGGCTAATAAACCTACTTCCTCGGCACGGTCACGGGTATCCATCATGATCTTACGGGGAGAGAGCTTCTTTCCGGTGATATTAGCCGGACAGGCAGCCGTACAACGGCCACACTCAGTACAACTGTATGCATCCAGTAAGTTCTTCCAGGTAAGGTCATTTACGTCCTTGGCACCGAATTTAGGCATTACATCGGATGCCGGTTCACTACCGGCCAGTTCCGGCTGCAGCATCAGCTGTACTTCTTTCTGTACGGCAGGCATGTTCTCCATTTTACCCTTAGGACGGAGATCACTGTAATAAGCATTCGGGAATGCCAGTATGATATGCAGATGTTTGGAATAAGGCAGATAATTTAAGAAAGCCAGGATGCCCAGGATATGCAACCACCAGCAGCCACGTTCTATAGCTATCAGCGTGGTATCTGAAAGACCACCTAAAATAGACGTGAACTGCCCGGAGACCCAGAAAGGCCCTGTAGCGATGTAATGTTCCTGGCTATGGCCTTGCAGCGCCTGGTCTGCCGTGTTCATTGTAAGGAACAGCAGCATCAGTACAATCTCTGTAATGAGGATGTAGTTGGCATCGGAACGTGGCCATCCGTCCAGCTCATGCTGGTTCAGACGTTTCACTTTAATGATATTCCTGCGGATAAGGAATACCGCACAACCGAAGATCACCAGGACTGCCAGGATTTCAAAACAGCCTATCAATACGGGGTATAAGCCTCCCAATACAGGGGTAAAGAGGCGGTGTTTACCAAGGATACCATCCAGGATGATCTCCAGGATCTCGAGGTTGATAATGACAAAGCCCGCATATACGAAGAAGTGCAGTACGGCTACCAGTGGCTTACGGAACATCTTTTTCTGCCCGAAAGCCAGTAATAACACGTTCTTCCAGCGCAGGGCCGGTTCATCGTTTAGCTGTACGTCACGCCCCGACAGTATATTCCGCCTGATCTGCCCCGCTTTCCGGGAGAAAAGGTATACTGCCAGTCCGAAGGCTATTACAAACAAAAGCTCCTGAATAATATGCATACACCAGATTTGACTTTGTAATTTACAGCAATCTAAGTAAAAAACATTTTCCATACTTTTACCCTTTCAAATAACCAATATGGAAACAAAGAATGTGATCCTTACGCAGGATGTGATAGAGAAGAAGATAGAGCGTATTGCTTACGAAATATATGAACACAACAGCGATGAAGAGGAAATCATCCTGGCAGGTATATGGGACAGAGGGTCTATCATGGCCCAGAAGATAGCCCGTATCCTGCAACGGATCTCTCCTTTGAAAATCAAACTGATAGAGCTGAAACTGGATAAATCACATCCGGATACAGTAGAGGTATCTGAAAAACTGGATTTTAATGGCAAAGTGATCGTGCTAATAGATGACGTGGCACATTCCGGCCGTACCATGCTGTATGCACTGAAACCTTTACTGGAATTCCTTCCCAAGAAGATCCAGAGTGCGGTACTGGTAGACCGTAAACATAAATCTTTCCCTTTATCCGTTGACTTTGTGGGTTATTCACTGTCCACTATGCCACAGGATATGGTAATGGTAGATGTGGAAGGAGAGGAGATCAAATCGGCTTACCTGATTTAAAAACAGATAAAATGACCTTTTAACCTGCCCTGCGAGGTTAACTCAAGGGCAGGAGCAGGGAATTTGAGCATGTTAAGTACCTGGAACAACGCTTTCACCCCTTTTTTACGTGTAGGTATCTTCGTGAAATCGATATCCGGAGATAAATAAAACTGGCGCGTACGCCGGATATAGCTATAATTATGCTGAATGCCGTTATTATCTTCCCAGCTGTTATTATCACCCTTTAACATCCCGTCCGCTCCATAACCAACAGCCATATTCAACCAGGCAGGAACATCCGCACCAAAGGAATGCAGGTTAACAGACAACCAGTACGTTTGCGCATTATAATCCTTTAAAGTCCTTTCCGGCAGGCTTTTCCCAAATAATTCCCTGGCACGTGCCTGTACCGCGGGGTCCCTGTAGTGAATGGGAAAAGAAGAGAATTTTACCTGTATCCGTTGTTCATCCCAGGCCAGTTCCTGGCTGATCATCAATGCCGCGCCTGCTGCGTTGGCTGTCATATCTCCCCATGAAAATCCCCATTCGGAAGAATAAGCGTCCAGTACTTCTATGACCGACTGGTAAGTAAATCCGCTCAATCCCCCTATCCAGATCTGTTGTTTTCTGGGAAGTCCGGTATAACGCCATAACTCACGACTTAACTTCCCTTCCATATAAGCGCTGTATACGTGCCCCATTTTATCCATCTGCAACCATTCGCCGTCATCGTTGAAAAAATGGAAGCCGGCCCGGGGATATTGCCTGTACCAGGCATCGTTCAGCGCTGCTAAAGAACTGCCATATAAGCCGGCAGTAATACCACTCATGAGGATGATCCTGGACTTTACAACAGTATCAACAGGCTGCCTTTGCGCCTGGACAGGTAGCAGGTACAGTACGAATAAGCAGGTTGTGGCCAGATATCTCATGTAATAAAAATCCCGGTACTTGTATATGTACCGGGATCAAAGTTAGATATATTATAATGTATTATTTCAACTTCATATCTTTTATAATCTGCTGGATCTTCTGATCGAGTGCCTGGGTAGCGGCATCAAAGCCGGCAGCGCTTTCTAACTGCTGATTTACACTGAAATAGAACTTGATCTTAGGTTCCGTACCGGAAGGACGGGCAGAGATCTTGGTACCATCTTCCAGTATAAACTGCAATACGTTGGATTTAGGCAGATCAATAGGTTGTTCCTCACCGGTTTTCAGTGATTTCACCTTTTGCAGCTGATAATCGTAAATCGTAACTACCGGTGATCCGTTGATGGTGGCAGGAGGATTTTCCCTGTAACCACGCATCATATCTGCAATCTCATCGGCGCCTTTCATGCCCTTTTTGGTAATGGAGATCAGGTTTTCTTTGTAGTAACCGTATTTTACGTAGATATCAATTAACTGTTCGTATAGTGATCTGCCCCCGTTAAGTGCAGAAGCAGCCATTTCGCAGATGAGCGCTACGGATGCGATCGCATCTTTATCACGTACATTATCACCGATCATATAACCATAAGACTCTTCACCACCGCAGATGAACTGCTCTTTTCCTTCTTTTTTATGGATCAGGTCAGCGATCCATTTAAAGCCGGTCAGTACGTTGTAACATTTTACATTGTTACGGGCAGCGAATACATCGATCAGGTCTGAAGTAACGACGGTTTTACATACGTAGTCGGTAGCTCCTGCCAGTCCTTTGTTGCGACGGCCTTCGATGATATAATTGAACAGTAGTACGGCTGTCTGGTTACCATTCAGTAATGTCCATTCACCTTTTATATCTTTCACTGCGATGCCTACACGGTCGGAATCCGGATCGGTACCCAGTAAAATAGCGGCATCGAGTTCTTTGGCTTTTTTAAGACCCATGCTCATCGCCTCTGCTTCTTCCGGGTTAGGATATACGACGGTAGGGAAATTGCCATCCGGAGTAGCCTGTTCTTCCACCACGTGTACGTTGGTGAAGCCATAGCGTTTCAGGATCTCAGGCACCAGGGTGATACCTGTACCATGAATAGGCGTGTATACTATTTTAAGGTCGTGCTGCGCTTTGATCACGTCCGGCTGGATGCTCAGGTCCTGTAAAACCTTCAGGTAAGCCTCATCCACTTCTTTTTCGATAGGGATGATATTGGCTTCTCCGCCGCTCCATTTCACTTCATCCACTGCGGAAATCTTTTCCACTTCGAGGATTACGTTTTTATCATGAGGAGGGATGAGCTGGGCCCCATCGTTCCAGTAGGCCTTATAACCGTTATATTCTTTAGGATTATGGGAAGCTGTCAGAACGATACCGCCCTGGCAATGCAGGTGACGGATGGCGAAAGACAGTTCCGGGGTAGGGCGGAGGTGTTCGAAAAGGTATACTTTGATACCATTTGCGCCCATTACATTCGCAGCAACTTCGGCAAAGAAGCGGCTGTTATTACGGCTGTCGTGTGCGATAGCGATCTTCACTTCGCCTTTAAATGCCTGTTTCAGGTAGTTGGCGAATCCCTGGGTAGCCATACCCACCGTGTATTTGTTCATACGGTTGGTACCTACGCCCATTACTCCTCTTAAGCCACCGGTGCCAAATTCGAGGTTACGGTAAAAGGCGTCTGCCAGTTCATCGGGGTTATCCTGCTGCAATTTCTTTATTGCGGCTACGGTATCTGCATCAAACTGGCCGTTCAGCCACTGTGATACCTTGTTTTCTATATTCTTGTCCATAGAACGATTTGTTTGTCTTCTAATTGAGTCAGAAACAAGTGTGTAAAATATGCTAAAATATGGATTTAATGAAAAGCCCGGCAGAGAAGTCAGCAATTATTAAACCAAGATGTTGATAAATAGAAGTATTCCACACATTATTGAAAATGGGGTGTAATGGTTAATTTTGCGCTTATGAGGCTTTACGAAGATTCCTATAAGCAAAAAGGATTGCGCAGACAACTAGTAGAAACTATCCGGCAAAAAGGAATTACAGATGAAAATGTATTAACGGCTATTGGCAACATTCCCAGGCATTATTTTCTGGATACGGCATTTGAAGGCATTGCCTATGAAGACAGGGCCTTCCCGATAGGAGAAGGGCAGACGATATCCCAGCCCTATACTGTTGCTTATCAATCACAACTGCTTGAACTTAAACCTTATGAAAAGGTACTGGAGATAGGTACGGGTAGTGCTTACCAGGCATGTGTATTGGGAGAACTGAAGGTCAATTTATTCACTATTGAAAGGCAGAAAAAGCTGTTCGACAAGGTGAAACTGTTTCCATTTAAGACAAAATATTCTACCATCAAATTCTTTTACGGAGATGGTTATGAGGGGCTTCCTACCTATGCGCCCTTTGACAAAGTACTGGTGACGGCTGCTGCTCCGCAGATACCTGAAAAGCTTCTTCAGCAGATGAAGGTAGGCGGTAAGATGGTGATCCCTGTAGGCGGACAGGACGTACAGCGGATGCTTCGGATTACTAAAATGAGTGATACGGAGTTTGACCAGGAGATGTTCGACAACTTTTCTTTTGTGCCTATGTTAGCGGGGAAAAACTCATAAAGAGTTATCTACCGGCCTTCTTTCCTCGGCCGGTTCCTCCGTTTCTTCAGGTTTTTTCTTCTTTTTGAACATATTAGGGTCCATTTTACCAAAACGGTAGCGGATATTGATCCTGATAAAACGGGTGGTCCTTTTACGGGAGTAGTCTTGAATGAAAGACGCTGTTTCGTAATGGGTACTGAACTTTTGTGTGTTCAGCACATCTGAGATATTGAGGGAGATGGCCATGGCATTGTTCTTCAGGAACTCCTTGCGGAAACCGAGGTCTATGCCGTTCATGGCTTTGAAACTTCCCTGGGGTGTTACCCTGGGTGCACGGTAATGCCCGTTCATCTGCACATTGAATTTATGGGGCAGGCGTACGGTGCTATTGACGGTGATGCCATAGGAGAAGTTCTCATTATTGATATTCCCTCCTGTGAGCTTGCTGTATTCCAGATTGAGGTTGGTAGAGACATTCCATGCTTCCACAATGTGAAGATTGTATGTGAAGTTAGCACCCCAGTCTTTGTCTGTCGCCAGGTTCATAGGTTTGGTGGTGGTAACGCCTGTAGTCGTATCCAGTGTGCTGATACGGTCTATATCATCGTTTGCCTGGGAGTAATACACACCGGTATTCAGGTAATCTCTGGAATGCGGGAAATACCTGGAGTAGTTCATCTCATATTTGTGGGTAAGAGAAGGTTTCAGGTCCGGATTACCTGTACGGATATTCTGCGGATCGGAGTTATTGGTGTAAGGCAGTAGCTGGTCAAAGCCGGGCCTGTCCACACGGGTAGAGAAGTTGAATATCAGGCTTTGGTCCTGGCTATGGGGAAGGTTATATTTAAAGAATACGCTGGGGAAGACATTAAAGAAATTATTCTTCACCGCTGAATTCTTTGTGTAGGAGAAGCCGTTCAGCACAGCCTGTTCCGCTCTTACACCCACCTGGTAGCCCAGATTGCCAATGGCATTGGAAAAGTTAGCGTATCCTCCATAGATATCTTCTTTGTAGTAATAGGTATTGGAGAGGTCGTTACTCTTTTCAAATGTTTGTGTAGTATCGTTGAATATCTGTGCGTTATAGTCGTTATTATTATTCCTTAAAGTGGCTTTAGCCCCCGCTTCGAACTTTCCTTTTTTCCCTACCGGTGTGGTATAATCCGATTGAATATTCCAGAATTTATTCTGGGAGATGGTTTTGTTTACCTGTAGCTCCGGGAAGGGTTCGGTGCTGTATTTTGTATTGTAATTGCTGTTATTATTGCTTTTGTTATCGCTATAACTCACGTAAGCCGTCCATTCTTCATTAGGGCGGTCGGTGGTATGGCGGAAGTTGAAGCTGGTGTTATTATTGGGATTATTATAATTACTCCCGTTATTCCGCTGACCGGATTTTAATGAAAGTTTCTGTTGATCCTGGTAATCGAGAAAGATCTGATCTGCACTGTTTCCGAGGCTGCTGGTGAGTCCTTCAGTAAGGGTGAAGGTATTATAATCATCCAGGTAAAAATCGAGCCCTAAACGGCCTCCATTGGAATGATTGCTATTCTTATTATGACTATCCTGGGAGAAGAAAGAAGTATTGGAAGTATCGGCAATGAGATTTTGACGATAGCTGAACCCGCTACCCGCCTGGCTTTCATATCTGCCATTATAATTCCCGAAGAAATTAAATCTGCGGATACGCAGGCTGGCATTCGCAGAACCGTTGAGTTGTCCTCTGGTGGCCACGCCCGCATTGAACATTACATTATAGCCGATCGCTTTATCCCTTTTTAAAACGATGTTGATAATACCACCGCCGCCTTGTGCTTCATATTTAGCGGAAGGGTTGTTGATCACTTCCACCCGGTCTATAGTCTCAGCAGGAATCATCTGCAGGGCGGTTTTAGCGTCCCCGAAAGGAGAGGGTTTGCCATCAACGTAGATGGTCACGCTTTTACCGCGGAGGGTGATGTTATCGTCGATGTCTACGTCTACGCTGGGGATGTTTTTAAGCACGTCTGTGCCGGTACCGCCATCTGCGGTGAGGATGGCGCCGGCGTCATATACTTCCCGGTCTATTTGCATGGAAAAGGCTGGTTTCTCGGATTTCACCTCTACGGTAGCCAGGACTTTGCCTGCCGGCTGTAATTTCAATGTACCTATCAGTGGTTTATTGGAACTGACCGGTCTTTCCAGTTTATTATAACCCATGAAGGTGATACGGAGGATGTATTTGCCTGCTGGTGGTGTAAATGTGAAACTGCCGTCTGCCAGGGTATACATGCCTGTCAATACTGTGGAGTCTTCTTTCAGTAACACCACAGAAGCGTATTCTACCGGTTTGCCGGTAATAGCGTCCATAGCCTTCCCTGAGAGTTTAACTGTTTGAGCCACAGAGACATAGTACAGACTAAGGAGTGCTGATACCAATAACAGACATTTCCGCATAAAGGGTTTAATTGTTGAGACCTGTTATAAAAGTATCACTCCATATTGTAAAGAATTGCCATTTCATGATGAATGGTGTGAAAGAATTATGAACAGCAGTCCTAACAGAAAACCTAATGCAGCGCCGGCTATGGGGAAGAGTTTTTTGATTTTTACCGGGATAAGGCTTTCTGCGTCTATATTTCGGAGGTATTGGTCAATGATCATGGGGAACATGCTATCCAGCTCTTTCATCAGTACATTTTTCACCTGTTGGGTGGTGCTTTCTCCGATGAACATTTTAAATACTGGCATGGCTTCCGGGAGCTTTTCTTTGAGGAAGATGTCCATATGGGTTTCTACTACCGGTAATATGCTTCGAATATTTTCCGGAGAGGTGAGCTTGCTGCGGATTTGTTCATTTATCAGTTGTTTCCTGTTAAGCAACAGCAATTTGATGGTTAACCAGTTTGCGAACCAGCCAATGAAAGCGGCGATAAATGGTATTAGATATGGATTCATAATAGCATTGTTAAAAAACTAAGCAAAGAAATGTGAAAAAATTTGGAAATTGAAAATGAATTTATTTATCTTTGCACTCCCAAACAAACGGTGGTCGTAGCTCAGTTGGTTAGAGCATCAGATTGTGGTTCTGAGGGTCGAGGGTTCGAAACCCTTCGATCACCCTGAAAAAAGGAAAGGTAACTGTAAAAGGTTACCTTTTTTTATGCGTATACTTAAGCGTTTGAGAGGAATCAATTTCATTGCTGGTTTTTTAACCTGGGATTTCCTTCTTGTTCTGATTCTATGTCCATTGGCAAATCTTCGGATTCTTTTAATTTGCATTTAGGAGGTTCTTACTTTTTCATATTGAATGTATTAAGATTGATAAATAGAGCATTTGAGATACTCTTTCGCTGCTTAATATATTATTTTAGTTTGGTAAGGGGAGGAATGGATAATATAAGTATCAACTTAAATCGTGACTATTTCAAATAAAGTAGTGAAGTGAACATAGTTCGAATCACTCTTGGCCCGCATTTTATCGCAAGGCCTTCAAGTCATTGAGCTTGAAGGCTTTTTTGTTAGTCAATGCTGGACTTTAGTAGGTATATTGTTGACTTATGGTTAGAAAATGTAGGTATTTGCTGAGCCTCAATATTCGAAAATGTAAATGAAATTTGGCAAACAGCTTATTGTATAGGCGTCAATAACTTACCATTAAAATCGATTCTATACTTGTTATTGCAAAAGTCAAAGATTTGAATGGAATCAGAAGTAATTGTAAATGAATCTTGGTTTTCCAGGGAAACCCAAATATCCATACCGCTAAATTGCCATTTGATTTTACCGAAGCTATCAATTCTCGAAACCTCCAGCTCTCCATGAACGAGATAATCATTGTCCAACTTATGTATACCAAAGCATGTGGCAATATCAGCCTGGGTTTGCCAAAGTAATTCCAGGTCTGGAACAGATAAACAAAATACCGTATTACAGCAGCAAATCAGTACTTTATCCGTATCCAGGAGCGCAGAATTTTTATTGATTCCTGTTGCTCCTCCTGAGCCAATAATAATACAATTATTAATTTCAATATCATTATTTGATATCCTAATTCCATGTTGGGAAACTGGAAAATCTAACGCTCCGCTGCCCAAATAGTGCCTGAAATAATTACGCGAATTGTCTGTCGAAAGGAGCGAGAATGTTGGATCGTCATATATTTCAATTTCCAGATTTCCAAATTTCAGCTTTATCATTAGAGTTAAAATGAGTGATAATCAATTTTAAATATAGTAAATAATGTTCATGCTCTTCTAATTGTCGGAATGTTGCATTTGGAAATTAACATCAGGGAAGTCGACATGTTTGGGTCAGGTTCTAAACAACATGTAGTTGGTTCTGCCTAAACATATTTGACACTATTCATAGTATTAGAAAATTTCATCTCGACTAAGTTTTGGGGATTACAATAAACTTGTGGCGATCAAGTAATACCTCTAATCTTTACTTTATTGAAAGGCTGTATAGAATACCGTATCAATAAAGAAAAGTGTATTGGCTTTCACGATAACGTTTTCATCATGTATATCTTCGAGAATCAATCCTAACTCTTTATTGTAATAGTTGTTTGTAGGAAGCCCATTCCTTAATGTATTTTCAAAACCATTGAATTGTGTCCTTTAAATTACAATTTTGTTTAAATAATCTCGTGGGCCAACAAGGAAATTTTCTCCAGATCTACCATGAAGGTTCTAAAGTTGTCCCTCTTGGCCCGACAAAACTGGAATGCGGTTCAGACCTGCGATGGACGCGAATACGCTGTTTGTTCTTCGGGTTGGTTCGATAAAATATCGTTAAATAAGAGAATCGTTTATTTCCAAGTAGTTGCTGGTTCGAGTTCGAGAAACATTGTCTCTGAAAAAAACTCAAAACATAATTCCCAATTAGCTCCAAATCATTTTATAATTTGAAACTAAAGGCGTTTCAATGTAAAACAATTCACCTTCTATCTCAAACTCCATTTCCAGGTTTTCAAGATTTGAGATTCGAACAGCATCATCTGATGTTAAAGCATTACCATCTATGACGGTATCACCTTTTAAAACATAAAAAGTATAACTACTGTTTTTATCTAATTGTAAATTATACTTACTTTTCTTATCAAAAAAAAGGCGTTTGATCGATAAACCCGGGGTAAGCACGTTGGCAATACTTCCTTTTCCGACATAAATAATTGTTTTAATTCCATTTTCAATTATCGGTTTAAAATCTTTGCTATGATAATCTGTATATGATGGCACTTTTTTTACTGCTTCATAAAAATTAGGATCAAACCAAATTTGGAAGTTTCGTGTTCCCTTAGTAATTCTCTCCTGGTGCTGAATTCCACTATTTGATTGAATAACTTGAAAATCTCCTGTTTCTAATGGTGTCCAAACTTTTGTTGCCGTGTCGTAATGTGTTACATTTCCTTCTAAAATAAAAGTCATTATTTCAAACCCTTCGTGCGGATGCAATCCAAACTCACATTGGTCGATTGCTCGTGCGTGACTCCAATAAAATAGACTGGAATAAGGTTTAACATTATCTTTTTTTCCATTAACTACTGGTTTGTTTACAAGAAAATTACCATTGAATATTGTTGTATTATATTGGTCTTCTCTTTTTAATAATTGTATCATTTTTATCTACTTTTTTAATGTTGTTGAATTGTTGTTAATTGATGTTGTTGCTCTGGCTAATGGGGATAATAAATATAGCCCAGGCTATGCTAAATGCCTCTAATCTGTTTTTATTCATTATTTAATTAAAATTAGCTCTTACAAATACCCCATAATTAGCTTTCAAAGTTTTATCCGGACCATAAAAATCAAAAATTGAGGCTAGCCCCAATTGATAGCTATTAATCCCTAAACCTAATTTTAATTGAATGTAACTTCTTTCGTGAAAATCACCTTTTGTATTATGATTATATAATGCTTGAAATCTGGAATATAAATGAATGGTTTTAGATATGGCTGGTTTGTATTCTAAAACCGTTAACCCTTCTAAATTGTAAGAATCAGATATATGAATGTTTGGAGTAATAACAAATAGTATTTGTTTATTAGCAAAAACATATTCCAGAGCGGCAACAGATACAAAGCCAGTTTTAGCATTAACGGATGTACCAATTGCTAACCCAAATCCTTTCCATATATCATAACTGACTTGGGTATTGGAAATGAAATCAAGATTTGAAAGATTATTTTTATAGTCACTTGCAAAACTCGTAAGGGCAAGAATATTGAAGTGTTTTGAATTAGGGAAATGCTTATTAACAAGAAATTGAACCCCAAAACGATTATTACCAGCATCTAATTCAACTGGCATTGGTGTAGATGGGTGAATTTTAGAAATAGAATCCTGAGCAAATGTGATGGTAGAGATTAATCCTATAATGAATAATAAAAATATTTTTTTAGTTTTTTGTTTCATTATCAGTTCTTCTTAAAATATAAATAATAGTAGAACCTGCTACTAGATGCATAATGGACAATGGTTATTCTCCTTCCTGCGGATAAATTCGGTGTCCAATTGGACTTAGTATTGAAATTGCTAAAAATTGGTATTGGCCTTAAACCGTATTATATAATTACAATAGAGGTTTAAAAAAATGGTTGCTTTTTTATGAGCAACCATTTCTTATTGGCCTGGTATTTTATGTATAATCAGGATACAGGGGCCTGGTATTTATTTTTCTGATTTTGCAACTTCCTGGGCTTTGTAATAACTTTCAATAACAGCCTGGAAATTAGGCACCATTTCTGCCAGCAGTTTGGCAAAATCTCCAGCTTCTTTCCTTCTCCAGTCTTTCATCAATTCAGGAAGCACGGCGCCGCAGGTTACCGGGATGGCGCCTGCCTGGGTCAAGCGGAGCATAGCCAGGTCATGTGCTTCAGGCGTAATATCTCCACTGGCATCTGCAACTGCATAAACAGTATAGCCTTCTCCAAGGGCAGACAAGGCAGGATAGACTACACATACGCTGGTCCACATACCGGAGATAATGATGGTCTTCTTACCTGTAGCTTTAACTGCATTAACGAATTCTTTGCTATCCCAGGCATTAATTTCTCCCTGTCGGATAACATACTTTGCATTTGGGGCATTGTCTTTTACCTCAGGCAGTGTAGGTCCATTTGGTCCTGTCGGAACGGATGCAGTATAAATGGCAGGGATATGCAACAATTGGGATGCTTTTGCAAGAGCGGCAAGATTTCTTCTTAAATCACCAACCGGCATACTGTGAACGGTTTGAACCAAACCACTCTGATGGTCGACAAATAAAAAAACGGCATCATCCGGATTGATCAGCGTCGTTTTTTTCTGCTGAGCGCTCGTTACTGTGAAATTCAGGCTTAAAACGAACATAATCGCTAGCGCCTTTAGAACTGACGGATTCATTAATTTTTTCATAAATTTGTATTCTAGAATTATAGTTATTTAATAATTCAAAATTAGAACCCCGCACGCGTCAGTGCAATAATGTACTTTATTGAATTGACTTAATCTAGATTAAGAAATGAGTAAACTCACCCGGATGACTGGTCCAAACATTGACACTTCCTCACTCGAAAACTATATCAAAACCTATGTGAGTTTGAGCGAGGATGAAATTCTTGCGCTAAATTCCCTGGTTCAGTACAGGAAAATAAAAAAGAATCAATACCTCCTCCATGAGGGAGGAATAGCAGCCATGAGTTCCTATGTAGTGAGCGGGTGCCTTAGGACATACATAACAGACAATAAAGGGATAGAGCACATTCTTGGATTTCCAACGCCTGGCTGGTGGACAGGAAATTTACAGAACTTCTACAATGACAAACCAAGCCAGCTGAACATCCAGGCCATATTTGATACGGAAATCTTATTCTTTACAAAGGAGACTAAAGAAAAGTTGTTTTTGTCAGGTGCAGTCTTCGAAAGATACTTCCGGATTTTGACTGAACGTTCATTAATTGATTTTCAGGCACGCACGCTGGAAATTCTCAGCCTCAGTGCAGAAGAGCGGTATTGGAAATTCTATAACAAATATCCCGACCTGATGCTTAAATTGCCACAAAAGTACATCGCCGGTTATATAGGCGTCACCCCTGAATTCTTAAGCAAGATGAAAAGCAATGGCTTACGAAAGCCGTAATCTTGAAATCCTGGATAAAAAAAAGAGGCTGTCTGCAATTATGTTTATTTGACTGTAAAATTTCTGGATCTTTAATTGGGAATGATAGTTTTATGATCCGGAAAAATCTCGCAGGTGCGATGGTCAGGAAAACAGATACTATCGAATATTATAATATTTACCCTTTTGCAGCGACTGCTAAAATAGTGTTGAGTAAGCGTTCTCCGCAGAAGATGTTTGTATATAACCGAGAGGGGTTGGTTATTGATAGTGTATCATTAAAAGCAGGGAAATACGCATCCCTGATGGCGGAAAAAGAAGATGTATTTTTCTTATACAGAGGATGGCTGGAATTGCAATGGCAACAGGCACAGGAACATAAACAAGAGGGCATAAAGCTTTTGAATTCCAAAGCCGAAGTATATAATCAGACATCTTTTTTAGAGAACAGAGAGCAAATTCAGTATGCTGTGGTGAATTTGGAGCAATTACAAAATTCTATTGATGATAAGATCAGCAGTTTAATCGTACCGGTGCAAAAAGATGTTGAGCAATTATTGTTTGATCTTTATCGGGACCAGGAATCAGAAATAATCTATTTGGGGGCTATAGGTTTTGGCTACACGGTTTCGTATAAGCGCGGAAATAAGCGGTATAAGTTGACAGACCATCGGGGGAATGTATTGGCTACTGTTTCGGATAAGAAAGTGGGTGTTTCTGCCAATAGCAATACGATAGATCATTATGAAGCGGATATTGTTTCTGCGCAGGATTACTTTCCTTTTGGCATGCAGATGCCGGGAAGAGGTTTTAATAGCAGTAAATACCGTTATGGATATAATGATAAGGAAAATGATAATGAGGTAAAGGGAGATGGTAATCAGCAGGATTATGGCATGCGGGTTTCTGATCCTCGATTGGGAAGATTTTTAAGTGTTGATCCTATAATTACCAAATATCCCGGGTTAACACCTTATCGGTTCGCTAGTAATAGACCTATTGATGGCATAGATATGGATGGCTTAGAGGTTGTTAAAAAACCTAATCCTAAGAAATGCAGGGAAATGGTCAGAGGCAAAACCGAATGGGGTAATTAATCCTAATATAGGCAACGTCAGATTAGATGATAAGGGTGCGCCACATACAGAGCCATATATCCCACCTTTGAAGCCGGCAGATAATCCATTATCAACGTGGCAGTCAATTGTTCAATAGCTATGAAGAGAATAAAAAATATTAATGTGATATTGCTATTGCTGTTTGTTCTAGCATGCGGACCTGCATCTAATGAAGGAATCAATAGCAAATACAATGTTAAATATCCGGACTTTGGATTCTTTGATATTAAAGGTTCAAATGTAACTCCTGAATATCTGAATGGGCATTTAATCCGGTTGAAACATATTATAAATGGAAAACTGTACAGGATAGACACTATAATATATAATAATGAAACCAGCTTTTTTTTGCCTGAAGATGCTTTTGATAGCAAAGGTCATAATAATGAAAGAACTGTTAGGATTTCTGCTTGTATCTCAGATACATCCAAAACTTTTGTCTTTAAACAAAATGGATCAGGGTATTATTTGACCCTAATAGAGAGCAATTTGGGAGATTCATCTATAAAGGTTCAATTCTTGTTGAAGACAATTGGGTATAAAAAAATGAGCTCTAACGTGCTCGATTCGTTATCAAGTTTTAATCGGCATGTAACTCCTTACAATGAGTTTGTCGTCATTAAATATTATTATCGAGAGCAGCAATTATACTATCGTACCTTAGAAGGCAGTGATACATGGAGTGCATGGTCGCCTGATTATTATGAGTTGCAACATAGTTCTGGGTTTCTTTATTGGGATTTGGAATCTATAGAACAGAAAGAAAGTTTGATGTATCTCACAAAGGACATTTAATTAAGCGTTATTCCTGTTTAGTACAAAAGAAAAAATTGCACTTCTAAAACAACGTTCTATCGCTATCTTTTTTAATTTAAGTTAGTATATACTGAAAGAGAGGAGATCTATAAATTCTTACTCTTGTGATATACTCAGAAATTGGCAGATTTGGAGCAAATTTGCCACAAACAGGTTCGAAACTTGCCCCTTACAGCCCGCCTAACACAAAAGGCACTGACTTTCAGTGCGTTTTGTGTTATAGTGATATATAGATTCGAACACCATTAAATAATGTGTACATAAATCATATCTTCTGATTGCTTATAACGTGTTCCTTCAATGCTGTTTCGTAATCATTTACCCCTGCTTGCAAAGCATTTTTGTACGTTACTGTTAACTAATCTTTCAAGCATCGTACGGAAAAGCCGTGATACTTTCCACCATGGTTTCTACCTAAAGCTTCGCTGTCGAATCGCAAATACCAAGCCCAGGCATCCACATCGAGCCTCGAAAAAGAGACTTCTGGTTACAACAAACGAACCTTTGGTTACATTCATTCCTTTCAGATCGTAGAACTTTACATCATCAAAAACAGAAATAATGAAAGCAATAAGGATCTATGAATTTGGAGAACCAGAGGTCATGAAACTGGAAGAAACAGCACGCCCCAAACCTGCGTCGGATGAAGTACTGGTAAAGACCTATGCAAGTGGTGTAAACATTGTCGATTGTGGTATCAGAAGAGGTGGCAATGACATACTGAGGCCATATCTGAAACTGCCCCTTACACTGGGTTGGGATGCTGCTGGCATTATAGAGGAAGTTGGAGCTGAAATCACCGGCTTTCAGAAAGGTGATAAAGTATATGGCATACCCAACTTTCCCGGCGATGGCAGTTATGCCGAATACTTTGTGGCTAAAGCAACCTCGGTGGCCATCAAGCCACAAAACCTTACCTTCACAGAAGCGGCAGGTGTACCTTTAGCCGGTACCACGGCCTGGGTAGGAGTGGTGGATTATGGGAAGATACAGCCAGGCCAGAAGATACTCATTCATGGCGCAGCAGGAGGAGTTGGGAGTTTGGCCATACAGATCGCCAAAGCAAAAGGGGCGTATGTAATAGGCACTGCTTCGTCGCATAATCTGGCCTTTCTGAAAGAGCTGGGAGCCGATGAAGCCATTGACTACAGGAGTCAGCCTTGGGAAAAAATTCTGAAAGACATAGACGTGATCTTTGATGCCTCACCGGTGCGTGACAACGAGACCCGTCTTAATTTCGTACATGTATTAAGGCAGGGAGGTATACTGGTATGCTCGCAACTTGATTTTCCATATGCTGAAGACGTAAAAGCAGCTCTTGCAGCAAAGCAGGCAACCGGTGAGCTCGTAAGATTTCAAACCTATGATAGTTTAAAGGAGATGGCAACTATGATAGAGGACGGTAAACTAAAAGTAACAATAAGCAAAGTGTATCCGCTGGAGCAGGTTGCTGAAGCTCACAGGGAAAACGAAGCCGGGCATGTACGCGGTAAACTGGTGCTGGAGATCATAAAAGACTAAGAGAGTATGAGACATTTTAAAACCATCAGCGAATTTCATGAATATAGGGGGCTACCCCACCCCAATCATCCGTTGTTCAGTGTCATAGACATCTCTACACCTATGCAAATGCAGGAGGAAGAACCTGTGAATATGACTATGGACTTCTATAGTATCGCGGTGAAACGAATGTCAAACGTGAAGGTTAAGTATGGACAGCAATATCTCGACTTCAATGAAGGCGTCATGTCATTCATGGCCCCACGGCAAGTCTTCAGCATCAGCATCAATGATGAAACAATAGAAACACAAAGATCAGGATGGGTGATATATATTCATCCTGATTTCTTATGGAATACACCACTTGCTAAAGTCATCAAGCAGTACGACTTTTGGGACTATTCCCTCAGGGAAGCGCTATTTCTTTCTGCCAAAGAAGAAACCACCATCTATAACATCATTGAAAACATCATACAGGAATATTATAACAACATTGATAAATTCAGTAAAAAGATCATTATCGCGCAAATAGAAAGCCTGCTTACCTACGCAGAGCGTTTCTACAACCGGCAGTTCATTACCCGGGAAAAAACAAACCATCAGTTGGTCGGAAAACTTGCAGAACTGCTTGATCAATACTTCAATACCCATGAACTGATTGCGAAAGGATTGCCCACTGTTCAATACATAGCTGATCAACTGCATTTATCCCCCAAATACCTCAGCACCTTACTGAGTACCGTCACAGGCCAGAGCACGCAACAGCATATCCATGAGAAATTGATAGAGGTCGCTAAAGAAAAACTGTCCACGACCAGCTTTTCCGTTGCTGAGGTTGCCTACCAGTTAGGATTTGAACACGCGCAATCTTTTAACAGGCTCTTCAAAACAAAAACGAACCTGTCTCCACTGGAATTCCGAGCTTCCTTCAACACTAATTAGATAGCTTCGCCTGTCGCCTTCCCATCAAATTTGTCGTTCGTGATCTTGGTCTGGAAGATTAATAGGGGCACTTCTGATTGGTGGCTGCAATCTATGAATTGACAAACACCATAAATGGATTAGTATACCGGAAGGTACTGTTATCATGGATCCTGCGAATTAAAAGCTTTTTGGCTTTTGGTTCGAACATTGTTCCTCGCATCCCACTAAATAATTGAAGCCTTCAGATCATATCTGAAGGCTTTTCTGTTTGAGACCGGTTTGCCCAGTCTTGTCTTTAATGATTTTGACTCTGACAGGACAGTAGAGAAGTTACTACCAATAGGTAATTGTTCTTATCAGTTTCTTTTCATCATAATCTTTCGTCAACCAGTTACCGGCTTTATCATTGTGGTAATCATGAAGAATAATTTTCGGTTCACCGTATAAAGAAACATGTTTTTCTTTTACGAGGCCATTATTAGCATTGTAATAATATTTCACGTAAGCTGACTTCGTCTGGCAACCCCAAACAATATCGTTAGTGAGAAAGATTGTATTACCGAGTGTATCCTTTTGCTCGAATCGCTTTTGAATGGTATCTCCTTTATGAAAGAATAGGTAAATCTCAGTACTGTCTGTGGTAATGGATTCTGATTTCTTTTTAATGCCATCCTCATCCAGGCTATATTCTCCTTTTTTAATCTTCCCATCCGCATAATAATCATAGACGGTTTTATTAACGTCTCTGCCAAAGGAATTGAAGATTTCTTCTACAAGCCTGCCGAGGGTATCATAGCGATATCTGTTGCTCCTTTCAAATGAAGTGTCACGTACTAAAAGTCCTTTGGCATTATAAAAGAATTGATCTGATGTTTGTGGATTTCTGTTATGGGTTTCATTAATGGTTTTGATCCCATTTATCGTATCATACTCATACTTACAAAGGAAAGTGTCAATGCTACCAGTTGACTGGATCCTAATTCTATCTTTCCGGGTAAGAAAGCCCATTTCGTTGTATTCACAGGTGAGGATACTCGTCCATTTTCCGTTTTCATATTCATTTTCAATGACTTGTTTAGGTCTTCCTCTTAGTTGGTCCACTTTCCAGTCGTTTTTAATATGGAGAAGAAAGTTCTCTTTGTGTTCGGAAGTTGAGCAGGCACAGAATAATAATAGGGTGATTACTAAGTATTTCATAGTTTAAATCTTGTTTATCCGGGTATAGGTAGGGCAAAATTAGAAGAATTATTAAATATTTTAATAGATGGCCATGAATGAATTAATTATTTTAGACCAAGCCGCGACTATAAAGCTATCGCTCTTATTGCAAACTTTTCCGTCACTGTTTCAAGTAATGATGTGCTACACATCCGGATTTGAAAACCATGGTATCAACCAGCTTTAATTTAAGTTTCTCCTGAAGGCTGCCGGCATCCAGCAATGGTCTCCCTTTCCCCACAATTATCGGATGGACAACTAAATGAAATTCATCGATAAGGCCTGCTGCTATCAATTCCGGAAGCAGGCTTACACTGTCTAGTGAAATTTTTTTACCGGGTTGCTGCTTTAGTTTCAGGAGTTCTTCTGCGGGGTTATTACGTATAATCCGCGTATTTTCATCGACACTGTCTAATGATCGCGAAATAACAACTTTATCGATAGCAGTAAGCCTTTCGGCAAATCTATTTTCGCCCGCTGTACCGGATTTACTTTTTGCGACATCAGCCCAATAGGGAAACATTAACTCATACATTACACGACCGTAAAAGAGCAGGTCTACGTCGTCCATCATCCCTGTGAAATAGTCATAAAGCTCTTCAGTGGGATCAAAAATAGTATGATCGCAATAACCATCTATGCTAATATTCATACCAAACGTTACAGTTCTCATTTTATTGGTTTTGGCGTTTTAGGACATCAATCAAAACTAAGATATAGCATTAACTATTGAGGGGGCGATCCGCGACAAAAAAAAGGGGCATTTAAGCCAGGAGTACTGTAAAAATTGACGGAGATACTGCGACAGGGATTTCTTTTTCATAGAGGAAAATATTAAAGCAGAATTGCCTGGCTAATCGATGAATTCGCTCCAAATCCCGGGCAAATCGGTTCGATAATTGTCCCTCGCAGCCCCATAGATAGATTTTCAAAGTCCGGCAGCCATTAACAAAAACATGTGTTTGAACCTCAGATTCGAATACCCATGATCAGTGTTTTTCTGTCATCGTACATTCTGTTAGGAAATCCTTACATCCTGTTACTCACAATTGTTGCTTGCCGTCTAACTTTGTTCTATAAAAAATTCTAAACAATGAACCAAACAGATTTAGAAAAGAACAAGACGGTAATAGCCCGTTTCGATAAAGCATGTATTGAAAAGAACGATAAAAAAGCATTAGATGAATTAGTGGCAGACCATGTCATCAATCACGCCGCTCGACAGGGGGCATCTAACGGAAAAGAAAGTTTTCATCATTTTCTTCAGCTATTGCACTCAGGACTGTCAGATATAAAAGTGGAAATATTACAACAGGTGGCCGAAAAGGACTTGGTAGTAACCCGGAAAAGCATCAGCGGTATGCATACAGGGAACTTTATGGGTGTGCCGCCAACTGGTAAGGCGATCAGCATTGAAGCTATTGAAATTATTCGCCTGGAAAATGGAAAATACGCTGAACATTGGGTGCAAAGCAATCTGAGAGAGTTGCTTTCGTCTCTTAATTAAATTGAGACAAATGCATTCACTCACTTAATCGTACGGTGCTATCTATTCTTAAAAAACTAAATTTACAGGATGAAAAGCGAACAGCCATTCCATATCAGGTCCATCAGTGAATTTCATCGCTGGAGAGGATTTTCGCCACCGGAACATCCGTTGGTGAGTGTGGTACAATTGGATTCCATAAACACTGATTTCCTCAAGGTGGCGAAAAATATGGTGTTTGACTTTTATTGCATTGCATTAAAGCGCAATTTCAACCTGAAAATAAAGTATGGGCAGCAACGGTATGACTTTGACGAAGGGGTAATGTCTTTTATGGCGCCCGGACAGGTGTTTGGAATGGAGCAGGATACAGCAGACAGGGAAAACAAGGTTAACGGATGGATGCTTTTATTCCATCCGGATTTTCTTTGGAAAACGATTTTGGCAAAGAGCATAAAAAAATACGTGTATTTTGACTATTCGGTAAATGAAGCATTGTTTCTGTCTGAAAAAGAGGAGATGATTATTGTAGGAATTATGCAAAATATCCTGCAGGAATGCCATACCAATATGGATAAATTCAGCCAGAACATTATCATTGCGCAGATGGAGGTCTTGCTGAACTATGCAGACCGGTTTTACAACCGGCAGTTTCTGACACGTAAGATAGCCAACCACCAAATTCTGGAGCAGTTGGACGCTGCCTTACATAATTATTTTTCCAGCGGGAACCTGCTGCAACACGGTGTACCAACCGTACAGGAAATCGCCGGTAAACTGTGTCTTTCCCGCAATTATTTGAGTTCATTGCTGAAAATAACCACGGGTAAAAATACACAGCAGCATATACAGGATAAATTGCTTGAAATTGCAAAGGAGCGGATTTCAGCCACATCAGTATCCGTAAGTGAAATTGCCTATGAGCTTGGCTTTGAGCATCCACAGTCCTTCAGCAGGATGTTCAAAACCAAAACCGGATTGTCGCCACTGGCCTTCAGGGCGTCATTTAGTTAGTCGAAAGTTGTCACTTGCTCTCCGCAGGTTTAAATGGGAATAATTAAGTATAATTATGCTTGATTATTCCCATTTTATTTATTGAAAGAACAAATCACAATATTCCCATTGGGTCAGACAATGAGCTGGAATTACAACCTGGGTACAACAAGCGTCATTTGCAGGTCCTTCTTCACTTCTTTCCATTCCATCCAAATATGGTCATGAGGATATTCGTCTCCCGTCATTCTGTCTTCAATTTCTTCCTTACGTTGTTGATAGAATGCAATTGCCCTTAAAACCCGTGCAGTATCAAAATCTATTTCACCGTTGATCAATTCGGCATTAGTTTCCAGTATACGACCAATGTTGATCCTGTTCTCTGTCAAAGAAAGGTGACCATTCGGGCCTGAAATTTTCATGCCTGCAACCAGCAGTTCATCCAATATACTATTGGCATGATCATCCTGTCCATCATCTTCCCAGGAGCAAATATCGCATATGTCAAAACTGCCCCGCTCCGCAAGGGTAGGGAAACCACACCCCGGGCAGGTATACAGGGGAATGTCGTTGGCTTGAAGATAAACATCATAATGAGCCCTTCTGGCAAGGAAAGCGGCTAGTATCTCAACATCGCTCATATAGTTTAAATTACGAGATCTTTGAGAAAAAAAGAAGTGCATCCGACGTTTATCTTGATGTGGGTTTCGAGAACCTTTCCCATTTTTCCTATGCATTTAAAAAGCATTTTGGTTACAATGCGACCAGTTCAGCCCCTTTTAGCATTGGGGAATCCGTTCGTGGGCATCATCCTTCCTGTAATAAAGGATAACAATGGCTGAACCCATTGCCACCACAAACCCAAGCCAGCCCAGTTGTTCTGCTCTTGCTTCGTAACCTTTTTCAATGATTACCTTATAAATGCCGTTCCCGCTTTTCAGTCCCCAGGCCCATTGGCCGAAGTTCCAGGCGGTATGTATACCTATAGGCAGTGCAATACCTTTGCTCCTTAGTGCAGCCAGCCCGAACAGCCAGGCGCCCATACCGGCGCCAATAATGGCCCCGGGCCATGTCATACCACCGACCACATGTTCCGCTATAAACAGGGCAGCTACGACCAATTGTGCAGTCAGTCTGCCTGCTGTCCTGTCAAGGCTGCGCAGCGGGTATCCCCGGAAGGCTATTTCTTCCCTGCATGCGACGAGCAGGAACAATAATAAATTGGAGCCTATGGTTATAAATCCCGCTTCCGGTGAACGCACTATTTTCAAATGACCGCCCGTAAGTACAACCAGGAATTGAAAAGTTACCAGCACAGATCCGGTCAGTAAGCCGGTCAGTAAATGGGAAAGCGTGCGGCGTCCCGGCAGCAGACCTATGTCCGGCAGGCTGAGTTTTTCCCAGCGGATAAATAAAAGGCTTAACCCTAACGCAGAAGCAACAGCGGGCAAAATGGACAGGAGCTGCGGCCAGGGACCGGGAAGGTCTCTTGTTAAAGGAGAGAATAAAGCGAGACTGGCAGCACAGCAAAACCAGAAGAGCAGTACCCGGGCTAAAGTAAATAATGGTCGGATCATATTCCACAAATATTTTTGCCGAAAATATCCAAACCAGCGTGGTTAAAGGTCGCAAAACAGGATTTGAGACCTGAATTTCATGCAGATTTTTCCCCTGCCTTGTAAAACTGGGAGGGTGTTTGGCCAGTCGCTTTTTTAAAGGCCCGATAGAATGACGCTTTTGAATTGAAGCCGGAATCATAAGCCAGACCCATCAGGCTAAATTTGTTGTTCGTTGGGTTGGCCAGCCGTTGTTTAAAATCCTCGACCCGGAGCCCATTGATGAAATCATTGAAATTCATACTGAAGCCCGTATTGATGATATAGGACAATTCATTTACAGGTATCCCCAGGTATTTGGCCAGGATCTGCAAGTTGATGTCCTCTTCCCTGTACCAATCCTGTTCTTTCATTTTTTGGAGGAGAGCAGCCTTTTTATCTGTTAGTTCGGCTGGGGGGATCAATTCTCTTTTTCCCTTCACCGGTAAATAGAGTAAACCAATTTCCGGCCGGTAATAACCTGCTATTCCCAGGGCATAAATACAGCAGCAAAGGACAAGATAGATCGGATAGTAGGGCATCATGCCCGATAACGACCGACCTTTTAAGAAGATTACCCACAAAATATACATAAACCAGGAGACCGTAATTAAGAAGGAGGCTCCCATCACTTGATCGGTCCATTTTATCATCGCTTTATTCCCCGCGCCGTTTATGCTGTTTTTGTATTGCCTGATGAGCGAAAAGGAGAGGCATCCATAAACGGTAAACAAAACAAAGGCGAGGATGTCCATGAGGAAACCCGGTTTTTGGACCAGTGTGGTATATTGGCTCAAGGTAAGGTTGAACAGGATCAGGGCAGGCAGCAGGTCAAACAGTAAGGAGGGTACGAAATGCCAGAGACGGTTGGCCGAAAAGCGATAGCCGTCAGTCACAGCAGTTTTCAAATAAAAATAAAGCAGTGGGCCGAAGGTAAACTGGTATAACAATGGAACCGGGAGGTAATGGTTGAAGTAGGGTATCTTTTCCTGCAGCACTATCTTAATACTACCCAGCGCAAAAACCAGCAGCAGTAAGCCAAGAAAGACATTGCCGCGTGTTCCTTTCTTTTTTACAAAAATCAGGGCACTCCAGATTAGTCCGTTGACTGCACCGGCCAGGATTAATAATTGAAAGAAGTTGAAAGAGATATACACTGCTTTTTAAGGTAAAAGTATAAATTTAATTGCGGTGATCATGAAGGGAAAAACGAAACCTCAGATTAGCGTTTGGATGCTGTGAGCAGGCTAACACAGCCCGAAGTTGTTTTTACTGCCTCGTGGATACTTCGGAGCTGTTGGTAAAATATTTAGCCTATATTTAAAATAAAACGATAAATTTATTTTGTTTTATTTTAAATATTGTTATTTTTGGACTATAAATAATACTCCGATGCGTAAAGTAATGTTCTCTAAAATATTCCTTATTAAAATAGTTTTATGGGCTACCATCTTTTTCTCCGCCCAAGCACTGATTTATCATATCCGGTGGTTCATCCCTTTTCTAAATCATCAGACCACACCCACGCTTTTTGCTGATAAAATGCCCATGTTATGGTTCATTGTTCAGATTTGTAGCAATTCCATTTTTTTGATAGTAGGGCTTCTCTTACTCAATCTGTTTAGAAAATACCAGCGAACCGGTTTTTTTGACAAACAAACGCTCCGCGTATTCAACGCAATTATCTACAGTTGTCTCGGGCTTGCTTTATTAGGAATTATCCAGACGATTGCTAATAATTTGTACGAAGTTCACCTTCAGCAATGGACATCAACCGTAAGCGTTGCCAACCTTGCTTTACGGTCGTTTACCACGCTATTGATTTTTAAAGAACCGCAAACGATGTATTTTCTACTGGCAATTATCCTATGGTCGGTTAAGCAATTTGTTACAAAGGCCTTGATCATTAAACATGAGAATGAATCATTCGTATAAATATAAATATGGCGATAATAATCAATTTAGATGTGATGATGGCAAAGCGAAAGATGTCACTGAATGAACTTTCTCAAAGGGTAGGTCTTACAACTGTGAATTTATCCATTTTGAAAAATGGTAAAGCAAAAGGAGTGAGGTTTGACACATTGGAAGCAATTTGCAAGGTGCTGGATTGTCAACCAGGTGATATCCTGGAATATCGCGAATAATTAAACAATGTTGCTTATACATTACCGGTACAATTATTTTATATCCACATTTCTATTATTTGCTTTAATTAGTAAAAAAAGGAAGAATGAAACAATTGTCGTTGTAATCAGGAATGTCAGAAAACTTACATCATAATTTATGGGCAACTTATCATTGAAAGTGGGCCGCAACATTGCTTTGTTGGCTCCATCCAGACCCGTAATTGTATGTAATAAAATGTTACTTATTACATGAACGCCAATTGCCGTCCACAAAGAGCCTGTTAAAATAAAGGCATAACTAAATATTAAAGAATAGGTTGCAGTAGTAACAACCATTTTTAAACCCGCGATACCAAACCCTGTTCCGGGAAGGTGGAATGATCCGAATGCCAGGGCCATCACCCAAACAGCTTTATGCCATCCTATCCGATTACTAAGTGCGATTAAAAGAAAACCACGAAATATCAATTCTTCTAAAAAATTACCCCAAAAATATGAATAGCTTTCTTTCAATATCTCTGACCCATTTAAGGTGCCGGCGGAAAAATGAAATGGGACGAAAAGATATAATATCAATCCCATTAATGATAACGACAGGATGCCTATACATGCGCCCAGGAGGAAATTAAAGAATGATCTACGGGAAAAGTCTAATCCCAGAAATGTTGTTGGGAGATGATTTTGTTTTAGAAGGCGAATGTTTCCAATGATCGTAAAGATAACTATAAGGGCCGTTATCGTTGTACGGAAAATATATGGTATTGTATTTTGAGAAGGGAAGGCAGCCTGCCCTAAAATATTTAACGACCAGGCGCCCGTTCCTAAGGCAATAAACAGCCATATCGAGCGGGGACTGAAATTTAAACCGGATTGTTGAAATAAGGGGCTAGATCTCAACTGGCTGTATCGATTAGGCATGATTAAATATATTCAGGCTTTCCTGTAAAGCGTTTGTCGAACCTTTTTCCTGCAAGATCGGAATAGCGTATATCGTTGGATGTGATCTTTTCCATGTGTTAAATTTAAAAGAAAATGTTCTCATTCAACCATCTGTCGGTTGCAAAGATTAATTAATCATTAGCTATCTTATCTTGTAATATCAGGTGGGAGTCTAATCTTTTAAGGCCTTCTCAATATTTCTGTCGGGTACTATCCACATAATTGCAGTTGAAAATAATAATATGCCTGATATTATTGGATTAATGTAGGCGAAAATTGTTGCGCATGCGTAGCCAATTATTGATAGAAATCCTTTCTTATAAAGATTTTTGAATGCGGTTTTAAATAAAGCCAGATCCTGCGTATTTTTCTCCACGAATTTCTGTAAAATGGTAAAGGCAATTCCACAAATTAATAATAGTATGGAGTAAACTAATACGGTATGTGCTGCAAACCCGTTTTCGCCCATCCAACCTGTTGCGACTGGAATTAAAGATAGCCAAAATAATAAATTTAGATTTGCCCACATAATACCTGATGTTACAGTTCTTAATGAGTATATTAAATGATGATGGTTCCCCCAATAAATTCCAATAAAAAGAAAACTTATCAGATAACTTATTAAAACGGGAACAAGCGATTGCAATGCTGACCATGCAGTAGTATGTGGGATCTTGATTTCTAAAACCATAATGGTGATAATAATGGCCAAAACCCCATCACTAAAAGCTTCTAATCTGTTTTTATTTATCGGCATTTTTCTTTGATTTATTATCATTTTCCTTGTTTAAAAACAATCTCTCAGAATTATAAACCTTATATGGTTGGGTAAATAAGCGTGTCCAGCCGAATTGCTTCATAAGTCAAAGAAAGTACAAACCGGTACATAAACCAAATTTTGGAAGAAGGAAAAATAGTAATGTAAATCAAGGAGACTGACTTCAATAAATAAATCAGCTCCTTCATTTTATTGTTTAGTGTAGGTGTAATAATGGCAGATAAGAATAGATTTATACACCTTATCTGACGTGAATATCAGGTGAAGTTAAATTGAAAAAACAAATCCTGAACACATATTCCAAAGCTAAATCAGAGAACTAAACAGTCAGATGCAGTGTATTTATGATCAACAAACCTGGCAATCTAAACTGTCATAATATTCAAACTGCGACATTAAAAGTCCAGGTCATCATCAGTCGGAAACTCAGTTACAAAAGTGGCCGCAAAGAATTTATTCTTTAGCGGATTAACAATATCTATTGGATAGGGTACTTCTCACACTTTGTCAGGCACCTGGATTCTAAGAAGTATTGTTAAGAAAAGGGATTGAACAGGTATTGATAAGGTTCATCCTCCGTTCATCCTACGTTCGCGAACGTAGGATGAACGGAGGATGAACCTTATCAATACCTGTTCAATTCTGCTTCACACAGGGTCTTATTATAATCTGTGAAGGTATATCATACTGTTAAGGGCTTACAAGGAACCCCCTAAAAAAGGCTCACGAACGTTATATATAAAAGTATAACAATGTATTTAATGAATAAACTATATAACATGAGAAGAAATAGCAATAAAACACAACAGGCTCCGCGTGGAGCCTGTTGTGTTTTATTGCCAATATTATCTATAAAAATTATATGAGTACTAAAGAAGACAATATCTGAACAGTACGTATTATTTGTTATAGGGTGTTAATAATTCTATTGGGTAAACTGCATCTCACTCAGGTTCTTATACAATCCTTCATGCACATTCACCAGCTCTTTATGTGTCCCTTCTTCTACGATCGCTCCTTTATCCAGTACAATGATCTTATCTGCCTGCCGTATCGTAGCCAACCGGTGAGCAATCACGATCGATGTTCTGCCTTCCATTAATTTATTCAGCGCATCCTGTACCAGTCTTTCAGACTCCGCATCCAATGCAGAAGTCGCTTCATCCAGTATCAATATCCTGGGTGCTTTTAATACAGCCCGGGCAATAGCAATACGCTGTCGCTGACCGCCGGATAACTGTATGCCTCTTTCTCCTACAATGGTCTGTAATCCGAGAGGGAACCGCTGAATGAACTCCCAGGCATTCGCTTTTTTCGCCGCTGCAATAAGTTCTTCTTCTGTGGCGTCCTGTTTACCATAAGCAATATTTTCTCCTATAGTGCCGCCGAAAAGAAACACATCCTGTGGCACTACGGACATCTGCGAACGTAACGCTGACAAAGGGAAATGATGGTTCTCTTTTTTATCAAAGAATATATGTCCATTACTGGGATCGTATAAACGGAGAAGCAGTGATACGATGGTACTTTTACCTGCTCCGCTTGGTCCTACAAGGGCTACTTTCTGATTCGCGGATACATTGAAGGATACACCTTTTAGTACAGGAGAATCTTCCCGTGAAGGATAGTGGAACGAAATATTTCTGAAACTGATGTTGCCTTGTAACTGATGTTCAGGATCTATTTTAACAATATCAGATAGCGGTTCTTTGGTTTCATCGAGTATCTGGAAAAGGTTCTCGGTAGCTCCGATACTCTTTTGGAGAGAAGTGTATATCTCCGCCAATCCACCAATAGAACTGCCGATAAATACAGAATAGAGCACAAATGAGAAGAGTTTACCGGTATCGAGACCAATCACGGCACCTCTCCATATTACCGCTACCAGTGCGCCAAATATGCCCATTATGATGAACGAAGAAAGAGCCGCTTTGAACTTTCCGCCTTTGATACCAATACGTGCTGCTTCATTTGTACGCCCGGTATATCTCTTCATTTCAAAGAATTCACTGGCAAATGCTTTTACACTGAAAATACCCTGCAAGGTCTCTTCTACAACGGTATTGGAAGAGGCTACCTGGTTCTGTATATCCTTTGAAAGATGACGGATAAAGCGGCCAAAAACAACAGCAATGATCACCATCACAGGTAGGATTGCCAGCATGAAACCTGTCAGACTGATCGATGTCATCATCAGTAGTGTAAGGCCTCCGCTGATGATAATGAGCTGCCGGACGAATTCCGGTAATGTGTTTGTGAAGGTTTCCTGTAGTAGTGTGATGTCGGACGATATCCTGCTGCTGAGTTCTCCGACACGTCTTGTCAGAAAGAAATTCATTGGCAGTTGTATGAGGTGATTATATATCGTCTGACGTAAGGTTGCCAGCGTTTTTTCAGAGACATTTACGAAAAGGATCGTTCTGAAAAAGGAGAAAACTGACTGTGCCATCAGCATACTGATCAATGATAATCCGATCATATTAATGGCGGAGTCATGATGATTTTTTTTACTTACGTCGATCAGTTCTCCCAGTAATTTCGGAAATGCAAGTCCAGCTAAACTGGATAACAGTAGAAATAACATCCCTGCGCTAAAGGCTGCCCAGTGAGGTTTTAGATATTTAAATAATTGCATTGCCTGTTTCGTAGATGTGGCAGAACGGGTTTGTTTAGATAGGATTTTCATCGTAAATATTTGGGTGGGCTTAACTGTTAACCGATTTATTTTAAGGAATGACTAAGTCAATAACAATGATGTAATGCTGAAAGATAAGTAGAATTTATTTTCCTCCCGAAAAATTAATTCAGGCCGATTCCGGGATATTTCTGTTACCATAATATATTATCTGTACGAATAGATTCTGAAGAAATTCTGTAGTTGCTATACTGAGATAATACATCAGTCAATCGCTGAAATCGGTCGTTGTTGTTATTTTCTTAACCAACGCAATTCTGTTTTTTTTTTGTTTAATAAAATTTGTTTCCTAATTTCGGTCATCGAACAAGAACAAATGTGTGTATAGTGATCTTGATATTTTTAAAACGAAACCCTAATTAAAAATCATAGTTTCCATTGACACACCCATGAATTGACTTTATTATGTAGCATTACTATCCGAAAAGCCCGACAACATATCTGGACCTAGCTCTGACCGGAATATGTCTTTTCAACCAATACAATAAGTTTATTAATTAATATGGATAGGTGTATCCACATAAGCGACAGCTATGTTCATCCATATTGATTTATTAACCTGGTAGAGGTTCTAAAGCATTGAATATTTGAACTTTAGATAAATGTATTAATCCTCTGCTTACTGATACATAATGTTACTTCCTTTGTTAATATAACCTTTGATTATGAGTAATCCTATCACAGGATGGTATGTTGTATATACCAGACCACGACACGAGAAAAAAGTCGCTGAACATTTATCAGCATTAAGCATTGTTAACTTTTTACCTACAACCCGAACACTGCGTTTATGGAATGACAGAAAAAGATACATTGATTCACCTCTGTTCCCTTCATATGTTTTCGTTTACCTGGAGAATATGGAAACATATTGTAAAATACTAAACCTTGAAGGGATACTTTACTATGTCAGAACAGGAAAAGAAGTCGTAAAAGTAAAAGAAGAAATTATCCACAACATTAGCCTGATCCTCAAAGGCACAAACGATATAGAAATATCAGACGAGTACTTTCAGCCGGGAGAACAGGTGATGATCAGTGATGGCGTCCTCTGCGGACTCGTCTGTGAGGTCGTTGAAGTAAAAGGGATGAAGAAAATTTTGGTGCGGATGAATGTGTTGCAGAAAAATATACTCGTCGCAGTACCCTCAGAATACCTGACGGCAATTCCAACATGATACACCTTTCTCCACATGCTATTATTTGCATCGGTGTAGTGAAAAACCCCGGTATTAGTCTTATAATATCACTATTCAGCCTGTAATTTTCAGTTGTAACTATTCTCTTTTCATCCCTGTGCATTAAAATGATCACATAGGAATGTTAAGCTGATAGCCGATTTGATACCGCGAATAATTATTCCGGTAAGTGGAAAACCTATAATTATACATAGCTGTTATTAGTTCACAAAAGCGTTACTCAATGGAAAAAATTAATCTTTTCTGTTTACCATTTGCCGGTGGAAGCAGATATTCTTATCGATTATATGAAGATAAAATGCCCCCGTTCATTAACATTGTTCCATTGGAATATCCCGGCAGAGGTGCAAGGATGAAAGAACCCCTTATGGAAGATATTGATCACCTGTTACAGGATCTTTATCTCCAGATAAATGATAAACTTGAGGATAATGCATATGCTATTTATGGACATAGTATGGGCGGACTGATATCCTGTCTGCTTACCAGAGAAGTAATTAAAAATAATCATACGCCTCCTTTACACCTTTTTATAACAGGAACACCCGGCCCTGCGGCATTATCAAGAACAGAAAAGAAAAGACATCTCCTGGACAAAAAATCCTTCATTGAAGAAGTCAGGAACCTCAATGGCAGCCCCGATGAGATCCTCCAGAATGATGAGCTACTCGACTATATCGAACCCATTTTACGTGCCGATTTTAAAGTAACAGAAAATTATATCTATTCTTCCGGTGAAAGCCTGAACGTACCTATGACCGTCATCACAGGCACAAAAGAAGATATGAAAACAGAAGACATTCAGTTGTGGCAACAGGAAACAAAATTTGCTGTCGATTTTAGAAGAATGCCAGGCCATCACTTTTTTATATATAAATACCCTTACGAGATTATTCAGATCATCGCGAAAAAATTAGTTGTTTATTCCAAATCATATTAATTATGAAAAAAGTTTATCTTAAACCCAACGTAGTATTGGAACCATTGTACGACAGATGGTACGCATGGAGCCATCTGATATCGCCTGCCCCCGCAGCCATGAACACCATCGCACGGCATCTCACTATCATGGATTCTTATCTCGCTGATCCAAGCATCCATGCTGAAGCAGTACTTAACCCCAAAATGAAAGGCGGTCCCTTCATGGATTTTGGCGGCGGAAGAGTAGAAGAAGTAGAGTCCCTGAAAAGCACCATTCTGAAACGGCAGGAAAAAGTCATTCAATTTGCCAAAGCAGCAAAAGAACTGGATAAAATATTACTGGCAGAAGCTAAAGGTTTCGGCCTCGAAACTGTATATGAAAAAGTACCGGAAATATTGAAAGGTTATGTGGAGCTCTTCTATGACCGCAATAACAACCCCGATTTCCGTTTCTTTGAATCATTGTTGTATAAGAGTGAATTTTATAACAAAAGTGCACAAAGCATCGCCTTATGGATCACGGATAATGATCACAGACCGTTTTGTTTAAGCACCCCGCGATTGGATGAACCAGATGTGCTGCACCTCAGCATCCCCTTTGATCATGCGGGTATCGATGAAATATCCCGTATGAAAAGAACGCCCCGGGCACTGTCTGAAATAAAACAAATACTGGGAATTACAGAAGAACAGTCTGCCCTGTTTGAAACATTCTTTACGGAAACACCTCCGCCAACATATAAGAAATATACCGGCGATAAGATCCGTATGCGTTATTTCGGTCATGCCTGCATACTTGTTGAAACAAAAGATGTAAGCATCCTGGTAGATCCGCTGATCAGCTACTATGGCTACGATACTGATATCGAACATTTCTCTGATGCAGACCTGCCCGATTCTATTGATTATGTACTCATCACACATAATCATCAGGACCATATCCTGTTTGAAACACTGCTGCCACTGCGCCATAAAATAAAAAACCTGATCGTACCACGTACCTGCAGTGGTAAACTGGAAGATCCTGATCTGAAACTGATGTTCAATAATATCGGTTTTAAGAATGTATTTGCAATGGATGAAATGGAAACCATAGAGTTTGTTGATACAACTATTACAGGCTTACCATTCACCGGTGAACACAGCGACCTGAACATCCTTACCAAAGCGTGTTACCTGGTACAGATAAGTGGTTTCAAATTACTGTTCCTGGCAGATTCCAGGATCGTAGAATCCAGATTATATAAACATATTCATAACCAGATAGGGGATGTAGACGTGTTGTTCCTGGGTATGGAATGTGACGGCGCTCCGCTCACCTGGTTGTATGGGCCGCTGCTTACCAAAAAGATCACAAGGGACCAGGACGGAAGCCGCAGACTGGCAGGGTCCGATTGTGCAAAAGGAATGGCGCTGATAAATATATTTAACCCGAAAGAAGCATACGTATATGCCATGGGGATGGAACCCTGGCTGGAATTTATAAGCAGCATCAAGTATACAGAAGAATCTAACCCCATCATCCAATCCAATAAACTGGTGAAACAATGCCAGGAAAAAGGCATCATTGCAGAACGTTTATATGGAGAGAAAGAATTACTATATAACAGAAAAGAAGAACTGATAGAAGAACTCCAGTAACCCCGCCTTCATTCACCATTACTCATATATAAGGTCTGCACCTGCGTCCACCGGACGCAGGTGTGAGTAACCTTTTATTTTCACTAAACATTGCGTTATGCTAAAAAAACTTGAGAGATTAGCCGCATTCATCGGAAATACCCCCCTGATGGAATTGCATAATACAGATACCCGCCTGTTTGCCAAACTGGAATACAACAATTTTTCAGGCAGCTCAAAAGACAGGGCTGCTTACAGTATCGTTTATCATGGGATCAAAACCGGACGCATTAATGAACACTCTACTATCATTGCGTCCAGCTCCGGTAACCTCGCCATCGCAGTGGCTTCCATCTGCAAAAATCTGGGCCTGAAATTCATTCCCGTTATTGATCCCAATATTAACAGCGCATATGAATCATTGCTGAACCTTTTATCTCATAAAGTGGTAAAAGTGACGGAACGTGATCATACAGGCGGTTACCTGCTTACCCGTATTGATGTGGTGAACAAATTACACGCGACCATAGAAAATAGTTTTATAGCTGATCAGTATGGTGATCCGAATAACTATAAAGGTTATTTCGGATTAGGCAGAGAGATCGTCCGCTCCATTGAAGACCTTGATTATATTTTCGTTGCTGTTAGCTCCAGTGGCGCTATTACAGGTATATCAAGAAGTGTGAAAGCAGAAAGACCGGATATTAAGATCATCGGCGTGGATGTGGAAGGGTCCGTGATCTTTAACGCTCCTCCGGTAAAAAGATATATCTCCGGTATAGGTGCCAGCCAGGTACCGCCGATTATTGAAAACGCACTCATCGATGATGTGGTGATCGTATCGCAGATGGATATCATCAGAGGCTGTTTTGAGTTGTTAAATGAACAGGTGATTTTTGCCGGCGCATCTTCAGGTGCCGTTTACTATGCTGCCAAAAACTATTTCAAAGACAATAAACACTCGGGTATTCCCAGTTCCCTGCTGATATTCCCGGATAAAGGTCATACCTACCTTGATACGATCTACAATAAGAAATGGGGCGAACAACTGGAAGCTAAACTGGAATCCACAATTACTGTTTAATACAACAACATGTTATATCTCAATACAGATAATATTTATGAAGTCGGGATCGACTGGAATGAACTGACTAATGTTATCAGCACCGCAACAAGGGTCCTTCATAAGAATGATTATTCCCAGCCCATCAAACCATACCTGCGTTATGGTGATCCCAAAAACAGGATCATCGCAATGCCTGCTTATGTTGGTGGCAGCGCTCCGTTATCCGGTATAAAATGGATCGCCAGTTTTCCGGACAATATCTATCGCAACAAGTTAAGAGCACATTCAGTTACTATCCTGAATGAACATGATTCAGGTGTTCCTCTATGTGTGATCAATACCGCACTGATAAGCGGGATACGTACCGCCGCCGTTTCCGGTGTTATCGTGCAAAAATACCTGGCTACAAGAAAAAGTGAACAACAATTTACCGTAGGGATCATTGGTTTTGGACCTATAGGCAGAATGCATCTGAAAATGATCGGTGCATTACTTGGGGACCGTCTCGATAAGGTATTGCTGTATGATATTAACAAAGTAGATCTGGACCAGGTAGATCCTGCATATAAAGACAAAATCGTGGTATGCGATTCATGGAAAGCATGTTATACTGCTGCGGATATCTTTATCACCTGCACAGTATCTTCCAGCCCTTATGTAGATCAGGCTCCTCCCAAAGGGTCTTTACAACTGAACGTTTCATTAAGGGACTACAAAGTGGAAATGGTCTCCTATATGGATGTTATTATAGTAGATAACTGGGAAGAGGTCTGCCGTCAGAATACAGATATCGAAAATATGCACAAAATAATGGGATTGGAGAAAAGCGATACACTGTCTATCTCCGATGTAGTATGTGCAGAAACCCTTGATGTTAAAGAAGACGCTGTGGTAATGTTCAATCCTATGGGCATGGCCATTTTTGATATCGCAGTAGGTGGTCACTATTACCGCGAGGCATTAAAAAGAAACATTGGTGCCGTTATGCCTGATTAAGAGAAAATAATATACTATAAGTTATGGCCCTGCAAATTATTCCGCTGCACCCCGCGCAGCAAGATATGTATATGGATCAGTTGATCAACCCTGAAAGTCCGCACAACAACACGGGAGGTTATACAAAATTGACCGGACGTCTTGATAAAGAAAAATTCAGGGAGGCTGTGAACTCTGTTCCGGATGTCTTTGACTCTTTTAAACTGAGGTTCGATTTTGAGAACCCTGCTAATCATGCCTATTTCGATGAAGACTACAGACAGTATGATTTGCCTGAACTTGATATGAGTCATGAAAGCTGGGAATCTATCGAAGCCTGGATGATGAAGCAGTTCAGTACGCCTTTCCCCGTGATGCAGATGAAAAAGGAGACGCCGCTTTATTTTCAATACCTGATCAAAGTATCTGAACAGGAACATCTGTATTTTATTAAATGCCATCATTTATTGTCTGATGGATATGGACTGGCTGCGAAACTGCAGTATATGGCTGCAAAATATAAATCCCTCGCAGAAGGTGAAGAAGTACAGTTTAATTATGCATCCTATAAAGATGAGGCTATCATCGCATCTGCACATTACAATTCAGATGCTTATGCACAGGATGGAGCGTACTGGAAAAATAAAATATCAAAGAAGCCGGAGAGTTTATTGCAGCGAAAACATCGGCAGGGCATAGCAGATGATAAAAAAAGTGATGCACTGATACTTGAAATATCAGGAGAGGTAAGGAGTTTCCTGGAAGAACTATTGGTAAAGACCAATGCAAGCCTGCAACAATTAACGATCGCGGCCTTCATTATTTATTTTGCAAAGACTTCCGGACGCTCAGAATTCTACTTCGGTGTGCCATTGCATAAAAGAAGAAATAAACAGTTGCGCAGAATAGCAGGTATGTTTACCGGTCTGATCCCTTTTAAAGGAATATATAAACCCGGTACTACACTGGAAGAGCTGATAAAACAGATTTCTGCTTCACAACGGGAAGATTATCGTTATCAGAACTATCTGCTGGGAGATCTGATCAGGCATCTGAAGGTTAATTCAACAGAAGATTACCTGCTGGAAATAATAGTAAATAATGCAACACTTAATTTTGAACTTGATTTCGGGGAAGGACTGGAAGGTATTTCCAGTGGCGTGCCTAACGGGTATCTCCCTTATCCGCTGGAATTGATATGGTATGATTACGGTAAGCAACAACCCCTGCAGTTAAGAGTAGATTTTCAGTTGCAATATTTTACAAAGAACGAGGTCAGCTTACTGACACAAAGAGTGCTGCATATCCTGCAACAATTTCCTGATGCATTGAACGGAGCCGTTGAAAATATTGATATCATTCCGGCTGAAGAACGGGCCGTGTTGTCCGCATTCGGCACAGCCGCGACTATGCCAATACCAGCTGGTGCATCCCTGGTAAACCTGTTTGCAGAGCAGGCGGCCCGCAGGCCGGATGCGATAGCAGCCGTGTTTGAGGGTAAGCAGTTAACTTACCGGACTTTGGACGAGCGTTCCAGTCAGCTGGCACATTACCTGCAAAATATGGGTGTAAAAGCTGATAAGCTGGTGCCCGTTTGTATAGAGCGGTCAATGGATATGCTGATCTGCATACTGGGCATCATGAAAGCGGGTGGTGCTTATGTCCCCATAGATCCGGAATATCCGCAGGAAAGAATAAAATATATACTGGAAGATACCGGTGCATATGTAGTTGTGAGCAGCAGCTATAGCAGGAAAAGAATACCACAGGACGTTCCTGTCCGCATCGTTACGCTGGATGCTATTCCCGATATGATTGGAAAAGAATCTGCCGGGCCACTGGACACTGTGCCGTCTCCCAATGACCTGGCATATGTTATCTATACTTCCGGATCTACCGGCATGCCGAAAGGCGTTATGGTGGAACATAGGGGAATGCTGAATCATTTACTGGCCAAAGTAAATGATCTGCAATTGAATGAAGCATCCGTCATTGCTTACACAGCTTCCTATACATTCGATATTTCCGTATGGCAGATGTTTGCAGCACTGCTGTGTGGTGGTACGACCATTGTTTATCCTGACCATCTTATTTTTAATCCCGCCGCATTAATAAAATCCGTTGATCAGCAAAAGGTAACGATCCTGGAACTGGTGCCTTCCTATCTGGCGGCCGTACTCCGGGAAAACACCGGTGCGATCCTGAATAACCTCGATTATCTGCTGGTGACGGGAGAAGCAGTGAGCCAGCCGGTATTGGCACAATGGTTTAGCCAGACTACCATCCCGGTAGTAAATGCATATGGCCCTACTGAAGCATCGGACGATATTTGTCATTACTTCATGTATAACACTCCCGAACAGACAAACATCCCGTTAGGTACTCCCATACAAAATCTCCGTATATATATACTGAACGAATCACTGGAAATACTACCACTGGGTGTGGTAGGAGAGATATGTGTGTCCGGTGTGGGCGTTGCCCGTGGTTATCTGAACCGCCCGGAACAGACAGCTGCGAAGTTCATCACCGATCCTTTTACTAAAGACAGGATGTACCGTACCGGTGATCTGGGCCGCTGGCTGCCGGATGGTACGATTGAATACCTGGGCCGTATAGATGACCAGGTAAAAATCCGTGGTTACCGGATAGAACTGGGTGAAATAGAAACCATGCTGCTTAAATCTCCATTCGTGAGTCAGGCAGTTGTAGTAGTGAAAGCAGGCGGACTAACAGGCTACATCGTACCCGATGGCACTTTTGATAAAGAAGGGATATTGAACTGGCTGAATGAGAAACTACCCGGGTATATGATACCGGCACTTCTTATAGAAGTCGACAGCCTGCCACTGACGGCCAACGGGAAAATAGATAAGAACGCACTGCCCGATCCTGATGCGGGACCCTTACTGGTGGACCAGTACGTAGCCCCCGGTAATGAAATAGAAAGTCAGATAGCCGCCATTTGCGGGGACCTGCTCAAAACAGAAAGAATAGGTATCTATGACAACCTGCAGGAACTGGGCATGCATTCACTGCTGATGATGAGAGAAGCAACTTTGTTGCAGGAAACATTTGGCATCCAGATATCCGTCAGAACACTTTTTCAATTGACTTCCATAGCATCGCTCGCAAACTATATCACATTACATCAACGTGCATCCATGCCCCAGCCTGCAAAGAAAAGCAGGAGAATAATCTTGTAACCCTATTTTATACTTAAATCTTTGAACATGTCTGGTTTTAATCTTAGTGATGTTGTAGTATTATTACAACAGGCCAATGAAAGTGGTGTCACCATATCTTTTGACGATAATGAACTGCTTTTGGATATACACGAAGACAGGGAGATTGATGAATTGTTTTTGACCCGGTTAAAAGAGAACAAGACCCATCTCATCGAATATTTTAAAAAATATAAACCTCAGGAACAGGAAATAATATTTACTGATAAAATAACCGCTGCAGACCGCAATGGTAATGAACGTATCCCCTTATCCTTCAGCCAGGAACGGCTATGGTTCATTGATCAGTTACAGGGGAGTGTACAGTACCATATGCGGGGAGCCTTCAGACTTACAGGAGCACTGGATATCCCTGCACTGGAACGTACTTTCCGTACAATTGTAAACCGACATGAAATACTGCGTACTGTTATATCACAAGAAGATGGCCTGGCATACCAGTATGTGCAGGAACCGGATAAATGGCAGATAGGTGCTACCAACTTTGAAAAGCATAAAAATGATCTGCATACTTATATCACTACATTATTTAACATCCCTTTCGATCTCTCACAGGATCATATGATCCGTGCTCACCTGATCAGACTTGCTGATGATGAACATATGCTGGTCATCGTCATTCATCATATAGCCGCAGATGGATGGTCATTGTCCATATTGTTAAATGAGCTGGTGGAAATATACAACAGGCAATCTACAGATACACTGGCCCCGCTGGAAGTACAGTACGCTGATTATGCCCGCTGGCAGCGGAAATATCTGAGTGGCGCTGTGCTGGAAAAAAAGCTGGCCTACTGGAAGAAGAAATTGCAGGGCACCACATTACTGGAACTGCCTTCTGATGTGGAACGCCCGCTGGTGAAAAGCACGCGGGGGGCCATGATCACATTTACTATTAATAAAGAACTGACAGAGCGGTTACGGTCATTGTCGCATCAGCAGGACGTTACCTTATATATCACATTACTGGCAGCATTCAAGGTGTTACTACACCGTTACAGTGGCACAGATGATATCTGTGTGGGAGGCGCTATTGCCGGCAGGATGCAGACAGAAATTGAAAAACTGATCGGGTTCTTTGTCAATACACTGGCGCTGCGCAGTGACCTGAGCGGCAACCCTTCTTTTACGACGTTCCTGCAACAGGTAAAGAATACCATGTTCGATGCGTACGAATACCAGGAGGCCCCTTTTGAAAAAGTTGTGGAGATGATGGAAGGGGAACGTGATATCAGCAAGAACCCGCTCTTCCAGGTGATATTCGTATTGCAGAATACTCCTGAGATGCCTGCCTGGCGGCTTGGAGAAGCAACGATCGTACGTGAGCCGGTGAAACATATCACCAGCCTGTTCGATCAGTTCTGGTCACTCGAAGAAAATGCAGACGGGATAAAAGTGGAACTGGAATACAGTGTAGACGTGTTTGGAGAGGCTGCGATGCAGCGTATGACCGGCCACTTCCTTCGCTTACTGGAGGATGTGGTAAAATCACCGGCAAAACCTATATGCGAATTAAATATACTGAGCAGGGAAGAAGAAACGCTGCTGTTAAGGACATTTAACGATAATGCTGTTCCCTATCCGGCAGATAAAACGATCACCTTATTGTTTGAAGAGCAGGCAAGACGTACCCCGGATGCCATTGCGTTGTCATTTGGGGCGCAACAGCTCACTTATAAGACATTGGATGAACAATCTAACAGGTTGGCCCATTACCTCAAAAATAAGGGCGTAAAAGAAGAAAACTTCGTACCCCTGTTCCTGGACCGCTCTCCGGAGCTGATCATCGCCATCCTTGGTATTCTGAAGGCCGGAGGTGTATATGTGCCCATAGATACAGAATACCCGAAAGACCGTATCGCCTATATGCTGGCAGATACCGGCTGTACACTGGCGATCACTGTCAGCGAACATGTATCATCACTGAACAGTGATATTGCACTGGTACTGATGGACCAGGAGCCGCTGGCCGCAATGCCTGCTACCGCTGTTAAAAGCAGGGTTACTCCGGATGCAATGGCCTATGTGATTTATACTTCCGGATCAACAGGAAGGCCCAAAGGTACGATGGTGACCCACCGGAATGTTGTGAGCCTGGCTACAGGCGGGAACTTCGTTCCTTTGGGTAAGGACGATGTATTATTGTCTACCGGGTCTCCTTCTTTTGATGCGACTACCATTGAATACTGGGGCATGCTGCTGAACGGCGGGCAACTGGTGCTTTGTCCCCAGAATAATCTACTGGACAATGCCTTACTCAAACAGGAAATACATAACAGGAACATCACTAAAATGTGGTTTACTGCCAGCTGGTTCAACCAACTGGTAGATGATGATATAAAAATATTTGAAGGACTGTCTGCTGTGATGGCAGGCGGTGAAAAGTTATCTGAGGACCATATCCGGAAATTCCGGAAAACATGGCCGGGGATCACTGTTATCAATGGCTACGGACCTACTGAGAACACTACTTTCTCCCTTACTTACCCCATCAGCGATATTGGCAAGACCATCCCGATCGGACGTCCGCTGGGCAATCGCAGCGCTTATGTGCTGGATGCGCTGCTGCAACCGGTACCAGTGGGTATTGCGGGAGAATTGTATGTGGGCGGGGCGGGAGTGTCCCGTGGTTACCTGAACCAGCCGGAACTGACGGCAGAGAAGTTTATCCCCGATCCTTACTCACCAGGGGCTAAGCTATACAGGACAGGCGACAAAGCCCGCTGGTTACCCGATGGTAATGTGGAATACCTGGGCCGTATAGATGACCAGGTAAAGATCCGTGGTTTCCGTATTGAACCGGGAGAGATAGAACGTACCCTGAATAACCTGGACGAAGTGGCTGCGAGTGCCGTAGTGGTGAAACAATTGGCGTCCACAGAAAAAAGACTGGTCAGCTATTACGTGCCCGACCAGAAAGCGATACGTACAAAAGAAGCGGTCCTTTACCTGCAACAGGTGGAAACCTGGAAAGAGTTGTACGAAACAGCCTACAGTAAAGCCGACGAAATCACCGACCTGGACGAAGAATTCAATATTACAGGCTGGAACGATAGTTTCACTGGTGAAGCCATTCCGGCAGAACTGATGGGCAAATGGCTGGATGATATTACCCGCGTCATATTATCCGTATCACCCAAAAATGTATTGGAGATCGGAAGTGGTACAGGATTGATCTATTATCAGCTGGTGGGGCATATACAAAAATATACCGGTACGGATTTCTCCCGTGTGTCAATGGCTCAGATGCGGCGTCGTATAGACAAAGCAGAACGTAATTACCCGGATACCATCCTGAAATTATGTGCTGCACATGAAGTAACACTCAGCGAAGATGAAGTGATAGATACCATTGTACTGAATTCCATCGTGCAATATTTTCCGGGAGAACAATACATGACAGATGTATTGTTAAAGTGCATCCCGTTACTGAAAGGGGAGGGACAGATCATTATCGGAGACGTGAGGGACCTGCGCCTGTTACCTTCTTTCAAACGCCGTCTGCAACTGAATAAATTGCAGGACAGAACAGGGATTAAGGAATTCACATGGCAGGTTGAACAAGAGGTCCTGAAAGAAGAAGAACTTTGTTTCTCCCCCGCATACTTTTATCAGCTGGCATCGCTTTGCCCTGATATCACACATATAGATATACAATGGAAACAGGGTGATTACAGCAATGAACTCACTTTATACCGGTATACCGTAGTGATCCATGTAGGGAAACAGAAAAAACTGCTGCAACCCGACTGGCAGCCATGGGAGCTGCTGGAAGATAAAAGCGGTATCCTGCTGCAATTAGTGGAAGGCCACGATACCATTGCCTTAAAAGATGTGCCGAATCCAAGGTTATGGAAGGAAAGATTACTCGATCAGGCACTACGCAGCAAGTCTGTCAATAATGTACGCGACATCGCTGCTTATATCAGTACTCCTGATGAAAATACAGCCTTTGTAAATGATATACTTGCTGTTGCCATCGCAAAAGGTTATCACTACCGTCTGCTGCTGGATGAAGACCCGTTAAAGATCAATCTTCTGCTCGAACGTACGCCGTTTAATGGGTTTGTAGAACAGGTGTATGGTAATTTTACGGGCACCGTTAAAACCAGTATTCCCTTATTCCCTGATATCTGCGCACTATTGCAGAAAGATATCCGACAGGCTTTATCCGAACGCCTGCCTGAATATATGATACCGGCAGACTTTGTTGCCCTGCAGTACCTGCCGTTAACCGCAAATGGTAAAACCGACCGTAAGTTTTTAAGTGAACGGGATGATATGCTGCGTAAGAGCAGGATTAATTACCAGGCACCGGTAACAACTACCGAACGGCAGGTGGCCATCATCTGGCAGGAATTGCTGGGAGTGGAAGGGGTAGGTGTGCGCGATAACTTTTTTGAATCAGGAGGACATTCCTTACTGGCTACCCGTGTAGTATCAGCTATCCGTAAAACAATGAATGCGGAACTGACCGTCAGGGATTTCTTTATCTATCCTACAATTGCATTACTGTCTGCATATCTGGACCAGCAAGGGAAAAACAATGTATTGCCGCCGGTCGTTACAGGTCTGCGACCTGAATATATTCCGCTGTCGTTCAGCCAGGAACGTCTTTGGTTCATCGATGAACTGGAAGGTACACTGGCCTATCATATGCCCCTGGCATTGAGGATAAAAGGTGCATTGAATATTTATGCGCTGGAAAATGCTTTGCGGCAAATCGTTAATCGTCATGAAGTGCTGCGCACTGTTATCCGGGAGAAAAACGGAGCGGCTTATCAGTTAGTACAGGAAAAAGACAAGTGGCATCTGCATAAAGAAACCACAGCAGATATACTTTCGCTCATCAATACTCCTTTTGATCTGTCCAAAGATCATATGTTACGCGCACATCTGCTGGAAGTTGCTGCGGATGAAAATATACTGGTTGTTGTTATGCATCATATTGCTTCCGACGGCTGGTCAGTGTCCATCGTAGTAAAAGAACTGGTAGAATTGTACAAAGCAGGTCAGCTAGAGCTACCGGTTCCTGAGATACAATATGCAGATTATGCGGTGTGGCAACGTGCATATTTAACACCAGACGTATTAAAAGAAAAACTACAATACTGGAAGAATAAATTACAGGGAGTAATACCCTTAAACCTGCCCACAGATCATGTGCGGCCGGCTGTTCAGAGCAGACGTGGTAACCTTGTATCTTTCCATGTTGATAAAATATTAACAGAGCAGGTAAGGCAGCTCAGCCGGCAGGAAGGTGTTACGATGTTCATGACATTACTGACCGCTTTCAAAGTATTATTACACCGCTATAGTGGTCAGGAAGACATTTGTGTGGGTACGCCTATTGCAGGAAGAATGCAGCAGGAAGTAGAAGGACTGATCGGATTTTTTGTAAATACACTGGCTTTACGCAGCAACCTGGGTAATAATCCTTCATTTACCACCTTACTGCAACAGGTAAAGGAAACCACATTAGGCGCCTATGAACACCAGGAAGTGCCCTTTGAGAAAATTGTAGATGAAGTGGCGACCAGCAGGGACCTTAGTCGTAGCCCCCTGTTCCAGGTAGTGTTCGGATTACAGAATACACCAGACATACCAGCCTTTGACCTCGGCGATGTTACCCTGTCAGAAGAAAAAATAACACATACCACCGCCCAGTTTGATATGAGCTTTTCCCTGTTGGAAAGTGCGAATGGACTGGATGTAAACGTGGAGTATTGTAAGGACCTGTTTGAAGAACGAACGATCATCCGTTTATGGTCCCATTTTGAGCAGTTGCTTCGTAATGTTGTGTTATCGCCCGAAAGCAGGATAGGTATATTGCCTATGCTTTCACAGGATGAACACAACCAGTTACTGACTGTCTTCAACGCTGCCACCGTAGGTTACCCTACAGATAAAACCATTGTAGACCTGTTTACGACACAGGCAGCACGTACGCCTGATGCAATAGCAGTTGTACTCGGGGATATCTCTTTCACTTATAAAATGCTGGACGAACGTTCCAGCCAGTTGGGACATTATCTGAGAAGTAAAGGTGTAAAAGAAGATACGCTGGTCCCTATCTGTATTGAAAGATCTCTGGACATGATTATTGGTATCCTCGGCATATTAAAGGCCGGAGGAGCCTATGTACCCATCGATCCGGAATATCCGGCAGAACGCATCAGCTTTATGCTGGAAGATACTGCTGCTGATGTCATTGTAAGTAGCAGCGCCTGCCGGTCAAAGCTGAAGACCAACCGGGAAAATGTTACCATTATAGCATTGGATGAAGATCAGCAGATACTTAGCTGGTATCAGACAACATTGCCGGAAACAGCACTTGATCCATCCCACCTTGCTTATGTAATCTATACTTCCGGATCTACCGGCAAGCCTAAAGGAGTACTGATCGAACACAGAAATGTGGTAAGACTTTTTGAAACAGATACTCCGTTGTATGATTTCAATGAAAAGGATGTGTGGACAATGTTCCATTCCTTCTGCTTCGACTTTTCTGTATGGGAAATGTATGGCGCGTTGTTTTATGGTGGATTGCTGGTAATCGTACCAAAACATATTGCACAGGATGCAACGGCCTTTGGTGAACTGCTGTTGTCGGAAGGAGTAACTGTACTGAACCAGACGCCGTCTGCCTTCTATGTGTTACAGGATTACCTGGTGGAAAGAACAAAAGAAGTACCGGTACGCTATGTCATCTTTGGAGGTGAAGCATTAAACCCAGGTAAAGTACAGCCCTGGCTGCAATCATACGAAGATTGCAGATTGATCAACATGTACGGTATTACAGAAACAACTGTACATGTAACTTATCAGGAGATAGCACAACAGCATGCTGATAGCAGAAGTGTGATAGGTAAATCAATACCTACACTGAGTTTATATATACTCGATCCCTATGGATCTTTATCTCCGGCAGGAGTGGCAGGAGAATTACATGTAGGTGGTGCGGGACTGGCAAGAGGATATCTTAACCGCCCTGATTTATCAGCAGAAAGATTTGTACCTAATCCTTTTGATGAAGGCAGAATGTACAAAACAGGTGACCTTGGCCGTTGGCTGCCTGATGGTACCATTGAATACCTGGGCCGTATAGATGATCAGGTAAAGATCCGTGGTTTCCGTATTGAGCTGGGAGAGATAGAAAGTGTAATGACGAAATGTGAACACATTAACCAGGCGGTGGTACTCGCGAAAGCAGATGAGAAAGGCACCAAACGCCTGGTAGGATATGTAGTACCCAATGGTATATATGATAAGACTGCGATACTGGCTTATCTGAAGGATAAATTGCCCGACTATATGGTGCCGGCATTATTGGTGGAACTTGACAAATTACCATTAACGTCTAATGGTAAAGTGGATAAAAAATCGCTGCCTGATCCCGATGCCAGTGCAATGCTAACGAATGAATACATCGCGCCGCGGAATGAAACGGAAGAGGTGCTGGCCGCTATCTGGAAAGAACTGCTGGGAATAGAACGGGTAGGTGTACACGATAATTTCTTTGAACTCGGTGGTGATTCAATTATCACTATACAGGTTGTCAGTCGCGCTAAACGGGCGGGTTATGAACTGCATCCGCGTGACCTGTTCCTGCATCAGACGATCGGCGGGCTTTCCGCTTTATTGTCAGCACAACAACACCAGACCATCGCCGGAGAACAAGGCAGGCTGGCAGGAAGCTGTGGCCTGTTACCCATTCAGCAATGGTATTTCGAAGATGCAAATGAAGCGGTATCCCACTTTAACCAGGGCGCTTTACTGGAAATAGATAAACGGGTGGATGCAGCAGCATTATCTGCCGCCATTACCCGGTTGATCAATCACCATGATGCATTACGTTTTGTATATCATCAGCATGGTCAGTCCTGGGAACAGATCTATGGTATAAATGAAGGAGAACTGGAAGTGATAGAAGCGCCTGCTGATAAAATCAAGGAATATGGCGATGCCTGTCATCTGAAACTGGATATTACAAAAGGGAAACTGGTACATGCCACTCTTTTGTTAACACCGGACAAGGAAGAAAATAACCGTCTGTTACTGGCCATCCATCACCTTGCTATTGACGGCGTATCATGGCGTATCCTGCTGGAAGATCTTGAACGATTACTGAATAATGAAGATTTGGGCAGCAAGAGCAGCTCTTATCGCCAATGGTACCAGGCACTGGCGGGGTATGGACAACTTTCCCGTCTGCTTAATCAACTGCCTTACTGGGAAGAGATCGTAAAAAATTATGTAGCATCAGATGATAAGGTAATAACAATGTCGGATGTACGCAGACAGGAAATTAAACTGAATGCTGCTCAGACACAGCTTTTGTTACAGGAGGTGCCGCGTGTATACCGGACGGAAATCAATGATGTTTTATTAACGGCCCTTGTACAGGCAATTGCTGAATGGAATGGTAATACCAGTATATTAATAGGTCTTGAAGGGCACGGACGCGAAGATATAATAGAAGGAACAGATACCAGCAATACAGTGGGCTGGTTTACCAACCTGTACCCGGTACTGCTGAGAACAGACGCAGGTATGGAAAGAGGTAATCTGCTGAAATCTGTGAAGGAGCAACTCAGACAGATACCCGATAAAGGGATTGGTTATGGCGTACTGAAATATATCAACAGGGTAACTTCTTTACAGGGTAATGATCCCTGGGATATTGTGTTCAATTATCTTGGCCAGTCAGATAACCTCGTAAATGAATCAGGGTTTATCAAAAAGGCAGGTGAACTACCCGGATCAGCCATTTCAAAGCAGGCCCGTGTAAGGGAAAAGTTATCTGTGAATAGCATCATACAAAACGGAGAACTGGTATTTGAATGGGGATACAGTAGTAAACATTATGAGCCGGCTGCCATTGCGGCATTGACTGCCCTGTATATTACGCAGCTGGAAGCGTTGATCGCACATTGCATATCTCAAACAGTTGCTTCTTTTACACCATCTGATTTTGGGCTGGGAGCAGTGATCAGTAATGAAGAACTGGATAAATTCCTGGATGCACCATTCAGAAATACACAACGTCGTCCGCAGGTGGCAGGATTATATCGGCTGAGCGGTTTACAGGAAGGCTTGCTGTTCCATGGTCTGTATGATAACCAGAATGTCGCTTATATCGAACAACTGAGTTGTGACCTGATAAATTTACAGGAGGATGCATTACAGAAAAGCTGGAACTACCTCTTGAAATCTCACAGCGTATTGCGCAGCGGATTTTATTATGATGAATTCAGCGTACCGGTGCAGTGTGTCTATCATGATGTAACGTTACCTGTGAGCGTACTTGATTATAGTGATCTCGATGCAGTTGCCCGGCAGACTGCCATAAAAGAATATGAAGCTGCTGACCTTCGCCGTGGCATTGATTTTAATGAAGTGCCTTTAATGCGCATCACACTAATGAAACTGGATGGTGAACGCTACCGGATGTTATGGACATTCCATCATATCCTGTTCGACGGATGGTCGTTGTCTGTGCTGATGGAAACCCTGTTAAACACATATGAATCGCTTGCCGCAGGCCAGACCCTGCAACCGGCAGCCGTAGACAACTACGGGGATTATATCCGTTACCTCGGACATCGTGATAAAGACAGGGCCGCTACTTACTGGCAACAGTATCTGAGAGAAGTGGACGAAGGAACCTTATTACCTTTTATTAAATCTTCCGCAGAACGCACCAAAGGTGCTGGTATATATATAACAACGGCTTTAATGTTAAATGCTGCCGTGACTGCCGGTATATCCCATTATGCACAGCAGCACCGTATTACGGTAAATACGCTGATGCAGGGAACATGGGCGTACCTGCTGTCCCGTTATACAGGTCGCAGGGACATTACTTATGGTGTAACGGTGTCCGGAAGACCGGAAGATCTGCCGGGTATTGAACAACGTGTGGGGCTGTACATCAATACGCTGCCATTGTATGCCAGGGTAGAGGACGATAGCGATATAGCAGGATGGCTGCAGGAAATACAGGCAGGACAGTTGCAGAGCCGCGAATACCAGTACAGCAGCCTGGATGTTATCCAACGCTCAACAGGTGTTTTCGGAGATCTCTTTGACAGCCTGCTGGTATTTGAGAACTATCCGGTAAGTAAAGCCATTAATGCACAATCATGGCGTTTGCAGATAGAGAATGTATCTGTACATGAACAAACCAATTATCCGCTGGATATTATCATAGAAGCAGCAGAAGAAATAAGTATCCGTTTCAACTATAACTCAGCAATACTGCCTGGCATATACGTAGAAGAAATTGCAGCTCAGTTCGAACAGGTAGTACTACAGATAATTGAAAAGAAAACAATAAGAGATATTGAATGGCTGACTAGCAGAGAAAAGGAACAATTGCTGGAAGAATTTAATGATACAACCGTTAGCTTCCCGCAAGGGTTGACGCTGGTGGATATTTTTACTAAACAGGCCAGGCTTACACCGGAGGCTCTAGCAGTTGTATTCGAAGATATCTTTTTAACATACAGGCAACTTGATGAACGCTCCAATCAGCTGGCACATTACCTGCAAAATAAAGGCGTAACAACAGGAACGTTAGTACCTGTATGTGTAGAACGTTCTCCTGGTATGATGATAGGTATTCTGGGAATACTAAAGGCTGGCGGGGCTTATGTTCCGGTAGATCCTGCATATCCACAGGACCGTATTAATTATATGCTTGCGGATACAGCTGCCAGCGTAATTATCAGTAATAGTGAAAGTGCACCGCAAACAAGCACATTGATTATTCGTCTCGATACTGAGGCAGATATCATCAGCACTTATCCTGTTACTGCTTTAAATACCGTTCTTACTCCGGATGATATTGCCTATGTGATCTATACCTCCGGATCTACGGGCCAACCTAAAGGGGTGATCAATGCGCATGCAGGCGTCATAAACCGGTTGCTCTGGGGACAGGAATACTTCCACCTGGGCAGCGATGATGCTGTATTGCAGAAAACGACTTTTTCTTTTGACGTTTCCGTATGGGAGCTTTTCTGGCCATTGATAACAGGTGCCAGACTGGTATTCGCATTACCTGAAGGACAAAAAGATGCTGATTATCTCAAGAAGACAATAGAGAGATACGGTATTACCACGATACATTTTGTTCCATCCATGTTGAACGTCTTTCTGGAGAATATTAATGCGGGAGACGGACTAACACTGAAAAGGATCATTTGTAGCGGAGAAGCGCTGAAACCCCAGCAGGCAATAGCTTGCAGGGAGAAGCTGCCACATACGGCATTATATAACCTGTATGGCCCTACAGAAGCTGCTATTGAAGTAAGCTACTGGCATTTGTCAGCCGATATTAAGACAGTAGAAATAGTACCTATCGGTAAACCTGTTGCCAATACACAATTATATATATTGGATAAGTCGGGCCATCTGCTCCCTCCCGGTGTTCCGGGCGAATTGCATATTGCCGGTGCACAGGTGGCAAAGGGATACCTGAACAACGATGCATTGACGGCTGAGAAATTTGTATATGACCCATTCAGTGGTGCCAGGATGTACAAGACCGGTGACCTTTGCAGATGGTTACCGGATGGTAATATTGAATACCTCGGCAGAACAGACGATCAGGTAAAGATCCGCGGTTATCGTGTGGAGCTGGGAGAAATAGAAAGTGCATTACTGGAATGTACGCTTGTGAGTGCCGCGGCCGTGATGGTAAAGGCTGATGCCAATGGCAATAAACGTCTTGTCGGATATGTTGTACCTGTTGGTAATTTTGATAAAAATGCAATTCTTAATCACCTGAAGAACAGGTTACCTGAATACATGGTGCCTGCATTACTGACAGAGCTGTCTGTAATGCCATTAACGGGCAGTGGTAAAGTGAACCGTAAAGCGCTGCCGGACCCTGATGCAACATCCCTGCTCATCAGTACATACGCAGCGCCACGTAATGAAACGGAAAAAATACTGGCAGATATCTGGCAGGAATTACTCGGTATACAACGTGTAGGTATATATGATAACTTCTTTGAACTGGGTGGTGATTCCATCATTACGATACAGGTAGTAAGCCGGGCAAGACGATTTGGTCTTGCGCTGCAACCCAAAGACCTGTTTACTTATCAGACCATCGCAGGACTTTCATCCTCCCGGAAAAGAGATGCTATTTCCGGAGAGCAGGGCATGCTGACCGGCAACAGCGGTCTGTTACCTATCCAGCAATGGTATTTCGAAACAGCCGGGGCTACCGTGCCTCATTTTAATCAGAGTGTTTTATTAGGAATTGATAAACAGGTAGATGAGGATACATTGTCATTCGCCATTACACAACTGCTGAATTATCATGATGCACTGCGTTTTACATTTATCCGCTCATGGGAACAGTCGTATGGTACATATGAAGGACAACTGGATGTGGAAGACTTGCAATCAATACCGCCTGATCTGCTGGCTGATAAGATCGCAGCATGCAGCAACAGGTATCAGGGCAGTCTGGATATCGAAAAAGGAATACTGGTGCGTGCCGTGTTGTTGTTAACACCAACTGCTGAAACCCATAACAGGTTATTGATCGTTATCCATCACCTGGCCGTAGATGGTGTATCCTGGCGCATTCTGCTGGAAGACCTTGAATTGTTACTGAAAGGGAATATACTACAGACGCCTAAGAGCAGTTCTTACCGTCAGTGGTACCAGGCATTGGCAGATTATGGACAAACACGCCGTTTGCAGGAGCAGCTGCCTTATTGGGAACAGGTTGTACAGCATTATACCCCCTTATCAACAGATCATACCTTCAGTGATAAGGTGACCATATCGGATATGCGGCATCTGGAAGTACGGTTGAATGCAAAGCAAACGCAACGTTTGTTACAGGAAATATCAGGTGTATATCATACAGAGATCAATGATGTTTTGTTAAGTGCATTAGCGCTTACCTTATCCGGATTTAACGGTACTGCCGGAATTGTAATTGGACTGGAAGGACATGGCCGTGAGGATATCGCCGATAATATAGACACCAGCAGGACCGTAGGCTGGTTTACCAACCTGTACCCGGTATTCCTGGAAGTAGCAGGTAAGCAGGACGGTTCTCTGTTAAAGTCAGTAAAAGAACAGTTACGTAAGGTTACAGATAAGGGAATAGGCTATGGCGTACTGAAATATATCAACAAAGTACCTGCATTGCAGCATAATACCCCCTGGGACATCATATTCAATTACCTCGGGCAATCAGATAATGTTGTTAACCGTGAAAGCTACCTGAGCATCGCCGCTGAATCGTCAGGAACAGCTGTTGCGCCTGATCTTACAGTGAAAGAAAAACTGGCCGTAGACAGCCTGGTGCAGGGAGGAGAACTAGTGATACAATGGAAATACAGCAGCAAACATTATGATGCAGCAAGCGTGGAAAAACTGGCCGCAGCTTATTTGTCACACCTGGAATCACTGATCTCACATTGCGCATCACAATCAGATTCTTTCTTTACCCCCGCAGATTATGGACTGGGACAGGAGATCAGTATTGAAGAACTGGACGGCTTCCTGGATACGCCTTTCAGGGGTGTTCCAAGACGTTCACAGATAGATGGTCTGTACCGCCTGAGCGGCTTGCAGGAAGGCATGTTGTTCCATGGTTTGTATGATAGAGAAGGAGGCACTTACATAGAGCAGTTTGTCTGTGAACTGATGCAGTTGCAGGTAGATACATTTATTCAAAGCTGGGAGCAGTTATTAAGATGCTACAGTATTTTAAGGACCGGTTTTTATTACGATGAATTTAGTATCCCTGTACAGTGTGTATACAGAAATGTTGAGATGCCGGTAACAATACTGGATTACCGTGGCATGAGTGAAGATGAACAGGCGAATGCCTTCGCTGCATTTAAAGCAGAAGACCTTCGTCATGGATTTGATTTCAGTGAAGCGCCTTTAATGCGCCTGACGCTGGTGCGGCTGCAGGAAGATGATTACAAAATGTTGTGGACTTCCCACCATATCCTGCTGGATGGCTGGTCTCTGCCCGTAATGGTAGACAGATTACTGAATACGTATGAATTACTGGCTACGGGAAAACCACTGGCCGCGATCACTGAAGACCGTTTTGAAGACTATATCCGCTACCAGGAACGGCGGGATAAAGAACAGGTAGCATCCTATTGGAAGAACTACCTGGAAGGGATCAATGAAGGTTCCCTGTTACCGTTTATCGGTACAGCGGTGTCCAGAACAAAAGGTGGAGGAGCATACAGGAAGAAGACAGTTTTAATTGACAGGACTGCTACTTCAAGGCTCTCTGCTTATGCGCAGCGTCACCACATTACCACCAGTACGCTCATGGAAGGCGTATGGGCGTATTTGCTTTACCGTTATACGGGCCGTCAGGATGTTACATATGGTATAACAGTATCTGGTCGCCCGGACGATCTGGAAAGAGTAGAACAGAGAGTAGGGCTGTATATTAATACCCTGCCCCTGCATACAAAAGTAGAGGAAGGTAAACGTATTACTGCATGGTTGCAGGAATTGCAGACCGGGCAGCTGGAGAGCCGTGAATATCAGTATGCAGGATTGAATGATATACAGCAATGGTCTGGTGTACAGGGCGACTTGTTCGACAGTTCCATCACCTTCCAGAATTACCCGGTAAATGAAGTGCTTTCAGCAAGGGAATGGCTGTTACAGATAAAGAATGTGGACGTGAACCCTCATACCAATTATCCGCTGACGATCATCATTTCTATTTCAGCAGAGACAAGCCTGTTATTCAGTTATAACAGTGTCTTACTGGATGAAGTGTATATAGAGAAGATAGCAGCGCATTTCAGACAGGTGCTGGAAGAAATCACCACGCATGAATCAGGAACAATTGGCGCTATAGAATTGCTGACACCTGTGGAAAAAGAAGGATTGTTGCGTGCGACATCTGTTACTTCTCCGCAGGAAACAACGATCACCGATCTATTTGAAGCCCAGGTATTGCGTGTACCCACAGCCACGGCAGTGGTATACGAAGAAGGCTCATTGAGTTACCAGGAACTGGAAGAACGTGCAAATCAACTGGCACATCATCTGCGGCGTAAGGGTGTAGAAGCAGGAACACTGGTGCCTATATGCATGGAACGTTCGCTGGATATGCTGGCAGGCATAATGGGCATCCTGAAAGCAGGTTGTGCTTATGTCCCTATAGAGCCTGATTTTCCTTCTGAGAGAATTAATTATATGCTGTCTGATACGGGTGCGAAGGTAGTCGTAAGCAGTTGTGCAGATAAACTACCGGGTAATATAGAGGTCATCACAATGGATGACATATATATGGAACCTGTCAGCAGGTTACCCCGGAAATACATAGCGGATCAACTGGTCTATGTGATCTATACTTCCGGTAGTACCGGTAATCCTAAAGGTGTGATGGTCACCCATGATAACCTGTCGGATTATGTAGCAGGTTTGTCATCTACCTTACCCATAAAAGAATGTGCTTCATTCGGCCTGTTGTCGAGCATTGCTACCGACCTTGGTAATACGGTGATCTATGCCTCACTGGCTACGGGAGGGGCCTTACATGTATTTTCTAAAGCCGCTATCAATGATGCAGAAGAGATCGATCGTTATCTGTCCAGGCATCCGGTAGATTGTGTGAAGATCGTGCCTTCTCACTGGAAAGCGTTATCCTGTTTCCTGCCAGAGAAGTTATTAATATTCGGAGGTGAAGCATTGGATGGAAGAGTGATAGATACTATCCGTTCATCGGGCAGTGGCTGTATGGTTGTCAACCACTATGGACCTACAGAAACGACTATCGGGAAACTGCTGCATATAGTGGATAAGAATGCAGTGTATGAGCAGAATGTCCCTATCGGAAAGCCGTTCTCCAATACAGTCACCTATGTGTTGAGTCCATCCGGAAAACTATGCCCTGTAGGTGTTCCCGGAGAACTGTACATAGGAGGGACAGGTGTTGCAGCGGGTTATTTGAATAATGAAGGGTTAACCGCCGCGAAGTTTGTAGCGAATCCATTTGGCGCAGGGATATTATACCGGACTGGTGACCAGGTGAAATATTTACCGGATGGGAACATGCTGTTCCTGGGTCGTATAGATGACCAGGTAAAGATCCGGGGTTACCGTGTGGAGTTGGGCGAAATAGAAAGTGTCTTATCGAAATGTCCTCTTATCCATCAGGCGGTGGTAGTAGCAAAGGCAGATGGAGATGGAAACAAACGCCTGATCGGTTACATCTTACCATCAGGGGAATTTGACAGTGAAGGTATACAGGCTTATCTGAAAGCATCATTACCGGATCATATGCATCCTTCGTTACTGATAGTGCTGGATCAATTCCCACTGATGGCGAATGGTAAAGTAGACAAGAAGTCTTTACCTGATCCTGAAACACGTGTGAATGAAGGGGCCGGTTATACAGCACCCCGGACTATCACAGAAGAGAAGCTGTCGCATATCTGGAGCACATTATTAGAAGTAGACAGGATCAGTGTACATGATGATTTCTTTGCATTGGGAGGTCACTCCTTACTGGCTATCCGCCTGATCTCCGCTATCCGTAAAGAGTTATCAGTAGAAGTATCGATCGGCGATGTTTTTGATTATCCTACTATTGCGCAATTGTCCGCACAGCTACAGCATCATTCCGTCGCTACGGATGTGCCGGCAGTAATACGGAGAACCAGGCCAGCGCATATTCCGTTATCATTCAGTCAGGAACGTTTATGGTTCATAGATCAGATGGAAGGAAGTGTACACTATCATGTACCGACGGTATTAAGACTGAAAGGTATCCTCGATAAAGATGCGCTGTCATATGCTATACAAACAATCGTAAACCGCCATGAGGTACTGCGTACGGTGATTGAACAGGAAGACGGACAGGCTTATCAGCGCGTGAATGCCGCAGGTAAATGGGAATTGGATATTATTGATAAAGTACAATACAGAAAAAGTAAAGCAGCCTTGCAGGATGGTATCGCAGACCTGATCAGCAAGCCGTTTGATCTGTATAAAGATCATATGCTGCGGGTGCATTTAATTGTGTTAGGAAAAGAAGAATATGTACTGGTAGTAACACTGCATCATATTGCTTCTGATGGATGGTCTACTGTTATTATGGTACGGGAGCTGATAGCGTTATATGCTGCCTACACAGAGAACAGGGCTCCTCAGTTACCAGTATTGGACATACAATATGCTGATTATGCGATCTGGCAGCGTGCATATTTATCTGGTGTAAAACTGGAAGAAGAACTGAGTTACTGGAAGGATAAATTATCTGATGTAGCTGCGTTACAGTTACCTACAGACTACATACGGCCTGCTGTTCAAAGTACAAAAGGTGCCAGGACCTGGTTCTCGCTGGATAAGGGATTATATGATGAAGTACAGGCTTTGTCCCAACAACAGGGAACTACGGTGTTTATGACATTGCTGGCAGCCTTCAAGGTATTACTATACAGGTATAGCGGTCAGGATGATATTTGTGTAGGCAGCCCTATTGCCGGCAGAACGCAGCAGGAAACGGAAGGAATGATCGGCTTATTCATTAATACGCTGGCATTGCGGAGTGACCTGAGTAATAATCCGTCCTTTACCACATTATTGCAACAGGTAAAACAAACGATGCTGGGAGCTTATGAGCACCAGGAAGTACCTTTTGAAAAGATAGTAGATGCCGTAGTGAAAGACAGGGACGTTAGCAGGACGCCGCTGTTCCAGGTTGCCTTTGTATTACAGAATGCACCGGAAGTACCACGTCTCAAACTGGGTAACCTGCAATTCTCACATGAAGAGGTAGCCTATACCACTACTAAAGTAGACCTGAACTTTACTTTTGAAGAAACATCTGCCGGGTTATCAGGATGTGTGGAGTATAGTGTTGATCTGTTCCGGGAAGAAACGATCCGGCGGATGACAACACACTTTGAACAACTGTTACGTGCGATTTTCAAATCACCTGCATTGCCGATAGGAACGTTGCCATTGCTCAGCGCAGCAGAACAACATCAGCTACTGTATAATTTTAATGATTCCGCAACTGATTATCCAACAGATAAGACGATCCCTGATCAGTTAGCCATACAGGTAAAACAACAGCCATCAGCAAAGGCTTTACTGTTTAACTCTCTTGAACTGACGTATAAAGAGCTGGATGAACGTTCCAGTCAGCTGGCCCATTACCTCCGCTATAAAGGTGTTGGAAAAGAAACACTGGTACCTGTCTGTATAGAACGTTCACTGGAAATGATCATCAGCATTTTGGGTATCTTAAAAGCAGGTGGCGCCTATGTACCTGTTGATCCCGCATATCCGTCCGATCGTATCAGTTATATGCTTACGGACATTGATGCACATATAATCGTCAGCAGTAGTGCGTGTATGTCGAAATTAGAGACGAACGCAGATATTATCGTAATAGATGAAGACTGGGACAGGATCAGCCATTACCCTGTCACTTCACCTGAAAGCCGCGTAACACCGGATAACCTGGCATATGTAATCTATACTTCGGGTTCTACAGGTAAACCGAAAGGTGTAATGATAGAACACAGGGGAGTTGTGAACCTGGCATTGAGCCAGCGTGATGCCCTTCGTTTAAAACCCGGTACAAGATCATTACAGTTTGCCTCCTTTGGGTTTGATGCCTCTTGTTATGAAATTTTCAATACACTGTTAAGTGGCGGTGTACTGGTAATCCCCGGCAAAGAGGACCTTTTATCAGCCGATAGTTTCGCTGCATTGATGGATACACATCAGGTGGAACTGGTAACATTACCTCCTTCTTATCAGCATATCATTAAAGATGTATTAGGACCTGTAAAAACAATTGTATCAGCAGGGGAACCACTGAATAAGGAAGATGGAAGATATCTGCAATCTAAAGGCATCCGTCTTATAAATGCTTATGGGCCTACAGAAAACACGGTATGTACTACATTAACGGACCAGCCTATACGGGAAGATAATATCGTGGTGATAGGTACACCTATTGCGAATGTGCAGGTATATATACTGGACCGTAATAATAGTGTGTGTCCGGTAGGTGTAATAGGAGAGATGTGCATAGCAGGCCCCGGACTGGCACGTGGTTATCTCAACCGTACGGGACTGACCGAAGAGAAATTCATTCCTCATCCTTTTAAACCAGGTAGCCGGATATATCGTACCGGTGATGCTGCCCGCTGGCTTTCCGATGGCAATATTGAATATATAGGACGTATAGATGATCAGGTGAAGATCCGCGGTTACAGGGTAGAATTGGGAGAGATCGAAAGTGTGTTACTCGAATGTGAACTGGTAGGAGAGGCTGTAGTATTGGCAAGGGCAGATGGGGCGGACAACAAACGACTGGTAGGCTATATCGTACCGCAGGGTGATTTTGATAAAGAAGCTATCCTTGCTTATCTGAAAGAAAAGCTACCGGAATACATGGTGCCTTCTTTACTGATAGAGATGGAAAAATTACCGGTTACAGCCAGTGGAAAAATAGACCGTAAAGCATTGCCTGATCCTGATACCTTGTTGTTGAAAGGCACTTTCTCAGCCCCCCGTAATGAAACGGAGCAGACGCTGGTGAATATCTGGCAGGAGTTACTGGAAGTAGAACAGGTAGGTATTCACGATGATTTCTTTGAATTGGGAGGAGATTCCCTGCTGGCTGTAAGAGTCGTTGCTTATCTGAAAAAGGCACTGACAATAAATCTCTCGGTAAGTAAGCTGTTTGAATTTAAAACTGTCGCCCAACTGGCCGGATATATAGATGTAATGAATGCAGGTAACACCGTAGAAAGTGATACTGCCTATGATGTGTTTGAATTATAAAAAATTTTAAAAAGAGTATATGATAGATGTCAATCTTAATAAGGCAGTTGAGGTAGTTGGTAAAGCCAGAAAAAAAGGAGTGATACTTTTTTGGGATGATGAAAAGATCAAGTTCAAAACACGGAAGAATGAAGGGATCGAACCTGAATTACTGGAGGAAATTAAAAAGTACCGGGATGAGATAAAAACACTTTTAAATAATAATGAGTTTTTAAGCAGGGAAGATATACACGAAAAAATCCTGCCTGCCAGCCGGGATAGTATAATACCATTGTCGTCCAGTCAGGAACGTTTATGGTTTATTGATCAGATGGAAGGCAGCGTGAAATATCATATTCCTGTTGTATTAAAAATGAAAGGTGCGCTGAACAGGGATGCATTGGCTTATGCATTACAGCAGATAGTCAACCGCCACGAAGTATTACGGACAGTGATAGAAGAAACGAGAGGCGTGGCAAGGCAGCGTGTGGGAGAGAAGGACTGCTGGCAACTGGATGTCATTATTCATGATCATCCGCAGGAAGGGCTGATTCAATCATTGATCGACGCCCCGTTTGATCTCTCCGCAGATCATATGTTGCGGGCAAGCCTGATCGTACAGGGCAATGAAGAATATGTACTGGTGGTAACAATGCACCATATTGCTGCGGACGGATGGTCTACTGGTATCATCGTGCGTGAGCTGACTGCATTGTACAGCGCCCGCGTACAAGGGCACAGTCCTCAGTTGCCGGTGCTGGAAATACAGTATGCAGACTATGCAGTCTGGCAACGGAAGTATTTGTCAGGAAAAGTACTGGAAGAACAGTTGCAATACTGGAATGATAAGTTGTCTGATACTGCAGCGCTGGAACTACCATTGGACCATCCGCGTCCTGTTATACAAAGCACACGCGGTGCCATTGCTTCGTTCCGTCTCGACCGCCGGTTATCTGATCAGTTGAAAGCACTTTCACTACAGCAGGGGACTACCTTGTTTATGACACTGCTGGCTGTGTTTAAGGTCCTGCTATACCGCTATACCGGACAGGAAGATATCTGTGTGGGTACCCCGGTTGCCGGAAGAACAAGAAAAGAGGTTGATCAGTTGATCGGGTTCTTTATCAATACACTGGCCTTACGCAGCGATCTTAGTCAGCAACCTTCATTTGCCGGCTTATTGCAACAGGTAAAGAAAACTACGCTGGAAGCTTATGATCACCAGGAATTGCCCTTTGAAAAGGTGGTGGAGACAGTAGTAAAAGAGAGGGACCTTAGCCGCAATCCATTATTCCAGGTCATGTTCGTGTTACAGAACACGCCGGGTTCTCCTGACCTGGAACTGAATGGGGTTACCTTCTCTCATATCGATACAGGTCATACGACTGCCAAATTCGACCTCACCTGTTCGATGGAAGAAAGCAGCACCGGCATTACCGGCCGGATGGAGTATTGCACTGATCTTTTCAGCGCAGCTACTATCAACCGGATGATACAGCACTTTGAACAGTTACTGCAGTCTGTTGTAAAAACACCCGCAGCAAAGATCAGTGCTTTATCTATGCTTACTGCAGAAGAAGCAACGCTGGTTATAAAAACATTCAATGATACATCGGTCGCTTATCCTGCAAACAAATCAATCATCGCATTATTTACAGAACAGGTGAATGCCCATCCGGAAGCAATAGCCGTACGTTTTGGTGAGGATACGCTTACTTATGCAGCACTGCATGAAAGCTCTTCTCAACTGGCGCATTATCTGCAAAGTAAGGGGGTGGGGAATGAAAGTCTCGTGCCTCTTTGCATGGAACGTTCCCTGGAAATGATGACAGGTATACTGGCCATCCTCAAAGCAGGCGGCGCTTATGTACCACTGGACCCGGCTTACCCGGAGGAACGTATCAGCTTTATGCTGGCAGAATGTAACAGTGATTTGTTGCTGACTACCACTTCGTACAGAGACCGGTTCATTAACAGGCAACTGATATTCCTTGATCAGTTACCCGCCCTGTTATCCGGCCAGCCCGTTGATGAGATCCCTGTGCAGCAGAAGGCTGACGACCTGGCATATGTGATCTATACTTCGGGCTCTACCGGTAAACCCAAAGGGGTGATGGTGACCCATCGCAATGTTGTAAGTCTGGCTACCGGCGGCGATTTCGTGTCCCTGAACAGGGAAGATATATTGTTATCTACAGGTTCCCTTTCCTTTGATGCAACTACTATTGAATATTGGGGGATGTTATTGAACGGTGGTCAACTGATTCTTTGCCCACAGCATCATTTACTCGATAACATCCTGTTGAAGCAGGAAATTTCGAAATGGCAGGTAACAAAGATGTGGTTTACTTCCAGTTGGTTCAATCAACTGGTAGATGATGATATCACCTTGTTTGAAGGCTTGACCGCCGTAATGGTAGGTGGTGAGAAATTATCAGAAGAACATATCCGCCGATTCCGGAATGCATGGCCGGAAGTCGCTGTAATAAATGGTTATGGCCCTACGGAGAATACCACGTTTTCGCTTACTTATCTCATTAAAGATATTGGCAGAAGTATCCCTATCGGTCGTCCTTTGGGAAATCGTACTGCATACGTGCTGGACACCATGCAAAATCCGGTACCTGTAGGTATTGCGGGAGAACTGTATGTGGGCGGGGCAGGAGTGTCCCGTGGATATCTTAATCAGCCGGAGCTGACAGCCGGAAAATTCATACCTGATCCTTATGCACCGGGTGAAAAATTATACAGGACAGGAGACCGGGCCAGGTGGCTGCCGGATGGTAATGTGGAGTACCTTGGCCGTATTGATGACCAGGTAAAGATCCGTGGTTACAGGATAGAGCCGGGAGAAATAGAAAGTGTACTGCTGGGTTGTGAACTGGTTACACAGGCTGTTGTGATTGCGCAAAAGGTGAGTAAAGGTCATAACAGGCTGATAGGGTACATAGTCCCCAATGGTGTTTTTAACAGAGAAGGCATTGTTACTTATCTGAGAGCGCAATTACCGGAATATATGGTTCCGGCATTGCTGATCGAAATGGAAAAACTACCTGTAACAACAAATGGGAAAATTGATAAGAAAGCTTTGCCTGAACCGGAAGAAATGGCTTTGCAGACGAATGAATTCATCGCGCCACGTAACAGGACAGAGCAGACCATCGCAGATATCTGGAAGGAATTGCTGGGTATAGAACGTATAGGTATATACGATAATTTTTTTGAGTTAGGAGGAGATTCCATTATTACCATACAGGTAGTGAGCAGGGCCAGAAGGGCCGGATATGAACTGCATCCCCGTGACCTGTTCCTGCATCAGACGATAGAGCGGCTTGCATTGCAACTGTCAACACAGCGTGAACAGACAATAACAGGTGAACAGGGGCTCTTAACCGGTAGCAGCGGGTTATTACCTATCCAGCAGTGGTTCTTTGAAACAAATGAGGCCGCAGGGTCTTATTTCAACCAAAGTGTGCTGATGGGTATTGATAAAGGAATAGAAGCTTCCCTATTAAATACAGCTATCATCAGACTGGTACAATATCATGATGCCCTTCGTTTTGTATATCACCGTGATGATCAAGGCTGGACACAATATTACGGTCAGCAGCAGGTAAATCTTGCAGTAGTGGATGCTGCTGAAAACCTTAATGACACAATTGAAGCATACTGCCAGGAGGCCCATCGCAGTCTGGATATTACAAAGGGTATACTGATACATGCTGCACTGATATTAACCGGTGAGAGTGAAACACACAACAGGCTGTTGATCGTGGTGCATCATCTGGCAGTAGATGGGGTGTCATGGCGTATCCTGCTGGAAGACCTTGAACTGTTACTGAAAAGAGAGGGCGTATTGAGCCCCAAGGGTAGTTCTTACCGTCAATGGTATGAAGCATTATCGGCATATGCAAACCGTCGTGTATTAAAGGCACAGCAGCCCTATTGGGAACGGGTGGTAACCGCTGCCCGGGAAGTGCCTTTACGTGTTGATAAAAACTATGAAGGGCGGATTGCAGTAGCAGACATACACAGTCATGAAGTACGACTGGATAGTGTGCTTACACATCGCTTGTTACAGGAAGTACCGAAGGCTTATCATACAGAGATCAACGATATTTTATTATGTGCTTTAGCGCTTACCTTCCCCGGAGTATGTATAGGACTGGAAGGGCATGGAAGGGAGAATATTGCGGAAGGTATTGATACAAGCCGTACAGTAGGCTGGTTTACTAATCTCTACCCGGTATTGCTGGAAGTGGAGAAGGATAAACAACCCGGGGAATGGCTGAAATCCATAAAAGAACAATTACGGGCAATGCCTGATAAAGGGATAGGATATGGCATTCTGAAATATATTGCTAAAGTCCCTTCCCTTCAGGGTACAGATCCCTGGGATATTGTATTTAACTATCTTGGACAATCAGATAATGTAGTGGACCATCAGGGAGCTTTAAGCCTGGTAACCGAATCTTCCGGGTCTGGTTTGGGAGAAGCATACGCCATGCAGGAGAAACTGTCCGTCAATAGTATTATCCGGGATGGGGAGCTTGTAGTGATATGGAGTTACAGCAGTAAGCATTATGATGCTCCTGCTATCATAGCATTGGGCGATAATTACCTGTCCAATCTTGAAATGCTGATAACGCACTGCGTATCGCAAACAATATCTTCATCTACGCCCTCTGATTATGGACTAAGAGGAGCTCTTACAGTTGAAGAGCTGGATAAATTCCTGGATACACCCTGGCAGGAGAGTACCCGGCGTGCACATGTGACCGGGTTATATCCGCTTAGTGGCCTGCAGGGGGGGATGTTATTCCATGGTTTGTATGATGATGCATCAGCTGCTTATATTGAGCAGTTTGGATGTGATCTGCTATCGCTGAATATAGATGCTTTTAAAGATGCATGGGCATACCTGTTTAAAAGGCACAGTATTTTCCGTACTGCTTTTTATAGTGATGAAGCAGGTATACCATTACAATGTGTGTATGATGAGATGCCGTTACCGCTGACAATACTCAATTACGGTGATATAGGTGTAGACGTTCAGGAGCAGGCGGTACAGGAGTACACATTAAAGGATAGCCGGTTGGGTTTTGATTTTAAAAAGGCCCCGTTAATGCGTATCACCCTGATCCGTCTGCGTAATGAACGTTACCGCATGTTATGGACATTCCATCATATCCTGTTTGATGGCTGGTCCATTCCTGTGCTGGTGGAAGAATTATTACGTGCATATGAATCGCGTGTAACCGGAAAGGTTATACGTGAGGGAAATGAAGACAGGTATGAAGATTATATCCGGTATCTAGAACGGCAGGACAAAGAACAGGAAGAATTATACTGGAGAGGTTATCTCAGTGGTGTGGAAGAAGGTACTTTACTGCCTTTTATAAAAGCAGGGGCAGACCGTACAAAAGGTGCCGGGGAGTATAGTAACAGGGTATTGGAGCTGGATGCTTCCGTTACCGCAAAGATCACACGTTATGCACAGCAGGAGCATATTACTGTAAATACACTGATGCAGGGTGTGTGGGCATATCTTTTATACCGTTATACAGGCCGCACGGATATCACCTTCGGCGTAACGGTATCCGGACGCCCGGAAGATCTACCGGGTATAGAGCAGCGTGTAGGTCTTTATATTAATACCCTGCCATTCCATGCAAAGGTGGACGAGGATAAACAAACGAATGGCTGGCTGAAGGAATTACAGGCCGCACAATTACAGAGCCGGGAATACCAATACATGGCATTGGATGTTATTCAGCGCTGGACGGGGATATCCGGCGACCTTTTCGATACGCTGCTGGTATTCGAAAACTACCCGGTGAGTAAAGTGATCTCTTCACAATCCTGGCAATTACAGATAGACAATGTAGCCGTACATGAACAGACCAATTATCCATTGGGAATCATGATAGGCGCTTCAACAGAAATAAATATCCGTTTCAGCTATAACAATAAAATGCTGAGTGCTGATTATGTGGAAGCCATAGCAGGTCATTTTGAAAAAGTATTATTTCAGATAGCCGGCAATGAAGCAGCTACACTGAAAGATATAGCCTGGCTCACTACACAGGAACAACAGCAACTGCTGGAAACATTTAATGATACCGCTGTTGCTTATCCTGCGAATAAAACCCTGACAGACTTATTTACTGAACAGGTATTCCGTACTCCGGATGCTATTGCTACTGTTTTTGAAGCCAGTGTTTTAACCTACCGTCAACTCGACGAACGTGCGGGTCAACTGGCCAATTACTTGCGCAGCAGAGGCGTAACGAACGAAACACTGGTGCCCATTTGCATAGAGCGTTCACTGGATATGATCATAGGCATCCTGGGCATTTTAAAGGCCGGAGCCGCTTATGTTCCCATTGATCCGGCCTATCCGAAGGAACGTATCAGTTATATGCTTTCAGATACTGCTGCCGGACTTATTCTCAGCGACAGCAGATCTGCTGCCGGACTGCCGGAAACAACAGCCGATGTTATCAGGTTGGATGATGAGGCTGATATCATTAACGGATATCCTGTTACTGTATTGGAAACAACGATCAGACCGGATCATCTTGCCTATGTAATTTATACGTCCGGATCTACAGGTACCCCAAAAGGTGTCATGAATGAACATGCAGGGGTCGTAAACCGTTTGCTGTGGACGCAGTCTTATTTCAAATTAAAAAGTACCGATGTCGTTTTACAGAAAACAACCTTCTGTTTTGATGTGTCCGTATGGGAATTATTGTGGCCGCTGATCACTGGTGCGAAACTGGTATTTGCGCTGCCGGACGGACAAAAAGATACCGATTATCTCAAAGGGGCAATAGATCACTATGGCATCACTACCATGCACTTTGTTCCTTCCATGCTGAATGTTTTTCTTGAAAGTATTTCAGCAGGGGATTGTGCTTCACTGTTACGTGTACTTTGTAGTGGGGAAGCATTAAAACCACAACAGGTAATGGACTTCCGGGAAAAATTACCGGTAGCTGAAATATATAACCTGTATGGTCCTACGGAGGCGGCCATTGACGTAACTTACTGGCATGGCTCCAGGGATATAACATATGTAGATGTTGTGCCTATCGGAAAACCCGTGGCCAATACGCAGTTATATATATTGGATAAGTCAGGCAATATCCTGCCACCGGGTGTTTCAGGCGAACTACATATTGGTGGGGTACAGGTAGCCCGTGGTTATCTGAACAGGGCTGTCTTAACAGCAGAGAAATTTGTACCCGATCCTTTCAGTGCAAAGGCTGGTGCAAGGATGTACAGGACCGGTGATCTGTGCCGCTGGTTACCGGATGGAAATATTGAATATGCCGGCAGAATAGATGACCAGGTAAAGATCCGCGGTTATCGCATAGAATTAGGTGAAATAGAAAGTGTATTACTGGAATGTGAATGGGTGAGCGAAGCGGTAGTACTTGCCAAAACAACTCCTGACGGCAATAAACAACTGGTGGGATATGTAGTGCCTGCCGGAGATTTTGACCGCGAAGCTATTATCTCTTATCTGAAAGGGAAACTACCCGAATATATGGTCCCTGCTTTGCTGACAGAGCTGTCTGCAATACCATTGACCAGCAACGGGAAAGTTGACAGGAAAGCCCTGCCGGACCCCGATGCGGGCGCTTTACTGATGAATATATACGTAGCCCCCCGTAATGAAACCGAACAGGCGCTGACTGCCATCTGGCAGGATTTACTGAATGTAAAGAAGGTAGGTGTATATGACGACTTTTTTAACCTGGGAGGTAATTCGTTATTGTCTATGCGGCTGGTTTCTGCATTACGCAAAAATCTGCAGGTAGAAGTCTCTGTTAAGTCCATTTTCATTCATTCTACGGTAGCCAGTCTTGCAGCATATATATTACAGCGTGAGAGTGCCGGTCTGGCCCTGCCGCCTGTGGAAGCGCACCCCCGTCCGGAACAAATACCATTGTCTTTCAGCCAGGAACGTTTATGGTTTATTGATCAGCTGGAAGGAAGTGTACAGTATCATATTCCTTCTGTACTGAGATTGAAAGGTACTTTAGACAAAGCAGCCCTGGCATATGCGTTGCAGAGCATCGTCAATCGTCATGAAGTGCTGCGTACGATCATAGAACAGGAAGATGGTAAAGCATGGCAAAGGATACTGGACAAAGACCACTGGCAGTTACAGGTAGTAAATGCCCCTGCATATAAAGAAGATCCGCTTGTACTGTCTTCATTGGTGAAATCATTGATCAGCGCTCCATTCAACTTGTCTGCAGATCATATGCTCCGTGCACATCTGATCGAACTGGGAGAAGAAGAGCATATACTCGTGGTAGTACTGCATCACATTGCCGCCGATGGCTGGTCTACCGGCATTATCGTAAAAGAGCTTGTTGCTTTATATGAGGCATATATCAATAATAATCCCGCGTTATTACCAGCTTTGCCGCTGCAATATGCAGACTATGCCATCTGGCAGCGACAGTATTTATCAGATATGGTACTCTCTGTACAACTGGAATACTGGAAAGAGAAACTGAACGGAGTAGAAGTGTTGCAGCTACCTGCAGATCGTACCCGGCCGGCAGTACAGAGTACCCGTGGTGCAGTAAGCTGGTTCCGGTTTGACAAAAAACTGTCGGATCAGCTGAAAGTACTCTCCCAGCAGCAGGGGGCCACCTTATTCATGACATTACTGGCCGCTTTTAAGGTATTGTTATATCGCTACAGCGGGCAGGAAGATATTTGTGTTGGTAGTCCTACTGCCGGCAGAACAAGGCAGGAAACAGAAGGGCTGATCGGGTTTTTCATTAACACCCTCGCACTACGTAGTCATCTCGCAGCAGATCAGCCTTTCGCCGCATTGTTGCAGCAGGTAAAAGAAACGACGTTAAGTGCATATGATCATCAGGAAATACCTTTTGAAAAAATAGTGGAGGCCGTTATAAAAGAGCGTGACCTCAGCAGGAGCCCGTTGTTCCAGGTAATGTTCGTATTGCAGAATATGCCTGCCACTCCGGACCTGAACCTGGGTAATCTGCATTTATCCGGTGAAGCTATTGATTATACGACAACACAATATGATCTTAGTTTTTCAATACAGGAAGATGCGGACGGCTTATCCGGCAATGTGGAATATTGTGTGGACGTATTTAGCGGGGATACTATTGCGCGCATGACAGGCCATTTTGAACAACTGTTGAGGGCTATTGTAAAAAGTCCGGCAGTTGCTATTAACTCACTGCCGATGTTGAGCTTCGCCGAAGAACAACAGTTACTGAAAACGTTTAATGATACTCAGGCTCCCCGGACAGATAAGACGCTGATCAGTCTATTTACAGAACAGGCTGGGCGTACACCCCAGGCAACCGCATTGGTATTTGAAAATACAGCGCTGACCTATCAGGAACTGGATGAACGTTCCGGTCAACTGGCTGCTTATTTAAACAGCAAAGGCGTAAAAACGGCATCGCTGGTGCCGCTTTGCCTGGAACGTTCCCTGGATATGATCGTAGCAATATTAGGTATCCTGAAGGCCGGTGGTGCTTATGTGCCGCTGGACCCGGAACACCCTGCGGAACGTATCAGTTTTGTACTGGATGATTGTGGTATGGACAATGTTGTCATTACGACCACTGCTTACAGGCATTTAATAAACAGAAAAGAGGTTATTTGTCTGGATGAATGCAGGGAAGAGCTATTGCAGCAGCCATTCCATCGTATAGACAACGCAGCAGCAGATCCTGCTTATGTGATCTATACTTCCGGTTCTACCGGCAAGCCTAAGGGTGTGATCATCAGGAATGAAAGTGTCGTGAATTTTATCTGTAACCGTAGCCGGGATTTTGGAATAGATGCCAGTGACCGGGTATTACAATTTTCAAATTATTGTTTCGACGCTGCTGTAGAACAGATGTTCCTTCCTTTGGTAAATGGCGCAGCTTTGGTGATGATCCCTGAAGCGTTACGATTGGATAAGTTATTATTTGAGCAGTTAATGGAGCGGGAAAGGATCACTCATCTGGATACTACCCCCGGGTTCCTGTCAACCATGACACCAGGTAAATATGGTGGTCTTAAACGGGTAATATCCGGTGGAGAGGCCTGTAGTTTACAGTTGGCAAAGGCATGGGGAGAGCATGTGGATTTCTATAACGAATATGGTCCTACGGAAGCTACGATTGTTGCGACCGGGTATTTATTCAGTCCTGAAGATATTAACAAACGTGATATTTTACCAATTGGTAAACCATTGACCAATGTACAGGTATATGTACTTGATACCAGCAGGCAACTATTACCGGTAGGAGTAGCCGGTGAATTATATATTGGCGGTGTACAGGTAGCCGGTGGTTATCTGAATCTGCCGGTATTAACAGCAGAGAAATTTGTGAATGATCCTTTTTCTGACGAGGCAGAAGCCAGGCTTTACAAAACAGGAGATCTGGCACGCTGGCTGCCAGATGGTAATATAGAGTACCTGGGTCGTATTGATGACCAGGTAAAGATCCGCGGATATCGTATAGAACTGGGAGAAATTGAAAATGTACTGCTGCAATATGAAGAGGTCAGCGAAGCAGTGGTACTGGTAAAAGCAGATGCCAATGGTACTAAACGACTGGTAGGATATGTAGTAAGTCATCATACATTTGACCGTGAAGGGATCATTGCTTTTTTAAGGGAAAGGTTGCCGGAATATATGGTGCCGTCTATGCTTATCGCGCTGCCGGCATTACCATTAACGTCAAATGGAAAGGTAGATAAGAAAGCGTTACCCGACCCTGATCCTTCTGCATTACTCACGAATATTTATGCGGCACCAGGTAATACAAAAGAACAGGTGCTGGCAGATATCTGGCAGGAGTTACTGGGAATAGAACGGATAGGGATATATGATAATTTCTTTGAACTGGGAGGTGATTCCATTACCACAATACAGGTGGTGAGCAGGGCAAGAAGGGCCGGATATGAGTTGCATCCTGCCGATCTTTTCAAATACCAGACGATTGCCGGCCTGTCGGCATTGTTATCCTCACAGCAGGAGTCTGCTATGCTTTCCGGTGAACAGGGAATCCTGAAAGGCACAAGCGGATTGTTACCAATTCAGCAATGGTATTTTGAAACCAGTCATACAAAAGATGTTCACTTTAATCAGGCTGTATTATTGGGAATTGACAAACGGGTGGAAGTAGCGGAATTATCTGCCGCGATCGCAGCACTGGTCCGTTATCATGATGCATTGCGCTTTGTATACAATCGTACCGGTAATGAATGGACGCAGGTATACGGCATACATGAGGGGGCGCTGGAAGTCGCAGATCTGCGATCAGTAGCTGAAGATGAACTGGGAGACCGGATTACCGCATTGAATGATAACTATCAACAGGGGTTATATATAGAACAAGGGGTCCTTATCCGCACGGTGTTATTATTAACACCGGCGGCTGAGGAACGTAACAGGCTGCTGTTAGTAGTTCATCATCTGGCAGTAGATGGGGTTTCATGGCGTATTTTACTTGAAGATCTGGAACTGTTACTAAAGAATGACGGTCATAAAAAGGCCGATGAATTACTGGGCGCAAAAAGCAGTTCTTACCGCCAATGGTATGAGGCGCTGTCTACATATGGCCAGCATAAGCGTTTGCTGGCACAGCGTGGATATTGGGAGCAGGTGAAAAAGAGTTATGTGCCATTACGGGTCGATAAGCCGTATGAAGAACAGATAACGATATCAGATACACGGAATCATGTTGTCCGGCTGGATGCTTTACAAACACAGCGCTTATTACAGGAAGTACCACGTATTTATCATACAGAGATCAATGATATTTTATTATGTACGCTGGCGCTTACTTTATCAGAATGGAGTAACACGGACAAGGTAGTGATCGGACTGGAAGGCCACGGCCGTGAAGCAATTGCGAATGGCATAGATACCAGTCATACTGTAGGCTGGTTCACCAACCTGTACCCGGTATTACTGGACGTAGCAGGTAAGCGGGATGGTGCGCTGTTGAAGTCTGTGAAAGAACAGCTACGTAAGGTGACCGACAAAGGCATAGGATATGGCGTACTGAAATATATAAATAAAGCAGATTTCTTACAGGGCAAAGATCCCTGGGATATTGTATTCAATTACCTCGGACAATCAGGTAACATAGTAGCGCGTGAAGGGCTGTTGAGCATTGCGTCCGAATCACCGGGAGCTTCCATCGGGGCAGACTTTCCGGTAATGGAAAAAATAGCGGTAGATAGCCTGATACAGGACAGCGAACTGGTATTGCGCTGGAAATACAGCAGCAAACATTATGAGGCAGCAGGGATTGAAAAACTGGCAACAGCTTACCTGTATCACCTGCAGGAGCTGATCACACATTGCATATCGCAACCAGCTGTTTCATTTACGCCATCTGATTATGGGCTTGGTAAAGAAGTGGACCTGGAAGAACTTGAAACTTTTCTCGATGCCCCATACAGGGGGACCCCCAGACGTTTGCAGATAGATGGTTTGTACAAACTGAGCGGGTTGCAGGAAGGTATGTTGTTTCATGGTTTGTATGATGATCAGACGGGTGCTTATATAGAACAGTTTGGTTGTGATCTGCTGCATTTACAGGAAGAAGCCTTTTTACAAAGCTGGAATATGTTGTTGCAGCGTCACAGCGTTTTGCGGACCGGGTTCTATTATGACGACTTCAGTATTCCTGTACAGTGTGTATACCGGGACGTACAAATGCCGGTAACAATACTGGATTACCGGAATATGAATGAAGAGGCATTGAAAGAATATGAAGCAGCTGACCGCATCAAAGGATTTGATTTTAAAGAAGTGCCTTTAATGCGCCTTACTTTAATACAGCTGGAGGATAACCGCCACCGGATGTTATGGACTTCCCACCACATCCTGTTCGACGGATGGTCTCTGCCGGTACTGCTGGAAGGACTGTTGCGCACTTATGAATCCCTTGTTACTGCAACCACGCTGCCGGAAGTACAGGAAGACCGCTACGAACCTTATATCCGTTATCTGGAGTACAGGGATAAAGAACAGGAAGAAAGATACTGGCGGAAATACCTGGAAGGTGTTACAGAAAGTACCTTATTACCATTTATAGGAAGTACCGCAGAGCGTACAAGAGGAGCAGGCATTTATAAGCAGGAACGCCTGGTATTGGATGCTTCTGCCACCGGCAGGATCGCACGTTTTGCACAGCGTCACCGCATTACGCAGAATACCTTAATGCAGGGCGTGTGGTCGTATTTGTTATACCGCTATACAGGCCGTAAAGATGTCACCTATGGTATCACCGTATCCGGAAGACCGGAAAACTTACCGGGAGTGGAACAGGCGGTTGGCATGTATATCAATACTTTGCCTTTACATGCAAAGATCTCAGAAGAAAAAGAAGTGGTGGCATGGTTGCAGGAATTACAGGCATCACAGTTGGAAAGCCGCGAATACCAATATACCCCGCTGGATATGATGCAGCGCTGGACAGGTATATCGGGCGACTGGTTCGATAGTCTGCTGGTATTTGAGAACTATCCTGTCACCAAAGTGCTGGCTGCACAGCAATGGCATTTGCAGGTGGATAATGTATCCGTACATGAGCAGACCAACCTTCCACTGGAAATCCTGGTAACGGCTTCCGATACGATCAGTATCACCTTTAAATACAATGCAGATATACTTGATGAGGCCTATGTACAGATAATAAAAGGTCATTTTGAGCAGATATTACGGCAAATGACAGGTAGGGATACCGGAACGCTCAATACACTGGAACTACTGACACGGGAGGAACGTCATCAGATAGTATATAAATTTAACAATAAAGAAATTGATTACCCGCAGGATAAAACGCTGGTGGATTTATTCCATTCACAGGCCACCTGTATGCCGGGAGCAACAGCCCTGATATTTGAAGGGAAGTCCATGACCTACCAGCAACTGGATGATCGTTCCAGTCAACTGGCACATTACCTGCAAAGCCTGGGAGTAAAGGCGGATACGCTGGTGCCCGTTTGCATAGAGCGGTCGCTGGAAATGATTATCGGTATACTGGGAATCATGAAGGCTGGCGGGGCATATGTTCCTGTTGATACGGAATACCCGGCAGAAAGGATCGGTTATATCCTGGATGACATCAACGCAAAAGTAGTTGTAAGCAGCAGCCGGATAAAACCAAAAATAGCAGAAGCACGTGATATCCGCGTCATAGCATTGGATGATACAAGTGAACTGCTACACAGGCAACCCGTATTGTCGCCGGCTATCTTGCCTGCACCAAATGACCTTGCATATGTGATCTATACGTCGGGTTCCACCGGAAAGCCGAAAGGTGTATTGATTGAGCATCGTGGTATGCTGAATCACTTATATGGAAAAATAAATGATCTAAGTATTGATCAACGGTCTGTGATTGCTTACACAGCATCCTATACATTTGATATTTCAGTATGGCAAATGTTCGCCGCATTGATCTGCGGTGGTACTACCGTTATTTATAATGATGAACTTATTTTTAATCCCGGTAAACTAATAAAATCTATTGATCAGGAACAGGTGACCATCCTGGAGCTGGTGCCTTCCTACCTCGCAGCGGTATTACAGGAAGATATTAATATCCCTCTGCAACACCTGAAATTCTTACTGGTAACAGGTGAGACTGTAAGTCAGCAGTTACTGGCCCGCTGGTTCGGTCATCCGTATTATAAGACCATCCCGGTAGTGAACGCCTATGGGCCTACTGAAGCATCTGATGACATCTGTCATTACTTCATGTACGAAACGCCTGTACAAACGAACATTCCGCTGGGATCTCCTGTACAGAACCTGCATATCTATATCACAGATGAGTCTATGCATTTGTGTCCTGTTGGTGTGCCTGGTGAGATTTGCGTATCCGGAGTAGGCGTAGGACGTGGTTATTTGAACCGTCCTGAATTAACCGCTGAAAAATTCATTGCAGATCCTTTTACAGAGGAAGAAGAGGTACGCATGTATCGTACCGGAGATCTGGGCCGCTGGCTGCCGGACGGTAATATAGAATACCTTGGCAGGATAGATGATCAGGTGAAAGTGCGTGGCTATCGTATAGAACTGGGAGAAATAGAACATGCATTACAGCAGCATGAAAGTATACATCAGGCGGTAGTTGTAGCAAGGGCTGATCTCCGGGGAAACAAACACCTGGTGGGATATATTGTGCCCGCTGAAACATTCGGAAGAGATGTAGTAAATACGTACCTGAAGGAATTGTTACCGGAATATATGATCCCGTCGGTGTTGATTACACTGGAAAAATTACCACTCACCCCCAATGGAAAGATCGATAAAAAGGCATTGCCAGACCCGGATGCACAAGGATTATCCTCTCAGTCATATGTAGCGCCACGTAATGAAACAGAACAGTTGCTGGCGGAAATATGGCAGGAACTTTTAGACGTGAAGGCTGCTGGTATCTATGATAACTTTTTTGAACTGGGAGGAAACTCATTACAGGTGATACGGCTCACTTCCTCTATTCGCAAAAAATTCCAGGTGGAGATTGCTGTCAGAACCTTCTTTCAACTGGCTACTATTGAATCACTGGCCAGGTATATAAAGCTCAATCAAAAAGGAATAGAAGTAGATCAGGAAGATTTACAGACCATCAGATTATAACACCCCTATTATATTCTTACTTAAATCAAATCATTGTATATGTCAGATTTTAATTTAATTGACATTGTTGACTTACTGGAAAAAGCACAGGACATCGGTATAAAAATATCTTATGATGATAATGAGCTGATCTTACAGGCGAATAAAGAAAAAGTAATTGATAAATCTTTTTTGAGTGAGTTAAGGGATAATAAACATCACCTGATCACTTATTTCAAATATCATCACCAGGATACTGCAGGTATAGCCACCATCGAAAAGTCGGCAGCGATTGACAGAACAGCATATACCCATATTCCATTATCATTCAGCCAGGAAAGATTATGGATCATAGATCAACTGGAAGGTAGTGTGCAATATCATCTGCCCGCTGCATTAAGATTAAAGGGACATCTTGACCGCCGGGCATTGCATAATGCCTTGCGGGATATTGTGAACCGTCATGAAATATTGCGTACTGTGATCCGCAGTTCAGACGAAGATGATAAACCCTGGCAACATATACTGGATAAAGACCGCTGGCAACTGACAATTATAGATGAATATGGTGGTACACTAAAGCCATATATAGAGGCGCCATTTGATCTGGCAAATGACCATATGTTACGTGCACACCTGATCATTCTGGGAGAAGAGGAACATATACTGCTGATAACATTACATCATATTGTATCTGATGGATGGTCTACCGGCATCCTTATCAATGAACTGGTGGAATTATATGATGCGCATATCAATAGTCGCATGCCCAAATTAGCTCCTTTAAATATTCAATATGCAGATTATGCTATCTGGCAGCGCGGGAATCTCTCCGGTACATTACTGGAAGAACAACTGCGTTACTGGAAAGATGAACTGGAAGGAGTAGCTCCCCTTGATTTACCACTGGATTATACCCGGCCTGCTGTACAGAGTAACCGGGGTACGACTGCCCATTTCGAACTGGATAAGGAGTTGTCTGGGAGGTTGAAGCAATTATCAAGGCAACAGGATACTACGTTGTTTATGACCCTGCTTGCCGCGTTTAAGGTCTTACTGTACCGTTACAGTGGTCAGGAAGATATCTGTATCGGCAGCCCTATATCAGGCAGGACAAGAGAAGAAATGGAAGGGTTGATCGGTCTGTTTGTTAATACGCTGGCTTTGCGCAGTGACCTTGGTAATGATCCTTCTTTCACCAGCCTGTTACAACAGGTGAAAGATACTACGCTGAGCGCATACGATCATCAGGAAATACCTTTCGAGAAAATCGTTGAAGCCGTAGTGAAAGGACGTGACCCCGGCAGAAGCCCGCTGTTCCAGGTGATGTTTGCCCTGCAGAACACACCACCGGCAAAAGAAGCGGCATTAGGAAAATTAATATTGTCAGCAGAGGACATCTCCTCGGATAGTGTGAAATTTGATCTGTCTGTTGTGATGGAAGAAACAACAGATGGTTTAAAAGGTAGTATAGAGTACTGCACGGACCTGTTCAATGCAGCTACTATCAGCAGACTGTTATCCCATTTTAATTTGTTGCTGCATTCCATTACGAATGATCCGGCAGCACGTATCAGTACCTTACCGTTATTAACTGAGGCAGAGCAGCAACAGTTATTATTTACATTCAATGATACCACAGCAGATTTTCCACTGGATAAAACTATGCTGGATTTGTTTGCGGAACAGGTATTGCAGCAACCGGATGCTACAGCCCTTATAGCAGGAGAGGAGTCTATCAGTTATAAAACATTGGAGGAACGTTCAAATCAACTGGCGCATTATTTAACGGATCAGGGTGTAAAAACATCCTCCCTGGTACCTGTATGCCTGGAACGTTCAACAGACCTGATCATAGCAATGCTTGCTATTATGAAGACGGGAGCAGCCTATGTACCGGTTGATCCTGCCTATCCGCCTGAACGTATCCGTTATATGCTGGAAGATACCGGTGCCTCTGTAATCATCAGTAATGTTATTTTACAGGACATCAGGGATGTTCATATCATACAACCGGATAAAAGCAGAACGGAAATCAGCCGTTATCCGACCAGCGCTTTACCCGTTACAGTCATTCCTGGCAGCCTGGCATATGTAATTTATACTTCTGGTTCTACAGGACAGCCAAAAGGTGTATTGATAGAACACCAGGGACTGGCGAACCTGGTACACTGGCATAATGAGCGATATGAGGTAACAGCCCGTAGTAAAGCAACGGCCGTATCAGGAGTGGGCTTTGATGCCTTTGGATGGGAAATCTGGCCTTATTTATCTATTGGTGCTGCTGTTTGTTTAGTGGATGATGATACCCGTATTTCTATGCCCGCACTGGTCGAATTACATCGACGGGAAGGCATTACCCATGCTTTTATTTCTACAGCGCTGGTACAGGAATTTATTCGGGAAGGAGAAGATAAGATCAATGCATTACATTATCTGCTGACGGGTGGTGATAAGTTATCTGCCACCGATATCAGCCGGTTATCTTATAAAGTAGTCAATAACTACGGGCCTACAGAAAATACTGTAGTCACTACCAGTTATGAGCTGCTGCCACTGAATCGTAAACAGGCTCCCGTAATAGGATATCCTGTCAGCAATACCCGGATCTACATCGTAAACAGCGGATACCAGCTTTGTTCCGTAAGAGTAGCAGGAGAGATCTGTATAGCTGGTATCGGGCTGTCCCGTGGTTATCTTAACAGGACCGACCAAACCGCAGAAAAGTTTGTGCATAATCCTTTTGAGGGAGGCCGGATGTACAAAACGGGCGATCTTGGCCGCTGGTTACCGGATGGTACCATTGAATACCTGGGCCGTACCGATGAGCAGGTAAAGATCCGTGGTTACAGGATAGAACCGGGAGAAATAGAAAACGTGCTCTCCACATGCGATCATGTACAGCAGGCCGTAGTAACGGTTATTACAGATGATAAGGGCAACAAACGGCTGGCAGGATATATTGTTCCCAATGGTGAATTTGATAAGACTGCTATTCTTGCTTATCTGAAAAACAGGTTGCCGGATTATATGCTGCCTGCTGTGCTGATAGAACTGGATAAAATACCATTAACTGCCAATGGTAAAATTGATAAGAAAGCCTTACCTGAACCTGTTGTGGATACCCTTGTTACCAATAGTTATGAAGCACCCCGTAACGAGGCCGAGCAGGTATTGGCAGGTATCTGGCAAGACCTGCTGGGTGTGAAACTGGTAGGGATACACGACAATTTCTTTGAACTGGGTGGGGATTCGATTATTACCATCCAGGTAGTAAGCAGGGCTAAACGTGCCGGTTATGCATTACAGCCCAGGGACCTGTTCATTCATCAGACCATAGCCGGGTTGTCATCCGGGTTATCATCACACATGCGGGCTGTTTCCTGCGAACAGGGGCTGCTGACGGGGAACAGTGGGTTATTACCTATCCAGCAATGGTTCTTCAATACAGCAGGGACAACAGTCTCGCATTTCAATCAAAGTGTTTTACTGGGGATAGATAAAAACGTGCATGCTGATACGTTATCATCTGCTATAAAAAAACTAGTTCAATATCACGATGGTTTGCGCTTTGTATATCATAATCATGTGCAGGGATGGGAACAGGAATATGGGATCTATGAAGGAGAGCTTGAGATAGCTGAGCTATGGTCAAAAGCACAGATTACAGACTACTGCAATAAATTCCAGCAAAGTCTTGATATAGAACAGGGCATTCTTATAAGGGCTGCATTGTTATTAACACCGGCGACCGAAACCCATAACAGGTTATTGATCGTTGTTCATCACCTGGCAATTGATGGTGTGTCCTGGCGCATTCTGCTGGAAGACCTGCAACTGTTACTTAAAAACGGAGCATCCGGGAGAGTAGAAGATATACTGGGCCGTAAGAGCAGTTCTTACAGGCAGTGGCATCAGGCATTGACGGATTACGGACAACGCCGCAGGGCATTGACACAGTTACCTTACTGGGAGCAGGTAGTCCGGAAATATACGCCCCTGAAAGCAGATAAGCAGCATGAGGGCTTAACGCTGATGTCTGACGTACGTAATTATTCGGTACAGTTGAATGCATTACAGACACAACGGCTCCTGAAGGAAGTACCCCGTGCTTATCATACAGAGATCAACGATATACTTTTGTGTGCGCTGGCAATGACCTTATCGGAATGGAACCATACTGCTGCCATTGTGATTGGTCTGGAAGGGCATGGTCGTGAGGATATCTCCCAGGATATAGATACCAGTCGTACAATAGGATGGTTTACCAACCTGTTCCCGGTATTGCTGGAAGTAGAAGCCGGCAAACAACCCGGAAAGTTATTAAAAGCAGTAAAAGAGCAGTTACGTAAGGTAAACGATAAAGGAATTGGTTATGGTGTACTGAAATATATTAATAAAGTAGCCACATTACAGGGTAATGATCCCTGGGATATTGTATTCAATTACCTTGGGCAATCAGATAACCTGCGGGATGATTCCGGGTTTTTCAGCGGGGTTGCGGAATCCTCCGGAGAAGATATAGCAAAGGATTTTCCTCTGCATGAAAAGTTATCTGTTACCGGTCTGGTAAGACAGGGAGAATTATCGCTGGAGTGGGGATACAGTAGTAAACACTATGATACGGCAAGCATAGAAAAACTGGCCGCCGCTTATCTCTCTCATCTGGAAGCATTGATAGCACACTGCATATCACAGCAGACTGCTTCATTTACGCCGTCTGATTACGGTGTAGGTGCAGATATTAGCAGTGAGGAGCTGGATGAATTTCTAGATACTCCTTTTAAAGGAACGACAAGACGTAGCCAGATAAGTGGTTTGTATCGCCTGAGCGGTTTACAGGAGGGGATGCTGTTTCACAGTTTGTATGCTGAAGATGAGGGCACCTATACAGAGCAGATGGTATGTGAATTTGAAGATTTACAGGTAGATGCATTTGTACAAAGCTGGAATCATTTAATAGCGCGGCATAGTATTCTGAGGACGGCTTTTCATTATGATGAGTTTAGTGTGCCGGTGCAATGTGTATATAAAGAAGCCGTATTGCCGGTTACAATACTCGATTACCGCAGTATGAATGAAGAGGAGCAGCAAAAAGCTTTCAGTGAGTTTGAAAAGAAAGATCTGCGCCGTGGGTTTGATTTTAAAGAAGCCCCACTGATGCGTCTCACACTGATCCGACTGGATGAACATAATTACCGGATGCTCTGGACTTCCCATCATATCCTGCTGGACGGCTGGTCATTGCCTGTATTGGTGGGCGGACTTTTAAGCATCTACGAATCACTGGTAACGGGTGCTCCTGTTGAGACAGTAGCGGAAGACCGTTATGAAGAATATATCCGGTATCTCGGACGCAGGGACAAGGAGCAGGCAGAATTGTACTGGAAAGAGTATCTGCAACATTTGAATGAAGGTACATTGCTGCCATTCATCGCGTCTACAACTGCAAGGACTAAAGGCGTGGGTGCTTATAAAGGGGAAAAGTTAATCCTTGATAAAGCCTTCACGAACCAGTTGGCGAAGTATGCACAGCGTCAGCATATAACACTCAATACACTCATGCAGGGTGTATGGGCGTACCTGTTATACCGTTATACGGGCCGTCAGGATGTTACATATGGTATAACGGTATCTGGCCGCCCGGAAGACCTGCCAGGTGTAGAACAGGGCATAGGGTTGTACATCAATACCCTGCCTTTGTATGCGAGGATAGAAGAGGACAGGATTGTTGCTGCATGGTTACAACATTTGCAGGCAAGTCAGCAGCAAAGTCGCGAACATCAGTATACGGGATTGAATGATATACAGCAATGGTCTGGTGTACAGGGCGATTTATTCGACAGTTCCATCACCTTCCAGAATTATCCGGTGGATGAGGTTGTGGCATCAAAAGAATGGCAGTTAAAAGTGAGCAGGGTAGAAACGCATCCTCATACCAATTATCCGCTGACGATCATCATTTCTATTGCAGCAGAGACAAGCCTGTTATTCAGTTATAACAGTGCCTTACTGGATGAAGTGTATATAGAAAAGATAGCAGGACATTTCAGACAGGTGCTGGAAGAAATCACCACGCATGAATCAGGAACAATTGGTGCTATAGAATTGCTGACATCTGTGGAAAAAGAAGGATTGTTGCGTGCAACATCTGTTACTTCTCCGCAGGAAACAACGATCACCGATCTATTTGAAGCCCAGGTGTTGCGTGTACCCACAGCCACGGCAGTGGTATACGAAGACGGCTCATTGAGTTACCAGGAACTGGAAGAACGTGCAAATCAACTGGCACATCATCTGCGGCGTAAGGGTGTAGAAGCAGGGACACTGGTGCCTATATGCATGGAACGTTCACTGGATATGCTGGTCGGCATAATGGGCATCCTGAAAGCAGGTTGTGCTTATGTCCCTATAGAGCCTGATTTTCCTTCAGAGAGAATTAATTATATGCTGTCTGATACGGGTGCGAAGGTAGTCGTAAGCAGTTGCGCAGATAAAGTACCTGGTAATATGGAGGTTATCACAATGGATGACATATATATGGAACCTGTCAGCAGGTTACCCCGGAAATATGTAGCGGATCAACTGGTCTATGTGATCTATACTTCCGGTAGTACCGGTAACCCTAAAGGTGTGATGGTTACCCATGATAACCTGCTGGATTATGTAGCAGGTTTGTCATCCACCTTGCCCATAAAAGAATGTGCTTCATTCGGCCTGTTGTCGAGCATTGCTACCGACCTTGGTAATACGGTGATCTATGCCTCACTGGCCACGGGAGGAGCCTTACATGTATTCTCTAAAGCCGCTATCAATGATGCAGAAGAGATCCATCGTTATCTGTCCGTGCGTCCGGTAGATTGTGTGAAGATCGTGCCCTCTCACTGGAAAGCGTTATCCTGCTTCCTGCCGGAGAAGTTATTAATATTCGGAGGTGAAGCATTGGATGGAAGAGTGATAGATACTATCCGTTCATCGGGCAGTGACTGTATGGTTGTCAACCACTACGGACCCACAGAAACGACTATCGGGAAACTGCTGCATATAGTGGATAAGAATGCAGTGTATGAGCAGAATGTCCCTATCGGAAAGCCGTTCTCCAATACAGTCACCTATGTGTTGAGTCCATCCGGAAAACTATGCCCTGTGGGTGTTCCCGGAGAACTGTACATAGGAGGGACAGGTGTTGCAGCGGGTTATTTGAATAATGAAGGGTTAACCGCCGCGAAGTTTGTAGCGAATCCATTTGGCGCAGGGATATTATACCGGACTGGTGACCAGGTGAAATATTTACCGGATGGGAACATGCTGTTCCTGGGTCGTATAGATGACCAGGTAAAGATCCGGGGTTACCGTGTAGAGTTGGGCGAAATAGAAAGTGTCTTATCGAAATGTCCTCTTATCCATCAGGCGGTGGTAGTAGCAAAGGCAGATGGAGATGGAAACAAACGCCTGATCGGTTACATCTTACCATCAGGGGAATTTGACAGTGAAGGTATACAGGCTTATCTGAAAGCATCATTACCGGACCATATGCATCCTTCGTTACTGATAGTGCTGGATCAATTCCCACTGATGGCGAATGGTAAAGTAGACAAGAAGTCTTTACCTGATCCTGAAACGCGAGTGAATGAAGGGGCCGGTTATACAGCACCCCGGACTATCACAGAAGAGAAGCTGTCGCATATCTGGAGCACATTATTAGAAGTAGACAGGGTCAGTGTACATGATGATTTCTTTGCATTGGGAGGTCACTCCTTACTGGCTATCCGCCTGATCTCCGCTATCCGTAAAGAGTTGTCAGTAGAAGTATCGATCGGCGATGTTTTTGATTATCCAACTATTGTGCAATTGTCCGCACAATTGCAGCGTCACGCTGTAATAAGTAATACTCCTGCTCTTATAAGAAAGGTAAGGCCAGCGCATATTCCGTTATCATTCAGTCAGGAACGTTTGTGGTTTATCGATCAGATGGAGGGAAGTGTGCAATATCATGTACCAACGGTATTAAGACTGAAAGGTATCCTCGATAAAGATGCGTTATCATATGCATTGCAAACAATTGTGGACCGCCATGAGGTACTGCGTACGGTGATTGAACAGGAAGACGGACAGGCATATCAACGTGTGAATGCAGCAGGTAAATGGGAACTGGATGTTATTGACAAAGCATTATACAGAAAAAATGAAACAGCGCTTGAAGAGAGTATCGCACAACTGATCAATACTCCGTTTAACCTGCAACAGGATCATATGCTGCGGGTACATTTAATACCTCTGAGTGAAGAAGAACATGTACTGGTAGTAATATTACATCATATTGCTTCTGATGGATGGTCTACCGGTATTATTGTAAAAGAGCTGGTAGAACTATATGCTGCTTACACAGAGAACAGGGCACCTCAGTTACCTGTACCGGACATACAATATGCCGACTATGCGATCTGGCAGCGTGCATATTTATCTGGTGCAAAACTGGAAAAAGAGCTGGGCTACTGGAAGGATAAGTTATCTGACGTAGCTGCTTTAGAGTTACCCACAGATTATCCAAGACCTGCCGTACAGCCTACCCGTGGTGGTATGTATTCATTCCGGTTCGACAAACAATTATCTGCACAGTTACAGGTTTTGTCCCAGCAGCAGGGAACTACGCTGTTTATGACATTGCTGACAGCCTTCAAGGTGTTACTATACAGGTATAGCGGTCAGGAAGATATTTGTGTGGGTATTCCCGTTGCCGGCAGAACACAACAGGAAACGGAAGGATTGATCGGGTTCTTTATTAATACGCTGGCATTGCGCAGCGATCTGAGTAATAATCCTTCATTCATCACATTACTGCAACAGGTAAAACAAACCACATTGGGAGCTTATGAGCACCAGGAAGTACCTTTTGAAAAGATAGTGGATGCCGTCGTGAAAGACAGGGATGTTAGCCGGACACCATTATTCCAGGTGATGTTCGTATTACAGAATGCGCCGGAAGGAGAAGCATTGAAACTGGGTGATGTAAAACTCTCAGAGGAAGTAATGCGACATACAACTGCCAGGTTCGACCTTAGTTGCTCTCTGATTGAAAGTGAAGATGGCATCATGGGAAGTGTGGAGTATTGTCTTGATCTGTTCCGTGAAGAAACGATACACAGCATGCTGGAACATTTCGAACATCTGTTGAAATCTATAGCAGATCAACCTTCCCAGGCAGTTGGTGTATTACCTATATTAAATACTGCAGAACAGAAACAACTGCTGGAGACATTTAACAATACGGCAACCACAGATCCGCTTGATGAAACAATACTGGACCTGTTCGAGATACAGGTAGCAATGCGTCCCAATGCAGTAGCGCTGGTTGCCGGTAAAATATCCATTACCTATAAAGTATTAAATGAACGTGCCAATCAGCTGGCCCATTTCTTAAGCAGTAAAGGGGTTAAAGCAGAAAGTGTAGTACCTGTATGCCTCGAACGTTCTGCTGATATGGTACTGGCTATGCTGGCCGTATTAAAGGCTGGTGCAGCTTATGTACCGGTTGATCCGGCTTATCCGTCAGACCGTATACGTTACATGCTGGAAGATACGGGAGCGACCGTTGTTATTACGAACAGTAATACATTGACTGTAATGGCGGATGTTGAGTTGATAAAGCTGGATGAAGACCTTGAAGAAATCAGGAAGTATCCTGCTATAGCTTTCAACGCTGCAGTAACAGCGGATAGCCTTGCCTATGTGATCTACACTTCGGGTTCTACAGGACAACCTAAAGGCGTAATGATCGAACATCATGGCCTGGCGAACCTGGTACACTGGCACGTCCGCGCATACCAGGTAACATTCCGCAGTAAGGCTACAGCCGTTTCCGGAGTAGGCTTTGATGCTTTTGGATGGGAGGTATGGCCTTACCTGGCAACTGGGGCAGCGGTATATCTGCTCGATGATGAAACCAGGCTGCAGATGCCATCACTGGTAATGCTGCACTTGCAGCATGGTATCACACATGCCTTTATTCCAACGGCACTGGTACAGGAATTTATCCAGGCCTCTTCAGCTAAAATTACACCTTTACAATACCTCTTAACAGGAGGGGATCAGTTATCAGCAACTGATATCAGTGGACTAACATACAAAGTGGTCAATAACTATGGTCCTACGGAGAACAGTGTAGTTACTACCAGTTATGAGTTATTACCTGTCGATCGGGACCATCCGCCGGTTATAGGTCGCCCGGTCAGCAATACAAGGGTATACATTCTCAACAATGAGGAACAATTATGTCCGGTAGGTGTGATTGGAGAGATATGTATTGCCGGTTCCGGACTGTCACGCGGTTATCTCAATCTTACAGCTCTTACAGCAGAGAAGTTTGTAAGTGATCCGTTTGCCGGTGGAAGAATGTATAAGACGGGCGACCTTGGGCGTTGGTTGCATGATGGCACTATAGAGTATGCCGGAAGAATAGACGAACAGGTAAAGATCCGCGGTTACAGGATTGAGCCGGGTGAAATAGAAAGTGTGCTCTCAACATGTACGTATGTACGACAGGCAGTGGTGTCAGTTAAAACAGACACAAAGGGGAACAAACACCTGGTAGGTTACGTGGTGCCCGATGGTATTTATGATAAGACGGCCATCCTTACTTATCTGAAGAGCAGGCTGCCGGATTATATGGTACCCTCCTTACTGATGGAACTGGATAAAGTACCCCTGACCGCTAACGGGAAAATTGACAGAAAAGCCTTGCCAGATCCGGAGGCCAGCGCATTATTAACGAATGAATATGTAGCGCCCCGGAACGAAATGGAACAGGCTATTGCCGGTATCTGGCAGCAACTGCTGGGCGTAGAGCGGGTAGGTATTTATGATAATTTCTTTGAACTGGGAGGCAACTCGCTGTTGGTAATGCGTATGGTAGCCTTGATGCGCAGCCGGTTACAGATAGAAGTGCCTATCAGAACGATCTTTGTTCAGGCAAATATCGCACAGTTATCAGACTGGCTGTCAGTTTCCGGAATGGGAAATACGCTGCTGCCTGCTATTGAAATGCAAACGAGGCCACCAAGGATACCGTTGTCGTTCAGTCAGGAAAGGTTGTGGTTTATAGATCAGCTGGAAGGCAGCGTACAATATCATATACCATTATTGCTAAGATTAAGTGGTGATTTGAATATAACAGCGCTGGAAAATAGCCTGCAACAAATTATAAACCGTCATGAAGTACTCAGGACAGTGATCCGGGAAGAAGAGGGCGTTGCTTATCAGCAGATACTGGGTAAAGATAGCTGGTCGCTTTCTGTGACAGATAGTGAGGAGCCTGCCGGACTGGAAAATTACATTACTGCATTGGTACGCAAACCGTTTGATCTTTCAGCAGATCATATGTTAAGGGCTCATTTGATATGCCTGCCGGAAAACAGTTATCTGCTGGTGCTGACAATGCATCATATTGCTGCAGACGGATGGTCTATGGGGATCGCTACGCGTGAAGTAATGGAATTGTACAATGCTTATGTAGAAAATCGTCCGGTGCAGTTAGTCCCACCAGTATTACAATACGCGGATTTTGCAATCTGGCAGCGTGCTTATTTGTCGGGAGAAGTATTAGCGCAGAAACTGGCTTACTGGAAAAATAAACTGGAAGGAGTAACTCCTTTGGATCTTCCGTTAGATTATACGCCACCTGTTACGCAAAGCATGCGGGGGGCAAGAATGGAATATCAGATCGATAAAACAATACTTGCCGGATTAAACCAGCTGAGCCGGCAACAAGGCGTTACACTGTATATGACATTACTGGCAGCATTCAAGGTATTGTTGCACCGTTATAGTGGCCAGGATGATATCAGTGTGGGTACTTCCTCAGCGGGCCGCCAGCAGCAGGAGATAGAGGGGCTGATCGGCTTCTTTATCAATACACTTACCCTGCGCAGTGATCTCAGAAACAATCCTTCTTTTACCGCCTTACTGCAACAGGTGAAGCAAACTACCCTGGGGGCGTTTGAACATCAGGATGTGCCTTTCGAAAAAATTGTGGAAGTAGTGGTGAAGGACAGGGACCAGAACAGGAGACCATTATTCCAGGTAATGTTTGTGATGGATAATACCCCTGCTGCTGAAGAATTCAGTCTGGAGAATGTCCGTATGACTGCCGACGAAATCACGCATACGACTGCAAGATTTAATATTATCCTTTCTGTTACGGAAGATAAAAATGGCGTCTTACTGGCAGGTATTGAATATGCGAAGGACCTGTTTAGTGAAAGCACGATTCAGCGGATGTTCATTCATTTTGAACAATTACTGAAAGCAATCGTTGCATCTCCGCAAGAGCAGATAGGCCGTCTGAATATGTTAACGCCGGAGGAACAAAGAACACAAATTACAGCTACTGTATCATATCCGCGGGATTACACATTCGCAGATTGGTTTGAATCAGCTGTAGCACATTCTCCCAAAGCCACTGCACTGGTATTTGAAGGTAAGGTACTTACTTACAGGCAACTGGATGAACAATCTGCCCAGCTGGCCCATTATCTGCGTAGCAAAGGCGTAAAGGCGAATACACTGGTGCCTGTTTGCATGGAACGGTCGCTGGATATGGTAGTGGCAGTATTGGGCATTCTGCGTGCAGGAGGGGCTTATGTACCTGTTGAACCGGATTTTCCGGCAGAAAGGATCAGGTATATGCTTGCCGATACAGCGGCTACCGTGATCGTAAGCAGCAGTACCTGCAAAGAGGTATTGCCCGTTACAGATTTGCCGGACATAATCCTGCTGGACCAGGACAGGGCAAAGATCAATGCATACTCAGTAGAAGCGCCATTGGTATTGCCTGCGGCTACTGATCTCGCTTATGTGATTTATACCTCTGGTAGCACCGGCACGCCTAAGGGCGTGATGATCACGCATCATAACCTGGCAGACTATATAGCAGGATTGCGGTTGCGTTTACCGATCAGCCAGTGTCATTCTTTTGGATTATTATCAAGCATAGCTACTGACCTTGGCAACACGGTTTTGTTCCCGGCTTTGGCAAGTGGTGCAGCATTGCATCTGTTCTCAAAAACAGCTGTCAACGATGCGCACAGGATACTGTCTTATTTTGAAACGCATGAAATAGACTGTATCAAGATCGTACCATCACACTGGAAAGCATTATCAGAACCAGGCAGATTACTGCTGCCGGAAAAACTTTTGATATTCGGAGGGGAGGCGCTGGAGAATACAGTGGTGGATAGCATCCATAATGCGGGTGCAGAATGTACGATCGTAAATCATTATGGCCCAACAGAGACAACTATCGGAAAACTACTGCATGTGGTGAAGCCGGATGCAGTATATGAATCAGTTGTACCGGTAGGTCGTCCGTTTTCCAATACCAGCGTATATGTGCTGAGCCCTGAAATGCAGTTATGTCCTGCAGGTGTACCAGGTGAATTATACATTGGCGGTGAAGGTGTGGGGAAAGGTTATCTGCATAATGAAACCCTCACTGCCGGACGATTTATTGACAATCCTTTTTCAACAGAAGATCCTTTTAAATTATATCGTACAGGCGACCGTGTTAAATACCTGCCTGATGGAGACATTGTATTCCTGGGTCGTATAGACGATCAGGTAAAGATCCGTGGTTACCGTGTAGAACCCGGAGAAATCAGCCGTGTGATGGAACAATGTGAACTGGTCGGCCAGGGACTTGTTATTGCGCGGGAAGATAACGGCGGATATAAACGTCTGATCGGTTATGTAATACCCGTAGGTGCTTTTGACCGGGAAGGCATCCTGTCCTATCTGAGGACACAATTGCCGGAATACATGGTCCCGGCTGCATTGGTTGAACTGGAACAATTCCCTTTCCTGGCAAATGGGAAAGTGGACAAGAAAGCATTGCCCGATCCGGAGAATGTGATCACAACCGGTTATGCAGTACCTGAAACAGCTATTCAGAAAGGATTAGCTGCTATGTGGTCTTCATTACTGGAAGTGGAACAGATAGGATTGCATGATGATTTCTTTGCATTGGGAGGGCATTCATTACTGGCCATCCGTTTAATATCGGCTATCCGCAAGCAACTTAACCTGGAGGTATCTATCGGCGATATCTTTGATTACCCTACTATTGCCACTTTATCGGCCAGACTGGAAACTAATCCGGATGCAGCATTACCGGCAGTCATTCGCCGGGAAAGACCTGCACAAATACCATTATCATTCAGTCAGGAGCGGTTATGGTTTATAGACCAGCTGGAGGGCAGCGTACATTATCATCTGCCAACAGTATTGAGACTGAAGGGAAAGCTCGACAGGCAGGCATTAGCCCGTGCGGCACAAACGATCGTCAACCGTCATGAAGTATTAAGGACCGTCATAGAACAGGGCAATGCAGCGTCCTGGCAACGGGTGATGGAACCTGATCAGTGGCAGATGCAGATCTTTGACGAACCCTGTTATAAAACGGATACAGCAGCGCTGAATGCCTTTGTGGAAGAACTGGTAGCCACACCGTTTAACCTTAGCCGCGATTATATGCTTCGTCTGCAACTGATCGTACTGGGAGAGGAAGAACATGTAGCAGTGGCAACGATGCACCATATCGCGTCTGATGGATGGTCGGCAGGTATTATCGTCCGGGAGCTCGTAGCATTATATGAGGCTTATTCAACAGGTCGTGAGCCGCAATTGCCGCTACTGGAATTACAATACGCAGATTATGCCATCTGGCAGCGTGAATATTTATCAGGAGCTGTGCTGGATGAACAACTGGGTTATTGGGAAAATAACCTGGCAGGGGTAACCGCTTTGCAGTTACCGGTAGATTATCCCCGTCTTGCTGTACAAAGTTCACGTGGGGCTGTTACAACGTTCCACATCGGCCGTGAATTATCAGAGCAGTTATATACGCTGTCTCAGCAGGAAGGTGTTACACTGTTTATGACATTGCTGGCATCGTTCCAGGTATTGTTATACCGTTATAGTGGTCAGGAGGATATTTGTGTGGGCAGTCCGATGGCCGGCAGAACAAGACAGGAACTGGAGGGACTGATAGGCTTCTTTATTAACACGCTTGCATTACGAAGTGATCTGAGCGATGCCCCTGCATTCACTTCTTTATTGCAGCAGGTAAAACAAACTACCCTGGGCGCTTATGCCCACCAGGAAGTTCCGTTTGAGAAAATAGTGGATGTAATAGTAAAGAACAGGGACCTTACCAGGAACCCGATCTTCCAGGTGGCGTTAGTATTGCAAAACACGCCCAACGTGCCTGATTTCCATCTCGGGGAACTGCGTATGTCCGAAGAAGGTGCAGACCATACAACCGCAAAATTGGACCTGACTGTTATTTTTCAGGAAAGTCCTGAAGGATTAGCCGCCAGCGTGGAATATTGCACAGATCTGTTTAACGCGGACAGCATTGAGCGTATGATCGCACATTTCAGACAGTTACTGGCATCTATCGTAAAAGCGCCTGCAACAAAGATCAGCGTATTACCGATGTTAAACGCAGACGAAGAACAGCAGCTGTTGAATGACTTTAACAACACGGCAGTCGCATATCCGGAAGATAAAACGATCATAGAGCTATTTACGGAACAGGTGACAAAGAGTCCCGATAACATTGCTGTTTTATTTAAAGACAAAGTGCTGGGTTATAAAGAACTGGATGAATGGTCAAACAGGTTAGGGCACTATCTGCAAAGCAAAGGCGTAAAAGAGGAGATCATGGTACCTGTTTGTATACCGCGCTCTCTGGAAATGATGGCGGCCATATTGGGTATCTTAAAGGCCGGGGGAGCCTATGTGCCACTGGACCCTGCTTATCCTGCAGAAAGGATCGGCTTTATGTTGTCCGAAAGTAACAGTCCGGTTTTGCTTACGACCAGCGAATATGCAGAACAGTTGCATAAGGAAAGACCTGATATGGAACTGATCTGTATGAATGAAATTACGGAAGTATTGTCCGCACAAAGTACAAGTCCTGTTCAGAACAATCTTATTGCAGATAACCTTGCATATGTTATTTATACATCCGGATCTACGGGTAAGCCTAAAGGTGTAATGGTAAATCATCGCAATGTTACCAGTCTTGTTATGCATCCCAATTATGTATCACTGGATAATACAGATGCCATACTTTCTGCCGGTTCGCTTTCATTTGATGCCACTACATTTGAATACTGGGGCATGTTACTGAATGGTGGACGACTGGTATTAAGTCCGGAGAACAGTCTGCTGGACACTGACATACTGAAACAGGAATTATACGATAAACAAATCAGTGTTTTGTTTATTACCACAGGTTGGTTCAATCAGTTAGTAGATACAGATATAAGCGTGTTTGCAAGATTATCTGCTATACTCACCGGTGGAGAAAAGATGTCTGAGAAACATGTAGAAAGATTCAGGAATACTTATCCTGATATAAAGATCAGTAACATTTATGGCCCAACAGAAAACACCACTTTCTCATTAAGTTATCCTATCAGTAGCAAAGTACTAAATACGAGCACACCTATAGGAAGGCCGTTGAATAATCGTACTGCCTATGTACTGGATGCTGTACAGCAATTGGTACCGGTAGGTGTAGTAGGAGAGCTGTATGTTGGTGGAGCAGGTGTTTCCCGTGGTTATCTGAACCGTCCGGAATTAACGGAAGAACGTTTTGTCACAAATCCATTCAGCACCGGAGAGAAAATATATAAAACAGGAGATCTGGTCCGCTGGCTGGCAGATGGTTCTATAGAATATTTAAGTCGTGCAGATGACCAGGTAAAAGTTCGCGGTTTCCGTATAGAATTAGGTGAAATAGAAAGTGTATTACTGCAAAGTGAGCTGGTAAGTCAGACTGTGGTAATCGCTAAAACGGGAGATAACGGGTATAAGCGTTTAATTGGTTATATCGTGCCTTTAGGTGCGTTTGACCGTGATGGTATCCTGGATTATCTGAAGAACAGGTTACCTGAATATATGATACCCTCTCTGTTAATGGAACTGGAAAAATTACCGATCACTACCAATGGTAAGATTGATAAAAAAGCCTTACCTGATCCTGATAGCAGCGACATTTCCGTGACTGAATATGTAGCGGCACGTACAGCAACGGAACAAAAACTGGCAGATATCTGGAAGGAGTTGCTGGATATGGAACGAATAGGTATACACGATAATTTCTTCGAATCAGGTGGTAACTCCCTGCTGGCTATACATCTGATATCAGTAATACGTAAAGGGCTGACTGCAGACATCGCCATCAGCGATATTTTTGATTACCCTACGATCGGATCACTGGCAGTAGTACTGGATCAACGTGCACTGGCCGCAGCTGTTTCCCAACATGATAACAGGCACGTCCTGCTACTGAATAAAGGGCAACAGGAAACGCCCGTTTTCTTTATACCGGGTGGTAATGGTATCTGTGATGGTTATAGTGTATTGGGAGAAGCGGTGCAGGATACCGGTGCGTTATATGGATTGCAGATGATGGGTATATTTGAAGGTGAAACCCCACTGGATAACATTCCTGCCATTGCAGCACAAAATATAAAATGGATGAAGCAGATTCAGCCTAAGGGGCCATATCGTCTTATTGGTCATTCTCTGGGTGGTCAGATCGGATATGAAATGACGCGGCAACTGGAAGAAAATGGAGAGCAGGTAGCAGCTCTTTTTGTGTTGGATACTCATGTTGCACCTAAACGTACGATCCTTGGTAATGATGAATTATTTGAATCACTGGTAGAAGCATTTGAATTATATAAGATCATTGGTAAACCTCACCCCGAATGGATGGCCTCATTAAAAGCTGCATTGAGCAAATTACAGCCCAGAGAAATAATACCATTTGTAATGACTTTTGTGAAAGAGCATGTAAAAGAAGAAAAAGAACATCTGGGATTTGTATTGAGGATGTTTAATATGGCGGCGCACAGTTTTTTTATGGAATATAAGGTGGAAGGGAAGATTAATACATCGCTTACTATTATAAAATCAGCTACCCGCGTAACAGATGACAATGATGCTGCATTGGGATGGGCGACCTTTGCAACAGATGTAAAAACATACACAGCTCCCGGTGATCATATCTCAATGACCAAAGAAGAAGGAGCTTCTGCAATAGCCCGGTATATGAAGGAACAACTCAACAATCTAAAACCTCATCATCAGTAACCCACTTAACAAGTAAACAAAAGGACCAGCCACCTGGCTGGTCCTATCTTTCATCATTATCTAAATTATCCACATGAGAATCTCTAATTTATTTATGGGCTGTATGTTGCTTCTGGCCCTGGCATCCTGTAACAGGACAGAAAGTACATTGAATGTTAAATTCCCGCAGGGAAATCCAAAAGATGTGATCCCCAAATCGGACATTAATGCATTTGTTCGTGAGCAACTAAACAAGACAGGCCGGTTCGACTGGAAAATGGCCAGTGATAGTATGGCATGGAGTGCGCTGGTACAGGGCGACAGCATTCTTTCTGTAGGTTATCAGCCAGCAGGTGTGACAGACCTCAGCAAAACGATTGATAAGATCAATATCAATGATGCAGCCTGGGAAGCCGCAAGGAAACAGGTACTGAACATTATACTCGAAAATGAAAGACAGAATAATCCTGCTATCACAGAAAAGGATATCGTTACTTATTATCCTAAAAAACTGCCTGTTTTTGATGTGAAAGCGAGCCATTTTTCTACTGTAAAAGCATTAAGGGCATCCGGACTGGTACGTTATGCGGAGCCGGTTGGATATGGCCGTTATATGCAGACGCAGGATGTTATTTCCGCAAAAGCTACCGTGACTGCATCTTCGTCATTACTTACTTTTGGATGTGATAGTAACCTTGCTAATACAGCGCTGGTAGCAGGTGTTGATTACACGAATATCACACCGGGAGCAAAGCAGGCATGGAATTACAGTTATCATAATATACCGCAGGCATGGACACAGTCTACCGGCAGCAATGTAAAGATCATGCTCATTGATACAGGTGTGAGCCCTGACCAGGATAATCTTGGTAGTTTATTTAATCAGGGCGCTTCTTCCGGCAGAACGATTGAAAAACTGGCTACGTTCCCGGGTGGTACGCCAGCTGATGTGTGCGGTCATGGTACAAAAATGGCGGGTGTACTTGCAGCACCGAGAGGTGTTAACGGCAGTAGTGCAGGGATCGCTTATAACAGTAGCCTGATTGTTGTACATGCAGCAGAAAACGTAGTGATCCTTTCTCCTGAATCAGTACAGGGAATCGGTGATGCATATGTACTTGGAGGTGATAATACCAGTGTTAAAATTATCAGCATGAGTATGGGGTCTCTTTTCTCATTCGGTCATGTTACTGACGGTATAAAATATGCATATAACAAAGGCAAGCTGATGTTTTGTGCCGCTGGTACAACTAATGCTGCTTTCGCCGGATTTCTGGGGGTAGTATATCCTGCTTATATGGCGGAAGTAAATGCCGTAACAGGAGTAAAGGATAATTTAACTTCGCCTTGCGTAGATTGTCATTCCGGCAGAGAGGTCGCCTTTACAATCGTAATGGAGAAATCGACGACTGGTATTAATCCGCTCACTACAGCTGCAACTGGTAATGCACCTTCTACCGTAGGGGGATCTTCAGTAGCTACCGCAAGCTGTGCTGCTATAGCAGCACTGGTATGGAGCAAATATCCTTCCTACCCAAGAGACAGCATTGTAGCAAGATTACAAAGAGCCGGCAGCAATAGTCAGAATAAAAATGGTCAGCTGGGATGGGGTGTTGTTGATGCACAAAAGGCTGTAGGTAATTAATTGCAGTTAATATCACTGGTTCGATGAGGCAATTTAAGCTCCGTTGGAAGCCCCGTGTTTGTCGCAAACGTAATAAACAAAACACAGACTCCGTTGGAGTCCCTTTATTCGCGATTTAGGAGACTCCGAAGAGGATATAGGTATGTGCTACAAACACGGGGCTCCTAACGGAGCCTATTGTGTTTGCTGGAAACACGGAGTTCGGACGGGAGTCTATTGCGTTTGCTACGGGCCTTTTTTGTCTATAATAGTTTTTGTGTAAAAGTTATTATTTATTCACATTTTATATTGGAAATGCTGAAAATCCATTTAGGATAGTATTTTTGAACATTCACGTTAATTCGAAGCTCCGTTTTCTGTCACATCTATGTATTGCATCTCGGTTGTTAACCCGGGATGTCTGTAGCCCATTTGTTAATTACGATCTATCATATGAAAGCGTCTGTTTTATTATTATGGTTATTAGTAACCGGATTATCCTGTTTTGCTTATAAATACGGGGAACATAAGGCTATAGGTGATGAGGCTTATACCCGGTTTTGCATGGAGCATACTGTTATTAATAAGATTTTTTCGATGGAATGGTTGTCGAATGCAACCCTTACTACCACTTACGGAGATCTGAATGCACTGAGTGGCGACCACGTGAGTAATCCTCTGGTGCTTGAAGAAGAATTATTGAACCCGACATCCATTGCAAGAAGGGTGATGGCCGTAAATGGGCAATATATAGCCCTTGGATTTACGGCAGCACCCGATACTAAACTTTCTGCGATTGATTTCAATTATGTTACGGATGCCATGCTAAACCTTTCTCATTTCTACCTGTATGGGAAAACGTTCGAAGACCATTTGAAAGCCTTTAATGCTGCGCTGCTGAAGAGATACATGATACCGGGAAATGTGACAGGGATTTTCGAGAAGCTGAATAAAACAAATGCCATCAATATGTATGTTTCCCTGCATGCAATTGCATTGGACCTGGCCGGTGAGGCCGGCAAACTATCAGGGTCTGATGATCAAAAGGAAAAGAAGCTGTTGCAATATGCACTGTTGTTTAATGGGTTCGCAGACCACTTCCTGGAAGATGCATTTGCTGGCGGACATCTCGTCGTAAATCGTACGGTAGCTGCTTCTATCACAAACAATAAATCACTCCATGATTTTTATTGTTTGCATGGAACAACCGTTGTAAACCGTAAGTCTGAAGTATGGAAGGCTTATGGTGACGGGTCTTTTAACAACACACATACCGCCTGGAAAAATGCGGCTGTGCTCACTGATATAAATTACAGCCGCTTTACACCGGAGGCTGAACGAATCATCAGTGCTGTGCGTCAATCATTGGATGAATTGTATGATGAATATGAATCATCGAATAAAAATGTAACCGGTCAGTCTTTTTTATACCGTATACCAGCACAGCATAATGAGCAGGTGAGATTCTTTATGCAACGGTTTAATGCGTTAGAATCTATCCCTATTCCTTATAACTCGAACCTGAAAACGCTTTTCGCATTTGAACCAACGACGGAAATGAAAAAAGCGAGTCAGTTACTGCCTTACCGTAATTTTATCAAGAGCCGTATCGGTAACTCACTGGTGATCAGTCTTGACCAGCGGACTTTCGACCAGTACTATTTCCAGGGGATAGCGTTTCGCGTGAATGCAGGAAGGATTGGGGGTAGCTATCATGTTAACAGGAGAGGAGGCAAAAGAGGTACAATGGACCATTGGCATGGATACACGCTTAGTTTCATTCACGGGAGCTCTGGTGTTTATATAGACAATAAGACAATAAGCTCTTTCCGTAATACGCAGGTCCGGGCGGGCATCCGCAGCAATCTCGACCTCTGGGTCTCGGATAGTCGTTTTCTCGGTCTCTATAGTTATTCAGAAGCTGGATTTCAATTCGGGAGAGATAAAAGATTTGTTGTGGTACCCTCACTGGGATTACAATTGGGCTCATTGTTTAATATAAATTATTATAACATGCCGGTGTGGTTGCGATTACCTGCACAGTTTTTCCTTCCGCTTAAACTTCGGGTAGGTACTGTGATAAGTAATGGTTATGCGCCGGGGTGGTTCTCTGCTATAGACCTCGACTTTGTATTTTAAAAGTGCGCTATTTTTTATAGATACATTCTAAAAGAACAAAAAACGAACTAAATTGTTAGGAATTGAGCTAAACCTTAAATTCAAAACAATATGAAAAAGTTATTTGCAGAGTTTTTCGGAACTTTCTGGTTAGTATTTGGAGGATGTGGCAGTGCGGTATTTGCCGCCGGAGTTCCTAATATTGGGATCGGTCTTTTGGGGGTGGCATTAGCCTTCGGTCTCACAGTGCTTACGATGGCTTATGCTGTCGGTCATATTTCCGGTGGGCATTTTAATCCGGCAGTATCTTTCGGGCTAATGGTCGGTGGGCGCTTTCCTGCAAAAGATCTGATACCTTATATCATTGCCCAGGTATTAGGTGCAACAGCTGCTGCCGGTATACTTTATCTCATTTTGAACGGAGCCGGAGCTTTTAGCAGGGAAGGAGTAGGTGCATTCGCTACTAACTTTTATGACAGCCCCGGATATAATAACAGAAGTTATAGTTTAATGGCTGCCTTTCTTACAGAAATGACGCTGACAGCATTCTTCCTTATCGTTATTATGGGTGCTACAGACAAGTTTGCTAATGGAAAATTTGCGGGAATTGCAATCGGATTGGCTCTTACACTTATACATCTGATTAGCATTCCAATTACTAATACCTCCGTTAATCCTGCCCGATCTACCTCTCAGGCTTTATTCGTAGGAGGAATGGCCTTAAAGCAGTTATGGTTATTCTGGGTTGCACCCATCGCAGGTAGTATTATCGGTGGGTTCATATACAGAACCCTTTTGCAGAAACAAGATAATGAGGGTTGACCCAGGTATCTCAGTTTCATACTACATTTGATTTCCACCAGATATTCTGTTGTCAAAAATGAGTTGAATAAGTCATTCCAATTTTTTTATAAAAAAGCAGGGAGATATCATTGATGGTATCTCCCTGTGTTTAAGACGTTCTTTGTTCAACTTTTGCTTATTACCCGACTTCAGTTAAAGCCCTGTTATGATTGTCAAAGTATCTAACAAAAGGAATTATAAAGAAGTACAGGTATTACCGGATAGCGTTGCCCCGGCACCATTTGATGCCGTTACGGTAGATTTAACGCTGGAAGCACTCAGTACTGAAATACTGTAAGGAGGCGTAAAGGCTGTAACTCCGTTGCCAGATGTATTTCCTGTTACACTTGTGAATGTATTATTAGTAAGCTGAACTGCCGTGGAAGTTTTGGACATTAAATCAACCGGCGTCTTAACATTTTCGAAAACGTTCGATGCTATTAACAGATTCGCCTCAAAACCGGCCTGAACACAAGAATTACTTGTTGTACTATTAAAGTAATTGTTCACTATATGTACTTTGCCAAATCTTACCCTTGGCATCCTGGCTACGCAACCTTGTGCCCACCAGCAACGCGCAAATGTAATATTAAGGTGACCTCTGTCGGCTGTTGCACCATCACTTGATCCGATTAAATTTGAAAAACGATGGTCATCGGAACCGCCGGAACCACCCGCTTTGGGAGGTTTTAAATACGTAAACTTGCAATAGGAAACTGTGATATAATCAGAGGTGTTTTTGATATCGAAATTCCCGTCAACACCATCCCTGAACTCGCAATGATCAACCCATACATTATTGGAGGCATCTAATGTTGCGTTATCCCAACCATCGACATCATATGCACCCGGTCCTTCAAAAATAAGATTACGGAGAATGATATTATTGCATCGTTTTACGTAGATAATACCTGAGTTGTCCTTGGTTTGATCTGCAGAAACCAGTTTCGCTCCGGACGAACCAAAGATTGTTTTTCCTGTTTGGTCCTGGAAAGAAATTCTTCCTCCTGAAGGTATTGTGATGGTACCATTTACCTGTATTACCTTAACACTGGTATTTTGTATGGCGGCTTTTAAGGTGGCATAAGTTGTGACAACGGTGGGAGTGGCTGTACCGCCACCTGTTGTACCTCCGTTTTGAGATGCCCATCCTTGTGCAGAACAGGTCGCTGCTGCTGCCTGTAACTGTGCAGATGCCGTTGTCAGAGACAATGTATCGTTGTTTTCTCCCTGGCTCTTCTTGCAGCTTAAGGAAATAAACGTCATCGCCAGAATTATGGCTAAAGAACTGAAATAGGTTGTTTTCATTTTAATGTTTTTTCACGTTATGGAATTCTGTTAATTAAGGGGGCTTTAACTGGGTTCAGATGCTTCAATAGTGTTAAGCAATTTTTCTTGTTCAAAGTATAAAACATAAATCAGAAAACCCCTGAATCAGCTGAAAATATTAACGCAATCGATGCCGGTCACAGAAACCCGGCTCATACTTTTATTCTATCTCTGCTGGATAGATATTTCAGGTATATAATTGCCTGAATTTATTTCAAAAGCTAACGGTGCAGGTTCTCCGGCACTTTAGTCAGCATGAGGGATACCGTATCTTTATCACAGACCATCTTCCATTGCATGTGCCCTGCAGCCGGCATTGTAACAGCAGCATACAATGTGTCTGTTGCTGATGCCGGGGAGTGCAATACGAATCGGATGGTTTGTTGCTGTTCTGTGTATATATATTTGCCCGCCATAGCTCTTGCTGATTCTACCACGTATGGATTTGGACTGAACGTTGCCCGTCCGTAATCTTCGAGGTAGATATTTTTCCAGGATAGACTATCCTTCAGCCAGTCATTCACTTTCGCCGTATCGTTATTCCTGACCAATTGATCGACCCTCCACTTACCGGTCAGTTCGGAGGGAGCTTTCGTTGTAGTCACGTAGTAGATAAAGCCAAATGCGTAGACAGCCAGAGCGAGGCGAAGTAAATTCTTTATTCCGCCCAAACGAATAGCCGGCAAAGCCGGCCGGACCCGAATAAAAAATTCTTTCAGGGCACTCCATTGAAGTAGCAGTAAATAAGAAAGACCGAGGGTAAACAAGATGGCATTCAGGAGTGCGCCGGCAGGGATTGAATAAAAGATATCGATCAGCACAATGTTCACCATAACGGGAAGTAAAAGGAGTACCCCAAAAACAGCGGTCCTCCTGAATAATAGCAAGGTAGATCCGGCGATCTGAATTCAGGCAATTCCCCAAGTAAACGAGAGCATCAATTTTGTATTAACATTAAAATAGAACAGTGAAAAATTTAACCGCATCAATGTAATAAAAGGTTCGTAGAGAACAAATCTATCCGTCCCAGGCAGGATGCACAAACGATTAAAAAATTAGGGTTTGGTCAGAAGCCTTTTGCAACTATCGTCAGTTGTTCCGATTCCAGAGTTCCTAATGAATTGATCTTTGACCAGGGGCTGGGGGATTTATTTATTATCAGAACGGCGGGACAAGTATCATCTGCAGCGTCTTATGGAAGCATGGAGTATGCGGTGTTAAAATTGTATACCAGGTTAATCGTTGTTTTAGGCCATACCGACTGTGGTGCTGTGGCTGCGGCCGTACAGAGACCGGAAGACGTACCTGGCCATATTGTTACGTTAATTAATGAAATTAAACCAGCTGTAGCCAAATGTGCCAACATGCCCGGAGATCCTGTGAATAACGCTGTAAGACAGAATGTGATTGACCAGGTAAGTGCACTCAGGGATTTAGACCCCATTTTACAGAAAAAATATGTAAAAGGTGAAATCCTGATTGTAGGTGCTGTTTATAATATTCATACCGGGAAAGTAGAATTCCTGGATGAAACTATGCAAGATCTTCCTGAGAAAACCAAATAGCCTTAACGGATTGCTGATGGAGGTTCGAATCCCTCTTGGCCCGCCAAGTGAATGAACAGAACGTAACAAAGCGTTTATTCCTTCAAAAAATATCTTAAGAAGCGTTGACGACTTGATCCAAAAGCACAATAATCCGACATTTATTAACCTTAGAATGTTGTATTATGTTAGAAAGCAGCTTTGGATTAACCTTCTTTTTGAAGGTCCCCAAAAAACCAAAAAAAATGAGGTTTATCTACTTCAGAGTTACAGTAGACGGTATTCCAAAAGAAACATCCACAAAAAGAAAATGGGATATAGAAAGATGGAACCAGGAAACCGGAAGGGCAATTGGCACTAAAGAGGATGCCAGAAGTATTAACAATTTCTTAGAATCACTAAGCAATAAAATTGCAAACGCCAAAACCGACCTAATTTCAAATGATATAACAGTTACTACTGAAAGGGTATCCTCTAAAAATAAACCATAAATTTTTCAGCTATTCAGATTCAGCAGCTAATTAAATCGCTTTTAACAAAAATTCAGCTATTTCAGGATTTAACCTATCTAAAAAATCTTGCCTGTTAAATCCTGGCGGGTCTTGTGATGGTGGCAGTGCCGCACTTTTTAGTTCATTCGGATATACACTCATAAATGAGAAATGCCCGGCATTTTCAACTTCCCTGTATATGATCTGCTTGGTATTATTAATACCTTCCATCACAATATAAGCATGAGGCATCTTCGGCGTGAAAGTGTCAAGCACTGCTGTATACATCAAAATAGGAATATCAATATCACTTAAAGCACCTTTTTCGCGAAACCAAACTGTGGCAGGTGCCAGCAAAATGATACTTTTTACACGTGGATCTTTAGCTAAAATCAAAGGTCTGGCATCCGCAGCTTCCTGTGGCAACGGCGTTGGTTTACCTCCCGCCAAGGCAAGCGCAGAATAACCTCCCATGGAATGCCCTATGAGAGAAACGGTTTCAGAAATTAAGATAGATTTAAATTCAGAGGTTTCCCAAAACCAATCGATAGCTGTTTGTAAATCAGTAGGACGACTAATTAAGTTATCAACGGTGTCCACCAAACTATTATCAACTCGGTTGTTTCCTGGATGTTCAAGCATTCCAATGATAAATCCATTTCTGGCAAGATACTGACCTAAGGTCCGAAATAAAAGCGGCATCGATCCACTTCCATGTGAAAAAATGACCAATGGATAATTGCCATTTTTGGGTGTCGCATCAACGGCCAGGTCCAATTGAAAAGGACCTAATTTTTCTAACTTTTCTGGTATATCAGAGGGATAGAAAATATGTAGAGGTAATTTCGTTTCTTTTGATATGCTGTCAATATTAATTTTTGTATAGCCAGCGAAGAAATAGTCAATCATTTTCATATATTTCAGATGCAAATTAAAACAATTTCAGTTAAGCGCTGAATTTCATAAAAATACTGCCCTTGATTTCGATCGTAATATATCGTCAGATTTATTTTCAAATACACTGGCTACAGGCGTCCAGATGCAGTCAATCGGTATAAAGATCATGCACCTGATACTGGTACCTGATTTTATTCCTTGAAGGATCGCAAAAGGGGTAGTTATAGTTTCAATTTCATACGTTATTTTGAGTGCATTGTAATAAACACATTTTTCTGTTATAGGGAAATCTCCTCTCTGAATACGGAGTATTTTACGAATTTTGAGATCAGCGGTTTTAACACACGAATAATTCCTGTTCTTAATTTCATATTGAGCTGACTTTTGGGGTAAGGTTATAGATTGTTCATCGAAACGGACATGTGTGTTTTCATATATGTAGCCTGCCTTCTTTGAATAAATATAGTTTGAGTCTTTAGCTGATTTGCCATAAAAGCACATTGGAGATGTGGTGAGGAAAGTTTCTTCCGATGGCCTTCACAGATTCATTGCGAGGATCATATAGTTCACAGTATGGCATCTCTTTAGTAAATAGCATAGAAAAAAATACATACAAAATCCAGCACTTCAACATCACAGGCTGATATTTAGATAAGTAATTCTAATCGATAAGGGTAAGCCTGTAATCACCAAAATCTCTGAAAAAGTTTGATAGCGATCTAGGGCCTCGTTAAATCTTTTTTTCAAGCTGTTTTTATTGACTTTTGAAACAGATGGCTACGGGTACACTTGCAGACATCGGCCAGAAACTGTCCAACTACAGTAACGTCTATCTTTTTGAACCAGATATCTCAAACCTCACGGAAAGCTTGATCACAAATGGGTTTCGTGATACGGTTGCCAAAGGATATGTACTATATGATTTCAGGCTCGACAACCTCGAAAACGGCATCGAAGATAAGACATGTTCATTTGGATTATTGATCAATGGACTCTCCAGGTATAGTGCTGAATTCAAATCTGGTATAACTGATCGGCATGTCTATACCGGAGGAGGGGTGCGGTCATCCATATTTTAGAATTTCTCCGTATGCCGAAGTAATATTTTAAGCTAACAGGTTGGAAAACAAAGAACGTTAAAGACCTCCTTAGAGGCTTTAACGTTTGAATTCGTTGCTTTAACAATTTGTAGTTCCGTTTTTTAGGCTTTAATTATTGTCTCATTAGTTACCATTATTACAACATTGGCGATATCAAAAAAGTTAATATGGTCGGGATTTACTTTGTTCAAAAAGTTTTCGCTCGAAAAGAATTGTTGATAATCGTCAAATGAATCAAAATATATATCTGTCATACCATCATATATAGGTGCGGGAAACCCCGGTGCTTCTACCGGATGACTTACAACATACCTGCGTACGTATTGCTTCGTCTCCGGTATGGAAGCGAATAAAGGAGCATGTTTATTTTTGTGATAATCCACAAATTGTTCAAAGCTCATCTCAGGAACTCTTCTAATTAAAAATGAAAACTTAATCATATCTTTATTTATTTACATCAAAACTATTTCAAATTATGCCTTCGGGCAAGTACGCATAAATTAATCCCTATAAGGGTTGAGGCACTATACATATCGAATATGAAATATGAGAAGAAAATTCCGCTTCGGAAAGACTGCGGGCTTCATTTATTCAAAGAATTATTGAACGGAAAATGGAAGCTCATGTTGATTTACTATATATCAACAGGACTTAAAAGACCGGGGGAATTACAACGAAAAATTTGCACCGCGGATAGGCGTGTTCTGGCTAATCAACTGAATGAATTGGTATTGCACGGTTTTGTCAGTAAAGTCATTTTCGATACCAAAGTTCCTAAAGTAGAATATGAACTTACAGATTTAGGGAAAAGTTTACTTCCTATCATTTTAAATTTGGAGGCATGGGGTGAAAACAACAGGGCCGTGCTGGAAAAAGCTCTTCCGGTGTGAGTTAAAACCTTTAACGAAAAGGTTGCCACGATCACAATACTGTTGAAGAACTCCAACCAGGTAGCATAATTTTGAAATAATTCCTTTACCTCATTTAAACTAGTCAATCCACAATTACCTAAATCCAGTGTTGGACCCTCTGTTTCTAAATTGAGCCTTATAAGTTCTTTTGCGTGTTTAAGCGCATGCGGATAGGAGTTTATTATTATTTGCCTCAAGATATTTCCTGTCTGAAAAAAGTTTTCGTATTCACGATAATGAAAATCATAAATTGGTATAAAATATTCTACAAATGGGATAATCTTTTTTAAATAACTAAAATTAAATTTCCTATTCAATTCATAAGGTCTAAGTAAAGGTGTTGCGATAATAATTAATGCCTTATTGGATAAAGATTTCAATTGCTCAATATCTTTTTGTGGAATAGAAAGATCTAGTTTGTGTTCGTACTCATTTGTGATATAAAAAATGATATTTTTTGCTTCCGTCGATTCAAAAGGAATGAATGTAAATTCAGAATTTCTATATTCCTTTATCTCAACTTCTATTTGAATATTTTCTGTTCGGATGATCCAGTCATAACCATTGAATTTGTCCATAGAAGACTTTCTCTCAAAATGGATAAGTTCTTCCAAGGTTCTTCTGAAAAATGATTTTCCTACTCCTGGATTTCCTTGTATATATAAATTACATTTCAAAGCCTCCATAGATTATTATAATTGTTTTACTGATCGCTTCTGTTTTTTACGGACTACACAAACACCCCGGCAAACGCAATCCCAATTTTGTATTATTTGCAATACTGTACTTTGTAAAAATACAAATTAAATGCATCGCTATTTTCAAAGTTTGACACGATTTTCAGGTGGTATGCAATGAGTTTGATACTATAATGGCAGACGAAGAATCGCGACAATTCGCTTTGGAAATGCTACCTGTTTGCTAGCTTGTATTTGAAGAATATAAGCTAACGGATGACTTCTATTATAGCACTGCGTATGACCTGCTCTATACAGAAGCATTTAATTAATTAACCTTGTCTATACGCGTAAATGTTTTGCCTTGCTCAATTTCCTAGGTATAGATGTAATCGTAGTCAGCAGTAAGCTTTTTACTAAATATCAGCGGATATCAAGCTGAAAGTGAGTTTGCCTTTAATTGGAAAACAAGGGTAAATATGTAAGAATTTCGTCCTCTTTTATTGAATAAGAGTAAAAATTGCCCTCGTTTAGAATTTAGGAGGTAATGCAACAGACGGAAACGATACAATTGTCAATAGCATTTCTAATGATTTTATTTACTAATAAATATATAAATACTATATAAATCTTCTTTAAACAGGTTCGAAACTTGCCCCTTACAGCCCGCATTTTATCGCAAAGCCTTCAAGTCATAGAGCTTGAAGGCTTTTTTAGTTTGAACATTTTTTCATTATGTTACGAGGATTTATATAACTACCTTATTTCCAAATGTTAAGGAGGTTCGAATTCCCGGTGAACCTAATACAGAGAAAGCTTACTTCTGGGCAAGCGTCGCAGAAAATCGTTTACCATTAGAGTTTATGTCTTAGACAAAATAGCTTCCATCTTATCAGCCAAAGTTTGCGCTCCCAGTTAATATCAAACTTTTCATTCTTATTTAATAGCCATGCAGGTATTGCTACTTTGCTATGAATCATTGGTGGACTGTCTGTAACTTTTTGTCTGTAATCCTTGTCAAGTGATGATTTCTGATAGTAACGAATGTCAATTACTGTCAAATCTTTACTTGACTTATAAATATAGAGGTTAATGTCATATAAATTTTTGTAAAGGGTTTGGAGGATCGGTATGACTTGCTGAAATAGTAATGGCGTTTTCTTATCATTTTCCTTTTTCAACAACATTCTTTGGTCATTAAAACTTCTATTACTGTCTTTGATTTCTGTCAGAATGAACTTACAATTATTCGATATTTTGTTCCAAGACATCCCTCTCGCCATATTTAACAATTCGGGAATTGCTTCTTGTATTTCTTGTTGGAGACTATCCGAGGTCATATGCAATTACATCTAATAGTTTTCAAACTTCGTCCCCTTTAGGAAAAAGTCATATGAATATAGCAATTCATTAATTTCCTTTTTCCTTATACGATATTGCTTGGTGTCTATTTGATTCTCTTCTCTGGCTGTGATAAGCCGTTGCAATTCCTGTCTTTTGAGATGTCGCTTTTTAGCATTTTGATAATCTTCTATATCTTTTTCACGTTGTCGAACAACATCTTCCCGGATTCTATTTGGGTTTTCTTGATTGGTTGTTCTTTCGAGAGAATAGCCATTACGATCTATAAATGAAATGTTCTGCTCAAATTGAAAAAAAGGTTCCTGCCTTATGTATTGCTCATAGCCTTTAGAATCAAATTGAATTTCACCATTTCTTGTAATGATTGTCCACCGATGTCCATTTTCGACGTCGGTTCTCTCAATGTCTTCAATTTCAAAGTCTTCCTGAAAACTGCTGCAAAAGTCAAAAGTCAGGTTTCGGATTGATTTGAATATCAATGTAGCTGGTGCTATCCAAAAAGTAAATGGAAGTCCTTCAAGCTCGGGTTTATTCCATGAAAGAATATAGTCTATATCCAAATCCAAGTTTTCTGTCAATCGAAATTGATAAATTTTGCAGTCGTGCCAACCCATTTGTCCAAAGTCTGCATCCGTCCAAATATACTTTTTTAGTTTGTAGGCTATCATAAATTGCAGAGCGTATTAAATTATTCTTGCTTTCACCAATTTGTGCCCCGACAGCTCGGAAACGGGGCTTCATTTAGTTTGTTCCCGATTGGAAATATCCATCCAGCTCAATATCAAACAGATTTCAACTTCATTTGTATAAGATAGTTAATTTGAAATTACAATTTCAGCATTTTCAGACAAAACCCGGCAATAAACTGCATTATGTGGCTCAAATCATTCGCAAAAAGGATCGAAAACTGTCCCTTGCCCCGCATGATGCCGAAATGGGAAGAATTGAGCCGAATAATTTTTAACTTTTTGATCTACTATGAGGTTAGAAATAACGATTTGTACTATCAATGCTAAGCACAACCCGCTGACTAACAGTGGGTTTTGTCATTTCAGAATTATTGCAGCAATTGTAACTACTTATTATTCAACTGTTGTTGGTTCGAATCCCTTTTTTATTTTACAATATTGCGGCAAACAAGCTTCAGAATTACTTCAATAATCGGCGATAAAGCCATGCATCTATAATCTAATTCTATGAGAAGTCAAATTTTACGAGTATGCAACATTTTTACTCGGTCGGCTGAGAAATACCATTCAAAAAACACATAGATTCTTATGCAGGGAAAGCGGTTGCCTATAGCCGCAAGATTTGATCCCAGCCTTTTAGCTAATTTTAATGCCAGTTACGGAAAATAAATTTATAATTCAATTTCCTTGAAATGCTCTACAACTGGGAATGGATCATAATAATGATGCAATAGTTCCTTCCAATGCAGATAGACATCGGATTGTCTAAAACCTACTGTGTGGTCTTCTAATTTATCCCATTCGACTAACAGAATATATTTGTCGACGTTTTCTAAACATTTTTGCAAACTGTGATGACGATAACCAGGTATTGATCTGATATATTGTCCTGCTTTCTTAAAATCTGTTTCAAATTCCGAGTATAGTCCCGGCTTTATATACAAAATCGCTACTTCCAATATCATAATATTAAATTATATTGCTATCCGCAGTTTGGTAATTAAGGAAGATACAAGATACTAAATGATGCTGAAAAGCTTCAAGTTCAATGACTTGAAGCTTTTTTAATTTAAATTAATCCTGTACCTTATTGATTATCAACCTACATTACGTTCGAATCCACTTGGTTGAAACTAAGAATATGCTTTGTTAAATTGAGTATACTAATAGCTACTAAAACGTAGGCTCATTTTCGTTTATTTCATTTTTATTAGATAGCCTCGCAACTGGTATTGTTCACTTTCATTGGGAATGCATTGGTTTTAATATTCGTAATATAGTTTCTGCATTATTTTTAAAGATCTGCGTAAATTAGTTACTCCTCTTTCCATGTTATTAATGAAAAGAAATGTAGGTGAACTACATCAAACTTCTGAGTAGTTCTTCCAGTTTTAATTCACCGACTACAGTTTGTGCGCCATTTTCCATAGCTTTTTTCATAATCTCCGCTGTTCCGGGAGAAAATGCCAACGTTGCCCAACCATCATTTTCCGATTTAAAACCTTCTGCATTTCTTACCGGTGGTAAAACTTTTTTTGTCGTTTTTATTACACCTTCCGGTAAGTCGGCAATGTGGTGTGCCAGCTGGTCTACGAATATATCTATTTCAGTATCCGGTAAAGCGCGATTGATCCAGCCATATTGCTCTGCAGTAGCAGCGTCGAATAAATCAGCTCCTAATATAATTTCCAACGCACGACCACGTGTCATTTTTGACGATAGGTATTGTGTAGCTCCGCCTCCCGGTATAATACCCATCAGCGCTTCACACTGTGCCAGCTTCCCTTTTTCTAAAGAGGCGAAGCACATATCAGCTGCTGCAATAAATTCAGCTCCACCGCCACGGGCAATGCCCTTCAATTTTACGATTGTCAGTTGAGGTTGTTCTCTGAGCATTTCGCCAACGGCCTGAAATATGTTTAACCCATCCGGTGCGGCCTTTATTAATTCGTCTAATATATTCTGTTCTTCAAGAATATTTATATCCACATGGGAGATAAAAAAATCAGGATTCGCACTATCAAACACAATCACTTTAATATCGTTGTTATTGGATAACTCATCAAGTAGATGCCGTAATGCTTTTATCAAAGAGGCGCTGAGTACGTTAACAGGTGCATTATCTAAGGTGATATTAGCCACCCCGTTTTCGATGTTGAGATGCAATAAATTGTTATGTTTAGTTGCTGTCATTTTACTAAAAAGTTTTAAGAATTAATCTCTAATTTTACTACTATACTTAGCAAAAGTAATAGCTGTATTGACTAATCTTAAAAATGCTATAGTAAACCATAGCACATGACAAAGGAAGAAAATAAGGGGAGACAGTACATTTGTACGATAAAGAATGAGCAGGAAATAAAGTATGGGCAAGATGCCTTATATGTTTTGAGTGGCAAATGGCGTATGCCTGTCGTCTTAGCGTTATATAATGGTCTTCATCGATATCGGGAGATTGCCCAAAGTATCCCTGGAATTACCTTTGCCATGCTGTCAAAAGAGCTGCAATTAATGCAACTTAATAACCTGATAATAAGAATTGAAGATCCCGATTTCCCAAAAAACATAGAGTATAGGCTTACAGATTATTGTGAGTCTTTGTATCCAATTATGGAAAGTTTGATAAACTGGGGGAAACAACATCGAAAAGTGATCAGTTCTAAAACACATCAGGTTTAACAAGTTTTCCTCATTGGAATGTTTGCATGGCATTCACTTTTTGAATACCCCATAATTTGTATAAAAGATGTCGATTTTAATTAAATCTTCAATTAATAAGTTCGATAACTGTCCATCTGGCCCCGCATAACACAAAAAGCACTGATTTTCAGTGCTTTTTGTGTTGTAGTTACATATAGATTCGAGCACCATTAAATAATGTGTACATAAATCATATCTTCTGATTGCTTCTAACGTATTCTTTCAATGCTGTTTCGTAGTTATTTAATCCTGCTTGCAAAGCATTTTTGTGCTTTACTGTTAACTAATCTTTTAAGCATCGTACGGAAAAGCCGTGATACTTTCCACCATGGTTTCTACCTAAAGCTTCGCTGTCGAATCGCAAATACCAAGCCCAGGCATCCACATCGTCGTACGCTGTACTACTCCAAAATAATAAAGTGCCATTATTTAAAGGAATAAATCCGCTTTTACCACGAAAACTGCTGTATAAAGCTGTAAATCCACTTAAATTTGTTGCACCAACGTTTGGGCTTGACCAAAATTCCGTACCTGTTGCTTTCATTTTTCCGCCTGCTACAATTTCGCCACCAAGAAATTCTGCCAATATCGACCATTCTTTATCCGTTGGTATGTGCCAGCCTTTTGGACAAAGTTTACCAGTATTTAAGGCATGCCAATTATACAAAGCACCTGTAGTTTCCTTATTAGTCTCCTTATCATCGTACCAGCAATATCCTGGTGAATTTAGCTCATACCAAGCGTCAGCAGTATCTGATATAAATGGGATTTCAGTACCATCATTGTATTTTGTGGTTTTTAAGTTTTCTACCATCCATACTTGTGTTCCAATTGATATTGTATGATAAACATTACCGTCAATATCAGTAATTATTTCTGTGTCCTTGTCCATTATTTTGATTGTTGAATGCAAATGTATTTATAAAACCGGTGTACTTTTGATACCAATATCCTAAAGGATACCAAACGGTTTAATTATGAAAGGAATGACAGAAGAACAGGCAATGAAGTATTTGCAGGATACATTGTTTGTCGTGGGCGGTAAATGGAAACTCCCAATATTGAGAGCAATACATAGTGGAAATTATCGCTTTCGCGATATACAACGAAGTGTGCCTTTAATTACAACGAGGGTTCTATCAAAAGAATTGAAACACCTTGAAGAGAACAAGTTAGTAATCAGAACGGTTTATCACTCGCCACTTGCAGTTGAGTATAAAGTGTCTGACTACACGCTTTCTCTATTGCCTGTCATTAAAGAAATGATTTTATGGGGTAAAAATCACAGAGAGAAAATTAGAGAGAAATAATATCAATTAAAACCCACTCTAAACGCCAACGGACTCATGCCACTTTTACTTTTAAACAATTTGCTGAAAGATTGTGGATGTTCAAAACCTGATTCATAAGCAATTTCGCTGATTGATAAATTTGTCGCAGACAGTTTTTCTTTCGCTTTTTCAATCAACTTGTTGTGTAGGTATTGTTGTGTGCTTTGTCCTGTCAATGAGCCTACACTATTATTTAAATCCGTACTTATCTAAAAGAGCAAGTTGTCCCCTTCTCTCCGCAAGCTGGAAAGGACAAATTATCGAAAGATGGTTTGTCTTTTTTTCATTTTCGGGTGTATGGGTCTACAGGTTGGTAATTAGCTTGAAAATGAAATTTATTTAGAGATCAAGTTGCATTCCTGGAAACTTAACAAGCCTTAAGAGGTAGTGGTAAAATGGGTTAAAAATCTATCCTGATGATACATATTTTTCTTTTGGCAGCAAATTTTTAATGACGCAGATATCACAACAAGGAGCTGAATACTGTAAGCGGAGATCGGCGCAAAGAAATAATTAGCTACATTTACGCAACTTTTATCATTTACCTATGAAGTTGTATTGCTATGTTCTAGGCGTTTTATGCCTTAGTTTACTGGTTTGTTGTAAGAAAGAGAAAGTTAAGGATACACCATTACCTCCCATCATTAATCCAAATCTTACATTGATTTCTGCAGATGTGGAAAATAATGATGCCGTTCATATCGAAGGTAAACTCATTCTGCCAGCCTGGTTAGAGAGCCCTATTTGCGGCATCGTATATAGTGCAGATTCCATCCCTACAGTGTACAGTTCAGGGAAAATTGTCCTTGAGAATGTCCATGACTCTGTTAATGTAAGTTATACTATTAAGGATTTGTCGCGTTGGAAAAATTATACATTCCGATTGTTTATAATGACGGCAAAAGAAACCTGGTACAGCCAGTCGAAACAGGTAATTCCTCCCAGCTTTCAAATAGCGCCGCTCAAAGATTCGGTTATTTCCAGGAATACAATATTAAAGATCTATTTGACAGAACCTATACCAACTGATCAGACAAACGGTTTTGAAGTGTATGTAGGTAATAAAAAAGTAGACAGCATAAATGTTGTTGTTGATGCGTCCGGAAGTATTACGTTTCTTGTGCCGATCGACTATAGTCCGGGCACAGCTATCACGATCAAAAAAGGCTCATATAGCCAAAGTATTGTTCCTGATATTCCTGTATTGTCCGGTTATTGGAGGCGGATTTCATCGCATGACGGTTTTCTCGCTGACAATGCCGCTTATTTTACATTGGGCAATAAAGGATATATTATAGGGGGACATAAATACCTGTCGGAAATGCAACCAATTAATACTGTTTGGGAAATAGATCTGACCACTTACGAATGGAAAAAGAAGAATCCGTTTCCTACAACACTCCACAGTGGTATGGCCGTCACCGTTAATAATAAAGCATACTTGTTTGGAGGTGTAACAGACGGCTCTACACCTAACGACAAGGTATGGGAATATGATGCTGTATCGGATAGCTGGCAAAGTATCAGCAACATGACTGACGCTGTTGTTGGAACTCCAATTGGTCGCCTGAGGATGACCATGGCGGTTTACAATAATAAGATTTACATGGGTGGCGGTGTAAGGTTAATGGGATCACCAAATCCCTACGAGTATTGGTATACGCAATATTGGGTAACGTTTGATCCGGCTACGCTTACCTGGGGGAAACTCCCGCAGTTAACAAATAATAATTCGATACAAAGTATGACCGCCTATGCGTATGATAATAAGTTATATTTATTCGGTGGTGATAATACCAGCCATCAATCAGGTGAAAACTTTGCGCTCGATTTCATTAACAATACCTGGTCCAAACCTAATGTTACACGTTCATTACCACCTAGAACAGGAGTATCTGTTATCCGTAAAAATAATACCACGTTTTTCTTCGGGGGGTATCAATATAAATCCAGTACCGGTCCGTCCGGAGGTAGATTTGGTGTTATCCCGGAGTTCTGGAAAATGGATGCAAACCAGCAGTTTACGCAATTGGCAAGTGCCAGTACGTACGAGTTTGTATCCGGATTGAACAGGAATACTCCAATTTTTGCGACAGCCAACGGATTTATCGTATATAATGCGCTCACGTGGAATGGAGACAATACATTGACTAGAGCTGTAATAGAGTATGTACCGGAGTAATTGAGGACAGATTAATGAAATAATGAAAAAAGAGTACAAAGTGCCAGTCATGGTCGGAGGAAATAATTTAGAACTGGCTTGAACCAGAAAACAAAGGATGATTTGTATAAAACACGTCAATTTTAATCAAATCTTCAATTAATAAGTTCGATAACAGTCCAACAGGACCCGCAGGCTTTAAGCCTTCAAGTCGAAAGATTTGAAGGCTTTTTCCCTCATTTCCAAATCATAAAATATTCCTTTAGAAAAGATCATTTGTATCGTTGCTTTTGTGTTACCATTCAGAAAGCGCACACCATAGAGAATTTTCGGGATATGGTCATAGCGGAATTAAGATAGTTTCGTACGGGTAAAATGGACCTTTCAAGACATTAAATTTGGACTTTTCAGGACAGTATATCGGAAGTTTATGGACGATCTTGCAGCATAAACTTTTTGAAAATGGAACACAAAAACGCTTTCATTATTACCGGACCAACTTCGGGTATCGGGTATGCCACAGCATTAGAATTGGCAAAATATGGTACTGTAATTATGGTTGGCAGAAACCAGGATAAACTGAATCAGGTAAAAAAAGATATTGAAGGGATTGGACAAAAGGCAATACCAATAATATGTGACATTTCAGATATTAAAAGTGTCAGGCAAGCTGCACAGCAAATCATCGAACTCCAACTCCCGATTGGAGGACTACTCAACAATGCTGGTATTATGCAGACCAAAGTAAAAAAGAATGCGCAGGGATGGGATATGACATTCGCCACAAACCACCTGGGTGCATTCGCGTTGACCGAAGCACTCGTATCTCATCTTCCGGACGGAGCGAATGTAGCTTTTATTGCTTCTGCCTTAGAAGATCCTGAACGTAAACCAGCTAAAATTATGGGAATGAAAGGTGCCCGTTACCTCTCTGCAGAAGCAAGTGCCCGTGGGGAGTGGCAAGCCGGCGGTTCTAAAATGGCAGGAATAGACGCATATGCCACGTCAAAACTGTGTGTGCTGGCTTCAACTATGGCTTTAGCGCGGGAAAACCCGCGGTTACATGTTAATGCTATAGAACCTGGAATAACCCGGGGTACGGGTTTGGGTGCTGAAAATGTAAATGCTTTCGTACATTTCCTGTTTGGGTATCTTATGTCCATAATTCCTCCTTTCTCAAAATACAGCAGTACACCTGAAAAGTCAGCAAAAGTAATTGCAAAGGTGCTGACTGATAAATCAGGTAAAACGGGTATCTATTTTGATGAAAAAGGTGAGCCGATGCTCGGCTCTGCCTTATCCCGTGATCCTGCATTCCAGGAGCGTGTTATTGCAGAGACAAGGGCATTATTACAGAAAGTATAATAATATATTTGCAATGAGAAAAGAAACATCAGGCTTTCGTTATGTGGTAGATGAAATTTCAACTGAACATTTCATTCCTGAACATTATTTTGTACACGTTGCTAAAGGCTTAGTAATACTTTATGACGGCAATAAATATGTAGAGCTACAACCCGGACAATGTTGCATCGCCCGTAAGAACCGGCTGGGCCGCTATTATAAGATGAAAGAGAATGATGAACTGAATAAAACGATCTTCGCGCTTGATGTTACTTTTCTCAGGAAATTTCAGGAGCGGCACAAAACAACAATAACGAATTTCAAATCCCCTGAGACATTCATTCGTATCACCCCTAACGATCTATTGCAGCATTACATCAGATCGCTGGAACCCTATTACAATTCAGGGCAAATAAGCGAGCCTTTTGCTGACGTAAAACGGGAAGAACTATTGATAATGCTGCTTCAGTCACAACCAGAACTGGCAGGCCTTTTTTTCGACTACGGCATTCCTGCAAAAATCAACATAGAAGAGTTTATGGTACAGAATTATAAATTCAATGTAAGTGTTGACCAACTGGCATTTCTAACCGGGCGAAGTTTATCTGCGTTCAAAAGAGATTTTAAGCAAACATTCAACGAAACACCCAGCCGATGGCTCGTGCGAAAACGCTTAGAGGAAGCCCGTTTTTTAATTGAAAAGAAAAACCAAAAGCCCTCTGAAATATTTCTTGATATGGGTTTCGAGACCTTATCACATTTTTCATTTGCTTTCAGAAAATTATTCGGGCTGAGCCCGACCGAACTAGTCAGTCAAAAAAAGAATGGCAGTTATATTTAATGCTATACTAATTATTTCTTTCTAGCCAGGATTCTTTTTGATAATCCCGTTTGTCATGACGTTCACTTTTTGAAATCACCATAACTTGTATAAAAAAGTGTCAATTTTGATCAAATCTTCACCCAATGTTTCCCTTTCATACATATAGGTTCAAAGTCACGCGCTGATCGACCCTACCGGTAAATATTTCAGCGAAGAATATTTCCCGGACACAGTTTGTCCCTGGTAATCAGTTAAAAGCCTGACGAAATTCCAGCGGCGATAAATTCGTCTTCTTTTTGAAAAGCGTGCTAAAGGATTGCGCGTGCTCAAAGCCCAGGGCATAGGCGATCTCGCTGACCGAAAGACTGGTCGTGGTAAGTTTTTCTTTGGCTTTCGCGATCAGTTTTTCATGAATATGCTGCTGTGTGTTCTGCCCGGTATGAACCCGAAGCAGGTCACTCAGGTAGTTCGGCGACAGGTTCATCTGCGCAGCAATATATTGTACCGTGAGCAAACCCTGTACGTCGCTGTTAAAGTAGTCATCGATCAACTGCTCGAACCTGGTCAGCAGCGCTGAATTATTATTCTTGCGGGTCAAAAACTGCCGCTCATAAAAACGGTTGGAGTATTTTAGCAGGCTCTCGATCTGCGTCAGAATGATCTCCTGGGTATGCTTATCGATATGCTGGCACTCCTTATCAATTTTATGGAGGATCGTGATCAGGTCATCTTCTTCCTCGACCGACAGGTGCAGCGCTTCGTTAACCGCGTAATCGAAAAAACTGTAGTGATGAATGCTGTTTGCCAGAGTATGCTGTAAGAGGAAGTCCGGGTGAAAGATCAGGAGATAACCGGACCCGCATTCCATATTTTGCAGGTCCAGTTGTTGCACCTGGTTAGGCGCGGTAAAACTCAATACTCCTTTATCGTAATCATAATGCTGCTGTCCGTACCTGATCTTGCCTTTGGCTTCGCGTTTGAGCGCCACGCAATAAAAGCGGTTAACGAAACCTTTCCAGATCTCGTCTTCCAAAAAAACACTTTCCGCCAGATTGATCACGCTCACCAGCGGGTGGCGAGGTTCCGTTAAAGACAGCAAACGGTGAAATTCCGATATGGAGTTAATAGCGTTCATAAACAAAATTAATCAATTAAGCCCATACTGAACTCATCATAAGGTGCGCCGGTATCCGTGCCTAAAGGCACGATGCTTTCCAGTTGTGATAGATCCGCCTGAGTTAATACAATAGTTGTTGCTGCAATGTTTTGCTCCAGGTACTTCCGGCGTTTCGTTCCCGGGATCGGCAGGATGCCTTTGCTCATGATCCAGGCCAAAGCCAGTTGCGAAGAAGTGACGTGCCTGGCTTCAGCCATTACTTCGATAGCTTTCACCAATTCAATATTCTTGTTGAACTGTACGCCCTGGAAACGCGGGATTGCCCTGCGGAAATCATTCTCAGGCAGGTCATCGATGCTTTTGATCTGTCCGGATAAGAATCCACGGCCCAGCGGTGAGTAAGCTACAAAACCAATACCCAGTTCCTTTAAGGTTGCCAAAACCCCACGTTCTTCCACCGTCCGCTCGAACAAAGAGTACTCGCTTTGTACGGCAGTGATCGGGTGCACGGCATGCGCCCGCTTAACCGTTTCGGACGAAACTTCCGACAATCCGATATACCCCACTTTACCTTCTTGAACCAGTTCAGCCATCGCCTCAACCGTTTCCTCGATCGGCGTATTTTTATCCAGGCGGTGCAGGTAATACAGATCGATGTAATCCGTATTCAGATTTTTGAGCGAACGCTCCAAAGATTTCTTTACATAATCTTTCTTACCATTGATGGCCCAGGTTACCTTATTGTTATCATCGATCTCCCAGCCAAACTTGCTCGCCAAAATATACTGATCACGTTTACCACTGATCGCTTTAGCGATCAACTGCTCATTCTTCAGTGGTCCGTACAGATCGGCGGTATCTAAAAAATTACCACCTAACTCAAGCGAACGTTGGATCGTCGCGATGGCTTCCTGCTCATCTGCAGGACCATACATATGCGCTTCTTCAAAACCTGTCATGCCCATACAGCCCAGGCCGATTACCGGTACAACCAAACCCTGGCTGCCCAATGCTATTTGTTTTATTTCCATGGTCCAAAGGTCGGTAAGCCAAATCGCGCGCATGTATGCAAACCCCTGAAGCTTGTAAGCAAATCAAGGAATGATTTTTTAAACGTCTATAAACGTTTTGACTTACGGGAGGATCTGACTTACTATGAAATAGAGTTATCTCAATATCCTGAGGGTAAAATTGGGTTAGAGATAATATTGATAAACGTGAGCGGTATGCCTTTCTAAAGCAAATTGAGCTGGATGAAAAAAGAACGACCACCTTCTCTCCGCAAGCTTTAAGTCTTCAAGTCGAAAGATTTGGAGGCTTTGTAGTTATATTACCGTCAAATTTTATGATTTTACCGGAGGAAATACTTTGGGCTTCTTCATCCTTGTGTTGCTGCTGAAATACTGGATCTGAATCCATTTACGTTGAAACCAAAAATGAATTAATCGTGTTAAGTGAATCTCTCAGGTGGGGCCTTCATTTTCTTACTGACGTTTTGCTTATCTTCGTTACAATACGTAAATAATTCATACATATGAAAGTAGTTGCCTTATTGCTGGTAATGGCTTTTGCCGTTGTAGCCCGTTCACAGAATACCATTAATAATTACAAGTATGTTTTAGTACCTGAACGATTTGATATTTTTAAACAGGATGATCAGTATGGGATAAACACGCTTACAAAAGATTTGCTGGAAAATGTAGGGTTTAAGTGTTTCATGACTAATGATGTATTGCCGGCGGATGTTGCCAACAATAAGTGTAATGCATTAAGAGCAGAGCTTGTAGCGAAAAAGAAATTCTTAGCCACTGATTTAAGCCTGGTGCTAAAAGATTGTCAGGGCCAGATTATCTATAAAAGCGAGGAAGGGATAAGCAGGGAGAAGGAGTGGAATACAGCGTATACAGAGGCGTTAAAAAATGCATTTGTGTCTCTAAGGGGTGCACACTACAAATACGATAGTACCGGGGCTATTCAGGCTACACAATCGACTGAGAGCACTACACCTGTGCCGGTTGCTGCCATCCCCGCTACGATTACTGAGAATAAGGACGTTTTATATGCACAGCCTAATGCCATTGGCTACCAATTGATTGATACCTCTCCTAAAAAGGTAATGACATTACTGAAAACTTCAATGCCGAACTATTTTATTGCAGAAAATGGTGTAGAAAAAGGTGTTGTTTTTAGTAAAAACAATGAATGGTATTTTGAGTATTATAAAGATGATAAACTTGTTTCACTGAAACTTAGTATTAAATTTTGACAGGCCTTAATGATTCCAGGTCCGTTGTCTCTTTACTAGCCATGCATCTATATATTCCGAATGTCAGCAGTAATTATTTTTACTAATGAATTCCTGAATTTCAGATAAATCATCTTCATATCGGTTCGAACTTCGTCTCCGGTAGCCCGCTAAAAAAAACGCGGGGTTTAGCAAGAAAATAGAAGCCCTTAGATGTAAAAATCCAAGGGCTTTCCGTTTTGATACCGGGATGGGAGGTGGTGTGGATGACCAGGGAAAATTTTCTTCAGAGCGCCAGTTTTTTATTAAATAAAACATATATATCATAATGAATAAATTCCAATCACCGATACTTTCTAGTATGCTCACCCGCTTTTTCTTGTGTGGCCACCCACTTTTTTGTTTTCGCATAATGGAAACCTGCTAATTTCCATTAAAAAGAACTATGGCAAAATTTAACAACTCCATTCTTGCAGCAACAAAGGGCATGAGGGGAGCAATCGGTAAGCAGATAGTATTCAGAAACCGTGGAGATAACACCTTCGCGAGTAAGTATCCTGATATGAGCAATGTGATACCGAGTGAACTGCAACTGGAATCAAATGACATATTTGGAGATGCAGTCAGATTTGCACTGGAGATCATACATGATCCGGCTAAAAAAGCGGCTTATAAGCATCCAAAGGGTAGATCAGTTTACCATACAGCTATCAAAGATTATATGAATCTTCATAGAAAAAAGGAATGAGATAGGTTGTAGACAGGCTTATCCTCCGTTTATCCTCCGTTCAAAGACGGAGGATAAACGGAGGATAAGCCTGTCTACAACCTGTTCGTAAGCTGTTTAACCATACTTCCTATAGTAGTATAAGCTGTTCTATTTGATCTTTTTTGCTTCCTGCTGTTGCCCGTTTTGATAAAGTATTAAGGCATTTACTTTACCTGTGGTGTCTTTTGTGAACTCCAGGTATGCGGGAAATTCTCTTGGGAAAAACTTAGTCTGTGTTTCGGGGACCATTTCAAAACTCCCCTGCCTGGTGGCTTGCGCATATATCACTTTACCTTCTTTGTAAATTGTTATAATAAAAGCAGGGGACAGCGCATATTGTCCAATATAGGTTTGTAGTACTGAATCTGGTACGGTCACTGATTTTTTAATAGTGGAATGATACAACCCTTTAAATCCATAGACCTTTGAGACGCTATTTATCACTTCCGGTAAAATGCTACTGTTGTCAGAGTTCACCATCACCACTACGCCATTCCCGTCTTTCAGGCTTCCGTAATACTGACAGCGAAATCCTTCATTCGCGCCTCCATGCTGAAAGTATCCGGTACTATCAAGGTCAATAAATACACCTAAAGCCGCGCTTTTATCGAGGTAAGGTGTTAGTCTGAGTGTGGTTGTTGCCTGGTTTAACACTTTGGCAGATTTGCCTTCATAAGCCAGCTGTGTTTCGATGATATATTTTGCAAGGTCAGTTGGATTTGTCCATAAACCTGCAGGAGCTTCTTCGGGATAGACATGGTAATTTCCCTCTATTGGTTTCCCATCTCCACGATGACCAGTAGCGAGGAGTGCCGGATTAATATCCACAGGTGGTTGGGAAAAGGTGCTGGCAGTCATGCCTAAAGGCTGTAATACTTCTTTTTTCATGTAATCAGCATATGGCAGATGTGTTACATCCATTACAATCAGCTGGGATATCGTGGTGCCACCGCCTGAATATTCCGATTTTATGCCCGGTTCATACATGGAACGTACAGGTGCCGAATTTGCCGGTTTCACACCATCCAGAATCTGTACTACCGTCGGTAAGGGAGCTCCTTGCCTGTAGCCTTCAAAACCATGTACTGTCAATCCTGCGGTATGGCTTAACAGGTTGGCCACGGTGATCTTTTTCCCTTTAGCCAGGCTGTCATAAGGGAAGTGCCAGCTGGTGAGGTAAGTATTGATATCCGTATACAAATCCAGTTTTTTATCCTGTACCAGTTTGAGTACACCTACCCCATTCAGGGATTTACTGATAGAGGCTGCCTGGAAAAGAGTTTGTGTTGTAACTGGTACTTTCAAACTATCATTTGCCCAACCATAACCTTTTGCCCAGATTAGCTTATAATTCTGTATAACGGCTATACTTAGCCCGGGTATTTTGTAATGAGCCATTCGTTCAGCTATCGTCCAGGGTCTTTCGCCGGTTAATTGTATCGTGCCGACCAGGTTCTTTTCCACCTGTAGTATTTTTTCTTTGTCGGATTGAGCGTAAATGGTTAACTGAATTAACAGGAGTAAGGGTAAAAGGAATCGTTTCATTATTGGGAATTTAGGTTAATTGTATGGATCCTCTAAGATATGGCAAAGGTTGGCATTTTTGGGAAGAACTTGCCTAAGTTCCTTTTTAGATTCTATTTTGGTGGGTCTTCTCCAGCGGGGGCATAAATTTAGAAAGGAGTTTGTTTTAAAAGACTACAAAACCACGCATGTTCCCGATTACATTTAAATGCTGTACCTTGTATTCAAAGATATAATATGAATAAAAATGGCCCCTTGGTAGTGATTGAGGATGATGAAGATGACAGGGAGCTGTTTACCAGCGTTTTTAATGAACTTGGTTATTCTAATGAGATTGTATTTTTTGAAGATGGCCAGGCGGCACTTGCGTATATTCAAGGTGAGGATATCTTTCCGTTTCTTATCTTATCCGATATTAACCTGCCTAAACTGAACGGTTTTGAGTTGAGGAAAATGGTCCATACAAATGAAGGACTCAGTTCAAAATGTATTCCCTATCTTTTCTTTTCCACGTCTGTAGAGAAGGAGGCTGTATATGATGCCTATACAATGTCTGTTCAGGGCTTCTTTAAGAAGCCTTCAAGTTATGAACATCTCAAAAGTACCATAAGAATTATAATAGAATATTGGCGGGAATGTTATTCTCCTAATCATTTCGAAGACTTGTAACAGATTTCCGGCGATAAAAATGAAGGCAATCAAAGCTCTATTGCAATATCATTGATGTTTTTGGTTGAGTCAAATATGGGAAACCCGGTCGCCCAACGGCAAAACTAAGCCTTCAAACCGAAAGATTTGAAGGCTTAGTTTTGATAGTCTTTCATGATTTTATTTGGTGAGGCTCAGATTTTTCTCGTTCTCTGTTTGTGGTTTGCCGGTTGCATTGGGCTTTCCTATACCGGTAGTAATTAAACCGCGTAAACTATTTTGAATATAGCCCGTCCAGGCATCCCGGCAGATCTCATAACATTCGTATTGAGGCACCAGCCCCTGGTGAGTAAAACGAATTTCCGTTTGTTTACCATTTTGAGCGATCTCAAAAATGATCCTGGTCCCGATCCATTCACTTTTATCGCTGGTGAATTTAAAGTAGTTGTCCATCACCAGCCAAACCACTTTTTTGTCCGGAATAAATTCTACGATTTTCATCTGGCAGCGATGCACATCCTCGAAATGATACTTAAACACGGCGTTGAGTTCGTTCGTACTGCCTTCTATTTCTTCCGACCACCAGCCGCGCACATTATTGATAGCATCGAAGGCCTGTTTTGGAGTTTGGTCTGCTAATAGTATTGTCGTAAAATCAAGCGTAGTCATTTTTGTATGTTTTTAATGATCATTGATCAAAATTACCGTCTCTAAACCAGAGTTAATGGGGGTGAAATAGACATTGTTGCGGGTTGATTTGGACAATACTATCGCGTATCTTTATAAAAAAAACATGAAACAGGTGACGATTTTAGTTCCTTCGGGATACGCTAATCTGGCCAGCATCGTGGGTACGTTTCAAATCCTGACCCGGGCCAATGAATATTGGCAAAAGATAGGGAACAAGTCTATGATGGAGGTCCGGATCGCCGGTTTCGTAAGTGAGCTGAAACTGGATGGTGGTTTCTTTTCCATTTTTCCCATTGATCTCAACGAAGTGGAAAGTACTGATCTGGTGATCATACCTTCTGTTTCTCATGAGTACGATCGTGTGATTAGGGAAAATGCAGCACTGATTAGCTGGATCCGCGGACAGTATAAAGACGGTGCTGAAATAGCGAGTATTTGCACAGGTGCATTTTTACTGGCTGCTACCGGGTTACTGGAAGGAAAAGCCTGTTCAACACATTGGAATGCGGCGGCGGCTTTCCGGCGATTGTTCCCCAATGTAACCCTCCATACGGATCAACTGCTTACTGCCGGTCTGGGTATCTATACAAATGGCGGAGCCTATTCATTCTTAAATCTGGTGCTTTTCCTGGTTGAAAAATATTTTGACAGGGCTACAGCTGTGTTCTGCTCAAAAGTTTTTCAGATTGATATGGACAGAACTTCCCAATCACCCTTTTTTATTTTTCAGGCGCAGAAAGCCCATGGTGATGAACTGATCAGCAAAGCACAAACGTATATCGAAGAAAACCTGACCCAAAAGATCTCTTTCGAGCAAATCGCCTCAGAGCTGGCGATCAGCAGACGCAATTTTGACCGCCGTTTCATTAAAGCTACCGGTAATACTCCGCTGGAATACATGCAGCGGGTTAAAGTGGAAGTGGCCAAAAGTAACCTGGAAAAAGGCAGAAAAAGTGTTTTTGAGATAATGGACGAAGTGGGCTATGCCGATGACAAGTCATTCCGGGAAGTTTTTAAAAAGATATCCGGTTTGTCGCCCCTGGAGTACAGGGCAAAGTATAACAAAAATGCTTCACAAATGAGTGACCCGTCAAGGCTTGATTGAATTTGCCACGATATTCCAGTGGCCTTTGACTCGGAAAATAGTTTTTAATGGAAAGTCAGAACCCCCTCTTTCCTTATTTCTATAATATACAAGTTATATGTTAATCAATAGTTAAGATATGAGTTCGCACGCTACAAATAGTCATAAACAGGAACAATTGGGATTGCTTGTATGTTATAACATGTAAACAACTGTTATGAAAGCTTCTCTTTTTTTCAGGAAACAATCGCTGGTTTACAGTTTCCTGATAATAACCGCATTGCTGGCCTCCTGTAGTAAAAATGACGGGTATGGCGGCGGCGGTACTACACCTACCACTTATACCGTTAGCGCCACTCTTAACAGCGGGTCGGAGGTTCCTTCGAATACTACCACAGGTACGGGTACGCTTACAGGTAGTTATAATTCATCCACTTATATGATTACTTACAAAATTACCTGGACAGGCCTTACCGGGGTAGCCACTGCGATGCATTTCCACGGTCCTGCCATTGTCGGACAAAGTGCCGGTGTTGAGGTAGGTATTACAGGGTTTACTTCAGCCGCAGCAGGGAGCTATTCAGGCTCAGCAACATTTACCCCAAGTCAGGGTACCGACTTAACAGAAGGGAAAATGTATGTAAATATTCATACTGCTGCCTATCCGAATGGTGAAATAAGAGGGCAGCTATCGGCCACAAAATAAAATTGTTTACAAGGCATAAGTCGCCTGCTTATTACTGAACTAAGGTAATAAGCAGGCGACTTATACCTTGTATGGAATAATAGCATTAATTTAATATAGAAAGAAGCTATTTTATTATAAACTTGCGGCTATTGATAATTGAAGACTATGAGGAGCATTCTTATTATTCTTATTGCATTATTACCTTTTGCAGACAGTTTTGCCCAAACCACAGCACAGCTCGAAGCCAGCCGTATTCATTTGCCCAATGGCTGGTCACTGACGCCTGTAGGTGAACACCTGCCACTCGGAGATCTCCCATTGAATATAGCCGTTTCATCTTCTAAAAGATATATCGCAGTAACCAATAACGGACAAAGTATACAAAATATCCAGCTCATTGATGTGAAGGCACAAAAGGTGCTGGATGAAGTGATAATCCCGAAAAGCTGGTTTGGCCTGAAGTTCAGTGCAGATGAAAAATTCCTGTATGCTTCAGGTGGAAATGATAACAGGATCCTGCAATATGCTGTGCAGCAAAACAAGCTGATACTGAAAGATAGCATCAGACTGGGTGATAAATGGCCGGTAAGGATCTCTCCTTCAGGTATCGAGATCGATGATAAGAAGCAAATCATGTATGTATTGACAAAGGAGAATGATTCACTTTACATCATCGACCTTACTACAAAAAAGATTAAACAACAATTGTCCTTAGGCGGAGAAGGTTACAATTGTTTATTGTCATCCAATAAAAAAGAATTGTATATCACCTGCTGGGGATGTGATAAGGTGCTGATCTTCGATACACAGCATAACAGCTTCAGCGGAGAGATAAAAGCAGGGGACAACCCGAACGATCTGTGCCTCTCAAAGAATGGGAAATACCTGTATGTTGCCAACGCGAATGATAATTCTGTTTCCGTGATAGATCTTCCGCAAAAGAAGGTAATCGAAACATTGAATACCGCACTTTATCCGGATGCACCGAATGGTTCTACTACAAATGGGGTGGCATTAAGTGAGGACCAGAAAACTTTATACACCGCCAATGCCGACAACAATTGCCTGGCCGTATTCGATGTAAGCAAACCAGGTTTCAGCAGGAGTAAAGGATTTATTCCGGTAGGATGGTATCCTACAAATGTGAAAGTGATCGGTAAGAAGATATATGTGGCTAATGGCAAGGGATTCTCATCCATGGCCAATCCTTACGGTCCTAATCCTTTGAAGAAAAAGGAAGAGGTGGAATACCAGGCAGGAGATAAGAACAGGCCCAAAGACGTACAATATATAGCCGGATTGTTTAAAGGTAAGCTCAGTATTATCAAAGAACCCACTGAAGAACAACTGGCGATATTCTCACAGCAGGTATATAAAAATACACCTTACACCAAAGAAAAAGAAAGTATCACGGCAGGAGAAACCGGCAATCCTGTTCCGATGAAAACGGGAGCGCCTTCTCCTATCAAATATGTATTTTATATTATCAAGGAGAACCGCACTTACGACCAGGTACTGGGAGATATGAAAGAAGGGAATGGGGATACCAGTCTTGTGCTCTTCGGTGAGCAGGTGACCCCCAACTTACATAAACTCTCAAGAGAATTCGTACTGCTGGATAATTTTTATGTAGATGCAGAAGTGAGTGCGGATGGTCATAACTGGAGTACCGCTGCTTATGCTACCGATTATCTTGAAAAGACATGGCCTACCAGTTATGGCGGACGTGGAGGTGTTTACGATGGAGAAGGCAACCGCGCCATTGCCAATGCGCCTAAAGGGTTCATCTGGGACCATTGTAAGCGGGCAGGCATATCTTATCGTACTTACGGGGAATTTGCAGATAATTCCAAACCGAATATACCTGTGTTGAAAGATCATGTTTGCCCGTATTATAGCGGATGGAACCTGAGCATCTACGACACTACCCGTTTTACGCAATGGAAGCATGAATTTGATTCGTTACTTTCCATCAATATGGTTCCGCATTTTAACTCCCTGCGAATGGGAAATGATCATACGGAAGGGCTGCGCAAAGGCAAATTATCCCCTATTGCGCATGTGGCGGATAATGACCTGGCAGTAGGTCTGTTCGTGGATTACCTGAGTAAGAGCCCGATCTGGAAGGAAAGCGCCGTATTTGTAATTGAGGATGACGCACAGAATGGGGCCGATCATGTGGATGCCCACCGCAGCACTGCATATGTGGCCGGAGGCTTTGTGAAACAGGGATATGTTGATCATACCATGTATTCTACTTCTTCTATGCTTCGTACCATTGAACTCATCCTCGGTATCCCGCCTATGAGCCAGTATGATGCCGCAGCAGTGCCTATGTGGAATTGTTTCTCCGCCACTGCCAGTCACCCGGCTTTTCAGTCAGTTCCTGCGCAGGTGGATCTCCTGGAAAAGAATGTTGCTGTAAATGAATGGCAAAGACGTTCAGAACGATTTGATTTTACAAAAGAAGATAATGTACCTGACCTCGAATTCAACATCGTATTGTGGAATGGAATGAAAGGCACACCCTTTCCTGCACCAAAACGGGCAGCCTTTGTGAATTTATTGAAGAAAGAGGATGATTGAAATGTTACCCCTGAAAATATTTCTTCCCTAAATAAATGTCAAATTGACGATTAATAGGAAAAAAATTATTAGTTTTCACCCCGAAAAGATCCTGGTATAATTCTAAATCTGAATTACAGGACGCAAATTCCAGTTATGAAACATTTTCCTCTTTTCCGCATGCGGATATATTGAACCTATAACTTTTCCATATGAAAAAGATACTTTTATTATTGGGGGTTTGTGTGGCGACCACCACATTGGGACAGGTAAAGGATTATCCCTTTAAAGCAGTCAGCTTTACAGCAGTACGGGTAACAGACAGTTTCTGGCTGCCTCGTCTGCGCATTAACCACATGGTTACTATTCCGGCTTCATTTGAACGGTGTGAAAGCACTGGCAGAGTGCGTAATTTCGAAATGGCGGCCGCCCATTCGGGTAAATTCTGCACTACCTTCCCGTTCGATGATACCGATATCTATAAAACCATCGAAGGTGCATCCTTTTCATTAAGCCTTTTCCCTGATAAAAAGCTGTCTGCATATATTGATTCACTCATTATTAAGATCGGGAAAGCCCAGGAGCCGGATGGTTACCTGTATACAGCAAGGACCATCAACCCGGCATCGCCGCATGAATGGGCAGGTACAGAAAGATGGATAAAAGAGCGGGAATTAAGTCATGAACTATATAATGCCGGACATCTGTATGAAGCTGCTTTTGCCCATTATTATGCCACCGGTAAAAGGTCTCTCCTGGATATTGCGCTTAAAAATGCAGACCTGGTATGTTCCGTATTTGGCCCTGATAAAAAGCATGTGGCTCCGGGTCATGAGATCGTTGAAATGGGCCTGGTTAAGCTGTACCGTATTACGGGGAAGAAGGAATACCTGGAAACCGCAAAGTTTTTTATCAGCGAACGTGGTCATTATATGGGCTATGACACCAATAGTAAAGATCCCTGGAAGAGCGGGGCCTACTGGCAGGATAATAAACCGGTAACAGAACAATATGAAGCAGAAGGGCATGCGGTCCGTGCAGGCTATCTGTATGCTGCCATGGCGGACGTAGCGGCATTAACCGGGGATGAAGGCCTGCTGCATGCCATCGATACCATCTGGATGAATATGGTAAGCAAAAAAATGTATGTACAGGGTGGATTAGGAGCTGTCCCATCAGGAGAACGTTTTGGTGATAATTATGAACTTCCCAACGCTACGGCCTATAATGAGACCTGCGCTTCCATTGCAAGCGTGTACTGGAATTACCGGATGTTCCTGTTGCATGGGGATTCAAAGTACATGGACATTCTGGAAAAGACACTGTACAATGGGTTGATCTCCGGACTGGGACTGGATGGAAAATCATTTTTCTATAGTAATGCGATGGAAATCAAAAATTCCTTCTCACATAAGAACCTGGAGCCGGAACGCTCGGGCTGGTTTGATTGTTCCTGCTGTCCTACCAACCTTACAAGACTGATACCTTCCATTCCAGGCTATGTATATGCTCAAAAGGATGATAATATATACGTAAATCTGTTTATAGCCAGTAATGCAACGCTCACCTTGCAGAACAGGGCTGTAAACATTGAACAACAAAACAGCTATCCCTGGGACGGGGACCTGGTATTTAAAATTTCACCGGAAAAAACACCAGCTGCATTTAATTTACTGATACGTATACCAGGATGGGCACAAAATGAAGCAGTTCCTTTAGATCTGTATAAATTTACTACCAGTTCTGATAAGAAACCGGTCATTAAAGTAAATGGACAACCGGTGGAATATGAAATGAAAAAAGGCTATGCCTCCCTTACGCGCACCTGGAAAAAGAACGATAGGGTAGAAGTGCTGCTTCCAATGGAAGTGCGGAAGATAAAGGCGAATGAAATGATAAAGGATGATATAGGTAAAGTAGCCTTACAGCGTGGCCCTGTCATATATTGTGGTGAATGGGTAGATAATAATGGTAAAACAAGTAATATCATCATTCCTTACGACGCTGTTTTTACATCAGCATATGAACCAGGTATGTTAAATGGTGTAGAAGTAATTAATAGTAATGTTCCGGTAGTTGTAATTGATGAAAGCGGGCAAACAGTTTCCACTGTACAGAGAAAATTTACAGCTATCCCTTATTATGCCTGGGCAAACAGAGGTAAAGGCGAAATGATGGTCTGGTTCCCCGGGAAGATAAATGATATCGATCTATTGACGGACAGGCCTGTTAGTAATACCATTTCAAAGTAAAAAACACATGATGTATTATAATCCGAAAATACCGGTAAAATCGATTTGTTTATGCCTGGTACTGGGAATGTTGGCACCGGCAATGGCTCAACAGGCATCAAAAAAGAAGCCGGTTAAGCATTATAGTGCTTATTTATTTGCCTACTTTACTGGCGCCGGAAAAGATGCGGAATCTATTCGTTTTGCAATTAGTAATGATGGCTATAACTACAAAGCGCTTAATAACAATATGCCGGTCATAAATTCGGCTCAGATAAGTACTACGGGGGGTGTAAGAGATCCACATATACTGCGTGGCACAGATGGGAAAACGTTCTATATGGTGGCTACCGATCTTCATGTTGTAAAAGATGGTTGGGGCCCCAATCAGGCCATGGTATTATTGAAATCAAAGGACCTGGTTAACTGGAATAGTCATATCGTAAACATAGCGGAAAGATTTCCCGGATTATCAGATGTAAGTAAGGTTTGGGCGCCGCAAACCATATTTGATAGTCAGAAGAAAAAGTACATGATCTATTGGTCTATGAGTTTTGGTAAGGGCCCTATCAAAATATATTATGCCTATGCTAATCCGGACTTTACCGGATTGGAGACTACTCCCAAACAGCTTTTTTTTAGCCCTGACAGCACTACCTGCCTTGATGCAGATATCATTTTTAAAGATGGTAAGTATCATTTATTCATGAAAGCTACAGGTAAGACACCAGGTATTAAAGAGGCCGTTTCTGATAAACTGACAGAAGGTTATGTGTTATCAGATAAACGTTTGGAACAGACGGATGAAGAGGTGGAAGGTTCAGGTGTATTTAAGTTAAACAATTCCGATACCTGGATATTGATGTACGATCTTTTCAAAAAAGGGAAATATCAGTTTACAGAAAGTAAAGACCTGGAAAATTTTAAAGTTATAGATAACGAGATCTCCATGAACTTTCATCCCCGTCATGGAACCGTTATTCCAATAACCGCGAAAGAAGCACAGGTATTAACAAACAAATGGCCCTCATCTGATGAAAGAGCAACACATAACCCGGTTTTAAAAGGGTATTATGCTGATCCGGATATTTTATATGCTGAAAAAACGGGTAAGTTCTATATATATCCAACCAGTGATGGTTTTGATAATTGGTCGGGTACTTATTTTAAAACGTTTTCTTCTAAGGATTTAACTGACTGGAAAGATGAAGGTGTTATACTGGATTTAGGTAAAGACGTAAGCTGGGCAAAAAAGAATGCCTGGGCTCCATGTATTATCGAAAGAAAGATCAATGGGAAATACAAGTATTTTTACTACTTCACCGCAGCCCAGAAAATTGGTGTAGCGGTAGCGGATGATCCCACCGGCCCGTTTGTGGATTCAGGTAAACCTTTAATTGATAAATATCCTGAAGGAGTTACCAGAGGTCAGCAAATTGACCCCGATGTTTTTTCCGATCCGAAAACAGGGAAGAATTACCTGTATTGGGGAAATGGGTATATGGCTGCTGCGGAATTGAATGATGATATGGTTTCTCTGAAACCGGGAACTACAAAAATATTAACACCTGCTGCCAGCTACAATGAAGGCTCTTATGTGATTTACAGAAATGGCATTTATTATTTTATGTGGTCGGAGAATGATACCCGTAGCGAAGATTATCAGGTGCATTATGGAATGTCTGATTCCCCACAGGGAAAAATAAATCTTCCGGAAAATAACCTGGTAATTGCAAAAGATAAAACGGCGGGTATTTATGGTACCGGTCATCATGCTATTATTCAGATTCCTGGTAAAGATGAATGGTATATTGTATACCATCGCTTCAAATATCCAGAAGGAATTACCATGGGAAGTGCAGCGGGATACAACCGTGAAGTTTGTATCGATAAGCTGGAGTTTAATAATGATGGTACTATAAAGCAGGTAACGCCAACTCATGAAGGTGTGAAGGCAATCAATAAAGCCCGCCAGTAATGACGGGCTTTATATCTTAAAAATGGATGGCTGTTTTTTTGCCGGAATATTTAATAACCCTGTCAGCTTTTTCGACAGTCTCAATTCCATTACCATGACCTTTACCTACCAGTATAATATTAAAGGTCCTATGTAAAAGCATACCTGGAAAATTACCTTTGCGATCTTCTATAGTGAGTGTTTTTGTTTTATCATTCCACTTTATCGTAATGGTCGAATAAATATTCCGCTCATAATTATAATTATCGTTTTCGTCTTCATACAGTGTGAAGGTCCCGTTGGCTCCTTCATATACTCTTAACTCCAGGTTGCTGGCATCTTTTTCACCTGTATATTGCTGAAAGGGACCCATTGGCAGAATAGCACCGGCTTTCACGTACAGAGGCATAATATCGACAGGCACTTCTTTTTTAATTTCCTGTCCTCCGGTTGTTCTTTCACCTGTCCAGAAGTCAAACCAATCAGTGCCTTCAGGTAAATAAATTGTACGGGTTTTCGTTTTGCTGAAATCGGTAAAGGTTTCACCATTAACTCTGCCGGTATAAAGAGAGTCAGTAACAGGAGCTACTAAAATATTTTTACCGAAGAGGTATTCGTTGTTGATGTCCCGGACTTTTTTATCTGCAGCGAAATCCATCACCAATGCACGCATCAGGGTACCTGATTTTGAAGTCACCTCCCAGGCATTGGAATAATTATATGGAAGCAAACGGTAACGAAGCTGAATGAATTTCACTATCGCATCATAAGCCCAGTAGCCTTTTTCTCCAAACTGGTAGATCTCCCTGGGTGTATCAGTGCCATGAGACCGGAACATAGGCGTGAATGCCGCAAATTGTAACCAGCGAACATATAATTCCTGGAAAGCAGCGTCTTTAACGCCTTTGGGATAATTACGCCAGGAGAAGAAGCCGCCAATATCAGTGTTCCAATATGGAATACCACTTAAAGAAAGATTAAGTCCACCGGAAATCTGCTTATTGAATACATCCCAACCGGATACAATATCCCCCGACCAGTTGGTGGCAGCATTACGCTGCTGACCCGCAAATGCTGAGCGGGTAAGGATAAATACGCGTTTATCAGTGTTTACCCGGCGTTGATGTTCATATACACCACCGGTGGTCATCAATGGAAAGGCATTACGAACTTTTCTGAAGGTACCCAGGTAGGTGAGGTTCTCATCATCACCTGGTTTAGGTACGATCTGGTCGGGCTCGGTGGCATCCATCCACCAGCCGTCCATGCCGAGAGAGAAGATGTTTTTGCTCAGATATCTCCAGTAAATATCCCGTGCTTTGGGGTTAAATGCGTCATATACCTGTACTTCCGGCACTGGTGGCCAGGTAGTAAAGTCATATAGCATGTGCTGTTCTTTTAATTCCTGGTAGATCTTTGTTTTGTTCCCAAAAGAAGGCCATATTGAAATAATAATATGTGCATTTGCCTGGTGCACACTGTCAATCATGGCTTTAGGGTTTGGGAATGCAGGATTACCAAACTCCATGGCGTTCCATTCGTTATCCTGTACGCCCCAATATTGCCAGTCCTGTACAATCCCATCCAGCGGTACTTTTAATGCCCGGTATTTTTTTACTACGTCCATCAGCTCATATTGGCTCTTGTAACGTTCCCGGCTTTGGGTGTATCCATACAACCACCTGGCATACATCGGTGCCTCACCGGTAAGCCAGCGCATGTGAGCAATCACCTTATCTGCATTGCCGCCATTAATAAAATAATAGTCGGCGCAGTTACCAATTACAGATTCAAAGGATGCGACGTTCAGCGTATCATTGAAAATAGTGGTTGAATAGTTATCCCAGAACAGTCCATATCCTTTCACTGATTGAAAGAAAGGTACTGCGATCTGCATGTTTCCCTGCTTCAGTTCCAGTTTTTGGTTACGTTGGTTCATCAGTCCTTTCTGATGTTGCCCCAGTCCATAAATAGCTTCCTCTTCTTTTAACCGGAAAGACTGGTTTACGCTATAGGCACTGTCTGTTCCGTCTTTTACAGGTTTGAATTGAAGGCCGTCTTCTTTTTCTTCCAATAAAGCTACTGCTGCTGTATTGTAGAAGCTGATCTGTCCTGTTTGAAGATTGATCCTGGTTTGCAGGGAAGCACTGCTTACAGATAATACATTACCGTCCTGATGTACATTTAGTGGAGTGCTTACAGGGGTCTTTATCACTGATAAACTTTTCTTCTCATCTGTAACACCTACGGGGGATTTTAATACCCGCACAATATCTGCATTAAAAAACCGGACCTCAATGTTTATTGAGTGAATGGTTGTTCTTATGCCTCCGTTTGTCCGCTGGTATTGCTGTGACCATGCGCTTGCTGTAAACAGCAGCAGCCCGGAAAAAAATAATGAATTTTTTACATTTATCATGGCTTGTTTTTTCAGTACGTTGGAATTTATAAAGTATAAGTGGATTGCTAAATTAAGCGTCAAATTAACATTTATTATTAAAATAGATGTCAAATTGACGATTAATAATAAAAAATCATTAATTTACCTTCTGAGAAGATTCCACGTAGATAATATAAGTTAGAGAAAACGTATTCCAGGTTATGAAATGTACAGAGCATGGTTAATATTTACCTGAACTAAGAGATAAGCATCTTTCCCAACGGAAGCTTTTTAATGGCCTGGAATGTCACCAGAAGCAGTACGTTGTGATTTTCTTGTACAATATGACAATGGCATAATTTTAAAGTGATGCCAATACTTTATTTAAATCTGTTATAAAAATGGGCTTTATTAAATATATAAGGAGTAATTCATTTTACGGAATTACTATACTTCTATTCACGCTTTTCTGTTTATTGTCAACCGGCAGTATCTATGCTCAACGCAGTGTGGGTGAGACTAATAAAAGAATACATGCAGATGGAAAACCGATCTCTCCAAATTTGTTTGGGGTCTTTTTCGAAGATCTCAGTTATGCAGCAGATGGTGGCCTGTATGCAGAATTGATTCAAAACAGATCATTTGAGTATGCTCCGGACGACCGGAAAGACTGGCAGCCATTTACTGCATGGGAATATCTTACAAAGGGCTATGGATATGGAACAGTTTCTGTGGAAACCAGGGAGCCGGTCCATCCAAACAATCCTCATTACATTGTTCTGAAGGTAGAGGATGCAGGCCAGGAGGGCGTTGGTTTAATCAACTACGGTTTTGATGGGATCGTGATCAGAACTGGTGAAAAGTATAATTTTTCAATTTTCACCCGCCTGATTTCGGGGCAATCCATGCCATTATCCATACAGTTACGAAGTAAAAAGGGGGATGTTTATGGTGAGGTTACTGTAACTGCGGATACAAAAGAATGGAATAAGTATTCCGCTGTCATTGAAGCCACACATAATGATGACAGCGCTGTTTTAGCCATTACTGCAAAAGATAAAGGTACCCTGGCAATAGACATGGTTTCGCTGATCCCGGACAAAACTTTCCATGGAAGGGTAAATGGTATGCGATCTGATCTTGGACAGGCAATTGCAGATCTGAAACCTGCATTCATGCGCTTCCCTGGTGGTTGCCTTGTTCACGGTGACGGATTGGAGAATATGTATCGCTGGAAAAACACTATAGGACCGGTGGAACAGCGTAAGGAGCAACGGAATATCTGGAATTATCATCAGTCTGTTGGCCTTGGATATTTCGAATACTTCCAGTTCTGCGAAGACATAGGTGCTAAACCATTGCCGGTTGTGCCGGCTGCAGTGAGTTGTCAGAATTCGGGAGGTACCTGGAAAATAGGAGGGACAGGACAGCGGGGATTACCTATGGATGAAATGCCTGATTATATTACGGAAGTGCTGGACCTTATTGAATACGCCAATGGCCCGGTTACCTCCACCTGGGGGGCAAAAAGAGCGGCTGCAGGTCATCCTGCGTCCTTTCACCTGGAGTTCCTGGGCATCGGCAATGAAGACAAACAAACGCCGGAATTCAGGGAGCGTTTCAAGCTGATTTACGACGTGGTTAAAAGTAAACATCCTGAAATCACGATTATAGGAACAGTAGGGCCTAGCCCGGCTGGAGAAGACTACGAACTGGGATGGAAATTTGCCAATGAGAATGCGTTGCCGATGGTAGATGAGCATTATTATGAAAAACCAGAATGGTTCCTGGCGAATACAGGCCGTTATGATAATTATGACCGCAAAAAAACAAAAGTATACCTGGGGGAGTATGCCTCATGGGGCAATACACTATTCAATGCGCTTGCTGAAGCCGTTTATATGACTTCGCTTGAGCGTAACGGGGATGTGGTTAATATGGCTTCTTATGCGCCTCTTTTAGCAAGGATGGGGCATACATCCTGGAATCCCAACCTTATTTATTTTACGGGTACTGAAGTTACTCTTACCCCTAATTATTATGTACAGCAATTGTTTTCAAACAATAAAGGGGACATTTATTACCCGGATATCGTTTCGTTTAAGGGGACTAATGTAGCAGCATCTTGTGTAAAAGATAGTAAAACAGGAGATCTGATCCTTAAACTGGTAAATGGGGGGGAGGCCACTGTACAGGCTCAAGCCGATCTTTCCGGCTTCAGGTCTTTAAATAGGGATGCCACACTTACTTTTTTGAGTGGCCGGAATGAAGCGAAAGAAAATGTAGTTCCGGTAAAAACTGTTTTAAGGCTGGAAAAACGATTCACATACAATATGACACCGCATTCGTTATCTGTCATCAGGATAAAATCAAAAAAGATAATATCCACATATGAATGATATGCATCTTCAACAATATGCAGACGATGTCCTTTTAAATTTGCTTAAAGAGGATAACAAGGAAGCATTTGATGTTATCTATATGAGGTATTGGGAGCGGTTGTACTTTTATCTTGTAAAAGCAATTAAGAATACAGAAGAAGCTGAAGATATCCTTCAGGAGGTATTTGTTTCATTATGGAAGCGCCGTAATAATCTGGAGGGTATTGAGTCCCTCTCTGCCTACCTTTTTTCCTGTGTGCGATACAGTGGCTTCAGGTATATTCGTAATGAAATTAAAAAGAATGATTTCAGGAAATCATGGAATTCCCTCTTTCATGAGGAAGATAATCTACCTGAAATGCAACTCGCTGCAAATGAGTTGTCAAGGATGTTAAATAAGGAAATTGATAAGCTACCCATTAAAATGCGGGAAGTATTTATCCTAAGTAGAAAAGAGGAACTCTCATATAAGGAAATTGCTCATAAGCTTAACATCTCTGATAAAACGGTTAAGAAACAAATTAGTAATGCCTTAAAGTATTTGCACCTAAAGCTGAACGGGAAAGCATTCCTCCTCTTATTTTTTCTCATTAAGTTATTCTGACCCCAATTATAAATTTTTATCATTGAGATTCAATTAATTGATAAAAATTTTATTTTCTCCTACTACCAAGCGCTCTTTTTGTACACTTCTTTATTATCCACATGAAATGATTGATTTCGTATTGAACTTTAACTGTTATGAAAATTGTACTTGTCGCTGATCTGATGTTCCTCAATTCAAGTCGCTTCTAATGGAAGAAAAAGAGATTAAAAATCTGCTGGACCTTTATTTTAAAGGGGAATGTACACCCGCTGAAAAAAGGTACCTCGAATCAATGTTTGATCAGCTTTCCATGCACGGAGAATTTGATGAGAAAACAATTGACAGGGAGGCTGTCATGCATAGGTTAAAGGGAAAAATAGACAGGCAGATCAGAAGGGAAAGATTTATTACGCTTCCTGTTATGCTAAGGGTGGCTGCTGCTGTATTCCTGATTACTTCTGTTGCTGCATTCTTTTATTATAAAAGCACCGGGTTCAGTCGGGTTCAGTACGTAATTACTACCGTCCCAAAGGGGCAGAGAATGAAACTGACTTTAAGCGATGGTTCTACCGTGATGCTAAATGCCGGCTCACGAATCCGGTACCCGGAAAAATTTAACCGCGAAACAAGGAGTGTAACATTATTAGAAGGAGAAGCTTTTTTTGATGTAAAACGTAACGATGAAAAACCTTTCGTGGTAGAAACGCCGGGAACACAGACACAGGTATTGGGAACTGCTTTCAATGTGCAGGCATACCAGGCATTTAAAGAGGTGAAAGTGACCGTAATGCGTGGTAAGGTGGCCGTAAAAGAAGCAGGGACAGGGGAACAAAAGCCTGTTTTACTGTTACCTGATGAGCAGGTTATAGTAAATACAGCTACCGGATATCAGACGAAAAAGCACATAAATGCAAATGAAAGTATAGGCTGGATGCAGGGCAAATTCCTGTTCAGAAATGAGACACTAATGAACGTTGCGCTGATTTTAGAAAATAGCTATAATGTTAAAATAGAATTTAACAAAGAAACAACTAAGGAAATCCGGTTCACTGCAAATTTTAATTCAACGGATTCACTGGAAAAAATTCTTTTTGCTATTGCTAAAGCAAATGGGATCACCTATTCAATTAATGATAAGATTGTTCGATTCTGATACAAACATTCATCAACCAAACAGAAATTATTATGCGCTGAAAAATTACCACGAGATAATCTGTATTAGCAATGAAAAAAAAGATCAGTTCATAAACATCACTTCCTGATCTGATCAGCCGATTTTAGAAAAAGCTTCCATTTATTAAACCAAACCACGCAAATGTTATGAAAAAATTCATTTGGTATAATCTCTATGCCTTCCGGAAAACGATGAGTATTAGTTGCAAAATATTCTTAATCATTACGTTAGGGACACAAATATTATTTGCCGGTTCTTCAACAGGACAAACTGCGAAAGAGATAAAAATAAACCTGCAGTTTGAAAGCACAACATTACAGGATGTTTTAACTGCTATGCAGAAAAAGAGTGGTTTAGGATTTGTTTTCAATGACAAATTGGTTTCTAATTACAGGAATGTATCCGTTTCTGCTAACAGGGAATCAGTTACTGCTATCCTGGATAAGATCCTTAAGAATACCAATCTGGACTACCTGGAAAAAGATAATCTGATCATTATAGTTGAAAAGAAAGCAAAGGCTACTACTCAAAACGCAAATACCTCCAAAGAATTCTTTGAGCAAATTACCATAAAGGGTAAAGTAACGGATGAGAACGGGACACCCTTAATTGGTGTAAGTGTCAAAGTAAAAGGAGGACATGCCGGCACCTCTACGGATATTTCCGGACAATATACGCTTACAGTGAATGAAGGGACTGTAGTACTTATATTTTCTTATATAGGATTTCAGGATAAAGAGATACCTGTAGCAGGCAATTCATCTATGGATGTTGTGATGAAAGTAACGGTAGAGAATCTCCGGGAAGCTGTAGTAATTGGCTATGGAACACAGAAAAGAGCAGATGTAACCAGTGCTGTTGCTTCCGTAAAGGCGGAGAATTTTGTTAAAGGGCCGGTAGTTGATGCTGGTCAGTTATTACAAGGTAAGGTTGCTGGTTTAACTATTTCAAATACCAGCGGTAACCCTACCGGTGGATCGCAAATTTTACTCCGGGGCAACACCACCCTATATGGCGCTAATACTAATCCTTTAGTAATCATTGACGGGATTCCGGGTGATCTCAAAACGGTATCTCCGGAAGACATCGAGTCTGTAGATGTGTTAAAAGATGGTTCATCTGCCGCTATTTATGGCGTAAGAGGCTCTAATGGTGTAATTATCATCACCACTAAGAGAGCAAGTGGAAGGATCACCAACAGCGTTGACTATAGCGTTTATGCAACTACCCAGGTGATCGCGAAAAAACTGGATATGCTTACTGCACAGGATTACCGGGACCAGATTAAAGCTGGAACAAGACTCGCCTCATGGGATGCCGGAAGTAATACCGACTGGCTGAAAGAAACGACCCGTACACCGTTAACACACGTGCATAACCTGACTATAAGAGGTGGTAACAGCACAACAAACTACCTGGCTTCCGGAAATTACCGTGCAATGGAGGGCATTTTCAGGAAGAGCGATAACAATACATTTACGGGAAGAATAGATGTGAACCATAGCATGTGGGATAATAAGCTAAAGCTTAATATCGGAATACTTAATCAGACCAATAATTATACACGAAATAATAATGGGGATAACAGCTTTAATGGCTGGATATACAGACAAACGATCATACGTAATCCTACAGAGCCGGTACGCGATTCTGCCGGTAATTTCTATGAGCAAACGGGCAATTTTGATTACGAAAATCCTATGGGATTGCTGTATGAAAGTGATGGGGAATCTAAAAATGTAAACTCCCGTATGAATGCTACTATTAGTTACAAGCCTGTTAGTAATTTAAAACTGTCTGCCCTTTTTTCCTACTCAAGGTTTAATGGGAACAATGGATATTCAGAAAGCAAAAAGCATATTTCTACCATTAAAAGCGGTTTAAATGGTTTTGCATCCGTAAGTTCCAGCATGTCTATTGACCGCTTGACAGAATGGACTGCGGAATATTCCAAATCCTTAAAAGACCACCACTTTGTAGTTTTAGGCGGTTATGCTTACCAGGAAAATGTCTCTTCTGGCACGTATGCGGACAACCAGGATTTCCCGACTGATCTCTTTAGTTATAATAACCTGGGATTAGGCGAAGGGATAAAGAATAAACTGGCCAATATGAGCAGTTATAAAACAGAGACAAACCTGATCAGTTTTTTTGGAAGACTAAATTATAGCTATAAAGATAAATATCTGCTGTTGGCAAGTTTAAGAAGAGAGGGGGCCAGTCAGTTGTATGGAGCCCTTAGTCCCTGGGGTAATTTCTGGGCTGTTTCAGGAGGCTGGAGAATTTCCAATGAAAACTTCATGAAAGATCAGAAATTGTTTGATGATATAAAACTGCGTGCAGGTTATGGAATAACAGGAAACCCACCATCAGCAGGTTTTCTCAGTCAGCCGTTAATAAACTACGGTGACTATGTATATTCTAATGGTCAGTGGACAAGGATCCTGGTCCCTGCCACTAATGCGAACCCGTATATCAGATGGGAAGAAAAAGCAGAAGCAAATATTGGCCTTGACTTTAGTTTATTAAAAGGAAGAATAAGTGGTAGTGTGGATGTTTATAATCGCCGGATCACAGGATTGCTTTATAACTATGCAGTGCCAAGTCCTCCGAATTTATACCCCAGTACAACAGCTAATGTGGGTAAAATGGAAAATAAAGGCTTAGAAATAATGCTGAATTTCGTACCGGTAAAATCAAAGGATTTTGTCTGGACAACAAGCGTTAATTTCTCTACCAATTCAAATAAATTAATCAGTTTATCAAACGAACTGTACCAAACCACCACTCCGTATTTCACTACAGGATTTGCAGGTATCCCCGTTCAGACTTTTACCAATATTGTAACCGTCGGCAAGGGTATTGGCGATTTCTACGGATATAAGGTTATTGACATTGATGCTAATGGGAAGTGGATCTATGAAGGCAGAGATGGCAAACCTGTTAATTACGATAATTTCGCACATAGCTTTGAAGACAAAAAAGTGATTGGTAATGGCCTGCCCAAATATTATGCAGGTTGGAATAATAGTTTCTCCTATAAGAAATTCGATGTAAGTATTACAATGAGAGGTGCTTTTGATTATCAGATCATCAACTCTCAAAGGATGTATATGGAAAACCCCGCCATCCAGAATTATAATATCCTGAAATCCGCTTACGATCCTGTTTTTGGTAAAACAACATTGAAAGTAAATGCATTAGAGTTTAACAGCTACTATGTAGAGAACGGGAATTTCTGGAAGGTAGATAACATAACGCTGGGCTACACTTTCAATAACATAAAAAGCAATTATGTTAAGGGAGCGCGCATCTATGTATCAACCTTAAATACGTTTATCATTACCAAATACAAGGGATTGGATCCGGAAGTAAACCGGCTTGGCTTAAATCCGGGTATGGATGATCGTGATAAGTATCCTACTACCCGTTCATTTACCTTAGGAGTGAATGTGAATTTTTAACAATTGAAAAATCAAACGATGAAAAAGCTTGCAAAAATTCATTTATTCATTGCAGCATTTGTTGCTGTAATAACTATATCCGCCTGTACTAAATTAAAAAATACGCCCTATACCGCTATTATATCTACCGAATTTAATCCTACCAAATCAGATCTGGCGGCATTAGTAGGAGCCGGATATTCTCAGTGGCGATTTGTATTGCTGGACTGGAACGGTTTATGGCGGGCACAGGAAGTTACAGGAGATCAACTGGTAATACCTAAACGTCCCTGGGGCTGGTTTGATGATGGTGTGTATCAACGGTTACATAAACATACCTGGACTACAGATGACGATGTGGTGAATCAAACATGGTCAAGAACATATGCTGGTATCACAAACTGTAACAGGATCATTTACCAGATAGAATCCGGACTAATTCCAATTACAGAAGGGAAAGACGCGACGCTGGCGGAATTGAAAGTGTTACGGGCTTCGTACTATGCAATTTTGTGCGACTTTTATGGTAATGTTCCCATTGTAACAAAGTTTGATCTGCCATCCGGTTTTCTACCTGAACAAAGCACCCGTCTGGAAGTCTATAATTTTATTGTTAAAGAACTTACGGATAATATCCCTTTATTAAGCGCTGAAAATAATACAGAAACTTACGGGAAGTTTAATAAATGGGCGGCTTTTACATTACTTGCCAAGATGTATCTGAATGCCGGGATCTATACAGGAACAACAAAATGGACAGAATGTATCGCAGCCTGTGATTCTGTTATCAATTCAAATGCCGGTTATATATTAGAGCCTGCCCAGAAAAATGTATTTGTAACAGAAAATCAAAATTCCAAAGAGATCATTTTTGCAATACCAATGGATGAAGATTATACAAATAACTGGAATGCTTTTGATCTTCATATGCAAACTCTACAACAGGAGAACCAGGCAACATACAATCTTAAAAATACCCCATGGGGAGGTATATGTGCGATCCCTCAATTTATAAGTACATATGATGAGAGTGATGCGCGCTACCAGAATAACTGGATAAAAGGTCAGCAATATACTTCGGCAGGTCAGATGCTCTATGTTGCGCAGGGAGATTTTACCGGCCAGCCATTGGCTTTTGTCAATGAACTGCCCGGACTTGAAAAAGGGGAATCTGTGCATGGTTTCCGCCTGGGCAAATTTGAAATAAAAAAGGGAGCTACCAACAGGTTAAGTAATGACTATCCTGTTTTCCGGTACGCAGACGTACTGATGATGAAGGCAGAATCCCTGCTTCGCAACGGGCAGGCAGATGCCGCCGCCACAATTGTTACCCAGGTAAGACAGCGGAACTTTACATCAGATCCGGCTAAAGCGGTTGTTACAGGAGCCGAGTTACAGTTGGGTAGTTCATACGCATATGGCCTTAAAGACGCGGTAAACAATCAGTATACAACCGAAGGCGGGGCAGATATTCAATATGGCAGATTTTTAGACGAGTTAGGGTGGGAGTTTGACCAGGAAGGGCACAGGCGTACGGATATGATCAGATTTGGTGCATTTACCACAAAATCATGGTTATCACATGCTGCTACCAATAATATCAACAGAACATTGTTCCCGATACCAAGAACTGAAATACAGAAAAATGGCAACCTGAAGCAGAATCAGGGATATTGATATTTTGTAAGTAGAATATATTTAAGCTATTATAAAGGACCAGAGAAGTCTGATCCTTTATAATAGCTTAAATATTTTTAGCGGATATGCAACACCCGATCACTTAACTGATACCTGATGCTGGTTGTTTGCGACAGATTATCCATAAATTCTGTCAGCCCGTCTTTTTTAGTGAGTATGCCGGTAACTGTTATATTTTCTGTTGTCGCATCATCAAAAACAACGGGTATATCAAACCAGCGGGTAATGACGATGGCAATATCTTTAAGTGTGGCTTTTTTGAAATAGTATTTCCCTTCCATCCATGCAAGCGTATTCTTTGGGTTGAATTCGTCTACACTGAAATCATTATCGCAGGTAGCTTCATAGCCTGGCCGTAGTTGGATCTGCTTGCCGGCATTGCTTTTAAGGGAGACTTTACCGGAAGAAAGAGCGATCTTAGTATTGGCATTACTATAAGTATTCACATTAAATGCTGTTCCCAATACATTAATAGATACCTCCCCGGTATGTACTATAAAAGGATGATCAATATCTTTTTTTACGGAAAAATAAGCTTCCCCGCTAACAGATACTTCCCTTGTGCTGCCATTGAATGATAACGGAAAACTGATTTCGGACATGGAATTCAGCCATACTTCAGTACCATCTGTTAATGTGAGCTTATAATCCTTTCCGGCAGGTACATGCAGTATATTCATAGCTGCAGCCTGACTGGTACCGGTTGCTTCATATTGCAAACTCTTTGGAGAAAGATGCATTTGAATTGTTCCAACACTAAGTACCGGCGACTGACTGCTATCCGAGAGATTTATTTTTTGCCCGTTGGCCAGCTGAAGGGTGATACCCGGTGATTGCTTTGCAACAATAGACATTTGTTTATGTTCCCGGGGAAAAAGAATATACAGGAAGCCGCTTCCTATAAGTATCAGCAAACCTGCGGCAACCTTGTACAGCAGATGTCTGTTACTACGTTTGGGAGGGAACAGGTGTTGTCTTTTTTGCCATAAAATATCTTCATCAAGTTCATTAAGATATTGTTTGGCTTCCGGATGGGCGAGTTGTTGCTGTAAATCGGTATATACCCGTTTAAGCTCCTGGTCGTCCTCCATTAATTGCCGGAGTTCCTGGTCATCTTCCCCGGAAATATATCCGGAAAGCTTTTCCAGCATTAATTGATCAATATGTTGTTTATCGGATATCATTAGTTGTTAACTTAAAGGATAAATTTCACTCTGATACTGGAAGATGCAGCTTGTTGCGCAATGTTTTAACAGCAATTTTCAGATGAGTTTTTAATGAGTTGACACTGATTCCCATATTGTCTGCAACTTCATGGTATTTTTTGTGTTGCATATATACAAGATTAAATGCACGCTGGCGTTGTGCAGGGAATTCATTTAACAGTTCATGCAGTTGCTGATGAAGTTTAGATTCATCTTCTATCTGATGTTTTCTATAAGTATCTGATTCTGGTAAATATGACTGGTCAACCGTTTCCACATATTTTTCAATCCTTTTATGGGTCCTTTGCTTCATTTTATGATAATCATTTACCTGGTTGCGGACAGCAGTGAACAGATAGGTCTTAAGATTGCCATTAATATTCTGATATAGTTTTCTTTCCCATATGTTGCTGAGGACAGATTGAACCAGATCATCGGCTTCAATAGGATCTCCGGTGCCTAAGTATGCTTTAGTCCACATTAACCGGTAATATTTCTTAAAAATGCACTCAAAAGCATTACTGACATTCCCCCTTTCTAATAAGGCAAGTATAACCTCATCTCCTGTATATTCAGGCATAAAAAATACTTTTTAATCTGGTTGATTAATAACGTGGATAGAGTAGTCTGGGATACTGACATTAAATATATATAAAGTAGTTCGTTTTTTAAAATGTTATTTTGACAATTATTTCGGATTTCTCTTCACCCGGTTTTAAAATCTGTCGTCTTTATATAGTAGCCATGTTATGAAGGGCAAAATAAGTTCCATGTTGTAGTTATTATCAACCAAATAAGGAAAATGAAAAGAATTATCCCGTTAATGAAAATTGCGAGTCGAGATTTTGCGCGCAAAAAAATCTGTATTACAGCCTTTTTATTCTTTTTTTTAAATTTTACGATGTATGCTCAGATTGTGACCCCAACAGTCACGATAAAAGGGAACAATATGACTTTGGAGCAAATATTCCAGTCTATTGAACGGCAGACGGACCTTACCTTTTTTTATAAAGAAACCCTCTTGAAAAGTGAAGTAATAAGTGGCCCGTTAAATTATACGGATACAAAGGTTACCACTGTCCTGAATGAGGTATTAAAGGGCCATAATTTAACATATGAACTGAAAAAGAATGTGGTCCTTATTAAAAGAGAAGAGAAAATTGCTGCAGAGCCGGGTAAACCGGCAGAAAAGAAGAATCAGGATATTGTACAGGATAAACAGATCTCCGGGAGGGTACTTTCTGAGGATACTAAAACCCCTTTACCAATGGCAACGTTACTGTTAAAGGGGACCACCAATGGTATTACAACAGACCAGAATGGGTATTTTAAATTAAAAGTGGCGGGGAGCAGCAAAGTACTGGTTGTCCAGTATGTTGGTTATATCGCCAGGGAAATAACCATTATAAATGGTGTGAATGATTATGAAATATTGCTTTCTCCCAAGGATAATACTATAAAAGATGTGGTAGTAGTTGCTTATGGCACGCAGAAAAAAACAAGCCTGGTCAGCTCTATCACCAGCATTGATCCCAAAGAACTTAAAGGACCTTCTTCCAACCTTACCACTATGCTGGCGGGAAGGATAGCCGGTATTATTTCTTATCAGCGCAGTGGTGAGCCAGGGGCTGATAATGCGCAGTTCTTTGTAAGGGGAGTAGGTACTTTCGGTGCGGGAAAAGTTGATCCGCTTATTTTAATAGACAATATAGAATCGTCTTCCAGGGACCTGGCGAGGTTGCAGCCAGACGATATCGGAGGCTTCTCCATCCTCAAAGATGCAACAGCTTCCTCTTTGTATGGAGCAAGAGGTGCAAACGGAGTGATACTAATAACGACCAAAACAGGGGGTAACGGAAAAATGAGATTCAATGTACGTATGGAGAACTCATCTTCTTCCAATACCCGGAATTTTGCATTGGCAGATAATGTCACTTATATGAAGCTTGCGAATGAGGCTGTGTTAACAAGGAATCCGCTTGGTGCATTACCTTATTCTCAGAATAAAATCGATCATACGGCTAATGGGGATGATCCTTTATTATATCCCAACAATAACTGGATACAACAACTGATTAAAAATCACACCAACAATCAAAGAGTTAACATTAATGCCAGTGGAGGTTCTGATAAATCGAAGTATTATCTGGCCATGACATATAATGTTGATAATGGTATTCTGAAGGAAAATTCTCTTAATAATTTCAGTAATAACATTAAGCTGAGATCTTATTCGCTTTTATCTAATGTTACGTTAAACCTTACAAAAACAACAGAGGCGCTGGTAAGCCTTAAAGGACAATTTGATGATTATAACGGTCCTGTTGGTGGTGGTGCTGCTACATTTTATAATGCTATATGGAGCAATCCGGTGGCTTTTCCGGCAGTTTATCCGGCAAGTTTATTGCCTTATGCAAAACACCCGCTGTTTGGGAATGCACTAATACCCGGTGGAGGAGGTCTGTATGTTAATCCATATGCACAATCTCTTTCCGGTTTTCAGGCAACCAATACCAGCACCATGACGGCGCAATTGAGTTTAAAGCAAAACCTGGATGTTGTTACGCCGGGTTTGTCTGTGAGAATGATGGCCTATACCAGCCGGTATGCAAATTTTGCGGTAACCCGTCAGTACAGTCCTTACTATTATATGTCCAGCGCAATTGATGGGAAATTCAGTGGCTTAACGCTGATTAATGATGGGGCCTCCGGAAGCGTTGGTACAACACCCACTGAATATTTAACGTATAATCCCGGTGATAAAAATGTAAATACTACTACATACGGGGAGGCGGCTATTAATTATGCCAGGGTATTTAACGATAAACACAGTGTAGGTGCTATGGTGATAGGTACTATCAGAAATTATCTTACAGGAAATGCGTCCACCCTGCAATTGTCTTTACCAGCAAGGAACGAAGGAGTTTCCGGCAGGTTTACCTATGGATATGATAACCGTTATTTGTTTGAATATAATTTCGGATTTAATGGCTCAGAACGTTTTGCAGCCAATCACCGGTTTGGTTTTTTCCCTTCAATAGGTGGAGGCTGGATCGTATCTAATGAAAAGTTTTTTAAGCCATTAACAAATATGATTAACCAGCTTAAATTCAGATTCACATATGGCCTGGTAGGTAATGATCAGATAGGTAGTGCAACAGATCGTTTCTTCTATTTATCTGATGTGAATTTAAATGGCGCTGCGGCCGGATACTTTGGTACAAATTTTAACTATAGCAGGCCCACTGTATATATAAACCGTTACGAAAACCAGAATATTACCTGGGAACTGTCCAAACAGACCAATCTTGGAATGGATTTAATCCTTTTCAATGACCTGACAGTAACGGTAGATGCATACCAGCAGAATCGTAGTAATATTCTGATGGTAAGAAGTACGATGCCTACCTCAATGGGGTTACAGGTAGATATTTCGTCTAATGCAGGTAAGGCTACCAGTAAAGGAGTAGATCTTGCCCTGGATTATCATAAATCATTTAATAATTCTTTATGGATACAAACACGTGGTACTTTAACTTATGCAAAGAGTAAACTGTTGGTAAATGAAGAGCCACAATACGCTGCAAATAACAGAAACTTATCAAAGGTGGGTAATTCGCTGGGACAGATATATGGCCTTGTTGCGGAGAAGCTGTTTATTGATCAGGCGGAAGTGAATAATTCTCCTGTACAATATGGGAGTACCATGGCAGGAGATATTAAATACAGGGATATAAACGGAGATGGAAAAATTACGGATGCGGACAAGGTGCCAATTGGTTTCCCTACTACACCAGAAGTTATATATGGTTTTTTGTTCTCTGTCGGGTATAAGAATTTTGATATCAGCGGTGCTTTTCAGGGTTCTGCCAGATCATCATTTATTATCAACTCAGCAAATACGACACCTTTTTATCTGAATGGTGGTAATCAGAATGGCTTATTGCAGGTGATTGCTGATAATCACTGGTCAGAAGATAACAGGAACTCTTATGCCTTCTGGCCACGTTTAAGTAATACGCTTTCAGAAAACAATACACCAGTATCTTCCTGGTGGTTAAGAGACGGTTCATTCTTGCGATTAAAATCTGCCGAAATCGGATATAATATTCCCAATCAGTTTTTGAAACGGTTCCATTTGAGTAGCGGACGTATCTATGTAAATGGGATGAACTTATTTACTATCAGCGCCTTTAAACTCTGGGACCCGGAAATGGGTGCTTCAGGGTTGGGATACCCTATTCAAAAGGTATTTAATACCGGATTGACAGTCGGATTTTAAGTTTTAAATAAAGAACTAATTATATGAAGGATAATAAACTTGTTGGCAGGTATTACAAGATATGCTTCTTAATACTTTCAGTGTTATTGGCTATTTCCTGCAAAAAATCTTTTCTGGATGTAGTACCGGATAATGTGGCTACAATAGACAATGCTTTTACCTCTAAAACAGAAGCTGAAAAATATTTATTTACCTGTTATTCTTACTTGCCGGTCGATTATGACCCTACATATAATGTAGGTCTCTCTGCAAGCGATGAGGTTTTTGTGCTTGATCCAACGAATAATATCAGATCTACCAATGTTTTACGGTTAAATTATGGAGACCAGAATACATCAGATCCGATCGCTAATTTCATGACTGGCGGCAGAGATGGAATAGCGTCTTATAAAGCTATCAGGGATTGCAATATATTTTTAGAGAACGTAAGTAATCTAAGCAAAGTACCAGATCTTGATATAGACACCAGGAACAGATGGATAGCAGAAGCGCAGTTTTTGAAGGCGTTTTATCATTTTGTGATGTTCAGGGCATATGGGGCTATTCCGGTAATAGATAAAAATTTACCTATTAATGCTTCAATAGAGGAGGTGTATGTGAAACGTCAGCCGGTAGATAGTGTAGTGAATTATATTGCTAATCTGCTTGATATGGCCGCCGTGAATCTTCCTGCAAGCATCACTAATATATCCTCTGAACTTGGCCGCATTACAAAACCTGCGGCATTAGGGTTAAAGGCAAAACTATTAGTAACAGCGGCAAGCCCTTTATTTAATGGAAATTCAGATTATGGTTCATTTAGAAATAAAGATGGAGTGGCACTCTTTAATCCTGCTTATAGCGTAGAAAAATGGCAGAGAGCTGTGGATGCATGTAAAGCGGCTATAGATTTATGTGCTGCACAAAGTATACAGTTATATACTTTCCCTGCACAGACAATACCGCTTAGTACTACTACCATGACTCAAATGAGTATCAGGAACGCAATGAGTGAACCCTGGAACAATGAGTTGGTATGGGGATCTACCAGTGGTGTCAACTGGGGCTGCACTTTCTTACAACGGTGCGGAATAGGGCAGTTCGATTTTAATAATGCAGTGGCTTCAAAAACCGGCGGCCACCCTTTATTAGGACCTACCATAAAAATGGCAAAGATGTTTTATACGAAAAATGGTGTTCCGATCGATGAAGACAGAACACTTGATTTCTCGAATATTGCTGCACTGAGGGTAGCCACTCATGATGAAAGGTTTAATGTTAAAGAAGGTGAAACAACTGCAAGATTAAATTTTGACAGAGAGCCTAGGTACTATGCTGATCTGGGATTTGACAGAGGTATCTGGTATATGGCAAACAGCCCGTCTAAAAGTGATGAAAATACTTTTTGGCTGATGGCCCGCGGTAGTGAATTAAGTCAGTCTTCACCAGTACCTATTGCCGGGTTTTATATGAAGAAAACAGTGAACTGGCATATGGACTGGAATACACTCACCTATCCGCCTTATCCATATCCTGAAATGCGGCTGGCAGATTTGTATTTGTTATATGCTGAAGCTTTAAATGAAGTACAGGGACCCACTGCAGATGTATATGACTATGTTAACAGGATAAGAGCAAGGGCTGGTTTAGCAACAGTAGAAAGTTCATGGACAAACTATAGTAAAAATCCTTCTAAATATACGACCAAAGATGGTATGCGGTCTATCATTCAGCGGGAACGTTGCATTGAGCTTTGTTTTGAAGGACATCGCTTCTGGGACCTGCTACGCTGGAAAACCGCAGCACAGGAACTGAGCGGGAATATAACAGGTTGGGTCGTAAGCGGACAAACGCCTGAACTGTATTACCGTGAGGTGTCTTTTTTGTCGAGACATTTTGTATCTCCCCGTGATTATTTGTGGCCAATACAGGAGAACGATCTGCTCGTGAACCCAAACCTGGTGCAAAACCCTAACTGGTAAAATAAAACATTAAAGGATGAGACTAATAAAATTATTGTATATAACGCTACTATTAATAGTAGCTGGCTGTAAGAGAGACGAATTAAACAAACCGGTTGTGTCTAATACAAACCCTCCGGGGCTTATATCCGGTATAACAGTGGTAAATCTGAATGGAAAGGCAACGCTCACTTATACATTACCGGCAGATGAAGATCTTTCTTATGTGAAGGCAGTGTATGAAACTTCTCCGGGACAAACCAGGGAAGTGAAAGCTTCTCATTATGTGAATACATTAACCGTAGATGGTTTTGGAGATACCCTGGCACATACTATAAAATTGTATGCCGTGAATTCCAGTGAAGTTGCATCTGCGGCTGTCACTACAACTGTAGATCCTTTAACACCTGCCGTAGATCTGGCTCTCAGGTCACTCCAGGTGACGACTACTTTTGGTGGGTTTAACCTTACCTGTAATAATCCTACATTGGAAAATTTAGCCATTATCCCTTTAGTGGATTCTGCCGGGAAAGGACAATGGGTACAAACCCTTGGGATGGATAATGTGTATAGTAACAACCCGGTTATCACCAGTGCTGTAAGAGGACAACCTGCGGTAGAAAGAAAGTATGCTTTTGTGGTAAGAGACAGGTGGCTAAATTTTTCAGATACATTATTTGTAATGCTTACGCCTATATTCGAACAACTGCTGCCGAAATCCGACTGGAGCAATTATGTATTACCAAGCGATGCCGGAATTCTTAATAATGGGGGCCGTACTGATGTACCATATATTTATGATGGTGACCTCCACCCGGGCTGGCCCCATTGTTTATTTACGCTGGAGCAGGCGGGCAGTTCACAAATGGTAACACTGGACCTTGGCAAAGCACACATTCTTAGCAGGATGCAGGTAAATCCGTACAAGGAAGTTGGGAATAATTATTATGTAAGAGGAAATGTAAAAGATTTTGAGATATGGGGATCTAATAGCCCGGATTTAGATGGCAGTCTGGATCCCAGTTGGACCAAACTAACAACCTGTCATGTAATGAAACCTTCCGGATCTGCTTATGGAACTGAAACAACAGCCGATCAGACTTTGGCGTACAATGGCTGGCAGTTTGATTTTCCTGCCGGACAAATCGCCTATCGCTATGTAAGAATAAGAAGCTTGTCCAATTGGCAGGGATCTTATTTTATAAATATAGCAGAGTTTACATTATGGGGTAATTAGTAATTGTGCAAACTGATAAATGATAATTTAAAACAGATGAAACAACATAAAATCACAACTTACTATATAATAGTATCGCTGGTATTAATAATAAGTGCCTGTTCTAAAATGGATGACTACAAGGACAAATACATGGCGGGAGGAGCTATCACTTATCCCGGGAAAATGGATTCAGTTATGGCATTTTCGGGTAAAAGCAGGGTAGAGATTACCGGACTTTTTACATCCGATCCGAAAATCGTTAAATATAAGGTGTTCTGGAATAGCAGGCAGGACTCTTTAGAGGTGCCTGTTCAAAGAACTTCCGGCGTAGATACCGCTAAAGTAATCATCCCAGGTTTACCGGAAGGGTTGATGAATTTCGAAATCAGGACTTTCGATGCAAAAGGGAATATCTCTATACCTGTGAATACCTCAGCGAATGTGTATGGTGATCTGTACCAGAGTGCACTTATCAACCGCGGGATCGTGAATGCTGAAATGCAGCTCGACGGTTCCGCGTTGATTAGCTGGGCGGATGTAAGTAAAGATGCAGGTATAATAAATATGCAGATTATGTATTCAGATAATGCGGGTATGACGCATGATACCCTGATTACATCTGATCTGACCGGCCTAACCACCTCATTGCCTGCTTTTAAATCAGGGAATACTATTAGTTACCGCACGGCCTATCTCCCCAATGCCACAGCTATTGATACATTTTATACTGCTTATGAGGTACATACTGTAAAAGCTGATGTAACCAGTCTTTATTTATCTAATACAGGCCCTTTTGACAGAGCTACTTATGATGGCGGCAGATGGGGAACACTGGCTGCTCCCTGGATTACAAGCACGAATGTGATCAATCATTCGGGTTATGGCGGATATGCTTCTGAACCCTGGTTAAATATAGGAGGATGCCTGGTGATGGAATCAGGGTGGGGCGGAACTGCTAACATTGTGAATGGGAAAATTTCTCAAACAACTACTCTTCCGGCTGGGAATTACATTTTTCAGGTTAATTGCTACACGGAAGCGCTGGATCCGGTTTATATCGTAGCTGCTGCCGGTACCACATTACCTGATATCAGTGATCTTTCAACAGCGTTGGGCTACACTACATTTCCAACTAAAGTGGGGACAACTGCAACTATCCAGTTTACGTTTACCCTGACGCAGCAAGAGCAGGTTACATTAGGGTTTTTGGCTACGATGGTATCGGGTAACCAGTATTGGAGGGTCCCTTCTGTGAAACTTATTAAAAATTAGATAGTCCCGTTTCTGACTGTAATTATATAGGAATCTGGCTTCTTCCAGGCCAGTTTCCTGTATAAATTACAAAAGGCTCCTTCCAACCCGGCTTTCAGGGCATTAAGGCCGCAATTACAAAGCTTAAAAACAGAGTAATATAATCTTTGTATCTTATGCCCAAATCGCGGTAATCGTGTCATTAAATCAACTTTTATCCAGTATCGGCAATATTATTCCACTCAATAAATCAGAAAGAGAAGAATTATCTCAAAGAGTGGTCGAAAGGAAGATTAAGAGAAAACAGTTTATTTTGCAGGAAAGTGATATCTGCAAACATTATACATTTGTAGCGGAAGGATATTGCAGAAAGTATAAGGTAGATGATAAAGGAGCGGAACACAATCTGCAGTTTATAGCCGAGAATGACTGGATAACAGAAATAAACAGTTTTTATTTTGAAACCCCCAGCCGTGTTTTTATTGAGGCAATGGAGCCCGCGGTCATCCTTCAGATAAGTAAACCGGACCTGATTTATTTGTATAGTAGTAGCCCCAAATTCAACCGGATCTTCCGGGTCATCATTGAGAACAGATTCGCAGAACTGGAAGACAGGGTATTGCATAATATCAGTTCTACAGCCGAAGAACGGTATCTTGCCTTTATCAAAACATATCCTCAGCTTTCATCAAGAATACCCAACACGCAAATAGCTTCCTATCTGGGCATCACTCCGGAGTTTTTAAGTAAAATAAGAAAGAACCTCTCACAGAAACCTTAAACTAGTTTAAGTGTAATTATTAAAATAGTTTATTTTCTGAGTGCCCGATCAGGGGGATCTTTACGGTCTTATGGAACTACAGATCGCGCAAACAGTCTTCAGAACGGATATAATAAAGGGATTATCATCTCCTCAGAAGTTTTTGTTACCCAAATACTTTTATAATGCAGAAGGAGATAAAATCTTTCAACAGATCATGCAATCCCCGGAGTATTATATAACCAATGCAGAAGATGAAATACTGACTTACTAAAGCCAGGATATCTTAAAGACCAGCATGCAATTATTCCCTACATTTGATATTGTTGAACTGGGGGCCGGTGATGCTACCAAAACGATACATCTGCTACAGGAAGCCGTAAGATCAGGTGCCAGTGATCATTATTACCCCATTGATATTTCACGCAATACTATCGATTACCTGCATACCGCTTTGCCATCACTGGTACCGGGAATGCAGATAACAGGTTTGGAAGGGGAGTATATCTCTATGTTACAGCGGGTACCTGTAACAAAACCGAAACTGGTCTTATTCCTGGGGGCAAACATTGGAAACATGCTGCCAGATGAAGCCCTGGCGTTTTGCAAAAGGATTTTAAATAAAGGAGATATGCTGCTGACCGGCTTCGATCTGAAAAAGGACCCGCAGAAGATCCTGGCGGCATACAATGATAAAGATGGCTTTACAAAAGCATTTAACCTCAATTTACTGGTGCGTATCAATGATGAGTTAGGTGCCGATTTTAATACCGCTCATTTTACGCATTATCCTGTATATGACCCGGTAACAGGCGCTTGTAAAAGTTATCTCATCAGCAGGATAAGACAACAGGTGACACTCGATGATGGCACTACTTTTAAATTTGATAAGGACGAACCCATTTATATGGAAGTATCGCAAAAGTATAGTGAAAAAGAAATAGATAAAATGGCGATACAGGCAGGCTTTAAAACAGTCAGTTCTTTTTACGATAGTAACCGCTTATTTGTAGATACGCTTTGGCAAAAATTATAATTATGAAAGCAGCTGTTTTATATCATCCGGGAGCCGCAGAAAATTTCGTCATTGAAGAAAGGCCAATACCTCAGCCAGGGGAAGGACAGGTATTAGTGAAGATAAAGGCATTTGGATTAAACAGGTCGGAACTAATGACGCGTAAGGGATTATCTCCCAGTGTGCAGTTTCCCCGCGTATTAGGGATTGAATGTGTGGGTGAGATTGAAGAGGACCCTTCAGGAGAATATAAAAAAGGACAGCAGGTGGCCGCTTTAATGGGAGAGATGGGCCGCGCTTATGATGGGGGATATGAGGAGTACGCCGTATTACCTGAAAGCATCATTTATCCTTTTAAGAGTACGCTGCCCTGGCAGCAACTGGGTGCTTTCCCGGAAATGTTTCAGACTGTCTATGGCTCATTACACCTGTCTTTAAAAATAAAGGAAGGAGAAACGCTGCTGATCAGGGGAGGTACGTCTTCTATTGGGATGCTGGCTGCGCAACTGGCTAAAAATATGCATGTGACCGTGATTGCAACAACCCGGAAAGAAGAAAGCCGGCAATTGCTGACAGACAACGGGGCCACACATGTACTGATTGACAATGGACACCTGGAAGAACAACTGAGGGCTATCTACCCCGCAGGTGTTGATAAGGTATTGGAACTTGTGGGTACGGTTACCCTGGCGGACTCTTTAAGATGTGCAAATGAAGGAGGGTCTGTCTGTATGACAGGCATGCTTTCTGAAACATGGTCAATGCCCAACTTTGTACCAATGGATGTAATACCATCTACAGTAAATCTGACGACTTACAGCTCCGACCAGATCAGCCTTTCTACTCACACTTTTCAGAACTTTCTGACCTCCGTTGAGACTGGCCGGGTTAACCTGAACGTAAGCAGGGTATTTCAACTGGAGGATATCGTTGAGGCACATAAATTTATGGAAAGTAACAAAGCAGGAGGCAAAATTGTTGTACTGACTTCCCATTCATGAATGAAAACGATAACGGAGTGATTATTAGCTTTTTACTTCAAGCACAACCAGCAACGAATATCATATTATCGTCATGGTTTTTCGCCCTTTCCCCAACTTTTTTTCATATTTTATGAGAATTCGTTTCTTAAATATGGATTTAAAACTATATTTAAGGTATGGATACCAATGCGAACGACTTTACATGGAGTCAAGAACCGAACCCACATCACGTTCGGGTGAGACAAATACTTAAACAACATCCTGAAATGAAGGAGCTGATCGGTAAAAATCCCTATACGATTTTTATGATTATTGGCCTTGTTTCAGCCCAGGTTGCCATTTCGTATTTTGTTAGTGATGTTTCCTGGTGGATTGTCTTTTTGGCAGCTTATGCAGCAGGCGCTTTTATCAGTCATGCTTTATGGGTAATGATACATGAAGCAAGTCACGGTCTTATATTCCGTGGAAAAGTGCCTAACCTGATGGCTGGGATCATTGCTAATCTTCCGCATATTTTTGCCAGCTCCGTTTCTTTTCAGCGCTATCACCTGAAACATCATGCTCACCAGGGTGAACATGATCTGGATGCTGATCTGCCTGATTTCTGGGAAGCAAAACTGGTAAGCAACAATCCATTTAATAAAATGCTCTGGTTCCTCTTTTTCCCGGTATTCCAGGTAACAAGAACGGCCAGATTGAATATTGACCTTTTCGATCGCTGGGTATTACTCAACTGGATCATCCAGTTAAGCTTTAATGTGGCGCTCTTTGTATTCATCGGCCCTAAAGCCTTTGTATATATGCTGGCCAGCTTCTTTTTCTCTGTAGGGCTTCATCCTCTTGGCGCCAGATGGATCCAGGAGCATTATCTGACCCTCGATCCTATACAGGAGACTTATAGCTATTACGGGCCACTGAATAAAGTTGCCTTTAATGTAGGGTTCCACAATGAACACCACGATTTCCCTTCCATTCCATGGAATAAGTTACCACTGATCAAGAGCAAAGCACCAGCTTATTATGATACGTTGTTATCGCATCAATCCTGGACAAAACTCTTCTTTAGCTTTATTTTCAATCCGAAACTATCGCTTTATTCACGTGTGTTAAGAAAAGAAAAAGTGAAGATTGTAAAAGAAAGTGAAGTAACTGCTTAAATAGAAAGAAGGCGATTCAATACCGAATCGCCTTTTTTTATTCCTGTTTTTTGAGTTTTAACCAGTTACTGTCTGCTTTCATAATCAGCGCTTTCTGGTCCTTAGCCCACATCTCCTTTACCTTACTATTATAATTAAAATATAGCTTATCGTCTACGATTGTCCACGTGTCAATCTGCGAAGGAGACTGATGACCATCTGCTGTTCCATAAGCACAGTACCCACCATATTGTGGTATATATTTTTCAGGTGATTCCTTAAAGGCATTCATATTTTCTTTATCAGAGAAAAGCCAGGTAACCCCTTTCCATTGATAAAAAAGACTATCAGCCCCTTTAACTGCTTTAGATGATTTAAAGAAAGCAACAGGATCATAACCATTAATAGCTTTACCAGCGGTTGCGAAGATCTGAGCATTTACCTGCAAAAAAGTACAAAAGATAAATACAGTAAAGATAAGTGTACGTTTCATTATTATGTTTACTGCTTGGTCGTAATCAGATGATAAACCTTACAAAAAATATGACTTTTGCTTTTATTGGTTTGTTAATTCCTCATCAATACGTTGTTGCAGTTGTTTCTTAAAATCATCTTCGAGTTTCATTTGTCTATGTTGAAAAAGTTCTTTTACAGTACGGTTAATAAGGATGCTTTGTTGCTGAAAGATGCGGCAGATTACACAACCTGCCAGATGAATTTTTAATTCTATCTTTTCGCGAAGTGTAATAGTCCCTATCTGCTTCTTTTCAATCAGAAAGGTAGCCTTGTGACAGTTGTAAACTATTTTCTTTAATCTGTTCATTTACATCCAGTTTTTTTGAAGACAGGCTCTCAGATTAACTTTAGTGCGATGAATGATTACCCAGAAATTAGCCGGCGTAACATTTAATTCGCTGCATATGGTTTTGGTTGATTCATCATCCATATGTTTCATTGTAAATACGGATAACCATAATGAAGGTAACTTCTGCATACACATTTGCAGAAAGTGTATAAACTCCTTATTAAGAACAGGATCTTCATGCTCTATACCAAATAATTGGGGCCTGTACGCATCATTCCAGTGACCATCTTCCTGATCAAAGAAATTATGTTGTTCAAACTCTGCATCCTTTCTGTTAATAAGACCAGATGATTTCCTGCGGTAAACATCTATAATCTTGTTCTTTAATATTGCCGTAAGCCAGGTGCTTTCAGTACTTCTCCCTTCAAATTTATTCATACCCTGTAATGCTGCCAGAAAGGTTTCCTGTACCAGGTCGCGTGATAACTCTTCGTCATTGGTCCTGTTAAAGGCAAATGTATACAGATAGTCAGCATACTTATGTACCCATTGTTGCGGTTCTACGAGGTTATTAACCGCCGGAATCTCCTTATTGTTTTCGAGTTGCATGATTGATTTAAATGAGAGCAACACCCTCCGGTTTTAGTGCTTAGTCGGTCCATCCCCGGAAACCTTACAAACTTTTTTTAAATAATTATCTGTAAGGTTTTTGCTAACACCCCGACCAAAGGAGAAGTGAGTGATTTATCATTATAAAATACAAAAAATAACGTATGAATTTCAGTAGAAGAAATCTTTTATGGTTAACAGCAGTGGTTTTTCCTTTGGCCTTTACCGCTTGTAGCAAGGATAAAAATGATACCCCGGCTTCGGAAAGCGCTACCATTACCGTAGAAAATGTCCTGAATTCCCAGCCACTGGTAGAATCCGGCACTTTCAAAGGCACTGGTACTCCTCCTGTGATCCTGCCCGGTCAATCAGTTTCTATTCAGTTTTCAGCCGCAAAAGGAGAGGCCATCTCTTTTGCAACGATGTATGGCTGGTCCAACGACTTGTTCTTTGCACCTGCTAACCCTGGTATCCTGGTGTACGATGCAACAGGCAATCCCATAGAAGGAGATGTTTCTTCCCAGGTAAAACTGTGGGATAACGGAACCAGGATCAACCAGGTACCTGGCGCTACAGTAAATCATCCCGGAGTAGCTGATAACCAGAATATTGCAGAAGTAAATGGTACAGATGCACAGGGTAATACCTATCTGCCTGCTTCTTCCCTGGTAAAGGCCACTTTGAAATATAACGGAAACTCCGGCTTTACACTTACCCTGGAAAATACTTCCGGTGGTACTGCTAACGAAACGCCGTTAAGTCCGGGTGTATGGTCTGTTTCTTATATCGTAGGCGGTCAGTTACTGAATGCGGCTCCATTATATGCCGCTGGTAAACCTACTGCAAACGGGCTGACAGGCATTGCTGAATCTGGTGATAATACAACGCTGAGCGCTTATATAAGTGGCATTACTGGCGTTTTTACGCCATTATCTCCAATACTGGTAGTCGTGTATAACGGTATAGATAACCCCATTTATAAAACGGGTGAGAACGACAGGGGCGAAGGTTTAAAGTTAATAGCACAGCAAGGTAATGCGGATGTGCTGGCAGCAGCTTTGAAGACTAAAGCCGGTGTAAAAGCGGTGTATGTGCTGGCAGCAGCTACCAGTAAGGTATTATTGCCTGTTATCAATGGTGCGGCAGGTAGCAGTGTTTCTCAGGCGATTACAGTCACGCAGGGAGACCGTATTGCTATTGCTACTATGTATGGATTTTCGAACGACTGGTTCTTTGCTTCTTCCGGCAACGGTGTTGATGCTACTCAGAAGGGAGATATTTCAACCAGTATAGCGTTATATGATGATGGGACGGCTATCAGTCAGTTCCCCGGCGCTGGCATTACTCAGTTTAACCTGGCTGGTACACCGCTTGCCGAAAGCAAAGCTATCGCGGCAGTACCCAATCCCAATGAGTTTACCACCTTACCAGCTATACAGAATTTTATTCGTGTAACGATTAAATAGCTGATTTAACTCAAAAGGTAGACCCTTACAGGGTTTACCTTTTGAGTATTTGATTAGTAGATATTAATATGTATGTTTATGCTCCTATTGAACTGTAGCTGAACAAATATATTATGAGTATTGCCAACGAACAGGATGCCACTGTTTCTTTTTTTACGAATTGCTATGAAAACGATTGGGAACGGGTACTGACAGAGAATCGCTTAGAGACCATGATTAAGCGCTGCAATTATGATTTCCTGGAAAGAGTACTGATCATAAATAATGTGAAGGATAGAACTAAAGTAGAGCAATACGCTATTGAAGCTGTCAGCAAAAATATTATCGACGCTTATTACTTTAGTGAAGATTACAGTGAGAAGGTCCTGTCTGCATTTTCAATAAAACGGGATAGCTTCGTTTTAGATTTTTATGATGGATACTGGTACAGTATGGGCCCGCTGAGCGCCGTTTATTTCTGTAAAGGAAAATACCTCTTATACTTTACCTGCGATTGTATCATGGAGCCCAAGGGGACCTCCTCTCACTGGATAGCGGAATCAATAACTGCATTGCAAAACGACTGTTCAATATTTGTAGCGAATCCTTTCTGGAATGATAATATAGTAGAATCCAGACACGATAAATTTAAAGAAGAGAATAATTTTATCCATGTCTCTGCATTTTCTGATCAGTGTTTTATGGTAGAGAACAGCCGTTTGCATGGTGATATTTATAATACCTATCATTACGCTTCTGAGAAATACCCTATCTACGCCGGTAACCTGTTTGAGAAGCGCGTGTACAGTTATATGTGCAACAATAAGTTTACCAGGATCACAAGAAATGATGTTTACTATATTCATGAGCGGTTATTAAATCATGATCTGGAAGGTAAAAAACAACATATAGATCTCTTAAAGGAATTTAAAAAAATAGCTTCTGTCTGCTCCAGAAAATTAAGAAAATTTGTGTACAAGAAATTCATGGGGCATCAAAATGTAGATTATAGCAATGCAAAAAACGGGTGTCTTGATTTCCGGATCAAAGCAATTCGTTAACCCTATATGGAAGCTGCGTCTAACAGATGCTCCAGTACACATTCTTCGGGAATAACACGTGCTGCATCTTTCCATTTAATGAGCCTTAGATTTTTTGCAACAATTTGCGCATAGGGAAATAAAGATAATTTAAATGTCTCATTTCTGAGAAATTTGTCTAAATTTGCAATTCATGTTAGAGGATACCAGGCAAAATATCATCAATGCTGCCATCTTCATTTTTAATGAAGACCTATCTGCACCGCTGGAAAAGGTGGCAGATCAGGCAACTGTGACGCGCAGAACGCTTCACCGGTATTTCAGCAACAGGGAAGAACTGCTGGCTGCCTGTAATGAGGAAATGCAGAAAAGCTGTGGTCTGGCGATGAAAGCCGCGGAACAGCGTTCCGATGATCCATTGGTACAACTGGAATATTTACTGTATGCCGCTATTGATTGCGGTGTTAAATATGCCTTTTTGCATAAACTGCATCATATGCACGGACATCAGCATGTACATAAGGATAAAGATTGTGCCAGGTATGACAGGACATTTGGTAAGATTCAGCACATCATAGAAAAATTAAAGGATAAAGGAATTATCAGTAAACTGATCACCGTAGAATGGATTGCAATATTTTTTCCTGGTATTGTAACGGCTTCTATTAATTCACATGCTTCAGGTAATATGGATAATGAGCACCTTAAAAAGCTTGCCTGGTTCTCCTTTAGCAAAGGAATAGGTGTGTAAAATTTTTTGTATATACATGTCTCATTTGTGAGACTTAATTAAAGTGATATGAAAGAAAATAACGATGTTGATGTAGTTATTATTGGTGGTAGTTATGCGGGTTTAGCTGCTGGAATGTCTATGGGGCGTGCCTTACGTAATGTGCTGATTATTGATAGCGGGAACCCCTGTAATAAACAAACACCTCATTCTCATAACTTCCTTACCCAGGATGGTCAAACGCCGGCATACATTACGGAAACGGCATTAAGCCAGGTATTGGCATATCCTACTGTTAAATTCACAAAAGACACCGTAACGGATGTTACGGGATCCGATAATCAGTTTGTAGTTACCACGTTATCAGGAACAGTTATCCATGCGGGAAAGATCCTGTTTGCAACAGGTATTAAGGATATTATGCCTGCCATTGAAGGATTTTCTGCCTGCTGGGGAATATCTGTGATCCATTGCCCGTATTGCCATGGATACGAGTATAGAGGTCAGTATACAGGTATCTTGCTGAATGGAGAGACGGCTGTGGAATTTACGACGCTTATTAGTAACTGGACGGATAAACTGACTGTTTTTACGAATGGGAAATCTACTATTCCTGCGGGATCAATTAAGGCAGATATAGTAGAAAAGGAGATTGCACGTATTCATCATACGAACGGGCGAATGGAGTACCTGGTATTTACAGATGGCAGCACTCAACACCTGAATGCGTTGTATGCAAGACTGCCTTTTGTACAGCATACTACTATTCCTGCAGCTTTGGGATGTAAGCTGACTGAACAGGGTTATATTGAAGTCAATGAATTTAAGAATACCAGTATACCGGGTGTATTTGCCGCCGGTGATAATACAACGCCTATGAGGTCTGTAGCAGGCGCTGTTGGTGCGGGCACTTTAGTCGGGGCAGTCATCGTGAGGGAATTACTGGGGATGTAGTCTTTGTGTTATATTTGTGATATCTGACCATTAATGATATAACCCATGATCTACAAGCTCTTCAAAATGCCTTTCGTCGGCTCCTTCATGGTAAAGTGGAGAAGCCCTTTATCTGATGCAGAGAGCCTGGAATGGCAGCCTGTTTCTGCTAAAAGTAAATCAGGCGGTATTATACAGGGACTCTTTGCAAAAGCTAAAACAGAGGACGTAAAAGCGACTATCGTATTAGGGCATCCGATGGGAAAAGAGGCCAAAGGTTATTTTCTAAAAAATGGCTATGCTGAGTTTTTAAGGAATAATGGCTTTAATACACTGGTGTTCGATTTTAATGGTTTTGGAGAGAGTACGAACGGAAGCTTTTCTTATTTTGAAGATGTACTGGCAATTGCTGCCGAGGCAAAGAAGATCACTCCCTCATTGCCTATGGGGTATCATGGCGTGTCTCTTGGGGCGCAATGGGCGATCATCTCATTTACAGATGCCTCTCATCCTTTTACATTTGCGATAGTGGAAAGTCCGTCTGCTACAACAGAAGAGTTCTGGATTAAATATCCTGCTGCATATAAAACATTAAAATTCCTGAATTTCCTTCTACCCGGGTACGCAAAGAAAATCCGCCCTGTTGAAAGAATAAAGGAAATAAAGAATCTGCAGTCTATGTTATTGATTTATTCTTATGCAGATGAATGGACTCCTGTTGAAATGGGGGAGAGATTAAAAGCGAATAGCGCTGTACCTACTGAGTTATGGACAGTGAATGATGCCGGGCATACGCTGATTATGAAATCTGATGAACAGGAAGCCTATAAGCAGAAGATATTGGAATACTTTAATACAGCTATCCTTTCAGGGAAATAAAAACCGGGCCGTCTCAGGCATAGGAACTCAATAGCAACTAATATACCTTCTATATGTATTCAGCAAAACGACTCCGTTAGAGTCCCCTAAAACTACTAATTACTGGCTTATTGTTTGCTGTGTATCTGACTAAACTGTATGTACAATGAGTTTAAGAGCGATTATCCCCATTCTGCTATTAAGTACATCAAACGCATTTCCCCAGCAAAAGACAACCCTGACTTATAGTGTGAAGGGCAGTGATACATTGAAGATGGATATATACAGCAACCAGGATATACAGGAGAAAAAACCTTGTGTATTATTTGTATTTGGTGGAGGTTTTTTTATGGGACAACGGGATGCTGATTATTATGCTGTTTACTTCAATGAACTTGTTCAGCATAATTATAAAGTAATTACTATTGATTACAGACTCGGATTAAAGGGTAATAAGAAGAAGATTTCTCCGCTGAACACCAAACCTTTGAAAGAGGCTATTGAAATGGCTGTAACAGATCTTTATGATGCCACGGCTTATCTGATTAAAAACGAGGATAAACTGGGGATAGATACTTCCATGATGATGCTCTCCGGATCCAGTGCAGGTGGTATTACTGTTTTGCATGCAGACTGGGAAAAGAGAAATCATACAGATATTACATCACAGTTGCCGGAAGATTTTCAGTATAAAGCGGTACTCTCTTTTGCGGGCGCTATCTTAAGTTATAAAGGCAAGCCTTCCTATAAGATCCCTCCGGCGCCTACTATGTTGTTTCATGGTACCGAAGATAAAGTGGTTATTTATAATAAAATAAGACTTTTCAATAAAGGATTTTTTGGATCTAAGGCGCTGGCTAAAAGATTCAGACAGAAAAAATACCCTTATTATTTTGAGCGGGTAGAAGGGATGGGACATGAAGTAGCAGGTTCCCCAATGAAGGAGAACCTGGATGATATTTTGTGGTTTATTGATGCGTATGTTTATAAGAAGAAACAGTATCTGATTGAAGTTGATTTCAATGATCTGCAGAGAAAGCGGACGTTTAATATGAGACCGGTGCAGTAAAATTATTTAAACAGATCATTAAAGGCACTATAAGTGACTGCGCCAGATGCAAAGCTGAAAGTACCCTGCTGATGAATTTCTTCTGCGGCGTGAAGGAAAGAACTATATGCCACACGTGCCAGGGTAGAACCCAGACTAACCCTTTTTACGCCAATGGCGGCCAGATCAGCTATTGTGAAGGTAGTCTGTGACAGGCCGGCTACAATATTCACAGGCCGGGGCGCTACAGCCTTTACAACGGCCGTGATCTCTTCCAGTGTTTTTAGCCCTGGTGCAAAGAGAACATCAGCTCCTGCATCAGCGAAGGCTTCCAGTCTGCGGATCGTATCTTTCAGGTCTGGTCTGCCATGGATGAGGTTCTCTGCCCTTGCTGTAAGGGTAAAGTGGAAGGGAAGGCCTCTGGCCGCTTTAACAGCAGCTTTCACTCTTTCTACGGCAAGCCCGAACGGAATGATAGGATCTTCAGGGCGGCCCGTTGTATCTTCTATAGAACCACCAACAACACCAATACCGGCGGCCAGCAAAATTGTTTCAGCACAGGTTTCCGGATCGATACCGTAACCGTTTTCCAGATCTGCGGAAACAGGAAGGGTTGTAGCATTGACAATGTCCTGTGCGTTCTTCAAGGCTTCTTCCCGGCTAACTGCACTTTCCCCGTCTCTTTTTCCCAAAGAAAAGGCGAGTCCTGCACTGGTAGTAGCTAAGGCTTCGAAGCCTGTAGCTGCCAGCATCTTTGCAGATCCTGCATCCCAGGGATTAGGAATAACGAAAATACCTTCACGTTCGTGGAGTGTTTTAAATACCTGGGCTAAGACTTGTTGTGATATCATTGTATGAGGTTATACTGCAAGGTAAAAAATATTATAAGGATGGTACCAGTTTCGCCGATAAATCCGGTTCTTTCATATTCTTATCCAGCGGGAACATCGGGGTTTATTCTTATGCCCTGAAGTAAAAGCCATGCCCACTATCGCGCTGCAAAATAGAATTAGAAAACACGCACGCTTCATAGGTGATTTTTTAGATATTAAATACGGTATTCGACCTGTTGATTGAAAAGTACTAAAAAAATGTATTATTTCTTAGTATATATAAATAAGATAATTTTTCTTCCTTGTTAGATACAGCGCGCTTTTTTGTGGGTATTAAAATCCGGTTTTTGTATTGTAGCTTGCGTGAAATATAACCATAGACACAGACACAAATAGCCCGGAGGCAGCCCTACAACTGTCTTTGAATTACGTGTATCCCCGTCGTGTTAGTATTGCCACAGTTTACAACCAGTCCCATGTCTATCTACAACCAACCCAGAAAGAGGGTGATCCAGTTAATTATTGCAGCAGGAGTATTCGTTATTGTCGGCAGGTTATTCTTCCTGCAGGTAATGGAGAAGAAATATTCCAGGTTATCAGATGCCAATTCGGTATTGAGGAAAGTCGTGTATCCCGGCCGTGGCATTATTTATGACCGTAAAGGCAGGAGCGTACTACAGAATGATGTGATGTACGATCTGATGGTCACACCGTCCGGCCTGAAAAACATTGATACCGGTTATCTGTGTAATATATTGGGCATAGATACGGTGGAGTTCAAAAAGCGCATTATTGCAGCTGTTATTAAAAACGGCAGGGTAAGGCAATCCGTATTTGCATCTTTATTATTACCCGCAACTTTCAGCAAACTACAGGAGAGCATGTATATGTTTCAGCCTGGCTTTGAACTGATACAGCGGCAGATCCGTTCTTATCCTTACCATGCGGCAGCCAACATATTAGGTTATATAGGAGAGATATCCCCGCAAATGCAGGCGAACCCTGTTTTCAGCGCGTATCAGATGGGCGATTACCTGGGTATGACCGGATTGGAAAGGACTTATGAAAATGTGCTGATGGGGCAGCGCGGTACACAGTACCTGTTAAAGGATAATCTGAACCGCCCGCAGGGAGCTTATGAAAGGGGAGTGTTTGATACGGCCGCTGTTGCTGGTAAAAACCTGGACCTGTCGCTTGACATTGATTTGCAGGTGCTGGGGGAAAGACTGATGCATAACAAGATAGGCAGCATTGTAGCCATCGATCCTCAAACGGGAGGTATACTGGCGCTGGTGAGCGGCCCTACCTATAATCCTAATCTGCTCACCGGTTCTTACCGGGCCAGGAATTTCAGCAGGCTGTTTGCCGATACGACCAAACCATTGTTCAACCGTGCGATACAAGGCACTTATTCCCCCGGGTCATCTATAAAGCCATTAACGGCCTTAATTGCCCTGGATGAAGGGATTATCACCCCCGACTATGGCTATGCCTGTAACGGGGCTTATTGGAGCTGCGGACGCCGTATAGGCTGTGAACATAGTGATGCCGGTCATGCTGCCAATCTGCGGCTCGCTATCTCTCATTCCTGCAACTCATATTTTGTAAACCTTTACCGCATGGAAGTAGATGCCCGAAAATGGGGTAGTGTAAACGAAGGGCATCAGAAGTGGCATGAATACATGACAAATTTTGGATTGGGACATCGCCTTGGCATTGATATTCCGGCAGAAAATCCGGGTTATGCTATTGATACGGCCGGGATGAACAAACGATACCATGGTCAGTGGAATTCCTGTACAGAACTATATGTAGGAATGGGGCAGGGGGCTGTGGTGGTTACGCCTTTGCAAATGGCGAATGCCATGTGTATCATTGCCAATAAGGGATATTATTACCCGCCACATTTTGTGCGGCAGATTGAGAATGATAGTTCTGGTTTGCTGGATAAATATAAGGAGCGTCATGTGGTGGCACATATTACGGACACCGCTTACAAATCAGTGATATACGGGATGGAAGACGTTGTAGAGAGAGGGTCCGGACGTAATGCACAGGTGGAAGGAGAGATCATTTGTGGTAAAACAGGGACGGCAGAGAATAACGCTATCGTGAATGGAGTACTTAAAAAGATGAAGAGCCATGCATTCTTCGTAGCCTTTGCTCCGCGGGATAATCCTAAAATAGCTATTGCGGTAATTGTGGAGAATGTTGGTTTTGGTAACACTTTTGCTGCACCTATAGCCTCATTGATGATGGAGAAATACCTGCACGACACTATTTCGGTAAAGAAGAAAATGATCGTAAAGAATATTCTTGATAACAATACAATGGATCCCGTTGTACAGGCGAAATCCAGGCTGGATTCCCTGAACGGAGCTACGGCCAGACTAACCACTGATCAGATACTTAATTTCTACTTTCATAATTAATTTTATATTTACAGGCATATCCCATAAATAAGTATTATGTCCTTTTCCTATGCCCTTCTGAGTGTACCTCCGGTATTACTGATGTTGCTGATGCTTCTTGTTTTCGCTTTCACCGGCGGATTATCTACCTGGCTTTTCCGGAAATTCATACGGGTAAGAGTACTGAGATCGCATAATGAGGTAACGGGTAATATCTTTGCCTGTGCAGGAGGGTTGTATAGCCTGCTGCTGGCCTTTGTGGTTTTCCTGGTATGGGATGGATTCAATGATGCCGGTTCACATGCTGATATGGAATTCAGTGTGGCGAAGGGTTTATATCGTGATATTCAGTTTTATCCGGATACAGCGGAATCAGGAAGAATAAAAAGAGTATACCTGGAATATATCAACAAAGTGATAACAGAAGAATATCCCGCCATGGGGCGTCTGGAGCCAATGCCTTTGTCAAGTAAAAAAGCATTTGATAATGTATTCATTGCGATAGAACAGATGCAGCCACAAAATATTAATCTGAATGCCAGATCAGATGAAATGTTCCGGCATCTGAACGAGTTAGCTACTAACCGTAGTTTACGACAGTTATCTGCTAACACCGGTATCCCTTTTGAATTATGGTTACCCATATTAATAGGTGGTTTGATCACACTTATTTTTGTTACCATGCTGGATATTGAAAATATGCGTTTACATATTTTCCTGAGTGCCATGCTGGGTGCTTTTATCGGTTTAGTGATATACCTCATTGTTATTCTTGATTATCCTTTTTCCGGATATCTTAGCATACAGCCGACAGGTTACCGGGAGATCTTACAATGGGAAAAAGCTTTGTAATTAAAAGCTCCGTTAGAAACTAAATTGAATAGAACTTTAATTAAACTTTTATATTAGATCTTTACAAACTTAATCGTCGCAAGCTTTGCATTTGTTCCTCTCAATACCACAATATATACACCGTTTTCCAGGTTGCTTACGGGGATGTTTATGCTTGTCTGGTTTTTTATTTGTGTAGAGATGTATAATAGTTTCCCGTCCACACTGCGTATCTCTAAAGAAGACCAGCTATCAGTTGGTTTCAGGGGCGCTAACGTAAGTACGCTGCTCACCGGATTTGGATATAAACGGATACCATATTCGGAAGCCGGTACAGGATCTACTGCTGTTATCAGTTGTACGGTGAAAGTAAGCGGCGTACTGAATGCAATGTCGCTGCTGAGACATCCTGCATTGCTTGTCAGCTTACAGAGAACTTTATCTCCTGTTTTTGCCGGTAAATAAGATAAGGCAGTTGTTGTTGCGCCGGAGATGTTAGTCCAGGTATGATTGCTGGTGCTGTCCATCCACTGATAAAGCGGGGATGTACCTTCATGTGTAACAGTGGCAGTGAGCTGCGAAGCTGTTGACATGGGAAGGACTACCGGGCCTTTTATGACGATCGTTGGCGTAACGATACTATCCACGTATACTGTGATGATATTACTTGTTGCGGTTTGTGTGTTACAGGTATTGGTACTGGTGAGTTTTACCTGTACAGTGGAACGGTCTGTCAGTATACCTGAGAACGTGCTGCTGTTAATGCCTGCTGCTATCCCGTCTACCAGCCATTGATACACAAGTGTATTCCCTCCATTTTCTGTTTTCGCTGTAAAGACGAAAGATGTCCCATAACAACCAGTAGGATCTGTTGTACTGATAGATACAGCAGGTGGGGTATTTATTGTTAATGTTACAAAGAAGACCTGGCTGGTATCGTTCCCTATTTTACACCGGTATAACGATGCCGCCTGTATGTTTGTTAATGAAAGTGACTGCGCTGTTTGTCCGGATATATCGGTATACCCGTTGCCGGTATTCTGCTGCCATTGATAACTGGTACTGGAGAGGGCAGAGCTAAGGGTAAGATCACTGCCTGCGCATACCTGTGTAGTATCTATGGTAACGGGATTTATAATATTGATATCAACCAGACTAAGAGACGTGAATGTACTGCCTGTACCTACTCTCATATAAATATCCAGGGAATCTAATCCTGTGATGCTGTCGTATACAATAGCCCTGTTGTAATCGGGCGTATCAGTAGAGGAATACCTTGTTTCCATTGTTTTGGCGCTGGTCCATGCCTGACTGCCAAGACGTGTTTCCATGATCCTTGGTGTGGTGGTATTATCTACACGTGCGCCCCATAATTTGAAACGGTATGTTTTCTTAGCGGTTAATCCGGTGATATGCAGTATCACTCCATTAGGATTGATAGAGCTATACAGGAACATGTTATCAGATAAGGCAGTCGCCGGGTAGTCATTGGAAGCCACGGTAAAGCCGTTGAAGTTGATGCCCCTGGTGGTCGCTGTTGTATTGTAAGTTCCGTCCGGCTGGCCTGTGATCTTCATGGAAATACCTGTAGCGCTGTTATTCGTTGTTACAAGTTTAGAGATAGTGGCACCGTCCCTGAATCCCGAAGAACCACCACTGCCAAACCAGTTATTCCAGTAGTCGCCATAAGCATCGGGAGAAGCAGTAGCCAGACCAGCAGGCGTGCCATTCGGCAGTACAGTATTCACGCCATCACCACCCAGGTCTACCAGTATACGATTAGGGCTGCTGATGTTAACAGGAGCGGTGCTGGAAGCCGAAGCAGGTAAAACGACGGTATTGGAATAAGCGGAATACGTTGTATTGGTATAGAGCGCTTTTACGCGGAAGTATTGCAGACCGGTACCGGTATAAGTCTTTTTTACAAGGGTAGGGTCGGAGATCACATCCAATTGTGTCCAGGTGCTGCCATCTGCAGATGTTTCTACAACATAACCGGCAACGCCCTGTATGACCGTGAAGTAAGATTTCCAACGGGCAAAGAGGCTGTCAGCGATCTGTTGGTTGCCTGTAGTATTCAGGTGTACACCATCACCTGCCCCATAGCCTGTTTTTATCCGGGCAGCGGTGGTGGCCGTTGAATCGACGGTATTGCTAAAACCTTCTACATATCGTTTGGGCCATATTACCCGGATACTGTCTGCGAGTGTTTTCAGCTGTTGTTGCTGTGCATCTGTAAAAGTATTCCGTGGCTGTGTTGTTTCCCAGAAAACAGGAATGCCTCTGTTGAGGGCCATCGTATCCAATTTCCTGAAATTAGCCAGGATTTGATTAATCGTTAGTCCGTTGGCGATATCGTTAGTAGGAAGAGATATAAAGATAAAATCAGGATTGCTATTGAGAGCGCTGTCGATATTGGTACCGGCATTGCCGCCCTCAGTAGCAGGCATAAGGTTCGCACTGGCATAGCCGGCAACAGCCAGGTTGATCCAGACAGGATTTGTTGTATTGTTGTTTAACCAGATGGAGATCTTGTCTCCTAATCTATCAGGGTATGTGAGTAAATAACCTGCCAGGGTAGAGGAGCCTAATCCTGCCACACGAGGGCCTGTACTTAATGTTTTGTCATTAGTTGCCCAGCGTAAAGTGTAAGTATTATCCCCGTTATTATATACTCCCGCGTTTAGAACTGTTTGTGAAAAAACAGGTAAAGAAGCCAGCCAGAGAACCAGCACACACATATACTTTTGCATAGGGACTAATACATTGTTCACATGATATGGACCTCGAAAAATTTCGTATAATAGGGCCCGTTGGGACGAAGTTAGTATATCTGAAATAAAGTAATAAATGATAAAAGTGTGAGTTATTTATTAATTTCTATATATGATGTAGAATCTGGTGAAATATTTGTTGGAGATAATAGACTTAACCGGTCTGGCGGTATCCAGATGCATATATTATGAATATTTCAGGTAATGAAACAACGGGACTCGATATCCGTCAGGAAATTGCAGGAAGGGCTATGGAAGCGATCATTTCAGGAGCGTATGCCAATAACACGATTGTCACTCCCAAGGAGGCGGCAAAGCTGGCTTTTGACTTCGCAGAGGCGTTTATAGCTGAGAATAACAAACGTCTGGCATAGCTGACTGCTATAAGACCGGGGATATTATAACACGTTTGGTGTATCTCCGGTCTTATTCAAAATAATTAATAACCGTTCATCAATAATCCCCAAACATTCCATTCATTGGTTTATTTTAGGGTATATATCAAATATTACCATGAGATATTCAACCATACTTCTGCTACTGTTATTTCCGGGAATGCTGATGGCCCAATCTGTGAAATTAATTACCAATCATGTGGGATATGAGTACAGTAAATCCAAACGTGCTATTCTGATGGCTGAGTCCAAAGTGGCCGTGGATAATTTTGAGCTGGTAGATGCTGTAACCGGCAATAAAGTATATAGCGGCAAAGTGGTGTATAGTGGTCCGGTGAATAAATGGAAGCACTGGCTTTTCTGGACAATAGATTTCAGCGGATATAAAACGTTTGGTAACTACTATCTGAAGGTTACGGCAGCGGGCAAACCGGTTGTATCTTATCCTTTTATCATTAATAAAAATGTGCTTGAGCAGGCGACTGTCTCTGATGTGGTGTATTATTTCAAAGGACAGAGAAGTTCTGGTTTGCTGGATGAAGCAGATCATCACCTGTTATTATCGGGTAAAACTACGGATACCATAGATGCACATGGTGGATGGTATGATGCTACCGGTGATTATGGTAAACATCTTTCTCATCTTTCTTTCTCTACTTATTTCAATCCTCAGCAGATATCTTTAACTGTATTTAGTTTACTGGAGACGTATGCCTTGTTGCAGAAAAAGACAGGAACAGATTATCGTCAGTATTTAAGAAGGATATTGGATGAAGCGATGTATGGAGCAGATTACCTGGTGCGGCTGAAGGCGCCGAATGGTTCTTTTTACCGTTCTGTTTCAGCGCCGGGGCCAGGTAAGATGGCAAAGGACCGTGTGATCCGTGCAGAAGACAAAGGGTATAGAATTAAGCAGTCGAAGGACCAGACGTATGGCGGGGCTGTTGAACAGAATGACTGGAGGAGTTATCAGTCGGGTTACCGTTCCGGTGCGGGGTTGTCTATTGCAGCACTGGCTATCGCTTCTACGTATGATACTTCGGGAGAGTTTAGTAATGCGGCTTATCTGAAAGCAGCGGAAGATGCGTTTGTTTTTTTGGAGAAAGAGAATAGTTTGATGACGAATGATAAGAAGGAGAATATTGTCGATGATTATTGTGCGTTGAATGCAGCAACGGAATTATACCGCGCTACTAAAAAAGATATTTATTTACAGGCAGCGAATAAGAGAGCCGATAATTTGATTTCCCGTTTGATGCCGAAAGGTTATTTCAGAGCGGATGATAAAGACAGACCATTCTTCCATCCTTCGGATGCGGGATTGCCTGTTGTAAGCCTGTTGAATTTTTATAAGATAGCATCTGCGGATATGCAGAGCAGAATAAAAGAGGTTGTTCGTAAAAATATGGTGTATGAGTTAGCTTTAACATCAGAAGTGAATAATCCCTTTGGCTATAGCCGGCAGTATACAGAAGATACGGCTGGTATTCGGAAAACTGCTTTCTTCTTTCCTCACGGTAGTGAAGCGTCTCCCTGGTGGCAGGGCGAAAATGCCAGGCTGGGATCTGTGGCAGTAGCAGCAAGAATGTCTGCGCAATTATTCAAAGAAGACAAAGATTTGCATGATAAATTAGAGGATTTCGCGCTTAACCAGCTTAACTGGATATTAGGTTTGAATCCCTATGATGCATGTATGTTACAGGGGACCGGGCACAATAATCCTGCTTATGGTTTCTTTGGAACGTTTGAGTATACCAATGCACCGGGAGGTATTGTAAACGGCATTACTTCCGGATTGGACAACGAAGATGATATTGACTTTAACTTATCGTATGCCAGCACAGGGAAGGACTATGACTGGCGGTGGGCGGAGCAGTGGTTGCCGCATGCTGCGTGGTATTTGCTGGCGGTAGCGGTGAATGAATGAGTTGCAATATCACTATCGCTTTTCATACTATACCTCCTTAAGCTCCAACAGTACCTGTCTTGATATCATTTCCAGTTCGCTTGTAATTGGTTATAATAACCCCTTTTGATGTAACATGGCTTTCTGTTAGTGTAAATGCTGTCGGGATCGCGCCGTTTTCAAACAGCTTTTTTCCTTCACCCAGAATTAACGGGTAAATTTTGATCCGGAGCTCGTCCACCAGATCATGCTTAAGCAGCAGTTGAATGAGCTTACTACTGCCCCAAACCTGAATGTCAGCACCCTCGGAATTCTTGAGTTTTTCAATATCTGCCAGACTTTTGAGGAAAATGGTATTTTTCCAATCTGATCTTTCCATGGTCTGCGACAGAACGTATTTGGTGCCATCATTGATGCCTGGCCAAAAGTCAGCATGTTGGGGCCAGTAGGCCGAGAAAATCTCAAATGTTTTTCTGCCTAAAATATAATCTGCCGGTTTCAATTCTTCTTCCATAATCTTTCCAAAAAGCTCGTCACCATAAGGTGCAGTCCAGCCGCCATATTTGAAGCCGCCTGATGTGTCTTCCTGGGGGCCGCCCGGAGCTTGCATTACACCATCTAATGTAATCATTGATAAAACAATTATTCTTCTCATACTATTATAGTTTATTGTAAAAAAATCAAAGAGGTTTTGTTATGATTCGAGGCTCGCATTCAAGATGCCTGGCAACATCTCTTCTAATTAACACAAGAATATGATTATGGTTATTTTAAAAAACTATCGAGATAGCCCAATGTCCATGTCCCCGCAATTCAATGGCAATTACTTTTCTTGTTTTTGACAATTCAGGTATTAATTGCCGCCAGTTCATCTCAATGGTCATAAAAGCACCATGCAGTAAAACGATAGGCTTACCCTCACCATATACTTCGTAATAAACTTTAATGCCATTAACAGGCACGTAGCCACTGTCGGCAGGTTTACTCTGTTGCCCTTTAGACTGAAATACTGTAAAAAAAAGCATAGTAATTATTAATACCGGTTTGAGGACATTAGATCCTTCAAATACTCTTTTCATAAAACGTTATTTAAATTATGTTGAACTTATCGACAATGCAAAGATGACAACCATTTCAGGATTTGACACTGTGTAAAAGCGACATCTTTGGGGGGGGATCCCGACATTGCTATCTTAAGTACCTCATATTTTGCATACTTTTGATACAGCCACTCTTTAAAAACCTACATGATAGAATTGACGTTTTTACGCCATTTTATACTTATATTTTAGATAGTATAAACCATGGTCGCAGATACATTGGTAGCTGTGAGGATGAGATTGCAAAAGCATAATTCAGGTAAGGTACCTCGTCTAAAGCTTATAGTGGAAAAGTTTCCTTTCACCCGGCTGGATCTTGTCCGTATGAACAATAATGTTTAAATAATGAACTTGGAAAATACGAGTATCCTCATTTCGCAAGTACGATAACAACATCCTCTTTAACAATTTCCTCAAACGAAGTTAAAGGCAGGATAACGGCGGAGTGTACCGGCAAACCTTCTGTTTTAGCATGAAGAATACCACGGGTTGTATTCATCGTGAAGGTTGCCAGAAAACAAGCAAAGATTTTGGGTAGCGTTACAGTATTAGAAGAGTTATCATATATTACGTTCCAACTTTCGTCTTCAATTTCAAAAACGCACGCTGCTTTTATTATTAAAAATAATTTGTCATCTTGTAATAGTTCGATTCTGATAGATGCCTTAATCAATGGAACGGCTTCCGCAAAGTTATATCCTAAAGTTGATTTGGTAGAGGATTCAATGCCCTCTTTGTAAACATTGTCGATTATTGCGAATTGTTCTGTTAAAATGTTTACAAGCTTATATTCTAAATTCATACTTAACAAATGAAGTGAAAATAATTCCTAAGCTGAGAATGTCGTAAAACCATTTTTTTGAGGTAGTTCGACAGGTGATTCATTTTGCTTTACTTTAGGAGAAAAAACAGGCATATATAACATTACTTGTGGCTTAATTTTTACAGAAGGTAATTGTATTTTCGTGCCATTCTCTTCTGTTAGTATATTTGAGATTTTTATAATCGTTATGCCTAGTGCTTTTTCCAATTTACTTATAGTCTCAAAGGTCAGGTTTTCCTGACCCTTGACAATTTTAGACACTTGTTGCCTCGATACGCCCATCATACCGGCTAATTCCGTCTGCGAAAGGCTTCTTATTCTGAGTTGAGTCAACACAGTAAGAGCAACAGCTCTGGAATTACTTTTCCAATCTCTTTCACTAATTCGTTTTTGCGCTTTCTCTTTCCATTGAGAAGTTTCTTTACTAATTAGCTTATTTAAATTCGAATTATTCATATTGCAAATCGTTTAGATCTTCAGGAAATTCTATACCATTTTCCTTTAACCAGGTTTTTACCTGTTTAAGTTTTTTTAACTCCAATTGAGTATGTGCCCTATCCTGCATTGTTTGTGTCAATTTGATCGCTCCACCTGTAATAATAAAAACATTTGTTGCTATTCTAATTGCATAAATTCGAATTTTAGGCCTGCTTATCAATCTTGTTTTTACTTTTCCTTTAGATTCTTGAAGTTCAAAAATATAATCTCCATTACGGAGTGGCACGAACAAATTATTTAATTCTCCATTTTCAAATCTGTGATAAAGTTGCTCCTCCATCAAATCAGCTTCTGAAAGTAATTCAGCTGCGGCTTCTTCAATACTTATGTCTCTCAGAAAGGCATCATTTAGGTCTTCCTTATTTAATTCTAAGAAGTTATATAAATATTCCACATCATTCCATTCTTCAAAAAGCCTGTCAAATTCATCACATTCATTTCCATCGTACCGAACAGCCAGGAGTCTATTGCTAGAGTCATTTTCAAAAATAGTGATCAATTCCATGGCGCAACTTATAGGTTAACAAATCTAGGGAAATTATTTCAGAATTAACAAATGCTTTTTTAACTGTCAGGCTAAAATCAAGGTGAATTTTTGTTAATAAATTGATTTTCATTAAGTTAAGGAGCTGCAAGGCTGCGTAGCTCCGGTGTCAGTGATTAGCGGTGAAGGTTAGGGAGCTGATTCAAGGAAGGCGCTTGGGACACCGGTGTTTGCAGCTTTGGAACGAAAGAAACCAGTTTTTGACGATTTTAAAAAAGTAACAATGAAATATCGCAGAGCGGTTAGAATAAAAATGTGTAATCATGTAAATGCGCTATATGGTTACAAACAAGTAGAAATTACGATACCTTCTTTAATTTTAAAAACCATTCAATATGAAAGAATCAAAACCGTATGATGCTGTTGCAGAAGTCAGGAAACACAGGAAAATGGTTGGTATTATTCATTGGAATAATCCTGAGTTATTTAGAGCGAAGTTAAAAGCTGCACGGGAGAAATACCATGAGAGATTATTAGCGTCAAATATTGAATCATAATTCCCCCTGGGGAGGAGGTAGCAGGGTTAGTGGGTACAATACTTTCACTGATTTAATTTCTGTAGAGAGTGTTCGGGAAGAGTTCGGGAAGAGTTAAGGTTTAGATCAGGGTTAGCTCGGGTTTAATGCGCGTTTAAGTCGGGGTTAAGTCGGCTCCATACGATCAAACCCCGGCTTAAACGCGCATTAAACCCGAGCTATCTATAGAGACTTATACAACTCACTACGAACGGTCACTACTCAAACTGAAAAATTCTGTTAAATCTGGGATCAGCAGAGATTGTTTTCATGTATTGGTCTTAATTTCGCAATACGAATTGAAGGAAGGAAAGGACGCTTACCACTTGTTGAAAAACACATCCAATTTGTCGTAATCAGCTACAGTTAACCCTGATTTAACCTGCGTAGCATTATCTAACGACATCATAAAAATAAAATTTATGGGAATACAATTAAAAGGACCGTTCGGTGGCTTTTCAGGCAAAACCGGTGGCCTGATTGGGGCAATTTCAAAAGGTAGAAGTATAATTACCAGTTTGCATACACCCTCAAGCAAAGCACCTACAAAAAAGCAAATTGACCAACGCTTTAAGTTTGGTATGGTTACCACTCTGTTAGCATACATTAGTGACCTGATAGACATAGGCTTCCAGGAGCATAAAGTATCAGAATCTGCTATGAATGCAGCGGTAGCCTATAATCTCAAATATGCAGTGACAGGTGTATCACCTGATTTTAGTATCAATTTGCCTCAGTTATCTTTTAGCCGGGGTAAGTTAATCGGTCCTAAAAGTGTTACTGCTGAAGCGTTAGCAGGCGCTAAAGTTAAATTTTCATGGACGGCAAGTGAAGATGTCCGGAAGTTAACTAATCCTGCAGATTCGCTAATGATCATGGTGTATAATTCAGAAAAAACTGAATTTATAACAAGTATTAACGCAGCATCCCGATCTGCATTGACCTATACGATTCAACTACCGGTAGATTTTACCGGGGATGAAGTGCACACGTATCTGGCTTTTGCGGGCATAGAGGGAAAAGTGAGCGATAGTATTTATGCGGGAGTTGTTAGCATAATATAAACTTATAATGCCCGCTATGTTAAACAGGGTTAACTATATAGCGGGCATTCATTTTCAAATCAGATTTTTAAAATTCATTATAATGGCACGTTTAAAGAATGGCCTATTGGGTGGCATCACAGGCGCAATAGGCGATATTGAAGGGTACATGCTCAATGGCAAATATATTGTCCGTAGCCGTCGCCGTAAGAGTATAAAGCCGCCCACAGAAAAGCAGCTGGCATGCCGGAAAAAAGGGGAATCTGATTCCCGATTTGGCTATTTAAGAATAACAAGTGAGTTACAGTTGACAAATCATCCATTGAGAGGAAGTCTGTTTGAAGCGCTGATTGTTTCAGAATTTGTAAAGAAAAACCAATGCAGGCAAACCTATTAATCTTTACTACCGGAGAGATAAAAGAGGACATGAGATCGATGTTATTATCGATAATGCCGGAGAATTAATACCTGTGAGATAAAATCCGGCAAAACCATTAATAGTGATTTTTCAAAAATTTATTCACAGTAATCTATCCTTGGATTGTTCGAACTGTTACAAGGAAATGTATACTTGTCCTGGGGATATTTCGGTGATGGATTATCTGTTACCTCTAGGGGAGCCATCAACTGTCCGTTGTAACCCGGCATAGTTATCTGTTCTGTGGAACCATTTCCCAGGGCTACTTTTTTTCCCGCAGCACTACCATTAAAGCTATAGTCAATAAGGGCATCCAGCAAACGGTAAACTCCATAATAATCCAGTGCGTCATAGGCACTGCGGCTATTGGGCAGCACATGGTCAGTTACATATTTATATCCTGCAACAGTGGATGATTTGATATAGATATAATCTTTCTCACTTGTCGCAATGTTAATATGGTTGAAGATATCTATTGCCATACGGTGGTCATTGTCGGTGTCTTCATCATATACCTGGGAGATCATTTTTGTATTGGACGGGAAGTTCTGTAACTGTTCCGCTGTAGTCTGACTGCTACCCCATGGGTAGCTGTACCAGGGTGCCATGGTGAACAGGAAGCGCCCGTCCTGGCCCCAACCTTTCTCTGTAAAAGCCCTGTAAGACAAATCTATGGTTGCTCCTCCCCCAAAAGAGTGCCCCATAAAGCCTACTTTCCGGGTATCAATAATATTTGGATAGTCTGCCGCAGCCTTCATAAAACCATTCCATAAAGTAAGATAACGATGGTCAATGCTTATGTCAATGGTACGATAAGGGACAAATACAACGACATAGCCCTTTTTCGCGATAAACTCAAACAGCCCCCGGTTATATTCTTTGTCTTCGCCACCATAAGGATGCGAGTAAAATATAGTCGGCATTGCAGAGGTTATGCCCTGGGGATAGAAGATCGTCACATTGGTGCCAGCATATTCCGGGTTAGGGAAGTCGATCTCCGCAACCTTGTATGAACCATCTGCACCATACCCGGATGAGGGCCGGGAAATAGGCCCCTGCAAATCATCATCAATAGGAGTTGATGAATCACTCTTGTTTTCACCTTTTGAGCATGCTGCCAGTAATACCAATAAAATGCCGATCTTAAATAGGGTAGTTCTCATTCCTGCTATTTTGATAATTAAATGTTGTCTTGTTGTGAATAATGTTTAGGCTGTTCTGAAATGTTATAACTAAAGTAGGTACGGAAATTCAGGATATTTTAAAAAAGAAGGTAAACCCGTAAAACAGGAAGGTGAAGTATCTTAAACGTTCAGTCAGATAACAGCTCAGTGAAGCGAACTAAGGGTTATTGGGCCTTGCATTATCAGATGGTTTTGGAATAACCAGTATAAAGTATAAGAGAACAACCAACGCTATAATTGCGGTAATCCAGAATGCAAGGCCAGCCCCAAACTGGAACCACAACCAACCTGTAATAGAACTTGCCAGCAGGGTGCAAATACTCTGAAACCCGGTATAAGTACCTATCGCAGTGGCGGTATCTGCTTTATCAGTGATGTTGCTGATCCATGCTTTCGAAATCCCTTCTGTTGCAGCAGCGTATAACCCATACAAAAGAAAAAGGATTCCGTAGTAATAGATACTGCCTGTATATGCCATCCCTGCATAAACCAGGGCAAACAGGAACAACCCTGCAATGAATACCCTTTTCAATCCCATTTTGTCGGCTAGTATGCCTAACGGGAAGGCGGCCAACGCATATACCATGTTGTAAAAAATATATACCCCGATAGTAGCTGTATCATTCAGGCTGGCTTGCTTTACTTTTAGCAGCAGAAAAAAATCAGAACTGTTGCATAAAGTAAAAACCAACAACCCGGCTACCACCTTCCGGTAAATAGCAGGACTATATTTCCAATAATGTAGAAAAGAGAAAAAGGGAACCGGTACTTTGTTCTCTTTCTGTTCCCGGTTTTTATCTTTGAGCAGGAAGGACAGTCCTATAGCCAATAATCCCGGAATAAATGCGATAAGGAACATTGCCCGGTATTGCCCCGGATAGAAGTACAGGTAAACCAATGCCATGGAAGGCCCGATAACCGCACCCAATGTATCCATTGAACGGTGGAACCCGAACACACGGCCTTTGGTAGCGGGTGTGGCTTCATCAGACAGCAGGGCATCCCTGGCCCCGGTACGGATGCCTTTACCTAACCGGTCAACTGTTCGCGCGAGGAATATCCAGAACGGGTAAATGAAAGCAGTCATCATGGGTTTGGACAAAGCACTTAGCGTATACCCTAATTTTACAAATGGGGTACGCCTGCCCGTATGATCGGATAGTTTACCAAAATAGCCCTTGCTCAGTCCTGCCGTGGCTTCCGCAATGCCTTCCAATATCCCGATCAGCAATACGGAAAAGCCGATACTCCTTAAATAAATGGGCATGATAGGATACAGCATTTCACTGGCAATATCAGTGAGCAGGCTGATAAAAGACAAGACCCATATTGTGCGTGTTATATATTTCATAGACACGTTTTATAAAGTGACCCTGAACCCTCCGTTAAAGATAAACCCATCTATCGGGGTATAAATCTCCCGGAAATGGGGTTGTTGAACAGAACCAGTATACATAGGCTCCCACCGGGATTGCCGGGTATCCAGCAGGTTCTCAAAATTCACGAACACGCTGAAATGACCAAACCTTCTTTCGCCTGACATGCCCATCACCCAGTAATCACGTACCTGCTCACCATTTGTCAATTGCTGGCGACCTGTATAAAAACACTCATAAGCCAATCGCCATTTTTCTTCCACTTCATACATCAGGTTGAAATTAAGCCGGTGTTTGGCCGTAAGCGGGTTTACTGCACTGGCTGGTTTGAAATCCCGTTCTGCGTCCGTAAAGGTATATCCCAGGTACACTGACCATTCATCATAACCTAATCTGATATTGGTTTCAAAGCCTTTGGAGGTCAGGTAGCCGTTTGCATTGTAAAAAGCATAATTGCCATTGGTAAGCGGTATGGTATCCAGCAGCAGCGGATTTTTAAGGCGTGTGTAGAAAAATAGCTGGTTAACGCTGATGCTAATATCATTTCCTAACCGCCCTTTGTAGTTCACATCAAAATTAATTCCTGCGGAACGTTCCGGTTTTGTTGCTGACAGAACAAGCGGCTGTATATTCCGGAAACTTTTTTCCTCTGCATCTTCTGAAAAGATATTGGGCGCTTTATAACCCAGGCCCCCACCGATGCGGCTGGTGAAATGGGAATTGAATTTATACATCGCTGAAATGCGGGGCAGTACAAATACATCGTGCTGGTTCGTATAATCTGTTCGCAATCCTGTTTCCAGAACAAATTTCTCTACCGGCTTCCAGTTGTTTTGCAGGAAGATACCGCTTGTTACCAAATGATAGTCTAGTGGGTATGGCGTTGTATTGGTTTGTTTGAACTTGTCTGTTACCAAACTAATACCGGCCACCCACTCCGTTTTTTCTTTCGGCAGCAGGTAAGTGGCTTCAGAAAAGCTGGAGTTTTGTCGTCCGGCAAATACATAATCCGGCAGCTCAATCTTCCTGTTAAAATAACCAATGCTGTTTTTCAGGGTAAGTACAGATTTATCAGCAAACCTTTTTTCCAATTTTAGTTGGGTAGCATAGCGGTCAGTTTTATTACGCTCAAAATAACTATGTGCGTTATCGGCCTTGCCTTTGATAACCTGCATATCCCCGCCCAACCGGTTCTCAAAACTGCTGTTGAGCCCTAAACTGAGTGTAGTCGAAGGATTGATATAATAAAACAATTTAGGATTAATTGTATAACGGGTAAAATGGGGGATATCGGAAAAAGCATCATGGTTGTTGTTCCAGGCTGCCTGGGAATTGCGGGTAGTAAATAAGGTAAACCCGACTTTATCAAATTTTTGCCCGTAATAAGCATTCAGGTCCAATGCGCCCGTCTGGTTGGCATTCACCAGAAAAGACAATTCCCGTTTCTCTGCAGGCTCTTTGGTCACAAGATTTACGAGACCGGCAATAGCGCCGCCACCATATAAAGTAGAGGACGAACCTTTAATCACTTCCACTCTTTTCAGATCAAGTGGTGGTATTTGCAGAATGCTTAATCCGCCTGAAAAGCCTGAATATGATGGGAAGCCGTCTTTCAATAATAAAGTATAACGGCCATCTAATCCCTGAATGCGGATGCTGGCACTACCGGATACGGCAGAGGTTTGCTGTGTCTGGATGCCGGTACTTTCTGTGAGTAACATACGGATATTACCCGGTTGCATCACCGCTTTTTCGTGCAGTTCCCCGGCTGTAATAGTTTCAATGCGGGTAGGAATATCGTTGATACTGCGACTACTGCGGGTGGCTGTAACCTGCACTTCTGCCAGGTCATTTTCTGCTGGTTCCAATAACACCTCCATTGCTTTGCCTAACGGAAAATCGAAGGTTTGTTCTTTGGTTTCATGCCCGATATAACTGAAAACAAGGGTTTGCCTGCCTGCCGGAACATGTGTAAGGATTGTAATACCAAGACTATCGGAAACAAATGAAAGTGCTGTGCTTTTCACCTGCACAGTAACCCCCGGCAAGACTTGTTTTGTTTCACTGTCTTTGGTGATAATAGTATTTTGTTGTTGAGCCTGTAGAGAAAAGGTATATAATGTACATATCGTGATAAACGTATAACGTTTCATAATTAATTTGATGAATATAGACAATTAAGGGCAGGGTACAAATATAGCGCTCTGCTGTACAATATGAGATGATCAAATGGTAGATTACATCAAATTAAAAAGAGGTAAACAGGAAAAATTCGCGTATTCCTGCTGGAAATAAGAGATAGTTTTTTTGCGGTAATACTGTCTGTTTTGCAAAAGAGAAACAGCAGTATATGCGGTAATTATTCTTACTTCGATAGATCATTTTTAGATTCTATTTGACTGGTCTTTACCACGTTAACTGTGATAAAGCCTTTTCTTATTGATAAGCAAAAAAACCAAACATTTTTCACCGTTCTAATTACGGTTAGTTCAATATCCTTTAGTTCGCCAAGTAACTCATTTTTACCGCTATTCCCCAAATGCTTAATGTCATTTGTATCTAATTTCTCTCCCCATAATTTTACAGCATCTGATAAACGCTCAGCGTAAATCTGACTAATGTAAGTTCCTCCTCTGAATTCCATAAAGAATGTATATATTTCCATAAGAATTTTGATTAATTACCTTTATGTTTTTGATTGTGATTTTCTCCTGTCTCATCCATATTATTTTTCTCGTGTTTAACGTTTTTTTCCATTTTCTTCAATTCTTTTTTCTCTTCCTTTGTTTTATTAGGTTTGCTTCTCATCTCATCCCGTTCTTTTTTAGCCGCTTCGTATTTCTGCTGGGCAACCTCCCTGGCTTTTTGATTAGCATGTTGAGCGTTCTTTCCTCCGCCATGTTGTTCTGCTTCGCTCTTATTGTCTTTACTCTTAGCTAATAATAAACCGGGTATAGGAAAAGGAAGATCAGTTATACTACCCTGTACTTTTGCAGGAGGCGCACCTTTTACAACCGTAGTATTGTCTTTAGTTACCGGAGTACTCATTCCATTTCCAGGCTGAAACCCGTTAATAGCACTTTCCTGAACTACTGATACTGTGGCAACGGCGGTCTTACCTATTTTATAAGCCGTATATAGATCCAGTCCAATTTCTACAGCTTCAACAACGATTACTACACATAGAGGGCATTTCCCATCAGGATCATTATAACGTACCGGGTTATTATAAGAGAACTGATAAGGAGTTAGCATTTCCTGATTACCAGACTCAATCAAAGGATCAATTTGTATAAATCTTCCTATTTGCTGGTCATAAGTTCGTGCATTAAAGTCATATAATTCCAATCCACTACCGTCACCAAACTCTTTTGACTGTAACTCGTTGCCATTATATCCTTTTTTATTCTCAGGATAATTCAAGCCCTTCAGTGCATGGTTACTAATCCCTGCCATGGCCAACCCAAATGGATAATAGTGGGTTTCTTCCAAAACCGGCCCGCCGTTATGTACTACTACCAGGTTATCAAAGAACACATCGCTTCCACTCTCGTTAGAGCAATAAATATACAAAAATCCGGTCTTTTTGATTACCATGCGAGGTACGGACAAGGGTTGCAACACATTCGGGCTACCCTGTATCTGCCGGATACCGCTATTCTCGTTCACCAGGGCAAAGAGGTCATCGAAGAGGGCGAAGTTAAGGTATGCTTTGGGTTTAGTGGAAAGATTCTGGGATGTATCGATCTGTTTTAAGCTATTGAATACACCAGGAGTAAGACCGGTGCTGATAGCTGATCCAATACCAAAGGCTCCATGAATCCCATCACTAATCCCCGAACCACTAAAGGCATTTAAAATCGCTGATACCATATCAGGCTGGGTAGCAATCGAAGTATTCGCTGCTGTACTGTTATATACACCTGTAGCATTGATCTGGATAGTATCACCCGCCATTACACGTAATACTAATGATGGCCCTATTTTTTGCCCACCACTCGAAGCATTCGTCTTTGCTACATAAGCATTCGGATTGGTCGTATTATCTGTGGGATAAGCCGGTGTTATACCAGATATAGCAGTACGGGTAAGATCGATATTACTAAACAGGGCATTCTCAACTCCACTGGCTGCCGTTTCCATGGTCGCTGTGTAATAAGCCGTATCACTCTTTGTTCCCAGTACCATGCGGACATTGCCTAAATGATCTTTTTCGAAGAAGTCATAGGCATAACTGATTGGTCTGCCGGTTTTGTAAACCGCCCGGATACGGCCTTCTTCATGCCCCAGGAACATTAAGGTATCCTGCTCAAATACAGCAGCTCCTAAATAATCGGTAACAGTGGTTTTAGAAGGACTAACTGTATTATCCACAACCGTTTTACGGAGTTTAGTACCAGCAGCATCATACTGATAGGTGATACTGCCTTTACCAGGGATGGTGATACTTTCCGGAAGATTCAGGTGATTGTAGGTGATCGCTGTAATGCGCTTGTTCAGGTCTTTGGTCAGGTTACCGTTTGAATCATAGGCATAATCGATCGTGTTTACACTGTCTTTAAAATCACCCAGATGATTGTCTACAGTGTTGGCATCAGCGACCTTTTCCAGCTTATTGCTGGTTCCCGTATTCATGTAGGTATAGGTAAGGCTATCAATCGTTGTACTGGTCACCCCTAACTTACCTTTTTGCTTCATGCTCAGGATGTTGCCATTCGCATCATACTGGAGATTACTTACGCTGAAATCAATACCTGCACTGGTGTTCCAGGCACTACCATTCTGCTGGGTGAAGCCACCGGCAAGTAAACGGTTTGCATTATCATAGGTATAATCATACTTCCGTTTAGCGCCATCGCCCACACTACGCCAGATAGTACCGGAGATATTGCCGTTATATTGTGTGTTAGTATAAGAGGCCCCGGAAACAACGGAGGTGGTCTGATCATAACTCAGCTCATAGCCAAAGTAATTGTTACCTGTACCTTTTACATAGTCACGGTTTACACCTGTTAGCCAGCCACGGATATTATAGTCCTGATGCAGGGAATCCAGGTTATTGCCAAGTGTTTTGTTGACGAGCTGTCCTAATGCATTGTAAGTATTCTGAACAATCGTGTTGTTAACCCCGTCATCATTGAGCTGCCGGGTGATTTTAACAACACGATTACCCGCATCGTACTGAGTCATTGTCAGGATCTTCGTTTCAGGAGTAGCCGCACTCTGCGGATTCCGCTGTCGCATGTAGCTACTAAGTAACTTACCCTGAAAATCATACAGGTTAGTGACCACATCTTCACCACCGCAATTATTATCTGCAATCACCTGTATCACATGATTATCGTCATCATAATAAGAAGTAGAAGTAAGCCATTTCTCGGTACCTAGTACCCTGATTTTAGTACCAGTGGTTAAGCCACGCACATGATTACTTTTGGTCACCGTAACCGCATTGAGATTAGCACCAGCCTGTGGCTTGGTAAAATCACCGGTTAATGCAGGTTGCGCGCCATTGAAGGTATAGTCATCGTAAAAAGTATATGTTAAAGGATAAAGGTCTGTAGCTACCAATCCCGGTAAAGGGTTCGCCACACTCACAATCACCACGCCCTGGTTAGCACCGGGAATTACATCTGCCGTGAATGCGCCGTTCGTTCCCGAATCAAAACCATTATCAAAAGCAATACTGTTGGTAGCGAGATATTGAGTACGGCCATCATTTGCCGCCACTGTCAGGTCTGCAACTTCCGGGACGATAAAGCTCAGGTCCTGAGAACTGGCAGTGGCAGCATTCATTCTGGCCTGCAGGCTGTCACGGATCAACGTGCTGTTATAGAAAGCTGTCATTACAGGCCGGTTCTGACCATCGTAGAAGCTTACCTGCCACTTGCCTTGTGCCTGCAAATTACCATCACGCGAAAAGGCCAGGCGATCCCGTACATCATACACTATTTCTGTAGGGTACAAAGTCCCCGGCATTCTTTTAACGATCATTCTGCCACGCTCATCATAAGAGTATTGAAAGCAGAGTTCATTTACTTGTGTAGCCGATAGCACCCAGTTATTATTAAGCAATGCAACAGCCTTCGGCGTAATAACACAACGCAGGTTATTTAAATCATCATACACATAATAAGTACATAACCAGCCGCCGTGTCTCTCATCCGGGATATCAGATAACTGTACTTTTTTGAGCAGTGTTTTACCTTCGCGGTCTTTATACTCTACGACCTGCTTATCCCGTTCATCTTTGGTGATTGACTTAAATAAATCACCGGCGGCATAAGTACTACTGCTGACAGGTATAGCCCCCTGCGTTGCTGCAATAGTCCATTTCCTGACTGAATCAGCAGCAGTATTGATAAGTGCTAATCCTTCAATAGTATGCCCGCCACCAGGCTGCCAGTTGCTACCAGTACTGCCTTTTTCAAGCATACGGTTCAATGGAGAGAATTCGATAAAGGATTGTTCAAAGGGACTGTTATCTTTTGCAATATTAGCAACAGTGCTCCCCGTATTATAGAATGCTGCCTGATTAGCATAGGCCGCTGTTCTTAAACTACCGGTTGCCCCATTATTAATATCCGCGTAAGGAAGAAACTTTTTAATCTCCCTGCCAAAACCATCATACTCAATCGGGATAATAATATCCTTCTGATCAACGGTGATCTGCGTTTGTATAGTTTGCACAGGACGCCCCAGGCCGTCAAAATAGGAAACTGTCTGCTGACGGCCGGTAGGCGTCAACGCATCCACCTGTGCCTGCGTAGTAATCCCACTTGTTTTTACCTCATTTTTAATAATATAATTTCGATCCGTACTAACCTGCCCGAATGCCCATATGGGAACAAGTGATACAGGTAATATATAAAGTAATAACTTTTTCATGTAGAGATTCATTTGGGGATTATAGAACAGGACCGGCACAATGTCGCCGTATGCCTGATCATTATAGCGGATATCATGTGCCTCCAATATGATTATAAGAGATCTGTTTTGTAGGTTACTTTTTAATATTACAGTAATTCATTGAGGTTGATATTTGATCATTCAAAGAAGATATTTATCATGTTGCGAACTTAGATTGGAAATGCGCAGTCTATCTGCGCAAGAAGAAAAATAGCTAAAGGATAGAAAAGAATAATATCATTTTTTCTACAATATTTTATCGTTTTGCATATACCTGCAATGCAAAAATTCGTATTTCCACATTTTTAAAGGCATAGTCCACGGAAGAGAGATTATTCTAAATAATTTAAGTACATTCATTTAGCCCTAATGTAGCATTAGTTTCCACCAGGACTTAGTAGAACAATCAACAATCTAATTTTAGTTAAGCCTCAGTTTTTGTTAATCAATTAAAATTTAATCGCGATGAGTACAAATCGACTATTGCATTGTGCATTACCACTTATGATGTTGTTCATTGTAACCGCATGCCAGAAAGACCAGAAACTTATTAATGTGCGGAATGCCTCCCTGAGCCGTACGCAGCAAGACAGGCAGTTCCTTATTATTGCCAAAGAAGGCGTTAAATTAGACGCCATCTCTGAAAGCCTTACACAATTAGGGGTTAAGAAATTTAAACTGAAAGAAGCTATCCAGGAATTAGGCCTGATCCGTGTGCAGACACCGGACCCTTCTTTCCCTGATAAAGCAAGAAAAATTGCAGATGTAGAGTCTGTTGTAGTAGACGTAGTGATGAACTTCCGCCTGCCTACCAAAACATTCCGCTCAGATCTTACTTATAAAGGTGGCAGTACACAATCTGCCAATGCTAAAGCCAGCGCCGCAGCAGTAAGTAATCCTTACAGCTTCCTGCAATGGGGCCTGCAATCAGTAAAGGCTCCGGAAGCCTGGCAGAAAGGCTACAAAGGTAATGGCGCCAAAGTAGCTGTACTGGATGGCGGCTTCCTGCTGAACGAGCCGGATATCGCTCCTAACATCATTTTAAGCCACAGCTTTGTAGAAGGCGAAGAGGTGCAGTATCACGGAGCAGCAGGTTTCAGTCATGGTTCTCATGTGGCTGGGACCATTGCCGCACTCGATGATGCCTATGGCGTAGTAGGAGTTGCTCCTGCAGCAAAACTGATCCTCGTAAAAGTATTGGGAGATGGAGGAAATGGTTCTTTCGGCAGCATCATCGACGGTATATTCTACGCAGTTAACCATGATGCAAACGTAATTAATATGAGTCTTGGCGGAGAACTGCCACGTAAAACTTACACCGATGATAATGGTACCCCGGACGATCCTTCCGACGATTATGTAGTAGAGTATAACAAAGACGTGAAAGACCTGATAAAAGCTATCAACAGGGCAACATTATGGGCTACGCTCAACGGTACTACTGTAGTAGCTGCTGCTGGTAATGATGCCTATAACTATGATCAGGAAAAGAGATTTATCACTTATCCTGCTGCTGCATTAGGTGTATTGTCTATTTCCTCTAATGGCCCGCTGGGCTGGGGTATCAACCAGGATACTACTTTATATGTGCCTTCTATCTTTACCAACTACGGTAAGGCGTTTATTTCCTATGGCGCTCCGGGTGGTAACTACGCTATTCCTATCAATACGACCGTAGTAAATGTTGGTGGTATTGTTAACTATGAATACGTATTTGATTTCGTATTCAATATCGGGTACTGGGATGAGGCTTCCGATACTTACTATTACGGATGGGCAGCGGGTACCAGTATGGCGGCCCCTCATGCCACTGCTGTCATCGCATTGCTGTATGGTAAATACCCCAAGATAAATCCTTTACTGGTAGACCTTATATTAAGACAATCTTCCAGTGATTATGGCGCTCATGGTAAAGACGCTTATTTCGGAAACGGAGAAGTAAATGCCGGAAAAGCAGTTGGATTTTAATTAAACTATTTCTTAGAAGGGGTTGTCTGTTATAAACAGGCAACCTTTTTTTTATTTCAGACTTCCTATCTTTGCGGACCTAAATACAGCAGGATGGGATTGAAGCGGAGTATGCGCATCTCCAGATATATTATTTACAGAGAAACCCTGGTCGACAATAAAGAGCATCTGTGGTCATTCATAGGGTCGTTCACAGGCATCGGGCTGATAGCCTTTATCCAGAGTCATCTGTTGACGCACAATGATAACCTTTTCCTGATAGGTTCTTTTGGGGCTTCCTGTGTATTGGTATACGGAGCTATTGAAAGCCCGCTGGCACAACCACGCAACCTGCTGGGCGGCCATGTCGTGTCTGCGCTGATTGGCGTTACCGTTTTCAAAATATTCCCTGATATTATCTGGATAACAGCTCCGCTGGCTGTTTCTCTTTCTATCGTAATGATGCAGATCACCAAAACCTTACACCCTCCTGGTGGCGCCACCGCACTGATAGCTGTGATAGGTTCCGCAAAGGTGAAAAGTCTTGGTTATCTCTATGTTTTATCTCCCGTTCTATCCGGTGCAGTTATTCTATTACTGGTAGCACTTGTCTTTAATAATATCACCTCACATAGAAAATATCCTGCAAAAAGGCCCGCCAGGGTAAAATTAGTTAGAAGAAGGTTTAAGGCGAAACGCGGATAACAGGTAATAGAATGCGCCAAATGCTGCATATCCGGCCAGACTGGTAATTCCCATCTTAGGATCATGTGCAAGAATGATAAAGGAACTTCCACCGATAATTGACTGTCCTCCACTGATGATCATAGGCCATTGTCCACCCAGTTCTTTACGGCGTCTCAGCGCTAATATCAACTGAATCAGACCGGTTAGTATCGCCCATATGCCAAATACGATCAGCGCTTCGGGAACACCGTGCTGTAATGCCAATGCTACTGCGATAGTAGTAATTGTACTGATAACAGCGTTGATATACTGAGGCGTTTTTGATGAAGGCCCTTTGTTGGCGCGGATATCCAGAAAAGTGCCGAATACGTCCCAGGCAGGATAGATGATGAGGAGAATGCTGGCCATTGTGAAGTTGGATGCAGCAAAAATGGCTATTAAGATGACCCATATCACAGAAAATGCAGCACGGGTGAAATAGAGTTTGCGTAAAGCAGCAGAAAGAGTCATGGTCTTTAAGTTTTTTGTTAAAACAAAAGTCTGTACAAATAACTACAGAGATTTTAACCCAGGTTAATATTGCAATAAATAATAACCCTGCTTTTTACTACCATTATAAAGACCTGTATGAGATACGTAAAAAGTGTAGATAAGTTCAGGATAATAAGGACAGAGATATAGAGATCCGAACGATCTCTATTATCAGACTATATCTTCTGAAAATCATTAGAAGCTATCAGATACCATTCTCCATCCAGTTCCAGTACATCACCCGGGGCCACAGAGCGGGTACCATTGGCAACAACTGCTTCAGGACGTACTTCGGGGAGTTCTGTCCAGGGAAGATCTGAGTTCTGGCATAGTTCGAAGGCTGCTCTAAGGTCAGCAACTTCCACATCAGCAATGTGCTGAAGGTTCTCCACCTTTATTGTTTCGCTGGTCATGGGAGAGGCCAGTGTATAATCGGGGTTGAAATAGACTCTTACCATGATATTCAGGCAGCAAAAATAAGACCATTGTATTCAATGTCGTTTTAGTTAAGCTCCGTTAGGAGCGACGTGTTTGTAGAAGACAGATAAGATAACAAAACAGAGACTCCGTAGGAGTCCCCTAAGATCAGCCATCAAGGGGACTACGGAGTCTGTTAAAGAGGATATAAATATTGCTACAAACACGGGGCTCCTAACGGAGCCTATCGTGTTTTGTTATATATACAGCGCTTATCTAAACGATATTGTATTGTATTAGTAAATTTTGTAAGTTCGATAGATGCAAAGGATTTTAGTTTTACTGTTTTTCTGCCTGCCATTGGCAGCTGCTGCACAGCAAGCCGTTATTAAAAGTAATGATAGCCATATTCACTATGTGGGAAGGGTGGCGGTAAAAGAGGATGCTGCTGAATTAACATGGACAGGCACCGCTGTGAAGATAAATTTTAACGGCACTGGTGTGAAAGCTATTTTAAAAGATGAAAAGGGAGAGAATACCTTTAACGTGATCGTGGATAATAAAGTAGTAACGGTTATTCATCCCGATAGCAGCAGACAGTCATATACCCTGGTGAGTGGCCTGCCAGCCGGTAAACATAGCCTGGAACTGTTCAAAAGAACAGAGTGGGCGATGGGCAAAACCTGGTTTTACGGGTTCTCCCTGGAGGGAAATACCAGTATACTGGCGGCTCCTGCCATCAAAAAAAGAAAGATCGAGTTTTATGGTAATTCTATTACCTGCGGATATGCGGTAGAGGATACTACAGGTAAGGACAGGGGAACAGCCCCTTACGAAAACGGATATATCAGTTATGCCGCTATTACGGCCAGACACTTTGACGCAGAATATTATGCCATCGTTAAAAGCGGAATAGGTGTACTGGTTAGCTGGTTCCCGTTAATCATGCCGGAAATGTATGATAGACTGGACCCTGACGATGCGAACAGTAAATGGGATTTTTCCAGGTATACCCCGGACCTGGTCGTGATCAACCTTTTCCAGAACGATGCCTGGCTGGTCATGAAGCCCGAACATGAACAGTTTAAAGCCCGTTTCGGAGAGAAAGCTCCTGGTGCAGCGCAGATCATCGTCGCTTACCGTAACCTCGTTAGATCCATCCGGACGAAATATCCAAAGGCAGCTATTATCTGTGCCTTAGGGAGCATGGACGCTGCAAAGAAAGACGCTCCCTGGTACGGCTATATCCAACAGGCAGTAGCCGGATTAAAGGATAAACGCATCTACACACATTCCTTTGGTTTTAAAGGAACTGGCGGGCATCCCAGCGCAGCAGAACAGGTGGCCATGTCAAAAGATCTGATCCGTTTCATCGATCAGAAAATAAAATGGTAGTTTCGCAAGGTGAAAAATGTCTTTTTATTTTTATTGCTGATAACGATGTTTTCCTGTACTGGCGCTACGCCACAGGAAAAGGCGGAGCATAGTGTGGAAATGTATATGCCTTCGTATTTAGACTTTCCTAAAAGCTACGAAGGCATTGAGTTTGAAAAACTGGAGAAAGACAGCCTTACAGGGAATGCCTGGCATATCAGTCATATGTACCGCTCTAAAAATAAGAAAGGGGAGATCGCAGTAGCCCAGCGTGTATTCTTCCTGGATACTTTATTCCAGGTAAAGAAAGTAATGACGCTAAAAGAATACAGCGATCTTATTGCCCCCAAAGAATGATCATTTAAAATTGCCCTTGAACGCCTGTTTGAATTCCAGAAACTCAGGAATAGATACATTACGTACGTAAGAGTTATCCGGATGCAGGGAGATATATTCCTGGTGATATTTCTCTGCCGGATAAAACTTTGTAAAAGGCGTTACTTCCGTTACGATCGGATCATGGTATTTCTTTGCATCCGTTAACCTTTTTATCTCTGCTTCAATCACCTGTTTTTCCCTTTCATTACGGTAGAACGCAATGGAACGGTATTCCGTACCTACATCGTTTCCCTGATGGTTTAGCTGGGTAGGGTCCTGACTGGCAAAAAAGGCTGCCACCAGGGTAGGGTAGGATATCTTGGTAGAATCATAATATACCTGTACAGTTTCAGCATGCCCGGTCCCTCCGCTGGCTACCGTTTCATAATCAGGATCGGTATAATTGCCGCCGGCATAACCCGACACTGCGTCCCGTACCCCGACCAGGCTCTGGAACACCAGTTCCGAATGCCAGAAACAACCCTCTGCAAATGTTGCAACTGCTTCATTTTTAGCATGTTTTACGTTATGATCACCCACCGGTATCTTAAAATTCTGGCTCTGAGAAGGCCCACAGGCACTACACATCGCCACTATCAGCATTAAGTAGATCTTCATATCATTAATTTTTAGCGTTTACAGGAGCTTTGCCTCCTTCCGGAACAAAAATCAACGCACCTGAATTCAGGCAATAGCGTTTTCCGGTAGGGGCCGGTCCGTCATCAAATACATGGCCCAGGTGAGAGCCCGTTTTACTGTCTACCACTTCCCATCTCTCCATCCCGTCGGAGTCATCCAGTACCAGTCGCACTGCATCCGGGTCTATAGGCGCATAAAAGCTGGGCCATCCGGTACCGGAGTTGAATTTGGTGACAGAACTGAATACCGGTTGCAGGGAAGCAGCGGAGTAGTAAGTGCCTTTTTGGTAAAAATGGTCGTATTTCCCTGAAAAGGCCCGTTCAGTGCCCTTTTCCCTTAAAATATAGTACTGGTTCCCCGATAAACGGGCTTTCCACTCTTTCTCCGTGTACCGTACCGGGTAAACCGTTTTGCTGTTCGCCTTTGGCGGATCTGGGTATTTCTCTTTAATCTGAGCATAGCAGCCACTGGAAATCAGTATAGCCATGATCATCAATCCAATTTTCATAATAAATGTTTTAGATGTGATTATTTGCGTAGATCAGGGAGGCTTTAATTCTACGTTAAAGGTCATAACTATGACAGAGAAAGGTATCACGGAAGTATAACAATTGATTTAAAAGGTGTAAGTTTGCAGACTTCCCATTAGATTACTAACATTACTCCCATTAAATAACTTATTGTAAAACAAGCAATTGTATCTGCTATGCGGTCGCGTGCACGGAATTCCACGGATTTCTCTGCCAGCCTCAGCAAACAGGCAGAATGAACTATGTAAGAATTTAATCAGATAAATATATGGATAAGCTTAAACTGAAATTACAGGAATACTATCAGCACTGCCAGCAGCAGGAAACGCGCACTAAAACGGGCAGGAAAGCTGCCGGACGGGTAGCTGCGCCGGAGATGGAGAATGATATTCTGCTACAGTTTGGCTTGCCTACCTCCAAACGGTTTGTGCAGATTTTACATGATTTTGTGAGTCACAGCCAGGTAAATGATCATCTGCTGGATTATGTAAGTAAGAAATTAAAGGAGGCAGCCCGTAAGTACCTGCTGGCCCCGGTGGTGTCTGATATAGATCAGCTGGGACAGGCAAGGGAACAAAAGCGGAGCCCGTACGACCTGTTACCGGAGTTAGGCTACCCGGTGAATGAGTATGCGATTTTCCTGGTAGGGGAGTTGTTATACCGCCGTAATATGCCCGCTGCAGATATACTGGATGAGATGAAAAAGGTACAGCATGCTGATAGCTGGAATGATGTGCTGTTACTGAGTAAGATCATCCATTATACGACACATGAGCTGTATGCTATTGTGAAACAGCAGGACCTGCGTTTTGTAGACGAGTTCGTGCAGTACACCCGCAGACAGGATACTTCCAAAGCGCCTAATAAAAAGGCCACGCCTGCCACTGAAGGATATACGCCAAACTTCCGCTCTGTCACCAAAATAGAGGTAGAGGATATCGTATTTGATGAACAGGATACACCCAGCCTGGTCGGTAAACTGAAAACCGGTTCCCGCTTTAGTAATATAACCGTGATACTGGAGTTTACAGCCTTAACACAGGTGTTGATGAGTGCAGGTGAACTGGGAGCAGAAGTAAACAGTTTTATTAAAAAGAAACTGGCAGATACAGGAAGAGAAAGACCCACGGTAATAGATATACGTGCAGAGTTCGGACAACAACTGATCCTGGACAACTGTTACCTGGAAATTTACAAACCACAGCACAGACACGGACAGAAATGGGTAGAGGATAAAGACAATTTGTTCTTTGTGGAAAAGATCCTTTCTAAAAAGGAATTTGAGAAGAGAAGCAAGGAGGTGGAAGTGAAGCAGAAGATACAGGAATGCCTGGAACTGATAGGTAGCTCTTACGGCTCTTACCAGCGGCTGCGCCGCCTGGGCATTACAGATGAAGAAGCCAAGCTGCGTGCAGGTTTACAGGATGAATTGCTATTTAAGTTATCTACGTATCTACATAAGCTGAAAGATTAAAAAAACAAATGAAAAGTAAAAAGGGTTCCGGTAATACCGGAGCCCTTTTTTAGTTGGTTCTTGATTGTTTAGCAGTAGATGAGTGTACTTGTCCCCTTGAAATATTTTTATTCAATCGGTAAGGAGTGATAAACCCTGACCCCCAAGCTCTCACAGCTTACGTACGAAGTGAGAGGCCTGGAAGTTAAGGACAACGTGCTTTGCTTTTATCAGTACAAACTTAGTTTTTAAAACGCTTTTTATTGTTAATTCGATGTTAAAGAATTCATTTTTATTAGGTTAGAAAATCCAGCCTGCGTATGGCTGGTCCCGTTATAATTATTATAACAGAAAAAGGCCATAGTTCGGAAGAACCATGGCCTTTTTCTGTATACTATATTTGTCGGTATGTTATTAGTAAAGCTGCTCTATATGTCCCAGCGTGCCATCTTCGCCCATTCCTTCAACTACCACACGGAAGCGTCTTGTGAAGTCATTGTTGAAGAAGGAGATTTTAGCAGTATGTGTTAAAGTATCAGCCACCAGGTTTGGATTCCAGTAAAGAGTGAGCCTCTTATCCTGTAAGATGTGAATGTCTTTACGCACGGTATAATCAGGTGCATAGAATTCTTTCACGATGTTGTATCCTCCTTTCCTGTATTTATCAAAGCCACGGGTATCGATATCAGCCCTGCTATCGCCACCACGTCTTAAGTAAACCGCAATTGCACCGCTGCTTCCTCCGAAACCACCTACGAATGTAGGACGGAGCACCTTGATGTAAGCCACATCACTGATGCTGATGTTATTCAGCATATTGATATCTGTAGGCATTTCATTCAGGAACAGTACGGGAGCACCACCACGCCATGTAAGAGCAGGTTTGGTAACATCGGTTGTGTTGATAACAAGACCGGATACTTTTGACTGCAGGTACTGGAAGATAGTGAATGCACTTGGTTCATCCTTGGTAAGGTCAAAACCCTGACCATCACCCGCAGAGAACATACCTGTTGTGTAACGGTCTCCTGTGCTTTGTGCCCTTCTCAGGCGTTTTTCACGAACGTTCACCTCTTGCAGGAAGATTGGTTTCTGCTGGATAGATTTGTTTACTGCATTGCTTTCAGACACGGTAGCCAGGAAGGTGCGCAGTACGGTATTGTCGATTACGGCCGGCTCTCTGAAAGGATAAGGCATTGTAACCGGGGTGTTCTTATCAAAGAAATGCGGTTCGAACTTCACGTCCACGTCTTTCCATGTTTTGTTCGGATCGTTTGCACGGTAGAATACGTTGATAGTATCCACAAATTGCAGACGGTCTACAGCAAACTCACCTTTATCATTGGTAGTTACAGAAGAGAAACCGGTAGAAGTATCGATTGGCTGTTTCAGTACGAAGTCTATTCTGCCGTTTGCCAGTGGTACAGTGCCTTTATTGGTAGTAGCAATACCTTTCAGCAACAGACCCTGTTCGTAAGGGTATTTTATATCCGGTAAGTAGTTATGCAGGATCTTCTCCCAGCTAAACCTTCTCCAGCCGTTTGTCATCATGATCAGGTCCAGGTTACTAAGTGTAGCCGGGTCCATGTCTTTGAAATATTGTGAGGGATTCGCAATGTAACCTTTAATGTCGGAAGTCAGTAACAGATTGGATAGGATATTATTCTCGTCTTCATCTTTTACTACCTGGTCAGCGTCGGTGATAGAAACGGACAGGCTAGTCAGCAAAGTATCAGGTACTTTCAGCTCCAGTACATTCTTTTGTCTTGGTTGCGTGTTGATCGTAGTGTTCTGGATGGCAATAGGCAGCGCATCAGCTTTTCTTACGAATGCCAGCCTTTCAGCCAGCGGTAATCCTTCACTGTTGAAGATAGTGAACTGCAGGATACCGGAAGGAAGGTCTTTCGTTGGTACGAAACCGCTTATCTGTCCTTCAGCAGCATTCAGTTTAGCCTTGTATACCACGTGCTGCTGCATCTGTGCAACAATCATCATGTTATTATATACAGGGTTGTCTTTGGTAGCTGGTAAGGTCTGGTAGAATACGCGGGTACCTTTGTTGAAGATTTTCAGTCCTACGCCAGCGGTTTTCACTGTTGGCAGCAGTACTGTTTTTTGTCCCTTATTAGTTTGCACCAGTGCTTTGTAGGTTTCCCCCGCAACAGGTGTCAGTTCAAACATGCCCATCCCATCATGCGTTGTTTTAACCAGGGCAACTGTTTCACCTTTCAGATTCTGCACGATACCATTCACTTCGGAAGGATAACCGTTCTGATCGATAGACTTGAAAGCCACACGGCCCGCAACTCCAGCTATCAGGTTACCGCCTTCAGGGAAGAATTGTACAGAGAAATCGCTGGTGGTTTTTGGAGCACCCGGCTGCACACTGTTCTTGGAAGGGTCAAAAATCTCGATGTTCTTGTAATACAGGAACTCTGCATCAAAGTTGAGCATCCAGGCGGTGTAAGCACGTACCTGGTATTGCCCTGCTTTAATAAGTTCAGGAATTTCGAATGCGCCGGAAGCTGTACCGCCACCGATCGATAATAACTTTTTCATTGCTACGTTGCCGGATCTGTCAACCAACTCTACATACAGGTTTGTAGCAGAGAGGGATGGCTGGCCTTGTAACAAAACGTACGCTTTGAACCACAAGGTTTCTCCGGCAGCATAATAATCCTTGTCCAGTTGCAAGTAAACTTTTTCCTGGGGGAAGCGTTTGCTGTACTGCTCCAGGGTTTGAGTTATCTTATCCTGCCACTCGTCTGCGGGATAAAATGCAAGGGCAGCTGTTATACCCATCAGACAGACTGGGAGCAGCCACTTTAAACCGTTTCTTTTTTTAGATAATCCAGATTGCATGTGGAACAATTATTTGCGACAATATAGTATCAAAAAATATAATATGCAAAATAGTATGAAAAAATAATATATGCAAATAATGTTATTAATTATTAACAAATTAGGGTGTGAAATCTTTGAATTATTATTGCAAAATAAGTGCGAGTTACGCATAGGCGTGAAGGCACGGTTGAAACTAACATGATGATAAACAAGAGATTAGTTGTAATTGGCGGTGGAGCGGCCGGTTTTTTTTGCGCAATTAATGCCGCAAAGTTATTTCCCGCATTGGAAATCAAATTAATAGAGAAAAGCAACAAATTACTCTCAAAAGTAAAAATATCAGGTGGAGGTCGTTGTAATGTCACCCATAATGCCCCCGACCTCATATATATGTCTAAACATTATCCGAGGGGACAGCATTTTGTTAAAAAGGCATTTAGCCGCTTTTTTGTGCCCGATACCATAGAGTGGTTCCGGGAAAGAGGGGTAACCCTGAAAGCGGAACCAGATGGCCGCATGTTCCCCGATACGGACAGTTCCCAGACGATCATCGACTGCCTGCTGAAAGAAGCAGATAAATACCGCGTAAAGATAGAGATGAGCACCGCTGTTACCGCTTTAACACAGGCGGGCAACGGCTGGAAGGTGAGCTTACAGGATGGCAGCGTATTAGAGGCCGACTTTGTATGTGTGGCTGCCGGTGGGTATGCCCAGGCGGATAAGTTCTCCTGGTTACAGGCTACGGGCCACAAGATCGTAGCGCCGCTGCCTTCCCTGTTCACATTCAATATGCCGGGCAACCCTATTACAGAACTGATGGGGGTGAGTGTGCCGGAAGCACATATAAAGATCGCCGGTACCAAACTACAGGAGAAAGGACCGCTGTTGATCACTCACTGGGGGATGAGCGGTCCGGGCGTATTACGCCTGTCTGCCTGGGGGGCGCGTGACCTGGCACAGATGCAGTACAACTTTACGGCGATCGTGAACTGGCTGCCGGCATTTAATGAGAACAGCCTGCTGGAAGAAATGAAGGAGTTGCGCTTTTCCATGGGCGGACAAAAAATGCATACCAAAAATCCGTTTGGATTACCACAGCGGTTATGGCACTTTTTGTTGTTACAGGCCGGTTTACCGGAGGAAGTTCGCTGGGCAGATGCACCGGCGAAGGATGTGAACAAACTGGTGAAACAGCTGGTAGTAATGGAATGTACAGTAAAAGGGAAAACAACGTATAAAGAAGAGTTTGTGACCTGCGGGGGCATACAGTTATCGGAGATAGATCCTGCCACCATGGAAAGTAAACTGGCTCCCAATCTTTATTTTGCGGGGGAGGTGATGGACGTGGATGGTATTACCGGTGGTTTTAATTTTCAACATGCGTGGACCAGCGGATGGATTGCGGCTAATAGTATCAGCTCTAAACAGGGGTAAAAGGATAAAGGGCATTTTGCTATGGTTGTATATAACAGAACGCCCTTTATCTTTATTTTCTTATAATTTATAGATAGTGAATGCCCGGTTCATATTCCTTCTCCAGCGCATTTAATAAAGAATCAAAGTCGGCGGGGTTCTTCAGGAAATCTGTTTTGGTAGTATCTATCATTAACGTACGTATGGGATGTTGCCTGATATATTGCATATACATATCATGAACACTCACAAGGTACTCATCAGCGATCTGCTGTTCGTAAGAACGGTTGCGGGTTTTGATGTTCTGTTGCAGCTTTGTGACAGGCGCGTTGAGGAAGATCAGTAAATCCGGTTGAGGTAACTGAGGATTGATGATCTCGAATAATTTCTGGTATAAATTATATTCTTCTTCTTTCAGATTTATTTTAGCGAATAAAAGGCTTTTGATGAAAAGGTAATCTGAAATTACGAGATTGCTGAACAGGTCCTGTGCCTGCAGCATATCTTTCAGTTGTTTGTAACGTTCGGCCATGAAGAACAGTTCCAGCGGAAAAGCATATTGTTGCGGCTTTTCATAAAACAGGGGCAGGAACGGGTTCTCTGCAAATTCTTCCAGTATGATCCTTGCATTATAATGTTCTGCCAGTTTATTGGCCAGTGTGGTTTTACCCGCACCTATATTCCCTTCAATTGTGATGTATTTATAGTTCATTCTTTAGTGTACTTCTTCCGGAATATATTTTATGGCAGGTAACGGGTCTGTACACTGCTGTAACAAGGTGCTGATGTCTTTATGTAATACGGGATGCTGCCAGTCGGGTATAATCTCCTGTAAGGGTACTAATACGAATTGCCGGAATTGTAATTGCGGATGTGGGATTTTGAGTTCCGGCAGGTTGATGATCTCATCATTATAAAAGATGACATCGATATCAATCACTCTTGCGCCCCATTTCTGCTGACGGATGCGTCCTATTTTGCGTTCTATCTCCAGTACGGTATGCAGCAGTGTTAATGCGTCCATTTCCGTCGAAACTACTACACCCTGGTTCAGGTAATCCGGTTGTTCCACAACTCCCCATGCAGCGGTTTCGTATAAAGCAGAGATTTTTTCTACTTTCCCCACCAGCATGCCTATTTGTTCTACCGCCTGTTTCAGATGACCGGTACGGTCTCCCAGGTTACCACCTATAAGTAATATTGCTTTATTCATGTATCTTCAACGGCCCAAAAGTAGACATATTCTTTATTTTTGGGAAAAGTGAGTTTTCAATTAACCACTATCTGGTTGACTATTAAATCCATATGTAACAAATGCGTAGCTTTTTTAAAACATTCTTCGCCATATTACTGGCTTTTGTTGTACTGATATTTATAGGCATTATTATTTTGTCTGTCATGATAGGCAAAGCACTTGCCCCTGAGCAACTGACCGTGGACCCCAATTCTGTACTGGTAATAGAAACCAGTCAGCCCTATAATGAAATGAAAAGCGTAGACCCGGTAAAGGCCATATTACACAAAGGACCAGCATCCACTCCCGGTCTTTTCGACGTGGTGCGTTTACTGGAAAATGCCGCTACGGACGATAATATCAAAGGAATTTACCTGAAAGCAGATAATAACGTGAACGGGTTCGCTACCAATGAAGAGATCCGTAATGCGCTCCTGAAATTCAAGCATTCCGGTAAATTCATTTATTCCTATGGTGAAGCGATGAGCCAGCAGGGCTATTACATGGCATCCCTGGGAGATAAGGTATATGTGCATCCTAAAGGCGGCATCGACTTTGGCGGTTTTTACAGTCAGCTGATGTTCCTGAAAGGTACCCTGGAGAAACTGGAGATACAACCGCAGATATTTTATGATGGACGTTTCAAAAGCGCTACAGAGCCTTTGCGTGAAACGCAGATGACGGTCGCTAACCGCATCCAGACCACCGCTTACCTGGGAGAGCTGTACAGCAACTTCCTGCAACGTATTGGTGAGTCCCGTAAGATCGATACCGCTACTTTACATGGTTATGCTAATCAGGGCCTCATCCAGAGCGCGGACGATGCCGCTAAATACAAACTGGTAGATGGCCTGCGTTATGACGACCAGGTAATGGACGAGATTAAGAGGAAACTGGGTCTGAGCGGTAACGACAAAGTGAACTTTGTTTCCCTGAAAGATTATGACAATGCCAGACCGATCGTTTATAAGGACGGCGATAGCAAAATAGCACTGATTTATGCGGAGGGAGATATTAAAGGAGGAGATGATGATAATGAGACGACTATCAGCAGTGGTAATTTTATAAAACTGATCCGTAAAGCCCGTCAGGATAATTCTATTAAGGCGATCGTGTTCCGGGTGAATTCTCCCGGTGGCAGTGCCCTGGCATCAGAAACGATCTGGCGTGAACTGGAGCTGGCAAAGAAATCCAAACCTGTGGTAGTATCTATGGGCGATTATGCAGCTTCCGGGGGGTATTATATCTCCTGTATGGCGGATTCTATTTTTGCACAGCCGAATACTTTAACCGGTTCTATTGGTGTATTCGGGATGGTGTTTAACATGGAGAACTTCTTTAAGAATAAACTGGGGGTAACATTTGATGGGGTAAAGACGGCTCAGTATGCTGATCTTGGTACCGGTTCCCGTCCAATGAATGAAGTGGAAAAACGCTTTATGCAGAGTTCTGTGGATAGCATCTACAGTACTTTTAAAAGTCGTGTGGTGGTTGGCCGTAAACTGAGTGGCGCAGTAGTAGACAGTATTGCCCAGGGTCGTGTATGGAGTGGTGTACAGGCGAAACAACTGGGACTGGTAGACCGTATCGGTGGTATTGAAGACGCTATTGCCTGTGCGGCAAAGCTGGCCAAAGTATCTTCTTACCGTTTGCGTGAATATCCTGAATCCAGGAGTGCAATGGAGAAGCTGATGAAGAGCCTGGGTGGTGAAGCCGACGCAAGCGCGCTTAAGAGTGAACTGGGCGTGAATTATAACCTGTACCTGCAGGTGAAACGTATACAGAACATGAACGGGGAAATACAGGCAAGAATGCCGTACGACCTGGATGTGAAGTAAGCATATATGACTTAAAATCTACTTAAACCTGCCGGTGACGGCAGGTTTTTTTATGGAATGAGCAAAACAATAGCTAGTTTTACGCGATTTTTTAAGCAACAGATCTAGTAGTATGGCGGTGAAATATAACCAATGGAAGGCCTTGCTGGCCATGGCCAAAGCGAGTTTGAAAGCGATATTAAGAAGTCCTTCGGCAGTTATTTTCAGCCTGGGTTTTCCGCTGGTATTTATCCTGGTATTCGGCTTTATCGGTGATAACGGGGTATCTGTTAAAATAGGGGTGGATAAGGCCACGGATACGACCAGTTACGTATTCCAGGCGCTTCGTAAAGAGAAAACCCTGAAACTGATCATGGATAAGTCAGCTGCAGAGATGCAGGACGACCTGAAAAAAGGGCATCTCACTGCTATTATTAATATTACAAAAGATGGTGCGGCTCCTGCCTGTGATGTAAAAGTAAGTACCTCAACAGCTTCTGCTGATAAGATCCAGTTATTCAATTCCATTCTCAGAGGGGTGATTTACCAGGCAGATGACAAGTTCTACCCGCGTAAGTCTGTGGCCAGGATAGAACCTATGATCGTTTTACCCGGCCGCCGGTATAAAACCATTGACTTTATCCTGCCAGGTCTGCTGAGTTTTTCTTTGCTGAGCGCTGCTGTGTTCAGCACTGCTTTCCTGTTCTTTAACCTGCGCCAGACGCTGGTATTAAAACGTTTCTTCGCTACGCCTATCAGGCGTATTTATATAGTGCTGGGTGAAGCACTGGCACGCCTGGTATTCCAGGTGGCAGGTGCGGTGATCATCCTGGCTATCGGCTACTTTGCTTTTGGCTTTACACTGGTACATGGCTGGAGTACTTTCTTTGAAATGCTGTTACTTACGGCCTTCGGGGTAGTGGTATTCATGGGCTTCGGCTTCGTGGTGAGCGGTATTGCTACCAGTGAGAGTACTATTCCGCCTATTGCCAACGTTATCACTTTACCGCAGTTCCTGCTGGCAGGTACTTTTGTGCCGGTAGATGCTTTCCCTTCCTGGTTACAGCCTGTGTGCAGGATTATGCCACTGACTTACCTGAATGATGCTTTCCGTAAAATTGCCTTTGAAGGGCTGCATTTATGGAACATTGGACTGGAGTTAGGTGTTATTACTTTATGGGGAATAATAGTCTACGCAGTAGCTGTAAGGGTTTTCCGCTGGGAATAAGCAGATTTTTTCCTAACTTTTAGGTATGCAAGCCTTATATATGATCCTGGGAGCATTGGCGGTGCTCATTCCTGGTCTCGTTGTAATCAGCCTGTTTTTACCGACCACTGTTAAAGTGGTACGGGCCAGGGTAGTGCCGACTACCATTCCCGCTGTTTTTCAACAGGTAAATACATTGCGGAACTGGGAAGGATGGTCTCCCTGGCATCAGCTGGACCCCGCGTTACAGCTGACTTACAGCGAGACGGAAAGCGGTGTGGGCGCTGGTTTTCAGTGGGAAAGCAAGCACCGGAAGGTACGCAAAGGACATCTTACTATTACGGAATGCCGCCTGCACGAATATATAGCGCTGGATATGCAGTTCATGAAACAACGGATAGTGACCAGGTGCTTTTTCCGTTTTGAACCTGCCAAAAGGGGGGCGGGAACACTGGTTACCTGGGGATTAATGGCAGAGTTGGGGCTACATCCGGGAAGAAAATTGATGGGGCTGATGATGGATAAATGGATAGGGAAAGATTTTGAGAGAGGGCTTGAGAATTTGAAGAGAAGATGTATCCGGGAATCTGTAAATAATTCATAGCAGCATTGTATTGATTACATAACCGGAATTCTGATAATAAATTCATGAAATAGGACGAGATTTGCAGCCTGTTATTTAATTTTATGCGCGTTATCAAGTTATTTTTACTGAGTGTTTTCTTTATAGGGTTACTTATCTTCCTGTTATCCCTCCTGTTGCCTTCCCGTGCTATTGTAGAACGCTCCGGCGTCATTGATGCTCCTATAGGTACTGTTTATGCCCAGATCAATGATCTTAAAACCTGGCAGCACTGGAACCCCTGGGCGGCTCCTGGTACAGCACAGGAAATCAGGTATTCTGAACCGGCTTTTGGAACGGGTGCTTATTATACCTGGGCAGGTGTACAAACGGATAAACGTATAACCGGCAAAGTAACGATTACCAATAGTGATTCTCTGAAAGGAGTATATTATAATATGGATTTTGAAGGGATGAAATCCGTGAAAGCTACCTTTAATCTCAGACCGGCAACTACCGGTACTGGTACCGCCATCCTCTGGAGATTGGAAACAGACCTGGGCTACCTTCCCTGGTGGAAGCTCAGGGGTTTCCTGGCAGACCGCCTCACCGGCCCGCAATTAGAAGACGGGTTAACTAAACTAAAGAGTATTTGCGAAGGAAAGTAAAGTCCGTTGACTACAAACATGGGGCTCCTACCGAAGCCTTGTATGCTGTTTATCAGGATTAAAATGCTACAAATATCAGGCTCCGGTAAGAGCTCCGTGTTTGTAGATAAATAATTCATAATTTCTATGAGTGGTAATTATTGTTGCCACTGAAAGGCTTAATTTTCTGCAAAATTTAAACATATTGTTTATGAAACACGTTCTCCTATTTTTTGCACTGTTGGCCGGTACCAGCAGTTTCGTATCTGCTCAGGACAAAGCGCCTGTAAGCCCACGTGTAACTGCTGAAGGAAAAAATGTTAAAATTGCCTACGGACAACCATCCAAGAAAGGAAGAGTTATTTTCGGTGAACTGGTTCCTTTTGGGAAAGTTTGGCGCTTAGGTGCTAACGAAGCCACTGAAATCACTTTCGCTAAAGATGGCAGCTTCGGTGGTAAACCGGTTAAAGCGGGTACTTATACACTGTTCACCATTCCTGAAGCAGCTTCCTGGACTTTCATACTGAACTCCGAACTGAAACAATGGGGAGCCTATAAGTATGATGAGATCAAAGGTAAAAACGTACTGGAAGTAAAAGCAAAAGCAACTAAAATTGCTGCTCCTGTAGAAAAGCTGACCATCACATTACCTGGTGATAAACTGGTAGTTGAGTGGGACCAGACACACGTTGAAGTTCCTGTAAAGTAAACTGAAATTCATTTAAAAAGGGGCCGTTAGTATTACTAACGGCCCCTTTTTTATAAACAGTAATATTATAATCCTTCTGCACATTCCACAATGCTTTTGTACACCATATCCAGCTGCTCATTGGTAATACAATAAGGAGCCATGATATACAAGGTATTCCCTAAAGGCCGCAGCATAATCCTTTTCTCTTTGAAGAATTTATGCAGATAATCGCCCAGCTGATTGATATAACTGTCTTCTGTATCAGTCACAATTTCAAAGGCGATAATCGTTCCCTGAATCCTTACATTCTTTATTTTGGGCGTACTCTTTAACCGCTCTGCAAACTGACGATGTTGCTCTTCTACTCTCACCCGGTTCTCCTTACAGGAAGGTTGCAGGAAAATATCCAGGCTGGCCAGTGCAATGACACAGGCCATAGGATTCGCTGTAAATGAATGGCCGTGAAAAAGCGTTTTCAGCTTACTGTCTGAAAGGAATGCGTTATAGATCTCTGCCGTGCAGGTAGTGATGCCCAGCGCAATGCTGCCACCGGTCAACCCTTTGGATAAACAGATAATATCCGGCGGCGTGGACACATTCTCCATCGCAAAATTACGTCCCGTCCTGCCGAAGCCTGTCATGATCTCATCCGCTATCAGCATGATCTGATGCTGATGGCAATGTTGCAGTAATTCATCAAATACGTCTGCCTCATACATCAGCATTCCTCCGGCTCCCTGTACCAGGGGCTCAAAGATAAAGGCTGCGATCTCTGAAGGATGTAAGGCATCTACCTGTGCTTTAAGAGCAGCGATATTGTCTTTGGTGGGCGTGTCTATGAAATGTACATCAAAGAGGAAGTCGTCGAATACACGGGTAAATACACTGCGGCTGCTTACGCTCATCGCCCCAAAAGTATCCCCATGATAAGAATTGCTGAACGCCAGTATCTTAGTCCTTTTTTCTCCTTTATTATGCCAGTACTGGATACACATTTTCAACGCCACTTCTACTGCTGTAGAACCGTTATCCGAATAAAATACGCGTTGCTGATGGCCTGGTAATATGGGCAGTAATCTTTCTGCGAGATTGACAGCGGGAGGGTGGGTGTAACCCGCAAAAATGCAGTGTTGCAGTTCTGTGGCCTGTGCTGCCAGTTGTTTGGCAATGTAAGGGTGGGCATGCCCGTGAATATTTACCCACCAGCTGGAAGTAGCATCCAGGTAACTGTTCCCTTCTTCATCATACAATAAAGTCCCTTCTCCTCTTACAATACCTACCGGTGCCGGCGCTGTCTGCATCTGCGTATACGGATGCCATATCACCTGTTGGTCCCTTTCTGATAATGTCATGTATTATTGATTTCAACACGGCAAAGGTAACTATTGCTGATGAAATGCGGGGGTGTTTGCAGGATACCCTGTTTTAATATTTGCTTTTAAATCACTGAGGATAGAATATAACCCGAAATAAGTACGGTTTACGTACAAAGAATGACGGGAGCCGCGGGCTACTTTTGAGTCTCTTACTTCTTTTAAATTAGATACATAGTCCATGTAGGCATAGATATCATTAAAATAAGATTCATCTCCAAAGTCAAAGCTGTCGAGCGTAAAAGGCAATGTTAACATATCTATCATCTTCTGAAAAAGCTCAGAGAAGAACGTGATCTCTTTTTCTGTATCTGAAGAATGGATCATTTCGAGATTGGTATAGATCTGCCGGCGTCTTACCTCATCCTTTATCACTTCTTTATCTACTAAAAGGAAATAGTTGATGTAAAAATCTTCAGGAATTTCTTTGACACAACCAAAGTCGAAGATGCCAACAGTACCGTTGTCGCGCATCAGGAAATTACCGGGATGCGGATCGGCATGTACTGTTTTGAGTGTATGTACCTGGAACTGGTAGAAGTCCCACAGGGCCTGACCAATTTTATTGCGTACTTCCTGACTGGGGTTCCTTAACAGGAATTCCTTCAGGTGAAAGCCGTCCAGCCAGTCCATGGTAATGATCCTTTCGCTGGAGAGTTCCGGGTAATAGGAAGGGAATACCAGGTTAGGAATATGTGTGCAGAGGGCAGATAATTCTACAGAGCGGCGCAGTTCCAGTTTATAGTCTGTTTCTTCCAGCAGTTTGCTCTCAATCTCGTCAAAGTATTTGTCCATATCCACTTCGTTCATACCTACAATGCGGATAGCAAAGGGTTTTACGATGCGGAGATCGGATTTTACACTATTGGCAACGCCGGGATATTGTATTTTGATGGCCAGCGGCTTATCCCATTTCCAGGCACGGTGCACCTGGCCTATGGAAGCAGCGTTGGCAGCTTTCATCTCAAATTTATCATAGAGCTGGAAAGGGGATTGTCCCAGTGTTTTAACGAAAGTGTTGACTACCAGTGGCCCGGAAAGGGGAGGAGCACTGTATTGCGACATGGCAAATTTATCAGTATAGGCTTTAGGCAGCATGCCCTTGTCCATACTCAGCATCTGGGCTACTTTTAAAGCGCTTCCTTTGAGGTCGCTTAAAGTATCATAGATATCTTCTGCATTGTCTGCATGTAATTGATCCTTGCTCAGAGAGGGGTCTAAAAGTTTTTTCGTGTAATGTTTGATGTAATTCGTTCCTACTTTCAGTCCTGTTGTTACAAAGCGGCTCGCCCTTTCTACCTTTCCGGTAGGAATGTTAGTCTGTTCTTTCATCGTCCCCAATAATTTTGTTTACTTCCTCGTAAACATGAATTTTCCAAAGTCTACTAAACTATCAAATGTATTTGTGCTGATTAACTGAAAGCTCAGGTTTACTGCTTTTTCAATAGCGGCATCTGTCATTTCAAACTGGGTGCTATCGTCTTTTGTCCAGTAGCGGAGTACAAATAATGCCTGCATCCAGAAACCGTGTACGTACTGGTCTGAGATGAATTTGCGTTCTTTGATCTCGTTGCTGGTATATCCTTCTTTTATGATCTCTCTGATGTAATCGTAAAAAGCGATACGGAAGGTTTCCAGTTTATCTAAATGAATACCGGGAATCCTGTAGTTTTCTTTCTGTTGCAGGATATAACTCCTGTTTTCTTTCAGTTTCTGTACCCACATGAAGTAGAAGGTGAGTAGTTTTTCCTGTGCGGAATAGTTCCTGTAGATCTCATCCTGCTGTAGCTTTTCGATGGTATCCTGGAAATAGGATAACCACAGGTCTTTTTCAACAGCATCAAAAGAAGAGTAGCTGTCGTAAAAAGCAGTTTCAGCTATGCCCAGCTGCTGACAGAAAGAGAAGATGGAAACGGGTCTTTTGCCGTTTTCCAGCCAGAAAGTTTTATAAGCGTCGCGAATAAGTTGCTTGTCCATTGTTTCCGGGATTTTTTAGAAGTGAATTGGCTATGAGCTATATCAAATTTACGTCAGAATCGCCGGATAATGATCAGGTAAGCGTTAAGGAAAGCCTAAATAGCGTGTATTGTCATAACACCTTTATTATCAAGGATAACGCATTGGTTCTTTTCGCCGGTAGATAAGATTTCCTTGATGGGACCGGTAGATCTGATATTATTGATTAGTATGGGCGCGTTTTTTATATTATACACTTGTGCGTCATATTCTGAAGCGATTACGAACAGATCGCCGGGAATGTATGCTTTTGCGACACAGAGGATGTGTTCTGCGAAGAAATCGCCGATAATTTTCATGTCTCTTTCTATACTGATGAGGATACTTCCCTTTTTTGTGCGGGCGATTATTTTTTTACCTGGTGTGTCTGTTAACGAAAAAATATCTGCATCCAGTGGTAGTTCTTCGCAATGCCCAAGATAATCCACACTATAAACACATTTATTCATGTGGAAGTAGAAGATATCCTTGCAGATCATTTGCTGCATGAAATGAAGGTACTGCGGAACAAGAACTTCACCGTTGCTTAATGTACATTCCGATGAACCCATACCCAGATCCTCAGTATAATGGTTGATGTTTAACCGGTTTTTATCAGATGCTGTAATGGTTACGAGCCTGGTGACTGCTTCATTAATTGAAAATGCAAAACAGAGGACATTTTGCTCCAGCTGCTTATTCACGCAGATATGCAATTCCTCATTGAAATGACGGTTAGCCGGCAGATCTTTATTCTCAACAGAAAATATTGTATCCAATGTTCTTAGTGATAGAACAATGTCATTATTGGAATTAAGATCAGGAGAAAAGAAAGGATATACTATACTTGCGTTTCCTTCGTCTTCGTCATCTTCGTGTGAGGAATAAAAAGTCCAGCTGTAATGTTCCTGGTAGCCATTTACATTTACACGAACAAGGTAAAGTGCGCTTTTATCCTGGCCGAAAATCAGCATTTGATTATAGTAGGTGGCAGACCCCATCCATTCTACATTTTCATGCAGTTGTATCTTTATCTGATTTCCTTTTTTATCTGTGACAGAGACCGTCTCCTTTCTGTTTTTATAGAGATTATAATCAGTGACCAGTTGTTCATCTTCAGGTAAAAAATGCTTTAATAAATGCATTTTCTCAGTGTTGCCAGTCATGGCATCCTGACTAATAATCTTATACGCCAGCTCCCTGGCAGTTTCTTTCGCCGCAGGGTTGGTGGTGGCTTTATTTACCTCTGTCAGCACGCTCAGGAAGTTGCCTTGCATGCTTACAGGTGTATGGTGCTCATATATTTCCAACAGGTATTCGGGTAGCTGATCTTCTTCTGTACGCATGATCATCTGGAAGTACATGGTCAGGCATTCTTCCTGGTTATAGCCGGCCGACCAGCCATCGAGTAGTGTGGTGCATGCCTCTTCGCGCAGATGTAGTTTTTTATCCAGGATGGTCGCCGCTTTCTGGTAATCCTTTTGAGAGAGGGCAACGTCTGTGCTTTTCCTGAAATACTGTGCTGCTTTTTCAGGTTGAGCAAGGAGCAGGAAGAGATCGCCTGTTTTTTCATATTGTTCCAGTTCTTTGTAGATCTCAATCGCTTCCAGCAGCAATCCTCCTTTCTCTAAACATTGGGCTGCTTCCAGTGGTTTATGTAAATGTTCTCTGTACAGTATAGCTGCTTCTCTGTAGTATTGACCTTGTTCCAGCACTCTTGCTGCTGCCTGGAAATCCCCCAGCAGGTTGGCGTAGATATAGGCGGCCTTTTTGAAGTCCCTTTTTTCTTCTGCCTGCAGGGCGGTTTTATGATATTTGGCGGCGAGAGATGCTGCATAATTGTCTACGTTCCATCCATCTGCACGTTCACCACCTCCAAGTCTGTTTACGTTAAAGCTGGTATCGCGACTGCCTAAGCTGCCACTGGGTGTGGCGCTGCCCCTGCTGGCATATTTTGATGCAAGGGGGATGGCATAGCGCAGCGCTTCATCCATATCTTCATCAAATAGTTTCAGGAGCCGTTCCAGTTCCCTGTTGCGGCTCTTTTCCAGGTTATCCCGGGTAGGCGCGCTACCGCTGCCACCACCATCATGTTCTCTTTCTCCTTCCATCCAATCCATAAAGCTTTGTATCCGGTTATTGGACACAGTTATTATCGGATTGCCGGGGAATAGAGAGAATATTTTCAGGATAAGCCAGACAGGGAGCATGCACATTTTCGCTACTACATCCAGGAATGCCATGAATCCTGTGGGAGGTTTAATCACTCCGGGGATTTCTGACAGAGGCTGTATATCGATGCCTTCCTGTAACTGATCCAGTAGTTTATTTTCTTCAGGATTATCTACACTGATCTCATGCAGTTTTGCCATAGGAGGGAGGCCGGGATGAGCATGGTCCCAACTGGTGGTAAGCTGTTCTGCAAATGAGAGCAGGCTGACCGGCTCCAGCTGATCTTCTTTATTGAATCCTACAAAGCCGATACCCGGGTGAAATACCTGCCACTCCCAGATGAGCAGATCGTTTAGCTCATCATTGCTTAATACCGGATGCAGGCTGGCATGTACAGGAATGAATAATTTATTACCAATGGCGGCATAAGGATGTGATAATACAGACGCATCAGGTACTATACTCTTAAACACCACGAACAGGCCGGCAGGCGTGATAGAGCCGCTGTGAGCCGGAATGATAAGGCATGTAAGTCCGTTCAGGGGTATATTCCAGTTGTCAATTTCACGGAACCATTGTGAAGGAGTATTGCCCCGGATGAAAGTCCCGGCAATATCCTGACTGGATTGCGGATCGTATGTTAGCTGCAGGACTATATTCATTTCAATGCCTCTATAAATGATTGGATGTATTTTGTGTAAAATTCACGTACCGACATTCCTTTTTGTAGTTTGCCAGTGAAGTATTTGGAACCACAGGAAAAGCCATCAGAAGACCAGCAGGCGATCTGCCGGTTTAGTATCAGTACAATTGTTACTTCCGGAATGGTTTTGTTTGCGGAGCGCAGGTGTAAGAACCCGCGTGAATCCAAAAATGCTTCGCTGCCATTGTCCCATGTAAATTTTAAGAGTTTATAATTGACATCGGGAATAGTGACTTGTGTTGGATTTTCAGATACTTCACGAATGGTAGTGTCGAAATTGAGATCCGGTTTCCTTAAAGTAATTATAGTTTCCCCATTGTTTATCGTGATGGCGCGGTAGTCCACAAACAGGCGGCCATGATTCGCGTATATCTTCCGGATATGATTGAGAACGTCATAACCTGGATTGATCATGCGTTTTATCCCTTTGAGATCAAATTCGTAGTCAGTTATCAATGGTCTTTGTACCAGCATGTTGGCATCTTCTCCCTCCCGCATATATACTTTTCCGTTGACAGGATTAATAGTGCAGATAGTATCGCCGGTGTCTATGATGAAATGTTTTTGATAAAATATGATCGTATGTGGTCCCTGAAGCCCGACTTCATGCTTGCAGTCGATAGTTGTTACTGTTCGCGACTTCGTATCTACCTGTAGCATCCTGAGTATCTGAGGCATACTGGGAATATGATGCAGGATGTAGATCTCAGATGTATCATCCTGCCCGAAGTAATATTTACCAGGGGAGATGAAGGACATTAATTCTATAGCGCCTTTTGTCTTATCCGGCCAGTAAAGCAGGCGTTGATCCTGTGTGATACCAATTACGCCAAATGCGCTGAACATATGTTCCTTATCAGGAACGATCTTATTGCTGGGGAAGTAAAGTGGTGCAGAAGCCTGGTGGAAAAAAGCCGGTAAGTCTTTCCTGTCACAGACTTCTTCTTTTTTCGCGTTTATTACCTTCTTAGCTTTTGATAATAACTCCGGTAAATCCAGTGAAATATTGTACAGCAGGTGGCGGTTACCGGCTTTATATTTAAACAGTTGTAATTGCCCTGACCTGCTTACGGTTATTAAGAACCCATAGGCTGTTCTCAGATGAGCGAAAGCTGCCTGGAAAGCGGGTGTATAGAACAACTGCTCATCTGTGATGAGGAAGTATTCCTGTTCACGGCCAAGGGGATGTTCTTTTACAAAGGCGGTTAAGGCGCCTGCGCTGTGCAGTGCCGGTGATAATTCTGCCAGTGCACCGATGATATCTGATTTGGTGTGCAGTTCCATTTCGCTGTAGGCATTGCCTTGTAATGCGAAGGTGCTGGCGTGTGCTTTCTCTTTGTTATTCATACGGCAGGCCAGTGCGGTAGCGATGGCGAAGATGCGGGGTGTGCCCCACATCTTGATGCTGGTATCTACGAGGATGAAACGTTGCCTGGTATGATTGGCGGGTAGCTCTTCCCTGCGGAGATAGAGCGCTTCGTTGTTGGCGAGTCTCGCCATTAAGGAAAGATCGTCATGAGCGAGTTCGCTGAGGAGGAGTCTGTCGAAGTTACCTCTGTTGGTAATATCGGATACGCCGCCGAATGAGCGGTCGCTGTTGCTGCGTGCCTGCATAGGTATTTTCAGCGCAGCGATGAGGCGTTGCGTTAGTCTGGCCAGGCCTTCGGTCCGCGAGTCTCCGGCCAGTTGTTCCAGCAGGTCTGCCGGTTGGTGTTCCGGTAGTACCAGTGGTAATAGTTTAGTATCGGACAGTCGATCGCTCATTTAAATCATACTATTAGTAAGCCTTACCGCACTTCTGGTGGCCGGTACAAAGCAATCAAACTTTATTTTTTCCCAGTGACCGTTTTCATGGAACAGCAGTATACCATCATGCAAAGGGTTCAGCGTTGTTGTGACCAGCGATGTTATGGCAGGTGGATCAAAGTCGTAACCGGCCGGTAACAGGATGTTATCCCCGAGTATATATGTTTTGCCTGGTAAGGGCATGATCGGTGTACCTATAATCAGTGCTTCCCTGTTTTCTGAAACAGCGAAGTAGAGATGTTGCAGTCTTACAAGCGGCGCTGTGCTGACATATGTATCCCATATTTCCAGGGAAGTAAGCAAAGCATCGTTTCCCGGTATGATTACGTTACCATTCCTTCTGACCAGTTTTACCCGTTGGGGTGCTTCCAGTACGCCAGGTAAGGCAGATACAGGTAATGTTACTTTTATAAAAGATAACAGCGGTATCCATTCCAATGCAGGCAGCATAGCTACCGGTGTTTGGGCAGCGGGTGCAAAGAGGCGTTCCTGTTCATCCATGAAATAAGTATGCATCACAGGTAGTACACTGATCTTTTTATCCGGTTTACCGGCAGGTATCCCTCTCACCCATATCTCTTCTCCGGAGCGCGCAGCAAGCAGTCCGGGGAAAGTACGAACACTACCTAATGCCGCTGCGTGAGCGGTAGATAGTACTATTACGATTTCCGTCATGCTGTTTGTATTATTTTCTGCCAGAGATCTTCAATTGGCTGTAACACGTAATTGCGCTGTGTTTCACTGCTGATCCATTCACTGCGTCCATTCAGGTAACGCAGTCTGTCTTTTATCAGCGCACGTTCTGCACCGGAAGCGGTATCCCATTGCGCGGTCATTTGCAGTACTTCTTCATAGATGATATCTGCATCCGGCGTGCTGTTGATATTTGCACGGGGATGTTGCTGAGGATGGGATTCATCTGTAGCGACAGCCACATTAACGATACCCGCAATCACTTCCTGCTGTTCCTCTGTATCCCAGATATATCGCAGCACCCAGAGGTCAGAACGCAAAGCGGTACGACGGTTGCAGAGCAACGCACTGGCCGCTATGAGGCGTTGCAGTTTCACAGCGCGCCTGTCTGATATCTGTACGCCGGCATTACGTAATAGCTGCACCAGTTCTATGTAAGCAGGTCTTACAACGCTGAGGTCAATACTGGTAGTGAGTGTCTGTAAATAGCGTACTTCCTCTTCTGTTATACCGGTATAATCGGTTTCAGTAGTTTGTTCCATATCCCAGCCGGCATGCAGTACTTTTTCAAGTTGTGCAGGATCGACATTCCCGCAATGCACCCTGATGAGGAAGCGGTCGAAAAGGGCCTGTAAGGCTTCTTCTTCCGGCAGGTGATTGCTGGCGCCTATAAAGATCAGCGCAGGGAGTTTTTTTGTCTCTTTGCCACGGCGGAAGATCTTTTCATTAAGCGCCATCAGCAGGCTGTTAAGGATAGCGCTGTTAGCGTTCAGCAATTCATCCAGGAATACCAGTGATGCTTCGGGGAGCATGCCTTCGGTGTTGGTCACCAGGTCGCCATCGCGCAGTTTACGGATGTCGAAAGGGCCGAAGAGTTCATTGGGTTCTGTAAAGCGGGTCAGGAGGTATTCAAAGGTTTTGCCTTTGATATGACGGGCTAACTCACGAACCATGGCGCTCTTGGCGGTACCAGGAGGGCCTAGCAGGAACAGGTTTTCCCTGCCGGCGAGGCAGATGCCCATGAGATCGATGATGTCGTCTTTACCAACGAAAGTTTTTTTCAGTTGTTGCAGTACATTATTCAGTTTGTCTATTGCGCTGGTGTTGGACAGAATAACAGGTTCCATAATTTATTTAATCGTTAAAAGAGGGTTCAAATTGAGGCCACAGATCGGCAGCATAGGCGCCTAATGCTTCCAGTACGAGCGGATAACAATCGGGTTGCTGGCATTTGTGGAGATTTCTGGCGGTAATGATCCGGTCTATATAAGCCTGTTTCAGGGAAGCATGACTGAATATAACGGAGAGGTCTGTATTTTCGGACATGGGGATACCAGCCGAAGAGAAAGGCCATAGCTGTGCGGTTTCCTTCATCAGTTTTACCAGCGGATCATTGGGAGACAATCCTTTTGCCAGGTCAAACAGATCGGGGAGATAGCGCAGCGTCAGGTCTGCCGAATACATTGCAGCAGGTGTCAGCTCTCCGGAGTAGGGGAGCAGGTGTTCCTGCATGGTTGTTTCGTCCAGGTTTCTGAGCAGGATGAACTGCACGGCCGTGTAGAGATAGCGGGCAGCCCAGAGGGCTGCGTTTTCATCAAAAGAGGGCGCTGCAGCTGGCATCTCCTGTATATCATCTTCATAGTATTGTTGCAGATGAATAGTTGCCAGGCGCAGGTCTTCTGCTTCAAATGCCAGCAACTCCGGTACTACTTTTACTTTACCATCGTTGATCAGTCCTGCTATAAAATTCGTTAGCTCCATGTAAGATTCTTTACAGCAGAATATATATTGTCAGTTGATTGCCCCATGCTTATCAACATCAGTATAAAGTCCCCCGGATTTCATATTAACTCTAAGGTAGTGAGTATGCGTCTTATATGCAAGTCTGTTGTCATATAATAAATATGATGGCCGGATTGTTAATTGTTAGATCTATTTTTAACTTAGGGAATTAAATTAAAGTGATCATGTATAAGAAAACACTTACAACGGCAGCGGCCGTTGTTTTTTCAGCCGCGTTATTTGCTCAGACAAAACCAGAAGAGACAGAGGTATGGGAGCCGGTCCCTACCGTAGTTACACCGGGTAAAGTCAATACAGATGCACCTTCAGATGCGATCATACTGTTTAACGGGAAAAGCCTGGACCAGTGGGTATCTGTAAAAGATCCTGCTCAACCGGCAACCTGGAAGGTATCGGGTAATGCATTTACCGTTGATAAAACCGGTGGGAACATACAAACGAAAAGGTCTTTTACCAATTACCAGCTGCATATTGAGTGGCAGGTACCTAAAAATATAACAGGTACTGGTCAGGGCAGAGGTAATAGCGGTTTGTTCCTGGCGTCTACCGGTCCGGGTGATGATGGGTACGAACTCCAGATCCTGGATAACTACAATAATAAGACATATGTGAATGGTCAGGCAGGAAGTATTTACAAGCAAACAGCACCGCTGGTGAATGCTAACAAGAAACCAGGAGAATGGCAGACTTACGATGTTATCTGGACGGCCCCTCATTTCAATGCAGATGGTTCTTTGCTGTCTCCTGCCAGGGTAACCGTGTTCTTTAATGGCATATTGGTACAGAACAATACGGAGCTGCATGGTCCTACCAAATACATTGGCAAGGCTAGTTATGAGAAAGCACATGGCGCCTGCCCAATTAAATTACAGGCACATGGAGATAAGAGCGAGCCGCTTAGTTTCCGGAATATCTGGATCAGGGAATTATAATCAGCTTTTTATCTGATAAAGGGGAAGCCTCCGCTTAGCGGGGGCTTTCCTGTTTTAAATATTTGACCACCGATTTTTACCGCTTCATCCGTATTTTTTCTACATTTAAGCATAGAAGTCTGGTACTTTGTACTTATGAATGCTACGATGGGGAGAATGTTTTACATATATAGCTCACTGTTTATCTCGTTTGCGCTCAACTTACCCAAATTGCTGGCACTCAGGAATGAAGGGGTAGTGGCGCACTACTGGCGTTTTGATCCTTATGAGATTATCTTCCAGACCGTCATCAATTTCATCTTCTGTCTTTGTATTTTTTATATCAACAGAAAATATTTCCGTACACCGGCAAACCAATGGCGTTTAAAGGAAGAGGGAGTGGCATTACTTTTCAATTTCGTTTTACTGGCTGTGTTCACGATTATAATTGTGAAAGCGCAGAAAAAGTTGTTTAGTCCGGGTTTATTACCAGGGAAAGGAGTAGGGATGAAGTTCCTGATCAGTATGTTGCTGATAGCCATAGAGCTGAAGATAGTGGATATCCTGCGGCATGCCCGGTCTAAGGAGATGGAGAATGCACAGCTGAGGAATGCGCATCTCAAAGCAGAGCTGGGATTATTAAAAGGGCAGTTACAACCGCACTTCTTTTTCAATGCATTGAGCAGTTTATCGGGTGTGGTAAGGGAAGATCCTTCCCAGGCGCAATATTATATCAATCAGTTATCAAAAGTATATCGTTATTCCCTGCAAAAGAATGATCATAACCTGGTGAACCTGAAGGATGAACTAAATGCCGTACAATCCTATGTAGCGTTGTTAAAGATGCGTCATGAAAAGGGGTTTGAGCTGAAGGTAGATATAGAAGAAGCGGATATGCAGTACCTGTTGCCGCACATGTCCCTGCAACCATTGATAGAGAATGCCTCCAAACATAATATAGTAACTGTTTCCCGCCCTTTACAGATCCATATATTTATAGCGGACCACCAGTTGATAGTAGAGAATAATATACAACTGGTATCTTTCCCGGAAGCGGGGACGGGGATAGGATTGCCTAACCTGAATGAACGTTATAAGATCTTAATGCAGCAGGAGATCAGTATTATGAAGAAGGATGGGAAATTTATTGTCAAACTGCCGTTAAAATGAGTATGTCTTTACGCGTCGCAATTATAGAAGATGAACCGGCCACTGCCCGCAACCTGCAGCATATGTTACAGGAAACAGCGCCTGAAGCCGAAGTGCTGGCCATCTTACCAGGAGTAACAGATGCTGTGAGCTGGTTACAGCAGCATGCGCAGCAATGTGATCTGTTATTTATGGATATCCGTTTAAGTGACGGGTTATCATTTGAAATATTCAGCCAGGTACATATTACGTTACCGGTGATTTTCATTACCGCTTTTGATGATTATGCCTTGCAGGCATTTAAGGCCAATGGTATTGATTATATCCTGAAACCCTTTGATGACGGAGAGCTGAAACAGGCATTGGTGAAATTTAACCGGCTGCGTTCACAGTCGGGTAGTACGGATAGTTATGCGCAGTTATTAAAAATTGCAGAGAGTCTGAAAGGGAATACCACTTCTTATAAGCAATCTTTTCTGGTACATACCAGGGATAAGCTGATCCCTTTAACTGTCGCGCAGATTTCCTGGTTTTATACGGCCAATGAGATCGTATATGCCGGTACGGCAGATAATAAGCAGTATATAATAGATGCCACTATGGAGCAGTTGCAGCAGCAACTGGACCCGGCCTGTTTTTTCAGGGCTAACCGGCAGTTTATTGTGCAAAAGAAGGCCATTCTGGAAGTGGATTTTTACTTTAACGGACGTTTATCCTTGAAAATCAATCCTCCGGCTAAGGAACAGATCCTGATCAGTAAGGCAAGGGTGCCTGAATTCCGTCAGTGGATGAATAGTTAAAGACGTATGTAAATAAATTAAATAAGTTCACCCCCCATATTTGCCGTTTCACCGGAAAACGAAAAACTTCGCCCTGATAAAACATCTAACTAGCAGTTAAATTATTTATCACCAATTTTTAAAAAGTCATTCTATGAAAAGAGAACGCATCACTTTCAGTAAAGCTGCATTATTATCAGTTTGTTTATCTGTGGGTATTATATTCACTATTTCTTCCTGTAAGAAGGATGATTCTACAACCACTGACACGATATCTGATGATGATGTATCAGAAGTGGTAAGTCAGTCAGTATCTACACAGAGTGGTGGTCTTGTTACACAGTCTACAGCTGCTGCCAGCATGACTTCTGATTTTAATTCTGCCAGAACGGGCGCTAAGCTTACTGACCAATGTGGTATTATGCACGACACTACTATTGCCGGTGCAAGTATTGCCGGTGCTGCTATTACCTACAGCTATAACTGTAGCTGGAACTGGCTGCTGAGCTGTAATAATCTTGTTCCGCAAACATACGTATGGAATTATGCAGGTAAGGCTTCTTATGATGCACCAAGAATGTCTTCGAACGACAGTTCAAAGGCGAATATCACTATTACAGGTTTAGGAGGTGACAGTACTTATTATGTATTCAACCAGACTTACGTACGTAATGGTAGTCAGACTTCCAAGATCAATGAGAAACGTTCTTTTACCAGTGTGATTACGATCACTTCTGCTGATATCAGAATTTCTAAAAGTACTTTAAAGGTTATCTCCGGTACAGGTACTGTTTCTATAAGTGGTACAGTAACCGGTGGTAAATCTTTCACCCGTACAGGAACGATCACTTTCCTGGGTAATGACAAGGCTACACTTGTTTTAGCAAATGGCAAATCTTACACAATAGAGTGGTAGTAGCGTTGTGGTAGGTAGTGGAACTCCCGGCAGGAAATACTTCTTACCGGGAGTTTTCATTTTCAATAGGTTATGTGCTTTCTTGTTCAAACTGTGCAATAGAATGTGTATTTCTCCGTTTATATTATGATTTTTAGATATATTATATTAGCTTTGCGGGGACAGAGTGATCATGTTCATGTGAATTATTTAAAATCAGCATTAATTTATAATCACTAATCACTTAAATCTACATTCTATGAAGAGAGTAAAGAACCCCTTATCACGCAGTAAGTCTGCTATCTTGTTAATGTTCGTAGCGGCCGGTATTTCTGTTGCCATCCCTGCATGTAAAAAAGACGAAACCAGTGCTGCTCCTGCTGTATCTCAGGAAGATGCATCTGTTATGGTAAACCAGTCACTGTTTTCTTCTGAAGGAAATGGTTTGATGTTCCAGACAGACAACGCAGTATCTGTAGCGGGCAATTATAGTGGAGCAAGACAGAGTGAGGGTGCAAAATTTACCAGCGCAGATTGCGGTGTTAAAAAAGAAAATAGCTTTGTTGCGAAGAGTGACTCTACCACCACCCCTTCTTATAGCTATAACATCCTTTGGAACTGGACTTTATCCTGTTCTTCTGCAAGCGAGCCTGTATCTTTTGCCTGGGCTGCTACTGCTAATATCTCCTATAAAACTACAAAATTATCTGTAGTAGATAGTTCTGTAGCTGCATTCACCGTTTCTGGTTTACAGGTTGACAGCGCTTTCCTGTTAATTAACCAGACTTACAACCATGTAGGTAGTATGACCATCATTTCAGGTGATTCTACTTCTACCTTCCACAACGTAATAACTTATAAATCTTCCGATGTAAAGGTTAGCAAAGCTACCCGTGCAATCGTATCAGGTACTGCAGAAGTAACTATCAGCGGTACTAACAAAAAGGGTCAGGCATTCAGCTACTCCGGTACTATTACTTACCAGGGTGACTACAAAGCAATATTCGCTATTAAAGGCGGATCAAGCTTCAACCTTACCTGGACTAACAGACAGTAATCAGTTATTTAATAAAAAAAGCCCGTCATGGAATTACCGTGACGGGCTTTTTTATTAGTTGATAATCCTTTGAATAGGGTATCCAAATGTCTTAAACAGGTCTTCTGATAATTCCCCATCAGTTATTCAGTTTCTTAACTCAGAAAAAGCAGTTGGATGTTGAACTGCATTAATTCAGTCTTTAACGCATAGTGTTTTATATTATATGGTCCATGTATACACTTTGTCGATGCCCCTTATTAGGTTTTTAGTCCCCGATCCTCGTCCTTTATAAATGTCCGCAAATCGATTTCATTATTAATCCTCGAACCCAATATTTAACTATTATGGATAGTGTTACTCTTCATTTTGATTTCAGTCATCTTCAACATTTAAATAAGGATGGCCTGAACATTAAATTCGTCAATTCGAATAAAAAGGCCATTGTAAAAGAGCATACCTCTCAAACGCTGGCACATTACCGGAGTACAAATAAACTGTTGCAGGTATTATCAGATGATGCATTGGGCAAATTCACGCATTATGTGGAGCATGCTGAGTTTTCATCAGAAGAGATAGGTTTTAACGTGATCACCTATCCTTCTACCCGGCCAGGTGCCGTGGCCGGTGAAATAGCCGCCATGTATAACTACATTCCGAGGAAAAAGCTTAAAAAGGCAGTAAGTGTTATGAATGCTAACGGCAGAAATGCTTTTCTGCCCGCAAAATTAAAATATTATACCGCTGGTACCTTAAAACTAGCAGCACCACTTGCTCTGCAGGAACTAACGGATTATCATTCAGATACTAACCTTACGGTAAATATCCTGGACACAGCCCTTTCGGTTGTAATGCAACATCCTGAGATAGCAAGCGTGCTGGCGGATGTACATTACCGTATAGCAGAAGATATTATCCTGGCGGACCCTCTTTTTACGGACCTGTGGCAATACCTGTTGATGCACCCTGCCGAAGGAGATGCGCCCTGGTATGATAATACAATAGTAAAAGACCCGGCTGGCAACATTATGCCGCCTGCCAGCGACCTCATAGATTGCGAAGGAGAGGTCATTGTATGGCCCGTTATAGAGATAGATGGAAAAGAGGTGAGCGCCATACCACAATACAATCTTTCTGATGGTTTGAAAGAGGTGATGACGCCCCTTTTGCACAGTATATTACAAAAACTGAAAGATACATCCTGGCTGAAAGGCTCCCAATGGGATGCCATCAATGGCAGTACAGGCGAAGTCAGTGTAAGTGACCAATCAGACCCTGTACTGAAGGCTGAACATTTATTGGGAGACAGCGGTAAAACCAAATGGACCATTAATAATAAGACTTCTGAATATGGCCTTCACCTGTATTGGGAAACCTTACACTTTGATGATGCCTCAAAAAGGCTCAGCTTTGAAGTGAAGAACTGGCCTAATCGTGGATTAGGCGTTTATTGCCAGTTCAAAACACCGGATGGCGCTATTATTAATAATCCCACCAACTGGGAAAGTGCTACCGGTGGTTTGAATGGACTGGTAAAGGATTGGTTTGAATACAGCACCAGCAAAAAATACCTGACTTATATTGGTGCGGGTAGTGTCTTTTTTGGTTTTCCTGTCTGGGCACCTAAGGTCAGGCTTTCTTTCCCTGTGCCAGACAATGCCAGTACCGTAAATGTATTTTTTGGTGGGTTAGGAGTAGGCAACTGGGATATGGATGTAGATAAACTAGGCCTTGTTTATACTTCTGTTGTTTGTTACGGTATACCAGCTTTGTTTTCAGCATTATCCGTTGGTGTTTCCTCCACCCAATGGTATGCGGACTTTTTTAAGAAAAGGGAAAATGTAGTGATATTGGTATCAGCTTCACTGGCCTGTTATACGCTGATTATTGGCGCGGCAACACAAAACGGAATGGATATAGAACCCTTTCTTATTAAAGCCGCAGAGTTTGTAGGAGGTATTCTGTTCTCCCAGGGCATGAAAGCATTTGCTGCCCCCGCAGTTGCACAGGTATCTAAAGATAAGGTCATTCAGAGTACACCGGTTACGGGGCTGGCGCACCAGCTGGTTAGTATGGCGAGTGCAATTACCAGTATGGTAGCCACCACTGCACAAGTGCTACAGTCGCCAGCCACTTATAATATCGAGGCTAAACGTTCTATGCAACTGACCGTACTGGTAAAACCAGATCCTACGCATGGCACATCTTCCCAAGCTCCCATCTGGCCCAAGGCAAGCGATAATTACCAGATCCTGGTTCAATACGAAGGGAATACCTCTTCAAAAAAGAAAGTGGGCAAAATGCCCCTGAAAAGCGATGAACCGATTGAAGTACTTTTTTCAGAGAAAACACAGGATGAATTGCCCGTAGCACCCGGACAAAAAATGCAGATCATTACCACCGTTTATTCAAAAGAAGAATGGATTGTGGGGCAATGGACAAGCGGCTGGATGGATGCAGTACCTACAAAAAACGGGGCGCGCAGAGAAGAAGGGTCTATTATTGAGCGACTGGTCCCTTTATTACCCTCCACAAAATATCAGCATCTTGAAAAGCTGGATTATAATGGTAAGGAAAAGAAATACCAGTGGATTAAAAAAGCAGATGCACCCAAAGCTACACGGGCCATACTGAATCATCAGGACGTATCCGAACTGGTCAATCTTACCATCAATAATATTGCTTATAAGATCGGTTATTGCTACCGTGCGGCCCAGCAACAGCTACCACTTGATTATGGAACGGGCAAACAATCCACATCGATGTACCTGTTGAAAGCCGTGTCAACATTGGCCAACCCGGGTGCAGGTATGAAAGTCTCCACGCTTGGACAGAGCATACAATCTTACATCGCCTTTGACCAGTTTGGACCAGCAGGTCTTTTTGGTGTGGATCAGGCGGAACGTTTTATGCCAGACCTGAATACAAAACCTGCTGTTGCGGCTGCGTTGCGAAGCCTGTTTTCCGCCAATGGATTCACGCTTCCGGATAATGCACTTGTTACCGTGGTGAAAAAAGATGCGTCGTGGACAATAGGCATACCAGGCAGTAAGCCGTTATATGACCTTCGCCGGCAGGTGGATGTGATTAAGGTATTCAGATGGCCTACACCCGAGTTTAGCCCTAATAATTTCTATCTCGATACAAGGACTTATGATACACAGAAAATGTATCACCTGCGCCTGGTTGATCTGAATGATGAGAAAAATTCATCGTTCGATTTCGAATCCCGCAAAAGCTGGGGTGCATTCCCGATGGAGCATATCAGCGCTGTTGCGATTCATCCGAACAACTTTGCACTGGCTATCAGCTACCGGAATAATAAAATCGCGATTGTTGAATTGCCGGCAACAGGGATGGACGAAACAAAAGCACCCATAGCCATTCCTTTGTCTGGAAAAGGAGTGCGGGAAGGTTTGCTGCAGGGTCCTGTCGCTATGACTATTGCTGCCGACGGAAGGATCCTGGTGCTGGAAGATATTAATGCGCGGATCCAGGCTTTTGATACCAGGGGTAACAGTGTTCCCTGCTTTAAAGCAGAACTTTCCTTTGAGGTTTCATTGTCATTAAAAACAATACTGTCATCAAAAACAAGCTCCGTTTTATTGATGCAGGCGCTGCAAAAACAGGTGCCGGTATACTATCCTGACAGCGACCAGCGCTACCTGCTGGTGTCTTTAGTCAGCTTAACCAGCTCATTCAGAGAAGAGCTGAATACAGGCAGACTGGGTAATGCACTAAGGGAAAAATTCAAAGCAAGGCTATTATCCCTGAGCAACGATGCGGTATGCCATTGTACGGAAAAAGATAAACTATGGCTCATCGTTGATCCAACAGAAGGTATCAGTTATGATGTGCGTTTTAATGGCGAAAAAACAAACGAGATTGATGTGTACAGAAGTATGAACCTGACCATTGGTGAAAAATCGCCGGGCAAAGCATGGACCGTGGCAGATCAGACCAACAGTCTTTATTATGATGTGCTACTGAATGAGGCTGAAACCGCTATTATATTCACCCGTCTGTCTTCTGTGATGAAGCTGAAGGATGCTCCCGGCAGTCAAAGGACCTACCTGGATATCAGCAGCGAAACAAAGGGCTTTATTTATGTGCTTTCTTACAAAGATACCGGGGCGAAACCAGAGGATTACAAACTGGATATTTATAACCCGGATGGCACTCCGCTGACTCCCAATAAACTTTCAGATAACGGGCAGGTGAATGCAGCAAGATTTGTGGTAGACCAGTGGCGGACATTATTCACCCTGAATTATGAACAGATGGAAGGTGCGGCAGGCAGGCCAGAGCCAACCGTTAGCCAATGGATCCCTACAACTTAAAAACACTATCCAATGCATAATAATACACAAACGGAATATGCAATTGTATCTTCCGAACTGGCTGCGCTACGTGTGATGCTCCTTTTTCAAAATACATTCCAGCTCACAACTCCGATAGCCAGTAAGGACATTACAACTTTTTTCACAATGGTGGAATGGCTTTCGGATAACTACCCGAATGTCAAAAATTCACAATGCCTGATCTGGTATGACAGTTTCTTTGATGGTCTTGTTAGTGTAGACAAGATAGACATCATGTACCAGGTGTTCAAATACCGGAGATATGTACATGACACGGGGATAGACAATTGTTTTTACTATCGCGGTGAAACAAAATGGTACAACTGGTGGTATACCTATCATCATGGATGGAAGTATTGGGATCAGGACGACCAGGATACCAAAACGGATCCGGGGGTAGGATTGCCCGGACACCCTGCTAAGTGGAAAACCAAAGCAGAAACATTACTCAAGGCATGGGGAGATAGTAACCCATCAGCGACATACATTAATAAAGGCGTCAGTAATTTGCTAAAAGGTGTAATCGAAGTGCATGCGTTTGAGGATAGGATAATGAAAGAATGGACCGGTATTTCAACGGTTACCGGAAGCATCACATCTTTATGGAGCAAGCAAAAAGCAGACTTAGGGGCACTGAAGGCATTGACCACTATGGATAATAAATGTTACTTGTTTCTTTTACACCTGTTAACCGGTTTGGCTACAGGCGATACGAAGATGACTGCTTTTGTCAATAAACTTGTTGTAGTGAATACTTCTACGGAAGCATACCCGGAAGAAAAATTCATTAACCAGCTCACTTATTTTGTTCTTATGTACCTGGGCGATGCCCGCGAAACTGATGGGAAGTATGGCTGGAATAACGGGCAACTACAGACGTTTGTAAGGGACCTGATCAGTGTTATCAATAAAACTACCAGTGCGTCTCCAGGCTCTACGGCAATAGCAGCCAGCCTGAATCGGCAATTAGGGTTGCTTTCTACAATATCCTACTATCCTTTGGTTGATCCGGAAAGTAGTCAGCCTTTATCAGAACGTAAAAGCGATACACGTGCTGCATTAAACAAGGCTTTAAAAGCAACTCCAATTGAAGCATGATGCAGACGAACAACTATCAGCCGAAAGGAGACCCTCCCTATGATTTAACGGGACAGGATTTAAGTGGACAAAGTCTTGAGGGCCTGGACCTACGGAAGGCAATCATGAAAAATACAATACTGAAGGGCACCGTATTCAAAGGAGTCATCAGTATGCAGGGGGCGGACCTTACAGGTGCGCAAATGGGAAATGGTACTGATTTTTCAGGGCTGGACCTTACCAGTGTTGTGTTTGATAATAAACCCAAATTTGGTGATAATGTAAAACAACCGGTTAAACTGATCAAGGTCACCGTCAATTTTAAGCAGTTAGGGTTGTTGTGGAAATGTATTGATCTTACCAATGCTGTTATTAAAGAGATACCAGCCGATCCTGGTGATCTTATTGCCAGGAATTCCAATCTTACCGGAATAGATCTGTCTAAAGTGCGTCTTGACAATGTCCATTTCTACAGATGTATATTAACCGGTGCAAAGTTCATCGAAAGCATCCTGCACGACGCTATTTTTGGTGACCAGTGCGACCTTACACTGGCCAACTTTTCCAAAGCTGTCATGCCTGGCGCTGTGTTTAACAAAGCGATACTGACCAGGACCAACCTGGACGGAGCAGTGTTAACCAATGCCTCATTTCTGAATGCAAGAATGGATGGTACCATTTTCGATAATACCAACCTTACCAATTGTATATTCAGTGAGCCTGCCAGTTTTTCCAGGGAACGAAATAACCTCACCTCTTTCAGAAACGCAACACTCAATTTTTCCACACTGAATAAGGAATGGTCCTATCTTGACCTTCGGGAGACGGTTCTGCAAGGATTGAATGCTACTGTTAATCTTGATTACCTGGAGGCAGTACACAGTAACCTTTCCGGACGGGACTTTACGGGTTACCACCTGGATGATGCCGACTTTAGCGGTGCCACACTGAACGACACTGTTTTTAAGAATGCCGTGATGAACAGGGCGCGGTTAAAAGCAGTGAAAGGAGAGAAAACAATCTTTGCAGGAGCTGTACTGAATGCAGCGAGCTTCAGCAATAGTCAGGAGCTGAATATTGCAACGGTATTGAAGGGAGCCGACTTTACAAATGCCCGGCTGAACAATGCGCTGTTTATCAATGCAGACCTCGGCCCATATATATCGGCCAGCAAAGTTAGTACACCGTCAAAGTTCAACGGGGCAGAAATGATGAATGGGGATTTCAGCAATGTTAATCTTACAGAGGCATTGCTATCGGGTGGAATTGCCATGCATAATACAAACTTTACCGGGGCCTTATTTAAGAAAGCAAATCTTAGCGGGGCCCGGATGGGAGCTTTTTCAACATTGTTTGAAATGTTGGAAGGAACAGAGACGTATAAAAGATTACTACAACATCTGACATTACTGGACCCTTATGGCATTGCTGAAATATTCAAGCAATATGGTTATTCTTTATCACCCAAAGGCGCCCTTATAAAGGTAGAAATAGCAGGTATGGCATGGAGCATTAATACAGAAGGCAGTAGTTCTGTTTCCTATCAGGTGCTTAAATGGACTTCTTCGGATAGCAAAACCGTATTGATTGTTTCAAGGCCTGTAAGTGCGGCCACACTTTCAGATGCGATCATGATCGATGCTAATCTTGACCAGGCGGACCTGAGAAATGTTACTGCCACGAAGCTTGAATTATATGGACCCAATGTCAAAATTATCGGCGCTAAATTACAAGGCATCAAACTGTCTAACAGTAATCTGACTGGTATTGACCTGACTCAGGCGGTGTTGTATAAAGCGGTACTAAATGGGGCCAGTCTTATTAATGTCAAATTAACGGGCGCTAACCTGACAGAAGCCATACTGAATGACTGCAATTTGCAAGGGGCCGTTTTTACGGGTACTCAGCTGGATGGTGTTACGCTATCTGGTTCAGCGGTATCTGTTAATATAGCGCAGACAAAAACTGCCGGCGTTTTCCTGCTGGCGTCATCTGCTTCCATGTCCCAGCACAAGGCGTTGCTGGACGAGTTGGAGAAGGTGACCGAACCGCTGATAGCAGATGCTATAACCAGGTATTGCAGTCTTTTGAATGATTCCTGTAATATGCCCCGGTTAAGAAAAGAGATCCCGGCTTTCAGAGATACATTTTCAGAAGAAGCTATATTAACCGTTGTTAAAAGGGATAAACAATGGAGTATTACTGACAAAACTATCATTTATACAATAGAATACAGTCCACTTAAAAATCAGATACTGCTATTTCCTGCTACTGACAAAAAGAGCCCAATAGTGGCTGTAACGGATACGCTTGATGCGTGCATTAAAACGCTGAACGATAAAAGTATGTCTTCGCTGTTATCACTTTATACGGATCTTGCCGGCATTTTTTCTACGGATGCGGTTATTGAAGTGATTGATAAGAGCAAAACCTGGCGTATAGTAGAAACTGATTCCCAAAAAAGCAGCATCAAAGAATACAGGGTATGGTATGGGTACAGTGCGAGAGGCATGAGTGGTTTATATATGCAGCCACTGTTCCCGAAGCTGAAAGATATATTGGACAAAGCAGGTGTCCGTCTCAGAACCCAGGCCTGGATCAGCAAAGGTACTGTTATTGATAGCTGGAATATTGATAATGACTTGCTGAATCCTGACAACCAGGATACTGGTTATGTTAAGATCGAAGTGATAAAACAATCCAGCGGCAATGTATCTTTCTATGGCACGAATCTGCGTGTAGTACAGATCAATGATAAACGACAGCCGGAATTTTTTATACGTAGTTATCAGTCAACCGTACTTGCCAAAAGTGGTACCACCACCCAGGATTGCGGAGCTGATGGCAGTAACAGCGTTTTTGGGCCTGATACGATCTGCCCTAATAGAATGAAGTTTTCTACCAACCGGTTGGAGAGAAGACCATGGGAGGAGATGTTAAGGGCTTCCAGGTTTCCTTAATTATTAAAACGGGCGTCAAAAGTAATTGACGCCCGTTTTGATTAGTTCTTAATGCTCTCTGCATCATCCAGTTTCCATTCATTATTATAGAAACCTGCTGTTTTCACTGCATTCATATCTCCTTTTAAGAGATCTGTACTAAAGATCATGTAGTCCGGGAATCCGCTGCCACCGGCGAAGTACTGATTCGCGTCAGCCGCTCTCATACCTGGCAGGCCGGAACCGCCTATCACTGCTACAGAAGCTACTTTACTATCCGCCCTTGGCCAGATGAAATAAGCGGCAAACCGGTTGCCGGTATATTCCTGTGTACCTACGGTCACTTTGCCGCGGGTTACCTGCACCGGGCTGTTTTGCAACAGTTGTTTCCAGGCTTTATTAGTGCTGGCATTACCATAAATAATTACGCTGCGGTCCGGATATTTAGTAGCATCGAAATCTTTATCCGCAATAATATCTACTGCACCATTTCCTCTGTAGTACCATGTTTCAGCATCATAACGGGCTTTGTTCAAAGACCATTCATTCTCTGCCGGCTGACCACCGGTGCTGTATACAAATACCATTCTGTGGTTGAATGCCTCTTTAAAAGTACCGTTACGGGCAATGCCTTTTTCAGTGGAGAGCGGCGCTGCGCCCTGAGTCCATGCTGCTCCGTTATGTAAATAGATGCTGGTATCTTCTGCTTTGCGGGTGTAGCTGAGAGCAGGCCTGCCATCCAGTACGATGCTGGTAGTAGTGCCTACAGGCAGGTCTTTTACATCAAAAGCCAGTGTCTGCACGTTGGTAGTGGTACCAGTGATGGTATTGTTGTGACGGAAGAGTTGCAGGCGACTGTATTCCAGCGCATGTTGCTGCTGTAAAATATGCGCCCAGTGATATGCAGAAGAGATAGCAGGGTTGGCGGTGGTAAAGTCTACCATGCTGATGCTGCTGTCTGCCGGGATGGTATGCCATTTAAAGAACTGGAATAAGGGGCCCCAGTCAACGCATTGGTCGCCATACCAGTGTTCCCCGCCCGGGTATTCATAATAACTGTAATCCGCATGGAAACCGGCCAGGACCTGTTTCATCTGGCGGGCATAATCTACGGATACTACTTTATCACTGTCGCCGTGCAGGATATATACACCGGCCGCTTTATAGTTGGTAGCGAGTTTGAAAGTATTACTTGGGTTGCTGGCGCGTAACAGCACTTTTTCCGTGTTATTATGGGGAGAGTCCGGAATAAGCCCGTCAGCAGAACCGTAACCCATTAGCGTGGGGTAGCCGGAACAAGGAGCGATCGCCGCCCATTTGCCCGGAAAAGTGGCTCCCAGGTACCATGTTCCGTGGCCTCCCATAGAATGACCGGTAAGGTAGATCCTTTCGGGGTTAGGCTGGAACTTTTTAGTAGCGATGTCCAGCACTTCCAGGGCATCCAGACGGCCCCAGTCTTCCCAGTTAAAACCACGGGGACGGCGGTTGGTAGGTGCTACCAGTACGCCCCAGTCTTTGTAACGGTAAGCGCTGGCCTGGTTGATAGCCTGTACTTCCGCACCATGTACGGAGAGGAAGAGCGCAGGCGCTTTGCCATCGGGGTTGGATTGTGGCGATACACTGTAATACTGTACGCTGCCATCTATTTCGCTTATGAAAGTATTGCTGTAATGAAGGGTATCACTAACAGGTTTTAACGTAATCGTTTTATGATCGATGGTCGTTTTCGCATTGAGCAGGGTGAGGGAGCAGTTGCCATCCTTAAAAGCGGAAGCATCCATTTTAAAGCCCACTTTACGGGTGGTTTGCGCCGCAATGTCCGGAAGGGTGGTGGTCAATGTTTTACCCGCTACAGTAGCCTGTAATTGCAGATTTTTAAGCGGCAGGGAAGTCGTGTTGATGATCACTACAGCGCCCCACAGTTCACTGTTGTTTTTGTTGGATACGACAAAGGGCAGGGTAGAATCTGCGGTGCTGATGTACACGGGTTTTTCCGGGAACATCAGTTGTGCTTTGATACCCATTCTGCCATAGCTGCGGCCTGTTCTGATATAGAAATCGTTGATGCCTTTGTGCAGGGCTACCGGTACGTACATCCACCCGTAGCGGTACATGTCCCCTGCATGTGGCGTACCATTCACGTATACCATCTGATGACCGGCAATATTTAATATAGCTGTTTGGGCTTTGGGAGAGTTGTAGGACACATAGAGATATCCGTTGTTGATGGCACGACCCGCAAAAGAGCCGTCATCATCTGCTTTGACAGGTTGCCATGTACCGGCTTTGCCTTTATCATCTGTAAAAGAAGCAGCGCCATTTATAGGTGTTTTCAGTTGTCCCTCACAAATGAGGCCCGCCAGCTGGTCGGTAAATAGGGCGGTCCTGCCATACTGGTGACAAGGGCCACTGATCAATCCATCCCTGAAAACGTATGCCTGTTGTGCCATCAGGCTGAGACCTGTGAACTGGAACAATGCCAGTATAAATACAATCTTCCGCATCATAAGTTAATTTGACTTACAAAATAGAAAGCGGATGAATAGGTAGTACATAGTTTTTTGCCAGAGCAGTATGTAATTTGAAGAGCGGTAAATGCACGATCAGGGAATGAGTATTTTAAGTGCTTTGGGGACGATCGCAGCTTTTACATGTTTTATTTTACCAAGGTATTCCCCATCTATCTGAAAATGAGATTTTTTTCCGGTAGTAATTGTTACGTTTTTAGCATGGATGATCTCTACTTTTTGCTGATCGAAGGGGCTGCGACGGACCATCATCTTGAATATTTCCTTTAATGATAACTGGCGTATTATAACTACTTCGAATAAACCGTCGCTGAGGTCCCCGTCGGGGTTAATACAGGCGCCGGTACCATACATGCGGGCATTGGCAAGGACAATCATGAATGCTTTGCGGGAGACATGCATTCCCATGTTTTCTATCTGTACATCGAGGCGTTGTCTTTGCATAAAGGTTTTGGCAGAAGAAAGGATATAGCCCAGTTTACCACGGATGCCTCTTTGTTCGAAATTCTTTACCAGCAGGGCGTTTAGTCCGATATCTCCCAGGTGTATGCAAATGCCTTTGCCTTCAATGCGGATAACGTCTATTTCTCTTGCTTTATGTTGTAATATGATGTCCATTGCCGCTTCCAGACCGGCAGGTATTCCCAGTTCCATAGCCATGCCATTAGCCGATCCTGTGGGCAGTATACCCATGGGAATGGATGTATTCAGGAGTTGTTCTGCCACCATTTTCACGGTACCATCACCTCCTGCCGCTATGACGCAATCCGGACAGAATTGATTGATCTGGTGATGAAGAAGTATTTCCTGTTCGGATTGGCCGTTCATCCGGAAAATCTGGATAGTTTCTTCCCGTTCCCGGAAATAATTCTCTACCATTGTTTCAGGATCGGCCTTCTTTTTGCCGCCGGATCGTGGGTTAATTACAAAAAGAAGTCGCATAATTGTCTTACTAAGTTAACTGTTCACTGCAAAATAAACGCCTGAATGTTGGTTTGGACTAAAATATTACGCTGGTTAGGAATAGAAAACAGACTTCACATCCGGGTATACCGCGGTTTTGGAGGGGTTGAACAGATGGAGATTTACGGGCATGTGCTTGACTGGGGACCGCTGCCAGCCACCCGTTACAGCCGGTTTATCCTGTTCAATGCACTGTCATTGCTGCGATTGTTCCTGGTAAAGGCCCGTGCGGGCGCTACGGTACAAATGCAGTGGGAAGGGACCGTGATAGAAAGCGTCACGGGGAAGGACGGGTTTTTCCATTTGCAATGGATACCCGTGGTGATGCCTGCGGCGGGGATATATGAGGTAACGGTGAGTATTACAAATGTGGAACCGGGACCGGCTACCAGTGCAACAGGTGTTGTCATAATTCCACAACGCAGTACGTTCGGTTGTGTATCTGATATTGACGATACATTCCTGGTATCGCATACTGCCACTATTTTTAAACGCCTGCATGTGCTGTTCGCCCGTAATGCACGAACCCGTAAACCCTTTGAGGGAGTAGCACGGCATTACCGGCTGTTAAACCAGACAGGGAATCCTTTCTTTTATGTGTCCAGCAGTGAGTGGAACCTGTATGATTATATCCTTGAGTTTTCCCGGTTCAATGGATTACCGGAAGGAGCGTACCTGTTAAGCGAGATAAAAGAGTTGCATCAGCTGCTGAAAACAGGGCAGCAGAAACATGCCACTAAGTTTACCCGTATCAGCCGTATCCTCTTGCATTATCCGCATATGCGTTTTGTGCTATTAGGGGATGATACACAGGAAGATCCCAATATTTATAAAGCGCTGACGGAGCATTTTACTTCGCAGATCATTGCCGTTTATCTCCGGAATATCCGTAGCAGCCGTTATGCTATAACTAAACAGCTGGCAGATGAGATAAGCGCCAAAGGTATCCCATGCTGTTATTTCCGTCATAGTGAAGAAGCGATCGCACATTCACGCAGTAACGGATTGATCCGGGTTAGTAGTTAACGTATTGTTCGGAGAAACTTCCATCTGCATACAAGTCTATCAAACCATAACCAGGCGCTGTTTCTCTTCTGTTCCCTTCCCACCAGGCACCACTAACGGCCCCATCGCAGATGTAGGTAACATTGTTGTACACTACTTTATCGCGCAGGTGAATATGCCCGCTTAAACATAATTTTACGTTCGGATGCTGATAGAATAATCTGATGATTTTAGAAGTATCTGTATGCATATCTCCCCCCAGCATCTGCCATTTGTTTACAATATCATCTTCTATCATCAGGGTAGCGGTGAGAATAGGAATATGAGACATGACACATACAGGCATGCTGGTTGTTTTCAGCTCATTTTCCAGCCAGCTGAATTGTTCATCGCCTAGTTTCCCGATGTACCAGGTATTATCAATATCCAGGTGTACACTGTCCAGTATAATAAACTTCCAGCCATTCTTTACAAAGCTGTAATAAGGGGAAGATAATTGCAGCTGGTCCAGGGAATATTGTTTACCATATACCGCCTGTCCCTTGTTGTTTTCAGCCCACCATATATCATGGTTCCCTATCGCGTAATGGATAGGTAAGCTGCATTCACCGGCCGTGATGGATTTTATGAGTTTCCATTGTTCATCAATGGTGGTGATGTTTTCCTTGTTCATATCAAACACAATATCGCCCCCGTTGAGGACCATATCTACTTTGGGCGATTGCTGCTGTACATGATGGAGGCAGTCGGCATAATGCTTCGGCGCATTCCATTTATTCTTTAAGTGAATATCGGTGAGATGGGCCACCCGCAAAACCGGTTTTTCTTTTTCCTTTTCTGCCGCAAATGAAAACGGGGAGGAGAGTATCAGGCCACCCAGTCCCAGGCCTTTGAGTAATGTTCTTCTTTCCATGACAGGACAAAGATATATATCGGGTTATTGAGGGCAGGTTATGAAATTGTAAAGAGAGTATCTATATAAAGAATATTTAACTCATTATAAAAATGATACCTGAACAGTATAATACACCTTCACAGGTTATAATAAGACCCTATATGAAGTAGCATTGAACAGGTATTGATAAGGTTCATCCTACGTTCATCCTACGTTCGCAACGTAGGATGAACGTAGGATGAACCTTATCAATACCTGTTCAATCCCTTTTTTTAACAATACTTCTTAGAATCCAAGTACCTGTTAATGTGTCTTAAATCTGTCTGCTGGTGAGATAATGCTGGTTTGGGTTTACAATAAAAAAAGCCGGTCCCCTGATGGGGACCGGCTTGATAAGTATAATCAGTTACTTAGTTCTCATATCTTGAAGAGGTCTGCCTTGCTCTTGGCTGACTGCTGCTGCTGCTGCGTTGCTGATTACCACGCTGAGGACGGTTGTTATTGGAAAAATTGCTTCTTCCACCACCGCCGCCGCCTTGTGGTTTAGGAGCAACACCACGGAAGGTAGGTGCAGCTACATGGCTATCGTGGTAAGGATGATTTTCCACTACCGGGATATTACGTGCGATCAGTTTATGGATATCACGCAGGTATGCTTTTTCTTCCCCATCGCAGAAAGAGTAGGCAGTACCGTTAGCGCCCGCACGACCGGTACGGCCGATACGGTGTACATATGTTTCCGGTACGTTCGGTAATTCATAGTTGATCACGTGTGCGAGTTCATCTATGTCTATACCTCTTGCAGCGATATCAGTAGCTACAAGTACTCTTGTATGCTGTGATTTGAAGTTGGAAAGCGCACGCTGACGTGCATTTTGCGACTTGTTACCATGAATGGCCTCTGCGGTGATATTTGCTTTCTGCAGGTCTTTCACTACTTTATCCGCACCATGTTTGGTACGGGTGAACACCAGGGCAGTTTTAATATCATGTTCTTTCAGCAGGTGAAGGAGCAGACCGCGTTTATCCTGTTTGCCAACGAAGTAAACAGACTGTGTGATGGTTTCTGCAGTGGAAGAAACGGGTGTTACTTCTACTTTGGAAGGATCATGCAGGATGGCGTTTGCCAGTTTCTGTATTTCCGGAGGCATTGTAGCGGAGAAGAATAATGTTTGCCTGTTTTCCGGTAATTTGGTAATGACGCGTTTTACATCATGTACAAATCCCATGTCAAGCATTCTGTCTGCTTCATCCAGCACAAAGAATTTAATATCTTTCAGGCTTATATGTCCCTGGCTGATAAGGTCCAGTAAACGGCCGGGAGTAGCTACCAGGATATCGACACCTCTTCTGAGGGCTTCTGTTTGTCCGTGTTGGGACACACCGCCAAAGATGACAAGATGTTTAAGATCGAGATATTTACCGTAGGCAGCAAAGCTTTCCTGTATCTGTATCGCCAGTTCACGTGTAGGCGTTAATATGAGTGCTTTGATCGTGCGTGGTCCTTTACGGGGCGCATTCTGTTGTTCCTGTTGGAGTAACTGTAACAGGGGAATAGCAAAAGCTGCTGTTTTACCTGTACCTGTTTGTGCGCATCCCAATAAATCGCGTTTTTCAAGGATAAGAGGGATGGATTGCTGTTGAATAGGGGTGGGATTAGTATATCCTTCATCTTTCAAAGCCTTCAACACTGGCTCAATGAGCCCTAATTGTTCAAATGACAAATTATTTGATTTTTTAATGATAAAATATGGTAAGGCTATCAAATGCAGTTGATACTTTACCTGCCTTACTCGCAAGCCTGCACATTTTTGGAGGGTAACTACAAAAGTAGGTGAGGAAGAGAATAAAAGTTATGCAAATGTACATTAATTTATTGACAAAATGTCTTATAAGAGTTTTTCCATCAGCATTTGTAATTGAGAGGGGCAGCACGTTTAATGATTAGTAGTTATCTTGCATCTCATTATGAGCCAGGAACCAATAACACTGATAGAACAGCCTAACAGCCGCCATACCTTGTATGCGGTGGTAGAGCAGGACGAACGTACCGCCTATTTTTACCTGTACACGGCAGAACTGATAAGCAAGAAATACCGTATGCGTGCCTGTTGGTTACGTAATCTGCAGGCTGGTCCTCCGGCAAGGGATAGTGCGGCGATGGAAAACGGGATGGCGCCTATGTTAGCTGCCAGGTTATGTAATCACCCGGAAGGCAAAGAGCCTTTGGTAGCTTCCAGGTTATCCATTGTATGGATGCCGGAAGATGATGGTGCCGCGGTATTGTATGATGGGGAGATATTAGGAGTAATTCCGGGCTGGAGCCTGTATGTGGACGAACCGGCTGCCTATGCGGCCGATTGTATAAATGTGGATGAACAGCAACTGGTGTTCCCTTTGGGAGAACGGGGCAGCAATGAACAGTATGATCGTGTAGCGGAAGCCGTTAAGTTCCGTACAGAATGGGAAAGCGTGGAAGAACCGCGCTGGCCGGTAATACAGGAGCAGTTTATCAGTGCGTATGAAAGTCGTTTTGGTAAAATGCAGCAGTATTATGCAATTGATAATAAGGAATGGCCACCTATGGCGATGGGGAAGTTTGAGAAGGATAACGTTGTTTATTTCATGACGATGGGGGTGAGCATCCGCCCTATGCCCTGGGTAGCTTACCTGTATAACGAGAATGCATCTGCTTTCCGGCGCATGGAGCTGGGGATAGCGATCAATAAAGCAGATTTTACAGAAGAAGAGATTATGAAGATGGCAGAAGGACTGTCTGTTCTCGCGGATATCCCATGGAGGCATATCAGCTGGCTGGGAGAAGGGCATACAGTTGGTTCTTCGAAGTTGACAGCGCCTTTTGAAAGCCTGGTATTGTCTGCGGCTTTGTATAACGGGGACAGCCTTGTTTTGCCTGAAATGTACGGGGATAAGGTGAATCTGTACTGGGCTAGTCCTATTACCCCCCTGGAACTGGGTTTTGCTCACAGGAAGCCTAATGGAGGGTATGAATTGCTGGAAAAGATGATAGAACATGATATTACGCATGTGGTGAACCGGCGGAGCGAGATATTTCAGCAGTAGCGCCATGCTTCAGGTATGCTTCAGGTATGAAGGAGACATGAAGGAGGCTTCCTTTTAAAATAGTGTTTCGGATACTATCAGATGTCCGATCTTTGCATATCAAAATACTAAATATATGAAATACAGGAGATTAGGCGCTACACAGGAGGAATTATCGGCTATAGGACTGGGATGTATGGGCATGAATCATGCCTATGGGGAACCTGATGACGTGGAATCCATTGCCACACTGGAAAAAGCGCTGGAAATTGGTATCAATTTCTGGGATACTGCTGATGTATATGCCAACGGTAAAAACGAGGAACTGGTGGCTAAAGTATTGAAACCAAACAGGAACAAGATCTTTATTGCTACCAAGTTCGGTTTCCGCGCTGATAAAGACAATAAACTCACCACATTTGATGGCTCTCCTGCTTATATGAAAACAGCGGTAGAAGCCAGTTTAAAGCGTTTACAGACAGATGTGATCGATCTGTACTATGCACACCGTATAGACCCGAACGTACCCGTAGAAGAAATGGTAGGCGCCATGGCCGACCTGGTAAAAGAGGGTAAGATCCGTTATATCGGCTTATCTGAAGCGTCTGCTAATTCTTTACGCAGAGCGCATGCTGTTCACCCTGTCAGCGCTTTGCAGAGTGAGTATTCCCTGCTGACAAGAGACGTGGAGGCGGAAATCATCCCTCTTTGTAAAGAACTGGGTATCTCTTTTGTGCCTTTCAGTCCACTGGCCCGCGGGTTAGTCACCAATGCGCTGAATGTATCCGAACTGGCTGCCAATGATTTCAGGAAATCCCTGCCCCGTTACCAGGGAGAATATGCAGAGAACAACGGTAAGCTCTCTGAAGGGTTTGCTGCTATTGCGGCGGCTAAGAACTGCACACCTGCTCAACTGGCGCTGGCATGGGTACTGGCGCAGGGAGAGCATATCATCCCTATTCCGGGTACTAAACGCCGTAAATACCTGCTGGATAATGCGGGATCTGTAGATGTAGTGCTGAATACCAGTGATTTACAGGAAATTGAAGCCCTGCTGGCCAAATATCCCAATACGGGCGACCGCTACAACGAGGCGAACTACAAGTTTGTAGATAAAAACTGATATTTTTGCGCTCCGGGAACAATCCCCGGATACATATAATGATCAAGATAGATAACATCGTGCTGCCCGACTTTCCCTTGCTGCTTGCGCCAATGGAAGATGTAAGTGATCCCCCTTTCCGGGTGGTATGTAAGGATAATGGGGCCGATCTGATGTATACGGAATTCATTTCCAGTGAAGGGTTGATTAACGATACCGCCAAATGCCGTAAAAGGCTGGATATTTTCGATGAAGAACGCCCGGTGGGCATACAGATCTTTGGAGGCGATGAGGGAAAGCTCGGTATGGCAGCTACGATCGTAGATATGATCAAACCGGACCTGCTGGATATTAACTTCGGATGCCCTATTAAAGGGATCGTTAGTAAAGGCGCCGGCTCCGGTGTACTAAAAGATATAGACCTGATGGTGCGCTTAACCGCAGCCTGCGTAAAAGCCACTAATCTCCCCGTAACGGTCAAAACAAGGCTGGGGTGGGACGATCATACAAAAAACATAGAAGAAGTGGCAGAACGGCTCCAGGATGTTGGGATCAAAGCCCTTGCCATCCATGGACGTACCCGTTGCCAGATGTATAAAGGTACGGCCGACTGGGAGCTGATCGCCAAAGTAAAGAACAACCCCCGCATTCACATTCCCATTTTCGGCAACGGAGATATTGACAGTCCGCAGAAAGCCCTGGAATACAAAGACCGCTACGGTGTAGACGGTATTATGATAGGTCGTGCTGCGATCGGTTATCCCTGGATCTTCCGCGAAGTAAAACATTACATACGGACCGGTGAACTGTTACCTGCGCCTACACTGGCGGAAAGGGTAGATGTCTGTAAAAGACAATTACGTAAATCATTGCAATGGCGTGGCTCCGAATCCGGTGTATATGCCATGCGCCGTCATTATATCAGTTACCTGAAAGGCCTGCCGGAGTTTGCGCTGTTCCGCAAAAGACTGGTATCCACAGATGATCCGCTGGAAGTTGAAGCAGTACTTGATGATCTGCTGATAGCTTACAGGGGTTTTGAATTTGAACAGACTCCCATAGAACTGATCAATTATCATGAAAACTGTTCATTGTAAAAATGTATTTTTATAAGAACAGCCATAATCATCGCCAATGTTCAGGTATACATTCCTCTGTCTTTTACTGTTAGCCCTCTCTATATCTGCTTTTGCACAGGATACTGCCCGTGTTCGCAAGTTGCAGGACCGTGCCTGGCAATACATCCGTAAAACAGACAAAACTCCCGCTGTACTGGATACTGCCCGTTCTTTCATCGCGCAGGCCGAAGCATTGAGCAGCAGGATACATTACTCCCTGGGAACAGGTAATAGTTACCTGATGTACTCTACTCTTTACCGTTTAATGCAACAACCGGAGAAGGGAAGGGCTTATCTGAAAAAAGCCATGGACATTTTTAAGGAATACGATTATAAAGCGGGGATGGGTGAGGCATATGGAGAACTGGCAGAATATGAATCAAATGATACAGATGAAGGGGTAACTGCTAAAGCCCATTACTGCGAACAGGCCGTTACCTATTTTTATCAGTTGGGGGATAAAAAGCGGGTGGGAGATATTGAAAAAGGAATTGGTGAGTATTACGGTATGCTGGGGAAATACCCGGAAGCATCCATACATCTCAACAGGGCAGTGAATGCCTACAAAAGTATAGGCTATCAGTCGAACATGGAAGGATTGTATGATTTGATGGGCATTGTAGCCACTATGATGTCTGATTACCAGGAAGGGCTGAAATACGGTTTGCTGGCTGTGAAAACCGCAAAGGAGAACAAAGATTCCAGTTTATTGTTAAGTACTATTTATAACCGGGTGGGCCTTACTTATGGGAAGTTAAATCAGTTTGAAGAGGCGCTTAGGAATTATAATCTTGGTCTTGCCATTGCGGACCGGTATAAAGACAGATCTTCCGTATTGATCATTACCGGAAATATTGTTGGCTTATTATGCCGCATGGGCGGCAACCTGGAAGAAGCGCTGGCCTTGCAGCAGTCCGTTGTGAAAAGATATCCCACCAATGACATACAGGAACAAATATACAGAGATGTTACTTTTTTGATCATTTACCGGTATATGAAAAATTATGCCGAAGCGCAAAAATACTGTGATCATGCGCTGGAATTGTCTTCCCGCAGAGGAAAGGATGATGCGGTACAGTATGTTGTATATAAATCGGTGATTCCTTTTTTCCTGAAAACCCGGCAGTTTGCTGCGGCACGCAAATATCTTTTACAGAATGAAGCGTATTGTATAAAACAAAATACGCCTAAAGACCTGGCAGAAAACCATTATCAATGGTATGTGATGGACTCTACGCAGGGGGATTACAAATCGGCTGTTGAACATCTGCGCAGAACATGGAAACTGAATGATTCAATATATTATCAAACGCAGAGTCAGCAGTTATCACAACTGAGAGTGAAGTATGAAACAGAACAAAAAGACCAGGATCTCAAACTAAAGGAACAGAATATTCAGTTGCTGATAAAAAAGGGACAGTTACAGCAAACATCCCTGGCAAAGGCAAGAACGACCAGGAACGCGATCATTGGCGGCGCTGTGATGCTGGTATTACTGTTAGGACTGGGGTATAACCGTTACCGCCTGAAACAGCGCAGCAATATTCAGCTCACAGCACAGCAGGAGAAAATCAATCTGCAGAATCTTTCACTGCAGGAGTTGATTAACAGTCAGAATAAACTGCTGAATGAAAAAGAATGGCTATTAAAAGAGATCCATCACCGGGTTAAAAATAATTTACAGTTTATTATCAGCCTGCTTAACATGCAATCTGCCTACCTCGATAATGAAGCTGCCATATCAGCTATCAGGGAAAGCCAGAGCCGGATGTATGCGATGTCCCTTATCCACCAGAAATTATATCATTCAGATGAAATAGCTTTTATTGATATGGTGAAGTATGTCCGTGATATGATCACCTATTTAAGTGATAGTCTGATCAGGGAAGGGAATGTGGAGTTCGATCTGCAACTGGATGACATTGAACTGGAAGCCGTGCAGGCAGCACCTGTCGGATTGATCTTAAATGAAGCGATTACGAACTCCATTAAGTACGCTTTCCCGGATAACAGTCCGGGTATCATCACCATAAAATTATTATATACCGAAACAGGAGAGATCCTGTTGAGTATTGCCGATAATGGCATCGGCCTTTCTGAAGAGGTAACAAGAGTAGACTCTTTAGGAATGAAACTGATCACTACCCTGAGTGAACAGCTGGAAGCCACACTTTCCATCAGGAATGATAACGGACTGCACATCAGCATCCTGTTTGCGGAAGAAGCGTATACTTCACTAAATGATAAAATGTAAGCAAAGCCGGGTAATATCGGTTAATGGATTCTGCTATAAGATTGGGAAGTTTACAGTATGTGGACTAAACCCTGGCTGATAGTATTTACTCTTGCAATAAGCTTGTCATCATTTGCCCAGCACCGCAACTTTATATCTTTACCGGCTGCCCGTTTTTCTACCGGTGATACTGCTGCATGGGCTTTATCTTCCTATAATGATGGGCACTGGAAGCAGGTGCGTACAGGGCATGTATGGCAGGAGCAGGGCTATGACGGTTATCATGGGTGTGCCTGGTACCGCATTCATGTAAAGATCCCTTCCTCATTAAAGAATAGCGGGTTCTGGAAAGACAGCCTGCGTATTTTCCTGGCACATATCAATGATGTGGATGCTACTTATCTGAATGGAGTGCTGATTGGCAAAACGGGCGCTTTCCCGGAAGATGAAGGCGGATATGTAAGCAAATGGCCTGCCGTGCGTGAATATCATGTAGCGGTGAACAATCCGGCTATTCACTGGGATGAGGATAATGTGATAGCCGTCCGTGATTATGATGGTGGTGGCAGTGGTGGTATTTTTATGGGAGACCCTTATATTGATATGCTGGAAAGAACGGACGGACTCGATATCACTATGCCGGTAGATGAAATTAAGTATGGGAAGAATGGGATGGCTACGCAGCCTTTGCATATACATAACCGTTTTAATACGCCTGTATCCGGTACACTTGAGTATAAAGATCATACAGTAGCAGTACAATTACCAGCATACGGTCAGTTGTCATTTGCATTGAATGTGCCTGATAAGGAAGGCATTTCTTATTACTATCGTTTTACAGAAAAGGGAAGTGGTTTACAGGTATATCATCAGCAGGCATTTCCTTATATCCTTACACCTCCTGTATCTCTGGTTCCCCGTATCAATTCTGCAAAAGTATATGGTGTAAGGCCAGGCTCTCCGTTTTTATTTAAGGTAGCAGCTACCGGGATTAAACCGTTAACTTATCACATAGATCATCTTCCTTCCGGATTAGCATTAGATACGCAGACAGGTATTATCACCGGGATACTGGATAAAAAAGGCAGTTATCAGACAGTCATACACGTTAGTAATGCAAAAGGAAGCGCTGTTCAGAATTTTGTCATTAAAGCGGGCGATACACTGTCTTTTACACCCACAATGGGATGGAACAGCTGGAATTGCTGGGGTATAAATGTGAGTGCTGAAAAAGTACAAAGCTCTGCAAAGGCAATGCTGGATAAAGGACTTGCCGATCATGGCTGGAATTATATCAACGTGGATGATGGATGGGAAGCGCCTGCCAGGGCTGCGGATAGCAGTATTGTTACGAATAGTAAGTTCCCGGATATGCCGGCATTGGGCAGTTGGTTACATCAGCGCGGGTTGAAGTTCGGTATTTATTCATCCCCCGGCCCATTGACCTGTGGCGGGTTCCTGGGTTCTTACCGGCAGGAGGAAAGTGATGCACGTACTTATGCGGGATGGGGCGTTGATTATCTTAAATACGACTGGTGCAGTTATGAATCTATAGCGGATACTTCCCTGGAAGGGTATATTAAACCTTACCGGATCATGCAGCAAGCGTTGCGTAAACAAAACAGGGATATTATTTATAGCATTTGTCAGTATGGCCTGAAGGATGTGTGGAAATGGGGAAGAGAAGTGGACGGGCAATCCTGGCGGACAACAGAAGATATAGAAGATACGTGGGAGAGTATGGAACGGATAGGGTTTAGTCAGGATAAATTACAGGCTTACGCAGGCCCTGGTCACTGGAATGATCCTGATATGATGATTGTAGGAAAAGTAGGATGGGGAGAGAATTTACATGCTTCCCGGTTAACACCGGATGAACAGTATACGCATGTGAGTTTATGGTGTTTATTATCTGCACCTTTACTGATAGGATGTGATCTGGATAAACTGGATGACTTTACATTGAACCTGCTGACGAATGATGAAGTGCTGGCGATAGACCAGGATGAACTGGGCAGTCAGGCAAAAAGGGTATCTGCCAATGTATGGGTGAAAGACCTGGCAGATGGCGGTAAAGCCGTAGGCATTTTTAATATGGATACTACCAGGCGTACTATATCGGTGAACTGGAAATCGCTGGGACTGGATGATTATCATGTTGTTCGTGATGTGTGGAGACAGAAAGATCTGGGGGTGTTGCAATCCTCTTTTACTAAATCGATAGCACCACATGGCGTGATGCTGATAAAGCTGATAAAATGAAAAAACTGTTGATAGCTGCCCTTGTTTATTGCAGCGCAGCGAATGCACAAACAGTGATTAATATAAATACACAACAGCAGGGGGCGAGGATATCTCCCACTTTACATGGGATCTTTTTTGAAGAGATCAGTCATGCCGGTGAAGGAGGATTATATGCAGAGCTGATACAGAACCGTGGTTTTGAGGAAAGCAATCTGCCGCAGGGCACTACGCTGGAAGACGGGTTCATCGTACCCAAAAGAACGCCTCATTTTTCAAGTCATCAGATCAGCGACTGGAAAATGGAATGGCCGGTGAAAAGTGAGTGGCCTTCCTGGTCAGCCACGGATGGCATACAACTGGCATTAACAGATAAACAACCATTGAATTATCATTCTCTGGAAGTAAATATTAAAGCAAAAAATGCAAGCCTGATGAATGAAGGCTTCTGGGGGATTAATACGATAGCAGGGAATAAGTATGTACTGCAATTCTATGCAAGGAATTATAAAGGGCCTGTTACAGCTTCTCTGCAATCCTCTAATGGAGATGTTTTAGCCAGTTATACTTTTACGGATATTAATAAAAAGGGATGGTCAAAATATTCGGCTATCTTATCAGCTGTTAAATCAGATCCTGCTGCGCACTTTGTATTAACTTTTGGTAATACAGGTGTCGCTTATCTTGATTTTGTTTCGCTGTTTCCGCAACAGACATTTAAGCAACATGGTTTAAGGTTAGACCTTGCGAATTACATAGCGGATTTAAAACCTGCTTTTATAAGGTGGCCGGGTGGCTGTTATGTAGAAGGGATTAATATTGAAAGTGCACCTGACTGGAAACGTACACTGGGGCCTGTAGAGAAACGGGCTGGTACATATAGTCCGTGGGGGTATTGGTCGGCCGATGGATTTGGTTACCACGAATACCTGCAATTTTGCGAGGATATTCATGCAGCAGCCTTGTATGTATTTAATGTAGGGATTTCCTGTGATTACAGGAGTGGTACTTTCACCAATGATATAGACAGTGTTATTCAGAGTGCGCTGGATGCGATAGAATATGCAATAGGGCCGGCTACTTCCAAATGGGGAAAGGTAAGGGCAGCCAATGGGCATGTGAAGCCTTTTCCGCTACAATATGTAGAAGTAGGGAATGAACAACATGGGCCGGAGTATGCCCTGCGTTATAACCGTTTTTATGATGCGATTAAAAAACGCTATCCGCAGATAGAAATTATAGCGAGTATGGGAATAGGGGATGTGAACAGGAATACGATGGATAGTATGCATCATATAGACCTGGCAGATGAACATGCCTATAAGGGAGCTTACTGGTCATTTAATCATGATAACCATTTTGACAAATACAAAAGAGGTAACTGGAAGATGTATGTAGGAGAGTATGCAACGAATGCCGGAGTAGGGACGGGTAATATGGCAGCTACTTTAAGTGATGCGGTGTATATGATGGCGATGGAAAGAAATTCCGATCTGGTGAAGATGTCGAGTTATGCACCGTTGCTGGTGAATGTACATGATATTGACTGGCCGGTGAACCTGATCAATTTTGATGCAGCGAAAAGTTTTGCGAGGATCTCTTATTATGCTATCAAAATGTTTAATGAGAACAGACCTGATGTAAACCTGGCCACTACGGTGACGACAGCCCCTTCAACAGCACCTGCTTTCAGTGGGGGGATAGGATTAAGTACCTGGGATACACAAAGTGAATATAAGGATATTGAGGTGCGGCAGGGGGACCAGTTGTTATACAAAAGTGATTTTATACAGAGAGCTGAGGACTGGCAGTTATTAAGAGGTAAATGGTCAGTGCAGGACAGCAGTTTGTCACAGACGGCGGAAGGCGCACAACTAATGGCTGTTTTAAAGGGTAAATCATTCGATACGTATACACTCACTTTAAAAGCACGCAAAAAGGACGGTTTTAACGCCTTTATTGTCCCTTTTGCAGTAAAGGACAGTAATACGTGCCTGAGGGCACATATCGGCTCTTATGTGAACCAGAATTGCGTATTTGAAAGGGTGACGGGAGGATATGATGTATCTGACCTTACGGACCAGCGTCGTTTAAAGCATCCTATAGAAAAAGACCGCTGGTATGATATCCGTTTAGAGGTAAAGGCAGATCAGGTGGATTGTTATCTCGACAATGAGCTTTTGATGAGTTACCGGGAGCCTGTAAAAGTTTTTGCTATTGCAGGGAGAGAGGAGCGCACCGGGGATATTATTGTTAAGGTGGTGAACGCAAATGCAACTTCCTGTAATACAACGATAAAACTGGATAGTACGGCGACAATCGATAAGACCGCGACCTTAATAACACTTGCCTCAGACAGTGAGGTTTCGGAGAACTCCTTTGAAAAACCTGCAGCATATATACCGGTACGACATCAGATACCGGTCAATTCCGGTTCATTTAACCTGCAACTGGCCCCATATTCTGTAAATGTGTTAAGACTAAAGAGTAAACATGATTAAATCAGAATGCTTATAACTAATACGCATGTACAAACCAAACTAACAGGCGTGACTCCCGATGCTAACGGAAGATGCTCATTTGCCATTTTTTAAGTGTATTGATATTTTCTTAACAAGAAAGGACTCATAAGGAGCCGTTGTTCGTTAATAGATACGTAGTATTATTACTACATATCTAAAATGATTGCGTTTTGATGAAAAGATAATATATCTTGCACCCACATTGGAAATTTTACCCGGACAATTATTAAAGAACCTCGTTACATTGTTTTATCTATTTGTTGGTGCCTACGTTTTATCTCTTATCATTAATAGGATTTACTCTGTATGCAAATTTCGAGCAGACGGCATTTCTTAAAGAATGCTGCTATACTTGCCCCTGTACTTACCTTTTTGCCTTCTTATCTGAATGCAGGGACAGGGTCCCGATTACGTATAGCTTTTATTGGTATTGGCCCCTGGGGGCAACAGTATCTTTCTCATGCGTTACAGCACAGAGATCTGGATGTAAGGGCTATTTGCGACAATGATCCGGTAGCTGTACGAACAGGACTGGAATTGTTTAATAAGGCAGGTTATAGTCGCCCGGATGTATATACCGATGGCTATAAAACATTGCTGGAACGCAAAGATATTGATGCAGTATTGATAGCCGCTCCCTGGCATCAGCACTACGAAATTGCCAAAGCAGCGATGCTGGCAGGTAAACACGTAGCCTGCGGAACGATTATGGGGACTACGGTTGCAGAACATTGGGACATTGTGCGCACGAGTGAGCAAACAGGCTGTCAGTATTTTACATTGGATGAACATAATTATCGCAGTGACCTGAGGGTAGCGGCTAATATGGTGAAGCAGGGTGTTTTTGGTACAGTGGAAGCGGTGCGTGCCGGTGCCAATCATCATCAGTTGAATGTTGAACGTACACCTTATCCTGTTTATCCTGCAGCAGTAGTAGCGGGAATTACAGGTAATGCATTTGTATCGTTGCGTACTACGAAAGAGAAACAGCAGTATGTGGTGAACAGGCCACAGCACAAAGCAGGTTTGTTGTTTACCAGTGGTACACTTGAGACTATTACGCTGACGACTGCAACAGGACAAACAGTGCAGTTGCAATCAGGAGCAGGAGATCTGTCAACCGGTTTTCACGTTAAAGGGAGTAAAGGCAGTTGGATGGATATTACTAAATCCATTTACAGGAAAGGAGCTGCAAACCACGTATGGGAAGCTGATAAACCTTACCTGCAGGAATATACGATCGCTGTGCGTAATGAACGTTTCAAACGCAGCCCGGAGAATGATAATGTAGCGCTTGCGTTGCAGGATTTCATCAGCGGAATGCAGGAATCTTCGCATAGTGTGTATGCCGCAGCTAACAATAGCATTATCGGGCCATTGGCGGTGTTATCTGCAAAGCGTGGTGGAGGTGTGGTTACCTTCCCTGACTTCAGTAGCGGCAAGGCGTAATCATTTTATCATCTGTTTTTATTTTCTCATCAAAATATCGTAGTTATTATGGATTCTCCTTTTTTAGCAATGATTATGGCTTTTGCCGGCAGTTTTGCACCTCGTGGTTGGATGATGTGTGCGGGTCAGTTACTGGCTATCGCTCAGAATCCCGCCTTGTTTTCTTTATTAGGAACGTTTTATGGTGGCGATGGTGTACAAACCTATGGCTTACCTGATCTGAGAGGACGTACACCTATCGGACAGGGACAGGGGCCCGGTCTTTCAAATTATGTTTTAGGACAAACAGGCGGCGCAGAGTCAGTGATACTGACACTCAACAACCTGCCTTCTCACACGCACACCGCAGATGCAAGCACCCTGGTTGTAACGCCATCAGCATCAACTGCGACTGGTACTACTAACATTCCGGGTCCGACGCTGGTACCTGCAGGTTTGCCTCAAACAGGAGTTGGCCCAACTGCTTCCACTATCAAAGGTTATGCTGTGAAAAATGGTAGTACAACACTGGCAGCAGGCACAGTAACTGGTAGTGTAACTATTGGTCTTACTGGTAACAACACCGCTGTAGCTATTCAGGACCCTTACCTGGTAATAACTTATGCCATTGCTACAATAGGTATTTTCCCTAGTCGTAATTAATTAGTAGTATAGTATGAAGCCACCCCTCACTATTGGGTTTCTCTCTCCTTATTCCGGTATTTATCCGCATTACTCCAGTCACCTGGTTACAGGATGGTTGTTAGGAATGGGGTTGGATCCTGTACGACAAAGGTCTGTACAGTTTATGTTTGAGTATACACAAATGGGAGGGGTGGATGCATCTGTTGCTGCTGCCCGTAAATTGCTTTTTTTTAACAGGGTGGATATATTGTCTGGTTTGATCAGCTACAAAGCAGCACCCGGATTGATCCCGTTGATTGAAAGTGATAAGAAGCCTGCTTTCTTCTTTGATATGGGAGAATATATCCCGCATTTTCCTTACCTGAGCCCTGATGTATTCTATGCATCGCACCAGTTATGGCAATCACAGTATGCATTGGGTCATTGGGCGCAAAGTAACCTGGGGAACGGTGGGCGGATGATAATGCCTGTATATGAAGCAGGTTATCATCTGAATAGTGCATTTCAACAGGGAGTAACGGCAGCAGGCGGTACACAGATCAGTTTTAATGTATTACCGTTTGATCATAATGAGCCGGACCGTATGGAACTGGACGCTATTTTTGATCAACTTTCAAAAGATGCCCCGCCTTACGTACATGCTATATTTGCCGGCAACATGGGAACCAGGTTCCTTGAAAAATGGGTCCAGAGTGGCTTCCATAAAAAGATCCCCTTGCTGGTAAATGAAACAATGGCATATGATGATGTGCTGGATGATATAAAACATACAGACCTGCAAATATACACATCCATGATGTGGATGCGTGAAGATGAAAACAAAGCCAATCAGGTATTTGTAAAGAAGTTTGAAAGTATTGCACATCAGCCAGCTAATATGTATGCGTTAATGGGATATGAAGCTGGACTGATGTGGAGAGAGTTGTTGCCCCACGCCCAAAAAAGAGATTGGGATACCGTTAAGCAGTTATTAAGAACTGGTGTCATCAATGGTCCCAGGGGAGAGAAGAATTTTTATCCTTCCTCAGGATTTGCTTTACCGGTATCTAACATTATAAAAATCACTACAACAGCAAATAAAATACATAAAATTATTGTTGATCAGGGAAAAGGAATGCGCTATGATGCGAAAGAATTTGAATTGATCCATAATGAATCCGTCTCAGGATGGCAAAACCCCTTTCTCTGTATTTAATTAATATGTTCATATGAAGAACACTTTTACAAAACTTATCAGCAGATTATTGCTGATATTATGCTTTTTATTCACCGGCTATCATGGCTTCGCTCAATATACGGCGAATACGATAGCTACTGGTGGAGCCTATACTGCCATGGCTAAAGACCAGAGTAATAATATATACGTGGTGCGTTATAACGTCACGAATGATAATTATGAGGTGGCCAAGTTTGTTGGCGGAAATCCGGCTGTTTCGTCGGTTATCTATTCCGGCTTGTCATATTATACAGGAGGTGGTGCTTTCCCTTGGGGTATTACTGTAAATACCAATGGGGATGTATTTGTATTGAATTCTTTTGTTACCAATAATGGAGAAATTATCAAACTGAGTGCCCCTTCCTACACTCCTACAACAATACAAACAGGCAACTATTATTCTGCCATTACTACTGATGCTTCTGATAACTTATTGACATTGGAATACAATTCAGTCGATAATACTTACCAGGTAGTGAAATATGCTGCTGGTGCAGAAAGCAGTGCTGGCACAATTGTTTATAATGGTTTGCCTCTTCCTAGTGATGGAACTGTTCCCTGGGGGATTGCTACAGATTCTCATAGCAATATCTACTTCCTGGATTTTATGACGAATAATAATGGGCAGATCAACAAGCTTACCTATCCAACGTATGCGAAAACGGTTGTTGCTTCAAACAGATTATTTTCTTCACTGGCTATTGATGCCAGTGATAACTTGTATACGACAGAAAGTTCAAACGGCGGTACAAGTGGGGATGTTGTGAAATATACGGATCCTACACAAACAGGTGTGGTACTTTTCTCCGGACTGAGTATGAACCCTGTTAGTGCCTTTCCTTGGGGGGTGGCAGTGAATAGCGGTGGTCAGGTATTTGTGAATGACGGTGTCGCGGCAGGTAGCGGACGAATCCTGCGACTCGATCCGCCTACTTCTTTGGTTAGCAGTGTTACGCGCGTGGGTCCAACACCAACAGCGGCTACCAGTGTTAGTTACACAGTAATTTTCGACAAGGCTGTTACGGGCATTACCACGTCAGCATTCGGTCTAACCACTACTGGTACCATTACAGGTGCATCTGTTACCAGCGTAAGCGGTGGCGGAACTACCTACACAGTGAGTGTGAATACCGGTACCGGTGATGGTACGCTGCGGCTGAATGTAACAGGAATAGGAGTTACTCCTACTACTACCAATGTTCCTTACACCAGTGGTGAAGTATATACAATAGATAGAACAAAACCAGTAGGTTCAATAGTTATCAATAGTGGTTCAACAATTACAAACAATGCCACTGTAACATTAACGCTTGCGGCTACAGATGCGAGTGTTATGAAGATGCGTTTCTCTAATGATGGTATAGCCTGGAGTGCTTATGAAGCAGTGGCAACCAGCAAATCATGGGCGCTTACAGCAGGGGATGGATTGAAAACGGTATATGTGCAGTATGTGGATGCTGCGCTTAATGTACAGGGTTATACAGCTACGATCACACTGGACCAGACGGTTCCGGTAACTACCATATTAACGGGTCCGAACAATCCTACGAATAGTACAAGCGCCACTTTTACTTTCTCTTCCAATGAAGCTGGCAGTACGTTCCAGGGTAGTATTGATGGGGGACCATTTAATGCTATTTCGTCTCCGGCTACTTATAGCGGTATGACGGGTGGCCCACATTCGATGTTAATAAGGGCAAAAGATCCTGCTGGTAATTTTTCAACAGTAGTTTCTTACAACTGGACGGTAGATCTGACTGCACCGACTGTTGCATCAGTTGGGGTACCTTCCGCCGGATACTATGTGATAGGTTCAGTTATGAACTTCGTTGTTAATTACACGGAGAATGTAATAGTGAATACAACCGGAGGAACACCTTATCTGAATGTTATACTTAATTCAGGTACTGTACAAGCCAGTTATGTAAGTGGATCCGGAACCAGTGCATTAACATTCAGATATACTGTCGTAGATGGTGATTCGGATAATGACGGTGTTGGCCTGGGCGCTAACTTGCAGATAAACGGTAGTACGATAAATGATGCGGCTGGAAATACCGCCGATGTTGTATTACAAAATCCGGGTAGCCTCTCTGGTGTGCTTGTAAATACAACCAGACCAACGGTTACACTGTCAACTTCGGAGCCGGCTATCGTAAATCATGCAATTACCGCTACTATCACGTTTAGTGAAGCGGTGACCGGATTTACAATGTCTGATCTGATTCCTGTAAATGCGACTATTACATCGCTTACGACTTCAGACAATATTACTTACACCGTAACCTATGCCCCGATTGTAGATGGCAATGTACAGTTAAATGTACCTGCTTCTGTAGCAGTAAATGCGGCTGGTAATCCTAATAAAGTCTCTACGAATACGCTGAACATTACTTATGATATTACCCAACCGGTAGTACAGTCAGTAAGTGTACCTGCGAATGGTTATTACAAGGCAGGTGATAACCTGGACTTCACCGTTACATTCGATGGAGCCGTTAATACAACAGGCGGCAGCCCATCTGTTAGTGTAACAATTGGCAGCAACGTTGTACAGGCAACATATATCAGTTCAACATCATCTTCGCTGACATTCAGGTATACTGTAGTGGATGGAGATCAGGATATGGATGGTATTACAGTAGGTAGCCTGGTATTGAACGGCAGCACTATAAAAGATGCCGCGGATAATGATGCTATACTTACATTGAATAGTATAGGCAGCACCACCAATGTGAAGGTGAATACAACACATCCTTCTGTAATATTGTCTGCTGCAAGTATTGTAAATGCGCCATTTACTGCTACTATCACCTTTAGCGAAGCCGTAACAGGATTTACTATCGGGGATATAACTGCTGGCAATGCCACACTAAGCAGTCTGCAAACTTCAGATAACATTACTTATACCGTATTGGTAACACCAACAGCAGAAGGTACCGTTACACTGAATGTAGCTGCAGATGTTGCAGTGAACATTGGTAATAATGGTAATACAGTTGCTACACAACTGAGCGTTGTGTACGATGTAACACCACCGGTTGTCAGTGCTGTAAGTGTACCAGCGGATGGTTACTACAAAGCAGGTGATAATCTGAATTTCACCGTTACGTTCGATGGCGCTGTTAATCTGAATACAACAGGTGGCAGTCCATATATTAATATAACAATCGGCGGCAGCGTTGTACCGGCTGCATATGTGAGTGCTACAGCAACCACGATGACATTCAGCTATACCGTAGTGAATGGAGATCAGGATATGAACGGTATTGCAGTGGGTAGCCTTGTATTAAACGGTAGCAGCATAAAAGATGCAGCGGGTAATAATGCGGTACTTACACTGAACAACACTGGCAGCACTGCCAATGTGTTTGTAAATACAACACATCCTTCAGTAGTAGTGTCCACCACTGCTCCTGCAAATGTAAATGCGCCATATAGTGTTACTATCACTTTCAGTGAAGCAGTAACAGGATTTGCTACCGGAGATATCACAACTACCAACGCTACGCTCAGCAACCTGCAAACAGCAGATAATATTACATACACTGTACTGGTTACACCGGTTACTGATGGGGATGTAAGTCTGACTGTTGATGCTAACGCTACAGTGAATATCGGTAGCAATGGCAATGATGCATCCAACACCATACATGTAATGTATGATATAACGACACCTGTCATTTCATCTGTTGGCGTACCTGCTGACGGATATTATAAAGAGGGTGCTACGATGGACTTCACGGTTAATTATTCGGAGGGTGTTGTTGTGGATGTAACAGGTGGAACACCTTATATCAATGTGGTACTTACTACGGGTACCGTACACGCCAGCTATATAAGCGGTAGTGGTACAGGTACATTAACCTTCAGATATACAGTGCAGTCCGGCGACCTTGATATGGACGGACCTGCTCTGGGTACCAATCTGCAAACGAATGGTGGTACAATAAAAGATGCCGCAACCAACGATGCGGATGGCACATTGCAGAATGTAAGTAACCTGACAAATGTATTTGTAAATGGAATAAGGCCTGCTGTAGTGGTATCAACTGCTGCACCGGCATTAGTGAACCAGGCAATTACAGCGACTATCACGTTTAGTGAAGCCGTAACAGGTTTGACGACCGGAGATTTCGTAACAACCAATGCGACGATCAGCAATCTGCAAACTTCTGATAATATTACTTATACGGTACTGGTAACACCTGCTGCGGACGGTGCTGTAAGTATAAGTGTCCCTGCTGCTGCGGCTCAGAACATTGCCGGTAATGATAATACAGCGTCCAATACAATAAGTTTCACTTATGATGGAACAGCGCCTGTTGTTACGTCTGTGGCAGTACCTGCGAACGGATATTATAAAGCTGCAACTACGCTTGACTTTACAGTTAATTTTGATGGAAACATCATCCTGAATACAACAGGTGGTACACCTTATATCAATGTGGCCATTGGTGCTTCCGTTGTACAGGCAGCATGTACCGGTACATCAGGACCAGCAGCATTGACCTTCAGTTACACCGTGCAGAATGGAGATATGGATATGGATGGTATCACGGTGGGCAGTCTGGTATTGAATGGTGGTACTATAAAAGATGCAGCTACCAATGATGCAGTGTTAACACTGAATAATACAGGCAGTACAACGGGTGTATTTGTAAATACAGCGCAACCGTCAGTAGTTGTGTCTACCGCAGCTGCTGCAAATGTGAATGCACCATTTACAGCAACGATCACCTTTAATGAAGCTGTAACAGGTTTCACCATAGGAGATATTGTAACATCCAATGCTACATTAAGCAGCCTGCAAACTTCTGATAATATTACTTATACCGTATTGGTAACACCAACAGTGGACGGTACCGTGACGGTGAACGTTCCTGCGAATGCGGCTGTAAATATTGGTAGTAACGGTAATACGGTTTCAAATACGTTAAGTGTTACCTATGATGTAACAGCGCCTGTTGTTACTTCAGTTGCGGTGCCAGCGAATGGTTATTACAATGCCGGAACTAATCTTGACTTCACCGTTAAGTTCAGCGAAAATATCACACTGAATACCACTGGTGGTAATCCTTATATCAATGTAACGATTGGGGCTGCTGTTGTGCAGGCAGTATACACGGGTACCTCAGGAGCGGATGGATTAGCATTCAGTTATACCGTGCAGAACGGAGATATGGATATGAATGGTATCGTAGTGGGCAGCCTGGTATTGAATGGTAGTACCATAAAAGATGCGGCTACCAATAATGCGGTGTTAACGCTGAATAATACAGGTAATACAACAGGTGTGTTTGTAAATACAACACATCCTTCGGTGATACTGTCTACTACCGCTGCTGCAATTGTAAACACACCATTTACAGCAACGATCACATTTAGCGAAGCGGTAACAGGATTTGCAATTGGGGATATCATTGTATCGAATGCCACATTGAGTAATCTGCAAACTTCAGATAATATCACATATACCGTACTGGTTACACCAGTAACAGATGGTCTGGTGATCCTTGATGTTCCTCCAGCAATGGCCGTGAACATCGGTAATAATGGTAATACCGCGGCGGCTGGTAGCTTAAACATCACTTATGATGTAACGGCGCCTGTTGTAACTTCAGTAGCTGTACCGGCGAACGGATATTATAAGGATGGCACTACACTTGGTTTTGTTGTTTATTACAATGAAAGTGTAATAGTAAATACGGCAACGGGAGTTCCTTATATTAATGTAGCGTTGACTAGCGGTACTGTAAAGGCTACATATGTAAGTGGTAGTGGTACCGGTGCATTAGTATTCAATTATGCCGTGCAGCCTGGGGATATGGATATGGATGGCATCACACTGGGTAGCCTGGTATTGAATGGTGGTACTATAAAAGATATCGCAACCAACAATGCTGTGCTGACATTGAACAATGCAGCCAGTACGGCAGGTGTGTTCGTGAATACTGCAACTCCTTCTGTTCAGTTATCTACTACGGCCGCGACCATTGTAAATACGCCGTTCACAGTGAAAATAGTATTTAGTGAGGCCGTGACAGGTTTGACTGCGAGTGGTATTACCGCATCCAATGCAACAGTCAGCAATCTGCAAACGACGGATAATATTACTTATACAGTGTTAATCACACCTGTTGCTGATGGTGTTATAAATATCAACGTACCGGCAGGTTCTGCAGTGAATGTTGTTGGTAATGGCAACTCCGGAAATAATCTTTTAGCTATTGTGTATGATGCGACTGCCCCGGTTATTGGTGCTGGTCAGACTTTCAATATTGCTGAAAGAAGTCCGGTTGGTACACTGGTTGGAACAGTAACGGCTACGGAAGCAAGGGGTACTTTGCAGAACTGGACGATTGCCAGTGATGATTCCGGTGGAGCGTTCTCCATTGATAATGCTGGTAGCATCCATGTACAGAATGTGGCACTTCTTAACAGTAAGGTGAACAGCACAGTTACCCTTACGATCACAGTAAGTGATGGATTAAATACCAGCATTGCAGAAACTGTAACAGTGAATGTGAAACTGGTGAACCAGGCGCCTTTACTGGATGCTATCTCTGATGTGGTGATGTGTACGAACACAGATTCACATACGATACAGTTAACCGGCGCTTCGGCGGTAGAAACTGATCAGACGTATGGCTTCTCTGTAAGTGCGGATAAACCAGACTTTGATGTATTGTCTGTAAGTGCGGCAGGTGTCATCACCTACCAGCTGAAAGCCGGTGCATCGGGTATCATAACCGTGACCGTAACGATAAAGGATAATGGTGGTACTGCCAACGGAGGTGTTGATACATTACGCCGCAGCTTCACCGTAACCGCTAACAGCTTACCGCTTATCAGCATCAGCAGCGATAAAGGCAGTGCGATCTCCAAAGGAGATATCGTCCACCTCACCGCAACCGGTGGTACTTCTTACAGTTGGAACAATGCAGACGGTAATATCAGCGGTCAGCTGACTGATATCCTGGAAGCAAGACCAATGGATAACACCACTTACAGCGTAACAGTAACTGACGCTCAGGGCTGCCAGGATAGTGCAACGATCAGTTTGAAAGTAGTGGAAGACTTCAAGGTGGATGCGATCAATATCCTTACGCCAAATGGTGACGGTAAGAATGACAAGTGGGTAATCAAAAACATAGATAGCTATCCAAACAATGAAGTGAAGATCTACGACCGTACCGGCCGACTGGTATACACCCGTAGAAACTACAGCAATGAATGGGATGCTACCATGAATGGTTCACCACTTGCAGAAGGTACTTACTATTATATTTTAACGATTGAAGGTGGTAAGACTGCGAAGGGTTATATCACTATCATCAGAGACCGGAATTAACTTATTTTATGAATATACGTTCCTTATTCGTTAGCTGCCTTATTCTGGCAGCAGGTAGCAAAGCCGGTGCGCAATCACTCAGTAATGCCCAGGCATTACTTGAGCCATCCGGCACCCAGTACTTTCAAAACCAGTACCTGAGTAATCCGGCTATGGCCGGTCTTGAAAAGGGGCTTCACCTGAATGCGGCTTACCGTAAACAGTGGAGCGGTATTGATGGTGCGCCTGTAACTAAGTTCTTCACCGCAGATGGTGCGGTGGGGAACAGGGTGGGAGCAGGGCTGAACGTCTTCGATGATGTGGCCGGCCTTATCAACAGGACCCGCGTTGCGATTACTTACGCCTATCACCTGCCACTGAGTGATGCTGATCATCAGTTACACTTTGGTTTGTCACTGGCATGGAATGTACAGCGGGTAGATTACAAAAACGTGAACGGGGATGCGACAGACCCTTCCGTAAGTGCGTTCAACCGCCGCGATAACTACTTTGAAGCGGAATACGGTATGGCTTATACGGATACCAAACTAACCCTGCAGGCTTCAGTGCCAAACATAAGGAGCCTTGTCACCGGCGATAACAAAGCTGTTGACGGGGGTGGTATCTTCTTCACTGCTGCCTCTTACAGGTTTGCGGTAGATGAGACCATCACGGCTGTTGAACCTAAACTCTGCTACCGCGGAGTAAGGGGATATGACAACATCCTGGATGCCGGTGTGAACGTATCTTTACTGAATAACGTTGCCAATGTAATGGCGATGTATCATACGTCTAAAAGTCTGACTGCCGGTATAGGGGTGAATATCATGAAAACGGTAGGTGTACAGGCGATGTATACTACCCAGACAGGTGGTGTGAAGACTTATGTAGATGGTACGTATGAGGTAGGTGTAACAGTGAACCTGTTCAAATAGAGAAGACACTTTCTATATAACAATAAAGAAAGGGTTGGCCAGCTGGCCAACCCTTTCTTTATTTCGCGATCACTTTTTCAGCAATACCGTTAGGTACTAACTGGTAATCCTGGAATGTTAACGACGCTGCTGCTCTTCCGGAGGAAAGCGAACGCAACACATTTACATATCCAAACAAGCCGGACAACGGCACTTCTGCTTTTACATACTGCTGGCTCGCTTTCATTTCCATGCCGCGGATAACACCGCGTCTTCTGTTAAGATCGCCTGTTATTACGCCGGTATGTTCTTCCGGCATCGTCACTTCCACGGACATGAATGGTTCCAGCAAACGGGGTGCTGCTTTTTTCGCTGCATCCCGGAATCCCATCAGGGCCGCATGTTCAAAGTCCAGTGCGTGTGAATCCGTTACGTGGACACTTCCATCCAGTAAGCGTATCCGCATGGAGTTTACCGGGTAACCGGCCAGTGCGCCTGTTTTCATCGCTTCTTCAAATCCTTTCTTTACAGAAGGGATGAATTCGCGGGGGATCGCTCCGCTTCTCACTTCATTGATGAATTCAAGACCTGGCAGTTCATCTTCACGGGGAGCCAGTTCAAACTGTATATCAGCAAAACTACCGGAACCACCGTTCTGTTTTTTATACACTTCACGATGAATAACGGGTAACGTAAATACCTCTTTATAGGCGATCTGCGGTTCCCCTTTATTGATTTCCACTTTGTAATCAGCAGACAGTTTTTCCATCACTACTTCCAGGTGTAATTCACCCATCCCTTTCAGGATGGTTTGTCCGGATACCGCATCTACTTCTACTGTTAAGGTAGGATCTTCTTCCTGCAGTTTCGCTAATGCTTCTCCCAGTTTCGCCACTTCCTTCGCGGATTTCGCTTCAATAGCGTAACCGATCATCGGTTCCGGGAAACTGATTTTTTCCAGTAACACGGGGTGGTCCGGATGGGAGAGGGTATCTCCGGTACGAACGTCTTTAAGTCCAACGATAGCACCGATATCGCCAGCGTTTATCTGGTCTACGGTTTCGTATTTGTCAGACATAATTCTCATCAGACGGCTGATACGTACTTTCTTACCGGTACGGCTGTTCCATATAGTATCACCACCGCGTAAGACGCCGGAGTATACTCTTACCAGTGTCAGTTTGCCAGTATATTCATCAGAGATGATCTTAAAGGCCAGACCGGAAAATGTATTTTCTATGTTGGTAGTGATCTCAATTTCTTCACCGGTATCTGCTGACGTACCATGTACGGAAAGAATATCTGCCGGGGAAGGAAGGTATTGTACCACTGCGTCCAGCAGGGGTTGTATGCCTTTATTCCTGTATGCCGCACCACTTAATACAGGTATAAGCTGCATATTTAAGGTAGTACTGCGTAAAGCAGATAATATCTCTTCTTCAGTAATGGCAGACGGATCGGCAGTGTACTTATCGAAGATCACTTCATCGTACAAAGACAATTCTTCCAGCAGGTTATTACGTGCTTTCAGGGCATCTTCCAGCATGCCGGCAGGTATTTCCTGTACATCGTAATTCTTGCCATCCCGGGTGGTCCATACCAATGCTTTCATTGTGATGAGATCAATGACCCCAGTGAAGGAATCTTCCGCACCTATGGGCAATTGCACCGGCATTACGTTCGCATGTAACACGTCCCTTATTTCCTGCACAACGCGCAGAAAATCGGCCCCTTGTCTGTCCATTTTATTGATCAGCACAATGCGTGGGATGTTGTAATGGTTCGCCTGGTTCCATACTGTTTCGGATTGCGGCTGCACACCGGATTTAGCACAGAATACGGCGATAGCACCATCCAGTACACGGAGGGAACGTTCCACTTCAGCGGTGAAGTCTATGTGACCCGGTGTATCAATAATATTGATCTGCCGATCTTTCCAATATGTAGTAATAGCAGCAGAAGAGATGGTGATACCTCTTTTTTCTTCCTGCGGATCACTATCCATGACGGTATTACCTTCATCTACACTACCTAATTTATGTGTAAGTCCTGTATAATAAAGAATGCGTTCTGTAACGGTTGTTTTACCTGCATCCACATGCGCCATGATTCCTATATTCCTGAAATTTTCCGAGCGTTTCATTTGTTGTATTATTATAGCTTTCCTGTCCGGCAATGGAAGGCTGTTTGCAATATGCATAGCGCATCACATTACCGGGTATACCGTATAAGCAATTTTTAAAATTGTATGAATTAAAAAAAGAAGACCGGGGGAGACAAAATTAAAAAGGCCTCTTCGGATGAAGAGGCCTCTGAAGAATATTCAGAAAGTACTTAACCTCTCATATCCGGGAATGGATTTGCCTCCCCGTTCTTAATAAAGACAATACAGGTGCTTGCAATAACCGCTCTGATAGCAGTTTTTGCGTTGAACGCTGATTGATATGTGTTGTTGTTAAGCATTTGTTTATTTATTGTAATAATGTACGCAAAGGTAAGAATAATTTATGAGATAACAATTACTCTTCACGCAGCGGGTAGTACCTTAGTTTGATTACATAATATTCAAACTGCGGCACTACTCACGGAGGCGTTCGTCTGTGTAGGTGATCTCCGTTCTGCCATGCGGGAAAGGAACACCTTGTTCATCCACACTTACAAATACGATCTTATCTATGGTAAGAATGCTTTTTTGTGTGATTTTATTCCTTACTTCACAGGCCAGTGTAAGGGAGGTACGGCCGAAGCTGATAGCTTTGATACCCAGTTCCACGATATCGCCCTGTTTGGCAGAGTTGATGAAATTGATTTCAGACATGTATTTCGTCACACATCTGTTCGTTCCCAGTTGAATAATGGAGTAGATAGCAGCCTCTTCATCTATCCAGCGTAATAAACTGCCTCCGAATAATGTCCCATGTGCGTTCAGGTCTTCTGGTTTTACCCATTTACGAGTGTAAAAATTCATTGATCATTGGTTTGTACGGCGGAAATTTATAAAAGGGCCACAAAGATAGTTCATTTGTAAGTTTTTTACTTTTTCGGCAACTTATAGCAGCATATGGAAGAAGATTTTTTACAGATGATCCGTCAGCACCAGGCAGTGATCCACAAAGTCTGCCGCTTATACCGCGATACCCGGGAGGACAGGGAAGACCTGTTCCAGGAGATCGTATACCAGCTATGGAAAGCGTTCCCTGCCTTTGAAGGCCGTGCAAAGCTCTCCTCCTGGATGTACCGTATCGCCCTTAATACGGCCCTGGCCTCATTCCGTAAGCGGGCGCCTGATATTACATACCCGGTTACGCTGCCGGAACGCATTGCAGACCCTCCTGCGGGCGATTTACAACAGGAACAGCTCTTTGCTGCACTAAAGCAGTTAAATGACAGTGATAAGGCTATAATTGCCCTTTACCTGGAAGATATGAGTTACCAGGAGATTGCTGCGATCATCGGCATAGACGAGAATTATGTAGGTGTAAAACTGAACAGGATCAAAACAAAGATTAAAAACATCCTTAAAATTTAACAAGATGGATTCTTTAAAATCTGCATGGAATAATGCCGGTACTGAACAAACGGATATAAAAATAGTACGTCCTCCTGTATTGAAAAATATCAGGCGTCAGTTAACGATAGAGACTATTTGTTATGCTGCATTCCTTTTGGTGTATTATAACTTTTTTGACGGGGATAAGAAGTCATTTTTTCTCAATGTTATCCTGGTGGTATCAGTCTCATTATTATTGATGCATAACGTAGCCGGATATATGATCACGAATAATCCTGTATTTGGCAATAACCTGAAACAGTCGCTTGCTGTTTATCTGGAGAAATTAAAACGATATGCTGTAATAGCGGTAGCCTCCCGTGCTATTGCCTTTTCGGGGATCATGTTATTCTTCATGGGTAATATCCGCTGGACTAACAGCCGGTATTATGCACTGGCTTTCATTATCTGTTTACTGGGAGTACAGATCTTTTCCCTGTGGCGCATCTGGGCCGGCAGGATAAAAAAGATCAGGGGGGTATTGTATGAGCTGTAGGAGAATATACGAATGTCCTGTTTAATGCGTTCTATATTGCCAGAAGTCTATTTATAAACTATTAAAAGGCCCTGGTCTATGAAATTCAATTCCACCTTATTTATTGTACTGATACTTGGTATGGCTGCCTGTAAAAGGGATACTGCGACACCTCCTGCTAACGGTACCGACACTACTGTTAACACCATCAAATACCTGACTAAAAGACCGCTCATGGTAGCGTATTGGGGTGGATGCTGCTATGACAGATCTTCAGTAGGTCCGCTGGATGCCATTCCGGATAGTGTGGATGTGGTGAACATTTTCACATTGGGCATAGGCAAAACGACTGCCGGTACCTGGGAATTTGAACACAGGGGCGTATCCGGTCAGAATAACTGGAATGATGTGCTTGTGCTTGCGCATAACCTGCAAAAGAGGGGCATTCGTGTAGTGGGCACTTCCTTTGCGGGTAACCTGGTAAACCTTACAGGATCAGATGCCGCTGCCATGGCTAAAGTGGTGAAAGATTCCCTGGACAACTGGAAGCTGGACGGGGTGGACCTGGACCTTGAATACAGTAACGGTGTACATAGTGCCAATATTGATAGTGGGATCGTTGCACTGGCAAAATACCTGGGCCCGGATTCAAAGACCGGCCGTATCCTTTCTGTGGTGGATTACAACAACTACAACATTGCCCAGATCAAAAGAAGCAAAAAATACATTGATTACGTGATGACGATGTCTTACTGGAACAGTGCCAAAGACGTCCTCACCTGGATTAAATCATATGGCGCCGCTATCGGTGATACGAAGAACGTATTGATAGGGGTAGGGCAGGGCTGCGCTATCAGTGCCGGTCAGCAGACACCCGCGGGCCAGGAACTAAAGATTGCGGACACACTGCGTACTGCCGCCCGGGGTAGTGGCATGATGGAATTTGTCTTTGGATGCAGTTATCACAATAAGGACGTTAATGGCAACATTACAAAGGATATCAGCTACACTACCAATATAATTACACATCTTAAGAAATAATAAAGGGAATTTAAGCGATAAAAAGAAATAATGCGATACGGGGTGTTTTTATCCCTGTATCGCATTATTTTTCAACGTCATTTCAATCTTATCATGTTGATATACAACGGTAAAAGATACTTTACTGAAGGAAACCCACTATACTTTCATTATGAAATCATTATTTTTTTTTATCATTCAAATGTTATTATTCCATATATTTGCACTACCTACCTACAACAAGCTCAGATTTAAATTAAGGATTAAAAAGACTTAAAAGCATTATACATGTTTGATATTTGTTGTATAGGACATATCACATTAGACAGGATCATTACCACCAGAACGGTTGTACAAATGGCCGGAGGCACGTCCTTCTATTTCTCTAATGCGATCCGTAACCTGGATGTGAACTATCTGCTGGTTACCTCTCTTGCTGCCAAAGAAATGCAGTTCGTATCTGATCTGCGCAATAAAGGCATCAACGTGAACGTCGTGCCCAGCAGAAATACTGTATACTTCGAAAACAAGTATTCAGAAAACCTGGATATCCGCACACAAAGAGTCTCTCAGCAGGCCGACCCATTCACCGTAGATCAATTGCTTAATATTGACGCCGCTATATATCATCTTGGTCCGTTACTGGCAGAAGATATCCCGGTAGATGTTATCAGGCTGTTATCCGGTAAAGGTATCGTTTCTCTGGATGCTCAGGGTTATCTCAGGACTGTAAAGAACGAAGAGGTGTTACCGGTAGACTGGCCCGCTAAAAAAGAAGCGCTGCAATACGTGGATATCTTAAAGGCCAATGAATACGAAATGGAAGTGCTGACCGGTGAAAAAGATATCACCAAAAGTGCAAAGATCGTATCGGACTGGGGCGTGAAAGAAATCGTCATTACACTGGGCAGTATGGGCTCCGTTATTTACAAGGACAATACCCTGTACAGCGTACCTCCGTATATCCCTGGTAACTATGCGGATACCACCGGTTGCGGAGATACCTACATGGCAGGTTATCTCTACAAACGTAACAGAGGCGCCGGTATCCAGGAAGCAGGAGAATTTGCTTCAGCAATGGCCGGATTAAAAGTAAACTCTTCAGGACCATTCACCGGTACTGAAGAAGATGTCATGAATTTCTGGGGAGCCAGCAGCGACAAAAGAGTACTCCGCTAAAAAACAATATTTTCAATAGATAAAAAGTGAAGCGATCTAATCGCTTCACTTTTTTTTGTGCCCCAGCTAAAACGGACAAGACTGTTTTTACCAGATTTATAAATATGAAAAATTATTGTATATTAGAAGAGAGTTAACCTGTTATCAGATTAATTCCACGATAGAAAGAACAACGACGATACTAACTACAACTGTGACCAGAACCCTTGGCAGATATATTTCTGTAAATAACCAATTCTTATGAACCCGACTTTTTTTCCCAGAACCATTGCATTAGGTACGGAAGATATTACAGACGAACAGGCTAAGAAAGGTATTACCATTGCAAATTCCCTCGCACTCACTACCGGTGTCCTCGCATTGGTCATTGGTACCGCATTCTATTTTGTAACACACAGTAAAATGCTGCTTGTTCCTGCCATACTGGAAAGCATCGCGTTCTTCTGCATCCCCCTTTTAAACAAGTTTAAAAAACATGAAGCGGCCGGTCTGACCCTCATCATATTACATTGTATATGGGCTATTTATTTTGGTGCATTACTGGGTATCATTATCGAAATAAGGCTCATTTTCCTGTTCCTGATCAGCGCCACTTTACTGATCTATAAAAACAGGCGTCCTATTATTATTGGTATTTCAGCTGCTACGTTTTCATTGATAGTGATGGAGCTGAATTTCTATTTTGGTATTTTCAAACCTATCCCGCTGGGACATAATATCCAGTTTTTCCTGCGCTGGTTATGCATTATATCCATTCTGTTCTTAAATATTCAGGCCATACTCTTTTATAAAAAGAATAATAAAGATCTATTGAATGCGCTTTTAGATCATAATAATCAACTGGAACATCTTGTACAGGAAAGGACCGCCGAACTGGAAAGAGCGAATCATTCCAAACGGATTTTCCTGCGACAAACAAGTCATGAGATCCGTAATCCGCTCAATGCTATTTTTGGTATTGCACAACTGATGCGGCATAATATTAAAAAGGATACGGAGAAAGTAGCCTCTCTTATAGATCCCTTATACGTGGCCAGTTACAACGTAAGGGAGATATTGAATAACGTGCTGGAATTATCGAGTATAGAAGGAGGGAAGTTACAACACGTAGAGAAGAGCAGTTTCCTGTTAAGGCCCGGTATCCTGGATATTATCGGTATACAAAAATATGTGGCACTGGTGAAATCCGTACAGCTGGAATATGCATTTGATCCGGCTATGCCTGAATCCATTATTACTGATAAAATAAAGTTAGGGCAGATCATCAGCAACCTGCTGGGTAATGCTATTAAATTTACCAGGTATAATACTACGATCCATATTGAAATAAAGAGGGAAGGAGATAGCTGGTCGCTTAGTATTAAGGACCAGGGTATGGGTATTGAAAAGGAGAAACACGAAAGCATTTTTGATGTATTCGTATCTGAAGGGAATAATTTTACTGCAGGGACAGGATTAGGATTACCTATTACCAGGCATCTGGTGGACTTGCTGGGTGGGAAAGTGACAGTTGAAAGTACGGTAGGTACAGGCAGCACTTTTACGGTGAGACTGCCATTAATAACAGGGGATAGCAATCAGACAGATCATGAACAGAACATGCTTTCTTATTTCCACCACAAATCGGTACTGGTCATTGATGATGATAAAATGAGCAGCACAATCCTGAGTCATTTTCTGTCTGATGCAGGGATTGATATACAGATCGCTACAGATGGCGTAACCGGGTTGGCTGCAGCGGACCTGAAAACGCCCGACCTGATTATTCTTGATACCCAGATGCCGGGTATGGATGGCATAGAAACACTGAAACGTATTAAGGCAGACAGCTTATTAATGGATATACCTGTTATTATTGTTTCAGGAGATGCTTTTACCGAAACCAGCAATCATTTCCTGGCGTTGGGAGCCAATGACTACATCAGTAAACCCATTGAATATAAGCAGTTATGTGAGGTGATCGGGAAATACCTGGGTCTCAAAGAAGAAAGGCCGGTCAGTTCTTAAAATCAGATCCCGGATGTCCGTTCTGTTTGTAGCGTTGTGTATTGTAATCCAGCCATTGCAGATGCCCCTGTATCATCAGTCCTATGCTGTCTACAAAAGCGCGTACCGCCTCATTGGCACAGCCAAAATCGGGTAAGCAGCTACGCATGGCCACAAAACACTGCACGTCTTCATTATGAATGGTCAGCGCTTTACTGTAGGCTTCCTCTGTACTGCATTGCAATTCATTCCGCATTACTAATACCAGGTTTAACACGTCTTTACCATCTTCCACACCGGCGGAATACAAATCATTGCAGAACGCCATGATACGGCAGGTAAGCCGGCTTATTTCGCGAATAACAGGGTGTATAGCTACTTCATCAGGAAGGATAGCGCCTGTTTCCAGTTCCACCAGATTCACCAGGGGGTATACGCAGGCTGCATATTCCCTGATAGCGATATAGGCACCTGACCCCGGATATCGCATGGTCGTTCGGTAGGGGATCTCCGCCAGCATACCGGTGAAATAGCCGTCGATGCTGGCGATGAAGCGTTGCATCCAGCCGGGGGAAGCAAGGCGCAGCAGTTCTTCCCTTAACAGGGAGAGCTGTGCGTACATGCCTTTGGTATGATGACCTTCCAGCGCTTCAATGACCTGTTTTCTCACCTGTTGCAGTTGTTCGGCGGTACAGCGTTCATAGGCATCATCATTAATGAATGCCCAGAGGGAAAAACGGCAGATGGAGAGTAAGCCTGCGTAGTTGGTGTTGGGAAAGAGCCTTGCACCTACATAACCTACGCCGGTATGCTCATACTTTTTCTTGATCTTTTCGGGCAGGTAATCATAATCCTGGTAGATCCATTGTCTGATCTGTGATTCAAGGGTATCAGCATATGGACTGACACCGTCAGGAAAGGGATACAGTAATTGTTGCATAGTGATGTGGTTTTAATGAATAAAAAAAGGGCATAGTCTTCCGACATGCCCCATGAACAATGAATTATCCATTAAAAGGTACAAAAACTTAATATATTAGAACTATTCTGGACAATATTGTGAGCTGGTACTGTATAATGTGCGGTTATTTCCCTCTTCTGCCTTCAATAATCCGGTAAAATGAGCGGCTGCGGATTTCTTCCAGGGTTAATCCTGTTGCGAGTACTTCTGTTTCAGAAACGGCTCCGCAGTTGATGGCCTTGATGAAGAAGTTAAGTAATCCCTGGCCGGTGGCAGCATCATCAAAAATATCTTTCGTTAATGTAGAGATGGCAGATCTTTCTATGAAGGTTTTTAAACGGAATACGGCGTCGTTATAGTTACTTAAAAAGAAATGGTAGGTAGCTGCGTAGCGCATGGGTAACTGGGCTGGGTTGAGGTCCCAGCCCTGGTAAAAGCCGTTGATAAGAGAATGAGTGGTATGATGGAAACCCATACGCCAGGCATGATAGATGACTTCCCTGTTTTCTGCCTGTTGTTCAAAGGTGAGATGATCTCCTTTGTGCGGCCCTATGGGGATCACGTTCGTAGCGCCATCAGACAGGAATATGCCTGTACCGCCTAACGCTACTTTAGTCATGTGATGTGCAAAGTCGCAGACAGGGTGAGACATCGTCTGGTATTTAGCTGTAATGCCACAGGAAGCTGTATAATCGTATGTACCGAAATGAGCGGCGATACACCTGCCTTCACTGGCCCTGATAATACGCATCAAGGGGTTTCTTCCTTCATCGTCCATGATGATCTGCGTGGCTTCTACCATGGTTTCCATTTGCAGACTGCCTGGTGCAAGCCGATGTTTCTTTTCCAGTATTTCGAATAAGCGTACTAAGGTAGTGACCTGTTCCGGTATGGTCACTTTGGGTAACATCACCACGAAGTTAGCGGGTAGTATGCCATGTGTATGTTCCAGCAGGGTAGTGAGGAAGATATCGAGGGTGCGTACACTGCGGTGTTTCAGATCTTCCGTAAAAGGTTTGATACGGATACCTATAAACGGAGAGACGGTTTTGTTTTGCATGCCCAGGGCCAGTTCTCTGGCTGCGGTAACAGCCGTGGCATCTTCTTCCTCATCCGGCCTGTTACCGAATCCATCTTCAAAGTCGATACGGAAATCCTCTACCGCTTCTGTTTGTAGTTTTTTGATGATTTTTTCATACACCGTATAATGTAACCAGTAAGGAGATGATTTTTTGCCGGCTTCCGGCAGGGCATTGAATGCAGCAGCGGGAAGAGGGAAGTTATCGGCAAGCTGTAATGCTTTTGCCAGCATTATAAAATCGGGTGCATTTGTTTGCAGATGCTGTAATGCGATCTCTCCCATCTTTTTACAGGTATCTGCTTTAAACAGATTAGCGCCGCCGTACACGGTATGCACCGGCTGACGATCGGGTTTGTCGCCGGGATATATGTGCTGGAAGCGGAGATTAGCAGTTTTTAATGTGCCCAGTAACTGTTCTTTTTCATCGTTTGTTATAGAGAACTGCATATGGTAGTATTTATGAACCTCTGTAAGCAGAATATCCGAAAGGACTGAGTAACAAAGGAACATGATAGTGTTCTCCTTTATTAACAGTAAATACAATTTCTACAAAGGGGAAAAAAGTAGTGATGGAATGATGATCGAAATATTCTTTGGTCTCGAATTTCAGTTTGTAGATACCGGGCGTTAATTCCCTGTTCTGAGTGGCAAATTCGCTGATCCTGCCATCTTTACCGGTGTTGTTAGCCGCGACCACATCCCAGTAATCGTCGTGTTGCTGGTACAGTACAACGGGTACGTTCTGCGCTGCTATTCCGCGTGAAGTGTCTAACACATGTGTAGTGATCTTTGTCATGATGCTAATAGTTTTTGTAGTCTTATCCTGGTGATTTTATCCTGTTCTTCCATGGCTGTTTTTATCTCTTTTTCAGGGGGATTGCTGAGCCTTTTCTGTAGCAATGATAACATTTCTTCTGCCGGTTTACCGGTTGCACAAACAATAAAAATATAACCGAATTTTTCCAGGTAGAGACGATTGCCTTCTTCCAGGTCCTTCAATACAGTTGTAGTCGTATCTGCGACGGACGACTGCTCTTCGGATGCCCATTTGTTGTTTGTTCTATCGCCTATTTTAGGATGATGATCAAATGCTTCCAGCCAGTCTTTCTCTGTACACTGATGCCATAATAAAGTAGCCGCAGCTAATAATGCTGCTTCATCTTTAACAGGAAAGATGTCCAGCATTTTCCGCACCCATGCTGTTGATCCGCAACATTGGGTGAGGGCTGTTTTCAGCTGTTCCTCCGGAAGGTCATTTAATCTCATATTGTGGTAGGAAAGCGGTTCACGTTTTTATAATAGATGTATACGGCAGGTTCTTTTCCCATAGCGGTAAACCATTGCTGGCAATAAGGCGCCATCCATATAGCATCTCCTTTACGGATAGGGTACCACTGATGGTCCAGCATGTATACTCCCTGTCCCCGCAGGTAAATAAGACCATGTTCCATGATATGTGTTTCCACAAAGGGAAGATGCCCGCCGGGATCGTACGTAAATATATTCACGGCCATATCGAAAGGTAGTTCATCCGGTAATAGTACCTGCAAACGCAAGGCCGGATCTCCGAGGAAGGGGTTACCTGCTACATTCGCAGCATCTCCAAAGAGGATGGCCGGAACATCGTAGCCGGGCAGTTCTTCGTATACCTTGTGAAAGGTGAGGACCTGCGTACCGGCAGTGGCATTCTCAATAGTATATTCTGTGCCGATGGGAATGTATACAAACTGACCGGCAGTACGTAGCTGTTCATTTGCGGTACATTGCCCCTGTATAACGTAAAAGAAGATCTGTGAGGCTTGTGTGATGCCCGTAAGCCGGCTTTCTTCATTGAGTGTGATCTGCGTCTGGCAGAAACGGGCGCCCATCTGTTCGTTGATGATAACGTTGACAGTGCAGTTCGTCCATCCGGGAACAACACTGTTCACATAGCCATCCGGACAAATGACCGCATGATTACTTTTTACTACAGACCTTGTTAATGCGGATATTTCCATACGTGGTTATTTAATAGTGAATCAAATTTAGCATAAACTGATCTGATACTTTTAATGCTGCTGCTATATCTTCTACATCCACCTTTTCTGAAGGGTGATGACTGATCCCTTTATAACATTTTACAAACAACATGCAGACAGGTGATACTGCTGAAACGGGGACGGCATCATGGCCTGCTCCGCTGACTAATTGTACTGTTTCATACCCTGAGCCGGTGATGGCGTGTTTTAATAACCCGCTCATGACCCTGTCGCAGGCAACAGGTTTACTTGCCTGTATTAACTGCCATTCGAGGTGTAACTGTCTTTGTTCACAAATGTCTGCGGCTGCTTTTTGCAGGGCGATACCGGCGATGTCTAAGGTAGCAATATCCGCGCTCCTGATATCCAGGCTACAGGTGACCTCTCCGGGAATGACATTGCTGGCCGCATTGCTTACCTGAAGATACCCCACTGTTGCGACTATCTTATGTGTAACGGCATATTCTTCTACGGCTAATATGAATGCAGCGGCCCCGCACAAAGCATCCTGCCTGCTGTCCATGGGCACTGTACCGGCGTGACCAGCCATGCCTTTAAAGGTGACTGACAAGCGTTTCTGACCGGCAATAGCGGTTACGACTGCTATAGGGATATTGCTGTCGTATAATACCGGGCCCTGTTCAATGTGGATCTCAAAATAACCCTGCCAGTCGTGAATGACATCATCAGGTAGCCGGGATACATCTTTTCCCATTGATTCAATGGCCTCTTTTAAAGTTGTCCCGTTATGATCTTTTTTATCCAGCAGGCTGTTGTCGAAAGCACCAGTAACGGTTTTACTACCTAAATAAGTAGTATGGAAGCGTACCCCTTCTTCATCGCTGAAGGCAATGACTTCTATGTTGAAGGGGATGGTGGTCCCTTTTAATGCCTGTACGATATCTATTGCCATCAGTACACCCAGGGGGCCATCGAATTTCCCTGCGTTGATGACAGTGTCTATATGGGAGGCGATGACCAGTGTGCTGCTGGCACCGGTTTTCCACCGGCCTCTTACATTGCCTATGTTATCTATGTGTGTGTCTAAACCGGCTTCCTGCATCCAGTGCATTACCTGTTCACTCCCAGCTATGAAAGCGGGGGTACCGAATGTGCGGGTGATACCCTTTGCATCTTCGCTGATGGCAGCGAGGGTATCTATCCGGTTCATAATATTAGCAGCTCTTTGCAGATAACTCATGACCTTAAAATTATCTCTCCGGCGGGTGGTGCGAACGTTCCGTTGTCGTATACCTTCGCTCCGCGTAAATATGTTTGTTCAACCACTCCGTACAGCGTTTCTCCGAGGTAGGGGGTTACCTTATGTTTATGATATAGTGTTTGTGAGGTGACGGTAAACTGTTCATCTGCGTCCCATACCACCAGGTCTGCGTCATAGCCGGGAGCTATCTTTCCTTTCCGTTTATCTGTACCGGCCAGGCGTGCCGGTTTCTCACATAGCCATTGCAGCAGCTGGGGAAGTGTTACATTTCTTTTCCTGGCGGCAGTCCAGAGGACCGGCAATGCCAGTTGCAGGGAGATAATTCCGCCCCAGGCTTTAGTAAGGTCCCCGCTTTGCAGGTGTTTCAGCTCCGGCGGAGCAGGAGAGTGGTCGGTGGCTACAAAGTCGATGATACCTGCCTGCAGGGCTTCCCATAACAGACTGTTATTCTCCCTTTCCCGGATAGGAGGTGCGCATTTAAAGGCAGTTTGTCCATCCGGGATATCTTCTGCATTGAAGTAGAGGTAATGTTGTGCCGTTTCCACGGTAAGGGGGAGGCCCTTTACTTTGGCCCTTGCGATTTGCCCGATGGCATCAGACGAGGAGAGGTGAACGATATGTACGGGGCAGTTATATGCTTCGCACAAACCGATCATCAGGGAAATGGCGTTGTTCTCCCATTGGCGGGGACGGGAAGCCAGGTATGCTGTGTATGACCGGGGATCTTTGACCGGTGGCTGAGGGCCGCTTAATTCACAATGTACCAGTAAAGGTAACTGCTGCCTGGCCAGTACCGGCATTACTTTCCGCAGCTCATATTCAGTTACGTTCGGAAAATCGTCTATGCCGGAATGGGTAAGAAAGGCTTTAAATCCTAATACGCCTTTATCTATCAATCCGGCTATTTCATTGTCATTCCGGGGTACTATACCACCCCAGAAACCACAATTGGTATATAACTGATTGGTTGCCGACAGTAGTTTTTCTTCAAAGGCGGGTACAGTGGTAGTAACGGGAGAAGCGTTGAGGGGCATGTCTACCAGTGTGGTAATACCACCTGCCAGAGCGCCTTTGGTCGCTGTTTCGAAGCCTTCCCAGCTGGTCCTGCCAGGTTCATTGATATGCACATGGGGGTCTGTGATGCCTGGCATTAATATTTTGTCGTGTACATCTATCACAGGTGTATCTGCCGGTAAATGACTGACAATGTCCAGGATCAGGCCGTCTTTGATGAGGACGATGGCTTTTCTGGTCCCCTCAGGGGTAAGCACTTTATTTCCTTTTATGGCCAGGTCAAACATACAATTGATTCTTATTAAAAATAGGGAAATAATTTTGTACTTTACTATTAAACAACGCCCCACATCATGAGTATAAAATTAGCACTTAACTCATACGGTAAAAATGCCGTGAACTTGTCCAAAATAATCCGTCATGCAGATTATCATGAATTTAGGCAGATTACCGTGAATATATCGCTGGAAGGGGATTTTACCACAGCTTATACGGAAGGGGACAATACAAAGATCCTGGCTACGGATACGCAGAAGAACACCATCTATGCATTAGCGAAGGAACATTTTACATCTTCCATTGAGGCCTTTGGTATTTACCTGTCGGACCATTTCATTGCCAATAATCCGCAGGTAACGAAGGTTACGATCGATATTACTGAACATGGGTATACCAGAATGGCCTTTGATGGCAGTCTTCACCCCCATGCTTATATAGGGAACGGCCCGGATAAGAATACTGCATTGATCGTGCAGGACAAGGGAAATATCACCGTGAGATCAGGCGTGAAGGATTTGCTGATCCTGAAAACAACGGATTCCGGGTTTGAGAATTTTATACGCGATGAGTTTACTTCTCTTAAAGAAACAGCCGACAGGATACTGGCTACACAGTGTGAGGCGAGCTGGTTGTACACTTCCAACGGACAGGATTTTACCGCTTGTGCGGCTGCGGTGCGTAATACGTTGTTAAAGACATTTGCGTTCCATAACAGTTTATCTGTGCAGCAGACATTGTATGCGATGGGAGAGGCGGTGTTACAGGAGCATAGTATGATAAAGGAGATCAGTTTGCAGATGCCTAATAAACATCATATTCCTTTTAACCTGGAGCAGTTCGGGTTGTTTAACAAGAATGATATTTTTATTGCTACGGATGAACCTTATGGACTGATACAAGGAACGATTACCAGATAGTAAAGATTAAGGGAGATCAGCATTCTTTACCTGTATAATCTCTGCTGCAATACTTATTGCTATTTCTTCCGGAGTCTGACTTTTTACCGGCATTCCTATAGGGGCATGCATTCTATCTAATAATGTCTTATTTATCCCTTCTGCTCTGTAATCTGTAAACATCTTATTGATCTTAGCCTGACTCCCTAATACACCTAAATATTTAAATGGTTTGTTCATCAGGCTTCTTAATACAATATCATCTGTTCTGTACCCAAAAGTCATTACTACTATGTATTGCTCTTCAGGAATAATATTTTCCAGTTCTCTGTAATCATCTACAATAGTTTTCTCATGTGCATCATTATTCTGTATCATAGTGTGTAAGTCTGCACGGGTATCAAATACATGCACATAAAAATCCATCATCCGCATGATCTTAGATAAGGCCAATGAGCAGTGCCCTCCGCCAATGATAAATACTGTATGCCGGTAACCCAATACTTCCTGGTATAGCCAGTCTTTTTCAGAATGAATGATGAAATTATTCCGGGGGATAATATCAGTACTAAATGCAATTCCCGAAGGAGATAATATTAAGGTCCCACCTATTAATTTCTCAGATACAGCTACACCATTTTCAGCATTTATAATTGCGGCTATAACATCTATATCTGCTGGTTTTAGCTGATATAATAAGATGGTCTGATCGCCGGAACAAATCATCCCGCTTTGCTGGGAAGAGTTTTTATCGTGTACCTGTTTACGGATAGATAACAAAGCACCTTCCTGCCGCAACAACTCTTTTGCCATCTCCACGAATTTATGCTCCATGATGCCACCACCAATAGATCCTTCCATTTCACCGGTAAGGTTCACTGCCATACAAAATCCTTGCCGGCCCGGACTGCTGCCATGGCTTTCCAGCACATACAGCAGCATCACAGGTATATTTTGTAAAAGGCTTTTACTGATCAATTGCCATGTAGCCAGCTTCTTTTGCATGTTCCACTATCTTCTTTGAGTATAACGCCATCAATACTTTTTCAGGGGTCATTGGCGTGGTAAAAGGGATTTCTGCAGATGGATGATACGCAAGGATAGCATTGCGTAATGCGAACCATACGCCGATACCATACATAAGGGGTGGTTCTCCTACGGCTTTGGACCGGAAGATAGCCAGGTTATCCTGCTTTGTTTGCAGGGCTTCTATTTCCAATACGGGAGGTGCCGCATAGATATCCGGGACTTTATAAGTGGATAAAGCATTGGACCGCAGCCGCCCTTCTTTATCATACATCACTTCTTCCATGGTCATCCAGCCAATACCCTGTACGATACCACCTTCTATCTGTCCGCGATCTATATCCGTATTCATACTGACACCAAAATCGTGTACTATTTTTACGGCATCAGTGGTGTAAGTACCGCGTAAACAATCTATGGTCACTTCCAGTATGGCCGTGCCGTAAACATGATAAGCGAAAGGATGTCCTTTTTCTTTGTAATTGTCGAAGTGTATTTCCGGCGTAGCATAATGTGCATGCTCGGATAAGTTCACTCTTCTTACAAACGCTTCGAAGACAAGTCTTTTCCAGTCCCAGCTGGTTTGTTGTCCATTTGCCAGCACCTGTTCATTTTCTATCGTGATAGTTGTGTCCGGGAAGAAGTCTTCCGCTACCTGTGTTAAGCGGGTAAGAATAGCATTACAGGCGATTAAAGTAGCCTTGCCATTCATATCCGCGGTAGCACTGGCCGCAGAAGGAGAGGTGTTGGCAATATGATACGTATTGGTAGGATTGATCTTTATTCTGTCGGGAGAGATGGAGAATACGTTAGCGGCCACCTGTAAGATCTTCGTATTCACACCCTGACCCATTTCCACAGCACCGGTACTGATGCCTACGCTGCCATCGTTATATACATGCACCAATGCGCGGGCATTGTTCATCATTGTATTGGTAAAGGAAATGCCGAAACAGACGGGCATACAGGCGATGCCTTTTTTATACAGTTTGTTATTAGCGTTGAATGTTTTCACCGCTTGTTGTAATTCTTCCAGTTTGTATAATTCAGCAGCCTTGTCCCAGGTGGTATGTGCTTCACTTTTAGCCGCCTGGCCATAGGGGAATTCTTCTCCCGACCGGATGAGATTCGCCTTTTGGATGACTGTCGCAGCCACCTGTAATTTCTCTGCTGCCAGCGCAATGGCCGCTTCAATTACAAACATGCCCTGCGGCCCGCCGAAACCGCGGAAAGCAGTATTGGGCGGTAAATGTGTACGGCAGCAATGGGCAGTTGCTTTTACATGTGGTATGAAATAAGCATTGGTACAATGGAACAATGTACGGGCCATGACCGCCGGAGACAGATCAGCAGATGCCCCGGCATTCTGGAAAAAGGTGACCTCATAGGCGATGATCTTTAATGAAGCGTCCAGACCTATTTTAAAGTCTGCCACATAAGGATTTCGCTTGCCTGTCATGACCATATCTTCCATCCTGTGCAGGGCATATTTCACCGGTTTCTTTAAATGCCAGGCGGCCAGTGCGCACAATGCTGCCCACGTATTGGCCTGGTCCTCCTTCCCGCCAAATCCTCCGCCTAAGCGGGTCACCGCTACTTCCAGCTGATGCATGGGTAAGCCCAGCACCCTGGATGCTGCGCGTTGCACAGCAGTAGGGCCTTGTGTGGAAGAGTAAATACGGATCGCTTTATTTTCCTGTGGCACTGCATAAGCGCCCTGTGTTTCTATGTAAAGGTGTTCCTGCCCGTTGATGTCAACACTGTCCTGAAATACAGCGGTGCATTGTTCCCATGCGGTGGTGGTATCTCCCATACTGAAAGTACGGGAAGGGACGATAAGTTCTTCAGATGCTCTTGGGTCTGTGATGACAGGCAGTTTATCAATCGTTACTTTTATCTTTTTCACCGCAGCCCTTGCAGCTTCTCTTGTCTGCGCTACTACAAATGCAACAGGCATTCCGCAGAAGTGAACATGATGTTCTGCCAATAGCGGTTCATCAGGCACAATACCACCTATCTGGTTTTCCCCGGGTATATCCTTGTAAGTGAATATCCTGACTACGCCGGGTTCCTGTAAGGCTTCTTCCAGTTGCAATGAAGTAATGGTCCCATGTGCAAGGGGAGAGCCATAGGCAGCGCCGAATAATGTCCCTTGTATTAAAGGGATATCATCGAGGTATACCGACTGACCACTGACATGTGTATGGGAATCTATATTTTTCATAGTAGTTTCAGTGTAATGAAATGGGCTTTTATCAGTTGCCCTAACAGCAAGCGTTTATATTCAGCACTTCCCCTGGTGTCACTGATCGGACTGATCTCTTTCCAGGCGATCTGTATCGCTTCTGCTACTACATTCTCATTGATCTTTTTTCCTGTTAAATACGCCATTGTTGCCTTTAATAACATAGGAACAGGGCCTACGCCTCCTGCTGAAATGCGAACACTACTAACAATACTCCCTTTTATGGAAATATTGATAGCAGTATTTACACTGGCAATATCGAGGTGTGTGCGTTTACTTACCTTTTCAAAGTGAAATAAGGAAGGTAAGTCGAACGAGATGCGTTGTATATATTCATCCGGATTTCTATCCAGTTCTTTATATCCTTTATATAATTTCTCCAGCGGTAATACTCTTCCGCTATTAAATTCCAGTATGGTATTCAGTGTAAGAAAGAATATGGTAAAGTCCCCAATAGGAGAGGCATTGATAAAATTACCGGCGATGGTAGCCATATTCCTGATAGGAGTAGAGGATACCTTTTTGATATAACTTTTTAATTCGGGGAAGTAAGTCTGCATAACAGGTGATTCCAGCAGATCACTGACCGTTACGGCCGCTCCCATTGTAATGGTGTTGTCCTGTTTAGTGATCCCTTTAAAGCCATTCCAGGCAAAGCTCAGGGGTATTTCCAGCATCTCTTCAGGTTTTTGTACGTACAGATCGGTCCCGCCAGCTACCAGTTGCGCATTCATCTGCAATTCTTCTGCATTTTCAAAAGCATGTTCCCCATTTACGGCAACCAGTAATTCCAGCCGTTCTTTTATCCCCTTAAAATATCCCGGTACAATGGCATGGTCCACGGCAAAGTCTACCGGTCCTTCTTCATTCCTGGCAACCAGTAATTCTTTTACGGTGGCTGCTGCCCGCTCTATGGATTTATATCCCGTACAGCGGCAGATATTGCCATCTATCGCCGCAATGGGATCAGTTTGCCGGCTCAGGCAAAAACCGGTGAGGGAGACGACAAATCCCGGGGTGCAAAACCCGCATTGCGTAGCTGACTGATCTACCATTGCCTGTTGAACAGGTGTGAGTGTATCCATGTTGATCCCTTCTATGGTCACGACATGTTTTCCCTGTACATTTCCCAGGGGAGTAAGGCAGGAGGTGAAGATGCGGTATTGCAGTTCATTATCTCTGATTTCACCTATCAGTACGGTACATGCACCGCAGTCGCCTTCGTTGCAGCCTGTTTTAGTACCGGTCAGGTGTTGGTGATACCGGATAAAATCCAGCAGCGGCATACCAGGAGGCAAGTGGGTGCCTATGTTTTCATTATTGAGAATCAGGTTAAGCAAAAATGAGGTTTATTTAAAGATAACGAAAAACAGGCAGATTCCCCATAGCACGAAATGCTTATAAAAGATCGACTACCAGCTTCCCGTTTCCTGTTTTATTTTCGATGACATCATATGCGTCATTGACTGTTTCCAGTGTGAACCGGCGTGGGTCCAGCAGTGGTTTCAATAAGCCAGCCTCTGCCATCTTTGTGGCTTCGCGCATGATCTCCCCATGATGTTCCCTGCCTTCACCTGTCAGTAAAGGACGCAGTGTGAACACACCGGAATACGTAGCTCCTTTAAAGGACAGCGGCGCAAGGGAATGTGTACCCCATCCCAGGGCACTCAGCACATGACCGGTATATACACGGGCAAGTTTGAAGGATTCGTCCAATACAGTTCCCCCGATTGTATCAAAAATGATATCGTATTCTCCGCCACCTTCTACGAACGTGGCCCCGAACCTTTCAATGATTTCTTTCTGGGAAACACGACCGGTAGCGAAGACTTCCGCACCTTTGGATTTTGCGATCTGTATGGCAATATGTCCCACACCACCGGCGCCACCCTGAATCAGTACCTGCTTACCCGGCTGCACATGGGCACGGTCTACCAGTCCTTCCCAGGCGGTAATGAATGCCAGCGGGATGGCCGCTGCTTCCCGCATGGAAAGGTTGGCTGGTTTCAGCGCCAGCAAACGTGCATCTACTGCAGCATATTCTGCTAAAGAACCCTGGTTGCCACCAGCGCCGCCGGTCATACCATACACTTCATCTCCTACCTTAAATCCTTCTGCGGCTTCTACTACTATACCTGCCATGTCTATGCCTGGTACAGCCGGTAGCGGATGCCTGGCATGATCTGCTTTTCCTGCCCTTATTTTAGTGTCTAAAGGGTTTACCGCACTGGCGATTATCTTTACCAGTACCTGGCCTTTGGTGGCCACGGGGCGGTCCATTTCTTTCAGGACCAGCGCCTCTCCGTATTTTTCTATAATGATCGCTTTCATGGTGTAAAGGTCAGGCTTTGGAGCATCGTTACAGGTGTATTTATTTTCTCAATTGGTGTATCTTTGTTGCATGGTAAAGGATAACCTCTACGAACCATTCCAGATAGTTTTAAAGGAGATGCTGGACGAATGCCCGAGACCTGAACATAAACATAGTTTTTTTGAACTGGTGTTCATTGTTTCGGGGGACGGGATGCATCATATCAATAATACCAGTTTCCCTTACAGGGCCGGACAGCTTTTCATGCTGGCCCCGGAAGATACGCACCGCTTTAGTATAAAAGCACCCACGCAGTTTTTCTTTATCCGCTTTACGGATATCTATATTAAGTCTTCCAGTTTGCATACAGATGCTGTAGAGCGATTGGAATTCATTCTTAAGAATGCCAATCATATGGCAGGGTGTGTGTTGAAGAACCCTGCAGACAGGATGGTTGTAAAGCCTATAGTAGAAGCTATTATCCGGGAACATACCAATAACGATCTTTATAATAAAGAGCTGATCCGCCAATATGTGAATACATTAATCGTTATTGTAGCGAGGAATATTGCCATGGGTTTACCGGAACAGATCAATGAGCGATCGGAAGAAAAAGCGCTGGATATCCTGCAATATATTCAGGCGAATATATATCAGCCGGAAAGATTGCGTGCGGAATGTATCAGCAAAGCGTTTGGTATTTCAGAAACTTACCTGGGAAGGTATTTTAAGAAACATGCAAATGAGACCATGCAGCAATATATTATCTCGTATAAATTAAAAATGATTGAGAACCGGCTACTGCACGGGAATATGCGGATTTCCGAAATTGCAGACGAACTGGGATTTACGGATAAGAGTCACCTGATCCGTATCTTTAGAAAATATAAAGGGATGAGTCCCACAGAATTTAAGAAATCAGTGAGTGCATAATGATAAAACTGGAACAGGGATTCTACAACCGGGCAGATGTTTTAAAGATCGCCCGGGAATTATTGGGAAAAGTCCTCATTACAAAATTTGATGGTATCGTCACTTCCGGACGTATTGTGGAAGTGGAAGCGTATGCCGGTGTGAAAGATAAGGCCTCACATGCTTATGGTGGCCGTCATACCAACAGAACAAGCGTGATGTATTATCCCGGTGGCACTGCTTATGTATATCTTTGTTATGGCATTCATCACCTGTTTAATATTGTTACCAATACAAAGGATATTCCTCATGCGATACTGGTACGTGCGGTAGAACCGATGGAAGGGATTCCCGCCATGCTGGAACGTACCGGTAAAAAGAAACCGGATTACACACTCACCAAAGGGCCCGGTAATGTATCGAAAGCATTGGGTATTGGTACGAAACATACCGGTGGAAGCCTGTTGCAGGATGAGATCATTATTGCCTCGGACGGTTTTGTGCCCAAAAAAGAAGATATTGTTGCCACACCCCGTATAGGCGTTGATTATGCAGGAGAAGACGCACTGCTGCCTTATCGTTTTATTATCAAAGGGAATAAATACGTCAGCGGTAAATAACCAAAAACACATTATCATGGTAAATATCATCCTCATTATGCTGCTTGCTTTCATAGCAGGCGTTATCCTCGCTTTTGTATTAACACGGCAAAAAATACAAACATTATCAGCAGAGAATATCCAGTTAAAAGTTCAGTTGGATTATAAGAACGAAAAACTCAATCAGCAGAAGAATGAGATAGAGAATATCGGTCAGAAATTCGAGAACCAGTTTAAGGTACTGGCAAGCCAGATACTGGAAGAAAAAAAGAACGCTTTCAACAAGGACCAGGAAAGCTCTTTAAAAGCGATTTTAGACCCTTTAAAGGAGAATATCTCCTCTTTTAAGCAGGAATTCAGCGCGAAGCTGAAAACGGAGTCTGACGACCGTATTTCGCTAAGAGAACAGGTAGTGCATATGATGACCCTGAACCAGACGCTTTCCGAACAGGCGAATAACCTTACCCAGGCATTCCGGGGTTCTGTGAAACACCAGGGGAACTGGGGGGAGATGATACTGGAAAGCATCCTGGAATATACCGGTATGCAAAAGGATATCCATTATTTTGTGCAGAAGCGTAGCATCAATGATGAGGGGGATAGCATACAACCGGATATACTGGTGAAATATCCGGACAGCCGTACGATCGTTATCGACTCTAAAGTATCTCTCATACACTATGAGAATTTCTATAAATCCACTGACCCGGTTTTACAGCAACAGCAACTGGCATTGCTGGTGCGTTCCATTAAGGCCCATATAGACGGGTTAAGCGGGAAGTCTTACCAGGATGTTACGAACAGTCTTGATTTTGTAATGATGTTCATCCCGGTGGAAGCGGCGTATATCACGGCAATGCAAACAGACCCTGCTTTATGGCAGTACGCGTACAAGAAAAGGATTATCCTTATAAGTCCCACCAATATTATCACCGCTATGAAACTGGTGAATGATATGTGGCAGAAAGATAGCATAGACAGGAATGCCAAAGCTATTGCGGAAAGGGCCGGGAAATTGTATGATAAGCTGGCTTCTTTTGTAGAGGAATTTGAAAAGATAGGGATTCATTTAGACAGGGCCGCAGGTGCTTTCCAGGATTCCCGAAAGAAAATGACGGAAGGGAAAGGGAATCTTGTAAGTCAGGCCCACCGGATGAAACAGATGAAGATCAATGCTAAAAAAGCCCTGCCTTCTGCAATTATTGAAGAAGCTTTGCTGGAAGATGAGGAAGAGGAATAAATTACTTTTCCCTGACAATATTTAAAAGGTTGATCCGTCCTGACTAGGGTAGAGATTCGCTCCTCCTACGTTCCGAACGTAGGATGAACGTAGGAGCACTCCTTTCCCGACTGGTAATCAACCGAATATGAAAACGATAGAAATATACAATCCTGCTACTTTTACAGCCAGGTTCATGAAGCCTGAATTAAAAAGCATTTTAAAGCCTGAGAAAGGGAAGTTTTTTATTGTGAGGGTAGAAGATATGTATAAGTTGATAACCGGGTCCATACCGGCCTCCAGGTCCACCACGCATAGCTGTCTTTTCCTTACGGAAGGAGAGGCGAGGATGAAGGTCGGTAGTCAGTCGTACACTATCCATAAAGGTGAAATGTTATTTGTTCCTGCCGGGCAGGTTTTCTCTTTCGAAGAAGGGGATGTGAACAAAGGGTTTCTCTGTAATTTTCATAGTGATATCCTGGCCGGCTGGTTTAATAGATTCGAGTTTTTAAAGGTATGGGGAAACCCGATGATCCGGTTAAATGAGCAGACGGCCCAATTTGTACTGCACCTCTTTCAGCGGCTGTTATTCGATTATACGCTGCATGGATTAAATAACCCGGATATTATACAGTTATATTTAGTGACCCTGTTATCGGAAGCAAGGCAGGCTTACCAGCCTTTATCGGACGACAATAATCTCATGAGCCGGTTTAAGGAACTGATCTTTTCAAAGATCAAAAGTCTGCACCAGGTATCGGATTATGCTGCTCTTTTAAATATCACCCCTAATCATCTGAATAAAACTGTTAAAACCCTTAGCGGTAAATCTCCTACCAAGTGGATAGATGAAGCTATTGTACTGGAAGCGAAAGTGCTGCTGGTGCAAAGTACGTTTACTATCAGTGAGGTGGCCAATGAAGTAGGCATTGAGGACCCTTCCTATTTCTCCCGTATGTTTAAAAAGTATGAAGGCGTAACGCCGTCTGATTTCAGGAAGATGATTGAAAAGTCCTGAAAGGGGCCGTTTTTGTCCTAACAGGCAGGTGGTTTAGCATGGAACTTTGCGGTATGATGAAAACAAAGATAGGAAGACTGCGCCTGATCGCTTTCTTCGAAGGACTTTCCCTGCTGATACTGACAGGTATAGCGGTGCCGCTTAAATACGTTTACCATGACCCTTCACTGGTGAAAACATTGGGACCTGTACACGGTTTGTTGTTTGTATTATTTGTGTTCAATACATTGAGTGTAGGCGTGGAGTATAAGTGGAAATTCCGTACCACTACCTGGAAGGTATTGCTGGCGTGTATCATCCCTTTTGGCACGTTTTATATCGACAAAACCATCTTATCCCGGATAAAAAGTTAATTTCGCATTCATTATGAAGAATGTCGTTTTAGCCAGTACATCTACCTTACACGGGCAAACTTACCTGGAGTACTTATTACCGGTAATTAAAGAACTATTCAGTGGGATAGAAGAGGTGATCTTTATCCCGTATGCAAGACCCGGAGGAATTTCCCATGATGAATATACCAGTCGGGTTACTACCGCATTTACCGCTCTTAATTTGCGTGTGCGTGGCCTGCATACTTTCGAAAACCCTGTTGCAGCAGTGCAAAAAGGACAGGCGTTTTTTACCGGTGGAGGGAATACTTTCCTGCTGGTACAGCAGTTGCATGCATTGCAGGTAATGGATGCGCTGAAAGCCGCCGTGGAAGGTGGTAAGCCTTATCTGGGCAGTAGTGCGGGGAGTAATATCGGTGGTGTGAATATGCAGACAACGAATGATATGCCGATCGTATATCCGGCCAGTTTCCAGACGATGGGACTGATCCCTTTTAATTTAAATCCTCATTATATGGACCCTATTCCGGGCGTGCTGCATATGGGTGAATCCAGGGAAACAAGGATCCGTGAGTTTCAGGTGCAGCAACCATTGCCGGTTGTTGGATTGAGAGAAGGGAGCTGGATAAGGGTGAAGGGAGGCGTTATTACATTAGAAGGATCGGAGCCTGCGAAGATATTTGAAGCGGGGAAGGAAGCGTATGAACTGAGTGCAGGGAAAGAGATTATATTTGAATAGTAACAAGACGGTTTAAAAAGAGCTTTATCCTATGCCTGTCCTTTGCTTTTTAGCGAAGGACAGGCATAGGATAAAGCTTACCAGTTGTTTTTTATTTCAGTACTACTTCAATTACAGGAATAGTATAAGGTGGTTGCTTCTCCGGCAATGTTAACACCAGGTCATTCCCTTTTACTTCTCTTATAATCTCTGAATTATCATGCAGGAACTGTGTATATCTTGCCTGTGCAGCATAACCTTTGAGGGTAATGCTACCACCGGAAGGGTACTGCATCAGGTGTACGTATAAACGTTTGGTAACAGGGTTGTAGGTCAGCATGGTATTTTCCGGAGCAACAAAACTTTCCGGCGCTTCTTTACAACCATATATTGCACGGTCGTTTACATGCATCCACTGGCTGATACTGTCCAGCGCGCGTTCTGCGCGATAATCAAAAGTACCGCGGGCAGTGGGGCCAACGTTTAAGATCAGATTACCGCTTTTGCTTACGGAAGTGATGAGCAGTGTCAGTAATTCGTGATTAGTTTTCCAGCTGTTCTCATCACGGTAATACCCCCATGAGCCGGAGAAGGTCTGACAGGTTTCGAAAGGCATACCATTGTATAATGATTTCAGTTCGGAAGGTTTCACCTGTTCCGGAGTGGCGAAATCGGCGCCATCTTCGTATTCGTCCAGGTCCAGGCGGTTATCCACGATAATACCTGGTTGCAGTTTACGGATAAGTTTCAGCAGTTCTACAGAGCCCCAGTCGTTTTTCCCTTTACCTGGGTGAGCCCCGGGGTAGGAGAAATCGAGCCACATGATATCTATCTTACCGTATCTGGTGAGTAGTTCTGTGATCTGGTTATGCATATAGGTACGGTATTTGGCTATATCCCGGCCTTTGTTCAAACGGGCATAGATGGTATCCTTGCCTACATCGGTAGTAGGGCGTTGTGAGTGGAATTCATCGATGGGGAAATCGGGATGATGCCAGTCCAACAATGAGTAATAGAATCCTACTTTAATACCTTCAGCTCTGAAAGCCTCTACAAATTCCTTTACGATATCCCTTTTTAAAGGGGTATTGGTGGATTTGAAGTTGGTGAATTTAGAGTCGAACAGGCAAAAGCCTTCATGGTGTTTGGTAGTGAGTACGGCGTACTTCATACCGGCGGCTTTGGCCCGTTTGGCCCATTCCTTTGGATTGTAGAGGTCTGGGTTGAAGAGGTCGAAGTACGTCTGGTAGTGTTCGTCGGAGAGGCGTTCGCGGTTTTTCACCCATTCGTGCCTGGCAGGCATGGCATATAAGCCAAAATGGATAAACATACCGAACCTGTCGTGTGTCCACCAGGACATGCGTTCCTGTTTCTGTGCGGACGTTTCGTTCCCTATTCTTTTCTTTTGTTGCGCCTCAGTGGCGGATGTACAGCAAAGTACAAGAAGTAAAATGGTTAATAATCTTTTCATGCGACCTGTTTAATGTAAGAACTACACCTTTTTTCATAAAATGGGTGAGTGTAAAATATAAAAATCCTTACATTATATGTACAAATCATCGATTTTAACCTGGGTTAAAGTTAATATCAACTTTTAGCCTGAGATTTGTGTTATAAAAATTAAACAAAATGAAAAGAACATCAAACGCACATTGGAACGGTAATTTAAAAGAAGGTAAAGGTGAAATCTCTACACAAAGCACTGTGTTGAACAACACCCAGTATTCGTTTAATACCCGTTTTGCTGACGGCGTAGGTACTAACCCGGAGGAACTGATCGCAGCTGGTCATGCAGGATGTTTCACGATGGCGGTATCAGCTATCTTATCCCAACAGGGTATTACTGCTGGTGATCTGGATACAAAAGCGGTGATAGAACTGGACCCTGTTGCCCAGAAAATAACAGGTATTGCACTTGAATTAAAGGCTACTGCTATTGATGGCGTATCAGAAGAACAATTTAAAACATTTGCCCAGCTGGCAAAAGAAAATTGTCCTATTTCCAAGTTGCTTACCGGCGCACCGATTTCGTTGAATGTGATTTACGGATAAATAATTGTTGACGTTAGAAGCTCCTGATCAAGCCGATTTGGCTTGGTCAGGAGTTTTTATTTTTAATTATGTTTACATGAATTTTGTATTTAGAGAATATATAAATTGCAGCCCTTAATGTTTGTTAACCATGAAAGACTACGGCGTACTATTTCTTGAGATTAAAAATAAGATTCAAAAGGCCCAGGTAAAAACAGTTATCACAGCAAATGCGCACATGCTGTTTTTATATTGGGAAATGGGTAATTATATTCTTAAACATCAGAATGAGCAAGGGTGGGGTGCAAAAATTATAAAACTGTTAGCTGCCGATTTAAAAAAGGAGTTTCCCGCGATTAAAGGTTTTTCTGCCAGAAACCTGTTATACATGAAACAATTTTCAGAAGCATATCCTATAGAATTTTTACGACGGTTTGTTGAATTGGAGGATGAATTAAATTCAAAGAATGCGTTTGCGCAACAACTTGTTTCACAAATGTTATCTATTGATAATCAAAATTTTGTAATTGCGCAGCAACCTGCTGCGCAATTAGACGAAGTCGTTTTTTTACAATCTGTGGTAGCTAAATTAACATGGTCTCACCATATGATTTTACTGGATAAATTAACCCATCCTGGTAAGCGGTTCTGGTACATGTTAAATACGATAGAACATGGTAATAGTCGTAATGTACTCGCCATGCAGATACAAAGCGACCTGTTTGAACGCCAGGTTGTCGCAAAAAAGATTACAAATTTCTCAAGAACGCTACCAGAACCCAATACTGATTTTGCTAATTACATTATAAAGGACCCCTATATATTCGATTTTGTGCAGGCAAAAGAAAAAGCGGATGAACGAAATATTGAACAACAACTTACTGATCATATTACCAAATTCCTGCTGGAACTTGGTAAAGGCTTTGCCTTTATCGGTAAACAGGTAAAAATGGAAGTAGGCGGCCAGGATTTTTATATAGATTTACTCCTTTACCATATCCGCCTGCATGCTTATGTAGTTGTGGAATTAAAAGCAAGGGATTTTCAGGCGGGCGATGCCGGCCAGCTCAATTTCTATATCAATCTTATCAATGATAGAATGAAAGGGCCGAATGATCATGACACTATTGGTATCTTATTATGCAAAGGGAAGAATGAAGTATTGGCTGAGTATGCATTGAGAGGGATGATGCATCCCATTGGGGTTGCTGAATATCAGCTGGCGAAAGCGGTTCCGGAAGAACTAAAATCCCAGCTTCCGGATATTGCTGATCTGGAGCAGGAACTGGCAGAAGAGCAATAATAGAAGCGGTTAATAATATGGAATCAGAAACCGTGGAGTTGCAGTGTTTGAATATTAGTTTTATATAGAAATGAATAATAATAGAAGCAGCAGTCTTATATCAAAATTCCATAAAAAAACCGGAATAAGAATATTCCGGCCATTACTTTAACCTACAACTGTTACACTGTTAGTAACAATAAATTTAATCTTATCTGTCTGCCGATTTAATACAAATTTAGATGTTAAGATAGCGTAATACAATTGCTAAATAGCATAATGTATTGTACAAATTATGGGTTATTAGCCCAGAAAGATCTATCTTCACCATAACTGATGTTAGTCTGAGAGCCTTTTACTTCTTATTCCTTCTCAGCATAATTACACCCCTATATCTCTGCGCTTTTAATGGGTGCTTTTCAATTAAGACTGTCAATATGAAGGTAACAACTAGTACGGTGTTTGATATTTTGTCGCGGCTGCGAGTGTATTTCCAGGGAGATACGAACGTCCGGAATTATGGTATAGAAGAACCTTTCCGTTCGGAACTCTACAGCTCGGACCAAATGAACCGGCATGGACAGGTCGTTGCCCGTTCACATAAACTGATGAAGAAAAATGCTTCTGATCAGTTGTTGAAAAGACTGGACAATAATGAAGTGGTGTTGCTGGAAGTACGGAATGTGCTGGTAGAAAGTATCCGTAACGGCAAAACTATTACTCCCGCTGCTGAATGGCTACTCGATAATTTTTACCTGATAGAAGAACAGGTTGTAATTGCAAAGAAACATTTACCTAAAGGATATAGTGAAGGACTCCCTTACCTCGCAGATGGTGTTTCTGCGGGTATGCCCCGCGTGTATGATATCGTGCTGGAAATTATAGCACACAGCGATGGGAGAGTGGACGCAAAAAGCCTCAGCGGATTCATCTTTTCTTACCAGACTTATACCATACTTGAACTTGGTGAACTATGGGCGATTCCTATCATGCTTCGCCTTGCGGTCATTGAAAATTTGAGAAGAGTATCCGAGAAGATCGCCCTGGACATGATAGACAGGAACCTCGCTGATTACTGGGCGGATAGAATGATGACCACCGTCACTGACGAACCCGGTAACCTCATTCTGACTATCGCCGATATGGTGAGGGCAAAGCCTGTGTTGACAGGCCCTTTTGTAGCTGCGTTTACCCGCAACTTACAGGGGAAAGGTCCGGCACTGGCACTGCCCCTTAACTGGATGGAACAACAGTTGGCCGGTATGGGGATCAACAGCAATGACATGGTTCGGCAGGAGAACCAGAAACAGGCTGCTGACCAGGTATCCGTGAGTAACAGCATAGGTACGTTACGCTTCCTTGGCGCTACCGACTGGCGGGAGTTCGTAGAAGATCTTAGCAGTGTGGAGCATATTCTTCGTAAGGATGCGACGTATCCGCTGATGGATTTTGCTACGAGGGACAGATACCGGCACGTAGTAGAAGCGATTTCCAAAGCATCTCCGCTGTCGGAAACAGAAGTGGCGCGGAAAGTCCTGGCGCTTGCTATGGAAAAACTACTAACGGACGTTCCTCACACGGATACATCAGCAGGACAAACAGAAGTACCTGCCTCAGCAAAATCAGAAAGACAAAATCACGTTGGATATTATTTAATTGATAAAGGATTAAAAATAACAGAGCAGGCAGCAGGCATGCGTCATAGCTTAAAACAGAACATTTTCCGGTTCACCCGGCAGATGCCTGTGTTCCTTTATCTGTTTTCCATAGCCGCTATTACATTTATACTTGCCGGTGGTATGTGGTGGCTGGCCTATCAGCATGGTACCAGCAATCCCTGGATATTATCCCTGTTAGGGATCATTGCAACGTTCAGCGCTTCGCAACTGGCCGTGTCCCTGGTGAACTGGTTCTGCACGATTTGGGTAAGACCGACCCTGCTGCCAAGAATGGACTTCTCCAAAGGCATTCCGGAAACATGCAGGTCGCTGGTCATCATTCCTACCATGTTATCTGGCAAAGGGGATATTGATGATCTGGTAGAGGCCCTGGAAATACGTTTTCTGGCTAACAGGGAGGCCAATCTGCACTTTGGCCTGCTTACCGATTTCATGGACGCCTATGATGCTGTAATGCCCGGAGACGAGGCGTTACTGGAACATGTCAGCAGCAGGATCAACGCACTGAATCAGAAATATAAGCAACCCGATATCTTCTTTCTCTTTCACCGTCCCAGGATCTGGAATAAGTGCGAACGTAAATGGATGGGCTATGAAAGGAAAAGAGGAAAACTATCTGCACTGAATGCATTCCTGCGCGGAAAAGGACAAGATGCCTTTTCTTTAATCATAGGAGATACTACGTTACTCCACCAGGTAAAGTATGTTATCACCCTGGATTCCGATACACAGTTACCACGTGAAGCCGCCTGGAAGTTCATCGCTACCATGGCACATCCGCTGAATCGGGCTATTTATGATAAGCGGGAGAAGCGTGTTACGGAAGGATATGGTATATTACAGCCCCGTGTAGACTCCGGTATTCCCAAACACGCTACCTCACTGTATCTGCGTATGCAGGGCAATGTATCCGGTATCGATCCTTATACCAAAGTATCTTCCGATGTATACCAGGATATTTTCCATGAAGGCTCTTTCATAGGTAAAGGGATTTATGATGTAGATATCTTCGAACAGGCACTCCGCAACGTATTCCCGGAAAACCGCATCCTGAGCCATGACTTGCTGGAAGGCTGCTATACACGCTCAGGCCTACTCAGCGACGTATTGTTATACGAGGAAAACCCGGCACAATACGCAGCAGATGTAAAACGTCATCACCGCTGGATAAGAGGCGACTGGCAAATAGGTGCGTGGATGATGCCTTTCGTTACCAATGCGAAAAGACGACTGGTTAAAAACAAACTCTCCGGTTTATCGCGCTGGAAGATCTTTGATAATCTTCGCCGTAGCCTGATACCCGTCTCTTTATTGTTGTTATTGCTAACAGGATGGACAGTACTGCCTTTCCCCTGGTTCTGGATATCAGTGGTAACCTTTATTATCTTATTGCCGGTAATAATAGCTGCGGGATGGCAACTGATCCATAAACCACTTGATCTGGCCCTTAAAGCACATTTACTGGAAGTAGCCATCTCCGTTAGAGATGTACTGCTCCGTTTTCTATTTGGCCTTGCTGTACTGCCTTACGAGGCTTTGAAAAATATGGATGCTATCATCCGCACCAACTGGCGGATGATCATCTCTCACAGGAAACTGCTGCAATGGACGCCTTCTGCTACTGCCACCAGAAGTACGCGCTATGATGTATGGTCTGTGTACCGGTCCATGTGGATAACACCATTCCTGTCATTAGGCTGCGGAAGTTTATTCCTGTGTATCAATCATGAAGCATTTTTTGTAGCATACCCTATACTGACGTTATGGTTATTCGCTCCTGCATTTGCCTGGAGATTAAGCAAAGCAGAGGCGGAAGAAACGAACGGACTGAATGAAGTGCAAACTTTATTCCTGCATAGAACGGCGCGTAAAACATGGGCTTTCTTTGAAGATTTCGTGAATGAGGACGAGAACTGGCTGCCGCCGGATAATTTCCAGGAACGGCCTGTACCGGTAATCGCACACCGCACTTCCCCTACCAACATGGGAATGGCTTTACTGGCTAATCTGACTGCTTATGACTTTGGATATATAGGCGGAGAAGAACTCACCACAAGGACGGCCAATGCCCTGGAAACAATGGGTAAACTGGAACGTTACCGTGGGCATTTTTATAACTGGTACGATACATTATCCCTGTTGCCGATGTATCCGAGATATGTATCTACAGTAGATAGCGGTAACCTTGCAGGACATTTGTTTACATTAAGACAAGGTCTGCTGGCCCTGCCGGAACAGCCGGTGCTTAATGCCAACACCTGGGAGGGATTGATAACCACCTGTTTAATTATCCGCGATATACATCACAGCGAAATAATTAAAAATATCCTTACTTTATTACTGGCAGGAAATGCAGATCTGGACCAATTATTAAGGCTCACGGACGCATTGGCCAGACAACATGAAAAAAGCGGAGGGGAAATTAATAAATGGATCTTTAAATTATCTTCCCGGATAAAGAAGATAAAAGAGGAATTGCACCAGTTATTACCTTCACCCGTTCCTGAAAAGTATGCAAGGTTTGTAATGACATCCTTACAGGATATCAAAGATTTTAATCCGATCACCTACCTGCAGCAGGAAAATACAGCAGAAGAAATTGTATGGTTAACGGCCATGCAAAACGCCAATAACATCGCTACGGAAAGAATAACATTGTTAGAGACTTTAGCAGAGCAATGCGAACAGCTCTGTGATGTGGAATATGAATTCCTGTTCAATAAATCTACCAGTTTATTAAGAATAGGTTATAACGTAGAAGAGCAGAGGAAAGATGATAGTTATTACGATCTGCTGGCCTCCGAAGCAAGATTAGGGATCTTTGTAGCGATCGCGCAGGGCAAACTGCCCCAGGAAAGCTGGTTCGCATTAGGCCGGTTGTTAACCAACTCCGGTGGCGATCCAATATTACTCTCCTGGAGCGGCTCCATGTTCGAATACCTGATGCCACAACTGGTAATGCCTACCTACGACAACACCCTGCTCTACCAGACAAATAAGGCTACCGTAAAACGGCAGATAGAATATGCCGGTCAGCGTGGTATTCCCTGGGGGATCTCAGAATCAGGATACAACATGGTAGACGCCGCTATGAATTACCAGTACCGTGCATTCGGTGTTCCGGGACTTGGTCTGAAACGTGGGCTGGAAGAAGACCTGGTTATTGCGCCTTATGCTACTATGCTGGCGCTGATGGTGCTACCTGCCAGGGCCTGCACCAACCTGCAATTATTATCTGATGAAAAATTTGAAGGAGATTATGGCTTTTACGAAGCCGTAGATTATACCAGCAGTCGCTTACCAAGGGGTAAAACAAACAGTATCGTTTACTCTTTTATGATACATCACCAGGGCATGGGACTTTTATCACTGGCATATGTGCTGCTGAACAAACCCATGCAGCAGCGTTTTGCCGCAGAACTCAGGTTCCAGGCTACACTGTTGTTACTGCAGGAACGTATCCCGAGAGCGACACTCTTCTACTCACATACTGCTGATATTATAGAAACGCATACCGCTATCCTGGATATCCCTGTACGGAAAAGCACTGCCAATACTGTACTGCCGGAAATACAGTTGTTAAGCAATGGCCGCTACCAGGTGATGATCTCCAATTCCGGAGGAGGGTACAGTCGCTGGAAAGATATGGCTGTTACCCGCTGGCGGGAAGATGCGACCAAAGACGATCGTGGGGCTTTCTGTTATATAAAGGACGTACAAAGCGGGCGGTTCTGGTCAAATACCTATCAGCCTACCTTACATCCGCCTAAAGGGTACGAAGCAGTATTCTCTCAGGGCCATGTGGAATTCCGCCGGCAGGATTTTAATATTGATACCCGCACAGAGATAGTGATCTCTCCGGAAGATGATGTGGAAATGAGACGCATCAGGATCACTAACAGGGGCCTTGCCGTGAAGGTATTGGAGATCACCAGTTATGCAGAAGTAGTGATGGCCGGTCAGGCTTCCGATGAGGCGCATCCTGCCTTCAGCAACCTTTTTGTACAAACAGAGATCATCCCGGAAAATAAAGCTATTTTCTGTACCCGCCGTCCCCGGTCTGAAGGAGAAATACCACCCTGGATGTTCCATCTGATGAGCGTGCATGGCGTCACCACGGAAACGGTTTCTTATGAAACAGACCGTTTACAGTTTATAGGCAGAGGCAGAACGTTGGTACATCCACAGTCTATGGACAATGAACTACTCTCCGGTAACCAGGGGGCTGTGCTCGATCCGATCATGTCTATCCGTTACCGTATTGTCTTAAGGCCTAATCAAACGGCTACTATAGATCTTATTTACGGTATCAGCGAAACAAGAGAGGCCTGTGAAGGACTCATGCACAAATACAAGGACCAATACCTGAAGAAACGTGCATTTGATCTCTCCTGGACGCATAGCCAGGTATTACTAAGACAAATAAACGCAACAGAAGCAGATGCACAGCTATATGACCGGCTTGCTTCTGCTATTATCTACAGTAATCCGGACCTGCGTGCAGACCCTGCCGTTATACTCAATAACTTCCGCGGACAATCAGGTTTATGGAGCCATTCTGTTTCCGGCGATCTGCCTATCGTATTGTTACATATTTACGAGCAGGAAAGTATAGAACTGGTCAGACAAATGGTACAGGCGCATGCTTACTGGCGACTGAAAGGACTGGAAGTAGATCTCATCATATGGAATGAAGACCATGGTACTTACCGGCAGTTATTGCAGGACCTGATACAGGGACTGGTAGCTGCGGAAACAGGTGGTAATCCCGTGTATAATAAACCAGGGACCATCTTTGTAAAATCTACAGATCAATTATCTACGGAGGACAGGATACTGTTTGAAAGTGTGGCCCGCGTGATCATCTATGATGATAGAGGCACTTTATCAGAACAGGTGAACAGGCATTACGGGGAGAAAATACTGCCACCGCTGCTTGAGACTAAACCGGTAGTAGCAAAGGACCTGCTGCCTTCCTCTATTTTAACTTTACCAAACGATCTTTTATTCTTTAACGGTACGGGTGGATTCACTCCGGATGGTAAAGAATACAAAATCATTACAGATCAAAAACAAACCACACCGGCGCCCTGGGTAAACGTCATCGCCAATCCCAACTTCGGTACTGTTATCTCCGAAAGTGGTTCTGCCTATACATGGGCAGTGAATGCACATGAATACCGTATTACTCCCTGGAGTAATGATCCGGTAAGTGATGTAGGGGGAGAAGCCTTTTACCTGCGTGATGAGGATACAGGCGCTTTCTGGTCGCCCGCACCTTTCCCTACCAGGTGGAACACGCCTTACATTATTACACACGGCTTTGGCTATACTACTTTTGAACACCAGGAACAGGGTATCTCCTCAGAGATGACTGTGTTTGTAGATAAAGCGTTACCGGTAAAGTTCATCGTAATAAAAGTAAAGAACAACTCGGGCAGGGAGCGTAAATTTTCTGCTACCGGCTTCATGGAAATGATACTGGGAGATGTACGTGCAAAAACGAACATGCACATTACTTCGGAACTGGATGAAGAAACAGGCGCTTTATTAATGAGGAATAAGTATAACACCGCTTTTGCAGAACGTGTTACTTTCTTCAAAATAAACGATGCTAACCAACTGAGTTTCTCCGCCGACCGTTCCGCCTTCATAGGCAGGAACAGGAACCTGTTAGATCCGCAGGCATTACATCGTAAAAAGCTGTCGGGCCGTAGTGGGGCAGGTATGGACCCATGCGCTGCATTACAGACGAAATTCGACCTGCTGGATGGTGAAGAAAAGGACATTGTCTTCCAGCTGGGCTGCGAAGAAAATGTGCATGCAGCAAAAACACTGATAAAAAGATTTACGGACAAGGACATCGTGATGGCTGCTTTGCATGAAGTAAAGGCATACTGGAAAGATGTGATAGAGACCGTGCAGGTAAACACGCCTGATGTTTCGCTGAATATACTGGCCAATGGCTGGCTTACTTATCAGACGATGGCCTGCCGTGTGTTTGCACGCAGCGGATTTTATCAGTCGGGCGGTGCCTTCGGCTTCCGCGATCAGTTACAGGACGTACTGGCTTTATTACCTGCCCGTCCGGAGCTGGCGAAACAGCAGATACTATTAAGTGCGTCCCGTCAGTTTGTGGAAGGGGATGTGCAGCATTGGTGGCATCCGCCTGAAGGTCGTGGTGTGCGTACACACTGCTCTGATGACCTGTTATGGTTACCTTTCGTGGTATCAGGATACCTGTCTGCTACCGGTGACAAGGATATCCTGGATATCTCCGTAGGTTTCCTGGAATGCCGTGTGCTGCATCCTGAAGAGGATTCATTATACGACCTGCCCATCAGTGGCAACCATAGCGCTTCATTGTATGAACACTGTGTGCGTACCATTAAGCATAGCCTGCATTACGGAGTGCATGGGTTACCGCTGATCGGTTCGGGCGACTGGAACGATGGTATGGACCAGGTAGGCCACAAAGGCAAGGGAGAGAGCGTATGGCTGGCATTTTTCCTGTACAATGTATTGCAGCGTTTTATAATAGTGGCAGAGAATTATGGAGACATGGGGTTTGCCGCTTCCTGTAAAAGAGAAGCGGAGAAATTGCAATTGAATATAGAAATTTCCGGATGGGATGGTGAATGGTACCTGCGTGCATTTTTTGATGATGGTTCTCCATTAGGATCCAAGGTGAATAGTGAATGCAGTATAGATGCCATTGCACAAAGCTGGTCTGTATTATCAGGGGCAGGTGATCCTAAACGGACAGGCATCGCGATGGCTTCTTTAAATAAACACCTGGTAAGAAGAGATCTGAAGCTGATACAGTTGCTGGACCCACCGTTCAATAACAATGGACCTAATCCCGGTTATATCAAAGGGTATGTACCGGGTGTAAGGGAAAATGGCGGACAGTATTCCCATGCGGCCATCTGGACGCTGATGGCCTTTGCTGCCTTGGGCGACCGTGAAAAGGTATGGGAACTGTTTGATATGATCCGTCCTTCCAGCCATTCCAATACGCAGATCTACAAAGTAGAACCTTATGTGATGGCAGCGGATATTTACGCCAATGAATCGCATAAAGGTCGTGGTGGCTGGACATGGTACACCGGTTCTTCCGGATGGATGTACCAGTTCATCTTAGGCTCTTTGTTAGGCATGGAATTAAAGGGCGATCATCTGCACTTCAAACCTTGTTTCCCGCTGGAATGGCCATCTGTATCTATTACGTACAAGTATGGAACTTCCACGTATAAAATCACCGTATTTCAAAAGGAAGGCGGAAAAGATATTGTAGCATTGACAGATGACGGACAGGAGCATGTTGTTGAGGTCTATGTACCGGTATAGGACTTTTTATTTTTGCATCTTTTCTTTAATATTGATCGTATATATTAGTAAGATGAAAAGACTGATTTGTTATATGATATTGCTGATGCCTGTGCTGGCCGTTCAGGCACAGCAGATCAAGTCGGCAAAGGGACATGAGAACAATCCGTATTATTCCAACACGGATACTACGCCTTTAAAAGTAACAGATGCGGAATGGAAGAAGATCCTTTCCCCTGAGTTATATGCTACAGCAAGAGAACAGGCAACAGAAAGGCCATTTACCGGTCAGTACTGGGATTCAGAGGCCAGGGGAACGTATTACTGTGCGGTATGCGGGAATTTGTTATTCAGATCAGATGCTAAGTTCTCCAGCACTTGTGGATGGCCCAGCTTTTTCGAACCTTCCAGGGAGAACAGTGTTATCTACCGTTCAGATACCTCTTATGGTATGGACCGTACGGAAGTACTGTGTGCGAGGTGTAATTCTCATCTGGGGCATATATTTGATGATGGTCCGCCACCCACCCATAAGCGGTTTTGCATGAACTCAATTTCTCTTGATTTTCAACCGGATAGACCAAAGGGAAAGAAATAGGATAAGTCGCCCGTTTAAAGGGCGACTTATCCTATTTCTATTTTAAATATTTCCTCAGCTCTGCAGCTGCGTGTATGAACATTGATTTGGTCGTAGGTAATTCTGCTAATCCGTTCAGCAATCCAAAATCATGGATTACACCGTTATAACGCACGGTAGTCACTGTTACCCCTGCTTCATCTAATTTACGTCCAAATGCTTCACCACCATCACGCAGGATATCATTCTCTGCTACCTGGATCAATACGGGCGGTAATCCTTTCAGTTCTTCCAGACTTGCCTGTAACGGAGACGCATAAATTTCTTTGCGTTGATTCGGATCTGTGGTATACTGATCGTACATCCATTTCATTAATGGCGTAGTTAAGAAACGCTGTGCACCATACAGTCTGTAAGATTCTGTATCAAAGTCTGCATCAACGATGGGCCACATCATAATTAACAATTTGATATGTGGTCCTTTTTTATCTTTTGCCATCAGACCTGTAACGGCCGTCATATTACCACCTACGCTGTTACCTACTACTGCCAGGTTTTTACCATCTACATTAATCTCGTTGCCATGTTCAGCAACCCATTTGGTGGCCGCATATATTTCATTAATGGCCTGTGGGTAATGTGCTTCAGGAGAAGGTGTATAGTTAACAAATACGGCCGCATAACCGGACAGTACCACCAGGTCGCGTACCATACGTTTATGTGTAGGATAATCACCGAGTATCCAGCCACCACCATGGATGAAAATAAATACGGGCAGTTTTCCCTTAGCGCCTGCAGGGCGAACGATATTTAATTTAACAGTGTATCCATCGCTGGTGATTGTTTTTTCAGACTCTTCGATACCGGAAAGATCTACTTTAAAAGCATTCTGTGCATCTACAAGTACTTTACGGGCCTGGTCTTTTGGCAAACTTTCAACAGGCGCGCCACCTGCGTTCAATGGTTTTAAAAACTCTTTTACCGCTTTCAGCAGATGCGGGTCAGTTGCATAATCGGGTGCTTGCTGGGCCATAGAGGATGGGTTTTTAAATGTGAATAATACCAGAAGTAACAGTGCAATTTTTGAAATGTTCATATACCTGTGTTTATTTGACAGGTACAAAGCTATTCCTGATCCGGACGATAGTCAATGTATAAATTACAATAACTGTTGTATATTATACGTCTTAAATGGAGGTATGGGGACAAAGATCAGAATATTGCTATTGGCATTTATTGCCGGCAATCTGTGTGCCATTGGGGATCCTGTCAGGAATCTCGGAATAGAGAACGGATTGTCAAACAATGCAGTGGTAAACGTTTACCAGGATTATAAAGGCTTTATGTGGTTTGGTACGTACGATGGACTAAACCGTTATGACGGATATAAATTCAAAATCTACAGAAATAAGGTAGGGGATAGCACCTCTCTTATTGATAATGGAATATATACGATTGAAGGTGATGCCAGTCACCAGTTATGGGTAGGTGGACGCAAAGGGCTCTGCATCCTCAGCAATGAGCATTTTTATAAGGCCAGATATGCCGGCAGTGGTAAAATAGTGGAGGGGAATATCCATGTCATTAAAGCAGGAAAGAATGGCATTATGCTGGTGGGATCAGAAAACAGCGGGCTGATCGTATTTGACGGGAATTATATCAGTGGCAGGCGGATACCACTGGAGAAAAGCACAGACTATGAGGTGACGGCTATTGATTATGACCCCGCAGGTAATGCCTGGATCTTTGTACAGGGCATAGGCTTATGCAAATATGATCATAATAAGATCTCCGTCATCAACCAGCAGATCAGAATGGCCAACTATCTCAGATTCGATAAAAACGGGGTTTTGTGGCTGGGAACTGATCAGGGGCTTTTCAAATATGCGGCTACTTACTCCGGTAATTATCTACCGGAAAACACTAAAGTAGTGAACCTCTGTGTAGATAAACAGGGGATGCTATGGGTCGCTTCTGATGGTCATGGTATCTTCTTACTAAAGGATAGCACAGCAATCCCTTATAATAAACAACTCAGTAGTAATTCAGTTTATTCTATATATGAAGACCGGGAAGGCCGGAAATGGATAGGTACTTTAAGAGGGGGCGTTAATATTATAGAACCCCGCCAGGATCTATTTGAAAAACATGCCTTTAATAATGCCGGGGCTGTCAATAATTTTATTCTTTCCTTTTGTGAAGGCAGCGGAAAGAATATCTGGATAGGAACGGACGGGGGCGGATTAAAATACTGGAACAGGGAAACGAATACCACCAAAGACTATCATACTACCAGCAGCAACTTTATCACCGGGATCATGAAAGATTCCCGGGATGATATCTGGGTAGCTACCTGGTTCGGGGGCATTAACCGGTATAATAAATCTACCGATGCCTTTGATCATTTTGCCTGTTTTAATCCTTTTACCAGAACAGAAGAGAACAATGTCTGGGCGATATATGAGGATGCGCAAAAGCGTATCTGGGCCAGTACGACCAATAACGGTACACTATATCTCTTTAATCGTGCCACCAATGATTTTGAGCTGTTTGATAAAAGCCTCATTAATATCCAATCCCTGGCGGAGGATAGCAAGGGCAATATGTGGGGAGGGAACTATTCTTCTTTAATCAGGATAGACAGGGAGCATAAACAGCATAAGACCTATTCTGTTGGTTATACTGTGCGCTGTATTCATGAAGATACGCATGGGCGTTTCTGGGTAGGTACGGAAGGGGGCGGACTCCTGCTTTTTAATCCGGCCAACGGTAAATTCACCCGCTTTACAGATGCTGACGGATTGCCGAACAACTCCATTCTCCGCATGCTGGAAGATAACCAGGGCTACCTGTGGCTGAGTACCTTCAACGGGCTGGCACGGTTTGACCCTGAATTACGTACCTGCAGGAACTTTTCCCAGTCGGACGGACTGCAAAGCAACCAGTTTGCCTATAATGCTGCTATTAAATTAAGGTCGGGGGAGTTTATGTTCGGCGGGATCAAAGGCTTTAATATTTTCAATCCTGATAGTATTTATGAACGGAATAGTATGGCCCCGGTATTCCTTACCGGTATCCGTATTAATAATGTTCCTGTCGAAAAGAATGATGCCTATGTATCTAAAAAGTTGATGGAGAATGTGCTGGAACTGACGATCCCCTACGACAAGGCGGCTGTGTCCTTAGACTTTGTAGCCCTGGAATATTCCTCGCCCGACAAGATCAGCTATGCTTACCTGCTGGATGGCTGGGATAAAATGTGGAACTACGTAGGAGAATCCCGTACCGCTAACTATACCCGTTTGCAGGAAGGGAATTATGTGTTCAGGATCAAAACCACCAATGCAGATGGCAAATGGGGACGTGAGACAGAAACCCTGCGGATCATCATTCTGCCCCCCTGGTACAGGACCTGGTGGGCATATGGCCTGTATATCGCCTTTGTAGTTATTGGTATTTACCTGTTTATACAGTATCAATCCAGGCAGGAAAGACTGAAATACGAAATTAAACTGGCGCACCTGGAAAATGAAAAGGAGAAGGAGATCAATGAAAGGAAATTATCCTTCTTTACTAATATCTCCCATGAATTCAGGACCCCTCTCACTTTAATCATTAATCCCCTGAAAGAATTAATGGAGAAAAGAGGGACGGAATTAAATGTAGTATACAGGAATGCCCGGCGTTTATTAAGCCTGGTAGACCAGCTCCTGCTTTTCCGTAAGGCAGACAGTGAGGGCGACCGGCTTAAAATTACCCGGTTGGATGTTGTGACATTATCTAATGAAGTATTCCTCTGCTTTACCCAACAGGCTAAAACCAGGAATATTAAATACGATTTTATTACCGGGGAGGAGAAGCTGGAGATATATGCCGATTATGAAAAGATAGAGATCGCGCTTTTTAACCTGGTGTCTAATGCGTTTAAATTTACGCCTGATGGAGGGAGTATAGGATTTGAGATCCATAAGAAAGAAGGAGCCGTGGAGATTATGGTGAGGGATAGCGGTTGTGGTATTGCCCCGGCCATAGGGGATAAGATCTTTGAAAAGTTCCGGCAGGCAGATAGTAACCGCTCCGGTTTCGGAATAGGCCTTTATTTAGTGAAGCATTTTGTGGAGAAACATGAAGGGACTATTCATTACATAAGTAAGCTGAATGAGGGCACCACTTTTGTAATCACATTAAAACAAGGTACGGCGGAGCTTTTAACCGAAGAAAGCGGGGGAAGGTCTGGTTTACTGGAAGAACTGATAGATGAGGCCCCGGTAAATACTTATAAACGTCCGCAGACAGCGGAACTGATCACGGAAAAACGCTCTATCCTTGTGATAGACGATAATGCTGAAATAAGGCAATATTTGCAACAACTATTTGATGGTCAGTTTATTGTGTATGAAGCAGATAACGGAGACGAAGGTTTTACGGCTGTGCAGAAATATATGCCGGACCTGGTGATCAGCGATATTCATATGCAGGGTATGGACGGGGTGGAACTCTGTTCGCGTATCAAACAAACGGATAATATCAGCCATATCCCGGTTATTCTGCTTACTTCTACTTCTTCGGCCGATATCCGTCTGAAAGGGATTGAAGGAGGGGCGGATGATTATATCACCAAACCTTTCGACCATGATCTGCTGCTGGTAAAGGTGCAGACCATTATAAAGAACCGGAATTTATTGAGACAATACTTCCTGGAGAACATCACGCTTAAAAAGAGTATGGTGAAAGTGCCGGCGGAATACCAGGATTTCCTCAAAAAATGTATTGATATCGTGGAAGCTAACCTTTCCAATGAGGATTTCTCTATTAAAACGTTCACACAGGCGATAGGAATGAGTCATTCCAGCTTATATAAAAAGGTAAAGTCTATTTCCGGACAAACAGTAAATGCCTTTATCCGCTCTATCCGTTTGAGGAGGGCCGCCGTATTAATGCTGAAGGAAAATTATACGATCAACCAGGCAGCTTTCCAGGTAGGTATCGGAGATGTTAAATATTTCAGAGAGCAATTTTTCAAACTATTCGGGATGAATCCTTCAGAATATCTGAAGAAGTACAAACATTCCTTCAACCAGGACCTGAACGTGATAAAAACAGACGATTAAATACGATTTTACCCCCTCTTTTAAATGATTTACCCCCTCTGCGGGGTTGTTTTATCCCCCTATTTTGCGTTCATAATACCACGTATAATATAGTCAACCAACTATTTATCAATTAAAAAAGGAATGCGCGTTATGAAAAGAAGCTTATCCACGCTCGTGTGTCTGATGTCACGGCGGCAGTCAATTCTTATTACCTTATTTTTCCTTGTACCGCTATTCGGATTACAGGCTCAAAAGCTGAATATCAGTGGTAGAGTGATGGAAGGAAAGGAAGCCGTACCAGGAGTAAGTGTACGTGTAAAAGGTACCAGCCAGGGAACATTAAGCGGTACAGACGGGAAATTTACCCTGTCGGCAGCTGTTGGCGATACCTTAATATTTAATCATATTTCCTATACCACCCAGGAAGTAGCCGTGAAAAGTGCTTCACCTGTAACTATTCAGCTTACCCAGGTGAGCCAGAATGTAAATGAAGTGGTAGTAGTGGGGTATGGTACACAAAAGAAGGCCACCCTTACGGGGTCTATTTCAGTGGTAAAAGGGGCTGATTTAGTGAAAAGTCCTACGGCGAATGTTTCCAATGCATTGTCAGGAAGATTCTCCGGTGTGATTGCCAATAACAGGTCCGGCGAACCGGGATATGATGGTTCTTCCATCACCATCCGCGGATTGGCTACCACCGGTAGCAATGATGTACTGGTAGTGGTAGATGGGGTACCTGGACAGATCGGCGGTCTGGAAAGACTGGATCCCAACGATATTGAGAGCATCAGTGTACTGAAAGACGCCTCTGCCGCAGTATATGGTAGTCGTGCGGCAAATGGGGTGATCCTCGTAACCACCAAACGTGGTAAAACGGGCAAGCCATCCATCAACTACAGCTTTAACCAGGGATTTTCTTCCCCAACGAGGTTACCTAAGATGGCTGATGCAGCTACCTACGCCACCATCATGAACGAAATCCAGTATTATGATAAGCCTGCTGGTGGCTTGAACCAGTACTATACCGCTGCACAGATTCAGAAGTATGCAGATGGTTCTGACCCTTTGAATTATCCTAATACAGACTGGCAGAAAGCAACGCTGAAGAAAACAGCGATCCAAAATCAGCATAGTCTTTCTGTAACTGGTGGTAGTGACAATGTAAAGTATTATGTGTCTTTGGGGATGATCGCACAGGATGGTATATATAAACATGGAGTGACGGACTATCATCAATATAATTTCAGATCGAATATTGATGCGGATGTGACCAAACGTTTAAAAGTGGGTATCTATTTATCGGGCAGGCAAGAGGACCGTCTGTATCCTCAAACCGGTGCAGGAGATATCTTCCGGTCTATCTACCGTGCTTATCCTACAGTAGCGGCAAGGTATCCTAATGGATTGCCTACTTCCGGTATTGAGAATAACAACCCTGTCATGCAGGTAACAGACATCGGTGGTACCAACAGGAATCCTACACAGGTATTCAATGGTATTCTGAAAGGACGTTATGAGATCCCCGGTGTTGAAGGATTGTCCCTCGATGGATTTTTCTCTATAGATAAATCCTGGAGTTTTGCTAAATCATTCAGCAAACCTTATTCAGTATATAACTATAGTTCGTCCACGAACACTTATAATAAAGTAGTGATAGGTGGTTCTAATGGTATGGCAACTTTGTCTGAAGGTCAGTTGAACAAGGCATTACTGACTTCCAATATCAAATTAAATTATGACCGTAAGTTTGGTAAACATAATGTAAATGCCTTTATCGCTTACGAACAGAGTAAGACTTCCCTGGATAGTATGGGTGCTTACCGCATGAATTTCCCTTCTACTCAGACACCAGAATTATCGCAAGGTGGTGCTGCTTCTACGGATAAAGATAATTCCGGTAAAAGCTACAACTTTACCAGGAAAAGTTATTTCGGTCGTCTGGCATATAACTACCAGGAAAAGTATTTGTTAGAAGCGCAGGCCCGTATTGATGGATCATCTACTTTCCCTGCCGGAAAGCAATATGGATTTTTTCCATCAGTATCTGTAGGCTGGCGTATTTCCCAGGAAGACTGGTTCAAATCGGTTAGTTTTATTAATGACCTGAAACTGCGTGGTTCTTATGGTACACTGGGGAATGATAATGTGGGTCTGTTCCAGTACTTTGATAACTATTCTTTCACCAATCAGTACATTATTGGTTCAGCTATCCACCCTGGTATTGATCTCACCAAACTGGGCAATCCGAATATTACCTGGGAAAGAGCCAAGAAGCTGGATCTGGGTTTGAATATGCAGTTCCTGCAGCACTTCAATATGGAGTTTATCTACTTCCAGCAGAAACGTACAGATATCCTCACTCAACGTAATGCATCCATACCACAGCTATCAGGTATTGTAAATCCTAATGGCAGCGATCCGCTGGTACCTTCTGAAAATATCGGAAAAGTAAATAGCAATGGTATAGAGGCAACATTGGGATATAACAATTCAACCAGCAATGGTATCCACTATAATATCAATGCGAATATTACCTACGCTAAAAGCAAGATCGTGTTCCTTGATGAAGCAGCAGGTACTTTATCTTACCAGAAAATAACCGGCCGGCCGTTGAATACAGATCTGTTGTATAATGCGGTAGGCATTTTCAGAACAGCAGACGACCTGGCTAAATATCCTCACGTGACTGGTGCACAGCTGGGAGACCTGATCTATCAGGATTATAACAAAGATGGTAAAATTACCGCAGACGATGCTACCAGAACAAAATATGGTAACATTCCTGAGATCACTTATGGTGTTGTGATGGGCGCAGATTATAAAGGTATAGACCTTGCGCTTGTATTCGCCGGACAAACACGTGTTAGTCAGTATGTACTCCCTGAATCCGGTACTATCGGTAACTTCTACAGCAGCTGGGCAGATAACCGCTGGAGTCCTACCAATACAAATGGTAGTTATCCAAGGGCAGACGACAGGGCTTCTTCCTCTATCAATGGTGGTTTATATAAAAACTCTTTCTGGCTTAATAATGCTTCTTTCCTGCGCCTGAAAAACGTAGAACTGGGGTACACGATCAATGCCAATATCTTATCGAGGGCTAAAATAGCCGGACTACGGGTATACGCCAACGCGTTTAACCTGTTCACTGTTACAAAGGTGAAAGATTATGATCCGGAAGGTTACAGCACCAGTGGTCAGTTTTATCCGCAGCAGCGTATTGTAAATGTGGGCGTGAATGTTAAGTTTTAATACCGTAAAAATTCCAGCAATGAAAACTAAAAATATTGTATACTTACTGGCACTTGCTATTGCAGGAACCTTTACCGCGTGTAAAAAGAATTATCTTGATATAGTCCCTACAGACAGGGTACCTTCTGTAGCCCTGCTGGCAGATTCTGCTTTATTCGAAGATTATGTGATTAACCGTTACATGAGTATTAAGTTACAGGATAAAGAAGGAGAAGGAACGAATCCCGGCTTTGGAAGAGGTTTTGAATATGCCATGTGGAGTTCTGTGACCGACGAAGCTATTTACAATAATGATGATAACACCTGGCTCATACAAAGGGGCCTGCTGGCACCTGAAAACACAGGTATCGCCGGTACTATCTGGGGGAGAAGTTATCGTAGTATCCGCGAATGTAACTACGGCCTTGCTAATATAGGAAAGGTAGCGATGAGCGATCAGCACAGGAAAATATTAAGGAGTGAACTGCATTTTATCCGTGCTTTCCGCTATCAGGACCTGATCCGTAACTATGGAGCAGTGGTATTGGTGAATGATACGGTATATGCGCTGGAAAATAATCTGACAGATGCGTCCTTATTTGTTAAATCATCACTGGCAGATTGTATTAAATATGCAGCGGCTGAACTGGATTCTGCAGCTTTATATCTGCCACAGGTAAATGATGGAAACTGGCAGCAGGGTAGGGCAACGAAAGGCGCTGCACTGGCTTTAAAAGCCCGTCTGTTATTATATGCTGCAAGTCCTTTGTATAATGTGGGCACCTGGGCAGATGCAGCAGCTGCGGCAAAAGTAGTGATGGATATGGGCCAGTATACTATCTCTGATAACTATAGTCAGTTGTTTATATCAGCCGCCGCCAGTAGTAAGGAGATTATCTTCAGCCGTCAGTATGCGATTGGTGCGCGTCACGTATGTTTGGAAATTTCGAACGGATCCAATGGTTATAACGGTTGGGGAGGCAATACACCATTACAGAATCTTGTAGACGCCTATGAAATGAATAACGGTAAAGTGATCACAGACGCATCTTCCGGTTATGATGAAACAAAACCTTATGCAAACAGGGATGCCCGTTTTTACGCTACCGTGCTATTCAATGGCGCCAGCTACAGAGGAAGCACCCTACAGATTTATACGCCTGGTGGAAAGGATAGTAAAGATGGTCCTTCCAACTGGAATACAACAAAAACAGGTTATTATCTGCGTAAATTTATGGATGATAATAACCCGATAGATAATCCCTGGAATATTGCAGGATTACAACCCTGGATTTATCTTCGTTATGCAGAAGTATTGTTAAACTATGCAGAAGCGCAGAACGAAGCGGTGGGTCCGGATGCTACTGTTTATGCTGCTATCAACCAGATCAGACAAAGATCAAGTGTGAATCAGCCTGCATTAGTAGCGGGATTATCACAAACAGAAATGCGCGATGCAATCAGAAGAGAGCGTCAGGTGGAACTGGCTTTTGAGGAACATCGTTTTTATGATGTGCGCAGATGGAAGATTGCAGCCGTAACAGAGAACGTACCTGCTTATGGTATAGATGTACAGATTAGTGGCACAGATACCGTGTATACAAGGAAAGTAGCGTTGACCGGCCGCTTATTTGATGCTGGTAAAAATTACTTTTTGCCTATTCCAAGAACAGAAATTCAGGCATCTAATAATCAGCTTGCGCAAACTGCAGGTTATTAATACGATACTACAGGTCATTTTATTATGAGAAGAATAACATGCATTTTATTTCTTTCTTATGGTATCAATACCGCGGCGGCTCAAACCGCCGCGGTACATTTAAACCCGGATACCACTTATCAGACGATCAGCAACTTCGGAGCATCTGATGCATGGTCTTGTCAGTTTGTAGGCCAATGGCCCGACGTAAAAAAGAATGTTATTGCAGACTGGTTATTCAGCACAGATACTACTGCCAGCGGGCAGCCTGCCGGTATTGGTTTATCTATGTGGCGCTTTAATATAGGAGCGGGAACAGCTAAGCAGACAGACATTAAAGATGAGTGGCATCGTGCCGGTACCTGGGAGGACCAGGAGGGGCAGTTATGGTTTTTGCAGGCAGCGAAGAAGCATCATGTGCCTCAGTTCCTGGCATTTGTAAATAGTCCGCCGGTAAACCTTACGCTGAATGGGAAAGGATTTGCTACGAAAGGAATGAGTAATATCAGTCCGGATAAATATGATGCATTTGCAGTAAGTATCACCGATGCGATTAGCGGGATTTATAAGAAAACGGGGATCCTGTTTGATTATATCAGTCCGGTTAACGAACCTCAGTGGGATTGGAGCGATGACAAACAGGAAGGATGTCCTTATAACAATGAACAGATCAGCGGTGTAACGAAAAGTTTGAGTAAGGCATTGATCAATAAAAAAATACCGACAAAGATAGTAATAGGAGAGGCTGGGCAGATAGACTATCTCTATGCTAAATTGAATAAGCCAGATAAGGGAGAACAGATCCATGCGTTCTTTGACAAAAATTCTCCTTATTATGTAGGGGATTTAGCGAATGTAAAACATATCATTTCTGCACATAGTTATTTTACCACATCTCCGGCGGCTAAAGCTATCGGGATAAGATCAAACCTGGCAAAGGCGGCTAAAAATATAACCTTCTGGCAGTCTGAATATTGTATTTTAGGGGGAAATGACGGAGAGATTAACGGAGACAAAAGAGATTATGGGATGGATGCTGCGCTTTACCTGGCGCGGGTGATCCATTACGATCTGACAGTAGCGAATGCCGCCGCCTGGCAATACTGGTTAGCTGTTTCTCCCTATGATTATAAAGACGGGTTGATCTATATTGATAAAAATAAAACGGATGGGGAATACAGAGACAGTAAGATGTTGTGGGTACTGGGCAATTACAGCCGTTTTATAAGACCGGGAGCAAAGAGAATTAAAGTTACTATTGATAATAATGACCTATTGGTTTCAGCTTATAAAAATACAGATAAAACCATTGATATTGTGATCGTCAACAGTAGCAAAGAAGCCGTGAAAATTGCTATGGATAAAGCATTCCGCGCTTATGTTACTTCTGATACAGGCAATCTTCAACCTACTGGCATCGGTAAGACGATCGATATTCCTGCACGTTCTGTAGTAACATTAACTAACCATTAAAACTCTGAGGATGAAACGACTCATGGCAGTACTTGCCGTACTGGTAGCTTTTTGCATGCCTGTGGCCGCACAGCACACCTTTTCATTAGGTGACAGTGCCTTTTTACTGGATGGCAAACCATTCCAGATGATCTCCGGAGAAATGCACTATCCCCGTGTACCACGGGAATGCTGGAGGGCCAGAATGAAAATGGCCAAAGCGATGGGGCTTAATACCATTGGTACTTATGTATTCTGGAACTTACATGAACCTGAAAAAGGGCATTATGATTTTTCGGGGAATAATGATATTGCGGCCTTCGTGAAAATAGCGCAGGAAGAAGGATTGTGGGTGGTATTGAGACCCAGCCCGTACGTTTGCGCAGAATGGGAATTCGGCGGGTATCCGTATTGGTTAGAGGAAGAAAAAGGATTGATCGTACGTAGTAAAGACCCCAAATACTTACAGGCATACCGTAATTATATACAGGCAGTGGGTAAGCAGCTGGCGCCTTTACAGGTAGCTCATGGCGGTAATATACTGATGGTACAGATAGAGAATGAATACGGTTCTTATTCCAATGATAAGGACTACCTGGAAATCAACCGTAAGATGTTTGTTGACGCAGGGTTTGACGGAGTGCTGTATACCTGTGATCCTGCGGAAGCTATTGATAACGGGCATTTACCGGGTTTGTTACCTGCTATCAACGGGGTGAGCGATACCGTGAAGGTAAAAAGTCTGATCAATAAAAATCATAATGGCAAAGGCCCTTATTATATAGCCGAATGGTATCCTGCATGGTTCGACTGGTGGGGGACTGCGCATCATACGGTCCCTTATGAGAAGTATCTGGGGCAGTTGGATAATGTGTTGTCTGCCGGGATCTCTATCAACATGTATATGTTTCATGGAGGTACTACCAGGGGTTTTATGAATGGAGCGAATGCGAATGATCATAGTCCTTATGAACCACAGATCAGCAGTTATGATTATGATGCACCGCTGGACGAAGCGGGTAATGCAACTGAGAAGTTCAGGCAGTTCCGTAATGTGATCGCTAAACATTTGCCTGCTGGTCAGTCTTTACCGGAAATACCTGCAGACAGGCCGGTGATAGATATTCCTGCTATTCATTTTACGGAGTCTACCCCTGTGTTTAATCTGCTTTCAACACCTGTGCGGAGTGTTAAACCGCTGACGTTTGAAGATCTTGGTCAGGCTTATGGATGGGTATTATACAGCACTACCCTGGAAGGTGGTAAAACGGCTGTTTTACAATTGAAAGAACTGCGTGATTATTGTGTAGTATTAGTAAATGGGAAGAGGGCAGGAGTGCTGGACAGAAGATTGAAGATGGATAGCCTGCAACTGACATTGCCTGCCGGTAAAGTAAAGCTGGATTTACTGGTGGAGAATCTGGGCCGTATTAATTTTGGCCCTTATTTACTGGAGAATAAAAAGGGTATTACGGAGCAGGTATTTTTTGATCATAAAGAAGTGAAGAACTGGCAACTGTATAAATTACCGTTTGATAAATTACCAGTGAGCAAGGTGAAGACGAAAACGGGTGGTGCACAAGTATTAAAAGGCGTTAATGCACCTGTATTAAAAAGAGGCACATTCGTTTTATCTGCAACAGGAGATACTTACCTGGATATGAGTAACTGGGGTAAAGGGGCTGTCTGGATTAACGGGCATAACCTGGGCAGGTACTGGGAAGTAGGTCCACAGCAGACAATTTATGTACCTGCGGAATGGCTTAAAAAAGGAACTAATAATATCGCAGTATTTGAATTACTGAAACCTGAGCAGAAGGAGTTATCAGGTGTTAGTAAACCGATATTGGATGTAGTTAAAAAGTAATTGTTAAAATCTACGTGTTTCTAACGAAACATAATAGGCTCCGTTAGGAGCCTATTATGTTTCGTTGAAAGTACGGAATCTGACGGAGCTACTCTCTGCCTTCTCCCGGTATTACTTTTATCGTCTCTTTTCTACCTCCTCTCAGCACATCTAAAGAGATCCTTCTTCCAATCTGTTTTTCTGTCAATAAGCGGTGAAGATCATCCACGGTAGAAATAGGGGTATCATCAAATGCGATGATAATATCTCCGATAAGTAATTCGCTGTTATAATAATTACCATCGGGAACAATTTCAAAAACATATACCCCCGTTTTAGTGGAGACCTTATTCACTGCAATCATACGATTACTGAGATTTACCGGTTGTGCTGCTATCCCTAACTGCGCTCTCCTGATCTTGCCATGCAGAATTAATTGTCCTGCGATCTGTGCTGCCAGGTTAGAAGAGATGGCAAAACATAAACCTTGTGCAGATGGGATCATAGCTGTATTAACGCCAATCACCTGTCCGCGGGAATTCACCAGCGGGCCGCCACTGTTCCCCGGATTCAACGCAGCATCTGTTTGAATGACATTGTCTATCAGCCGGCCATTACTGGCACGCAGCGTTCTGCCCAATGCACTCACCACACCTGCGGTAACCGTATACTGTAATCCCATCGGGTTGCCGATCGCAATGGCGATCTGTCCAACCTGTAACGCAGCCGAATCGGCCAGAGGCATCGCCTTCAATCCCGTTTCATCGATCTTTAAAACCGCTATATCTGTAGAGGCATCAGCGCCTTTGATCTCGGCACTTACCTTTCTTCCATCTACAAAGGAAACCTTTATATTTTCTGCATCTTCCACCACATGGTTATTGGTGATGATATAGCCATCTGAAGATATTATGAAACCGGAACCTGTACCTGCCTGCACCTTTCTCTCCGGGTTACGTCTGTCTTTTACTTTTTTCTGTACTTCTATATGTACCACTGATTCTGCGACAGACCCAACCACACCCGTAACGGTTTGAGAATAGGCATCCAGTAAACTGGTATCGTTTACCGGAGTATCCGTAATAAAAAGAATTGAGTTATCCATGCCATTGTATACTCAAATACTTTTCCATTCTCAGGGAACTGACCTTTTGGCATTTAATGGACTGTTATTACGCCTCAAAGGCATGATTTTAACAAAAAATTGGCTATCGGAACTATCGGATTACATCATCTTCGCGCCAGATGTTGTTGATCGATAAATACACCTTATCTGACTTGAATATCAGGTGAAGTTAAAATTGAAAAACAAATGCTGCACCCATATTCCAAAGCCAAATCAGAGAACTAAACAGTCAGATGCAGTGTATTTATGATCAACAACATCTGGTATAGTATTCAAACGGAGGTACTGTCCTTGTTTATCCCGGTTCTTTTTTTTAGCTTTATGATAGATGAAGAAGTGGACAGCTATATTACTTTTCTCCATATATGCTATAGGATCGACAGAACTGGACCAATTGCTGCGTCTTCCATTGCTGGTAAAGCACTTTATCAGGCATAAAGAAGAGAATTCGGGTATTACGATTGCAGCCTTCATCAAAATTCATTACATAGACGAGCAGCCATACGATGTTGATTATGAGCAGGATATGCAGTTGCCTTTCAAAAAGGCCGATTGCCACTGTATCATTTTACCGTCTCTTTTACCTCCTCCCATCGCGACTGTTTATCATACAATAACACCTGCCCGGCAGGAATACGTTGTTTTTAATGACAGTTATATTCCCCTTCCCAAAAAGGATACATTATTTAAACCTCCCAGAGCCTGAGCAGCCGTATTTTCTTTTTTAACCATTAATGTAATTACAACATGAGAATGTATTTCGCTTTTATAGCAATAGCATTGCTATGCTCTTTTACGCCTGCCTGGGAAACAGATTTTGCAGTAGCAAAGGTCAGGGCACAGCAGGAAAAGAAGTATATCCTGCTTAATTTTTCAGGTTCTGACTGGTGTGGTCCCTGTATACGGATGCATAGTGAAATATTCGGGTCAGACCAGTTTAAACAGTTTGCAGATGCTAACCTGGTACTTGTGAATGCGGATTTTCCCCGGCAAAAGAAGAACAGGTTGCCGAAGGAACAGGAACAACAGAACGATCGTCTGGCGGATACTTATAATGCCGCAGGCAGTTTTCCTTTCACTGTTTTACTGGATGCCAGTGGAAAAGTGTTAAAGTCGTGGGACGGGTTTCCGAAAGAGAAAACAGATGTCTTCATAGATGAGATCAACCAGGTTATTCATGGAAAGCAGTGAGCTGGTATTGCATAAGCGGGCATTGAAGCTGATGGGGAACCGTTTTGAAATAACGGTTGTAAATGATAATAAGGAACTGGCAGAAGCCCGTATAGATGATGCAGTAGCAGAAATCAGGCGTATAGAAAAATTGCTGACCACTTTCAGTGAGGACAGTGACACGGCCCGTGTGAACAGAAATGCAGGTATTATGCCTGTTGCGGTCGCACCTGAAGTAGTACAGTTGATAAAGCGTTCTATCCGTCTGTCGGGGCTTACGCAGGGAGCTTTTGATATTACTTACGGTTCTGTAGACAAGCGTCTGTGGAACTTTGACCCCAATATGACTGCTTTGCCCGACAAGCAAACGGCCAGGCAGATGGTGCGACTGATCAACTACCGCAATATTATCCTGGATGAAGCTGAGAACACGGTGTTCCTCAGAGAGAAAGGTATGCGCATAGGTTTCGGGGGCATTGGAAAAGGGTATGCCGCAGAGATGGCGAAAAAGGTATTGCAGGAGCAGGGGATAAGCAGCGGTATCGTAAATGCCTCCGGAGATCTTACAACCTGGGGACTTCAGCCCGACGGAAAGCCGTGGACGGTAGGGATTGCCAATCCGGATGCCACACATCAACTGTTTTCTTCCCTGGATATTTCTGATATGGCCGTTGCCACTTCCGGCAATTATGAAAAGTATGTGATGATTGATGGTAAAAAATATTCGCATACCATTGACCCGGCCACCGGTCTGCCGGTGACGGGGATCAAAAGTGTAACCATCATTTGCGGGAATGCCGAAATAGCAGACGCTATGGCAACGCCTGTAATGATAATGGGTATTCGTGTAGGGCTTGATCTGATTAACCAGATTTCAGGAATGGCCTGTGTTATCATCGATGATCAAAATAAAATCTTCACTTCAAAAAACATCCGTCTAAAATGAAATACATTATAGCAGGCATTATTATCATTGTTACGGCAGGCTCTTGTACAACCGTGAAAGAATATCAGAAGAACCGTTTGAATGACGGAGAGATGTCATTAGGAAACCGTAAAGTAGAAAAAACGGAACTCAGTTTTCAATCGTACCGCGAAGGCGCCTCCGGCGCCAATGCCGGTAAGAGTGGAGGAGGTTGTGGCTGTAACTAATTACATTAAATCGGAACAATGAAAAAAATCTGTTTATCAGTACTAGGTTTATATATAGGGATGCTGGCCGCTTTTTCACAGGATACTTCCCAGTATAAAAGCCGTAAGCTCACATTTGAAGAAGCCAATTTTATTTCAAGTTATTATAATCAGAACGGGAATAATTCAGCCGTTACAGGAGGTATCGGAACAGAGAAACTAACAGATCTTTCCAACTCATTTGAGATAAAGCTGAATATGTGGGATAAGAAAGAGCGCAAGCATACATTTGATTTTGAGCTGGGCATTGATCATTATACATCTGCATCTTCAGATAAGATCGATCCCAAGACCATCTCTTCCGCATCTCATGCCGATACACGTCTGTATCCATCTCTGAACTGGTCTGTGGAAAACGGGAAAAAGGGCACTACGTTCGGGGCCGGATTATCAGTTTCCCATGAATTTGATTATACGTCTTTTGGGATGAATGTACTATTTGCAAAAAAGACGAATAACAAGAGCGGAGAGTTTTCTGTTAAGTTACAGGCTTATCTTGATAAGCTGAAGCTGATACAGCCTGTTGAACTGCGATCATATAATAACACGTACGGGGAAAATGATTATCCGACTGCCAGTCGTAATTCTTTCAGTACTTCGCTTTCGTATTCACAAATCATTAACCAGCGTTTACAAGTGATATTTCTGGCGGATGTTATTTATCAGCATGGTTATCTTGGTTTGCCTTTTCACCGCATCTACTTTAAGGACGGAACAGAAAGTGTGGAAACGTTACCTGCGGACCGGTTAAAAGTTCCACTTGGGGTGCGTGCAAATTATTTCCTGGGAGACAATATTATCCTGCGAGGATATTATCGTTATTACCGCGATTCCTGGGGATTAGAGGCGCATACGGCCAATATTGAAACATCTGTGAAGGTGACGCCGTTTTTATCTGTCACGCCCTTTTACAGGTATTATATACAATCTGCTGTGAAGTATTTTGCACCGTATGAAATGCATACTTCGGCGGAGGAATATTATACGAGTAACTACGATCTGTCCAAATTTACAAGTGGGTTCTTTGGAGCAGGTTTCAGGCTTATTCCACCGAAGGGGGTGTTTGGCATTCAGCATTTTAACATGTTGGAATTGCGTTACGGACATTACCAGAAAAATAATGGCATGCAATCCAATATTGTGTCATTAAATATCAGGATAAAATAAAGCATTGCCCGCAGACAATTTAGTTTGCGGGCTTATTTTGCATACTTATTAAATTAATTGATATTACAAAGTTGAATTGACTATCAGTTGTTTAGAAAAATTATATTGGCTGCATTTGGAAAATGTATTATCTTATAATTAAATTGGACAAGAATTAATGTGAATTCGCGGGAAGCAGAATTGCAAAATTAAGTTCGGGAATTTAAAATAAGCGGCTACTAGTCGGCCGTACTGTACGTGCTTTTACACCAATTTATAACCAACCAATTAAAATACAACAGCACCCGCTGTTGCCAGGGATGGAAACATGAAAGACAGGCTACATAATGAGGAACTAATGCTGTTGCGCCTTAGAGAAGGAGATGAGGTGGCGCTTCGGGAATTGGTAGACCTATACCGTCCTCAGATGTTGATGGAAGCATATTATATTCTGAGGAACATGCATGAGGCAGAAGACCTTGTGCAGGATGTTTTCATCCGGTTCTGGAGCCTGAGGGATAAGGTAGAATTAAAGCCTTCCTTTTCGGCTTACCTGTCAAGAGCAGTACGTTATGAATGTATCATCAAGATCAAAAAAGAGAAGGTAAGAGAGAGAAGACAGCACCAGTATAGTTATTTCATGGAATCCAGCGTTAATATAAAACCCTTTGAGAACGCTGAACTGGCCAGCAAGTTAAATGATGCCATGCAGGAAATTCCTCCCGCAGCCCGTAAATCCTTTATGATGGCGTACATGGAAGACAAGAGCCAGAAGGCGATTGCAGCAGAACAAAACATCAGTTTGCAGGTAGTGAAGAATAATATCAGCAAAGCGTTAAAGATTTTACGGCAGAAATTGCATACTGTAAAATAATCCCTGTTACCGGACGTTACCTTTCAACCGATTTTTACTTATAAGTTCGTAGATGAATACCAAGCTGGAAAATATTAGGCTTTTAGTGATGAATGAGATTCTTGGCACGCTCACGGATGCTGAGCGGGAGGAACTATCCAGAGACCTGGATAGATATCCTGATGCCAGGGCCATGAGAGAGGATATGCACAGGGTATTAGCCAATGATGAGGTGCTGAATTATGTGAAGCAGCAGGCTGTCATTCATCCTGCAGATGTTATTATCAACCGTGTGAACAGTCAGAAGCGCAGAAGAAAGGTCATGAGCCTGGCAATTGTAAGCGCTGCTGCAGCCCTGATACTCTTCTTTGCTGTTAAGGAATTATACAGGCCGGACCAAACCGGCAAACCTGTTTTAGCCGGATCTGTTGTTAAAAAACAGCATATACAGTTACAACTTTCCAATGGACAGACGATCGATCTGAATACTGATACCAGCCAGGTATTGGCCGGTAATGTGGTGCTGAAGAATGCTAATAAGACACTGACCTATAAATCAGGGGAAGCTGCGGGATTTGCAACACTGACCGTTCCTCCGGGAAAAGATTACACTATTCATTTATCCGACGGTTCTGAGGTACAGTTGAATGCTGCTACTTCTATCCGTTTTCCTTTGTCTTTTACAGGTAATACCAGGGAAGTATTTATCAATGGGGAAGCCTATCTTAAAATAGCAAAAGACGCTGACAAGCCTTTTATCGTTAATCTGCCTAATTCCTCTGTTCATGTGTTAGGTACAGCATTCAATGTCAATACTTATGATAGCGGAATTGTAAAAGTAGCGCTTGTAGAAGGGGCTGTTAAGTTCGTGAATAAAGAAAACAGTCTTCAGTTATTACCAGGACAGGAAGGTGTTTCTTCTGCAGGCAACATCAGTACGCATCCTTTTGATGAAACAGAGGTGTTAAGCTGGAGAAGTGGCCGTTTCCTTTTCAGTAATGCCAGTTTAGAGGATGTATGCCGGGTTATTCCCAGATTATATGGTCTTTCCCTGGAACTGGATAACAAGCAGGTTGCCAGCAGGCGCTTTTCGGGTGTAATAGACAGGAATCAACCTTTAGAAAATGTGCTGAAAGCACTAAAAGCTACAAACGCGATCGACTACTATGCGGACAAAGAGGGAGTCTTTCATATTAAATAATCAAATCTAACTGCCTCCTTAGGTCCAGAATGTGAATGTAATATCAGCCCCGCTCTTCTGTAACAATGTGTACGGATGCAGCGGCATAATCGATTCCACTTACCTGTTTCTTGCCGGTTAAAGAAACATAGTATCCTCTAACCAAAATCAATTTTTAAACATTGAAAGGGAAACCCGCGATTATGAAATTTAAAGTGGCCCCTGAGAAAGAGGCGCTTCTAGAGATCAGCTCTGTTTTTCCGCCCAAATATCCGGTCCACAGCATTCCACAGGCAGAAATTGAATTCGTAAAGGGGGACTTTGGTTCCTATAGTACACAAATAATAAGAACAGACTCCTGGGCAATTGGCTGGCTTCATTTTTCTATTAAAAAGGAAGTGATATTATACCCCACTACGGACACGGGCATGGTTGCATTGTATTGCACGTTGAACGGACGTATTCCCTGTGTCCTGCAGGGATTTGGAGAGCTGGTATTAGAGAACAGGAAGTACAGTTTTTATTATATACCGCCCTTAATCCATAATGAAGCCAGGTTTGTACCCGGCGAATATGAAGCAGTGTACATCTCTTTTGGCGATGATTTTTTAGCAGAGTGTGCGGAAGAAGATTTAATAAAACTGAAAGACCTGTACCAAAGGAAGGTGGAGCAGGTGCAGAATGGAGAAGTGTTCCCGCCATTTAACATTACGGACAGAGAGCTGGAAAATTTTGATATGATCCGCTATCATAAATTAAGTGGCACTAAAATGAAGCTGCATCTTGCGTCAAGGATCAATGATCTGCTGGTAAATTATTTCTCAATACTGGAGACGGGGAAAGATCCTGCGCAGGAAGAAAAGAATGCGGCTGTTCAGACAGTATCCCGGTATATTACATTGCATCTGGGAGATAGTTTAATTAATCCGGTACTGGAGAAAATAGCGGGAATGAATGTGAACAGTTTAGAAAAGGAATTTAAGAAAGTTTTTTTGGTACCACTGCAGCAATATGTGGAAGATTCACGCATGGAAGAAGCGAAGAGACAATTGATGCAGACAGGTTTGCCTATAGCTGATATTGCCACCAGTGTGGGATACAGCGACCCTAATTATTTTGCTACTGTGTTCAGAAAGAAATGCAGGATGTCTCCGACGCAATACCGTAATACGCATAAATAATTACGCTGGATAAAAGCTATATACTTATATGGAAATATAAAAACCGGAGGCCGTCTGATAAAAGACGGCCTCCGGTTTTTATAATATCTCTACACTTGCCAATCCGTTTTCTACCGCATTTTCTACCAGACCATCGCCTTCTATCCGGTAAGTGGTTACATCCGTTAAGCCAATGAAGCCCAGGATAAACCTCAGGTAAGGCTCTGAAAAATCAAAGCCTTTCATAGGGCCATCAGAATAGACCCCTTTAGAAGCTATTGCCAGATACACTTTTTTATCTTTCAGCAATCCTTGCGGTTTACCGGTAGCATAGCTGAAGGTCTTGCCTGCACGTACAATATGATCTATCCAGGCTTTCAGCGCAGAAGGCATATTGAAATTGTACAGGGGGACACTGATAACAATGATATCAGCCGCTTCTAACTGCTCAACCGCTGCATCTGAATGACGGCCGGCGGAGGCTTCACCCATGCCCATAAAAGCGCCCAGGAGTTCGGCTTCTATATGCGCATATTTGGTTTCCACTACATCGTTCACGGTAACAGTACTGCCCGGATAACGGCTTTGTAGCTTCTCTACGATCTTATTTCCCAGCTTGTTGCTGTTGGACGCCTCGCCCCTTGGGCTGGAGGTCACGTGCAATATTCTTTTCATGCCATAAAATTATGTATCTTTACTAAGCTTTTATTAGTAGTAAGTAAAAGCTTAGTACTAACCTTTTTATTAGTTACTTATGGCATTTGGAAGATCAAGCCACTCGGAGTGCAACGGGGCATTGGCTGCAGTAGGGGATGCGTTATATGCAATCGGAGGGAAATGGAAGCTGAGGATCATTATTGCCTTATCAGATGGCAGTAAACGGTTCAATGAGCTGCAACGCTCTATACCAGGAATTTCAGCGACCGTATTGTCCAATGAGTTGAAAGACCTGGAAATGAATGGCTTTATAAGCCGTAAAGTAAATGCAGAGGCTACACCCGTGGTAGTTGATTATGAAATAACGGAATACAGCGATACACTGAAAGATGTGGTAAGCGCACTACACCAGTGGGGAGCAATGCACCGGAACAGGATAAAAGAAAAGATGAGGGAAGAACGGGTCACTCATCCTCCAGCTTCCTGATAGCTGTCCTTTCTTTTTTCATGTCCAGCCGGACGAGTCCAAACAGACTCATATACACATTTGCTATCCACACTAATGAAAACCCCGCAATGAGATAACCCCGCCAATCGTCCAGCAACAACCTGTACCCGGTGAAGATCAATGCCAGTATGGTTATATAATGGCTAAAGCAATATTCGCAGGTAAAAAGGTAGAAGAACTTTCTACCCAGAAGGGTTTTCCTCGACAGGCTTTGCCTGGTACAATAATCCCTGGGTTCCCGGAAAACCTCTTCATGGGTAACTGTCCATGCCACACAGGCAATGGGTATTGCCAGTATAAATAGCCAGTGTAATTGCATTCCGATCGTCATAGTTTCATCTTTTGTGCTCCTGCATCTTATAATGATCCTGCCGGTATTTATTTTGAAAAATGTGCCCGCACAAAAGCATGCAGCTGATTATCCGTTAGCTTGTCAGCGGGTTCAACATCGATCTTTATATTTTTAAAAAGATGATCTTCTCTTAAGAGATTGTATAGTTCCTGTTTAGCATCAGTAGGGCCACATAGCAATACTTCCTCATAATTTTTGATCGCATCTCCCAGTTGTTTGTAAAAAGCGGCCTGTTCATGCTGCTCCTTATTATGCATAAGGTGTTCACTTTTACTCAGACTTTGTTCTTTTTCTTCATGCGTGAATTTTGAGGTGACGATTTCTTCTATAGGGCCGATTGGGTATTCTATTAAATAAGCTGATGAATGATCCATCCAGATACCCAGCTTTTTTGTGGTAGTCATATGATTCGTTTTATATAAGTGAAGAATTCTGTTACTAAATTAAGCTTAAAATAATTCTTATGACAGATGAAATGTACGGTGGGTAGGCATGACAGCCGTCATTTTTTATAAACGTTTGCTGTTTTATACATTAGAATAATTTAATTCCCCACAAAAATCCTGCAAATAAGCAATAAATGCCAAACTTCATTGGCATAAGAGTTGTTAACCATAACAATAATGCCAGATCTCTAAACGATCTGCAGTAATACATGAAGACCGAGCCAGATCAATCCACACCCCCGCCTCGTATTAAATATCTGATCTCAGAGAAGATTGATGGTCTTTTTCTGAGTTTGTACGATGTACATAAGTTTATAATACGCTTTTTCAAAGAGGCCTTTGCGCCGCCCTATGAGTTTAAAGAGATCATTAATCAATGTTACCAGGTAGGGTACAGGTCATTACCACTGGTGTCATTAACCGGTTTCATTGTGGGCATTGTATTTACAAAACAATCCCGTCCTTCATTATCTACATTCGGCGCTGCTTCCTGGTTACCTTCTCTTATATCCATTGCTATTATCAGGGCATTGGCCCCGTTGGTAACGGCGTTGATCGCAGCCGGTAAGGTTGGCTCTAATATGGGGGCAGAATTAGGTTCCATGAAAGTAACAGAACAGATAGATGCGATGGAAGTCTCCGCTACCAATCCTTTTAAGTTCCTGGTCACAACACGTATACTGGCCATCACCTTTATGTTGCCGATACTGGTTTTGTATATGGGATTTGTGGGCATGATGGGATCTTATCTGAATGTACATCTAACCGAACAAACAAGTTACACTGCCTTTTTCAAGAGCGCTTTCAGTACAATATCATTCCTGGATATCTTCTCCTCTGTATTTAAGTCCGCTGTTTATGGCTTTACAATAGGAGTAGCAGGATGTTACCAGGGATATCATGCAGAGAACGGCACACAGGGAGTGGGCAAATCCGCCAATTCAGCTGTGGTAGTATCTATGTTTTTGATTTTTATTGAAGAAATGCTGATTGTACAGGTGATAAACGCAATAAGATAATGGATAATAAAGAGGTGATTATATCCATAAAGGACCTGACAAAATCTTTTGGCAGCCTGTCTGTTCTGAAAGGGATCGATCTGGAAGTATACAAAGGAGAAAATGTGGCTGTACTGGGGCGCTCAGGTACAGGTAAATCTGTACTGATAAAGATCATTTCAGGATTATTAAAACCAGATAGCGGCACTGTTAAAGTATTGGGAGAAGAGGTAGATAAGATCAGCAACACCGCTCTGCAAAAGCTACGCCTGAAAATAGGGTTCTCTTTTCAGAGCAGTGCTTTATATGATAGTATGACGGTAAGGCAAAACCTTGAATTCCCCCTGGTAAGGAACAGAAGGAATTTAAGTAAACAGGATGTGAGTAAAGCGATTGAAGAAGTGTTGAATGATGTAGGATTATCACAGACCATTAATCAGATGCCTTCGGAATTATCCGGCGGACAAAGAAAACGTATAGGCATTGCCCGTACGCTGATCTTAAAACCGGAAATTATGCTGTATGATGAACCTACATCCGGATTGGACCCCATCACCAGTATAGAGATCAATAACCTGATTTTACAGGTACAGAAAGAATATAATACCACTTCCATTATCATCACCCACGATCTTACCTGTGCCAAACATACGGCCGATAAAGTAGCCATGCTCATGGACGGCAAATTTTTATCACAGGGGAGCTTCAAAGAGGTGTTTAGCACAGATAATGAAAGCGTGAAAACTTTTTACGATTACAATTTTATTAACGACAAATGAGCAGCTTTAAAAATAACCGGCCGGTAGTAGTAGGAATCTTTTTATTCCTCGGCCTCGTCATCTTAGTGATCACCATAATGACCCTGGGCGGACAAAAAAAGACTTTCGTAAAATCGATCACCATCAATGCTGTATTTGATGATGTAGGTGGTTTACTGAAAGGCGGTAATGTATGGTTCTCCGGGGTGAAAGTAGGAACTGTAAAGAGTATAAGTTTTTATGGCGATAAACAGGTGCTGGTATCCATGAGCATAGAACAACATGCGCAACCACATATCCATAACGATGCGAAAGCCAAAATAGGCTCTGATGGACTGATCGGAAACAGGATCGTGATCATCTATGGGGGTGGCCCCAGTATGCCACAGGTGAGTAAAGACGGATTCCTTACAGTGGAAAAAGCGTTGAGTACAGATGATATGCTGGCTACTTTACAGGCAAATAATAAGAACCTGCAGGATATTACCACCAGCTTCAAAAGTATTGCCAGAAAGATAGATAGCGGAAACGGGACATTAGGCGTATTATTGAACGACCAGGCCATGGGGGGTAAATTAACTACCACCGTAAATAATCTGCAGGATATCTCTGCTAACTTTAAAGCTGCTTCTGCTGCCAGTAAAAATGTAATCGCAAACTTACAGACCTTCTCCGGCAAACTGAATAAACCGGGAAATTCTGTCAATGAACTGGTAAGCGATACCGTGATGTATGGTAATATCCGTGGTACTTTATCCGGACTACAGGAAGCTGCCGGCTCCGTATCCCGTTTTACAGCTAACCTGAAAACGATGAGCGACAGGCTGAATGAAAAGGGTAATGCAGTGGGTGTATTGTTGAATGATTCTACGTCAGGTAACGCTATGAAGATAATTATAGATAACCTGGAATCCAGTAGTAAGAAACTGAATGACGACCTGGAAGCTGCACAGCATAACTTCTTACTGAGAGGGTTCTTCAAGAAAAAAGCCAAAGCGGAAAAAGCTGCTAAAAATCAATAACATGCTTATGCTGCATAATACGGGTATCCTTTATGGCGCCAACACCGTTAAACCTTACAGATAATGATCCCCGTTACCTGCGGAAGTGGTTGGTAACCATGCCGGTTAATACGGATGGTACTGATTTCAGTTCCAGGTTCAGACCAGATTCGGCAACCACCTGGGATGTGGTATTAGCTGAACGTCAGGGACTTATCAACCTTACCAGGAATTTTGGAGAAAGTAAGGTACGCCGTATTGCCTGGCTGAAAACCACCATTCATTCTGATACTGTGCAGGTTAGAAGGATAGATTTTGGCTTTAGTGATGAGGTATGGGTGTTTATCAATGGTAAATATTTGTACGTGGATAAGAATCTGTATGGTACTCCTGTCGCTAAAGAACCGGATGGGCGTTGTTCTATTGAGAATACTTCTTTCAATATCCCTTTAAAAAAGGGTGATAATGAATTACTTATAGGATTGTCCTATGATTTCTATGGATGGGGATTAATAGCCCGGTTAGATAAATGGATGGGCTGGAGACAGAGTAGGGGCTAAGACACCTTTAAGCTACTCATCAGGTAGTATAAGCCCCCTATAAGCCCTCTCATAGTCCCCTATAAGCCCTATACAAGCCCACCTTATTTAGAGGGGGCTTAGAGGGGACTTATATAGTAGTCTGTTAACAGTTATAAAAAGTTTATAAGAGAGTTTATGTTCTTCCTGTGTTGTTTAAGACGTATCTTGATTTTACTACAAATATGGAGCATCGGGCTTTGGGGTTAGTCCGGCCTGTTAAATAAGGTGGGACCTTTTGATAGTTTTATCCGAAGTGTCCGCTTACATAATTTTTCGTCAGGTCTTTCTGAGGATGATTAAAAATATCATCCGTTCTTCCTTCTTCCACCACTTCTCCCAGGTACATGAATATTGTCTGATCGGCTATTCTTTGTGCCTGCTGCATGTTATGTGTAACGATTACGATCGTATACTGCTTCTTTAGCTGCACAATCAGTTCTTCTACCTTTCTGGTACTGATCGGGTCTAAGGCAGAGCAGGGCTCATCCATCAGTATCACTTCCGGCCTTAATGCTACCGTACGGGCAATACAGAGTCTTTGCTGCTGACCGCCGGACATGCGTGTAGCGGGTTTCTTCAGCTCATCCTTTACCTCTTCCCATAAATAACTTTCTTTTAAGGCACGTTCAATGATGGCGGGTCTTTCTTTGGAAGGAATATCATTGATCTTTAATCCGTAGTTAATATTTTCATAGATACTCTTGGGAAAAGGATTGGCTTTTTGGAATACCATTCCCACACGTTTGCGTACTTCCGTTACAGAGATCTTTTTATCATACAGGTCCTCGTTCTCCAGCATGATCTTTCCTTCTATCCTTGCATCCGGGGATAAGTCGTGCATACGGTTGAAACAACGCAGCAGGGTACTCTTCCCGCATCCTGATGGACCGATTAATGCGGTTACCTGTTTCTCCGGAAATGTAACGGATACATTTTTTAATACATGCTTATTTCCAAACCAGAGATTCAGCCCCTGTGCAGATAATTTTATAATTGCCTCATTCATTATTTCTATACTTGTAACGGATATAAAATGCAGTTAAATTCAGAAAGAATACTACCATTACCAATACCAATGCCGTACCGTATGCCAGTGGTCTCACCTGTTCGATCGCCTGGTGCTGGGTAGATAACATATACAGATGATAAGGCAGCGCCATAAATTCCTGGTTCAGGTAACCGGAAGAACCGTTGATGTAAAAGGCCACACCGGTAAACAGGATAGGGGCTGTTTCGCCTGCTGCTCTTGATAATGTCAGCACCACACCTGTAAGGATGCCCGGTAAGGCCGAAGGGAGTACTACATCGCGGATGGATTCAAACTGTGTAGCGCCTACAGCCAGCGCAGCTTCTCTTGTGCTGGCGGGGATGCGGCGTAAGGCCTCTTCTGTGGTGGAAATGATATAGGGAAGAGATAATAAGCCCAGCGTAAATCCTGCGGCCAGCATGGAAGTACCCATGTGCATACCCTGTACAAATAGTGCCAGTCCGAACAGACCGTATATAATAGAAGGTACGCCCGAAAGGTTACGGATGGAGGCCCTTATTAACCTTGTCAGCCAGTTATCCTTTGCATATTCATTCAGGTAGATGGCGCAACTGATGCCTAACGGCACGGCCAGTACGGCCGTCAGCAGTGTTAACATGACCGTACCTGTAATAGCTGGTAATATACCGCCTTTGGTCATGCCTTCTGAAGGCAGTTCTGTAATGAATTGCCAGGATAAAGAAGGCCATCCTTTTGCCGTTAAATCCCATAATATGGCGATCAGGAATGACAATACGGTGCCTGTGCAAAACAGTAAGGTGAACCATTCTATCACCGGCGAAAGTCTTTTCATCATGTTGCCTGGTATTTTCTGTAACGGTTTACAAAGTATTCCCCTGCAAGATTGACCAGCAGGGTAATGAGGAACAATACGGCCGCGATGGCGAATAATGCATAGTAATGGGTGGTCTGATAAGGGACTTCTCCCATTTCAATAGCGATCGTTGCCGTAATTGTTCTTACGGAATGGAAAAATCCTTTGGGGAAAGCAGAGGCATTCCCTGTAGCCATGAGTACGGTCATTGTTTCTCCTATGGCCCGGCCTACGCCCAGCATTACTGCTGCTATAATACCCGGCGCTGCTGCCGGAATGATCACTTTGCGCAGTGTCTGCCACCTGTTGGCGCCTACACTGTAACTTGCTTCCCTGTAGCTGACAGGTAGCGCCTGTAATGCATCTTCAGTGACGGTAATGATAGTGGGCAATGCCATAATAGCCAGCAGGACAGCCCCGTTTAAGGCATTCAGGCCATTGGCCTGATGAGCGAGTTTAGCGATTTCGGGGCCTACTATCACAATGCCCAGGAAGCCGATGGCCACAGAGGGCACGGCTGCCAGCATCTCGATCATAGGCTTCAGTATATTTCTCAGTCTGCTGTTTGCATACTCCGACATAAAAGCGGCTGTTCCTATCCCTAAAGGGATGGCGATCATCATAGCGCCCAGGGTAACAATACCCGTACTGACCATCAAAGGGAGAATGCCATAGCTGGCACGATTGCCACCCGGGTTCCACTGGGTAGCGGTGATGAAATCCAGTGGTTTGATATGCGCAAAGAAGGCAATGGTATTCCACAACAGCATAACGAAGATGCCGCCAAGGATCACGATCACCAGCAGCCCGGTGGTACGGAACGCTGCTTTTACAAATGAATCAATTGTTTCTCTTGCTGCTAATTTCATGTAGTTACTGTTGAGTAATATAATACCCGGATGCCCGGATGATTTTTTGCCCTTCGGCGCTTTTTTCAAAGTCTACGAATGGCGCTACTTTATTCCATGAAGTGCTGAGTACGAACTGATATAAAGGGCGCTGAAAGAAATAGCGCTGTTCATTAATGGCTTTTTTATCGAGGGGGGATATGGCTGGTTTACCGCTGCTATCGCTGATCTTCAGTACTTTCACTTTACTGTCGTGTGTGATGTAACCGGCGCCTACATAACCGATACCTGACCCATCAGCTTTAATACCTTCCATGATCTGTGCGTTACCGTTCATTTCTTTGGCTTCGCGGCTAAACTGTATCCCCAGTTTATTACGTACAAAAGAGTGTGTACCGGAATTACTTTGTCTGCCATAAATGTTCACAGGCACGGGGTTGCCTGTTACCGGCTGCCAGGTTTTGCTGCTGCCGCTTAATATTGCAGCAAGGGTGGGTACATCTATCGAGTCTGCCGGGAAATCACTACGTACGATGAATGCGGTGGCATCTTCTGCGAACACGATCGTTTTCAGTTCAATATGCCTTTGTTTAAAAAGTTTGATCTCTTCTGCCGTAAGTGGTCTGCTGGAGTTGGCAATGTCTGCCTGTCCGTTCAGCAGAGAGGCGATGCCCAGTCCTGATCCGCCACCTGAGATCGCCAGGCTGTGATCTTTATTCACCTTATAGAAATGTTCAGCTAAGACTACTGCAAGATTCACTTCCGTGTCTGAACCTTTCATTTTGATTGCTTTTTGTCTGTTACTGCAGGCAAGCAGCATCATCAGGACAAAACAAACGGAATATCTCATGGGACTCTCAAAGTGGTAGGCACACAATATAAGCATCGAATGTTAACTTAATGTGAATACCAATCAGTTCTTTTATTGACGGTCATCATGTATTGGCGGTAAGTGCAGTCGTACTTTTACATCATCGATAGACAGTTAACCCTGGAAATACATAATAGTTTCGAATATCACAGCTCAAAAAGATGTACGGTTCTCCGTATATCTTTTTTTATATGAGCTTTTTGACAAACTAACTTTGAACGTTTAAACAAAGCAGTCCGTTTTAATATCCCTTACCTTTGTGATATGATCCACCAGAATAAACCTTTTCCGCAGATACTCTATTCCTGTTATGTTTCCAGGAGCCGGGAAGGAGAGCAGTTTGTAAAGGAACATGTGTTCAGCTATCAGCTGGCAGGTTCTCTTGTGATGAACGATGGGGAAAAGGAGTATACGATAAAGGAGGGCGATTTCAGGTTCTGTAAGAGGAATAACCTGGTAAAGTTTGTCAAGTACCCACCGGAAAACGGGGAGTACAAATCTATCTCTGTCTATCTTGATCAGGATACCCTGCGCAATTTCAGCATGGAATACGGCTATAAATCAGAGAAAAGGGTAGCAGGGGACGCTATTATCAACCTGGCCTCAGACCCGTTATATAAAGGCTACCTGGATTCCCTGAAGCCTTATGATCAGATAAAGCAGTCGGGCAATGAAAACCTGTTGTCTTTAAAATTAAAAGAAGCGATACTGATATTGCTGCACACAAGACCTGAATTGAAAGATGTGTTATTCGATTTCTCGGAGCCGGACAAAATCGATCTGGAAAGTTTTATGTTGCAGAATTATCACTTCAATGTAGAGTTGAAAAGGTTCGCTTATTTAACTGGTCGTAGTCTGGCCACTTTTAAGCGCGATTTCGACAAGATCTTTCACACGACCCCCAGTCGCTGGTTACAACAGAGAAGATTGCAGGAAGCGCATTATCTCATCAAAGAAAAGGGGAAGGCTCCTTCAGATGTATACCTTGATTTAGGGTTTGAAGATCTGTCTCATTTTTCCTTTGCTTTTAAAAAGACTTATGGCGTAGCGCCTTCAAGAATCTGATTTTTAGCGTCTTTGTGTCCTCGTTATATTGTCGCATCTGTTACCTTTGCATACATGACGTCCCAGCAATTTAAACGTGCCTGGCGAATTACAGACCAGCCGCTTTCTGTTATATCATCAGATATACTCACCCGGTTTAACTTAGTGGGAGATACTGCTGCATTTCTGACTGAAACAGGGTTGCCCATATATGCGTCCCCGTTTCTGTCTTTCGAATTTGCAGCGCATGAAAAATATCCGGCAATAGGTTTATGCAGGGACGGCGATCTGATCATAATTGATAACAATGAATTAAAACAGCTGACTGCGAATGGCCTTTTGTTTTTCAATTCATCCATTAATGCGCTGGCAGATTTTCTGATCATCTACCGGGACTTTGAAGATGCTGTAATGCTGACAGAAGGAGAAGAAGGTATACGTAACAGTTGTTTCACAGATACCCAGTTCAACACGATGAAAGAACGCATGATAGAAGCAGATGAAAGGGCAATAACAGAAAAAGGGTTCTGGAAAGATGAGCTGGAATTGATGCTGGCAGACAGGCAGGATTATTTAAACACCCGATAAAAGTATTATCTTTGCGAAAATTTTCAATCAATGAAACTGGAAGAACAACTACAGCAAAGGAGCGGTAATAAATGCGAATTATGTCAATCGGGGGATACTTTAAAGGTCTATGAAGTATTGCCACAGTCTTATGCCACAGAAGAAAACAGCATTTTCATCTGTGATACTTGCCGGAACCAGATAGACAGAAAAGCAGAATTAGACAGCAACCACTGGCGTTGTTTAGCAGATACGATCTGGAGCGAAGTACCGGGTATACAGGTGGTTTCCTGGCGTATGCTGAACCGTTTGAAGAACGAAAGCTGGGCAATGGATAGCCTGGACATGATGTACCTGAGTGATGAGAATCTCGCCTGGGCCAAAGCTACCGGCGACCACGATAACGATGATGCCGTACAACTCCATAAAGATTGTAACGGTAACTTATTACAAAGCGGAGACTCCGTTTCACTGATAAAATCCCTGGACGTAAAGGGTTCTACGCTCAATGCAAAGATGGGTACAGTCGTGAAGAATATCAGGCTGGTGCCGGATAATACGGAACAGATAGAGGGGAAAATAGAAGGACAGACGATCGTGATCCTTACCAAATATGTCAGAAAGATTTCTTAAAATACAGGACCCGCCGCTCAGGCGGGTTTTTTAATGCTTACTTTTATAGAAAAATGAGCAAACTGACTAAATACTATGGTGAAATCACCAACCTCACAAACGGAGATATGACCATCGATAGTTTGTTTGCTGAAAACTGGGTAGAGAAAACAAAGAAGAATAACTTCAAAACAGGCTTAAGATCTACTATCATCACCATTTTTGATGAACTCTCCTTCTGGATCGATAATATCATTGACAGGGAATACAGCCTCACTGTAACATTCGAATTTGAGAAACAGGGATACCTTGTTAATAAATTGATTCCCAAAGGATTATTATACGGACTGAAGTTTAGGGATAAAACGATAGTAGGTTTACAAATGACGAATAGCACACAGTCTAAAGACATGGCCACCCTTTTATTTGCGGCTCATCCCGGTATTCCCTTTTATACTTTCGATGACCTCATCTTAACAGATATAGATTCCTTTGATGAACTGGGCCTGTTTGTGCAGAAACTTAAAAAGAAGTTTAAAATTGATAAAGTCTCTTTTGACCTTCCGGAAAACATCATTGAAAACGGTTCCCCTAAGTTTTACAATTAATCCAATAATGAACAATATTTGTCCGGTCCCGGATATTTATAATGACTTAATTGGTTGATTAATAATTGATTAGTATATATATTGAAAACTTACTTTAAGATCAGATTATTCCCCGGGAGCTTTAACCACTTCGGCATAAATCTCTTCAAAACTCTTTCCTTTGTGAGATTGCCAGAGCCCTGTAAACTTGGTATCTACGCTTTTTAATAGCTGGAAACATAAGCGTTTGTCGTCTTCACTGACGTGATGGAACAGCATCGTTGCCAACAGGCTGACCCGTTTCCTGCAGGTGATCAGTACTTTATCTCCTTTGGGAGTTACTTTAATGCGTTTAGACCGTTTATCTTCCTTGTCATCCGTTTCACTGATATAGCCCAGTTTCTTTAAACGGTTCATCATATCTGTTCCGGTGGAAAGTTCCAGCAGGGCAGCATAAATGGCCTCTGTTTTTCTTGGCTCATTCAACTGCTGAACGGTATTAAGCAGGGAATATTCGTCTATTGTATTAATGCCGGTTCCCTCCATTATTGTTGCGGTGTATAATGTATGCAGCTTGAAAATCCTTCCGATCAGGCGCATCAGCATGCCATCGGGACTGGTTGGCATAAACTTGCCAGGCGGTGTATTTTCAACGTTCTCTCTTTTATGGCTCAGATAATATCTGCAAAATTCTTCAAGATCCCCATTGGGGTGCTTTTCATCAAAAGCCCCCCATTCTGTAATTAGTTCTACTGCTTTATTCATCTGAAATACATTGTTTTCGAAGTAAATCTATAAAAAATACTTCGAAAACTTGTTTATTGATATGTTTTCGTAGTATATTTGAATTAATTACATCGGATACGTTTAATATTAAATCACTGTACTATGCTTTTTTCAAGCCTTATATTATTTCACATTATAGGTCTGTTGCTGTTTGCAGGTCTGACGCTGGTGGAGTTTATCATCTTTAGCCAGTTTGATCAGGACAAGATAAAAACCCAGATGCTGTTAAATGCCACCGCAAAATTTCATGTATTTATGAGGATAGGGATAGGATTGATCGTGCTTACCGGAATAGGTATGATGGCGATGACAGGGGGCGTATTCGGGGAACAGTTATGGTTCAGGATAAAGTTTGCGCTGGTACTGATCATTGTATTAAGCAGTTTGCTGATAGGTCGTCGCCAGCGGTTAAAAATCAAGACTGCACTGGAGAACAGTACTGCTTCAGGGAGGTTAAAAGACAATTGGGGCTGGTATCATGCTATCCAGCTTGTCTTATTTTTTGCCATCATATTGTTGAGCGTTTTTAAATTTAACTGAACATGAAAAAAGACAAAATCATTTATTGGGCAACAACCGTAATTGTTGCTGCTGTAATGTTGATAAGCGCTTGTTATTTTGCTTTTAATGATAATGTGAAAGGTGCTTTTACACATTTAGGACTGCCCGGTTATTTCAGGATAGAACTATCCATTGCAAAAGTATTAGGGGCACTGGCCATATTAATACCGGGGATTCCAGCCAGAATAAAGGAGTTTGCATATGCCGGGCTCACCATCGTACTGGTTTCTGCCATCATCGCTCATCTCAGCAGCGGAGATGGTATCGCATCGCTGGACCCCTTGTTCTTTCTGGGCATGCTGGTCGTTTCCTATCTGTATTATTATAAAAGATATGTTGCCGTAAAGCATAGCTGAACCGTAGATCATGTTTTTCCGAAGATCCTTTCTACGAACAGGTTGACCACTTCTACCAGGATGAGTATGATAATGACCCATTCCAGGCGGGTACTGTTACGGTACTGAAGTATATCCTTAAACAGCTCTAAGTTCTCCTTTACGATGGCCAGTCCTTCCAGGATGGTACGGAAACGGGCCTGTAAATCGAAGGTCTTTTTAAGCCCTACATCCAGTTTATTCAGATTTTCATCTTCCCAGGTTTCATCGGGAGAATCGAAGATGTACAGATTGGCGGTGATACGGTTTTTGATATTCAGTGTACGGCCAATATATTTCTTCAGGCTTACTCCGGAAAGATCTAATCTACCTTTGTTTTCCAGGATCTGGGTATGATAATTCGTTTCTTCCAGCAGGATGTTGGTAGTCTGTGAATAGTAATCCAGGGCCACCGACTGGGAAACATTCAGCATGACCAGCCTCAATACATTAGAATCGATGCTGGTCAGCTCAATTTTATTAAAGCCCAGTTTCATCCTGGGAGCATTGGTCTCAATTTCAAACTCTTCACTGAGCCTGTTATCCAGTTTGTTTTTGCAATAAGGATTGATGACTTCTATAAAGCCGGCGATCTGTAGTTCATTGTAGTTGAAAAAACCTACGATACCGAATTTGAATACGTAAATGAACGCATCTGAATCTGTGCGGTAAAACAGTTCATCTGAATCTGAATATAACAGTTCGGCAGTAAAAACAGACTTAAATGTTTTAATGTCGATACTATCTGCAATTTGAAACGATGATACTTTTAACATAAAAATTGGCCTCTGGCTACAAAGCTACTGATAAAGTCCCATAGCTCATATACTCTCTATATGTTATTGGTTTAGCAACAATTTATCTTCTACGTAACAGACTCCGCCAGAGGTCCCCTGATATCAGGGGACTTCTGGCGGAGTCTGGGTTTGTTGTTTAATGTGCTACAAACACGGGGCTCCTGACGGAGCCTTTTTAATGTCTACAAATACTTTTGGGTTCAACCTGTTCATTCTGCCGTTGTCGGGTCTATCACTGCAAACACTTTCTTGACCGAATTTGCAGGAAAGCCTCCCTGTTTTGCATGTTCCCGCACCATTTCTTCATTAGGTGCGATGTAAATGCAATAAATTTTATCGCCGGTGACATAACTCTGTACCCATTGGATCTCCGGCCCCAGATTACGTAGTACACCACAGGAGGTTTGTGAGATACCTTTTAATTGTTCGGGAGATAATTTACCTGCATCAGGAATTTCCCGTTCGATTACATACTTAGGCATAAATGTATATTTACTGAGGTAACAAATGAATATGACCTTTAGTTTAGTTATGCTGAAATAAGGATCCGAATGATCGTGTTAATTAAAGCAGGTTGCGCGGTATTTATTTCTGCAAGCGCATTTCCGACCGTGGAAGCATCAAGTTTTTTCCCTTCTTCACGTGAGGCATTCATTAATGCCAATACTTTTTCTGTAACATCCTGTTTGGAAACATCCGTTACCTGGTTATAATCAAACGTAATCGATACCAGTACAACGGATTTCTCATAGACATATAATAAATCCTCTACTTTGTGAACAAGAATTTCACCTTCTCCTGTTTCCTCTTCTTTCTCTTTCTCTTTCTCTGTACCTTCTTCTTCTTTTATTTTCTCTGTTTGCACTTCACGGACATTTGTGCCCATTCGTCTTCCGCCGGTAACATACTCTTCTACCTTAATCCCCTTAGCATGCGCCTTATCATATTCCAGGTCCTTGTTTTGTTTAGCGTATTGTTCGTAAAGTTCATGGGCAAGGACGGCTGCTGCTTCAGGGCCTCTACCTGCAGGTAAATTGATACCAAAGGCTTTTACGTCTTCCAGGTCAACGGCGCTGTAACCGAATTCGCCGATACTAAAACCCGGATGGCTTTCAACGAATCCGATGATGGTCTTACCATCATTGATCAGTTTATTTAGTGTTGTTACCAGGCGTGTTGCCGGTGTATTACTAAGTGCTATTTCTGCATTCAGTACATCCAGTTGCAGTTCTTTTTCTCGATTCAGAACGGCCTCATATGCCGGCGCTAAAATTGCATTCAATAACTCAATAAACTTATCACGCATACCTTCCACCTTAAAAACACCCTGTACAGGCGGGACCGCATTTTTATCAGGATGGGCGCCATGATCAGCCAGTTCCTGAATAGCTTTGAGTTGTCTTATCTGCAAACTTTTATCTGCCATATCCTGCACCATTCTTTGGGTAATGGCTTCCGGCCTGTTATCTGCATACCGGACCGCAGTATCTTGCTTTTGTGTGGGATTGTTAACAATTGTTTTATCCGGATTTCCCTTTGATTTGCCAGCATATATATTCATATGGGTTACTTTATAATATGAATATAGCCAGATTGAACATCATTTACAAATATTCCTGTACTCACCATTTGATGGTAAGTACAGGAAATCTGATAGCTGAATAGTGATCGTATTATTTATCTTCGTCTGTAGATACCGTTACAGGTAACCATTTTTCAAATTCTTCCTGCCTGGCCGTAGCAGCCTGTTTCATAATGGCTGCTGCATCACTGCCCAGGATAAGATGTACGGGAGGCTCAGGGTGGTCCACCAGATCAACAAGGACCCGGGCTGCTTTCTCAGGATTACCTTTTGGTACGAATTTTCCGCTTTTGAAGAAATCGACCCTTGTATCTACGCTGGGTTCATACCCTTCCACATGTTTTGCATAGGTCATGGAATCTCCTGCCCAATCGGTGCTAAACCCGCCAGGTTCTACAGCGGTCACTTTAATGCCCAGATGTGCCACTTCTTTAGCCAGTGCTTCACTAAAGCCGGAAAGGCCAAATTTGGCGCTCTGATACATCGTTAAGCCGATGCTTGCTACCCGTCCGCCGATGGAGCTTACCTGCAGAATACTACCGCTACGTTGTTTGCGCATATAAGGTAATACTACGCGGGTGATCTCAATAGGAGCGTAGAGGTTTGTTTCCAGCTGATTGCGTACTTCTTCATCTGTAAATGCTTCCGCAGCGCCGGTGATGCCAAACCCTGCGTTATTCACCAGTACATCTATCCGGCCGAAGCGGGCTATGGTATCTTCCACTGCCTGTTTTACCTGTTGATAATTGGTTACATCGAGGGTAACCGGGAAGATATGATCTGCGTATTTATCCGCTAAATCTTTCAATTGTGCAGGATTTCTTGCCGTGGCTGCTACAAAATCACCTTTTGCCAGCGCGGCTTCTGTCAGACTTCTCCCTAATCCTCTTGAACTGCCGGTTATAAACCAAATCTTTGCCATAACATTTATTTTTTAATGATGGACCAAAGGTAGATACTGCATTTCATCGCTACTTTGTCTACACGTTCAAAGTTACTTTGCTGGAAGGTGCATGATAAATTTGTGAAAATTCTTACGGGAGAAACAGGATAAAAGGAGTGAAAAGATGATGAGGGGAAGGCGTACAATTTGCCTGTAGATGATGGTATTGATTTATAAAATTAGTTCATTACTTTCGGCGCATTAATAAATACTATACTATGAAAATGCTGCTTTTATCTTTCTTCTTATTTGCGTCCGGCATAGGTGTCTTTGCACAGCCAGCACCGGTTGCAGATACTAACTTAACCTTGTTTGGGAGAGGTATGTATCCAGGTAATGATACTACTTATGCAAAATTACGGGAATCCGGTTTCACGACTATCATTTTATCAAGCTTTTATATAAAAGCCAACGGGGATGTATTTTCAGGCGATGATAATATAAATCCTATCATTCATGATGGCCGGTATGTTGGTGATAAAGAGTGGTTGAAACGTGTGGCTTCTTTGAAACAACGTCCAACCTCGGTTACACGTATTGAAATTTTACTGGAAGGCAGATGGATCAATCAGCCACCTAATACATTTGATTTTATACAGGATTTTTCAGATGCTAAAAAGGTTATTCCTGGTATCACTACGGGAACCGGCACCAATAGTACGCTGTATAAATTAACTAAGGTAATGAAAGATGAGATGGGGATAGATGCTGTTTGTATAGATGATGAATCTGTATATAATAGTGTGTCTATGATAAAGTACGGAGAAATGATAGGCCGGCTGAATATGCACATGTCCCTTTGTCCGTTCAGGAATTATAAATACTGGAGAGATGTGATCAGGGGCTCTAAGAAAGGTCTTATTGATGCTATTTACCTGCAATGTTATGATGGTGGCATGAGAAATGTTCCCGGCCGCTGGAAAGACAGTCTGGGCACTAAATTGCCTATTTATCCGATATTCCTTTGTCGCGGTGCATTTAGTACCTGCGGTACTTCTCATGGCAGTAAAACGGCAAATGAGATCAAGGGGGAGATGGTGAGATTTAAAAAGGATTATCCTGCTATGACTGGCGGTGCTATCTGGCAGATGGCGGACGTAAATAGTTATGTAATTAAAGGTTGTGCTGTTCAGACACCGGAGTCGGGGACTGCTACTACAGTAAGCGAGTTTCTTGATCAGTTAAAAACGAGTCTGAAGGAAGGATTATAAATGAACAGCGGCTTCAGATATAGAAAGATCTGAAGCCGCTGTTTTATCAATAGTAATAATACTTTTTAATATCCATTTCTTCTTTTTGCCCATCGTCTGTTATCCTGTAACTGATAACGAACTCCAACAATGATTTATCATTGTATTCATTTCGATAAACTACTTTCCCCATTACTTCATCTTTATTAAAGGGATGCATGAATGTCATCTCAATAATATTTCCCTGTGTATCATATTTTTCAATGGTGCAGTTCATTTCCTGAAGGGGATGCGTCTGAAAATATTTATTATCGAATATTGGAATCGCCCATTCCATGCTATTGTTTTTAAACTCATTGTAAAGCGTGGTCAGATCATAGCGCCCTATTGTCATCTCTGCATTTTCAACTTCAGCACTTTTCTTTGTGATGCTATTTCCTTTTCTGATGATCTCTTCTGTTTTATAAATGTTCATACTGCCATTATACCTGCCATAATACACTGTTTTCTCCAACTCCTGTTTAGTGTTATAGAAATATTGCCTTTGTAAGGATGGATACTGGACCTCTTCGTGTTTGCAGAGTTTTTGTTCTTCCGACAGTAAGTTATGCTTATAGGTATATATGAACATATCCGCAAATTGACCGTTCACAGTGGTGAGTTTTGATTTCAGCAAACCACCTTCATAAGTGTAAGCAATTTTCGTAGTAGTACCGTCTGCGGCTACTTTGGTTTCTGAACTTTTTACACCATTGCTATAGGTATAAGTGGTGGAATATTTTGTGCCTTCTTCACGGTCTTCATGATGTTCAGATAACAGTAATCCGTTTTCAGATTTAGTATCTCTTACATAATATGCTTCATTTTCTTTCCCTGACTTAATGGGATTGGAAGAGAGATGATCAGCGAAAGTGGTTGTGCCGTGTTTATATACAAGCATGCGATAATTGTCACCAGTGTATGCATAGAGCGTTAACTGTCCATCCTGCAAATGCCCGGCATCTTTGCTTGTTTCAAAGATGCTGCTGATTTGCTTTTTATCATTGTAAACTATCTTTTTTGATCTTATTTGTGTCCCGGTTTTATATTCTTCTGAAATAAGGTCCCCGTTAGTATTATATTCTTTTGTAAACGTAAAATGCCCGTCGCGATGAATTTCTTTAGAAAGAGTCATAGTGATATATTATAGGAATAGCTATAAATGTAGGTAAATTTCCATATGGAGTATGTTTTATTTCATCATTCTGTCAAAAAAGTCAGCCGCCCTGTAATAGCCTTTTACCCAGCTTTTGTATAAGAGGAAATCGTGTATTTCGTCGGGGATGATCAGTTCTTCCCAGTATACTTTCTGTTCCCGCAGTTTTTCCGCCATGTGTACTGTTTCGCTGAAAGGTACGTTACGGTCATCATCCCCATGAATGAACAACACCGGGGATTTCCATCCTTTTACAAAACTCACGGGAGAGGAAGCGAGGGCTGTAGCCGCGAAGGCTGTCCTGGTAGCAGGATCATAATCAGATAACCAGTTTTTCATTTCATCGTTCCAGTTATGAACGCCATGTATATCTACCCCGCAGGCGAAGATATCAGAGTTGCGGGACAGGCCCATGGCAGTCAGGAACCCGCCATAAGATCCTCCCCATAAGCCTATACGTTTTGTATTTACGTCCGTTCTGCCGCGCAGGTATAGTCCGGCCCCTATAATATCATTGTATTCGCTTGCTCCGTTGGCGCCGTAGTGTAATGCTTCCCGGAACTCCATGCCATAGCCTATACCACTGCGGTAGTTAACTGCCAGCACGATGTATCCTTTAGACGCATAGTATTGGTTCATTGCATAGTCGTTGTTGTAATAGGCCATGTAGTGGAACCCAAGGATCATCTGCCTTCTTGATCCGCCATGAATAAACACCAGGGCAGGGTATTTGGTGTCCTTCTGATATCCCGGAGGCAAAAACAGTTGTCCATGTATCAGCATTCCGTCTTTAGCAGGGAAGGAGATTACAGTTGGCGTAACAAGAGATGCTGCCGGGAATGAGGAGGGGAATAATGCCGGCGCTATCTTTTCCATACCGTCCAGTTTTATGGGCCAGCCCGGAGTGATAGCGGTAGATTGTATAGCAACAATACCTGCCTGTGTGTTTACGGGCGACCATTCAATACCTGTGCCTTTGGATAGTTGTACGGGGTTACCACCGGCTACTGCTACCTGCCAGATATGGCGGCGATGACTATCGTTAATATTAGTATTATACACAACGGATTTGCCGTCCGCGCTCAGTAACATGTTTTCTACCTCACCTTCGCCTGGTGTTAGTAAACGGGGAGCAGCAACGGAAAAGATATCCAGTGCATACAGGTGTTGCCACCCGTCTTTTTCCCATGGGAATACCAGTTGATTATCAGCCGTCCACAGCAACAGGTTATATGTATCAGGAATATGAGTATACAATACACTGCCTCTGCCTTCAGCTGCCTTCCACAGTGTTTTTGCCTGCTCTTTCCCTGCTTCCAGCAGACGTATGCTCCATGGCGAGCCTTTGCGCAATTCTGTAAAGGGTAATACGTCTTTCCTGTTGGGTACACGTATATAGGCCAGCCATTTACTATCGGGGCTCCAGACAGGCTGCATATCGATATCTACGGATGGATCGGGGTATGCTACAGTGCTATCTTTTATATCAAAGATGCCCAGGAAAGCATGGTCCCCGCGGTTGCTGATAAACGCAAGGTTTTTCCCATCGGGCGACCAGCGCAGATCTGATATATTCCCTCTTGCTTCAAATAATTGTGCGGGGGCTTTTGCTGTATCTGTCAGAGATGCCCGCCATACTTTGCCTTTTGAAATAAAGACAACTATATCATTACCCGGAGCTGAATTATCACCGGATACAATTTTTCGTAGTCCTGATCCGTCTACATTAACAACCCAGATAAACTGCCCCGTCTTTTCCTGTAATAAAGCGGGGTTGGCAGCTTCACCTGCGCCATTTGTAGTATTACCTTCTGTAAACAGCAGGCGGTTGCCATCCGGGGTAAAAGCAAGGCTGGTAATATCCAGACCATCATCCTTGCGGTGGTTAGTCACCTTGCGCGGGATAAAGTCCGGCGCATCCGCGATAAATACATTTCTGGCGCCTTTATCATTAAAGACCCAGGCAATGTGTTTTCCGTCGGGCGAGCTTTTTAACTCTGTGGGAAAGGGAACAGACAGCAGGTTTTCAATAGTTACCTGTCCATATGCAATATGGAAAGTGATGAGGGTGGCCAGGACGGCAATCGTCTTTTTCATGTAGTTAATTTAAGCTAAAAAACTTTTGTTAAGTAAATGAAAATTTCATTAAAGAAATCCTTAAATAACAATAGTATGAAAAACAAAAGAATAGCTATCGTGGGCGGAGGCCCCGGAGGCCTTACTCTGGCCAGACTCCTGCAAATAAAAGGTGCAGATGTAAAAGTCTATGAAAGAGATGTAAATAAAGATGTAAGGGTACAGGGTGCCACATTAGATCTCCATGATGAATCAGGATTGAGGGCTTTGCGTGAAGCCGGACTGATAGATGCATTCAAAGCGAATTACCGTCCGGGTGCGGATAAGATGCGTATTGTTGACAGAGACGCTACCATCCTGATGGATGAGGATATCAATGCATCTGATGAAATGTCCCGCCCGGAAATAGACCGCGGCCCGTTAAGAAAGATATTATTGGATTCATTAGCACCGGATACTGTTGTATGGGACAGCCAGTTTGTATCTATGTCCGAAACCGGCAACACCTGGACGTTGACATTTAAAAATGGGACATCTGCGCAGGCAGACATCGTTATTGCAGCAGATGGGGCCAACTCTAAAATACGCCCGCTCATCACACCTATCCGGCCTTTCTTTGCCGGTGTGACAGCTATTGAAGGTGTAGTATATAATTCTGCAACGGCCTCTCCCAAAATACATGAGCTGTTAAGTGGCGGGAAAATATTCGCTTTGGGAGATGGGAAAACATTAATTGTAAGCGCTAAAGGAGATGGCAGCCTGGCATACTATTGTGGCTTTAAATCAGACGAGTGCTGGTATCACAATAGCGGAATAGATTTTACGGATAAGACGCAGGTAATAAACTGGTTTAAAGAGGAGTTCAAAGGATGGGCGCCTGTATGGCTGGAGATATTCGAGAACGCCAGTACGAACTTTATTCCCCGTCCACAGTATTGTATGCCTTTAGACCAGCATTGGGAGGCGCTGCCCAATCTTACCATGTTAGGTGATGCTGCACACTTAATGCCACCCTATGCCGGAGAAGGTGTAAATATGGCGATGCTGGATGCATTGGAATTGAGTATCTGCCTTACCAGTACCGCATTTCCTGATACGCAGACAGCCATCGCGCATTATGAAAAGGAGATGCGTGCAAGAGCTTCTGAGACTGCAATGATGACCTTAGAGCAGACAGATGCCTTACATTGTGAAGAAGGATTGGAGAATATGATGGCGATGTTCAGCGAACATTAAAAATCAAACACATGCTCTACCTGTACTTTCTCTTTATCCAGTTGTAATAATACTTTATTTAAGTTTGGAACGGGGGTGGCTATTGCCACCCGTTTCATAGATGGATAAGAGGATATAGGTTGTATAAACACCGTTTGTGCCTGGTCGAAAGTTGTGGAATGATCCGCAGATACCCACACGGTTAATAATATCGCTGAATTATTTCCCGCAATCTCCTTAAAATGATGTCCGCTTTTAGCCAGTTCCAGGGCAGCAGTTGCGAATTTGTCGTAACGGGGCAGGTAATGCAGACTGTCATCGTCCAATATTACTGCGGTTGTTGGTAGTGCCTGTCCGTATACCTGCTTTGTTCCCAGGCCAATCAGTTTACCGTAAATGAATTTTACAAGCAGTTCTGCTGTGAGTACATATTTGCGGTCCCATTTCCGGAAGAAATGTGGTCCGGAGGAGGCCGTGTTTTTCCAGAGGTCTTTTAAGCGGCTTTTGAAATTGAATTCATACCAGGGGCGGTCTTTAATGAAATCGACATAGTCCCGGGTGAATGTTGCTGCGAATTGATCTTCGGGTGTAACTGGTTGTTTCGTATTGGTCAATCTGCCCACAATGGCTTCGTACAATGCTTTCATTGTATACTCCACGGTGGTGCTTACACCAATGACCCATATCATAAAATGATAGCCGTAATTGACAGGGAAATTCCCTTTGATCTGTTTTTTCATGATACCATAACTTCTCCAGATCTGCGCGGTATGCGTCATATAAGGGAAGCTGGTGGCCGTATGCTGTTTAAAGTAGTTCGCCTGTTCTTCCGGACTGAATACCAGGAACCACTCGGGGAAAGTCAGGAATGTCTGGTCCGCCGGTCTGATATCTTTGGCAGGTGTGATGGGGTGTTGATTGATCACCAGCCACTCTTTCGGTATCACCAGGCCTTTGCCGGCGGGGATTGTATTTTTCATTTATAAAATGTTGGCAGGCAAATATATAGTATTAATAATATATCTATGTCTTTTTAGAGCAAAGGATGTATAATTCCTGATTTTTTACGGCTACGAAGACTTGAATAGATCATCCATTGTTAAACTATTCTGCACAATGCTATTGGAGTATATGTTTCTGGTAACCCCAAAAGTAGTGATCATTGTTAAAAAAATAGATTTAGTTGTTTGAGTAGCGGTCTTGAAAGTTTCAATTTTATCCAGAAGTTCTTCATGATACTTTTTATCAATTATAAAAGATGTAATGGAGAATTTCATTTCACAGATATTTATTACATCATCTCTTCTATCTATTACAAGATCTATTTGCTTTTTTTTGCCTTCTCCTGTATTTATCCACGAAGAACTATTTGTCTGAACTCCACTTATACCTAATGCCTGTTTAATCTGGGATAAATGTGCCATACATACCTGTTCGAAGGCATAGCCACTCCAGGCCCTCTGTTGGGGTGTATCAAGTCCATTAATCCAGGCGTCCTCATTTGTCTTATGATTTCCCCGTATGAATTTGATATAGAATAAAGAATAAAAATCACTTAATTGATAAAGGCTGTTCTTTTCTTTTTTGCCAAATGACAGGTATTTACGAATAAAGCCACTTTCTTCCAATTCTTTGAGTATTCTTGTTGTACTTCCTCCATTAGGCAGGTTGGTGGTGTTAATAATTTCTATACGTGTAAGGCCTCTTGTTTTTTTACTTAAGGCTTCAATAATGGTAAGATGCTTTTCTGCTTTATTGAACAGGGATGTATAAAGATCAGTGAATTCTTCTACCAGCATTCCATCCCGTTGAAAACATAGTTTGTTTATGTTTTGTGACGCGCTCATTCCCACATCTATATAATCAAGATAGAAAGGTACTCCTCCCATAACCATATAGAGTTGAATAAGCTGATACCTGTTAAATACGCCTCTTCTGTTTTGGAAAAATTCCTCACATTCGTTTAAAGTAAATGGTTCGAGTCGTATGCGATAAGTAATTCTGTTATGTAGACCTCCCTTATTATGAATGAGGGTATTGATCATCCAGGATGCAGCAGAGCCACATACAATCAGTACGATATCTTTTCTTGCACTGGCATAAGAATTCCAGAAATAATCAAGGGCCTGAATAAATCCTGATTGTGCAGTATCGAGCCATGGAAGCTCATCCAGGAAAATTATTTTCTTTTCTTTTTTGCTTTTCGATAATGCTTCTTCCAACTGGCCAAAAGCTATAAACCAATTTTCCGGGACATTGGTTGCTTCTTCAGGGTAATGCTTTTGCAATGCTCTATGAAAGTTATAGAGATTCTGATTCAGGGTTGTATGTGCTACACCTGTAAGATAGAATGCAAAATCCTGTTGAAATGCCTCTCTGATTAAAAAGGTTTTACCAACCCTCCTTCTTCCATATATTGCTACAAACTCGGATTTTTCAGAAGATTTCACCTTCTCCAGTATTTCCAGTTCCTTTTTTCTTCCAGTAATTGTTGCCATATTATGAGCAATTTGGCTCTAAAGGTATAAAATTACCCACTTAGAGCCAAATTGACGGGCAAATTGGCTCTAAGTGGGTAATTTTATATAGTTAGAGCCAAATTGAAGGTTATCCAATGAAAATAATTTAATATAAATTTGAGAAAAGATAAGATGACCCAATCCTACAGAAAAGGTGCAATAGGAGCATTACTTGATGAATATGAACGTGCTGTTTCAGATTTGAAAAGAGTGATATCAGCGATCCCTGATGATGCTTTAACCATCATCACAGATCCTCATACAACCGACGATAACTGCAGATCTGTTCAGACGATCTTATCTCATATCGTCCATTCCGGATATGGTTATGCTACCAGCATCCATAATCTGAAAGGACATAACAAAGCAAGACCAGACAGGGTATTTCATCTCACAATGAAGGAATACATGGATGATCTGACGGGTGTTATCTCATTCACAGAGGATGTTTTGAAAGAGTTTAAAGATGAGGAACTGGAGCAGTTGGATAATGCACTAAAGATAAATACAGGCTGGGGACAGCAGTATGATGTAGAACAGTTGATGGAACATGCTATCGTGCATATCCTCAGGCATAGAAGGCAAATAGAGAGGATAAAGTTAAGATAGCTTTTTCAACAACCAGAAACTGATGTCCCTGCGTTTTTCAAATCCCATGAATTCGTATAAACGAACAGCGCGGTCGTTCGATAATGCTACATGCAGATAAGAAACGATCCCTGCTGCTACATGTGTACGGCAGAGATGTTTAATCAGTTGCTGCGCATATCCGCGGCCGGTATAAGCAGGATTGGTACAGATAGCGCTTAGTTCTGTATACCCGGGTATTTTTATGCGTTCTCCTGCCATGGCTATCAGCTGACCATCCAGTTTAACCCCATAATAATTCCCCATCAGCCGGGTATCGGGTTTGTATAGACCTGGCTGCACACTGTTGATCAGGTTAAACATATCGGTCTTATCAGTTTCATCTAATAATAAGGCCGGCGCATCTTCCGGTATCTTACCGGTAAGCAGCATTTGTCCGCAGGGAATCTCATGAACGATCTCATAATTGGCAGGTAAAACGGGAAGATCGCCAATCATAAAGAACGTTTCGCCGGCATTGATGAATGGATCGATCTCCGCCATCTTATCATCAATACATGCTACGAAAGGTGCAATATCTGCTCTGTAACGTTTAGCATGTTCCGTACCTTCTGAAAATTTACTGTGTATGCTGGTGAGTGCCGACCAGGCAGGGTTATCCAATCCGTTCATATAGGAAAATTATCCAGGCTTTTAGAGATATCCCTGGCATTGTTTTTACTGTCTTCAATTACCCATTCTGCCATTGCATGCAGTACTGGTCTTAAACTTTCTCCGGAAGCCGTTAAACTATACATCACATCTTTCATGATCAGCTTATCTGTTTCCAGTTCTTTCAGATGTTGTATCAGCATCTTTTCAGTTATGCCGGGAATACTATTCTTCAATTCACTGTACCGCTTACTACCTGTTAATAAATTGAATAAGATCGAGGGTTTCCATCGTCCACCGATTCTGTCCGTAACATATGTTACAGGACATTCCCTGAAAACGATTTCTTTGTTCGCCTGGATAGTAGAGCTTTCTTTAACCTTGGTCATAGATACATACTTTAGGGTAAGTACATGTATAAAAGTAAGTAAAGTTTTAGTTTTGTTTACGAAAAAATACATGACAATATGAAGATTACAATCACAGGCTCATTGGGCAACATCAGCAGAGGAATTACAGAGATATTAACTGCGAAAGGACATCAGGTAACAGTGGTTACCCAAAGCCCGGAAAGAGTAAAAGCAATTGAAGATCTGAACGCTACAGCAGCGGTAGGATCTGTGGAAGATATTGATTTTCTTGTAAATGCGTTTAAAGGGGCAGATGCAGTTTATACCATGATACCGCCGAATAATAATCCGGATTTCATGACCAGTGTAAGCCGTAACTATGCCAAAGCGATTGAACAGGCGGGTGTTCGCTACGTTGTAAACCTTAGCAGCGTAGGTTCTCCTTTAGCAGGTCAGGGCCCATTAAAAGAATATCATAATCTGGAAGAAAGCCTGAACGGCATTAATGTTTTACATCTTCGCCCGGGTATGTTTTATACGAATTTCTTCGGCGCAATAGAGATGATCAAACATCAGCACATCATCGGGAATAACTTCGATGGAACCGTTGACATGTTCATGACTCATCCTCATGATATTGCAGCTGTGGCCGCAGATGCATTGGATACTCTTTCTTTTACCGGTGTTAATATTCATTACCTGGTGAGCGACAAAAAGAATGGCAACGAAGTAGCACAGATATTAGCGGATGTTATTGGTCAGCCGATCTCCTGGGTTCCTTTTACAGATGAACAGTTACTACAGGGCCTTATGCAAAACGGCTTTTCCAAAGAGCTTGCTGAAAACTATTTTGTAGCGATGGGAGTAGCGATAAGGGAAGGGTTATTGTCTACCCATTATCAACAGAATAAATACCCTGTATCGGGTAAGATCACTTTTAAGGATTTTGCTACGGATTTTGCCAGGGCGTTTTAAATGGGGCTGGAATAACTATTGATCTATGGATAGAAATAGTTATTGCTTTGAATTATTACCTGCCCAAAGTGTATTTCAAAACACACTTTGGGCAGGTGGTGTTTTTAGCATATCATGTCCGTATTTCTCTCCGCATAAAGATATAATAAGAAACGGCAAAACATACGACTGTTGCTGCAATAAGTCCGCTTACCTGTGGCCATACTACCAGCAGGCTTTCACGCAGGGAAAGAGGTGAAGGGATAGCGCCGGCCATCTGTTCCATGGTTAGCGGTCCCAGGCTGCGTACGGAAGGCATCAGCAGGGTAGTGGTTGCATCGGTATACAGCTGACTGGGTACAAAGCGCAGGAATGTCATCACGATCCCGTTGTATGAAATCAATTGCTCCTGTGACAGCATGTTGGGATCGGGAAGTACTGCCTTTATGATAATATTCACGAGTATCTGGTAGAAAATCGTGAAGAACAACCAGATAGCAATGGCTGTCAGCGCCGAGGTAGCGGTTTGCCGGAATTTTACCGATAAAAGTATGGATAGATTAAGCCAGAAGGATACATAGATAATACTCAATACAACAAAACACAGGATGCGTATAAACTCGGACGGCTCTATCCTTACACCCGTGATCATCAGTCCACCGCCTATCATCAGCAGATTGAGAGATAAAAATAGCGTGCTGATAACGATCAGGGATGCGACAAATTTAGCATTGATAAGAGAATCCCGGTATACAGGTTGTGCCATCAGCCGGATCAAAGTACCATTGGATTGTTCTGAATTGATAGCGTCAAAACCCAGACTAATACCCAGCAATGGCCCCAGGAAACCCACGAATATATGAAAGGGGGGAAGTGATCCATCCGTTGTCGTTAATAATTTCAGATATAAAAACAATCTGTCCGGATCACGTGAATTGGCTATCGCCTTACTGATATTAGCCATGGACACGTACATGGATCCAAAGAAAGTGAACAGGATAAGTGCTGCCAGGATAATAAAGCGCAAGCTATGTAACTGGTCTGCCACTTCCTTTCTCATCATCACAAGAAATGGAGAACTAATGCTTTTTGAATCTGCCGAAAAAAGACCTGCCTGACTTTTCATTGGGTGCGTTTTCCTTTAAATTATTTTCAAAATATTGTTGATAAATCTCATCCAGACCGTAAGTTTTCTTCTGTACACTGGTAACGTCAAAACCTTTGTGTACAAAGTAGCGGACGATATCAGGTGTAATATCTTCCTGCCCTGAAATCTCTATAACATCTCCATTGATCGTTATCTTTTCCGCCCCTGGCAATTGTAGTGCCTGTACATCAGGCATAATGGCCGTTTTCAAGGTCACCTGTACTACATAAGGCGCTGTTTTGAACAGGTTGCCGGTGAGCGTTTCAATATTGCCTTCAGCCAGTAAATGCCCGGCCACAAATATGCCTACGCGATTACATACCTGTTGTACCTGATGCAGGTGATGGGAAGATAATAATACGGTCAGGTTCTGACGCTGGTTCAGTTGCCGGATGAGTTCCAGGAAATCTTTTACCCCTGCCGGGTCCAGGCCCAGCGTAGGTTCATCGAGGATGATGACTTCCGGCTGTTTGATCAGCACATCTGCCAGGCCGAGCCGCTGTTTCATCCCCCGGGAGAAAGTCCCGGTTTTCTTATTGATGGCAGTTTCCAGTCCAACCTCTACGAGCATTTCCCTGGCAATATTCTTCACTTCTTTTTCCGGGATGCCGTTTAGTCTTCCTATATAGATAAGGTTTTCCAGCGCGGTGAGTTCATTATAGAAGCCTACGTTGTCGGGCATGTAGCCTACTTTACGTTTTACCGGGATAGGGTTGCGGGAAGCATTAATCCCGCAGATACGTGCCTCTCCCGCAGTAGGTATTGTTAATCCCAGCAGCATCAGTATGGTGGTGGATTTACCTGCACCATTGGGGCCCAGCAAACCGAATATCTCTCCTTTGTTAATAGACAGGTGAAGGTTGTCTACAGCCTTAAAGGAGCCATAGTGTTTGGTGAGGCCATTCATCTCAATGATTGGTTGTTCCATAAGCTGCTATCTCCTGCCATATTTACGGATCAGATAATACACAACGCCCAGCGCCACCAGTATAACGAGAAGGCCCAGCCATCCTGTAAGGACGGAGGTCCTGACAGTCATACGGAAAGCTGCATCAGACGAACTATTGTTGTTCCTGGCCGAGAACGTGGTAACATAATCTCCTGCGATGGTTTTATCGGGAACATGCAGGGTGGCGATAACTTCCTCGTCTTTGCCGGGTTCCAGTCTGGTAATTGTGGAAGGGGAGAATGTTGTTTCCCATTGCGGAGGGGCCTGTGCAGAAAGCGCCAGGTTTTCGAGCGCAATGGTACCCGTGTTTTTCACCAGCAGGTGGATCTCTTTCCGGCTACCTTCGGTCACATCATCACTGAGCCTTCCGGAGGGAGTTGTGAGCTGAACGGTATAAGTCCCTTTCACCACTGCTTCCAGGTTTAGCCTGGTGGAATCCGATCCGGCAGTTGCCACTACGGGAATGGCATATTTGCCAGGTTTAGTTTGTATGGTAGGATTGATCTCTATGGTAATGTCCTGGGTCCTCCCGGAATCGATGTTAAGGGATGTTACCTGCATACCTTCCACTTTGAAGGCTATATTCCAACCGGGAGGAATCGTGGCAGAGAGCTGGTAAATACGTGGCAGGGAGGCCGCGTTACGAAGTTTTGTGTTGTAGGTAAAAGTGGTATTGGCGGCAGCTTCGATGTTCATCAGCCTTGCTGTAAAAGGAGGAGTACCTTTCTGCGCAATACTTTGTTTACTCAATAATAATAAGAAAAGACAAAAAAAAGAGTGGAACTTAATCCGTTTTGGATACTGTTTTTTCGCAGACATAAGATTAATAAATAAGGATTATATTCTTTATGAAATAATAGCTATTTACCTTTCCATACAACAGGGAGCTGTTGTCTTAAACGGGGAGCAAATTAAAAATAATTCTCAAAATTAATTGCAAAAAAAATGTGAAAATTATTTTTTCTCTGCCAGATCCCCTATTTGAATTTCGTAATATTGTAAAATGAATAAAACAGAGACGATAGAAGATTTCTATAAAAGAAAGCTCAATTGGGTCCCCGATAGCTTGAAAAAGGAAATCGGACATTTTAATGTTTTCAGGATTGAGGATTTTGTTGGAAAGCATGCCAGACCAGTACCCTATAGCCGGAGGGATTACTTCAAAATCAGTCTGCTTATTGGCAGAAGGAAAATACATTATGCCGATAAAACCGTTGAAATAGATAAGCAGGCGTTATTGTTCTCTAATCCTTTAATACCTTACAACTGGGAATCGCTGGACGAGCAGCAGAGTGGTTATATATGTGTATTTACGGCTGCTTTTTTCCATCATTTCGGCAATCTGAAAGACTATGCTGTTTTCCAGCCGGCCGGGACACCGGTACTTGAACTGTCGGATGAGCAGGCCGTTCGTATAAGATCCATTTATGAGCGTATGTATGAAGAGATTGAATCGGATTATGTACATAAGTATGATGCCCTGAGAAACCTGGTGTTCGAGCTGCTGCACAGCGCCACGAAAATGCAACCTGTCAGGAGTGTCCCAAACCAGGATAATAATGCTTCCCGCAGGATCTCTACTTTGTTCCTGGAACTGCTGGAACGTCAGTTCCCTATTGAAGATACCCGGCAACGGTTCCAGTTACGTTCTGCTTCTGATTTCGCTCATCAGTTGTCTATTCATGTTAACCATCTTAATAAGGCGTTGAAAGAAACGACGTTAAAAACTACTTCTGATATTATTGCGGAAAGGGTATTGCAGGAAGCAAAGATCCTTTTGAAAAACACGCATTGGAATGTATCTGAGATCGCCTACACTTTAGGTTTTAATGAAGTGACCCATTTTAATAATTTCTTCAAGAAGAAATTGAACATTACTCCTTTGCAATTTAAGAATGATTGAATTTCGTAATCCTTGATTTGAATTTCGTTATAGCCTGCGTTACCAGTGGTAGTAACTTTGCGTTATTAATTCAAATGAAATGAAAACGAATAAAATTGCGTTAGTCACCGGTGGTAGCCGTGGACTGGGAAAAGATATGGCCATTGCTCTTTCCTCAAAAGGCATTGATGTTATATTGACTTACAACACCAATAAACAGGAGGCGGAAAATGTAATAGCAGAAATAACATGGGCGGGCACTAAAGCTGTTGCCTTACAATTCGACGTTTCCAAACCCGCCTCTTTTGATAGCTTCCTGGAGCAGGTAAAGGATGTGCTGAAAGCCACCTGGGACACGGATAAATTTGATTATCTCATTAACAATGCTGGTATAGGCAGATCTGTTTCTATCGCGGATATTACAGAGGATACCTTTGATGAGCTGATGAACGTTCATTTTAAAGGCGTTTATTTTCTTACGCAGAAATCTCTTCCTTTGATGAATGATAACGGTGGTGTAATCTTTATTTCTTCCGGTTCTACACGTTTTAATGTACCTGGTTATTCTGCATATGCTTCCTGTAAAGCGGCGATAGAAGTATTCGCCCGTTATGTAGCGAAGGAGTACGGCTCTCGTGGTATCAGGGCCAATGTACTGGCGCCTGGTGCGATAGAAACGGATTTCAACGGAGCGACAATAAGGAACAATCCACAGACGAAAAGTTTCATTACTTCACAGACGGCTTTAGGTAGGGTTGGTAATGCGGATGATATAGGAAGTGTAGTTGCCTTTTTATGTTCCGGTGATGCCAAATGGGTAAACGGACAAAGAATTGAAGTTTCAGGTGGGATATATTTGTAGTTGTGCGAGGATTGAAAGGCAGTATCTATTAGAGATGAGCAACTAACAGTATTTTAGGCCGGGTATAATAAGGGCAAAGTTAGTATAAAGTTTGTAATTAACAAACTTTATACTAACTTTGCCCTTAGTTCTTTGAACTATTATAACCGTGCCTACGGAATACAAGTGGCGAATTTTCAGATGGATGTTCTTAATGCACTTATGTGTCTTGCAGAAGAGAATCCTAATGGATTCACAGTGTATGTGCCCAGTTTAAAACCAGTAAAAAAAGGCTGGGTAGTTGCCAAAATTGAAACACAGAATAGTTTTGGAGACGAAGGCTTGCTGAAGGTCCTTAAATATGCAACTGGTACCACAGGTATAGTTGGGTATTGGAATAATGAAGGCGTTTTTTACTGGGACACAGTTATGGTGTTTGAAAGTGAAATAGAGGCAACAGAGGCAGGAATTGCCAATGAACAAATTGCTATCTATAACATTGAAAACAATGAGCTGAAAATTTTGTAAAAAGAAGTAGGGGAGATTTCTTCCCCTGCTTTTTACTTTGATATACATAACCTTTAAAAAAAAAATTATGGAAATTAAGAATTTGCGGAAAATTGATTTCCTCGCTGACGAATCAATTAAAAAAATGGAATTTGGTGCCTTACAGCATCGAAGATTCTCAAATATTGAGTTCAAAATTTTGAGAGTAGATAATGAGGGGAAAACAATAACAATACAAACATCTCAGGGCAAAAGCCTTTCCGAGAATTATGCAGACTTACCCAAATTAGTTAAAATAACGAAAGATTTGTTTTCACGTTATATCAATGATTACATTGTTCACGTACAGGCAATACCATATTCGCATCCTAAAGTTGATGAACTTAGTACATCATTTATTCGGGACAGTCTGGAAAAAAGAGGCATAAAAATTAAGGATATTGAAAAGGAAACCGGAATTGACAAAACAAATTTATCGGCATGGTTAAATGATAAAAGGCCCATGAGTCAACCCGTTAAGGCTATGTTTTATTTTCTGTTAAAATCCACAGCGTCAATTAAATCTGAGGATAAAGGTGTGATGAATAAGTAAGGGAATATTGCTTGGGTTTGGGGATAGCGATTATCGCTTTGGCTTATTACTAATTGTGATAAAAGGTCTTTTTTGATGAAGTGATTTACTAGATTTGTATTATGAATTATATGGATATTCAATGGGTGATACAACGAAACCTCACAAATGATTTTGAAAGAATAGCAGCTTTCTGCGAAAAGATTGGTGTCAAATTCATTGGATTAGATATCATACCTTTTACCTCCGAGCTTCCTGCATTTGATAAAAGCCGGAAATCCATCATTTACGGCTCTACGACTTTTAACGATCTTGTATTTAAAAATAAAGAGCTTAAGCAAGGTGTATTTTATGATGAGAAGAACTTTTCAATAGAAAATTATATTGAGAAGTGGGGGAGATATATGCTTAATTACGATGCTTCAATCAGTACTTTTCAAGCGTTAATAGAAGGAGATAATTATAGTCCGGATAAGCAGTTGTTTATTCGTCCGGACGATGATAGCAAATCCTTTGCAGGAGAGGTGAAACGTTTTGACGAGATAGGAGATTGGTATAATAAACTTAAGATCATTGAGAATACTAATTTATCTCTTGAAAGTAAGATTGTGGTATCTGAGCCTTATAACATTCAATTTGAATGGCGTCTCTGGATTGTTAACAAGAAAGTGATTGCTGCATCAAAGTATAGAGAATATTTTAAATTGAAAAAGGAGCAGGGATGTCCTGAAACGGTAATTTCTTTTGCGGAAGCAAGGTGTCAGGAATATACTCCTCATGATGTTTTTGTAATGGATATTTGTTTGTGTGGGGATGAGTATTATATTGTTGAATGTGGTTGTATGAATGGGTCCGGATTTTATAATGCGAATATTGATGATATTGTGAGTAGTGTGTCGGATTATTTTTTATCAACGATCTAATGAAGATCTTTGTAAAAAAAAGGACTCTTATCAAATATTACTTATAGCCTGGGCTTTGAAGAATTGGCCACTTTCTCCAACTTCTTCAAAAAGCAGACCTCTTATTCCCCTTTATCTTATCGTGAATAGGTGGAGGAGGTTTCTTTTTTGCAAATAATGGATTGATTCTCGTAAACAGCGAACCCTGTTTCGTCTGATCTTTGTTCTATCAAATTAAAACGTACAAAAGATGGAACTCAGCAAGAATACAATCCTGATCACGGGCGGAACAAGCGGCTTGGGACTCGAATTAACCCAACGTCTCCTGGCGCTTGACAATAAAGTGATCATTACAGGAAGAGATCAATCAAAGCTCGACGAAACAAAGAGGCGTCTTCCGGAAGTAGAGATTATTCAAAGTGATGTAAGCGATCCGGAAGCGATAAAACGCTTATTTGAGCAGGTTACCAGCCGTTTCCCTGCGCTGAACATCCTGATCAACAATGCCGGAGAAATGCGTAAGATCAACCTGCACGATACCTCAATGGACCTTCATGACATCACCCGTGAGGTTGAAATAAACCTGATGGGACCTATCCGTATGGTGCAACAATTCCTGCCCCATCTGAAGTCAAAGAAATCGGCGGCGATCCTCAATGTAACTTCCGGTATCGCCCTGGTACCCTTCCCCTTGTCTCCTGTTTACGGGGCTACCAAATCCGGACTTCATTCCTATACACAATCTTTACGGGTACAGCTCAAAAATACATCTGTCAAGGTGTTCGAATTGCTGGCGCCTGGTTCAAGGACGCCGCTGAATGACAAGTTCAAGGAAGAGGAGGGCTTTGATCCCAAAATGCTGATGGAACCAGACAAATTGATCGACGTTGCTATTAAGGGATTGCAAAAAGATACATTGGAGATCTATCCGGGTCTTGCCCGCGTGCTGAAGATCATGAGCAGGTTCGCTCCCGGGTTCATACTGGGACAAACCAGTAAAGTGGGAGCTAAAACAATGTCAGGCAGGTAATAATTTCATATAAAAAAAGCAACATGAAAATTCTTAGTGGAGTACTAATTTTATTGACCGCCTTTTTAAGTTTTAAACACGGGTGGGATGGATTGCACATGGACGCACATCCTGAACAGGCTAAAATGATGGAGGGCCTGGGCATAGGCAAAACAAGCGCGGTCGTTTTCAGCATCGTCACTATTGCCGTTGGTATAATGATCTTTTTCCCACAGACATTCTTCCTTGCTAACCTGATTAATGCCGTTTCTATATTGATCATCATGGCATTATCGCTAAGAGCAGGGAATATCAAAACAGCGCTGATAGAGATCCCGTTTCTGTTAATTCCATTGGTATTGATCTTTCTGGGGCATCCGTTCAAAAAGTAAGCAGGATTGAGTCATAGCAGCAATTATGAGGTGGGAAGTTCCATCTCATAGTCATGTTTTTCAATCTCTTTTTTCATTTCCGCTATCAATTGTTGTTCAGTCGGCAGGTATAACTTATACTCGCTTGCTATTATAGTTTTATTATTTTCTGGTAGGGAAATTTTCACTACAGCATTATTTTTCTCTGCACAAAGTAGTATTCCGATAGTTGGATTTTCAAAATCCTTTTTTTCATAGCGATCGTAATAATTTACATACATCTGTAATTGCCCTATATCCTGATGAGTAAGTTTCGTCGTTTTTATTTCTACGATAACAAAACATCGTAAAAGGCGGTTGTAAAAGACCAGGTCAATAAAGAATTCATCACCTTCAATGTGTAATCGTTTCTGTCTTGCTATAAAGGCAAAGCCATTGCCGAGTTCCAATAAGAAATCATGTAAATGGGTGATAATAGCCTGTTCCATGTCTTTCTCATAATAGGATGCTTCGCGGTGTAATCCTAAGAATTCCAGGTAAATTGGATCTTTGATTATCTCTTTAGCATCAGACATGTGTTTTTCATTCCGGGCTATTGCTAAAACGCTTTCCCTTTCATTGCTCATCAGCAGTCGTTCCCATAGGTTACTATGAATTTGGCGCTCTAACTGACGCACGGTCCAGTTGTTTTTAATTGTTTCTGCTACGTAGAAATCTCTTTTGTCTTGATTATCAAGTCTTATTAATAGTTTGTACTGACTCCAGCTCAATTGCGAATACACTGTATTCGCAATTGGGAATGTCCGGTAAAACTGTCGGATTAACTCTACTTGTCTTTTAGAAAATCCACTTCCGTATTCAGGTTCTAACTGTTCCGCTATGAATTTAGTAAGATAATTACCATAATCTGCCCGGTCTTTTCCTTCCTGTTCTTCTTCAAAAATGCGTTTACCAATGTGCCAATACATTATTGTACGCTGATGATCAACCAGCCTGATAGCCTTATCTTTCGCCTTGTCGATAATATCTTTAATGTCTACGATTACAGATTGATTGAGAATCATATGGTATATATTTTGAGGTATGCAAACTTACATAAAATATGAAGCGCAACAATAATGGCTGAGCATTATTTTGCTTCTGATTCGGGAAATGAAAGGATGGTTTCGTATTGTTTAACACGTTCAAACTACTTGCTCAAGTTCATCTGCTCAAAACTATCAAAACGGCAGATACCTGATATTTAATTATTCAGGAAATATAAGGATACGTATTTACCAGGTACGGGGCTAAATGTGTCTTTTTTAAGCACATTTAGCCCCGGATAATATTGTTACGCTAAAACTTAGCCTGCAATATCAGGTAAAACTCTTAGCATTTCCCGTTTATCCTGGCTGGTGATATTATCAAGATATAGCCTTAAATTACTTAACTGACCTATTTTGTTTCGAAGAAGTTTCTTTGATTTAAATTACTGCGTTCCCACTGCAACTTTCGAAAATGAACAAATGATCTTTTGTTTACGATTTTCATTCATACAGCTATTTGGGGTACTTCGCACATGTTTTCCAGCATGCTCACACATATTATTCATTTTTGCATTCAGTAAACGACTACTTTCCATAAAAAAAATTATGCCAAGATGTTACAATTCCGCTTTTGCTGCCTGGGGAGGTAAAACGGGAACAATCAGAAAACAAATCGTTTACAGGAACAGGAGCGGCAGGACTTTCGTCAGCAAGTATCCTGATATGAGTAAGGTACAACCCAGTATTGCACAGTTAGATGCTAACGATAGATTTGCGGCGGCTGTCAGATTTGCCCAGGATATTGTGCATGATCCGGTAAAAAAGGCAAATTATCCGGTGTCTAAAGGGAAGACAGTATATCATACTGCTATCAGGGATTACCTGAATCTGCATTGAACAGGTTCAAAACAGCACTTGAATAGGTTCATCCTACGTTTATCCTACGTCTTTTAACGTAGGATAAACGTAAGATAAACCTGTTCAATTGCCGTGATCTTCCTCATCAAGAGCCGTCATCTTCCTCATCACGGATTACTATACGATTGAAACTATTTCTCAGATAGTCTCTCATTGCGAAGCCATACCGGGCTTCAATCTGGGGGCTGGTCAGACTGCTGGTCACATGCGTGAGTATCCCTTCCCTGAGGTATTGTTCGCAGCGTGTATGGATTATCTGCTCCATTACATAGCAACTGGTGCTATAGTGCCGGGATTTTAGTTCTTCGCCCAGTTCAATAAAACAGAAATCCTTTTTCTGCTTTACACTGTCGGTAATGTATGGGAGGATAGCAGCAGGGCCATTTACTGAAAAAGCATTGCTGATAAAAGCACAGGTGACTTTTTCAAATCTGGGCTGATAGTCCGGTTCAATCGTAAAGAGTCGTATAAGCTCCATTATGTTGTTCTTGCGCGAACCTAGGCCTACGACCAGCAAACCTTTTTTCAGGTCCACACCAAGCTCCTTTGCGGCTTTTTTACGGCCTAGCGCCCATGCTACCATAGCTTTTACACCAAGCTCCTTACTGCCGATGTGGAAGCTGTCTCCAAATAGGTGCTTACCCATATCATTCATCCGTTCGCGAACGGTATCGTAATTACTAAGGGGTGTCAAAATCCGTTGTTGATCCATTGTTGTCATTATCTTTTTTATTGTTTCTGAGAGCAGTTACAAATGTTATAGCCATTCCTTTCCAGTTCTGGATAGGTTTGCCATTTGTTTTCCAGTCTTTCTTCTCAAAATGTTCCCGGAAAATGATGGCTTCATCAGGGGTGAACTTTCGTAACTCAAAAAAAATGCGTACTTCTTCCGGAGAAGGAGTATAATTCGTGTTTGTACGGTTTACATTATTTACTACAGTTTTATTATTAATAAAAGGCTGTCCTGAATCCGGGACTTCATTTTCCTTTAAATTCCCGGATTGTCCTGAATCCTGGCTTTTGCTTGTCCCGGTATCGGGATTATCTTTTGTACCGGTATCAGTATTAACTGCTTCTTTGTATGACTCCAGCATTTTTACACACCCCTTTTTTCTATCGGGATAAATCAGATAACCTGCTGTAGAAAGATATTTCAGACAAGTGTAGTAGGTGTCTGTTGACCCTATCCCACTTGCAGCCATGATCTCCTCGCGGTTTAATTTTATGTGTGGATTAAAATGCTGTTTGTTCCATTGAAGAAACAAGTGTATGTACAGTACCTGGTGTTGAGATGTAATGGATGAGTCTTTCCTTACTCTGTCGAAGAAGAGTTGTTGCTGTTTTATATAATTGACGGGCATTATCAATTAGATTTAAATAGGGGATCCCCTTTAAACAAATTATTGTGTAAAGCTGAAGATTGAATTGTGAGGGATCACAATTTCTTTAGAGAGAGAATCCAGTATGATTCAGCAGGATGAAAAACAAAAATAACATGGGTCAAAATTTATATAGATAGCGTAAAAATAAGAAATATTTTTCATCATATAACATAGGCTCAGTATGAGTTTTAAGAATTTGTCCTCTTTTTCCTTAATTAAGGACAAAGAGGACAAATTTCCTGATAGATACGTTATTTTCAGTACATATTTTTCATACATTCGTATAGAATATTACCCTCAGAATACGATGCACCAGGACTTTTTTCTTCAAATCAGTACAAAACTTCTCGTAAAGATCAATAGCAGTGAAATATGCTATATCGAAACAGAAAATCAATTCTCAAAAATAATAACGGATACGGCCATTCACCGCGTTTATATTGCACTGTATCGTCTGGAGTCCTTGCTGCCGGAAGATTTGTTCTGTCGTGTAAACAGGTCTTCTATTGTATCAATTTGTAAAATCTCAAAGATAGGGGAGGAAGCTGTCTTTGTGAAAGAAAGGGAAATCTACATTAGTAAAAAATGCAGGAATGAATTAATTACACGTATAAAAGTGATAGGTTGATAATTGCTTCACCCGGCATTTGTAGCATCTTCACAAAGGAATTGTTCGTTCTTCGCATAGTTTTTTTCAAAACACGATGTATTCCGGGTTAATATTGCTGTAACGATTACGGTTACTGAGGCTGCACCTGAAACAGGAGAGAGGTGCCTTCTGTTTCACTCAGGAATCCGTGATGATTCATTCACACAAAAAAAAATTACAATCATGGCAAAGACAAAAGATAACATATTCACAGAGGGACTGTCTGGTACAGTCGCCGGAAAAATGACGCTCCGTCAAAGAGCAGGAGCAACCATCGTAAGCAGAAAGAGCAGGGGGACCACTATTCCGGCTACTGATGATCAGCTGGTAATACAGGATAGATTTAAGGAAGCCACCATGTATGCAAAGATGGCTATCAAAGATCCGGTTACCAAAGCACTCTACGCTGCAGTGGCCAAACCTGAACAGAGTGCCTATAACGTTGCTTTCAGAGATGCGTTCCTTGAACCTGAAATAAAAAGCATCGATACAGCACTATACAAAGGCAACGCCGGAGAAATCATCGTGATTCGTGCAGATCAGTTCAAAATAGTGAAGATGCTGGTGGTGATCACAACTGCAGGTGGCCTGTTCGTAGAGCAGGGATATGCAGTCCTGAGATCGGCTGGAGGTTCGCATGAGTTAGGCTGGGCATACACTACTTTATCAAACAACCTTCCAGTGGCAGGTACGAAAATAACAGTGACTGTTTATGATCGTCCCGGACATGAAGCTGTTAAAGAAGTGGTAATTGCGTAAGAGCAGTCATCCCGTCATCCTTCGTTGAAAAACGAGGGATGACTTTTTAAATGACAATATCGGAATGTTCCTTTTTACTAACTCTGTGCCGTCGGACGAACAATAATCTCACTTACATCAACATTAGCTGGTTGTTCTATCGCATATGCTATAGCGTTAGCAATAGCTTCCGGTGCAATCCCTATCTTTCCCATTGCGGCTGCTATCTGCGCCTTCATCTCTTTATTCGTCATGGACTCTATAAACTCCGTATTAATCATCCCCGGAGAAATGATCGTCACTCTTAATTTGTCACCTGCTTCCTGCCGTAATCCCTCAGATATAAATCTTACCGCGGACTTTGTCGCTGCATAGACGGCCATCGTTGGAACTATTTTATAGGCAGCAGTAGAAGCGATATTAACGAAATGCCCGAAGCCCTGTTGTCTGAAGACTGGCAGCGCTGCTGCAATACCATACAACACACCTTTCACATTGATATCGATCATATCTTCCCAGTCTTCTACTCTTAGTTCATCCATCATTGAAATGGGGCCAACTCCTGCGTTGTTAATGAGAACGTCCAGTTTACCATATTTCTCAATAGCCAGCGCTACCATATCAGACAGATCATTCCGCTGTTTTACATCTGTCTTGATATACACCGCCTCTCCACCTGCTGCTACGATTTTATCTGCAAGCGCCTGCAGCCGTTCCGGCCGCCTTGCTCCTAATACCACCTTCGCACCACGACCAGCCAATAATAACGCTGTTGCTTCACCTATACCACTACTTGCACCGGTAATGGTTACTACTTTGTTTTCTATCATATACTTTGATTTTGAGGATACAAAGGTAGGATAGAACCTTGCCAGCCTGTTAACGGTATTCAAACAGGAAACTAAGAAATTCAAATAATGAGGTAATTGAAACAGGTTGTCAAAAGTAGATAATACATCTTCAATATGATTGTAACAAAATATAATGCATTTTTGTTACAAAATATAATAGGCTCCTTTAGGAGCCCCGTCTTTGTAGCAAACACATTAAACAACAAAACAAAGACTTCGTTAGTCTCCTAAAACTGCTAGTATCAGGGGACTCCTCCGGAGTCTATTATGTAGAAGATAGATTGTTGCTACAAACACGGGGCTCCTCCGGAGCCTTTTAGTGTCTAATAATACTTTGAATACAGCATTTTTCAATAAGAAGTAAAACAGTATTTAGTTGATTTGACCCGCTAAAAACAAAATATGAAAGTCTGATTTTTTTTAGGGAATGTCAATATGGCTACATCTGCGTTAATGAATATATTTGATGTAGCAATTTAGATGAAAAATTGCTACATTTGGTAAACACTTTAACCATAGGATTTACAGCTATAATGAATGCCCATGACACACTTTCAGATCTTGAATTGATAGAGAGATTTAATCCAGCCTGATAAGGCTGCTTTCTCAGCGATTTACGAACGGTACTGATCACTCCTTTATCGTCATGCTTGTCGTATGTTAAAGGATAATGAGTTAGCGGGAGATGTTGTTCAGGATATATTTACTTCGTTTTGGGTCTGCAAGAGCGAGATCAACACAGCTATTCCACTGTATTCTTACCTGTATGCATCTGTTCGCTATCGCATCATTAATATGATGAACCGCGAAAAATTAAAATCAATTATGTAGCTTATCTCTCTGCTTTTATAAGTGAGGGCCCATACACAACAGATTATACTCTACGTGAGAAAGAATTGAGGTTACAGGTAGAAAAAGAAATTGAGAATCTTCCCCCAAAGATGCGTGCAGTTTTTGAGTTGGGCCGTAAGGCATACCTGAACCATAAAGAAATTGCAGAGAAGGCAAATATATCTGAGGAGACTGTCAAGCGTCAGATCTCTTATTCCATTAAAATATTACGTTCTATATTGACTGTCCATTTATTTTTATATCCGATGTCCGCTGTTCTGATGCTGAATAAAATTTTCAAGTAACGTTCTACCATTACACATCATTTGATTCTAACGTAGTTTTTGCAATAACTGAATTTGGACCACATAGACAGGTTTGGCAACCATATCTATAATGGCGCCAATATAGTAGTCGAGTTATCAACCAACATTTTAAACCAACTAAACCAAAGTTATGGATAAAACTGTTCGTGTTAATGGCTTGTTCCCTCTCGTTCCTAAAAACAGGAGGTACCTGTCAATAGTCAAATACGTTATCGTCATGAAACAATTTATTACTATACTAATTCTGAGCTTAAATGTTTCTGCTAATGTCCATTCGCAACGGATTGACCTGGTGGTGAAAAATCAGCCTATCAGGGAAGTGTTGCGGAGTATTGGGAAACAGACAGGGTATAATTTTTTGTTTGAGAGTGACCTGTTGGATATAGCTAAGCCGGTGACGGTTAGTTTGAAACAGGCGAGGATAGAGGAGGCGTTGCAAGAGATTATGAAAGATCAGCTCTCTCCCGCCCAGCAAAAAGATATTAGTGGTATGGTACAAGACGAAAATAACAATCCATTACCAGGTGCTACAGTCATTCTGAAAGAACAGAAAAACCGGATTACAGTGACGGACGGAGATGGACGGTTTTCCTTTGCTAATGCTCCAGATCAGGGAACAATATTGGTGAGAATGATCGGTTGGGAAACGAGGCAGATCAAGTACAAAAATGGGAACATCATTAGTTTCGTGCTTAAAGAGGCGAACACGAATATGGAAGAGATGCAGATTATTGCCTACGGTCAGGTAAATAAGAAATACTTAACCAGCAACATTTCCAGTATAAAAGGCAATATCATAGCACAGGCTCCAGTAACCAATGTATTATATGCATTGGAAGGCCGTGTTCCTGGCTTATTTATACAACAAAGCTCAGGCATGGCCGGAAATGCCGTGAATGTAACTGTACAAGGCAAAAATAGCATTCAAAGCGGCAACCTACCCTTCTATGTCATAGACGGAGTTCCATACAACCCTGATGTTATTCCTACCAATGTTAGAAGTGGTACTACCGGAATTGGCAGCGCTATTGGGTTTATTAACCCGGCAGATATAGAAAGTGTGGAAATATTGAAAGATGCAGATGCTACAGCTATTTATGGCTCAAGAGCAGCAAACGGCGCCATCTTGATCACCACAAAAAAAGGGAAGGCTGGTCTAACTAAAGTAGATGTAAATATGCAAACCGGCTGGGGTAAGATATCTAAAAAACTCGATTTTTTAAATACTGAGCAGTATTTGGCTTTACGTAAAGAAGCGTATAAAAATGGAGGACAACCAATTCCTACGAATTACGATTATAATGGTAATGCAGATTTAACTGTATGGGATCAAAGCCGTAGTACAGACTGGCAAAAAGAACTGATTGGCGGTACGGCCCAATATCAAAATATAAGCACCTTCATTTCAGGCGGGAATGAAAACACTCAATTCCTTGCAGGGGGTGGATACCAGAGAGAAACAACAGTTTTTCCAGGAGATTTTTCAAACATAAAGGGTAGTATACATTTTAATTTAAATCACAGTTCTTTAAACAAGAAATTTCATTTCAATTTAACTACAAATTATCTTAATGGTACTAATCGCTTACCAGGTGCAGATTTAACAAGCGCGATTAGTTTGGCTCCAAATGCACCTGCTTTATATAATCCAGATGGTACCATTAATTGGTCGCTGCTTCCACCTAATGAAATCGTAGCTACATTCGACAACCCTATCGTAGCATTAAAGAGAACATACACTGAAAAAACAAATAATCTTATTAGTAGCAGTAATATTTCATATGAAATCGTCTCTGGATTAATTCTAAAAGCCGGTATGGGATATAATAGACTTCAAAGTGACGAAATCTCAATTTCGCCTTTAATATCCTTTAGACCGGATTATAGATCAATTATACTTCGAAGTGCTAAGTTTGCCAATAAAAACACCGAAACCTGGATTGCAGAGCCGCAATTAACGTATGACAAAGATTTTTCCTTCGGTCATATAGAGGCATTAGTTGGCGGAACTTTTCAACAAACAAAAAACTATATGCAATCCTTCAATGCACAAGGTTTTGCAAACGATGCACAATTAGAAAATATTCAATCTGCATCTACTGTGACGGTTAGTGATGCATTACAATCCACTTACAAATACAGTGCAGTTTTTGGAAGATTAAACTACCGCTATAAAGACAACTATGTTTTAAATCTATCAATGAGGCGGGATGGCAGCAGCCGCTTCGGTTCTGAAAATTTATTTCATAGTTTCTATTCCATTGGTGGAGCGTGGATTTTTAGTAATGAAAACTTTGTTCGGAATAGTTTATCCTTCTTGAATTTCGGAAAATTGCGTGCAAATTATGGAACTACTGGTAATGATCAGATTGGTGATTATCAATTTCTGGATTTATACAATTATTATCGTGTAGGTATGCCCTATCAACGAATTGTTACTCTTTCACCTGGTGGACTACCAAATCCTTACCTACAATGGGAAGAAACCAAAAAACTAAATTTAGGACTAGATCTTGCTTTTTTAAACAATCGGCTAACGATCACGGCGAACTATTTTCGAAATCGCTCTTCAAACCAATTGTTAAATGATATCCTCCCAGCGATTGCAGGCTTTAGTTATATTCTCCGTAATTTACCTGCCATAGTTGAAAATAAAGGTTGGGAGTTTCTATTGGAGACAAATCCTATAAAAGCGAAAAATTTTAACTGGCAAAGTTCAATTAATCTAACCATACCTAAAAACAAACTAATTAAATACGACAACCTAAACGCTAATAGTAATTATGTAATAGGACAATCTCTTTTTTTAGCAAAAGTATACAAATATGCCGGGGTAAATTCTGAAACCGGTCTTTATCAGTTCACAACCAGCAAGGGACAACTAACGTCTAGTCCTGATGGACAATCTGACAGAACCGTTTTAATTGATTTAAATCCCAAATGGTATGGTGGTTTTTCAAATACAATAACATACAAAGGGTGGAGACTTGACTTCTTGCTTCAATACGTGAGAAAGAATGGTCAAAATTATAAATATCCTTCTTTTCCAGGTAATAGTAATAATAACGTTACAACTAATGTTTTAAATCATTGGAGAACTCCAGGAGACAATGCAGAAATACAAAAAATAACAATAAATAGGCCAGAATTATTAAACCCCACCCGTGCTATAAATCAAAGTGATGTTTCTAACGGAGATGCTTCCTATGCTAGGCTAAAAAATGCGTCTCTTAGTTATCAATTACCTGCATTATGGCTACGAAAAACACACATCTCACAAGCAAGAATATATATACAAGGGCAAAATTTGCTGACTTTTACAAAGTACTATGGTGCCGATCCTGAAACGATGGCACAAGGTTCTCTACCACTTTTACGAATATATACGCTTGGAATACAATTTACTTTATGATCATAAATCTTGTCTCGATGAAAAAAAACATAAAAAAATTATATACTCCTCTGTTCTATATGAAAATTATTGTTTTACTGTTCTTTTGTTTCGCTGAGAGCGGATGTAAGAAATTCATAGAAGTGGAGGCTCCCATTACGAGTGTAAACGGTGGTAATGTATATACAGATGACGCAAATGCAATAGCTGCAATAACCGGAATCTATGCAAAAATGTCAAATACAGGTTTTAGTTTGAACTTCTCTATTTATCCAGAGCTTTCAGCGGATAACTTTACATTGTTCACCACTTTACAAGATTTAAATTACACCTTATATTTTCAAAACGCCCTAAATTCACTATATACTAATTCTCCTCAGTTTTGGGATGATGAATATAACTTTATCTATACCTCAAATGCAGCAATATCAGGATTAAGTGTTACCAATAGTCTTACCCCTGCCATAAAACAACGACTATTAGGAGAGGCTTATTTTATAAGGGCTTTTCACTATTTCTATCTTGTAAACTTATATGGGGATGTTCCGCTGGTGCTATCTACAAATTATATTGACAATTCCAAATTAAGTAAAACACCAATAGCCTCTGTTTATCAGCAAATGATTTCAGATTTGAATCAAGCCAAAAGTTTATTGGACGATCAGTATGTGGATGCATCTATACTGAGAAAAACTACTGAAAGATTAAGGCCAAATAGAATGGCAGTAAATGCTTTGCTTGCACGTGTTCAATTGTTTGTGAAGAATTACGCAGCAGCAGACGCTGCCTCAACAGAAGTGATTAATAAAACAGATCTATATTCCGCTCGGATACCTTTAAATCAGGTATTTTTGAAAAATAGTATGGAGACCATTTGGGCACTACAGCCGATGAGATTTGAATTTAGTACCGACGAGGCCAATTTATATATACCCTCAGAATCGATCGGTCCAGTGTACTTATCTGCATCTTTTTTAGGCAGTTTTGAAATGGGAGACTTACGTAGATCCACCTGGATAGGTGAATTAGTCTTTGATATGTATGACTACCCTTACCCGGCGAAATACAAAGCCCTTTATGGAAGTTCAACATTAACAGAATATTCAATTGTGCTACGTTTGGCAGAGCAGTACTTAATCCGTGCAGAGGCCAGAGCGAAACTCAACGATATATCAGGAAGTCAATCCGATCTCAATGAAATTCGCCATAGAGCTGGTTTACCGAATACTTCAGCAAACACAACTGAAGACCTTCTTACTGCTATCCTTAAAGAACGTAGAATAGAACTGTTTTCAGAATGGGGCCATCGCTGGTTAGATCTTAAAAGAACAGATTTAATTAATTCTGTGATGCAAAAAGAAGCACCTTTTAAAGGAGCCACCTGGCAGCCGTACATGGAATTATATCCGATTCCATATGCAGACATTAAAGTTAACAGCAACCTAACCCAGAATACAGGTTATTAATACTCCACTAGCATGGGAATAAGCCTTCTAATAAGTTTATCCATCCAGTTTAATAATAAAGGAATTTGAATTAAAAGGTTAGTCGATGTGCTCCTTATGAGAGCAGTACACATCTAAAGAGTGAATTTCGAATGCTTTTAAAAGAAGAAATCATTTAAAATATTTTTTCGGGTTACTTACTTAGCTCATCACAAATATAGATAGAAGAGAATTTGAATAATGGCATATTGAATGTGAAGAAAGAAGAAAAGTTATATCTATAATTATCAGTACGGCAATCATACTTCACTAAAAGTACTCCGGTACCTTCCAGGCGCAACTCCGGTGGATTTTTTAAACACTCTAATGAAGAAGGAAGAGTCGCTGTAGCCGACTTCAAGACCGATATCGGAAATAGGGAGATCAGAGCGGATGAGAAGTGTCTTAGCTTTAGACATACGTAACTGCTGGATGTATTGCAGCACAGTCACACCAGTTTTAAGCCGGAACCCATTTTGAAGCGCGCGCTCAGTGGTACCCATATTTTTGGCAAGTTCTTCGATGTTGAAAAGCAATTCGGGAGAGGATTCTATTTTATGTATCAGAGATAAAATCTCAGTATCAAAGAGAGCAATAAGCCGACTGTCCTGGAACGCGCGACGATGAACCCCATCAAGATAAGCGATGGTACAATCAGCAATACGGTTGTCGTAATATTTGATGCGCGCATCACCAGTAAGTTGATTGTTCTTGATTTTATCTAATTCAACACGGACAGTACCAGAATATCTCCCATAAGGCAGTTCAATAACAGATTTATAGAGACCAACGAACGCAGTCATTAACTCAGAAAGCATAGAATAGGTAGAAAGCAACTGAGAGAGTAAAGACACAGAGGGTTCGATATAAATACTATGATAAATCTTATGCGCAGATAAGGGAAGCGGAATAGAAACATCCGGTCCAAGGTAACGCATACAAAGATGAGAACTATTAAGTGACACTTGCAGGAAGATAACAGGGGAGGGAGATGATAAAGTAAGAGAAAGGTCTGAAGATGTAATCTCCGCATATAGCTCACTATATAGATGCCCCGCAATTTCAACGGATTGATTAATGAACACTCCCCAACAGCCGGAAATAAATTGCACAGAAGTCCCGGGGATGTTTAAAGCTAGTTTACGGTAACGGGTTGGCAGCTCTGATAAGACCTTTCCATCTGGTAAGCTGATGTTTACAGGCATTATTTAAAGATTTGTATGGTTAACAATGAAATTAATAGAGCTAAGGGTATAACAATAACAAATATCCTCATAGGGAAGAGGAATAAATAGGACGAAAGCAAACTATTAAAGGAGAAATAAAACTTAATTAGTACTAATTCTCTTTCCGGAACTCATGGGGTGTCTTCCCTGTAGTACGTTTAAACGCCCGGGAAAAGTAGGAATGATCAGTATACCCGACCTCAAAAGAGATCTCCGCAATACTATCATCAGAAGATAATAGGAGAAGTTTGGCTTTTTCAATACGCTGCTGCACAAACAACAACACCGTAATCCCTTTTTTAGACTTGAACGCATTTTCCAGCGCGCGCGGGGTCATCCCCATTCGCTGGGCCTGTTCGATAACGTTGATAGGCTTTTCCGGGAATTGCTGAATAAGGGAGATGAATGCTTCTATCTGAATGATAATAACACTCGTGATGCGGTTATCCCGGTGAATCTCTTCGAGATAAGAAAGCACGAAGTCACTAAGCCGGCTGTTGTAGTATAGTACACTCGCCTGCCCGGGGATCTCCCAGTTTTTCAGGTTCTGTATCTCTTTATGGGCTTTCTTGCCAATCTTGCCGTAAGGAAGCACAAAAAGGGTATCTGATTTCAAAAGTTGTAAGAGATGAGGGTAACTACCCGCCAAACCCGTTAATAAGACCATAGAAGGGGAGATATACACCGAATGGTACTTTTGACCCGCAAACAGGTAAACGACGTAAATAGCACCTGGTTTTAAGTAATGCATGCCCCGCTTGTTGGATTGGGGAAATATACGGCCGTCAGGATACCGTAAAGTGTAAGCCTCCGAGCAATTGCATATTTGTGATGAGTAAATGAGTATCTACTTTTGCTGCAGTATCCAATTATGCGGAAGCAATTGAATGATGTTTTTCTTTGGATAGGCAGAGATTCGGGATAACACGTCCGCTAACCATGTAGCGGGATTTATATGGTGTAATTTACAGGTACCTAATAGACTATATAGCATAGCCGATCTTTTCGCGGCTTCATGCGAACCTGCAAACAGGTAATTCTTTCGTCCTATTGCGGTAGGGCGAATACTGTTTTCAACAGCATTATTGTCGATGTGCAATCGACCATCAGTTACATAGGTGCTTAGTTTATCCCAACGTTTTAAACTATAAGCAAGTGCTTTACTGATTGGGCTTTTGGGCAATACGAGCTCATACTCATGCCTCATCCATTCACCCAGTAGTTTCAGGATTGGCAGAGATTGTTCCTGCCTGATCTGGGCACGGCCTTCTGCCGACAGCTCTTGCTGTGTGCAGTTCTTTTCAATAATATAGAGTTGTTGGATCTGGTCCAACGCATATTCAGCACGGGTTTTATCACTATCCAGTGCTTCAATAAAATAACGTCTTGCATGCGCCATGCAATGTATCAACATGATGCCATTCTTTTCAGCAATGTCATCATATACGCCATAGCCATCCGTCTGCAGGATGCCTTTAAAGTGCTCCAGCATTCCAGATGGGCCTTCTTTATTGCGCCCTTCCTGGTAGTCAAAGACAACTAGTTTATTAATACAATCCTGGTAAATCCAATAGAAGCCGCGATGTGTTTTGCCGTTCTTGTCCTTATCCAACACCGGGCATGGCGTCTCATCAGCCTGCAAGTATCCGGACGCCAGCGTCTGCTTCACCAGTATTTCATAGAGTGGAGTGATTAGTCTACTGGTACCTGCTACCCAATCACTAATCGTAGAATAAGGTAATTTTACACCCGCCCGCTCGAAGCGTTGCATCTGGCGATGCAATGGAAGGTGATCAACATATTTATCAATGACCAACTGAGACAATAATCCTGGACCCGCTATACATTTATCAATAGGTTGTCCAGGAAGATCCGCAATAACAATATTGCTTTCCGTGGTATCCGTTGATGGAAGTAAATATTTGGGGCGGATATATCTTTTGACATATAGTTCAGCGGGAATACACTCCAGTTGTTCTGTCTCTACCTGCCCAATTCTTTTACTACCAGCAGGCAAGTGATCAGGTTCGAGAATAATATCCTCTCTTCTCAGGTGTTCAGGTAGTTTGCTTCTTCCTGGATGAACAGCCGGTATTTCAACTGTATTAGTGCGGATGTATTCAATCTTGCGGGTGTTAGTGACAGCCTGTGTGGCTATCGCAGGTACTGTTATGTCCAATGCCAGTTGTGCTGCCTGATTTTCACTAGGTATAAACTTTTCCTGCCGGCTGCCAAAGATCATCTTCTTCAGCTGTTGTAATTCATGCTGTAGTTGCTGCAGTTTAAAATTGAGATCCCTGTTCTCTTTTTGGGAGATCTCATATAACTGTTTGTAATCGTTATTTGCAACCGGGGTGTTCATTCTGTTGCAATAATAACAAACAAAATAAACTTAGATGTTAGCACGATGTTAATGATTGATATTTTCTCGGTGAAAGCGTTTCCTGTAATGCACTCTATTTAAACTGATACCTTGAAGTATCAAAATCAGCTGGCTATAACTGATGACAACATGTTGCTGATCATGTAGGAATACAGGTAATTCAAAAGTACCCTCTTCCAGTCTTTTATGAAAAATGGCAAAACCATCTCCCTGCCAAACTAACAATTTAATCTGGTTGCGCTTATTATTAAGGAAAATGAAAACATCTCTTGATACAGGGGCTGTATGCATTTGCTCTCTGACAATAGCTGCCAGGCTATAGAAGCTTTTATTGATATTGACAGGTATCCGGTAAAGGAAATACCTGCAATCCGGATTAAGGGCTATCATTTCGAAGAAGATATTAATTCCTTCAGAAAACTGGCGTCTACCATTTGATTGATCACCACTCTGCTATTATCAGCTAGGATGTATTCTGCAAATGGAGTCGCTGTTCCAATAGGAACCTGTGGGATCAGCGATATGAAAGAGGAAGAAGATGGTTGTTGAGATTTTCGTTTACACCCCATATTGAATTGTTTCATCCAGTATTTGAGGGCCGACAGAGAGATGTCATTCTCACTACAGAACGCTTTCATCTTTAATGGGCTTTGCTGCCAGTCCTGTAATATTCTTTTCTTTTCACGCACCGATCTGCGAGGTATGGAGCTGGAAGACTGTTTTGGTAATTCTACATTCATAATACACCAAAAATATCAGTATTCGGGATTATAGAAAACATGTAATTGCTCGGAGGCTTACGTCCAGAATAGCAATAACGTTGAAATGGGTAGAATTAGAGTGTCGACATTTGCACAACTTGTTGATACTGCCGAGAAACGATTATTTGGTCTAAGGGAAAAACTAAATGATAGATATGAAGACGTCCTTAATAAGAAAATTTACTCAATGGATGCGAATTCAAAAAATAGTAATATTATTAATGAGCTATTTGATGGGACAAATGGATAATCAAATAATAATTTGAAAGTAACAATTATTTGATAGTAACAATATTGTCTTTCAGTGTATAATCTATTTCCTCTGTAGACTTCAGCCTCTCGAGAAACTCATTTACAGGTTGATTTCTATCTATTACCCCATAGAACATTTTCTTTTTGACAGCCGGGTCCAGTACAACCGTAACCCCGTACCAGCGGGGAAGTACCTTCGCTACTTCTTCCATTGTAGCAAGGTCAAAAACGTAAATACCTTTCATCCAGCTCAACACCTGTTCCTGTTTAAAGTCTGATATAGCCAGACTCCCTGTCTGAATATTTACCTGTTTACCTGGAGAGAGGGTCACGCTATCCTGTCCGGCTACTAATCGCACTTTTCCTGTCACGAGGGAAACATTCTCTTTACCATCGAAAGTATTCACATTAAAGCTCGTTCCCAGGACTTTCACCTCGCTGTTGGGCAGATGGACTATAAAAGGCTGTTTAATGTCAGGAGCGACCTCTATATACGCTTCTCCATCTACCCAGATCTCTCTTGCCCTGCCTGAAAATTGAAAAGGAAACCTTACTTTGGTAACAGAGTTCACCATCATGGTGCTTCCATCAGACAATACGAGATTATAAAATTTACCTGCCGGTACGGAAAGAGAACCTATCCCACCTGTACCGCCATTAAATTTCAATGTCTTATTTGCATTGTGTAAAGAGAGGTTACCAGATCGAATCGCTGTATCAGCATGTTCCAGATTCACGACTTCTCCATTATCCAAACTTAACAGGATCTGGTTAGTAGCTACAACTTCTTTTTTATTCTTATTTAAAAGGACAAATGCGCCTATCAATGCCATCGCCATTACAGCAACACCCAATCCTTTTCTATATCTTGATTTTTTAGAATGACCTAATTGATCAAGAATCAATTGGGGATTGACATTCTCATCCAGTTGTAGCATTCCTGCGGCTGCTTCTGGTTTATTCAGCACATCATGCATTTCCTGATAGAGCCTTCGTGCGTCACTATCTGTTGCTAAGATGTGACTCAGTAGCGCTTTTTCATTGGGCGTGATGTCGTTATCCATTTCAGATACTATGAGGGCTTGTATCAGCTCAGGTGTGTATTTCATACCGATTAACTTTAATAAAGACGAACAATACTTGATTTCATAACAGAGAAAAGAGAGAATTCTTCATAAGATCACGAATGACCTTCATGGCTCTGTTCACGTAAGTGCGGGAAACCGGGACTGAAATACCTAATTGCTGAGCTGTTTCTTTATAGTCAAGGCCCTGGAGATAGACCATCGTAAATGCCTCTTTATAGATATCGGATTTTACACTTTTAAGCGCCGCTTGTATGTTGTTAAGGAATTCTTTATGTTCCTGTTGTGTATTAGCTGGCGCGGCTTCTGTATGGTTGTGATTGAACTCTACTGCATATTTATGATGTAGTCCTTTCGTTCTTATCATGTCCAGGCATTTGTTCCTGGCGGCAGCAGAGATATAGCTTTTAAGGGAAGTGCTTACATTCAGTTTGCACCTGTTCTTCCATAGCGACGAAAATACATCCTGCACAACATCTTCTGCCTCCTGCTGATTCTGCAACATGAAATAAGCTACACGAAAGGCTTTCATTCGATGCCTGGTGTAGATAACAGAAAAGGCGTATTCCTTTTCTTCTTTAAGTTCCAGTAATAATTGTTCATCCAGAAGTTGGTCCATATTATGACAATCTTGATTTTAGGAGGCAACGATGGATGGAAGATCTGTACTAAATTTAAATTCTTTTTTTGATAAGTCAAGCCCTATTTGGAAAGATTTTTATAGGCTTCATTCCTTAACCAGGTATTAACTATATGGATGTGATTTTGCTCTAATTCTTCTCTGACGTTAACATTTAGACGTGGTTTTTAGCCTTTTTGAAAAAAGTTACTCTTTTGAGTTATGTTTTTGTTATCTGTCCGTCATTGGTAGGAAGGACAGCTTATATCCGTATTACCAACCAACCAATCACAGCGCTTATGTCTAAGTCTACAGGCAACTCGTCGTTCCGGCTATGGAGCGGTATTTTACTCTTATTTGTTTTTACTGCGGCTTCTTTATATGCTCAGGGAAAGCCACCAGCAGAAAAATTAGTATCCCTTAACGTTAAAAACGAAACACTTAAAGTGATTTTTGACAAAATCACTGAACAAACATCCCTCTACTTCACAGGATCAGCAGACCAGCTTGATCGCAATTTTAGAACTTCTATAACGGTAACGAATGAACCGCTGAATTCTGTATTAGCTAAATTATTGAAAGGGAAGGGTGTGAGTTGGTTGATCGGGGAGAAGACAATTACGATTGTGAAGGGGGAGGGCGGAAACCATATTTCTATTTCTAATCAATATCCTAATCCTGTGTTTAATGATTCGCTAATTACTGTTAGAGGGAAAATTATTGATGAAAAGGGGCAGCCTATACCAGGTGCAACTATAATAGTCAGTGGTACCAAATTAGGAACAATAAGTCATAATGATGGTTCTTTTATAATGAAAGACGTCGAGAGAGATGCCACTCTATCCATTAGTAGTGTTTCGTTTGTAACACAAGATATTTTTATACATGGTCAAGAAATTCTAAAACCTGTGGCATTAAAATCATTAGTTGAGACGCTAGACGAGACAGTAATTATAGCGTATGGAACAACAACACAACGCTTTAGTACAGGCAACGTAAGTGTTGTGAAGGGTGCAGAAATAGAAAGGCAACCAGTATCCAATCCGTTACTTGCATTGGCCGGTAGGGTACCAGGTGTTTTTATTACACAAAGCTCAGGAATTGCCGGTGGCGGGGTGAAGATTCTTATTCAGGGTCAGAATTCTATTTCAAAAGGTAATGAACCTTTTTACGTAATTGATGGCGTTCCTTATACAAGTCAACTACTTCCTAGTATTAATGGAGATTTATTAGGCTATTCGGGAGTAACAAACCCAGTAGCTGGAAATCCACTCAATTATATTGACCCATCAGATATTGAAAGCATTTCCATCCTAAAAGATGCGGATGCTACAGCAATATATGGCTCAAGGGCTGCAAATGGAGCGATCTTAATAACAACAAAAAAAGGAAAGACCGGGCAAGTCAAGCTCGATGCTAATCTTCAGCAAGGTTGGGGTAAGGTTGGTAGGACGATTAAATTGTTAAATACCAAGGAGTATTTAACAATGCGTAATGAAGCAATTAAAAATAGTAATAGGACTGTAGGACCTACTGATTATGATATAAATGGCTTTTGGGATACAACTCGACAAACGAATTGGCAAAAAGAATTGATAGGTAAAACTTCGAAATATTCTAATGCAAATGTTTCGATATCTGGAGGGACAAACCTTGCACAATATATGATTGGCGGAACTTATCGTAAAGAGACCTCTGTTTTTCCCGGTGAATTTGCAGATCAGAAGGCAGCCTTTCATTGTAATCTAAATAGCACTTCTAATAATCAAAAGTTTAACCTTCAATTTACGGGAAATTATTTGGCTGATATAAATAAGCTGCCGATTTCAGATCTTACAGGAAGGTCTATATTACTTGCTCCCAATGCTCCAGCGTTATACAATTCTGATGGTAGCCTTAATTGGATGTTAAATAATGCAGGTAATTCTACGTGGAGTAATCCTCTTGCAAGTTCATACATAGAATATTCAAATAAGACTAATAATCTTATAAGTAACCTATTACTTAATTATAAAATTTTTTCCGGATTTGAATTACGTACAAGCATGGGTTACACAAACTTAGTAGCTAATGAGATATATACAGCTCCTATGGCATCGCAATCTCCAGAGGCACAACCAACGTTTCCCAGAACGGCACAGTATGGGAATAATTCAATTAATTCATGGATAATTGAACCTCAGGCATCATATAAAAGAGGATTAGGAATGGGGAAATTAGAAGCGTTGATTGGTACTACTATCCAACAAAGTAACAACAGAAGCTTACAACAATATGGTTCCGGTTATAGTAGTGATCAGGTATTGAAAGATCTTCAATCAGCAAGTTCAATAACTGTATCATCGAGTATAGCTTCTATTTATAAATATAATGCCTTATTTAGCCGTATAAATTATATTCTTAGGGATAGGTATGTAATAAATTTAAATGCGCGGAGAGATGGGAGCTCAAGATTTGGAATTGAGAATCAGTTCCATAACTTTGGGTCAGTTGCAGCAGCCTGGATTTTTAGTCAAGAGACTTTGATTAAAAGCAAGAGGTATCTTTTAAGTTATGGGAAAATAAGAGCTAGTTACGGGACAACAGGTAATGATCAAATAAACGATTATCAATTTCTTAATCTATATATCCCTTATTCAGTAGGGGTGACTTATCAGGGGATTAATTCTATTGTTCCACAAGGGTTAACCAATCCATATTTACAGTGGGAGGAAACGAGAAAGTTACAATTTGGTTTAGATTTGGGATGGCTAAAGGATAGGATATTGTTGAATATTAACTATTCAAAGAATCGATCCTCAAACCAACTTTTGCAATATAATTTACCAATTTTGACTGGCTTTTCAAACATTGCAAGAAATTTTCCTGCAAAAGTTGAAAACAACGCATGGGAGTTTGCTGTTAACGCAAAAATATTTGATAATCATGTCTTCAATTGGGAGAGCAATTTTAATTTGACAGTTGCAAATAATAAATTACTTGATTTTCCTAACTTGGCGACCTCCTCATATGCTCAAAGCTTAGTGATAGGCCAGCCTATTAATATCGTAAAACTTTATCAATCAGCTGGTGTTAATTCTACAACTGGTATTTACCAATTTTTTGACAGCAAGGGAGTGATTACATCTAGTCCTAATAGTAGAACTGATATGAATTATATTATTAGTAGATTTCCTAAGTTCTATGGGGGATTTCAGAATGTAGTTTCGTACAAGGGAATCGAAATTTCCTTTTTATTACAATTTGTAAAACAAACTGCTTTAGGGAATTACATTGGCTCTAATCCTGGAAACACAAATAAGAATCAACCCATTTCTGTTTTAGAAAGATGGCAAAAAACTGGAGATGTTACTCAAATACAAAAATATAGCACGAATTCGGATTTTAGTGCATTTTTTGGTACTTTCTATGCTCGTCAAAGCAACCTTTCTTTTACAGATGCTTCTTATATTAGATTGAAGAATTTGTCTTTTACTTGGAAATTTCCCTCTTCCTGGAGTAGGAGGTTACAGCTACAGAATGCGAGAATTTATTTTCAGGGCCAAAATCTGTTGACATTTACAAAGTATAAAGGATTTGATCCAGAAACAGCGAGCTATGGAAATTTGCCACCTTTGAGAGTATTAACATTTGGTATTCAGGTATCACTGTAAATTTTATTCGCTAATCAAATTATATAAAAAGATGAAATCATATCATAGATTAAGTCAAGTTACCAAGATTGACAAAAGTCGTGCAAAATCGGGTAAAGTGATAAATAAAAACTTTATTAGGACTTTATGTTTTAATAAATGGTTAATAATACTTCTTTTTCTGATTGCGAATGGCGGATGTAAAAAATTAGTAGTTGTAGAAGGTCCTTATACAAGCATTAATGAAAGCAATTTGTTTTCTAATGACGCAACTGCTATTAGCCTTATGACTAGTGTTTACGCAAAAATGAGCGCAAATTCAATTTTTAGCGGAGGGTTAACATCTATTTCATTTTTTTCAGGATTGTCATCAGATGAGTTTTCTATTTATACAGGTATAAATGATATTAATTTGCTTGGTTATTATAAAAATTCATTGTCTAGCTCTAATAGTAACTCTTCTGATTTATGGCTAAATGTTTATCCTATAATTTACATTACGAATACAGTTATTGATGGCTTGTCACAATCAAATTCTTTGACGCCATCCATTAGTCAGCAGTTACTGGGAGAGGCTAAGTTTATTCGTGCATTATGCTATTTTTATTTAGTTAACTTTTATGGAGACACACCTCTTGCCTTGTCAACAGATTATACAGTAAATGCGAGTCTTGCTAGAGCTCCTAAAGATATTGTTTACGGGCAAATTATTGAGGATCTAAAAAGCGCAAAAAAATTATTAAGTAGTAATTATATTGATAAAAATTTGATAGTTATTGGTAACGAGAGAATAAGACCGATCAAATGGGTGGCATCCGCATTATTGGCGAGGGTTTATTTATTTATGCATGATTATATAAATGCAGAAACTGAATCGACAAGTATAATTCAAAATACATCGCTGTATAATATTGATTCAGATTTAAATGAGACTTTCTTGAAAAATAGTAACGAAGCTATCTGGCAATTACAACCAGTAAATTATGGTTGGAATACAGAAGACGGACGGGTATTTATAATTCCAAATACAGGCGTTAGTGATGCTTATCCAGTGTATTTAAGCCAATTTATATTGAATAGTTTTGAAGCTAATGATTATAGGAGAAGATATTGGGTTGATAGTGTTAATGTCGATGGAATAATTTACTTCTATCCATATAAGTATAAAAGTTCAACATTGGGGGCTGATATTACGGAATACTCAATGGTTTTTCGGTTGGCAGAGCAATATTTAATTCGATCTGAAGCTAGAACTATGCAGGGCAATATGACAGGAACTACCGGTGGAATAAGCGACTTAGATGTTATTAGGCATAGGGCTGGTTTAGCGGGGTATTCAGGAGGTGCTGATAAGCCAAGTGTTTTGGCAGCAATTCTACATGAACGACAGGTAGAATTGTTTAGTGAGTGGGGGCATCGTTGGTTAGATTTGAAAAGATCCGGAAATATAGATGCGGTAATGTCAGTGGTTACGCCACTAAAAGGGGGGACATGGAATACGAATTGGCAGCTATATCCTATTCCATTGGGCGAACTACAAAAAACTCCCAAGATAAAGCAAAATCCAGGATATGAATAATGGGTTAGGCTCTTCCTAAGTCGGTATAAGATTGTTGGTATAGCTAATACAATTTAGCTCAAGATGCATAAATATCATTTGTCTATGATTTGATCAATTGAATTGACTGAATCCAATAATCAATCGCTGTATCGAAAAACAATTATCTATTAATCTGTATGGGCAGCGATTTGTTGAATATTTGTACCAACAACAACGAAAAATATTTTTAAATCGGTTGTAAATATTACACCTCTACAATACCAGTTAGAGTAACTGCGGTATTTTTTGTCAATCAGTTATTGAAAACCACTAATAATCATCTACAAAAAGTTATATGATGAGAATGTTTGAATGCAAATGTTTTGCAGTATTGGTGTTATCCATAATTTTCTGCTGTACAGTTCAGGCCCAAATGAAACCTAATTGGAAAATGCAACCGGTTCCGGTTCAGACTAGATGGGCAAAAGAAGTGTTCCCAACCAATGTATTGCCAGAATATCCTCGTCCACAATTAATACGGAAAGATAATTGGCAGAATTTAAATGGGTTATGGGATTATACAATTACTGATACGTCAGCTTCAGTGCCTTCTGACTACCAAGGCCAAATACTGGTTCCTTTTTCTCTTGAATCGGCTTTGTCAGGAGTACAAAAGCCGCTATTGCCAAGCCAAAACCTTTGGTATCGTCGTAGTTTTATAAAGCCGAAGTTGAAGCGAGGCCAGAAAATATTATTGAATTTTGGTGCTGTTGACTGGCAGGCAACAGTTTTTGTGAATGGTAAGGAAGTCGGTAAACATACTGGGGGATATACTGCATTCTCTTTCGACATTACGGACATGCTACAGTTAGAGAATAATGAACTGGTAGTAAAAGTATTTGATCCAACAGATGCAGGTTTTAATCCTCATGGCAAGCAAACCTTGTATCCTGCAAATATATATTATACGGCTATCTCCGGTATCTGGCAAACGGTTTGGTTAGAGACTGTTTCTGCATCACGTATAGTCGATTTAGGTATAAAAACAAATATTGAGAATGGAACGGTAATGTGTAATATTAATAGTGAAATGCTCGATAGTAATATACAAATGGAAGTAACAATTTCAACTGAACGGAAGATTTTAAATAGAACTATTGGCAAATATAAGGACCTATTCTCTTTAAAAATTCCTAATGTGAGGCTTTGGTCACCTGAGGACCCTTTCTTGTACGATTTATCAGTTAAGTTGCTAAAGAAAGGAAAAGTAGTAGATGAAGTAAATAGTTATTTTGGAATGCGAAAAGTCGACATTCAAAAGGATTCAAAAGGAATAGATCGTATTTTCCTTAATAATAGGCCTTATTTCAATCTCGGTACCTTAGATCAGGGCTATTGGCCTGAAGGCTTATACACTGCACCTACTGATGCGGCCCTGAAATTTGACATAGAAGTTATTAAGGCTATGGGATTTAATACGATCCGAAAGCATATAAAAGTAGAACCGGCTCGTTGGTACTATTATGCAGATAAAATTGGAGTATTAGTTTGGCAGGATTTTGTGAATCCTCCTCCCTCTCTTCCCGATAATTCTAAAAATGAATTTGAAAAAGAATCCAAAGAGATTATGGATCAGTTGGATAATTATACTTGTATTACGACTTGGGTTCTATTTAATGAACGTTGGGGTTCCTATGACCAGAAAAGACTTACTGAATGGGTTAAGAAAAGGGACCCAAGTCGAATTGTTAATGGGCATACAGGGGAGTTACTTTATATTAATAATCAACTGCGTTCTCCATCTGACAGTCCTTATGTGAGCAGTGATATAACGGATTTACACTCTTATCCATATCCTATGATGGCTGTTAAACATGTTGGGAAAGCAATGGTTTGTGGTGAATTTGGGGGCGTGGGAGTTTCTGTACCTGGTCACCAATGGACTGATTTGCAAGGTTGGGGCTATATCCAGGTAAAACCTAAGGAACTTGAGATTAAGTATAAATTTATGATTGATACTTTAAGTAAATTAAGAGAAGAAGGTTTATCTGCCAGTATTTATACAGAACCATTTGATGTGGAGGGTGAGGAGAATGGACTATTAACTTATGATAGAGAAATTGTTAAGATACCAATTGAAAAAATACAAAGAATCCATAATCCATTAATTCAGTCCAATAAACTCTCGCTTTTATATTCTAATTCTTTAATTGTAAAAAATATTGATTTAAATGATACTGATGATCAGTATAAACAGTTTTTAGCATTGTATGAATCTGGTAAAAGAGACTCTATTTTCTTGAGAAGATTGACCTTAATGGCTTTTCGCTTAAAGGATCAGAAGTGTCTCACAAAAATTGGTAAAAGCTATATTGATAAATTGACTTGTTTGTATACAAAGGAGAATCTTTTTTTTATTTCAAATATTACCAGAACAACTGATGACGAAGGATTTAGAATATTTCAATCAAATCCTGAAAAGATAAACAAGATTTTAGGAAGGAACGAGGCCGAAAATATGGTGAAGTCGATTATTTCGAATGAATACATTGAGCCATTTTTGCATATCGGAGGTAGTAGTCCCAATTGGGACAAAATGGCGACTCTACTCAAGAGCAAATATGGTGTTATCGGCTCTGAAAAGGTTTTTGGGACTGCAATGATTTATTACCTGGATAGGAAGGATTGGAATTCATTCGGTAAATATTATTCACTTTATTATAAGACAGCATTATCTCGCAGTGAATATCATATTAATAATATCTCATGGTTATTATTTCAAAATGTAAATAGTCCCGAAGATTTAGAAATGGGGTGTCAAACAATGAAGTACTCGATTGAACATTTTGATCAGCTCAATTTCAATGCTTATGATACCTATGCTAATCTATTATATAAATTGGGAAAAAGAGAGGCTGCTATTGAATGGGAGGAAAGAGCAAAAGAAATGGCACCGACTTACCATAATGTAATAGAGAATCTTAAAAAAATGAAGGAAGGAATAAATACATGGAAGTAATTATTTGATATTAAAGTAATTTATATAAATGAAACACAAATAAAAGATTTGTACTGCATTCTTAATACAGTTCTAATACTGACATTCATACAAAAGGGATTTGATATTAAATCAGTGTTGTCCGGGTAGAATAATAAGTTTAATTAAATATAAAATGGAAGGATTAAGCTCTAATGGTTTGGGTTTTGATACTCATACAACAAACTTGAATAAGGATAGTGAATTTCTTGGACGGGCGTATTTTTCACAAATATTAATGTGATATCGGCATCGATTATTAAAGATGCAGTTCTAATGGATGAAAGTAATAGATATTATGAAAAGTAATTATTTCGAGCGCATTTTACCAGCCTCTTATATGGCGTATTAGGTTATTGTAATGGTTTACGAGAGATCTGTAAAGAGAAGGTAACCTATCCGAGATTAGATAAGGGTCCATCAAGGAATATGCTCTCTTACACGGATATCAACAGAGGTAACCATGCATTTGAAAATAGTTATTTCGGTCTGTTATGCAAATATCCGGGAGTTGTCTCTGACAGCCGGATGAAAGGATTAAGCAGTAGCAACCTTAAGATCGTCGATAGCATAATAATCAGTCCTTTAGGTGATATACTTAGGTAGCCCCAGGTTAGATGGAACTTAGAAAAAGGAGGCATTAAAGTAGATAAGACTATGGATACGTTTAGGGGCGTGGCTGAATTTATGCAAATGACAGCAACAAAGGTACATGACGGGAGCTCCCTACTACAGATAAAGATTTCAGCAGAAAGTTAAATATCGCTAGATGATAGAATTATTATTAAAACAGATCAAATGAAAATTTTCGCTGAAGGGCTCCTGGAGAGAAGGCGAGAATGGCTATCAAAATGCCAATTTATTGTGGATATTGATTGCTCTGTTCCTAATGGTTGTGATAAGGGAAAAATGGCTATAGGGAGTCATTTGCTAATATGATCACAAGATACGACTTCATTTATAGGCTATATGTGATTGTTGAACTTTATCAATGATACCTATTAGGCATGAACAAAAGTATATAATCCAGATTTGAGCTCAGTATAAATAGAAACTATCCTTAAACAGATATGAAAGAATCCCTTGGAATTTGCATATTTAAAAATTCGATTTGCCTGAAGAAAAATAGTATTAAATATTAAGATGGTGTAGTTTAAAAATGTTATCATGAAGAGAAAGATAATAATAATAATATGGATTTTATTGCAAGTTGTTTGTTTTTCAAATGCTCAAAAGAAGTGCATAGACTCTTGTGCCGTTATTAATAAGTGGTCAAATTTAGGCTCAATAATTATTAGTCCGAATGGTAAGTATGTTGCATATTCAACTAATGTAAGCGGGCAGAAATTCTCTACTTTAGTTTTGCAATCTACTAATAGGAAATGGGAAAGAGAATTCTATAAAACTCCCATTTCGAATATGAAGTTTATAACAAATGATAGCAAGAATGCCATATTTTTTAAATCAAATGATACTTTGTGTATTAGTACGTTAGGGACTTCGATAATTGAGGATATACCTAAAGTTAGTTCAGTGAAATATTCGAAAAATTGCAATGCTAACTGGATTGCTTATATGATTAATTCTTCTGATGGAAAACTAATTGTAAGAAATATTAATAATAACGAAATTTTTTACTTTACAAATGTAATCGATTATGATTTTTGTGAAATAGGAACCAGCATGATTATTAAAAAATCAGATAAGGAAAAATATTCATCAAATGAGTCAATAATGCAGTTTAATTTACTCAATTTAACTGTTAAAACGATATGGGAAGGACATAATATTGATAACCTTATATTGTATCCAGATGGAAGTAAGCTAGCATTTACCTCCGAAACGCAGAATATTAAAGGAAATACAAAATATATTTTCTTTTATCAAATAGGTATGAATATGGCGAAGCAGGTATCTGATAGTAGTTTTAATAGAATGGATGATAAACTTGAGTTAAGTAGTATATTGAAATTTAGTAAAGATGGTGAGGCGTTATTTATTACTCTAAAAGAGAAGATTGATACTCCTCATAAAAAGAATACTGTTATGGTTGATGTTTGGAGTTATTTCGATACTAGACTACAGTCTAGTCAACTAAAAGAGGCTTCAAATAAGCATAATTATCTTGCTGTATTACAATTACGTGATGAAAGAATAATACAACTAGAGCATGAGGATGAATTTAATTATGATGTTCCTAATAGTCAATTACTAGTCTACAAACGAAATGGCGATGTTGATCAAAGTGAGTCTTTCTGGAATCCTCAATTTAAATATTCAATAATATTGGAATCAACGAAAGATGGGAAAAGAAAGGATATACAAGATAATAGTGATTTTCTTTATACATTATCTCCGTCGGAAAAATTTATTATTTATTACGATTATAATAAGATGAATTTCTTTGTATATCAAATTTCAACTGGGGAATTTAGAAATATTACCAAGAGTATTTCAACCAGTTGGAAATTGTATGATAGTGAACAGCCTGATGCAATTTATGGTTCAAGTGGCATAACAGGATGGACTGAAGATGATAAATTCGTATTGATTCAAGACCAGTATGATATTTGGAAAATAGATCCTACAGGAATAATTGATCCTCAAAATATTACTAATGGTTATGGACGACGTAACAACATAGTATTCCACATTTGTAATAGTGAATTAGATGAACCTATTAATAGTAAAAGACTTTTATTGTTAAGTGCATTTAACAGAAGTAATAAATATAATGGATTCTTCACTACAACCCTAACGCAATTTGGAGATCCAAAATACCTTACAATGGGACCGTACGTTTATTATCTAAAGGAATTTGGTTTAGGTAATGCTCCTATTAAGTCATCTAAAAGTAATTCGTATATTATTTCTCGCGAAAGCTCAACTGAATCCCCAAACTATTTTTATACTAAGGACTTTAAGTCCTTCACTAGTTTGAGCGATAATTTCCCCGAAAGAAGTTATAATTGGCTATCATCAGAATTAATAAAATGGGAAACTCCCGGTTGGGGTATAAATGATGGTATTTTATATAAACCAGAAAACTTTGATTCTAGTAAAAAGTATCCTATTATTTTTCATTACTATAACAAAAAAGCGCAATTATTGAACGCATTTATCCGCCCTGGATTTTGTACAGGAAGTATAAATATTCCTTGGTTTGTTAGTCAAGGCTATTTAGTATTCACTCCTGATATTCATTTTAAAGTAGGCGAAACTGGTGAATGCGTTAGGAACACTATTGAATCTGCGGCTAACTACTTGATTAGTAGATTTGCATTTATTGATAAAAATAGAATGGGGATCCAAGGATTTAGTTTTGGTGGTTATCATACCAATTATCTTGTTACCCATACTAATATTTTTGCGGCGGCAATGGTTGGTGCAGGATATAGTGATTTAATAAGTGTGTATGGAGGTGTAAACAAGGAAAGTGGTGTAGGCAATCAACAATTTATTGAAAAAAGTGGGATTGGAATGGGACTGACCTTATGGGGTAGTCCAGAAAGATACATTAATAATTCTCCAATTTTTAAAGTGGATAAGGTTGTAACGCCGTTGCTAATGATGAATAATATTCAAGATGCTGCTGTTGATTTTTCGCAAGCTATGGAATTTTTCAATGCATTGAGAAGATTAGGAAAGCGTGTTTGGTTGTTGCAATACGATGATGGCGGACATGGTGTATTGGGTAAATCCGCAATAGATTACACTATTAGAATTAATCAGTTTTTTGACCATTATTTGAAAGGAACCGCAGCGCCTAGATGGATGACAAGAGGAATTAAGGCTACTCAAAAAGGTATTGACAGCGGATTTGATTTAGATTCTATTGTTCCTCCTCCTTCTATAATAATAGATGTTGCGAATTAATTATGTTTTGTACACTAGTAATATTTTGGTAGGAATATTTTTAATTAAATTTATTTCTTTATTAAAGAAGGGTGTATCAAAACCAATTGATACACCCTCATTTCTTAGTGATTAACTTTAATTAATCTAATAGATTGATTGGATCTTTATATAGTTTGGGTAACCCATGTTAAACAGGTTGTAGTGGGCTGTATAGTTGTGAAACTGTATTCTAAATGCTTTCCTACATTTGGAATTGTTGTCGTTAATGTGGTAAAAACAGGAACTGAACAAATTCCTCCTGGTACACTTGGAACATAGAATAGATTTGTATCTCTAGCTTTGATGGCTAATGCTCCACCTACTATTGCAAATATTGCTACTACTGTTAGAACGATTTTAGCTTTCTTCATAAAACAATTTCCTTTATAAATCAAAAGGATAAACTTAATGTGGATAAGAGATCTGCTTACTCTTTTCTTAGGGTTTTCAGCTTTCCCCTTTAAATTCCTTTACTTTTATAACCGTTACTAAGGCTCAATGAAAGTTTTAGGAACGCACTACCTGATCAGGATAGTACTTGTCAGTATATACTGAATAAATTATCGATGAATTTTAACGTGAGTTGATAATAAGATTAGTTATTAGGTATTCTGAAGTGATATTATTTAATAAATAATTTTTAGTATTACAAAATTTGTAAGCATTAATTAAATGAATCCCAATAGAATTTCCTATTAAGCTTAAAAATGAATTAAAGGATTAATCCATGTTCTGCTTACAACTGTAGGATCTAAATAGATGTTGTGAATTTCGAATGCTTTTAAAAGAACAAATCATTTAAAATATTTTTCGGGTTACTTACTTAGCTCATCACAAATATAGAGAGAAGGGAATTAGAATAATGTTACTATGGATGTGAAGAAAGAAGAGAAGTTGTATCTATAATTATCAGTACGGCAGTCATACTTCACTAAAAGTACTCCGGTACCTTCCTGGCGCAACTCCGGTAGATTTTTTAAACACCCTAATAAAAAAAGAGGAGTCGCTGTAACCGACTTCGAGACCGATATCGGAGATAGGGAGGTCAGAACGAATCAATAGCGTTTTAGCTTTAGACATACGCAGTTGCTGAACGTATTGCAGAACAGTAAGACCAGTTTTAAGACGGAACCCATTTTGAAGCGCACGCTCGGTGATCCCCATATTTTTGGCAATATCTTCGATGTTGAAAAGCAATTCGGGAGAGGATTCTATTTTATGTATGAGCGATAAAATCTCAGTATCAAAGAGAGCAATAAGCCGACTGTCCTGGAATGCGCGACGATGAACCCCATCAAGATAAGCGATAGTACAATCAGCAATACGGTTGTCGTAATATTTGATACGCGCATCACCAGTAAGTTGATTGTTCTTGATTTTATCTAATTCAACACGGACAGTACCAGAATATCTCCCATAAGGCAATTCGATAAGAGATTTATAGAGACCAACGAATGCAGTCATTAACTCAGAAAGCATAGAATAAGTAGAAAGCAACTGAGAGAGTAAAGACACAGAAGGCTCGATATAAATACTATGATAAACCTTATGTGCAGATAACGCAAGCGGAATAGAAACATCCGCCCCGAGGTAACGCATACAAAGATGCCCAGGGTGAAGAGAACTATTTAGTGACACTTGTAGGAAGATAACAGGGGAGGGAGATGATAAAGTAAGAGAAAGGTCTGAAGATGTAATTTCCGCATATAGCTCACTATATAGATGCCCCGCAATTTCAACGGATTGATTAATGAACACTCCCCAGCGGCCGGAAATAAATTGCACAGAAGTTCCGGGGATGTTTAAAGCTAGTTTGCGGTAACGGGTTGGCAGCTCTGATAAGACCTTTCCATCTGGTAAGCTGATGTTTACAGGCATTATTTAAAGATTTGTATGGTTAACAATGAAATTAATAGAGCTAAGGGTATAACAATAACAAATATCCCAATAGGGAAGAGGAATAAATAGGACAAAAGAAAACTATTAAAGAAGAAATAAAACTTAATTAGTACTAATTCTCTCTTCGGAACTCATGGGGAGTCTTCCCGGTAGTCCGTTTAAACACCCGGGAAAAGTAGGAATGATCAGTATACCCGACCTCAAAAGAGATCTCCGCAATGCTATCATTAGTAGACAATAGTCGTTGTTTGGCTTTCTCAATCCGCTGCTGCTGCACAAACAATAACACCGTAATACCTTTTTTAGACTTGAACGCATTTTCCAGCGCGCGCGGGGTCATACCCATTCGCTGGGCTTGTTCAATGACATTGATAGGCTTTTCCGGGAATTGCTGAATAAGGGAGATGAATTCTTCTATCTGCATGATAATAACGCTCGTGATGCGGTTATCACGATGAATCTCTTCGAGATAGGAGAGCACGAAGTCACTAAGCCGACTATTATAGTATAGCACACTCGCCTGCCCGGGGATCATCCAGTTTTTCAGGTTCTGTATCTCTTTATGGGCTTTCTTGCCAAACTTGCCGTAGGGCAACACAAAAAGGGTATCTGATTTCAAAAGTTGTAATAGATGAGGATAACTACCCGCCAAACCCGTTAATAAGACCGTAGAAGGGGAGATATACACCGAATGGTACTTTTGACCCGAAAACAGGTAAATGACGTAAATAGCGCCTGGTTTTAAGTAATGCATGCCCCGCTTGTTGGATTGGGGGAATATGCGGCCATCAGGATACCGTAAAGTGAGGTCTCCGGAAAGCATACCAAACAGCACCAGTATGGGTGCTGTAACGGTAATATGTATCTCGGTATTGACTAAAGGTTCGAAATAATGTTCACCATACAGGTAGTCACTGATTTGTGCATACTGATGAATAAAAGTACCAGGAGCGCCGTGGGTGTAAATAATCGTTGTGTCATCAAAGGGTAACTGTAGTTTCTTGTGTCGCAAAGATATCAGGGTTGTTGTGGTCACCTGATTAACTAATGCTTCAGGCAGCTGAAACATCATCGGCATGCTTATCTATTTGCCGGTAAAGTTCGTAATAGCAAATTGATTCGATTAGGACGATAGCTAATTATTTTCATGATTATCAACCTGTTTTCGTTTTAATTTTTAACATATAAATTTTTAATGTAATTTGGATTAGAGCCCGGTGCCAATGTGCTATAGTACTCATTCTGCGGATTAAATGAAAATGAAGCAGTTAACCTGAAATACTCATTATCGACCATGTCAAAGATCTATCCTGTAATCCTGGTGCTATCCCTCACCTGCTCAAAAGGATTAGCACAATGTGGTATAACGGTTACCACTATCCCGAATACCTTCATGTGCCAGGGAGCCTCTATACAAATGGACGCCACCGGTGGGATCACCTACAAATGGAGCCCGAAAACAGGCCTTTCCAGCGACAGTATCGCCAATCCGATTGCTAAACCCGACGTCACTACCACTTACATCGTAACAGGTTATGATGCCAAAGGATGTACAGGAAAAGACAGTGTAACCATTCGCGTTAATCCATTGCCGGAAATAACGAAGAACAACGATACAGCGATATGCGCAGGAGACCATGTTACCTTATCCGTCAGTACCAACTATCCCGCAACATATAGCTGGTCGCCCGCTACAGGATTAGACAATCCTTATGCCGCTAACCCGGTAGCATCGCCCATCGCTAACATAGAATACACGGTAACAGCTACCACGGAATTCCGTTGCAGCAGCAAAGCGAAAGTAGACCTGGTCGTGAATCCCGCACCGGAATTCCTCATCAGACCAGATACACCTGTTATCTGTATCGGTCAGCATATACTGATCAAAGCCAGCGGGGGAGATGAATACGCCTGGTATGTAAAAGACTCGCTGATCTCTGACGAAGCAGGATTAACAATAGCGCCGACAACAGATACATTATACAAACTGAGTATCACCAATAATACCTGTCACTATACAGATAGCTTCAGCGTACCTGTAAAAGTCTATAAGATCCCTGTAACCTCATTAACTAAATCCAACAACATAGATTGCGTACATCACGATGCATTGTTAGAAGCTACCGGTGGAAATAAATATAAATGGGAAGAAGCAGATGGACTCAGCGATCCCAATATCGCCAATCCGATCGTGACGCCTGCAAAAACAACGACCTACCAGGTAACCATCACCGATGAACATGGCTGTTCTAATTTAGAAGCAACGACCGTAGGCGTGGATTTCAATTCTTCACTCAGCCAGTACACATTACCCTCTGGTTTCACGCCAAACGGAGATGGTAACAATGATTGTTTCGGATTAAAATACTGGGGAAGGGTAGAAGGGCTACGGTTCAATATCTATAACCGCTCCGGAGAACTGTTATTCTCAACCACTGCATCAAACGCCTGCTGGGACGGATATTACAAAGGAATGCCGCAACCTGTAGGGACTTACCTCTACTCGATTACGGCAAAAACAGCTTGTGGCAATGAATGTAAAAAAGGAACAATTGTATTACTCAGATGAAGGTCATAAACTGGCAATACTCTCCAGCAACAACTGCGCCTGTGCATACCTGGACGTTCCAACCGGAATATTCAACAGCCATTTACGACAATCGGCATAATTTTTCTCTTTCAGAAAACGGATGGCCATAAAGTAAGCCGCATCATATTTGAAAACGGAATTCCCTTCATACACATGTTCCAGCATTTTAGCCGCTTTCGGCATATCACCCGTCTCTATCAATGCAACACCATAATAGAAGGTGATCATCGCGTCATCCGGTTTCTTTTCAGATAATACCTGTAATTCTTTAGCGGCTATAGCAAATTCCTGATTGTTGAAAGCAGTCGTCGCCTGTTGCAACAACGTATCTGTATGATCCCCTCTCTCTGCAGACGTCACCATCTGCAAACTGCCATATTCTTTAAACAGGTCGTGCTGTTTCCAGGGATGGAACAGGTTCACCACCAATATCAGCGCTACCGCTGCCGCTGCAGAGGCCCACTTGATATAAATGCCTACTGGTCTTATTTTACCTTCTGTTTTACCGAAATACTCTTCATTCAGCGAATGCAGGGTCTGTGACAACGCCTTATCGGATGCATCAGGGGCCAGTTGCGTACGTAACGCAGCCTGTACCTGCCGGTATTGCTGTACATTCTCCTGCAGGGCTTTGTCGCGTTGTAACACCTGTTCAAACTGTTGCTGTTCTTCTCCGGCCATATCGCCGTTAACATACAGCGCTATTTCTTCTTCAGTATATGAGTGCATACGATTATTCTATTGTTGTGAACGGATAATTTTTAGCAGGGTAGCCATACATTCGGACTTCTTCTTGCGCAGGTAACCATAGGTAACACCCAGAGACTCAGCTATTTTCTCCTGGTGTTCATCCTGTAAACTACGCTGAATGATCTCCCTGCATTTTTCTCCCAGTTGGCGAAAAGCATGCATAAATAGCCTGGTCTGGCCTTCCTGCTCTGCAATTTGCTCCGACATGGCAAAAACATCTTCCCCTACATTATCATATACATCCGCACTGTGATTTGTTACCGGGTCATTCGACCTTTTTTTTAATTCATTCAGCCATTTCCGCTTACATACTAATAATAAGAAGGGCTCAAAAGGGCAGGTGAGCTGCAATTGCTTGTGCTTCGCCTGCTGGTAGATGGCGGTCAGGGCTTCCTGGAAAATATCCGCCGCATCCTGTCCGGTACCACTGTTATTAATAATGTATCCTTTAATCTTATCAGCAAACTGCTCATAAATCTGCCGGATGATCCGGCTATCATTCTGTAACAGGCCTTCTATATAACGTTGATCAATATGCGTGACGGTACTCATTGTCTGTTTTCTGTGGGTCTGCTAATATATAATAAATTTTTTTAAGGGAGGGGGGTAACAAAAGGAATGACCGGTTGATATACCTGTAGAAAGGCGGTAGCTGAAAAGCCTGAAAAGAGTAAGCAACTATTTTAAATCAGATAACTATGAATGTAAATCCTGTAGTAAAAGACGCTTGCCTGTTGTTAATAGCGATACTGTTGGTAACACTCATGCATGCCTGTAAGAATTAAATTAACTCACTTCAAAAAATAACAATTATGAAAAAGTTCCTAGTTTTAGCATCTGTAGTAATGATCGCCGCTTGTACTAAAGATACACAGGCTCCTGCTCCTGACAATTCCATCAAAGCCGCTGATTTCTTCGCAAAATACCAGGTAAAAGAACAAACCTTCAAAGGTAGCGCTGCCCTGGGTTTCACTATCACAGGTGAAAAAGGTACCAAGATCACTTTCCCCCTCCATGCCTTCAAAGATTCTATCACAGGCGCTGAAGTAAACATCGGAGATGTTGAGATCAAATTAACAGAAGTATTAAGCAAAAAAGATATCCTGTTATCAGGTCCTATGACCGAATCCAATGGTCAGCTGTTGATTTCAGGCGGTGAAATAAAAGTAACTGCTAAACTGAATGGCGCGGTATTGATCCCCGGCGATTCTGCCATCAAAGTAGAAGTGCCACAGGTAATGAAAGCGGGCGATATGAACCTGTTCGTACAGGCTCCAAGGAAACAGGCCGATGGTGGTAACATTCCTCCGGAATTCCAAAGTACCTGGGTACCAGCTCCTTATGCTCCTTTCGGTATGGGCCCCAATACCTATGTATTCAGTCTGCCTGCTTTCACATGGGTGAATTGCGACCGCTTCTACAGCGATCCTGCTCCTAAAACCACGATCACTGTGTCTCCCGACTTCCAGGATTCAGATTCTATCTCCGGTTTACAGGTAATGATCGTGTTCAAAGATATTACGACAGTCATCACACTGCCTTTCAACTATACCTTAACACAGTTCCAGTCCTACTTAAACTCCCTTCCAATCGGTAAAGAAGGAGAACTGGTACTGATCGGTAAAGATGAAAACGGCTACATAGAGTTCGGTACTCAGCACATCATCATCGCTGCAGATATGCACATCGATGCGCCAATTGCCCGCTCTTCTGAAGCAACGGTATCAGCTTTTCTCAATACGGTACAATAGTTCAGTGATTCTTGCTTTGACCCCAAAAGGATGCTCCTCAGCCGGAGCATCCTATTTTTAATTATATGGATAATTATTATATTTAAGGATTTATATTACCTTGTGTTATAGATCCCAATAGTAAATGTAGCACTATGAAATACTGGTTCCTTCTGTTCTGTATAATATGTGTGAAGAGTTATGCGCAGTCGACAGACAGCATACCTGCTCAGGTGAATACGCAGGAGACAGATAACAAGATTGAGTTTTCATCTGATTTACGTGCCTTGCGGCCTATCGCAGGCGCTCCTTCTCCTTTTTACTCCTACTTCTGGGAATTCGGAGATGGTACTTTCAGCTTTGAAAAAACACCTCAGCACATTTACAGCGATACCGGGAATTATGAAATAAGATTATACGCGACCAATAATTATGACGATGGAAAACCACCGCCAACAAGGCCCCGCCCTGTAAGGATCAAAAATAAGTCCTTCGCGGATGCTGCTACGCCTTCCGGATTCTTTAAAGGCGGTGGCGCTATTGAAATGAAAGTGAACAGGATGCCCAGGGCAGGAGAGGAAATGGTATTGCTGATAGGATACCGCCAACAGACAGTCAGCGGTGGATCGCTGATGTTGCTGTACAACGATAAGGATTTTAAGCAGGATAACTTTGCCTGGCAGGAAGTCCGTTCCCATCACCAGGAAAGGGATATCCCCGCAGATTCCATGTGGGCATACATGCAGGAACAGCCCTTGAACATGCCGCTGTTACTGGCGAAGAACGGCCCGGCGGATGAAGATGTCATCACCAACCCGCTCCGCAACCAGCAGGTAAAGACAATGGTAATGGACCAGATGCACCTGTTCCGTAAGAACCATGTATGGCGTATGGAAAAGATCCTGCCGGGGGCAGAACAGTTTATGTTCGTTTCCCTGCAGACCACGCCGGAGATGGTGAAAGATACCAATGCCGTCGTAAACCTCACCGCTTTATTCATCCCCGACGATCCTTCCGCAGAACCGGAACAATACGTGCTGGAACTGCCCATAGTAGCCTCTCATGATCCCAACCGCATGATTATGCGCAACCGGCACATGAACTACCGCTTTACAGGTAAAAAGAGAACACTCACTTATAAGATACAATTCCAGAACACCGGTACCGGCCCTGCTTCTAAAGTAGATGTAGGTATCCGTATCCCGGATGTATTGGATGGTGGCTCGGTAGACCTGGTGGAAATTCAGCCTAAATGTATCCCCTGTGCCAAAGCCTACGAGCATCAGAGCTGTGTGGATACGGTAAGGACAAAAGACAGCGTGCATTTCGTTTTACGCAATATCTACCTGCCGGGCATGCAGCAGGATGGCGTGCATGATGAAGATTCTACCAAAGGGTTTATCAAATACACCATTCACTTTAGCCGTAAGCCGGCCAAACAGCCATTTACCAGTCGGGCTGCGATTGTCTTCGATCACAATGAACCGGTGGTGACCAATCGTTCTACCGCCCGTTTTATACCCGGCATTTCCCCTGGGATCATCATGGGGTATACCAGCAGGCTGGGAACTTCAGGAAGCTGGAAAACGGGCGATAAAGGGTTTACGATAGGGGCCAGTCTTTCTCCCTATGCACCGCATCATCAGTACCTGCAACTGGAATTATACGCCAGTGCTTTCAATGAATATACACAATACCTGGGCCGCCGGGAAGGAGGAGATACTGTCATTAACGGTACAGGTTATAAAGTGCGTTATCGTGATAAATATGAAAATGTACGTGTAGTAACCATTGAAGCAGTGCCTTTGCAATTCAGGTATAATCTGAATAGCTGGATAGGGGTAGGTGTAGGGATGATGGCGAACGTAAATCTAAGCTCACGCGTTAAACATACATTGAATACCCTCGCCGAAAACGCAAATGGTGGTAATGCGACTTTACTTACAGGAGAGCTGGATAGTAAACAATCCTGGTTTACAGAATATAACCCTGGTTTCTTTGGAGATCTGCAACTGGGCAGAGTACGTACAGGACCGGCAGCGGGTATACGTTACCAGTATTATACAAATCCTTCACAACAGCGATTGTATGTGTATGCCACGTGGAGATTGTAATTATTTTTGTGCCTTGTTTGTTTAAATCCTATTCAGTACTTTGCTATTGCATTTTAGCACATCCTATGCAATTAACCGTCAAAGCCAAACAGCTTGGCCGTAAAAGGGACTTAATCGACAAGCGGGTAATAGAGATTGAGGATATCGGGCAAGCCCCTACTGTGGCGCAACTGATCAATGCCGTAGTAATGCAGCAGGTGAGGGAATTTAACAACAGACCCAACGAAGCGACTATCCTGCCACTGCTGGATCAGGAGGTCTCCGGCAAAATCAGTTTCGGTAATGTGTATAATGATACGAAAGCCGATCCGTCAGCAGCAGTTAAAACCGCCCTGCTGGCATTTCAAGACGGATTATTTGTTATTTTTGCCAATGAGGAGGAGTATACGAAATCTGAACAAGTCATTCATTTACAGGAAGATACTATTGTTACCTTTATCCGTCTAACATTTCTTGCCGGTAGTTACTGGTAGATTCATCCATACCTCTATTTTATGCAGAAAGAAGTTCTGAACGCTAAGGTAATCCCAAACCCCTTAGAAAATTATGCTGAAGCCCTGAAATCGAATAAGTTAGCCCTCTCCGCCAATGCCAGAGAACTGGGACTACTCTTATTGAACGATGCAGAAGAAAAATCCCGGAGAAGAGATATCCGCCGCTGGCCGGTATGGCCCGTAGATCGCCATAGCGAACGCTACAAGCGTATAGCCCAGCTACTGGGCGATCAGCACTGGGATAACGAAGAGAATTATAACCTGCTGCTGTTCTTTTTCGGAGCAGAAAAAGCGGCCTATATGCGCTATGCCTGGAAACAGGCGCCTTACCAGATGTACCAGGAAGGGTATGCGCGCCGGTCTTTCCGTTCGCCCAATACACCTCATAACTATCTGGCCAGACAGATCAATAATCTCATTCACATACTACCCCAGGCATATAGGCAGTCGCACGATGAAAATTTCGAGTACATCACCATCTTTTATGACCTTACAATTGTAGAACAGATCCGCTACAATTATTTAATGGCAGAAAGGAACCCGGAGATTTTCAGGTTATGGTCGGCCGCTGTGGATATGGGGAATACAGATGCCTTCCAGGTATTGGAAGATATCATTTACAATAAAGATGCAGAAGGAAAGGTTACACAGAATATTATAAAAGCACTGCTGAATAGTGATAAACCGGAAGCCTGGAAACTGATAGAACAGTTGCTGCTCTCTGCACAACGGCAGGAAGGGCTGCGACAGGTGATCCTGGAATCGCTGGACGAAACCAGCATTGGTGCGATGAAACACCTGTTGCGCGTGATAGTGGACAATGACCTGGTACGTTTCTCTTCCGTCGTGCGTGCAATAGATGTGTGGGTAGGTATGGGCTGGGAGAGTGAACGCGAACCTGCGGTGAAGAAATTCATGGAGAAGGCGATTGAATACCTCGAATATCCCGGACTCATTCCTGCAGCTTTAAAATCGGATAATAATGCAGACGTGTTCATGGGATTGTGGGCACAGGGAGTATATGATGTACAGCAAACAGTACCTTATCTGAAACAGCTATACGAAAAAGGAAATGTACAGAAACGTGCACTGGCCTTGCTGTTTGCAGATAATACCCGTTTAAATGAAATCAGTTTTCCCCTTCACCTGTCAGCGCTGAATGATAAAGAACTGATGCCATTGGCACTGGCTGTAAATGCCCTGCATAGCACCATCGGTATACGTGATAATGCGAATTATTACAACCAGCATTACCCCGACCTTTTCCATAAACTGCACGAAGTATATAAACGGGTAACGGTAAAGGAAATAACCTTCCCCGGAGCAGTGTTCTCCTGGTTAAAAATAGAATTCTCCAGTAGCAGGATCTTAATGGCCATGATCATGCTGGTGGGTGAATACCCCGACAGAATGGATATCCTGACCGGTTACATGGATGAGATGGACAGCCTGATGAAGAGAATGCTGACGATAAGGGTATTGCCTGAATACGCTGCTTATGACGTTACTTTCAAGACGGGTGATAAATGCAGCCTGACGGATTTTCAATACAAGTATGCAATGCTGATCCTGAAAGACAGATTTGAATTCGATACTGCTTACAAGGTATTATATCATACACAGTTTACCACCGAAGAACTATCTACCTTCCCCGCACTACTGAAAAGAAAAGCCGCAGAGTTCCGGGGAAATATCATTTCCCTGTTGTTGCGTCAAACTGATAAAGCCCTGATACCTGTTATACAGGAAATTTTAAAAGGAGATGCAGAACAGCGTATGGCCGCACTGGATATGCTGATACAGTTGAAAAAGAAAAACCGCCTGGCCAATGAAAGTGCAGTATGGATCACGGCTTTCAGGGAAAGGAAAAGCATTTCATCCAAAGAAGAGGTGCTATTGTCGCAGTTGGGAGAAGGCAGTAAAACGAACGATACATCTGCTGAAAACGGCTATGGATTATTTGATCCTAAACAGTGTGTACCCGTTATAGATCCGGTGATAGACAGGAATAACCTGTATGAAAAAATGTTGGCGAAATACCCTTATGCGTTTTCCGTACCGATGGAAACTTTAAGAGAAGCCATCACTGAACTGTGTGATCTATTCGAAGCACATAAGGAGGAAGAATACGAGGAAGAAGGATATGATGGTGTCCGCAGTAAAGTATTATTGGGGAATGCTTTACAGTATCATCTCTCACGCAGAGATACGCTGGTGAAGGATGAAATTCCTTTACACGAAGTATGGCAGGCCTGGTATGAGAAGTGGGCTTTAACACCCTCAGATCTTTTCCTGATGATACAGGCTTTTACCCAGCCTTTCAATGCCTATGCTAAAATATTTTCAAAACAACTACCGGCTGTAGAGGAATTTATATCGGGCCACTATTCGAGACTAAACAGGTATAGTAATCCGATCATGGCCCTGCTCAGTATTTTGAGCATATATAGCCCGTTTGAGAATGCGGATGAATTTGCATTAGGCGCTACTACCCGTATGTTCGCTTCCCTGGGAGATGAACTGTTGGAAAAAGGGACAAAGGCAGACGGGCCGCAGGACTACCGCGAGGGCTGGCAGCAGTTGCCCGGTATGTTCCTGTTTCTCAAATTGGTAAAGCCGGAAACAATGCCGGACGAACTGGTTGCAAGTTGCTGGAATTTATATCACTGGCGACAATTCTCCGGACTGAAAGAAAGCATCCCCCACAATATTACGCCACTGATGGTCTATTGCCGTGCATATGAAAAAGGAATCATCGGAGAGCCTGATCTGTTGCGTGGTATCATGGAACCTGAACACATGCGCTTATTATCTTCGCCCAGGCGCAATGAACGGGAGTTTGACTATATGGGTCGTTTCCCTTTCCTGCAACCGCTTTTTGAAAAGGCCCGTAATCATGTACTCGATATAGAATTGAAAAGAGGAGATCTGCCAACATCTGTAACTTTCATAGCAGAAGAGATCCAGTCTCTATTTGGCGTAAACCGTTTTGCAGAGATCATTGCCGGTTTGGGCAAAACAACCCTCCGGAAAGGCTATTACTGGGGTGGTGGTGATGCCGGTAAAACCTCTTCCTTTAGTGATTTACTTAAACAGTGTCTGGCATTACCTACCGATACACAGGAGCAGTTTAATGCAGCCATGCAACAGATAAAGGCCAATGAACAGCGATTGATAGATGCCGCTATGTACGCTCCTCAATGGCAATGGTTTGTGAGCAATTACCTGGGCTGGAAGGGGCTTGACAGCGCCATCTGGTGGATGCACGCACATACTAAAACGGATGGCTATAAATCAGTGAATTCAATCACAGAAAGCGCAATAGCCCGTTATTCTTCATTGGATGTAGAAGAATTCAAGAACGGTGCGGTAGATAAAGAATGGTTCCTGAAAGCATATAAGGAAATAGGCGCTGAACACTGGCCCATGGTATACGACGCAGCGAAATACATTACGGACGGTAACGGACATCGCCGCGCACGTATTTATGCGGATGTATTGTTAGGCGTATTAAACCTGAAAGAAGTTACAGAGAAAATAATGACTAAACGCGATCAGGATTATGTACGCATTTACGGCCTGGCTCCACTGAATAAAACCAATAAAGCAAAGGATATCCTGGCCCGCTACGAATTCCTGCAACAGTTTAAAAAAGAGAGCAAACAATTCGGCGCACAGAAGCAAAGCTCCGAAGCCTTATCTATACAGATCTCTATGGAAAACCTGGCCCGTAATGCCGGGTATCCCGATCCGATACGGCTTACCTGGGCAATGGAAACAAAACAGGTACAGGCTATCCTCTCCAAAGAAACACAGGTGCAGTATGATGATGTGCTGATAGGATTGATCATTGATGAAAAGGGAGAAGCAGACGTAGTATCTTTTAAAGGAGATAAAGTCCTGAAGGATATTCCATCTAAATATAAAAAAGATAAAAAGATAGAGGAACTGAATGGCTTTAAGAAAACATTACGTGAGCAGTTCCGTCGTTCCCGTATAGGACTGGAAGAAGCCATGGTAAGAGGGGATTTATTTTTGATGAGTGAAGTAAAGGAATTATTTACACACCCTGTCATTGCGAAACATCTTGAAAAGCTGGTATTCATATCAGAAGAAAAGCATGGCTTTTACCACGATGGTACACTGGTGAATGCGGATGGGGAAGTGTCTGCACTCAATGATAAAGATCAGTTACGCATTGCGCACTGTACGGACCTTTACAGCACTGGTTCCTGGTCTGCTTACCAGCATTATGCCTTTGATAAGAAACTGCAACAGCCTTTTAAACAGATCTTCCGCGAATTGTATCTGATCACTGATGATGAGCGTCAGGAAGTAGCAGTGTCCAGACGTTATGCCGGTCACCAGGTACAACCTAAACAAACACTGGCGCTGCTGCGTTCCCGTGGCTGGAAAACAAACTATGAACAGGGCTTGCAGAAGGTGTACCATAAAGAAGGTTTCGCTGCCTGTATGTACGCTATGGCCGACTGGTTCTCTCCGGCTGAGATGGAAAACCCCACCCTGGAGACATTGGCGTTTATGGATTTGAAAACCTTTAAGAATGTGCCTTTCGATAAAGTACATCCACGCATTTTCAGTGAGGTTATGCGGGATATAGACCTCGTAGTGAGTGTGGCCCATGCCGGTGGTGTAGATCCCGAAGCCAGTCATTCTTCTATTGAAATGCGCAGTGTTTTATTGAAAGAAACCCTGCGATTATTTAAACTGGATAATGTAACCATGAAAGGTAGTCATGCCCTGATAAAAGGCTCGCTGGGTGAATACAGTGTGCACCTGGGAAGTGCAGTTGTGCATCGTGTGCTATCTGGTTATTTATCTATCTTACCGGTGCATTCACAGCACAGGGGCAGGTTATTCCTTCCTTTTATGGATGATGATCCGCGTACCGCAGAATTACTCTCTAAAGTGCTGCTGCTGGCCCGGGACAATGAAATACAAGACCCTACTATTTTACGTCAGATAGCTGATAACAACTGATTGTCGAAAAAAACGAGATATGCAAATAACTGAAGAGATCAAAGCAAGAAGGACCAACACCCGGGAACAGGCCCTGCTCATGATGGACATGGTGCCGCTTTCCGATACGGACAGTAAATACAACCTGCTTTCTTCTGCTGCCACCTATCTGAACGATCCGGAAGTGATCGGCAAATGGATCGGCCTGATCGCAGCGGAGACGGATACACGTTTACAGGCTGATATGTTGCAACGCCTTGCAGCGGGTGGCTTACAGCCTATCCCGGATAAGGAGGCCTTCATTCAGCTGTTGTCCGATACTTTACAGCAGAATGAATCAAGAGACATCATTTTACCATTGCTGGGAAGATTCTCCATCACAAATCTTACTGCGCGGCAAAAGCTCATGGACTTTTACCGCGAACATAATAACGCCGATACCCGCCGCCAGATCCTTTCCTGGTTACTGATACCGGTAGAGGCCAGTGAAGAAGACATTACCTTTTACCGGGAAGTACTGGAAGAGACAGATACTGTCAATAAACTGGTGCTGGTCAATCGCCTGTTATTACAGAATAAAATGGACAGCGAACAGATAGCCGGGTTATTGCAACCCATCACACCGGACGTGATCAAGGAGATGGTGTTGCGCTATTGCCTGGACCGCTCCCTTGTATTACCTGAGCCGCTGTGTGAACTGGTCCGTTCCGATAAGAACCCCGGCGTACGCAGATTCAGTATACAATTGCTGGCCGTACATCCTATCAGTGATACCGCGGTCATGGACACACTGCTGAAAGCATTGCAGTCAGATCCTGATGAAGCGGTGCGGCAGGCAGCCATGATGATATTTACTTACAGCATTTCGCTGACCCCTGCCAATATTGAATACCTCTGTAATTGCCTGCTGGCGGAGAAAAATGTACAGATGGCATTGCAGTTATTACAACTGCTGGCCCCTTATTCCGTGAATAATATTATCCTGTCAGAAGCCTTATGGACTTTGCTGGATAAGCCTTTGCAGGCAAATGTGGCCATTGGGATCTATGATATTCTTGGTAAACAGGTGCCGGTAAACATATCCTTCCTGGATAAATTCGTTGCGGCATATGATAAAGAGCAAAGAGATGATGCCAAAGCAGTGATCTTAAAAGCGATCAGCACAGCAATGAATGAAGGAGGGGAGTGGAACGACTTCTATCTCAAAGCATTGCAGGCTCCCTCTCCCGCTATCCGCGAATGGGCGATACGGGGTATCAATATGATACCACTCACGCCCGAAAATTCCGGTGCAGTAGCAGCAGCGGCGTCTGTCCTGTTACAACAGGAACTGAACCGCGATCTGCGGATAAACCTCGCCCGTAAAATCAGTAAGATCCCTCTGCTGCCGGCTGAAACCGTGCAGATCTTTACCCGGCTGGTGGACCATGACGCCAATGATCAGATGGTAAGCATCGCCACTTACGTACAGGAAAAGGCGATCGCACATACAGGTGGTTCCAGCATCAACTGGGACCAATGGTTATACAAGGCAGATGTCTCGCATGAAACGGATGGGATATTCCCGCACCTCTGGGTGTTTTACGAGGAGAACCCGAAGATGGCCAAAAAAATCCTGTATGCCTGTCTGAACCCGGCCAATGCCAACAGTCTGTATTATCAAAACGTATCTGATGTGGATATCCTGGAGTTTCTGATGGTGAATGACGGGATCGATGATCAACTGGTGCGTTATGCCATGAACAAGTTATTACAGGCGGATCTCGGCTATGAAGGCAAGTTCTATCACTATCTGCTGATCATTAAAAGCAATCCTCATGCACCGGAACTGAAACCCGCCTTATGGCAGTTGCTGGAAACCCGTGGTAATAATATTAAGCTCATACAATTCGATGAGTTGTTGAGAATCGTCTGGGGTCCTGCACTGGAAGCGGAATTCAGGCAACGTATGCTGCAACAGCAAACAGTCAACGGCCTGTTGCCATTCCTGAAATACCTCAGTGTGAACAATACCTGGGAGCCTGTACCCTCTTTACTCAAAGATGCAGCGAAGCTGCCGGGCGTGCTGGAAGACTCCGCCTTTAAGAATGCACTCAAAGAGGCATGTTACAGCGCCGGTATTGACTTCGATACCCTTGTCCGGACATCTGCGCCTCCACCAACGAAAGAAGTGGAAGAAGGCCCTGGATTTGCGGATTAAATTTTAACCATCATTTTAAATAAAAATATGGCAACAGACATTGCTTTATTCGACATACTTATATCAGCAGAACGTAGTACCGGTGATCGCCTGAAAGCATTGGCAGACTTACGTCCTTTCCTTGAATCAGAAGACGGTATTACCAAACTGTCCGAAGCTGCGCGTGCGGAAGAGACCAAAGAGGTGAAACGTGCTATGCTGCAAATGCTTTGTGAAACTGACATTGCACGCATAAAAAATCATCAATCCTATATCGATACCCTGGCGTCCATCGCCTGCCTGGATGCGGAACGTGATATACGTTATACCGCGGTGAAACGATTGGCTGCCATAGCGGCGCATAATCATGAGATACAGGAGATACTGGCCCTCACGCTTGTCTATGACATGGACACAGACGTGCAATTAGCCAGCATTCAGGGCCTTCAGAGCGTGGTGTACAAAACAGAGGCAACCATCGCCGCGTTGTACACTTATCTGCCGCTGGCGCCTTTTGTGTGCAGACGTCCCTTACTGGGCCTCATACAGCAATTAATACATCCGCATCCTGCACAAATGATGCTGCACTTCCTGGGGCCGCTGGAACAGGAGTCCCTGCGTTTGGAGGTGGTAAGATCTTTGGCGGGTATGCCTTTCCTGCTACCGGAAGTACTGACTTCCATCGCGGAAGCACTGGCTACCGAAAGCTCTCTGCCGGTGCGGGACGCCATTATTCAACTCCTGGCGGGCCTGCAATGGATAGATGCGGCGCTCTTTACGCACCTGTTTGCCGCCCTGCAGCAAATGCCTGATCAGCCAATGCTGCTGACACTTGTTGCGGAACGTCTTACAGCCAATCCGGGATTACAGGAAGATTTTGTCAACTTGTTTACCCAAACAAAATCTGCGGGTTTAAAGATCAATCTGTTGTCGCTGTTACAGCATACGAACATGCTGCAACTGATCACCTGTGCGATGGAAGATCCTAATCCTTATGTGCGGCAGGCGGCTTTACCATTATTGGCGAACAAATTCTCTGAATGGCAGGGTGTGCTGGAGCCTGTATTGATGCAGGCACTCAGCGTAGAACCTCTTGTTGCATTGCGTTATGCGCAGGTGGGTGTGATATTGAATACCGGTCGTAAATCTGCACAGACAGACGATAAACTGGTACAACTGGCGGTTACTGAAACAGACCATCAGCTGAAAATGCAGCTGGTATATGCAGTATGCCAGGTAGTGGCAAATAATGAGAATAGACATGCCTTACTGCAATTATTCAGTGAAGTACTGGAAAGCCCCTGGTATCCGGAAGACCTGAAACAATATGTAATAGCACGTTTACAGACATTCGCCTACAGTAATGACCCGGCCTTGAAGAAAAGCCTGGAACTGATGCTGGACCAGGCCAAAGATGTCTATGAGCTGGAACGCATTTACGGTGTACTTAAAACATTGGAAACAGATTTTAGTCAGCTTGCGCCGGCATTGTTACGCGTACTATATCGTCACATCGCCTTTTATCCGCAACAACCACTGCACGACTGGGTACAGATGATCGGCAAACTGGCCGACCAGCACGCGGAACTCCGCGCGGGGTTACCTTACCTCGTTTCTGTAACAGGCGCAAACTGGCTGCTTAAAAACGCAGATAAAAGCGATCAGACGGGGGCCTTCCTGCCTACCTTCAAAAACGCCATGCTCACAGACGGTAGTGCCTCCTCTTTCCTGGGAATGAAAAACCTGATTACGGAGGCATGGAATAACCGTACCATCAAAAAGAGTGAGATCTCCGAATTATATAAAATACTGTTGCGTATGCCCAAATCGGTAGGACTGATCCAACTGTTGCTGGGCATTATGCAGCAGGGGAAACTCGTAACACCGGAGCTGGTGAAAGTGAGCCTGGATTATATCCTCCATGCACAGGACCATAGCGGTATCTGGGAAGTGCGTCAATACCTGGAGAAAACCGGCTTCATGGACCTCGAATACCGCCAGCGGCTGGTGAGCCTTTTTACACAGGAGAACTTCGACCGCTACAGGCAGTACAATGTGCCGGACATTCATTCCAAAAGACGTATCACCACCCTCAATGATTGGGAATACGCCGGATGGACCTGTCCTTATGCGCAATGGCCTTTAGCGCAGCTGATATTCACCGTGGAACCAGGTGATCTGGTCACCCGTACTTTGAGTAAACCGGTCACCACTGAAGATGCTTCCTGCACCTTGCAATACCTTGTGCTGGAGCATTTGTTCCGCAACAGCAGTGGTAACTGGGCGAAATTCATTTATAAGGACATCGCACAATTCGAAGCATTTTTATTGCTGTTGAAAAACAGTATAGAGCAGTTGCCTGCAAACAATGCATTGCGCGACCGTATGTTATATACCTACTGGAAAAGGTGGAATGATTATGTTAGTCTGCTGAATGGCAAACCCATACCGCAGGCGCTCGCAGATACCGCTACGCTTGTGTATGCAGGTGTATGCGAAAAGCTGAAGGAGTTCAATCCGGCATTTAATGGCAAGCAGTATCCGGATGTACTAAAAAATATGAATAAGGATTTGCTGCAACAGCATTGGCCCTGGACAGCGGAGTTATGGGATGAATTCTCTTATAAAAACTTCCCGGTAAAAGACCCTGATCAGGAATCCGCCGTAACCTTATTTCAGCGGGCAGCCAAGACGTTGAATGCAGGCAATAATACAGAAGCATATCAGTTGCTGAAAGAGCTGATTACAAGTTATCCGCATACCCGTCTGGTGAAGGAAAAGTTATCGATGATCGATAATTCTATTAAAAAGTTGGAAGAAGAGATGAACAACTAATTAAAGCCAAACCGGTTTTGTTCAAGGGGTGGTTTAATAAAAAAGGTCGGGATTTCTATCCGATAGAAATCCCGACCTTTTTTATTATGCTGTTTTCAGTTTATCTGTAGTATCCACCATGTCCATGATAATAATGAGGGTGGTGATAATATCCTGGTCTGTCCCGGACAACCAGGCAACTACTTAAACCGGAGATAAGTACTGCTGTGAGAATAAGATATTTTAGCTTTTTCATGATTGTTAGGTTTGAAATATGTGATGTATAGATAGAAGCTAATCGTCTGCAGTACGTTTAAACTTCGTCTTCACATATACTAATGACAAAACTGTGCCAGATTACATGTAGAATTGTTATCTACTGTTAACGTGTTGAATTAACAGATCTTTAACGGGTTGTCATTAAACCTAAGCGTACATAAAAGAGAATTTCATTGCAGTTAAATAAAATTATTAATGCTTCGGATACCAGTTCCGTAATCTCACTTCAATGGCAGGATTACCGGCATTCACAAGACGCTTGAATTCATTTACATCACTCAGGCCGCCTTTACCGCGATAATGATAAGGGTATACTACTTTGGGCTTAAATGCCAGCACACCACTCGCAGCTTCTTTTACATCCATTGTGTAAGGAAGGTTCATACATACGAACGCCACATCAATATTCTTCAGTGAACGCATTTCAGGAATAGCCTGTGTATCGCCGGAAATGTAAATGTTTTTACCACCGATATGTAAGATATATCCATTACCACGTCCTTTAGTATGCATGGAAGCAGGACTCTCCGGAAGGTTATACATCGGGATAGCGCTGATGGATATGCCCGGTTGTTTGGTGGTGCTGTCATTAGACAATACTACCACATGATCTTTATTAGGCATTTTATCCGCCACTACCTTCGGTACGATGAAAATAGTATTCGGTTTGGCTACAGCAGCCAGCGTAGTAGAATCAAAGTGATCACCATGGATATCAGTGATCAGGATAATATCCGGAGAGCTTACACCTGCGAAATTAGCAGCACCATTGGGATCTGCATAAATAGTTTTGCCTCCTGTGCTGAGAACAAGACTTGCGTGCTCAATGGGTTGAATAATTAACGGGCCACTGCTGGTTTTCAGGGTATCCTGTGCCTGGGTTTTTCCGATCAATAAAGATAAACTGAGTAATAGTATACGGTATTTCATAAAAATGATTTTGAGGGCACTAAATTACAAATTACTTACCTGTATCTTTTAAAAAAGGCTTTATTAGTAAAATGAAGAGTATGATTACATCATCTTCGCGTCAGATGTTGTTGATCAATAAATACACCTTATCTGACGTGAATATTAGGTGAAGTTAAATTGAAAAACAAATCCTGAGCCCATATTCCAAAGCTACATCAGGGAACTAAACAGTCAGATGCAGTGTATTTATGATCAACAACATCTGAAGGATGATTTGCGACAATGCGGAATGTTTGTATCTTCAACGATCAAACAGCATCTCTATATCACTGTACTGTGCTGCTTCCTGGCAGTAAAATCCTTTGCACTTCCTGATACGCTGCAAAAGCGTCTGCAGCAGTTGCAACAGGCAGATGACCTGTCGGGCTGGTTATACGAGCGGATGGAATATGTCGCCGCCGATCCTGCTGCCCGTATAAATGTACTGATGGACTGTAAAAAGGATGCCTGGCGTCCTATCCGTACCGATGAAGACTACCTCGCCTGGCTTGATCTGCTCGTGAATCAGGGTTATTACCAGCTTTATCTCGGGAATATATTGCAGTCGATTCAATGCTACGAACAGGCCTACTCTTTTTATAAACAAACATTACCCGATCCCTATGATGTGGAAGACCACATCCTTAAACCGTTAGGGAATAATTATACCCGGCTGGGAGATTATGAAAGCGCCTTGTATATCCAGGAGCAGATGCTGTCCCTGGCCTTAAAGAAAAAAGACCCGGCACTCATTGCCGCTGCTTACGCAAATATGGCGGTACTGAGGAGATCTCAGGGGGAGTGGCTGCAGGCTACCGCCCTTGCTAAACAGGGATTAACATACGCCGGTGATAAAGCCCCTGTAAGAGGACTCTTGCTCAACACCCTCTCAGACCTCGCTACTTCCAGAGGAAGTTACGACAGCGCCCGTTTGCTGAACGCTGCTGCCTTAAAAATACTAAAGGGCACTAACCCTTACTGGCTGGAAAGCGCCTATGTACAGGCAGCTGCCACCAGCAGCAACCCGTTACAGCAATACCAGCTGGCCTTGCAGGTGATAGAAAAATACTTCAAAGGAGGACGGCAACGCGAAAAAGCCAATGTATACGTGCTGATGGGACGTGCCTTACTGGAACAAAACAAACCGGACGCCGCCCGGCAGCAATATCAGCAGGCACTTAAAATACTACTGCCATCCTACACCCCGGATAAACTGCCCGAAGAACGCTGGTTATACGGCGAATACATTTTACAGGACGCCCTGGAAGGACTCGCCAGAACATATCATCAGCAGGGGCATTCACAACAGGCACTGGCAGTCATAGATCTCTGTTTCGCCGCCGCTGCTAAATTGAGGAACGAATTTGCCGGTATGGACTCCCGCCGCTTACAGCAACAGGAAACCCGCCGCCGTGTAGAACTGGCCATGAAAATAGCTTACAGTCTGTATACAACGACGAAAGAAACGCAATACGCCAACCGTATGCTGCAATACGCAGAACAGGGGAAAGCGCAATGGCTGCTGGAAGAGATCCGCAGGAATATCGGTTATGCCGCCATGCATGAGAAAGACACCCTGTTCCACCGCATGCAGCAACTGGAACAGGCCATCGCCTATTACAACCGGGAAGCGGCCGACAAAACAGACATGATCTCTTCCCTGGAATATGAGATGAGCGGCCTGCAAAGGAAATTGCAGGAGCGTTACCCGGCGCTGTTACAAAGCAACCGGGTTACCAGTACCCAGCTGAATGACCTGCCCGGGAATACGGAAGTGATAGCCTGCTTCGCAGGAGAAAAACAATGGTTCCTGCTGGAAGCAGATAAACACGGCGTAAAAGCAGTACGCACCATAGATAACCTGACCACACAATGCCGGTACTTTGTACAGCACTATTTCAAAGAAGGCCCCAATGCCATGATGAATGACCCGGTGGCCTATTACAAAGATGCCTATAAATTATATGGGGAAATATTAGGCGGTAAGAAATGGCAACCCGGCCATCAGTACTTATTTTTAACAGATGATGTACTGGGTTATGTGCCATTCGATGCCCTGGTCACAGACAGCACTTATCGTGCTGATATCAATACCTGGCCTTTCCTGGTAAAACAGGCGTCGATCAGTTACGCGTACTCATTATTAAGCTGGCAGCAGCTAAGAAAAAGGCAGCGGGAGAAAACAAGCGGTTTCACCGGCTTCTTCATTACACATGACAGCAGCAGCCGGGCCATCCCCGCTGTAGTAGAAGAACAGCGTCAGCTCAAAACTATTGTCAGCGGTAAATATGAGGAGAACCAGGCCGCTACATTGCAGGCCCTTGAACAGGCATTACAGCAAACGGGAGTCCTGCATATCAGCACACATGCCGGCGTAAACCAGGAACCCATCCTGGAAATGGCAGATGGTAACTTTGCCCTGTCTTCCCTTACCGCCCGCTTACACGCCCCTCAGCTGGTGGTGCTCAGCGCCTGCAGGACAGCAGACGGCTGGCTGATGCAGGGGGAAGGTGTACAGAGCTTATCCTGGGGATTTGCCGCAGCGGGCATCCCGGGAGTGGTTGCCGGGTTATGGAACGTGAATGATGCCGGAGCGGCTACTTTTATGCCTCATTTTTATGAGAACCTGCGTAAGGGGCAGGAGATAGGGCCCGCACTGCACTCAGCCAAGCTACAGTGGCTGCAACAGCAGACCAACCCGGTATTGCAACTACCTTATTACTGGTCGGGCTGGGTATATATGGGCATTCCGCAAACAATCACTTTATCAGCTCCCGTACCTGTCTATTGGTGGTGGATAGCTGCTTTATTATCGATATTTTTCCTATTTTACCTGTATAAAAAATTAACCCATGTCAAAACAATCAAGACGCCAGTTCATGTCAACCGCAGCTAAAACAGCTGCCGTTACAGGTATAGCCACACTTACAGGTGGCGTTGCAACAGCGAAGGAAACACCTAAAGTGTTTATACATCATGTATATTTCTGGTTGAATAATCCTGATAGCCAGGAAGATAAGGACAAGCTGATTGCCGGGTTGCGCAAACTCGCCGTGACGGCCAAAACCATCCAGCAGCATCATATCGGGTTGCCTTCCACTACCAACAGGGACGTGGTAGACCGCTCTTACGCCGTATCCTGGATGTTGTTCTTTAAGAACAAAGCAGAGCAGGATATTTTATCAGACAGATCCTGCACACTTAAACTTCATTAAGGAATGCTCTTCCGTGTGGAAGAAAGTGATCGTGTATGATTCAGAAGATATATAAAACACGAATGCGAATGATCAGCTGATCATTCGCATTTAATCTCTTCACGTTCTCTTATAATTATTGCATGCCATCCATCATATTAGCGCCATTCGATCCCTGGCTCTTGCGCTTGAACAAGCTCGCATCTATCTTCCCGAAACGATAAGCAAAGTTCAGTTTTACCATCTGTGGATCGCGCAGGCGATTATAGTTCTGTATAAAGTAAGCGCTGGACGAATACTGGTCCGTTTTACGGCTTCTGAAAATATCACTCACACTCAATGTTACACTCGCTGCTTTACTCTTCAGGAAACTCTTCTTAATGGCAATATCAATGCCGTAGAAAGGACGGATATAACCCTGGGAAGAACTCTGAGCCTGCATGTCCGGAGGACCGCCACCAAACTGACGCTGGGTATTCACGGGTAAGTTTGTTTTAGACTGATAAGTAGCGGTCAGCTGGATATCAAAATTAGCCGGTAGCTTGAAGTTACTGTTGAACTTACCGAACACACTCCACAATGCATCCTGCTGAACAGCACTGGTAGTATCGGTGTTGATCTTGGAATTATAGATGTTAATATTGGTAGAGATATCCCACCATTTGGTAAGAATATTCTGTACCGTTATTTCCGCACCGGTAGTATAACTGCTGTTAGCATTGATATAAGTATTGATCAGTGCTGAGCTGCCGGTCGCTTCATCTGTTTGTCTTTCGGTATAACCGGTAATCAGGTGATCCGTATATTTATAATACGCCGATGCCAGCAAGGTATGATTGCCTGCAAATGTTTTCAGGTAAGAGAGTTCAACAGAATGGGTGAACTCCGGTACCAGGGCAGGATTACCTTTGGTGATATTCAGCTTATCGGTAGAATCCGCAAAAGGGATCAGCTGGAAGAAATTCGGACGGTTGATCCTGCGGTTATAACTCAACTGTAATTCCTGGTTATGTTTCAGCTTCTGACTCAGGAACAGGGTAGGGAAGAGACTGGCCGGGTATTCATTCCCAAACTTCTCATTGTTCTGTACCAGTTTCCCGTCGTAATTGGATTTCTCTACTCTCAACCCTAATTTATAACTGAAGCTGCGGATACCGCTGCTGAAAGTAGCATAAGCGGCATATACATTTTCATTATTCTCGTAGTTACTGCTGGGATTAGGGATCAGTTCATAATCGCCCAGTACGTCACTAAAGATATAATTGTAGTTATTGTTCTCTGTATGTCTTAACCCTGCTCTTAAACCAGCTTCTAATTTGGTGGTGGCGTTGAATGGTTTCACATAGTCCGTTTGGATCGTGATATTCCTCATCTTACCATTTCCCTGTATTTTCTGCAGTTCATTGCCGGTAGCGGTACCACCCCTGGTGGTATAATAATTTGTGTTGTAATCAGCGTTGTTTTTGTAAGCGCCTCCGAAATAGTTGGCGTCTACGGTCAGCTCTTCTCCTTCATGAGGGAACAGGTGTTTCATACCCAGTACCAGGCCGGTACCATTGAAAACACGGCTGCTGTTCGTTAAACGTTGTCCGTAGGAATGCGAGGTAGTGCCGGCAGCGGTGAAGGTAGTATCTGAATTGATGTCCAGTGTACTGGTTGGTTTCATGCTACCATGTACTTTCACGCCTGATACGGACAATGTGGTACGGTTGTTCACGAAGTAATCCAGTCCAAGGCGACCGAAAGCAAATCCGCCACCATTCCTGGAAGCATTGTTCTGCAGGGTATGGATGGGGTCTGTTTCTATGGTCGTACGGTCGGTCATACCGGTAGTACGGTCCTTGTTCTGGTTGATCATGGCGCTGGCCGTGATATTCACTTTATCCTGGCGGAGGTTGAAATCAGCCCCGCCATTTAAAGCCCCGCGTTTATCAATACCCGCGCGAAGGTTACCGTTGTAGCCTGTTTTGCGGTTCTTTTTCAGTACGATATTGAGTATGCCCGCACCACCACCGGAAGCATCGTATTTAGCGCTGGGAGCGGTAATCACTTCTACGCTTTCGATTGCATCCGCCGGAATCTGTTCCAGCGTGAGGGTAGTAGGCCGTCCGTCTATGAATAACTGGGGAGCTGCGTTACGCATGGTAACGTTACCGTCAATGTCCACATTTACGGAAGGCACGTTTTTCATGACGTCCAGGGCAGTACCACCGGTACTGGAGATGTTCTTTTCAACGTTGAACACCTTTTTATCTCCGTCTATCTGCATCAGTGGTTTGGTACCGGTAACGGTCACCGCCTGCAGCTGACTGATACTTCCTGTCAGTTTGATATTTCCCAGGTCCTTATCAAAGGAAGGAATAGTGCCGGGAGCAGGTTTTTTAGTTAAGAAAGCGACTGTCTGGGTATAGGTTTTATAACCGGTAGCACTAATTTTCAGTTGTAAAGGGCCAAATACCGGTAATTCTTCCAGACTGAAATCACCATTATTCTGTGTCATTACACCTTTTACCAGCACATCTTTTTTGGCACCACTGGCAGAGTCGAAGCGGCTCTGTAAAACGATCACCGAAGTGTAAGGCATTGGTTTGCCGTCACTGTCCAGAATTCTTCCATAGAGGTGGCCGATATTGGCCGGACGAGTACCTGGTTGGCCGCCGGGCATTCCACCGCCGGGCATTTGTGCGTTTACAATAGTAGAACAGGTCAACAGGGCGAAAAGCCATATAATTTTTTGCATAAATTCCTTTTCAGATGACGCAAAACTAATTGCGTATTTCCATTATACATAGTAAAATGAGGCAACGATATAAAATAATGCGACGAAAGGCGCAGATCAGGGATGAATATTTTTATTTAGTACCTGTGCCGGTAAGGGCTGCCACAGCATCCCGGTAATTATCGCCTACCGGCAATTCCATTGTACCGATAAAGACGCTGTTTTTCCGGATGGCAGTAATATGGGCTACCGCTATAATATAGGATTTGTGAATGCGGATGAATTTAGCCGGGGCCAGTTGTTCCTCTACCTGTTTCAGGGGCATACGGGTCACTACGGGCTTGGTATCGCCTGTCAGGTGGATACGGATGTAATCCTTCAGTGCTTCTATCCATATGATGTCAGCGATGGTGATCTTCAGCAGGCTGTAATCGGCATTCACGAAGAAGAATTCAGGACTGGCGGCCGGAGAAGCAGGCGCATTATTTTGCTTTAACTGGAAAAGTTCGCGGGCTTTGTTGCAAGACTTGATAAACCTGGGAAGGGATACCGGTTTTACCAGGTAATCCGTTACATCCAGTTCAAAACCTGCCAGTGCATATTTCTCATAGGCCGTAATGAGAATGATCATGGGTTTTTGGGCCATGCTCTGTATGAACTGTAATCCCGTTAACCCGGGCATCTGAATATCCAGGAAAATGAGATCTACCGTATTTTCCTGTAATGCTTTTATTGCTTCAAAGGCATCAGTACACTTGGCTACCAGTTCCAGGTAGGGTACCTGGCGGATGTTATCTTCCAGCAGCTCAAGTGCCAGGGGTTCATCATCAACAGCTATACAACGTAGTGTCATAAAATAATAGATTAATGCAAATGTAACTGTAAAGACACAACGAACCAGCCTTCCTTTTTGTTGATCAGCAACTGGTAATTATCCTTGTATAAGAGGTTTAAACGGCGCTTTACGTTCGTGAGGCCTATACCGGACGTTTTATCTTTTACTTCTTCGTATTCCGTATTGTATTTGTTCATCACGGAAAACTGCAGCAGGCCCTGTCTGGCACGCAGCTCTATATCAATACGGGCATCCTGTATCAGGCCGGTGCCATGTTTAAATGCATTTTCCACGAAGGGTATCAGCAGCATGGGCTCTATCTCGTACCCGTTTTCCGGCAACTGCAAATTTACATTCACCTGCACTTTGGCTCCAAAACGTTGCTGTTGAAGGTCTATATAACTTTGCAGGTAATCGATCTCCTTATCCAGCGGCACTTTATCTTCATCCGCTTCATACAGCATATACCGCATTAAAGAGGAAAGGTTGATCAGTGAAGGTTCCAGCTGATCTGACTGTTTCCTGGCCAGCGCAACCATATTATTGAGTACATTGAACATAAAATGAGGGCTTACCTGCGATCTTAGCAGGGTCAGCTCCGTTTTAAGGTTCTCATTTTCACGGTCACTCGCCAGTTTATCACTGTTCATTTTATCCCTGATCATTCTCCAGGCCGTGCTGCATGCCAGCATAAAAGTGAGGGAAAAGAAACTGAACAACATGGTGGGTTTCAGTTCAAACCGTTTGTAACTAATGAAAATCTCGCTAAATACCCACCTGGACCCTACCAGGGCAGCAAAAAGCAGTAATAATATCGTCACAAATTCCGGGTACTTTTTGCGGTAAACCAGTTTCGGAATGAGTACTGTCGCATTGAAGTAAAAGAAGAGCGTTAGCAATACCGCATTCATGAAATAATGAATGAGATTAGCTTTATCATCAGGTTCCGGACGATGCTGTTCCGAAGGACGTAACAGGAAAGGCAGGCTGAATAGGGTGATCCATATAACTGTATGCAGGAATATCTGCGTCCATTTCCTGGAATACCATGCCTGTCTGGTATCGTTTTGTACAATATTCATTCCTTTATCAAACAATTTAACCTGTCAAAAGAACTAAAAATTTGAGTAGGAAAGGAAAATATTGAGATGAAATCCAGTTTTTTCGCTACAAACTTGAAGTTTTCTGTTAAATTGCTGTTATAAAGCTCATCTTTTCCCTGTAAGCAGGACGATGTGCAACCATATAACCAGACTATGATTGATCATGCGAACCATTGGTGGAGCGCAATAGCGAACGCTATTGAGGAGGGCTACGTTGCAATAGATTTGCATGGTCAGGTGATTGCCTGGAACCAAAGCGCACTCAAAATCCTTCATATCTCCGAAACTCAGATCCAGGATACTGCTTATTGGAAAAGTACCGTCATACAGCCGCTTGCTGTTATGCTGCAGGAACGTCAGGACTTTTCCGGAAAGGAGATCAGTCTTCATTTTGAACGTGGTAGTACAACCTGGCTGAGAACCAATGGAAGGCATCTTATAACGGATACGGATAATGGATATATCCTCACATTTACAGATATAACAAAATGGATCGACACCAATAAATCCGAACGTGAACTCAGACATACAAAAGACAAACTGGAGGAAAGTCAGAAGGTATTTGAAAGCGTATTCAATTATTCTCCTACGGGTATAGGGCTGATAGGCCCCGATGGTAAATGGATGGACGTAAATGAATCCCTGATGAATACCCTGGGTTTTACCCGGGAGGAATTGAAAGCAACGGATATAGCGGATATCATCCATCCGGATGATCGTGAAAGTGCCGTGAACCAGATCATAATGATGCTGAACGGTGAGATCAATACTTACCGGGCAGAAAGGAGGTACATGCATAAAGACGGCCATTATATCTGGGTATTCCTGGCCGCTTCGCTGTTATGGTATGCAGATGGCACACCGCGGTTCTTTATCATCCAGATGGTAGATGTGACCGAACTGAAGCATTTAAATACAGAAGCACAGACTAAAAATATTATCCTGCATGCTACTTCGGTAGACCTGCGGCAGAAAATCAAACAGCTTCAGGAGTTCAACAGGATCATTGCCCATAACCTCGGAGGACCTGCAACGGCGTTGGTCGCCTCTACAGACCTGCTGCCGGAGATCACTGAGGAGAATGACAGGAGCCGGTTGTTACAACACATGAAAGCCACTGCTGAGGCAATATTATACACGCTGAAAGACCTGAAACAGGTACTGGACCTGAAAGAGAATAATGAAGTGCCATTTACCGAGTGCGATCTGGAAGCGCTTATTCAACAGAAATGGGGCTTACTGAACCCACTGATAGAAAAGAAAAAGGCAGCGCTGTACCTGGACCTGCAAGTAGACACCATCTTTTACGGCAAGGCTTACCTGGAGAATATATTGTTTAACTTACTAAATAATGCCCTGATTTATACCCGTCCGGACGTACCTCCCCAAATCCACGTTTCCTGCCGGAAAGAAGAGAAGGAAATAGTACTGGAAGTAAGGGACAATGGCATGGGTATTGATCTCGATAAGCACGGTACACAGATATTCAGATACAAAAAGATCTTTCACCGGGGTTTAAGCGGAGAGGGAGTCGGATTATTCATGATAAGGAACCAGATTAAAACATTTGGTGGCAACATTAAAGCAAAAAGTGAAGAAGGCAAAGGCAGCAGCTTCTTCGTATATTTCAATAATAACCGGGAACCCATATTAAAGCAAGATGAACAAGATTAAAAATGCGTGTATTGTGGATGATGACGATCTCTTCCAGTTCGTTATGCGGCAGCATTTTGAACGCCTTGGAATGGTGGAGAACATCCACAAATTCAGCGATGGAGAACAAGCGTTAACTTACATCAGGTCCAATCTTCAACAACCGGACCTGCTACCGGAACTTATACTGCTGGATGTGAATATGCCGTATATGGACGGATGGCAGTTTATGCGCGAATTCGTGAAATTGGATATCCCTGCGGATAAAAAGATCAAAATATATATCCTTTCCAGCTCTACCCATGAGAGCGATTTACAGAAGGCAAAGGAATTTCCTGTGCTGGCTGGTTATCTCGTTAAACCTCTTTCAAAACAAACCATTCAGCAGCTGCTCTCAGAACTGTTACCGGCTCATACAGACTAAACAATATGGCATGTGGATTGTTAACTCATCTGTACTTAAACCAAATAAATATGAAAACACTGGGTTTTATTCTGCTAATTGCCGGCATCGTTATGATCCTTATCAGAGGCTTCTATGTAACAACAGAGAAAAAGGTGGTAGATATCGGACCAGTGGAAATCAATAAAAAGGAAAATAAATGGATCGGCTGGCCTACTTATGCCGGTGGCGCTGTTGCAGTACTCGGTCTTATCCTTGTGCTGACTGATAAAAAAAGATAGTATTTTGCAGGCAAATTAGAATGTATGCCTGAGTTGTTCAATGATCAGTTACAAATAACCATTGCCGAAAAGGGAGCGGAACTACAGCATATCATCCGCAAGGATTCCCAACTGGAATACCTTTGGAGTGCTGATCCTGCTTTCTGGGCAAAAAAGAGCCCGGTATTATTCCCTATAGTGGGAACCCTGAAAAATAATACATACACATATAAAGGAAAAAACTACACACTTGGCAGGCACGGCTTTGCCAGGGACCATGTGTTCACTGTAAAAGAACAAACAAATACGCGTGTAGTCTTTACATTGACTGATACAGAACATACCTTACCCGTATATCCTTTCAACTTTACATTCAGCGTAGTATATACTTTAGATGGAGATGTGCTCACCGTACAATACATTGTTGAGAATACCGGCGCAGATACAATGTACTTTTCTGTAGGCGCACATCCTGCATTTAAAGTACCACTTACAGAAGATGCCGGTTATGAGGATTATTATCTCTCTTTCAGCAAAAAAGAAAACGCGGATCTATGGCCTTTAACCGATGGTGGCTTGATAGAAAAAACACCTGTTCCTTACATAAAGGATACAGATAAACTTCCTTTACAACATTCACTTTTTTACCAGGATGCATTGGTATTCAAACACCTGGCATCAACAGCCGTTTCCTTAAAAAGCGATGTATCTCCTCATGGTCTGGAACTGACTTTTGAGGGCTTCCCTTTTATGGGTATCTGGGCAGCTAAAGATGCTGATTTCGTTTGTATAGAACCCTGGTGTGGTATTGCAGACAGCGTAGATGCCGGTGGAGAGTTATCAGAGAAGGAAGGTATTAACAAGCTGCTTGCAGGACAGGTTTTCGAAAGACAATGGTCGGCCCGGTTTTTCTGATAAATCAGGAAAATAATGTTATGATACGGAAACTGAAATATTACATTTGACCGGCAAACTATATTTTACTGGTAATAATAAATTGACCCATTGGCATCATCTTCTACGCGACCCGCGCCTGCATGGTTGGTATTGCTGGCTTTTCTGGCTATTTATATTGTATGGGGTACTACCTACCTGGCTATAGTATATGGATTAAAAGGATTCCCGCCTTTTCTGCTGTCTGCACTCCGTTATCTGATTGCCGGTACATTACTGGCAGGATGGTGCCGTATACGCGGACAAAAAATCCCTCCGGTTGCTGTGATCAGGATCTGTGTTATCAGTGGTTTACTGATGCTGATAGGAGGGAGTGGACTGGTGACCTGGTCTGAACAATATGTAGGCTCCGGACAGGCAGCTATTATCATCGCTTCAGAACCGTTCTGGTTTTTGCTGATAGATAAAAAGCGCTGGCATATGTATTTTACGAACCTTTACATTATAGCAGGACTGCTAATAGGTTTTACCGGTATCATACTATTCTTTGGGTTCAGTAAACCGGAAGTAGCTGCAGAGATGCAGTGGATTGGTTATGCGGTGATAATCTTGAGCGCTATCTTATGGGTGGTTGGGTCCCTGTATGCGGAAAGCAGGCTGGATGGCAGCACCAGTAACATTGTGACCGTTTGTATACAGCTGATAGCAGGGGGCGTAGGCAGCCTGTTAATTAGCGGGATCAAAGGTGAACTCAGTACATTCTCATTTCCCGCAGTGCCATTACAGGCCTGGGGAGGATTATTATATCTTGTAATCATGGGATCGTTAGTCGCCTATATGGCATTTACCTGGCTCATAACAGTGCGTCCGCCAGCACTGGTAAGCACCCATACCTATATTAATCCATTGGTTGCGGTGCTTATGGGCTGGGCTTTTGTAAATGAGCGGTTTTCCGGGATGCAGTTACTGGCAATGTTTATTATACTGGCAGGAGTATTGTTAACGAACTTCCCTGCTTATAAAGCATTTCTCAAAAAATGATGAACCTTGTATTATGAAATACAGATGATCCCGAATGCCTCGTTCCCGGGACCTTTTTACACAATAAGGTTCACCCGGATAGATAGTGCCACAGTTTGAATATTATGACAGATGTTGTTGATCATAAATACACTGCATCTAACTGTTTAGTTCTCTGATTTGGCTTTGGAATATGGGTGCAGCATTTGTTTTTCAATTTAACTTCACCTGATATTCACGTCAGATAAGGTGTATTTATCGATCAACAACATCTGGCGCGAAGATCATGTAATCAAACTGAGGCATTACCACCGAATATCCCCCACAGCAATAAGGTATTTTTTAAATACCTTTGTCCCGGAAGCTAAATCCATAGAAAAATGAATTTTAACCTGGAAAAGATCCCGGAACGTACACAAAGTCCCCGTTCATATGGTATTACAATGGTTACTGATAAAGGACTGAGCCTGCAGGATACAAGAGACTTCCTGTCTGGCGCCGCTCCTTATGTAGACATGGTGAAACTGGCTTTTGGTACTGCTTACGTAACGCCTAACCTGGACCAAAAGATCAAAATATATCAGGAACATAATATCCCGGTTTATTTTGGTGGCCTGTTACTGGAAGCTTTCATCATCCGTAATCAGTTCGACGACTACCTGCGTATCATTAAAGACTACGGTATCAACTATATGGAAGTATCCGACGGTTCTCTTACTATTCCTCACGCAGAAAAATGCGGGTATATAGAGAAACTGGCTAAGCTGGGTACGGTATTAAGTGAAATTGGTTCCAAGGATAAAGACAGAGAACATATTACACCGCCTTATAAGTGGATAGAGCTGATGAAAGCTGAAATGGAAGCTGGTTCTTCCTATCTCATCGCAGAAGCCCGTGAAACAGGTAATGTGGGCCTTTACCGTGATTCTGGTGAGGTGCGTGAAGGACTGGTACAGGAGATCCTTACAAAGATCCCTTCTGAGAAGATCATATGGGAAACTCCCCGTAAAGATCAGCAACTGTATTTCCTTGAATTAGTGGGCTGTAACGTGAACCTGGGTAACATCTCCTCTAAAGAGGTCATTGCACTGGAAGCAATGCGTGTAGGCCTGAGAGGTGACAGTTTTCAATTCTATCTGAACGACTAAATTTGGGTGCAGGGCGAAACCCTGCAAAAAAACCTTCAATTTTTTAGTGATGGTGCTTAGCACCATCACTAAAAAATCCTAACTATCCTTTTAAAATACTTTCAATCTCCTGCAACTCTTCTGCTGTATAATGCACATTCTCCAATGCTCCCAGGTTGTTATCCAGTTGGGCTACAGAACTCGCACCAATCAGCACAGTGGTGATCCGCTTATCTTTCAGTAACCAGGAAAGCGCCATCTGTGCCAGTGACTGACCCCTGCGCTGTGCAATCTCATTCAAACGAACGATCTTACTCACTGTCTCATCCGTAATCTGGGCCGCTTTCAGGAAACCGCTGGGTTTACTGGCGCGTGATCCTTCCGGGATACCTTTGATATATCTGTCGGTCAGCAATCCCTGTGCAAGCGGGGAGAAAGGGATACATCCCACACCGTTTGCTTCCAGTACGTCCAGCAAACCGTTTTCCACCCATCTTTCAAACATGGAATATTTAGGCTGATGGATCAGGCAGGGAGTACCCAGTGATTTCAGCACCGCTAAGGCCGCCCTGGTCTCATCCGCAGAATAATTGGATAACCCGACATATAAAGCCTTCCCAGACCGTACAATACTATCCAGCGCACCCATTGTTTCTTCAATAGGCGTATTGGGATCAGGACGGTGGGAATAGAAGATATCTACATAATCCAATTGCAAACGACGCAGGCTCTGGTCCAGACTGGAAATCATGTACTTCCTGGAACCCCATTCCCCATAAGGACCAGGCCACATTAAATAACCGGCCTTGGAAGAAATGATCAGCTCATCACGGAGTGTACCCGTGTTAAAATCTTTTTTGAGGATAGCGCCGAAGTTTTCTTCAGCAGATCCAGGAACAGGTCCGTAGTTATTGGCAAGGTCAAAATGAGTAATCCCTTTATCAAAAGCACGGCGTACGATCTGCTGGCCATTGTCAAAAGAATCTATAGAACCGAAGTTATGCCACAGACCCAGTGAAATAGCCGGAAGCCGGATACCGCTTTTCCCGCAGCGGTTATATTGCATAGAGTCATACCGGTCGGTAGCTGGTACATAAGCGCTCATAATATTGAATATTTAGGATGTCCAAGATAGTTGTTATTTGTAAACAAAAAGGTAAAATCTGCAAATCCGGAAGAGGGCGATAGGTGTAGATTTATAATATTACAAGCTACCTGTTTGTGTACATGCCGGCTGCCGCATTTATCAACCAATGGTATAGTAAGAAGTATCAGCGCCTGTAACTACTGTGGATTTCCATTACATCTAATTAATTGCAACAATGAGCTATCAGTTTACCCATCTGAAAGTGCCTCTTATTGGCATATGTCTATTGCTGCTACCTTACGTGCTGTTTGCCCAGGTGAAATTATCGGGGAAGGTGACAGACAAAAAATCTAATACACCCGTGCCCGGGGTGGTCGTACGGGAGAAAGGTTCCAAACAGGGAACTACTACCAACGACAAAGGACAGTTCACCCTTGAACTGAAAACCACCAACCCTTCATTGCTGGTAAGTTTCGTAGGTTTTCAGTCGCAGGAAATAAAAGTCGGCAACAGGTCCACTCTCGACATTCAACTGGAAGAAGACGTAAAAGGACTCAGCGACGTAGTCGTAATCGGCTACCAGGATATCCAGCGGCGTAAAACGACCGGCGCCGTCTCTTCCGTAAAAGGTAAAGACATCGAAAACATTCCCTATGCTACATTCGACCAGATGCTGCAAGGGCGTGTAGCCGGTCTTTCCGTATTAAGCGTGTCCGGAGAACCGGGCAGCAATGGTATCGTGAATGTTCGTGGCAGCAACAGCGTTACATTAGGCGGCGTAAGTAATCCGCTGTATGTGATAGATGGTGTCATCTATAACGTAAACGATATGCTGCCCTCTAATAACGGCTCGTATAACAACAATCCGCTGACCGCTATCAATCCGAATGATATCGAATCTATAGATGTCTTAAAAGATGCATCCGCAGCAGCTATCTATGGTGCAAGAGGAGCCAATGGCGTTATCCTTGTAAAAACGAAACGCCCTAAATCCGGTTTGCCTCAGTACACCGTAAACTATTACACGGGCATTGCACAGAAGCCTGCCATGAAACCTATGCTGGTAGGTGCGGCAGAGAGAAGAATGAAGATGGAGATGCTGTATAAAAGCGGGTATAACAACTTCGCTAATCTGAGCGTGTTCTTAACGGACAGCCTGAACCCTGCTTTTAATAATAACACCGACTGGCAGGGTATCTTCCTGCAAAACGCTTCTATTAATAATATAGATGCCAGTGTAAGTGCCGCCAATGTAGGCTATAGTTATCGTTTATCTGTAAATGGATATAAAGAAGAAGGGGTGATGAGAGGATACTATATGAAACGTTTATCACCTCACTTATTCCTGTCATTAAATCCGGGTAAAAAGATCAATATTTCGATAGATGTATTGCCTTCTTTTGTGAAGGTGAAACATGGTACCGGTGATGGTACCCGTTATCCGTTCGATACCTGGAATTTCCCTTCCTCTTTCTGGAATGTATCAGCCCAGCAGGTGGCGGCGTATCAGGGTAATTATAGCAACGTACTGGATAATGATAATTTCTTCTACCTCACCAGTAATGTAAAGCTGACGGATACACTGGCGAAGAATCTCGTATTTACCAGTTCCTTCTCGCATAATTATAATAACAACAGAAGGGATTATTATAAGGATAAATCTATCAATACCCTCAACCGTAATGATGCGTATAACTTTAATAACCTGACGGCCCGCTGGGAAGTAGAGAATTATATCAACTGGTCAAAGACGATGGGCAAACATAGTGTAAGCGTAGTACTGGGGCAGGGGGCAGAGAACCAGCAGAATAAATACACCTATGCAGAAGGGAATAATTTAACCGTAGGAGGATTACAGACGATCGAAGGGATCTCCCGTGGTAACAACCTCTATGCACAATCTCACCTGGAAGAGCGTTCACGGTTGTCCTGGTTCGGTCGTCTCAATTATGAATACAAAGAGAAGTACCTGATTTCAGGAAGTTATAGAAGAGATGCTTCTTCCAAGTACAGCAGCAGCAATCGCTGGGGTAATTTCTACTCTGCTTCGGCAGGATGGATCGTATCAGAAGAACCATTCTTTGAGCCGGCGAAGAAGATAGTGAACTTCCTGAAGTTCCGTGGTAGTTATGGTGTTACCGGTAATGACCCTGCGGGTTATTATGCGAAGTACCAGGCGCTCACCACCAATGCGAGTTATTACTCTTCTTCCCTGGGGGGTAATGTGATCGGTAATATGAGTAACTACAACGGTACTACGGTCGTATATCCTGATTACAATTCACCTGCTGCTAACAGGAATATTACCTGGGAAAGTTATCCGCAAACGGATATTGGGATGGACGTGAATTTTATGCATGACCGTATTTCATTGACGGCCGACTGGTACGCACGGGATGGTAAAAATGTATACCTGGATAATGTACTGGCCCGCGGAACGACCGGTTATTCTTTCTATTCCGGTAACCTGGTAGACTTCCGCAATACGGGTATAGAAATTACTTTAAATACCAGCAATTTCCCTTCCGGCTGGAAGCTGCAATGGAATACCAACTTCAACATCGCCTTTAACAAGAACTATATTACCCGCCTGCCTGATAATAACCGCGACCTGGTTGCTGGTCCGCCCTGGATGCAGCAAACCCTTACAGTTGGCCGTCCGATGTTCACCTACAAAGTATGGCAGGTGAATGGCGTGTACGCAAAGGATGCTGATGTACCTACAGACCCTTTAACAGGTAAACGTTTAACCTTTAACGGTGGTAATCCATATGGCGCAGGAGACCCTATCCTGGTAGACCAGAACGGGGATTATAAGATAGACCTGCTGGATAAAGTGTCTTATGGAGATCCGCAGGCACATGTGACCGGTGGTATAACCAACACCTTTACCTACAAAGGGTTCTCTCTATCGGTGCTTTGCACCTTTATTAAGGGCAGGAAATTATGGAACGGATACCTGTCGGATAAACTCAATGGTTCCAGCGGTGCTATTGCCAGCAGCTGGGGCGTGGTATCCGGACCCGCATCCGATTTCAAAGGCGCTACTTTCTGGCAACAGGCAGGAGATGATGCTCAGTACGGATCATTGTTAAGTAACAACGTAGACAAATGGAATATTGCTAATTCTGTCTTTGTGGAAGATGCCAGTTTTTTCAGGATGAAGAACATTATGCTGGGGTACAACTTTTCATCAGCACTTGTTAAACATCTGAAAATTGGCGGTCTGCGGATATATGGTATGCTGGACAACATTTTTGTACTGTCTAATGCTACCGTACCAGACCCTGAGCTGATAAATGCCGCAGGTTATTCCAGCGGTAACGATTATCCGCTTCCCAAGAAGTATACGTTGGGCTTACAGGTACAGTTATGATCACTATGAAACAGCTCTTTATGAAAAAGTATATATTCTATTTACTACTTGTGTTAACCATCACATCCTGTAGTAAGTTCCTTGATAAAGAACCTTACAGCACCGCTACTGATGGTGGTATATGGCGTACGGAAGATGACGCCAATTCTGCGGTAGCTGCCTGTTACGCTTTGCTTAGAATGGCACTGAATGATGGTATGGCGTATTATGCCTATGGCGATATGCCTACCGATGAATTCAGTTCCACGTATGGTGGGGGCGACTATGCTTACTACTACATTAAAAACGGGCTGTGGGCACAGCCTGTTCCCGCTGCGAACACCTACGAGCCAGTGATGAAATTGCGGCGTTATGAGAACTTCTACCGTGTCATTGATCAATCCAACCGTTGTATCAAACATATCCCTTCTATTGCTACTGACCGTCAGCAGGAATTCCTGGGAGAAGCTTATTTCAACAGGGCTTTCAGTTATTTCTACATGGCGCGTGTATGGGGAGGAGTACCACTGGTATTACAGGCGGTGGAAGATGTAGCGACCACCACCAATGTAGCCCGCGCTACGGAAAAGGAAATCCTCGATCAGGCTATTGCTGATGCAAAACAGGCGATCATTTCCCTTCCCTGGACGAACGGCGTATCTTCTGATAAAGTAGTACGCGCCAATAAAGGCGCTGCTTATGCCTTGCTGGCACATATTTACGCATGGCAGGGGGATTACGCCAAATGTGCGCCTATTGCAGACTCTGTGATCAGCAGTGGCCTTTACAGTTATGTGAACAGGAATAATTACCTCACTATTTATGATGGCAAATCTTCTGAAGGCATCTTTGAAATAGCGCAGAATGCCACGAACGAAGGGGCATCTTATAACAGTATCGCATTTTATACGCTGAGGTCTGATAAATATCTGTCCATCAATACCGGCAACTCTTTCTTACCGCTCAATTTAACCACCTTATCAGCATTATATAGTGATACTACCGATCTGAGAAGGAATAGTGCTTTTGCTTATCTGAGCTCTACAGACCCTATCTGCATCAAGTATGATAATATCACGTATAACGGTACCGGCAATACTGACCCTTTAGCGTTTAATAACATCATCGTTTTTCGTTTATCAGATATTACACTGCTGAGGGCAGAAGCATTGGCTGCTACCGGCGATTACGGAGGGGCGCGTACATTACTGGATGAGATCCGGGCATTGGCCGGATTGTCTCCTTCGGAAGCAGATGACGCAGACTTATTTGAGAATGTTATTGATGAACGGGGAAGGGAGTTGTTCCTGGAAGGTCATCGTTTCTATGACCTGGTACGCCTGGCCAAGAAGACTGGTAAAGTGGCGTTTGGAGATGATAAGATCTCTGCCACTCAGTTTCAGCAGGGCAAGTACTACTGGCCCTTGGACCCGGTGCTGATCACGGCCAATTCCCTGCTGGTACAAACGCCTTACTGGAAAGGTAAATTGTAAACGATTAAATCATTCATGTATGACACGTATACTGATAATATGCCTGTTGCTGTTTACCGCCTGTAAGAAAGATGCTTACCTTACGGACGGCGGACTCAGTTCCGCACACACCGATCTCTCTACATATGACTATCTCGCCAAACAACAGTTTCAGTTGTTTGATACGGTAATCATGATCATAGATCATTATAACCTGAAGGATGAAGTCAATAATGCTAAAACATTCTTTGCACCTACAGACTATTCCGTAGCCAGGTTCCTGCAGCATAAACTGGACTCTGTCCGGCAGATCAATGAGAATAACCGTTACTCACTGGATGATATGTACAATGATATTACCGTAGATTCTGTCAGGCAATATCTTTTCAAAGAGGCCATCACGGTGCCGGATGCAAAGGAAACAGCGGTAACGTATACCACATTAGGCAATACGCCCGCTGCTATCCTCAAAATAAAACAAACAGACCCTGCTTATTATACCTGGTCTAAAACACCGGTATACCTGCTGTATTACACCAGGGTAAGAGGCACACTGGATAATAGTACAACAGATCCTAATGATCCGGATGCGGATACGCGGGTACCATGTCAGACTACGGGTATTCTTACTTCCAGCGGAGGAGTGTTACACGTACTCACTAACCAGCATGTATTTGTTCGTTTTTAATCCACTTAACAGCTAACTTATGAAACGGTTTTATATATTGATCTTGCTGCTTTGCGCCTGTAAAAAGCCGGTAGAAGGATATCTGGGGGAGAATATTTATTACAGGAATAATCCGTTCAACGTTCCTCAGGGTATTGCTACCTATTCAGACCCTATTGAGTCTGATGGGTCTACCAATCCTTTATACGCAGATTTATTACAGATAAGAAATAAAGCGACCGGTCAAATCGTAGACAGTCTTTTTTCGGCTGTGCAGAATGTGCCTGTATATCTTTCTGCTGTTACCTTTGAAGATTCAACGGTGGCCTTATTAAGTAAGAAACTGGGGGATAGCCTGGTGAAGCCTTTTAATGTCAATCATACCGGCGGGCGGCTGGAACTGACGCAGGCTACGAATTATGTGGAAGCGGGTACATATACCATTGATGTGAACGTGTTTAATATGCGGGGTAGCAGAACACTGAAGAATGCCTGTGATATAATTATCAATCCGGCTACTGCTTTTGATCTTACCTATAAGGCATGGAGTAAGTCCACATTAGTGGGTGAGGTGTTTACAGGGATGGATGCTTCTGCCCTGGTGGTAGATGTTCAGCGTGTAGCAGGGCCTAATAAGATCATCCTTAAATTTGTAGATAAGAATGGAACGCCTTTTAGTCCGGCTAAAGGAGAGATTATCAAGAGAGGGGACCGGCCAACTTTATCCAACTGGGACCCTTATTTCCCGGAGATAAAAACAGATTCGGGGTATATTTATGAATACCCGGTAGCACCGGAATTCCCTGTTTTCTCCCAGTGTTTTATAGGCAGCAGTGCCTGGAATAATTATATCTGTTATTATCGTGTGGCAGGGCAGTTCACCGATATTAACATGAACATCAATCCCGTATTTACGATTAAATATTTATTGCAGGGAACGTATACGGTCACAATACATTTAAGTAATGTGGTTAGAAAACAACAATAATTCATTTATGTCAGGACGTTATTTTATTTTCCTCTTCGGATGTTTATTTACTAACAGATTATTAGCGCAGCTGCCTTCTTATCATCCCTCCCGGGATGATGAAAAGGCGGCTTACCGCAGTGCTGCATTGCTGGACTCCACCATCCGTAACAAAGTGTATAAAGCAAGTGTAAGGGCCCGTTGGTTACCGGGAGAGACCAGCTTCTTTTATAAGAACGTCCTGGCAGACAGTACCAGTGAATTTATATTGGCAGATGTTTCCAGGGCGGTTAAAAAACCGGCTTTTGATCATGCACGAATGGCCGTGGGTTTATCAAAGGCGATGGATACAACATTAAAAGGCGATCGGTTACCCATTACTGATCTTGTTTATCCAACAAAAACAAATGCTGTTTTAGTGCAGGTAAAAAGCAAATGGTATAGTTGTAATTTATCTACCTATAACTGTACGGTAACAACAGCACCTGTATTACCCATTAACAACAGCGGGTTTGAACATCATAGCCGCTGGGAATATCATGATGATAATACGGCCAGCGATAGCGTATCTCCCAGTAAGGAATGGACGGCCTTTATCAGGGATGGGAATGTATTTGTAAAATCAGGGGAAGAGGAAATCCCTTTTACGACGGATGGTACAAAAGACAAGCCTTATGGTGCATTGAAATGGTCTCCTGATAGTAAATACCTGGTTGGATATCATATCAATCCTGTGGCGATACAATCCGTACATCACCTGTTTTCTTCCTTACCCAATACCACCAGGGCCAGACTGGATACAGAAGAATATGCGCAGCCCGGAGATCCTTTTACCAGCTTCGAGATGTTTATATTTAATCTGGCAGATAAGAAGGCCGTTAAAGTAAATACGGAAGTGTATGATTTCCTGGGAAAGCCTTATTTACGCTGGCGTAAAAGCGATCCCCGTTATTTTACGTATGAAAAGGCAGACAGGGGGCATCAGCGTTTTCGTGTAATAGAGGTGGATGCCTCTAATGGCAGTACCCGTAATATCATTGATGAAAAGACGAATACGTTCATTTATGAAGAGCGGATCTTTACACATTATTTAGAAGATAGTAATGAGATGATCTGGTCTTCCGAGAAAGATGGCTGGTATCATTTGTACTTAGTGGATATGTTGAAAGGGACCATTAAGAATGAAATCACTACCGGTCAATGGATTGTCCGTGGAGTAGATAGTGTAGATGAAAAGAAACGGGAGATCTGGTTTCGCGGCAGTGGTATGAATGCCGGGGAAGACCCTTACAATATTCACTATTACCGTATTAATTTCGATGGATCTCATCTGGTGAAACTCACTACCGCCAATGCCCAGCATGCGCTCAGTTTTTCCCCTTCCAAAACTTACTACCTGGATACGTATTCCCGGCCGGATTTACCTCCGGTGACGGAATTACACCGTACCAGCGACGGGAAGCTGATAATGGAGGTAGAAAGGGCCGATCTGAAGGATTATCTCGCGATGGGGATGCGCTTACCGGAAGTATTCCATACAAAGGCAAGAGACGGGCAAACGGATATTTGGGGTGTGGTATGCCGCCCCCGTCATTTCGATAGTACGTATCGTTACCCTGTGATTGAAAACATTTATGCCGGGCCGCAGGACGCCTTTGTACCTAAAACCTTCATGCCTTACGGGGAGATGCAAAGTTTAGCTGAACTGGGTTTCATCGTGGTACAGATAGATGGCATGGGCACTGCGAACCGCTCCAAAGCCTTTCATGATCGCTGCTGGCATAACCTGGCCGATGCCGGCCTGCCGGACCGTATTCTCTGGATTAAAGCCCTGGCTGCGCGATATCCTTATGTAGACACTTCCCGTGTGGGATTGTACGGCACTTCTGCCGGCGGGCAAAACTCCGCAGGCGCTTTGTTGTTCCATCCGGAGTTTTACAAAGCTGCGGTGTCTGCCTGCGGATGTCATGATAACCGGGTAGATAAGCAATGGTGGAATGAGCAGTGGATGGGGTATCCTGTTGGGCCGCATTATGAAGCACAGTCGAATGTGACGAATGCAGCAAAATTACAGGGCAAATTATTACTGATAGTAGGAGAGGCGGACCATAATGTACCGCCGGAATCTACTTACCGTGTAGTAGATGCGCTGATAAAAGCCAACAAGGATTTTGACCTGTTGGTAGTACCAGGTATGGACCATAGTGATGGCGGGCCTTATGGCCGTAAGAAGAAACGCGATTTCTTTGTACGGAACCTGTTGGGTGTAGAGCCACCTGAGAGGAATAAAGACTAAATAAGAAAAGGGGGTATCAAACTTTGATACCCCCTCTTTTGATTAATTATGTGAGATCACACAATTTTATTTTATCCCTAGTTTTAGTTTCGCAGGTGCCAGCAAATCCTCGCAGGTAGCTGTTACCACAATATCTTTTGAATTATCTAATACACATGCAATTCCTTTTTCTGCTGCTACATCAGACACTGCTTTCTTCGCCTTTGCAATAATGGGAATAGTCAGTTTCTGTTCACGTGCAGCGATCTTCTGCTCCATACGCTCTTTATACTCTTCTATATTGGCCTTGGACGTTTCCAGCTCTTTTAGTCTTACATCTTTCAGATCCTGTTTCAGTGTTGGCTCGTCTTTCTGATAGGCCGTTACTTTCGCCTGGAATTCGGTCATCAGCATTTGCCCGTCTTTGTTCAGTTCCTGTTCATATGCCTGCAGCGTATCGTAAGCCCGTTTGGCTTCCGGCATGCTGGAAATCAGTTGCTGCATATTAATGTAAGCAACTTTTGCCTGTGCATGACTACGAGTAGATATTAAAGTAGTGCAAGAAACCAGGAGTGCGATCGTACAGATTTTAATCATAAATGTTAATATAAGGTTGAGGCTGTAAATTGTAGAATAGTATTAAAATAAAAAGTTAAAGGTATGGTAAAGGAACGTTAAGCCTTGGGTAGTTGTTCATTATCAACTTGTTATATTGAATGTCGGGGCTCTGCGGGTAAACCGTGCTTAAAAATAGTGTCATCTTTTACAGGCAGGGATTTTTATAATGATCCGCGATTTGGGAAGGTTTTGAATGGATCTTTTCAATAGCGATGAATGTAAAATATGCATTATGTATCATGGGGTAAAACAGAAGTGACTCTTCTTTTGCCTGTAATTAGAGAGTGTCCGGGGAGTCTCTGAGAGTAGAGCATACGTAGAACATACATTGGATATAGGTTGAACATACTTTGATGCCCTGAACCGGCCAAAGAAAGTATGTTCAATCTATATCCAACCTATGTTCTACATATAGAGACTCCCCGAACTGTCCTGCTATGGGTTTATTACGCGTGTTCTACGCTCTGGAAATAGCTGTTAATGTATTCGCTGGGCGATTTGCACGTTACCGTCTTAAACACCCTGTTGAAGTTGGTAATGCTGTTAAAACCACAGGTATAAGCGACGGTAGCAATATTATCATAAGTGCCGTCGGTTAGTTTTTTACAGGCTTCGTTGATGCGTACTTCATTTAAGAAGGAGACGAATGTATGCAGCGTATGCTTTTTAAAGAACCTGCAAAATGCCTGCGGTGTCATGTGAGCCTGTTTGGCAGCATCTTCCAGCGTAATGGGCTTATCATAGTGCTGCATGATGTAGTTGTAAATATTGCCCACACGTATCCCTTCATGTTCACTTACCAGCTGTGTTTTTTGTCCGGATGCCAGCGGGGTAATATCTGCATAGGTAGATAATTGTTTCAACAGGTCCACGAAGTGGATCAGTTGCTCTGTGCCCGTGCTGTTGGTTACTTTCAGCATTTTGCCCGATATCTCTACTGCATGCTCCGGCGGGACTTTAAAGCCCGACTGGTGCTGCTGTACAAAGTTCTTCAGCAGCTTGATTTCCGGCAGATTAAAGAAGGCGGATAATTCCCCGTAAGGATTAAAGAAGATCACCAATGCCACTATCTTCTTCCGGCTTTTAGGCAGGAAATAAGAGGATTCACTTTTGAAAATATGCGGTTGATTGGCCCCCAGCCAGTAGATCTCATTAGACCGGAAGGAATGCATATTATTATCCGCTACCAGCGTTCCTTCTCCCTGCTGTATCCAGGTCAGTTGTATCTCCTGATGCCTGTGCAGGTGCGGATAAAAGTAAGGGAGCACATCTTTTTGTACAATGATGGACTTGTCCAGCGGAACAGGTATAGTGAACTGCAACACTTTCATCTTATAAATTTTTTTAATTACAGGTATTTTGGTTGATCAGTCTGTTGGCAATGAGTGTTAATCGTACAATTATTCTTCCTCTTGTAAATCAAACTTACGGATATTAACTCGAATTTCATAGAATAATCATCGAATGGGTGAAAAAATGGTTAATCTCCCCGTTTAATATCTTTTATTCCTTAAAAGAGGTTAATATCAGCCTATAATTGATTACTATCAGTTAGGCCCGCTGACTATGTTTGAAATATTTTTGACAAAAAATTATTCTATGAGTATCGAATGGAAAGGGATATTTCCTGCGTTTACCACAAAGTTTACATCAGCCGATGAACTGGATCTGCCACTGTTCGGGAAAAACCTGAAAGTGCAGCTGGATGCTGGAATTGATGGAATTATTCTGGGTGGTTCACTGGGTGAGGCTAGTGTACTGAGCAACACCGAAAAAGAAAAGCTTACCAGGTTTACCGTAGAACAGGTTGCCGGTAAAGTGCCTGTTGTAATGAATATAGCGGAAGGCGCTACCCGCGATGCGGTACAACTGGCTAAAGACGCTTCCAAATGGGGCGCAAAAGGGCTGATGTTATTGCCGCCTATGCGTTATAAGAGTGATGAACGCGAAACCGTTGCTTACTTTAAAGCAGTCGCTTCGTCTACCGATCTTCCCATCATGATTTATAATAATCCTGTTGATTATAAAATTGAAGTAACCCTGGAGATATTCGACCAGCTGCAGGAATTTGCTAATATCCAGGCCGTAAAAGAATCTACAAGAGATGTATCGAATGTTACACGCATGATCAACCGTTTTGGCGACAGGTATAAAATCCTTTGCGGGGTGGATACCTTAGCTATGGAAGAATTAGTTTTAGGCGCCGTAGGTTGGGTAGGCGGACTGGTATGCGCTTTCCCTGCTGAAACAGTGGCTGTTTATCGCCTGGTGAAAGCTGGTAAAATAGAAGAAGCGCTGAAAATTTATCGCTGGTTCCTGCCGTTATTAGAACTGGACCTTCATGCTAAACTGGTACAATACATTAAACTGGCAGAACAGCAGGCCGGCTTAGGCAGCGAACTGGTAAGGGCTCCGCGTCTGGCGCTGGTAGGAGAAGAAAGAGAAAGGATCTTAAAGGTGATAAATACCTCTATAGCTAACAGACCTGCTCTTCCGGAATACCTCTCATTATAAAATAAGTTACATGCAGATAGATACAATTATGCAGCAATCTGCACAGGCATTTGATATATACAAACAGGTTAAACCCGCTGAAAGAGCAGCTTTCCTGGAGACAATTGCAGCAGAGATAGAAAAGCAAAGGGAGATTTTAGCTGAGACAGCCGGAAAAGAGACCAACTTACCTGCTGCCCGTCTGAACGGAGAGATTACCCGTACTACCAATCAGTTAAAGCTGTTCGCAGAACTGATAAAGGAAGGAAGTTGGGTAGATGCTGTGATAGATACTGCGAGACCAGACAACACGCCACCCCGGCCAGATATCCGCAGGATGCTGCTGCCTGTTGGTCCGGTGGTTGTTTTCGGCGCCAGTAACTTTCCGTTCGCCTTTTCAACGGCAGGGGGAGATACGGCCAGCGTTCTTGCTGCCGGTGCTACCGTTGTGATTAAAGGCCATCCGGCACATCCGCGTACCTCTTTACTGGTGTTTACTGCTATGCAAAAGGCGATCGCTGCTGCCGGTATGCCGGAACATACCGTACAACATGTGGCTGATGTAGCCTTAGGTAAAGAACTGGTGCTACATCCGCTTACTACCGGTGTAGGTTTTACCGGCTCTTTACAGGGTGGTAAGGCGTTAATGGGTTATGCAACCGAACGGGAATCTCCCATCCCTGTATTCGCAGAGATGAGCAGCATCAACCCGGTGGTATTCTTCCCGGATGCCCTGCAAACGCAGGCTCCTCAGTTAGCGCAGACATTTGCGGCTTCTATTACACTGGGCATGGGACAGTTCTGCACCAACCCGGGATTACTCATTGCTATCCAGAGCGAAGCGCTGGAAAACTTCCTGCATCTGCTGGGCACTGCGATTGCTGCCAGTACGCCACAGAAGATGTTACACAGCGGTATTCAGCAGGCCTATGTGAAAGGACGCGCGAATATGCTGGCCCAGGAAGCAGTGACCTTAGTCAGTGAAACGGCCGCACCTGCGGGTGAAGAAGCATGGCCTGCACTGGCACGTTCTACCGGTGCGGAGTTCCTGAAAAATCACGCTTTAAAAGAAGAGCTTTTCGGGCCTTATTCCCTGGTGGTCACCTGTAAGGATAAAGCAGAACTGATGGCGGTATTAAAAAGCCTGAAAGGACAACTCACTACTACTGTTGTAGGTACTGAAACAGATACCGCACAATGGCAGGATGTTATAGCCCTGCAAGCTACACTGGCAGGACGTATCATATTAAACCAACCACCTACCGGAGTGGAAGTATGCGCTGCAATGGTACATGGCGGGCCTTTCCCGGCAACATCAGACCAGCGCTTTACTTCTGTAGGCACCAGCGCCATTAAACGTTGGGTACGCCCGGTATGCTTTCAGAACTTTCCCGATCACCTGTTACCGGATGCTTTGAAGAAGGATAACCCGCAGGGGATTTGGAGAACAGTGGATAATCAGCTGACTAAGTAACAGACGCAGTTTAATTTTTGGGTGCAGGGCTTCGCCCTGCAAAACCCCTTCAATTTTCTTTAATGGTGCGAAGCACCATTAAAGAAAATTAACTCAGTCGCTACAGCATAATGAAAAACTTTTTTGTTGAGTTAGATAAGTATTTTATCTGACTCAACAGATAATCAAGCCCACATAACTTATGTCAGACCAACCAAAATCTTTCCGGCGCTCATTCGGATTGCTGGACGCAACGATGATCGTCGCCGGCTCAATGATAGGATCAGGCATCTTCCTCGTAAGTGCAGATATTACACGCAACGTGGGTTCTGCGGGTTGGTTAGTCCTGATCTGGATCATCACAGGCGTTCTCACACTCACCGCTGCACTCAGCTACGGTGAACTAAGCGGGATGTTCCCTCATGCCGGCGGACAATACGTTTACCTGAAAGAAGCATTCAATCGCCTTACAGGATTCTTATTCGGCTGGAGTTTCTTTACCGTTATCCAGGCGGGCTCCATAGCAGCGGTAGGCGTGGCTTTTGCTAAATTCTCCGCTTATCTCTTCCCGGTATTAAGCGAAAAGAATATCTTACTGGACCTGGGCCTGATACAGATTTCGGCTGCGCAGGTCACCGCTATCCTACTCATCGTATTACTCACCTTTATCAATACATTAGGGGTAAAAGAAGGGAAGCTGATACAAACCTGCTTCACCTTAGCAAAGATTGCGGCACTATTGGCATTGATCATATTCGGTTTATTAGCTGCTGATAAATCTGTATGGGATGCCAACTGGCAAACAGGGTTTACACTGCAGAAGATGACTCCCACTGACCTGGTCCCCTATGCCGGTTTATCCGTATTAGGGGCTATCGCGGGAAGTATGGTGGGCAGTTTGTTCAGCAGTGATTCCTGGAATAATGTCACCTTCATTGCCGGTGAGATCAAAAAACCGGAACGTAATATCGGTCGTAGTTTGTTCCTGGGTACATTACTGGTAACCGTGATTTACGTGGCTACTAATTTAGTGTATATCAGCATCCTGCCTATGAACGGCATTGCCTTCGCGGAGAACGACAGGGTAGGAGTGGCAGCGGCTATCCGCATCTTTGGCCCTAATGGTACTTATATCATTGCAGGGTTATTAATGGTCTCTACTTTCGGATGTAATAACGGACTGATATTATCCGGTGCAAGGGTATGTTATACCATGGCAAAGGACGGCGTATTCTTTAAGAAACTTGGTGAGTTAAACAAGAACGATGTTCCCGGCAAAGCTTTATGGATTCAGTGTATCTGGGCTTCTATATTATGCCTTAGCGGCAAGTACAACCAGTTGCTGGATTATGTGATCTTTGTTGTGCTGATATTCTATATTCTCACGATTGCGGGTATCTTCAGATTAAGGCGTAAACGCCCTGACCTGCCTCGTCCTTACAAAGCATTTGGTTATCCTTTCTTACCGTTATTATACATCATTGCCGCTATCGTTATCTGCCTGGCATTATTAGTGTACAAACCTTTATACACCTGGCCCGGATTAGGTATTGTGTTATTAGGAATACCGGTATATTATTTTGTTTGGGGAGAGAAGAAATAAATAAAAAAAGGGATGCGCCGTATCAGCGCATCCCTTATATAAATTAAACAAAATAATCACTGCTGCCCTGCAAAAGTGCCATCTTCCACGTCCGGCGTATCATCCGCATTCTCTTTTTGAAGATGTACATTATTCAGCTCTTCAAACGTATTACCATCTTCATAAGCTACCGCTACATACACAGATAATGTCTGCCTTGCAGGCCCTTTGAAAGAACCCTTCACCGGACTGCAATCCCTGAAATGCCTGCCTACAGACAACTTCACATGTTTGTTTGTCACCCACACATTATTAGTAGGATCAATACCTGCCCAGCCATAACCGGGAATATACACTTCCACCCAGGCATGCGTAGCGCCTTCTCCGCGCATACCGTCTTTATTCGGACAAATATACCCGCTCACATAACGGCAGGGGATACCTGCGGAACGCAGAATATGCAGCATCAGGTGCGCAAAATCCTGGCATACACCTGCACGGTGTAACAGGATCTCATCTACTGTTGTCTCTATGTTCGTGATCCCCTTAATATATTTAAAATGCTTAAAGATATACTCACTGCAATGTTCTGTAACAGCGGCAATACTCTTACCCGGCTGACAAATAATCGTTCGTATATTATCCACCGCGCCCTGTGTGTTGATCATATCCGGCCTGGCCAGTTCCAGCATTTTCAGCTGACCGTCCATCTCTTGCCTCAACTCATCAAACCCGCTGTGAAAGTTGATCTGCAACTGGGTAGGTGCAATCGTACGTACGAGCAGCTTACTTTCTATCGTCAGTGCTTTATGCGGGGAAAGTATATTAAAATCCCCCGTTTTATTACCCCAGTAATCAGTAAAGGTCTGCACATCAGGATGGCCTGTAATCAACAGGTCATGTTGAAGGATTTCCTGTTCAGGACACTGATAAGGATATATTTTGATCGCATTTACGCTTTCCTTTACCGGTCTGTCGTACTCGTATTTGGTAATATGATGTATTCTGAAAATGGGCATATGGAAACTGCTTATGCGTAAGAGAAAAATTTCTGACTTAATAAAGTGGTAAAATACAGCAGGTCATTCCGGAGATCTTCCAGGTACTGCTGCAGATTATCATTATTCAATACATCCAGGTCCGTGTTCTTCACTTTGCTGAATAAACGGCCAAAACACCGCATCAGCGCCGCCATATCTTCAGAGGAGTTCTTACGTGTCACATCCTGTAAATGACGGTCTATACGGCCCAGTGAATATACCACAGAATGCGGGAAGTCCTCATTAAATGATACCTGGTGCAGTACATCATGATTATATAAAGAAGAACGGTATGTCTTTAAATGCAGCTCATAACCGGATAAGGACATCAGTAAATGACGCCATAACATGATGTCTTTGATCTCATCCATCCGGTAGTTAATACGCTGATACTGCTTGTTGGTAAGTACGATCGTCTCCAGGCACCGCTCTATGTATTTGCCAAGGTTCATAAAACCCCAGCCGATACCACGTGCCATTGTGATATCGGTAATACCGGTATAGAGTACGCTGTGACGGGTAAATAAATCGAGTATATCCGCTGCTTCATAATTGGAGAGGCGTTTATCCAGTGAAGGCTGGTGAATGAGGTGATAAAATGAATTCACCTCTTCCCATACTTCTTTGGTAATATAATCCTGTATCCCGCGCGCATTTTCCCTGGCCTTGGTGATGATCACCTTCAGCGAGTTATGATTCGTATTGTCGGTCAGCAGTTTTTTAAGTGCATCACCGGTATTATGGGCAATCGCGTCCATCTCAGCATCCGTGCAACTGGTAAAAGTTTCCAGTACCGGTTTCCATGTGAGCGGACCGTTAACGTCTTTATCAAGAGAAAGAATATAATGTGTGGAAGTTACTCTTAGTAATCCTTCTGCCCGTTCCATATACCGGGCCAGCCAGAAAAGTGAATCAGCAATCCTACTTAGCATGAAAAATTCGTTTGGTTGATCAATCTATTACCCAGGTGTCTTTGCTGCCACCACCCTGTGAAGAATTAACAATAAGAGAATCCTTGCGCAGCGCCACACGGGTGAGCCCACCCGGTACGATCTGCACGCCCTGCGGGCCGCAAAGCGCATAGGGGCGAAGGTCCACATGTCTTGCCTGGAAGGTGCCATCTATAAAACAAGGTACAGTAGACAGCTTAATGATAGGCTGGGCAATGAAACTGCGGGGATCTGCTTCAATCGCTACTTTCGCTTTCTCCCAGTCTTCCGCACTTACTTTATTACCCATGATCATGCCGTATCCGCCCGACTGATTCGTTTGTTTTATTACCATCTTCTCAATGTTATCGAACACGTATTTCCTTACAGAAGCATCGTGTAACTCGTATGTGGGTACGTTGGGAAGGATAGGCTCTTCATTCAGATAATATTTGATCATTGCCGGTACGTAGGCATATACGGCCTTATCATCTGCCACACCATTACCCATTGCGTTGATGATCGCTACATTCCCTTTGCGGTAAGCGTTCATCAGTCCGGGTACACCCAATGCGCTGTCCGGCCGGAACAACAAAGGATCGAGGAACTCATCATCAATCCGGCGGTAAATCACGTGCACCTGTTCCAGTCCGTCCGTTGTTTTCATATATACTTTATGATGGTCCACTACCAGGTCGCGTCCTTCTACCAGGGTAATCCCCATCTGACGTGCCAGGAAAGTGTGTTCATAATAAGCGGAGTTATAAATACCCGGCGTCAGTAACACCACGGTAGGGTTGGACAACTGTGTAGGCGCCATCTGCAATAAGATCTCATGCAGCAGGAGGGGATAATTGCTGACCCTTCTCACGTGATTGGCCGCCAGCAGTTCGGGGAAAATGCGTTTGGTCACCTCGCGGTTTTCCAGCATATAACTTACGCCCGAAGGAGTACGCAGGTTATCTTCCAGTACATAAAACAGCCCGTCTTCCCCACGAATGAGATCGATACCGGAGATATGTACATAGATATCGTGTGGTACTTTAATGCCAAATACATCCCTGGTATAATGTGGACAGGAAGCTACCAGAGACGCAGGGACCACCTTATCTTTCAATATCTGCTGATCATTATAGATGTCCTTCAGGAACATGTTGAGCGCTTTCAGGCGTTGTTTGATGCCCAGTTCAATATGTTCCCATTCTTTGCCTGTAATAATACGGGGAATAATGTCGAAGGGGAAGATGCGTTCAATACCCGCATCATCGCTGTACACTGTAAAGGTGATGCCCTGGTTCATGAACAACTCTCCGGCAAGGCGGTCTTTTTGCTGGAGGGCAGATACATCAAACTGTTCCAGCGAGGTAAATACTTTGCTGTAATGGTCCCTGATCTGTTGCTTGTCGTACATTTCATCCCATATATCGGCCGCACTGTTATACTGATCTAATAATTTAAGCCTGTCCATAAGCTTCTTTTTTGAATGAATTAGGGAATGATTTTAGCAACATGGACAATTTAATGTTTTAATGGGATAAAGTAAAGATTTCTGATAGAAATCGTGTTAAAATAGCACAAACTTACCTTTAATTAAATATATCTGATATATTTTAATATTTCGGGGGAGGTTAAAATACAGTCCAAACCCGTCAATATCTGTCACTCGTCCCGCATACTATTCCCCTAATTTTAGAATGAGTGAAACCCGATCCCGTATTCTGATATCTCAAAATAAACCTTAAAAAAGTACATTCATGAAAACATGTTTACAGCTATTGCTATGCCTGTTAATAACGGGCAGCGTTGCCGCGCAAAAGACAGTTTACATCCCCGCAGAATTTTCTACGGCCCCTCTGAACACCTGGTCTTACAGCAAATCATACCAGTCGGCCAACTTCATTGTCTTCTGGGGAAATGTAGTAGGTACAGACCCGGCAAACTATTCAGATCCCAACCTGGCATTTAACCCGCAGTCGATTTGCGACACCCTGGAAAAGATTTACACCAGGTACATTAAGGAGATAAAGTTCTGTTCTGATACTTCCACCAAAAACCTGGGTAAGTATAAGATCATTATTGTGATGAATGATACCTGGGGGACCAATGGTCCTACGGGATGGGCTTTTGGCGGCACTTACGGCAATACCATCGGGGCTATGTGGGTACATCCCAATTCAACAAGAGACGGGGGCGTACTCAGTCACGAGTTAACACACTCTTTACAGGGCATGATCTCCATCCAGGAGAACACGGTAGGCGGTGGTTACATCAACTATGAGCCTGCCGGCTTCTTCTGGGAAGCGCATGCCAATTACATGCGTACGCAGATGTATCCGCGTTTTGCAGGAGATGACCTGCCCCGGTGGTTCGGTACGGAAATGTTCCACTGGAGTTCCACCCGGCATCACTATGGCACATTCAAACTGCTTTACACGATTCAGCAACTGGACGGCATCGGTATGGTAAACCGCTTGTGGAAAGAGTCCCTGGCGAATGAACACCCGTTAATTACTTACCGCCGCCTGAAAGGCTGGACACAATCCCAGCTCAATGATTTCGCTTATGAATACGCCAAACGTGAACCTACCTACGATTATACGATCAATGGGTTCGGCGGTATCATGCGGGCAGAAAGGGACCGCCTGAAAACCCAGGAACCACATTATATCTGGCGTATGCATACGGTGCTGCAACAGATCAGCGCCACTACGGGAAGGTACGTAGTACCGGACGCTTTCGCGCCGCAGGACTATGGCTACAACATTATTCCGTTGTACACCACTTGTAGTTCACGCCTGGTAACCGTTAAATTCAAAGGGCATACGGAAGTGAATGCTACTGCCGGCTGGCGTTATGGCTTTGTGGCAGAGAATGCAGATGGTACGGTATCCCGCTATGGAGCGTTGAACAGTGCCAACGAAGGACAGATCAGCTTCCAGATGAATACCAACGAAATGAAGTTGTACCTGGTGGTGATGGGAGCGCCTACCACGCACACCTCTTATGTGTGGGAGCCGGGATGGCCTAAGATCAAAAGATATCCTTATGAAATCCGTATTGCCAACGCAGTACCCGAAGGATACCAGAGTACTTACCGGTCTGCGTATAAAACTAACGGTCATGCACATTCCAATGGTGGTGGCTGGGTAGCTAATACCGCAACAGTTGCTTCTACTGCATATGTTGGCCCCAATGCGATCGTACTGGGCTCCTCTAACATTTCAGGTACTGCACGCATAGAAGGTACTGCCTGGATAGAGAATGCCACTGTGCAGAATAGTGTAGTAATCAAAGGAAATGCAAGTGTATGGAATGGTACTTACTCAGGTACAGCACAGGTGCTGGACAATGCAGTATTAAGTAATTGCACAGTATCCGGTAATGCCATTGTGAAGGGTGATGCGATGGAATGGGGCGTAACTTTCGGTAATAGTGTGGTAGTAGGTGGTGATGCGGAGTTAGGCAGTTGCAGTACGAACGGTACTTATTTACAGGTACCTCATCCGAATAACGGTCGTACAGAATGTGATGGTAAAACGGCTACTGATGCATCTAACGTAGATGTCAACAGCACCTATACCCAGTTCACAGATACACAGATGGCTTTCACAGGTAGTGTGGCCTGTGCTGCTGCTACCGTGGCTGTTGCGCATGAGGAAGTTCTACCCAATGAGATGACAGTATATCCTAATCCTGCTGTGGGTTCATTCAATGTAAGCCTGCCGGCTGGTGAAGGAATATTATTATCGCTTTATGACAGTGAAGGGAAAGAAGTACTGAGAAAGAATGTAACGTCTGTAAGCAATGTAACTATAGATACCGATGGGTTTAAACCAGGCGTATTTATATTAAAAGTTACAGGCAGGAACAAAACCTTTACAAAGAAGGTGATCATCACTAAATAGTATCAGTACAAATAACAAAACATAATAGGCTCCGTCAGGAGCCTATTATGTTTTGTTAATAAACGAATTTTATAACGGAGTTTATTATTTTTACAACTGCATCCACACCAGTTTATATTTCTTACTATCTATATCCAGCTTCAATGTAACGTATACATTAGTTGCTGCATCATAAGAAGCGATGGAGGGCAAATGCATGACATGTTTTTTACGTTCGGGTTGCCCGAATATAAATTTCCTTTTAGGCAGGATATCAGAATCAAGAATATCATAATAAAAAGCATCACAGTCACCCACGCCTCTGATAGTAGTAACATCTCCTTTCAGCATATCTTCTGCATTCTCAGCCACATCATTTACCATGATATAACTTTTATCTTTAGCACGCAGGTAATTGAAGAATTTGAATTCATCTCTGTCACCAAACAGGGTAGTATGGGTACTGTTTTGTTTAGATAACATTGAGAATGGATGTACCACAATATCAATCAGGAAATAATCCGCAGGCATCAATGCACTACCGGTTTGTTTATCTGTTTTATCATAATTGCTGATTGCAATATGCCCCGGTATGTAGAAAAAAGGAAACCTGTCTTTAGGGCCCGACACAACTTTACGTATAGCCTCAAATACAATGCTGTAGCTACCATCTGCATTAATATAAATATTCTGCGGAGCGCCTGTATAAGGACGTTTTTTTCCGAACAATTCAACGGCCTTTTCATTCACTTTATCCATTGTCAGTTCCAGTGTTTTGTCTATCTTTTTCTTATCGGGGTCGAATGTGATCAGGTTATTCGCATAGACGTGATGTTCATTATCATCATCTTCATAAGATGAGATCAGCATTATTCTATTGGTAACAGGGTTATAGCTCATCAGGCCAAAATAAAAATCAGAGCTTTTATTTTTATTACCGGATGTCATATTGATATCCGGTAATTCCGTCAATTCTACTTTAGATGAGCCTTTTATCAGTTCGGCCAATACCAGCTCCTGATCTAAATCTTTTCCCTTGGTTCTATCTGAAGTAGCTGCTCTGGCCAGTACTTCCACTTTCTCATCACCTATTACCACCATATCAAGATACCTCATGTATTTATATCTTTCATGAGGAGTAGTATAATAAGATCTGGAAATTTCTTTATTATCAGCGGTATAATGAACAATTTCAATACGCTTGTTCTGGTCAGACGCGAAACTATTCATCAATACAATGGCATAGTTATTACTGTTCTCATCTTTTTTGAAATAAAAGCCTGCTGCCGGTACATTGCCATACATCCCTACGGATAGCTGTGAAACAGTTTCCTTTATGAGTTCTCCCAGCTGTTCTTCTTTTTCTAATTCCCCTGTATTCGCGTCAATAATCAGTCGGATCAGCTTCGGCACTTTACTATCTTGCGCACTAATTAAGTATGTAATCTTACCGTTATTCTCAAACATACCTAATGCATTGCAATATTTTAATTTATCCTTTTCATAAGCAGGCTTAATAAACTTCTCTACTTTCTGTTTATGATTAGGCCCATACATACGGAACTCTATATCATCTTCATCCGTGAAAATCTGTATAAAAACAGTATTCCCATTCTTCAACTGGAATATTTTTCCCCGCCCTCTTCCTGGTTCTTTAAATTCAGGCCCTTCAGCGATCGTCTTAAATTGTCCATAACCAATGGTGTGTAATAAAATAAGCAGGAATAGGATAAATGATCTCTTCATTAGATTTTAATATATAAGATGTAAAACTAATACATTAAATTAGATTTACATGTAATGCTATATTAACACAGGATGATATCATTCTGTTATTGATTGATTGTTAATATTGAGTTTACATCCGGAGAGTATGTTTGTACTATAATGGACAAGCTTGCAGACAACCGGCTGATGGAGCTGATAAAGGGGGGAAACAATCACGCATTCACTGCATTGGTAAACAGATACTGGGAAGATCTATACCGGCATGTGTATACCCGGCTGCGTCATGAAGACGATGCCAAAGACATTTTGCAGGAGATCTTTATTACTGTATGGAAGAACAGGGAAACCATTACTGTAGATGATAAAGGAATGGGTGCTTACCTGTTCCAGGCCGCGCGTTACTCCGTCATAGATCATTTCAGTAAGCCCCATACTATTATCTATAATGAAGAACTGTTAGAACAGTTAGTATCCGCTTCGGCCCACGAACAACTGGAATTAAAAGAAATGGAGCAACAGGTGATCAAAGCGCTGGACCGCATGCCTGAAAGATTACAACTCCCTTACCGGCTTAGCCGCTATCATCACCTCAGTAACAGGGAAATAGCCGACAGGTTATCGCTGTCCGAACAAACCGTTAAGAATAATATTTCCATCACATTGCGCTACTTACGCACACATATAAATGAAACAGGTCTGCTGGTCGTTATAGTGTTCATAATTCCTTAACATACTTTATCGGTACTTCTATCCCGCTACGGGGATATATAGTGCGTATGGACCTGAAGGCTATCTTAAACAAATATATTAATGGTACTGCTACACCGGCAGAAGTTGAACTGGTTGAAAAATGGTATGCTTCCTTCAGAGAAGATGTGATACCACATGAACCGATAGAAAAAGAACAACTGCGTAAAGAGATCGTGTCCGGTATTATGGAACATCTTCCCAAGAAATCCAAACAAAAATGGTGGAAGGTGGCTGCTGCCATTGTACTGTTGATTGCCGGAAGTGCAGTATTCTTCAGGCAAAAGCCGGTGAAGGTAACAGGCATCGCTAAACTGGTAAATACTGCTGCCGGAACCAGGAAAATAGTTACCCTGTCTGATGGTTCTGTGATTCATTTAAATGCATTAACACAGATAACAATTCCGGAGGATTATGGTGTAACAGACAGACATGTAATATTATCCGGAGAAGCATTTTTTGAAATAACACCTGATCCAACGCATCCTTTTATCGTTAGCAGTGGTACATTAAACACCACGGTATTAGGTACTTCCTTTAATATAAGGGCTTATAAAGAACAAAAAGAATGGCAGATAGCGGTAGCGACAGGAAAGGTAAAAGTAGCGCAATCACAACAGGTATTATCAGATTCTCTTACTGCCAGCCATTGCCTGGCCTACAATTTCAGCACAAAAGAAACAAACATCAGCAATATTCCGGGAGATATGACAGGAGCCTGGCGTAAGAATATCTTCTATTTCAATAACAGTACGTTGTCTGAAATAGGAGAGGAACTGCAACGCCAGTACAATATCCCCGTAACTGTGACAGGAAAAAACACCGGTCATTATAAGATCAGCTTCTCTCAACAGCCACTGGCAAAAGTGTTGAAAGTATTATCAGGATTAACAGGTATTACCTATGCAATAAACAACAAAGAAGTAATCATTCATAGTAAAAATTAAAAAGCCAGAAGTGTTTGCGGCACTTCCGGCTGGTTTGCACACTTGTTAGTGTGCAGCGTTTTCAACTTACATTAAAAACATGTCAAAGATGCACAAAATTTTCTCAGGTTACTACAACCTGTTTAAAAAGCTTTTTTCTTTAAAAATGAGAATTACCAGCTTCTTCCTGCTATTTTCTTCTGTTTTGTCTTTTGCTGCCAGCGGCTCCGGACAATCGATGAATGAAATCAAAGTGAGTCTGCACATCAAAGACAGACCCCTCAAAGAGGTGCTGAACCTCGTTGAGCAGCAATCCTCCTTTATTATAGGCTATAACCGGGATAATATCCCTGATAGTAACAGGATCAGCTATTCTGCGGATAATAGATCGGTGGCCAGGGTACTGAATGAATTACTGTCGGCCTACCCGGTGATGATCAGCCAGGTAAATGAGAAATATATCCTCATCAATAAACTACAGCAACCTGTAGTCCTCACCGGTAAAGTAACGGATAAAACCACCGGAGAAGCCTTACCTGGCGTAAGTATCAGTATCAAAGGAACTTCTTCCGGTACGGCTACGAACGTAGAAGGTAAGTTCTCTTTACGCCTTCCGCAGGATAGGGAAGAGGGGATACTGGTAGTATATTTTCTGGGATATAAAAGACAGGAAATTCCTGTTAATAGAAATACCTCTGCGCTGAATATTGCACTGGTGGTAGACCGTATGGGGCTGGATGAAGTAGTGGTGACCGGACAGGGGCTGGATATCAGCAAGAGAAGGTTATCTACCAACGTAGTGAGCATAGGTACCAAAGAACTGGATCAGGCGCCTTCGGGCAGGCTGGACCAAATGTTACAGGGTAAACTGCCCAATGCGCAGATCCGCCTTACAGGCGGTCAGGCAGGGGCTACTTCCATCATCCGCGCCAGGGGTGTTAACTCCGCTTTTGTGAACTCTACGCCTATTATTTATGTAGATGGGGTAAGAATGGATAACCTGAACACCGCTTCCAAATTAGGTGGTGGTAGTACTCAGGGGGCTGCTGTAAGTGCGATCGCGGATATTCCACTGGATAATATTGAAAAGATAGAATACATCAATGGTGGTGCGGCTACTACCATGTATGGTTCTGATGCTGCCAATGGCGTGATCCAGATCTTTACTAAAAAAGGTGGGGCCGACAGAACAGATATTACTGTAGAAACACAGATGGGGGTAGAGACACCTACCGCAGATTTCCTGCACTTTAAACGGACTAAAGACCTGTTATTCCAGAATGGCTTCTATCAGAAACAACACCTGGCTCTGAATGGGGGAAAAGATAACTTCGGATATAGCTTCTCCGGTAACTATAGTAACAGTAAGGGGGTACAGATCTTTAACCAGAACAGCAACCGCCGTATCGATTTCAGCAGCGGCTTCCGTGCCGGTTTAGGTAAAAAGGTGGTATACGAAAGCTCTTTCACTTATGTGAACAATAACTACAAACGCAACCGCAATGGTAACCAGGGCGGATACACCGGTCTATGGTTTGCAGAAAGCGGTGCTTCTTCCATTACAGGCCCTAAGTTTAGTCCGGTCATAGATACTTTGTCAGAGGCTTCCTATGCAAAGATGAAAGCCTATGTATCACAGGCAGAACGTTTACAGGATAACAACATTGCGGTAAACAGATTCCAGACTTCACAGGTGTTTAAATACACACCTATGAAGAACCTGGTATTCAAGGCTACCGGTGGTATCGATTATCGTGTGCAAAAGAACCAGGTGATCACCACTAATCAATATCTCTCCTTTACAACTAATACTACTGTAACAGATCAGGGTAGTGTATCTAATGCCGACCGCAAATACCTGGGCATTACACTGGAGCTGAATGGTCAGTATGAAGCCAAGGCGGGTGATTTCTCTTTTGTAACGACTGCCGGCGGTCAACTATTCCGTAATGAAGATCAGCAGATCTTATACGTGGGTAGTAATATCAGGGATGGATCACGTATCATCACTAACGCAGCTACTAAAACCAGCGATGAATATTTTTTACAGGTAGTGAATTACGGGATGTACCTGCAGGAAAATATCGGGTTCAAAAACAAATTGTTCCTGGATATGGGTATCAGAGGGGATGGTAATCCCGCTTTTGGTAAAAATATCGGTATCCAGTATTATCCTAAAGTGGGTATCTCTTATGTACCCAGTGCAGAGCCCTGGTTTGATGCTGTGGCAAACGTACTTTCTTCTGCTAAGGTCCGTGGTGGTTTTGGTGTTGCCGGTAACTTACCTACCGCCTTTGCTAATCAGCGCACTATTGCTTTCAGCGGATATCAGAACGGACAGGCTGCTTATTTCGGACAACCCGGTAATGCAAACCTGAAACCGGAAAAAACACAGACTGCGGAAGGGGCTGTTGACCTGGGTTTCTTACACGACCGTATCCTGTTATCTGCAGGGTATTATCATTCTACTACTCACAATGCCTTGTTTTATGTACCTGCTACACCTTCCAGCGGACAATCACAATCGCAGTTGTATAACGTGGGCAGGATCCTGAACCGTGGATATGAATTTAACTTCGTGGCAGTTCCTGTGCAAACAAAAAATATCACCCTGCGTGTAAATGCTTCTGTTAATACACTGTATAATAAAGTGCTGAGTTCAGGTGGAGTGGCACCATTTAATATTAATGGTTTTAGTGCTCGTACTATCCAGACGGTTGTACAGGAAGGTTATTCCATCGGTTTCCTGAGAGGGAATAAAGGGGTGTTTGGCGCCGATGGTACACTGGCATCTACTACTGCCCAGCAGGACCTTGGCAAAACTATTCCGGACCTGTTTGGCAGTTTCGGCCTCAACTTCCGCTACAAAAATTTCGAACTGTATGCCAATGGTGATTACCAGAAAGGCGCATATGCAAACTCATTCGACAGACAATTCCGTTTCAACTACGGTGCAGGTAATGAAGGCATTCCACAGGCAGAAATTGATAAGAACAAGCGTACCAACTGGTTGAACTTTACCAATATGTTTACAGAGAAAACCGACTTCCTGAAAGTAAGGACTATCGGTTGCTCCTATACGCTGAAAGGGGCGTTATTAAATAACAAGGTAAAGTCCGTGACGATTGGCTTCATGGCAGTGAATCCATTGAACTTTGCATCATCCAGCTTTGATCCTGAAGCAACTATCAGTGGTGCTGCACAGGGACAGGGAGGCGCTACTACAGGTGGTATTTCTTATGCTACCTATTCTTCTCCGCGTCAATGGCTGGGTTCTTTTAAAATTAACTTCTAATGCTGAAACAATGAAGAAAGTCTTTTTATATACCATCCTCACCGTATTACTCGGGGCCTGTAATGTATTAAACCCGAATATAACAGACGATGTATACGTGGGTAACTCCGGCGCTACTTCCAGTTGGGTAAACGGTTTACGCCGGCAACTGGCTCTCACCATGAACCAGGTTGTAGTGAGTACCGAACTGGTATCTGATGATTATTACAACAACCGTACTTTAAGCAGTAAGGTGTTTGATATCCCGCAGATAGATTATTTTGATCTGGATGTAAACAACCTGCAGATCCAGGTACAGAGCCTGCGTGAAATGGCAGAATATGGATTGAACAAAGTACTACCGGGAGATATCACCACTAAAGCGGCTGATTCCGCAGAAGTATATTTCAGTCTGGCTTTTGCACATATCCTCAGTGGGGAACTGTTTGTAGGGTTACCTGGTAGCAGTGGTGGTGTGGTACTTACTCCCACAGAACATCTGAATCTGGCTATTGCCAGTCTGGATAAAGCCATTTCCCTGCTTCCTGCCAATGATGAGCAAACAGCTTATATCCTGTTGAAAGCACGCGCTTATTATAGTCTGGGTGATGCCGTTAACGCTGTTAAATATGCGAACATTGCAAAGGCTAAGAATACATTACTGCGTCAGGTAAAATACGATGGTACAAATGGTGTGAGCAATGACATGCAAACTTACCTGTTCTCTTCTACGAACAATGAATTTGCACCGCTGCCCCGGCTCGATTTCCTGGACCCTAAGTATTACCATACCGGCTTAGCCAGTTCCGACCAGAAGCCTGTTACCATTGTAAAAGGAGAAGAGGCTTACCTGATCATTGCAGAATCGCAGATAGCTGCCAATACGCTGGATGCTGGTCGTCAGACATTAAAAGACTTACTCACACAGGTCATTGCAGTGCGTCCCGTTGTACAACTGGATGATAGCAAAGAAACCCGCAATGGAGGGAACCGTACCGATTATCCGCTGACCGCCGTAAATGTAAAATTCGATGCATCCGACAGTACCCGCAGTAACTATGTACTGAACAGAAAGGCAGGTACGATCAGCGCTTATACTGTTTCCGGTACGAAAGTAACGGCCGCTGAACTGGATGCTGCTGTTACACAGGATGGGCTTTTATACTTGCTGTATCGCATGCGCCAGGAGATTTTCATGGCAGAAGGCCGGCGCATGACAGACCTCGGTATTAAGTTCCCGGTATCTCAGACAGAGCAGCTGAATAATAAAAATGTAAAGGATGCGGATATTAAAGCGCAGATCCCTTCTTTTATTCCGCTCGCCCGGGGCATGGATGATTTTACTTATGATGTAGCGAATGGTATCGTTACCATGAAGTACGATATGAATAAAGTGCTGGTGGCTAATAAACAGGCTAAAGAAATTTTCCCATTCATTAATTAAGAGATCATGAGAAAGATATTCGCAATAGTTTTTATCACATTACTTTCTGCCGGCCTGAGGGCACAGACGGCGAAGTATGTGGTAGTCGTAAGTGTTGATGGGTTCAGACCGGATTTTTACCTGGATAGATCATGGCCTGCACCGAATATGCAGCAGATGATGGACAAAGGAATTTATGCAGAAGGCGTAAGAGGTATTTTCCCTACGGTTACCTATCCGTCCCATACTACATTGGTTACGGGTGTAATGCCTGCGCGTCATGGTATCGTGTATAATACTCCTTTTGATATGAAAGGATTGTCCGGCCGCTGGGTTAAAGAATACAAGGATATCAAAGCGCAAACTTTGTGGGATGCCGCGCATCTGGCAGGTTTAAGAACAGCTTCTGTATCCTGGCCGGTAACAGTAGGCGCCACGATTGATTATAACATTCCTGAAACATGGTCGGAGAAAACACCGGGCGACCGTCGCGGTGCTACCTCTGAGGATGCTACGCCAAAAGGGTTGTTCGAGGAAGTACAGGCAAATGCTACCGGGCATCTGGAAGCCAATGACCTTGACCTGCACTATCTGAGTATGAATGAGAACCTGGGCAGAATGACGGCCTATCTCATCATGAAATACAAACCCAACCTGGTAACGGTACACCTGCCCTGCACAGATGAATTTGAACACATGGAAGGACGGGAAGGAGAAGGGGTGAGACGTGCCGTTGCATCTGCCGACAGAGCCATTGGTGATATCATGGAAGCCCTGCAAAAGGCAGGTATCAAAGACAGCACTGCTTTGATCATCACCGGGGACCATGGATTTGTGGATATACATTCCAGTCTGGCCCCGAACGTATGGCTGGCACAGCAGGGTCTGATAGGTGTAATGCCGGACCGTGGCAACTGGAAAGCCGCGTTTCATTCTTCCGGAGGTTCCGCTTTTTTACACCTGAAAGATCCTAAAGATGAAAAAACATTACAGCAGGTGAAGACGATATTGAGTGAATTACCCTTCTCCCAGCAGAAACTGTTCCGAATAATAGACAGGGCTACGATGGATAAAATGGGCAGTGATCCTGAAGCAGCGCTGGCATTGACAGGTGTGCAGGGCATCTCTTTCAATAACAATGCAGACGGGCCGGTATTAAGACCAGCAAAAGGCGGCGCACACGGTTATTTCCCTGACTTTAAAGAAATCCGTACCGGTTTTGTGGCAATGGGTGCAGGTCTGAATACCGGCGCTGTATTTCCTGAGATAGGGTTGGAAGATGTGGCTCCCCTGGTAGCAAAATTATTGGGGATTGAATTGAAGCTGGCAGAGGGTATAGTGTATCCCGGCATGTTAATAACGCCTAAGAAATAAACGCAGGGATTACGCTTCTAACAGTGCTTAACTAAATGACATTGATATTGATATAAACACACGAAATGTTTACTTTTTTAAATGAACGGAATGAACAACCTTTTTTCGGGAAAAAAGGTAAATATTTGCTCCCGTTAAAAACAAAAAACATTGTAACCCAACAACAATGTTTGTTTAATCCGATTTCTTCATTTAAAATTATCAATTAATGGAATTCATGAGCCATTTAGAGCAGGTTAACCGCCTGTGGCGGAAAGACAGCCGTATTCTTTTAGAGCATATCAGCCTGTATTATGCTCTTTTCACCTGGTGGTATTGTCACCGGGCCGGAGAAAAGGTAGCGATTTCCAGCGAGAGGATGATGCAGAGAAGTAAGATAAAATCAAAGGAAATGTATGAAGAGACCTTAGAAGAGCTGGACAGTTACGGGTATATTACTTACACACCATCTAAAGGGTTGGGACTGCCCGCAACTATCGCGATTCATTCTTTTGGACTGGAAACAAAGGTAAAAGAGAATACCCTTGAAAAACAAAGAGAATTAATAGCTAAAAGAGTCACCAGAGAGGCCATTTTTGACTGGTTTATCAGGAGCCGTGCCTGATTGCTGTCCCACATTGGAAAGCGCTGAAATTTCAGCGCTTTCTTCCTTTTACCCTTATATATCCTCAAAGAAAAAAACAGAAAAAAAGAAAAGTAATAATATATTTAGCGATCAAATGACGTCCTTTCTCAAACAACATATAAACAAGCACATCTCTATTTCAGACACGGAACTGGAAGAGTTCTGCAATTTGTTCCAACATGAAATTATTAAGAAGAAAAGCTTTTTATTGAGAGATGGCGATGTATGCAGGTTTGAGGGCTTTGTTACCAAAGGACTTTTTCGCGTATATCATATTGACAAAAACGGGGCGGAGCAAATACTTTATTTCGCCATGGAAAATTGGTGGATCACAGATATTGACAGCTTTACGAATGAAAGGCCATCACAACTATTTATCGAAGCATTGGAAGACAGTGAAGTGTTGTTGATCTCAAAAAAAGATAAAGAGTTTGCTTATACAAATTTACCCGCTATAGAGAAGTTATTCAGGGTAATGACCCAAAAAACACATGTTGCCCTGCAAAGACGAATGATCGATAACCTGAGCAAAACGGCTGATCAGCGTTATCTCGACTTTATAGAAAAATATCCCCAACTCCATCAGCGGCTTTCTAACCTTCAGATAGCGGCCTACCTGGGCATCAGTCACGAATTTTTGAGTAAAATAAGAAATAAAATTGCCAGCAAGAGATAAGGCGGATTTCATTTATTGAACTTGTTCAATTTTTTTAGGCATCCGATGATCGCATCTTTGCGTCATCAAAAAGTGCAATAAGAAATGAAACAAATTATTTCAACGGTTTTTTTAACAATTTTAATCTTATTCAAAATGGATGTTCATGCACAAAGTTTCAAGACTATTGAAACAAGCCAGTTGACATTACAGGTTTACAATGCATCAGAGAATAGTTTTGGCGTGGCTTCGGTAATCGTATCGGGAAAAACGGATGCCGTTTTAATTGATGCGCAATTTACCCTGGCAGACGCAGAGAAAGTAGCCCTGGAAATCAAAAATTCAGGTAAAAAGCTAACGGCTATTTATGTTTCTCACAGCGATCCGGATTTTTATTTCGGACTGGAAGTATTCAAAAAATACTTTCCGGAAGTAACCGCTTACGCTTCGCCGGCAACTGTGGCGAACATTATGGCTACTGCTCAGAAAAAGTTAGATGTATGGGGTGAAAGACTAGGTAAAAACATTACGTCAAACGTTGTTTTACCTCAGGTCATCAAAGGGAATAGTATTGATCTGGAAGGGCAGAAATTAGAGATCATTGGGCTGGAAGCATTTCCCGCCAAAACCTTTATCTGGATACCTTCCATTAAAGCCGTGATTGGTGGTATCAACGTTTTTGGCACCACTTTTCACCTCTGGATGGCGGATGCGCAAACAGCGGAAGCACGTAAACAATGGATCAGTGTATTAGACAAAATTGAATCACTGCAACCGGCAATCGTGGTCCCTGCTCACGCGAAGTCTGAAACAGCTTTTGACCTGAGCGCGGTGAAACATACAAAAAGCTATATCCAGTTCTATGAAGAGGCGCTCAAGACCAATAAAACGTCAGAAGCACTGATAGCGGCACTAAAATCAAAATATCCAACATTGACTTTTGAAATTGCTTTGCAGATAGGGGCCAAAGTAAACACAGGAGAAATGAAATGGTAAAATTATCAGCAACCTTCATCCTGGCAGTATTGCTTATACTGTCAGGATGTTCTTTAAGTGAAAAGAGAATGACAAACCTTGATATCATAAAAAGTACTTATGAAGGAAAGACTTCTGAAGAGAATGGTGAAAATCTGGCTAAATATGTGGCTGAAGATATCTCCTGGACAGAAGCCAAAGGTTTTCCTTACGGCGGGACTTATACCGGTTTGGAAAGTATTACCAAAAATGTTTTTAGCAGATTAGGAGGTGAATGGATAGATTATAAATTTACACCGGAAGACTATGTCGCCAACGAAGATAAAGTCGTTGCATACGGTACCTACACCGGTACGTACAAACTTACCGGCAAACCATTTACCGCCAGAGTGGCGCATGTCTGGAAATTGAAGAATGGAAAAATAGTAAGTTTCGAGCAGTTTGTCGACAGTCAACCGGTAAACGATGCCATTAAATAGCCGTTAACCACTTACTTTCCCCATATAAACTTTGGTGATATAGCCAAAGTTTATATGACCGTTTTCTGCATGTTTATCAAAAATAGTCCTTAACCTTTCCAGCATGGGTTCATAATTCGCAGCACCCGGTTTAGGGATATAAGAAGAGGATAACAAACGGCCCTGCACTCCCTCATAATCCAGTAGCTGGTTATTCTCAAACTCCGCTTTCTCCATGGCCGCAGGGGCGAAAAACACGGGTAATGTGCCATCTGAAGCAATATCCCTGTGTCCTACTTCCTGGTAATCTGTCCCAAAATCCTGTAACAACACTTCATAGTCTTTTTCAAAGGGTGTGTTAACCTCCCGGATATTCCAGATCAATACAATGTATCCGGTAGCGATACGCTCAAACTCTGCTTTCGCCAGCAGGGGATTGAACCAGTGAAATGCCTGTCCGGCTACTATCATATCCACACTCTTATCCGGTAGCTGCGTATGCTCCGCTGTTCCGTTTACACTGGTAAACCCAGGGTAATTTTTTAACAACTGTTCTGCCTTGTGCCGCATCGCATCATTTGGCTCCACTCCGTACACTTTATTCCCGTTACGAAGGAACATTTCCGTGGAAATACCTGTCCCTGAGCCGATATCAGCAATCACAAAGGATTCATTAAAGCCAAATTTTTCCTGCAGGTGGGTAATGATTTCTTTCGAGGGATAATTAGGGCGGTACCGTACATAATCTTCCACTCTGTCTGTAAATCTTTGAGTACTGTTCATAACTTAACCGGGTTTACCCCACAATATTACTTTTTTATGTTAATTTATGCACACCATTGATCAATACCTGCACTATTATATTCAGGCCTTACAAGTATTTTTGAAGACAGCAACCAATTTCAATGAAGAAGACATTCTTTTGTATAGATGCACACACCTGCGGTAATCCGGTAAGAGTAGTGGCGGGCGGTGGCCCGGTACTCCAGGGCGCGAACATGAGCGAGAAAAGGAACCATTTCCTGAAAGAATACGACTGGATACGGACCGGACTGATGTTCGAACCCCGTGGCCATGATATGATGAGCGGTAGTATCCTGTACCCGCCTCACGACCCGGCTAATGATGTGGCCGTATTATTTATAGAAACCAGCGGCTGCCTGCCAATGTGCGGTCATGGTACGATCGGTACTATCACCATCGCTATAGAAGAAGGACTGATCACACCTAAAACACCGGGAAAGGTAAGGATGGAAGCGCCGGCCGGACTGGTACTCATCGACTATACACAGGAAGGCAATAAGGTGAAAAGCGTGAAACTCACCAACGTGCCTGCTTACCTGGCAGCTACCGACCTCGTGATTGACTGTCCTGATCTGGGGCCGCTTACCTTAGACGTCTCCTACGGGGGGAACTACTACGCGATTATCGATGTACAGGAGAATTTCCCCGGACTGGAACATTTCTCTGCTTCTCAGCTGATCACCTGGGCCAGGGAGATCAGGAAACGCATTAATGAAAAATACACTTTCGTACACCCGGACAATCCTCATATAAACGGCTGCTCGCATGTCCTCTGGACGGGCGCCGTGATGGACCCCACATCTACAGCCCGTAATGCCGTGTTTTACGGCGATAAAGCGATAGACCGTTCTCCCTGCGGCACAGGAACCTCTGCCCGTATGGCGCAATGGTATGCCAAAGGAAAACTCAAAAAAGGGGATGCCTTCATTCACGAAAGCATTATCGGTTCAAAATTCACCGGTACCATTGAAGAAGAGACCAGTGTTGCCGGACAACCGGCTATTCGCCCGGGTATAGAAGGATGGGCCAGGATATACGGCTATAACACAATTACGATCGATCCCGAAGACGATCCTTATGCATACGGATTACAGGTGATTTAAACGAACATATGAAAGTAGTAATTATTGGAGGAGGGATCATTGGCCTTAGCAGCGCCCTTTACCTCTGGCAGGCAGGATATCACGTAACAGTAGTAGACAGGTCTGAACTCAAAGACGGCTGTTCTTACGGGAATGCAGGGTATATCTGTCCCAGCCATTTTGTACCACTGGCTACTCCCGGTATTGTTAAACAGGGTCTTAAATGGATGCTCAATGCTAAAAGCCCGTTTTACGTACAGCCCAGTCTGAACCGCTCCCTCATCAACTGGGGATGGCAGTTCGTAAAGAGCGCTACCAAAGGACATGTGGAACGCTCTGCAGTGCCATTGAGGGATATTTCCCTGCTGAGTAAACAGCTCTATGAGGAATGGACCAAAGTATTGGATTTCTCCTATGATCCGCAGGGAATGCTGGAACTGTTCAACACAGAAGCCAATGCCCATCATGCAGAAGCTACTATCAAAGAGTCGAAAGCGCTGGGAATAGAAGCCCGTCTGATAGATAAGGCTACGCTGGCAGAGATGGAGCCGGATACGCCTATAAATGCATTAGGCGCTATCTATTTCCCCGGTGATGCACAGCTTTACCCAAATCAGTTGATGAACAACCTGCAGGCTTATTTAAAATTGCAGGGAGTGAAATTTGAGACTGGTCAGGAAGTGACCGGCTTTGTGACAGAGGGGAATAAAGTCAAAGGAATAAAAACAAATACACAGGTGATAGATGCAGACCATATAGTCGTGGCAGGTGGCGTATGGAGCGGTGAACTGGCTAAATTACTGCAACTGAATATCCCGATGGTAGGTGGACGGGGTTACTCCGTTACGCTGGAAAACTCTCCTTATAAAGTAAGACATTCCGTTATCCTCAGCGAAGCGCGTGTGGCTATTTCTCCTATGAATGGCAACAAGATTCGCTTTGGTGGTACGATGGAGATCACGTCTGTGAATACACCGCCACGGATGCAGCGGGTGCAGGGTATCCTGGAATCGGTAAAACGTTATTTCCCTGCTTACGATATTCCTTTGCCGGCACCGGAGAATGTATGGTACGGTTACCGTCCATGCAGCGCCGATGGCTTACCACATATAGGTAATATGCAGCGTTACCCGAATGTAACGATCGCTACCGGGCATTCTATGCTGGGTATCAGCTTAGGCGCAGGTACCGGTAAACTGGTGAGTGAACTCGTGCAAAAAATACAACCATCAATGGATATCAAACCTTTCCATGTAGAAAGATTTGACTAAAAATATACCTGCTATGAAAAGAAGGCTTTTACAGTTGTTATTTATGATGATATTAGGACAGGCAAGCGCCCAGCAGCAGATGACAGACCTGCTGGTACATTACGAGGCCGATAAAGGAAGCCTGAACAGGTTTTATACGATAGATAATTCTCCGGAACGCAGGGAACGTTTAAAAACATTCAACAAAGATTACCTGCAACAGCTGGCTGCTGTTAACTTTGATGCTTTACCTGCCGGCGCCCGTGTGGACTATGTTTTATTAAGAAGAGATTTACAGGAACAACTCCGTGTACTGGATGAAGAAACAAAAGAATATAATCAGTTGGCTCCCTGGTTTCCGTTATCAGATAAGATCTATCTTTCAGAGAAAGAAAGAAGGAGAGGAGAGAAGCAGGATGCACAGGCATTAGCCGCTACTTTCCGTGAAATGGCGTTGTCTTTGAAGGAAAAATCAAAACAATTAACTGCTACCGGCGAACTGGATATTCATCTCCTGCGCAGAGGCGATGCTATTGCAAAAGGCTTGTCTGAAGCATTGCACAGCGTACATACTTTTTATAATGGCTACGATCCTTTATATACCTGGTGGGCGCCTGCTCCTTATAAACAACTGGACAGCGCGCTGAAAAGTTACGAAGCAGTATGGGCGGAGAAAATAAAGACTGCACCGGGCAGTAAGGACGATGGCAGTGGTATTGTAGGGCATCCTATTGGCCGGGATGAACTGATCAGACAGTTACAACTGGAAATGATCCCTTACTCACCTGAAGAGCTGATAGACATTGCCAATAAAGAATTTGCTTTCTGTGATGCTGAAATGCTGAAAGCATCTGAAGAGATGGGCTTTGGAAAGGACTGGCACAAAGCCATGGAGAAGGTAAAGAACAGTTATGTTCCTGCCGGGGACCAGCCGGAAGCCATGATGAAGCTGTATAATGAATCGGTGAGTTTCCTTAAAGAAAATAAACTGGTAACACTGCCACCACTGGCAGAGGAAACCTGGCGTATGATCATGATGACGCCGGAAAGACAGTTAGTGAACCCCTTCTTTACAGGTGGAGAGGAATTCAGTATTTCCTATCCTACCAATGATATGGAAGAAGCGGATAAGATGATGAGCATGAGAGGTAACAACCCTCATTTCTCCAGGGCGACTGTTCACCATGAACTGCTGGCAGGGCACGCCTTACAGGAGTTTATGACCAACCGTTATAAAACGTACCGTCATTTCGAAACACCTTTCTGGATAGAAGGATGGGCGCTGTACTGGGAAATGCTGTTATGGGACAAGAAATTCCCACAGTCGCCCGAAGACCGCATTGGTATGTTATTCTGGAGAATGCACCGTTGCGCACGTATCATCTTCTCACTCAATTATCACCTGGGTAAATGGACACCTCAACAGTGTATAGACTTCCTGGTAGACAGGGTAGGGCATGAGCGCGCCAATGCGATCGGTGAAGTACGCCGTTCCTTTGTAGGTGGCTATAGCCCGCTGTACCAGGTGGCTTACATGATTGGCGGTTTACAATTCATGGCATTAAAAAGAGAACTGGTGGATAGCGGTAAGATGACTTATCAGCAGTACCACGATGCGATATTACAGGAAAACATGCTGCCGGTGGAAATGATCCGGTCCATACTAACGGATAAGCCTATTGCGAAAGATTTCAAAACCACCTGGCGCTTCTACAAATTGTAACGACATGAAAAAACTACTGCTTTTCGCAGCTCTACTGGCTGTGCATGCACCGTCATTCTCACAATCTTATGCCCCTGGCAGGGTTAACCCTAAGATGAAGGTAGCAACTACAGTGCCTCTCTATGCTTACACCTTTAACCTGCAGGATGTAACCATTGCTGATGGCCCTTTCAAAACAGCAATGGAAGCGGATTCCCGCTATCTGCTGCTCATTGAACCAGACAGGCTGCTGGCCGACTTCCGGGAGCATTCCGGACTGAAAGCCAAAGGGGCGCGTTATGGTGGCTGGGAGTCATCCGGACTTGCAGGCCATACCCTCGGGCATTATTTATCTGCCTGTGCTTTGCAGTATGCCGCTACAGGTGATAAACGTTTCCTGGACAAGGTCAACTACATTGTAAAAGAGCTGGGCGAATGTCAGCAAAGCCGTAAAACCGGCTATGTTGGCGCTATTCCAGGAGAAGATACGGTATGGTCCCAGGTAGCAGCAGGGAAGATCCGCTCCCGCGGATTTGATCTGAATGGTGGCTGGTCGCCCTGGTATACAGTCCATAAAATAATGGCCGGATTACTGGATGCATATCTGTATTGTGATAATAAGGAAGCCCTGGCGATAGAAAAGAAGATGGCTGACTGGACAGGCAAGACTATCAACCATCTGCCGGATTCCCTGATACAGAAAATGCTGCTCTGCGAATATGGTGGTATGAATGAAGTGCTGGTAAATACATATGCGATCACCGCTGATAAAAAGTACTTAGACCTCTCCTATAAATTCCATGATGCCCGCATCCTGGATTCCCTGGCAGCACAGTTAGATGTATTACCAGGCAAACATTCAAACACACAAATACCTAAAGTCATCGGCTGTATCCGCCGCTACGAGCTCACCGGTAAAAAGAAAGACAGTGTGATAGCAGGGTTCTTCTGGAACACCGTGACTACACATCATTCTTATGCTCCCGGCGGGAACAGTAACTATGAATACCTCGGTGCACCGGACAAACTGAACGACTACCTGACGGATAATACGATGGAAACCTGTAATACCTACAATATGCTGAAACTTACCCGGCATTTGTTTGAATTACATCCTGATGCACATTTAATGGACTTCTACGAACGTGCTTTAAACAATCATATCCTGGCTTCCCAGAACCACCAGGACGGTATGATGTGTTACTTTGTACCACTGCGTATGGGTACGCGCAAGGAGTTCAGTGATTCCTTTAATACGTTCACCTGCTGTGTAGGCTCCGGTATGGAAAACCATGTAAAATACGGGGAGAGCATTTATTTTGAAGGAGCAGACGGTAGTTTGTACGTAAACCTGTTCATTCCTTCCCGCCTGCAATGGCATCAGAAGAATGCGGTAATAGAACAAAGTGCAGATGGCGATAAGGTAGAGCTGACCGTGAATATAAAAACACCGGCTATTTTCCCTTTACGCATCCGTAAACCCCGTTGGGTACAAAGTGGTATGTTGCTGACCGTAAACGGAAAGGAACAGCCGCTGACACCGGGAGCGGACGGTTATATCAGTATCAGCCGCAAATGGAATAACGGAGATAAAGTGGCCTTTACGTTGCCTAAAAGTATTTATTCCGAAGCTATGCCGGATAACCCCGGCAGGATCGCTTTTTTCTACGGCCCAACCATACTGGCAGGCATAGTAGGGGATAAAGAACCGGAAGGTATTCCTGTGCTGGTATCAGCAGATAAAAATGCGGCGGACTGGATAAAGAAAGATGATAATAAGATGGTATTTCATACCAGCAAGGTTGGACTGCCAAACGACATTACACTCATTCCATTTAATGCGGTGCAGAAAGAATACTATAGCGTTTACTGGGATGCATTCAGTCCGGAAGGCTGGGCTACCCAACAGGAAAAATACGCTGCTGATAAGAAAAGACAGCAGCAGATAGAGGCCAGCACAGTGGATATGTTACGTGTAGGAGAGATGCAGCCGGAAAGGGACCACAATTTTACAGGAGATAAAACCAATACAGGAGAAGACCATAACCGTAAATGGAGAGTAGCAGAAGAGGACGGGTATTTGTCTTTCACGATGAAAACAGATCCTGCCGCTGTCAACAGCCTGCTTTGTACTTACTGGGGGATGGATAACCGTTATCGCAAGTTTGATATACTGGTAGATGGGGTTAAAGTAGCTACAGAAGACCTGAACAAGTATAAAGAGAGTAAGTTCTATGAACTGGTATACCCTATTCCGGCAGAACTGACCAAGGGTAAAAAACAGGTAACTATTACCATGAAAGGAGCCCCGCACAATAGTGCAGGTCCTGTATACGGGACTATAAGGATGATGAAAGAATAGTGTATTTTGTACAAAACATAATAGGCTCCGGAGGAGCCTCGTGTTTGTAGTAAATATGTATATTCTCTTTAATAGACTCCGCCAGGAGTTCCCTTCTAAAGATGAAGAAGGGGGCTCCTGGCGGAGTTTTTGTTTTGTTGTTTAGTGTGTCTCTACAAACACGGGGCTCTGTTAGCCTTTCTCTTCTGCTATGATGGATTCATCTTTTCAACATCCCATCCATCATATAAACCCACTTCGCAATAATCAGCCAATTCATTAAAGGCAAGATTTCTTTTATGCAATTTTTCAGTGACATATAATCTCCAACCACCGTTATTGAGTGTTGCCTTTATCATTGTTCCCTTTCTAATTTTCTTGTTTCTTGGTATTATTTTTAGTAACCTGTCATAAAAGACATCCCACGCTGGTTGATAAAACCGATCTGGAACTGGATAAAGCCACTTTAAAACGACAGGAAGATATTAACGCATTACCCTATGAGGCCCAAGAGTATATATTCAACCATATTGATATAATGATTCTGGATTTTAAAAATAAAAAGACGTATAGCCATAAATGATAAGAGTCCCACCGATTGGTGAGGCTCTTATCCTCTTTTTAGAGGGCGTTCATTATTTCATCAACAATTTTTTCTTCTTTACCATAATCCTCTTTTTCACAATTGTAAGAGGCAAATACTAACATATTATCCTTTATAAAAAGCCAATATTTCCAATATCTTACTCCATCTTCATCTAACAAATAATTAGTACAAGCATAAAGATCATTTACTGATATAACAAACTTATTATGCTTATCACTTACATAATCTTCCAATTCATCTTTTAAAGATATATTTTGGGAGTTAGATGCGTAATAGATCGAAAATTGTATCGAGCCAACTCCATTTATAGGATCATACAACGATATGACATTTTTATCTTGTTCAATCTGCCAGCTATTAGGATATGTAAAAATTATGTTTGTTTCATTGTAATGTTGTTTTTTCATGGCTTCTTATATTGCTTTGGATCATAATAAATTACTCTGCCGTTATTTCCCGTTGCTCTTTCATATTTAGGTAATTGCCTTGCTCCTTGCGCTTTACCACTAGGTGTGTTAGGCTTTAACTCAACAGGATGACCACTCGGGGTTACTGCATCTGGCTTGACCGTTTTTCCGGTAGCTGGATCTATTAAAAAAGGTTCAACAGCCCATCCTTTAGCAGCAGCTTTTTTGGAAAAATCAGCATGGGCTTCTTTCCCTGCATTTACAGCTGCTGCAACTTTAGGGTTAGCTGTTCCTTTTCCAATGCTGGCTGTATTTTCTACCATTTCACTCCCTCTTCCTGCGCCTCTTATTGCACTAACAGCCTTCCCTACGCCTTCGGTCGCGGCTACGACTGTAACTTCAGCAGCCGTTTTCCCTATAATCTTGCCTGCTCCATATGTCCCTTCATTCACAACTGTCCGAACATTATCTGCTGCATTATATGCTGATCTTAAGGCCCCAAATGGATCTGCTGCATTAAGTGCAATATTTTGGGCAGAAAAGCCACTCACTATGGTTTCTACAGGATGGGTAACCGCATCAGCGATATTGATAAAATATCCTGTAAAGCCATCCTTTACGCCCTGGATTAATCCAGGAGGATCACCCGGTTCATCCCCTAAAAAGTCACTATACCTTATGGGATTATCATAATTAGAAACATAAGGGCTCCACATTTCCATATCCTCGATCTTCGGATCAAGTTGATACCATCTACCACCAGTTTGATCAAGAATGCGGTAATAAGCATCATACTCATTCAAATCAAAGTCACTATTAAGCTCTATGCCATTATACTTCTTTTTATTCTCCGGATAATTCGCACCTTTTAAAGCTTTAGACGATATCCCCGCTATGGAGCCTCCAAAAGGATAATAATTACCGTCTTCCTTTTACAATCTTCAAAGAACTACTAATGCCCTAAAAATAACGGTTTCTTTTTTTTCAATTGAATAAAAAAAACCTTATCCCAGACTGATCTCGACAAACAGATCAGCACCTCTGGTAATGTCATCGGCAGATATGAGAGGGATATCATCACCCATCCATTGATGTAATTATTAAAATGGTAGTGGGATTTTGAGTGTCGATAATATACTGCTAAATTGATTTTCATCAAGCAAGACATTTTCATCTAAACCCGGTGCCAATCCTTTAATGTTCTCTTTCATGTTACTTGCTAATGTTAAAGTAATAAAACAACAATAAAAAAGCAAGGCCGGTCTAAAAAGACCGGCCTAAAAATCTCATTTAATAATTTTATCGCACGGGTATATTTTTCAACATATAAAACTGTTTATTCTTACTTACCCATGTTATAAGTATTATATTTTAGGAGCCAGGCAAGCCTCCTTGTAATCCCACTTGCCGGCTGACAAACCTAATTCAAGATATTCCTTTATTGGACTATACGACAGCGTTTCTGGAACATCTATTGATATATAGCTATCAATATGACTGCCCTTCCAGTCGCAACCCAAATCAACCAAATGAATTATAAATAAATAATTGAGATTTTAATTATTAGGTGTAAAACGAGACGCACCTGAGGGATGATAACAAATAATGCTATCATCCCTATTTTTTAAATATCCTTGTTATTGCCAATACTAGCTATTTCAATATCCATGTCCTTTTTTAATATTCTGCCATATCCAAACATTCTGCATTATAATTTTATACTTACAATAGAACCTTCAGTTATTTTTTGCTTTTTCATATTCTTTTTGAGGCAATTCAAGAACATAAACAGCAGTTAACTATACTGTTTAAAGATATTGTTCCTGTTCTCTTAGAATAGCTGACTTGAGTTCCTGTGGTGGAATTATTATATTTTCTTTCAATTCTGGGAAATAAAATACTGCAACTAATCTATTATCTTTTTCCATTCCTGGCAGCCATTTGTCCAAAAAATCCTGTAAACTAATTGCCTGTGGTCTAAATCCTCTCCATTCCTCTGAAATGCACCTTTCCGCAAAATTCTCTTCTGGCCAAAATGGCATTACAACCGCGTTTTCTTGACTACCTAAAACAGCCCATCCATCATTATTCAATCCCCATATTTGTTCAAAGTCAACTATCTTATTGACAAAATAACTAAAGCGTTCTTCTTTTGATAGCTTTATAATGTTTTGTACTTTATGGTTATTCATAACTTTAATTGTTATTTATTCAAATTAATATCCATGAACTTTATGTTCTAATTTATGTAATTCTGCCGTTTGCAATTTTGCATCTTGGTAGCTATTCCCATCTTTAGCCCTTTTTCCATGAGGATGTGCCAGTTCATATCCTCGTGTTTTAGAATTTCTTGAATTGCCGGGTAGTCTTAAAGTTTGTCTATTACCATTCTCAACATGTCTCATTTCATTTTTTAACCAGCCCCTATTGGCACTACTTTGGTTAGGATCGTTCGCTAGTTCTTTAAGCCTTTGCTGTTTTCCTTCTCTTCCTTTTGCAAAAACATAATTGGGAGGAGCAGGTGTATTAGCAGGTGCATTCACCCTACCAGCTATTGGATAAGGTAATTCAGTAGCTGTTGGTGCATTAATTTTACCAACAGCTGGAGCTGGTGCCGCTGTAGGTTCATACGCACCGGGATGCATTATCTGGTCAGGTATGAACATTATACTTCCATTCGAACCAGGAGCGCCAAGCTGCGACCAATCTGGTTTAGATAGACTTATTGCAATCGCACCCCCAACAATTGCAGCCCCAACTGCGTGCGCTTCATCTATAATTGCCGGACCTTCATCTACCATCTGCTGCAATGCTTGCACTGGCCCCTGTAAAATCGGCTTACCCGGCCCACCATTGCCATCAGGCTCATCTCCTAAAAAGTCACTATACCTGATCGGATTATCATAGTTAGACACATAAGGACTCCACATTTCCATTTCATCAATCTTCGGGTCTATTTGCCACCACCTCGGTACTTGTGGATCTAGTGTCCTGTAAAACGCATCATAAGTATCCAGGTCCAGTGCATCGGTGAACTCTATCCCGTTATACTTCTTTCTGTTTTCCGGGTATAATGATCCTTTCAAAGCATGGTTACTAATCCCCCCCATCGCCAGACCAAATGGATAATAATGTGTCTCTTCCAGCAGGGGACCTGTATTATGGGTAACAATCAAATTATCAAAGAACACATCCTGGGCACTCTCATTGCTTGTATAAATATACAGAAATCCTGTTTTCTTTATTGGGGTCTTATTTAGTACTAATGCAACCAATGAATCAATCGGCCCTTGTACCTGACGCACACCTGAGTTCTCGTCTACGAGGTTGAACTGGTCGTCAAACAGTGCGAAGTTGAGGTAGGCTTTGGGTTTGCCAGATAGGTTTTGTAAGGAATCCTTTGATTTAAGGCCGTCGTAAACACCGCTGGTAAGCATGTTAACAGGAGCTGTTCCACCGGTACCACTATGCACCCCATCTGTAATTCCCCCTCCACTAAATGCCTGCAAAATAGAGGTGACCATACTGGAAGAGGTCGTATACGGAGTACTGGCCCCTGCATTCTTATACAAGGCTTTTACGGCGATGGTGATACTATCTCCTGCCATTACCCGCAGGACTAGCGATGGCCCTATCTTCTGACCATTGGAAGCATTTAACTTTGCTACATAGGCATTGGGATTAGTGGTATTATCGGTCGGATACCCGGTAGGTTTGGCGGTACGTGTATTATCGATATTAGAAAACAAGGCGTTCTCAACTGCACTCGCTGCTGTTTCCATTGTGGCCACATACAGGGCTGTATCGGTTTGAGTGCCTAATACCATCCGCACATTGCCCAAATGATCTTTTACAAAGTAATCATAGACATAACCG
>NZ_WRXO01000040.1 GCF_009758125.1 Chitinophaga oryziterrae
GGCGTTCTCAACTGCACTCGCTGCTGTTTCCATTGTGGCCACATACAGGGCTGTATCGGTTTGAGTGCCTAATACCATCCGCACATTGCCCAAATGATCTTTTACAAAGTAATCATAGACATAACCGACTGGCTGGCTGGTTTTATAGACCGGCCGTATCCGTCCTTCCTCATGGCTAATATATTGTAGGGTATCCTGCTCGTATACCAAATCATTGACATAATGAGTCGTTGTTACTTTAACAGGAGTAACGCTGGTGTCTACGACAATCTTTGTGACCTTTTCACCAGTGCCTTTGTACTGGTAATAGATCTGTCCCTTTCCGTGAACATAGATGATGGATGCCAAATTGAGGTGATTGTAAAAAATAGAATCTATGTTCTTATTCTTATCCATTGACACGTTACCAGAGAAATCATACCAGTAATCCTGTGTTTCATTGTTATTTATTTCCTTAAAGTCTCCCAGTTTAGATGTTGGATCATTGCGTTTGTCAGTAACGAAACTGAGCCTGTTACTGGTTGCATTATATCCATATTTTAAACTGTCAATCGCCTGAGGAACAGGCCCGTTCATCCCTATCTGTTTCA
>NZ_WRXO01000041.1 GCF_009758125.1 Chitinophaga oryziterrae
GAATGGAAGGTCATGGCAGGGAAAATATCTCCTCATCAGTAGATGTAAGTCGTACCATTGGCTGGTTTACATCGATGTACCCGGTGTTATTGAAAAATAAAGAAGATACAGGTAGCTTATTAAAAGGCATAAAAGAACAACTGCGTAGCATCCCCGACAAAGGGCTGGGTTATGGCTTACAAGAAACAAAAACCACCAGTTTCGACCTGTTATTTAATTACTTAGGTCAGTTAGACAATAGCGGCAAATTACTGGTGCCAGCCGAAGAAGCTACAGGCGCTGATATTGCTGCAGGTAACCGGCAGTCAGTAAAGATAAGTGTGAACAGCATGGTGCAAGGTGGCGAGTTATTTGTTCACTGGAACTATAGCAAACGTCATTATGAAGACAGTACGATTGCACAGCTCTCATCAAGTTACATCTCTGCTATCACGGAATTAATTAATCATTGTGTATCACAAACAGGGGCTGTATTTACCCCTTCAGATTATGGTCTTGGCAAAGAGATCAGTTATGAAGAGTTGGATAAATTTATGGAGGAGCCTTACCGGGGCAGCAAAAGGGGGGATCATATAGCGCG
>NZ_WRXO01000042.1 GCF_009758125.1 Chitinophaga oryziterrae
CTTTTTACAACGACAAAGGGCGGGTAGTTCAGACAGTAGCGGATAATACGCCCGGCGGCAAAGACATTACCAACACACTATTTGATTTTAGCGGTAAGCCGGTAAGCTCTTATCTACGACATACTAATCCTCGCAGCACAGTTACACCTCAAACAACAGTGTTAACCATGTATCACTATGATGCAGGTGGGCGCATAGATTCCGTAAAGAAACGTTTAAATGATAATGTCGCTTTACAACAAACATTAGCTGTTAATGATTACGATGAATTAGGACAGCTGAATAGTAAACGATTAAATGCTATGGCATCTTCTCAACTGGAATCATTAAACTATGAATACAATATTCGTGGCTGGCTAAAGTCTGTTAATAAAGCCTTTGTAAATACAGCTGGCAGTACTTCCAACTGGTTTGGACAGGAACTGTGCTATGATTACGGCTTCGGCAACAAAGAGCTGAACGGTAACATTGCAGGGGCTAAATGGAAGAGCCGCTCAGATGGTATTGCCCGCGCTTTTGGCTATGATTATGATAATGCCAACAG
>NZ_WRXO01000043.1 GCF_009758125.1 Chitinophaga oryziterrae
CCTCATGGCCGATGGTACTGCACAATCATGCGGGAGAGTAGGTAGCTGCCATATTTATTGAAAAGAGTCCCGGCGACTGTCGGGACTTTTTTTATCTTCACTGGTTAACATACCACATAATTATTACGAAAATAAGGTTGGTTAATTTTGTTGAAATCGCAGGAACACTGTATCTTTGCAGTCCGCGAAAAAAAATCGTATCAAGTTCTTTCCCAATATGGTCGTTAAGTATGTTATAAAGCGCTTAATTATAAGCCTTTCACTAACAGAAAACAAAGCGGATAAATCTTCAAAAAAGATTTGGTAGAAAGGTAGAAATGATTACCTTTGCAACCCCAACGCAAACGACGCGGAATGGACACACACAAAAAGCTCTTTTAATTTAATAGAATGATGATGTAGACTGTAAGAGTCACACGGATCGGATCCGGAACATCGGCAAGTGATTAGCTGAAGAGTTAGTTACAAAGTTCTTTGACATATTGGGAAATAAAGTTGTAATACACTTTGCAAAAAGCAAAGATTTTTAAAGCGAATAAGG
>NZ_WRXO01000044.1 GCF_009758125.1 Chitinophaga oryziterrae
AACCGCCTAGGGTAAAATCGGTAATTGGGGCTAAGTCGTAACAAGGTAGCCGTATCGGAAGGTGCGGCTGGAATACCTCCTTTTTAGAGCTACTTTACCTGTAGCTGTTGTTTCCTTCTTTTAATTTTATTTAGACTCGTAGCTCAGCCTGGTTAGAGCACTACACTGATAATGTAGGGGTCAGCAGTTCAAATCTGCTCGGGTCTACTCTATAGGTTATCGGTTAGCTAATGACTGATCTACCGACCGGGGGGTTAGCTCAGTTGGCTAGAGCATCTGCCTTGCACGCAGAGGGTCATCGGTTCGACTCCGATATCCTCCACGATAAGTTCTTAAGATAACAGAATGAATGATGATGTAGACTTTAGGAGTCACACGGATCGGATCCGGAACATCGACGAGTGATTAGCTGAAGAGTTAGTTACAAAGTTCTTTGACATATTGGGAAATAAAGTTGTAATACACTTTGCAAAAAGCAAAGATTTTTAAAGCGAATAAGG
>NZ_WRXO01000004.1 GCF_009758125.1 Chitinophaga oryziterrae
ATTCCATATTCTCCTTAAAAATCTTATCATACTGATTCGCATGACTCTCTATTGCCATATCTGGAAATTAACAATTATAGAATGATAGAAGAGGGGAGACGAATGAAGGTAACAAACACCAGCTGTACAGGCTGTAATTATCAAATGCTTTAGGAGAAAGCAATTGATATAGTGATCTAAAGCTTTTCTATTGCTTTAATAGGTAGTTCCGTAATATCTGAAATCAGACTTAACTCAAGTCCTCTTTCCTTCATTTTTAACGCAGTTTTCTTTTTATTTTTCTTTTCTCCCTTCTTTTCTCCTTTCTTTTCTCCTTCGGCTTCACCTATCTCCTTTCCTCTGATATAAAGGAAATCTTTTTCTTCTTTGAAAAAACTTGCTACTGATATCATCTCTGTATATTTTTTGTCTAAATTACGTAATTGTAATAAAATGCGCAACTGAGTTAAGTATTTATTTTCTGTCTCTTCTCCTTCCGCTGTAACCTTTACACCATCCATGATAGCTTCTATTACTTTTTTAGGTTCATCATCTCCGAAATCAGCAAGAATAGCCATGATTTTTTCTTCCGGCCACTTCGATTTTAAGAATATTTTATAATCTATCTGTTGCGGAGAGACGATGTTATACCTGAACTTAAAATCCTCTTCATCAATGCTGGAAAGCATTGTAAGCCTACCCTTACCTACAAACAACACATATTGTTTTACCGGCAGCCGGTGTTTACGCTGAAGCATCACACGGTATTCCACCATGCGGTACACCATGTCTTTTTCATTCTGAGATTGCAACTCCACATGTAAGATGTAAGTACGATTATTCTGATCCGTTACCTTTCTAAGCACATCCGGTTTTCTTTCTTTTGTATGCTGCAGATCATGAGAAATCTCTTCGGTATGCATAATTGTAAGCCCCAGGATATTCTTAATGATACCCGGTAATGCATATTCCATATTCTCCTTAAAAATCTTATCATACTGATTCGCATGACTCTCTATTGCCATATCTGGAAATTAACAATTATAAAATGATAGAAAAGGGGAAAAATGAAAAGACTAACAAAACAACGTGTATCAAATATAATAAAAATACCTGTACGATTAATAGGTATATGACTGATAGTTGGTATTTATGCTCTGGCTTTTATAGTAAGGTTAAACAATTATATCCACCGGTCTTCTGTCGGTTGTATACCGGGATTAAATGCTTTGCCGGTGACAGCTACCTTTAGCGGGAATGCTAAAGGTAGCAACCAGGAACAACTGGAAAAGGAGATAGGGGCGATCAGGCATCTGAAGCCTTTCAGGTTATTGTTATAAGCACTTGAAGAGAGGCTTTGATCGGCTTCTGAACAGGATCATCCTCCGTTTATCCTACGTTAAAAGACGTAGGATAAACGGAGGATGATCCTGTTCAGAAGCTTATCGGAAGCTTATCGGAAGCTTATCAGAAGCTGTCCAGAAGCTATTCAAAGATAAGACGTACCAGATACACTTATTATCATTCTATTATTTTTCCTGAAAAACACTATCTTAGGTATATATTCCCACGTATGAGTTTGGATCTGCTGACTGACGATCTCCTGTTACGGCTCCTAAAGGCTGATGACGAAAATGCATTCCGCACATTATATGAACGGTACTGGAAAAGACTGTTCACCATGGCTTGTTACAAGTTAAAGAACAAAGAAGCCGCAGAAGAGATCGTACAGAATATATTTGTCAGCCTGTGGGAGAAAAGAACCTCCCTGCAGATAGAAAAGCTGGAACAGTACCTTTTTACTGCGGTGAAATATAAAGTGATAAATTATGTGGATGCGATGCTGGTAAGACAGGCCAGTCAGAAGAACTTACCAGGTATTACTTCAGATGAATCTACAGAAGCCACTATCCTGATTAATGACCTGCACCATGCTATTCAGCAGGCGCTGGCCCAATTACCCCCGAAAACAAGAGAAGTCTTCACCCTGAGCCGGTTTGAGAAATATTCCGTAAAGGAAATAGCCCATCATATGAATCTTACTGAAAAAGCAGTAGAATATCATATTACCCAATCCCTGAAATTAATGCGTATAAGTCTGAAAGACTTTATGATAATAAGCGTTCCGGCTATTATTACCCTTCTGAAATAGGGGTTATCTCCCCTTAAACAACTCCCCCCAAAAAAACTTTACTTTCTTTTTAGGGGTTTTCTTCCCTGAACTGACTACCTCTATATAAGCTTTCTTCCATGGACCGTAATGAATTTCACCTTTTCCTGAAAAAGTATGCGGAGAACAAATGTACTCCGGAAGAAATGGAATTGGTAGACCACTGGTATGAACTGATTGGAGATGATACAGAGCTGTCTTCCATGCAGGAAGAAGAATGGCAGGAAACTGAGGAAAGGCTATGGGAGAAGATCCGGGAAGATACACGTAAGCCGGTCCGTAAAATGCGCCCTGTTTACCGCTGGGCAGCTGCTGTTGCGGCCGTATTGATAGGCGTGGCCTTTTTCTTTACCAGCAGGGACGCCGATCAGCGTTATGTGAATGCCGGCAACGGTAACTACAAAGAAGCTATCAATAAAACGGCTGCCAGTTGTACCTTAAAGATGGAAGATGGTACAGCGATTACACTATTCCCCGGGGCATCTGTGAAATATCCTTTACATTTTACCGGTACTAAAAGAGAAGTATACCTTAAAGGGAAAGCATTTTTTGATGTAGGGAAAGATGCAAACCGGCCGTTTTTTGTATATAGTAAAAAACTGGTGACACATGTATTGGGTACCAGTTTTATGATCTCACCCTCGCTGAATGATGAAGTGGAAGTATCCGTGAGAAGCGGCCGTGTGGAAGTATATGAAGATAAAATTATAAAACCTGATGCCAGCACCGGCGTCATCCTTACGCCTAATCAGAAAGTGATATACCGGCAGTCGGAGAGCAGTTTTGAGACTACACTGGTAGAATCCCCTCAGCCTGTGATACAAAAGAATGACAGCACGTCTATGATATTCAATGATGAATCATTACGTGTGGTAATGGAGTCGCTGGAGAACTATTATGGGGTGGAGATCGTGGTAGAGAACGAACATTTATATAACTGCCCTTTTACAGGCGGTCTTACACAGGAGGATTTATATGCCAAACTAGACGTGATTTGCCAGGCCGTGGGGGCAAAATATGAGATAAAAGGGACTAAAATATTATTGAGAGGTAAAGGATGTTTCTAAAGAGATAAGAGATAGATATTATATAAATTTCACTGATCCAAATAACACGTTATGAATACCACACTGCTGTCGGGGTAACCCCCCGTTACCTGCTGTATAAAAAAACCGGCAATGGTTGCAACATTACCGGTCTTTATTCCCATACAGGAAAGATTTCACCGCCAACGCATTATTAACGATTAAATCCACGTAAAAATATGAAAAAAAAGCAACTTGTTGCTTTAATGCTGATTGCAATGAAAGTAACTGCCGTGCAACTCGCGTTTGCCATTCTCTTTATCTCTACCGTACATGCTACCGCACAGGGGATGCTGGACAAAACTGTTTCTATCAACGCTGATAAGAAAGAGCTGAAGAAGATCATTGCTGATATTCAGGGTCAGACGGGCATCCGTTTTATCTTCAGCGCTACAGCTATTCAATCAGAACGTACCGTCAGCCTGTGCGTTAAAGACCAGAAACTGGGTACTTTCCTTCAACAGATCTTCGTTCCACTGCATATAGGTTATAAAGTAGTGAATGACCAGCTGTTGCTGTATAACACAGATAATGTGCAATTGGACAGAGAGGTAAGTATATCCGGTACTGTAAAAAGCAATAAGGGGGAGTTGCTGCCGGGTGTTACTATCCAGCTCAGAAATACCGGTTCTTCTGCATTAACTGATGCAGAAGGCCGGTTCGAGCTAAAAAGAGTAGCGGCAGGCAGCTATACGCTGGCGGCTTCTTATATAGGCTATATTTCGAAAGAACTGCCGGTAGTAGTGGGAGATGCTCCTTTAAACATCAACGTGGAACTAACTGAAGACGTCCTGCAATTGCAGGGCGTAGTGGTAACCGGTGGTAACCCTAAAAAGAAGATAGAGTCCAGCGTAGCCATTACAACAGTGAGCAATAAAGATATTGAAGCCCGGGCGCCACTCAACAGTACAGACCTGCTGAAGGCTATACCCGGACTTACAGTAGAAAGCACCGGCGGCGATGGCCCCGGTAACGTATGGGTGAGAGGCTTCCCCCAACAAGGAGGATACATCTTCCTGGGTATCATGGAAGACGGACTGCCGGTGATACCTACCGGTTACAACTCCATCCCTTCGGCTGATCAGTACTACAAAACAGACCTCACCGTGAAGAACGTAGAGGCAATCAGGGGCGGTAATGCGGCTATCCTGATGGCGAACACGCCCGGCGCTGTCGTGAATAACCTGAGCTATACCGGTGCAGATCATGCTTATGGGAAAGTGAAGCTCACCAGTGGCTTATCACAGGATTTATACAGAGCAGATGCTAATATAGGCGGTAGGATCAGCGAAAATGTGAAGTATAATATAGGCGGATTTTACAGAACGGACAGAGGTATCGTGTCTCCGGGATACACTGCCAACCAGGGCGGACAAATCAAAGGTAATATGACCTTCGGTTTTAAGAACAAGAAAGGCTTCATCAGATTATATGGCAAATACCTGAACGATAAAGTACAGTGGATGCTGCCCGGTTATTACTCCTATGACGGTTCCGGTAAACCCCGTGCAGTAGATGGTTTCGATCTTTTTAGCCAGTCGCTCGCTACCATAGATACCAAATGGAGTTACACCGATCCTTCGGGTAAAACCCATAACTACGACCTCTCAGATGGTATCCATACCAAACTGGGATACGGTGGTTTCCAGTTTAATTACATGACAGACAACGGCTGGCAGATCAATAACAACTTCCGCTACCAGACCGCCAAAACCAATTACACTGTAGGTATCCCTATCGGTGCCAGCGCCTATTCTTCCGGCAACTATTACTATACCGATGGCACTGCTGCTGCATTTAAAACAGGAGAGAATATTGTTACCGCAGTAGCATTGGCGCAGGAAAACCAGGATAAACAAATCATAGATTATCTTGATTTCAGGAAAAAGATAAACAGGCACCAGCTTACACTGGGCGCAGGTATCTATCAGTATAATGTGAATAATGGTCCGGATAACACATTCCTGTTCTTCCAGGAATTAAAGGAACATCCCCGCCGCTTACTGGCAGGCAGCGCTACCGGAAATGGGATGATACCTTTGTCTACCACTACACTGATAGGAAATACCCGTACACTATCTGCTTATGTGAGCGATGAAATTACATTAAATGAAAAGTGGCGTTTAGATATAGGCTTCAGGGCAGATAATGATCATCTTACCGGTAAAAGACCTTATTACGGTGTGAAGGCAGATGGCAGCGGAGATCCTTCCGTAGCGGCTACTACCACTATTGCGGGATATACTGCTTATACAGAGAGCAATACCAACTGGGCTGCTTCAGTAGGACTGAACTATAAAATCAATGAGGCAACAGCGATGTTTGGCCGTGCTACAAAAGCATACAACAGCCCTAACATCAGTGATTATAACGCGACGACCTTCAATCCCGCATCTATCAAGAAAAGACCTGTTTACCTGGGAGAACTGGGCGTGAAGTATGCACAGGGTAATGTATCCCTCTTTGCATCTGCCAGTTACTCTGCTATCAAAAATGTATCCCTCACCATCGCAGTGCCTACCACCACCGCTGGCCTGCAGAACATTCTTGCATTCGGTTCTACCCGTACGTACAGTGCCGAATTTGAATTGTCCTACCGCCCGGTTAAACAACTGGGACTCAGACTGACAGGTACTTTACAAGACTCAAAATACACTGACTATAACGCGTCTACCAACACCAATCCTTCCGTACTGGCAGAGATGGGTGACACTACCTACAGTTTCACCGGTAAGAGAACAGAAAGAGTACCCGTGCTGAACACGGAACTTTCTGCTACCTACGACCTGAAACGTTTTAACATCAACCTCTCTGCTAATTATATCGGCAGCAGGTTCACTTCTCCTTCTGATAGTTATAAACTTCCTGCCTACGTAGTTATGCGTGGTGGAATAGGATATGATATCACCAGGAAGATCGTGTTAAAAGGCTGGGTAGATAACCTGTTAAACACAAAAGTACTGACAGAAGGTGATGTAAGAGGCGACCAGTTCCGTAATTTCTCTACCGTAACAAAAGGTGCTGTGATGGCTGGCAGAACAATCCTGCCACGCAGCTTCTGGGCTTCGGTTTCTTATGAATTCTAAAATCCATTAAAGATGAAAACACAAGGTCTGATAATTTTCATGATCACGTTAACTCAAACAGCTTTCAGTCAAACCGGTTATGAGACGAAAGCAAAAGAACTGGTAGCGAAAATGACGCTGGAAGAAAAAGCGTCCCTATGCTCCGGCAGGGATTTCTGGAGCACCAGGCCAATAGAACGGCTGGAGATCCCTTCCGTTTTTATGACAGACGGACCACATGGCCTGCGTAAAGCAACAGGTACGGATTTTACGAACAGCGTTCCCGCTACCTGTTTTCCTACAGCGGCCGGACTCGCCTCTTCCTGGAACCCGGAGCTGCTGCATGAAATGGGTATCGCCCTGGGAGAAGAATGCCAGGCGAATAATGTACAGTTCCTGTTAGGACCAGGCGTCAATATGAAACGGTCTCCGCTGGGAGGCAGGAACTTTGAATATTTCTCAGAAGACCCTATACTGGCAGGTAAGATGGCGGCAGCGCTGATCAATGGCCTGCAAAGCCAGGGCGTGGGCGCTTCACTGAAACATTTCGCCGCCAACAATCAGGAATTTGAACGCCTGAGCAACAACTCAGTTATAGACGAAAGAACTTTACACGAGATCTATCTGCCGGCGTTTGAAATAGCTGTAAAAGAAGCACAACCCTGGACGGTCATGTGCTCCTACAATAAGTTAAACGGGACCTATGCTTCTGAGAACAACCTGTTGCTGGATAGTATACTGAGGAAACAATGGGGCTTTAAGGGATTCGTAGTGAGCGACTGGGGAGCCGTAAGCAACCGCGTAGCGGGTATTAATGCAGGACTGGACCTGGAAATGCCTGGCAACGGCGGACTGAATGATAAAAAGATCGTAGCGGCAGTGAACAGTGGACAGATAAGCAAAGAGAGACTGGATGAAGTAGTGACACAAATCGTAGCGCAGTTATTGAAAACACATGAACTGCATAAAGAAGGCGCTACTTATGATAAAGACAAACACCATGAACTGGCCAGGAAAGTAAGCAGCGAATGTGCGGTACTACTCAAAAACAGTAATAATATCCTGCCACTGGATAAATCAAAAAAGATCGCCCTGATAGGCAACTTTGCTAAAGCACCCCGTTATCAGGGAGCGGGCAGCTCGCAGGTAAACCCTACACGGATTGCGAATGTTTATGATGCATTGAGTAAAACGGCTACGGTCAGTTTTGCGACGGGGTATACCGCTGATGCTACTACGGATGCCAAACTGATCGCAGAGGCGCAGGAACAGGCTAAAAACAGCCAAATAGCGGTAGTTGTGGCAGGCTTGCCTGATACCTACGAAAGCGAAGGCTTCGATCGCAGTAATATGGATATGCCGGAAGCCTTTAACACACTCATTGAGGCCGTTGCCAAGGTACAGCCGAATGTAGTGGTCGTGCTCATGAATGGGTCCGCAGTGGCTATGCCATGGGCCGGTAAAGTAAAGGGCATTATCGAATGCTGGCTGGGCGGGCAGGCCGGGGGAGAGGCACTGGCAGATATTTTAACAGGAAAAGTAAACCCTTCGGGAAAATTATCAGAGTCCTTTGCCGTGAAACTGGAAGACACGCCTTCCTATCTGAATTTCCCCGGCAGGGACGGAACGACTATCTATGGAGAAGGCATCTTCATCGGTTATCGTTATTATGATAAAAAGAAAGTAGCACCACTGTTCCCTTTTGGCTTTGGACTGAGCTATACCACATTCGCCTATACCGGCATGGATATCAGTAAAGGAGCAGCCAGTGATACAGATCATGTAAAAGTAAGCGTGAAGGTAAAAAACACAGGTAAGGCAGCGGGAAAAGAAGTAGTGCAACTGTATGTACAGGATGAGAATAAAACGATCATACGGCCGGAAAAAGAGCTGAAACATTTTGCTAAAGTGTCATTGCAACCCGGAGAAGAAACGACTGTCTCCTTTGAATTAAGCTACCGTGATTTTGCGTATTACAGTGAAAAGGTACACAGCTGGCAAACCAGCAACGGGAAATACAATATTCTTGCAGGTGGCTCTTCTGCCGATCTGCCGTTACATCGGTCGCTCGATATCACAGCTACCAATGTGCTGTATGCTCCTTTAACGCGCAATTCCCTGCTGAAAGAATTTGCACAACATCCTAAAGGGAAAGCAGTATATGCTAAACTGATGGAAAGCATGGGCAGCATGTTTGGTGCCGGCAATAGTACGGAGAAACTGACACCTGCACAGGAAGATGCCAGGAAGAAAATGCAGGCAATGATGATGGCCATATTGAATGAGATGCCGGTAAGTAAACTGGTATCAATGGGAGGAGGGAAATTTACGGATCAGATGCTGGATGAGATGCTGTTGCAGGTACAATGATAATGTATTGATAATAAATGTAGTTATGGACGGATTTTATCTAGCTGCAGCAACAGTTTTTTCATCTTCTTGAAATTCATACTTTTGGTTCGGGTGATTAATGAATATCAGAACACGATGATTTAGTATTACCCAAACGGCCGGAGATGCGACCAACATCGGCGGTCATTTTCCCATTCACCTGTTGGTGGATGGGAATTTTTTTGTGAGTATAAAAAAATAAGTACAGCCCGCATTACGCAGGCCATACTTATTATTCAGAGGGGGAAGAAGTATTTATTTACCTGGCATTTTTGTAAGTAAACTTCTCATTGAAGTAGGTCCTTGGAGAACCATTCTGTGTCATGATATAGCTTACTTCGAAATAGAGTATGTGCCCGTCAGTATCAAAAGTGGCCTTATTGATGCCGGTAGGGTCCAGTACTGCATTTCGTTTATTCGAACCGGCAAGATCTCCGTAGTAGTTGGAAACGGTTACATTTCCACCAGCATCAAATGCAAAAACAGGACTGAAGGACCCATAATAAGAACTGCCGGTACCGCTGTGGATAGGATGTCCGTAGTTGCTGGAAACAATCGGGTCCCATAATGCGACGGAATTACCGGTGTAGGTGATCAGATTCATATCAAGCGGATAATATCCTGTAATAGTTGCATTAGCCTGATCTGTCATTGTGCCGCTCATTGTATAAACACCATCATATACATTACGCACTGCAAAGGAGTAAATAGCAGTACCGTAATTCCCACTGATCTCACCGGTAGAAACAGATGCTATTTTTATGGGTAATGCATAATTGACATTGAAGTCAAAGACGCTGTTATTAATGATCGGTATCTTCAACTGAAATGCCTGCGTTCCCTTTTTAATGACAGCAGTAGAAGTGAAGCGATACACACTGGCCGGAGGCAGCACATAATCTGTTCCCTGGTCTTCATTATAGGCATCCAGTGCCGCAGTATCTATCTGTAGTGTTACGGTAATATCAGATGGAGCCATGTTCGCGCCTGAATAACTTAAGTTGATATTGAAGGTGGCTGAATCGCCGCTTACAAGACTACCCAGGTCACTTGAAAATCTTGGGTACACAGCACCCGCAGGAGATACGTTGTTACCTGTGTTGGCAAATTCTACCACATTGTTAGACTGTGCAGGGTCCATCGCAAGATGGTCCTTTAAACAGGAAGTAAACACTACCATTACAGCCAGCAAGGGCAATGCGTTCTTTATTATATGTTTCATGATTTTCCCCATTTATTATTTATTGTAAAGCCCAGAAGATAAAGGATGCGAATGGACTGATACCTTTAGGCATGTTGCTGCTGTTGTTGGACGATTCCGTCAATGGATACAGTACCCTGGTAGGGAGCCTGTCCGGACGTGTACTGATAGATTGTGTAGATGCAAAGGTCAGATTAGCGTCGCTGGAACCATTTACGATAGCAGGGTAGTGTGTTCTGCGGTATTCATTCCATGCTTCAGCGCCATTGATGAAATTCAGTGCGAGATATTTCTGGGTGATGATAGCTTCTATCTGCTCTTCCAGAGAAGTAGCCAGCTCAAAATGCACGAGGTAACTGGCAGGATTATTTTCCAGGTAGCTGTCATAATCTGTCTGAGGGTCCCAGTTACTGTTATAAGTGCCATCTGGTTTCTTATAGATGTATTGGTAGGAAGCCAGTACACCATTGTCAAACAGTGCTTTTGCATCGCCTGTAATGGTTCCTTTCACAACACCTTCTGCCTGCAGTAAATAACTTTCAGCTGCCAGCATGATAGGTTCTCCTGCATTTGGGCCTTTCATGATACCTATGCTTTTACCGGCAGAAGTGCTGCCTCTGTCGGCTTCACCTGTATTGGCACCAGACAGCCATGCGCTACCGGCAGGGGAGCTGGGTACACTGCTGCTTTCAAAACCAAGCTGGTTTGAAGCGGTAGCTGGAAAGCTGTAATAGCTGGCATCTCCACGGTAATCGGTCAGTTTGTATCCGTTATAGAAATCCAGGATGAATTTAGAAGGTATCCATGCTTTATTACCGGCAGCGCCTGTATAGGTGAATACCCAGGTGTTCCACACAGGGTTTTGTTTTCCGTTATCTCTGGTATAACCCGGATTTACAATAGCGTCCGTAGTAAGGAAACCTGCCGGATCAAAAGTAGTGTTGGTAAATGCCACCTTGTTCCCTCCACGGATGATCAGGCGTAGTTTGATCGTATTGGCAAACTGTATCCATTTGGTCATATCACCACTGAACATAGGATCGGAAGTACTCAGCACTTTCACATTACTGGTGCTGTTAGTTTCTTCGTCATTCATCGTCCTTTTGATTTTAGCGATCGCAGAATCCAGCTGAACTGCCAGGTCTTTGTAGATATCTTCTGCCTTATCATAGGAAGGTGTCAGGTTGTTGATCCCTTTTAATGCTTCTGTGTAAGGAACATCGTTATAGGTATCTACGAGCATCTGGAAATTAAAAACTTTCATGATCCTGGCACTACCATTAAAGTACCCGTAGTCGGGTAAGGTATCTGTTTGTGCGATTACATATTGAAAGTCGTTCAGCACATCGTATGAATTGGTCCATAAATTAGAGAATGTGGAGTTACTGTAATCATAGGTAACAGAGGAACCAAATCCACCATAACCACCGGCATTGGCCATATATCCTACCAGTTGGGAACCATAGATATTATAGCTGTTCATGGTTGCGGCAGTAGACACCAATGCCTGCGGCAATACTGTTTCCGGTGTACCAGAAGTAGCGGTGTTAGGATTTTGGTTGATGTCGAGATATTTCTTACAGGAGCTGCCCAACACAATCAGTCCTGTAGCTATAATAAGTATTGATTTTTTCATTTGTCGAGTTTTTAAAATGTCAGTGACAGCGTAGCACCATAAAAGCGGGAAGGAGGTGTTTGTCCCAGGCCGGTAAGACCGATACCATTATTATCGTTACCTGCATCGCTATACTCAGGATCCGTATAATAGTTTGATTTGGCAAGCCATACAAACAGGTTACGTCCCTGTACACTGATAGTCGCGTTTTTGATCACCCTTGTTTTGCTTAACACGGAGGATGGGATATCGTAGGAAATAGAGATCTCTCTTAATTTCCAGAAATCGCCCGAAGTAACATAGTTAGATGCTACTGTCCTGTTCTCGTCGTTCGTCCAGAAGCCTGAGTTACCATTACCATCAGGCACTGTTATGGTCGTGTTTTTGATATAAGTACCAGGCTTCGTAGGGTCTTCGTATACAGAGTTCGGGAATACAAAGCGGGTGCGGTTGAAGGCAGCAGTTCTGTATCCTGTACCTGACCAGTCCAGTTCAGGTCCCATGCCGTTGTATATTTTGTAACCACCACGGTATTCGAATAATACGGCCAGGCGGAAACGTTTGTAGCGTGCGCCAAGGTCCAGGCTGAGACGGTCTGTAGCCACAGCATTACCCAGTATTTTGATAGTGTCGTCTACGAGCGGCGTACCTGTGGTACGGTCTACGATCACGTGTCCGTCCTTATCACGGGAATAGTCTTTACCCATGATCACGGGGAAAGGTTGCCCTGCTACGGCATAAGAACCCGTTCCTGAAGTATAGGAAGCCAGCGACAGGCGTGGCAGGTCCGCGCTGATATTATTTACTTTGTTGTTGAGATGAGTATAGTTACCACCTACTGTAATGTCCAGGTCACTGGTTTTAACAGGTGTAACATGCAGGGCTACTTCAAGGCCACTGCTGCTTGTTTGTCCGGTGTTTACCCTATAGGATGAAAAGCCGGTAGCATTTGAAACGCTGGTGTTTACGGTCTGGTTGCTGGTTTTGGTACTGTACCAGGTTACTGTTGATACGATACGGTCATTGAACATATTCAGATCAAAACCTACTTCATATCCTTTGGTAATTTCCGGTTTCAGGTCGTTTGCTACCAGTGTATTGTTTACGGTATAACCTGCTACACCATTGAATGGATAACCATTTGCCTGGCTGAAGGTCTGTTGCAGATAATAAGCGCCAAAGTCTGAAGTTGTACCCAGGTTCACCTGGCCCACTTTAGACCATCCGCCTCTGAGTTTCAGATAGGTGATGGTGCGACTGTCTTTTAATGCTTCAAAAGCATCGCTGGCCACAAAGGAGAGGTCAACGGACGGATAGAAGAAAGACCGGTTGTTGGCAGCAAGGATAGATACCCAGTCTTTACGGCCGGTACCATGCAGGAACAATACGTTCTTGTAACCGATACGTAAATCGCCGTATATACCCATCTGGCGGGTCATATAGTTCGCTTCGGCAGCGGATGGGTTAGAAGTACTGTTACCAACATTATAGAGGTTTGGTATCGTTAAACCGCTGGCGCCGATGTCTATGAATTTAGACTGGTCCTGGCGCCATTGTCCGCCGGCTATCAGGTTAAAGTTAAAGTCGCCGAATGATTTATGTACCTGGGTAAACACATCGCTCAGTAACTCTGTGGTGAATCCGCTCTGGTCAGCAACGGTAGCAGAGATATCTGTTTTGGATGCACTTGTTACTTCTGCATAAGTGGTATAGTTAAATGCACCTACAGTAGTTTTGGAAGATAAATTCCTGGTAGAGATACCCTGACGGGCGGTGAAATCCAGCCATTCCAGCGGAGAGAATTTTACTTCCAGGTTACCCACCAGATAATCGTTTCTCTGTTTAGAGCGGTTGTTATCCAGTGTGAAATAAGGGTTCTGGTACCAGGGATTATAGAAGCCATTCGGGTTAGCGAATTTATCTGTACGCCAGTTCTTATATTTTGTGATATCCACGTTCTGCGGCATGTTCAGCAGGTTGGTATAGATACTTGCCGTAGCCGGAGTGATATCGTACCTGTTTTGCGTATAGGATATGCTGTAAGTCGTATTGATGTACTGGCCTGTTTTATGTGTTCCGTTGGCCCTGAGAACGGTACGGTTGTATTTATCCTTAGGTGTTGTTCCTGTTACACCGGCATATTGACCGGAAAGATAAAAAGTTGATTTATCGTCTCCTGTAGACACGGAAAAATCAGTCTGGTTAGTCACCCCTTTTTCCCAGAAATTATTATGTGTATTGTTACCGATATAATAAGCAGAGTCCTGGCTACCATCTTCCAGTGGAACACCCACAGGTACTTTAGTACCGTTAAAGACAGGACCATATGACTGGTTCTCCAGGTTAGAGAATAATGGCTGACCATTTACATCAAAACCATAGGCACTACCACCTGCGCCGTAGTTATACTGAAGTTTAGGGAAGAATGCTACTGCTTCAACAGTAGTAGTGTGAGATACTTTTACCTGTGTAAGACCTCTTTTACCTTTTTTGGTAGTAACAACGATCGCACCGTTGGATGCCTGGGAGCCATACAGCGCAGCAGCACCGGCGCCATTCAGTACTACCAGTTCATCCACGTCTTCGGGGTTCAGGTTACCTAAAACGGAATTAGGTACTATCACGTTATCGAGAACGATCAATGCCTGGTTATTACCTGTTAAGGAGCGTTGTCCTCTTAATATTAATCTGTAGTTTGGATTTACACCGCTGCTGGTAGCATTGATCTGTAAACCGGCCACTTTACCCTGTAATCCACCCGCGACGTTCACGGCTTTACCGGCTACAAGGCTTTCTGTTTTAATCACGGTGTTGGCAGTACCTAACTCCCTGCGTTTAGATCTGATACCACCTGCTGTAACGATGATTTCTTCCAGTTGGGAAGTACCTATTTTCAATGTCACTTTGATGGGTGTTTCGGCGGATTCAATCTTTATATCCTGTGTTTCATAACCCACTATCCTGATCACGAGCGTTTTCCCAACGGAGGTATTCAGCTCAAAATGGCCGTTAGCATCAGTAACAGTACCTGTGTTAGTACCTTTAATCTGAATGTTAGCGCCGGGAATGGGTGCGCCATCAGGCCCCACCACTGTACCTGAAATGTGCGGGTCCGGAAACTTTCTTTTGATAATTACCACGTTATCAACGATGGTATAGGTGAAGGGCTGTTCTTCAAAACAAATGTTCAATACAGCTTCTACGTTGGCATTCCTGACTTCAAGGTTTACGTTCCTGGTTTTTTCGATATCCTCCCTGGAGTACAGGAAGGAATAACCTGTTTGCTTCTCTATTTCTTTAAATGTTTTTTGTAGCGAAGCATTTTTTAAAGAGAGCGTTACAGTTTGAAGTTTACCGGCACTTGCAGACAGGCTGAATGCAAGCGATAGGATCATTAAAGAGCATACGGTACCAAGCCTGTGTTGGCACCAGACAGTGAAAGACATAGATTTTGGATTTGGTTGATTAAGGAATTTTCAGAACACGACGATTTAGATTACCTGTTGAACCCGGGGTGCGACCAACACCCCCATGTCCCCCATACAGGATTAAGTTTAGTTGTTGTTACATTAACGATATCGATTTAGGTGAATAATAATATATTTATCAGTTGTGCATAGCTTATCATTACCGGGTTACAATAATTTTTCTTCCATCAATTCTAAAATGCAGGCGTCCAGTTAGTTCGAGCATGGTTAATAACTTCGAAATTGGCACTGTCCTGGGTATACTACCCATAAAATGTTGAGAAACTTCACTCTGATATACTATTTCCGCATCATACCATCTGTTTACCTGCCTCATCACGGCAGGTATATCAGCATCATTAAAAGAGAACATGCCATTTTTCCAGGCAACTACTGATGCTGTATCTATATCATTTACGATTTCAATTTTTCCATTGGGTAATAACTGTTCCTGTTGTCCGGGCATCAGGAGCTGGTCATTATTACCGCGACTTACCTTTACGGCTCCTTCCAGCAGGGTTGTGGTGATGGAAGGTTCGTCCTTATAGGCATTTACGTTAAAGCGTGTACCTAACACTGTTATCTCTATGCCATTGACGGATACTTCAAAGGGCATATTCTCATTTCTTGCTATTTCCATATACACTTCTCCTGTAATAGCCACCTTGCGCCTGCTGCCGGTGAAGGCCGTAGGATAGGTGATAGAAGAAGCTGCGTTCAGCCATATATCGCTCCCGTCCGGCAGGCGGAGTCTGTATTGTCCGCCCCGGGGGGTCGTTAATGTGTTCAGGCCGGAAACCGTTTCCTGGTCCTGCTGCAGGTATTGCAGTTGTCCGCTATGCTGGCTTATAGCGGTATTACCCTGTTTTATGGCCCTGGAGCCGGTACTGTCCAGTATAATGACAGATCCGTCTGTGAGGGTCAGCATCGCCTTATCACTCCCGGGAACGATCTCTCCGTCTGTTTTTCCTTTCCCCGATATGGAGGTATTGTTAGTTTTTCTGACTGTATAGATAGTTACAGATATAAGAAGGAGGATGGCAGCAGCAGCAGCGGTTGTGTAACGTAGTCTCCGGCTGATGGATGGTTTATGATACATCTGCCCGGCCACGGTAATTTTATCAAACAATGCCTTCGCCCTGCCGGGATCTGCCAGACCGCTTATTTTCCCTTCCAGGAATCCGTTATCGATTATTTGTTCCAGCTCAGATTCGTAATCAGAAGATTGAAGCATCTCAAAAAGCGTAGCTTTTTCAGACTCGCTGATTGAATCTGTCAGATATTTTTCGAGTAACCTTCTAAACGTAAATTCCATATTATCGGATAAATTGAGCAGTGATCTGGCTGATAACCAATTCCCGGACTATTTTGCTACCTGCATATAACTAAAGACGCAAAAAATTGCCTCAGGTATTGGTCGGGGTGAAAAAAAAAGTGATTATTTTTTTATAGCGATCAGAATAAGCCACCAGAGCAGGGTTGGTTTATTGGAATTGATGGATAACTGATTCCTGATGGATTGAAGGGCTTTGGTCATATGACCTTTTATAGTTGATATCGAGATATCCAGTTCCCGGGATATTTGTTCCTGGGATAATCCTTCCAGCCTGCTCATCTTATAAACACGCTGCTGCTGCACCGGTAATTTCTCAATTGCTTCATCTATTAATGTCTGGAACTCTTTAATGTTGAGTTGCTGGTCGGGTGCCAGTACTTCTTCTGTCAGTTCATCGCTCAGATATTCATAAAAAGGCGCATGTACGATCTTTTTCCTGAGGGTACTGATGATCTCATTTCTGGCTATAATAAAGAGGTAGGAGTCGAATTTGCGTACCGCTGTGAGCTGCTGACGGCTATTCCACAACTTCACAAAAACCTCCTGTACAGCATCTTCTGCGTATAAGGGAGACTTCAGGTAAGTCAGGGCCATAGAGTATATCCTGTCCCAGTAATGGTCAAAAACTAACTTAAAGGCCACTCCATCATTTTGCGCGATCCGGAGTAGAAGTTTATGCTCATTTTCAATATTATATACAGGAGGATTGTTCACAGATACCAGTCAGTTCGTTATTTGTATAAATTTAACTAAAATCATCAAACCATCAACCTGAGATATATCATCTAAACAAGGCATAATATAGAATGCGGGTAACTTAAAAGAAACCCGCTTCGTTTACGATAAAATCTAAATCGTAACTTATTAGTATCAAATCGCACAGAATCAGTGCAAAGAGTATAATGTTTAATGGTACATATATATAGACGCAGAAAATAATCAGAAGTACTGGTCGGGGTAAAATTATTTTTATCAAGTTGAGATTTAATCTACAGAATTGATGAAGTTATTGAACATTCTGATGTATTCCTGCTGCAATTTACTATCAGCATCTGTAAAGAAATAGCCATGAAAGCCTCTGTCCAGCTTAAGTTCGGTTGTTCCCTGTAGTTTTGTATGCCGGGAGTCTACAACCCCTATCAGTTTATTCTTGTAGAATACCAGTACGGTGCGGTAAGCAGGGGAGGGATCATCTACGGTACTTTCGTAGTTGGCATATTCCAGGAAAGGCTCGTTGAAACCGGTGGCCTGTAGCTGGAACTGTTTAATAAATGGCTGCATATCAGGCAGCGTTCTGCCGGAATGCTGCTGCAGATATTCACTGAGGGCTGTTTCTATGATAGAGCCGGCTTTGATCTTACCGGCGGGTATGTATCCGTAAAAGAGACCTGTTCTGACGCCTTCCTTATTCTGCCCGGTTAATTCTAATTGAATGTCTTCCAGCGTTTCACCTACGGGTTTCCCTTTTATCAGTAGTTTTTGTCCTTTTTTCAGCATCAGGCTTTTATCCTGCAGGGGGGTGATCTCAGTTTCAATGCCTACCATTACCCAGCCGCCTTTAGGCGTACCGGCATTCAGTAATACGTTATCGTACATGGTAGCTATCCGCCGGCCATTGATGGTATCCCGTAAGGTGACAGTACCGCTGAGCCTTTCTGCGATCACTTTCTCGGGTAAGGCTTTTTCCGCTTGTTTAGATGTTACAACGTTCTTTGCGGTAGTAACCGTGTCAGTATCACTATGTATAGGCGCTTTGGTATTTTCAACGCATCCTGCCAGGAGAAGAAGTGCCATTGAAAAATAGAATAGTTTGGGCATGACTGATAAAGTATGGTTGTAAATGTAAGAGGAAAAAGTGGATAGCCTTAACGGATATTCACTTTTTTTAGACCTTCTCTTCCCATGAATGCATAATAGTGACTGATATTCCTGTTGTTTCTTTATCACTCAGCGCATACACGTAAGTATAACAGCTCCGGGATAAACATTGTTGTGCATAAATAACCATACAGTTAAAGAATGTGATCAGCAACAGCGATTTTTTTAGAAGTATACAGATGTTAAGAACAATAGGGTAATGCCTCGGTTTGAATATTATGGCAGATGTTGTTGATCGATAAAGACACTGCATCTGACTGTTTAGTTCTCTGATCTAGCTCTGGAATATGGGTTCAGGATTTGATTTTCAATTTAACTTTACCTAATATTCACGTCAGATAAGGTGTCTTTATCGATCAACAACATCTGGCGCGAAGATTATGCAATCAAGCTCAGGCACTACCAACAATAGTGATACTGTTAATATATCTGTATTATCCGCTAACTTTGTACTTTCAATCGATAGCAATGGAGTTATTCATAAAAAATATGGTTTGCAACCGTTGTATCCTGGTGGTACAGCAGGAATTAGAGAAGCTGGATATAGGTTTTACGCATATGGACCTGGGAGAAGTGAGTCTTTCTTCAATACCTTCCCCCGAGAAGCTGAAAGTACTGGGAGAACGCCTGCATGGACTTGGATTTGAGTTGCTGGACGATAAAAAAGCGGCGTTGGTAGAGAAGCTGAAAACCACTATTATACGTCTGATACACGATAAAGATAATGCCACGCTCAATACGAAACTGTCTGTAGTATTACAGGAGGCACTCGATACAGATTATCATTACCTGTCTACTGTTTTTTCCGGTATGGAAGGATTGACAATCGAAAAATACGTGATCATGCAACGTATTGAAAGAGTGAAGGAATTGCTGCAATATGATGAAATGAACCTTAGTGAAATAGCTGATAGCCTGGGCTATAGCAGTGTACAGCATCTGTCGCAACAGTTTAAGAAAATTACGGGGTTAACACCCAGTGGTTACCGTCAGCTAAAGGGGAATGACCGTAGGCCCCTGGACATGGTATAGTCATAATTATATACATATTATTCCTCATCGTATAACAACCCTTTTCCGCGGCCATCCTAACTTTGCGGTATGGCTGCAAATACAAAACATATTATAAAGGAAACATTTCCTGTACTGGAAATGAGCTGTGCTGCCTGCGCGGTGAGTGTAGAGTCTATGCTTGCTTCTGTGCCGGGAGTAGAAGGTGCTGCTGTTAATTTTGCGAACCAGTCTGCGCTGGTAACTTATGATGATCATGCGGTGACAAGGGAAGTGCTGAGGACCAGTGTACGAAGTGTGGGATACGACCTCGTAATTGATACGGAGAACAGGGAAGAAGTACAGGAAGCTGCACAGCGGAATCAATATAATGCGCTGAAAAAAAGAACGGTGGCGTCTTTGATATTGTCTGTGCCTGTGGTAGTGATAGGAATGTTTTTTATGGATATTCCTTATGCTAACCAGATCATGTTTTTGTTATCTACACCGGTGGTATTTTATATAGGCCGCAACTTTTTTATCAATGCTTTTAAGCAGGCCCGTCATGGTAAAGCGAATATGGATACGCTGGTAGCGTTGAGCACCGGTGTGGCCTGGTTGTTCAGTGTGTTCAATACGTTGTACCCGGAATACTGGCATCAGCGCGGGTTACATGCACATGTGTATTATGAGGCAGCAGCGGTGGTGATCGCGTTTATTTCTCTGGGTAAGATGCTGGAAGAAAAGGCGAAGTCGAACACTTCTTCCGCATTGAAAAAACTGATAGGGCTGCAACCTAAGATAGTAACGGTAGCATCCAAAGGAGAAGTCCCGCTTAGTCAGGTGATGGTGGGAGATATTATCCTGGTGAAGCCGGGAGAGCGTATACCTGTTGATGGACAGTTAACAGGTGGATCTTCTTATGTAGATGAAAGTATGATCAGCGGAGAGCCTGTACCGGTACTGAAAGAAACAGGAGCCGCGGTATTTGCCGGAACGATCAATCAGAAGGGGAGTTTCCGGTTTAAGGCAGAGAAGGTAGGTGGAGATACAGTGCTGGCGCAGATAATTAAAATGGTGCAGGAAGCACAGGGCAGTAAGGCGCCCGTGCAGCAACTGGTAGATAAGATTGCAGGCATCTTTGTGCCGGTGGTAATAGGTATAGCGATATTGACTTTTGCCGTGTGGATGATAGCTGATAATTCGTTTACGCATGGGTTGCTGGCCGCTGTGACCGTATTGGTGATTGCCTGTCCCTGTGCACTGGGTTTGGCTACGCCTACTGCTATAATGGTGGGCGTTGGGAAAGGAGCGGATAACAATATCCTGATAAGGGATGCGGAGAGCCTGGAGCTGGCGCATAAAGTGAATGCGCTGGTATTGGATAAAACGGGTACGATCACAGAAGGAAAACCTGCTGTGACAGATGTATACTTCCTGGACGAAGCAGATATGCGAGTGTTAATGGCAATGGAGGAGCAGTCGGAGCATCCGCTGGCAGGAGCGGTAGTAAAGTATCTGGCTTCAGGTAAGGATATTCCGGCAACCGTTTCATTGGATAAAATAGAGAGTGTTACCGGGAAGGGTATCCGTGCAACATACCAGGGCAAAGAATACCTGGCAGGTAATGCCAGTCTGCTGGAGGACTACCGGATTTATCCTGAAGACGCAATGCAGGCAAAGATCACGGAATGGCAGGCGCAGGCTAAAACAGTGATCCTGTTTGCAGCAGGTAAAAAGGTTGCGGGTATTATTGCCATTGCAGATAAGATCAAAGAGACGTCTGCAAAGGCGATAAATGCTTTGCAGGAGCAAGGGATCACCGTGTATATGCTTACGGGGGATAATGCACAAACGGCCGCAGCAGTGGCATCTGCTGTAGGTATCAGAGATTATAAAGCAGGTGTGTTACCGGGGGATAAGGCCGCATTTGTGAAAGAGTTGCAACAGCAGGGCAGGATAGTAGGTATGGTCGGAGACGGGATCAATGACAGCCAGGCGCTGGCCCAGGCGGATGTAAGTATTGCCATGGGCAAGGGTTCGGACATAGCGATGGACGTGGCAAAGATGACACTGATCACGTCAGACCTGAACAGTATTCCCAAAGCATTGCACTTATCCCGTAAAACGGTGAGGACTATCCGGCAAAATCTCTTCTGGGCATTTATCTACAACCTGATAGGCATCCCTCTGGCAGCAGGTGTGCTGTACCCGGTAAATGGTTTCCTGTTGGACCCCATGATTGCCGGTGCAGCCATGGCGCTTAGTTCAGTCTCTGTGGTCAGTAATAGTTTAAGATTAAAATTTTCCTCATTATAAAAAATAGCAAAACAATGGAAACATTACAATTCAAAACAAATATTAAATGTGGTGGCTGTGTAGCCAAAGTTACACCTTCACTGAATACAACAGCAGGTACAGATGCATGGAAGGTAGATACAGATAATCCGGAGAAGATATTAACAGTTTCTTCCGATAAAGGACTTGTTGCAGAGGATGTGATCAAAGCTGTAGCAGAGGCTGGTTTTGTCGCAACAAAATTGTAAGTATTTATAATAAATAAAGATCAGGTTACGTTAATGATGGTGGACAGTAAACCACCCAGTACATTATCTGGAAGAATCACAGACAGTAAACCCAGGAAACATGTTTAATCCAATAACCTGGAAAATTTTCAAATTACGACAACCTGCCTTCATGCTGCTACATACATGTATGATGGCAGGCGTTGTTGTATTATACAGTAGTTGCGCATTAAATAACCGTGGATATCAGAGTCCACCTCCGCGTATGGGGGCGGAATACCGTTTTGAAGATGGATTACGCAAAGAAAAACATCCTCAGTATCTTTTTGATAAGAAGACAAGAAAAGACCTGGCAAGGATGGGATTACCTGCCGGCCATTCCAATGTGGCCACTTCTGCAGCCGTACCATCTTCTTCTTTTTCCAAAACTCCCCCTGTTACGGACAGTATCCACAGAGACACTACTTTTAAGGTATTACCCCAGTAATTCTCATTTGTTCATTTAGGTATGAATTACTTACATTTGTAAGAATTTTAAAATATCCTGTATGATCAAGACCATTTACATCACCTGTCTGCTGCTTGCAGTACTCTTAGGAGCCAGCAGTAATTCACAGGCACAATTGAAAAGGTTCAGCATTGGCCCTTATGTAGAAGCCGGATTCCCAGTTGGCGATCTGAGCGACACACATAATACCGGTATCGGTGCAGGCTTAAATGCAGATATTAAACTGATCGCTGGCTTCGGCGTTACCGGTTCCGTTGGTTATATGCGTTTCCCTGGTAAAAAGGGTGTTTCCATCAGCGATGGCCAGGGTAATACGATCAGTACCGATTACTCTGCCCTGCAGGCTATCCCTGTAAGAGTAGGGGTGAAGTACAAATTCCCTTTCCCTTTGCTGTATGTGAAGGTAGAAGGTGGAGTTGCCAACAGGGTAGGTAAGGATAACAATGGTGCGCCGGTTATTTTTGCTCCTGGTATCGGTATCCGTTTCCTGGGACTGGATGTTGAGGCCAAGTATGAAGGTTGGTACAAAGACGGTACTGCCGGATTCTTTGGGCTGAAAGCCGGTTACAATTTCTAAACTACATCTTGTCACATTGTTTATACAAATAAAAAGTCCCGGACAATTGTCCGGGACTTTTTACTGTTCACATGATTTCCGTTCATGATTTTTGTTTCTTAGTCCTTCGCCCTCATCGCATGGGATTTAGGGGTCTTGGACGTATCAGTAGGCTGCGGAGTTGTAGTATCCTTACTGAACGAAACGATATTTTTTCCTAAAACGTTTGCTGTATCCTTTTTGAAGGCAGCAGTGTCTCTGATAGCTTTCATGGCAGCAGTATCTCCCGTAGCTGCATTCATATGAGCAGCAAAACTGGCAGTATCATTTACCATAGCAGTATCTGCCTTGAAAGCAGCAGTGTCTGATTTAAACGCTGTAGCAGTGTCGGCAACTTTGAAAGTAGCTGTATCCGCCTTAAAATTAAAGGCGAAGTTAGCAGTGTCTTTCAGTAATGCTGTATCACGAACGAAACTTGCTGTGTCACGTACAAAGCTGGCAGTGTCATTTTTCATGCTTACAGTGTCTCTGTAAAAGCTGGCGGTGTCGGTCATGGTGGCTGTGTCTCTCATCGCTGTGAGTGTGTCTGTAGCCTTAACATCTTTTGCAAAACTCGTTGACAGTACGAATGCGCCCATGCCGGCCATCAGGCCAAACTTTAATAATTGCTTCTTCATGGTTTTTCAATTTTAACTGGTTAAATAAAAAATCAATAAATTATGGTACAGACTATCTTACTAAAACCTTGCTTAAATACTCTAAAGAAATGTTAAAAGGCATATCTTAATTATTAAATCATTGATTTTAAGATAATTGGAAAATTATCTTTTTTGAGTAATTTTGAACATAACCTGCACTTTTACTTGAAGGAGTAGGTAAGAAAGTCAAACAGTATGTAGAACAGGGGGCACATAACCGGGTATGTGATACCCGGATCAGCCAAAAAACTCTTAATGAAATGTTAATGCATTATGTAGCATTGGTAAAATAGTATCAACTTATCTTTAATTGTTCGCTTATTTTTAGCTCGTTGTCATTTATATAAAAAACAGAACAGTGAATGTATTGTAGAATAGCTGATAGCTTGGGCACCATATATTAGAGTCGTATTCCTAACACGTTTGATCATTTATTTTTTCCTTTATGAGCCACACATCATTTTTTAGAAAGCAAAGCTTTCTGGTTATCCTTTTATGCCTGTTCGCAGGGGTAGCGCTTGCACAGCGAACTGTTACCGGTAAGGTAACAGATGCCGGAGATGGCAGTGGTCTGCCGGGCGTGAATGTTACTGTGCCAGGGACCACCACAGGGGCAACTACAGATGCCAGCGGGCATTTTAAGCTCACAGTCCCTGATGCCGGTAAAACGCTTTCCTTCTCTTTCATTGGTTACCAGGCACAGACAGTCACTATTGGTGAACAGGCCGTGATCAACGTATCCCTGCAATCCACTACCAAAGGACTGGGAGAAGTAGTGGTAGTAGGTTATGGTGTACAGAACCGCCGGGACGTTACCGGTACTATCTCCACTATTAAAGGAGCGGATATAAAAAACCTGCCCGTGAGTGATGCTGCTCAGGCGATACAGGGTAAAGTAAGTGGTGTGGATATCGTTCGTTCAGACGGATCTCCCGGAACAGAACCTGCTATCCGTATCCGTGGTACAGGTACTATTAACAATGCAGACCCGCTGGTTATCATCGATGGGGTGCCTGCAACAGGATTAAGTGATGTGAGCCCTAATGACATTGCTTCCATGGAAATTCTGAAAGATGCCTCTTCTTCTGCGATCTATGGTACCCGTGCAGCGAATGGGGTGATCATCATTACCACTAAAAAAGGTGGCTATGGCGAAAAACTAAAAACTTCTTTTAATATATATAAAGGGGTGTCCAATGTACGCCGCTATATTCCTTTACTGACTGCTCCTGAACTGGTGCAACTGAAGCAGGAACGTTATACCAATGACGGGGTGGCCATCAATACATTCTGGCAGGACCCTTATTACGCGGTACAGCGTACGGACTGGCAAAGGGCGCTGCTGCGTTCCGGCCAGACTACCAACGCTGACGTGAGCCTGCGTGGTGGTAATGCTACTTCCAATTACCTGTTCAGCGGTGGTTATTATGATGAAAAAGGTCTGATCCAGAATACTTATTTCAAACGTTACAGTGTACGTATCAACTCTGAACACAGGATCGGTAAACGTGTGAAAGTAGGAGAGAACTTACAGCTGACCTACAGGCAGCAGGAAGGCTTTGATACCTATTCTTCACAGACAGGTCTGATTTTCAGTGCCCTGCGTTTCAACCCGGCTATTCCTGTGATGAATGCAGATGGTACTTATGGCAGTGGTAAGGCTAACAGTGAGCTGGGAGATATTAATAACCCTGTTTTTACTGCACAGACCTCAGACGGCTATAATAAGAATTACAGAATGCTGGCCAGTGTGTATGGAGAAGTGCAGATCCTGGACGGTCTTGTTTTACGTGCTAATTATGCATATGACGGTACGATTAACAATCAATATGGGTTTACTCCTAAAGTACTGGACCAGACCCGTACCACTGATCACGCTGCACTTTATCAGCGTAATGAAACAGATGGTTCTGAACTGGCCGAAGTATTCCTGACCTGGAATAAAACATTTGCCAAAAATCACCAGGTAACCCTTACCGGTGGTTATTCACAGCAAACTACCAACGGTAGCTATTACCGTGCAGAGCGCTGGGGCTATAATGATGAAACTACTCCTCAACGTGTGTTGGATAACGGTACGGATATTCATGATGCTTCCGGTAACTATAATGCTGCAACTGGTATTGCTTCTGGTTTCATGCGTGGTTTTTATGGTTATAAAGGCAAATATCTCTTCACAGCCACTTTCAGGGCTGATGGATCTTCCAAATTCCCTAAAGACAACCGCTGGGGTTATTTCCCTGCGTTTTCTGCAGGGTGGAGGATCTCTGACGAAACCTTCTTTAAAGACAATGTTTCTTTCGTGAGCAATCTGAAACTGACCGGTGGCTGGGGAGCATTGGGTAATCAGCGTGTAGCGGATTTCCAATACCTGGCACTGATCAAAAAGGACCAGGATCAGAGATATGCTTTTGGCGATAATACAGTTACCGGTATCTGGAACTCAACACTGGCTAATCCTGATATTACCTGGGAGAAAGCAGAAATGACCAATATAAGTCTGGAAGCAGGTTTCTTCCAGAACAAACTGAATACTACTATCACATACTTCAATAAGAACACCAAGGATATGCTGGTGCCTGCACCTTTAATGGACGAGCATGGTGCCGCTACAGTTCCAGACCGTAATATTGGTGCACTGAATAATAAGGGATGGGAAATAGAAGTAAATTATCTGGGTGGTAAAGGTGAATTCCGTTACAATGTAGCAGCGAATGCTTCCTTTATAAAGAATAAGATCACAAAGCTCTATGAACCAGGTACTTTTATCGGCTCTACTACATACGGCCGGCAGAATCAGGAGATCTCCCGCACTTATGTAGGTCAGTCTATTGCTTCTTTCTATGGCTGGAAAACGGATGGTATTTACCAGAACCAGACAGCTATTGATAATGATGCCAATATCAAGAATGATCCTAACAAGGCGAATATCAAGCCAGGAGATGTACGTTTCTTAGACGTTAATGGCGATGGCATTGTAAATGATCAGGACCGTACCTACCTGGGTAATCCTAATCCTAAAGTGACATTTGGTGTACAGGCAGGCGCTTCTTATAAAGGATTTGATCTGAACCTTTCTTTTGCAGGTGTATTGGGCGTAAAACTGTATAATGCCGACAGGATGCAGGGTCTTGATCCTACCTATCCATATAATATGTATGCAGAAGCGATGCAGCGCTGGCATGGCGAAGGTACCAGCAACAGTATACCGCGTATGACCCTGACAAGTGACAATCAGAATTACCGTACTTCCGATCGTTTTGTAGAAAGTGGTAATTACCTGTCGCTCCGTAACGCTACACTGGGATACACCATTCCTTCCAAAGTATGGGGCCGTTCCGGCGTGTCTGATGTGCGGATATATGCAACTGGTCAGAATGTATTTGTTATTACAAAATACAAGGGTCTGAACCCGGAACTGGGTTATCCTGTTTCTGGTGATGGTAACAGGCAGCGTGGTGTAGACGTGGCTACCTATCCACAGGCAAGGAGTTTTGTTTTCGGTGCAACACTTAATTTTTAACCTGCTTAATGATGATGATTATGAAACGTATGAAATATATATTGCTGATAGGTGCGGTTGGTCTCTTTACGAACGCGTGTAACAAAGTGCTGGATGTAGAAGCAAAAGGAAGTTATACAAGTGGCAACTATTGGCGTAACGAAAGTGATGCGGTGGATGGCATCTCCGGCATCTATACTCTTTTTCTGAAAGAAGATTATCTCGGCTTCGTTGAATATACTTATGATAACTGTTCAGACGACCAGTACCATGCAGGAGATCATCCCGAGGATGACCTGATAGAGAAATTCACCTTCGATGCTTCCAATCCTTCTTTGAAATTGCCATGGAAATGGAAGTATGAAACGATTAACCGGGCGGACAATGCGTTAATCTATATTCCTAAAATCACGAATATTGATCCTGATGTGAAGAACCGTTGCCTTGGTGAAGCATATTTCCTCCGTGCATTCGCTTACTGGCGACTGGCATTGGTGTATGGTGAAGTACCATTAGTTTCTGAAGCAGATGTACTGGCAGGGAATTACAATAATCCAAAATCTTCTGTTGACTCTGTGCATGCACAGATAGAGTCAGACCTGTTAAAGGCAGCAGACCTGCTTCCTGAAGCATACAGCGCAGGCCGTGTAAATAAAGGTTCAGCCTGGGGATTGCTGGCCAAATTATACCTCTATGAGGATAATCTGGATAAGGCAATTGAGTTCGGTACGAAGGTAACGACCAACACCAATTATGCGCTGGCGCCTACTTACGCTGCCAACTTCGTAGCAGCTACCAGCAATAACAGCGAAATGCTGCTGAACGTACAGACTACTGATGGCTGGGGGTATTCCGACTTCACTACCTATCATGGTCCGCGTGAGTGGGGTGGCTGGAACTTCTTCCAACCTGTAAAAGGACTGGTAGACGAATTTGAAGCAGGGGATCCCCGTAAAGATGTATGTATCATGAAACCAGGAGATCAGATCGACATAGGAACCGGAATTGCGACCTATACAGCGAGCCTGTCAACAACCGGTTATCATTACGGTAAGTTCACCAACTGGAAAAGCTCCGGTGGATTGAACTATTCACTGAAATACCCTTTATTACGCAGTGCCGATATCTACCTGGTGGTAGCAGAAGCTAAAATCCGTAAATCAGGCGCCGGTGCCGGTGATGCTGAGATCAACGCGATCCGTAAACGTGCTTCTGCGAGTCTTACTCCGGTAAGTGGTGCAGGGATGACTGCATTAATGCACGAAAGAAGGGTGGAACTGTGTGGTGAAAATGAACGTCACCAGGACCTGATGCGTTGGGATAGAGCAGGGCTTGTTAATATCGTTAGTATTTATGGTCAACCCAAGCTGGGTTCTGACGGGCAGGTAATAGAGGCTGCTCGTACATTCACCAAGCCCAGAAACTATTATTTCCCACTGCCTCAGTCGGAAATAGACAGGAGTAAGGGTGTGCTGATACAGAATTCGAACTATACTAATTAAAAATCATTGTCGTTTAGTTAAGCTCCGGGGAGCGACGTTTGTAGAAAATATTCATATTCTCTTTAATAGGGGGTGACTAAACAGGTCACCCCCTATTAATATTAGCCATGTCAGATGCCTCCCGATGTCAAACTAAAAGACATTGACAAATTTTACTATTTCCTGCTATAGTAATTCTTCTCACATCTTAATCTATTGATAGTCAGAAATAAAGGTGTTGAGACCTTAGTTGATGCTTATTGCCAGTTTAAGCTACCTATAAGCTAGTATAAGCCCCATATAAGCTCCCTCATAGTCCCCTCATAGCCCCCTATAAGCCCACCTTATTTAGAGAGGGCTTATAGGGGAGTTATAAAGAATTTGCAGGAGAGTTTATGCTATTTCAGAGAAGACTGTTGCTAGGAACTCAGAGCTCCTGACGGAGCCTGTTATGTTTTGCTTAACCGGCTGATTGTCCGTTGCAGTGGGATGGATTAAATTAAGGTCATTAAAACCTCTCACACATGAAAAAGGACAATTCAAAAAAATTAAACCTGGGGAAGATTAAAATTGCTAATCTGAGTACGGCCAGTACTGTTAAGCAGCAGGCCGTTACCGGATCATGGATTTGCTCAATCACCATCATTTGTGCCGGTGTTGATACACTGTAATTCCGTTTAGTTATTGATGGTCCCGCTGTGCATTACCAGCGGGACTTTTTTATGCCCTGAAAGGGTGAGTTTCACTGAGGTTTTATTGCAGTGATATCCGGTAATTTACCTGATATAACCATAAAATCATATCATCATGAAAAAGGAAAGTTCAAAGAAACTGCAACTTGTAAAGATTAAGATCGCTACGTTAACTGAAACTGCTGCTGTGAAGAGCCCTATCCAGCCGACCACAACGGTTCAACACACTTTTGATTGCAGAAAAGGCTGATTTTTTTTATAACCATAAACCCTCATAATTATGAAAAAGGAAAGTTCAAAGAAACTGAGCCTTGGTAAAATCAAGATTGCAGATCTGAGCCAGACTACCGCATCAAAGAAACTGGCAGCTCCAACAACAACAGTGTGGACGTCCAGGTTTACGATTTGCTAGAGATCATCTAAACCGTTTTATCGTATTTGAGTCCTGCCGGTGTTACTGGCAGGACTTATTTTTTTGTAATTTTTCGTTCAATGCCGTTTAGTTAGCTCCTAACGGAGCCTATTATGTTTTGTCGCATATACAGCGCTTAGCTAAAACGACATTGAATTTTGGCTCACCTTTCAGTATATGTGTCAGATATACATTAAAAATAGCTGTAAGTATTGTGTATGTTAAATTCTGTCATTACCTTGTTGCTGGTTAATTCCGCTGTTATGACAAAAATCACATCTTTCGTTTATCTGTTATTTTTTAGCTGTATGTCCTTTGCACAGACGATTACTGTGCAGGTTTCCAAGCCACAGGCGGTTGTTCAACCAACGATGTGGGGGATCTTTTTTGAGGATATCAATTTCTCTGCAGATGGAGGATTATATGCGGAGCTGGTTAAGAACCGGTCTTTTGAGTTTACGCAGCCACTGATGGGGTGGAAGCAGGCGGACAAAAAAGGGAAAATACTGATCGTGAACCGTGCGGATAATAAGGCCAATCCCCGTTATGCGCATATTACGGGAGAAGTGGGCCTGGTGAATGAGGGTTTCAGGGGAATGGGACTTACGCAGAATGAGCAGTATAATTTTTCTATATGGGCGCGTGGGAATGCCGGGGTAAATGTGGCGCTGGTGAATGAAAAAGGGGAAGATATCGGGCATGGCAGTATCGCTGTTGCCGGTAATGAATGGAAGAAATATACGGTATCCCTTACGGCTGTGCAGACAGTGGCGAAGGGAGCTTTGAAAGTGTCATTTTCGGGGGAAGCGGATGTGGATATGATCTCCCTGTTCCCGGCCAATACCTGGAAACAGCGTCCCGGTGGTCTGAGGGCAGATCTGGTGCAGTTGCTGGCAGACCTTCATCCGGGGTTTGTACGTTTTCCCGGGGGATGTATCGTGGAAGGGCGCGATCTGGCGAACCGTTATCAATGGAAGAATACAGTAGGAAAGGTGGAAGACCGTACGCAGATCGTGAACCGCTGGAATACGGAGTTCAGTCACAGGGCCCCGGGGGATTACTTCCAGAGTTATGGGCTGGGGTTCTTTGAGTATTTCCAGCTGGCGGAGGATATAGGGGCTTCACCATTGCCTATTTTGAATTGCGGGATGGCTTGTCAGTATAATACGGGAGAAGTGGCAGAGGATGTGGATAGTTATATCCAGGATGCGCTGGACCTGATAGAATTTGCAAATGGTACTGTGGATACACGCTGGGGAAAATTAAGGACAGATATGGGGCATCCTGCGCCTTTTAACCTTAAGATGATGGGCGTGGGGAATGAGCAGTGGGATAGTCAGTATGTTTCCCGGTATAAACTCTTTGAAAAGGCGTTGAAGGGGAAACATCCGGAGATCAGGTTAGTGTCCAGTGTAGGGCCATCTCCTGATGGAGACCGGTTTGATTACCTATGGTCAGAGATGAAAGCGGCACATGCAGACCTGGTGGATGAGCATTATTATATGTCGCCCGACTGGTTCCTGCAAAATGCCCGCAGATACGATAATTATGACCGCAATGCGCCTAAGATCTTTGCAGGGGAGTATGCCGCACATGTGAAGGATAAGGAGAAGGACGGGGCTGAAACGCGTAATACCTGGGGAAGCGCCCTGGCAGAAGCGGCATTTATGACAGGACTGGAAAGGAATGCGGATGTGGTGCAGATGGCCTCTTATGCCCCTTTACTGGCACATGTGGATGCCTGGCAATGGCGTCCGGACCTGATCTGGTTTGATAACCTGCGGTCTGTAGGCACGCCTAATTACTATGTACAGAAGCTGTTCGCGAATAACAGGGGGGTACAAACTGTTCCCGTATTGAGCAACGGGCATACGCTGGCCGGGGAAGATAGCCTGTATGCCAGTGCAACGATTGATCCTGCCAAACGTCTGGTGTTTCTGAAGGTGGTGAATGCATCCGGTAAACCGCTGACTTATACTATCAGGCCGGAAGGGCCGAAGGGATATAGAATAGCGTCGCAGCAGGTATTGACGGCTACTGACAAAGGGGATTTTAATACACTGGACAATCCCGGGGTGGTAAAACCTGTGGAACTGAAGAAAGCAGGAGATAAGAAGGGTAAGGTGGTGCTGGCCCCGAATTCCCTGAATTTGTTCGTAATGAGTTATTCCCTGTAGACAAAGTGCGCGGTTAATATGCTTCAGACATGAAGGAGACATGAAGGAGGTATGAAGGAGAGTAGGTTGAGCCGGTGGGGTTAGACTGAGTAAATTGAATAGATGAACAGGCAGGCGGGCAGGTTTGAGAGATTGGGAAGGCTGAGTAGTATCCGGCCTACTGTTAAGTACTGTTAACTAACATTAATTATTGTTAAACATAAAGCCCGCCACCGGCGGGCTTTATGTTTGCAAGAACCCCTGCCACAAACATTCTGGCCATCCCTGTGTTATAATTATCAGACATTCCCCTCAAATGAGAGCCCTTTCCTGTGGCACGCTTTTTATGACTTTATTTGTGTAGAATGACGAGTATGGCAGAGGGTTTTGGGAAAAGTATTAATATGGTCAATAAACACATGCGCAGGCTTATCCTTTATCTTATTCTTTTTAAGGCATTTCCTTTATACGCACAGGATAGTACCACCATAACAAGATGGGACCTGCAGCAATGCCTCGATTATGCAAAGCAGAATAACATTACATTAAACAGTCTTCGTTTAAGTGCAAGGAGTGCGGAACAGGACCAGTTATTGTCCAGATCAGCTGTATTGCCCAACTTATCCGCTTCATTATCACCTACTTTAACGCATGTGAAATCTACCGGTAACGGAGATTTTACACCTTCGTTCAATACGTCTGCCAGTTCTTCTGTTACCCTGTATAATGGGGGATATCTGAAAAATGATATCAAACAAAAGGACCTGCTGGCAAAAGTAGCAGGACTGGACCTGCTGGCGTCGGAAAATGATATCACCTTACAGATTACCCAGGCTTATCTCAATATTCTCCTGGCGAAAGAAAATATCGTGTATGTACGGGATGTGGTGGCTACCTCTGAAGCGCAACTGAAACAGGAACAGCATTTCTTTGATGCAGGTTCTGTGGCCAGGAAAGACCTGGTACAGATACAGGCACAGCTGGCCAATGACAGGTATACACTGGTGACTGCACAAAACACCCACCGTCAGAATATCCTTACATTAAAGCAGTTATTGCAACTGCCTACGGATACTGCTTTTGAAGTAGTAGAGCCGGATACGCTGATGGCTGCTGCACTACTTTCTCCGTTAAGGGATGTACAGCAATATGCACTGGCAAACAGACCGGAAGTAAAAAGCAGTGAACTGAGCGTGCAATCCGCACAACTGGAACTGCAGAAAGTCCGGGCGGGGTATTTACCTACCCTCACCGCCGGAGCCGGTATAGGGACCAGCTTCGGGGCCAACACTTATTACTCGTATGTAAAGCAGCTGGACAATAACTTCTATCAGCAGATAGGCGTTACGTTATCTGTTCCTATTTTCAGCAGGAGAGCCAACAGGGTGAATGAAGAGAAATCAAAACTGGAAGTAGGGCAGGCACAACTCACCTTGCAGAATACACGCACTGTTTTATCTCAGGAGATTGAACAGGCTTATATCAATGTAGAAAATGCGCAGTCGCAGTATGATGCAGCGGTGGAACAACTGCGTTATACGCAGGAAAGTTACCGGATCGCGAATGAACAGTTGAAGATAGGGGCCGCGAATACAGTGGAGGTACTGCAACAGAAGAACCTGTATGTACAGGCGTTACAATCTTATATCCAGGCTAAATACAGCTCGGCGCTCTATATCAGGATCTACGATTTTTACAGGGGTATTCCCGTTAAGTTATAAAATTATCTACGGATGAAGAATAAGAAGAAGGTAATTATAGCAATATTGATACTACTGGCAGGCGTTGCCGTGTGGTATTTCTTTTTCAGAAAACAGGAACAGCCGGTCGTGATTGAAACACAGAAGCCCACCTACGGACGTATATTCACCAGTGTAACGGCAACAGGTGCTGTGCAGCCGGTAGATACCGTGGCCGTGGGTACACAGGTGTCCGGGACATTGAAATATATCTATGCTGATTTTAACTCCAAAGTGAAGAAGGGAGAATTGCTGGGAGAGCTGGACAAGATCCTGCTACAGGCGGAAGTAGACCGTAATAAAGGATCGCTGGCCAGTGCACAGAGCCAGTTGATTTACCAGGAAGCACAGTTTAAAAGAGAGGATCAGTTATATAAAGTAGGCGCAGTAAGCAAAGCAGATTATGATAACCAGTATTACCTGTATACCGCGGCTAAAGCCGGTGTGGAAAGTGCAAGGGCTTCCTTACAATCTGCACAAAGGAATTTGTCGTTCGCAGATATTTATTCTCCTATAGATGGCGTGGTCTTAAGCAGGAGTGTGAGCGTAGGACAGACAGTAGCGGCGAGTTTCAGTACCCCGACCTTATTCGTTATTGCAAAAGATATTACTAAAATGCAGGTACAGGCAAGTGTGGATGAAGCGGATATTGGTAATGTAGCGGATAGTCAGCGTGTATCTTTTACCGTAGATGCCTATCTGGATGATGAATTTGCCGGGAAGGTGCAGGAAATAAGATTACGTCCTGCAGTATCTTCTAACGTGGTAACGTACACGACTATCATCAGTGCGCCAAATGATGATATGAAACTCAAGCCTGGTATGACGGCAACGGTAACTATTTATACGAAAGAGAAAGAAAATGTGATGCTGATACCTGCGAAGGCGCTGATGTTCAAACCGGATTCTTCCATGTCTAAAAAGTTTGTGGTAATAGCTATTGCACCGGCAGCAGCGGAGAAACATAAGAGCTCCAAACCGGTAACAGGCGGCAGCAGGGATACGATACGCAATAAAACGGCTGATCATGCAAAGGTCGCTGCTGCTAATTATGTATGGGTGCAGCAGGGAGATACATTATTGCAGAAGAAAGTGGAGATAGGGATGAATGATAATACACATGCAGAGGTTATATCCGGCTTATCGGATGATGAATTAGTGATCACAGGTATGCAACGGTTAACGAAAGCAGCAGCAGCTGCAGCAAGTAGTGGTTCCAGTCCGTTTATGCCACAACGTAGAAGACGATGAGCAAGAAGATCCTGGAATTACAGAATATCAAGCGCGCGTTCATCATGGGAACGGAGACGGTGCATGCTTTAAGAGGGGTGTCTTTTGATGTGATGGCGGGTGAGTTTGTGACGATCATGGGGAGTAGTGGTTCCGGTAAGACTACCTTACTGAATACGCTGGGATGCCTGGACAAGCCCACTGAAGGGGTGTATATGCTGGATGGTGTGAACGTAGGAGGATTATCCCGGGATGAGCTGGCAAGGTTGCGTAACCGTAAGATCGGATTTGTGTTTCAGTCGTATAATTTACTGCCTCGTACATCAGCGCTGGAGAATGTGGAGTTACCGCTCTTTTATAATTCTTCTGTCAGTTATGACGAACGTAAGCAGAAAGCGATCAAAGCGCTGGAAGCAGTGAAACTGGCAGACCGGCTGGACCATACGCCTAATCAGCTTTCCGGCGGGCAGCAGCAGCGTGTGGCGATTGCACGGGCCTTAGTGAATGAGCCGGTGATGATACTGGCGGATGAGGCCACCGGTAACCTGGATACACGTACCTCTTACGAGATCATGGCATTGATGCAGGAACTGAACCAGGTGCAGGGGAAGACGATCGTATTTGTGACACATGAACCGGATATAGCGGCTTTCAGTACACGTACTGTGATGCTGCGGGATGGGAAGGTGGTGAGGGATACTCCAAATGAAAATATACGTTCAGCAAAAGAAGCGTTGGCATCATTGCCACATTCAGATGATTATTGATTATGAATATCTTAAATCTCATAAGAATAGCTTTTAAGGCGCTGCAACGTAATAAGTTGAGGGCTTTCCTGACCATGCTGGGCGTGATCATCGGGGTTGCTTCGGTAATTGCGATGGTGGCGATAGGGCAGGGTTCCAAGCAGAGTATTCAAACGCAGTTGTCCAGTATGGGGTCCAACATGATCACTGTGCTGCCCTCCAGTAATGTGGCCGGTGGGGCCAGATTAGGCGGATCCAGTGTGCAGACATTGACGATCGATGATGTAAAGGCTTTGCAGAAGCAGGCAGCGAATATCAGTTTTATATCTCCTGCTGCCATTTCCAGTGGTCAGTCTATCTTTGGTGCATTTAACTGGCCCACTACGATATATGGGGTGAGTCCTTCGTACCTGGATATCCGCCAATGGGAATTAACAGATGGTATCCCTTTTTCTGAAGAAGATGTAAGGGCTTCTGCAAAAGTGTGTTTAATCGGGCAGACGGTAGTGACTAACCTGTTCCCGAATGGAGAAAGCCCTATAGGAAAGATCATCCGTTTTAATAATCTTCCTTTCCAGGTGATAGGTACACTGGCAGCAAAGGGACAAAGCTCTTTCGGGCAGGACCAGGACGATGTGATCCTGGCACCTTATACTACAGTGCAAAAAAGAATACTGGCTACTATCTATTTCCGTACTATTTATGCGTCTGCTATTAATGAAAGTGCATCAGATGCAGCTACAGATGAAATTACTGCTATACTGCGTAAAACGCACCGGCTGCGTAACAGTGATGAGAATGATTTCCAGGTGAGGACAATGGCAGAACTGATTAGTGCATTAAGCTCTACCAGTAATCTGCTCACGATACTTTTAACAGCTATTGCAGGGATTTCCCTGGTCATTGGCGGTATTGGTATCATGAACATCATGTATGTATCTGTAACGGAACGTACCCGTGAAATAGGGCTGCGTATGTCTATTGGTGCAAGAGGTATTGATATCCTGATGCAGTTCCTGATCGAGGCTATTATGATCAGTATTACGGGCGGATTGATAGGTGTAGCATTAGGTATTACCTCTGCTAAACTCATTACTATATTTTTATCCTGGCCTACATTGGTTTCAGAATCTTCTATTATTCTTTCCTTTGCAGTATGTGCTTTTACAGGTGTATTCTTTGGGTATTATCCTGCACAAAAAGCATCCAGATTAGATCCTATAGAAGCCTTACGGTACGAATAACTGAAAATCAAGTCCATCCACCATGTCGCCATCATTGCTGCATATTATATGAAATGGGATAACGGTAGTGGAGGCGGAAAGCCGTAATCTGAGCAATTGACTGCTATCAAGGCGTACCGTATAGGAGCCAGGCGTAAGACCCATAAAGTTGAAATAGCCGTCGGGTTCGGTAAGGATATGCGCAACAAGAATGGAATCACTGTTATAGATCCCTACAATTATCCGTCCCTGTCCTTCCCGGTTAAGGTACACTTTCCCGGAAACTTCACCCAATACAGCAACAGGGACCTCTATTAGTTTTAACCGGTTGGGGTCAATGGCTACATTGAGGCTCTTCTTTTTTATTTGCCAGGCTATATTGTCAAAGCTATTTGGATCCAGCTCAATATGATAATTTGTATAAGGTTCAATATCTGTTATACGTACCAGTGTATCACGATCACTATATTGAATACGGCCGTTGCTGATATTGGCTTTAAGTCCGGCCACCCTCGGTTCACCGGCTTCCCGTTGCCCGTTACAGTTAAGGTCCAGATAGGGTAATAGTATAATGCCTCCTGTACCGGTACTGATACGGTTATTTGCATCCAGGAACTTCGTTTTGTTGTCATATATCAGGCTTCCCCTGAGAGATTCCACCAGCGTTGTCATATTGTTGTTATGCCAGCTGGAGAGCCCTGTCTGCGTAAAAGGCAGATCATAGCGGAATCCGATCCCTATATTGGTGATCCGGCTTTTGAAGTTCTGCTCATAAGATATATTCACATAGCCATGATGGAACACCTGTTTACTCAATTCACACCTCATTGAGATGGGCTTGTGATTATTATACTCATATTGCAGTTGCGAGGTGGACATCATTTTTGCAGGAAGCCTGAAAGACAGTGAAAGGTTACTATATGCGTATAGAGGCGCCTGCTCTGTGAATATGGCGTAAGTGGTAAGGCCGGTACCAATGCCCAGTATGCTGCCTGAGAGTAACCATTCGGCAGTAGTGTATTTGGTATCCGGCAGCAGGACCTGGTTCAGCATTAACCTGGAAAATGCGGAAAAATGCCGGCTGTTGAAAGGCCGGGAAATGGAGAGCTTCCGTTCTTCAAGATAATTGTAACTGATAGCCGTCTGCCCCCTTTTATACCGGGTATAATTCAGTTCAACCTCAAGGTTTGAAGGCGCACGGTAACTGAGAATGCCCCTGGCTTTTACATTGCAGGTATAATCTCCGGAGAGCAGGATGCTGGGCATTATTCTCACAGAAGTATTTAGAAAAGGCATGTTTTTGCCGCTGGTAACAGTTGAAAGATATTCCATTCCACCTCCCACTGTTATTTTCGGGGAGGCTCCGTAATTTAACTGTATACGGGAAAACCCGCTGTTGTGTCCATCTTCCACTATGCCGGCACTTGCGGTATATTCAAATTCATGTCTGGGAAGGAAATTGAAAGGAATGTTGATGCTTTCTTCGCGGGACCGCTCTTCTCCCCATGGGCCATAAAAGCGGAGTTTAACAAGTGTATTGCCATATACCATTGGCACCTGGAAAGTAAAAAAGCCGGACGCATCTGCTTTGGTATAATCCACCAGAGAATTGTTTACATACAATTCCACTATCCAGCCCGGTTCTGTATAATTGCTGAGTGTGTAAGTACCAAAAGACCGCCGGCTGGTGGTAGGGGCATTGGTGAACTGTAGTCCTACAACAGGAGCATATACGGAGGCGGTTGACTGTACAAAGATCTTTCCTGCTATTATCTGCCGTAATGCCTGGTGATCGTTGTTGGCATAACGCCATCGGTAATATTGCTGTTTTTCATCAAAGGATTTATTGACAACAGCATGATGGGATGTCTCCTGATGTGCCTGTGAAAAATTGTTGTAATTGAGAGATATATTGGTTTCTCCACCGGCAATAATGCCGCCCAGCGTAAGGTTCAGTCTTGTGTCGCTTGTTCCCGGCAGTCTTTGAGTAGCAATGACGGACCAATCGGCCATGCCTATATGAACGAGAGGATAATTGCGGGCTATGGTGGTATCGGCTTTTATCTCTCCTTTAAGGTAATTGATATTAAGGCGCATTGTTTCCTGCCGCATTTCACGTATAGCTGGCAATTCAATATTTGTACTCAGGGTTACCGAAAGATCACGGAAATTGAATACGCATAATAATCCGAATATTTTTTCGAAATAATCTGATTGCAGGAATAATCCGGTAGGGGTATGAAAGAGGCCGCCCGATGGCAGTGTAAACGATTTTCCCTGGTATTGAATCCTATTGTTTACTTTATCTATAAGAAAAACAGCCTGCGGAGTAATAAAAAAGCCCGTTAATGAATCCTGCCGGGGTGAAAAGGAATTGCGGACCTTTAAAAAATTGAACAGATCTGAAATGGACAGGTAGATGGAATCTTTACAGATGATCGAAGGTATTTCTGTACTTCCGATATTCTGCACCATTAAGGGTACCAATATTTCGTCATATTGCGGTTCTTCCCTTGCATAAGCCTGAGTGGAGCAGAAAAATAGGAATAACAGCAGAAGAGGAACGGGATACCTGGGGATGGACGGCATTTTATTCCTGGATAAAAGTGATTGAAAAAGTTCCATTATAAGCGCCTGCCGGGTTGGCCAGTGGGCTGCCTATGGTCAGTATACCTCCAATTCTGATCTGCGTTCGTGCAGGTGGTGTTGCTGTTGTTATAAAAGGAGTGCCTGTGCTGGCTGTGCCGATATGTAGTGTCATAGTGCCGCCATTACTACCCGCCAGCAGTGCGTCGGCTCCGTTTAATATAGACACCAGCGTGCCGGGATTCGCTTCTACTTCAATAATCGCCGGGGAAAAGGCGAAGCCCAGGTTGGCCTGTATCACATCTCCGGTAGCAACGCGGGACCCATTTGGATAAATTGTTATGGTACCTCCTGAAATACCCTGGAAGAATGCACCGAACATCAATCCCTGGGATGGGTTCACATAAATGGAAATCGTATTAGGGGGAGGCTGTTGCGCGCATACAGGTAATTGCGTTGAAAGCAATATTATAATTACATACATCAGTTTATGTGAACAATAATCATTCATATCCTATGAATATTTTTTTTGAACGGAGGCCCTTCTGCGAATGACAACTTACTATGTAGACGCCACTGCTGAATACCGGTTGCAGGTGATGATAACCATTGCCACTTATTTCCTGTCGTAATATTACCTGACCGGAGATATTGCTGATGGTGATATAACCTTTTTCGCCCGGAGCCAGGTCCTGGTACACAGATACTTTTCCCCCTGCGCTATATATATTGACCGTTTCGTTCTTTGTCTGCTGATTCACCAGTTCTTTCTCACTGAATACCAGCGAAAAGCGCTGCTCATATTTACCCGCTTCCAGTTGTACGCGGTAATGCGGATTACGTTGCAGGTCCTGGAGAATACCTGTTGTAACATCCCTAAGGTAAATGTGGAGGCCATAGGGCATTTGCTCCATGTCCTGTACAGTAAAGGTTATGCACCCCGTTTTTTTTGATGCCAGTCCTAATTGCACACTGGCGCTGTCATGCAGATAAGGGAGTGACCTGATAGAAAGCTTTGCCGCATCTTTAGACAACAGATAGAGATTGGGTATCTGCGGATCTGTATTCATCATTTTGAGGGCATCCGTGGCCTGGTTGAAAGCGGGAGTGGCGGTATCATCAAAATAAATAACTACAGCATCTTCAGGTGAACCTTCATCAGCAAAAGAGGTATTTAACCGAAGCAATGGAGGCATTGCCCTCCTGTGAAAAGCGGTTGTAAAATTGTTGGTCCTTGCATTGTTATTGATTGAAAGAGTAGCAGCTACGGGGTATGTGCCATCGGATACATGTATAAAAAATCCCTGCATGGCAGGTATAATGTTATTAGCGATACCATCGCTGGAAATGCCATTGATATAAGAGCTGTAGCTGCCTGTAAACTGACTGGTAGTGCCGGCGTTGAAGTAATACACAGCATTGTCAATGTTTGTACGCGTCCAACCACCGGCAGCGTCCCAGTCAACAGGAGAAGGATATGGATTTCCTGCAAGATTAAAACCCAGTGTATAGGGTTGATTATGATTATATAAGGCAGGGGATGTCACCGTATGATTATTAACCACACCGGTCATATCCACAGTTACAGGAGCGGTAGCAGTGCCAAAATTTGCAGCATATCCCAGCATGGGAGTAAGTGATCCTGTAGTGGAGGTGTAAGTTGTCCACCCCGAATAGTTACGATCTTCCGTATAAGTATAGAAAGTAGGAAAGGCCGCCGCGAGATCCAGCTCATTGGAGAATTCGTTGACGGTAGCAGCCTGGAAAGGAGAACTGAAATATTTATAGCCAAAGCCGGAAGCGAGATAACGTTGCATGGTCACGTTCCCTATCACTTCACCAGCTCCGCTGCCATCAATCAGCGCTGTTTGTGCCGCTGTAGAAAGCAGGGTAAGATAACCGCCGGTAGTTAATTGCCCGGTTGTAGCCTTTAATATTCCGGAAAGTTGCAGTGTACCGTTTAATGTGACGTTAGCTGTATTGTTGATGGTAAGGTTTTTAATCGTGTTTCCTGTAAATGCACCGGCAGGTATAACCTGGGCCGTGCTGCCGTTTAATTCAACAGTGCCGTTGCTTGTTGTAAAAGTGCCACTGTTGCTGATACTGCCTGCTATTTGTAATGTGCTGCCGGAGACAGTCAGCGATGCACCTGACTGTATAGTGATATTCTTTGTGGTGGCGGTACCTGTACTGATAAGCGGATAGCGAATGAGGCCGGAGGGGATGGTAACGTTGGACGTATTCAGCGGAACAAAATTGGATGACCAGTTACCGGTAAGGTACCAGTCGGTGCTTACAGCCCCTGTCCATGTAACACCGGTAGGATAGCCTATCGCAAGATCTCCGAGGGCACTTAATCCTGTTGCGTGTATGGATGTAGATAAAGGTGATGCAACAGTAGGTAGTGACCAGGTAGCACCGTTGTAATTACCCGCTTTGAAATTTGCAGTAACTGCCTCTGCATCCACATCCGCGGCTACCCAGTTAACGGTAGCTGAAGCTGTAGTAAAAACAGTGGCACTATTGGTAAAGGACCAGTAACGGTTCACACTTCTGGTTGGATCGATGCCGGATGTACCCAGGCCGGGATGATCAGGTGTTCCCACTACGGCATTAATATTGCCAGCTGTAGTAACACTTGCAAAAAGCAGGGTAGCCGGAGTATAACTGGCATTATCACCTATTTCAAATACCCTGCTCACATTTGATCCGGTGGCGATGTCCTTTTGTAATTTCCCGTATACCCATCCGGTAGATTGCAGAGCGCCGGATACGCTGCCGGTAGCCGGAAGAATTACGCTGTTGCTGCCGCCTGTTTGTATTTTCCCAATGATAAAATTCAATATACCATTTACAGTAATATTGGAGGATAGTGTGACCGGGTAAGTTGTTTTTTTAACAGTAAGATTATTAAATGCGCCGGTTGAAAAAATATCCTGTGTGGAGGAGCCATTGAAGACGATCGTACTGCCAGTGTTGGTAAATGTACCACTTGTCATATTCCAGTTGCCTTCCAGTGTATCCGAAAAACTGCCGGGTACAAATGTGCCGTTGGTCAGGGAAAAATTACCCAATATGTGCAATACTGCAGAAGCAGTTTTTGTACCTGCTGTTGAAATGGTCAGGTTACCATAAGAGGTAGCAGCAGATATAGCCTGTGTAGTGCCATTGTATTCAACGGTACTGGTTGATCCAAGCGTTCGTGTATTATAGTTTGACGGAAGGGTATTAGTCCCGCCAATTTTTAACACAGCTCCGTTCGCAACAGTCAGCGTACCTCCTGTAACGGTAGTGCCTCTGTTGGCCGTAAATGAGGACAGGTCCAGCGTAGCAGCACTCACGTTAATATTTCCTGTAGCAGCACTGGTAGCATTTAACGCATTCAGATTTCCTGCCGGTATTTTTATCCCTGTGCCGCTTATTTTAAGTGTTGAATAAGTAAGATTTTGTTTAATGGTCTGATTTACCAGGGTAGCGCTATAATCCACGGTACATCCCGCCTGGAGTGTAATCGTTCCGGTTAACCCGTAATTAGCTGCAAAGGTCGCGGCATTTACATTTAGTATACTGCTTGCACCGAGAGTGAGGGTAGCAGCACCGGATACCAGGTATGGCGTTGCATTTTCGGCAGGAATGAATGTGCCGTTCATAACAAATGCGGTGGTTACTGATATATTTGTATTCAGGGTTACGGTGCTTCCTGCATTGACGGTCAGTCTTCTGAAAGGAGTGGTAGCAGTTCCGTCAATGGTTTCACTGGTAGTACCCGCAAATATTACAGTAGCGCCATTATTGGTGGTAGTGAAGGAGCCTGCATTGTTCCAGTTGCCGTTTAAAGTGAGGGTCGTGTTGCCCTGGGAAAGGCTACCGTCACTGTTGATGGTCAGATTATTTGCAACTGTAAGAGCGCTGCTTTGCGTAAGTACCGGCGATCTTGTACCGGCGCCGATAGTAAGCGATTTACAGGTAGCGACAGCATTAACGGTAGGCTGGAAGAGCCCGGTGAAATTTGCGTCACCGATAATAACGTCAGAGGTAGCAGTGGGTACTCCTGCGGTCCAGTTAAGCGTATTATTCCATGCTGTGCTGATAATGCCTTTCCAGCTTGTTTGTCCCATGGAAGTTACCGGAGATAACAGGACCATGAGAAGCAGCAATCTGTTTTTCTGAATGTTCATTATGGTTGCATGTTAATGTAATGCAATCTCAGCTTCGGCCAGTGTATCCGTTTTGGTCTTCGCATTTGCCTGTGCTGAATATAATACCCGTACTTTGCCGGTATGATAATTAATGCCTGGCGCCGTATTCAGATCTATGCGGAACTGACGCTTACGTGTAGGGGTGTAAACAGCTACACCTCTTACAAATCCCACTGAAGTGATCTTCCCCTGCGGTGAAATATATTGTGCTGTAATATCACCGTATACAGACATGTTTCCTTCACGATTAAAAACTACATTGATCCCTGGTGTAGTATCGCTGGCTATTGAAAAGGATAGACCGGAAATACTTACTTTGGCCGTGCTTTCACCTACGCGGATAATTACCGGTACGGTAAGGCCAAAAACAGGTACCAGCTTTACAGATATTGTTCCGGAATCTTTAAGAGGATCTTCCTTTCCTAATGGTTTCTCGTCTGGTTCTGCCCTGAAATATACATGTGAACGATATTCACCTGGTTCCAGCTGGTTGTAATTAATAAGCTGAATTCTGACCAGTTGCGCTTCATTAGGTGCAAGTACCACGCTACGTGGAAAAAAGCGTAAATACTTACTGGCAAAGACTTGTCCCGGATCAGGTTCCGTGATCCTTTCAAATGTACCGTTCTCATTCATCCTGATCTCTATGATGGAAACAACATATTTTGCGGTATCCCTGCCGATATTGGCCAGGTTTAGTTCCTGCGTTTTTTTGGGCCCATCAAATACAATTCTTTTAGGAGTAACCAGGAGATTACCTTGTGCTACCGTGGTTACGGAATAAAAAAACATGCACAGAAATAACCCTGCAGGTATTTTCTGCAATAATGCCAATTTCATAGTGGAGGTTATTGATCGTCATCCGGAAACAATGTCCCTGATGACGATCTTTTATTAATTATAGTTTACTGTAACATTAAAAGGAGTAGTACTTGTATATGTTCCTGCCGCCTGAGCTGCAGCTACATTCAGGGTGGCGCCCACTTTGAGTGTTTGAGAGCCACTGCTTAGCGTTCCCGTTCCGGAGGGTGTGCTGGAGAATGCGTTTATTGTCATATTGATGGAGGAGTTGGAAATTGTTAGAGAAGAAGGAAGTGTAACAGTGTAGGTATAAGCGCTTTCTCCGTTAACGGTAAAGATGGCGGCTGAAACGGTCCCTGTGGTAGCGGGTAGTGTTACGCCCCCTGTTTGTGTACGTGAGTTATCTGTTGCCAGTACTACCGTTCCGGCTGTAGAGGATTGTACAGCTACGTTCCCGAAATTCATGTCAGCGGTTTTAGTAATACTGATGGGAGTAACGATGGTAGCTGTTGCATTGGCAGTAACTGTTACCTGTGCAAATGTGTTGGTGGTACTACATAGCATGGCAATCAGGCCAGCAGCGAGTGTGGACAATTTCTTCATTGAGGTTGGTTTAAAATTAATTGTGTCTGGGGGGATTTCGAAAAGGGATAGAGAACAAATAATAGATTAAGGTAAAATCTGAATGCTGAGTACATGTTATAAGTACATGACAATAAGGTCAGCTGAAAATAGTGACAATCATTTCATTGAGGTTAGTTTAAAATGAATAATAATATTGAAACTTCAGAGGAATTCCGGGAAGGATAGAAACAAATTTTGGGGAAAAGTGAATTTTGAGATCGCAATTTACATCTTTTCCTCAGTCTGCCAAATAAAATTTAAGCAGCAGTTAAATTGTTAAACTTTAATTCCTCTCGACTTTCAATTCACTCTTGTTTAAAAGGCATATGGCGTAAGCCCTGGTACGATGTGGTTCAAAATTTATGCGTTCATATTGGGAGAATTCGTATAAAAAATAGTCAAGGGTTGCTAATTGTAACCTTAGCTCTTTTGAAAGTGAATTATGGTCATTGAAGCTCTACTTATCTTATGTAGATACATTAACTGGTACTTATAAGCTGAATACCTTATTTCATATTTAATCCGCAAAAGGATAAATTCTTTGCGGCTACTTTTGTAACTGAGTTTCCGACTGATGATGACCTGGACATTTTTAATGTCACAGTTTGATGGTGGATACTCCATCATAGGAAATCCTGCTTCCCTGTAAAGTTTTGACTATAATATGTAAAGAACTATAATTTGATCAGGTAGAGTTAATTGAAAGTACTGAGTACGGTATCTGTACCGTACTCAGTTTAGGATATGGATTAATTATAATTTACAGTTACATCAAAAGGAGTATCTGAAAGATACACACCGGAAGGCTGTGCAGGGCCAACATTCAGCGTGGCGCCAACATTCAGTGTTTGTTCTCCTGCAGTCAGCGCGCCATTTGCTCCTGATGGAGTACTGGTAAACACAGTTACAGTCATAGTATTAGTGCCGCTGCTGATAGTATGAGCTGTAGATGGCAGTGTAACCGTATAAGTGTAAGCGCCGGTACCAGATATCGTAAAGGAGGCCGCGGAGACGCTTCCCATAGTAGTAGGCAATGTAACGCCACCTGTCTTGGAACGTACGCCTGCCGGTGTTAATACCACCGTACCACCTGAGGTGGATTGAACGGCAACATTGCCAAAGTTCATATCAACATTTTTCGTTATGCTGATAGGTGTTACAATGGTGGCGGTAGCTGTAGCAGAGGCTGTTTCCTGCGCATGTACGCCTGTGCTTATACCCGCCAGTGTGAAAATTGTTAGGAGAAATTTGTTTTTCGGTTTCATGATCGCTACGTTTTCAGATGTAAGAAATAATTACTCACGAGGATAGACATGATCATTCATCACCTGGTTGCGGGAGAAGTGTTCAGTATAAAGATTTATTATTATGTATTATGGATTATTCTTGGATATAAGCTTAATTAAACATTCTCATGCAGGTAAAAGAATGCATTCGTGGAAACATCACTTATTGCTTAACCAGACGATGCATATTACAAATATTTTCCAATATAAAAAAATACTTTGTTGATAATCAATAGATAAGCAGACTCTAATGTTAATCTCATATCGAATAATATTTTGATTATCTGTTCCTGGCAAAAAAGTGATCCCACCCATTGATCAAATTTTCCTTAATTTCGGCGTCTTTAATTTTTATTATTTATATGCCACAACCGGATACCTCAAATACTATGTTCCATCTGGCGGCAGACTATATCAATCACACCAACTGCCATCTTTTCTTAACCGGTAAAGCCGGTACAGGGAAGACTACTTTCCTGAAATATATCAAGGAGCATACTACCAAAAATACGGTAGTAGTCGCACCTACAGGTGTTGCTGCAATCAATGCAGGAGGGGTTACCATGCACTCATTCTTCCAGTTGCCTTTCGGGCCTTATGTACCATCCGGTGCGCACCTTTTTGGTGTAGATAACGGGGTAACGGATGCACATGCACTGTTCCGGAATATCCGTTTCAACTACGAGAAGAAAGAACTGCTGCGTGAAATGGAACTGCTGATCATCGATGAGGTGAGTATGGTGCGTGCGGATACACTGGATGCGATAGATGCTATTCTGCGTCATTTCAGAAGTCAGCCCCTGCTGCCTTTTGGCGGGGTACAGGTGCTGTATATCGGTGACCTTTATCAGTTACCACCAGTGATGCCGGATGATCAGTGGCGTATGCTGAAAGAACATTATGAAAGTGTGTTCTTTTTTGATGCCAGAGTGATCAGGCAATCTCCTCCACTGTACATAGAACTGAAAAAGATTTACCGTCAGAATGAAGCTACGTTCATAGACCTGCTGAATGGCGTGCGTAACAGCACACTTGACTGGGACCAGTTAGAAGAGCTAAACCAGCGCTACAACCCAGGGTTTAACGGAGAAGGTGATCAGTATATCGTATTAACCACACATAACAGGCGTGCAGATGAGATCAATGCGGCCAGACTGGCTGCGATGCAGGGCAACCTGCACCGTTTTGAAGGAGAGATAAAAGGGGATTTCAGTGAGAAGGCACTGCCTACGGATATGGTGTTGCAGATCAAACCCGGTGCACAGGTAATGTTTATCAAAAATGACCTGGCCGAACCCCGCCGTTATTTCAACGGTAAACTGGCCACGGTGAAATCTGTGATCAACGAGGATAAAATAGTAGTAACGCTGGCAGGTAGTGAGGAAACACTGATCCTGGAAAAAGAGACCTGGCGCAATATCCGTTACTCCTGGAACAAAGCAGAGAACAGTGTGGATGAAGAAGAACTGGGCAGCTTTACACAATACCCGATACGGCTGGCATGGGCTATTACCATTCACAAAAGCCAGGGGCTTACTTTCGAAAAGGCTATTATCGATGCAGGGAACGCATTTGCGCCAGGGCAGGTGTATGTGGCTTTGAGCCGCTGTACTTCCCTTGAAGGACTGGTACTGCATTCCCGTATTCATCCGGGGGCTATCAGAACGGATCTGCAGGTGCAGGAGTATTCTTCAAAGTCTGAAAACACAGACAGACTGGAAGATGAACTGGATAATCAGAAGCAGATTTTCTGGGCAGGACAACTCGTGAAATTATTCGGTGCAGAAAAGATCCTTACAGAACTTCAATTGCATGCTTCCTGGTTAAGAGATAAGAAGATGAACGGGATGGAGAGTGCGGTGACGCTCAGTCGTAACCTGCAACAGCGGGCGGCGCAACTGCATCAGGTGGGACTGAAATTCCGCCAGCAGCTGCAGCCATTGGTAGACGATGTGTTGGTCAACAAAGATACGGCATTACTACAGGAACGGGTGACGAAAGCGATCGCATATTTCACACAGGATATCTACGAAAACCTGATCAAGCCATTAAAGCGTGAGATCGATATCGTAAAGGATATTCCTAAGATCAAAAAGTACGTTGTACAGCTGGGCAGCCTGGAAACATTCCTGTGGAACCGGCTGGAGCTGTTTTTAAATGCCCGTTTCGGAGAACTGACATTCAATGAAGGATTACCGGATTACAGTGCATTACGCAGCCCTGCTTCAAAAGAAAAAGAAGCTGTTATAAAGGAAAAAAAGAAGAAGGCGGAAGCAGGTAGCAGCCGCCGTGGCAGCCTGGAACTTTTCCTGGGTGGAAAAACGCTGCAGGAGATCGCTACAGAGCGTTCGCTGGCCGTAAGTACGGTGGAAAGTCATCTGGCAGATGCGGTGGCTTTCGGGGAGCTGGAGCTGGGGAAATTCATAGATGAAAAGAAGATCTCTCTGATACTTCCTCTGGTAAAAGAAATGGGCGTAGCGTCTTCTTCCCCCATAAAAGCTAAATTAGGAGATACAGTTACCTGGGCGGAGATCAGGGCCGTACAGAATTATTACAAGAAGATGAATCCTATAGATACGGAATGAAGTTAAATTCTTATCTTGTATAAGAGCTGATCGTAATTCCATGTTAAAGAAATGCCTGATTCCACTGTTGCTTTTTGTGGTGAACTATGCCCATGCACAAGAGTTTTCGTCTTTGAATGTCAACCACGGACTCTCTAACAACCAGATAAACTGTGTCTATAAAGATACCAAAGGGTTTATGTGGTTTGGTACGCTGAGCGGGTTAAACCGTTATGACGGCTATACCTTTAAAATCTTTCATCACAGTCCTGCCGATTCCATTTCCCTGGCCGACGATTTTGTAGAGAATATTTATCCCGCTCCGGGGAATAAATTATATGTGAAAACAAGGAATGGGGACAATTTATATGATCCCGTAACAGAACAGTTTTCAGATGCGGCTCCCTGGCTGAAGAAAGCAGGATTACCTGGTTATGGGGTGAGATGTATCACCCAGACCGGCAACACTTTCTGGATAGCTTTTATTAATGAGGGACTTTACCGGGTTGACAGCAGCGGGAAGGTGCTCCCCTTTATCCGGAAGAACAAGATTGCAGATATGAGTGTGACTTCGGGAAACAGGCTGGTTATCCTGTACATGAACGGCGACCTGGAAATGTTGGATACACATTCCGGTAAAACTACCTTTTTCAGCCAGGCATTGACTGGCTTTATCACAAAAGTCCCTCTTACACTAAAGCTTTTTATAGATACTCAGGATGATATATGGGTATATATGCCCGGTTCTGATTTCGGGGTGCTTTATTTTAACCCTGCCACCGGCATTTTGAAACCATTGTCCAGCAAAAGTGGGGTTCTGAACAATGATGTTGTCAACAGTATCATAGAAGATGATCAGGGAGAGATGTGGATAGGGACAGACCATGGCGGCATTAATGTGGTAAACAGGCATACATTCACCTCCCGTTTCCTGATGAATAGTGAAGAGGATGGGAAAAGCGTTGCGGAGAATGCGATCTATGCGATGTACAAAGATAACCTGGGCATTATCTGGTGCGGTACCTATAAAAGAGGGATCAGCTATTGTGCAGAGGATATGAAAAAATTCAGTCTTTACAGGCATAAAAATGCAGAGAAGCAAAGCCTCAGTTATAATGATGTGAATTGTTTTGCGGAAGATAAGAAAGGGAACTTATGGATTGGTTCCAATGGAGGTGGACTGATGTATTTCGACCGTAAAGCCAATACATTTACCCGGTTTAAACACGAGCCCGGGAATGATAACAGCCTCAGTGCTGATGTAATTCTCAGTCTTCGTGTAGATAGTTATGACCACCTGTGGATAGGGTACTATTTCGGAGGGATGGATTTTTACCGCAATGGTAAATTCACGCATTACAGGCACGATGAAAAAGATGAGAACAGCCTTGCCGGTAAAACGGTGTGGAAAACGTACAAGGACCAGCGGAATAATTTCTGGGTAGGTACCTTAGGCGCAGGGCTGGACAGATTTGATCCGGGGAATGGCATTTTCTATCATAATAATGTTAATCTTCCTAATTCTGTACATTCCAATTATATCACTGCTTTTGCAGAAGATAAGAACGGAGATCTGTGGATAGGGACTGCTTACGGGGTGGATGTACTTGATAAAGCCAAAGGGATTTTTGTGCATTATCTGCATGCTACTCACCAGTTAAGTAATGACAATGTGAGTGCGGTCTTATCTGACAGCAAAGGGAATATGTGGGTAGGTACCAGAGAAGGACTGAATGTATTTGACCCTGCTACGCAGCAATTCAAATCGTTCCGGGTAGATGACGGATTACCGGACAATAATATCATCAGTATCCTGGAAGATAATGAGCATCATTTGTGGGTAAGTACATCCAACGGATTGGGCAAGATAACGGTGCTGCAGGGGAATAACGGGATCACGATCCATTGCAGGAATTACGATGATAAAGATGGTTTGCAGGGAAAAGCATTTAATGTGAATGCTGCTTTAAAGTTAACATCCGGAGAGCTGGTATTTGGAGGGGCAGATGGGTTTAACATTTTTAATCCGGCAGATATACAACAACATAAAAAAGAACCTTCCCTGGTATTTACCGGATTGCAGTTGTTTAACAGGATGATTAATGTAAATGAAAAACTGCAGGACCGTGTCATATTGCCGGTAGCATTACCGGAAACTAAGGAGATCGTACTCCGGTATAATGAAAATGATTTTTCCATTGATTTTGCGGCCCTGAATTTCATTAATACAGACAAGGATAAATATGCCTATAAGCTGGAAGGTTTTAATAAGGACTGGTTAACCACAGATGGTAAAACAAGGCGGATCATTTATACCAATATCAATCCCGGTGATTATATACTACACCTGAAAGCAAACAATGAAGACGGGGTATCAGAAGAACAGGGGATTACATTGAAAATCAAAATATTACCGCCTTTCTGGAAAACACCTGTTGCCTACATCCTTTACGGACTATTGGCAATAGGGACCTTATTCTTTATGAGAAGACGGGTGATCAGGCGTGCGCACAGGCGTTTTGCACTACAACAGGAGCGGAGGGAATCGCAGCAGCTGCATGAGCTGGACGTCATGAAGATCAAACTCTTTACGAACCTCAGTCATGAGTTCCGGACACCGGTATCACTGATCCTGGCACCACTGGAAGAAATCATCACCCATGCAAAGGACGGTACGGATAAAGAGAAACTGCACCTGATACGTCGTAATGCCAAAAGGTTACTGAACCTGGTGAACCAGTTGATGGACTTCCGGAAAATGGAGATGCATGAATTAAAACTGGCAGCAGCACCAGGTGATGTGAACCGTTTTGTGGAAGAGGTAGCGGGCTCTTTCACAGACCTTGCAGAGAGAAAGCGGGTCGCTTTTTCTTTTACGGTGAATAGTAAGCCATTATACACCATGTTCGACCATGACAAGGTAGAGCGTATCTTATTCAACCTGTTATCCAACGCATTTAAGTTTACACCGGAAGGGGGAACGGTTACCCTGCAGGCCGATGTAAGCGAAGCGGGCGGGAAAACATGGCTGGAGATCCGGGTAAAAGATACAGGTATCGGTATACCTAAAGAAAGGCAGGATAAGATATTTGAGCAGTTTTTCCAGAGTGATACCCCCGGAGGGTTCCTGAACCAGGGAAGCGGGATAGGGCTTGCGATTACGAAAGAATTCGTAAAATTATACCAGGGGACCATTGTAGTGGAAAGTGAAGTGAACAAAGGCAGTTGTTTTACCCTGAGATTGCCATTCGTACCGTTGCCGCCGGTGATCACGACCATCCCTTTGGAAGAAAGGAGCAGGGAAGTACCTGTGTTGACACCTGCTGCCGGAAAACAAACGATTTTGCTGGTAGAGGACAATGATGATTTCCGTTTTTACCTGAAAGAGAACCTGAAAACGTATTATAACATTATAGAAGCGGTAGACGGCCGGGCCGGATGGCAGGCGACCTTATCGGGGCATCCCGACCTGGTAGTGAGTGATATTAATATGCCGGTGATGGACGGGATAGAATTGTGTAAGAAGATCATGGAGGATAATCGTACCCGGCAGATACCGGTGATATTATTAACGGCCATGACCGGAGAGGAGGAGCAGTTAAGGGGACTGGAAACGGGGGCTTCCGATTATATGGTGAAGCCATTCAACTTTGAGATCATGTTATCCAGGATCAACAATATCCTTGCCAGGAAGGTACCTGTAAAACACGTTATCGGGAAACCGGAAGAAGCAGATAGCTCACATGTACCTACGCCGGATGAGATCTTTATGCAAAAAGCACTGGATATAGTGGAAAAGAACCTCTCCAATACCTCTTTTTCCGTAGAAGAGCTGAGCCGGGAGTTGTGTATGAACCGGGTATCTGTATACCGGCGGGTATTTTCCCTTACCGGACTTACGCCCATTGAGTTCATCAGAACGATCAGGTTACAGCGGGCGGCACAACTGTTGTCGAAGACGGGCATGAATGTTACGGAAGTAGCCTATGAAGTAGGTTTTAATAATCCTAAATACTTTACCAAATACTTTAAAATGGCCTATCATATGCTGCCTTCTGCGTACGTGGCTGCGATGCGTAAATAGTCATTGTAACTGAAATTACCTCTTAAGTATACATTTGATACCCCTCACGCAACATTTTATCCTGAAATAATACACAACGGGCAACCCTGTTTCTTGCCGTATGAGGATATATTTATCCCATCGTTATGAATGTATTTCCACTTATGAATTAGCATACCAAAATCACTACGCTATGAAACGAAAAATTTACCTGATCTTATGGGTAATAGTTACTGTCTGTGCATACAATATGCCAGCCAGCGGACAAAATTCAGTACACAAAATTGAGGGTACAGTCACAGCCCGGGAAACGGGACTGATCATTCCCGGGGCAACAGTTTTTGTAAAAGGGACAAAAACGGCTACTGCGGCAGATGACAAGGGCAATTTTACGATCTCCGCATCACCTGGCCAGGTACTGGTCATTACTTCAATGGGGTTTATGTCCCGGGAACTGAAGGTAGGTAACAGCAGTACAGTAAGTATTAGTCTGGAAGGAGATAACCGTACACTGAACGATGTAGTTGTGGTAGGGTACGGTAAAATGAAGAAAACAGACCAGAGCAGCGCCCAGGTATCTATTACTTCAGCAGACATCAACAAAACTATCAACTCCACACTGGACCAGGCTATCCAGGGCCGTGCAGCGGGCGTGTATGTTACACAGAACTCCGGGCAGCCCGGCGGTGGTATTTCCGTGAACATACGGGGTGTCAATACGTTAAGCGGCACCAATGAACCGTTGTATGTTATTGACGGGGTACAGATGCAGCCTGCTACGGTTTCTTACGGGAATACCAGCTCTGTGAATGCGCTGGCAGGGATCAATCCTTCTGATATTGAGTCGATGGAAATCCTGCAGGGGCCTTCCGCTACAGCGGTGTATGGGTCCAGGGCAACAAATGGTGTGGTACTGGTGACCACCAAACGGGGTAAATCCGGGCAGGTAAAGGTGAGTTACAACTTCTTATACACGCAACAGGGTAAACCAGATGCATTATCCACCATGACGCTCCCGCAATATGCAGAGATGAACAATGAGGTGGCCGTATTGCTAAACCGTACCCCTACAGCGGAGTTCAAAAATCCGGGTGTGTTAGGTCCGGGTACCAACTGGCAAAATGCCTTGTTTCAAACAGCTCCTTTACGGAAACATCAACTGGCAGTAAGCGGTGGTTCCAACACCACCACTTTCTATATGTCCGGTGAATACTTTAAACAGGACGGGGTGGCAATAGGCTCTGATTTCAACCGTTATTCCTTCCGCCTGAACCTGGATAACCAGTCATTCAAATGGTTGAAACTGAGTACATCACTCAATTTTTACCAAACCAAGGAAAAACTGGCCTCTTCCAGTGAAGACGTTATCAGGAATGCGATCAACCTGGCCCCTAATATTCCTGTAAAGAACCCTGATGGTAGCTGGGGTGGCGCTACTTCGAACGAATTTGGCAGTAATGCCAAGTATGCACCTTTAAATCCGGTGGCTATCGCAAGTCTTATCAATAATAATTACAAAAGGACCGGTGGTTTGGGTGGCGCTTCCGCAGAAATGAACATCATCAAAGGGTTGATTTTCCGTACCAGCTTCAATGGCAACTTTGAATATGCGGACGGCAGCAAGTTTACCCCTACTTATCAGTTGGGTTATAATGTAAACGAAACAGCCAATTTAGCAGTGAGTAATAACAGGAACTTTTACTGGAACCTGAATGAACTGCTTCAATATAATAAGGATATTAAGAAACACAGCTTTGGCGTAATGGCCAGTCATGAAGCGCAGGCCTGGAATTACCAGAGTTTCTCCATACAGCGTTTCGGCTTCAGCAGCAATGATATTCAATCCCTGAACCTGGGTAATTCATTGGGACAACTGGTGGGAAGTGGTAAAGGGTCCGGTGCGCTGGAATCTTACCTGGGCCGTGTGAATTATTCTTACAATAATAAATACATCGTACAATTAGCCGGAAGGGCAGATGGGTCTTCCAACTTTGGTTCTGCCAACAGGTGGGGATTTTTCCCTTCTGTATCTGCTGCATGGCGGTTGACGGAAGAACCATTCATGAAAGGGATACCTTTTATCAATGAACTGAAACTCCGGGCAGAATATGGTACTACCGGTAATAATGGTAGCGGCGGAGCGCAGTATTCTGCTTTATCCGCGGTGACTACCCCCTGGGGCGCTGGTTTCCGTACCGGTCAGTATGGGAATGCTAATCTGAAATGGGAATCAACAGAAACAAAGAACATTGGGTTTAACCTGGCGTTGCTGAAAGACAGAATTCAACTGGAAGGTGATTTCTATATGAAGAAAACGGATAACCTGTTAATGCCTAATCCACTGCCGGCCTATATGGGTACACAGGGAGAAGGCGCTATCAGTGCACCGATCGTGAATATTGGCGCTATGCAGAATAAGGGTTTCGGTATCACCCTGAATACCGTGAATATTAACAACAAAAGTGGATTTACCTGGAGAACTAATTTCAATATCTCCTCATTCAAAACAAAGATCACCAAGTTCTATTCTGATGCCGCTTTCCTGTCGAGGAGCGCCTGGTATATGAATAACTTTACTGCCCGGTCTGTAATAGGACAGGCGCCATGGCAGTTCTACGGATACGTTGCTGAAGGCGTGTTTAAATCGCTGGATGAAATCAACAGCAGCGCTATCCCTACACAGTCTGATGGTAGCAGGTTACCTGTAGCAAAAGAAGGGGGAGTTTGGGTAGGAGATATCAAATATAAAGACCTGAACGGTGATAAAGTGATCGATTCAAGGGACCAGACTTTCATCGGGAATCCATGGCCTAAACTGACATTCGGTTTAACGAATACCTTCTCTTATAAAGGTTTTGATCTGAGTATATTATTAACCGGTGCGCAGGGGAATGATATCTTCAATTATCTCCGTTTTGAAAATACTAATCCCGGCAATATTAACCTGGGCAGGAACCTGTTTGCAGAAACATTTGGTTATGCGCGTATAGCAGGAGAGGACACCAAACCTTACCTGACGAATCCTGACACTAAAATACCGAGGATAACAGGGAATGATGTGAATGGCAATGGTAACCGTTTCACTAACAATTTTGTGGAAGATGGTTCCTATATCAGGATCAAGAATATACAACTGGGTTATAACCTGCCACGCACGTTACTGCGTATGCAGAATGTTGTAAAAGCGGTGCGTATTACAGCAAGTGTACAGAACCTGGCCACTTTTACAAAGTATAAAGGATATGATCCGGAAGTAGGCGCTTACCTGGGTAAGGAAGTACAGTTGAGCAGTCAGTTGATTGGTGTGGATGCAGGCCGTTATCCGTTAACAAAGCTTTATTCCGCTGGTGTTGCGGTTGATTTCTAAAGCCCATTAAAATTAAAATCATGAACAGAATATATCTTGTATTCATAATAATCATACTGGCCGGTTGCAGCAAAGACTTTCTTAACAGGCCGCCGGAGGATGCTATTGTAGACGCTAACTTTTATCAGTCGTCCGACCAGGTGCTGGCAGGTACTGCGCCATTATATAATATTGTATGGTTTGCCTATAATGATAAATCATCTCATGGTATTGGAGATGGCAGAGGCGGATTGCTGATGTCCGGTTCGTATGAAATAGATAATATACGGATGCAGACAACTGATGTTACACCGGAAGTAGCCAGTTCCTGGAACTCCTTCTTCAATGTAGTGGCACAGTCGAATATGGTGATCAACAACCTTACAAAATATACTTCTTCTTCCGTACCGGAAAATGTGAAACAGGCAGGTATTGCAGAAGGACGTTTTATGAGAGGACTGGCATATGCTTACCTGGTGCAGAACTGGGGCCCTGTACCTGTTATTACCAATAATAACGTACTGCTCACCGATACTTCTATCACGAGGAACACAGTAGAATCAGTATGGGAGTTTGTGATCCGCGAAATACGTTTTGCCGCACAGAACTTACCGGCTACTCCTTTACAGAAAGGGCGTTTAACAAAATGGGGCGCCGAAGGTGTGCTGGCAAGGATGTTCCTGACCCGCGCAGGTGTTGGCGCAAGCGGCAGCCGTAACCAATCGGACCTGGACAGTGCGGCATGGTATGCCAATGATGTGATTCAGAACAGTGGCGCTTCACTGATGACTAATTATGAAGACCTGTTCCTGATGAAGAATAATAATAACCCTGAAAGCCTGTTCGCTTTACAATGGAAATATGATGGGGACTGGGGAACACAGAACAGTGTGCAGGCATTCCTGGCTTATGGTTCTGAAATCACCGGTTTTGGTGATGGATGGGGTAGTGACCTGGGCGCTTCTTACGATATGCTGAAACAGTATGATCCCGCTGATAAGCGTCGCAAGGCAACGTTCATGTTCCCGGGAGATCATTATTCCTATATACATCAGTCGGTAGATGACCCGAATAATCCCGGTAAAAAAATCATACAGGAATTACAGGTACCCTGGAATTTTGTAGGCACAGAAAGGTATAACGTACGCGCCTGGGTGAAAAAATATGTGGTAGGCCGTCCGGAAGATAATGATGGCAAAGTAACACAGCAGCATACAGAAATAAACACTTACATGCTGCGTCTGGCAGAAGTATACCTGATATATGCGGAAGCGGTGCTGGGTAACAATCCTTCTACCGGGGACGGACAGGCGCTGAAGTATTACAATGCGGTACGCACCAGGGCAGGATTAGCGGCTAAAACAGTGATCACCTGGGATGATATTTTTAATGAAAGGCGACTGGAACTGGCTATGGAAGGACAGCAATGGTATGACATCGTACGTCTCCATTATTTTGATCCGGCCAAGGCCCTTACCATGCTGAACAATCAGGATAAAGGTACTTACAGGATCGTTCCCAATGCAGCTACCAATGCCACTTCCTGGACGGTTACTTCTGATGTTCCGGCTTATTATCCTGTATCAGAAAGTAATTTCATGATACCCTATCCTGCATCAGAATTAACGGCAGCGCCTAATCTGAGAAAACCACCGGTGCCTTATAAGTTTTAATCTTAAAAAGAAACGTTATGACTAAGTATAATTTTTTGCTTTTTCTGCCGGTAGTTTTCTGCCTGCTGTTATCATGTTCGAAAGATCACGAGGTATCTGGTCCGCCAGTCATTAATGCGGTGAGCCTGCTGGATTCAACAAAGACCGACAGCACCTTTGCAAGGGCCTTGCCGGGCACTTTGATACTGATCACAGGCGAGAACCTTGGAGGGGCCGTAACGGTGTCTTTTAACGGACAATCGGCCTATTTTAATCCTACTTATAATACCAGTACGCATATCATCATGACGATCCCCAGCAACTCGCCAACAGAAGCGACGGACCCGAATGTGCCTAATAAGATACGTATCGTGACAACGCACGGAGAAACGGCTTATAGTTTCGTGATAGATATCCCACCTCCGGCCATCTGGGCTATTTCAAATGAGAATGCGATGCCGGGAGATTCCCTGATCATCCGCGGCGCTAACTTATGGCTGATAGAAAAGCTTGTTTTCCCCGGTGGCAGAGAGGTCACTGACTTTACCGGTAATGCAACCGGTTCAAGAGTAGGGTTGCTGATGCCGGACCTTGGCTCTGATACCGGCCGGCTGGTCATTGTAGCGAAATATGGCACAACGAGGTCTGACGGGCCTTTAAATGACCATCAGAGCGGGGATGTGATCAGTAACCTGACGAACGCCGGTGAAACGGGAGAAGATCCGGTATTTAACTGGGGCTGGTGGGGTGCTAACAGGACCAGTGACGCTACCTTGTTCCCCGGCACCAGAGGCGCTTACCTGCAGAATATTTTTGGTGGTGTAGGAGCTAAAGATGCAGCCTGGTGGAATGGTAACCGCTCCGGCAATTTCAGCGATGTATCTACCATTTTTACAGCCGCTGTGATGTCAGAACAGGCCAGTAATTATGCATTGAAGTTTGAAATAAATACGAAAGAACCCTGGACTGCCGGCGTGAATGTGCTACGGTTGGGTGATAATTATGCCTACCGGTATATGCCATGGGCAGATGAGACCAATAAAACGTTTGATACCGGAAATACATGGGAGACGGTTACAGTCCTGTTATCTGATTTTAAAACCGTGGCTAAAGATGCAGATGGCAATGATGTAGAAGGTACCGGTGCCGGCGCTATGACAATGGGCAACCTGTTAAAGACCGGTGGAGTGGTTGCATTTGGTTATCGTTTTATCACAGAGGCGACTCCGGTAGATGTGTATAATGCCGCGTATGATAATTTCAGGATCGTTAAGGTAAAATAAAATATCTCAGATGAAAAAAATTCCCGGTATCAGGTTCTTTTGCATGGCATTGATGATTTTCCCGGCATGTAATAAAGGTACTGCAGACAAACAGAGCGGAAGCGGCAATACAGATACGATAGGGGGATCGGTGGTAATTCCGTCTGATCCTGCTGTAGCAGGTAGTATTGGCTTCTTTATGAATGAGTGGGTACAAAAGAGTTTTACAGCACCTGCTTATACGGATATGACACCGCCTTCGGCCGCTACTTATACGGTAACAGTGGATGCATCTACAGTGGTAACGAAAGTGTCTCCTTCATTATTCGGGAACAACAGTAACCTGTATATGAGTCAGATGGTGACGGAGCCGGCATTAATGGGGCATATCACGAAGTTACATCCGGGGATTATCCGCTTTCCGGGTGGGAATCTGAGCAGCGTTTATTTCTGGAATACCACATCGGGCAATAAGCCTGCTGATGCGCCGGATAAGATCAGTGATGCAGATGGCAACAGTATAGATCCCGGTTACTGGTATGGTGGTACTACAGATAGCTGGTCGTTATCGCTGGACAATTACTACAATATGTTACAGCAAACCGGTAACGAGGGTATTATCACGGTGAATTACGGGTATGCCAGATATGGCACCGGCACTGATCCTGTAGCAGCGGCAGCTCATCTGGCCGCGGATTGGGTACGGCATGATAACGGGCGTACGAAGTACTGGGAAATAGGGAATGAGAGTAATGGTACCTGGCAGGCAGGTTACAGGATAGATGTAACGCAGAATAAGGATGGGCAGCCGCAGCTGGTAACTGGCGACCTGTATGGCAGGCATTTTAAAGTCTATGCGGACTCTATGCGTAAAGCGGCAGCGGAAACGGGTAAACCTATTTATATAGGGGCGCAGTTGCTGGAACATGAGCCGGCATCCTGGGCTACGGCTACGGATAAAGGCTGGAACAGCGGCGTATTAAAACAGGCGGGTAGTGCAGCGGATTTCTTTATCGTGCATAGCTACTATACGCCATTTAATACAAACTCCAATCCGCCGGAGGTGCTGGCGTCTGCCGTAGCTGTTACTAAGGCGATCTCTGATTATGTATCCTTGTCCTTAACAACGGCAGGCGTTGCATCAAAGCCGGTGGCATTGACTGAGTGGAACATCTTTGCGGTGGGTTCTCAGCAGATGGTATCACAGGTAGCGGGCATGCATGCCGTAATGGTGTTGGGAGAGCTGATGAAGAATAAGGTGGGTATGGCCAGTCGCTGGGACCTGGCGAACAGTTGGGATAACGGAAATGATCACGGGTTGTTTAGTCAGGGTGAAGGCGCATCCGGTGAAACGAAATGGGCGCCAAGACCGGCCTTCTATTACCTGTATTTCTTTCAGAAAAATCTGGGAGACAGGTACATCAATGCAACGGTAGCAGACAGTAGTGCCGGCATCAATGCATACGGATCTACTTTTGGTTCCGGTGAGGTATCACTGACATTGGTGAACAAGGCGATCAGCGCACAGAACGTACAGGTAGCCTTTAAGAATTTTAATCCCGGTAACCGTTATTACTGGTATGTATTAACGGGCGGAGACGGTGTTACAGGCTTTTCGAGAAAAGTGTTCGTAAATGGCACCGGGCCTTCGGGCGTGGCCGGAGGACCTGATAATTATGCAACGTTAAAAGCTTATTCTGCCAGTGCGCAGCAGGGCGTGAAGGTTACATTACCACCTATGTCGGTGGTGTGCCTGGTAGTAGATAAAAAATAGGTGGGGACTATTTTTAAATAAGCTCCGTTGGCTTCTATTTATGGAATGCCGGCGGAGCTTTTAATGTTATATTTATGTGACTTTAGTTACCGTCAATAACGGTTAACTCAGCGAGCTTTGCATAATATAATACATTATGGAATGGTCATATTAGGTTATCTGGCTTCGTTACTAATTGGTATTTCTCTTGGTCTCATAGGTGGCGGAGGCTCTATTCTTACAGTGCCGGTACTGGTATATCTCTTTGGGATAACACCTGTTTTAGCTACTTCCTATTCATTGTTTATTGTTGGGAGTACCAGTCTGATCGGTGCTTATGGCAGCTACCGCAAAGGAGAAGTAAGTTTTTATACGGCGATATTGTTTGGTCTCTCTTCTATTGTAACGGTATTTGTTACACGTAAGTTTATCATTCCTGCTATTCCTGAACAGTTGTTTACACTGGGTCATTTTAAGGTTACATGGTCATTTGTAACGATGATCTTATTTGCCATATTGATGCTGGCCGCTGCATTGTCTATGATCTTCAGCAAAACAAATGAGCAGGTATTGCCGGGGAAGAACCTGGTCAGGCTTATATTGTATGGAGTAGGGATTGGTCTTGTAACAGGGCTGTTAGGTGCCGGAGGTGGATTTTTACTGATACCTGCGCTGGTGATGCTGGTTAAGCTGCCTATGAAAAAGGCAGTAGGCACCTCCCTGTTCATTATTGCATTCAATTCTTTATCCGGATTTTTAGGAGATCTTGGGCATTACCGGATCGATTGGTTTTTCCTGCTGAAGATAACGCTGATAGCAGTTGTTGGAATCGTGTTGGGCGGCCTGCTGGTCCCCAGGATACAGGGAAGAAAGCTTAAAATATTCTTTGGCTGGTTTGTGCTGCTGATGGCAGTATATATTCTCATTCATGAAATCATCCTGTAAGGAAGGTGCGTTGGTTGCCTGTTCATTTTAAAACGTAATACAGGCCTGCACTTTCATCAGGGATAGTACCCCTCCATACCAGGCATTACTTATAATTCCGTAATTTTGGAATGATAATTCCGGAATTATATGAATATGACAGACAGGAAATTAAGACTCAGCGTATTAGATCAATCTCCGATCAGAAGAGGCAGTAATGCAGTAGAAGCCCTGCAGGAAAGTGTGAAACTGGCACAACTGGCAGACAGGCTGGGCTACACCCGCTACTGGCTCTCCGAGCATCATAACACCCGTTCTCTGGCCGGCGCCTCTCCGGAGATACTGATAGCCCGGCTTGCTGCCGCTACGAAGCATATAAGGCTGGGGTCGGGCGGTGTCATGCTGCCCAATCACAGCACATTAAAAGTAGCAGAGAATTTCCGTCTGCTGGAAGCGCTGTACCCGGGTCGTATCGACTTAGGCATCGGCCGTGCACCAGGAGGGGACAGGCTAACAGCGCATATCCTCAATCCTTCCAATAACTTCGAACCCCGTGAATTTGTACAGCAGGTAATAGATCTTGAAGCCTATCTCACAGAAACCGGCGAGCCTGGTACTATACATGATAAAGTAAGGGCCATCCCGCATATAGATACTATGCCGGGATTATGGATGCTGACTTCCAGCGGTGAAAGTGGTTTGCTGGCAGCCCGTCATGGCTGGGCATTATCTTTCGCGCATTTCATTTACCCGGTTGGCGGACCGCAGGCAGTAAAAGCATACAGGGAAAGGTTTGTACCATCTTTATTCATGAAAGAACCGGAGGCTAATGTAGGTATTTTTGTATTCTGTGCAGATACGCAGGAGAAAGCAGATGAACTGCAGGCAATGATGGACTACCGGCTGTTGAGCTTTGAAAAAGGCCAGTATGACGTATATCCCACTTATGAAGAGGTAAGGGATTATGAATACACCGATCAGGAGTTGCAACGTGTATTAGCTAACAGGGGCCGTTTTATTTCCGGTACACCGGAACGTGTAAAAGCAGGTTTACTGAAGTTGGCATCGGAATATGCTGTAGATGAAATAGTTGTATCCACTATGGCCGACAAGGCAGAAGACCGTTTCCGTTCTTATGAATTATTAGCCGGAATGTTTAATCTGGAAGGCAGGTAATCACACAAAAAATATCTCATATTAAAGTAGTATTTCAGGATAACCCTTATTATTGTTGTTTTACAGGGATTATTATACATGGAACAACATTTAGATAAGGGCGTTCGTCCTGGTAGCTTACATAAGGGCGACAATGAAGAATGGATGCGTTTTGCGTTGCTTTCTTCGGGTTTAGGGACCTGGGACCTGGATATTGCGAGTAACCAGGTAATATGGGATGATCGTTGCCGGGAATTGTATGGTTATGTTGAAGAAGGAGAAGTATCGCGTGAGGTCCTGATAAAATATATTCATCCTGAAGACAGGGAAAGAGTGATGGCAGCTATTGATCATGCGTTAAATCCGGAGAGCAGCGGCCTGTACGATGTTGTCTTCAGGATTGCAGGTATTGCAGATAATCAATTGCGCTGGTTGCGCAACATAGGCAAAGCATATTTTGATAACGGGGTCGCTTACCGCGTAGCAGGTACCATGCAGGATATTACTGCAGATATAAAGCGTAAGGAAAAAAAGCAGATGTTATTATCACTGGTAGAAAGTTGTCCGGAAATGATGGGCGCTGCTACGCTGGATAACCGTTTTTTTTATATGAACCCTTCCGGCAGGAAATTACTGGGCATTCCTGAAGAGATCGATATCACTACTCTTTCTATAGAAGATCTTTATCGTGGAGAGGAGTTCGCCAAAATAACCGGGCCTATACAAAGCACTGATCAGAAATGGAGCGGAACGATCTACGTGAACCACTATATCACCAAAGAATTAATTCCCTGTCACGCTAATTTTGTAGTCATAAAAGATGCCCTTGATGGTCATGTATTGGGCCGTGGCGCTACGTTAAGGGATTTACGTCCGGAACTGCATGCCGCGAAAGAACAACAGAAATTATTATCACTGCTTGAAAACAGCCGCGATTTTGTAAGTCTGTCTGATGAAGAAGGGAATGTGACTTACGTAAATGCGGCGGGGTTAAAACTATTAGGGTTAAATAGCCAGGAAGAAGCCCGGAGGCATAACAGTGATTACCTGATGCCGGAAGAGACCGGGAAGCTGAAGGAGGTGATTAATGCGCAGTTGTTCAGCAAGGGAGTGTGGTCCGGTGAAGTATTATACCGTCATTTTAAAACAGGAGAGGCCATTCCGGTAGAAGGCACTACGATGCTGGTATATGATCCGGTAACGGGTAATTCTCAGGGGAGGGCCACTATTGCCCGCGATTTAAGGGAAGAGAAAGCAGCCTATCAGCAACGTATTGAAAACGAGCTGGAGCTGGAGAAGATCGTGGAGATAAGGACCAGTGAACTGAAAAAGGCCAATATCGATCTGAATATCGTAAACGAGAACCTGGAACAGTTTGCTTATGTTGCCAGTCACGATTTGCAGGAGCCACTCCGTAAGATCAACATGTTCTCTGCGTTACTGGAAGACAGGTTCAAGGACCAGCTGAACGAAACGGGAATGAAGAACCTGGGTATTATCAGGAATGCCGCTACCCGTATGACCACTCTCATCCAGGACCTGTTAGCGTTCTCCAGGATATCCCGTCAGGACCATCTCTTTGAGGAAGTGGATTTATCCGCTACGGTACAGCAGGTACTGGGCGATTTTGATATGCTGATACAGCAGAAGGATGCGGTAGTGGAATGTGACGGGTTGTTTCATGTACCGGGAATCCCCCTGCATATAACGCAGTTATTCCATAACCTGCTGAGTAACGCATTGAAATTCACCCGGGAGGGCATATCTCCCCTTATCAGGATCACTTCCAGGATGATGGACGCAGGTGAAATAGCCGGGCATCCGCAGTTACAGAATGGCCCCCGGTATGGTGAGATCAGGATAAGTGACAATGGGATAGGGTTTGCATCTACTTATACCAAAAAGATCTTTGTGATCTTCCAGCGACTGCATGGAAGGGGTGAATATGAGGGTAGCGGGATAGGGCTGGCCCTGTGTCAGAAGATAGTTACGGCCCATCATGGGGTCATATACGCTGATTCTGAGGAAGGTAAGGGGGCGACCTTCGTGGTAATACTTCCTGTGTACACTTGATTAAAATATTTCATATTTTTGCAGGAACTAATAGAACCCATCCTATGAAGAAATTCTTCCTGCCTGTTGCAGTTGCTATTGCGCTGGCTTTTGGATCCTGCACAAAAGATGCTGCCCTGGAAGGCAATAAAGGTAATAACACTGACACTACCGGTACCAGCAACCCTGTAATTGGTAAAGATAGCGTGGTTACTTTCACTGATGTGAAATTGGGACTGGCACCGGGAGATAACAACTACGGACGAGTATTCTCTTCAGTTACCGGTCTGGTATACAAAGACGATGCGATCCCTGATTCCGTGGGTAAGTACATCAACCTGGCGTTCGCTTATCAGGCATCGTTCTCCATGTTCTTCAGCAGTGCAGATCCGAACAGTTTTGATATCAAGATACCCAATGTTACCAAAACGAACGTACGGAACTATGTTGATTCCTCTTTTAAAGTAACTTCATTTGACACGTTAACGCATGCTTCTACCTTAAATAAACTGACTGTAGCAGATGATAATCAAACAATTGATGCAGCGAATTTACCGGTAGTGGTGTTCTTTAAGAACAGCGATGGTAAGATCGGTATTGTGAAAGTGAAGTCCTTGTCTGATAGCTATCTTACGGTAGATGTAAAAGTAGCTTACTAGTAAATTTTAATAATTTGATACAGTCAATGCCCGATCCTGGTTATACCGGGGACGGGCATTGCTGTTTATCTGTATCTGTATACAGAGTCAGGTTTATCGGAGCTTTTGCTTTCTGTATGCTCATAAGAACTGATGGAAATTGATGTATGGATGGTAATTGTGTCGCTAGTATATTCATCAGATGGCTTCTCTTTGTTTATGACAGAATCAGCAGGATGGAATGTTGCTTCCACACTCCCGGATATTTGTTTGCAGCCAGAGAATGTAATAATGCAGAGCATCAATATTGTGTACTTCATTGTATTTAATTGAGGTTATCCAGATCTTCGGCAAAAGCAATGCGTGCAGGATCGTCTTTGAGATAAAAAATGTCTATGTTTTTCTGTCGGGCAAGATCTAATTTGAGCAGACCTATTATTTTTTTGAAGCTGGTCCTGTGTGCCTGCTGTTGTTCATCGGTATATTCCAGTTCAAATCGTATCATGGGTTGTTCATTAATATAGGTGCCGGTCTCTTCCACGTGGAGTACTTTTGCAGTTGTCCGTATGCCTTTAAACTTTATGAATGCCTGATCCGCAGCGTTGCCGGAAAATTTTGCGATAAGCAGCGCTATGCACTTGTAAAAAAGGAGCACCAGGGGGCAAATAAGCAGGGGATGACCGAAGCTCATAAAACGCCATCCTGCACCATCATTTTCCAGTTGGTAGGAAAAAATATAATAGCCGGCAACCAGTATTGAACATACTAACAAGCCTCCGGTCCTCAATAGCATTATTCCGCTCCTGATACTGGCTTCTGAAGTAGCAAACATAAAATAAGGGGTACGTTTCATCTGACTGTCAATAAGCAGGTCGATTTTTTTACCGGTCTCAAAACGGTGTTCATCAGGTCTGATATCATTTACAGCCGTTTTTTGTGTGATCTCTGTATTTACGAGGTTTTTAAAGGATAATGTAAGTTCATAGGTGTTATATTCAGCGTTCTTGTTGGGGATTTTTGCTGAGTCGAGGATGGTTGCCTCCCGGAGGACACCATCTTTCTTTAATAATTCCATATTATGCTTTAGCCTGAAAACGGATAATATCCAATTACGGAAATATGTTGTCAGCAGGAATATCCAGAGCATCATTGATAATGCGACAAGGCCCAATGCTATCCAGGGGTTTGTTCCTGCAAGATCAGGCGGATTCTCATTTTTGATATCGTAATATAAAAGCATGGGGAAGGGGATCGCAAAAAAAAGCGTAAACAATTGTGAGAATGCGGGGAACAGGTATTTCATGTTTTTAAGATTGATGGCTGTTTCAAATGTACAGATGGTTTCTAAATTCCGGTATCTACAATACGTCTACACCTTGTTTAATATAATGATTATTATATCTTTATAGATTAATAACAGATTGTTGTAATTGTTTTTGGCATAAGGCTTGTAATTTTAGCGTCTATGAAATCTTTGTTGCTGATTCTTTTTATGTTTATGCCATTAGGCAGCTTTTCACAGGTTATGTTGGCAGATAGTTTAAAATCAGTTGTTGATAATCCTGCATTGGGTGAAAAGGAAAAACCTGTTTTATTAAGACAATTAGCCGAAATATACCGGATCAATAAAAACTATACGCAGGCGGAGGTCAGGGCCAGAGAGGCTATTAATATATCCTTGCGGAATAAGAATTATACGGATGCCGTTAAAGCATATACTTTAATAACGAATGTAAAAGCCAATACCCGGGAATTAGTCGCTTTGAAATCGATCAGCGATTCTACTTTAGCGCTTGCAGAAAAGGCCAATGATCCTTTAGCAATGGCTTATGCTTACTATGGAATTGTATGGCTGTATAAAACACTGGATGATGCAGATGCCGTAGTGAAATATTGCAATCTGGCTTTAAAGCAATTAGAAAAGGTAAAGGACCCTTATGTTGCAGCCAAGATGTATTACCAGTTGTATACGGTCTATTCCAAATGGAATGATGATTCGCTGGTAAATATTTATGCCCGGAAGGCAACTGAAAATGCATTACTGATAAAAGATTATAATCTCCTGAGCAATTGTTATACGGCGTTATCGATAGCGCATGAGTATAATTACAATGCATCTAAAAGTAAACCTGAGCTTGACAGTGTTTTATTTTATCTGCATCAGTCTGAAATGTTGTACGATAAATATCCGGGGCAGGTGGCGCATTATACAGAAGGTATTGCCTGTATCAATATTGCTGATTATTATTTGAAATATTTTCCTGCAACAGATAAAGAGGCAAAAGAACAGGCGGTGCAGTATGCGAATACTGCCAGAATGATCATGAATAATGTAGATGGCAGCCGGGAAGTTCAGGCGAGCAGTCTGGGTATACTCAGTGAATATGCCAGAAGAGAAGGGCACGATGGGCTTGCGGAAAACTATCTCCTGGAAGCCTATGCGCTGATGAAAGCAGAAGAACTCCCTTATTACCATACGATGATCAATGTGGTGCAGGCATTATCTGATTTTTACGGGGAGAAAGGGTTGTATAAAAAAGCGCTGGATTTTCAAAAGGAAGTGACATTATATAGTAATAAGAATTTCAACGAGCAGCAGGCATTGAATGCGCAGAAGCTGCAAATACAATATGAAACGGAGCGGAAGAATGAGGAAATGCGTGCACTGAAAGAACGGGAGCATAATCGCAGGCTGCAAAACTATTTGTATGGCTGTATTGCTTTAGCCTCCTTATTCGCATTACTGTTTGTGTTCAAATCTTACCATTTTAAACTACGCTATTCCCAGCAACGGGAAAAACGTCTTGAGTTTGAAAAGCTGGATTCTGAGCTGCAGATAAAGCTGGAAAAAGAAGAGCAGGCAAGACTGAAGGTTGAACAGCAATTGCTGGAAACCCAGCAACAGCAGTTGAAAACAGAAGCGATGGCGAATGTATTGCAACTGGAACATAAGAACCAGATGCTGTTGCAGATAAAGGACCAGTTAACCACCGGAGATCCTGTGAACATCCAGAAAATATTAAGAGAAGAGATGTCACTTGACAGTGATTTTGAACAGGCAAAATTGCAGATACAACAGGTGCATCCTGATTTTTTTAACCTGATCAATGAGAAGGCAGAAAAGAAATTAAGTCTGCTTGATTTAAAACTTTGCGCTTATCTGTATCTCAAAATGGATACTGTTCAGATTTCCCAACTGATGAATATCGAAGCGAAGAGCGTTCGTATGGCCAAGTACAGAGTTAAACAGAAACTCGGATTGGATAAAGGGGAAGATCTGAATGGTTTCCTGCAGGGGATATGGGGGTGAAGTATTGAGACTGTTAAAAAAAACAAGGTGTCTCAAAAGTAATTGTAAACACAAAAAAAGGCTCTTAACGGAGCCTATTATGTTTTGCCGCAAACATATCGAAGATGTATTAGTTACTTTTGAGACAGCCTGATTTTTTTTGAAAAGACTAATAGGGATACCCAGCTCCCTGTAAACGTGTATCATTAATAAATGCGCTTAATTTATTAAAGTAAACATAACTTTGAGTTAACAACAAATTCTGAAAAGCTGCTTATCATTGCACCCTGTTTAAAAAAGGACACGTCACCTATATGAGTTTTAATCGCAACAAGATAAGTTGTGTGCCGTCTATGTTTGATACTGAGAGCTTTGGGGCAGCTCACGTTTCGCAATGATAATGATACATTGATGATCCAATCATCAGGAAAAATGACCAGCAGGTCATAATTTAAGTATGCCTTTTAACATCAACCGTAATATAAGATTGAAATGAACAATCAATTTCTTTTAATGGTCGCGGTATGGCTTTCGGCCGTAAGCCCTTCCATGGCCCATGAGGCATCTCATCGTAACTATTACCAGGTAGCCCGGCAGGAACCTGTAAAGGGAGTGGTCGTTGGCTCAGACGGCACTCCGATACCCGGCGCCTCCGTGAAATCGTTGACCTCCAATAAGGTGACAACGACGAACGAGCGCGGTGAATTTAGTATTGAGGTAGCCAATGGTGAAAAACTGGTTATCTCTTCCATCGGTTACACCTCACAGGAAGTAACAGCCGGTACCAAAACCCTGAATGTGACACTGCAATTAAGCAATAGTCAGTTAGGAGAGGTGGTAGTAGTTGGTTATGGTAGCCAGACCAAAGCAGATGTAACAGGTGCATTGACACAGTTAAAAGCTGATAATATTAAGCAGGGTGTCAACATTTCTGTTGATAACATGCTGCAGGGAAAGGTCGCTGGTGTACGCATTGCACAATCCAGTGGTGAACCTGGAGCCGGTGTGGACGTATTCATCCGTGGCGTAGGGTCTATCAGGAGCGGTAGTACGCCACTTTTCGTAGTGGACGGTGTGCCGTTGAGTAATGATAACGTGAGCGCAGGTGGGCCGGACTTCGGCTTGGGTAGCTCTGAACCTAAAAACCCACTGAACTTCCTGAACACCAGTGATATAGAAACTATCACCATCCTGAAAGATGCTTCTGCTGCTTCTATTTATGGAGCAAGAGGTTCTAACGGTGTGGTACTGATCACTACCAAACGTGGTAGCAAGGGTGGTCCTTCACTGACTTACGATGCGTATTTAGGTACTTCTAAAGTGATAAAAAAACTGGACGTGCTGAATGCTGATGAATATCGTAAAGCATTGGTAAATCCGGCTTATGATCATGGTGGCAATACCGACTGGCAGGATGTGATCTATCGCAATGGTTTTGTACAGAACCATAATCTGTCTTTTGCCAAAACTTCCGCTACCGGCAGTTACCTGGCATCACTTTCCCATATGGCCCAGGATGGGATCGTAGAAAAAAGCAGCTTCAAAAGGACCACTGCAAGACTGAATGCCGAGGAGTCGTTTTTTGATGAGAAACGCCTGACCGTTAAGATGAATCTGACAGCCAGCGATATCAATGAAACAGCTATCCCGAACGGTAATACTGCCGGTTCAGATGGTCAGCTTATCATACATGCCCTGATGGCAAATCCTACACGCTCTTTACGTGATTCAACAGGCGGGTATACCAACTTCAACATGAATGCACATTACAACCCGGCTTATCTGCTGAGCATTTATGATGACAAAACGAATACGTTCCGTGTGCTGGGTAACATCGAAGCTACCCTCAGATTGTTACCAGGATTAAATTACCGTTTTAACTATGGTATTGATAAATCCACTTCAGAGCGTAATTCCACTATCTATCCGAACGTAACGGACAGACAGCCAAACGGTGCTTATGCACAGAATAACCTGTCTTCTTTATCTACATTATTGGAACATTACCTGACGTATAATCATTCTATTGATAAGCATCAGTTTGAAGTACTGGGTGGTTTTTCCTACCAGCAGTTTAAGTTCTCCGGTACTACTTTCGGCATGATCGGTATCACCAAACAGGGACAGGGTGTAGATCCTGAATACAATCCCGGTTATGCAGGAACAGCAACCAGTCCAAGTGGTTATGCACAGGAAAACGAACTGCAATCTTATTTCGGACGTGTGAACTATAACTACGACAGTCGTTATATGTTTACAGCCTCTTTAAGAGCAGATGGTTCTACCCGTTTCGGTGAGAACAAGAAATACGGGTATTTCCCTTCCGTAGCTTTAGGCTGGGCAATAAACCGTGAAGGCTTCATGAAAGACATGGATGCTATACAGGAGTTGAAGCTCCGTGCCAGCTGGGGACAGACAGGTAACCAGGAAGTACCTAACAAGATCACACAGGCCAGTTACTCATTGTCTACAGGCGCAGGGTATTACCTGTATGACAACCTCAACCTGGTGAACGGTACTACCGTAAACCGTACTGCTAATCCGGACCTCAGATGGGAGCTGGTAGAACAGTACAATGTAGGGGTGGACTTCGGTTTCTGGAAAAACAAGTTGTACGGTTCACTGGAATACTATAACAAAACCACTAAGAATCCTATCCTGAATATTCCTTCCGGTCCGCTTAGTCCTACGACTACCGTATGGAAGAACGTAGATGCCCAGATCGTAAACAAAGGATTTGAGATCATGCTGGGATCACAACTGGTCCGCACCAGGGATTTCAGCTGGACATTGGACGTGAATGGATCTACATTATCCAACAAGATCAAAGACCTTCCGGTTTCTGAACTTTACTCCGGTAGCATATCCGGTCCCGGCCTTTCCGGTGTGAACGCAAACATCTATAAGAATGGCTATGAAGCAGGTTCTTTCTATATGTTGAAACACCTGGGTTATGATAAGGATGGTAAGGACATTTTCGAAGATAAAACAGGTGACGGTGTCATTAATGCCAATGACAGAGAGATTTTCGAAGGCGCTATCCCTAATTTCAACTTCGGTTTGAACAGCCAGATGCGTTATAAGAAATTTGACTTTTCGTTTTCCTTCATCGGACAAACAGGAGGATACCTCGTTAACAATACAGCGCTGGACCTGAATATCAACAGTCTGGCATCTGACCGTAACGTACTGAGGAAATATTACGAAGCGAAGGCCAGCACTACCAACCCTGTGCAGTTGTCGTCCTTATACCTGGAAAAATCTGATTTCGTTCGTTTAAACAATGTCCGTCTCGGATATACTTTTACATGCGACAGACTGACCTGGTTGAAATCGTTTAACCTGTACGTGAGCGCACAGAACCTGCTGACCATCACAGGCTATTCCGGTTACGATCCATTGGTTAATACAACGAAGACATCAGGCGGTAATCAGTCCCTCGGTATCGATTATACCACCTATCCGGCTGCAAAAACATTCCTTTTAGGCGCAACGGTTAAATTTTAAGAAATATGAAATCATTACAACTACATAAATTAGCGGGTATCTTCCTTACTGTGGCAATGGTAGGATGTACAGACCTGCACGAAAAAGTGATCGACGAGGTATTAGGCTCTAATAATTCAAATCCGGAAAATGCTATCGCAGCAGCATACGGACAAATGGGAGACGGTACTTTTGTGGACCATGGTAATGTGTTCGGGTTACAGGAATATTCAACGGATGAAGCATTGCTGCCTACACGTGGTAGTGACTGGGGAGATGGTGGTGTCTGGCGTGCCGTTCATGAGTTTACCTGGGGACCGGATAACTCCGTGCTTACCAATACCTGGAATAACCTGAACAGTGGTATTACCAAGTCGCTGACCGCGATCAGCAGCGTCAATAACGCACAGAATTTTGCCAATAAAACGCTGTTCCTTGCAGAAGCAAGAGGGTTGCTGGCATTTTACACTTACCATACACTGGACCTTTTCGGACAGGCCCCATATAAGAACCCTTTCGTTGCAGATGCTCCGTTGGAAGTGAAAAAGGCTGATACAGCCATCAATGGACTGATCAAAGAAGTAGAAGCAATACTGCCTGATCTGGCTAACCTGAAAGAACAGAATACACATAACGGCAGATTCACCAAACAGGCTGCCTATGCTTTGCTGGCAGATATGTACATGAACCGTGCAGTATTTAAAAATCGTTATTCTACCAGCGGCTTCGACTTCCTGGAAGCAGCAGTTGATAACAATGGTACTGATATGGACAAGGTGATCTATTATACCTCCCTGCTCATTGACAACCCGCAGTTCTCTCTGGAAAGCAATTATTTCAGGAACTTCGATATAGACAATGCCGGCAGACCGGAACTGATTTTCGTAGTATCGCAGGACATCAATACCCTGAGAAACAGTGATAACGATTTTGCCTACATGCCTATGGAAAGGAATCAGAAACCTTCTCCACTTAACAGGGGTACCAACGCAGTATGTACCACTCCTGAATTTTATGCTACCTGGGACGGGAAACATGATGATCCACGTTTTTCCAGACATTATCAGTATGCTGATGGTACCTGGTTCATGAACGACGGTACAGATGTAAGCGTACCGGCTACCAGCACAGTAGTAGGTAGTACCGTGCCCTGGTTCCACTTCAACCGTGGTCTCCTTGCAGGACAGCAGTACGGACCTAAGCTGCTAAACGGTGGCTTCGAGATGACAGCTGATAACCGTATCAAAGTATCAATGCTCTATTGTGAAAAGAATACGGCCCTTCCGGTTGATTTTACTCCTGAGCTTAATTTTGACAATCCTGCGCAGGCTGTTTTCACCCAGGCACAGATCAACCGTGGTGTGCGTATATTCAAGTTCGAATTCGATCCTGAAAAGGATAATGGTTCCAGCAATGTAGATATTCCGCTGTATCGTTTAGGTGTTATTTATTGCTTACGTGCTGAGGCATATTTCCGTAAAAGTCAGTCAGATCTGGCAATGGCAGATATCAATAAGTTACGCACCAGCAGAACACGTGAAGCGCTGTATGCCAATGCACCAGGTGTAGCTATTACTACGCTTGACGAGCAATCGCTTTACAATGAGATAGGTTACGAGACTTATTGGGAAATGTACAGAAGGAAACAGATGATCCGTTTCGGTAAATTTGATGCCGCTGGCACAGCTAAAGCAGCATCTCAGCCTTACCGCAGGATTTTCCCGATCCCGCAGTCGGCAATGGATGCTTCGAAAGCATTTACGCAGAATGATAAATACTAGAGAAGTTTCTTCAATAATATTATAAAAGGAAGGTGTACCAGTTTTGGTACACCTTCCTTTTTATATAGGGATTTTGTAAATTTATAATAGCTTCCCAGGGAACAAATATATCTTCCGCCCCAATAAGGGTATCTATTTTATATTTTTGTATTATAATAACATCAATTGCTCAACTATTGAGCATTTATTCTGTTTTATGTAGTAAATCACTTAAAAAAAACGTTATGAAAGCAACTCATCTTTTAGCTACGCTATGTTTTATTTTTAGTTTTGTCAATCTGGCCCGGGCACAGGAATCCACAGATCAGATAGTAAAGGAATGGGAGAGAGCCAAGGTCTATACAAAGGAATACCTGGATGCAATGCCAGAGTCTGGGTATTCTCTGAAACCGACGCCTGAAATGCGTTCTTTTGCGGAACAAATGCTGCATCTGGCAGATGCCAATTATGGTTTGGTGGCTGCTGCTATAGATGTGAAAAGCCCGACAGGCCCCGGAGAATTAGAAAAGAACAGTGCCAAGACTAAAGAGAATGTAACAAAAAAAGTGATGGAAAGTTATGATTTTGCCATCAGCAACATTCAAAAAATGACACCTGCCCAGTTAGGAGAGAAGATAAAGCTTTTTAATAAATTTGATTTAACAAAAGAAATGGCATTGGCCAAGGGATTCGAACATCAGACTCACCATAGGGGTCAGACTACCGTTTATCTTCGTCTGGCCGGTGTGAAACCACCAGAGGAAAAATTATTCTAGACGAGGAGGTACCAGTACTCACTGGTACCTCTTTTATTATTTCACACCATCCTGTAGTATCAGATAGCTGTCTGGTTTCAATGCCGTATTGACATCCACCTGTTTATTCACATTCTTATAGTGATTATTGTGAATGAGTATGTTGGAACTCATGTTGCCTGACCCTCCGAGGGAAATGGCCTTATCCGCATTCGTGAAGCTATTATCTTCAATAATGACATCGGTGATGGCATTGGGATTTGCTCCCGGGGAAGTACGGATAAAGCTGAAATCGTATAATTTATTACGTCTTACCAGGGTGCCGATATTCATAGCCGTACCACCGGAGCCAACGATATTGATATTCTGATAACTGGATACTTTGGTTTTCACAGCCATCTTTGGAATGTTATTATTCCCTTCATTTAATTCACAGTTAACAATATCCGTGTACCAGTTAGGTTGCCGCCCTTTATAAATAAGGGAACCACGACCTATTATACCAATGCACCTGCGCATTTTAAGCCCGGAAATCACGCAGTTCTCTGCGGAGCCATAGAATTGATAGGCGCCACCATCAGCCACGTCATTATCGATAAAAAACAGGTTTTTACGGATGGTGGTGATACTGATCACAGAGGTTGCATCGGGATCTACCAGGAAGGGCTGGTCAAGCTGGATAACATCCAGGGTATGGCTGACGATCCGCCTGTACTGACCGGCTCCTTTCCCTTCGAGGATAAATACACCGCCCCCTATCCATTTATTAGGTGTCCATTGGTTGGTAACGGCGCCGGAGGGGAGTGTAAGGGTGTTACCCTTTACACCGGCCACTGGTCCTGCATAGGCACCACTGCCACCATCGAAGGTCATCACTTCCCGGTCATTGATATAGTTGAAGGGGATGGTGTTCCTGGCCTCGTACAGATTATTGCTTTCATCGATGGAGGTGGCATAGCCATAACCGTTCATCTGTTTATAACAATCTTCAAATATTAAGCCTTTAGGATGGATGGCCATAAAGGTTTTGTCGCTTCCGTTCTTTTCAAACCTGCAATGTTGTATGAAGCCACTGGCAGCAACGAAGTTGTACATGCCACTACAATTAAATGAGCAGTTCCGGACTTTTAAGTTGCTCCCTCTCAGTAGAATCCCGGTTTTGAACCATTTGCTGTCTATTTCTGCTTTAGCAGCCTCCACATTGGCCCTTGCCATGAAGGAGGATACTTCCGGTTCAACGCTTTGTTTAACAACCAGGTTTTCGAGGGTGATATTACCCTGTTCGGGAACAGGCCCGGTTAGCATAATGATACCCCAGGCCCTGGTAGCTAATATATTGAGGTCTTTGATGGCAAAATGATGGGAGCCGCTAATAAGACTGGCGGGCATTTTGCCGGTCGCCCAGTTGGCTGGGTTCCAGAACAACTGAGTTGTTTCTTTGGAAGCACCTTTAAGCAGGGTGAAAGGTGGGAGGATGAGTGCATCTGTTAACATATAACGTCCCGCAGGAGCGTATACAGTTCCGCCACCTTGTTGTTTGGCAGCGGATATAGCAGCATTGAAGGCGGCCGTTTCATCATTTGCACCATCGCCTTTAGCGCCATAGTCTTTTACGTTGAAAGTCTTTTTGTCCCATTTATTTGTGGAGGGGTTCACAACAGTTACCTGTAGCGGAGCGCTCCAGGCTGTTTTTCCACCTGATCCGTTATGATAATATAAGTTGTAGTTGCCCGAAGGAGTACTACCCGGAATATTTACATTGACGGAGAAGTCGTCAAAAGCATTGGCTACTGCTGCTCTTATGACTTGTTTTTTATCTGCAGAAATGATGACGATCTGACCTTTAGCACCTTTCCTGTATAAATTCTTTCCCTGGATACGCAGGTTCCCTCCGGCAGTTATGTTTAATCCCTCTTCACTGATCACCCAGTTCACTTTAGGAACATTGACATTAAAGCCGGTGATGTGGTTGTCACTATCTGTTAATCTGACACTGTACACGCCTTGCTGATAGCTGGATGGCACAATGAATTTAACGGATTGTGTATTGCGTTGAAGGGCCTCGACCGTAATGCCTTTATTATCTAAGGGGGCTACTTTCTTATCTGTGCCACCATCATCTGGTCCGGCGTCTTCCCTGGGTAACGGAACATATGCAGGCAATATATTATCAACGTTATCGTCGGGCAGGCGACTCACCTGTATTTTCGTGATCTTATCCAGGTATTCGCCTCTTATGAGTACGGCATCACCAGGGTTCGTTGCAGCTGTTGTGACCTGGAATAATCTGGTCTGGGAATATACGCCGGTAGTCAGCAACATAAAGAAGAACAGCAATTTTTTCATTGTATTCACCAGGTTTAAAGTCAGCGATATAACGTTGTGTTGAAGTAACACATTGTGTGAATGCAAATTATGCTTATTTAAGCCTGGTTTTATTACTTGAATGAGGGAGTTGGTTCCTACTCACTGAATTCCTCAGCATCCACGTCCTCGTCGCTATTGAAATCATCGTCATCAAACAGTACTACGCTGTCATCATCCATCTGTTCATCTTCATTGTATTGATCAGACCACTTATCCTGCTTCTTTTCCGGCAGAGCTTTATAGGATGCTATATTTTTTTGGGCATTTGTAAACCATTCATCCTTGTTATTTTCGTTCTGCTTCTCATCATCATCTGAATTTTCATATTCAGCCAATGCTTTTGCCTCTCCGGTTTCTTTTACATTCGTTCTTTCGGAAAGTACATAAGTATAGATATACCCATTATTAATATCATGCATGAAAGCGCCTTCGGTATTTTTATCCGTCATATCTGATGGGCTGACATTCTCATCATTCGCTTTATTCCACCCGCCTTCATCATCTTTCCTGTGGGCCCAGTAATGTCCTCCCTGAAGAGTCTTGCCACGGTGGTATATGAAGCCTTTCAACGTGTATTTTTTTCGTACAATCCCATCATCCCCCTCTTCATACAATTCGAATACTTCGGGCATTTTAAATGGATTGTTTATTTTAGTAAGGTCATTGTTAAACCTGCTCAATGCGATAGTAAGAACAGCCGGTAAATAGGAGAATATTGTTTTTTCCGCTACTTTCCGCAGACTTAGCCATACTCCGTCTACGAGCGCCCAGTTTACGGTTTTCAGGTTGTCATAATCCGGATTGAACACAAATTCTTTTGTTGCGTTCAGCCAATCTATCAATCCTTCTGTATTAGCTACAGGTATATTAAGCACATTTTCGGTAATCGGTGCACTTGTGTTCTTACCATCAATCCATTGTGCGGGATTATCATCTTTGACTTTATTCTGGAATTCAGGGTTATTGTCTGATTCCAGAATAGTGCGCCTGTTACTTGCCGTATATTTAAAGTATTTTTTATACATTACCTGGATCTCTTCCAGTAGCGCCTTATCCCGCTCAGGGTCCAGATCAATTCTATCCATCAGTTTTCCTAATAGCTCCGCGGAATCTTCCTGTTCATTTTCTGTATTTATCTGTTTATAATTGATCAGATGTGATCTTAATGTGCTAACCTCTGTATCTTTAATCTCCTCTTTATTTATTACTTTTTGTATAAAATTTTGTACTGTATTATCTAAGTGCAATGACTTGTATGCTGGCAAAGAGAGTAATTGACATACTGCATTTATGAAGCAATCAGTTCCGTTATTGGGGATACCTCCTCCTTGTGCAAATGAGCCATGTGGCTCGTCATCAGCATCGTCATTTTCATGTTTCCGGTCATTGCTCATAATAACATTCTTGCCTATAATGTCTCCAAGAAGGATATAGTTTTTTATAAAATTGTTATATTGGTCCTTCTCATTGAACAGCGAATCTTTTTCTACTTCTTTTTTATATTGGCCTATTCTCTCCGTAATTTTATCCAGTAAGTCCTGTTGCAGTTTCTTCTTTAATTGAATGAACGCTGTTACGTCTTTTTTATCGCGCTTCTCTTTTTTATATAATTTGTCAATTTCTTTCAGATTTTCCCCGCCCAAATATTTAGATAACAACGAAGCAGCTTCTGCATCCTTATTCTCAGAAATACTATAAGCAGCATTTATTTTATCTTCCTTGATGATCATGCGAGCTTCCTGAATGAAGTCCAGTAATTCCTGCTCTTCATTATCCAGTTGAAGTTCATATATATCAGACCATATCTGATAAAGTATAGTGGTAATAAATGCATTGCTTGCCTGGTATGGTTCGAACATTTCCATGGAAATGGATTCTTTGCTTTCATCCTGCCGAAGGAATGCTTCTTTTAATTTGGTCAGTGTTGTCATATCCTCATCCGTATAGATACCTGACTTTCGCTTTTCCAGCATACTATTGTACGCATCCTCCATCTCTGCCGGGATTTCAACCTCCTTATTTATGGCATGGGCCCTGGCATTGGAGACTTGCAGGAATTTAAGATCAAAAGGGTTTAAATTATCAGGGGTATTGTTAAAATAGCTTTTATTGGAAGGGAATGCATTATCTACATTCTTATCATTCTTTTCTGCGGATACTATAAGCATGACAGGGACATGGTCGCTGAAGCTGAACCATGCATTTGATAATTCCTTATCCTCAGATTCCAGGTGGAAAGGTAACCCGGTAACAGGATTGATCACTGCTGCCCGCTGGGTTTTGGAGGTTGCCGGATCAACTATAAAATAGTCAGCGCTTTGAAGACCAAGGTCGGTTTTATTTGTACCGGTTACTGACCTTGCAGACGCCAGTTCTTCATTTTCAAGGTTGCCTTTATAATTATATGGGTCACGGGATTCCGGATGTATCAAATTTCTTACACCCTGCGTTGTTCCGGTAAAATAGCTCCGGGAATTATCAGACCATCCGACCGGGCTATTGGATTTCAATTTATTATCCTCGATCTCTTTCGCTGTTCTGGAAAAATCATTATCAGATTTGTTCTTGTATTTATTGCCCTCAGTTTTTAAAGTGGAAGGGGTCTTTACAAGTGCTTCTTCTGCGATATAGTAATCTCCGCCTATGATCAACTGCGCATTATCCGCTTCTGCCAGGGCCTTTATTTTAGGTAAAGCTTCCTGTAATTGTCCTTCATAAATGTCTCTTCTGTCAAACTCATTCCCGCTTGGAGTTGTATGTACCATGCCATACCAAATTCCATTTCCATGAGTGTTCCCTTCTTTATCTTTTCTAAGCAATTTGTGGACCACAATAGGACGGAATTTACCATAATCGGAAAGGTAAGGGTTCTTGGTCCAATCTATTTCAGCGGTATCTGTTTCAACATTATTGCCGGAAACAGCGATAAAGCCATTGTATTCATATTTACCCGAGTTGAAAACAATAGGGTAGTACTCTATTTGTGATTTATTTAGAAGGTCGTCCGGCATCCCTATCATTTTGAATGCTTTGAACTGTTCTTCATAATCTGAATCGGTATATTTTTTTTTCAATTCAACGGGTGCCAGCTTATTCTTTCCAAGCTCTTCTTTGAACATGTCATTGTACCATTCTACGGATTCATTCAGCTTTGTCACGTTTATAGAAACTGCTTGTAATTTAGGCCCCTTTTCGACTTTAACACCTCCATCCAGATCTTCCTTGTCTTCAAGTGTTTCCTGCATGAATTCCACTCCTTTTCCTACCTCATTGAATCCCATGATAAGGTTGGGATGCACCTCCATCAAATGGCTGGAGTGCGCCATCATATAATGCTTTTTTAATGCGCCGGTGATGGCTGATATTAAGGGGATTTTTGGGGTATAGAATGGATCTTCCTCTTTCAGTCTCTTGAAAATATAACCAAGAGAACCGGCTGCATTCATTAATTGATTTACTTTGCTGATTTCATCATAAGAAGGCAGCTTCTCTGTAAGAGCATCCAGTACCTGCAGATAATTTATTATTTCAGGGGCGGAATATTCGATCTTTTGTTTTTTGTTGCTCACCTTAAATTTACTACCCTCGCCGTTTATTTTTTCAATGATCTCTTTGGAATTGAGACTCTTAATATGTTCAATTATTTCAGCCTCCTGCAAGCTGTTCCCTTCTCCAAAATGATTGGCATTCCAGGCGACGAATTTTAATGGTTCTTCCGGAGATTGCTGCTGAATGTCCATATCAGTATCTTCCGTGGCCCGGGTTGCCGCATTTCGTGCACGCTGGGATTTAATATCTTCCTCTGCATATATTTTGCCCTCTTTGTTTGATGTAGCCTGCTGGTCCTCTCTTTTGCGTTTCAGGTCTTTTATTGGCTCCACTTCCTCCTGCTCATCTCCGTCTCTTATTTTTTCCAGTTCGGATACCAGGTATTCCAACTCTTTATTTATACGCTCATCGTCATCAATAGCACCTTCTATGGAGGATATTAAATCATCAATTGCTATATAGAATATATCCTCCTCACTAATATTGATGCAACCGTCCTCTATATCTCTTCTTCGTATAAATCTTAATAAATCTTTATGATCGATTTCTCCGGTATTCCCCCAGTTATAAGAAGCCTTTGAAGTTGTCACTACTATCTTTTTCCGTTGCACTATGGCCTGCTTCTGCTGTACTACATGCCAGGCTTCCTGTGGCAGTTGCCGCTGCTTCGTGGAAGAACTATTATCGGGCTTTAATTGAAAGGGGGATATCATGGCATTGTCCCTTTCTTTCGGGAACATGGGTTCTTTTATATACTCTTCGGGTTCATCGGGTCCGTCTTTGAGCGCTTTTTGAATTGGCTGAACTGCCGGCCGGGATAATCCTGAAGAACTATCGTTTTGTGCGGCTGCACGGGAGGGGGTATCACTTTGTCTGGCATTTGACAGTTCAGGATTCATTGTATAGGGAAATATTTTGTAATATAGTAAAGGAAATCAACAAACAATAATGCACACATTCACAGCTGATATAGAGATTATCGGAATAAATCCATTTGTATTTGTACCTGAAATCATTTTAACCGATATTTTTAAACAGGCAGGGAAAGACAAAGGGGCCATCCCTGTTCGTGGTGCGATCAACGATTTGCCTTATAAACAGACATTGGTAAAGTATAGTGGTTCGTGGCGACTGTATATTAATACGTCGATGCTTAAAAATTCACCCAATAGAATAGGAGAGAGCGTACACCTGACGATTGATTTTGATCCATCAGACAGAACGATACATCCTCATCCAAAATTGGTAAAGGCACTACATGAAAACAAGCGTGCAAAAAAGATATTTGATAATTTACGTCCGTCTTTACAACTTGAAATTGTCCGGTATATAGCTCATCTGAAAACGGAAGTGAGTGTAGATAGAAATGTGGATAATGCCATTAATTTTTTATTGGGGAAAGGTAGGTTTATAGGAAGAGATAAGCCATGATGAATAATGCCCATTAGTTTTAATAGAGTTTTGTAATATATTTGCTTCCATGCAAGAAGATGTTCTGATTCAGATCAGTAATCGTATAAAAGACCTTCGTCGTGAAAAGGGTATTACAGTGCAGGAGCTGGCTGATAAAGCTGATGTAAGCAAGGGCTTGATATCACAAATAGAGAATGGTCGTACAATTCCTTCACTGATAGTACTGATCGATATTATAAAATCTCTGGAAATTAACCTGGATAGATTCTTTAGCGAAATTACTACGAAACGTGACAAGAACCTTATCCTTGTTAAACGTAGAGAGGAATATCAATATTTTGAAAAAGAACAGGCAGAAGGATTTCATTATCATCGCATCTTTACCCAGTCTATTAAAAATTCCACTATTGATATCGTGCTACTGGAGCTGGATGAAAAAGCGAAGCGTCCGCTTATAAGTACAGAAGCCTATGAGTATAAGTATATTATATCAGGAAAGGCCAAATTCATTTTTGAGGACCAGGAAATCGAATTTAATGCAGGCGACTCTATGTTATTTGATGGTCGTCTTCTTCATAGTCCCCGTAATATCGGGAAAGGCAAACTGTCCATGTTAGCCATCTATTTCTTTGAACAGGGTAAATAGCATAATCTTAAGTTAATATTGGATTTGTTTACTTTAGCTAAACTTTGTTTAGTATTGCTGCTCTGTATGTAGGGTAATACTAAACAACGTTTATGGGTATAAAATTGGCCGTTTTTGACATTGCAGGCACCACTTTAAAGGATAATCACGAAGTAAGCAAGGTATTTCAGACAGCACTCAGTCATTTTGACTATCATCTCTCCCTGGACAAGATAGACCCGCTGATGGGGTATGAAAAAGCATTTGCTATCAGGCAATTGCTGGAAGCAAACGCTCCGGAGCCAATAGAAGAACAACTGGTAAAATCCATTCACCAGACGTTTATGGAACAGATGATGCGGTATTACGAAACGGCTGAACTGCAACCGCTGCCCAATGTGGAGGCCACCTTCAGGAAATTGCAGGAGGCAGGTATCCGCGTGGGTATAAACACCGGATTTTCCCGCAATATAGCCTCCATTATTATTGATCGCCTTCAATGGGAAAAGACACAACTGATTGATCTGCTGATAGCCTCAGACGAGGTGCCGGAAGGCCGTCCGCATCCTTATATGATCCGGTCGATGATGCATTCATTGCAGATCTCAGATCCACTGGAAGTGATGAAAGTGGGGGATACAGAAGTGGATATCAGGGAAGGACAAAATGCAGGTTGCAGGTATGTTATAGGCGTTACTACCGGCATCTTCTCCCGCGAGGGACTGGCCTTGTATAATCCTACTCACATAATAGATGATATTGCTGATGTGGTAACAATTGCAAGCCTGTAAAATGAAACAGTTATTACGATCAGGACTCCAAAAATGGCCATATAGTGTGGTTTCCATCATTACCGCATTAGCTGCTTTCGGTGCATACACAAGTATGTATGCTTTCCGGAAAGCCTTTTCCGCAGCCACTTTCGAAGGACTACATTATCTGAATGTAGATTATAAAGTATGGCTGGTGATCTTCCAGGTAATAGGTTATACCTGCAGTAAGTTTTACGGCATTCGTTTCATAGCTGGTATTGATGGCCGTGAAAGAGGACGTACCATATTATTCCTTATCGGGATCTCATGGTTAGCGCTGCTCTTTTTTGCGCTGGTGCCGGCACCATGGAATATCATTTTCCTTTTTGTGAATGGCTTTCCGTTAGGGATGATCTGGGGACTTGTATTTGGTTATCTGGAAGGCCGGCGTGCCACGGAATTCATGGCTGCGGTAATGTCCGTAAGCCTCATATTTGCTTCAGGTTTTATTAAAACTGTTGGGCGTACTTTATTAAGCAATTATCACGTAAGTGAATACTGGATGCCCTTTTTAACGGGACTGCTATTCGTAATCCCCTTGGTGGTCTTTACAGGTATTCTGGACTGTCTGCCTCCGCCTTCAGAACAGGACAGGGAACTCCGGTCGGAAAGAAAGCCGATGACCGCAGCAGACCGTAGAAATTTTGTCCACGACTTTCTTCCCGGCATTATATTGATATTGATCATTTATATCCTTTTAACTGTTACCAGAGATCTGAGAGATAATTTTGAAGTAGAGATATGGAATGAACTGGGTATAAAAGACGTGCATATTTATGCTACGATCGATTCACTGATAGCGATCGTTGTACTTGTAGCGCTTAGCCTGTTGATCCTTATCAAAAATAACTTCAATGCTTTTAAGGTCATTCATGGATTGATCATTGCAGGATGTATTTTAACCGGGGCATCTACCTGGTTGTTCACTCTTCATTATATAGACAGTATTAGCTGGATGAGTCTTGCAGGATTGGGACTGTACATGGCATATATTCCCTATAACGCTATTTTTTTTGAACGCATGATCGCCACGTTCCATTGTAAAGGAAACGTAGGCTTCATTATGTACATCGCTGATGCTGCAGGATATCTGGGTAGTGTTACCGTACTGTTGTTTAAAGAGTTTGGCGGTAGTGCGGCAATCAGCTGGAGCCATCTTTTTCAGCAAAGCCTTATCTGTATTTCTGTTGCAGGAAGCATAGCCGCTATATGCTCACTGGCTTTTTTTGTGCATAAGAAGAAAGAAGTCCCTAACATTAAAATATTACCAGTATGAAGCAAAAATCCGCCATCATTATTGGCGCAGGTATCGTCGGCCTGGCAACGGCAAGAGCGCTTGCATCAAGAGGTTACCAGGTAACTGTTTTTGAACGCAGCGAAGAACCGGTAGGTGCATCTATTCGTAATTTCGGTATGATATGGCCCATAGGACAACCTTCCGGTGTACAACTGGACCAGGCCATGCTTTCACGCAGTATCTGGAAAGAGATCTGTACAGAAGCAGGTATATGGCACAGCGAAAAAGGGTCCCTGCATCTTGCTTATCATCCGGACGAATTAATGGTGATGGAAGAATTTACTGAAGCAGAAAGTAAACATAGAAATTGCAGATTACTTACTCCTGAACAAATAGTAAATATAACCGGGGCCGCTCAGCAACAAGGATTGCTGGGAGGCTTATGGAGCGGGAGTGAAATGATAGTGGAAGCCCGCACAGCCATTAAAGCAGTAGCAGGATATCTGGCAGAGAAATTTAAAGTTGAGTTCCACTATAATACGGCCATCAGTGCAGTAAATCATCCCTATGTGTCTTCCGGTAAAAGGTCCTGGCAGGCAGATGAAATATTTATCTGCAGTGGGGTAGATTTCGAAACCCTTTATCCTGAAACTTTTTTAAAAGCATCCATTACTAAATGTAAGATCCAGATGATGCGACTGGCAGCACAGCCGGATAAATGGGAGATAGGTCCTTCTCTTTGCGGTGGTCTCTCCATGATCCATTACAGTTCCTTTAAAACGTCCTCTTCTCTTCCTGGATTAAAGGAACGATATCAGAAAGAATATCCAGCGTACATTAAATGGGGGATACATGTGATGGTATCACAGAATGGGAATAGTGAACTGACCATCGGGGATTCGCATGAATACGGGTTAACACATGACCCTTTTGATAAGGTATTTATTAATAAACTGATTCTGGATTATCTCAAAACCTTTGCAACTTTTAAAGATGATACCCTGATACAATCCTGGAATGGTACTTATGCAAAAATGACGAACGGAGACAGTTCGTTTATCACTACACCTGAGAGTGGGGTTACCGTTATTAACGGTATGGGCGGAGCAGGAATGACACTGTCATTCGGCATGACTGAACGCTACTTTGAAACACGTTAAGAGGAAATAACAGCCAGACATACATCATAGCCCCTGAATGGGTGCAATACTTCAACTGAAGTGTAATGGGACAACTCATCAATAAATTAAACTTATGCGCACACGAATGAAATTACTGGCAGTAATACTGCTGGGCATGTTTTTATGCAAACAGGACGTTATGGCTCAGGGTAGCGGTAGCATTGCCGGAATTGTCAGGAATGAACAGAATGAGCCTTTACCGGGCGTTACGGTACAAAGCAACAAACGTATCGTAACAACAGATGCCGGCGGATCATTTTCTTTTAATGCTTTACCCGAAGGCAGTTATACCCTTTCCTTATCCTATGTCGGATATGCTAATCAGCAGTTGAACAACCTTCAGCTAAAGGCGGGTGAACAGCTTAAACTCAGTATTACTTTAAAGCAGAAAGAGTCCGCATTGGGGGAAGTGGTAGTGACCGCACTGGGTATTAAAAGAAAAAAAGAAACGTTAGGATATGCCACTCAAAAATTAGATGGTGCACAACTGAACGAAGCGCCGGCTACCAATTTTGTAAATGGTCTTTCCGGTAAAGTGGCGGGTGTTAACATCGTAACGACCGGCGCGCTGGGAGGCTCTTCCAGGATAACGATCAGGGGAGAAACGTCATTAAGTCTGGATAAGAATCAGCCACTATATGTTATTGATGGTGTTCCATCCGGCAATGACGGCGTTACTAATTCCAGCGGAGGGGCAGACTATGGCAACAGCAGTGCAGAAGTCAACCCTGCTGATATTGAGTCCGTAAACGTATTGAAAGGTCCCGCAGCCGCTGCTTTATATGGTTCAAGAGGAGCGAATGGCGCGATTATTATCACCACAAAAAAAGGCAGCAGCAGAAATGGGATAGGTGTTAGTTTCAGCAGCTATTATACCGTTGAAAAAGTAGCAAGGCTTCCTAAGTTCCAGAATAAGTTCGGACAGGGAAATAATGGCGTATACAAAGGATCTAATTTCGGTGCATCATGGTCTATCTATCCTGATGGGATAGAGGATAGTTATGATGAAAGCTGGGGACCTCGCCTTGATAATGGCACCAGTGAGGCACAGTTTGATTCTCCTACTACTAACGGCTATCGTGGAGCTGATGTATCGATTAACAACAGGGGAGATATTATAGCCTCTCCATGGGTCTCTCATCCTGATAATATAAAAGACTTTTTCACAACTGGCCGTAAGTTTTATAATAACGTAGCATTTTCCGGTGGAAATGATAAAGGTACCTACAGGCTTTCTCTTACTTCTCTGGATGAAACAGGTGTGATCCCTAATAATGATCTGAAGCGTTACCAGGTAAGTTTGAATAGCAGCTACAACTTAACGAAAAGAATTACATCAGGCTTTAATGTGAATTATGTGAAACAGGAAAGTGATAACCGTCCTGATAATGGGTACGGCAGAAATACATTCATGTATTTCTTTACCTGGATGGGCAGAAATGTGAACATCAACAGCCTTAAGAATTACTGGCAGCCGGGACTTACAGGTATCCGTCAGTTCCAGTACAATTATGGGGAAAACCATAATAACCCTTTTTTCATGATGCATGAGAATACAAAAGGGCAGAATAAAGACCGTTTATACGGTAACATCTATCTTGATTATGCAATAACAGATCATCTTAAACTTAAACTTCGTACAGCACAGGATTTTTACAATGATTTCAGACCCATGAAATGGGCGGTAAGCACCGTTGATTATGAAAGCGGACGTTATGAAGAAGTAAACCTGAAATACAGTGAAAGGAATACGGACTTCTTACTGACTTACAATAATAATACAACATCTGCTCTTGGTTATAATATTTCAGCAGGAGGTAACCGTTTTGATCAGTCCGGAGGTTTTCAATCGGCTGCCACACCTCAGTTACTGATACCGGGTGTGTATAATCTGGAGAATGCTGCCGGTACTAAAGAAGTATCCTCTAACCGTTCTAAAAAAAGGATCAATAGTTTGTATGCCCTGGCAAGTATCAACTACAAAGATTACGCATATCTCGACCTGACGGCAAGGAATGACTGGTCCAGCTCATTGCCTTCTCAGAACAATTCGTATTTCTATACATCTGCCGCATTGAATACCAATCTGAGAAAATTGCTGACAATGCCGGAGTTTATCAGTAAATCTGAGTTAAGGTTAAGCTGGGCCCAGGCGGGTAATGATGCCGCTCCCTATAATATACAGAATACTTATGGATATGGCGTACCCTGGAATGGTAATTATTCACTGACCGGGCCATCCACTTTACTGAATTCCAATCTTAAATCTGAACTGACTACTACCTATGAGATCGGAACAGCCTTTGGTTTTCTGAACAACCGTGCAGGCATAGATTTTACGTACTATGAAAAGCGTACCAGGAACCAGATCCTCGCACTGTCACAGGCACAAAGTTCCGGTGCTACCGCCAGGGTTATTAATGCCGGTGAAATTAAAAACAATGGTATAGAGCTGATGCTTTCCGGAACACCTGTAAGCATCCCGAATTCGTTACAGTGGAATGTAATGCTGAATTTGTCTCATAATGTTGGTAAGGTAGTGTCCCTGACAGACGATGTGAAAGAGATTGTGCAATCAGCCCCCGGAGAGGATGCTTCCATCAGGGCTAAAGTAGGAGAGAAGATGGGCGCTATTTATGGTCCTGGTTACCAGAGAGTGGAAAGCGGTAGTATGAAAGGACAGGTGATCATCTTTTCTGACGGTGCACCACGTCCGACAAGTGAAGACATCTATCTCGGTAATCTGAATCCCGACCTGATAGCAGGTATTAACAACCAGTTCAACTATAAAGGGTTCAGTCTGAATTTCCTCTTTGCAGGGCAGTTCGGTGGTAAATTTATTTCCCGCTTTTATAACAAGGCATCTGGAGCAGGTCAGCTGGAAGAAACCACTAAAGGAAGAGGTGCCAGAGCCGCGGGAGCAGAATATAATGCCCCTTACTACATAGAAGGAGCGGCACAGATGACAGATGGTTCTTATCAGAAAAACTCCACCAGCACAGATGGCACTTATAGTACCGGCGTATATGGTACCACTGCCCGTGGCTTTATTAAGAAACCACTGGACCATATTTCAGAAGCACAGCTTTTCAGTGCCACTTATATCAAACTGAGAGAACTGTCGTTTGGTTATTCTCTTCCTGTCAATATCATAGGCAGAAGCTTTATCAAAACGGCGAAAATTGCTTTAACAGGAAGGAACCTATTCTTATTCACACCTAAAAGCAACCGTCATTTCGATCCTGAAGTTGCTACAGCAACATCAGGTAGCGGCCTGGTCCCCGGGTTTGAGAATATGAGTACGCCAAGCACACGTGAAATGGGTGTTAGTCTGAATCTGAATTTTTAAATTAAAAAATCATTCAACATGAAAATGTTACGATCAATAGTATTACTGTCGGTTATTTTGCTGGCAGGATGTACGAAGAATTTTGACGAAATAAATACGAATCCTAATGCACCGGCTGTCATTTCAAATCCTGGGTTGTTACTACCGGATGCAATGAGAGGGGCCATTAATGCGAATTATTCCGGTGCTTATGACAGAGGCGGTATTGTGGCCAATCTGCTGGCCTCTGATTATGCGAGTAATTTCAGTAACTGGTCGAGGTCTGATGCAAACGGCTATTTTTTATGGAATAATTATAATTATATCAGGGACCTGAATGAAGTGATAAAGTTATCTGAGGCCCAGGGACTGAATAATTACAAAGGAGTGGCCCTTGTACTTCGTTCCTGGATGTTCCAGTGCCTTACGGATCTCTATGGGCCTATACCCTTCAGGCAGGCCGCTAATGCCAAATTAGAAGGTATTAATACCCCTGTATACGAGCAGCAGGACGTTATATACCAGGGATTATTAATTGATCTGGAAGAAGCGAACAGTTTGCTGGGAAGTACGGCCGAAACAATGGTAGGTGATATCCTCTACGGAAGTGATGTGACCAAATGGAAGAAATTTGCCAATGGACTGGCATTAAGGATTTTGTTGCGTCAGTCAAAACGTGTGGACCCTTCTGTTGCGATGAAAAAAATCGTAGAGCATCCGGAAAAATATCCATTGTTCTCGTCTAATACGGAGCAGGCTGCATTGCAGTATATTACTGAAAGGACGGCGAATGAATCCCCCTTTTACAGGTCGAATAACAGCAGTACTGATACGAAGGCTTCAAAACAGTTGGTAGACTACCTGAAATCCATAAATGATACCAGATTGAGGGTATATGCACAACCAACACCTGCCAGTAGCGCACCGGATGCTAACGGCGTACGTCCTGATCCATCTGCCTTTCAGTATGCCGGGGACCTGAACGGGATTGGCAGATTCCCTGATGCGAATCTGACTTCATCGCCCGGCCCTTTCTGGGCATCTTTACAGGCTAATCCTACTTTGGCATCTGCTACTGCCGGACAGGGTATATTGCTCAGTTATTCCGAGGTACAGTTTACCCTTGCCGAAGCGGCAGAACTGGGATATATAAGCGGAGGCACTGCGGCTGCGGCCATTTATTATAAGAATGGGATTGCAGATCAGTTTGCCTATTATGCAGGCAGAATTCCGTCAGGATATGCTACCACTTACATCAAACTGGCAGCTGCTGATGTTTTTGCCAATGATGATTACTATGCGCAGTCAGGGGTGATATATAGTGGTACTACTACAGAGAAGCTGGATAAAATATGGTTGCAGAAATGGATTTCCCTTTATATGGTAGGGTATGAAGCCTGGTCTGAATGGAGAAGGACCGGTTTCCCCGTTATTCCTGTTGGCACTACTGGCCCGGGTTATATTCCCAGAAGGGTTTTATATCCTGCTGATGAAATGAGGGTAAACAAGGTGAATTACGATGCTGCTGTGTTGTTACTGGATAAAGGAGATGCATTGGACTCCCATGTATGGTGGGACAAATGATAAAGATTATTATAATGCCCCGCAAGATCTTTTGCGGGGCAATTACCGACTAATAAATCAATGTCGTTTAGTTAAGCTCCATTGGAGCTTAACTAAACGACATTGGCTAATAAATATAACGAATGAAAAAAATTATTACCCTGTTATTGACGGCTGGAAGTTTTTCAGCCATGGCACAGGAAATTTATCCGAATGGCATTGAACATGTAGTTGTTATTGGAGTGGATGGGATGAGTCCTGATGGCATTCGTACGGCATCCACACCAGTAATGCATAAAATGATTGCTGATGGGAGCGTAAAATGGAATGTACGTACCGTATTACCCTCTTCCAGTAGTCCTAACTGGGCTTCTATGATCATGGGAGCCGGAGTGGAGCAGCATGGTATTATTGATAACGACTGGGGCAGGGGGGAATATTCTCTTCCTGCTATTGTCCGAAATGAGGAAGGTATATTCCCTACTATATTCGGTGTAATACGTAATAGTTATCCGAAGGCAGAAATAGGCGCTGTTTATCATTGGGATGGCTTTGGCAGGTTATTCGAAAAGAGTGCTGTCAACTATGATAAAACATTCTCTACAGAAGATTCGACTACTACTGATTTTGTGCAATACCTGCAGCAAAAAAAACCATTGTTTGCTTTTCTGCATATGGATCATGTAGATGGTGCCGGCCATGAATACGGACATGGGTCTGATGAATATTACCGTGCAGTTGCCAAAGCAGATTCCCTGATAGGGGTAGTGCTTGCCGCGATCAAAAAAGCGGGGATGGAAAAAAGCACGCTGGTGATTGTAACAGCAGACCATGGTGGTACAGGATATGGACATGGTGGAGCCACTGTGGAGGAAGCAGAAATAGCGATGGTCCTTTACGGGAAAGATATAAGAAAGGGATATATTATTCCGGAACAGGCGGCCACTTATGATCTTGCTGCGACCATCGCCTTTTCGTTAAAAATAGTACCGCCGTATGTATGGACGGGCAGGCCGCTGAAAAGTGCGTTTCATGGATTTAACCCGCCTGCTAATTTATGGTTGGGCAGAGCGATGATCACTGCACCTGTTATTGAACCCCGACGTAAGTTATACCAACAGGCCGGCGGGCTTTATATCAATACTACTGCAAATGTCGTTATGCAGACGGTAGCACAGGATGCTGTTACACGGTATACACTTGATGGTACTGAGCCGGATAGTACATCCGCTGTTTACACAGTTCCTTTTATAGTAAAAACATCCACAGTAGTAAGAGCCAGGTCGTTTGACAGGAAAAAGAATGAGAGTACAACCACGATCGCTTATTTCAGGATGGTTGATACCACTACCGGGAATGGTTTGCATGTACAGTTTTATAAAGGAAAGGACTGGAAATATGTGCCGCTTTTTAAAGATCTTACTCCGGTTAAAGAATGGAATGCTTATGAGTTCGCATTAAATCGTGAACAGGTCCTTCCTATATTAGACAAGGGAAATGCTACTTTCGGAGTTGTCTTTAATGGGTATCTGCAAATAGACAAAGAAGGGGAATATACTTTTTACAATAGTTCTGATGATGGGAGTAAACTTTTTGTAGATGGTACTGAGGTTGTTAATAATGATGGGGACCATGGTGTTGTGGAACGTTCCGGATCTATTAAATTAAGTGTGGGAAGGCATCCTGTTCGTATAGAATATTATAATGGGGAAGGTGGTTTCTGGCTGGATGCTTTTTATAAAGGCCCCGGCTTATATAAACAACTGATACCTGCTGATAAATTATTTTTAGATAAGAATTAATCCTTCAAAATACAGAGTTATGCAATTAAAAAAACAGGATGTTGAAGTCCGGATAAACGCTATTTTCAATTTATATAAGCAGTATGGGGAAGAGGAGTATGGTGAAGGGGTTACTCAACTGATGCATATGGTGCAGGCCGGTAAACTGGCGGAGCAGGAGGGGTATGATGAAGAGATGGTACTGGCAGCCTTTTTTCATGATATAGGCCATTTTTTAGAAGAAGGAGAGGATATGGGTATCTATGGGAAATTAGCGCATGACAAGTTGGGGAAAGCTTATCTGATAGCAAATGGTTTTCCGGAAAAAATGGGGATACTTGTAGCCAGTCATGTTGATGCAAAAAGATATCTCACCTATAGTAATCCGGAATATTATAATTTGCTTTCTGATGCCAGCAAAAAAACACTGGAATACCAGGGCGGACCAATGACTGCCGAAGAAGCGGCGATTTATGAAAAAGACCCTTTAATTGACAGTTATATAAAGCTCCGTTATTGGGATGATCTGGCAAAGGAAACAGATATTCCGGTAGACCCTGCAGATGTTGAAAGATTCCGGGAAATGGCAATGAGGTATCTTTTGAATCAATTACGCAAAGAGTAATGGAACAGGAACATAAAGGTCTGTTCACAAGCCTTTATGTTCCTCTTTTCAGAGATTAACAAAAGAAGCGTTTGGGAATTGCAGCGAATAAAAATCGTGGAGGAATGTGTAGGACATAATGATATTTTAGTACATTGGTCTTGTAAAAAGCATTCATGATAATCACTGATCAAAGTGAGTTTTAATTCGTTTTTGCATGAAAGGGAAAGTATATATACCCCATGATTTTGAGTTATATGATGAAAATGATGATGGTATATTCCTATTGGATGAATACGGTGAGATTAAAGAACACGTAAGAGATGCCATATATCTGAAGCCTCTTTTTGCGCATTTACTTATTGATGAGGGACTTTATTGTACGGTATGGTGGAATGATGAGCTGGGATACTGGTGTGGTGAAACATATGTGAGCTGGGAATATGTGGATACGTATATATGTGAATCACTGGAAGAGCTGGTGGAGGCATTTTATGAGGATTATGAGCAGGAATGATCCTAACCGCAGTACCTGGCTGCAAACAGGTTAAACTCTTTTATATATGCTTCCCGGTTGAAATGGATATAATGATTTAATAACCAATATATTAATGAATTTCGTAGACGATTTGTAGACCCGGTTTTAAAGACAAATAGTCGTTTTGTAGTATACCCAAACTTGCAGGCCATTGTTCTGTATCACATATTTGTGATAGCACATGAAATGCTACGATTTGTTAAAACAAAAATGCATGGCATTACCATTTATCGAAATTATTGAAGAAACCACGCCCGACCCAAACCTGCTCATGTGGAAATTCGCAGACGCCGACAAGGAGATCAAGAACGGCGCTGTGTTAACCGTAAGGGAAAGTCAGTCCGTATTATTCCTGAATGAAGGCCAGCAGGCGGATGTATTTACCGCCGGTAAGTATGTGCTGGAAACTGAGAATATTCCGGTACTGACCCGTCTGAAAGGCTGGAAATACGGCTTTAAAAGCCCTTTCAAGGCAGATATCTACTTCTTTAATACTATCCAGTTCGTTAACCTGAAATGGGGAACGCCGGTACCCGTACTGATGCGTGACAATCAATTCGGTCAGGTGAGGGTACGGGCATTCGGAACATATAATGTGAGGATAGCGGATGTGGGGAAATTCTTTAAGGAATACGCAGGAACATACCCACGACTGGGCATCAGAGAACTGGAATTGCAGCTGCGTGATTTTATCGCCCCTAAATTCGGAGAAGTACTTGCTCAGGAAGGAATTTCAGTAGTGGATATTGCCGGGAACATTTCTGTATTGAATGAAAAGATACAACCCTCCATACAGCCCTGTTTTACTGACCTGGGACTGGAAGTGACCCGCTTTACAGTTACCAGTGCCACATTGCCGGAAGAAGTTCTCAAACATTATGATAATGTTACGGGCATGAATATGGTGCCGGACATGAATAAATTTACACAATTTAACATGGCCAATGCCATGGACAAAGAGAACAACAGAGTAGCAGATGCTGCCCAGCAGGCCATTGCTTTAGGAGTAATGCTGAATCAGATGAAACCTGCAGCACAACCAGAACCAATACAACAGGAAGACGTTACCTCCCGGCTTAAAAAGCTAAAGGGCCTTTTTGATGCAGAATTGATCACCGAAGCAGAATATACTACCAAAAAAGAAGAGTTGCTCCGGCTGCTCTGATATAACTACAGGGACCATGAGTGATGAGAATAAGAATAAGATGCTGAGTTATGTTGAAAGGCTCAGGCAAAAAGCAGTTGATCAGAAAAACTATGGGGGAGAAGTGAACAAGGAAGATGCAAAGATAGACGCGCGTGATTGCCCTAATTGCGGAGCCGGCAGGGCTTACAGGGATGGCCTGACCAACTGCGGGTACTGCGGATTTACATTCATGCAGGTAAAACTGACGGATGGTATCCATATAAAAAAAGAAAACAACTCTTAACCCATGTTCGACTTTTTTAAAAAGAAATACGATAACCCGATGCTGGCCGAAGAAATGAGGCAAACCCAGGATCGCTGGTTTGCTTTTTTGCAAAAGCTGGAAGAACGTACGGAAGAAGTATGTGAAGCAGCAATTCCCCAGTTGAAAGAAGTCTTTGAACAGGATACCGATCCTTATAAACGTGCACATGGGAGGATGCTGGCCGGTTTACTCGGGCAGATAAGACAAATGCGCCAGAAAGCGAACGAAGTAAGGAATGAGAAAATTATCGGTTTTATATATGCTGCTGAAGCGGAATTTCCAGGTATAAACAGCAGTTACCATGATATGCTGTACAAATTCAGGCAGGCTTGTTACGATAGACATAACGTGTTTGAAGATAATGAGCAAAGGTATGAAATGCTGCTGCAGAACGCTGCGGGCGAACAGGACCTTGAAACGCCTTACAGGAAACTGCTGGAAGAATTTGAGTCGCTCCGTGACCGCTTTGCGTGTACGCAATGCAGTGGTAATATCACCATTCCCCGACTGTTCTTTATCGCCACTTATGTTACCTGTCCGCATTGCCAGACCCAGAACACATTTCATCCATCCACAGAAGCACAGATGGTGCTGCACAATGCACGCGCCCTGGCCGAGCAGCGTACGGCCCATTTACTGAAAGCATATGAATCGGGTACTCCTAAAGACCCCGCTTTATACCGGCAATACCTTCGGGCTATGTTCGACGAATGGAACAGTATCGTACCCGATATGACAGAAGAGAACGAAAAGTTCCACGAACGCCTGTTAAAAGATCAGCAAAACTATCATCATTAATAAAACTATTCACTATGTCAGAGAATCCATTATTAGCACCCATCCACGGCATTACACTGGAAGATTATAGTGCAGCCTGTGCAAAGATGGGCAACGGCCTGAGCGAAGACGCGATCGCTAAAGCACTGGGTGTAGAATTACCCGTATGGCAGGAAGTAAGCCTGCTTTGGCCCGAGCGTATGAAACAGGATGAAACTTTTCATATTGTCACACTTTTCGGCCAGCATTTCGGCGCAGCAGACCAACATCCTATACTCGGCAATCTGCAACCCGATGCCTCCGCAGGTAATGCAGGGAATGTCGAACGTATCAAGAATGACAAAGCCTATTATCAGGAACTTGAAGTTGCCCGCCAGGTCGCATATGAATATGGTGTAGACGGCGCTCAATGGATTGCTGACGAATACGGTATTTCTATCGGCGACTTCCAGATAGCTGCAATGAACTGGGGGGACGAGATCCGTAAAGATATGCAGACAGACTTTGATAACTACAATGAAACACAGGCGGCCTACCAGGAAAAGTATCGCAAACAATTTGCAGATGCGCAGGGCGGGGATGTAGCAGATGATATTACATTCTAAGGATATTGAGGGGAGGGAGATGGGCACTGTATTTAAATAAAAAAGCAACCCGGGGGTTGCTTTTTTATTTAAATACTTTTATCGTGTTTTTTTAATGCCAGAATTTACTTTTGGTATTATGCCGTCTGAACCTTCTTACTGCTTCTAAGTTGTTTTTGAGCAGTACGTTTTGCGCTGCTGGTGTCTTTGCCTGTTCATAAGCGCCTACTGATTTAAATGCCATTACCATATCATAATCCATTCCTACTTGTCCTGCATCAAAAGGTACATTACCTGCATTATCCCTGAACCATAAGTTCCAGTCTGCACTACCAGGAGTATACACGAATAAGGTATCTGATGTTGGGAATGGGGCTGGTAACAGGAATGATTTAAATGTATCCTGTGCAGGGCTATGGCAACTCATACAGGAAGATAAAGCCAGGTTTTTATATGGTTTATGTGTGTTAATATCAACAGCTTCCTGGGCAACAGCACCATCATTAGGTCCACTCAGTCTTCCTCCCCAACCTAATGTTTCTTTACTATATGCCGGTGCATTGGGGTTAATTACTGTTTCATAAAGTTTTGGATAAGGCGGAGCAATGGGACTGTTAACGCCTGGGTCATCGCCCCACATAGCGCCCAATGGAACCATTTTCTCCCACATTGAACCTTTGGCATTCATGTCATATACAAAAGTGGAATACACCCATCCGGTTTTTGGTGATGTTTTGCTATCCTTCACAATAACGTCCATCTGGAAGAAACTGACTTTACGCATCTGATAGCCTGTTTTCGGATTCTCCGTTGTAGGGATGGTATCATAAATGCTAAAGGTTTGTGCATCTTTCAGTACCGGCCAGTATGGATAATTAACGTTTGAGAAGGCAAACTTTACGATAACACTGCCTTCTGTAAACTGTGCAGCATCATTCAACAGGTTTACTTTTTGTCCGGTCTTTCCCCAGATTTGTCCTACAGTGTAGCCGGCTGTTGAATCATATAAAACCAGCGCGTATCCTGCTTCATCTTCTTTCAGCGTTTTAAACATATTAGCCGGATTTCCGTTGCCTAAGTAAGTTCCCAGGATGGCTTCTCTCTGAGAGCCCAGCCAGGGCTCCTGGAACCAGCCATATTTTGCTGCAGTCCATTCTTTATTGTTAGTGAAGAAAGGCAATACATTCGGGGCCACATAGCTTTTTAATGAATCCATGTAAGCAAATACATTTGATTCAGAGATGGGCTGACCATTTAATGCCTGTTGCCATGGAGGATTAACAACTGGTGTAACAGTAGTTGGATAATCATGACTGAGTACAAAAAGAGAATCAGGATATTGCTGTTTTGATGGTACAGAATCCCGGTGGTTCTGGAATGCACCATAATCCTCTGCTAAAATAGTCGAATCAGCTTTGGTACCGTCTCCTTTAGGTTTGTTGTTGCCACAGTTATATGCAATAATGGCTATTACAAATAGGGTGATGCAGGCAGTCGAGCGACTGGGGGTGTTTTTCATATTATTTTGATTTTGGTTTCAACAGGTTCAATTTGTAATTATTTTGAGAGTCTATTGCATTACAATCCAAGAGGTATTTTTGTTCGCCAGACATGAATAGGCCCCGAATTTTATTTCGAGGCCCATTCGTTTGTATTTCAAACCGGTTAATTACAATTTCTGTATTTTTCTCACACTCACTTTCCCATTGTAATTCAATGATAGTATATATGTACCTGTTGGTTTATTACTGGCATCAAACGGAATATTATATGCGCCTGCTGCCAGGTGAGTATTTATCAGCACTTTCATCCATTTACCATTTATGTCATACACTGTAAGATTGACTGTACCTGCTTTTTCCAGGTTGAAGCTAATCGTTGCATGTTCATTAAATGGATTGGGATAACTGTTTAAGGAAGAGGGCTCCGCAACAACAATCTTACCCGTTGTGCGGGAGCTGCTGCCTGTTTGTACCCGCACTTCTGCATAACTGTTCCATGCATTCACACTGTTACCATGACCAACAATCCGCACGTACCTCCCTGTTCTGGGGGTAAAGGAAAATGTTTGCAGGCTAAGGGAAGTGCCGCTGCTGACCAGTCCTGTTGCTGCGGTCGTCCAATGGAGGGTATCATTACCTACCAATACATCAAAAGTAGATGTCCGTACATTACCACTATAGAATGCGATCTGTACACCTGATACGGTCAGTGTATCATCGAGGCAAAATTGGATCCATTGCCCATTACCGCTGGCAGACCAACGGGTATTCAGATCTCCGTCCAGTACATTCGCAGCCACATTGCCATCATCTGCACTGGCAATTACAGCCTGGCAGACAGGTGTGAGGTCACTGGCAAAAGGGCCAACCATCGAAGGCGTAAGGATGCGGGCGATAACGGGTGCAGAAGAAACCTCATCGGCCCCCGCATCCAGCGGAGAGGTGCGTGGCTGCCCATCCATATCAGCTATAACGGCCGAATAAGAGCCTTTCGCAGCATTAATGGCAGGACTACCACTCTGGAGGTGGAAAGTCCCCGTAGCGTCTCTTACCAGCAATGGATTCGCGGTTGTATATCCGCTGGTGGGCATATCACCATCGCCATTGGTATTATAGAGTATATTCCCCGACCATACACCACCTGTATAGGGTCCTGCAATGGAAGCTGCCGGGCCACCGCCCTGGATGATGTTATTGACAACGGTTTGCGTAGTAGCTCCTAATCCATTTGTGCGGCCAGCCTGCACGATATTCGTCGTATTGTTCACAAGGGTATTAAAAGCGATCAGTGTACGGTCCGGACGATCGTGTGACGTAAGCGCAGCTCCATCTGCCACTTCTCCATCACCATTACCAATATTAATAGCAGGACTACAATTCTCAAAATGATTGCTGAAAATGTTGTGATCATCCCCAAAAATGCGGAGGCCCGGTGTATTAATAAAGTAGTTACCATACACGGTGCAGTGATTACCATGTCTCAAAGTAAACTGGGCAGGGCAATTACGGATGGTATTATAACGGATGGTAACAGCAGATGATTTGATAGATATCAGTTCATTTTCGCCGGCACAATCTTCAAAAAGATTATACTCTACAATACTGTTGGAGGAGGAGAGACTATAACCACTCAACCCGAACTGTAATGTTTCAGCACCATTACCTGTTTGTGGCTGTTGATCAAGGAAGTAGTTATGATGGATGTGCAGGCGTTGTGCAATCTGGCTGCCACTGCCACGTACAGCAATAAAACGTCCCAGGGCATTTTTATGCTGAAATGTATTATGGTCCACTTCCTGATCATTTCCGTTGATCAACAGATTCTCTCCTTCACCGGGTGTCTGGAACAGGTTGCAGGTCCACCGGCAAAAGCTGGTACCACTGGCCATGGTAGCCTGAGAAGCATTGTGCGTGAATTTGAATCCTTTGATGATGATATATTTTGCCGGACTTACAAGACTAAAACCAGCGGTTCCTTTTATTTCAGCTCCTCCTATTGTTTGGGCCGCAATAGTAATGGGCAGGGCAGCAGTACCTTGTTTACTGATAGTAATGTCTGTTGATGCGGTATAAACACCATTGGCAAGAATGATAATATCCCCTGGCGCAGCATTGTTGATAGCCGTTTGCAAAGCCGATAAAGAAGAAACATTAATTGTGGCTGCTGAAAGTCTTATTGTTGTCGTTACGCATAACAGCAGTATAAATAATAATGAGTAATTTTTCCGATTCATTTTTGATCGATTTAGAGGTTAATTTTGAGTGAAGCAGACATACGTTTTTCATCGGGATTTCGTAACATCACGGGGAATAATGCAGAGAATACCTGGGAATTCTAAAATTGCGCGCAATACATTAATAATCAACATTCTTACTCGTGGAATTTACGTTGACCCTTATCTAAAGTAAGTATTTTATTTCAAATTGCAAACGATTGCATAAACTTTACAAAGAACTATTCACATGATAATATTATGTCTGTAACAGGGGATTTTGTTGTTATTTTCCGGAACAACTGCAGGAGACGATAAGAAAATTTTCAGATGCGTTGAAGCACAACCGAAGCTATCCCGGATTGTGCTATCGCTGAAAATGATCTGACTGAATAAGTGCGATAGATCCTGGTTGACCGGAATCAGAATGGTAACATAAAAAGGCACTTTTAAACCATTTATAGTACTATTATAACATAGTAGTGTATGTTTGTCTAAGTTTAATATTTAGACATGAAAATATTCCGCGTTTTTTTATTGTCAGGATTTATTTTGCTGACAATATTCCATCATTCATTTGCCCAGGAAAGGAAACCAGTGCAAAGCACTTATCGCGAAACTTCGCCAAGGATCAATGACCTGATCCATACTAAACTGGATGTGCGCTTTGATTATAAAAAGCGTTACCTGTATGGGAAAGAATGGATTACTTTAAAGCCTCACTTTTATTCAACTGATACTTTAAGGCTTGATGCAAAAGGAATGGATATCCATTTGATCGATATTGTCAAAAAGGGTAAACTCAGCCCTTTAAAATTTAAATATGACAGTCTTACACTAAATATCTGGCTTGACAAAACGTACACACGGTCTGAAACTTATACCATCTTCATTGATTATACAGCCAAACCTGATGAGCGCAGAGGTCTTCGCAAAAATGAAAAGGGGTTATATTTTATCAACCCGGACGGCACCGAAAAGAACAAGCCTACCGAGATATGGACAGAAGGTGAACCCGAAAGCTCTTCCGGTTGGTTCCCTACCATTGATAAGCCCAATCAGAAAACAACTTCTGAGATCAGCATGACGGTGCCTGCAAAATATGTTACCCTGTCAAACGGCAGGCTGGCCTTGCAAAAGACAAACGCCGACGGTACCCGCACCGACACCTGGAAAATGGAACTGCCAAATGCTCCTTATTTATTTATGATGGCGGTGGGTGATTTCAAAATTTACAAAGACCAATGGCATGGCAAAGAGGTGAGCTATTACCTTGAGCCCAAATATGCACCTTATGCAAAAGATATGTTTGGTGATGTCCCTGAAGCAATCGGTTTTTTCTCAAAGATTACCGGGGTGGACTATCCCTGGAATAAATACTCGGCCATTGTGGTTCGTGATTATGTCAGCGGTGCCATGGAAAATACCACCGCTAATGTATTTGGCAGCCAGAATACCCGGAAGGAGCTATTGGACCAATATTATACCACTGGCGTGGAACATGAATTATTTCATCAATGGTTTGGTGACTATGTGACCTGTGAAAGCTGGAGCAATTTAACATTAAATGAATCGTTTGCAGATCTTGGCGAAATCCTTTGGCTGGAACATAAATATGGAAAGGATGCGGCAGATGAACATCTATATAATGGGTTGCAGGGCTACCTTGGAAATGCGGGGAACCATATGACACCATTGGTCAACTTTCATTACCAGGCTATTCATGATGCATTTAATGGAGTAACCTACCAAAAAGGAGGACGTGTTTTGAATATGTTGCGGAATTATTTGGGAAATGCGGCCTTCTACAAAGGTTTGAATATCTACCTGACATCAAACGCTTTTAAAAGCGCCGAAGCACAGCAATTACGATTAGCTATGGAAGATGCCAGCGGACTTGACCTGAACTGGTTTTTTGATCAGTGGTATTATGGGGCCGGACATCCTGTTTTAGACATCAGCTACAGTTGGGATGAAAACACTAAAACAGCATTCGTGTACCTCGTTCAAAAACAGGATGGCCGGATATTTAAATTGCCGATGGCCATCGATATTTATGTTGACGGTAAAACAGAACAACACCAGGTTTGGGTCAATGAAAAATCAGATACCCTTTCGTTCAGGTTACCATCAAAACCAACACTCGTCAATGTGGATGCGGATAAAGTACTGGTGGCTCAAAAAAATGATCATAAAACTTTGGACGAATACGTTTTTCAATATGCCAACGCTCCGTTATATCTCGATCGCTTCGAAGCGATCGAATTTGCATCGAAGAACCAGGATGATAAAAGTGCTCAGAAAATACTAGTTGCAGCTTTAAACGACCGGTTCTCAGGTTTGCGTATGAGAGCATTGCAAGCGTTAAACAGTAATAAAGAAGATATCAGGAATATCAATAAAGATTTAAGGGATGCGGCAATGCCCCGAATCATTGAACTGGCCGGTAGAGATAGCAATACGCTGGTCAGGGCATCCGCCTTAAGGACTCTCGCAGCTCTGAAAGATCCGGCCAATTTGGATGTATTTAAAAAAGCACTGATCAGCCCATCATATCAGGTGGAGGCCTCTGCTCTTTATGGAATAAATGAAATTGATCCTGCCATTGCTGTTAAATATGCAAAAGACTTTGAAGGTGATAATGTAGGGGACCTGACACAGGTAATCGTAAGGGTTTACGCATCTAACGGCGGCGACGCCAAATGGCCCTATGTTTACCAGCGCTATGTAAACGGGACATTGCAGGAGCAGATCCATTTAACCGAAAAATTTTCGGGCATGATTGCCGGTTTGAAGAACCAGCAATATGTTCGTCAGGGTATAGCAACGTTAAAGTTTATGGGCATAACTTATAAAAAAGATGGTGCCGCACCCTACATCATAAAATACCTGAATGGTATTAAAGAGGAACGGAATAAAATAAATGATCTGGCCTCCTCACAGGATATTGAGGAAGCGATTGAGCAGATTAATAATGCGAAATAACAATCGGCTTGAATAAGTTTCCCGTTTAAGGGAAACAGGTATGCTAATACTTATTATGTCCAGGTGCAAAATCCCTTGCTGATTTAGCCCCGGCAGCCTTCTTGGCCTGACCAGGAGGTACTTTACCACTATTCCCCGCCGTTCTGACCGTGTAGCAGCCGCTCGTTAGTATCATCCCGGATAACACAAGTACTAAATAGATCTTTTTCATCATGCTTTTTTTAATAGTCCCTCTAATACAATAAGATATACATTAATTATACTTATGCAAAGTAACAAAGATTATCTGGAGATTGATATTTAATTTGGAAGGGACTAAAAAAAGGCCGGTTAAAGCACCACTCAATAAGCTCCGTTAGGAACGACGTGTTTGCAGAAAGGACCTTAAACAACAAAACACGGTCTCCGCAGGGAGCCCCTTAATCGCATATGAAGGGGCCCCCTACGGAAGATTTGACTATGCATCATCTCTTCGGGAATTTGCCTTAATGAAAGATAATCCGTTTTCAGGAAATCAATGCATTGTTATAATCTGTCCCGTTCCCGCACCTGATACACTTTTACGGAAGCCATATTCTAAAGCTTTCATCGTAGTTGGAATTTCTCCGGGGAAGAAGGGGAAATATTGAGGCGAATTTTCGATGACGGTAGGACTTACCGCATTAATGCGAACCCCGTTTCCCAATTCAATAGCGGCTGCACGAACAAATGCTTCCACAGCACCATTGGCTGCGGATGCATTGGCAAATTTCAATTGTGGTTCATGTGTTAAAGCACCGGTTATCAAGGTAAATGATCCTTTAGGATTAATATAGTGTTGGCCGATAAGCACTAAATTTATTTGTCCCATCAATTTCCCTTCTATTCCTTTTCTAAATTCTTTGTCGGTCAATGTCTTCCAGGGCCCTACATAGGTTGGCCCCGCTGTGCAGATCAGTGCATCAAAAGCCCCTGCCTGTTTGTACATCTTTTCTATTGCATCAGGCGAAGTAATATCTGTCGGGATATCGCCATCGTTCGTGCTCACTTTTACTATTTCGTGCTCTTTTTCAAATGCACTAACCAGATATTTACCCATTGTTCCTGATGCACCTACGATAATAATTTTCATTTTTTTGATTTTAAGAAATATTTATAAACCTGTACTGTTTTTAAACACTGCAATCATTTTACGGATTTCCTACCCACAAACCGGATTAAAAAATCTACCAGAGGTACACCTATAAATATGATCCAGGGAACTAATGAAATACTTAAGATGAGTGTTCTTACATACAGAGGTAAAGCAGATATTGATCCACCAAACAGATAAAGGAACAACGTGATAGAAGGATAAATGACTACCCAAATCTTTAATGAAGCAATTATCTTAGCCTTTGTTTTCATATTCTTTAAATTACTTTTTGCTAAAAACATTTGTTATTGCAAAAGTACTTCGTTGGCTAAGCATGGATGTAGGACAGAAATGAAGTTGTGTTGGACTTATTTAAAAACCATCAAAACAATTCTGTAGAAAGCGACTGGAATATTTTAGCTATTTACATAGCTTTTGGATAAGTTGCTGCAAATAAAATAACGGCTGCCTTAGCAGGAACCACAAGCTTTCATGCGGCTGATAAACATCATCCGGTTCCATGATCTGTCTCACTTTTCACGCCCGAAGGGTTGGATACCTTTGATCTGAGCAGATTTTACATTGCTTACTGAAAACCCGGAAGATTAAACGAAAAGTATTTGCCGGTCATAAAAACCCAATATTATGTATCAGTTCCTCCAGACAACGGCCGTATTACTGGCCGGTATAAGTGTTTTAGCCAGCTTTATGATAGTGATCCGGCTGAAACAACCGGTCTCTTTTGCCTGGTGGGCCATCAAGATATTTATTACTGCCCTAGCTCCATTCTTCGCCATTGCCAGTATTTTCGATGTTTTGCTGTGCATTATTACGGGTCCGTTATGGATGGTCATTCCTGGCATTTACAGCACCCTTGTTTTCTTTATATACCTCTACCGTGTAAATAATACCATCCATGCACCGACAGGCTTGAAACAGGCATATGGACCTGATTGGGAGAACCGTATAAAACAAGGTCAGAAAGAACACTTTCTTTCGAATCCGGTTTCATTGACAATACCTGCCGGATCAGCCTTTATATTCCGGCAGGACATTCCATTCTGCGTCATACCTGGCACTAACAGGGAGCTGTTATGCGACATATGGACACCTGCTGATAATGCAGCGCGTTCAGGGGTGGCTTTTATTTATTTTCATGGCAGTGCGTGGGGGGTACTTGACAAGGATTTCGGTACACGTCCGTTTTTTAAACATCTGGTTTCCCAGGGACATGTGATTATGGATGTAGCCTACCGCCTGTTCCCGGAAACAGATATGACCGGCATGGTTAATGATGTTTACCGGGCCATTGCCTGGATGAAAACCCAGGCTTCAGACCTTAAAATTGAACCAGACCGTATCGTGATAGGTGGTGCCTCCGCTGGTGGTCACTTATCTTTGCTGGCAGCATATAGTAAGAGCCCCGCCTTCATCCCGGTTGAATTATCAGATACCGATCTCTCAGTCCATGCGGTAATCTCTGAATACGGCCCTTCTGACCTGCAAGCGCTGTATTATCACACCGGCCAGGACATCACGACCCGCCGGCAACAGAAACGCGGGGCATCAAAACCAACACCCAAATGGGTTCAGAGAATGATGGGCAAAAATTTCCATCGCCTTGGTATGGATAAAGACCTTTCCGCAATCGGGATATTACCGGTCATATTAGGGTGCTATCCTGATCAATGCCCTGAAATATACGCCGCCTTTTCTCCGGTCACTCATGTCCATAAGGACTGTCCGCAGACGTTGATTTTACAGGGGAGTCATGATCTGATCACTTCGGTGGTCGCCACACGTAAATTCTACAAGCGTCTGATCAAAAAGGGGGTTACTGTTGCGATGTATCTCATTCCCCAAACTGATCATGCTTTTGATCTCATATTGCCAAACATATCACCAGCTGCACATACTGCCTTCTATTTCGTAGAGCGGTTTCTGGCTTTGCAGGTGGAAGGTGCTGCCGTTCTTAAAAATGCGTCAATGCCTAAAAATATCGGGAAATGATAACAATGTTCAGAATATTTCCTTAAATTAGAATTACAGATACCCAAAGACACTGGTGAGCCCCGGGAGACTATCCCGAAACAATTCCAAATCTCCGATTATATTCATTTACACATGCCGAACGTTATGAGAGTCTGATATAACCTGTAAATCCATAAGTCCATGTTAAGAAAATTGACCCTGGAGACGATTCGTCTCTTATTCATCCTGTTGTTCGTTTATACAGCTGTCAGCAAGTTCCTTGATTATGAAAATTTCCGTGCTGTGATAGGACAATCTCCCCTGCTTACCAGGTTTGCGCCTATACTGGCAATCGTAGTTCCTGCAGCCGAAATAATTATTGCATTACTGCTGGTCATTCCCCGTTACCGGCGTACCGGACTCTACGCATCTTTTGCTATGATGATACTTTTTACAACGTATATTATTGTGCTGGTAACACTGGCGGAAAAAGTGCCCTGCTCATGCGGTGGCGTCATCTCCCGTATGACCTGGAAGCAACACCTGTATTTCAATGTCTGCTTTGTGCTGCTGGCATTGCTGGGCATGTGGCTACACACCGGAGAGTCTGATAAACAACTTACTCACGCATGATGCAGCAACCCTTCAAATTTGCCTTGTTTTGCATAGCGGGCTGCCTCGCCCTTGTCCTCATCCTGTACGCCTTTGCAGATAAGCCTAACAGTAATATGAACGGGTTTACCCGAAGGATCCCCCCTGTAACGGCTATATTGAGGAATTCATTGGTACTGAAATACCCGGCCTATTATATTGCAGGCTATAGCAATCGACATATTTATCTGGGTAACTATTCCGCTTCCTTACATCTGCTGGCCGTAAACCAAAACTTAGAGGATGCACAGGAACTGACACTTAAAATTTCTCCGGAAGAACGTTATGCATGGAAGCTGGCACGGGTAATGGTAGATTCTCCTGCTGTGTATATGGCAGAAGGGAACAGTCCGGCTCTTTACAGGGGAAAACTGGATGACCTGATAATGACCAGGTTCCTGCCTCAAAGCTGTTTCTTTAATATGTTACAGAATATCTCCACTACATCTTTTATATCGCGCAGTATTCATATAGATTCTCTGGGAAACAGACAAAATATATTGGCAAAAGTAAAAACGGATACGCCTTATGTAAAATTAGGAGAGGGTATCATCACAAAACAGGTGGATGGGATCTTTTGTACGGATGGAACACTGGATTATGACAAGCAAACAGGAAAGCTGGTCTATCTATATCACTACCGGAATGAATTTGTAACCCTGGATACCAACCTGCATACCATCTATACCGGGCATACCCTGGATACCAATGCCAGGGCCAAAATACAGGTAGCTAATATGTCTACAGGTATCAGTAAATTTTCGGCACCGCCTACGTATGTAAACAGCAGGGGCAGAATTGCTGATAACAGGATTTATATACTCTCTTCCCTGCTGGCTGATAATGAAGACAGAAAGGCCAGGCAGCATAATGAGATTATAGATGTGTTCTCATTGGATAATGGGAAATATATCTATACGTTATACATTCCGCTGAAAGGGGAGGACCGTATTACAGACTTTATTATAAAAGGAGATCAGCTGTTTGCACTCCATGATCAAACGTTGAATGTGTATTCAATACAATTTCTATTGCAATAGAGCAGGCGAAGCCGAAAACCTGTAGAAAATAGTAGGCATGTATCTGAACTCAAAATTTTACTGTCATGAACTTTAAAAAAGTTGGCTTATCAGTAGCAGCATTTGCGATTGCGATCGCCGGCGCTTTTGCTACCAATTCACGATCCGCTTCCGCTGGAGATGGCTACACTAATCTTCAGCAGGTTCCCAGTCAGGGTTCACCTTGTGTGTACAGACAAACCTGTGCAGGCGGGTTCAATACCTGCAGGGTTACGATATCAGGAAAACTCCTGCAGCTTTTACAACTGGAGCCCAATGGGACATGCAGTAGTACTGTACTCTCGCAACCTTAATTAACAGTGTAAAACCCTGCTGAATGGCAGGGTTTTATTTTTTTAGGCCGCGGTTTAGAATTACATCAAAAAAAATAAGTAAATTAGGGTATACTGTTTTTTTAATAAAGAATACACTTGTAAAGTTGGCCCTCAAATCTTTTATAATCAATTAACTTCTAACAAGGGATAGCTGAAAACCTTTATAAAAGAGTAAGCAATTTTTTCCCCTCTAAATGAACCTGTTTTATGAAAAAGAAAAACAAGAAAAAATTAGACCTTAGTAAAATGAGAATTTCAAACATGAGTGAAATGGTAGATAAAAAAATGAAAGCGGCTACTATTCCACCTAACACATTTTGGTGTACCACCACTGGGTTATAGTACCACCATTGTTTTTAAAGTTATAAGAGGGTGTCAGAAAATAACTGACACTCTTTTTTTGCGGTAAAACATAACACATTTTGGAACAAAATACATAATAGGTTATTGACGCCCTTTAATAATACGTCTTAATAATGACTTTTTAATTTTCCAGGTACGTTGAAGTTTACCTAATGTAAGTGTTCCGTACTTTTCCTGCCAGAATGTTGTGTTATAATCAGACCATAATTTATATCCCGAATGAGTTATATTCCCAAATAAATCCCACGGTTTCGGAGCACCTGCAAAATGCAGGATAGAGTTATGGTAACTATGCCTGATAGGCAGTGCCCTGTTTGGATACCACAGGTTATTAAAACGATCATCGATATAATGAAAATTGCCGTTGCAAAGTGCATTTAATACTGTTTGATCATGAGAAATCAATTCGAGGGGATACTGCTCACACATCTGGTCTATCTCAAGTGAAATGCTTTTTGAATTCCAGTTTTTTATATTAAAGACCAGCACTCCTGAATTAAAACTTTTTTGCTCTTTATCAAGGCCTAATCTGTTAATTAAAAACTTCCTGTCCAAAGCACTCATAAATGTACCTCCGGGCACAGCAGCTAAAAATTGATCGGTGAATTTGATCTCACTTATAGTTAATATATCCAACAAAATAAGCAAGTCAGCATCAAGATACAATGCATATTCACTATCAATCAATTTGGGTATAATGAACCGGCCATATATTGCCCAGTTGCCATGTAAAGAATTTAAATGGCCAAACATTTCAATCGCATTGAAATCATAAAAAGAAGTAGCCCCGTAATAATTCTCCATTTCAAGTAACTTCAAAATGTTCTCCTTATCACGGATATCTACGTCAGAACAAAAAAAGTGTAGTGTTAGCTTTTTTGTGTCAGAACAGTTTCTTATTAATGAAGTTAATGCTGCTCCCAGACCTTCAAGTCCCAGGATATCAATTACGAACACAATATTCATACAAATAAATTATAGGGTCTATCCTTATAAGAAATATCCCATATCAGTTAGCTGGTTAATATTGAAGGAAAAAATATTATTGTTTCAAATCCGGCACAGGATCACCGGGATTTACATGTTAATTTAATCAGTTAGCTCGCATATGCTCAATATAAGAACTCTAATCCGATTTGAGAAATAACTGGTATAAAAGCTGATGCAAAGGATTAAAGAGGAATTATGGCGATCTATTACTATGATTATCCATCACGTCTAAAAAGCCGCTAAATAATATCCGGCAGCTTTTTAGACATGATGGCAGAAATTGTTTTTAATATTTCAATTGACCGACTTTGAGACTGTCCGACAAACTGAGGCTCAATCCACTAACGATGGCGTTCTTGTAGGCTGTGGCAACGGTGGCCACATCATCCCCGCCTTCGCCGCAAGGTCCGGATAGTACACAATCGACGATGGAGTCGTACATCCAGATGAAGCCCCCGTTCACAGGGAATTTCCCGCTGGCCCACTCGCTGTATTGTTGCTGAAGGTCGTTCGGGCAGGCGCCATTGGCGTTGTAGATATTAGAGCAGCCGTTGCTGAGGGCGTAGCCGTTGCACTGGGGAGCGCTGCCCCACTGGGGAATGCCACCAAAGAAAACAGCATCACCCGTATTGTACACTTTTCCAGGCCCTAAGTTCAGGGGCTGGTTGCAATAGAAAAAGAACGTTTCCCCGCCTATACAGCTTGCCATGGCATCGTTCGCACTGGCATAATTGCCCTGGCGCAACATGCTGGACCAGTCGCCTCCACCATACATGGCTACACTGGGATATTCTTTCACGCTTTGTCCCGGCTGCTTGGAACTATTTTGCCACCAGGTACCGGGATAAGCCTGATTGGTGGCCAGGCCGGGTATCAGCAACGCACTACTGCCTGCCTCTGCGATCATTTGTCCCCATTGCTGAGGATCGTTATATGCTCCGCCTGAATAACATTGGAGATGCAGGGCGCTGACGAAATCGGCACCGAACTTTTTAATCAGCTGCTTCAGCGTATCATTCCAAACACTGAGCGAACTATATGGACAGAAGGTAACAGAGGAATACCCAATATCGGCCAGCATAGAGGCGAAATCGACCATCACTCCCGATTGCAGGTTATCCTCATTGTCGAAATCAATCGCGTCGATATTACCACCGGCGTTAACCATCGCAGATTTCAGGGCAGCAAAATTAATATACAGCGGGTTGTTGGAGCCTGTGCCGTATTGCTTGATGAGGTTCTCAATGTTAGTAAAATCGCTGGTACCGCCGGCCCCCACAGAGAAAATGACCGAAATGCCGTTCTTATATAGTGTTGCGAGGCGCGAAGGCAGATCCATGGGTTGCGCTTCAGCATACACGCCGTTGGAAACGATCTGCGTGTTGTTCATGACGAGATCGCCGAAGGCATTCACATGCAAAGACCAAAGGATGACTGCGGGATATTTCGCTGCCAGGAGATTGTTGACGGCCACGGATTCTCCGAAGCAGAATGCGCCGCTTACATAAATTCTTGGTTGTGGATTCATAAAAGTGGTTTTTTAGTTGAGGAAAAGATTTTGTTTACTGCCGGCCTGGAACTGTAACACTATCGACTGATTACTATAATTGTTGTTGCTTTGCTGGTTGAAGTAAGGTGGGTATGGGGCTTACAATAGCTAAAAACATGGAACAATAAACTAATTCATCTGGTTATCATAATTTGTTTATCAGTAACAACGCGGCTGTCTTTTTTGTTCGGACCCTTTGTATCATCTGATTAACAGCAGAGGATGCCGCCAGTATTTTTGTGGTAAATAGATGTGATATTGCTTCGTTATTAATGTATCTTGTCTTAACCTGGCCGGCCTTATCCATAAATGCGGCTGGATTATATTTGTCGCGGGATTTATGCCTGGTATCATACCCGCAGAACAACGGCGCTACCGGTTATCATATTTTATCCGGAAGTCTCCCGGATCCCAAAACAAAAAATACCAGTAAATTTGTAACCCGGACTGATGCTGTCGTATAGATTTTAGTTATCAAAATATAGAGCTAATTGATTTTGATTATATCTACAATGCCTTAATTTTATGAACCAGCACATAATATCAGGTACAAACATGTGTTCAATCCATACCCTCTAAATTTTATAAAAATGGAAAAAGAATTAAACGACATCAGTAAATGCCCATTTCATAATGGCAGTATGAAGCACAATGTTGGTGGTGGTGGCACCAGGAACCACGAATGGTGGCCCAACCAGTTAAAGTTAAGTATCCTGCGTCAGCACTCGTCCTTATCAAACCCGATGGGGGAAGATGCCAACTATGCCGAAGCTTTTAAAAGCCTCGACCTGGAAGCAGTGAAAAAAGACCTTCACGCGCTCATGACTGACTCGCAGGACTGGTGGCCGGCAGACTTCGGGCATTATGGCCCCTTGTTCATCCGCATGGCATGGCATAGTGCAGGTACCTATCGTGTGACTGATGGCCGTGGTGGAGCCGGTGCAGGACAACAACGTTTTGCTCCGCTTAATAGTTGGCCCGATAACGTGAGCCTTGATAAAGCCCGCAGACTGCTTTGGCCTATCAAACAAAAATATGGCAGCAAAATTTCATGGGCAGATTTGATGATCCTTACCGGTAATGTGGCGCTGGAGTCCATGGGTTTTAAAACATTTGGTTTTGCCGGTGGACGTGAAGATGTATGGGAACCTGATGAAGCGGTGTACTGGGGTTCCGAAACTACCTGGCTCGGTGGCGATCTGCGTTATGCGCATGGTTCCCCTGGCGTAGAGAAGAGCCATAGTGTACTGGTGACAGATGAGAAGGCGGACGGTGATATCCACTCCCGCAACCTGGAAAAACCGCTTGCTGCCGTGCAGATGGGACTGATCTATGTGAATCCTGAAGGTCCTGATGGTAATCCGGACCCTATTGCTGCCGCTAAAGACATCCGTGATACTTTCAGCCGCATGGCAATGAACGATGAAGAAACGGTTGCCCTGATAGCAGGTGGTCACAGCTTTGGGAAAACCCATGGTGCTGCTCCTGCTACCCATGTAGGCAAAGAGCCGGAAGCGGCTGACATGGAAATGCAGGGCCTGGGCTGGAGCAATAGTTATGGTTCCGGTAAAGGTGCAGATACAATTACAAGTGGACTTGAAGTAATATGGACAAAAACTCCTACAAAATGGAGCAATAATTTCTTCGAAAACCTGTTTGGTTTCGAATGGCAACTTACTAAAAGTCCGGCCGGTGCGCATCAGTGGGTAGCAAAAAATGCAGAGGGGATTATTCCTGATGCGTATGATAGTACTAAAAAGCATTTACCAACCATGCTGACCACCGATCTTTCTCTAAGGTTTGATCCGGTTTACGAAAAGATATCCAGACGCTTTCTGGAAAATCCCGATGAATTTGCAGATGCTTTCGCCCGGGCATGGTTTAAATTAACGCACAGGGATATGGGACCTCATACACGTTACCTGGGCCCTGATGTGCCAAAGGAAGCACTGCTCTGGCAGGACCCTATTCCTGCGGTTGATCATGTATTGATAGCTGAAAATGATATTGCTGCCCTGAAGGCAAAAGTACTGGAATCCGGATTGAGCATATCTGAACTGGTTTCCACTGCATGGGCTTCCGCTTCCACCTTCCGTGGTTCTGACAAACGCGGTGGTGCTAATGGCGCCCGCATTCGTCTGGCTCCCCAGAAGTACTGGAAGGTCAACAATCCGGCTCAGTTGCAAAAAGTACTGGATACACTGGAAGGCATTCAGAAAACATTTAACGGTGCACAGTCAGACGGTAAAAAAGTTTCGCTGGCAGATTTGATTGTACTGGCAGGCTGTGCAGGTATTGAAAAAGCAGCGAAAGATGCGGGACATGCTATCACGGTTCCTTTTACACCTGGCCGTATGGATGCTTCGCAGGAACAAACCGATGTTGAATCAGCCGGCTATCTGGAGCCCATTGCTGATGGTTTCCGCAACTACCGTAAATTGGGATTTCCTGTATCTACCGAAGAGTTGCTGATAGATAAGGCTCAGTTACTCACCCTTACAGCGCCTGAGTTAACTGTATTATTAGGCGGTATGCGTGTGCTGAACACTAATTTTGATGGTTCTAAACATGGCGTTTTCACACTAAGCCCCGGCCTGCTTACCAACGATTTCTTTGTAAACCTGCTCGACATGCACACTGCATGGAAAGCAGTATCCGCGGACAAAGAATTGTATGAAGGCAGTGACCGTGCTACCGGTAAAATAAAATGGACCGGTACCCGTGCTGATCTTGTGTTTGGCGCTAACTCAGAACTGAGAGCTGTTGCAGAGGTTTATGGAAGCGCAGATGCTAAAGATAAATTTGTGAAGGACTTTGTAGCTGCCTGGAATAAAGTGATGAATCTGGACAGGTTTGATTTAGCCTGATTATAGATTTTAGCGAATAATATAATAGAGAACCTCCGGTAACGGAGGTTTTTTTTATGTAAATGCCTACGCACAAACGCCATTGAGCGATGTACTGCATTATTGACGGGCTGGCTTTGAGCTTTGATGTTAATCAATTTCTACGTTGATCAGTATCATTGCCGGAAGAAAGATTAGGAGATAGCTTTACGATTAAAAAATCCGTATGGAAAAGATCTTTGAGAACAAAGTCGCTATTGTAACCGGCGGGAGTTTTGGTATCGGTCAGGCAACTGCCCTGGCCTTTGCCAGGAGGGGGGCAAAGGTGGTCGTCGCTGACTGGATAGAAGACAATGAACAGGCAACCCTGCGGCAGATCAAAGCTGAGGGAGGGGAGGCGCTGTTTGTGAAATGCGATGTATCCAATGCCGGTGATATAACAGATATGATTGATAAGACATTTTCAGCTTATGGCAGGTTGGATTTTGCCTTCAATAATGCAGGCATTGAAGGGGTGTCGGCCCTTACGCATGAATGTACTCAGGACAACTGGGAGAGGACACTTGCTATTAACCTTACGGGTATCTGGTTGTGTATGAAACATGAGCTGCCTCATATGCTGAAACAGGGGAAAGGAGTTATTGTCAATTGCGCATCCATAGCCGGGCTGATCGGCTTTCCGGGGCTCCCTGCATATGTTGCCAGCAAGCATGCAGTGGTGGGTCTTACCAAGACGGCAGCATTGGAAAATGCGAAGTTGGGAGTACGTATCAATGCAGTATGTCCGGGTGTGATAAGGACATCTATGGTGGATAGGATCACCGGAAAGGATAAGGTAGCGGAACAACAATTTATCAGTATGGAACCGGTAGGCAGGATGGGTGAACCAGCGGAAGTGGCTGAAGCAGTGGTTTGGTTATGTTCAGATGCTGCATCTTTTGTTACCGGACACGCTATGCCGGTGGATGGGGGATGGACTGCTTCCTGAAAAGTTGCTGTCTTATTTGACTATAGCTGATTTTCCCCCGGTTAAAAGATGCTAACCGGGTGAAAAAGTGTGCTGTTTTAAATCACAGATACCATTGATCAAGGTTATTGTTTTATGCCTGTCAATAATCGTCCTTTATATTGGTTTAGTAAATTCCCCGTTCTACCAAATAACATCAGATTATGAAAAAAGTACTGGTACCTACCGACTTTTCCTCATGCGCCAGCAACGCACTGAACTTTGCTGTTCAATCGGCTAAACTCTTTCCGATGGAAATTTGCATCATTCATATTTTTGAAGAGTCGGACGACTTGTATCCGTTGCGAAAAGCAGAGTTGGAACATCAACTGGATCTGCTGAAGCTGAGCATATCAGAGGCAGAAGGTGTTACCGTAAAAACAAAAGCGATCCGCGGTCTGGTTAACGACGTTATTATCAGCGAAGCGTTAGCAGAAAAGGTTGATATGATCATCATGGGTACTTTTGGCGCCGGTGGTGTAATGGAAAAGTTATGGGGTAGCAGGACCGCTATTACAATTAAGCACAGTCCACTGCCGGTACTCCTCATTCCTTACGACTATGAATGGACGAAGCCGGAAAAGATGCTGCTGGCCACCAGCAATTTTGAAGAGGAGCCGGCATTGCTGGACTTCGTATTCGGGCTGGCCGGATCATATAAGGCAAAGATAGAGTTGGCAGTATTTACAGATGAGGACTTTGATGATAATATTACCGTCTTCGTAAAGACGACCCATATTACACATTATGAACAAAGATTAAAAGAACGGTACCCTGATGCGGTAATAGAAGCGATGCAGGTGAGTGGAAAAGACTTTCCCGAAGCCATGCAGCAGCACCTGCGGGATAAAAATATCGACATGCTGGTAATGATGACATACCAGAAAAACTTTGTAGAGAGAATATTTCACCCCAGTATGACCAGAAAAATGAGTTACATAACCTCTGTACCTTTACTGGCAATACCTGCCAGAGGTATAGCTGTTTGATAAGATAAACAATGTCCACGGTTATAACCGTGGACATTGTTTATTACATACCTGTTAAAGGCAATCAATCGTTAAGTGGCAACCAGGACAGGTGGTTTGGTCCAGGGATGTAAGACAAATAGCGCCTTTCTGTTTTGTTTGACGGAGATTGGCAATTTTGATCTTCACAAGCTGGAGTTTTTTGGGAATTGTGTTCTTTTTCATGGTGGTAACGTTTAATGAATAGTCCTCTCCTGTCTTTAGCCTGGAGGCAATGCCATGGAGTGGTTGTTCAGCATATAAGTCGAAGTGCTAATAATATTTATTACAGGTGATGTACAAGGAGATAGCAAATAGGCTTGGGCCTTCATGGGTTAAGCATTTGGGGGGTTAAGTAGAAATTGGTAGTTATTACTAATTTAGTAAAATTTTTTCAATGCTGAAAGTTTTATTGTCACTGTTCGATGGTGAATCCATTTATTGCTGAAATAGCTATATAGGTAGTAACTTTGCATCAATTGCGAACAAAATATGCTTGATCTCATTATAGAATCCCGGCAGGCGGTAATAGCCCCGGGTTTTTCCGTAAAACGTATCCTTCCGTTCCGGTTAAAGAGAATGATAGGCCCTTTCATCTTTATGGACCATGGTGGTCCCATTAGCGTACCCGCAACGACCAACTTAGATGTGTTACCGCACCCTCATATTGGTTTGTCAACGGTAAGTTATCTGCTTGAGGGGAATGTAACGCATAGAGACAGTCTTGGCGTGGAGCAACTGATAAAGCCCGGGGAGGTGAACTGGATGACTGCCGGGAAAGGGATAGCCCATAGCGAACGTTTTGAGGACCCGGCAATACTGGCCGGCGGTGGGCTCGAAATGATCCAAACCTGGGTAGCACTTCCCGAAAAGGACGAAGAAGCAGACCCTTCATTTAAAAACTATACGGCGGAAGAATTACCGGTTTTTACCGACAAGGGGGTATGGATGCGTTTAATAGCTGGTGATGCTTACGGGTTAACAAGTCATGTTAAGACAAGTTCACCCTTGTTTTACCTGCATGTTGTACTCAATGAGGGCGCCCGGTTCGGTCTTCCAATGGAACATAGCGAAAGAGGTGTGTACATCGTTAAGGGCAGTGTTGAAGTGAACGGTGTTACCTATACGGAAGGCAGGCTGTTGGTATTTACTAAAGGTGTAGATCCCCTGATCATTGCAAAGGAAAATGCCACGTTAATGATGCTGGGAGGCGAACACCTGGGAGACCGGTATATCTGGTGGAACTTTGTGTCCAGCCGGAAAGAAAGGATTGAGCAGGCCAAGGAAGATTGGAAACAGGGCCGTATTCTTTTACCTCCTGCAGATAATAAAGAATTTATTCCGCTGCCTGAAGACAATTCCAGGCCTGCCGGCGGACCTCCTCCCGGAGCCCTTTCCTGATAAACTGTAATTAGTATATCAGAGGGCCTTATAGTCTTCTCTCACGGGACTGAATATGTCGAATATCTTACAATCCGTCAAGGCAACGCCTCCATGTTCTGCCATTGACGGAATGACGGCTACCATGCCTTTGGTATACACCCTTGTTTCTCCGGCTATCGTTAATTCAAACTCACCGTCCTCCACCTGGGTTACCTGTTCATGAATATGCTTATGAAGCGGAAGTACGGCCCCTTTGTCAACATCCCAATAACTCAGGGTCATGCTGTCGGTATGCACAAACCTTGCCTGGAAACCCGGGAGAATCTCTTTACGATCAATATTATTTAACTGAAACACGTTGGACATTTAGCTGCATTTTGTACAGGTGAAATTAAAAAAAATAAACCGGGTTATTGTGTCGTTGAGTAACTTATATGAATAAGGTAACCCTATCATGCATGCAACCTTTTTATATTTAAGTAGTCTTTCTGACAGGAATATTAATTTGCCCCCTGACTTATTAAACCGATAAATGAATATGTTACAACTACCAGTTAAAACGGCTTGCATTTTCATCGTAGGTGTCCTGTGTTGTCTGCAATTATCAGCCCATAATGGCAAAGTCGCTTATGCTTACCCGCTCGGGAAAATCAATGTAGACGGTGATTTATCCGATTGGCCTCCGACAGCAGTGAAATATTTAATCAAGACAAATATATCAGATACAAAACCTGGTGATGACGCTGACTTTAGCGGCTTTTTTCAACTGGGCTACCGGATGGAAAACCATTCATTGTATATTGCCTTTACAATAACGGATAATGATTTCGTAGAAGATACCACTAAAAATGTACGCTGGAACACGCAGGATGGGTTGCAGCTCAGCATTGATGCAAGACATCTGCCATCCGGTTCAGGCGTTGCGTCTTTTATGTACAGCAAAAAGCTACGTAACATTGATAAAGCTCTTTACGACTCCTTCGCTAAAAATGCCTCCTGGGATATGATGGAGGTCGCCTTTGCCAGAAAGGGCAATAAACGTTACTATGAGTGGCGTATCAGCCTGGGCGATCAGTTGACCGTGGATAAGTCTATTGGCTTCGACTTCCTGGTTTTTGACAAGGATGCAGATGACAGTTTCTCTTATATGGGTTGGGGTAAGGGAGAGGCTAAATACAGGAACCCGAAAAGTCTGGGAGATATTGTCCCTTTAGCCGCTAATGAAAAACCGGCAACTGTTGCTGGTAACATTAGCTGGGATAAACCAATGAAGATGCCATTACCCGGTGAAGTTTATCTCCATTCGGTTCAAAATCCGAAATTATGGGTGGCAACCGATCTGGATAGTTCCGGCAATTATTCCACGGAGGTCCCGGCCGGCAAATATGAACTCCTGCTGCCGTATACTTATGTTCAAAATGGAAAGAATGTGTATGCGATTGAGCAGAAAAAACCAACAGTGGTTTTCGCAAAGGCAGGACAAAAGAACAACGCGCCCGGGATGATCATTTCAGGTTCTCCTGCACCTGATCTGATTCCTGAGAAAGGGACCCTTCACCAGTTTGGACCGGAAAGTGCCGGCAAGGTTGATCATTTCATAGAAACATACCAGAAGTACTACCAAATTCCTGGTGTTTCACTGGCATTAATAAAGGATGACAGTTTGGTGTATTACAAAACGTATGGTGTCCGAAACACATTCACTGGTGAGAAAGTTGACGAAAATACCCTTTTTGAAGCAGCTTCAGTTACAAAGCCGGTGTTCGCATTTGCGGTTCAAAGGCTGGCAGAGCGTGGAATAATTGACCTTGACAAGCCATTGTATCTCTATCTTCCTTATCCGGATATCGAATACGATGAACGATATAAACTGATGACGGCAAGACATGTGTTGACGCATCGTACCGGCTTTCCTAATTGGCGATGGATGAATAAAGATGGAAAATTGAATCTTATGTTTACGCCGGGAACGGACTATAGTTATTCCGGTGAAGGCTTCGAGTACCTGAAAATGGTTGTCGAAAAAATTACCGGCAAGAAAGTGGAGCAGGTTTTACAGGAAGAAGTGTTGCATCCAATTGGACTTTATCATACTTTTTTTTCCAGGAACGACTCTTTAAAGCTCATGGCTGCTAATGGTCACTATGATATGCTGCCCACATACGACGAATTACCTGAATCTCCAGGCATGGCATACTCTATGTATACAGAGGCCCGCATATTCACTAAATTCATGCTTTATCTGCTTGAACAAAAAGGATTGAATGCACAAACCTACCAGGCTATGTTCGAAAAACACTCCGATTTTCACTACAAGCCTGAAGATAAAAAGCCCAGATATCCTGCTTATATGGGTGAGAGCCTTGAAATAAGGGAAACACCCTTTGGCAAGTCTTTTGGTCATGGTGGGAATAACGGTGATTTTAAGTGTCGCTTTGAAGTATACCAGGACCTGAAAATGGGCTATGTGATTTTTACGAACTCCAATACATCAGATGCATTAATAGATGCGCTTCGCGATTTTCTGGTAGAGGGAAAGGAGAATGTAAATTATCCCGGTAACTAAAGAATGTCTTATACAGTATAAAAGAACGGGTATTATTTTTCCGAAATTTTCCGACGGTGATTTTGGCCCCATTTGATCATTTCATCAACCAGGGGCTTTAGGCTTTTACAGTAAGGAGACACTGTGTATTCCACTGTTTTTGAGAGCGCATCATAGACCGTCCTTATCACCAGTTTGTTTTGCTCCAGATCTTTTAGCTCTTTCGACAATACACGGGTGCTAATGGGCAGTACGCTGCGATGGATGTCCCGGAAGCGATAGCAACCCTGGTTAATCGCGATCAATATCGGCAATTTCCATTTACCGCTGATGACAAACAGCGTATCCTGAACGTATTTTATTTTCTGGTCTATAGTCAGTTCTTTATCCTTCATATTGGTATCCTATAGGTTACTGATATCAAATGTATATCAATTAACGAATAACTTTGTAGAAAATTGGATGACACATGAACGATAAAATTGTATTGATTACAGGAGCTACAGGCGGAATTGGCAAGGCAGCGGCCATTGCATTGGCGAAACAAGGTTTTACAGTGGTGATACATGGACGCAATCTGCAAAAAACAGAGCAGGTTTGTGAAGAAATAAGAACTGCAACTGGTAATGACAAAATAGACTTGATTGTGGCCAATCTTTTTTCATTAAAAGACGTGCGGAACATGGCCAATAGCTTTAAGCAAAAGTATAAACGCCTGGATGTTCTTGTTAACAACGCCGGAGGAATTATGGGAAAAGACAGGGAAACAACGATAGATGGAGTTGAAAAGACAATGGCAGTAAATCTATTGGCACCCTTTCTTTTGACAGCGCTATTGTTGGACATATTGAAGAACAGCAATGATGGCCGCATCATCAATGTTTCATCCAATTCGCACAAGTTGAATGCAAAACCGGACTTTGACGATTTATCATTGGAAAAAGGATATAACCCATTAAGGGCTTATGGAAATGCCAAATTGTTTTTGATATGGATTACCCAACACCTCAGCCAAACATTCAATCAGCAAGGAATCAAAAACATAACTGCAAATGCCCTTCATCCCGGAGCAGTGGCGACAAACTTTGGTGTTGAAAGTAATCTTGGCGCTGTGCTCAATTTTATTGCAAAACTGGCAAGGCCATTATTCAAAACGCCGGAGCAAGGCGCAGACACAATCGTTTATTTAGCCACATCAGGCGAAGTAAAGCATAGCAGCGGAAAGTATTTTGTGAACAGAAAGCAGGCAAGCGTAGCAGAGAAGTACTATTCTGAAAAAAATGAAAAAGCAGTGTGGGATTATTGCATGGAAAATACGAAAGCGTTCAAAAGTCCTGTAAATTTAGAACATCCGGGCTCAAAGTAATTTTGGCATAAGTTTCACTTTCTAAGACCGGCTATACAGTTTCGGTTTCAAAACCGGTTTTTTCCCGATCGCGTAAACCTTTTTCCGGATCCGATCAGATGAATATATCATGATTTAGGACCTTTGCTGCACATTTATACGTATGAGCAAATTACTGTTCGGGCTGCCTTTCATTTTGCTGCCCGTTATTGCCAGTGGGCAGCGACCAACTGATTCAACCAGGATCCATTATCTAAAAAACTTTACAGTCAATGGTATCCGTACCATCCGTGGTACCGGCCATCTCCCGGAAGAAAGAGAAGGAATTATCTATTCAGGAAAGAAAAACGAAGTAATTATTATAGACAGCCTGGATGCCAATAAAGCCATTAACAATACCAGGCAGATACTGGGCCGGATCCCGGGTCTGAATATAGCAGAAACAGAAACCGGCGGCTTTACCGCTAATGGTATTGCTACCCGCGGGTTGAATCCCACCCAGAGTATTGAAATGAATACCAGGCAAAACGGGTATAATATCAGCTCAGATATTTACGGCTACAATGAAGCATATTACCTGCCTCCTATGGAGGCCGTAAGTCGCATCGAAATGGTGAGGGGGGCTGCAGCTCTCCAGTTCGGGCCGCAGTTCGGTGGTTTAGTGAACTATGTATTGAAGGACCCTCCCCAAAATAAACCTTTTGAGTTTACTACCTCGCAGACTGCCGGAAGTTTTGGATTATTCAATTCTTTCAATTCCTTTGCCGGTACTATCAGGAAATGGAGCTATTACAGCTTTATCCAGTACCGTACCCTGCAAGGTTACCGCCCCAACAGCCATCAACAGCAGCTATCCGCCTTTGGAAGGGTGCAATATAATGCCTCCGGTAAACTCAGCGCTGGCGTGGAATATTCTCTGTTACGTAACCGTATTAAAATGCCGGGAGGTTTAAATGACAGTATGTTCAACGCTGACCCAAAAGCTTCATTCCGGGCACGCAACTGGCTCAAAAGCCCATGGAATGTCATAACCGGGTATCTGAACTATACTTTTTCTCCTGCCACTTCTTTAAATATAAAATCTACTTACCTGTTCAGCAGCAGATCATTAGTCTGGCGTAATGAAGATGGTGGCCCCGGTGTTTTAGATACCATAGACCCGTCAACCGGTGAGTATATTCCGAGGGAGGTGCAAAAAGAAGCCATGCATAATACCACTACCGAAATACGCCTGTTACATCACTATAAACTAGGCAACACCAGTAATACCCTTGCCGGCGGCCTGCGTTACAGTTATGCCTGGTTTAAAAGACAAGGCGGCGGCGAAGGAACTACCGGCTCAGACTTTGATATGGGTATTCAGGGGGAATATGAGTACGATCTGGATTTTACCACTACTAATATTGCACCCTTTATAGAAAATATTTTCCGGGTCAATAAATATTTTTCTGTCACACCGGGAGTTCGGTTTGAGTATCTGAGAAGCACTGCAAAGGGATATATCACTGATGGCGAAAAAGTTTTTACAGATAATAACAGGAACAGAACGATCTTGTTGTTTGGTATAGGCACGGAGTATAAAACCAGCAGGTATACCAATCTTTACGTCAATATCAGTCAGGCTTACAGGCCTATTGATTATGCCCAGCTAACGCCTGTTGGCATCACTTCCAAAATTGATCCTGATCTGAAAGACGCAGATGGATTTAATGCAGACCTGGGCTATAGAGGCACCGTAAGCAATTTCCTGAACTTTGATATAGGATTGTTCTATCTGGCTTATAATCGCAGAATAGGCACTGTTTTATTAACAAATCCGGGTGGGGATCCTTATACTTACAGAACGAACGTGGCCAACAGTGCACATAAAGGGCTGGAAAGTTATATAGAATTTAATATTTTAAAATATCTGCACCCCGATGCCAAAAGAGGAATAAGCATATTTGATGCTTTTGGTTACACAGATGCAAAATATACATCCGGTGAATTTAAAAACAACCGGGTAGAAGCCGCCGTAAAATACATTAACCGGGTTGGGATCATTTATAATGATCAGCGGTTCTCTGCAACCTTCCAGGTGAATAATGTAGGAGATTCCTATGGGGATGCAACTAACGCGAAATTTAGTACCGACCCGGTAGCTGGATATATACCTGCTTATACCATATTTGATGTAAGTGCAACCTATAAGTTTGGCCGGTATGCCTGTAAAGCAGGAATCAATAATATCGGCAATAAGGCATATTTCACCCGTCGAACGGATGAATACCCCGGACCCGGAATCATTCCTTCTGATGGCAGGAGCTTTTACATTGGCATATCCGGCAGGTTTTAAAAAAGGGGAAAGAATATTATCAAGTATTAGTCCTCTTCTATTAAAATACGGCCATGTGATCGCTTAGACGACTATCCATCTCCACCAGGTATCGAATGAAATAAGGTTGTATCGTACTTACGATACAACCTCAACGGTTATAGCTTAAGATGGCATGAAATAACAAAATACAGTCCTGGTATTTATTCATCTTATCTATTCAATGTTTCGGCACTGGTGGTAACCACTCACTTGCAGAAGGTACCGTACGCCCTCCAGGTCCTGCATTATTTCCGCTGCCATCCTGTGTCATCTGCCAGTTCAACGTATACATGGTATGCCACATATCCACATTAATTGCAGCAGCAGGAACGTTAGGCGTAGTCACTAACAGATTTCCTGCCGGTGCATTTTTACCATATTGGTAAATAGTCATGCTGTAGTCACCAGGAGCATCGCCGGCATTACTATAATACAGCACAAACAGAAAGGTTGATAAATTATCCCCAACAGCCACCAGATCAAGATAAGTAACGTTTTCAGGCAGACTTAAGGTCGGAGATGGATTATTGTTATTGGAGAAACAACTTACAGGCTTTCCATTCAAGTCAAAAGCCTGTATCCTGGCAAGATTAAGGTCATTTGATATCAACTGCTCCAACACCAGAATTGTACCATCATAGGAGCAGGTAATTGCCACAGGTGTAAACAACAATCCTGCCCTGCCATTGCTTCCATTATAATCCAGTGCTTTTCCTGCAAAAGTGAGCGCTATTGGAATGTCACCATCTGCTAATCCTCCGTCCGGCGCGAGCGGAGTTATCATCATCTTACAATTTTTCTTGTTGACACCAATAGCATGCTTACCAGGATGCAGGGTAATAGCGTCAGGGAAATATTGAAATCTTCCGTAACTATTCTGTCCTGTAGACATATCAAAGATTCCGGATTTATCATCCAGATTTACTTTCCGGAGATGATATCCGCCATCTTGATACGGATCGTTACCAGCCTTCCGCGGATCAATATAATAGCTGCCGAGATCAGGGTATGCGGGATCTGGTTCCGGATTTCCATTTTTATCTACCTGGAACATGCCATTCTGCATTAAAAATTTGGGTGGAAAGCAATCATATGCCAATTGCGATAAGCCTGAAAATGCGCAGGTAGGAAATTTCACATCAGTCATTGCTATACCAGGGATATCCACATTCAGGAAAGCATATAACTGGCCGGGGGACTGGTTTGAACAATCTGTAATTCCTAATCCGGCCGCTTTGTAGGAGAGTCCCACCATACCGTAACGCTGACTGATAGCCAGTCCCATCCATTCTGATATAGCATTTCCATTTTGACTATTATTCGCATTGGCCAACGTAGCAGTTGGAGGTTGAGATTGCGACATCCAACTGTATTGTCCATTATAACCCAATATGGCAGTGTGTTGATAAATAGAATTACTATCCAGGGGGATTGGTTTTTGCAGGAGATACATTGTGATATTTGCAGTAATTGCTTCATTATTCTCCAATACACCGGTGGTAGCTTTTCCCGCCATCCAATTATCGATGTAGAAATCCACTTCAAACTTCACTTTTCCACCGAGTGTATTGCTGAAACTTGTATTCAGGACCGGTGGATAATTAGAAGGATCGAGCGGTACAGGCTCAGATGTAACGGCAGCCCTGTTCTGTTCCTGGTAGATCATCTTAGCAATATAACTTGCCCTGGAGCCGGAAGGGACCGCCGGAAAGGCGCCATGGCGCGGGTCTGGATGAATGGTAAGACTGCTGGTGATAGTGGTAGAAATACTATTGGGAATCATGTACGGACAATTCACCAATTCAATAATGGTTTGCGACATCTGGATCACATCAGCAGCAATATTGATAGCCAGCACCACCCATCCTGCAAATGGGATAGCATCTTCTATGACTTCTTCCGACATTTGCTCCTCACACCATTCCAATAGTGAGCTTAATCCTATATCAAAGAGAATTTGACCAGCGCTGGATATTGCGCTCCAATCTATCTGCTTATTAGCAATACCATCATATCCAATCTCTCCCCCGAAATACACCAAACCAAGTGTTGCGGCTGCAGCAATAACCTTAGGTTCTTTCAGAAACTGGTACAGTGGTTTATATGTTTGCGCAGCAACACCAAAGCCCATGAAAAAAGCAGGGATTACAAAATTTACCAGACTTGTAGTAATTGCTCCAATGGCCATGCCTTTTCCAAAACTGAGGCAGCCGATTCCAAAACCACCTCCATAGATATTGGCAGAAACGGCACCTTCCGGGAAGGTTAATTTCACCACTAATTCACCGGGAACACCAGCGTCAATAACGCCTTTAATAGTATCTACTGCACTTACCCAACCTAAATAACGCAGGTCGTCTCTGTCGAGTTTAACAGCATTCATCACCTCACTGGCTAATTCTCCATCATCCGGGTACCAGTTGGGAGTGCTCATGGGATTACCGTTGGCATCCAGGAACTGGATATATGCGCCCAAACAACGGATGTAATAATTGTCCAACGTTAGTTCTACCTGGCGATTACCGGAATCAACCACTTTTATGCTTGCCTGTAAGCCATAGGTTTCCGTTGTATCTGCAAGCGCAGCTGTCCAGTTATCATCTTTTGATATATGTGATTTTATATTTTCGGGGAGATATACACCTTGTTCTTTAGCAATATTTTCGCCGGCAGATTGAACGCTGTTACCTGTTTGCGCATGCCAGCAGGCACCTTTTAAACGCAGGTCGTTTTTAGTACTGATCAGCACCGCTGTCATAGCATCGCCGGCTATTTGCATAATATCATCCGTTGGAACGAGTGTTTGCTGCATTCCCAATTTACCTGCATTAAAATCAACATAACGCGCCCATCCTGAATCTGTGGCAGGAGGACCTGCAGATGCCATGGCTGTGGCCAGGTTGTTAATTAGAGAATAGGTATTTGCGGCTTTGAACTGGTCCATATGCTCCTGTATGCAATCAGCCGTAGCAGCATCCATCGAATTCAAATCACAATGATGGGATATGAGTGTTTTGGCTGTCTCCACATAATGCGTAACATGCGATTTTACTGCCGGTTGTCTATTGTTCGCCGCAGTATTCGCACTTTTTTCCGGTGTTACCAATATCGCTACATGATGAATACCATTTTTGCCTGGCAATGTTTTTGTTTTATTCTGATGCCTGATAGAATAGCGTATTACTGATCCATGTGGAACTTCAACAGGCTGCCCGGTATAATGAGTTAACTGACTGTCTTTAAACAACTGCAGTGATGGGAATTGCTTTCTTGCATTGGCGCGGGTTTCAGGAGTATGTTCCGCTAATGGATATTTCTTCCCGGCGATATATACCCAGTAATCTTCACCGGGCAATTTGTCGGAAAGATCTGTATGGAAAATATATAACTGTCCCTGACCGGGTGTTTGCGAAGATTGTTCGGAAGACATAAGAAATGGTTTTATGAAGGTTAAGATGAGGGAGGGCTATGTATTGATGGATTAGAATTGTAAGACTTGTTTGCAGACCCCGGGCAGTCCATCCTGACCGTTTTTCCCCCAGCAATCTTTAACTGAATTTTGAGAACTACTACCTCCTTTCCCCGGATTGCCTCCTTTTCCCAGATAGGCACCGTAGCTACCATTGACAGTACTATGCCCATACATTCCTATACAAGCTGAAGGGCCGCCATTACCACCTGCACCGCCGCCGGCACTGATAACCCCTGCACCGCCGGCACCACCATTGCTGCCAGCCCCGGCGATAATGGTAGAAGTATTATCAATATTCAATGTTGCATCGCTCAATAAAATACCAAAGCTACCACCGCCCTGAAATCCGCCGGTACCGGGACAGAGTTCATAGCAAGCATCGCTGGTACCTGATCCACCTGATCCGCCTGATATACCCATCCACCCCCAAGGTGGCGCACAACAAATTCCATTCACTGAACTGCTGGCTGTTCCTCCAGGACCACAATTTGCATAGTCCGGGCCATGACACATGAGGCAACAGGTAGAACCAGCTCCGGAAAGACCATTCCTTGCATCAAATGGAGTACCCGCATAAATATTCACACTACTTAAAGAAACGGTAGTACCTTTATATGCCTGCAATACTATACTGGACAGCGTGCTCGCTCCTTCAACACCGCTCATCATCAAATTGGAGAAACTGACGTTTGCAGATCCCTCCATAATCAGGAAAATCGGAAACCCCCACATTGTACCCGCTGAAACTGAGGATTGATAAGGCGTTGGTGCCCATCCGTTCATTTCATCCAGTCCACCAACAAATTCAATGTTTTTAGTTATCTCAACAAATTTTTCAACAATAAATGTATCCGCTGACATTCCTATAATACCATTAGCAGGTGCAATAGACACTGCATAGGCGATTGTCTGACAGGGATTTCCTGCGGTCCCGCAACCAGTAGCATCTCTACCCCGGAGTGATACATATACGCTGTCGCCGGCATTTTTTCTACTCCTCTTTTCTTTATCCACTATATACGTCCTGCAGGGAAGAAATTCAACCTTGCTTACATCATCTTTCTTCATAAACCGTTTCAATTCACATGGGAGTTTAGTACCCTCAAAACTTGGAGGCGTGGGATTCTTATCATTTCTTATAACCAGTTTTAATCCAAATGTCGCATCGGTTAAATTGCTATGATTAAAAATTGTTCCATTGACATTGGTAAAGCTAAAAACTGCGTTCTGTAAAGAGGCGCCTGTAAAATCAGCATGACTGCAATCCCCCCTGGAGAAATTTGCGGGACCTTTGTTGCTGGAGTTGATCTGTGCGCTCCTGAAATTGGCTCTTTGCATACTGGCATTATCAAACATGGCACCATTCAATGTACAATTACTGAAATTAGCATTGTCCAGTTTTGCGAAAGAGAAGTTCGCATTAGTGAGGTCCTGTCCACTAAAATCGTGTCCCCGTAAATCACAGGCAGGACAATTATAGGGTGTTTGTGTAAATCCTTTTATGCTCAGTAACAGCAAGAAACAGGCGATGATATGCTTCTTTTGTTGTTTAGGCCAACAATGCACATTGTTTTTTTCCATAATACATCATGTTTAGAGATTAACAAGAGATCACTACTTACGTTTTCTGCTATTGCAGCCGGTATTAACGCCACACCTGGAATATTTCAGGAAGTCCCTTTCAGGCTCGGTAGCACCTAATCCAAGAGAGCTGCAATTAAAAGGCAGGTTACAGGCCAGATCCATACAGGTCAGGAAGCTGGTTCCGTTTGCAAAGATATTTTTGAGGTTACCTACGGTCTTAAGAGAGTTATTCTGCAGGAAGATAGTAGTAAGAATCGATAGCTTACTCAAATCCCCTACCGTAGTAAGTTTGTTATTGGAAAGATCCAGGTAATTAAGATATATTTGCCGGGAGAAGTCTAATTTTTCAATCTGGTTGGCAGATGCATCTACAAAAGCCAGCGCACAGTCCGGATCAAATGCGATAGCAGTGATAGCATTATTGGAGGCATCCAGATAAAGCAATAATGAATCTCCCGATAAATTCAGCGTACCCAACAAATTATTATACGCAACTTTCAAGGTGTTAATGGAGTTCAGTTTTTGGAAGAAACCACCATCTATGAGTTTGTTTCTTGACAGATCCAGGCTTCGGAGGGCGGTGAAATATTCCAATCCTTCCAGGTTAGTAATATTATGGTTAGAGCAATCCAATATCAGTACCTGTGCCGCCAATGAACGGGTAATCTGTCTGCTGGCATCCCCCTTAAAGAGATAGTCAATGATTGCCTTTTTTAAATTAGGATCAGTAAATTGAATCACGCCGGTGGTATCCTGGTTATTGTTGCTGCAGGAAGGTTTTGTCCATACTGTTTGTGTAACATGCTGCGAATTACAATGAGCGGTATTCCAATTGGGAACAATCCATTGTGATCCCTGGCATTTGGCATTATCACCATTGGGGCATGTGACAGCATTGCCCAGCTTAGGGAAAATTGTGGCGCCATAACCAACCTGATTGATGGTAATAGTACCACAATGATATCCATCAAGTCCCTGACAGCAGGAATCCGAGGGAATCATTACTGCATCCGCAAAATTAGCATTAGACACCGTGGCGCTGGTAAAATCGGCGCCCCCTAACTGAGAACAGGAGAAATCCACCCCAGCCCCTCCACCGACAGATTCAATGGTGGCGCTATTGAACTTTGCTTTCTGCAATATAGCATTGGCGAAAATAACGCCCTGCAGGCTACTACTACTGAAATCTGCCAAAGGCATTACTGCTCCGCTGAAATTGGTATTCTGCAGTGTGCCATTCTGGAAAAGTGTTTTTACAGCATAGACATTCATGAAACTAACTGCATTTATTGCAGTTGAATTGAAGCTGGAATAAGATATATCCGAGCTCGAAAAATCTGCGACATTATACGGCTTATTCGACTGAAAGAACGCTTTGCTAAAAGTACAGCTATCGGCCAACGCACCTAAAAAAGATACACCGGACATAATAGCAGCAGTAAAATCGCCATGATGCAGCGTGGCATTATTCATAACAGCGCCTGAAAAATCCGCACCGCTGTCATTACTGGCGTTATAACATTTTACATTGCTCAGGTTTGCGTACTTGAAACTGGTACTGATAAATTTCGCATTATATAATGTGGCACCAGAGAGGTCGGCATAACTCATATCTGAGCCCGACAAGTCAGCACCGGTCATGATACAGTTCCGGAAATTGAAATTTGTGAAATTATTTCCCTTCATCATAGCGCCCGTAATATTCCTGTTGGCAAACGAAAAAGAAGAAGGGGTAAATCCGTTAATCCTGCTGTTACTAAGGTCTGTATAAGACCAGTAGACCGTAGGCCAACGTGCGATCGGAAAGCGGTCTAAGTCGACAACAGTTCCCACAAATTTTGTTCTCTGGTTATCGGAAGCAAGTCTGATTACCATATTCAGTCCAAATAGCGCCCCTATTAACTGTGCATTTGTGAAATCGGTAGCAGTTAAAGTAGCATATTGAAGATTAGCGTACTTCATATCGGCATTCTTGAAAATGGTATGGTCCAGAACAGTGGCCGCCAGGCTAACAGGCCCTTTGTCTGACTTTCCCATAACAGCGCCGGTAAAATCGGCATTCGTGAGATCCATATTCGCAAACTGGCAGCCGTTCAGGATGGAATTGACAAATTTTGCGCCTACCAATGCATCTCTGGCCATGGTAGTGAAGTTATAGTTTGTCATATCTTTTCCTGAAAAATCGAGGGCTTTATTTGAAGGTTTTTTATGCTGTGCCTGTACCTGAATTAACAATAAGCACATCATCCATAATAGCAATTTGAGGGTTTTCATAAACAACTATTTTATTTATGCAGTAAAAATAGCAACACTTTACATGACCAAGGGTTTACCGGTAACTATAAATGCAGACGTGAGATCAACACTTCAATCGAACAAAGACAATCGGGAACAGTAGTATTTAAATCTGACAATAAGGGTTTTCAAATAAAACAATACAAAAAAACTAAATCTTCCTGGTTATTTTCTGCACCAAATGGTGATTAAATTTAATCAAAAGAACATTACCAAAACAATTCTGCATTATATTTTTATAAATTTTTAATCAATAAATCTAACTGATATTAAAAAGCGCAAAACCACATTAAATAATATTTGATTAGCCCGCTGTAAAAATATTTTATCAGGATACCGACACTATATACAGATTAAAAATTGAAGAAAACAAACGGATTATTTTTTTGAAAAAAGTACAGGCACATACATTCACCCAATGGATACCTGAAAAAGATGCATCCCTTAACCTGTATAAAGTATAGAAAAAAAATCGAGGTTAAAAGATGGCTACTTACACAATATTGATCAGTTATCGAATGAAAAGAAAATTCCTATGTTTTATTTAGGGTATTGCAAGCATGAAAACTAAGGTTCCCTATTATGGTATTCCCAGGAATTAGTACACATTAACAGGTACTCAGATTCTAAGAAGTATTGTTAAGAAAAGGGATTGAACAGGTATTGATAAGGTTCATCCTACGTTTATCCTACGTTCGCAACGTAGGATAAACGTAGGATGAACCTTATCAATACCTGTTCAATCCTACTTTATATAGGATCTTATTATAATCTGTGAAGGTGTATCCCTATGAAAATGGCAGGCAGATCTGGTGGTATGTTCTTCAAACCAAACGGTTAAATCCCTGGAAAAGTTAAGTGAGCTGGATATGAAAATTGTTAAATCGAATATCCTTATCCACATCATAAGGTGTCATCGGCGATGTTTCTTACTGGGTTACGGACAAAATTTTCAATTAAGAGTACAATTTGAGACAGCTATCAAAGAACAAAATATCAGACTTCCGGCGCTGATATAATAGGAAAACCAGCAGGAAAAAGACAAAAAAGAGTAGTTGACGCAAAAATGCCTGGTGTAAGGCAGGGCCAGATGCGCTTAAATATGAAGATAAAGTGTCGACAAAGTGTCTACAGGCTATAATGGATTGTTCAATGCGCTAATTTGCGGGGAATTATAAATGAATTAAATACTATGCGTTTATCAAAATTTATCCCTGTAGTGCTTGTCGTTGCACTTTTCTTTAGCTGTAAAAAGGATGATAATGGGTCGGCGCCCACAAAACAGGCATATCTGCCTGCATCTTTCAATCTAACCGCTTCCGACGGATCTTTCGCAAAGTACGAGCTGGCCTATAATAATGACAACAGCGTTGCCACACTAACGAGTTCAATGTCAATGGGCGAGGGCGAAGTAGATACTGTCCATTTTTCTCACAACACAAATGGAGATTGTGTAAAAGTGACTTTTACCAATAATCAGGGTAGAATAGTAGGTAATAGTGACTCCCTCGTTTACCGGGATGGAAAAATGATCATTTTCCGGTTGGATGGTTCCGGCACGTTACAGGACAGCCTCGTATACACATTCAATAGCCAGGGAGATGTTATTATGATGGGTAATAAGGATACTGTTAGAAATGGAGACAGTAAGTCGCTGTATTATATGGAATTTTCGATTGTTAACGGGAATCCTCAAAGTTTCACAACATACAGCTATTATGCAGCTTCTGCCACTACTCAGCCCGAAATAACAAACTACACCTCCAACTATACCTACGACAATAAGCCGAACGCATTTCAGGCTGTATTTCGTGCTGATCCTATCCTGGTATTTCTCCTGAGCAATAGTGCACTGTCGTATATTTCCATGGGACAAAATAACATAACAAGTGTTACGCAATCCGGCTCACAGTTTGTTTTCGCCCCTACTTACGATACTGTTACAGGTTATTTGTCTTCTCAACAGATTATAATTGCGGGTACAACGCTCACTATTGACTATACATATGTTAAATCGAAATAACCCCTGGATATGGACGATATGTTGATCAACTGCCTGGAACCTTTATTTTCTTTCCATTCCGCCCGTTTACGGCAGCCTAATCACATAAGTAATGAAATTTTTCATATCCACTTCTTTCTTTTGCCTGGCCTTCATGCCTGCTTCTTCTGCCCAAACACCTGATGCTAATGGTATTTACGTACTATAACCGGACAAAGCACTTCCTCCATAAATGGTTAAACCATCGAGGCGGCAAACGTCTCTGGACGTGGAATAGAATTGCAAAGCTGACTACAGAATGGATACCTCTTGTAAGATCAAAATCTATCACAGTTATCAAACAGCGAAGCCGTAAACAGAGGAACCGTGTGCAGGAAATCTGTTCGCACGGGACTGTGGGGGAGCGGGGAGGTAACGAACCGCTCTACCCGGAACCGGTTTTATGAACACTTGAAGTCACTGTATGGATTTAAGACTATGACAATCAAATAGTTATATTAAATCAGCCATTCGATTGACAAATAAAAGCTGATTGAAGAACCGGATTTTATCTGTGTAGGTGATACAATGGATTTTGGTATATTAATTAATTCATCCTTGCTTAAACTTGCTACTATCATTTTCAGGTTTTCTGAGAAAAAAGGTAGGGATAGAGTCCTTGAAACATAGCTTAACTGTATGAATAGTGTCCGCCTGCAGGTATGGTCTGATAGTTTGCTAAAATCGCCTTCATTTAGCCCCGTTATTGCTTTACATAGGCTCCAAACTTATGTTCCGGACTTTAAAAATTGCTATTGACAAAAAGAGAAAAACATAGGAAACCCTTTCTAAATTGACTTCCCCAGTGTGATCCGTTGGTTTGCTTTTCCAAACAAGTGATTAAATCTTTAGAAGAATTACACGATCTGGGTATTAAAATTACTAAGTCGAAATGTATATCTATGTATAAACGAAAAGAAGCCTCCTCAGTATGAGAAAGCTTCTTTTACAAAACAATTAAACTATCCTAGAATAAAATCTAAACTATCACCAACCCATTGATGAGATTCCTTCTGGATTTTTAGATATTCTGCTAAGACTTTCCGTTCTTCCCATTCATAAAAATGCTGTTTATGAAATTCCAGGAAATTGTATTTAAACATCGGATTGCTATTATCGGATGTTAACAAACCTAGGCCTATATAATCATCTGGTTTTGTTATAGGCAGATTGCATACAAAACATATCTTTGAACTCTTATGCTTGTTAAGTAAACTCAGCATTAATTCCAGCTCTTTATACTCTGGTTGTTTTTTCAAACATTCAAGATGAAATGCCTGATCATTAAACTTATATAAGGGATCTGCTTTATTAGCAATAGCAGCTGGTATTGCTAATATATTCTCATTTTCCTTTAATACACAACCGCATAAACTGCAGGTGGTGCTACCATAAAAAATCAAAGCCATATTTAGTTATTTTGCCCAAAATTTATAAAGTTCTCCTCTTTCCAAAAGGTAGGAGCTAGATTGTTCGAATGACCCTAAAGCTGCTCTATCACCTATTGATGGTCCTGTTGATAGTAGATCATATGGATGAGAATGACCAAATAATCTTTGGATCTGCCCAACCTTAAATTCTATAGCTCTTGGGCCGCCGGATACTATAGCTCTTTCTCCATTAGCTAATGTAACTACAGCATGTTCATTACCTGTTGTGAACGTTAATTGTTTAACGTTATCAACTATATCTGCGATTTTTGTTCCTCTCGGTATCAATTCAACTACAGTCATAGGTAAAGCACCTTCTGTACCAGTCCCCACAGCATTAATAGTTATAGATTCTGTAACACTTGCACTACGTCCTAGAAATCTCAATACCGGAGGTAATGGCACTAACAAGGATTCAATAGGCACATACTCAGCTCTGCCAGAAGCGGGTAAAAACTGAATATTCCCTTTTGAATCAACAGTATGATTAGACCAATATGCTATCTGCTTATCTAATGCATCATTTCCGACTACACTTCCTGTCTCTACATGCCCATTTTCTCTAAAACTTACTGTGTGTCCAACGGCCGTATTATCAATTGTTCCTGTTTCTGGATTAAATGTCTTTTCTGAGGTTGAATAGTTGACATGAATATTTCGCCTAAGTTTATTTATAACCTGTCCTCCTGTTTGTGCCGCAACTTCTTTAGCCGCCTGTCTTTGTGCAGATGTAGAACCAAACAGACCAAAAAAATAATCTCCCAGTGGATCCGTATTCTTTACAGGATTATTGCCCATACTGACATACGGACTCTCACTTATTGCAGCTTCAGTTTTCGGATCAACTTGCCACCATCTGCCCAATTGTGGATCTAAGTTTCGATAATATGCGTCATAAGTATTAAGGTCCAGTTCAGTTGTGCTTTCAATTCCGTTATATTTCTTTCGGTTTGCAACATAATTAGTTCCTTTGAGTGCATTGCACGATATGCCTGCCATCGCTAATCCAAAGGGATAATAGTGAGTTTCCTCAAGCAACGGTCCTCCATTATGGATAACTACCAGATTATCAAAGAACACATCCTCTCCACTTTCATTACTTGTATAAATATACAGAAATCCTGTTTTTTTTATTACTATTCTCTCTGTACCTAGTGTTTGTAACTGATCAGGACTCCCCTGGACCTGTCTTACACCACTATTTTCATTCACTATGGAGAACCTGTCGTCAAACAACGCATAGTTCAGGTAGGATTTAGGCTTATCTGTCAGGTTCTGAGATGGGTCTTTCTGTTTTAATGCATCATAATCCATACTACTAAAATTAGTAGAGATTGGAGAAGCCGCTGCTGTTGCATTATGTGTTCCGTCACTCAGACTTCCTCCACTGAATGCCTGCAAGAGAGCCGTAAGCATATTTGAAGATGTTGTACTTGATGTACTGGTTCCTGTACTCTTATAGAATGCCTTTACCCCCATCTGAATTGTATCCCCTGCCATTACACGTAATACTAATAATGGACCGATTTTCTGTCCATTTATAGCGTTCAGCTTTGCTACATAAGCATTAGGATTCGTTGTATTATCGGTAGGATAACCAGCTATTTCCGATATAGCCTTGCGTGTATTATCAATATTACTAAACAATGTATTTTCGGTTGCACTGGCAGCAGTCTCCAAAGTAGCGGAATATTTACTGGTATCATTTTGCGTGCCTAATACTACCCTCACATTACCCAGGTGATCCTTTTCGAAATAGTCATAGGTAAAACCTATAGACTGACCAGTTTTATAAACAGGTCTGATTCTCCCTTCTTCATGAGATAAAAATTGTAGTGTATCCTGCCGATAAACAAAACTACCAATATAATCTGTGACAGTTATTAAAGGAGTAGTCCTGGTACTATCTGTAACCACTTTCTTTAATTTATTACCAGCAGCATCATATAGGTAAGCAATGGTGCCTTTACCTCTAATTTTAATTAGTGATGGTAAATTAAGATGGTTATAGTTGATCGTATCAATACCTTTATTAAGATCTTTTGTCAGATTACCATTGACATCATACTTATAATCATCCCCGGTATTAGTTCCATTTACGAAATCTCCTAGTTTGGCGGAGGCTGTATTACTTGTGTCAGAAACAGACAATAACTTATTACTTCCTCCGGAAGCATATGAATAAATCATCTGATCTATTGTACGGGAAATAGCACCAACCATTCCCTTTTGCGATATGGTTTTAATATTCCCGTTAGCATCATAATTCAGATTGCTGACTGAGAAGTCTACCTTATCATTCGCCCAGGTAGCACCAGTAGTATTCTGCTGTGAAAAATCAGCCGCTGTCAACCGATTCACTTTATCATAACTATAACCAAACGCGCGTGTTATTCCATCAGATTGACTTTTCCATTTCACACCTGCCACATTGCCGTTAAACTGATTTGTACTGAATCCAAAGTCGTAACTGATCTCCTCTCCAAACCAACTGGTTTTTGAATCAGCCGTATTAACAAAACTTTTATTAATACCCTGCACCCAATCACGTATATTATACGTATAGTTAATTACATCCAGTTGGGTATCAGTTGTAACTCCAATACGCTTTTTTATTAATTGACCGGTTTCGCTATAAGTATTGGCAGAGATGACTCTTTCGTTGGCGGCATCATCATTAATGCGCTTTCTGACAGTTAACGGCCTGCCGCCATGATCGTACGTCATGGCTGTTAGCAAAGTCATCTCCGGTGTGATACTCTTTGGATGCTGATGACGCAGATAGCTACTTAACACATTCCCCTTAAAATTATACAAAGTGGTCTGAATATCCTGTCCTCCAAGATTATTCTCACTGACAACCTGTATAAGCCTACCCTTTTTATTATAATAAGAGGTGGATGTGAGCCAGTTATCTGTTCCCAGCACCCTCATTTTTGTACCGGTGATCAGACCGGTTATCTGATTGTCGTATACGACAGGTAAAGCTTCTGGGAATAGGCTATCTGCAGCCTCGGGTTTATTAGCATCACTGCTAAGAAAATTCAGTTTACCTGCATAATTATAATTATCATAGAAAGTATATGCAAGTGGTATCAATGCCGAAGATGATATATTCGGCATTGGATTGGTTACCATAACAGAGGTAGTGCCGCCCGTTGCAGAAGGATTAATCTCAGCGGTAAATTCTGACCCGGAGCCAGAATCAAAATTATTCATAAAAGCAATACTGTTTGTAGCTTGATACAAACTACTTCCGTCGTGGTTATACAAGGCCAGGTCAGCTTTCCCTGGAAATGGATAAGAGATGACCTGGGATGTCACTGCAGTATTCATACTTGTTTGTAGAGCCTCTCTTGTAGTCGTATTAGTGTAAATGCCTGTTATTACGGGACGATTCAAGCCGTCATAGAAAGTAACCATCCACTCCATTGGAGATTTCATTCTTTGAATAGAATCCTGGGAAAATACCAGTCTGTCACGTATATCATATACCATTAAAAGTCTTCCGGCTCCGGGTATCTTTTTAATGATCATTCTTTCACGTTCATCATACAGATACTGAAAACATAACTCACCCACCACGGGGGGTACATTCCAGCCATTACGCATAGCATACTCAGTTGCCATTGGCGGAATAATAAAACAAAGATGCCCAAGATTGTCATACACATAATAAGTACATAACCATCCTGTATGGGCCGTAAATGTGCCAGCCTGTTGTACCTTTTTTAGTACCAAACGATTATCCTTATCTTTATATTCTATTACCTGATTACTCATTTCATCAGTAGTCACATTTTTATATATATCCCCCACAGCATATATCCCACTGCTGGAAGGCATGCCAACATTTATATTCCATATATGAACAGAATCCGCCACAGTATTCAGAAGATATTGATTACTTACGGGATGATTAACCCAACTATTACCAGGCGCATAACTGTTAATCATCCTATTCAATGGCGAAAACTCATAAACCGTATTACTATAGTAAATATTTTCTCCTGTAATCCCCGGATTAAACGTAGCATCCTGATAAAATGCCTTTTGGGCATTAAATGGGTCTGTTTTAAATTTTCCATCATTTACATTCCCGGTAGATTGTGCATAAGACATATATTTATACTGCTCTCTGTCAAACCCGTCGTAAACAACTGGTGTTACAATATCTCTTCCCCCATAACTAATGCCCTTTATAACTGATTGTATTGGTCGTCCAAGACCGTCAAAGTATTGAGTGGTTTGCTTTACCTCAGCTACCTTCCTGGAAGGCATAATAACCATTGCAGTATCCGTCAATGGTATATCTGGCTCCCACATACGCACATAATTGATGGTTGTATTGGTGTATGCAGTAGGTACTGAAATAGCAGTAGCCGCAGCACGTGTTGAATTATCCGGCTTAACCTGCGCCGCCAGATTAAAAGAGTACAATAGAAATATGTATATAAAAATGGGATGTTTGGAATACTTCATATAGGAATACTGATTAAACTGGTGATAAAAAAGAATACATTCCTTACTTATTAAGTGCCTGCTGATATTGATAGTCATAAAATTTCACCACCTTACCATCTGGATCCCTTACAGTCTTTAGCCTTCCAAAACTATCATATTCATAATACATGGTCTTACCTCCTGCATCCTTCATAGTTGTCAGCCCCAGTAATGGCTCATAGGAAAATGTATTAACAAGACAATTAGGCAATAATTGAACATTATATAATTTGGATAACTCATTCTGAAGAGCATCTGTTGTCAATGGTTGTTGAATAATACTACTATTCACGATACCAGAAACCATACTATAAGTGCTGTTTTGTACTCTGGCAACAGGATACGAACTGTTATAACCCCACAAATAGACTTCATGTGCATTGTTGCCGTTAGACTGTTCCAGTATATTACCATGTGTATCGTAATTGAATATTTCAAACTTGTCAAACATACTGTTGTTCCCTTTTTGTAACTTATATTTCTTTAATGCTACAAAAGCGCCCCACATACCAAATTCCATGTGCGATTTATTAACGGGCGTATCATTTATTGTTTCTTCACGCTCTATCATTGTTTCTACCATATTCCTGGCTATCATTGAATCTATAGCAGCAGATTCCGCAGGGGTAATCCCAGCTATTAAAGCTTTATCATGAGGATATCTGTCTGCTTTCTTTACAATCTCTCCTTTACTGTTTATATATGTAGTGATATTAGGTAAGAGATGGGAGTAATTATTATAAGTATAAGTGGTTTTATTTGTCAATGCACTGTTATCTTCTGAGTAAATTTTTGATGTAGAGTTGATAACCTTTTTTACCCCCGAGAAAACAGGATACTCGAAAAATTTAAAATCTTTATCTAGTGTTGCTCTTGTATGAGTAGCTGTTCGTGAAGGCATACAGGTACCACCTCCATAATAAATAGTGTTTTGCCTTACCTTTAAACCAAATACGGTATCTATCATGAAAAGCCCATATTCATTAATCGTTTCAGATATCAACTGATAGGTATTATCTGTTTTTCTTTTATAGGCTTTTTCTGATAAAAGATTTCCGCTTTTCCAGTCCGCACTTACTAACAATTGTGGTTCAGGATAAGTAGATTCCACTTTGTCATCCAGCTCGTAATCATAATTATATACAGTTTTCCCATTATCTCCGCCTGTACTTATTTGATACTTTGATACCTCAGGATAGAAAATAGAACTTCCTCCGAAATCAGAATAATTAAATATCGGTTTACTTAATATCTCAAGCTTGTTTACTGCATATGGATATGATATTAACTGAGGAGAATTAGCATCCGGGATGCAATAAACATAATTTTGTACATAGGTATTTGCAGTAAATAAATAATCGAAAAAGCTAATCTTTCCAAATCCTGATTCATTAGTACCATACCTGTAATCCTCCTGCTTCGCAAGATTCCCCGTTATCTCATAACTTTTGATACTTTTTATTCTCAGTCCAGGTCCCTTCTGCACTACATTAATCACCTGTGTTTGTCCGCTTGGCCATTTCACAGTTGCTAACACATCCTCATCCGTATCATCATTAGGGTCATTGGGATTAGGGTAAATACTACTGGATATCTTATATTGATCACCCTCATAAAGTGCAATATTCACAGTTCTGAATGTAGCATCTCCTGGATAAGTTCTGTAACGTTCGAAGGTGCCTTTTGTGAGATTCTGGAAAATGATCTCTGGTTTTTTTATATCACTCCATAGCGGTAGATTAAGTGTCAGTGTTGCCGGTATGGTAGCTGTAGTGCTCACGGTTACGGGAGAGATAAAGACAGATACACGCGTGGTATCGCCAGCAGGATCATCTTTCTTGGCGGCAACAAAAATGGTAGTACCAGGTTTTTCAATTGTCTTTGAAGTAGAAATGCGGTTCGCCTCAAATTCAAAATCAGAATAACCTCCGGTAGGATAATATATCCGCTTTAACATACCTGCTTTCATATAGTCCTCATTTACTGTGCGGTCTGCCGGATTTTGTACATTGGATACAGAACTCATACCATTGACATCCACAAAAGAATATTGACGACCAAACTCATTCAATGCAAGCAGGTGTTGATTTGTGTTTTTACCATTATAATATCCCCAGGTATCTATCCCGAAATTCTTACGGGGTGGTAACTGATATTGTTCTTCTGGATGAAGAAACTCGTAAAAAACTGGCAAACGATTACGCGTTAACGTTTGTAGGTGTAATAAACTATAACGAGACAAATGGTAAGGTCAGACGAAATGACGCCTACAAGTTCACGTTAAGAGGGATTTATTCCGGCCTCAAAGATGCAGATATAGCTCGCAAAGACGAGGTACATAATCTGTATTCATACTATTCCAAATATGATCACGTTAGCCACTGGACAGGACAGAGTCAAGGAATACCCATAGATAATAGAAAGCATAAAGTAAAGTTTGGCATTATGCTATGCATGATGCACCTCCGTGATCTTTTGGCCATTGCTTACGATAACGGGGAAAACAATGATGCATTACTGCCGTTAATGGAGGACCTGAACAAACACATGGAAACAACCTTTTTATTAGAATAGCAACGGTGGCCGTTACAGTCTCGTTTTATATCTAAGGCAGGGGCGCTTTGTTATCCAAGCGAAGAGGTTACATATGACGATACACAATGAGTTACGTTCATCAGGATAAACAAAATTCTGGTTAACTTAATAACGCGCTTGCCGCATTAGTTTGCTTTGCCTGTTTGAAGTAGCTAATGGACTAAAGAACACTTATTGGAATGAACATCCGGAAAGAATCCCCCCAACACAACTCGAACCTAGTTACCCCCTGATAATGAAACTTGTATACAAATGTATGAAAATAAAAAAAAGCTCCAAGTCCTTGAACTTGAAGCTTTTCTATTTTTTGTGACCCCAACGGGATTCGAACCCGCATTCCTGTTTCCAGGCAGTATGGCTGTAAATACGCTTCCCTAATTTCATCTTCCGGATTTCGGTGCACTGTAAATTCTGATCATTGCCGGGAAAACCAACAACGATATGTTCCACACACTCCACGGCCAGTAATTTTTCCGCAGGCTTTATCCCTTTAAGCTACAGGGCCGGTAACAATACAAAGATGAGTGGCATGTGCGCAGTCTTTTTACGTAGTGCAATTAATAAATAGGTAGGTATAGGACAGTTCCTCCCTTCCCTTTAATTATTTTTGAAGGATACCCGCTCTTTGAGGTATGATATTCCACAGTCAAATGAACCAATTCCACAATTATGCAAGCTATTTTAGGTGTTATTTTTCATTTCATCGGAGGATTTGCTTCCGGTAGTTTTTATATCCCGTTTAAAAAGGTTAAGAATTGGGCATGGGAGAGTTACTGGATAGTAGGCGGCTTGTTTTCGTGGCTGATAGTGCCTTTCCTCGCCGCTCTCATCACCGTACCGGACTTTATGGGCATCATCCGTGATACAGACAGCACTACTTTATTCTGGACTTACTTCATGGGCGTTTTATGGGGCATCGGCGGACTTACATTCGGTCTGGCTATGCGTTACCTGGGTATGTCCCTGGGGATGTCCGTGGCACTGGGCTATACTTCTGCCTTTGGATCACTGATCCCACCTATTTACCGCGACTTATTCGTTTCAGACAATCCACATACTTTTTCTGCCATGCTGCATAGCACCAGCGGCCAGATGGTACTGACCGGAGTAGTAGTATGTTTAATCGGGATCGCTATCTGCGGCGCCGCCGGCGTATTGAAAGAAAGAGAACTGTCCGATGACCAGAAGAAAGAAAGTATTAAAGAGTTCAACCTGAAGAAAGGACTGATCGTAGCGACCATATCCGGTATCCTCAGCGCCTGTTTCAACTTTGGGATAGAAGCGGGGAAACCTATGGCGGCCGTGGCGATAGAACATGGCGCCAACCCCTTGTTCCAGAATAATGTGATCTTTGTAGTATTGCTATGGGGAGGCCTGACAACGAATCTCTTCTGGTGTCTTTTACTGAATGCCCGTAACAAAACATTCGGCGATTATACAAATAAGAAAACACCGCTGGCAAATAATTTCCTCTTTGCCGCACTGGCCGGTACCACCTGGTTTTTCCAGTTCTTCTTCTATGGTATGGGAGAAAGTAAACTAGGCAATGGCGCCAGCTCCTGGATACTGCATATGGCATTCATCATCCTGATATCAAGCCTGTGGGGTATTACCCTGCACGAATGGAGAGGGGTGAGTAAAAAGACGTTCAGCACTATCCTCGCAGGAGTGATCACCATCATGATCTCCGTACTGCTGGTAGGATACGGGAATTCATTAAACTAAAATATTAAACCTGATATATGTCTGCAACAATTAATTTCAAGCACGTAAGCTATCTCTGGGATGAGCAGAAAGCTGCAGCACTGGCTGGCGATGAGGTAGCCCTGCTGATTTACCGTTCTAACCTGCTGGGGGCTGATCTCCGGCTTACTAACTACGGTGGCGGTAATACTTCCTGCAAAGTGGAGTCTACAGACCCGCTTACAGGGAAACAAACAGAAGTAATGTGGGTGAAAGGCTCCGGTGGCGACCTGGGTACGCTGAAACGCAGCGGACTGGCGGCACTGTACGTAGAACGTCTCCACAGCCTGGAAAATATTTACAAGGGTATTGAACATGAGGATGAAATGGTAGAACTCTTTAACCATTGCATTTTTGACCTCAGCTCTAAAGCTCCTTCTATTGATACGCCCCTGCATGGCTTCCTGCCATTCAAACATATTGATCACCTTCATCCTGATGCTGCGATAGCCATTGCTGCTGCTAAAGATGGAGAACGCATCACGAAAGAACTCTTTGGCGGTACCATCGGATGGGTGCCCTGGCAACGCCCTGGTTTTGACCTGGGATTACAACTGCGCCAGTGCCTGAATGATAACCCTGGTATCAGAGGTATCATGCTCGGCTCTCATGGTCTGTTCACCTGGGGAGATACGGCTTACGAAAGTTATATCAACACCCTGGAAGTAATAGAACGTTGTGCTGCTTACCTGGAAGAAAATTATGGTAAGAAAGGCCCTGCTTTTGGTGGGTTACGCATTACTTCCCCTGCGGCTGAAGTACGTAAGAAACAGGCGGCTTTGTTAGCGCCGGTGTTACGTGGATTATGTTCCGGTCATACCCGTATGGTAGGACATTTTACCGATGATGCCCGTGTACTGGAGTTTATCAATTCCAAAGACCTGGATAGATTGGCGCCATTGGGTACGAGTTGCCCTGATCACTTTTTAAGGACTAAAATCAGTCCGCTGGTATTACCGCTGGAGCCTGGCGCTTCCCTGGAAGATGCGGAGGCATTAAAGGCAACATTAGCCCCGTTGTTCGCTGCTTACCGGCAGATGTACACGGATTATTATAATACCTGCCGTCATCCGAATAGTCCGGCTTTACGCGATCCTAATCCGGTGGTTATCTTATATCCTGGTATAGGTATGTTTACTTTCTCAAAAGATAAACAGACCGCAAGAGTAGCGGCGGAGTTCTATACCAATGCGATTAATGTGATGAAAGGAGCAGAGGCGATCTCTGAATACACGGCTTTACCAAGACAGGAAGCTTTTGACATCGAATACTGGCTGCTGGAAGAAGCGAAATTACAGCGTATGCCTAAGCCTAAAGCCTTATCAGGTCGTATTGCCCTGGTTACCGGTAGTGCAGGTGGTATTGGTAAAGCTATTGCCAAAAAGTTTGCAGATGAAGGCGCCTGTGTCATTATCAATGATAATGATGCGGGTCGTTTAGAAGCTGCAAAAGCGGAATTCGGTAAACAATATTCTACGGATACTTTTGCTACTGCTATCCTGGATGTAACGCGCAGTGCGGATATCCATGAAGCATTTAATGTGGCTGCGCTGGCTTTTGGCGGGGTTGATATGGTAGTGAATTGTGCGGGACTGTCTATTTCCAAACCGCTGGAAGCGCATACAGAAAAGGATTGGGACCTGTTATACGATGTACTGGTGAAAGGTCAGTTCCTGGTAACACAGGCTGGTGTGAATATCATGCGTAAGCAGGATATGGGTGGTGATGTGCTGAACATCGTAAGTAAGAATGCGCTGGTGAGCGGACCTAATAACGCTGGTTATGGTTCTGCGAAAGCAGCACAGCTGCACCTGAGCCGCCTCAATGCGGCCGAGCTGGGCGCTTATGGTATCCGTGTGAACGTGGTGAATCCTGATGCGGTGATTGCGGATAGTAAGATATGGGAAGGAGATTGGGCCGCTGGCCGTGCGAAAGCATATGGTATTGATGTGTCTGAACTACCTGCGTTTTATGCGAAACGTACATTGCTGAACCAGGTGATATTACCGGAAGATATTGCGAATGCATGTTTTGCTGTTACCGGCGGACTGCTGGGTAAATCTACAGGGAACGTAGTGAATGTAGATGGTGGTGTGGCAGCCGCTTTTGTAAGATAAATTTTTAAGGGACTGATCTGATCGGGGTCAGTCCCGCTTTAATTTTGTATTTTTCATTGAACCCACAAAGTTTCCGTTATGAATATAGAGAAATTTCAGATAGCTGAATTCAATCAGAGTCTTCAGCAGTCTCACGAAAGGAACTTCCATCACATCGCTGAAAATATTAACGGTCTGCCGGAGATATTGCAGAAACTGCAGGACTTCCAGGTAGCTATTCCCAGTTGGGCTTTAGGTACCGGTGGTACCCGTTTCGGACGTTTTTCCGGTGGTGGTGAACCCCGTAATATCGAAGAGAAGATCACGGACGTAGGGTTACTGCATGCTTTAAACAGAAGCAGTGGTTCTATCTCTCTCCATATCCCCTGGGATATTCCTGAAAACGCGGCTGCTATTAAAGCATTAGCTGCGCAACACGATATACGTTTTGATGCGGTCAACTCCAATACTTTCCAGGATCAGCCGGGCCAGGCGCATAGCTATAAGTTCGGTTCTCTCCACCATACGGATAAGGCGGTACGAAAACAGGCAATAGAACACAATATTGAAGTGATCCGTTATGGTGTGGAGTTAGGCTCTAATGCTTTAAGCCTGTGGCTGGCAGACGGTTCCTGCTTCCCTGGTCAACTGAATTTCAGAGGTGCTTTCAAACATACGCTGGATAGTTTACAGGAGATTTATGCTGCTTTACCATCGGACTGGAAATTATGGATCGAGTATAAAGCGTATGAACCTAATTTCTATTCCACGACTATCGGAGATTGGGGACAATCCTTATTATTTGCGAATAAACTCGGCCCTAAAGCACAGACATTGGTAGATCTTGGCCATCATCTTCCTAATGCTAATATCGAACAGATCGTATCGTTATTATTGATGGAAGGTAAACTGGCCGGTTTCCATTTTAATGATTCCAAATATGGAGATGATGATTTAACAGTAGGCAGTATCAACCCTTATCAGCTATTCCTCATTTTTAATGAATTGATAGAAGGGATGGATGCACGTAGTATGAATCATGCGACTGATTTAGGCTGGATGATAGATGCTTCTCATAATGTAAAAGATCCTCTGGAAGATTTATTGCAATCCGTAGAAGCTATTATGATCGCTTATGCGCAGGCATTGCTGGTAGATACGAAAGCATTGCAGGCTGCCCAGCAGGATAATGATGCAGTTGCTGCACAGGAGATCTTACAGCATGCATACCGTACAGATGTACGTCCGCTGATTGCACAGGCACGTTTACTTTCCGGTGGTGTACTGGAGCCGGTGTATTTCTACAGGAAATTAAAAGTAAGAGAAGGATTGATTAAAGAAAGAGGATTGAAAACGGTAGCTACGGGACTATGAACTGTATAGCGATATTGGATATAGGTAAGACGAATAAGAAATTATTCCTGATAGATGAGCATTACAGGATCGTATGGGAACGGGGTGAGAGTTTTCCGGAAACAACAGATGAAGATGGAGATGCCTGTGAAGATGTGGCTTTGCTGACCCGTTGGGTAAAGGAGAGCTTAAAAGAATTAACACAGTTACCTGGATTTACCGTAAAAGCACTCAATTTCAGTACCTATGGCGCCAGCCTGGTATACCTGGATTATCAGGGGCAGGTGGCCGCGCCTTTATATAACTACCTGAAGCCCTATCCTGAAACTTTGCAACAACAGTTTCAGGATAGCTACGGCTCTCTTAGCTGGGAAACCGCATCACCGGCATTAGGCAGTCTGAATGCCGGACTACAATTATATCGTCTGAAGTATTTGCAACCTTCCTTATACGCGAAGGTCCAATATGCTTTACATCTTCCCCAATACATCAGTTACCTGGTAACTGGTCGTCCTTTGGCTGATATCACCAGTGTAGGTTGTCATACCATGTTATGGGATTTTACAGCACAGGATTATCATCATTGGGTGAAAAAAGAAGGGCTGACAGATAAACTCCCCCCATTTTTTCCCTGTAATGAAACGATGGAAACAGGTGATTATCAGGTAGGGGCCGGACTGCATGACAGTTCATCTGCCCTGATCCCTTATCTCACCAGTTTCTCAGAACCTTTTGTGCTGATCTCTACCGGAACATGGTGTATTACCCTGAATCCCTTCAATAAACAGCCATTGACAGTTGCGGAACTGGAACAGGATTGCCTCTGTTATCTCACTTATGAAGGGAACCCGGTGAAGGCCGCGAGGATCTTTGCCGGTAACGAGCATGAGCAGCAGGTACGCAGGCTGGCAGAATATTATCAGACACCGGTAAATTACTACCAGCAGGTTGCCTTTGACCCAGCTATATTTGCTCTGTTGCATCCGGTAGATATTTCCCGGTTTGCAGACAGGTCTTTAAATGACTTTGCCAGTTATGAAATCGCCTATCACCGCCTGATGATGGATATCATGGAACAGCAAAAGCATTCTACAGAATTAGTGACTACCGGTACGCCGGTGAAGCGTATTTTTGTAGACGGCGGTTTTGGCAGGAACCCGGTGTATATGCATCTGCTGGCAGCAGCATTCCCACGTATGGAAGTGTATGCAGCTTCGGTTGCACAGGCAACGGCCATAGGGGCGGCACTGGCCATTCACCAGCACTGGAACCCGCAGCCATTACCCGGAGACCTGGTAGAGATGAGGTTGTATACGCATAATAAGACGATATAGATGAAAGTAGGACTCTTCATACCATGCTACATAGATCAGTTTTACCCGCAGGTGGGCATTGCCACATTATCCCTGCTGGAGAAACTGGGTTGTGAGGTAGTATACCCGCAGGGGCAGACCTGCTGCGGGCAGCCCATGGCCAACTCCGGCTTTGAGCATTTGACAACAGGTTGTAATGAGCTGTTCGTTGATCATTTCCAGGATTACGATTATATAGTGGGCCCCTCGGGCAGTTGTGTACTGCATATCAAGGAGCATCTGCATGTGCATGGTCAGGAAGAAGCGGCTACGCATGTGCGTCAGCATATTTATGAGCTGGCGGAGTTTTTAACGGATGTGTTGCATGTAACGAGCCTGCCGGCGAAATTCCCGCATAAGGTGGGGGTACATCAGAGTTGTCACGGGCAACGTGGTCTGGGGCTTGCCCAGATGAGCGAGTTGGTGGCAGCGCCATTCTCCAAGCCTCAGCAGTTATTGCAGATGGTGGAAGGTCTGGAACTCGTGAACCTGAAACGTACGGACGAATGCTGTGGTTTTGGCGGTACTTTCTGTGTGTTTGAAGAAGCGGTGTCCGTAAAGATGGGGAAAGACCGTATCACAGATCATGTGAATAACGGAGCAGAATATATTACCGGAAATGATGTGAGCTGTCTGATGCACCTGGAAGGGATTTTGCGTCGTCAGCAGAGCCCAGTTAAGGTGTTGCATATTGCGGAGATCCTGAATAATAGTTTATGATAGAACATAAAGAACACGCGGAGCTGGCGGAGAAATTTAATGCCGATGAGGCCAGGGTCGACTGGCACGATGAAACCTTGTGGTGGGTACGGCAGAAGAGGGATAAGATGGCCTGGAGTATTCCTGAATGGGAGAACTTACGGGAAGCGGCCTCGCGGATCAAACATAATGTGCTGGGCAACCTGCACGATTACCTGCTTGAATTTGAACGTAACGCACAGCAGAACGGGGCCGTAGTGCACTGGGCTGCGGACGCGGCGGAACATAACCGTATTGTGCTGGGACTGCTGAAGGAACATGGTGTGCAGCGCATGGTGAAGAGCAAGTCTATGCTCACGGAAGAGTGTCATTTGAATCCTTATCTGGCGGAGAATGGCATTGAAGTCATCGATACTGATTTAGGGGAACGTATTGTACAGCTGGCAAAGGAAGCACCAAGTCATATTGTACTGCCTTGTATTCATAAAAAGAAGGAAGAGATAGGGGAGTTGTTCCATGAGCATTTGGGTACGCCTGAAGGCAATGCAGATCCTAAGTTTCTGACAGCAGCAGCGCGTTTGCACTTGCGTAAAGAGTTTATACAGTCGCGTGTGGCGATTACCGGAGTGAACTTCGCGGTAGCGGAGACAGGAGAGATGGTGGTTTGTACGAATGAGGGGAATGCAGATATGGGCGCTCATCTGGCAGATGTACATATTGCCTGCATGGGAGTGGAGAAGATCATTCCGAAGCGCCGTCATTTAGGGGTGTTCCTGAGGTTGCTGGCACGCAGTGCCACCGGTCAGCCTATTACAACGTATAGCAGTCATTTCCGTCAACCGAAGGAAGGCCAGCAGTTGCATATCGTATTGGTGGATAATGGCCGTAGCCGGCAGTTGGGCAGAGAGGACTTCCGGAATTCCCTGAAGTGTATTCGTTGTGGCGCATGTATGAATACCTGTCCGGTTTACAGGCGCAGTGGCGGACACAGTTATCACAATGCGATTGCAGGACCTATAGGGGCCATATTAGCGCCTAACCTGGATATGAAGGAGTATAAGGATTTGCCTTTTGCCTCTACGTTGTGCGGGTCCTGTTCGAATGTTTGTCCGGTGAAAATTGATATTCATCAACAGTTATATAAGTGGCGGCAGGTGATCACACAGGAAGGATATAGCGATACGTCAAAGAAGGCGGGAATGCAGGCGATGAATTTTGTTTTGTCCAAACCGGGCGTATTTAAATTTGCCGGTAGTGCGGGCAGATTAATGATGAGGACATTCCCGGGGATATTGAATATTAAATTAAACCCCTGGGCTAAACAGCGGGAGATGCCGGAAGCTCCGAAGTTATCGTTTGCGGAGTGGTATAAGAAAAACAAAAAGTAATATCTGCAATAAAGATTTTTCTACATAATAAAAAGTAAATTATTTCATCAGGAATTTTTATTTCTCATGCTGACATCCTAATTTAGATAAATGCTGCTGCTTTATAGCAGCGTTTATTCTAAATCCAGCGTAAAATTCCAGTTATTATAGTTTTTAATCACCAAATAACACCATTAACACCAAAGCACAAATCTTTTTATTATTAACATCACATACGGTAGTCAAAGCTATATCCTGTAAAAGTAGCTGTATGACTGTACCCCTTAAAATTCTGTAGTTACTTACCAGGATGTAATTATCCGTTTTTATTTCCCGATACCTGTATCCGGGTCGTAGAATGTATTGCTGCATATGATCCATATGTGAAAGGCGATCGAACATATGAATGAAGTATTTCCTAACAACTAAAATCTGATCTATTATGGATGGAATTATCGGGGAGATCCGCCCCTTTGCTTTTAATTATCCGCCGCAAGGCTGGTTGTGGTGTAACGGTACGCAGTATTCGATTCAACAATATACTGCACTATATTCCATTATAGGAACACACTTCGGTGGGAACGGGACTTCTAGTTTTAATGTCCCTAATCTTTCAGGCACTATCCTCACTGGTGCACAGGCGGGGGTACCGAATCATACAACATGGGCCTCAGGGGGAACTGAAACCATTACGCTGGGGCCGTCGCAGTTGCCTTCACACAATCATGCGGTTAATATTGTAACCAGGAATAAGGCAACACAATCTGCAATAGGAACATCGCAGCCAGGCAATGCGGTTTATCTGACCAATGCATTCAGTGTAACGGCTAATAAGGGAATTATTGCATATGCAGCAGCGGCAGGGAGCCCCGTTACAATGAATGCTGCAGCCATTCTGCCTGCTGGCGGGGGACTGGCACATTCCAACATGGCGCCTTTCCTGGCCATGAATTTTTGTATCTGTTATGATGGTGTGTATCCTGAACGCCCCTGATTTATTATTCACCTTATCTTAATAAAATAATTATATGGATTACTATGTTGGAGAGATCCGTCTTTTTCCGTACAACCGTATCCCGGCAGACTGGTTACCCTGTAATGGGCAACAACTTCAGATAAATCAATATGCTGCACTGAACTCGCTAATAGGATCTTACTATGGAGGAGATGCTAAAACAGTCTTTAATCTTCCTAACCTGAATGGCCGTGCTATCCTTGGTTATACAACTGTTCCCAAAACCACTACTGTTTATACTATGGGCCAGGCTGGTGGAACAGAGACGGTTGTGCTTACTACGAGTCAGATCCCGCCTCATGTTCATTCGCTGACCGCGGATAATACATACGATGCAGGTGGGGCTAATACCCATTACCTTGGCAATCCCAATACACCAACTGTGGCAACACAAACGTCAAAGAATGCAGCAAATGCAAACCTCTATGCGGTGCCCGTTGCTACAGATCCGCTGGTCCCCATGGGACCCTGTATCGGGAATACAGGCGCTTCTGCAGGTCATGAGAACCGGGGTCCTTACCTGGCGATGAACTATTGCATTGCTATCCAGGGGCTGTATCCACCGAGGCCCTAAATAAACAACTACAATTGATTAATCACAAATCTATACGTTATGGATCCATATGTTGGAGAAATCAGGGTTTTTGCAGGCAATTTTGCTCCTGTGGGCTGGGCCTTATGTGATGGCTCATTGTTAAATGTATCAGATAACCAGATTTTATTTGCGGTGTTGGGAACTGTTTACGGAGGTAACGGCACTACTACTTTCGGACTACCGGACCTCCGCTTAAAGGTGCCCGTTGGCACCGGTACTATTTCCACCGCCGGAGGTACAGGTACCTATGCCCTGGCCTCCAAGGGCGGAGCGGCTCAGGTAGCGCTTAACAGCACTACTTTACCTTCACATACGCATGTTTTTCAGGCAGCAAATATTGCCGCTACTACCGGTAGCCCTTCCAATGCCTTGCTGGCAAAAACGAATGGCAATAACAGCACTTTAACGCCTCCTTATCCGGATGTAACACTGTATACGACACTTCCTCTGCCTGACGGGGGAACTACCACTACAAACGGCGCATTGGCAAACGGTACCTGTCAGCCGACAGGAGGGAGTCAGCCACACGACAACCTGATGCCATATATCAGTTTCAATTATATTATAGCAGTGAACGGAATATTCCCTCAACCATCATAATCCATAGCTATACATGCACATTGGTATTATTTCCAATTCGGATGAATGCATCCCATTGGCTTACACACTTGCAAACCAGGGTTTGCAGGTGTGTATTTTCTTTTCTCCTTCTCCGGACAATTATATCTGTGAGAAAGTAACAAAATTGCTGCAGGTTGCCAGGGTCCCTTGTACGATCGAAAAGGACCCAAAAACGGATGTATATAACTGGCTGGTGAAAGAACGTCCACCGGTAATATTCGTACTGGGATATAAATACCTGCTTGATGTTAAAAAGATCGGGATGCTGAACATTCCGGCATTCAATATCCATTATGGGGCATTGCCTTCTTTCAGAGGACCTGTACCTGTATTCTGGCAACTGAAACAGGGGCGGCCATCCCTGGAAGTTTCGATTCATCGCCTGTCTGCAAAATTCGACGATGGTGAAGTTGTCTGGAGAAAGGAAACACCCAACATGCCTTATTATAATTATAGTTATGTGCATCAGCTATTCAGCAGATTGTGTATAGAAGGGGTGCAGTTTATCCTGCGGGTAATGCAGTCCCATCTGCCATTGCCCGGTATACGCGAAAAAGAAAGGACGCCTGCATATCATAAACGTCCGCAACTGGCAGATGTGACGATCAACTGGCAGATGATGAGCGCAGAGGAGATCTGTAATCTTGCCCGGGCGTGTAACCCCTGGAATAAAGGGGCACAAACGTTCTTTAATAAACAGGAAGTAAAATTTATGGATGCTGTAGTGGTGCATACACCTGCTACTGAAGCAGCCGGTACTATACTACAGGATGATGAACGCCTGCTGGTAGCCTGCGCTGATGGGAAAATGATCAATGTAAATATGCTGTATTCAGGTGATTTTTTCGTGCCTTCCTATCATGCAGCAGCATGGGGATTTTTAAAAGGAAAGATATTCGGATAAATGAACGGGTTTGTATCCAAACAAAACAAGCCTGTATCGTACTTATGATACAGGCTGGTTCCCGATACATCGGAAAATCAATCAGCTTAACTCTGAACCAAAGTCGGGGCCTCCGCCACCAAGACCTAATGTTTCATCGTTAACAGACAATACAGTGAAGGCCGGGGTTACCCAGGGTTGCTTAGGTTGTGATTCTGTGGATTCATTTTTCATAATATACTTTTTGGATGAACGGTTGAATTGCGTGTTTTTTATTCGTCAGGGAAAATTATATAATCGTAACAAGTATCTGCTATTTTTTGTTCAGTTTTTCCTCATTAACACAAGAGATTGTATTCAGCTTTTAAAAACGGCTATTACTGAAAACCGGTATGAACTTTTTCCGCCTGTAACAGTAATACCGCCACTTTCCAGCCATGCATGTGCCAGTATTGCGTTTGCTTTTTCCCTCTTTTTATGAACGCCGAAATATACAATAGAGACCGTCTTTCTATTTTTCAACATAATCTTTGCTGCCAGCGCCTGTTCAAAGCAGGCTGTTCTCCATGGAGACCATCTGCTGGCTCTGCTGATGGCAGTCCGGATGTTTTGTTGCAGCGGCTGCGTGCTTTTTATTGACGGTAATGGCAATTGTGTTGTAATATTCTTTCCCAGCACCGGCGTGATCTTCCTGAAAGGAATGAAAATCAGGACCAGTCTTGCCACTGCCAGCAGTGACCATGCTTCAGTAAAAAGCAGCAGGTTACTGATAGATATCTTTTTTCGCATATTAAACTAAAGAAGATATTACTGATAATAATTTTTCTGGTTTGCAATGCATTGGCCTGCTGATATAGTAAATGTCCGCACGCTGTAATAGTTTACTGATGACCTGGAAACTTAATGTCCGCAATGACTGACTATGCAGTAATACCGGTCTGTAGATCTGATTGGATATCGCTTCAAAGGCTTGCGTTCCTGTTAATTTTTTACTTCGTACTTCATTATCTTCTCCAATATCCAGCAACAGTATTTTTTTTACAGGATATTCATTACTGTTAAAATCATCATGAAAGAAGATGCCATATTTATCCATACCGGGCCTCACAGGGAAGGACCTGTCCTGGAAGAAGGGTTGATCTAATGTGAGCAAAGAATCTTCCCATAGTTTGATCATAGGGTAAGAAGCCGTACCGGTTATCACGTTAGTATCCGTACATTGCTGTAAAACAGTAATATCATCACTGAATATGGTATATCCCTGCTTACACAGTCCTGCCAGTGTGGTGGATTTACCTGCACCGGAGCGTCCGCATATCAACACCAGTTCATCTTCATCTAAAATAGCAGATGCGTGTAGAGGTAACAATCCCCGTTGCAGGAGGATGGCAGCTATAGCAGTAGCCAGCACAAACAATCTTATGCTACGCATTTCCAGGTTACCCGTTTCCGGAGCGATAATAATTTCCCTGCCATAAGCAGCGTAATAGGTAGCGATGTCTTTTACGGAAAAGAGGAGTTCCTCTTCATTGATAATGTAAGAAATATCGTTGCCTTGTAATCTTTTTCCATTTATGTTAACGGGCACATCACCGATCTTAACCGTTATGTCAGCAATATCAGCTATTGCAGGAAGCAATTCGGGGAACTCGATCTCTGAAAGGATATGGAGTCCAAAGCCCTGGTAATTATACATGAATAAGCTTAGTATTAGTCTTTCACTCACATAGTAACAATGTTCAGTGCATATTGTTCATTAATGGAATGGTTATATGAATTTTTGGATCGCTGGTAATTGTTTTATAATAATACCTATTTTCGTATCAGTAACCTGTAGTATTAATCCCCGAAGACTTGCTTATAAATTCTATTATGAAGAAAGAATGTAACCTGACTCCTGACACATTTGTTTTACGGAATGAACAAAAATTTCTTATCAGTCTTATTGGAGATGAAGTAGTGATGATGGATATCAATAAAGGTATCTATATTGGTATGAACAGCGTTGGGACCAACATCTGGAATATGCTGGAGCATGCACTTCCTGTAAAGGAAATAGTTTCTTCTCTTACTACTAAGTATGATATTAGTTCCGGACAATGTGAAAAGGAAACGCTTGTATATCTTCAGCAGATGCTGGAGCAGGATATGTTGTCATTAGTTTGATCAAAATGATTGTAATCCTGAAGGACCTGTTTCGTTCCATTTCGCTGTTGTGGCGTGCTGATAAGACTGCTTTCTATATCAATTTTATGCTGCAGGTTGTGCTGGCCATATCACCGGTGGCTTCCCTGTTATGTCTCAGGCTGCTGATTGATGCGATGATGCCGCCCAATATTAATTTTGCCGCTGCCATCACTCCTTTGGCGGTCTGGGGCGGTATTCAGTTGTTGCAGGCAGTTGCCGGCCAGTATGCCGTTTATATTAATACGATGCATCAGCAGCATTTAACAGATTATCTTTCTCAGCAGGTATTAAATAAGGCAGTGAATGTATCTTATGATTATTATGAGAATCCCGTTTATCATGATACGTTACATCTTGCCCAGCAGCAGGTGATCTATAAAACACCTGCTATATTAAGCGGGTTTAACGCTATGTTATTAAACAGTCTCTCTTTGTGTTTCCTGTTTGGTTTCCTGTTTTCGCTCAAGCCGCTGTTTGCTCTTTTATTAATTATATTATCACTACCACTTGCTGTCATTAAATGGTACGCTGGTTTTTCATTGATGCGTCTTGAAAGAAACCTGGCGCCTAAAGAAAGAGAAGCACATTACCTGTATCATATATTAACAAGTGTGGCCCATGCAAAGGAGGTAAGGATTTTTGGTTTCGGCAGGGATTTTCTGGCCAGATTCAGTTCTTTCAGGACATTCATTCACCAGGAAAAAGAGGATCTGTATAAAAAGAATACACTTTACAGTGTGATAGCAGAATTCCTGGAAGTGGCAATTATTACATTTATCCTGGTTTACCTGGCCAGGAATGTATGGGGGAAATTGATAACAGTGGGGGTGTTTGTCATATATCTGCAGGGGTTTCAGCGTCTTCAGGCTACTTCAAGGAATTTTCTGCAGGCGTTGGTTCAGTTATTTCAGCAAAGGATTTTCCTGAGAGATCTCTTCCTGTTCCTGGACCTGCCTCTTCCGGAAATGCCGGCTGCCAGTACTGTTTTTCCCCGGGAGAATAAAGGTTTGTCCATCAATAATGTTTCATTTCATTATCCGCTGACAGAGAAACGGGTATTACATGATATATCATTCAATTGCGCACCGGGAAATATTATTGCGCTGGTAGGGGAGAACGGTTCAGGTAAATCTACTCTTGTAAAATTACTGGCGCGCTTATATGATCTTCAGACAGGGTCCATTGCTGTGGATGGTGTTAATATCTCGGAAATCACTTTACCTGATTTCAGGAATAACAGTACGTTTTTGTTCCAGGACTTTGAAAAATATTTTCTTACGGTAGGAGAGAATATCGCTTTCGAAGCCTTTCATGATCCGGGAAATATGAACGGGATCCGGCAGGCGGCCATACTGGCAGATGCGCATCCGTTTATATCAGGATTGTCTGCCGGTTATAACAGCCGTATGGGTACTTTGTTTCAGGGCAGTGAGCAGTTAAGTGGAGGGCAGTGGCAGAAGCTGGCACTGGCAAGACTTTTTTACAGGAATGGAAGCCTGATGGTACTGGACGAGCCCACCAGCGCGCTGGATGCGACTGCCGAATATGAAGTGTTTCAGCATATAAAGGCCTCTGTGGGTAATAAAATGGTACTGTTGATCACGCACCGGTTGTATAATCTTAAGATAGCGAATCATATCTATTTTATGAAAGATGGGATGATCGCAGAGGAAGGGTCCTTTGATAGCCTGATAGCGGCAAACGGATTATTCCGGAATATGTATGATAAACAAAAACTCTGATCGTTGTGGAGATTAAGATAATTAAGGAAAGGTATAATACGGAAATAGCGTTTTTGGTGCTGTGTTGCAGGGTCTTTCTTAAAACAGCAGATAAAGAAGTATTAGTGTCCTTTATTGCTGACAGCCGGATCAACTGGAAGAAGGTATATGACCTGAGTACTGTTCATCGTATCAGACCGCTTGTGTTCAATGTATTATTTCCGGTGAAGGAACTGGTGGAAGAAGAGACATTCATATTGTTCCGTTCCTTTTGCATGAACTTCTCTTCCAGGATCTTTAGCAGAAAGGTGGAGTGTGACAGGATCACCAATATCCTGCGGCAACAGGGTATCCATACGCATCCGTATAAAGGGTTTGATCTTGCTGCCTTTATTTACAAGGATATCAGCCTGAGAGAGTGTGCTGATATAGATGTTATTATTGCAGAAAAGGACATTATACCTGTTGTGGATATCCTGAAAAATGAAGGGTATGAGATGGGGAATAAGGATTTTTATAATAGGTTCCCTAAACAGTATTATCAGCAACATAAAGACGTTTGTTTTGATAAAAAAGGGGCTTTTGGAGGTACATTTAATTTTGAATTCCATTTCAGACTGAGCAAATACAGTATGAATACGAATGTATTATTCAGTCAGTTATTAGGGGATGATTATTTGTCTCCTGAGCGGGAATATGATTATAAAGACTATTATAAATTACTGCTTATTAATAATGGTGTAAGTGATTATTATCCGACACTCCGCTCATTACTTGATCTTACTTTTTTTAATGCAGAAGAACCTGGCCCCGAACTTGAACGGTTCGATCTCTTAGGACGCATTCTATCGGGTCATCTTTTTAATACACCTTTTCCTTTGTATGATGCAGCTAATGATCAAAGTCTGAATTATACAAGCAGGTTCTTATTAAATGAATTATTAGGTAAACAGAAAACGAAGAAAGCAGATTTTTTAAGGAATGTTTATCTCGACTTCAGGTTCAGTAATAATATGAGGCTAAAGTTGACAACCTTATTGCTTGCTTTACGTTTTCTGATCGCACCAAATGGCAATGACATCTCCGGTATGCGGCTTCCATTTTATTTTCTCTATTATTTTACAAAGGTTTTCAGGCTGACTACCAGGCTATTGATAAGATTTGCAGGGATTGAGGGAAATAATTAGAGGCCGTATCATCTGGTACGGCCTCTTTGCTTTGGGGTTATTAGTTTTATTAAATTGTCCCCGGTTCATTTAACAGTAAGCACATTGTGTAACGCTATGCTTCTGCAAAGGGATCAGCCGGTTCTCCCATTCTAATAATGTATGATAGATGTCATCCCGGCAATCTGATAACAGATCGCAGGCGGGTTGATGGTCTTGATATTGCGCTGAAGTCCTGGTGGCATCTGCTGTTGTCTACTTATAAAGAGTTTAAACATAGCTGCTGATTTCACCCTGCAAAGATACGGGCTGTCTGTACTGCCTGCTAATTCCGGGGATCTACATTTTGTATACAAAACGACTACGAAGCGTCTACGGGATTCATGGTTTGGGGGGAACAAGGGCTTTAGATAAAAAGTCAGCGGATAGTTCCCGGACTTCCCGTAATGTTTTGTGTTCTTCTTCCTGCAATTTGCCGACCATACTTTTCCCTTTGGGGGTTTTACCAATCAGTAAGGCTGTGGCGGTCGTATGATCATGCCATTTGCCAATGGCATCTTGTAATTTGTTGAGGTAGGTCGTATTCAACCCGAGGCTGGTGGCCATTTTTTCAGGTAAGATGGCAAGAATGTAGAGCAATGCCTTTATTCTTTTCCGGGCAGGGTGGAGATGGTATGCAGAGGCCCCTTCAAGTGCGGAGGTAATAAAACTGAGTTGTGTGCCAAACCAGTGCTTAATAGCGTTATTCTTTACCGCATGGACCTTTCTGTGGAAAGTCTTATCTGCTTTCGAGATCCTTTTGTCGTAATTTCCGGAGCGCGCGCGGAATTTGCCGGATTCATTTTTTACTATACCCGCTTCCTCAGATCTAAGTACTGTATTATTGATCCGGTAACGTTTCATTGTCAGCAGGCTGGTATATGCGTCCCGGATCATTCCGGCATGTTTGAATATCCGTTTTACCTTTTTCAGGTCGGCTGAGGAAAGCTGTTGCCCCCTTAAGGCGTGTGAGAATTGTGTAAAAGCCCTTACCTTTTTTATTTCCACACGTAATTTATGTATGGTTTCCTGACCTCCGTTATTGGAAAAGACCAGCAGATGATGGTGCATATTTGCCCATCTTTTATTGAGGTAGTTTAGCTGCCGTTTCTTTTTCAGCATACCTGTACTTTAAGATAAAGTTAGTATTTTCAGCCTTTCAACGAATATTTTATATTATGAGCAGCCGGGAAACAATTTTAGCAGCTATAAAAGGAAATCAGCCTCCACAGGAAGTATTACCCGATATTGAAGGATTCAGGAATACCATTCCGGGCGATCCTGCCGCTTTCCGTAAAGTAGTGGAATCGCTGGGTGGAGAGGTGATCGACATTGCTCAGTATGCTGATATCAAAGCACATTATAAGGATGCACCGGGGCTTGTAGTGGCGGTAAACCCTGATTTTTACCCCGGAGCGGCCACCGAATGGCAGACAGGGGATGGACGTCAACTGGAACAGGTAGACCTGGCGATTGTACCCGGACAATTAGGCGTTGCGGAAAACGGGGCGGTATGGGTAACGGAAAAGGAGCTGGTGGTGAGAGTATTGCCTTTTATCGCGCAACACCTGGCGATCGTACTGTCTGCTTCAAATATTGTCCCCACTATGCATGATGCGTACGATCATATCGGCGGACCAAAGACCGGCTTTGGCGTGTTTATAGCGGGGCCTTCTAAAACGGCTGATATAGAGCAGTCGCTGGTTTTAGGAGCGCACGGGGCTAAGAGTCTCACTATATTCCTGTTACCATGAAGATCGCTTTTAAAATGCACCTGAAACCCGGGTGCAAAGACGAATACCGCAAACGTCATGATGCACTCTGGCCGGAGTTACATCAGTTGTTGAAAGACAATGGCGTGAGTGACTATACTATTTTCCTGGATGAGGAAACAAATATCCTGTTTGGCGTACAGCAACAGTCGGGCTCACAGTCTTCCCAGGACCTGGGCACGTTGCCGGTTGTGCAGCGCTGGTGGGCGTTTATGGCGGATATTATGGAGACGAACCCGGATAATTCCCCTGTAACGGTACCCTTAACTGAAGTCTTTCACATGGAATGAATAAACCCAATTCCCTTTGTTTGCAGCAAAGCATAATAGGCTTCCCTTGACGTATGGTTATGAAAGCCCATTTCCCATGCAGACAATATAATGAATATATGGTATGGATTTCTAGGAGCCGTCAGAAGGTTCTGACGGCTCTTTTGGTAACCGGGAAAAGTCCGCCCGCAACATTTGCATGTTCACGGGCAGACTTATAGGGTCTTTCAAGGATAGAAGATAAAAGCTAACAAACGTACCAACCATTTATTCAAATGAAAAATACCGGTGTGTCTTTCATGGTTAATTTAACAACAACTGTGAGATGAACGCTTACTGAGGGTGAGTAAGATTTTATATCTGAGAATCTCCGGAATAATCAATTTATCTGAATTGTATTGTTGGTAGTGTTATACTTCACTCCGTAAATACTTTTCAATGTTTCTAAAAGAACAGTAACTGGTTTGTTATATTCTATTATGCCATAAAATCTTATGTTTTGACGCAGTTTACTTATTTTCACTTCCATCCTGAAGTATTTACGGATAAGACCAGCTAATTCTTCCATCGAAATACCATTCTTGCACTGGTAAATTCCCTCCTCCATATCATCAATAATGAAGAGGTCCTTTTTCAGACTGAAATCGGGTTGTGTAAATACTTCTTCACCTGGCTTCAGCATCATTGTATCTTTTCCTTTTATATACTTCACTTTTCCGCTCATGAGCGATACTCCTTCCATACCATCATGACTACTTGCTCTAAAGCGGGTACCAAGTACCTGTATTACACTATTGGGTAAATGGACCCAAAAAGGTTTATGGGCATTTTTAGCTACATCAATATCTGCGTTTCCTGATAAGCTGATTTCACGAATATCACCAAACGTAAGAGGAAATGTGACTGTGGTAGCAGCATTAATCCAAACGGATGTCCCATCTGATAAAATAAGATGGTAAGACTTGCCGGCCGGTACATGTAAGACAGCGGTCCTGCCAGCATTTTTGTCCAGGTGATAAGTAAGTGTGGAACCGTAATTTCCATTAACGGCACCAACTATTGTCATATCATGGTTGCCCATATCCAGAATCTTCCTATTATCTAATACCATCTGGATACTATCCCTGCATGGCATCGACACTTTACTTATATGACTACTATCCCTATGCGGATTTATGATGGAGATAGTCAGGATGAGAAGTGCCAAAGCTGCAACACTGAGTCCTATATAATAACGATCAAAGAACTTGCGTACCGGATGTTTAGCTGTAATAAATACCGGAGCATATCTGGATAATTCAGCTCTTCCATTCACAGCTTCATCACTCATTAATAAATCAAACGTCTCATTATATAAATTCTGCGCATCTTTATTTTCTGTTAATATTTTTTTCAATAAAACACGCTCTTCCTCCGTAATGTCATCGGAAATATCGGAAATAATGAGGGCTAATATAAAATCGTTGTCTTCCATATCTGAATTATACATAAGTCGCTATTTTAATTGAAACCATAACAGAATTAATAAAGAATTCTGCAAAATTGGTCTTAAGAACTGGATAGCCCTGCTAACATATACCCTGATAACCGGTACTGATATCCCCATTCTTCTGGAAGCTTCTTTGTAGTTCAGTCCAACTATATGAACAAGTATAAATGCGTCTTTATGTTTTTCGGACGGTATTTTATTCACAGCCACGCGCACAAATTCGAGGGCCTGCTTGTTCTCCATGGCATTATTGGCAGACTGTTCAGCGGGAAGTATTTCTCCGGCTTCCAGGGGTTGGATGCCCTGTTTCTTTTTCGATCTACATACATTTAACGCTTTGTACCTTGCCATTCCGGTCAGATAACCTTTCACAGTGCTTGTAATATTAATACTTTCCCTGTCTTTCCAGAAATCTTCAAATACTTCCTGAAGAACATCATTGGCTTCGTCCTTATCTTTTAATATTTTAAAAGCCCAGTTGTATACATTCTTTCTGTGTAAATTAAATGCTTCGGTGTGTGCTTCTCCATCTCCTCTTTTTAACGCGGCAATAAAGTGTTTATGCATATATCAGTAATTGTGATTAGTTGATTGGCATTAAGAATATGACTCTAACGCTGACATTATAATCAAGAGTAGATTTATTTTCTTTAATTATAATATCAAACTAATACTGGTAGAATCACCTGGAATGGCAAATGTAGATGATAGATTTTTATGTTTTAGTTAATACGTTGTGAATGAAATAAATTTCCGGCAGCCTCTTTTTATAAGTAAATTACTTCCCGCCATAAATCGAAAAACTTAAAAAAAAACTTACCCATTACTGTTATGAAATCTTTTATTTACCGACTATATACATACACCTTACCAATCTGAAGAACTATGTCAAATGATATGAAAGCTTATCATTTCTTATATAGAGGCGGTTTTCTGACATTATTCTTTTACCTGCGGCTGATGCCATTATTCGCACAAGAGAAGCCGGAAAATAAACTGGTAACACTTAAAATGGAGAATAAGTCATTTAAAAAAGTTTGTAATGCCATCGAACGCCAGGTTAAATACTATTTTGCCGGAGATGAAATACAATACGATCGTGATCAGAAGGTTTCTGTTAATTTTGTTAATACTCCTCTCCATATTGTACTGGACACCTTGCTGAAAGGGAAAGGTGTTACATGGAGTATCAATAGTAAATCCATTGTTCTCAGGAAAACTGCTGAGATAATACCTGTTACAAATGAGAACGATTCCATAACGGTTACCGGCAGAGTATTCGATGAAAAAGATCTCGGATTGCCCGGCGCTACTGTTATGGAGGATAACACGCTGAGGGGGACCACTACAAATCAGTACGGGCAGTTTACTTTCCGTGTTAGTAAAACAGCCACGCTGAAGGTCACCTATGTGGGTTGTAAGGAGTATACAGAAAAGGTAGCTGGGAAAAGCAATTTCCTTATTACGCTTTTTTCTGTGGAAAGTCCCCTCAAAGAAACGGTTGTAACAGGTTATGGAATGGATGACAAACGACTTTTGACCGGAGGTATAAGTCGTGTAAAAGGAGAAATTATAGGATCTCAACCAGTGCTGAACTCATTTCAGGCTATACAGGGAAGGGTGCCTGGCGTGCAAATCACCCAGAATACCGGTATTCCGGGAGGAGGTTTTGATATTCATGTCCGTGGACAGAATAGTTTGAGAATGGTTAATAATCCATTTTATATTATTGATGGCATACCTTATATAGCAGAACCTCTGAATATTCCAGGTGTTTCCTTGTATCCGGCAATTACTAATAACCCATACAATGGTATGAGCCCATTGAATTATATCAATCCGGAAGATATTGCCTCCATAGAAATATTGAAAGACGGGGATGCAACAGCTATCTATGGTTCGAGAAGCGCAAATGGTGTTATATTGATTACAACAAAAAAGGCAGACTCTTCCATGGCAAAAAAGGGAAATCCTATAACATCATGGAAAAATTCCCTCCGGATAACTGCCTGTGTTTATGGAGGGGGAGGTAAGGTCGCCCATACCATGAAACTGCTCAATACGCCACAATACCTGGCCATGCGCTTAGAGGGGATCAAAAACGATAAAACAACGATGAAGCGCTATGACTATGATACAAATAATGAATGGGATACAACCCGCAATACCGACTGGCAAAAAGAGTTAATTGGCAGAATAGTCCATATTAATAATGAATTCGTCACCGTATCAGCAGGTAGTAAGTATACACAAGGGCTGATAACTTTTGGAAATTACAGACAAACCATGCCTTTTCCGGGAGAGAATTTATTTGACCGGACTTCCATTCATGGTAACTTAAATACTATTCCCTCCGGTAAAGGGATTAAAGTCAATATTTCTTTTAACTATTCCAATGGGAAAACAAAAAGTATAGGACAGGACCTTACCCAAATTGCACTCAATCTCGCTCCTGATGCCCCCAGGCTGTATGACTCATTGAATAATATAAACTGGCAGCATAACACCTTTTCGAATCCTGCTTTATTTACCAAACGTCCTTACGTTGGTAATACATCTAATTTAATCGCCGCAGGACAATTCAGCTACCAGCTCAATGAATGGATATCATTTTCATCCAACCTTGGATTTGTTATGAGTTCAGTAAGGGAAAAAAGTAAGCGGTTCCGAACATCCTTCAATCCGGATGTGGCTCCCCTCATGCCTTTATCTGCAACATACGGGCATAGTAAAGTACACTCCTGGATTGCAGAACCACAGGTAAATTATAAAACTGCCATCGGAAAAGGAACATTAACCGGTTTACTGGGTACTACCTACCAGTATGAAGTAACCGATCACCTGAAGCAAACTGCCAGTGGCTTTCAGACAGAGGAACAAATGGATGACATCAGGAACGCCATTCAGACGACCATTGTCCCAACATATCAATATGCAGAATATAAATACGCCGCTCTTTTCGGACGTATTAAATATGAATGGGACCGTAAATACATACTGAATGTATCCGGCAGGATCGATGCCAGCAGCAGGTTCGGGGCTAACAACCAGGTTGCGGAGTTTATGGCAGTAGGGGCCGCCTGGATATTTTCAGGAACAAACTTTATCAAAAATGACCTTCTCTTTTTAAACTTTGGTAAACTCAGGGTTAGTTATGGTTCTACAGGCAGCGATCAGATATCCAACTATGAATATCTGGATGGTTATACTACATTGGACGGTACGTCGTACCAGGGAGTATCTGCTATTGTTCCATCCCGTCCGGCAAACCCTGATTTCAGATGGGAAGTGACCAAAAAGCTGGAAGCGGCACTGGAGTTCGAGTTATTCGGGAAACGTATCTCAGGTACGGTGGAATTTTACAGGAACAGATCGTCTAACCTGTTAGTTAGTTATCCATTACCTCCCACTGCCGGATTTCCATCAGTCCAGTATAATCTGAAAGCCGTTATAGAGAATAAAGGGTTGGAAGCCGAGCTGACAAGTGTTAATATAAAGTTGGCTCCCTTTACCTGGACAAGCTCCTTTAATCTCACTATCCCTCAGAATAAACTCATTTCCTTCCCGGGACTTGCCAATTCATCTTATGCGAATCAGTATGTAATAGGAGAACCGGTATCTATTTTGAAATTATACCACTATCAGGGCGTGGATCCTGTAACAGGACTCTACAAGGTAGAGGATATACATTCCGATGGGGTGTTTGACGTAAAAGACCAGCAATCAGTGAAAAACCTTAAACCTGTATTGTATGGAGGATTGCAGAACGGGTTTGATTACAAATTATTTCATCTTGATTTCTTCCTCTATTTTGTAAAGCAGTTGGGTTATAACTATAGATATAATATGGGACTGCCGGGACAATTTAATCAAAACCAGCCTGTGAGTGTACTGGACCGTTGGAGAGCCGCAGGGGATAATGCTTCTGTCCAGCAATTCAGCAGTGCTGTAAATACTGTCGCCGTACAGAGTTATGACAGGTACAAGAACAGCGATATTCTAGTGTCAGATGCGTCTTTTGTAAGATTAAAAAGTGTGAATCTTTCTTTTCAGTTCCCGGAAAACTGGAAGCCTAAAAAAGTCAACACTGTGAGCATATTTTTGCAGGGGCAGAATTTATTGACGATCACGGGATATGAGGGACTTGATGCAGAGACGCAGAACAATGGCCTGCCTCCTTTGAGAACATTTACAGCTGGTATTAACATCACTTTATAAGTAAAGCTATGCAACCAAAAATATTATTATATACAACGCTGATAATTACAATGGTCAGTTGCAAAAAAATAGTTGCGATCGATCCACCCAAATCGGAGTTGGTCATCAATACGGTGTTTTCCAGCGATGCTATCGCTGAGCAAGCTATTGCAGGTTTATATGCGTCATTATTAGCCGGATATGCTTCGGGAGATCTTACCAGTATCACCTACCTGGCCGGATTATCGTCGGATGAATTGATTCCTGGTTCAGGAGGAGGGATCGATTTCTATAATAATGCAATACTTTCTAATAATGCCGTGATATCGACACTCTGGAGTGATCCGTACAAGGAAATTTACATTGCCAACTCAATATTAAAAGGACTGAACCTGCAAACTACCAATATCTCCCAGACATTAAGGCAACAATTATCCGGAGAGGCCCGCTTCGTGAGAGCTTTTTCTTACTTCTGCCTGATCAATTTATTTGGAGATGTGCCACTGACTTTAACAACAGACTATAATATTAATGAGAACATAGCACGTACCTCAAAGGAAGTGGTGTATGACCAGATTATTACTGATTTGAAAGATGCGCAGAATTTATTGTCGGGAGACTATATTAAAAATGAAAGGGTCCGTGCCAACAAATGGGTAGCCACTGCTTTACTGGCAAGGGTATACTTATACAGGGGACAATGGAGTGATGCTGAAATACAAGCCAGTGCAGTTATTGGTAATAACGCTACATTCAATTTCTGTCCTTTGGACAAAGTATTTTTAATGAACAGCAATGAGGCTATCTGGCAATTGAGCAGGGTGGATGCAAATAGTGCTGATGCTGCTACTTTCGTCATTTCTGCGACGAACCCGGTCAATGCAACAATAAGACCTTCAGTCGTTGCATCGTTTGACCCTGCAGATAAGCGTAAAACGAGCTGGATTACCAGCAGGACGTATAATGGCAATACTTATTATTATCCCACTAAATACAAAGCAACGGAAGTGACGCCTGTCACTGAATATACCACCATATTAAGATTAGCTGAACAGTACCTGATCCGGGCAGAAGCGAGAGTCTGGCAGGGGAAGTTAACAGTTGCTGCATCAGATATCAGCGTCTTACGCCGCAGGGCAGGATTAGCGAACATTACTGCCAGCACAAAAGAGGCTATGCTGGCGATGATTGAAAAAGAGAGGGTGTTTGAGCTTTTCACCGAATGGGGACACCGGTGGTTTGACCTGAAACGGTCACCCAGTCTGACAATCGCAGGGAATACAAGGGCGGATGACCTGTTAAAGCCCTTGGAGAAAAGCTGGCAATCCACCGATACTTTATATCCGATACCGCTGGACCAGCTATTAAAAGATCCGGCTATGGCGAATGCGCAGAATCCGGGTTATTGAAGAAGCTAATTGGCAAAACTGCCAATTAGCCTTTATCTGTTATTGTACCATCTCTCCGATTGCAGAATATACGCAACCCGAAGTGTAAAGCTGATAGGTAACGCCGTATACGATAGTCGTGCATAAAGCACCATTCCCATCGCAGAAGCCCCTGATCTGACATTCCATAGCCTGGCCGGGGTATAGATCTACCAGTCTGGTATAAACCCTGGTTGCCCTGAATTTAGACGCAAAGGCGCCACTAACGGCCAGCAAAATGACGGCACTGGTCAACAAAACTTTTACTCGTTTCATACATTTAAATTTTACAGTTAGAAAAATTGGATGCCTACTCTTTCATTCAGCTTTTCGGCTACCGCTACTTAAATTATATGCCACATAAAAATGGGAGTACAAAGCAATCAGTTTATCTTTTATAATACACATTTCTGTAAAACTCTCTTCATGCTGCATGGGGATGTAGAAGGTCTGGATATAATGACCATCTGTCATTGAATATACATCCACCAGGTTATTCTTATCGATCGCAGCAGGGCTTTCATTATCCCCCAGTAAAGCGGACCTGATATACATTCTATCTGCGTGCAGACATACTGTAGCATTCACAAAAGAAGGAGGGGCGGAGAACGTAGCATTTCCCTGATCAGATGTGTGAGCAATTGAAATCTTTGCAACAGTTGTTGTATCAATAGTACGGACCGTCCTTATCAGGTTCAGGTTAGTATCTAATACCAGACACTGGTTCCGGTAATAGTACATATACACCAGTTTATGGGATGTTTTATCATATTTAAGCTGACCATCTGTACAAAATATTCCATCTATCTGTTTCTTTAAAGTATTTGCCGATGTGATAACATGAGGAGAATCCGTTCGTATTTTCAATAACATATTTTCTTTAGTAACAATATTCACGGCACGTACCGCAAATGAGCCAGGGGAGATATTTGCAGCAGTAGTGAAATAGCTGCTTTTACGCAGGAATGTATCCATTTTTAGGTTTTGCAGATCTCCTCTGAAAAATTTCGGGGAGATGCCGTCAGCCAGATAAACATAAGGTGAATCAACGGATAGACGCGTTGATTGCCAGACAGCTTTGATCTTTTCAGGAAATTGTAATTTTAAATTTTTATCTCCCACCCACAGCTCTAATGGTTTTTTCCTATTCCCCAGATAGATGTTTGCAGATGTATATCCGGCGATGTAAAAATTATTGCCTTTAAGATCTACTTCTTCTGCTACGCTGAGTTTCGTTACCGGGAACCGCCTGGAAAACCCGTTTTTAGTCGCATTGGACCGCCCCATTGTAATGAACAATAAGAACATTAGCAATCCGCAGCATAGTGTACAGATGCTTACAAACCGGATGATATTTGTATTCGACATGACGAACGTTTATCGCTTGTATATGCTGATCCCAATTAATGCGAGTATGACAAACACAATGTTAAAGACAAGATGCTGATTCCAGTTCATTTCTGCTATGATCCCGCCACAGGAGCAGGGGAGATGTATGTTTAAGTTTAATAGTATGATGATATAGAACGTAAATAACAACATGATAGCAAAGCTGGCGCATAAGCCTATTATGCGATAGCGGGGGAGCACCAGTAATCCGGAGATCGTTATTTCTGCTATGGGCACACCGATGGCTACTAAGGGCGCAAACCTGGTAATCATGGGAGACTGACCGATCACTGCCTGAAAATTCCTGAAATCAATGATTTTATATACGGCGGTATATATAAATAATAAAACGAACAGTAGGGATATGATTTCAACCAGCCATTTTTTGATCATAATGCTGTTTTTAGATTGTCCCGTATTTTGAGGTCCCCTTTGATTGTGAGTATGAAGGTCGATTCAAAAGGCATATCACCGTATCGCGTTGCGTTCAATTTACTATCGCGCTGCGTTCTCTGATAATGGTGGGGGTATAACCGAAATGTTGTTTAAAAGCATGTGCAAAGGCGGCGGCAGACCGGTACCCTACCTGCAACGCTATTTCATGAACAGGGTTGTTGGTATGGGCCAGCAGATCTTCCCCTTTTTCCAGTCTGGTTTTTTGAAGATACTGGGAGAAGGAGGTCCCGAATTTCCTGATAAAACTTCTTCTGAGGGTGGATTCGCTGATGTAATACATCTTTGTAAGTTGACTGATGGAGATATCTTTATCGAGGTTGTTGTGGATGAAGTTGAGGATGATGTCCAGGTGTTCTTCATTCTTGGGAGAGATATGATCATCGAGGAAAAGGATCAGTATTTCTTTCAGTTTGGTTTCCAGCCATATTTCGGTTAAGGAGGAATGTATGCGGGTGATCTTCACTTCATTGATCGCCTGGTGTAGCTGGATGAAGATCGTTCTTGGGTAGGTGGCTTTAGCGAGATTGATCAGATGTGTTTTTGTATATCCGTATTGGTGGAGCTCATAGATACCCGGCTCCAGGTCTAATAGCAGCGGAATGCTGTTATCGTTTATGAGGGTGTATTGTCCCTGGTGCAGGGGCTTATTGATGTTCATCAGGACGCTGCCGGTGAGCATGCAATAGAAGGCCATTTCCGCTTCTGCTTTAGCGGTGCTGAAAGAGGCAGATTGCCTGACAAAAAAGGTGATATTATTGATCATATAACCGTTGACGGCCTTTTGCTGATAGAGGATGTCTACGGGGGGAGATGTCATGAGAAAGGGTCTTGAAAAAGCGCAGATATGTTTGGAATAGTGTGAGGGAATGTCATACGTTAATTTGATTAATTGTGAGGGTACGTCAATGACCTTGAACTCTAATAAAAGATTCATAATTTTTACTTTGGATATGCCGCTATGGGTATTAAAAGGGATGTGTGTTCTCGACGCTGCTGATAAAATATTGTAAATCAATTTACGAATTATAAGTAAATGCTTGAGTATTAGATATTAATAATATATCTTAGGGCTACAGATGAATTATATACAATTTTCCGGATCTTATCATATAGGACAACTGCAGGCTGAATTGGCCGGGGTTTTAAAGGAAGAATGGCCATTGCATTTTAATACGCGGGATTATAATGGCGACTGGCGGAGTATTTCTTTGCGCTCTGTAAGTGGGGAGAGTAATGATATTTATGCGCATCCTGACGGGGAGTATAAAGATACACCGGTATTGCGTCTTATGCCTTATGTAAAGGAGATCCTGGATAGCTGGGAATGTGAGAAGGAATCGGTGCGTCTGTTGTCTCTGGCGCCGGGGAGCGTTATCAAACCGCATAAAGACCCTGGGTGCGGATATGCGGATGGGCTGTTCAGGATACATATCCCTATCATAACAAATCCGTTTGTTTTCTTTACCATTGACGGTACTCAGTTACATCTGAAAGCAGGGGAGTGCTGGTATATGGATTTCAGCACTACGCATAGTATTGTGAATAATGGGGATACTGCCAGGGTACATCTGATCATTGATGGTATCCGGAATAGCTGGACGGACCAGTTGTTTGCGGCACATGGGTATGATCTGTCTGCGAAAAAGATGGATGCGGGAGTGAAAGCGCAGATGATAGCTGAGTTGGAAAGAATGGATACGGATACTGCCCGGAATTTAATTGCCAGTTTAAAAGCGGAGAAATAATGTGGATACCTTATAAGCTGAAGGATGGAATGGTGAAATGGATGGACCTTGGGGACAGGCGGATGACAGATCCGTTTTTTGATGAAACGATACATATTTGCAGGAGCAGGCAAAAGGAGCGGTCTTCTTTAGAGAGCCTTTCCAGCGCGGAGTTTCTTGTTGAAGCCAGTAAGGGAGTGAATGCATTATCTCCCGGAGCGTTTATCTTCCATGTTTCCCGTTGCGGGTCTACGTTATTATCGCAGGTGTTTTCACAGCCGGAAGAGAATATAGCCATTGCGGAAGCGCCTTTGCTGGATGAGATATTACAGTTGGGCGATGCTTCTTTATTTAATGCAGCGGTTGCGTTGATGGGGCAGCAACGGAATTTCAAAGAGACGGATTATATTATCAAATTAGATAGCTGGCATATTCATTATTACCATCTTTTACGGGAATGGTACCCTTCAACGCCGTTCTTCTTTTTGTATCGCAGGCCGGATGAGGTGATTGCTTCTCATGCTAAACGGCGGGGGATCCACGCTGTGCCGGGGATGGTGAGTCATTCGTTGCTTAAAACGGATGCGCCGGAAACGTTTGGCGGGGACTTTAACCGGTATACCGCACAGGTGCTGACCCAGTATTTTTTACAGTTAGAGCGTATTTTTGGATTACATCATCCTAAGAATTTGTTTTTTGATTATGCAGCCGGTGGGAAGGCGATGATAACGGCTTTCAGTGAGTTTACAGGTGTGCCGGTACGGGATATGGAGCAGGCGAATACCCGGTTGGGTTATCATAGTAAATCTACGCAGGAAGTTTTCAAACCAGAAGCTACTGTGGATGAGCAATTCTTTTTTGATGATTGTCAGGCGGCTTATGAGCAGCTAAGAACTTTACATGTATGACAGATTTCCTGTTTGTTTTTTATGCGACTCATATGGGTAAAAAGCAGCGAACTGCGATACCTGTATATGAGAATTTCGAGTTTACAGCGGGGATCTGGATGAATATCTTTGGTTTGGGTAAATTCGAGACGTACCAGTTTTTGTATGCTGAATGCCGGGATGTTGATCATTTCAAAGCCTGGATCATTGACTTAAAGGGGGCTGAGTTTTTTCATCATGCTACTTTGCAGTTTGATAACTGGCTGACGTCTTCTTCGGTGGCAGATACTATTTCTCCTGTTTTATTAAGTCCGTCCCAGTTATCCTTCTGGGAACAACAAGGTTATCTTAAAATAAGTGGGTTAGTGGAGGATACTTTATGTGATGATGTAAAAGACCTCATCTGCACTCATTTAAATCTTTCTTCTACCTGGTATCCGGCTCATCCCGACTGGCACGGTCTCATGTTAGAGGTGTACCAGGATGCGCGTCTGGAAGCCATCCGGAAACATCCTCAGGTTCATCAGTTATTCGCTGAGCTGTATAATACGCATCACATCATCTCAAATACAGATAAGCTGAGTTTTAATCCTCCTGAGACTGCTTCCTGGAAGTTCAAGGGGAGCAATCTTCATTGGGACCTGGACCTTTCCAAACCTGTCGAATATTATATCCAGGGGCTTATCTACCTGGATGATGTACCGGAAGACAGGGGACCGCTGCTCGTCGTTCCCGGGTTCCATCATCAGTTTGCTGATTTCATACGGCCATTTTCTACGTTGGATGATGCTATGGAGGCGGTGCGTGCTGTTACTTCCCCCATACCTGTGCCTGGTGTGAAAGGGGATGTGGTCGTGTGGCTCAATACCCTGCCTCATGCAGCGAGTGCCAACCGCTCTTCCCTGCCCAGATTTGTCCAGTACCTTAACTTCTCTACATTATAATGGGTCATATTATACAGTTCACCGGGTTGTCCGGAACGGGTAAAACTACCTTATCGAATGCTTTACTTGCCTGGGGGGAGTTATCCGGCCTGCGTATCAAACTGATAGACGGGGACGTCTACCGTCAGACCCTTTGCAAAGACCTTGGCTTCAGCAAAGCGGACCGCCTGGAGAATATTGCCCGTTTAGGGGCTTATGCCTGGTCTTTGATCGATTCTTACGACTTCATCATCATTGCGGCCATAAATCCTTATGAGGAGGCCCGTATCCGCCTTAAACACCAATACGGCGCTTCCCTGATATGGCTGAGATGTGATTTGCAGACCTTAATTGCCCGGGACCCCAAAGGGTTGTACCGGAAAGCGCTTTTACCGGATAACCATCCTGATAAGATCCATAACCTTACCGGGCTCAATGATACCTTTGAGGATTCTTTAATTGCTGATTTGATTGTGGATACTGATAAACTGAATGCGGAGGAGACGTTGGGGGTTGTTGTGGGGTTCTTATCTGATGTGAAAGGTGCCGTTGTCTTTATCTGAGTAGTAGTCGATCCCGTTGGTGGCTTTTAGTGCCTTTAGGACATTCTCTATTGGTTTATTCTTATCAATCACCCCCGAGAACCGTTTACTGCCTGTTTCCTTATCATCCAGTTCTACGCTTATCCCATATATCCTCGGGATGATCCTACAGACGTCTTCCAGCTTTGTATTGCAGAAGACGAATTTCCCTTGTCGCCAGCTTAAGACTTCTGCTTCATCGAATGTATTGATAACAGAACCGATTAATTCCTGTCCGGGTTTTAATAAAACGTTATTTACTTTAATGGCCCCTTTAACTAATGCGACCTTTTCTACATCATAACTATTCACATTGAATTCTGTGCCTACAACTAGTATTGTTGAATTCGGCAGGTGAACGATGAATGGTTTGTCAGCTTCTTTTGCTACTTTCAGATAGGCTTCTCCATTGATAAATACTTCCCTTTTATTTCCTGTGAACGCTAATGGAAACCGCATCGTTGTGGCCGCATTTAACTGTATCTCCGTTCCATCGGATAGATTCATCGTATAACCCTTTCCTGCTGGTATTTTAAGCGTTGCGTATTCCGCTTTATGCGTCTTCATCACCGTGGCTATCTTGTTGTTATTACTTAAATTAATAACCTGCCCGTTCGCTAGCTGCAGTTGAATGTTCTTTGATGGAATCTGCGTTCTGTAAACATTTGACACCATTAATAAGGCAATGATGAGGGTCGCTGTGCTTACATAAATGATCTTTCTCCTTTTCTGACGGTGTATCCGGTTAATAATTTTATCAGCAGCGTTATTGTCCTGCTTTATATATTGTTGAACAGCTTCTACATTTAGTACCTGCCAGAGATCTTCCCTGATTTTCCTGGCCTCTACTCTTTGGGATAACTGGTCCGACAGGATATCCGTGCCGTCGTCTGAGAGGGTTCCAAGGATTTCCTGTATTACTAAAAGCCTTATATCTTCCAGTTTGGTATTCATTCTAAACCTAATAAAGTAAAAAGTTAATTCCAGGTAATGTTGGTTTTGAAATTATTTTGAGCATGCAGGTGTCTAAATCATTGAATTGAAGACATTTGATCCTTTGGCTGAAAAAAGTTTTTATTGGAACGTTACCTTTTTATTAAGTTTTACTTTTCTATAGTAGGGACGATATTTATCCTCTCTGATTTAGTTTTACTATACCTGTGAATATCATGTGAAACTACAATGTGAATGCTTTTTACTTTTACCTTAATTTCTCAGTAGCCGTTAAAAGACACTCTATTGCACTTGCGCTTGCCTGCTAGCGTTAAATAGTACGACCAACCAACCATTTTACTAACCAAAATCGTAGTGCACTTATGCAAAAGATTGTCAAATTCAACCGCGCATTTCTATACTGCTGCCTGGTTGCTATGCTCTGCTTATCTCCTCTCTTTGTTAAAAGTGAGCCTCTGCAAGGTAAACCTCTGACTATTTCGATTAAAAATACTTCGCTGGCAGAAGTGCTGCGACAAATATCTAAAAAGAGTGGTGTCTACATTTATTTTCAGGATGCGGATTTGTCTGCGTATCCCAGTGTATCCATTGATGTGAAGAATAAAGCGGTGGATGTTGTTTTGCATGAGTTGCTGGATGGAAGAGGGTTGACGTGGGTGGAGGTGGGTAAGAATTCGATAGCGATAAGGAGGACAGTGGTGGTTAATAATAGTAATTCGGATACGACTATTACTTTAAAGGGTAAAGTTGTTAATGAAAAAGGAGAGCCTATTATTGGAGCTACGGTGCTTATAAAAGGATCTACTATGGGAACAACTACATTAGAAAATGGAGATTTTAGTTTGAATTCAGTTCGTCGAAACGCTGCACTAACAGTCAGCAGTATTGGGTTTGTTACCCAAGATGTTAGCTTTGGAAGTGGTCGAACCAAAGTAATTCAGTTAAAAAATTATGTAGGAGCACTGGATGAAACAGTTATAATCGCTTATGGTACAACGACTCGTCGTTTTAGTACAGGAAATGTCACAACTGTAAAAGCTGAAGAAATAGAAAAACAACCAGTAAGTAATCCACTACTTAGTTTACAAGGACGAGTAGCTGGAATGTTAATCACACAGCAAACTGGTGTACCAGGTGGTGCAATACAAGTACAAATTAGGGGACGCAGTAGCATTAATCCTGCTGTTGGAAATGATCCATTGTACATTATTGATGGGGTTCCGTATTCTTCCCAGTCATTATCAAAGCTTGGTTTAGGTATTACAGGAAATGGGAATCCACTTAACTTGATCAATCCGTTAGATATTCTGAGTATAGATATATTAAAAGATGCCGATGCTACAGCAATTTATGGATCCCGAGGATCAAATGGAGTAGTCCTCATAACAACTAAAAAAGGTCAAATTGGCGCAAGTAAAGTAGAATTCAGTGGATATTTCGGTACTGGTAATGTAACCCGTAGCCCTAATTTACTTAATACAAATCAGTATTTAGAAATGCGGCACGAAGCGTTTCTAAATGATCACATGACGCCCGACCCAACTTTTGATCAAGATATAAATGGAATTTGGGATACTACACGTTATACTAATTGGCCTAAAAAAGTCATTCAGGGAAATGCGCAATATACGGATTCAAGAATATCTCTATCAGGCGGAAATGCTAACACACAATACCTAATTGATGGTAGTTATCATAAAGAGACAACAACTTTTTCAAAAGATTTTTTTGATAAAAAAAACGCCATCCATTTCAACATAAATTCAGTATCACAAAACCAAAAATTTAAAATCACTTTATCGGGAATATATCTAATAGACAATAATAACCTGACCGCTGGTGATGTAACCGATAGGATATTATTACCGCCTGATGCTCCAGCCATATTTAATTCAGATGCAACATTAAATTGGGCTAACAATACGTGGGATAATCCACAAGCTCGTTTTTATAACAAGTATAAAACCTTTACTACCAATTTAGTAAGTAATTCAGTATTAAGTTATAACTTTATTCCCAATCTTGACGTTAAAGTTAATTTAGGTTATACAAATACTCAAACAAATGAAACGTTAACAAACGCCATTGCTTCATATAGACCATCCTATGGTATTACAACAGGATCTTCACAGTTTACTAATAATTATGGTTATACATGGATTACTGAACCTCAAATAACTTATAACTTAAGACTAGGGTCCGGAAAGATTAATGCTTTAATAGGTAATACAATTCAAAAATTAGTATCAAATCAACAAGTCATACAAGGAAATGGTTATACAAATGATGCATTGCTATATAGCTTAGCTGCTGCAGCCAATGTTTCAAAAGGCGATGTTAATTACATACAGTATAAATATAACGCAATATATGGTCGTTTAACATACAACCTCAAAGATAGATACTTATTAAATTTAACAGCTCGAAGAGATGGCAGTAGTAGATTTGGACCAGGAAAGCAATTTGGTAACTTCGGTTCAATAGCTACAGGGTGGATATTCTCTAACGAAAATTTCAGCAAAAAGAACTTGCCGATGTTGAGCTTTGGCAAAATTAGGGCGAGCTATGGAACCACGGGTAATGATCAGATTTCTGACTATCAATATTTAGGATTATATGAATTTACAAATGGAGGAATTCCATACCAAGGTGGACAAGGCCTCTTTCCCAGTTATCTTCCAGCATCAGATTACAGTTGGGAAAAAAATGTAAAAACAGAAGGTGCTATTGAATTAGGATTTATAAAAGATAGAATCTTATTAACTGTTAACTATTATCATAATTATTCCTCAAACCAATTAGTCAATTATAGATTACCAGATATAGCTGGATTTCAAAGTATTACTGCTAATTTACCGGCAACAGTACAAAATAGTGGATGGGAGTTTACATTGAACACAACTAATATAAAAACTCAAAAATTTAGTTGGATTTCTTCAGGCAATCTAACTATTGCTAATAATAAACTTGTGAAATTCGCTAACCTAAAAAATTCATCTTATAAAGATATATACGAAATAGGTAAATCCATTCAAGTTGTAAAAGTTTATCACTTAACTGGAGTTGATTCGGAAACTGGAGTATATAAATTTTCTGACAAGAATGGTAAGGAAACTTTCAATCCAGATTATGAAAATGATAGAACTACATTTATAAATACGGCACCAAAATTTTACGGTGGATTTCAAAATACCATCCAATACAAAGGATTACAACTTGATTTTCTAATCCAATTTGTGAAGCAAATAGGACATAACTATTTGTACTCAACTCAATTTCCAGGTAGATTTTATTTTAATCAGCCAAAGGAAATATTGCATAGATGGAAAAAAAGTGGTGATATTAGTTCAATACAAAAATTCACGCAAAATTCAGGATCGGATGCTGCAAGAGCCTATGATTTTGCAGGATTCAGTGATTATGCTTATACAGATGCCTCATTCATCCGTTTAAAAAACTTTTCAATATCATACAGCTTACATGAAATCTTTAAGAAAAGCATGCATCTCCAAAATGCAAGGGTATATGTCCAAGGACAAAATTTTCTTACAATAACTAGATATAAAGGTGTAGATCCAGAAAATCAAAGTATTTCAGCACTCCCTCCATTAAAAGTATTAACAGCTGGTATACATCTCGAATTGTAAACGTTAACATTTAATAAAAAAAAATGAAATCATCAAATTTCGTGAAAAAAATAAGCGTTAAAGTATATGCAATCGTAAAAAAAGTAAAATTTATAGGATTAACTGCGATTTTATTTTTTATTCATTTGCAGTGCAAAAAATTAGTCGAAATTCCTTCTCCCCTAACTCAACCGGATTCGAAAATTATATATAGTTCTAATTCTACAGCTATTTCTGTCCTTACAGGAATATATACAAGGCTAAGTGGATATGGGTCAGGTACGGGTATAACTAGTATTTCAATGATTGCAGGTTTGACAGCAGACGAGTTAAAAGGTTATCCCACCTATTACAGCATGATTCCACAAGCATATGCTAATTCCTTACTTAGTACAAATGCTCTATACTGGACAGAAATGTATAACTATATCTATGCAACAAATGCAGCTATTGAAGGATTGGAAAGTTCCAGTGGAATATCAGATCAAGTTAAACATCAATTATTGGGTGAAGCGAAGTTTATGAGAGCCTTCTTCCACTTTTATTTAGTTAATCTATTCGGTGATATTCCAATCATTACCTCAACAAATTATAAAGAAAATATAATTATGCAACGAATGCCTAAGGCTGAAGTTTATAAACAAATTATTTCTGACCTGAAAGATGCGCAAAATTCACTAAATGAAAATTATGTTGGAATAAATGTAACATCATCTTCAGATGAAAGGGTACGACCAAATAAATTTGCTGCTACTGCATTGTTGGCTAGAACTTATCTCTATATAGGAGACTGGAAAAATGCAGAGGATCAGTCATCTAGGGTTATAAATAATGTCACTTTATACGATACCATCCCTTTAGCTAGTGTCTTTCTAAAAAATAGTAAAGAAGCTATTTGGCAACTGCAACCAATCAATATTGGCTGGAATACAGAAGACGCAAGAATTTTCATTCTATTAACAGGAGTTAATGATGAACAACCAGTTTCTGTAAGTAAGTTTCTATATGATGCCTTTGAAATGGGAGATCTAAGAAAAAGTAATTGGCTTGGGAATAACATATCAAATGGAACATCGTACTATTATCCTTTTAAATATAAGAGCGCTATTCAAAATGCACCCGTTACTGAATATTTAATGGTATTACGTCTCGCAGAGCAATACTTAATTCGTGCTGAAGCAAGAGCAAATTTAGGTAATGTAACAGGATCCAATAGTGCAGCAACTGATTTAAATGTTATTCGAACAAGAGCTGGTCTAGCTAATACTACGGCAATAACTGCTAGTGAAATGCTTGCCTCAATTATGCATGAAAGGCAAGTTGAGCTTTTCTCAGAATGGGGGCATAGATGGTTTGATTTAAAAAGAAATGGACTAATAGATGCTGTGATGGCAGAGGTGACCCCTCAAAAAGGAGGAGTTTGGAATAACAACTGGAGTCTTTACCCTATTCCTTTAGCGACAATTCAAGCAAGTAGTACACTTCATCAAAATCCAGGTTATCAATAATTGATAAATTAAGAATCGAACAAAAAGGAACTGGATGAATTGGATTAATTATGAATTATAAATCAAAATAAATATTATGCTCAATTGTCGGATCAAATATGCGGTAACCTTGATCTCTATGCTACTAATCTATAGAAATTCAATTGCTATAAATTTTAAAGGAATAAAATTTGAGCAAACTCTAAATTGGGAACAAATAAAAGCAAAGGCCAAAGCCGAAAAAAAATATATCTTCATAGATTGCTATACTACTTGGTGTGGTCCTTGCAAAATGATGAATAATAATATATTTGGACTAGAAAAAGTGGGAACTTTTTTCAATGAAAATTTCATCAATGTTCAAGTGCAATTTGACAGAACTAATATTGATAATCAACAGATTAAGAATTGGTATGCTGATGTTGAAAAATTTAAAAAAATGGCAAATATAGAGGCGTACCCGACTTTTCTATTCTTTAATCCAGATGGGGAATTAGTACATTTAATAACAGGTGCGTTCAATGAAGGTCAAGAATTTATAAACAAAGCATCCGAGTCTTTAATGCCTGAATTCCAATATTTTACTTTATATAAACGATTTAAAAAAGGAGAAAGAGGTCCCCTTTTAGCAAATAAACTTGTACCTGTAGCATTAAAAGCTAATGATAGGAAAACCGCGATTATTTTAGGCGATGATTATGTCTTATCATTGAATGATCCATTTACCAAAGACAATCTCATGATAATTTATCAAATTATAAAAGATGTAAATAGTAAAGCATTTAAGTTTTTCTTAAATAATTCCAATAAAATAAACCAAGTATTAAATGATAGAGAATTTTCACAAGGAGTTATAAGAAATCAAATATACAACGAGGTTGTTCATCCATTTGCAAATAAAGCGTTTATTAATAATAGAAAGGTTGATTGGGATAGTATAACCCAAAAGGTTGCATACATTTGTCCGGAACTTTCTGATGAAATAATTTTGAAAGAAAAGCTCAATTATTACAAAGATGCAGCAATGAACCCTATAGAAGCGTCCAAATATTTTATAGAATATCTAAATAGATATGGTGAAAGGATGAATCAATTTGAAATGAATAACTATATATGGTACTTTTTTGAAAATATTCAGGATGAAAACTATTTGAAAACTATGCTAACTTGGAGTAAAAAAAATTTAACCAGTGGTGACGGAAAATATTATCCAGTCTATGATACTTATGCTAATCTCTTATATAGAACAGGGGAAATTAAAGAAGCCCTACTATGGGAAAAAAAAGCATTAAAATTAGTTACTGAACTTAAACAAGAAGAGGATATTAAAATATATAAAGAAACATTAGATAAAATGAATAATGGAATTCCAACTTGGCCGACAAACTAACGGCGGACAAATCTTATAGACTGAAATTTATACTAATGAATACTTGATTGAAGTGCTGCATTTGAGTGGACATGGAGTTAAGAGAAAAAAATCTATACCTTAACATTATGTCAAGACAGAGAAAGACTTACAACAAGAAGTTTAAGCTAATGAGTGTTGAATTGAGCAAGCAGCGTACGGATTTAGTTGCTCTTGCCAAGGAGTTGGACATCCCGCCCTGCTCTGTTATATCGTTGGCGAAAGGAGTAGTTAGAAAAGCAAGAGAAAAACTTTTCCGGCAATGGGAAGACGATTTTGAGCGAATAGGAGTAAGAGATTGTTCATTTAAAAAAGACCTCCGTGATACATAGCTGGAACGCGATATTTTAAAAGAGGCTGTAAGCATCTTCTCCAGGAGCGATGGCAAATCTATGGTTCATAAAAGAACATGATGCAATATTTCCCATTGAGAAGATGTGCAAAGTATAGGTGTCAGTAAAAGAGGATATTACTGCTGGCGTGAGAGCCTAGAATCTGCAAGAAGCGTTGAGAGTGTTTCTCTTACAAAACAAATATCTGCTATCTATGAAGATAGTAAAAAACGGTATAGCAGAACAAGATCACCAAGGAACTAAGTGGTATGGGAATTGATGTATCCAGACCCAAGGTTGCTCGTTCAATGAGAAAAGGAAGGATACGAAGTATGGCAAAGAAGGAATTTAAGATTACAACAAACTCCAGCCATAAGTATCCAATAGTGGGAAACATATTTAATAGAGGCTTTGATCCTTTGAGATCTCGACAAGTATTGGTGTCAGATATTACATATATCAAGACACTGCAAGGCTGGTTGTAACTGACGATAATCATGGATCCTGGAGATCGGCGTATCATTGGTTGGTCATTAAGCGAAACCATGAAGGCGTCAAATACAGTGTTATTAGCATGAGTGATGGCTTTAAAAGCCGGCAAATAACAGAAGATTTAATCTTTCATTCTGACCGGGGTATCCAATATGCTTGTACAGCTGTTGCAGCCGTTTTAAACGTAATTATTCTTGTAAGAAGAAGTATGAACAGAAAGGGCAATTGCTGGGATAATGAGGTCGCAGAAAGCCTTTAAAACGCTAAAAGCGGAGTGTATATATCATCAAATGTTCGTCAGTAAGGAAAGTGCGGCGATAGTTATCTTCGAATATATTGAGACCCGATATAATCGTAAAAGGCGACACCCTGCGCTTAGGTACTTGTTACCAGCCGTATTTATAGAGAAATTTAGTCAACAAAAAATTGCAGCTTAACTGAGTGCCCATTTTTTCTCAATCCCAAAGTTGCTTCCCAGGGAATGGCAAAGTGATCCTTAGTGAAGCAGAGCAAAAGGTTGCAAGATTAAAGAAGGAGCTCCGTGACACTCAGATTGAATGCGATATTCTAAAAAGGCTATCAGCATCTTCTCCAGGAACGTTGGCAAATATTCAGGTTCATAAAAGACCATGAGCATTTATTTCGCATTGAGAATATATGTAAAGTTCTTAAAGTTAGTCGGACTGGTTATTATGGTTAAATGCTGTTGTTTCAGCAAGACTTATTGGGAACCAGATTCTTACTGAGTATATCCAACAGGTTCATGCTGACTGCAAAAATATATATGTTAGCCCTACGATTACCATGGTATTGAACAAGCGTGGAATAAAGATATCAAGGCCTCGAGTAGCGAGGTTGATGCGAAAAGCAAAGCTGAGAAGTATTGTTAAGAAAAAGTTCTAGGCCACTGCGAATTCAAAGCAAAATACCCTGTAGTAGAAAACAAGCTAAACAGGGCATTTAATCTTGAAAGTATCGGTACTGCCTGGATTTCTGATATAGCCTATATTAAAACACGTCAAGGCTGGTTGTACCTTACAATAGTACTTGATCTGGGAGATAGAAAAATCATAGGCTGGGTCCTAAGTACAACTATGAAGGCTGAAGATACAGTAGTAGCTGTATGGAAAATGGTACAAACAAACCGGCCGGTAATAAAGGAATTATATTCCATCGGACAGACGTATCCAATATGCCTGTACGGATTTTAAGCGGATTCTGGAGGCTAATCCATTAGTCATTAGGAGTATGAGCCGAAAAGAGAATTGCTGGTATAATATGGTCGCTGAGAGCTTTTTCAAGACACTCAAAGCCCAATGTATCTACCAGAATAAGTACAGAGACAAGGAACAAACAGCGTTAGCAACATTTGAGTATATAGAAATTTGGTATAATAGAAAAAGACTACATTTTTTGCTGGCGTATATGCCTCTGGAAGAATTTAGCCTAAAGTTAAACAAGCAATCTTTCACCACTTAACCAAGTGTCCATTTTATTGTTGCAATTTCAATATATTGGTCAGGATGCTTTTCTAACGGAACTTTCGAAATAACCCCAAATTATATATTACAGCCTAATTAAGTATTAATTTTATAGTTGTAATCCCAATGCAATCTTATATCATTAAAAAACATTAAATTATAGGGCACTTATATTTTCAATATAAATTAAGGAGAAAAAAAGTGCAATGGTATTATAATTCCTGCGATCATTTCTCACTTTAATACAAAGTTATCATGAAAAGATTTTTTTTTGTTATAATGTTATTCAATATTTACCAATTCTGTATGAGTCAAAAAAAAAACCTAGAAATTAAAGAATATGATTGGGTCGATCCATACAATATAATTATAAGTGATAATGGTAATTATATCTGTTATGTTTTGAATGATGTATTAACTATTCAGTCAACAATTTCAAAGTGGGAATTAAATGTTAAAGGGTCAAAAAGTGCAGTAATTAGTTATGACGATCGATATATCGTCTTCTCCACATTCCCGGACAGTATCGGAATATTAAATTTAAAAACAAAAAAAATCTCTTACTTATCAAACGTTGCTTCATTCCAACTTTCTAAAAGTGAAAATTCCAATTGGCTAGCATGTCAACTAAAGACAAATAACGCATTTTTATTTAAAAGATTAAATGAATATAAATCTTACACTTTTAATAATGTTCAAGATTACCTATTTAGTAGTGATAATAACACACTACTTATTCAGGGCCAAGTTGAAAATAATTATTATTTATTGTGGATAAATTTACGAACTCAAAGTATTGATACAATTTGGCAAGGCAATAGTTCTCCAAGCAACAAAACATTTGATAAAAGTAATAAGCAACTCGCTTTCTTCGTCTCAGGTAAAGAAGGATATCAAAATCAGATTTATTATTATCATTTAGGAATGGATAGTGCCGTATTGAAAATTGATACGAAAAAATCTAACATAGACAACGATCTCATAATAACCAATAACGCACTCTTATTTAGCGGAGATGGTCGTAGACTTTTTTTTTCTCTTAAAAATTCCCACAAGACCCAAAGCAAGATATCAGAAGTTAATGATGCCGATGTAAACATATGGAATTATAAGGATAAGTACTTGCAATCGCAACAAATAATTTCCAGTAATAGTATGCTTGACAAGGAAGTAATTGGAACGATAAACACTTATACTGATATAGATAATATATTGCTTCTAAATAATAATATCAATGATTGTGTAACTTTAGCAATAGATAAAATGAATAATTATGTTTTAATAAATAATTTGGAGATTGATCCTGCTGACATTCCTTATTCTGCTACTGGAATGTTTGAAGGTGATGGAAAGCATACTATAAACCTCGCTTCAACAAATAGTAAATGGAGAAAAAAGATAATTGATAATAAGTTTATTCAAGAATGTAGTATTTCTCCCAAAGAAAAGTATGTTATTTATTATGACCAAATAAAGAAAAACTATTTTACTTATAACATACTAAAAAATGAAACAAAAAACATAACCAGTTCAATACCTGTACCACTATATAATAAGGAATATGATAAACCTGCACCTTCAACTACATATGGCTTATATGGAGGGCTTGGAGTTGCAGGGTGGACTGAAGATGATGAGTTCGTACTTATTTATGATAACTATGATATTTGGCAGGTAGATCCTAATGGCGTTATTCCTCCTATTAATATTACAAGCAGTTGGGGAGAAAAAAACAATACAGTATTAAGAATTGAGAAAAGTCAAGATGAGAGATATAGCCCGGTTTATAAAATGGGAGATATCTTGATAATAAAAGGCTTCAATAAATTAAATAAGGACGAAGGATATTATAAAATTAAATTAGGCGAAGCGAGTAACCATTTAAAAAAGCTTGTTGCAGGGCCATATAAATATGAGATTATATGTAAATCAAAAAAAGCAAATCGATACGTAGTTAAAATTAGGAACGCTACAAATGCGCCTAATATTTATATTTCATCTAATTTGGAATCATATAAAATACTTACAGATATTAAGCCTCAAGAACATTACAACTGGTTGACAACACAACTTATTCGTTGGGAAACCTTCAGTGGGGAAGTAGGAGAGGGTGTTTTATACAAACCAGAGAACTTTGACTCTACTAAAAAATATCCCATTATTTTTCATATTTATGAGAAATTTTCAAATCAAATAAATGAATTTAAGAAGCCAGAACTTAGTAATGGAGAGATGAATGTTCCCTACTTTGTAAGTAATGGTTACTTAGTATTTGAACCTGATATTCATTATAATATAGGTTACCCAGGGGAAAGCGCTTATGATTATGTCATTTCAGCAGCTAAACAATTAAGCAAATTAACATATATAGATTCGATGAAAATGGGTCTTCAAGGTATTAGTTTTGGAGGATACGAAATAAACTTTATTATAGCAAATACTAAAATATTTGCTGCTGCTTCATCCTCAGCTGGCATTTGTAACCTTGTCAGCGGCTATGGAAGCTTGAGAGGATCTGGCATGAGCAGCCAATATATTTATGAAACACACCAAGGTCGTATTGGTAAAACATTGTGGGAGAAGCCTGATTTGTACATAAAAAACTCTCCAATATTTAATGCTGATAGAGTAAGTACTCCATTATTAATTATGCATAATAAAGGAGATCAATCCGTCCCATGGTCCCAAGGAATCGAATGGTTTACAGCTCTTAGGCGATTGGGTAAAAAAGTATGGATGTTAGAATATGATGATGAAGGTCATGGTATCGGAGGGAAAAATAATATGATTGATTTTTCCATTCGACTTAAGCAATTTTTCGATTATTATTTGGAATGCAAGTCCGCTCCAAAGTGGATGACGATAGGAATTCCAGCTATTCTTAAAAAGAAAGAGACCGGATTGGAATTAGATGATAGTTTAAGAATGCCATGAATTTTATAAGAAATCAAATAGTCAGCCATATTCGAATTACTCCACGAGGTTATGATGTTAACCTCATGGAGTAATTTACATTTAACTAATCCCTAATAAAAGTGATTATACTGTAGTATTTTATATCACTGTGGATTCGTTGGATAAGCAATAGTTACAGGTCCAACACATAGTGAAGTTGTATAAAATCCGCTGCGGAATACAGTTGCAGGACCTGTTGTAACAGTCGTTGTTCCCCAATTTACTGTAGTTAAAGTCGTTGGCAGACAAGCAGCACCAGGATTAATATAATAAAGTGTTCTACCTGGATTGAACTTATTTGCTTTAAATGCAAAAGCTCCACCAACAACAGCCAATACTGCGATTGCGCTTAACATGATTTTTGCTTTCTTCATAAAATTAGCCGCCTTTATGAATCAAAAGGCTAAACTTTAAGTTAACAAAAAAATTCTGCCTACTCTATTCTAAGGGTTTTCGGCTTTCCCCCTCTAATTCATAACCTGAAGTTGCTCTTGCAAGCGCAACAAAAGATTAGGAACGCATTGCCTGATCAGAGCAATACATGTCAATACGTATTGAAAGAGTTATTAACGATGGTTAAGTTTTAAATGAGTTTGAAATTGTTAAGGGTTAAACTTTAAATGTATTGTCGTATAAGAAAAGATTGATAAGGGTACATTTCTAAAATATGGTGAATGTTTTTTAGCAATTATTGTACTTTTTTGTTTCTGAATCAAAGATAGATCATCCTAGTCCTTTTTATTTAGGAGATGGAGAAAAAAACTTAGGAGGAAGGGGAATATTTATGAGAAGTAAATGATTGGGTGACTGGGATATGAGAAAGGTTTAACGGGCGAGATATTGTAAGGAAACCCTGAAAGTATAAAGATGGAGAGGGTTTTACTAATAATGAAAAGGGGCGATGTAAAGCCCTCAAAATCCACCAATAACCTTTAATTTTGCTGGCCAAAAGAAGAACAGACTAAAAGAATCACAATGACGAAATTAGAATCAACGAAGTACTCAGTATTAGACTTGGCCAGCGTAACACAGGGCCACACACCAGCAGATAGTTTCAGGAACAGCCTGGATTTAGCAAAGAAGGTAGAAGAGTTCGGTTATACACGCTACTGGTTCGCCGAACACCACAACATGGCCAACGTAGCGAGTTCAGCAACCGCCATATTAATAGGACACATAGCTGGAGGGACGAAGACGATGAGAGTAGGATCAGGGGGGATCATGCTGCCGAACCATGCGCCACTGATAGTAGCAGAGCAGTTTGGGACATTGGCATCACTGTATCCGGGAAGGATAGACCTGGGATTAGGCAGAGCGCCAGGGACAGACCAGCTAACCGCTCATGCAATAAGAGGGGAGAACTTTAAAGCAGTACACAACTTTCCCAGGGATATCCAGCGACTGCAGCAATTCTTCTCAGCAGAGAACAGTCATAGTAATGTAAGGGCGATACCAGGAGAAGGACTGGAAATACCGATCTGGGTATTGGGGTCTAGCACAGATAGTGCGATGGTCGCAGCGGAATTAGGATTGCCATATGCTTTTGCCAGCCATTTCGCCCCTACGTATTTCATGGACGCAATAAGATTGTATAGAGAGAACTTTAAGCCCTCAGCAAGCTTAGATAAGCCATACGTGTTGTCCTGTGTAAACGTGGTGGCCGCAGATACGGATGAAGAAGCAGAAAGGCTCGCAACATCGGTAAAACAGTTCTTCATGGGAGTCGTTACGGGACGCAGGCAGTTATTACCACCCCCGGTAGACAATATGGAAGACATCTGGAATATGCATGAAGAAGCAGCGGTGAACCAGATGCTGGCATATTCGTTTATAGGAGGGCCAGCAAAGATCAAAAAGCAAATGGAAGCCTTCCTGGATAAAACAGGTGTAGATGAAGTAATGGCAACATCTCACATCTATGATCATCAGGCGAGAGTCCACTCATACAAGTTATTCTCAGAGATATTTAAGTAAAAACACCCCCTGGTGAGAAAACAGAGAACAACTTGCCAGGGGAATAATTAGCCTGATAACTTGAGGAAATCCCACACAAAAATCCCTACAATGAAAATTGCACACGGGGAAACGCATGAAGTTTAAAGAACTGTTTACAAGGCGAACACACAATAAGTACCACCCGCATTTTTATTGACAATACTAAGATTTTTACCATATTTTCAAAAAAACACATTAAAAAAGAATTTATCACATTCTCCCTTGAAAAATTCAATCGTTTCTGTATATTGTTAATCATTTAACAATAATATGGGGCAGATTCAGGCGCAAAAGACTAAGGTAATTTCTTATCTTAAACATTTATTAAATCCCCGGGGCGACTATTCCATCGAAAAATACATCTTCCAGATTATATCGATCATGACCATCGCTATACTCTTTATTTTTATGCTGGTAGATACGTTGGCTGACCTACCCACACCCCCATATCTGCTGGAAATAATACTGATACTGCAATTCATCTTCCTTTTTCTTTCCCAGGTACGACGCATCTATTCTTATATCATCAACCTTTACATATTCATCGGTGTCATCGCCATTGTGATCAATTACGGATTAAATGCGGGTATAAGCGGCCCGTCATTCGTCCTGTTTTTCATGCCTTTGATGCTGGCATTAAGCATTTCAGAGCGTAAATGGTATCCGGTATGGCTGATCATACATCTTGTCCTGCCCGTTGGCTGCCTGGTATTGGAAAGTATCTACCCGGACATGATCCGTGGAAGGTATCACAGTCCGCGTGAACAGTATATAGATATCGGCTCCTCATTTATCATCGTTACGTTGTACATCTACTTCGTCACGACAAGGATCAGGGTATACATGGCGGAACAGCAGGCGATATCAGCAAATAAATCTGTGCAACTGGCAGCATCCGAACTTAAATTACAGGCGTTTTTCGAAGGTCTCAGCGACCAGTTCTTCCTGTTGGATGACAAGATGAATATCGTTCACTTTAACAGCAAAGCTGCTGAGCAATATCAGAAACAATACGGAATAGAACCTAAAGAAGGGCAGTCTATCACCTCGATCCTGTTACCTTCCTACAGACCCAATTTTTTGGAAGATTTTAAGCAATCGATGTCAGGTGTGAAAATCAGTCATGAGCAGAAGCTTAATTTCGGCGACTGGCAGCAATTATCACTGGAACCCGCCAGGGATAAGTCCGGGAAGATAGTCGGCGTGACATTGATACTAAAAGATATCACTGAGCGAAAGCTCAATCAGCAGCGACTGGAAAACAAGAACGCATTACTGGAGAAGATCGCCTTTATCCAGGCCCATGAGTTCAGGGGACCATTAACATCCGTGCAATCCTTATTACCACTTATAAAAGAAGAATATTCAGAAGTAGATCCTATACAGATGGATATGATGGAAGATGCATTAGCCAAACTAGACAAGAAACTCAAAGAAATTATAGAATTGGCAAATGACGCGATACATATGAAATGACATTTTTCCAAGGCAATAACACCCCCAATTTGACAAAAATACAAGGCAATAATTGTTGCAAATGACAAAAATACAAGGCGATGGAGGTATTTTGAATATATAAATTAGTGATTTTAAATTAATTAGTCTACAATACTCACAACGAGTTCCGCAATATCAATTTAAAAGGGTTCTTCACCTTCTGCGGTATCTTATCCATAATGATCTGCGCCGCAGTAATCCCCATCTGCTCATGATCTGTAGAGATCACTGTGATCCCATCCAGTAGGATCTCTTTTAACAACGTCTCATTATAAGAAACAATACCCACATCTTTTCCTATCCGCAACTTATTATTACGGCATATCTTCACCAGGTTAACAAGGTCTGTTTCTTCGATCACCACATACGCCTGGCCTTTTTTCACCGGTGTATACATTTCCACGCCTTCAATCACAGAGAAATTAAAATCGTGCATCCGGCAGAAATACTGAAACCCTTTTTTAATCTCTTCAGGATAAGGATCAATACCAGGATTCACGAAAATCATGTTCTCGTATTTTTTTAGAGAAGGTAAAGCCTCATACAGCGCCTCATTGATATCTTTCTCAAAGTCCTGATATACAGCCGCATAATTGCCGCTGAGAGAAGGCAGGTCCTTATCTAATAAAATGAGCTGATCAGCCGGGATTTGTCTGATGATACGTAAAACTTCTTCGGGATGATCATAAAAATGGGGCATGATCACATAGTAATCATAATCGCCAAGGTGATTATTGATCAGGTTTTCGAAGAGCGCAACGCTGTGATGATGCATATGAAGGTCCACGAACACGCTATCTCCCAGGCTTTTCACAAAAGCATTATAGACCTGCTTTTTATAGTTGCTGATCTTGTTAAAGAGAAGGAGTATACGTAGCGGGATGACAATATCCGTCCGGTTAATAAAGTAACCTTTTCCTTTAACGGAAATGATCACTTTTTTATCCCGGAGTTCTTTATAGGCTTTCTCCACGGTACCACGGGAAAGCAGGTAATGTTCGCTCAGTTCATTGATGGAAGGAATCTGCTGATCGCGTTTTAGTCCGCCGTCACGCACGGCTGCCATGATAGAATCCACTATCTGCAGGTAAACGGGAACTTTGCTGCCGGTATCTATATTCAACCCTTTCATCGTTGTAAAATAGGAAATTTATATTACTGATGGGTGTTCCAGTGTAGAAAGGGTCGCATTGCCCTGTTAATCAGTAGTTCAGCCGCTACAAAACGACCCCTGTTGCAGGATATAATTCAGTTCTGCCAGGGGCTGAGTTTTATATCCCCCATTTTTATCGATTTCAGGCTTAAGGCGAGTTTATTATTGAACTTGGCACCAGGTGGCCAGGGAACGCCTACCGTGCCTCTGTTGGCCTTAAAAGGGACATCTATGTCATTGAACTCAGTGGTGATGTAGATATGTTCTTCCAGCAGGCTATGAGATCAGCAGGTGAGTTAGGCTGGTAACAACCATCTTAATCAAAACGCAGAAAGAGCATAAACGTTCCTGGAAACTCTTTGTAACTGGTATATAACTGGTATATAAGCCCACTCTAAATAAGGTGGGCTTGTAGAGCTGTTGTATAGGACTTATAGTGGGCTTATATAGGGCTTATATCACCATAAGCAGTGAATCTCAGTAGGTTATAAGCAGTAATTACTATTTGAATACTTTTATTGCTGATTAGCAATGAATTAAGATATATGGAAAATTATTATGGCAGGAAATAGTGAAAAATTCAATATCATTTAGCTGCGTAGGAGCCTAACGGAGACTATTATGTTTTGGGGCAAAAAAAGAGTGTGTATCAAAAGCAACTGATACACACTCAATATGTTATTATGAATTATTGCTTAATAAACTTATACAATTCTTTATAATTATCATCTCCACTCTCACCAGTGCCTGATAATATCAATGTAGAGTCATTTATTTCGGACAAATAATAAGTATCATAACTTAAGTTAACATTACTGGCAGTACCATTATCATCGTAAACAAGCGTAAGTTTCTTACTGCTGCGATCGTATGAGAAGCCACCAGTATTCAGACCGTTATAATCATAATTTACAAGATAAATGTAATTACTGCAGGATGAATTATTCAAATCAAGGTACTTATATAAGTATCTTCTTTGCTGGGTCATATTGTATTTACCCAATGTGTACTGCCATGTAAAGGAGTATGTGTTATATGGGAGGTAATACATTGTTTCAACGTCGGCAGCTATCAGCATACCTTTATTACAATTATAGTACTGATATGATGATACATTACCGGTATCTATTTGCCAGTCACTGGTAAATTGTCCATTTGAATATTCTTTGTAAGCATTATACCTCCAGGTACCTGTTAATGAATCGGTCAGCGCATCGCTTCCTTCCGGTAATATAATTACCATAGAAGTAATAGAACGGCTTACACGGTTTAAGGTATCGTACGCAGCATATTTTACATAGAAGGTATCTCCATTAATAGAGGCTGGTAATTTGAATACGATAGTAGAATCAATATAGCCATCTCCGGTGCCACGGGTGCCACTCAGATTTTTAGTGCTTATTCTTGCATCACCGGCCGCTTTTGAAACACTTGCCAGTCTGGCCTGCCTTGCAGCTTTTCTGAGACCATTAGCCTGTGTATAATCTACTTTAAAATAAGACTTAGCGCCTACGATCTGTACATAATAACCTGCCACATAACCTGCAACGTTTGGAGGATAGATAGTCAGGTAACGGCTTTTAACCACATTGTAAACCCTGTTATAAGTTGTATCGAGTACAGGAGCGCTGGCATTGGTGGAAGCAGCCGGCAGCACTGAATCTGCAACAGGGGTAGCATAAGCGACCTTGAGACCTGCTGTCAGTACATCAGCATTTACTTTGCCGGAGGCAAATATATTTACAACAGTGGTATCGTGTACTGTGTTTGTAACAGTGACGGTCTTATCGTCTTTCTTACAAGCGTAAAAGCCTACAACGCCCGCTAAAGCGCCAAAAAGTATGATCTTTTTCATAGATAAAGGAATGATAATTATTTAATATAAGCCTATCCTGGCAATAGTTGTTATCAGTTATTAACTAAGAGGCCGTTTGAAAGAATGAAACGGCCTCTTTTATTATTATGAATTATTGTTTAATGAACTTATATAATTCTGCAGAATTGTCATCTCCATTATTGTTATAGTATGACATTATTAATGTGGAATCAGTTAGCTCGGACAAATAATAGGTATCATAATGTAAGTCAATATTACTACCTGTACCATCATTATCATAAATGAGCGTAAGTTTCCTGCTGCCACGATCGTATGAGAGGCCACCAGTGGATTCGGCTCCCATTTTGCCATTATTGTTTACAACATAGACGTAATTACTGCAAGTGGAATTGCTTACGTCAAGGACCCTGTTAACAGACGTAGTAAGATTCTTCATGTTGTATTTATCAAATGTGTACTGCCATATATGGGAGTAGGTGTAATATGGAATGTAATACGCTGTTTCTGAGCCGCTGGCGGTGAGTGTATTATTAGTACAATCATAGTACCGGTATGATGATACATAACCGGTATCTACTGACCAGTCGCTGGTATATTGTCCATTTTCATAATCTCTGTAAGAATAATACTTCCAGGTACCTGTCAATGAATCTGTCAGGGCATCGCTTCCTTCCGGTAATATAACTACCATAGCAGTAACAGGACGGCTTACACGGTTTAAGGTGTCATACGCAGCATATTTTACGTAGAAGGTGTCTCCGTTAATAGAGGCTGGTAATTTGAACACGATAGAAGAATCGATATAACCATCTCCGGTACCACGGATACCAGGCACATTTTTGCTGCTTATTCTTGCATTATCAGCGGTTTTTAACGCATTTGCCAGTCTGGCCTGTCTTGCAGCTTGTCTGAGACCATTAGCCTTTGTATAATCTACTTTAAAATAAGACTTAGCGCCTACGATCTGTACATAATAACCGGCTACATAACCTGCAACGTTTGGAGGATAGATAGTCAGATAACGGCTTCTTACCACGGTGTAAGTCTTGTCGTAAGTAGTGTCCAGTACAGGAGCACTGGCATTGGTGGACGCTGCCGGTAATACTGAATCTGCCACAGGGGTAGCATAAGCCACCTTGAGACCTGCTGTCAGCACATCAGCATTTACTTTGCCGGATGCAAATACATTTATAGTTGTGGTATCGTGTAATGTGTTTGTAACAGTAACGGTCTTACCGTCTTTTGTACAAGCATAGAAACCTGTAACGCCAGCTATAGCGCCAAAAAGTATGATCTTCTTCATAGATAAAGGGATAATAATTATTTGGTACAAAAATATGGCGGTAATGTTTAATTGTTCAGAACCATAGTATATCTGGGGTTGCTATAAGTTATTAACTAGCTGGCTGATAGCCGATTAATGATTATTGATATGTACGTATTTTTATAATTCGGTATATATTGTTGTTCGGTTTTGCGTATAAATATTGATATATACGTCGGCGTTATTAATATAAAGGAGGCGAGTTTTCTTGCAGGATCAATATGAATTACTGTCAGGCTATCAATAGCTCTGCCGGCGAGGCTGGCAGTTTTCCTGCTAATTGCTCCCAGGTCTTCAGGTACTGGCGGTTCGTCTCGTCAAGGCTGCCTAAAAACTCTCCATAGTTTACCTTGATTTGTCTCGTTTTTGCTTCTTCATCCCCCTTTGCGAAACTTCCTCCGGTATCGATAATGGCATATGTATCGCGATCTTTCAGCTTCCTTGCGTTCGTACTGTTTACATCTCCCACACCGCTGTGAAGAACAACAAAACCAATTTCTGCCAGTGTTTCTTTTCCGATCCCTTCTTTCCACCCGGATATCTCCATATCATCTACCGTCTCCAATGAAAGCCCCTCGACTATCACTACATGCCCTGTGCCTACTGCCAAAGGCATTTTCCTGGGCGCCGTGACCCTTGTGAGGTTGTACTTTTCTACCAGGCTTAGAATGGCAGCAGATCCGGCGGTCCTGGACCCGTCTTTGTCCTCCTTTACAAAAAATTGATAATCAAGTGTTGCCATGATGTCTGATTTTATCCATTTGAATGCAAGTGGATGTTTATTGGCCACTACCTTCATCACGTCCACGGGACTTTTGTCCTCGCCGACTTCACTTGCTGTTTTGGACAGCATTTCTCCAAGGTCTGCAGGGGACCCTTTGAACGCTGCTTTCTCATAAGCTGCTTTTTTAGCGATTTCATCTACGACAAAGTCTTCCACCAGTGTAAAGGCACTGGCATGAGTATCAAAAAGAACATCGATTTCACTTACGGTGAAAATCTTATTCTCTAAACATCGCTCGAACAGATCCCCGTAAATCTTTCCCACCGTATCTGTGGCTATCATTATTGGAGCAAATTCCGGTGTGTTGGTTAACCATGGCTCCTTGGACATCCTATTTATTTTGACCTTCAGTTGCATCATCTCACCGGATTTAAGATATTCCATCATCTCCCCGCTTGTCATTGTTGCTTTACCAGGGAACAGTACCCCTGGTTTGGTTATCAGTTGTATCGGACCATTATCGCTTACCGGGGCCGGTTTCACCCGCCGCTGCTTCTGCTGTACCACATGCCAGGCTTCAGGTGGTAAATCCCGGGCAATATTTGATGGAGATGGTTTAATATCTAACGCTTTAGCCTGAACAGCAGGCATTGAGAGTGACTTCATTTCAGCGATATTATGGGAATTCGCAGCCGCAGGGAAAGTGGTGGCTGGTTTTTTTCTTTCGTGGGTCATGTCAGGGAATAGATTTATTGGCTGTTGTAATATACACTTTTTACTATTTCGTACCTTAGCGCCTATGCTTACAGTTAGCGGATTATATATTTATCCTGTTAAATCATTGGGAGGAATCGCATTGCCTGCGGCCTCTCTGACCGATCGCGGTTTTGAATACGACAGAAGATGGATGCTGATAGATGAAAACAACCGTTTCATCTCACAACGGGAAGTAGCTGCCATGGCTTTTTTAAAAGTAAGTCTGCAGGAAGGTGGCTTGCTGGTCCAAAATACCAATAAAGCAGATTGTTTTTACCTTGTCCCTTTTCAACCTTTAACGACAGAAACGATGATGGTTTCTGTATGGAGCGACAACTGCCTTGCCCAATGTGTAAGCGCTGAAGCGGATGCCTGGTTTAGTGAACAACTGGATATTTCCTGCCGGCTGGTGTATATGCCGGATAATACCCTGCGGGAGGTAGATGAGTTATATGCACACAATAAAGAGATCACCAGTTTTTCTGATGGATATCCTTTGTTAATTATCGGTCAGGCTTCATTGGATGACCTGAACAGCAGGTTATCATCGCCTTTGCTGATGGACCGCTTCAGACCCAATATTGTATTTACCGGTGGGCTGCCGTTTCAGGAAGATGATATGAAACAATTTAGTATTGGGGAGATACAATTTTTTGGTGTTAAACCCTGCGCACGCTGTACCATTACTACCATCGATCAACAAACCGGGGTAAAAGGGAAAGAACCTTTGAAAACACTCAGTACTTACCGTGCGAAGAACAATCGTATTTATTTTGGCCAGAACCTGTTGTATCAGGGTGCTGGAACTATTCGCATTGGCGATGTTATTAATTAGAATAACTTTGAGCAATTAAATCGTTGATCTTTATGACAAGAATGGAACAGGCTTTTCATCTTTTTGATACTTATAACCAACAGGACCCTTCAGAGCCATCTGAATATTTTTATGCCATCAAATTGTATGAATGGGTAAAAAAACTGGATCCGGAAGCCAATGAGCCTTTGCTACTTGCTTCAAGATGCCAGCACATAGGAAGATGGGAGATCTCCAGGAAAACTTATCCGGAAGGCAGGGTTGGTTACCTGAAATGGAGAAGTGATCTGTCAAAATTTCACGCACAAAAAGCAACAGAGATATTGCAATCGCTTGGATATGATGAGGACATCATTGCCCGTGTGAATGAAATAATATTGAAGAAAAGGCTTAAAACAGATACTGAAGTTCAAACGATGGAGGATGCGCTTTGCCTGGTGTTCCTGGAATTTCAGTATGACGACCTGATTAAAAAACAGCCGGCGGAAAAAATGATAGAGATCCTGCAGAAAACCTGGGGGAAAATGAGTGCAAAGGGGAGAGAGGTCGCGTTGTCTCTCACTTATAGCGACGCCGGACAGCAACTGTTAGAAAAAGCATTAAAATAGAGGTCCTATTTTCTCACCCGGGCATGCCTTATACGGGTTAGTGTTTCTCTTGACACGCCCAGATAAGATGCTACCATATGAAGGGGCACACGATTGAAAACATCGGGAAATGTGGTGATGAAATTCTGATACTTTTCTTCAGCCGTATAGCTGATGTTCATCATTATCCGTTCCTCATCAGCGAGATATGCTTTTCCGATCAGCTTTTGTGCGTAACATTTAAATGCCGGAATGGTAGAAACCAATTCGATAAAACTTTTCTCAGTCCATAATATCACCTCTGTATCTTCCAGCGCGTCAATATTATACATAGAAGGTGTTCCGTTCCTGAAACTTTCGAGATCAACCAGCCATGAGTTTTCCGGCGAAAACCGCAGGATATATTCTTCTCCGCTGTCACTCAGACGATAGGTCCTCAATAAGCCACTTTCAATAAACATTTTTTGTTTACAGATTTCTCCCTGTTTCAACCAAAGCTGCCTTTTGCGTATTTTTTTGAATGTAGACAAAGACAAAACCCGGCCAAGTTCATCTTTGGTCAGGGTGGCTTCAGTTGTCATAAATGCTTCAAAGCTCTCCGGCATTAAGTAAAATTTAATTGTTTTCTTACAAATTTAGGTCAAATGACCTCAAAAAACGGTGTCAAATGACCTTGTTATAGCCCTTTTGCGTGCGCAACTTTGTCTTGTCAATGTTACAAATAAAAGACTAAAGTATGCGTGTTTTTATTACCGGAGCCTCGGGATTTATAGGCTCAATTATTACTAAAAGTTTAATTGCGGATGGTTACCAGGTATTGGGGCTTGCCCGGTCCAAGGCTTCTGCCCAGTTGCTTACTGAGCTGGGAGCGGAAGTGCATTGGGGTAATCTGGAAGACCTTGAAAGTTTACGCAGCGGAGCTGCTCTGTCCGATGGGGTTATCCACACCGGTTTTATTCATGACTTCTCCAGGTTCAAGGAAAATTGTGAAGTAGACAGGCTTGCCATTGAAGCCATGGGGACTGTGCTGTTGGGTTCAGACAGACCCTTTATTGTATCCGCAGGCACGGGTATTAACGATTCCGGCCAGATTAAGACAGAGAACGACGGGACAGCTTCGAGATCGCCGATGACACTACGTGTGTCCGAAGAGACAGCAGCTTCAGTAGCAGAACTCGGTGGAAAGGTAGCTGTAGTGCGGCTTCCTCCTTCTGTACACGGATGGGAACAACAGGGTTTAGTGACATTCCTCATCGCCATCGCCCGTGAAAAAGGCGTTTCAGCCTATGTGGGTGAAGGCCTTAATCGCTGGCCGGCGGTACATCACCATGATGCAGCGCGTGTTTTTAAGCTGGCAATTGAAAAAGGCGTTCCTGATTTCAGATATCATGCTGTTGCCGAAGAAGGGATCCCTTTAAGGAATATCGCCGAAGTGATTGGTCAGTGTCTGAATTTGCCAGTCGTATCCAAAACCGCTGAAGAAGCTGTGGAGCATTTTGGCTGGCTTGCCCCTATCGTAAGTTTAAACTGCCCTGCTTCAAGTGCAATAACGCAGGAAAGGCTGGGATGGTATCCAAACCAACCCGGACTGATAGATGATCTTAAAAGTGTACTTCAGTTTCAAGCTAACCAGGTTTAACTATTTTGTCTTCCCGACAAATTAAAAGCCTTCAGATCATTCGATCTGAAGGCTTTTATTATACTGGAATTTGTTCAGTTTTATTGGGCCAGTCCAATTTGTTTCATAAACGATTGATTGTCCCAAAACAGGTATTCTTCTATCATCTTTCCATTTTTCCAGTTTGCCACCGTATTCATTTCCAGCCTGAATTTTTTACCTGTTGGTGGAATTGTTTTTCCATTCCCGATAGGCATAGGTTGGGTAAATGTTCCTTCCATTATACCAATTACGGATGTCCAGCCATTGGTCCCAAACTTTACAGGATGCTCCGTGATTTTCGTGTCAGGTGCAAAAACAAACATAGGCTTCAATTGCTCAATATGATCATGCAAGCCTTTTGTTGTGCTACCATCAGGATAGTGGACTAAGATATTCTCCGCATGGCTAAGTTGCAGGCTGTCCCATTTCTGATGAGAGTAAATATCAAAGTCCAGGCTGTCGAAACGTTGAAGCAATATGGCTGTTTCTGCATTCGCAGCGTTGTCGCCTGCTTTATTGTTTGAACAACCGCTTAAAACGGTAATGGTAACAACAACCAGGAAAAGGAGATCGTTTACAGGTTTGAAGTGTTTATTTTCCATTTGGTTTATTTTATGGTTAAAAAATAAACAACTTGTTGATACAAATTGTTTTAGCTGGATTTTAATGATACGAATCTCTGCGCCCGGGAACGTTTGCATAAATAAATTATTGTTAAGGGTATAAAAATTAGAAAAAAATCAGCATTTTGGGGCAGTGAACAATGATTGTACGTAAACGAAAATTCTGGCAGAGCAATGCCATGTGAGCACATTTATAACCATTAACCATAAACAAAACCTATGAGAAAAGCCCGCTTTTTATTGATGGCATTATTATGCCATGCCCATTTATTTGCACAGACCCAATGTGCAGTTGTTGGCTGGGCCAGCCAAAACGGAGGTGTAACAGGTGGAGGAACAGCCACTGCTACTGTTGTTACTAATTACAATGATCTTAAAACCGCCATTACTTCTTCTTCCGTGAAGGTTGTCCATATATCGGGGACGATCACCATTCCTTCTGCGGGTCGCATCAGCTTACAGGACCAGTCAGGAAAGACGATTTATGGTTTACCAGGTTCTAAATTAGTGTCGACTGACCAGACAAAAGATGGCTCAGGGATACTGTATGTAAAAAGATGTTCGAATATCATTTTCAGGAACGTCACATTAGAAGGACCAGGAGCCTATGATACCGATGGCTGGGATAACATGACCCTGGACAACAGCACCAATATCTGGATAGATCATTGCGAATATCAGGATGGAATGGATGGTAACCTGGACATTAAGAACATGGCCGACTACATCACGGTCACCTGGTGCAAGTTTATCTACTTAAAAGCGCCCAGGGCAGGTGGCCCCGGAGGCTCGGATGATCACCGCTTCTCCGACCTGTTTGGCTCCAGTGACGGCGCTACCGGCGACAGGGGACACCTGCGTGTAACCATGCAGCATTGCTGGTGGGCACAGGGTTGCAAAGAACGCATGCCAAGGGTAAGATTTGGGAAAGTACATATGGTCAACAACTTTTTCAATAGCACTGTTGCTTCAAAATGTGTAACGGCTGGTTTTGAAGCAGATCTGCTGGTGGAAAGTAATGTGTTTGAGAATGTGAATAACGCTATCACCACGATGGATAATACATTTACTGCCGTGACCTCCAGGAATAATATTTTTACCAATACTTCCGGTGACACTACAAACAGTGGCGCAGCATTCACCCCTCCTTACACATTGACCATCACATCTGCCGCAAATGTGAAAAGCCTGGTGACGGCAGGTGCTGGTGCCACATTAACAAGCCCATACTGCGACAGTACCACCACGCCTGCACCAGTGACTTACACGTTAAGCACTATCGCGGCGCCCACAACAGGGGGGACGATCACCGGTGGCGGAACATATGATTCAGCAACTGTAGTAACCGTAAAAGCTACTGCAGCAACGGGATATACCTTCACCGGATGGAGTGGCGCTATATCAGATACTTCCACTGTAGTAAGTGTAACCATGAACAGTGATAAATCCGTTACAGCTAACTTCCAGGCACAGAATACCGCTGACTCTACGACTACCGATACTACTGGTATCACTGATACTACTATCAGAATAGAAGACGATGCTTCCACCTCACAGGGGCTTTGTAGTTATGATGGTGCTATCAGTAGCAACAGCGGTGCCGCAAATGGCAAAGTGATCAACCTGGCCAATGCAGCGGATAAGGGTGTAAGCTGGAAGATAAATGTGCCTGAAGCGGGTACATACGCCATTAACTGGCGTTATGTAAACAGCAGTAGCAGTAATACCTATACAATGGCGCTGATCATAAACGGGGTTACTGTCAACAGTGCACAATCATTCCCCAAAACAAGCGGCAGTACTGTATTTGCGAATGCTACTGCCTCTGTATCGTTGAATGCCGGTGACAATACCATCCGTCTGCAATCAGTAGCGGCTACCGCCACTGCGGATATTGACTGGATGGAAGTTACAGGGAAGACACCTTCAGCCGCAAGCTGCGTCTCTACAATGGCAAGTTATGTGCTTCCTGCATCAGAGATTGCTGCATCCACCCCGGCTATCTATCCGAATCCTACTACAGGTGTAGCCACGATAACAATGACCTTGCAAAAGAATGAACAGGCCGTTATCAGGGTATATAATACACAGGGTAGTCTGGTAGATAATCTCGGCACTATCAGGTCAGAGACAGGCGGTACACAACAGATCCACTGTAACCTGAATGGTAAAAAGCCAGGGTTATATTATGTGGTGGTGACTGGCGACAAAGGATTTAAGTCTGGTTACAAACTATTTGTAGAATAACTTTAATATAAGAGCCGCTTTATACAAAGCGGCTCTTATAATCCTATTTTACTTTCAGCAGGCTTGCATTAACAGCAACCACAATGGTGCTGACAGTCATTAAAACGGCTCCCGCCGCAGGGCTTAATAAAATGCCCTGTTTGTATAACACACCTGCCGCTAATGGCAACGCGACCACGTTATAACCTGTTGCCCATGCTAAATTCTGAATCATTTTTCTGTAAGTAGCTTTACCAAATAAGATCAAACTTACAATGTCCCTGGGATTGCTGTTTACCAGAACGATCCCTGCTGTTTCTGCCGCAATATCGCTGCCGCTGCCAACAGCAATGCCAACATCAGCAATCGCCAGCGCAGGAGCATCATTTACACCGTCGCCAGTCATGGCCACAAACTCACCTTTGTTTTGCAACTCTTTTATCTTTTCCAGTTTCTGATGGGGTAATACCTCGGCAATGAAACTATCCAGGCCCAAAGTTTCACTTACACTCTTTGCTACTTTATTATTGTCACCGGTAAGCAATATGGATTTGATATTATGCTGTTGTAAGGTTTTAACTGCTTCGGCTGATTCCGGACGAATTTCATCTGATAACGCGATATATCCCGCTAACTGCTTATTGATAATAATAAATACAACGGTTTCTATATCATTGACAGTATATCCTTCAGGGATAGGGATGTTATTCTCTTTTAAATATCCCGGACTTACCACCAATATCTTTTTACCTTCTACAGTTGCTTCAACACCCTTTCCTGTAATTGCATTAAAACTTTCTGTTGCAGGAGGGGAGATGGATAGATCTTTTGCTTTTTGCAGTATGCCTGTAGCAATAGGATGTTCCGATTTTTGCTCTAATGCCGAGGCTAAACGGATGATTTCATTTTCGCTGATATCTTTTTGTAATGATACAACTTTTGATACTTCGAATCTCCCTACGGTCAATGTACCCGTTTTGTCAAATACAATGGTGGTGATTTTTCTCGCATTTTCAAATGCTGTCCTGTTCTTGATCAGCAAGCCGTTCTTAGCGGATAGGGCGGTTGATTTTGCCACTACCAGCGGTACTGCCAGGCCCAAAGCATGAGGGCAACAAATCACAATGACCGTTACCATTCTCTCCATTGCAAACGCCAGGGATTGCCCGGTTAAATACCAATACAGGAAGGTAGCGATACCTGAGATCAATGCAATGATGGTGAGCCATTTTGCCGCTGTATCAGCCAATAGCTGCGTTTTTGATTTTGATTTTTGTGCATCGTCCACCAACTTTATTACCTGCGACAAATAAGAATCTTTTGCAGCATGAGAGACCGTCACTTTAATAGAACCGTTGCCATTGATAGCACCTGCGATGACCTTATCCCCCTTTACTTTTTGTACAGGTTTGGATTCACCCGTTAACATACTCTCGTTCAGGTAACTTTCTCCTTCTGAGATGATCCCGTCTGCAGCTACCTTTTCTCCTGGTTTTACAAGGATGATATCGTTCTCTTTCAATGTATCCGTTTTTACATCATGCACCATATCCGGCATGACCATATGCGCCTCGGCAGGCATTAACTGTACCAGCAATTCCAGTTCTTTTGAAGCACCGGCTACAGATTTCATTTCTATCCAATGCCCCAGCAGCATGATCAGAATTAACGTTGCCAGTTCCCAAAAGAAATCCATGCCCTCCAAACCAAACACAATTGCAACGCTGTATATATAGGCTACGGTGATGGCAAAGCCGATGAGAAACATCATGCCCGGGGTTTTCAATTTCACCTCATCTGCCAGCCCTTTTAAAAATGGCCAGCCCCCATAGAAAAACACCACAGAGGATAACGCGAACAGGATGTATTGTGAACCCGCGAACTGCCAGTTGACACCCATAAAATGTTGTATCATCGTTGATAATAACATAATGGGAATAGTAAGCACGAATACCACATAGAACCGTTTCCGGAAATCCATGATCATCATGGAATGGTGATCATGCCCTGCGTGATTCATGCCGGGTGCAGCATGAAGATGTTGATGTTCCATATGTATTTATTTAATGGTTAAACTATCCGCTGTTTTTCGCGCCCAGTTTATGATCGATATTTTTTCTGCCGGTGATAGTCTTGCATTTTTATGGATCAATGTGTAAGAAGATAAAGGCATACTGCCATCATCAATACTATTCGCAATGGCCTTTAACTTATTGATCTGCCTTCTGTGGGAATAAGATCCAAACTCACTGAAGTTGAGCTCTTCCTTACCTTCTTTAATATGCCAGTCCAGCATCGATCTGACTGGTTGCACGTTCGCATACCAGGGGTATTGCGTATTGTTGCTATGACAATCATAACAGGCTGTTTTAAGGGTAGCCTGTACATTTTCAGGAAGGCTATACATCTTTGAAATAGCTGTTGGTAATACCTGCCCGTTTTTATTACGGGCAGGTTGAATAAACTGTATAGCGATTAATACGATCAATATTCCGATAAGTATTTTTTTGCTACGGTTCATGTTATTTATTTAAGCTCTTCTTTTACAGAACCACATGTTGGCATCTTTTTACCCAGGTACGGATTTTTTATTTCCTTTATTTCACTCAGCCAGGTAGCGCCTTTACCATCGTTGTACATAGGGCAATAATCCTGGTATAATGGCTGGCCGCCACCAAAGGTTTTTACCAGTTCGTACATATCTTTGCTCAACATATCAAAATGTTCCCGTTGGTGTGGGATATTAGCGGCATTTTTCCCGATATGTTCAGCATGTTCCCTGGCATCCTCTTCCAGGTCTTCGTAAGTTTTCTTTTGTCCGGCTGTCAACAAAGAGGTATCAAATTGTTGGAATGCAGATACCATGGTATTGCCGGCAGCGGCTGCTTCATTACCATTATCGTTTGCCAGTGCATTTTTCATGCTCAGATAACCCGCAACGATTTCTTTTATGGAAGCGGATGGTTTAGCAACCATTGTGTCTGTTTGTGCCTGTATGGTGTCGCTACCTTCAGATGGTTTATTATTACCGCTGTTGCACGCTGCGAATGCAGCTATTACTACTAAAAAGAGTATATTTCTCATTTGTATTATTTTTAATTTCTGAACAAATAAAATGGCCTATTGTTCAATGTTTTCGACGCATTGAATGGTGTATATGTTGCAAAAATCAAATCTGGAAGGACTGAATGGACACACGTATGTCAGGAGGATTGAAAAACCGCTGTCGGGGTATTGGTTTTTCTGTTTTAAAAGAAGGAGCTAAATAAGGTAAATAAAATGAGGGGAGAAATATAAATGTAACCGGGCTTTCGATGCCTGTATTGACAGACCTGGCAAGTAATTTATCTAACTGCGAAAACTTGATTACATGTTTATTACAGCAGTGATCATCCTGTTTGTCAGATGTTTTGTGGTGATGATGCTTATCATGATGATGTGCAATTAATTCCATACCTACAGCACAGGCAAACCCTGCCATAGTATTCAGGGCGAACACTACGAGTAGGAAAAACGCTTTGATTTGTATGGTCCTGGTCCTTTTCATTCCTGGCTTAACAGCCCAAAAGTAGTGTTAACTCCTTAAAAAGGGTTATATAATTATTGAGAAGATGTATATAATTATTATCTTAAAGGTATGGATGTTAACATTATTAATGGCATCGAATACTTTATTCATCTTGATGCCGAAGAGAAGGAATTCATATCCTCGATAACTGTTTGTAAAACATATGAGAAGAATGATTATTTTTTACGCCCGGGACAGGTTTGCCGTGAAGGAGGTTTTATTCAAAAAGGTCTGGTCCGTTATTACGCGATCAAAGATAATGGCGAGGAAATGACCCTGCATTTTGGAAAAGAGAACGAATTCACCTGCAATTACCAGAGCTTTCTGGACCATTCGGTGTCGCAACGTGGTATACAGTGCCTGGAAGCCTGCGAAATACAGGTAATATCATATGATAACCTGCAAAGGCTATATGAAGAAGTCAAAGAAGGTCAAAAATTCGGCCGGCTGATTTGCGAATCTCTTTATTTACAAGCCATCAATCAGGTGGGTTCCATGTATACCGATGAACCGGAAAAGCGTTATCTCAACTTTTTAAATGATTATCCTGATCTGCAACAGCGTATCCCTCAATATTATATATCCTCTTATGTAGGCGTTAAACCACCTTCATTAAGCCGTATCAGAAAAAGGCTTTCCGCGTAATTAATTAACCTGGGTGAACGAACCGGCCAAAAGCCGGTTTTATCTTTGTTGCATCAAATCAAAAATGCATCAAATGAAAAAGACAATTTCTTCCATCGCTTTTGGATGTACATTAGTCACTGGTCTGTTACTGGTATTTATCGGCGCACGTTTTCTCCTTATGCCATATGTGGCCGAACTGGCTTTTGGTATACAGACACCTACCGGCAATGATTATTCCTTTCACTATATCAAAGGCATACGTGATATGGCCGTAGGGCTTGCAATACTGGCCATGCTGCTTACACGTACACAACGTGGCCTGGGCATATTGCTGCTGGCAATTACCATAGTACCTGTTACCGATTTCCTGATTGTACTCAGCGCACCTGGCCATCTTACAGCACGTTTATATCCACATATAACCGCTGTGATACTTGGTATCGCACTGGGGGCCTATTATCTTTTAATATCACGTAAATCCTCTTCGAATGTTGCTTTTTAATGTTATCCTTCTGACCCACTTTCTGTGCTTTGCCGTTTATCTCTGTACCTTATTAGCCCAGTGGCAGGATTATAATACCCGTGTACGGGGGGCGTTGGGTTTAGTATTGGGTATAATACTGCTGCTGAGTGGTATTGCACTGGTGGCGCTGAAATACCCGCATGTAAATTACTATAAGGTTGTTCCTAAAACGGGGTTGTTTGCGGTGGTTACTATTATTAATATACGTTTTGGTGGTAAAGTCTATACCCGTGGGGCCTACTATGCATTGATCGCAGCTACCTTGCTTGCTGCATGTATTGCAGTGGTACGTGTGTAAATAGTTTCGGAAGAAAAAAAACGCCCCCAAAAGCGTTTGACTTTCCGGGGGCGTTTCCAATGAGGTGTGTCTTCATTATGGATGCGTATAGAGCCGATATATAGGAGCTCCTACTGGAGGCACGGTTGGCCCGCCATCGGAGTATCCTATTGCTACCAACGTTCCATTAGTAGGGTCTGTAGTAGCATCGCTGACAATTTCAGCATTTGCCAATGTACTCCAGGCAATAAACTGGCCGGCAGGATTGTACCAGGCATAGTTTACGATTGCAGCATCTTTTGGCGCCTGTTTAGGGGTGAATGAGCTGAACAGCAATAACATGGCAAATAATGGGAGAGTCATGAGGACTTTCAAATTTCTCATTTGAGGGTGTTTAATGATTAACAAAAATAGGGTTGTGTCATACTAAATATACAACGGAGATTTTAATGATCAAAACTTCTTTATCCCCAATTACCTTGTATGTAAAAACCAATCTATTTAATCCATTTATGAAATAATATTTACCTAAAACTCAATTTTATTGATATTTTCTTTAACTTTATTAAACAATGAAGCAGTTAAAGAAATCGCTCCCGCATGTTTGTCCCAGTTGCCAGTCGCCACTGAAAGTGACGTCGCTGTCGTGCGACGCCTGTGAAACAGTGGTATCCGGTTCTTTTGAACTGCCTTTACTGGCAAGACTTTCAGGAGAGGAATTACAGTTTGTACTGGACTTTGTGAAAAGCAGTGGAAGCCTTAAAGTGATGGCCCAGCAACTTGGGCTGAGTTATCCTACTGTACGTAATCTGCTGGATGATCTCATTCAGAAAATAGAGACCAACGAAAGAATTCTAAAACCTGATAAATGACAACCTGGCTCTTTAATCCGTTCACATATATTGCCGGTCTTAAATCGCTGGTAATAGGCTGGATTATAATACTTGCTACCGCCTGTATCGCTTATTATAGTCACACTCATTTCGATGGCGCTATTGATGCGCATTTACAATTAAGTAATAAGGTGTACCCTGCCTGGCATTACGTGGCGGAGCCATTTATAGACTGGAGTTGTCTGGTACTTGTGTTCTTTATCATGGGAAAAGTATTCTCTGCTTCTGCCATCAGGTTCATTGATATAGCCGGTACTTTCGCCTTTGCCCGCTGGCCTTTTGCCTTCCTGGCGCTCATTAATTTTTTAGGCCCGCATATAAAGGATCTTACAAGAATAAGTCCGCTTGACCTGCTGCTGATATTCATTTCTCTGGGTTTTTGCATATGGATGATCGCCTTGATGTACAATGCATTTAAAGTATCTGCTAATATCAGAGGACAAAAATCCGTTTGGCTGTTTATTATATCATTGATCGCAGCCGAAGTGATATCAAAAATTATCCTTTACTATACATTACATTAATCATGAAAAGAGGTTTGTTTGTTCTCATCATACTGTTAAATACAGTATGCGTAATCGCGCAGGCCGATTATCCTGCTGCTGTTGCTAAATTTCAGAGATATTATAATCAGAATGAGGCCGACAGTCTTTTCAATATGTATGGCCCGAATATGAAAGCCGCATTATCGTTGGATAAAACGACCGGGATGATTAACCAGTTGAATAGTCAGGCCGGAGCGCTGAAAAGTGTAACACCCATAAGAAATGAAAAAGCCTATAAAGCCGTCTTTGAAAAAGTTACGCTCCGGTTATCGATGTATCTGAATAATGATAACCAGCTGGAAGGACTTCATTTTGGCGCATATGAAGAAAAGAAAGATAGTGATAATGTTGTTTTGAATGGTATTCATGGAACGCTGATAGCACCACCCGGGAGTAAGAAAGTAGTGTTATTCATAGCAGGATCTGGTCCTACGGACAGGAATGGGAACAGCGGGATGGGGCTCAGGACCAACTGCACAAAAATGATGGCAGAAGCTTTGGAGAAAGCAGGCATTGCCAGTCTGCGTTATGACAAACGCGGTATAGGAACTTCTGATGTTATACAGGAGAAAGACCTGCGATTTGAGAATATGGTGGATGATGCAGTATCATTGATTAAAATGCTGAAAGGAAGTTATGCGCAGGTATATGTTGCTGGTCATAGTGAAGGCGCATTGGTGGGTATGCTGGCCTCAAAGACAAATGTAGCCGGTTATATCTCTATTGCAGGAGCAGGAGAGGCCGCAGATATCCTTCTCCGGGAACAATTGAACATCTCAATGCCTAATAGTGCCGTACAGGCATCTTTGCTGATGGATAGTTTAAAGAAGGGGTATCCCGTAAAGGAGCCTTCCGGTGAACTGAATATGTTATTTCACAGTTCTATACAGCCTTATATGACCTCCTGGATGAAATATGATCCGCAGCAGGAAATTAAAAAGCTGAAAATCCCGGTATTGATTATACAAGGTACAACAGACATACAAGTGAGTACCCGGGATGCAGCGCTGTTGAAGAAAGCAAAACCGGACGCCACACTGCTGGAAATAGAAGGGATGAATCATATACTTAAAGCAGCTCCTGCAGAGCGGAACGCGAACCGGGCGACTTATAACCAGCCGGACCTGCCATTGAAAGAAGAACTGATGAAAGCGATCATCCCCTTTGTATTATCTCAAAAGTGAACAGTATAGTGTAACGAAACCGGACACTTCTATCAATTTGAATTATTTAATCACCTGTAAATCAGGTGATTTTTTATTGGCATACTTTTCATTGAACCAGGGGTATTAGAACCCGTTCCCTTATGATCAGAAGCTATTTCAGAATTGCCTGGCGCAATCTTATAAAAAGCAAAGGTTACTCTCTTATCAATATTGGCGGATTAGCAGCAGGCATGGCCGTGGCCATGCTCATTGGTTTATGGATATGGGATGAGCTTTCGTTCGAGAAATACAACAAAAACTACGACCGCATTGCGCAGGTAATGCAGAATCAGAACTTCAATGGAAGCATTGGTACCTGGCAAACAATGCCGTTCCCTATGGGAGATGCGCTCCGCAACGATTACGGAAGCTACTTTAAACATGTGGTAATGAGTTCCTGGAACTGGAGTTCCCTGCTGATTACCGGTGAAAAGAAAATTGTAAAGGAAGGTATATTCATGGAGCCGGGGGCGCCCGGACTGATGGGTCTTACCATGCTGAGGGGAACCTATGGAGGGCTGAAAGACCCCGGATCGGTGATGTTGTCCGAATCGCTGGCAAAGGAATTATTCGGAGAAGCAGATCCTGTAGGCAAAACCATCACATTTGATAAAAAGAATACGGAGATCGTTACCGGTGTTTAAAAAGTATAACCCTGATATACCTTTTGATTACAGGTTTGTGAATGATGAATATGCGCGGAAGTTCGGGAATGAAGAGCGGATAGGTAAGCTGGCCAGTTTCTTTGCGGCACTGGCGATCTTTATCAGTTGTCTGGGTCTGTTTGGTATGGCATCCTTTATGGCTGAGCGGCGTACCAAAGAAATAGGTGTGCGCAAGGTCATGGGCGCATCCGTATTTAATCTCTGGAAGTTATTGTCGAAGGATTTCGTGGTGCTGGTATTTATTTCTTTGCTGATAGCCGTTCCTTTGGCTTATTACCTGATGAATAACTGGCTACAGAATTATCAGTACAGGTCTGATATCTCCTGGTGGATTTTTGCAGTAGCAGGAGCAGGCATCCTTATTATTACATTACTCACCGTTAGTTTTCAGAGTATCAAAGCCGCGTTAATGAACCCGGTAAAGAGTCTGAAAGCGGAATAGATAATTCGGGCCCCTTTAGGAGCCTGTTAATTTTTTTCAAAAAAAGTGACCCTTCGTGATGTAACGTACGTTTTAATACGTACCTTTAAATTATGAAAGATGAAGTTGTTCCTACCAAGACCGAAATGGACGTGTTACAGGTGTTATGGCAGCACGGGCCATCCACAGTAAGATTCGTACACGACAAGCTGAATGAGCAGAAGCAGGCGGTCATATATACCTCTACTTTAAAGCTGATGCAGGTGATGAAAGAGAAGGGGATGCTGGACCGTGATGAGACAAATATGAAACATATCTATAGCGCCAACCTGGTGGAAGAAAAGGTAAAAGGCAACCTGCTGGGCCGTTTTGTCGATTCCATGTATAATGGGTCTCCCAGTAGCCTGATGGTCGCTTTACTGGGCAATGATAAAACCTCTGCAGAAGAGCTGAAGAAGATTAAAGAGCTGCTGGATAACATGGATAAATAATAAACATGACAACAGATCAACTGGTACAGGCTTTCAGCTGGACGCTGATCCATTCATTATGGCAGGGATTACTGCTGTCCGTTATTACAGGTGTAGTACTGATGCTCACAAAACGATCGTCTTCGGCTATCCGTTATAACCTGATATTGTTACAGCTGCTGCTGTTTATAACAGGCTGCGTGTTTACTTTCGCCTGGGAGTGGCAGCAGAACCAGTTGCAGACCATTGATTTCTTACACCTGCAGGCCGATAATATCAAACAATATACGCAAACTGTTATCAGTTATTTCTCGGCAAATGCGCCTATGGTGTTGTTGTTATGGTTTGTGTTATTTATAGCGAGAGCAGTGAAAATGATGGGCGGACTGGTATACCTCCGTCGTGCCAGATATAAGAACATTTATTCCCCGGAAGATTTCTGGAAAGACAAAATTGTGTTGCTCTGTGAGCAGCTACGGATAAAAAAAGCAGTTACTTTATTCGAATCCGGATATGTGAAAATGCCCCTGATAATAGGACATTTCAAACCGGTGATACTGATACCTGCAGGCTTATTGGCCGGACTGCCTGCCAGTCAGGTAGAAGCAGTGCTGTTACATGAACTGGCACATATCCGTCGTAATGATTATTGCGTAAATCTCTTGCAGAATATTATGGAAGCGATCTTCTTTTTTAACCCCGGATTATTGTGGATATCATCATTATTACGAGATGAACGTGAGCATTGTTGTGATGATATCGCTTTGGCACAAACGAAAAATAAGCGGGAGTTTATAGAAGCGCTGATCAGCTTTAAAGAACATAGTAATAATTATGCGGTCGCTTTTCCCGGAAAGAAAAATCACCTGTTGCAAAGAGTGAGCCGTATCATTCATAATAAGAATAATACACTCAATCCAATAGAGAAAGTGTTTTTCATGACAGGGATCTTAATCCTTGCTGTGATGGTGACTGCAGCCGGTGTAATGGAGGTGAGGACGATCGTGAAAGAAGAGCATGTTGTACTACAGGAACAACAACCTGTGCAAAAAACGGTTAAACCGGTTGTTAAGCATAAGAAGATAAAACAGGTGAAGGAAATAAAACGGGTAGAACCAACAGACGCCGAAGAAGCGGAAAGAGACCGGGAACAGGCGATACTGGATCAGGAAGAGGCATTAAACGATCAGGAACAGGCCGCCCGCGATAAAGAACAATTCATGCGTGACAAGGAACAGGCACATCAACAGGCCATCCGTGATAAAGAACAGGCGCAAAGAGATCGTGAACAGGCTGCAAAAGATCGCGAACAAGCTGTTAAAGACAGAATGCAGGCCGACAGAGATCGTATGCAGGCGCAAAGAGACCGCGAACAGGCCGACAGAGACCGCGCCCAGGCAGATAAGGACAGGGAGCAGGCCCGCCGGGATATAGAACAGGCGCAGAGAGACCGGTTACGAGCCGATAGAGAAAGAGAACAGGCGATGAGGGATAAGCAACCTCAATAATAAATCCACTTCATTTTATTAGCATTATTAACATTCACTGAAAAGTGAACAGGAATCGTATTGCCCTTTTTAAACCTTTTAAAAATTAAAAAACCATGAAAAGAATGTATGTATTCATCTTCGCAGCTTTACTGTTTACAACAGCCGCGAATGCACAAAAATCCATTAAAACAACTAACAGAACGTATAACAGCGATGACCAGGTAGAAAGCATCAACATGGACATGAATGGTGTGAGTTATAAAATGAAAAAAGTGAAAGGGGAGATGACAGAATTCTCTGTAGATGGTAAATTAATTCCTGCTGCTAACTGGGGTGATTACCGCACTGTTATTAATGACATCAATGAACAGGTAGAAAAGGACAAGATCCAGGCTAAGAAAGACCGTGCGCAGGCAAAGCTGGACCGTGCGCGGGCAAAGCTGGACCGTGCACAGGCAGATAGAGATCGTGAACAGGCGGAAAAAGACCAGGAGCAGGCTGCAAGGGACAGGGCACAGGCAGAAAAGGACCGCGAACAGGCCGGGAAAGATCGTATACAGGCAGATAAAGACCGCGAACAGGCGGTTAAAGACAGGGCCCAGGCAGAGAAAGACCGCGAGCAGGCAAAATTAGATCGTATACAGGCCGATAAAGACAGAGCACAGGCTGCAGAAGATCGTAAAATGATGGCAAGTCTGATCGATGATCTGATCCATGATAAAATTGTTCCGGATAAACAGAGTATCGAAGACCTGGTTATCTCAAAAAACGGAATGGTAGTAAATGGGATACAACAACCAGATAACGTATTTAAAAAATACAAAGAGAAATATCCCCGTTTTGCACATCTGACTTATGGCAATCACGGTACTACTATAAGTAATAATAATTAAAGGGGGGAGAAGGGGTTGACAAAAAAACTGTCAGCCCCTATATATTAGGATGTAATGAGGATGCAGGAGGGAAGGATCGAGCGGAAACGGTGTTTTCCGATTCAGCATGAGGATATCTCCGAAAACAGGATCAGTTTGCAGGCTGATGCCGCCTATACGCATATAAAAGGCGCTATGCCCCAGAAAAACGATGATATCATCAGTACTGTTCAGCCAGAAAGTGTCCGTCGCGATTTCGGGCTGCCATACTTCCTCTTTCTTTTCTTCCCTGAAAGGAGAGGGGCCAGCTTCCATTTCAGCATGTCCAGGAGGCTGGGGACCTTAAAGGGAGAATGAAGATTTACGAACCTGCCATTTTTATCTACCGGTGTGCCTTTCCAGTCTATGATCGTCTTAAGTTGCGGATTGCTGATGTTCATGAATGCTAAGATAGTATTCATACAGCATTAAAATCCGCTGAGGGGTATTACTTATTTTCCATCCGTTACAATGATATAACATCCTCCATCCGAACTAAAAATTTATTTTTGCAAAAACCAGACACAAGTCTCACACAATCGTATAGTACAGACATCGAAAATTTGCTAACCATTCTTTAGGGGAAAGCCGGCATTTAATAATAGATCCCTTTTGACCATTAAGGGACACAACATTTCATATCCATGAATTATCAAGATGAAATGCTGGTACATAACGTAACCGGCAGAAAAGCATTGCCATGTCCAAAATGTAAACGCGCCAATCTGGAAGACAGAGTTCCCAGGGCGCTGTTTGTAAAGGTGTTCTTGTGGTTCCTTCCTTTAAGAAGGTATATCTGCTACCGTTGTAACAGGAAATCGTATGTCTGGTACCGGGGGGAAAAGTGAGGAATTTGACAACATGTGTAGTAAACAGTACACATCCCTCTCTCAGGAAGGATTAATTACATATAACATTACCAGCCATCTTATATCGTAGTTATTCATCAACTGTTAAATGTTTTATCTATACATTTTTATGCAATAGAGAACAATCTTTCCTTGTTTTTTGTTATCTAAACAGACATTGAAAAAACAGAATATGATTTTATTGGTATAAAGTTTGTTTAGTCTGTTTCGAACTCTTAAAAGTACTCGAAAGAATAATACTATCACTAGTAAGACACGCTTTAGGGTAAAGTTAAATATGTTCAACTTTTTAAAGTCATGTTTAAAGCAGACACCGAGAGAACCACGTTTTTAACTGAATGCCCCGATGATGTGCAATTGATGTTCGTTACTGCGAACAATACAACAAACCAGTATTTGTTTCTGTTTTTTATATAACTGTTTCGTTACGTATTTATACGCGATTTTATTTTCAGTCAAAATTGTTTTTTAAAGAGGATAAGACCCTAATTATATTCTGATGTTGATCCGGTGCTGTTTGCAAGGAATATTGGTAGATGAGATGTTTATAATGTTATTATAAATTGATATTAGAATTAAAAACATTTAATTCTATTCACCTATTCTTAACCAAAAAGTAGACAATATGTATTTATTTTGCACGCAGGTTAGAACAAAAAAAATCTCAAAAGAAAATTGAGTTAATTCCGAAAATGAGTGTTATGAAAAACTGATATGTTTTAACCTTATCTATTAAACTGATGACTAAGAGATCTTGGATTACCCCGTCCTGGCTAATATTGTTATTAGATTTAGCCTGTTCTATTGTCGGAATAAGCGTGGCCTTTTTGCTTAGGCTGAATTTTAATCTCGAAGATTTTAATCGCTACCCCATACAAGGTATTGTATTGGTTGTGGTGAGCGTGAATCTTCTGCTTTCGTTAATATTTCGAACCTATACGGGTATAATACGCTATACCAGTATAGAAGATATCGGCCGTATTTCGTGCCTGGGACTGATTAGTGCTGCAATATATTATTATGTAGGGATAACTTCATTACACTATAGTAGTATTAATATGTTCCCGCTCTCCGTGATAGCGATTAACTTTTTCATTAATACATTCTGCCTGTTATCGTATCGACTGTTTGTAAAATGGGCATTCCATTATTATGGCCGTTATGGCAATATAAACAAGACCAAAGCGGTAATATACAGTGCAGGACATTCCGGTTTAATGGTGCGCAGAGCCATTAATGAAGATGTGGCCGGTAACATCCGCATTGTAGGATTTCTGGATGATAAACTAACACGTAGTGGTAAGCGTCTCGAAGGATTGCTTATTTATAATACAAGCAGAGCCGCGCTCGAAAAGCTGGTGAAGCAGGATAAAATTGCACTTGTAATACTTGCAGAAGAATCGATGGAGCCAGATGTGCTAAATAGCCTGGTGGATAATTGTATAGCCCTTAATATTAAGGTGCAGAAAGTATTGCCTGTAAGTAAATGGATCAGTACCGGATGGAATCCATCCAAACTGCAGGACATCAAAATTGAGGATCTGCTGGACCGTTCTGTAATAAATATCAACAATGAGCAGGTTAACAGTGAAACAAAGGGTAAAGCGATCCTGGTAACAGGTGCCGCCGGTTCCATTGGAAGTGAATTGGTAAAGCAGCTTGTAAAGGCTGGCCCATCTGTAGTCGTGTTATGTGATAAAGCAGAATCGCCGCTGCATGAACTGGAACTGGAGATGGGAGATGTTGCGCCTGATATAGCTGTTGTACCTTTCATCGCGAACATCTGTGACAGGATACGGATGCAGCAATTGTTTGAAGTCTACGAACCAGCTATTGTGTATCATGTTGCTGCTTACAAGCACGTACCCATGATGGAAAAAAATCCTTCTATTGCTGTACTCAATAATGTTTTGGGCACCAAAATTCTGGCAGAATTATCAGTAGAATTTGGCGTGGAGAAATTCGTGATGGTATCTACAGACAAAGCAGTTAATCCGACCAATGTAATGGGAGCTTCAAAGCGTATTGCGGAAATTTTTACACAGTCGTACAGTAATCACGTTAATAAGCAGTATAAGAAATCCGGTCCAGTTTATGGCGTGCCTCCAACCAGGTTCATCACTACCCGTTTTGGCAATGTATTAGGTTCCAATGGATCTGTGATACCCCGCTTTAAACAGCAGTTGGAAAAAGGAGGTCCGATTACCGTTACACATCCCGACATCACCCGTTATTTCATGACTATTCCGGAAGCCTGCCAGCTTGTGCTGGAAGCAGGTGCAATGGGGCAGGGAGGAGAGATCTTTGTGTTTGATATGGGGGAGCCGGTGAAGATTGTGGAGCTGGCAAAGAAAATGATCCGGATGAGCGGAAGAGAACCTGGGAAAGATATACAAGTAGTGTATACAGGCCTGCGTCCGGGAGAAAAATTGTATGAGGAACTATTGAACAACGCGGAGAATACAATAAGCACTTATCACGAAAAGATTATGATTGCAAGAGTTCGTGAATATGATTTCGTAGAAGTGAAAGATAAAATAGAGCATCTTATTGCATCTGCCCATAAGCATTATCTCACCCCAACCGTAGCTCTGATGAAGCAGTTAGTTCCCGAGTTTATCAGTAAGAATTCTGCGTACGAGCAACTTGATAAGGATAAAATAAAATTATAGTATATACAAAACGTTTGTTTGACGGTATAGCTATTGTTATGAACAATAAAACAGATGCATTTAAACACCCAGTTATATAATAATGAGAATTACTAATTTCGGGAAGCACCGCAAACTCCCCTTTTCTGCCCTACTGATGCTCTCCACAGGCATTATTGTTATGTATGCAAGTTCATGTTCTACTCCAAGAAATATTACGTATTTCAAGGATGTTCCGGATAGTGTTAAACAAAAGCTTGTTGATCAGTCTGTGTATAATACACCAGTGATCCAGCCGGATGATATTCTTACGGTTACAATACTTACACTTGACCCCACTGCGACTGCCGTATTGAATCAACAGAGTGCTATTTCGGGACCTTCAAATAATAATACAAATAATAGTAGCAGCATCAATACCCCCGGAGGTAATGCAAGTGTATACCTGGTGGATAGAGATGGATATGTAATACTTCCTTTACTTGGCAAAGTATCTGTAAAGGGTAGGACAACAGACCAGGTACGAGATGATATTCGTACGAAGGCCACCGAATATTATAAAGATCCTGTAGTAAACGTACGTTTCGCCAATTTCAAAATAACAGTATTGGGAGACGTAAATAAACCATCCTCCTATATTATGCCAAATGAGAAAGTTACCCTGCTGGATGCGTTGGGAATGGCCGGTGATCTTACTATTTATGGCAAAAGGGAAAACGTGATGTTAATCAGGGATAATATTAATGGGAAAAAGGAAATTGTAAGATTCAATTTGAATGATAGTAAAATATTTTCCTCTCCCTACTTTTATCTTCATCAGGGAGACGTTATATATGTAGAACCGAATAAGGCTAAAGTTTCCGGATCCGATATGGAACAGGTTAGACGAATTTCCATTTTTGCTTCCATCCTATCTGTAGTCATCATAATTGTAACAAGAATTAACTTCTAAATTTTCATTTATTTTCTTATGTCTGAAAATATTCACACTAACGGTATTTTAAAAACGAATGGCACATTTTCCGGTGAACAGGAAGAGGAAGATGGGTTGAATTTGAGAAAAATACTTGATAAACTAATTGGGCGATGGTATTTGTTTTTGATTTTTATAAGCCTTGGGGGGGTAGGAGCGTGGTTGTTCCTGCGTTATTCAACTCCCAGTTATAAGATAAGTGCCAAAATACTTGTGCAGGATGATAAAAAAGACGGTGGCATCCCAGGCCAGGAGATATTGCAGGAATTAGAAATGTTCAGCAGTAAAAGTAACGTAGACAATGAAGTAGAGATACTTAAATCCCGTTCGTTAATGGAAAAAGTAGTGAGGGATTTGCGATTAAATGTAAGTTATTGGGTAGAAGGCCGGGTGAAAAAAGGGGAGCAATTTTCTAAACTTCCTTTTTCTTTCAGATGGATCTATCTGAAAGATACACTCAGTCAGGCAAATTACACATTGGAGGTATTGACTGAAAATAAATTTTTATTAAAAGGGAAGGATCTAAGTAAAGAAGCTTCCTGGAATGATACATTGCATTTACCGGAGGGGATTGTCCAGATTATTCGTGATACTCAATTTGATTTGAATAACAAAGAATATATGGTGAAAATATCTTCAATTGATAATACTGTTGAAGCATATAAAAACTTATTGGAGATAACTATTCCCAATAAACAGGTAAGCACAATAGATCTTACTATCACAGATGCCCTTCCTGAAAAGGGGGAGAAGGTGTTGAACCGGTTAATGGATACATATTTAAATGCAAGTATTGAAGACAAAAACAGGATAGTTGACAGTACGATTACTTTCATTGATAATCGTTTAATTATCGTAACAAAAGAACTGTCAGGCGTAGAAAAAGATATACAGCAATTTAAACAGTCCAATGAGCTTGCTGATCTGGGAGAACAATCCAAATTACTGGTTTCAAATACTGGTGATTTCCTAAAGCTATTAACAGAGCAGCAGGTAAGATTAAATGTCGTTGAATCGCTGGAACAATACATGAAGGATGAGCAAAATAACAGACGTGTTGTCCCTTCAGCAGCACTCTTGCAGGATCCTACATTTTTAGGGATTGTGGAAAAATATAATATGCTGCAATTAGAGCGGGAGAGACTTTTAATGTCCAACACAGAATCCAATCCCGTAATCAAAAATATCGATCAGCAATTAACAGGTTTGCGTGCAGGTTTGCGAAACAATCTTTCTTCTTTAAAGCAAAACATACAGGTTGGAATAAATGAGTTACAAAGGAACGCTAATTCACTAAATCAAAAAATACGTGAAGTTCCAGGTAAGGAGCGGGTCTTTTTAGATTATTCACGTCAACAGGTTGTTAAACAGGAATTATATTTGTTCTTATTGAAGAAGAGGGAAGAGTCCGCCATTTCCAAAGCATCCAACATCGCTATAGCCAAGATCATTGATGCAGGAAAAAGTGATCCCTTACCATTCAGGCCGAAGCACTCTTTAGCTTATGTTTTAGGACTTATATTTGGTATTGCCGTTCCTTCGATATGGATGTATTTAGGGGAATTATTAAACAGGCGTGTTGTAAATAAACAGGATATTCTTAGTAATACACCTGTTCCCATATTGGCTGAAATTGGCCATAACAAAGAGGAGTTCCAGGTTATTGTTGGAAAGGATGCACATTCGGCCATTTCAGAGCAATTCAGGGCAATACGTACAAATCTCCAGTTTATAATGTCCGGAATTAATGAGAAGGTTATTCTGCTTACATCAAGTATGAGCGGAGAAGGTAAAACTTTCGTTGCGACCAACCTTGCAGCTGTATTGGCACTATCAGGTAAAAAGGTAGTGCTGATGGAAATGGATCTGAGGAAACCTAAGATATCCGAGATGTTGGGTGCCGATAATCTTAGTGGTTTTAGTACATATGTAATTGGAAAGGTTTCAATAGATGAGTTGATTATACCTTCTGGTATTCATGATAATTTTTGGTTGATAACCTCCGGACCTGTTCCGCCAAATCCCTCCGAGTTACTGTTGTTGGATAGAACAAAAGAACTATTCGCTGAGTTACGGAAGCAATTTGATTACATAATAATTGATACTGCACCGATAGGATTAGTTACTGACGCGCAATTATTGGGACGATTTGCTGATGCAACACTATATCTCGTCAGACAAGGCTATACGCTCAAGCAGCAAATACAGATTACAAAAGACCTTTACCTGCAAAAGAAAGTTCCAAAAATTAACCTGATCGTAAATGATGTTAAGTCCAACGGTGGATATGGGTATGGATACGGATATGGATATGGTTATGGATATGGATATGGTTATGGTTATGGTTATAGTAGCAATGGCGATGAAAAGAAAAAAAGTATAATTAGAAGAATTCGAAAATATGTTAGAAGTAAATAGAATTTAGTGCTTGTTGAAATTTTTGTCGACAAAATGATTTTCAAAAAAATCAAGCGCAATAATGGGGTTGTGTTTGATACAAAGGCTTGTTTGGATAGAAAATCAGTTGATGCAAGACTGTAATGCTATAAATATTTACGTAGATGGAATTAAAGAATAAAAGAGTTTTAGTAACAGGAGCGGATGGCTTTATTGGCAGCCACCTGGTAGAGCAATTAATTGAGGAAGGATGTAAGGTTAAAGCATTTGTTTATTATAATTCATTTAATAGTTGGGGATGGCTTGATTCGTTCTCAAAGGAACAATTACAGGGAATAACAATTTTTTCCGGTGACGTGCGTGATCCGAATGGTGTCAGAACTGCGATGAAAGATGTAGACGTAGTATTTCATCTGGCAGCTTTAATAGCTATTCCCTTCAGCTACCATTCTCCTGATTCATATATCGACACTAATGTAAAAGGTACATTGAATATTATACAGGCAGCAAAGGATCTTGGTATTGAAAGAGTTTTAGTGACATCCACATCTGAAGTTTATGGTACAGCGCAATATATACCCATAGATGAGAAGCATCCCCGTCAGCCACAGTCTCCTTATTCTGCTTCGAAAATCGGAGCAGATGCCATAGCAGAGTCTTTTTACAGAAGTTTTAATCTGCCATTAACTATTGTAAGACCGTTTAATACTTTCGGTCCCCGTCAATCGGCCAGGGCTGTAATTCCTACTATCATCAGCCAACTATTGAATGGTAGGGAGGAAATAAAGTTGGGAGACCTCATTCCGACCCGTGATCTGCTTTTTGTAAAGGATACTGTTAACGGTTTTGTAGAGATCTCTAAATCTGATCAATTGATCGGGCATGATTGCAATATTGCTACGCAGTCGGAAATATCTGTTGGGGAACTGGCGCAGGAACTGATTGATCAAATTAATCCACTGGCCAGGATTATTACCGATGAACAAAGAATACGTCCCGAAAAGTCGGAGGTATTCCGGTTGCTTGGAGCAAATGAGAAATTGAGAAAATACACTAACTGGGAACAGCAATATTCTTTGAAAGAAGGGCTGGCAGAGACCATTGAATGGTTTAAAAATAGTGAGAACCTGAAACAATATAAAGCTGATATATATAATATATGATACCGTTATCCGTGCCAAATCTTTCAGGTAATGAATGGAAATATGTAAAGGATTGCCTGGATACCAATTGGGTGTCATCAGTTGGGAGTTATGTTAATCAATTTGAAGAATTAGCTGCAAAATTCAGTAGTGTTACAAGGGCCGTAGCTACGGTTAATGGTACGTCTGCATTACATATTAGTCTGATTCTTTCTGGTGTACAAAGAGATGATCTGGTTATTCTCCCGAATATAACTTTCGTAGCACCTGCAAACGTAATCAAATATATGGGAGCTGATCCCATATTAATGGATGTAGATGAGCACACCTGGCAACTGGACATCGCTCTTTTAACCCGGTTTTTTGAGCAGGAATGTCTGATAAAAGAAGATACCTGTCACCATAAGAATACGGGTCGGAGAATATCTGCTATTATACCGGTACATGTATTGGGTAATATGGTAAATATGGAGAAATTGCTTCCGCTTGCTGATTATTATAAAATAAAAGTGATCGAAGATGCGACAGAAGCATTGGGCTCTACTTATAAAGGAAAACCTGCAGGTTCCTTCGGCCTCTTCGGTTGTTTAAGTTATAATGGTAATAAGATTATTACAACTGGTGGAGGTGGAATGATTCTTACTAATGATAAAGAATTGGGTGAAAAAGCAAAACATCTTACTACTCAGGCCAAAGCCGATCCTCTGGAATATTACCATGATGAAATTGGTTATAATTATAGGTTAGTAAATATTCTTGCTGCAATCGGAGTAGCACAGATGGAACAATTACCGGCATTTATTGATAGAAAAAGAAACGTAAGTGAGTTGTATACTCGGGAGCTTAAAGATGTTCCCGGATTTAAACCACAGGTTATCACTGAACATGTAAATCCCAATTGCTGGTTATTTACCTGTTGTTTTGAGAACTCTAAAGGATTACTGAAGTATTTAAATGACAACGGTGTTCAAACAAGGCCATTCTGGGTACCTATGAACCAATTGCCACCTTTTAAAAATGATCTTTACTTCCATGTGGATGATATAGCAGGCAGTGTTTATAAGAGTTGTCTTAGTATGCCATGTTCTACTAATATTTCTGATAAAGAGGTAATAGAGGTGAGTAATAAAATCAAGGAGTTTTATGCATAGGAAAAGTTTGATATTAATTGGTGGTGGAGGGCATTGTAAGTCCTGTATTGACGTGATTGAATCTACAGATGAGTGGATAATATCGGGCATCATTGATAAAGAAGAAATGGAGGGAAAACAGATATTGGGTTATCCTGTGATTGGCACAGATAATGATCTCGATAGATTAGTTAAAGAGGGGCACTATTTTTTAATTACAATAGGTCAGATAAAATCAGCGGATTCCAGGAAAATTTTATTCAGCCGGCTTAGAGAAAAAGATGCAAAAATAGCAACGGTTGTCTCCTCCAAAGCAATTGTTTCTAAATATGCCAGTATAGGACCCGGAACGATTGTACATCATTCATGTATTGTTAATGCAGCAGTAAATATCGGAGCTAATTGCATTATCAATACAGCGGCAAATATTGAACATGATACACAGGTCGGGGATCATACGCATGTTTCTACCTGTGCTGTGTTGAATGGTAATGTGATGATAGGCAGTGAATGTTTTATCGGGAGTGGCACTGTTATTTCAAATGGTATTCATATATCTGATAATGTTATTATAGGGGCTGGAAGTGTCTTGATGAAAAGTATTAATGTTGCGGGTATCTATGCGGGTACTCCAGGTAAAATAATAGTAAGATGAGACAGACATTGATCATAGCGGAAGCAGGGGTTAACCATAATGGCAGCATGGAAAATGCATTTAAACTTATTGATGCGGCGCATGATGCGGGGGTGGATTATGTGAAATTTCAGACGTTTAAAGCAGATAAACTTGTAAGTAAAAGTGCTGCGATGGCGGCGTACCAGTCCCATAATATGGGAAGTGATAATAGCTCCCAATATGAGATGCTTAAGAAACTGGAACTTAGTGAGGCTGAGCATTATGAATTGAAGGAGTATGCAGATAAGAAACACCTGAAATTTTTGTCAACAGGTTTTGATGAAGATAGTATTGACTTCCTCGACCATCTGGGAATAGATTTTTTTAAAGTACCATCAGGTGAAATTACTAATTATCCTTATCTGAAGCATATTGCTTCTAAGAAGAAGCCAGTTATATTATCAACTGGTATGACAACTCTGGGGGAAATTGAAAACGCATTGAACGTATTAACAGAAAATGGGATTGCCCGAAAAGATATCCGGGTGTTACACTGCAATACGGAGTATCCTACGCCCATGAGTGATGTTAATTTGAGGGCTATGAAAGCAATTGAAGCAGCATTTGGCATTGAAGTGGGCTACTCTGATCATACACTCGGCATTGAGATTCCTATTGCCGCAGTTGCTTTGGGAGCTACGGTAATAGAAAAACATTTTACACTGGATAAGGGTATGGCAGGACCTGATCATAAGGCTTCTCTCGATCCCTCAGAATTAAAAAACATGGTAATTGCCATCCGCAATGTAGAGGCAGCATTGTCGGGAAAAGGATTTAAGGAACCAAGTGCCTCGGAAAAGAAAAATATTGCCGTGGCCAGAAAAAGTGTGCATTTGAAAGTGCCTCTTAATAAGGGAGAATATATTACGGCTCCTCATTTGCTGATGTTGAGACCAGGTGATGGGATTTCTCCCTTTGATTTAGATAAAATAATTGGGCTTAAAGTGAATAAAGATTTAGCTGCCTATCACAAGATTTCCTGGTCTGATTTATCATGAGAATTGCTATACTAACAAGTTCCAGAGCCGATTACGGTATTTATAAACCTTTAATAAGGGCTTTAAAGGAGGATGCTTTTTTTCATGTCAGCATTATTGCCTTTGGCACACATTTATCTCCTTTCCATGGTCATACGATTGATGAAATCATTCACGATGGATTTACTGTGGATCACCGGATATCATCCTTGTTATTAACGGATGATGAGCAGGCTATTTCTACGTCTATGGGGCTGACGATGGTTAAATTCGCAGATTTCTGGGCAACACATGCTGCTGATTTTGACTGGATATTTTGTTTGGGCGACAGGTTTGAAATGTTTGCCGCTGTAATGGCGGGGTTGAGTTTTGGTATCAGGTTTGCGCACATACACGGTGGGGAAACTACATTAGGTGCGATCGACAATGTTTTCAGACACAGTATTACAATGGCCTCACAGTTACACTTTGTTGCAACACCTTCTTTTGCAGAAAAAGTGAAAATATTAATGGAGGGTAATGCGGAAAACATTGTAGTGTCAGGAGCGCTTGGTCTGGACAATCTCAAAGGGATGCCCCTTTTAGATAAAGACGCTTTTTACAGGAAATGGCAAATTGATCTTTCTGTTCCTTCCGTATTGATTACTATTCATCCGGAAACTGTTACAGCTTCCCACAACGAAACACATCTGAAAACGATATTATCAGTATTGAATGAATTAAAGGAGAGATACCAATTGATCATTACAATGCCGAATGCTGATACAAATGGAAGTTTATTTCGTCTGGCATTCCAGGAATTGGGTATGAAATATCCGGAGAAAATTAAAATAATAGAAAATTTTGGAACCCAAAGTTATTTTTCATGTATGAAGCATGTTCTTTTTATGCTGGGAAATACTTCCAGCGGAATTATAGAGGCTGCATCCTTAAATAAGTGTGTTGTTAATATAGGAGACCGGCAGAAAGGAAGATTAACAGGAGAGAATGTCCTGCACGTGCCATTTGAAAAGAATAGCATATTATCTGCGGTGGCAGATATTGAATCTAATGGAGTACATGAGATAGAAAATATATACTTCAACGGCGGTGCAAAGGACAAAATCATTGATAAGTTGAAATCCTTGCGTTGATATATTCCAAATTTTCAATTAATGAATGAACTATGACGGATTATAAGAAGCATATAATTGATCAGAAGGCAAATGTCCTGGAGGCCCTTGCGAAACTTGATGTACTGGCCAGCGATGCAATCATCTTTGCAGTGGACAATGAAGGTAAACTGGTAGGTTCTTTAACGGACGGAGATGTTCGTAGAGGGTTGCTTAAAGGGTTAGGTCTTGACTCCAACGTGTCGCAATTTATTCAGGACTGCCCGAGATTCTTCAGGGATAATGAATATACTATGCAACAGGTAATTGAGTACCGGAGTAAAGGATTTCGCGTTGTTCCTATATTGGACAAAGATGATTGTATTCTGAATGTAATCAACTTCCGTTTTCATAAGTCTTATTTACCTGTTGAAGCCATTATTATGGCGGGGGGCAGAGGAGAGCGTTTAAGGCCGCTTACAGATAATACGCCTAAACCAATGCTTAAAATCGGTGATAAACCAATCATTGAGCATACTGTTGATCGTTTAATCAGTTTTGGTATTGATGATATCTGTATCTCGGTAAGATATCTTGGAGAGCAGATTGTAGATCATTTTAAAGATGGAAGTGCAAAAGGTATTAAAGTACGATACATTAAGGAAAGCACGCCCTTAGGTACGATCGGAGCAGTTGCAAATATAGAAGTAAATAGGGATGCTTATGTATTGATCAGTAATTCAGACATATTAACGAATATTGACTATGAAGAGTTCTTCCTTGATTTTATAGAAAAGGATGCGGCTTTATCTGTGGTTTCAATACCCTATAATGTAGATATACCTTACGCTGTTCTTGAGACTACGAAAGAAAATATACTTTCTTTCAAGGAAAAGCCTACTTATACTTATTATTCAAATGGAGGCATTTATTTACTTAAAAAAGAATGCCTGATCCATATTCCTAAAGACTGCTTTTTTAATGCAACGGACCTGATAGAATTGTTAATTGCCAGAGGGGAGAGAGTAATCTCTTATCCATTAAGAGGATATTGGCTGGATATAGGAAGGCATGAAGATTTTAAAAAGGCGCAGGAAGACATAAAACACATTAAATTCTGATAAAATTCTTTTTTATGGAGAGTAATAACTGGACTTATTTTAGTGGAATAAAAAAGAATAATAGAGTTGATTTTAGAGTATTGTTAGTTTTGGGTTATTATTGGATTCTTTCAAATTTGATGAAATTTGAAGAGCTCGATTCCATTTCAATATTTATTTTCTTGCAGTTTCCCGTTATACTTTTTGTAATTGCACAACTAAGTCTTTTTCGGCCTAAAAATATAAATAATATTAACTTGTTTTTTTTAATATTCCTTGGTGTTGTTATTTTGGTTAATACGGCAAGAGGCGAATTTTCATTGATATTAAGTACGGCAATTGATATACTTCCCGCATATATAATTCTGGCAAACAGGCGAGCATTTATCTCATTGAAGTTCATCAATATGATATTTGTTGCTCAAATTATTATTGCGGTAATTTCATATTATTTAAATGCTAATTCTTATGGCTTTTTGCCAGGTCAAAGCATTCATCCCGAATTTTTTTGGAAAATATCCTTATTCTCATATTTGTCGCCACCTTATACAGGAGCTTTTGCCTTTTTAGTTTTTCTTGCAAATGCAGAAAAGCCAGGGAAAAGGAAGATGTTTGATATTATGGTTATTGTTCTTGCACTTTATTTTGTAATGTTTTCTGGTTCAAGAACTATTTACTTAATCTGTGGTTTTTATTTTTTACTTACTCTTGTCAGGCGGTTTATTCCGATGAATAAATGGCCGGTTTTTTATTTCATGTTTCCTGTTGTTTTTTTATTTGCTCTAATAGCATCAGCGTTTATGGGCCAGCTTGTACAGTCAACACATAACGAATTGCTGGATTCTATTTTTGTACGTAATGTTAAATACGCTGATTACCGGAGTATTGAAGATCTTGATAGGTATATTATGTGGAAGCAGTATTTGGACATTTTTATGCATAATTGGTTATTGGGCGCAGGTAAGATTGATAAGAGTAAATATTTTTCTGAGACAGTTGGTACCGGCGAAACGTGGTTTGGATTGATGCTGGCCTTTCATGGAATTGTGTATTTTATCTTTGTAATAGCAATATTTAAAATAATGATATCCGCGATAAAAAGAAACCTTGGATTAGCTTATGTAGGGATTGTTGCATTCCTGATCATTTGCATATTTTATGGTTCATATATGAGAGGGTATAGTATGATTTGGTTGCTGTTTTTTGCATTGATAGCTGATGAATTTAATACCAGTAGCGAGAATCAGAGACGCGTGAATATTTATAATTCAATCATCTTAAAAGCCGAAAGTTTATCATGAGGAATATTTTTATTGTTGCGTCGCCGCTCCAATTAGCAGGTGCATTAGAAGCAAAGAATAAGTTTAACGGAGTAAACAGCATTTTTGTTGTTTTTATTGGGAAGAATGAACTGCAGAACTCCTTTATGTTAAAGATAATTAAGAGATTTATTGATGATGAGATTATCTATATACACTACACCTCTGATTTATGGTTTCTGAACAGGAAAATGAAATTGATGAAAAAAATGCGTAATGAGCGATTCCTGAATTTATTCATTGGAGACTATCGTGAGTTCTCAATGAGATCCTTTGCTTGCAATCTCGCGTATGATAAACTGTTTCTCCTTGATGATGGTAACTCAACGCTGGTATTAAATAGTCAATTGGTTGATCATATTACATCGATGAGAGGTAGTTATGGAAAAATGACTGTGAGGGATATATTTAAACAGCTGTTGGCTTATGCTAATGGATTATCCGTAAAAAGAAATGTTAATATTAATTGGTTTACGATGTTTGAATTTAAGCCTTTGAATAATGGGGAGATATTAAAGCATCAATTTGAGTACTTGAAGAGTTCAGCGATTAATGTTGCGTGGGAATCAAATTATAGTACGAAGATTTATTTCATTGGTGGTGAAATGGTTAAATCAGGTGTTATGAGATCTATTGAAATCTACATTGATTTGATTAGGAAAGTGAGAACATATTACGCTCCGTTTGAATTCATTTATTTGCCTCATAGATATGAAGAAAAAGAAACTTTGGAAGTGCTGGCGAACATATGTGACCTGAAAATATTGCGATTGGATAATATTGTTGAGTTGGGATTCATTGAAAGTAATATTGTACCATCTCATATCTGTTCATTCTATTCTACTGCTCTATATTCTTTGAAATTGCTATATCCTCATTGCTCAATAGAAATTGTAACTCTTCAAAAAGACTTGCTAAATGAAGAGTATATTGAAGCGGTTGAAAATGTACAATCATACTATAAACAAATTTTCAAAACGATTTTATTGAATTAAATGGAAATTAAACTTTTATATAGAATAAACGCATTGAGGCATTCTAATTTGATTAGGTCCTCTGCGATTTACACAATTATTAACTTTGTTAATAAGGCATTTCCTTTTTTTTTGCTGCCATTGTTTACGAGAGCCTTTACATTGAATGAATATGGCACATTTTCTATTTACAGAGCTACGATGAATATATGTATTCCTTTGGTTGGATTATCTTTATCAGAGGCTGTTATCAGGAGCTATTATGAGAAGGAAAGGATAGAGTTTGGTACTTATATATTCTCTATACTATTTGTTAATATTGGGACCATTGGATTATTGGAGGTTTTTGTTTTGTTATCTGGCAATGCGTTATTTAGCATTATTGGATTATCCAGAGAAATGTTGTGCCTGGCATTATTGATCAGTTTTTTTACTTCGATAATTACGATTGAAAGAGGATTATATCGATGTGAAAGAAATAATGTTCTGTTTAGTATTGTTGTTGTTGGGCAATCATTAATTTATTTTGTAATTATTTTTGTATTGTATTGGCAGCATAGATTGTACATCAGAGCTGCTGTTTATGCTGAAGTATTTGTCTATCTTTTGTTTGCCATTATTGGAGGATGGCAACTGGTAAAGAAGTATAGTATATCTTTCGAAGTTAAGAGACAATATATAAGAGATGCGTTTGTTTATTCATTTCCACTAGTCCTCAATAGTCTGCTGGCATACGCTTTTGCTTTGTCCGACCGTTATATTATTAATTATCAGTTAGGAGAAGAATCTGTCGCAATTTACTCTGCAAGTTTTCAAATAGTTTCCATTCTTCAGATTCTGGGAGTGTCATTTAATGCAGCATGGCTCCCCTGGGTATTTGAAAGTCTGAAAAACAAAATTGATTCCGGCAAGTTATTGAAAATTGGTCTTGGGGTAGCATTTTTATTTCTGCTTTTTGGAATCGTATTTTGGTCTGTTGTTAATAGGTTTCTTCCTTTTTTTGCCGGTGAGAAATATAAAGCAGGTATTTCGCTTTTAGGCTGGTTTGTAGGAGCCAATATTTTTCAGGCACTTTATTGTCTGGTTGCACCGATTTTACAATATTATAAAAGGAACTGGTATCTATTACTAGCCTCTGTTCCGGCCTTTTTATTTAGTGTAGTTTTAAATGTTAGTTTCCTTAAAAAGTACGGACTGGAATTTGCTGCAAAAATGAATTGTTTTTCATGGCTTATAATTTTTGCTATATCATTTTTTTATTCATTAAATCGGATAAGATATGTTAATAAATAGAATTCTGACAAAAATTAGAAAAATGTCTACTGGATTGATGAGCCATTTCTATGTTTACAATGTCAAACGAAAGGCTAAATCTTGTGGTAAAGGTCTGAAAGTTTGGAAATATTCGATACTGAATCATAATACTTATCTGTCAGATTATATAAACTTAAATGGCATGAGAATTTATGGATTTGGTAAGGTTGAAATAGGAAGTTATTTTCATGCCGGTGTTCACTGCATCATGATTTCAAGTAATCATAATTATGAAGGAGAGGCGATTCCATATGATGAGACGAGCATAGAAAAACCAATTGTAATTGAGGACTGTGTATGGATTGGGTCAAAGGTGATAATCCTGGGTGGGGTGAGAATTGGTGAAGGTGCGATTATACAAGCTGGTTCTGTTGTAGTGAATAATATTCCAAAATATGCCATTGCAGGTGGTAACCCCGCAAAGGTTTTTAAGTATAGGAACATTGAACATTATGAGAAACTTAAGAAGGAAAAGAAATTTGTTTAGCATTAAAAATGATAAATGATGTTAATAAACAGATTAATAGCAGGTAAGTTGTTTATGCTTCTATTGTCAATGCTGCCGCTTGTTTTGTTGGGGCAATCAAGGAACTATATTAGAGGACGGCATATTTTTGTTGCAATAGATGATGGTGGTATTGACGCGCAACATTTCCTAAAAGAGAATGAGGGCAATATTGGAGTTGTTAAAATGATTTATGGAACTGATATTTATCCTGACAATCCTACAGCGGTTAATATAGGTGTTTTTAAAGCCGCAATAGTTAAAGCATTTCCTGGCGTTAACGATGACGGTATTGGCGTTTTGGACTGGGAAGGAAAAGCAGTATACATATTGGCAAATAGTGCGGAATCGGACCCTGATTATGTCAAAGTATTGAACGAATTTACAAAAGCAATACGCTTTGCAAAATCGATAAGACCAAATGTTATGTGGGGATTTTTTGGAATTCCTTTTAGAAGACGGATATTTAAGAACGATGAAGCATGGGTCAATAGTAATGATAAAATAGCGCCACTATTAAGAGAGACGGATGCTTTTTTTCCGGCCTTATATTCCAGCTATTCTATAGCTCCGGATATTGTGCAAAAAGGGAATTTAAAGAGAGGAGAGTCCATTTTTTCGAAAGATACCAGGGAAGCACTTCGCTTAGCGTTGGCATATAATAAGATTGTTCTACCATTTATATGGCATAGGTATGAAATAAATGATAAAGAATATAGGGATAAGGTGATACCCAAAGTTCAATTTAGAAATATGGTTAATGATATTGTGAATGCGAGTTATTCGGGAAAGAAAGTTGATGGTATTGTTTGGTGGTCAAAAGATACGTATTTCTATTCTCATAAGAATGCAGTTGTATCAGGAGAGGCTCCGAACTTAAAAAGGTTTCAGATACATTATGATAGCTTGATAATTAATTATGGGAATGAAATAAAGAAAATCGCTCATAAGTGAGAAACATGAAACGTGTATTAATTCTTACCAATTGTTTTTACCCGGACATCGAGGTGCTTACTTATAAATTGGATGTGATATGGAAAAAAAACAGCATGTGCTGATTCTTACTAATCATTTTTTACCCGGATATAAAGGAGGAGGGACGATACGTAGTGTAGCTGCAATGATTGAGCGACTTAATCAGTATTTTGATTTCTCAATTATTACAGCCGATAGAGATTTAGGTGAGAATAGGCCATATCCTTCTGTAATTATAGATAGCTGGATTGAAAGTATGAATTATAACATAATTTATTTATCACCAGCGTATCTCAGGATTCGCCGATTAATGAGATTGATCAAAACATTTAATAATTATGACACTGTTCATTTGAATAGTTTTTTTAATTATAAATTCAGCATTCTTATTATCTTATTAAAAAGAATAGGTGTTTTTCAAAAAAAAATAATCGTATGCCCGCATGGTGAATTTAATGAAGGCGCTCTGGCCATGAAATCGGTTAAGAAAAAGATATTTATCGGCATGATGAAATATTCCGGAGTTTATCGAAACGTGAAATGGCATGCCACTACTGATATTGAAGCGAAGAGTATTAAAAGGATTTTTGGAATAAATGCTGATGTTTCAATTGCGGAAGTATTAATGAATAAAAAACCTTTAATGAGTTTTCCGATTGTAAAAATTAAGAGAGAGCTGAAGCTGATTTTTATGTCTCGCATTTCTCCATTAAAGAATCTTGATTTCCTGCTTGAAATGTTGTTGAATTTGGATTTGGAACCGAATGATAAATTGACATTAGATATTTACGGGCCTCCGGAAGACAAAAATCTGTTAGTAAGATGTAAGTTAATTATTACTGAACTAAATAGAAAAAATGGATTTTGTGTGACTTACAAAGGTGATTTGCAATATGAAAAAGTACACGAAACGATAACAAAATATCATTTCTTTATTCTTCCATCAAAAGGTGAAAATTTTGGTTATGCCATTGCAGAGTCTTTAATGGTAGGATGCCCTGTGATCATATCGGATAAAACTCCATGGAGAGACCTTGCAAAAGAAGAAATTGGTTGGGACCTGGAACTGGAAGGAAGTATTTTTAGAGAATGTATTCTATATTGTCTGGAAATGGAAGATGAGCATTATCAGAATATGAGACGTAAAGCACAGGACTATGCAGAAAAGAAAGGTGGAAATAATGAAATCATTGAACGATACATTGAATTATTTTTTTGAGTTAAGCTTAATAAACGACAGGTAGATTATCACCATAGAAATCCACAAATAAATTTGATCGAATTATAAGCCCCGTCAATTATGTTTACAAATAAGACACTTTTAATAACTGGAGGAACAGGTTCTTTTGGGAACGCTGTTTTAAAACGGTTCCTGCATACTGATATTAAACAAATAAGAATATTCAGCCGTGATGAGAAAAAGCAGGATGATATGCGTAATCTTTTGCGTAGCAATAAGGTGAAATTTTACATGGGAGATGTACGGGATTTCAGAAGTATTGATAACGTGATGGAGGGTGTTGACTATGTTTTCCATGCCGCTGCTTTAAAGCAGGTGCCTTCCTGTGAATTTTATCCAATGGAGGCAGTGCGAACGAATGTTCTGGGAACGGAAAATGTGTTAGAGGCTGCTATAAAGCATAATGTTGAAAAAATAATTTGTCTAGGTACAGATAAGGCCGTTTATCCTATCAATGCAATGGGTATTTCGAAGGCAATGATGGAAAAGGTCGCTATTTCAAAAGCACGCCTGCGTTCCAATCCTTTGATCACCTGCACCCGGTATGGCAATGTAATGGCCAGCCGTGGATCGGTTATTCCTTTGTTCATTTCACAGATTAAAGCAGGCAATCCCCTGACTATCACTGATCCTGAAATGACACGCTTTATGATGTCGCTGGACAATGCAGTAGAGCTTGTATTGTTTGCTTATAAGAACGCGAATCCAGGTGATATCTTTGTACAGAAATCACCAGCATCTACTATTAAACAATTGGCTGAGGTCCTGATGGATATTTTTGATGCGAAGAGCGAGCTGCAAATTATTGGTACCCGGCATGGTGAGAAATTGTACGAAACTTTATTAACCAGAGAAGAATTTGGTAAGGCGGAGGATCTTGGTGATTATTACCGCATTGCTGCGGATGATCGTGATCTTAATTATGCTAAGTATTTTTCAGAAGGAAATAATAGAATTGCAGAAGCGCAGGATTACCATTCTCATAATACGTATAGGTTAAGTAATGATGAACTAAAAGAGTTATTGCTTAATCTGGATTACGTAAAAGAACAATTAAAGAATAATCTGTATTCAATTAGCTGATTTGATTGCATATAGTCTTTTATTTCGCTCCTTTGGCTGGTCTTGAACTATATATAATGAAAAGAATTGGAATCACGGGACAAAACGGTTTTGTTGGAACTCACCTGTTTAATAAGGTAAGCCTGTTAAAAGAGGAATATTTGCTTATTCCTTTCAGTAGATCTTATTTTGATTCGGAAACCGCTTTAGCAGACTGGGTAAAGGAATGTGATGTGATTGTGCATCTGGCTGCTGTGAACCGTGATCCGGATCCACAGGTGCTTTATGATACGAATCTGGCGCTTATACAAAAGCTGTTGAAAGCCCTTAATATGGCTGGTAATAGCCCGCATGTTATTTTTTCTTCTTCTACCCAGGAAGAAAGGGATAATCTATATGGCAGATCCAAAAAGACGGGTAGAGGGCTTTTGGAGGAATGGGCTGGTAATAACCAGGCAAGTTTCACAGGGATGGTGATACCTAACGTATTTGGTCCGTTCGGGAAGCCCTTTTATAACTCTGTAATTGCTACTTTTTGTCATCAGCTATGTAATGGGTTGAGTCCTAAAATAGATCAGGATGGGTTTTTGAAGTTGATCTATGTTGATGAATTAGCTGAAGAGATTATTAACGTTATTCGAAATGTTAATAATGATGCTGCTTATGAAGTAAGGTCCACCAGTGAAAGTTACGTTTCAGAAATCCTTTTGAGGCTAATGCAGTTTAAAAGATTGTATCTGGAGCAGGGTATTTTCCCTGAATTGCCTGATAAATTCAGTATTAACTTATTTAATACATTTAGAAGTTATATTGATCATCGGACTTATTTCCCGTTTAAATTAAAGCAACACGCTGATAATAGAGGTGTATTTGTAGAAATGATCAAACTGGAAGTAGGAGGACAGGTATCTTTTTCTACTACCCATTCAGGGATAACCAGGGGGAATCATTTTCATACCAGGAAAATAGAACGGTTCCTTGTAATAAAAGGAAAAGCAGTGATTCAGTTGAGAAGGTATAATACAAAGGAAGTCTTAAATTTTGAATTGGATGGGAATGAACCGTCTTATGTAGATATGCCTGTTTGGTATACGCATAATATTAAAAATATTGGAGAGGAGGAGTTGTATACAATATTCTGGATCAATGAATTTTTTGATCCAGAAGACCCGGATACTTATTTTGAAACAGTTCAAAATGGATTTTAACGATACTATTTATGAGTATGGCAAGTAAGAGATTAAAGGTATTGACAGTAGTAGGCACCAGACCTGAAATTATACGCCTGTCAAGGGTACTGGCAAAATTGGATGAATCTGAGGCGATAGAGCATATTTTGGTGCATACCGGTCAAAACTATGATTATGAACTAAACCAGATATTTTTTGAGGATCTGGGGCTGCGTAAGCCGGACTATTTCCTGGAAGCGGCTGGGAAAACTGCTACGGAAACGATTGGTCAGATTCTGATTAAAATTGATCCATTACTGGAAGTTGAAAAGCCAGATGCATTTCTGGTACTGGGAGATACCAATAGTTGTCTTTGTGCTATACCTGCTAAGAAAAGAAAGATACCTATTTTCCATATGGAGGCAGGTAATCGTTGTTTTGATCAAAGAGTACCAGAAGAAACAAACCGGAAAATTGTGGATCATATCAGTGATATTAATCTGACCTATTCCGATATAGCAAGGGAATATCTGTTGCGGGAAGGATTATCACCTGATCGTATTATAAAAACAGGTAGCCCCATGTATGAGGTGCTACATCATTACTTGCCTAAAGTAAAAGTATCAGGTATTCTTAAGGAGCTACAGTTGGAAGCACAACAATATTTTGTGGTATCTGCACACCGGGAGGAAAATATTAATTCGGAGAAGAATTTTGAACAGCTTGTAATATCGCTTAACAAAATAGTTGAAGTATTCGGGTTACCTGTAATAGTGAGTACTCATCCCCGGACGCGCAAAATGATAGAGGAAAAGAGAGTCACATTTGACCCTCTGATAAAGCTAATGAAGCCATATGGCCTGAGCGACTACATCGCTCTTCAAATGCAGGCTAAAGCGGTGTTGTCAGATAGTGGTACTATTTCTGAAGAGTCCTCTATCCTTAATTTTCCTGCACTTAACATTCGTGAGGCGCATGAAAGGCCGGAAGCAATGGAAGAAGCGGCTGTAATGATGGTAGGATTAAACCCGGAAAGAATACTACAGGGGTTGCAGCAATTGAAATACCAACATCGCGAACCAAGAAATTTCAGGGAAGTAAGTGATTATTCTATGCCCAATGTATCGGATAAAGTAGTGCGTATCATTATTTCATATGCTGATTATATTAAGAGGGTAGTGTGGGGGGAGTCGTTATAAGGTGAGCTTTATCTGCATAACAAATTTTCAGATTACTCTCAAAAGATTATAAATGGGAAAATAAGTTGATAAAGAATGAAGCATTTTTTGATTCTAAAGACTAGGTCGTTTACTATACTATATACGAAGACGTAATCTTATATTATAATTTATGTTCATTTTAAATACAGGAGTAGAACTTTTAATTTTTATTATTGTTATTAAGATAAATATGGGCACATTTTTTAATAAAAATTAATAACTAAAACGGATTAAAATGAAATATTTTGTCAAGGAAATCCAATATCTGATTAATGAAGCACTAGTATCTTACATAGATAAAAATGATGCTTCTGTTTATGGTGAACTCCGCAAAACTGGTTTTGTTATCATACCAGATTTTATTAAACCCACTGAATGCGAGATATTACTTAATTGTATGGAAGAACATATGCAGAAGAGTTATGCCTGGCATGACCCTGAGGGGAGTGATTCCCGTGTATCAGAAATTGAGACAGTAAGTGCTGAGTTCAGAGATGTTTTTGATAAACCCTGGTTAGCAAATATTTACAAGAAGTATATTAGTCAATTCTCCTGTCATCATTTCATTATGGCTAATAAGGTAAGTTACACTGATAAAAATCGGGGTAGTGGTGGTGGCTGGCATCGTGATACCGTTACCAGGAGACAGTTGAAATTTTTGATGTACCTTAATGATGTTGATGAGAATACTGGATGTTTTCAATATATACCTGCCACACATACACCATTTGAAAAATGGAAGACTAATCGTCTAATGAACGTTGGACTAGATGCCTCTCGTTATAAAGATGAGAATATTGAAAAATTGTTAGCTAGCAATAATTATAGGGTTAAGAATATAACGGGAAAGGCAGGGACATTAATAATTGTTGATTCAAGCGGTATTCATAGAGGTCGCCCCATAAAGGAAGGAAATATTCGCTATGCAGCTACTCAATATATGTCAGAAGATAAATTCCGATCTATTGTGAAAGAAGCACTAGGAGTGGTTAAATTAGAGAATAACCAGTAGCGGGGCGAATGAAATTCCAGATTATTTATGTTAGATCTTTGGCCTTGTATAACATTTAAATGTTATGCAAGGCCGAGCAATAAAGGTGATTACTAATTTATAAAATATTTATTATTTTATAAATTAGTATATTTTATATATATTTGTATTGAGAGTATGCTATCATATATTTATAGATAAGTCAATAGTCATTTTCCAACTATTCTTGAAATCATAAGCCTTTATCCTATGAAAATTTAGTGATTTTCTATTCCGTAGATTTTATTTATACTATAGACAATTTAATGCGCTATTAAGAGAATTATCCTCTTATTAACATCCTATGAATTTTTGATGCGCTATACCTATGAAGCCAATTTTAAGTGCAGTTAATTTAGCTGTGTTGAATAACTATGCCAGGACAGCTCTTAAAGTTATTCTCCTGTTATTTTTATTATTTACCTATCATCATTATTTGGATGCACAGGATATTAAGTTGGAGAACCCTTCATTCGAAGGGAAAGCTCAAACATCTAATGTCCCTGCTCCTTGGTACTTATATAGTAAGTCTCCTGATACCCAGCCAGGTTTTGCAGGTGTTTCTTTAAAACCTTCTGATGGGAAAACTTATATTGGCGGAATATATAACGCGAGCTGGCCGGAGAAATTTGCCCTTGATATAGAGGTCGGTCTGAAAGCCGGAAAGATGTATGTTTTATCTTTTGATTTGGCTTATCCCCCTTATTATACTAAAGATATATGTAATGGTTCATTTGCCATATATGGAAGTAATAAAGGTGAGATACCGGATACTTTGTGGAAGTCAGGAGAATTTTATCATACTGACTGGAAAAGATATACAGCTGTTATTACTCCTACGAAAGCATATAAGCAAATTATTCTCGGTCCGTATATAGATGTAAAGTGTAAAAGCAGTGTTTTTTCTGGTGTGTTAGTCGATAATCTTTCAGCTTCCATCCGTGAGATCCCTCAGCTTGTAATATCTGTTCAAAATACCTGTAAAGCTGCCAGTACTGGTGATGCTATTGTTAGGGTGGTTGATAGTATAGGGCCATATACATATGAATGGCAGCCTGGTGGACAAACATCTAACAGGGTTGCTAATCTCGCTGCCGGAAGTTATGAAGTAACAGTTACAGCTGCTAATGGTACCAGTACCAAAAGTGAGGTTGTTGTAGGTGAATATGAACTCAAGGCTAGTGCGGCAATCACGAATGATGATTGTTATGGAGGAAGGAGTGCCAGGATATCATTGGATGCAACAGGTGGTATACAGCCATATAGCTTCAGCATCGATAATGGCACATCTTTTCAGCAATCCTCCATTTTTAATAATTTATCTGCAGGCGTATATAGTGCTATCATTAAGGATTCTTATAACTGCACTTTGAATATTGATAGTCTTTATATTAGTGCGCCTTCCGCTTTGTCGGTAATATCTGCATCCACCAGACCAGTCTCTTGCAGTGATGTGAAAAATGGTGAGATAATCCTCGTCGCTGCCGGTGGCACTCGTCCTTACACATACAGCATATCAGGGTATATGTTTCAGTCAGACAGCATTATTCGTCATCTAAATGAAGGGGAGTATCATTATCGTATAACAGATAGTCATGAATGTATAGTAGAAGGCGATGTAGAGATCTCTAAAGAATGGCGTGACTGTGCAGTATTTGTCCCCAATGCTTTTAGTCCCAATGGGGATGGAGTTAACGATATATTCAAGGCAAAAATACAGGACGATATTAGTGATTTCCGAATGGCAGTATATGGTCGTTGGGGACAATTGGTATTTGAAACTCATGATCCCCGATGGGGATGGGACGGATACCAGAAAGGTATTGGCCTACCTGTAGGCAGCTACCTATGGGTAATTACCTACACAGATAGTAAGAAACAACAGATGAAACAACAGGGCACATTATTATTATTAAAGTAAGATAGACTTAATACGATAGGCATCTTTTCAAGATTTAAATACTGATCTTTTTTTAAACTATTTTATTCGTCGGGATGTTTATTTTAGGAATGAGATTTGCGTACGGGTTTGTAATTATACAATATTCGTATTATTGTAATCGAATACTCTCGTTACTAAATAAACAAAATGAAGGATCAGCTACCCTTTTTGAACCTCAGAAGAATTACTTCTAATGGGATGTATGTCCCCGAAATTGATGGATTGCGATTCATAGCAATAACCAGCGTTGTTATTTTTCATATGAATGGATTTTGGATTGCAAAGATGGAGGAGATAAATAGTGTGTCTGTGTCTAATACTTTGCTTTCAATCTGGAATTCATTAGCAGGTACCGGAAGGATCGGTGTAGAATTATTTTTTGTAATAAGTGGATATATCTTAGGATTGCCTTTTGCAAATAAATACTTGGGAAGTGGTAAAGATGTACGCTTGAAAAATTATTACAAAAGAAGAATTACCCGGTTGGAACCTCCGTATATAATTATTATGGTTATTCTTTTTTTTGTATATGTTTATGTTGTTCATAAATATACGTTCTCCCAACTTTTGCCAAGTCTGCTGGCATCTCTAACATATACGCATAATTTTTTCTACGGCAGAGGGATCTTACCTCTGATAAATTCAGTAGCATGGAGCCTTGAAATAGAAGTACAGTTTTATTTATTAGCTCCATTACTTGCAAAAGTATTTCTGCTTTCGAAAGAAAAAAGGAGAATGGTATTGATACTCGCATCATTTGCAGTGATTATATTTCAAGGTTTACACACGTTTCCTTTGAGATCGATTATAGATTATTTGCAATTTTTTTTAATTGGCCTTTTATTTGCAGATTTTAAAGTCACAAATGATGTGGGAAAGAAGTTAAAGGTGGTGTGGGTAATGCTCATAGGATCTGTATCTTTTAGTATGATTTTTTTTACATATGCATATAATGATAACCCAGCAAATATTCTTTTCAGCAGCCTGCTATTTATCTGGATCGCTATCTTCAACTACATGTGTATGTTCCAGAATTACATGAAAGGTTTTCTGTCAAGTAATATTATTTCAATTACAGGAGGAATGTGTTATTCTATATACCTGATTCATTATGCGCTTATATCTCTTGTTGGTAATCAATATCTGCATCACTTGTTTTTTAAATCTTATTACTTAAACCTGGTCATATATTATGCGTTGCTGATTACGTTTATTATGATAGTATCCTCTATGTTTTTTGTTTTAGTGGAGCGTCCATGTATGAATAAGGATTGGCCCGTAATATTCTTGAATAATATAAAAGAGCGTTGCAAAACAGTAACAGGTGTATTAAGAGTTGGAAAATAATTCTGATGGCTGGAAGAAATCTAAAGGTCTTTATTCTAAGTAAATGGTCTTATCCGGAGCGGGATTTAAAAAGCACTTACCTTTGCCAAAGCCTTGCAACAAAGAGAGCATACAGCCCGGATTCTGACCGGATTCCCCATTTATCCAGGAGGTAAAGTGTATGAAGGGTATAGTGACCGGATACGCGTAAAAGTTACGCGAATGCTCAATAATACCTGTTTACGAAAGATGATTGGGGCTTATATGAATGTTTGCTACAAACAGGTGAATCATAGAAGATCCGGGGTTACGCAAGCCCGATCATTTCTTAGACGCTGCAGGTAAAACTGCCATAGATTCCATTGGTCAGATCCTGATAAAGATAGACCCTTAGTTGATCTTATCAGTGATATTGAAGTGGCTGATTATTCCATTCCGAATGTTTCTGATAAAGTAATAAGGATCATTACTTCATATGCAGATTATATAAGCGTGTTGTCTGGAATGAATTTCTGTAAAAAATTAAATTAAAAGGAATAATGGCAAGAATACTGATTCATTCTATTGTCTTTAAGCCGGATGGCGTCTCCACCGCTTATTTATATGCAGACCTGGTTTCTGAATTGAAAAAACTGGGACATGAAATAGTTGTACTTACCTCTACTCCGCATTATAACAAGGTGGCAACAAAAGTTGAAACACAGCCGTTAACTAAGCGAAAAGGCGGCTTATATTATACGAGTACATACGATGGGATAAAGGTATACCATATTCCTATGGTAAAAGCCCGTGGAACATTACGTCGTATAGTGGATTTCGTAAAATTCCATGTTTACGCTGTTTTAATAGGAGGGGCAATGAAAAATATTGATATTGTACTTTCGCCTTCACCTCCGTTAACAATCGGTATTGTAGGCTATATTATTGCAAAATTGAAGGGCGGAAAAGCCATTTATAACGTACAGGAAATCTATCCGGATTTTATCATCAATCAGGGGGGAGTCAAGAACCGTTTTATAATCAATATTTTAAAGGCGATCGAAAGATTTATTTACGATAGGAGTGTTGCGGTTGTTACGATCGATAGTAAGTTCTCTGATATTATACGCCCACGTTTTAAAGATCAGAATAAGTTGTCTGTCATCCCTAATTTTGTGGATACGCAATTGTATATTCCGGGGAAAAGAAAAAATTCTTTTTCTTCTCAATATCACCTGGATGATAAATTTGTAGTGGCTTATGCTGGCAATATTGGGTTTGCACAAAATTGGAATCCGGTAATTCAGGCAGCAAGGCAACTTGCAGGCAAACCAATCTTGTTCCTGATCATAGGTGATGGTAACCGAAAGGAATGGTTAAAGTCTGAAATTAATCGATATAGTATTAAAAATATCCTTTTGCTGGATTATCAGCCGAGAGAATTGATGCCTGAAATAAATGCCAGTGCGGATATTCATACTATCGTAATGACTCCTGAATTGGACGGTGACGGGTTTCCTTCCAAAATATATAATATCATGTCTTCAGCAAGGGCAGCCGTTGTAAGTACAGGCGCAAATTCGCCTCTAAGCAATCTGATGAAAAAGGCGGGTTATAATCGTACGGTACCGCTCGACGATAATGACCAATATACTGCTGCTATATTGAAAGCATATGAAGAGCGACATCTTTTGGTAGAAGAAGGTTTGAAGGGACGACAGTTTATAGTGGATAATTATTCAAAGGAAATTGTAGCCGGTCAATATCATGATTTAATTACCCGGTTTTCTTCAAACAAACAGATATGAACACATTGCTAACCGGTGCAAGCGGATTTGTAGGTAAGAATCTATCTGCATACCTACTGTCTGAAGGAATGAGTATTACTGAAGTTACACGGCAATCAGCCGGTAATAATGCAATAACCTGGGAGGATATCCGACAGAATGTGACGGATAAAACAGCATACGACGTATATATTCATCTGGCAGGAAAGGCACATGACCTGAAAAATGTGAGTGCCCCTGAAGAATATTTCCTTATAAATACTGAGCTTACGAAGCAATTATTTAAGCACTTTCTTTCAAGTGGTGCAAAGGATTTTATTTATTTCAGTAGTGTGAAAGCCGCCGCTGACGCAGTAGATAACATCCTGGATGAAGAGTTGGTTCCTAACCCACAAACACCTTACGGATTATCTAAACTTAGAGCGGAAGAATACTTGTTATCTCAACCTTTACCAACTGATAAACGATTGGTCATTTTACGTCCTTGTATGATCCATGGTCCGGGAAATAAAGGAAATCTCAACCTGTTATACGGTTTTATTAAAAGAGGGATTCCTTATCCATTGGCTGCATTTGATAATAGACGTTCTTTTCTGGGAATAGATAATCTCTTGTTTGTAATAAGAGAAATAATTAGAAATAAGGATATTCCATCTGGAATATACAATGTAGCGGATGATGAGGGGCTCTCTACTAAGCAATTGGTAAAGCTGATAGCACGCGCGATGAATCGTTCTGCAAGAGTATGGTATATTCCAAAGGGCTTGTTGATAGCAATGGCTAAGATTGGCGATATTGGCAGGTTGCCTTTAAATTCTCATAGATTGCAAAAACTGACAGAAAGTTACATGGTATCCAATGGAAAATTAAAACGTGTTTTAAAAGTTGACAGGCTTCCTTTTAGTGTAGAAGAAGGGTTGTCGAATACAATTAAGAGTTTTGGTTAAAGAGGTACTCTTAGTAGAACCCTAAATTAGTATATTATAATATGTTACTGGCGAATCAAATTTTTACAAATGTAAACCTGTCTCCGAATTATAGCGAAATGAGACAATTACATTACAAATACTTAATATAGAGACTTTAGTTACTCTATTTATTACTGTACTAATATTTTAAAACTATGAATTTAGAATGAATGATTCAATAATTCTTTCCGTTACAGCTCATCCGGATGACGAAGTTTTAGGCTTTGGAGCGAGTGCCGCCAAATTTGCATCAAATGGAAGCAAGGTATATAATTGTATACTGTCTGGAGATGTAGATGCAAGAAGACATAGACCAGATTTGACAGAATTATATAATGATGCTTGTAAGGCACAGTATATATTAGGATGTGAACCTCCTATTCTAGGTACATTTCCCAATATAAAGTTTAACACAGTTCCTCATTTGGAAATGGTGCAATTTATTGAGAAAGTAATTGAAGAGGTACAGCCAGATTATATCTTTACGCATCATCCTTATGATCTGAATAATGATCATTACCATGTTTCAAAAGCATGTCAGGCTGCTTCCCGGCTTTTTCAGAGAAAACCTGTAAAAAGGATCAAAGGATTGTATTTTATGGAAGTTCTTTCTTCAACTGATTGGTCATTCCCTGTAGATGGAAATAATTTTCAACCCAATGCATTTGTTGAAATTGGGCAGGATTTTCTTGCAAAAAAACTGAAAGCATTGGAGGCATATAGAGGTGTAATGAGGCCTTATCCACATCCTAGGTCTGTAGAGGTAGTAAAAGGTATTGCTGCATATCGTGGGGGGCAATCAGGAACTAATTATGCAGAGGCCTTTCAGTGTGTATTTCAATTGTTAGATATTTGATTTTATGTATAGGAGTTTTATTAAAAGAAGTATCGATATTTCTATTACAATTTTAGCCTTAATTGGATTGTCTCCAATTATCCTGGTTTGTGGATTGATTATTTATTTTCAGGATTTTGGTCCGATTGTGTTTAAACAGAAAAGGGTCGGTAAAAATGGAAGGATTTTTTTATTCTTCAAGTTCAGAAGTATGCCGGTGAATACACCAAATGTTCAATCCAGGGAAACCGATAAATTGAAGATCACTCCTTTTGGGAAAATTATTCGTCGTACCAATATTGATGAATTGCCCCAGCTATTTAATATCCTGAAAGGTGATATGAGTATAGTTGGGCCAAGACCACCGATTCCCTCTCAAACGAATCTTATCGAAATGAGAAGAGAGAATGGGGCTTTAGATTGTCGGCCGGGTTTAACAGGATGGGCACAGGTAAATGCTTACGATTTTATGCCAGAAGAGCAAAAAGCCAGGTTTGACGGAGAGTATGCTGCTGATATTTCTATTAGTATGGATTTGAAAGTAATCTTGAAGACGTTTGTTTATCTTACCAAAAAACCGCCTACTTATTAATTAATTAGATTATGAAATTTGGATTTGTTACATGTGTACAATTGGGTCTTTCATGCATTGAAAGTATTTATCAGAGTGGGGGCAAATTGGATCTGTTAATTACATTGCATGATAATAAAGCACGGCAGAAATCAGGCCGTATTTATCTTGATGATATTAGTAAGCGGGAAGACGTTGAACTTTTGAAGATTAATCATGTTAATGATATAGAAGTTATTGATGCTGTCCGAAAACATGATATTGACTGGTTATTTATAATTGGATGGTCACAAATTGCTTCGTATGATTTATTAAAAGCTCCAAAAAATGGATGTATTGGTATGCATCCGACTTTATTACCTGTTGGTCGTGGGAGAGCTTCCATTCCCTGGGCCATTATGAAGAATCTTCAGGAAACAGGAGTTACCATGTTTAAAATGGATAAAGGTGTAGATACAGGAGATATTATAGGACAGGAGATTATCGATATTGATCAATCTGAAACAGCTACGAGCTTATATAAGAAAGTAAATGAAGCTCATGCGACATTAATAAAAAATATTTACCCGAAATTATTAGAAGGTACAATCAACTTGATGAAGCAGGATGAATCCAAAGCTACTATTTGGGAGGGAAGGACGCCTGCAGATGGAGAGATGAAATATGAAATGAAAGTGGAAGAAGTTGATCGATTGGTAAGAGCTACAACAAAACCATATCCGGGAGCTTTTATTATTTCGAATAATGTAAAGATCATTGTTTGGAGTGGGCGAATAAGGGAACGCAATCAGCCCGATAGTATAAAGTTGATAATTAATTTTTCGAATGGAGATTTTTTGATAGATGAATTTGACATTGAGATATTAGACCAGGTGTGAAATTATTTATAATGGAGACACTGATATTTTCTTTGTTACTGATTAACTAATAATTGTTTAGCACGGTGATGTTATAAAAGCTTACGTCATCGTAAGGACTCCTAATCCTTACCGGTAATTTATATAACACGAATAATAAATCACCGTTAACCAAGGGTTAACAACTTTGTACGTATCAATTTATTAATATTGCATAACAAACATTGTAAGGGTAGCCCCAGCTGCTCAATCGGAATAAAAAAGATCAGCAGCTGGGGTTAACAAACAATGGATGAAAGACCGGCTTTCCATTCATGGTTGGCCGTTTTTTTTTGCTTATTATTCAAACTTATTTATAGCGAAACGCCGGATGGTCAGTACCATCCGGCGTTTATTATTAAACGGCTATTAAAAGTTTTTGCCCGAAGTCACAACTGTCTTGAGGAATTAATATGTTAGCAGTGCTAACATTCCATGATTTGAAACCCGGATAAATATCGGGGCAGATTGCCTTAGCAGCGAACAGTGCTTCTGTTTTGTCTGCTATACCACCCAGGTGCAGATATTGCATGCCTAGTGATTTTCCAAATAAAGCGGTTTCAGCAATAATAATTTTAAAGGTGCATCCTGCAGACGGTTTTCATGTGTTGCTGCCAGGTGTAACTGCATGCTATCATTACAGAAGGTTAATAGTACGCCCGCCGCTATTACCGTACCACGGAAGGCCACAAGCAGGCTATCGAACCCGGCAGGGCGCATCATTGAGATGGCGGACGGGGGACTTGCCGGCATTAAGAGAAAGGAAAGAAGACATCCCGTTATTGCTCCGGTATTTTGCGGAGAAGGCGGCCAGTAAATATGGCAAAGCTGTTAAGCATATAGACCTTGTATCCATAGCTGCGCTTTTCTGCCACATCACCTACCATTACAATTACAGCGCCCGATCGTCAGCAGATCAAGGCATCGGACACCTCTCCGCCGCCTTTGCTTTCTCTGGCAGATGCAGAACGGGAAGCAATTATCCGCGTACTGAAATATTGTAATGGCAGGATACGAGGCCCACATGGAGCAGCTGATATTTTAGACATAAAGCCAACTACGCTGGAAGCGAGAATGAAAAAACTGGGGATTGTAAAAGAACACATTATCTACCCATAGCCCCGGCATATCCTATAGCAAACTTTACCAGCGCATTGGGTCCTGAAAGCTGCAGTTTCTTGGTAATATTGTGCCTGTGATTGTCTACTGTTCTTACACTGATGCACTGATAAGACGCAATATCCCTGCTGCTCATACCTCTGGCAATCATATCCAGTATTTTTGATTCCGTTTTACTCAATCTGTCATTGACAGGCAGGGTATTTATATCTCCGGCTGAAACAAGTTCTCTTGAGGTAGCGTGATAGGTATCGCGGATATGATAAAACCTGCTGAGTCTCGACTGTATACTTTTCAGTAATTCTTCTCCGCTAAACGGAGCTACCAGGAAATCATCTGCACCCAGGTTCATTCCTTTCCGCATATTGGCCGGGCCATTAGGTCTGCTGAAAAGGATAAAGGGTGTGTGTTTCAACACGGGATCATTCCTGAGCGTGATCAGGAACTGGTACCCGGTGGTGTCGTGCATCATAGAGTCGCATAAAATCATATCAGGCTGATCGTTATAACCGTGCGCGATACCTTCTGCAACTGTGTTGGCAACCAATAACGTATACTGTGGGGTTAACAGCTGACGGAATTTGCGCAGCATCGCAGAGTCACCTGTTAATAGCAAAATTTTGAGTTGGGCTGGCTCACTGAACCCTAAAACTTCATTGTAAGGTGTGTTCATCGGTACATGGTTTTTTCTCGTAAAACCGCGTGCATGTTATTAGCAGCTTTACAGGAATACTTTACAAAGGTGTAATCTTAATAATGGCTTGTAACGGACATATCTTTAATGCCCCGTTTTATAGGGTGTACCAGGAATAATAACAATCTAAGGGAGGTTTTTTTAAGAAAGATATGGGGTTTTTTAAGGCATATGCTGAGGTAAAGTTATTAAATAATTCTGGGTTACAATGTATCTATAGAAAGGAAAAATGTGATAAAACAAAAAAGAACCAGTATATATACCAGTTCTTTTTAAATATTATAGGTGGTAACATCTATTTACCATAGTGCGCTTGCATAACAACCGAGTCTGTAACTGCTGCCTGATTGCCTTTCATTGTTGTTGTTCTCAACGTCATAACTGCCGGATAATCATCGGCATCATACTGATAAGTATTGTTGACAGTAGTGCTTATATCCGTAAAAGGATTATGAGATGCGTATGTCAGCAGGTTATTAGCAGAGAGTAAACCTGCCAGGTCTTCTACATTAAATTTAACAAGATAGTAACCCAGTACCTTCGGGGCCGGGTTAATTTTATCATCATAGGTGTAAGTCGTAATGGAGCTGGCATTATCCAACGCATAGGCAACCATTACCCGTTTGATGATATTACCCTTTATATCCCAGGTGTATTCATATGAGTAAAGGAGTTTTTCCTGGTTCGTACCAGCATCTTTTTCAGCGTGATAGAGCATGGCCAGTTTCTTATCTGTATTATATCCCAGGGAATCCACACCAATTAAGGATCCTGCTGAATCATAAGAACTGATCACGCTGGGCAGGCCCAGATCATTGAAAGTAATGCCCTGACGCTGGTAGATATTATTCAGCAAAAGATCCGTAGTAAAATCGATTGTAACGATCATCCCTGATGTATACGAAGGGAGCGTTGCAGAAGGATTCTCACCAAAGGTAAGATACCTGTACACTGATTTATCCATGTTAAACTCTATCGAAGTACTGTCCCCATTGGTAGCAATAGTACTCTGTAAATACTTTGTAACCGGAGTGGGAGTGATGGTAGTAGATGAGTCATCCTTTTTACAGGCCGCAAATAACAATGTTAGCGTAGCTAAGCAAATAAAAGATTGTTTCATAGGCATCCCGGCACTAGATTAATAATGCCAGTCAAATATACATATATTTTTAACTATATAAGGAATCTTAATATACAATAGCCACTCATTTTCATGTCAGTTTACAGACGGCAATCAACAATGTTCCTGTCTACACAGGCTTTGGTATCGAAAATGACCCCATTATTACGTTTATACTTTTTATAATCAAAGGTGAGGAACTCTTTATGTGCCACCGCGATAATGATCCCATCATAGATCTCATCATCTTTTAGCTTTGTTACGATTTCCAGCCCGTATTCGTGTGCTACTTCTTTAGGATCTGCCCAGGGATCATAGATCGTAACATCTGTTCCGAATTGCTTTAACTCATGGTAAATGTCTACCACCCTTGTATTACGCACATCCGGGCAGTTTTCTTTAAAGGTAATCCCCATGATCAGTATTTTGGACCCCTTGATCTTGTGGTCCTTTTCAATCATGAGCTTTACGATCTTATTCGCAACAAAATTGCCCATATGGTCATTCACCCTTCTTCCGGAAAGGATTACCTGCGGATGATATCCCAGGGATTCCGCTTTATGGGCAAGATAATAAGGATCAACGCCTATGCAATGGCCGCCTACCAATCCTGGCTTGTATTTCAGGAAGTTCCACTTTGTTCCTGCCGCTTCTATCACGTCGTTGGTATCAATACCGATACGGTCAAATATAAGTGCCAGTTCATTTACAAAGGAGATGTTGATATCGCGCTGGGCATTCTCAATCGCTTTGGACGCTTCTGCCACTTTTATACTGGAGGCTTTGTGCGTACCTGCTTCTATAATTGAGGCATATAATGCATCGACTTTGGCCGCAATTTCAGGGGTTGATCCGCTGGTTACCTTTTTGATCTTTGTAAGGGTATTTACTTTATCCCCCGGATTGATACGCTCGGGAGAATAACCGGCAAAGAAATCCTTATTGAATTTCAGGCCGGACACCTTTTCCAGCACAGGTACACAGTCATCTTCCGTACAACCAGGGTATACGGTAGACTCATATATCACAATGTCCCCTGCTTTCAGGATACTGCCCAGCATAGTAGACGCATTAATTAATGGTCTGAGGTCCGGGGATTTATATTCGTTGATAGGTGTTGGAACTGTAACAATGAAGATATTGTAGTCTTTCAGGGCGGCTTTGTCAGAGGAAAACAGCAGGCCCTTGTCTGCGCCTGGTTCTTTTCTGATACTGATGACCTTACTAAGGTCTTCAATATTGGCCTCTTTGGTCCTGTCTTGTCCTTTACTCAGTTCTTTTACACGATCTTCATTGATATCAAAGCCAAGTACTTTGTACTTTTTGGCGAATTCAATAGCAAGAGGTAAACCGACATAACCTAATCCTATAATAGCTATATGGCTGTTTTCCAGCCCTTTTTGCGGTACAATGGTATTCATTTTGTAAAAATAGAATTTTAACAGCAGATTTCTTACTTTATTGTCTGGGGTAAATGTGTGAGTATATTATTTTTAAAAGGATATACTTCCAGCAGTTTTACCAGTTTTTTGTCTTTAGCAATCGAAAGAATAGCGCTCAGGTGTTTTTCATGGTGCAGGTCCGTACCGATGAAGTCAACGAGCTGGTGTTCTATCAGCCATTCAGCTACTTTCTGGATATGCCGGCCATAATAACCGGTAAGGGAAAGCAGGTTTACCTGCAGGTAGCAACCCCGTTGTTTGAAGGTTTTATATTCTTCTAATTGGTTGTGATAGTAGTTATATCGCTCCGGGTGAGCCAGGATGGGACGATAACCCTGTGCCTGCAGCTCAAAGAGCCATTGAGGCAGTTGAGGCGGTGCACTCATAAAAGAGATCTCTACCAGCAGCAGTTCACCGTTGAGGGTAAGCAGGGGCTTTTTCATCAGCTCTTCAAAATATTCATCCATGTAATATTCTGCGGCATGCTGAAACTGGATGCCCAGGTTATTTTCCAGCAGTTTTTCCTGTACGCTTTTATAGGGAGTACTAAGGGTTTCTACTGAATTGGGGTACCTGTCCATCATGATATGAGGAGTGGTGATCACTTTTTTTATGCCCAGGGAATGCAGTGTTTCGATGAAGTGTATGGACGTTTCAAGGTCCTGCACACCATCATCCACACCTGGTATCAGGTGAGAGTGCAGATCTGTTTCAATGCCGGCAAGGAAAGGGACAACGGCCGTATTATTCTCTGATTTTTTGCGGAAAAAAAACATAGTACTGTATTGGAAATGCTGTTATACTGCAAAATCCAGGCCTGCAATCAGTTCTTCTAGAAATTGCTGGTCTGTTTCATCAAAATAGTTGAGATGTTCGCTATCTACATCCAATACGCCTGTTACCTGTCCATGGCGTATAACCGGAACAACAATTTCGGATTTGGAAAGGCTGCTACAGGCAATATGACCAGGGAAAGCTTCCACATCAGGAACAATCAGTGTGCGTGCTTCTGCCCAACTGCTGCCACATACACCACGACCTTTCTTTATGCGCGTACAGGCAACGGGTCCCTGGAAGGGGGCCAGTACCAGCTCATCTCCTTTTACAAGATAGAACCCTACCCAAAACCATCCAAACTGTTCCTTTAATGCTGCAACAGTATTGGCAAGGTTTGCAACAAGGTCCGGTTCACCCTCTACCAATGCCTTTATTTGAGGAATTATTGATTTATATGCTGCAATTTTATCGCCTTGAATAATGCTCAGATCTTCTGCCATAGGGTGCAAATATACATTAAAGTTCAAATCGTTCGGATTACGCTGCGGAGAATAGGTGGTGCGGAAAGATAAAATGAACAAATTAATTCGTAATTTAAGGCCGACTCATTTTAGCCCTATCTCTACTTGTTATCCCTGTTATACCCGGATATTGAAACTCCTGTCAGATTAACTCATTTAAAAGAACTTTTATGACTACAATTCATTCTCCTCCGGCAACGTTAAGTTGTTACTATTGAAGGGGGGCTATGCCAGCCGGAATTCGTTTACTTAAATTGAACAAGTATATTTGTTTATAGTATGGAAGCACAGGTTATTTTAGTTAATGAACAGGATGAAGCTACAGGCGTAATGGAAAAGATGGAAGCGCACCGTAAAGGCGTGTTACACAGGGCTTTTTCGGTGTTTGTAATGAATGATAAAGGAGAAATGCTGCTGCAGCAGCGGGCGCTCGATAAGTATCATTCAGGTGGTCTGTGGACCAATACCTGTTGCAGTCATCCCTTACCGGGAGAAACGGTAGAAACAGCAGCACACAGGCGGCTGTTTGAAGAAATGGGATTCGACTGTGCGCTTACAGGATTATTTCAATTTACTTATCGTACAGCATTCGGTAATGGTCTTATTGAGCATGAATACGACCATGTATTGTCCGGTATTTACAATGGGATCATTAACCCGGATCCAACAGAAGTAAACGACTACCGGTATATGAGTATAACAGCAGTAACCCGGCTGTTAGAAGCAGAACCCTCTCAATTCACCAGCTGGTTTCAGCTGGCTTTTCCCAGAGTAATTGAGCGCCTGACGGTTTGAGTTTTGACGATCTGAAAGGTTGAATAAATTCAAACATTCAAACGCTCGGATAATCAACATTTAACCCACAATTTTCACTTATGCCAACGATCATTCTGCCTCGGATTAAATATCCGTTCCCATCTCTCATTAACCCACATGTAGAGGCCGCAAACGCACAAAATCTCCAATGGGTACAGGCTGCAGGATTTATGAACACCCCGGAAGCATTAACCCGTTTTAACAGGTCGCGCTTTGCATGGCTGGCTGCCCGTGCTTTCCCACAGGCGGAACTGCATGAATTATGCATCATTGCCAATTTTAATACCTGGCTGTTTATGCTGGATGACCAGTGCGACGAAGCGCAACTGGGTAAAAAAGCGGTGTACCTGGAAGCGATCACGGATGGCTTTATGGATATCCTGAAACATAACAAACATGTAGATACCGTATTGGGTAACAGCTTTGCGGATATCTGGCAAAGGATGCAACAGATAGGCAGCCCTGCCTGGCAACAACGTTTTATACGCAGCATGGAAGAATACTTTACTTCCTGCCATTGGGAAGCGGGTAACCGGGCCGCAGGCGCTACGCCAACAGTTGCAGAGTATGTCACCATGCGTCCTTACACAGGTGCATTGTTTGCTGATGTGGAAGCAATAGAGATCATCGAAAGAATATACCTGCCTGCACATGTTTTGCAGCATTTTATCGTACAACGTCTGGAACTGGCCTGCAATAATATTGTATGCTGGAGCAATGACATTTTCTCCTGTGCTAAAGAAGCCAGACAGGGCGATGTACATAACCTTGTTCTGGTACTGGAACATGAAAGGAACCTGTCTTTGCAGGATGCTGTAAATGAAACGGTACGCATGCATGATGAGGAGGTAAAACTGTTCACTGCACTGGAAAAATTACTGCCCTCTTTTGGCGCTGAAACAGATAGAGAACTGGAACGTTTCATAGCTGTGCTGCGCTCATGGATCACTGCCAATTACGACTGGAGTTTCCATGATACCAAAAGATACCAGATGCAGGAAGTGGAAGTAGTGAGCCGCGTTGATTAATCTTATAACTCCGTGGTCGTATTTTCTTCCACGGAGTTCTTTTTTCTCATTCTTCGCTCTAATAATTTCCCTATCCACCAGAATGATACTGCCAGGATAGCAAAGAATAATCCTTTATGGGTACGGTCCCACAGGTATTCAAAATAACGGGTGTACATATCGAGTAACAGGAAGAGGACACTGATATCCCTCACCACACTGTCCTGCGTTTTAATCCCGATCAATAACGTTATCACACATAATATCGTAAAGGCGGCTACCCACCAGAGTAACTGTACCTGCCGCACATGCTGCCATTCATCCCAGGTGCCGCTGTTACCGAAAATGGAAATGAGCCAGCCGGATAATAACAATAATAACCAGCCACCTACCCAGGTGATATCCTCTACCCGTTTGTACTTTTTAATGTTACGGAAAATCAGGTCCACTCCCAGCATGATCATTGCCAGCAGGAACATACGGCAGGGGAGGTTCATGCCCAGGAAATAAGGTTTATCAGCCGTAATGAAGTAAGTGAGTTTTACATAGGCGGGGATGAAGCAAAGTAATGTGGCCGACCATAATAACCTGGAAGACAGGATAACGGCCAATATTCCGTAACAGACAGTGGCCAGCAACCAGAATGCTCCATAATTACCATTCAGGTAAGACAGGCTTTTGCCCAGGTATACTACGCTGACGCCTATGCTGAGAACCGGTAATAACCAGAAAAGCTCCCTGTTTAAAGAATAAGCAGGGTGCCGGTGCTGCCTTCTGTAACCATGCAGGCATAAAAAGACAGTAAGACCGGCAAATAAGGTGGCAATAATGCCATCATTTAAAGAGAATTTCAGCCTCAGTACTTCAATCCACTTCTCATCCAGTACCAGGGAGCCAAAGGCCATCAAAGCACAGGAAATAGCGGCAATGAAGATATAGAGTGTAATCGCTTGCCAGTCGGCCTCCCGCACACGCCATGTCTTTTGCAGATCATTGGCCTGTTGAGGGGTGATCAATGCATTCTTTTCCCACTCAGAGATGGCTTTCTGCAATAAATTCGCGTCCTTTTTGTCTACTTCCAGCATAATCTATGGTAAATATAAAAGAAAAGATCAAAGTAATAATTTATGAGATTATTTAATTATTTTAACGAAACTCAAGTTCCACTTATTAACTTTAGCGCGTTATGAATCATTTACAGGCTTTAGACTACTTCGTTTTTCTTATTTATTTCGTAGTGGTCGCATCGTATGGCTATTATATTTATCAGAGGAAAAGATCGGTTATTACGAGTTCGAAAGACTTCTTCCTTGCGGAAGGTTCTCTCACATGGTGGGCTATCGGGGCATCCCTGATCGCTTCCAATATCTCTGCAGAACATTTTATCGGGATGTCCGGATCGGGTTTTGCCCTGGGACTGGCCATCTCTACTTATGAATGGATGTCGGCGGCTACGCTGATAATAGTGGCGTTGTTTTTTATACCGGTGTACCTGAAAAACAGGATTTACACCATGCCGCAGTTTCTGAAACAAAGGTATAATGCTACTGTTAGTACTATAATGGCGGTCTTCTGGCTGCTGGTATACGTTTTTGTGAACCTTACCTCTATTATTTACCTGGGGGCACTGGCGATATCGTCCGTTTCGGGGATTGACTTCGGGTTATGTATAACCGGACTGGCAGTCTTCGCTGTGGTGGTAACGCTGGGTGGTATGAAGGTGATAGGCTATACGGACGTGATCCAGGTGTTTGTGCTGATTGCCGGCGGACTGGTAACTACTTACCTGGCCCTCAACATGGTGTCAAATCATTTTGGCTATGGGGACAACGTATGGAAGGGATTAGCGCTGATCCGTGAAAAGGCAGACACACATTTTCATATGATCTTCCCGCCTTCTCATCCTTATTATAAAGATCTGCCCGGATTATCTGTGTTGATAGGAGGGATGTGGGTGAATAATCTCAGCTACTGGGGTTGTAACCAGTATATTACACAGCGTGCGCTGGGTGCCGACCTTAAAACCGCCCGCAGCGGGATCCTCTTTGCAGCTTTCCTGAAACTGCTGATCCCGGTAATTGCGGTGTTGCCTGGTATTACAGCGTTCGTGCTGTACCAGCAAGGGGTGTTTAATCATGAGATGCTGGATGCGTCCGGCGTTGTGAAGCCCGATCATGCCTATCCTACTTTGCTGAACCTGCTGCCTCCCGGTGTGAAAGGGATGGCTTTTGCGGCACTTACAGCAGCTATTGTGGCTTCGCTGGCAGGGAAGGCCAATAGTATCTCTACGATTTTCTCTTTGGATATTTATCGGCAGTATTTTAATAAAAATGCTTCTGAGAAACACCTGGTCCGTACCGGGCGTGTTGCCGTGATCATCTCTATGGTGATCGCCAGCCTGGTAGCGCCGGCTTTGCGTAACCTTGACCAGGCTTACCAGTTCATACAGGAGTACGTAGGGTTCATTGCACCGGGCGTACTGGCCATCTTCCTGATGGGCTTCTGCTGGAAGCGGACTACCTCCACCGCAGCGTTGTTGGGAGCGGCGCTGACCATCCCGTTATCTACCGTGCTGAAGTTCCTGCCAATGTGGACAGACGGGCTGTTCCCTGATTTTGCTTTTCTGAACAGGATGTCTATTGTGTTTGTGTTCCTGATAGTGCTGATGGCAGTAGTTACGTTACTGGATGTGAACAGTAAACATCAGGAAAGAGTGCTGATCATCGATAATAGTATGTTTAAGCCTTCCACTGCATTTGTAGTAGGAAGTGTACTCATCATAGGGATATTGACAGCTTTATATACCGTTTTCTGGTAAGAGATCCAAAAGATAGCTCCGGAGTCTGTGTTCTGTTGTTTTAATCTGTTCTACAAACATGTTGCTAACGACACTTCAATATTAGCGAAATAGTAATTGAACAGGAATAAAACGGCTCTTGAAGAGGATTATCCTACGTTTATCCTACGTCTTTTAACGTAGGATAAACGTAGGATAATCCTCTTCAAGAGCCTGTCAGAAGCTCTTCAGGAGCCGTTCCGAAGCTCTTCAGGAGCTAATAAGATAAAATAAAAAGTCCTTTTTTTCATTTGTTGAAATCGATTGTAATTTGTAAATTCAGGGTACAAAATCCACGAACAATGAATGCAAATAACTTTTCCGGGAAGGAGATCAATCCACTACAGAGTATTGAAGATTGGGAAGATGATGTTGTACTTCGCTACCCGGAAGCAGACCAGCCAGCCAAGAGTAAAGAAGAGTTCCGCAATTATGAAAGTCCTGTAAGGGATACTGTGCGGGAGTTTTACCGTCTTAATCACAAATACCAGACCTACGACTTTGTGCAGGAAAAGAAGAAAGATTTTCTGCAGTTCAGCCGTAAGGAAATGCCGGTATGGAAAGCGATGGAGTTCCTCAATACATTAGTAGATGATTCCGACCCTGATATAGAACTGGACCAGTTGCAGCACCTGTTGCAGACCGCAGAAGCGATCCGTGCTGATGGTCATCCCGACTGGTTCGTGCTGACTGGCTTCTTACACGATATGGGTAAAGTATTATGCCTGTTCGGAGAACCGCAATGGGCAGTGGTAGGAGATACCTTCCCGGTAGGTTGCAGCTTCTCAGATAAGATCGTATATCCTGAGTTCTTTGCAGATAACCCGGATAGTAAAGATGAACGTTATAATACCAAATACGGGGTATATGAACCCAACTGCGGATTGAATAATGTGGACTTATCCTGGGGGCATGACGAGTATCTGTACCAGATCATGAAAGATTACCTGCCGGAACCGGCTTTATATATGATCCGTTATCACTCCTTTTATGCACAGCACAGGGAACATTCTTATGAACACCTGATGAATGATCATGACAGGGAGATGTTTGAGTGGGTAAAGAAATTCAATCCTTATGATCTCTATTCGAAAAGCCCGAAGCCGCCCGTAATATCGGAACTGAAACCATATTACGAAGCGTTGATCGCAAAATACCTGCCTGAAACGATCAGGCTATAAATGGAATAATCCATCACAGGTGCCATCACCCGTAATGGATTATTTTTCCTTTTTTAAAGGATAGTCAAAAAGCTGGTAGCAGTAATGCCACCAGCTTTTTTTATTGCTGGTTACGTAATTCTAATTTACCATTGTACATACCGGTTACTTTACCCGTAGGGTAGACCAAAGTATAGGTAATGGAATAATTGTCACCATTCTTCGTGCAGGTCAGCGTACCAGATGTAATGCCATCAAAGAAACGTCCGGACGCTGGATCCAGATTTGTATCTTCCCATTGATATTTGTAAAAGACTGTAGCATCATTGAAGTTTTTGGTTTTATCATATGATGCAGAATCATCGGATAAGTAGGTATAAGTCTGTCCGGATATCAGTGTATCAAGATCAATACTTAATGCAGATACCTTACCTTTCAAAGTATCTGTTAATACTGAATCTGCAAATGCTAATGAATATCCTTCATTCACACCGTACTTATACAGGTAGCCGTTATTGACTATTGCGGTAGTATCATTAAATGAAAAGGAACCTCCGGTTACAGCAGGAGTTGATTTGTCCTCGTCTTTTTTACATGCAGCAAAGAACAGTACCGTCGCAAGTACAGCGAATGCTAATTTTTTCATGAAGTAGTTTGTTATTATTTACGTAATTCTAATTTACCATCGTACTTACCAGTCAGTTTACCGGTAGGGAATACGAAAGAATAAGTAATGGAATAAGCATCTCCGTTCTTAGTGTATGTTACTGTACCAGATGTGATGCCATCAAGAATACGACCGGTTGTTCCATCAATATCTCCATCTACCCATTCAGATTTGTAATAGGCATATGCATCACTGAAGTTTTTGGTTTTATTATATGATACAGAATTATGGGATAAGTAAGTGTAAGTCTGGCCAGATATCAGTGTATCCAGATCAAAACCAACGGCACTCACTTTGCCCTTCAATGTATCTGACAATACTACATCTGTAAACGCCAGCGCCAGATCGTTCACACCATACTGAAACAGGTAACCATTGTTGGCTACTACGGTCGTGTCATTAAAGGAAAAGGAACCTCCGGTCGTTGGAGTTGTTGTTTTGTCGTCATCTTTCGAACAGGCAGTAAAAAACAGTGCTGCAGCAAGCAGGCCTAATGCTAATTGTTTCATGAAATTGAGTGTATATTATAGGTTGTATAATCGGGTCATAGGTTATAATTCGGGACAACGACATACCAGGTTTCTCTCCGCAAAGATATTAATTATTTTAATATTACAAAATATTACTTCTTTTAAATGTTGGGTAACAATGTATAAGCGGAATTATTCCGCTTATACTTATATTAATGCGTCGTGTAGGATTTCAATGGGATGTAAAGCTTTCCGGCCGGTACCGTCTTTTACCTGGTGCCTGCAACTGGTGCCGGGAGCAGCAATAATTGTTTCTGAAGTAGCATTGCGTACGGCCGGGAACAATACCAGTTCTCCTATCTGCATAGAGAGGTCGTAATGTTCTTTTTCGTACCCGAAAGAACCCGCCATACCACAACATCCGGAAGGGATGACTTCTACAGAATAGTTCTGTGGCAGGGACAATATATTTTTACTGTGCAGGGCAGAGGACAATGCTTTTTGCTGGCAATGCCCGTGTAATTTTATACTTCTTTTCTCTGTTGTAAATAAGGCTTTATTGATGTTTCCTTTTGAGATCTCATTGCTGATAAATTCATCTACCAGGAATACATTCTTTGCTAATTCTTTGGCAGCAGCTCTCAGCTCTTCCCGTACAAGATCGGGGTATTCATCCCGGAAACTGAGGATAGCAGAAGGTTCTACACCTAGTAAAGGAACATTATCGTTGATAACGGCGCTGAATATACGCACGTTCTCTTCCGCAAAATTGCGGGCCTTTCTCAGTAAGCCTTTAGACATCCATGCACGTGCGCTTTCCGGGTGATTGATGATAGTGACTTCATAGCCCAGTTTATGCAATAGCTGTACCGTTTTGATACCGATATGGGTATCATTGAAGTTGGTGAATTCGTCGCAGAAAAGGTATACCGGTTTAGTCGCAGCAGGTAGTCTGGATTTCTGTGCGGGCCATTGTTTGCGGTACCAGCTTCTGAGGGTGGTATCCTGTAATTCAGGAAGAGAGCGTTTCAGTGCAAATCCGGAAGTTTTTTTGATCAGGTTACCGGTGAAAGGCGTATTGATCATCCAGTTGTAAATGCCGGGCGCTATTGTGGCCAGGCCGTTCAACCTTGTATAGTTGGTGATCAGTCTTGCCCTGAAAGAGACACCGTTCGCATCCTGATAATGCTGAAGGAATTCCATTTTCAGTTTGGCCATATCTACGTTGGAAGGACACTCTGATTTACAACCTTTACAGGCCAGGCAGAGGTCCAGTACATCGTAGATTTCTTTATGATCAAAGCGGTTTTCTTTGTTGGAATGCGTCAGGAATTCACGCAGGATATTCGCTCTTGCACGGGTAGTATCCTTTTCATTGCGGGTAGCCATGTAACTGGGGCACATGGTACCACCACTGAGTTCTGTCTTGCGGCAGTCGCCGGAGCCGTTGCATTGTTCTGCATGTTGCAGCATGGTTTGTTCCGGGAAATGAAACACCGTTTTTAAAGGCGGTGGTTTTTGTCCCGGTTCATAGCGTAACATACTGTTCATACTAGGCGTATCTACGATCTTATGCGGATTGAAGATATTTTCCGGGTCCCAGGTGTATTTAACCTGTTTGAGGAGTTCGTAGTTTTTATCACCTATCATCTGGTGGATGAACTCACCGCGAAGGCGGCCGTCCCCATGTTCACCGCTGAGAGATCCCTTGTATCTTTTAACGAGGGTAGCAATTTCCGCGGCGATGGTATGGAAGAGTTTATTGCCTTCAACTGTTTTCAGGTTGATGATAGGGCGCAGGTGGATTTCCCCGCTGCCTGCGTGGGCGTAGTGTACGCAATAGAGGTTATGTGTTTTTAAGATATCGTTGAAGTCCCGGATAAAATCGGGCAGGTCTTCGATATCAACAGCCGTATCCTCAATAACGGGCACTGCTTTTTCATCACCGGGCAGGTTACTGAGAAGGCCCAGTCCGGCTTTACGCAGTGTCCAGATCTTCTTGGTATCTTCTCCGAATAACAGCGGGAAATGGTATCCCAGTCCGGCGTTTTGCAGGTCCAGTATCAGGCGGTTGGCGATTTCGGTAATGGCTTCGCGGGTATCCCGGCAGAATTCCACTACCAGGATAGCGCCGGGATCGCCTTGAACAAAGAAGCGGTTCTGGCTTTGCTGGATATTATCCTTTGTGCATTCGAGGATGTAATGATCGATCAGTTCACTGGCGCTGGGTTTATATTGCATGGCAATAATATTGGCTCTCAGTGATTCGTCTATGTTATTGAAGTGGACGCATAACAAGCCTGTCTCTTTGGGAGGCAGGGGATCGAAATGCAGTTTTATTTCTGTGATGAGCGCCAGCGTACCTTCAGAACCAGCGATGAGGCGGCAGAAGTTGAAGTCGTCCTTACCCGCGGTAAAAGGCGCGGTTTCCAGCAGCAGGTCTATCGCGTAACCGGTGTTACGGCGGGTGATGCTGGGTTTGGGGAATTCCCTGCGGATCTCTTCCTGGTTGGCGTGGTTGCTCAGCATGCTGCGTACCTGTTTGTACACAGCAGTTTCCAGGGTACCGTCGTTCCGTTCGCAGCGGGCGTGAAACTCGTCGATACTGATCTGGTTGAATACGGCTTCGGAGCCATCGCTGAGCAGGGCTTTTACTTCCAGCAGGTGTTCGCGGGTGCTGCCATAGACAACGGAATTGGAGCCACAGGAGTTATTCCCGACCATCCCGCCTATCATAGCACGGTTGGCGGTGGATGTTTCCGGGCCGAAATAGAACCCGTAGGGTTTGAGGAACATATTCAGTTCATCGCGGATCACGCCGGGCTGTACCCGTACCCAATGTTCTTCTGTATTGATTTCCAGTATTTTGGTGAAGGTGCGGGAAACATCCACGATGATCCCGTTCCCTACTACCTGACCAGCGAGGGAAGTCCCTGCTGTACGTGGGATAAGCGAGGTTTTATTGGCACGCGCAAAGGCGATGAGTGTTTTAAGATCTTTTTCATTGGCCGGAATAGCTACTGCCAGTGGCATTTCCCGGTAGGCCGATGCATCCGTGGCATACAATGTCCGCATGGTTTCATCATCGTAAAGTATGCCCTCCAGATCATGGGCCAGTTCACTGAGCTTGTTCCGCATAATTAAATCTTCCCTTTTCAGGCTTCAAAAGTAATATTTAGAATGATGGGAAACAATCTCCTTCTGTCAGAACAGTGTACTTTGCCTGTTGAGGAACTGGGGACGGGGCACTTCAATACCACATACCTCCTTTAGCTTATCTGCCACATATACAGCGACTTCCGGAGAAAAGGCCATGTCGTGAATGAAGAAATACAGCTCTTTTAAGCCATGTTGCAGCCAGTAATGAATACGGTTCATCCAGTCGTCTATACGGGTATAATCGGTGGGATGTGCACCATTACCCACGTACCGGATGAATCCTTTGGCAACAGGCATGTGCATATGACAGCAATCCCGGCGGCCGGCCGTATCGGTGATAACGGCGCCTACTTTCAGTTTGTGCAGGGTATCGAAGAGCTCTTTACGTATGGACAGATCGCTGAACCATTCCGGGTTACGTACTTCCAGGAAGAACTGAAGATCGTGGGGAAGGCTCCCGAGGTACTTGTACAGGTTATCCCTTCTGTTTGGGGAGAACCGCTCACCCAGCTGTAAAAAGACAGGTCCCAGGTGATCCCGGAAAGCCAGGATACCTTCCAGGAAGGCGGTGGTCTGTGCTTCGGTATTAATCAGGTTACTGTAATGACTGATAGACTGTGGTACTTTAGGGCAGAACTTAAAGTGTTTCCCTTTGGCCCGGGCATCCCATTTTTCAATGACATCCGCCCCATAGATCTTGTAGTGGGTGGCATTGAGTTCTATGGTATTGAAATGATGCATGTACTGATCGGGGAAGTCTGCTTCCTTTGTGCCTTTAGGGTAGATTTTACCTATCCATTCCTTCCGGCCCCATTTGGAGCAGCCCAGGTACACATGCGGTTTCTTCAAAGGAGTACCCTTGAAAACTGTTTTATTGAAGGCCGGTTCTGCCGGCAACTTAAAATCTATTTCATCCAGCCGGGCCGGATCTACGCGACCAAAATCCATATTCCGAAGGTAAGTATTTTGTCTTTTTCCCGCGTATTGTGGTTTCCCTGCCCCAGTTGGTGGTATAAATGCACATAGTTATAATATTTTCTTCATTGGCCAGCAATCAAACTGCCAAGGGTACACGTTAATAGATGAATAATCTGCATGTGTGGGAGTGAGCCACACGATTGGATCGGTGAGGCCTTACCCTACTTAAATCAGGTATGGAAAGGCCTGTAGAGGCCACTGAAGAAAAATTGGACATTTCTTTGTAATATGCTTTTTCCAAGGTAATTTGAAGAAACAGACATAACAGATAAGCATGGAGATTTTACACGTTAGCGCAGAATGTTATCCGATAGCAAAGGTTGGAGGATTAGCGGATGTAGTGGGGGCCTTGCCCAAGTACCAGACCCAGGCGGGCTGCGTGGCGAAGGTAGTAATGCCCGCATACAAGACCAGGTTTTTTGCCACGCATGAATTCGAACTGGTCCACCAGGGAGGGACATGGCTGGGGCACGACTGGTACCACGTCAATGTATGGAAGGAAGATCACAATACCCTTGGATTTGATCTGTATCTCCTGGATATTCCGGGATTGCTTGACAAGGAAGGTGTTTACGGACACTGGAATGATACGGAACGTTTCCTGGCATTCCAGGTAGGAGTGCTGGACTGGCTGAATGAATGGGTACATCACCCGGATGTGATTCATTGCCACGATCATCATACAGGGCTGATCCCTTTTATGGTCAGCTACGGATACAAGTATGAACGTTTACGGAATATTGCAACAGTTTTAACGATACATAATGCCCAGTACCAGGGCCAGTTTGGATGGGAACAGTTGTACCGCTTACCGGGATTTGATCTCTGGAAAGCTGGTCTGCTGGGATGGGAAGGAGCGATTAACCCGTTGGCAGCAGCTGTCAAATGTGCCTGGCGTTTCACTACAGTATCGCCCAGTTACCTGGAAGAACTGTATACCAACGCAAATGGACTGGAAAGCCTGTTAAGCAGTGAAAGGAGTAAAGGCGTGGGTATCCTGAATGGAATTGATACCGTAGTCTGGGACCCGGCAACCGATCCTATGTTGCCGGTTAATTATAACGAGCTTACATTTTTGAAAGCAAAAGAGGAAATAAAACAGCAACTTTGTGAAGAGTTTGGACTCGACCCCTCATTACCATTAATCTCATTTATCGGAAGGCTGGTAGGAGAAAAAGGTGGTGATCTGTTACCCGAGATCATTGGACGTTCAATCTTTGAACAACATAAGCAACTTAATTTTTTAGTGTTAGGCAGCGGCGATTCACATGTAGAATGGTCGTTACAGCAGACAAAGATTTATACAGGTAAGAATTTCAATGTGCAGTTTGGATATAATGAGGGATTAGCCCACCGTATTTATGCGGGTAGTGATTTCCTCCTGATGCCTTCCAGGGTAGAACCCTGTGGGCTTAACCAGATGTATGCATTGCGTTACGGTACGATACCCATTGTTCGTAGTACAGGCGGATTAAAAGATACCGTCGTTGATTTTGGTGACCCCGGTGGATTTGGCATCCGGTTCATACAGCCTGCAGCATGGGACGCCTGCAGTGCAATAGCCAGGGCAATGGTGCTGTATCACAATAATTCCCTTTTTCAGGAAATCAGGGAATACTGCATGCAACTGGATCACTCCTGGGATAGTGCAGCCGAAGAATATCTGAAATTGTATAATAGTTTGTAAGAAAACCGAAACAAAAGAATCAAATATATGTCTAACGCAGTTATCTCCCTTATCTTAGGTGGCGGCTCCGGTACCCGCTTATACCCCTTAACACGGCGCCGTTCAAAACCGGCCGTGCCAGTTGCTGGTAAATACCGCCTGGTGGATATTCCCGTTTCTAATTGTCTGAATGCAGATATGAACCGCATATTTGTACTGACACAATTTAACTCAGCTTCGCTGAACAAACATATCAAAAACACGTATTCATTCAGTCATTTCAGCAAGGCCTTCGTGGATATCCTGGCGGCAGAACAGACACCTGATAACCCCACCTGGTACCAGGGAACGGCGGATGCAGTGCGTCAATGCCTCCATCATATCGAGAACTTTGAGTACGAATATGTACTGATCCTTTCGGGCGACCAGCTATACCAGATGGACTTCCGCGAAATGTTACAGCATCATATCGAATCTCAGGCAGAAGTATCTATCGCTACCATCCCGGTTACCGCGAAAGATGCCTCTGATTTCGGTATCCTGAAAACAGACAACAAAGGCATGATCACTTCCTTCACAGAAAAGCCGAAACAGGATGCACTAGGCCCATGGTCTTCTCCTGTTAGTGAAGAGATGCAGAAGGAAGGAAGGAACTACCTGGCCAGTATGGGGATCTATATCTTCAGCCGTCAGACGCTGTACGATCTGCTGAATGACCAGGCTGCTGCTACCGACTTTGGTAAAGAACTGATTCCGTACGCGATCAATGCAGACATGAAAGTGGTAAGTTACCAGTACACCGGTTACTGGACAGACATCGGAAATATCAGCTCTTTCTGGGAAGCGAACCTGGGCCTCACAGACGAGATCCCTAAGTTCAATCTTTTTGACGAATCAAAAACGATATATACCCGTGCACGTATGCTGCCTCCGGCAAAGATTTCCGGTACATTGAAGAACACCATCATCTCTGATGGCAGTATCATTTCGGACAGTTACCTGGAACGTTGTGTAGTAGGATTACGTACACGTATAGGTAGTGGTTCTTCCATTACCAACAGCTATGTAATGGGTAGTGATTATTACCAGACACTGGAAGATCTTGCCAGGGCTAAAGCCAAAGGACATCCACCTATCGGTATCGGTAATAACTGCCGCATCAACAACGCCATCGTAGATAAGAACTGCAGCATAGGCAACAACGTAGAAATAAATGTAGGCGAACGTTTGCCGGATGGCGACTACGAATTATACGCTGTGAAAGATGGCATCGTGGTATTGAAAAACGGAGTGGTGCTTCCCGACGGATATGTGATCTGAATAAAACAATATATTTTTAAACAGGCTGTTTCAGGAAACTGGAACAGCCTGTTTTTTTTAGTCCCATATATTTATCTCCTATGACTAATATCGCTTTAGCATTACCGCTAATCCATCTTTTTATCAGAGACGTATTTATTGTAATTTATTTATAACCAATTGCTTATAATCCAGTCAAGCTATAAAGCATAAACAGATAAATCCTTCCTCCAATTCGTAATTGATCATTCGTAATTCATTCCCTACCTTCGTGCCTTCAAAAGATTAGCGAGAGTGTATGGAACAACCTGTAAGTAGTATCCCGTATAGCGACACCGGGTATTTTAATCAATTGGTTATAGATTTTCTGGCAGAACATCCGCATTTACGTCCATTCTATACATATTCCCCGGTAAAACCGTCGTTTGAGGATGTTATAAAGGCTAAAAAGGCCCATCCGCAGCACAGGGAAACGCTGGTGGCCGCCCTGGAACAGCAATACCAGGGACTGGCAGCTTCCGATGCTGTAAAGGCGAATATCAGCAGTTTATCTGATCTGAATACTTTTACCGTGGTAACCGCACATCAGCCTAATATCTTCACCGGCTACCTCTACTTCGCTTATAAGATCCTCCAGACTATCAAGCTGGCCAGTCAACTTAAAGAACAATATTCAACCTATAATTTTGTACCCGTTTATTATATGGGCAGCGAAGATGCTGACCTGGATGAACTGGGACATGTATACATTGATGGTAAGAACATCGTATGGCCTACTTCCCAGCAGGGAGCGGTGGGGCGCATGCAGCCGGAAGGTTTTGATGAGCTGATAAACAAGATAAAGGACGCATTAGGGCATGGCGCTTATTCCGATGAGTTGATTACATTACTGCGTACTGCTTATCTTGAACATGAGAATATCCAGGATGCTACGTTGTATTTAGTGAATGAGTTGTTTGGCCGTTACGGACTGGTGGTACTCATACCGGACAGTCCTGCGTTAAAGCGACTGTTCATCCCCGTGATGCGGGATGAATTACAGCACCAGCAATCGCATAAGATTGTAAATGAGACAACGGAACGTTTGTCTCAGCATTATAAAGTGCAGGCGAATCCCAGGGAGATTAACCTGTTTTACCTCACGGAGACCAGTCGTGAACGTATTGTACGGATAGGAGATACCTGGAAGGTATTACATATGCCTATAGAATTTACAGCAACTACCCTGGAAAAAGAACTACAGGAGCATCCGGAAAGATTTAGTCCGAATGTGATCCTGCGTGGATTATTCCAGGAAACCATCCTGCCCAATATTGCCTTTATTGGTGGGGGCGGGGAGATTGCTTACTGGATAGAGTTGCAGGACTTATTTGCGCATTATAGAGTACCGTTCCCGGTGTTGTTGCTGCGTAATTCATTCCTGCTGGTGAACAGTTTATCGCAGCAGCGTTTACAGAAACTGGGTTTAGATATCACAGCTCTTTTCGGAGATGTGGAAGTGTTGATCAATCAGTTTGTGCAGAAACATACCAATGCTTCACTGGTACTGAAAGATGAGTATGCAGCAGTAGAAAAGTTGTTTGATGATCTGGTAGAGAAGGCGCGTAATATAGATGTTACATTAGAAGCAACGGTAGGCTCTGAACGCAGCAAAGCAATAAAATCTATTGGTAAATTAGAACATAAATTCCTGAAGGCGGAGAAGAAGAAATTTGCGTGGCAAACGGAGCAGATCCGTACGCTGAAGGGAAAATTATTCCCGGCAGATTCTTTACAGGAGAGGAAAGAGAACTTTATGCCCTGGTATATACATCAGGGACCCGCTTTCTTTGATTTGATCCTGGAAAAGCTGGACCCGTTATCTGATCAGTTTGGAATTATTTATAATGATTAATTAATCCTTCCCAGGGCAATGCCTCAGTTTGATTACATCATCTTCGTGCCAGATGTTAATGATCATAAATACACCTTATCTGACGTGAATTTTAGGTGAAGTTAAATTGAAAAACAAATCCTGAACCTGTATTCCAAAGCTAAATCAGAGAACTAAACAGTCAGATGCAGTGTATTTGTGATCATTAACATCTGACAATCTACCACTGTATCATTATCCTTTCCAGCTTTCCAATGTCTTCTTCATATCTTTTAATAAAGACAGGATAGCGTGCAGTTGATCGCGTACCTGTTTTGTTTCCAGCATTTCATCTCTTAAAGGCGTATTACCCTTTCCGAGATTCTTCTCTTCCTGCCTGCGCAGGTAAAGGTCTTCCAGCAATGCATCCAGTGTGGCAAATGCTGCTGTAACAGATGAGGGTACATCCGGCTTACAACCCGGTTCTGATAACATATTCTCTATGCAGGTAAAATATTCCTGGAGATTAGCGGTGATCAGTTTGTATTCCGGACGGGCATAATGTACACCGTGCAACAGCCCGTAATTAGCCAGTGCAGCGGTATGCGACATTAACGAGTGATTCAGTACCACAAAATGATATACCTGGGAAGCATGCAGTTGTTTGCTCTTAGGTTCTGATAACATCCGCTGGAAGGCAGACATCAGGTTCGCCGCACTTACATTCGTTTCTTTCCTTGCCAGCTTATAATCATTCATCACGAATTCCTGCTCCGTAAACAGGTGCATGACCTGTTTAAAATAGTTACTGTTATCCTTCACCATTTTGATCATATGACCTGGCATATAGTTATGCTCCCAACTGGGCCATAACAGCATGTTCGCAAGGAATGCAATACCTCCGCCAATGAAAGTATCAATGACACGCAGCCACACGTATTGCAAATGCGCAGGATGAAGGAAATGCAATAAGAATACAATAAAAGGCGTCACGAAAAATACGCTCACCGTATACTGCTGCGTCATGAAGCTATATCCACCCAGGATACAGAATAACATGATCACAAAGATGATCGTATCGTTGGACGTGAGGTAGAGGACACCCGCCGCAAATAACGCCCCGGTAACAGTCCCCACCAGGCGCTGATAGCTGCGCGCCTTACTGATACCAAACCCCGGTTTCAGGATAACTACTGTAGTAAGTAAGATCCAGTACACCCGGCTAAGGTGCAGGGCCTGCCCCAGTACATACCCTGTTAATGCCGCAAGACTTAATCTTATAGCATGCCGGAAGATATGCGACTTAAAGGTGAAATTGTTCTGTAAAGGTTCAATATCATAACGGTTACGCGTAGTGAAACTGGCCAGTTCCAGCCGTGGATCGATAGAATCGTCTTTGACCCTTTCCAGTCGGGTAAGGCGATGCAGGTTGTACATGCGCTGCGCCATGTCCTGTAAATTATGCAGGATGTTGTTGAGTACGATCAGGCGGGACCGTTCTTTCACAGTAGGCAGTGTCTGGCGGATCTCATCCACGGCACGCTTTATTTTCTCTATTTCGTAGCGAAGGTTGGCTTTGGGCAGCGTACGTTGCCCCGCTGCCACGGCTTCCCCTATCAGTTGCAGTTCGTTGGCGAATTTCAGGATAAGAGAATGAAATTTATCGAGGATGTTGTCATTGTCAAAGGCTTCGTGCAGAGCGGTATAATCCGTCTGAGAGGCCATGATCTGCTCCATGAGGTCCACAATATCCAGGAAGATAAGTACCATGCTTTTGTTGATACTGGTAGATCCCTGTTGAGCAGTACGGCGTTTCAATAACAGTTCACGAACGGATTCCTGCTTTTCACTCACAATTACCTGTTGGGCTAATACTGCTTTAAAAGTATTTTCCAGGTCTGCATTTTTCTCATAAAAGCCTGCACGTAGCTGTAAATATTTTGCCGTTTCGGTGATACACCCGGCCAGCATCTGCTGAACGCTGAGGTAAGGACGTATCTGCCAGAGGATGAGCGCAAGGAAACCGTACCAGATACCACCGGCAGCTATCATACCGCTGTGCAGCAAGGCCTGTGCGGGGGGAATTGGTTCTTCTCCCAGTATGGATACCATCACCAGCATACAGGCGATGCCAATATTCCCACCCCGGTTGCCATACACCAGCAACATTCCATTGGCGAAGCAGCAGGCCACTATCCAGCCCATCATGAGCAGGGGATAGGGCAGGATGAGGCTAGTCCCCAACGCGGTGAAGAAGACGAAGCCTATAGCGGTTAAAATGCCATTGCGTTTATGTAAGGCAGTACCGGGTACATCAGAAAGGGCAACAGCCAGCGCTCCAAGGGAGACGATAATACCCATGGGAAGGTTGCCCATGAGGGAAAATACTACGGAAGGCACTACTACGCTGATGGTAGTACGGAGCCCTGTACTGAAATGGTAGCTGTAAATAAAATTCCTGACTTCCTGAATCCAATGCCGCATGTAAGTAAAAATATATGCAAAGTTAATTCAATTACAATTGAAGAATTACGCGTTAATAGTCATCGTTCTACACAATTTTTACCCCTCTGTGAATAATTAAATTATAATTCTCTGATAAAATACTGTTTTCTTTGGAGAAATAATTAGTAATAAATAGTTTTAAGACATTGATAATCATAATATTTTTCAGTTAAGAGCCATTAATATAGGCAAAGCAGGGAAATCCTGGTCCTAAATCAAAGAAATCATAGTTATCTTTGACGGCTTAAAAAACAAAGCGAAGCGATTGTGCGTTTAAAAACATTAGAAATTAAAGGCTTCAAAAGTTTTGCTGACAAAACCGTCCTGCATTTTGACGAGGGAGTGACTGGTGTAATAGGACCAAACGGTTGCGGCAAAAGTAATATTATTGACTCGATCCGCTGGGTGATCGGAGAGCATAAGATCAGTAACCTGCGTTCTGAAAATCAGGCGGGGCTGGTGTTTAATGGCTCAAAAAGTCGTTCTGCCAGTGGTATGGCGGAAGTGAGCCTGACCTTCGAGAACACCCGCAATGTGCTGCCCACAGAGTTTACCACCGTTACCATTACCCGCAAATTTTATAAGAACGGCGATAGCGAATACCGCCTGAATGATGTAGCCTGCCGCTTAAAAGATATCCATAACCTGTTCATGGATACCGGGATAAGTACAGATTCCTACGCTATCATTGAGCTGGGTATGGTGGACGATATCATCAAAGATAAAGAGAACAGCCGCCGCCGTATGCTGGAACAGGCCGCCGGGATCTCTATCTATAAAACACGTAAAAAGGAAGCGAAATCCAAACTGGATGCTACCGAAGGCGACTTAAACCGTATCGAGGACTTACTGTTCGAGATCAATAACAACCTGAAAACGGTTGAGAGCCAGGCCCGTAAAGCAGAACGTTTCTTCGAAATCAAGAAGGAATACCGCGAGATCAGCATTGAGCTGGCCAAAGCCGCCCTGGAAGGGTTTAATATTAATTTTAAAGAGCTGACAGATCAGCAACAGCAGGAAAGCGACCGCAAAACAGCACTGGAAGCTGAGATTGCTACTGATGAGGCCAGCGTTGAAGAAGATAAACTACACTTTGTAGCCAAGGAAAGAGAACTGCAGGTATTGCAGAAATCATTCAATGAACTGATTTCCACCGTTCGTACCAAAGAGAATGATAAAAACCTGGCTACCCAGCAATTAACCTATTTAAAAGAAAGAGAAAGGAATATCAGCCAGTTCCTGAACAATGCCGAAGGGCAGTTGCAGGGCTTCAGCGATTCTATTGCCTTTACTGATAAACAGGTTGAAGAAGAACAGGAAGTGTTCGAGTCTTTGCAGGACCAACTGGAAGGACTGACAGAAATGGTGGATGAAAAGAAAGAACTCTTCAACCAGAAAAAACTGTCGCTGGAAAACCTGCGCCGCGATCAGCAGCAATGGCAACGCCAGCAGTTCGAAGCGGAAAAGAAAGTAGCAGTTGCTGATACTTCCGTGCAGAACCTGCAACGCGGTATCCAGCAGTTACAGGAAGAAAAGACAAACCGCCAGTTACAGATCTCCCAACTGGAAGAAGAAAAACTGGGTTTACAGGATACCGTCACTGACAGCAAGGCCGACCTGGAAGATATGGTGGCTTTCCAGGAAGAGACCAAAGGCAAAATCCTGGCTACACAGGGCGAGATTGAAGGGCTGCGTGATAAACTGGTGAACGAGAACCGTTCATTAGACCAGAAAAAGAATGAGTACGACCTGCTGAAATCTCTCGTAGATAGCCTGGAAGGCTATCCGGAGAGTATCAAGTTCCTTAAAAAGAACACCGACTGGAACAACAAGGCGCCTATCCTCAGTGATATTTTCTTCTGTAAAGAAGATTACCGCACCTGCGTAGAGAACCTGCTGGAACCTTATCTCAACTATTATGTTGTAAATAATGCAGCAGAGGCCATTCAGGCTATCCGTCTGCTGGACGAAAACAAGAAAGGAAAGGCTAATTTTTTCATATTAGATCAGTTCAATCACCAGGGTGGAGCTTTATTTGCGCCTCCGGGAACTATTTCCGCACTGGAAGTAGTGGAGATTGATGAACGTTACAAAGGACTGGGTAACTACCTGCTGGCTAAAGTATTTATCTCCGAAGATGTAAGTACACTGGAATTCGACAAACTGGTAGACCAGGATGTACTGATCATCGAGAAGAGCGGTCGTATGCACCGTGGCAAATACAGCTTCAGTGGTGGTTCTGTAGGGTTGTTTGAAGGCAAGAAACTGGGTCGTGCGAAGAACCTGGAGAAGTTAGACGAAGAGATCAAATCACTGGAAACAGTGGTGGCCGGTCTGCGTGATCAGATCCAGGAGAAACATAACCAGGTGCTGGGGTACAACGGTCAATTGAATGAGAACAAGATCAATACCGCCCGTGAACGTATCAATCAACTGAATAACCAGGTGTTTGGTTTACAGAACCGTATTGAGAATTTCCGTTTACTGATAGAGACCGGTGATAAACGGCTGGCAGAAATGCAGTTGTCTTTGGAAACCAACCAGGAGAGCATTTCCGGGGTACGTGAAGAACTGGAAGACCTGAATGAGAAGGTGCATGCCCTGCATGATAACATCATCACCGCAGAGAAAGCAGCTTCTGATGCAGAACAACAGTTCAACCAGTCGAACATACAGTTCAATAACCAGAACCTGCAACATACCCGCCAGCAAAGTAAGGTACAGGCGCTGAAACAGGAACTGGAATTCAAACGCAAACAGTTATCTGATCTGCATGTGCAGATCACCAGTAATAAATCGCAGTTAGAAGATGCGGTAGCGAATATTGCTGCTGCTCAGGATAAATTAAGTGATGCTGAAGAAGGATTGGTAGACCTGTTCCGTAAGAAAGAAGAAGAGGAAAAAGAATTGAACGAAAAGGACCAGGAATATTACAACTTCCGTAATGTTTTACAGGAGAAGGAAACTACCTTGCGTGCGAAACAGCGTGCAAAAGATCAGTTAGAGCAGGCATTAACGGTGATCAAAGACAAGGTGAACGATCTCCGCTTACAGCTTTCTTCCATGAAAGAACGTCTGAGCGTGGAGTTTAAAGTGAACCTGGATGAGATCCTGGATGAGCAGCGTACGTCTGTTTTACCGGTAGATGAGTTACAGGGGAGTGCGGAACGACTGAAGAAACGTTTGGAAAATATGGGTGAGATCAATCCTACAGCGATTGAAGCTTACCAGGAAATGAAGAAACGTTATGAGTTCATACTGGAGCAGAAGAACGACCTGGTAAGCGCCAAGGAATCTTTAATGGCGACGATACAGGAAGTGGAGTCTACCGCTAACCAGAAATTCCTGGATACGTTCAACCAGGTAAAAGAGAACTTTGCACGTGTGTTCAAGGCCTTGTTTACCGAAGAGGACGAGTGCGATATGATCCTGAATGATCCGGGTAATCTGGCTGATACAGGGATTGAGATCATCGCAAAACCAAAAGGTAAACGTCCGGCAGCAATTACACAGCTGAGTGGTGGAGAGAAGACGCTGACGGCGACCGCATTGCTGTTCGCTATTTATCTGATCAAGCCGGCGCCATTCTGTATCCTCGATGAGGTGGATGCACCGCTGGATGATGCGAATGTGGGTAAGTTTACCAATATGATACGTAAATTTTCAGACAACTCTCAGTTTATCATTGTAACGCACAACAAACAGACGATGGCCTCTGTGGATGTGATTTATGGTGTGACCATGCAGGAGGCCGGCGTAAGTAAGCTGGTTCCGGTGGATTTCAGGAGTCTGAACTAAATTAAGAAACCAAACAAAAAATTAATATCATGGGCACATGGGGCACCAGGAACTTTGAGAACGACGGTTCACAAGATTGGATATTCGAAATGATGGAGAACAAGGATGGCGGCATGGTTGCCGATACCTTGCAATTCACAATTAATAAGGAAGGGCACCTGGACGCTTCCGAATGTGAAGATGCTTTGGCTGCTGCGGAAGTAGTAGCGGCGCTGGCGGGTAAAGCCAGTGAGGATTTCCCGGAAGATCCTCTCGAGAATCTGGATTCTCTGGACCTCCTTGCAACACCTGCGTTGAAGAAATTAGCTATTGCGGCAGTAGAGAAAATAAAGAACGATTCTGAGATGAAGGAATTGTGGACAGATGCCGGCGACATTAACGCGTGGGTAGCTATACTGGAAGATCTGCAGAAGAGATTAAGCTAAGCCTGTTACGCTATAAATAGAGTTCCGCTTTATGTTCATGATAAAATGAACGTAAAGCGGAATTTGTTATTTGATTTTGGGTGCAGGGCAAAGCCCCTTTAATTTTTTGTGATGGAGCGAAACTCCATCACAAAAAAAATGTGTTTTATAATCAGATCAATATACCTGCGATAGTAGCTGACAGGTAAGATGCCAGTGTGCCACAGAACAGGGCTTTTAAACCCAGACTGGCCAGGTCTCCACGTCTCTCCGGTGCAAGTACACCGATACCACCTATCTGCATACCTACACTACTGAAATTCGCAAATCCGCAGATAGCGATACTTACTATCAGTAGTCCCTTCTCTGTCATAATAGGAACTGACTTATCCGTAAGGTGTTTGAAGGCTACAAATTCGTTGATGGTGAGCTTTTGCCCCAGCAGTGTAGCTACGTTATTCACATCGCTGGCAGGTACGCCCATTGCCCAGGCAACAGGGTAGAAGATCTTCCCAAAGATCCAATCCAGACTGAGGTTGAAATCCGCGTTGAAGAGGTGGCCTATTTTTAACAACCCCCAGTCGAGGAAGGCAATAAGGGCAATAAAGCCGATGATCATAGCAATTACGTTCATGGCTATCTTAAAACCATCGCTGGCACCGTGGGTAATAGCATCTATCACGTTCACGTACTGGCTTTTTACTTCCAGCTTGATCGTATCCATGGTCATGCTTTTCTCTGTTTCGGGAAACACGATTTTGGCAATGACCAGGGCTCCAGGTGCCGCCATAAGACTGGCGGTAATGAGTTTAGGCGCGAGGTCTAATCCTGCTGCAAGGCCCATGTTGGAATAAACAACAAGGATACCACCTGCTATACAGGCCAGACTTCCACTCATAGACGCCAGCAGTTCGCTTTTAGTCATGGAGTTCAGATAAGGCCGTATCATTACCTGGGCTTCAATTTGTCCTACGAAGGCGCTGGCCACATTGCTGAGCGCTTCCGCACCGCTTACCCGCATGATCACATTCATGGCACGTGCAATCACCGCTACGATGCGCTGCATGACACCAAAGTGATAAAGGATAGCTACCAGCGAGCATACCAGGATGATCGCTGCTGTTACATTAAATGCAAAGACGAACCCGCCATTTACATAGTTGCCGATTGTACCGGGGGCCTGTTCTACGGCAATACCGCCGTATACAAAGGCTGCACCCTGGCTTGCAAACTGCTCCAGTTTACCCATTGCTTTACCTAATTGCTGGAAAAACCAGAATACGGGTCCGACTTTAAAAATGAGCAGGGCGATTAATACCTGTAAAGAAATTCCGCTGATCACCAGCCGGAAATTGATCTTTTTTCTATTGTTGGAGCATAAGTAAGCGAGTCCCAGGATGAGAATAATACCGAAAATGCCCTGAAAACGTCCCATAAGCCGAGTTAGATGATGGTAAATGAACGAAGATAAAAAAAAACTATGTCGAATTACTATTAACTCGAATCAATTCAGCACGTATATCTACCACTCATAACTACCCTCTTCATAATTCATATTTAATTTATATTTTGAGATTACAATCGATTGAAGATGAAATACCACGTTTATCTGCTGGGAGCTGTCGTATTAATGACTGCCTGTAAAGGAAAGCAGCATACACATGCCACCGATTCACTGGCCATCAGGGAAAAATATGCGGTATCACCGGTACTGGATGCTAAAACGGCCATCCGGCACATGGTCACTGAAAAAGACCTGGAAGTGCAGTTAGTCGCGTCAGAGCCACTGGTAACCGTTCCCGTTGCCATGACCTTCGACGAAAAAGGCCGCATGTGGGTAGTGGAAATGACTGGTTATATGCCCGATACCGTTGGTACAGGAGAAGATATCCCCAATGGGAAAATAGTGATCCTGGAAGATACCGACAAAGACGGTGTTGCAGACTCCCGTAAAGTATTCCTGGATTCCCTGGTATTACCCAGGGCCATCTGTTTGCTGGAAAATGGGGTGTTAGTGGCAGAACCACCCAAACTCTGGTTTGTAGAGATCGATCATGATAAGCCCGGCAAACGTACCCTGGTAGATGATAAATATACAGAAGGCGGAAATGTGGAGCATCAACCCAATGGGCTGTTAAGAGCTATGGATAACTGGATCTACAACGCAAAATCTGACAAGAGATATAGAAAAGCAGGTGATAAATGGCTGAAAGAAGAAACTCATTTCCGCGGCCAGTGGGGACTTTCACAGGATAATTATGGAAGGCTTTTCTATAATAACAACTCAGAAAATGTATTGGGAGATTACTTCCCACCCGGACTCGGCGCCGGCAACCCGCAACAACGTAACGTTGCCGGTTATGATGAAAAGATAGTACCGGACAAAAAAGTATTCCCCATCAGGGCCACTACCGGTGTGAACCGGGGCTATATGAAAGGAATACTGGACGATAGCCTGCGCTTAAATGAAATGACGGCCGCCTGCAGTCCATTAGTATACAGAGGGCAACTGCTGGGCAAAGCATACGATAATAACGTGTTCGTAGCAGAACCCTCCGGCAACCTGGTTAAACGCAACCTGATACAGGACAGCGGATATATCGTAAAAGGCAAAGAAGCCTATCATAAAAAGGAATTCCTGGCCAGTGATGATGAACGTTTTCGCCCGGTAAGTCTCTATGACGCTCCCGATGGCGCTTTATACATAGTAGATATGTACAGAGGGATTATCCAGCATAAAACCTTTCTCACCCCTTATCTGAAAAGTGAAATTAAAAGCAGGAATTTAACGAACCCGCTGAACTGCGGACGTATCTACAGAATAGTGCCGGCAAATACAAAAGTAACACCGGTACAACTGGAGAATGATCCTCAGCAATTACTGGTTTTATTAAATAATAATAACGGATGGATCAGGGATAAGGCACAACAGATGATCATCGATCATCATTATACCCTGTTAATTCCTGCTCTCAGAGAACGCCTGCAAAAAACAGACAGCATAAATGGACAAATGCATGCTTTATGGACACTGGAAGGACTGGGCGCGCTGCATCTTGCCGATATCCAGTTATTATTACAGCAAAAGAACCCCTATATACAGGCACAGGCATTAGCAGCATTACCTGCTGTTATTACACCTGCTAATGGCGTACAGATAGCGGAGGAACTGTCTCGTTTAACACAGAATGTTTTCCTGGCTCCTTACGTGGCTTTACTGTTGCCGGTTTTACCTGCTAAACAGGCCGGGCTCTTGCAGGCGGAATTAATAAAGCATTACGCAAATGACAAGTACGTGGCAGATGCCATTATCAGTAATAATGCGGGTAAAGAGGCTGATTTGCTGAAAGCGATGCCTGATACGACATTACTGATAGCAAAAAGACTGAAACTGGTATTAAAGAACATAGAAAGTCATAAGAATGAGAAGCTGACGGAAGGACTGAAGAAGATGTATCCACGTGGGGCCATATTGTTTAAAACAGTATGCCAGACCTGCCACGGTGCAGATGGTAATGGAATACAGTCGCTGGCGCCACCACTGAACGAGTCGGGCATTGTAACCGGTGAAAAACAAAGATTGATTTCCATTGTACTGTATGGCCTTACCGGACCGGTAGAAGTAGGGGGAAAGACATATAAAGCACCTGAGATAAGCGGAGATATGCCGGGGATAGGCAGTAATGATGAATATTCTGACAAAGATATAGCCCAGGTACTGAGCTTCATTCGTAACTGCTGGAGTAATAAAGCTCCTGCAATCACGGAAAAAGATATCCAGGATGTGAGGAAGCAAAACAAAGGCAGGCAAAAGTCTTTTACAATAAAGGAACTGGGTAAGTAACTATACCTTTATCTCCAGTAACTGTAACTTATTGTACAGGGTTTTACGATCAATATTCATCAGCCTTGCAGCTTTTGTTTTATTGAACTTTACCTCGCGTAATACCTTCATGATTTTTTCGTGTTCTGCCTGTTGTGCAATAGATTTCAGATTGTTATCAGGCTTTCCTATGATGAACACTTTCTTATGTACCGGCTTGTGTACATCCATCATTTCCTGAGGTAATACCTGTATATCAATTGTACTATTGGCCGGAGTTAACAGGCAGGCTCTCCGGATCACGTTCTTCAATTCACGGATATTGCCCGGCCAGCTATAAGTACTGAAGTATTCCAGCATTTCCGCAGATAACGGGCCTGCTTTGCGTTGTAAATCCTTTTCTGTTTCTTTTACAAATGTTTCTATGAACAAGGGTAGATCTTCCAGTCGATTACGCAGAGGAGGAACAGTGAGTGTGAACTCATTTAGTCTGTAAAATAAGTCCTCCCGGAATTTATCCTGGATAATAGCCTGAGACAGGTTCTCATTGGAGGCAACGATGATCCTGATATCTACTGCTATTTCTACATTACTCCCTACAGGCCTTATCATTCTTTCCTGCAGCACACGTAATAATGCTACCTGTATGGAGTAGGAAAGGTTCGCTACTTCATCCAAGAACAATGTACCACCGTTTGCTTCCTGGAAGGCGCCGGTTTTGGAGCTGATGGCCCCTGTAAAAGAACCTTTCTCATGACCAAACAATTCACTGGCCGCCAGTTCATTGGTAAGGCTGCCACAATCCAGTGCTACGAAAGGTTTATCACGGCGCTTACTGCGGCTATGTATTAAGCGGGCAACGGATTCTTTACCGGTACCTGTTTCTCCGAAGATGATGACACTGTAATTAGTAGGGGCGATAAGCGATATCTGCTGGTCCAGCTCTTTGGACGCACTGCTGGTACCATATACATGTCCGGATTCACTGAGTTTTCCCTGTGCATTTACACTGGTGACTGACGGTGTATCGATGGTAGTTTCATTGCCATGTGCATTGGCGATGTATAAGAATGCCTTGTTTGCCAGCAGTACTACCTGCTCTGCATATAAAGGTTTAGTTATATAATCATAAGCACCGTTTTTGATGAACTGGATGGCAATACGTACATCGGGATAGCCCGTCATAATGATGATGGCTGTCAGTGGGCTCAGCAAATGTATTTCGCGGGAAAGTGTAGCGCCATCTTTCTCTTTGTCTTTAAGACGGTAATCACAAAAGACAACCTGATAGTGTTTCTCTTTGACCATTTTAAGCGCTGTATTGCCAGACATGGTAACATCTACATCAAAGCCTTCTTTCATCAGGATCTTACGTAATAATGTACATGTATGGATCTCATCGTCTATTATAAGGATACTTCTCATAGATTCAAATTGTTTGGAAAAATTATCAGGATGCCTTTTATGCGTTCGTATCAGTAACTTCTGCCGGAGGGAAATGACCGGTCAACGCGTTCCTTTGCAACAGCAACGGAGATATTTCTACCACCCAGATTTGTTCCGTCCAGTTCTTTGATTGCTTTATTGCCACTTTCGTCTTCCATTTCTACAAAACCAAATCCACGGGATACACCGGTAAATTTGTCGCCGATAATCTTGCAGGAAGCCACTGTTCCATAAGCGGAAAATACTTTCTTTAATTCTTCCTCATTGATTTGAGACATGAGGTTTGAAACATAAATAGTCATAATATTTATTTTAAGTGAGAAGATTAACTGAACAAACACATACCCGGAAAGCACTAAGCCTTTTTGAAACCGTAATACATTGTCTTAAAAAAAATTTGCTCTCGTCAGGAGGTGATCAGAAGAGATAAAAATGAGCAAATTCAATAATAAAGCTGCAAGAAGAGGAAACGCGACTAAAAGCAGTGTTGTAAGAGAACTCAATATTTCTATAACACCATAAAGGTATCGAAAATAACGCTAGATAAATCATTGAGGCAATAATAGCATATAAACAATAATGCAGAAAGCCCTCTACGGGGCTTGCTGCATTATTGGTACAATAACATTATTTTTTTTCCTTGTAGGAGATTTTATCGCCATAAGCGATATGGTATTTATCAAAGAATCCTGCATTTACTTCCAGCACATACTGTGCTTTCTTAAATGATGGCAGGCTTTCTTCAGAGAGAGGAGTGGTATACTTCTGTACAGATACGATTTCTCTATGATCATCTATGTATATGATATCCAGAGAGATGTATGTGTTCTTCATCCAGAAGGACTGTTCAGATGCCGAAGGGAAAATAAAGAGCATGCCCTGTTCATCTGTCATTGATTTTCTGTCCATCAACCCCTGGGCCCTTTCCTGGTTGGTAGTGGCCAGTTCTATATCAATTTTCCGGAGGGTATCACTATTGACTTTGCTGAGAAAATACAATTCTCCTTCTTTGGTAAACTGAGGGCCATCATCAGTAACAATGTTGGCAGCTACTGTATTACGACCTGCCTGGTTGTTATGGCAGCCTGCAATATAAAGACATAACCCTATGTTAAATAACCATTTAGAAGATAGAAGCATAATATATTAGTTATAATCAGCCAGCCAGTTCTTCCTCAGTAAATTCCACTTCAGTATAATCTTTGATTTCGTTATAAACAGTATCTCTTTCTACGGGCCTTCTGCCTGCCTGCCGGATCAACATCGCTAACTGGGCAGTGTTCATAGACGGTGTTTGTTCTTCAGATCCCGCCATGGAGTAAATCTTGGTGGTATCATCAATGGTACCATCCAGGTCATTTACCCCAAATGACAATGTGAGTTGTGCGGTATTTCTTCCCAACATAGGCCAGTAGGCTTTCAGATGAGGGAAGTTATCCATATACAGTCTTGCAACTGCATATAATTTAAGATCTTCTATGATAGAGGATTCCGGTACATGAGACATTTCATTGTCTTTGTTACGGAACTTCAGTGGTATAAAGGTATTGAAACCATGTGTTTCGTCCTGCAGGTTGCGAAGGCGTTCCATATGGTCTACACGGTGCCAGTAGTTCTCTACATGACCATATAACATGGTAGCATTGGTATGCATGCCCAGTTTATGTGCTGCTTTGTGAATTTCCAGCCATCCTTCCGCATCTACCTTATCGTGGGAGATCTGTACACGTACATCAGGATGGAAGATTTCAGCACCACCGCCTGGCATTGACTGTAAACCGGCCTCGTGCAGCTTGCGCATACCTTCGTCTATGGTCAGTTTAGCCTTGCGGAACATATAGTCCAGCTCTACGGCCGTGAACCCTTTCAGGTGCAGGTCCGGGCGGTAATCCCTTATCTTGCTTAACAGTTCACAGAAGAAGTCGAGGTTCATTTTAGGATGTACCCCCCCTACGATATGTACTTCTGTAACTGGCTGACCATCATACTTTTTCACGATATCCATCATCTCATCGATGCTCAGTTCCCAACCTTCTTCCCGGTTCTTGTAAAGCCGTGAGTAAGAGCAGAATTTGCAGGTGAACACGCAAACGTTGGTCGGTTCTATATGGAAATTGCGGTTGAAATAGGTTTTGTCGCCATGCATGCGCACCCGCACCAGGTTAGCCAGGGCGCCCAGGAAGCCGAGTTCGCCCTTTTCGAATAACAACAATCCTTCTTCAGGTGTTAATCTTTCTGATGATAATACTTTCTCACCGATGATTTTCAATCCTTTATCCAGTCTGGTATCCTGCAGAAGTATGTCTACAGCAGGAAAGTCATTTCTAGTCGTCATTGCACTTTTGTTATTTTAATAGTCTTAACCGAGTTCCTGTAGATTAGTTTCACAAAATAAATACCATTTGGTTCATTTACCAAATCAAAGATGAAACGGTTACTGCTATTGATATCGGAGGCCTGCTGCTTTGATACCAGTTGTCCTAAAGTGTTATATAACGCTATATATTGGAGGTTTGCCGGTGGTTCCAGGAAGGTAATAAATACCTGGTTGGAGGTTGGATTTGGCCCAACGGTGTACCCTTTTTCCTTCAGGTAAGGCAGGGTTGCTTTGGTTACCAGGTTGATATTATCCAGGTAGATATTGTTTTCGTCATTGCTGATGTTGCGGAAAACCACCCGGAACTCACCTTTTTTAATGATAGGGGTGAGGTTCACAGAGTCTCTGCGCCATTCGGCAGCCGTAGGGATGAATTCTGAGGTAACGGACTGTTTATGTGTCAGAAAATCCGGGCCACCTCTTTTATAAATACTGTCGAATGTGATGCCGCAATCGGAAGTGGTGAGTACCATCAGGCTGTCCCAGAGGGTTTCACCACTGGTAGCGCCGGAATAGGAAGCGGAAGCCACGTCGAAGAACAGGAATACAGAGTCATAACCGGAAGGGTTCATAAGAGGGGAGAACAGGTCGTCTGTCTCACCATTTGTATTATAAGCCCGGTTGTGCATCACTACTGATTTGCTGCCCGATTTGGCTGCATCAGTGGTTACTTCCCAGGTATAGCTGGCATCATAATTCTTTATTTCCCAGGCTGTTGGCGGGAAGGTACTGCCTTCAAAGCCTTCCGTGAGCGGGAAAGTACCATCTGCATAATATTGGAAGGCCATGGAAGCGGTATCGTTGGTAATATCGTCGTCCGTTCCGCCATTAGGCTGCGAGGTATAAGCTTTCAGTATATGTGCGCCTTCTCCCGGAGCGGTGTCAGGTAAGTAGAGCGTATCAGTTTTAAGGGCGGTCAGGCTGCCTGTCCAGTTGAAGGCATGCGTATCACCATTGTCTATCTGGTAGGTGATGGTAACGGCAGTGAGCTTGTTAAGACCCTGGTTTTTCAGCACGATATACGGCGTGATGCTGTTCTCGCAGATCTGTGCCGAAGGGGCGAGGATATTTAACACCTGGGCATCGTTGGCGAGCAGGTTAAGCGGCTGACAGGCATTTGAAGTAAGCAGGCTGGCATGGTCAGCATCCAGGGACACGCGCATTCTGTCTACCTGTTCAGAAGTGAACAGCAGCATACAGGCATCATCTGAATAGTCCATGTAGTTATTGAACATGATACCCGGAGAAACTTTTGAGCAGTTATCTGTCCTGGGAAATACAGGGCAGCCAGAGGTACTGGTACCCTGTAAAGGGGTATCGTCGATACCATCATCGGCTGCGCAGGCATCTTCATCACCCCAGGTATGACGCAGGGTAAAGTAGTGGCCTATTTCATGGACGGCCGTGCGGCCTTTATTATAAGGGGAAGCTGCAGTACCGGTATTGCCAAAGGCTGTATAATCAACCACCACGCCTTCCTGGTTGGCCGGATATAAGCCGGGGAAGGTAGCTACGCCAAGGTAGTTGTTGGCAAGATCACATACCCATATATTCAGGTAACGGGTATTATCCCATATATCAGCGCCACCGGTAGAGGCAAATTTCACACCCTGCGCTGCATTATCCAATGCCGAAAAGCTGTTTTTGGTAGTCGTTACCCTGTCTATACCATTGGTAGGATTGTCATCAGGTGTACGCTGTGCCAGGCAAAACTGCAGGGATGAGTTACCTACCAGTGATTGCCATGCTGAAGGCAACTGGGACATATCTGCGTTAGCGGCGATATAGTCTTCATTGAGTGTAGCTATCTGGGAAAGTACCTGCGCATCCGTTACACTGGCCGGGTTCTTCAACACGATATGTACTACAACGGGAATGGTAACGGTACTGTAAGACGTTTTTGAGAGAGCCCTTATCTGCTTCATGCGCAGGGTGGCTTCTCTGAGGCTGGCTTCTTTAGCCTCTCTTACCTGCAGCAGGGCCGGATTGGCCTGGATTTGTTGCAGGATAGATGTTTCGGTTCCACAATTACGTTGTGCAATAGCGGGTAATACATAGAAAATAGTCAGGATAAAAAGGGTAAAATTGCGCAATGTTAAAGTTTGTAAGTCAAAAATTCTTGGCTTCTCAAATGATTTCCGGGGGAAGTTACAATCTCTTTATCAGATCCCCTATAGAGAATCTGCGAAAAGGAATATTCCGGCAGTCAATTGATATTAAAACAAATTGAACTACAACGTTAAACGCAAATTGTATGATTTTCTTATTATAGGGGGATTATTAATATTGTACTATTTTTAGGGCGCGGACACAATATATAACAGACCCGGCCCGGACTACCTTATACTATGAATAGATTCTTACTGAGCATTTTCATATACCTCACTTTTTTTATTACTAAAACGTATGCCCAGGCCAGTTTTACGGCTCCTGATACAGTATGCGTGAACAGCCCCGTCACGATACAGAATACTTCAGTAGGTGCATCAACGTATTTCTGGAATTTTTGTTCCGGGAGTTTATATGGAACACCGGATTTAACAAATCTTGGTAATGTAGGCAATGCACAGAATATGTCAACGTTCATGGCTACGGCAAAAGATGGGAATAACTACTATGCTTTTGTGACCAACCTGGGATCTGCCTCTTTACTGCGACTGGATTTTGGCACTAACTTACTCAATACGCCTACCGTGACCGACCTGGGTAATTTCAACGGGGCGATACCCAATAATACAGAAGGATTGCAGGTTGTAAAGGATTTGGACGGATGGCATGTGATTATAGTGGGAGGGGCCTCTGTGGCGGCTGCCTGCATTATGAAACTGGATTTTGGTGCAACACTTTCCAATAACACGCCGGTAGCTACTAACTGGGGAAATATAGGCGGAATGAATTACCCGGTAGATCTTTATCTTTTTCAGGATGGAGGTAACTGGTATGGACTGACAGTCAACTTTTATAATAATACGGTCACCCGTTTTGCATTTGGCGCCAACTTCCGGAATCCACCGGTGGGTACAAACTTTGGTGGAGTAGGAGGTGTGAATATGCCTACCGGTATTTTTGCCATACAGGAAAATGGGGAATGGCATGTTTTTGTGGCGAATGAAGTAGACAATTCCTTATCCAGGCTTGATTTTGGTAACTCTCTCACAAATACGCCTACAGGTGTAAAACTGACAAACCCGCTGTTGAGTGGCCCAAGGGATTTATGTATCATACATGATTGCGGTGGCATCTTTGCTCTGGTGGTGAATCACTTTTCCAATGAACTGGTAAGACTTGATTTTAACTCGGATATTACCAGTATTCCAACGGCTGTTTCATTGGGGAATGGCGGCAATCTGAGTTTCCCGCATTCCATATCCACCATCTTCAGGGAAGGAGATAATCTGTATGCTTTCATTACCAATATAGATAATAATACGATTACCCGGCTGGTATTCAAGAGCTGTACGAGTTCCAGTATCGGCTCTTCCTCACTGGCTGTGGCGCCTCCTGTTTCGTACAGCCAGGCGGGTACTTATACGGTACACCTGCTGACGAATGAGTCCTTACCCGATCAGACCACTTATTGCAAGAATATCGTTGTGATGCCCACACTGGCAGTTGACCTGGGTAATGATAAAGCGATTTGCGCTGGCACAACGTTATTACTGGATGCGGGTTCTCCGGGTAACAGGTACCTGTGGAATACAGGCGCTACCACACAAACGATTCCGGTGACGACAACAGGTACTTACAGCGTGACTGTCACCAATGGTGGTTGTACGGCCACTGATATGATTAAAGTCACTGTTTCAGATCCTATGGATCTGCATACACCTGTTGTTACAAATATTGATTGCGGTGTCCCTTATGGAAAGATAGAAGTGCATCCTACGGGTGGCACACGGCCTTATACTTATTACGTGAATGGAACAAACAGGAACAGTGATTCTGTTTATAGTCAGCTTACAGTAGGGAATTATACAGTGAGGGTAGTGGATGCATCTGGTTGCGAAGTGTCAGTGCCACTGACTATCACAGAGAATACGCCCGGTATTATCAGGGCAACAGGGACTGGTATTTCCCCTGAATGTTATGGGGTTACCGATGGGACTATTAATATACAGGTACAGAAAGGGACCGCGCCTTTTGAATATGCGATTGCAGGGCAGCCATATCAACCCGGCGCTTCGTTTACCGGCCTGGGAAGCGGAACGTATAAAGTGTATATCCGCAATGCTGTTTGTATAGATAGTGTGATGGTCACACTGACCACGCCGCCAGCGTTTACAGCTGATGTAATAACAGAAGATGAAATTTGCGAAAGAGGGAATGGGAAGGTCACTGTTAATGTAAGTGGTGGCACTACTCCTTATAATATTTACTGGGATAATGTACTGCAAAACAGTAATGTAATAACAGGATTATCGAAAGGTAATTATGCCTTGTCTGTAACGGATGCCAATAGTTGTAATACCGGTTCATCTGTCGATATCAATAATATCAATCTTCCACCTGTACATATCAACAATCATGATACGACGGTGAATATAGGAGATATAGTAGCATTGCATGCTGTGAATGCGGTAGATTACCAGTGGACACCTGCGGAAGGATTGAGTTGTACGGATTGTCCTTCTCCATTTGCACAGCCTTTAACGCCTGTTACTTACATCGTACATACAGTTACCGGATTAAATTGTGTACCGGCTGATACGGTCACTATCCACCTTACTTATAATCTCTCTTTATATGCCCCTAATGCCTTTTCTCCGAATGGAGACGGGGTGAATGATGTATTCCGTGTAAAGGGTAAGGGAGTGGCTTATTATAGCATGAAGATCTATAACCGCTGGGGGGAGCTGGTTTATCAAACCAGGGATATGAGTAAAGGCTGGGATGGGGCACTGCAGGAGGTGGGAGAATACGTGTACATGATAGAATATGCCTTTTACGGAAAGGAGACTACCAAACTGATGCAAAAGGGAACGGTGACCTTGGTAAAATAAAAAAAGCGACCCGGTTATCCGGGTCGCTTTCATATATAATTATATGATTTATTACAGATTAGACTGTATTTTCTTTTCGAGTACAGATCTTGGTACTGCACCTACCTGTTTGTCAACTACCTGACCGCCTTTAATGAAAAGGATAGCAGGAATGCTGGTGATACCATAGTTGATAGACAGCTGCGGGTTCTGGTCCACATTTACTTTACCAACGTTTATCTGACCTGCGTAATCTTTGGACAGTTCTTCGATAACCGGACCGATAGCGCGACAAGGACCACACCATTCTGCCCAGAAATCTATCACGCTCAATTTATCTGAGCTTAACACTTCCGTCTGGAAGTTCGAATCTGTGAATTCTAATGCCATGATATTTTAATTTATGATTGTTGTTATTCAATTTGTGATTACTATACTTCAAGAATTAAACCGGATCTATATTACTGCTCTTTTGACATGCTGGTTTCGAATCAAATACAGGGTGCAAGGTAGTGCTTTTTTGATACCCTACTTATTGATTGTCTCTATATAAATATCGATATCCCGCTGTTGGGTCAGATAGTGTGCCAGCTCATCATTCATCTCTATATGTTTGTTGAATGTGTGCAGTTTCACGGCCATATCCTTATCCCTGTCTATCAGTTGCAGGTACAATTCACTGGCGCCGGGATATTTGGCGATATTATCTACAATAAAATCCACGAACTCCCGGGTAATAAATTTAGGCATGGTCACTAAACCTACCTTTTTGGTATGCGTTTTCTTTACTTCCTGTAGTAACTGGATCCCGTTTACTTTGAATTCGTACTCAGCATCATTGAATCTTTTTGCCTTAAAACCACCATTTACGAACAGGCAAAGCCCTGTTTTCAGATAGGGTGCAAAGCGGATAAAGTCCTCACTCCAGAGGGCAAATTCGAACTTGCCGGAGTAGTCCTCTATCGTCATAATGCCAAATTGGCGGTTGTTCCTGGAGATCCTTTCCTGGGCGCCGGTAACGTACACAGCCAGGCGGAAATTCCTTTCCCTGCCGGCCCGGGCATTACCTGGTGTGGCCAGATCGGCCTGGTATTCTACCAGGTCCTGCACGGTATTCATGTTATAGAAACGGCTCTCAAAGCGGTAATCATCCAGTGGATGCCCCGAGATGTAGATACCGGTTACTTCTCTTTCATTATTCAGTTTGAGGATCAGCGGCCATGGATCGCAGGGAGGGATCTTTGGTGGCTCTATGTCCGGTAAATCATCAGCACCGAACAGGCTGCCTATTGAATTGGAGCCGGCCGCTACCTGGTTACCGAATTTCACGATTTTGTCCAGGCCGGTAGTGTTATCATTTTCCGGTTTGAAGAAGTATTGTGCACGGTGCAGGGCAGGGAAGCAGTCGAAAGCGCCGGACATGGCCAGGGCTTCCAGTGATTTCTTGTTGACTGCACGCTGGTTCACACGTTTGATCATCTCGAAGATGTTCTGGTAAGGCCCGTTTTTACGTTCTTCCAGGATGTTTTCCACGGCCGCTTCACCCACACCTTTCAAACCTGCCAGTCCGAAACGGATCTGACCCTGTTTATTCACGGCAAACCCTTTGAAGGATTCGTTCACATCCGGCGGCAATACGTCTATGCCCATTCTCTTCGCTTCTTCCATGAAGAAGGTGATCTTTTCAATGTTGCTGGCGCAGTTCAGTACTGCCGCCATATATTCAGCAGGGTAGTGTGCTTTCAGGTAGCCGGTCTGGTAGGCCACGAAGGCATAACAGGTAGAGTGGGATTTGTTGAAGGCGTAGGATGCGAACGCTTCCCAGTCGGTCCATATCTTATCACAGATCTTCAGGTCGTGCCCGTTAGCGGCACATCCTTCCATGAACTGTTTCTTCATTTTATCCATCACCGCCTTCTGTTTCTTACCCATCGCCTTACGGAGTACGTCGGCATCTCCTTTGGAGAAGTTGGCCAGTTTCTGGCTCAGGAGCATCAGCTGTTCCTGGTATACGGTGATCCCGTAGGTATCGTGGAGGTATTCTTCCAGTTCCGGCAGGTCGTACGCTGTTTCTTCCAGTCCGAGTTTACGTTTGATAAACAGGGGGATATACTCTATAGGGCCCGGGCGGTACAGGGCGTTCATGGCGATGAGGTCATCGAACCTGTCGGGTTTCAGTTCACGCAGGTATTTCTGCATTCCCGGAGACTCGAACTGGAACGTGGCGTTGGTTTCACCTTTCTGATAGAGTTCGTATGTTTTAACGTCGTCCAGCGGGATATCATCAATAGAGATCTCTATCCCGTGGTTCATTTTAATGAGTTCAAGGGCGCCCTTGATGATGGTGAGGGTCTTCAGACCCAGGAAGTCCATTTTGATAACGCCGGCGCTCTCGATGATACTACCTTCGAACTGTGTCACCAGCAGGTCGGAGTCTTTTGCGGTAGACACGGGGATAAGGTCGTAGAGGTCCTGCGGAGCGATGATGATACCCGCAGCGTGGATACCCGTGTTACGCACGGAGCCTTCCAGTACGCAGGCCTCCCGTAATACTTCCCCCTGCAGGTCGTCTCCTTTGATCAGTTCGCGGAGTTTACGCACATTTTCCATGTCTTCCGGTCCCAGTCCTTCTTTTTCCACCAGGCTTTTATCACCTTCCATCGGAGCGTTGAAGAGGCGGGCCAGCTGGATACCGGGTTTATCCGGGACCATCTTAGCCAGTATATTGGATTCTATCAGGGGAAGGTCCATTACACGCGCCACGTCTTTGATACTCATTTTGGCGGCCATGGTACCATAGGTGATGATCTGTGCTACCTGGTTCTTGCCATATTTCTGTACAACGTAGTCAATTACTTTCTGGCGGCCTTCATCATCGAAGTCCGTATCGATATCCGGCATGCTTTTACGTTCCGGGTTCAGGAAACGCTCAAACAGCAGGTTATATTTAATAGGGTCGATATTGGTGATACCGATACAGTATGCCACGGCAGAACCTGCCGCAGATCCACGGCCGGGGCCTATGAATACGCCGAGGTCGCGCCCCGCTTTGATAAAGTCGGATACGATGAGGAAGTAACCCGCAAATCCCATCTTTTCAATAACGTCCAGTTCGAAGTTGATACGTTCTTCCACTTCGGCCGTCATTTCACTATAGCGGGCATGGGCCCCTTCCATGGTGAGGTGACGCAGGTACTGGTCCTGCGTAAAGAATCCCGCAGGGATAGGGAAGTTAGGGAGCAGGATATCTCTTTTTAAATCGAGTAATTCTACTTTATCCACTATCTCATTGGTATTATCAATAGCTTCCGGGAGATCGCTGAAAAGAGCGGTCATCTCTTCGGTGGTCTTGAAGTAGAACTGATCGTTATAGAAAGCGAAACGTTTGTTTTTAACGGATACATCGTCATCAGAGAAATCCTTCATACTCGGCGTACTCTTTTTCTCACCGGTATTGATACAAAGCAGGATATCATGAGCGTTGGCATCTGCCTGGTCCACGTAGTGGGAATCGTTGGAGGCGATGATCTTCACATTATGTTTATGCGCGAATTTCACCAGTGATTCATTCACTTTGATCTGTTCCGGAATACCGTGGCGTTGCAGTTCCACGTAGTAATCTTCCCCGAAGATGTCCAGCCACCATTTGAATTCATCTTCGCCCGCTTCTTCTCCTTTTTTGAGGATAGTACGAGGTACGGAAGCGCCTAAACAGCAGGTGGTAGCGATAAGACCTTTATGATACTGGAGGATCAGTTTTTTGTCTATACGGGGATATTTACCGTACAGGCCTTCCATATATCCCAGGGAACATAATTTGATGAGGTTACGGTAGCCTTCGTCGTTTTTTGCCAGGAGTACCTGGTGATTACGGATATCTTTTTCTTCACGTGTGAAGGCCCGTTTAAAGCGGTCTTCCACCACATAAAATTCACAGCCTACAATAGGCTTTACTTTCAGGCGTTTATCTTTTGGATCTTCCGGGTTCAGTTTATTGTTATACGCCTCTGCCACAAACTGGAATACGCCAAACATATTCCCGTGATCTGTGATAGCAAGGGCCGGCTGGTTGCTGGACATTGCTTTCTTGTACAGGGATTTAATGTCTGCTGCACCATCCAACAGGGAGTATTGAGTATGAACGTGTAAGTGAGAGAAAATCATCCTGCAAAAGTCCGATACTTAGAGCAGAATAAAAATTGAAGGAATGTAAAATTATCCACAATGGTGCATAACAAAATGAATTAGTCAAGTTCGTTAACTATCTAAGGCCTGTTATCCAAGCTTTTATATTATGATATTATAAAAAACGATTATTTTTAGTAACTTGGCTCCAATTTTAACCAAGCAGGGATTTATGACAAGGAAGGAACCTTTATGGCTGGCATTGATGATGTGTGTACTTATGGTGAGTGCCTGTTCTTCTCTTAAAAAAACGAGTAACAGCACCACTAATAACAATCAGGCGCAGTTCCTGGAAGGATTTACGACCACCAGCAATTTTAAGGCAAGTACGGTGAAATTGAAGATCGTGACCAGCGGCGCCAATATTGAGACTGCCGAGTTATGGCAGTTCAAGTATGCGCAGATGCTGGATGTTCCTGTAGAAAAGGTATTAAACACTCCTTTGTATAATTTTATTGAGGACTGGTGGGCTACACCATACCGCTTAGGAGGTAAAAATAAAGAAGGTATCGACTGTTCCAATTTCACAAATACACTATTGACAACGGTGTTCCGGTACAATTCCTCCGGCACATCATCACAACTGTTCCAGAAAGCGAAAAAACTAAGCAACAACCAAATGAAGGAAGGAGACCTGGTTTTCTTCCGTATTAGTCAGAAAGACGTATCCCACGTGGGAGTTTACCTTGCCAACGATAGGTTTGTACACGCTTCTACCAGTTCCGGGGTTATGATCAGTGACCTCAATGAACCTTACTGGAAGAAGTACTATGCAGGAGGCGGTAGAATTGAGTAAGAAGACATTCTAAAAATTTGCGAATGGTATCTGTAATTATTTGCTCCGCGAATAAGAGTCGTTTAGCCCTTGTGAAGCAGAACATTGCTGACACCATCGGTACGAACTATGAACTTATTGTGATGGAAGATGCAGCATCAACCGGCATCTGCGACGCCTACAACCGGGCTGCTGAAAAAGCCCTTTATGAAGTACTCTGTTTTGTCCACGACGATGTAGCTTTCCAGACGCCAAACTGGGGTAAGCTGCTCTCAGATCATTTTGAACGGGATGAAAAGCTGGGCCTGTTAGGGCTTGCCGGCAGCCGTTATAAGAGTAAGACCTTATCCGGCTGGTGGACAGGCATCCGGGCGGCCGACTGCTGCAACATTCTTCAGCGTAAAAGAAATGGCGATCACCGCCGGTTCCTGGCCCGTCCGGAAGGATTGACCGGGGATGCTGTTCCTGTGAGGACACTGGACGGTGTGATGCTGGTGATGCGTAAGAAGGTATGGAAAGAGATCCCCTTCAACAGTGAAAAGCTGAAAGGGTTCCATTTCTATGATCTGGATATCAGTTTGCGTGTATCTGAAAAGTACAAGGCGGCCGTTATTTACAATGTAGACCTGGTACATTTTTCCATGGGCCATTTCTCTGATCAATGGATCAAGGCGGCCGTTTATTTCCACAGGGAAGTATGCGCGGTCACCCTGCCATGCAGTATTGATGAGCTACCCGGAAACAATGAAGAAGCCGTCTGCAAATCCTGGTTATCGCGTCTGCGCAGGGAGAAGATCACATTTAAGGTGAAGCTGCTCTGGTGCCGGGAAAGCGGGGCCTGGGAGTTTCCTGCCAACAGGCCTTATGTGATCCGGTTTCTGGCAGCTTTTAACGCCTTGCTAAGACATTTCTTATTCTTAAGTATACATTCGTTAATACTTGCTCTACATCTTCCGATACTTTTAAACGCAACAACAGGAATGTATACAGTCCCACAAATAATATAGAGCGTACCACTATATTTAATAAGGGATTTGGCAGCCGTACTGTATAATACAGCAGGAAGAAAACGCCTGTTGGTATCAGTACGGCTATCAGTGTTTTATAAGTGAATGGCTGCAGTTTATATACTTTCCAGAGGAAGCCAAAACGGATCGTATTAAACAGGGTGATGGACACCATATTGGCAATACCTGCTCCTATTAACCCGTGACTTTTGATAAGGACATAAGTAAGAGGCAGCATACATACCAGTAATATCATGTTTGAATACAACTCGAATTTCCATTTGCGGGAAGTGATGATGATCGCACTGTTCATGCCCGTTCCCAGTTCAATGATCTTGGTGAGGCCCAGCATTAATACCAGGGGTTTACCCAGGTAATAAATTTCAGGCATGTCCAGGAACCTGAAGGCATCATCATAATTCAGCCATATCATCGTAAAGATAAAAGTAGACGCTATCAGCAGGGTTAAAGAGGTTTTGCGGTATACGCTTGCCAGCTTGTCCATATCACGGTCTTTCCATGCCTGTGAAATGATAGGGGTAGCCATGCTTGTTGCAGTACGTTGTGGTACTTCGATGACGGACGACATATACTGCGCCAGTGAAAATACGGCTGCATAATTCAAACCAATAACACTGGAAATAACGATGGCATCTATCGTTTTACTCAATATGGAAATAACATTCCCTCCTAATATGAATAATGCATAGGCCAGCATCTTCTTCCATAATCTTTTTGTTAAGGAGCTGATGCGGAAGGAGAACTGCAGATCTCCTTTATACATAAGGTATAGCAGCATTACCGCAAATAACACGGCATAATTCCAGCTGAATATCTCTACATAGGTGTGAAAGGAGATGAGCCCTGTAATGAAAAGGATGATCAGTATAAAACAGAGTATACGGTACAATACTTCCTTCAGAAAGTTGGAAAGGCCCGCCCTTCGCATATTCCATGCCTGTGATTCCAGTACCTGGAAATATACCAGGAAGAAGGTGATCGGATATATGAGATAAAAATAATTGACCAGCAGGGGCGATTTGCCGGAATACTTTTTAATGATCAGCGGTTGAAAAAGCAAGGTGCCGCCTAATAATATCAGGAAACCTACCAGCGAGAAAAAGAAAGCGATTGTCAACAGCTCACTTTTCCCTTCTTTAAGATGACTGCGGTAATAAGGAAAGAATTTAGCCACCACCGTATTACTTCCCAGAATTGCCATACTGCTGAATAGCATCGCAATTTCCAGAAGAACGATCGTAAGGCCGTATTGTGTGGGTTGAAAGTATTTAAAATAGAAGAATGTATTCAGCGCTCCTAAAAGAAATCCTATATAAATGTAAAACGTAGTAATTATACCCTTTTTCCTTATGGTACTCATAATCTGTCGGAGGCGCTGGTTTAAAAATTAAAGGTATTCATAATTTTGGATTATTTTGCTTCGCGGTCTGCCAGCAAATATGAAGTAAATATGATGAAAGTTTCCGTATGTATACCGGCTTATAAGCAGGTTGCTTACCTGCAACGCCTGCTGGACTCACTGTTGATACAAACATTCGATGATTTTGAAGTAGTGATCACGGATGATAGTCCGGATAACAGCGTGGAACAATGCGTGCAGCAATACCTGCAGCGTTTACCCATCCGGTATTACCGGAACGAACCTGCCAGGGGGATGCCGGGCAACTGGAATACAGCGCTGGACCTGGCCCGTGGAGAGTATATCAAGATTATGCATGATGATGACTGGTTTGCAACACCAACTGCTTTGGGTTTGCTTGTACAGGCCCTGGACGATAATCCTCAGCACGATTTTGCTTATGCAGCATATTATAACTATTACCTGGATAATGGCACTACAAAGCTGATGACATCTCCTGCGTATTTCAGGAAGGCGTTTCAGAAAGACCCTGTGAACATACTGCATGATAACCTGGTAGGTCCGCCCAGTGTGATGATCCATCGCAATAAACCGGCTTACCGCTATGATGAGAAGGTCCGCTGGACAGTAGACGTTGATTTTTATATCCGGCTGTTGCAACAGCGACCGGGTTTTACTTATATAGCGGAGCCGCTTTTGTATGTGGGAATGGGGAAGGAGCAGATTACGGAAGAGGTGCATGGGGTACGGGAAGTATATATCCCCGAATATTTTTACCTGTTACAGAAAACCGGGAACGGGCATTTTAAGAGTATACTGGTATATGATTTCTTCTGGCGCTTATTGCGGAATATGAAGATCCGTGATGTGAAGGATATCCGTAAAGCGGGTTTTAACGGGCCTTTGCCTGTTGTGACTACTTATATATTGAACTGGCAAAGACGCATACCTTTTTTACGTAAGGGGCCGGTTTCCAAACTGTGGATGTCCTTGTCTTTTCTGTTTGCTCCCGGTAAATAAATCAAGCATGTTATTATCTATCATCATCGTCAACTATAATACCGACGCACTTATTATCGACTGTATCGATACGATTATCCTACAGACGAAGGATACTGCTTATGAAATAATTGTGGTTGATAACCTGTCTGCTGCCGGTAGCCTGGAGAAGATCTTAGCGGCACATCCTGCTGTAAAAGGGATTCAGATGGGGTATAATGCCGGCTTTTCCCGGGCTAACAATGCCGGGTTACGGGCTGCTGCCGGTGAGTATTTACTGTTATTAAACCCTGATACACTGATATTAGACCATGCGCTGGACCGCTGTGTACAGCGTTTTGCTGCCAGTTCTCATGTAGCCTGCGGGGTACAGTTGCTGAACCCTGATATGACTACACAGATCTCCGGGAACTATTTCATGAAAGGCGGCCTGAATCATCTCTTACCCTTGCCTTACTGGGGTGGCCTGCTCCGCTGGATAGGCTATAAACTGAATACCAAAGTACCGAATGTGCAGGAAGCAAAGGCGGTGCATGAAGTAGACTGGATCAGTGGAGCCTTTTTAATGGTGAAACGCGACGTGCTGGAGAAAGCGGGATATATGGATGAGGATTTCTTCCTGTTTGCGGAAGAGGTAGAGTGGTGCAGTCGTATCCGTAAACTGGGCGTGCTGGCTATTTACGGGGATATCAACATCATCCATTTACAGGGAGAAAGTACGGGAGAAGCCTTTGATTCTGCTGAGAAAGGATATTACGGATTGTACGACCGTAAAGGGTTACAGGTGATGTTGTCCAATCATTTACGGGTACGTAAACAGTTTGGGGTTGGCTGGTATATGGTGTTATTGCTGAACTACACCTTTGCTGTACCGGTATTCTTCTTTGGCAGTATAATAGAAGGGATTTTCCGGTTAAGGAATCCTTTTAGATATATGAAACAGGTAGGTGGCCTGACTAAAAACGTGGCCGCCCTCTGGCGGTTTACCCCCACGATCATTAAGAATAAACCTTATTTTTATAAGGTATTATAACCCTCCACTTTTTCTGCTTACGCTATAAACATCCATCTCAGACAAGATATATTGCCAACGCCCTGCACGATTTGATAGAGCACATGAACACAGACCTGGTTAAGTGGGCCTGGGAATCCGGTGATGGTAGAAGTAAACGACCTCTCGGTTACGCTGAATTTGTTAATCAGGTTAAAATCTGGATTGATAAAGGTGCTGTTGTGCCACCACGGGGAGTAAACTGATATTTATTCATCAATCAACATTATCCGATCTTTTTTGCTTTATTCAAACGTTCCGCAACATTATCCCAGTTAATAATGTTGAAGAGTGTATCTACGAAATCCTGACGCTTATTCTTATACTTCAGATAATAGGCATGCTCCCAGACATCAATTACCAGGATAGGTATGGCTCCCCATTGCTGCAGTTTTTCATGGTTTTCACATTGCATAATGGTCAGAGATCCTGAATATGGCTGATAAGCCAGAATGCCCCATCCATTACCATCAATGTTCTTGGCCGACTCTGCGATATACCCTTTGAATTTGTCAAACGTTCCAAAGCTTTTTTCAATCAGCTTTAGTAATTCACCTTTAGGATCAGACTTCTTATTGGTGAGATTTGTCCAGAAAATAGTGTGTAAAAGATGACTGCCAAAATGATAGGATAACTTCTTGGTCCAGAAATCGACTGTTTCAAGATTATTATCATCAATCGCTTTCCTGATCATCTTAATATCATTATTTGCACCTTTAACAGCCCCACCATGATGAAACTGATGATGTAAATGAAGCGTTTCAGCGTCCATGTTGGGTTCAAGAAAAGATTCCGTGTATGGAAGCTGGTTCAGCACAAAAGAACCGTTTTCATCTGTGAGTTTATCCAGGTTATTTTCTTCAATGCTCTGTGCTAAGACATTGTTCGTATTTAGAATCCCAGCTCCGCCTATAAGAAGGCCGCCTTTAAGAAATTGCATTCTGTTCATATAATTTATTTATTGGTGGTCATTAAATGTTGTGCTATTACTTTCTTTAACTGCAATTTTTATATACACGTCGTTAATAAATAGAATGAAAACTAAATGTCCCACATTTTTAAACATAAAACAGCGTACTTTTCTTAAATGTTGATATCAATCAAGGTTAATTTTATTTAACCTTGATGACGACCTTGCCTTTTGCCCGTCCGCTCTCGACATAGGTCAATGCCTCTTCTGTTTCCCCGAATGGAAAGACCTTATCGACAACGGGATTTATGATTCCTGAATCAATAAGAGCCGTGATCTTGCTTAACTGGTTACCGTCCGCCCGCATAAAAAGGAAAGAATAGTCTACGTGCAGGCGTTTTGCTTTCCTGCGTACACCAAAGCTCAGCAACCTCATGACCATTTTCAGCGGCCAGCCCAATCCGATTTCTTTGGCAAAAGCAGGGTCCGGAGGACCGGATATCGAGATAAGCTTTCCACCCGGTTTTAGCACCCGTAGAGACTTTTCGAGTGTCTTGGCATCCTGACTGTTCAGTACTACATCATAATCATGCAGGATGGTCTCAAAATCGTCCTTTTTATAATCGATCACAACATCTGCACCTAGTGCTTTCACCCATTCTATGTTTGCCGTACTGGTGGTGGTTGCTACGGTAGCACCAAGGTGTTTGGCCAATTGAATGGCAATAGTTCCTACACCACCGGAACCGGCCTGGATGAAAACTTTTTGTCCTTTTTTCAGGTCTGCTTTTTCAACAAGCGCCTGCCAGGCTGTTAGGGCCACAAGGGGGATAGATGCCGCTTCTTCCATGGTAAGCTTTTGGGGTTTAACCGCCACATCGGCTTCATTGATTGCAATCAGTTCGGCAAAAGTACCGATGTGATGATCTGCAGGTCGTGCATACACTTCATCGCCCACTTTAAAGCGGCTGACTTTAGCACCTGTTTTTATGATCACACCAGCTACATCGTGTCCTAAAACAAGGGGCATTTTGTAAGGTAGAATAAGTTTAAATTCACCATTTTTTATTTTTGAATCCAATAAGTTCACGCCGGCGGAATATACCTGAACCAATACCTCATTTTCCTTTACCAGGGGTGCCGCGATTTCCTGCAGATGCAATTTCTCTTTCTTGCCGTAACGATTTACGATAAATGCTTTCATTTATTGAAGTTTGTTAAAGACTGATAAGTTTTCCTGGGATTAACTAAGCCAAAAGCTGTTTTCGGGAAAAACCGGTTGAGTCGCCGCTTCCAGGCCAATGCCAGAGGCCCCGCCTGTTATTAATACTGTTTTTCCGCTTATGATCATAACATTATTTTATTGTACACTGTTCACTCTTTTCAAAATGGAGTTTTCAAAAACACTGTACGCAAAACGTTGTAGCGTAAGAATAACGGATGAACCTTTGCCTACAGGAGAGTTAAACTTTGGATCTGGTTCATTCACAATTTTCAGTACAGTACTTATAACTGGTTCAGGCCCGGCCGCTTTATCAAATTCCTTTTTTGTGAACGCAGTAATTTTTTGCCGGAATATATCGTAGTCATTAATTTTTGCATTTGCCGCAACTGCATTTTCTCCAATGTTGGTTTTGAACCCCATAGGCTCCACCATACTTACTTTGATGTTGAATTGATTCAATTCAAATCGCAGTGATTTGAAATACCCTTCCAGGGCATGTTTGGAAGCTGAGTAGTAAGCAACATTCGGAAGCCCGATTAAACCAAGAATAGATCCAATTGTAATTATTTTTCCATGCTTTTGCTTTCTGAAATAGGGCAACAACTCATTTGTGAGTTTAACAGTTCCCCAAAAGTTTGTTTCCAGTTGCTGTCTTCCTAATTCAACAGGAGTTTCTTCGGCAAGTCCTGTTACAAGGTACCCTGCATTATTTATCAACACATCTAACTGATTAATCTGACTGAACAGTTGCCTGGCAAAAGATGTGATTGAATGGTCGTCGGCAATATCTAATGCTAATAATTTAAAGGGCAGTTTAGCTTTATATTTATCCGGATTGCGGCTGGTACCAATTACATGGTAGCCACTTTCGTGAAGCCTGTTGGCAATAAGGAGACCAAAACCTGAAGAGGCCCCTGTCACCAGAATTGTTTGTTTCATTTTGTGTTGTTTTGTATCTTTACTTGCATTTTGCAAGTGCAATATACTACTTACTTGCAAAATGCAAGTTATTTTGTAAAATATTTTTATGGCTAAAGCAAAAAAGAGGTCGGATTGTCCGGTTAGTTGTTCTCTGGATATCTGGGGAGATAAGTGGTCGCTATTGATTATCAGAGACTTATTATATGCAAAAGAGTGTACTTATGGGGACTTTTTAAAGGCCGCGGAGGGAATAGCTACTAATATTTTAGCCGCCAGGTTATTGGTGCTTGAAGAAAATAAGATCATTGAAAAATTAGTACACCCGGATAGTAAAGCCAAAGGATTATATAGGTTAACCCGAAAAGGGATTGACTTACTTCCCATAATGATTGAAATAAATCTATGGGCTGAAAAATATTTTCCTATACCAGAAGATAGAAAAGCACTGTTGCAAGAGATGAAAAAGGATAAGGCCGGATTTATTGAAGCAGTGACTAAAGAATTGGAGGGTTGATTTAATAATGCCAAACCTTATCAACCGGGCGTATTTCTACCGATGTAGCCAGCTGGTATAAATAGCATACTGTAACGCAGTAGGATGCTGCATAGGTGTGATCTTAAATGCAGTATCAATATCCAGTCCGGCATATGCGAAGTATTTGGGATAGTTTACGGCTGTCACTGTATTGGCATATGAAAATACTTCGGGTAAGGGAACTCCCGCTATGCGTTCACATTCTTTCTGAAATTCCTGATCTGTAAAACCTCTTTTTCTTTTCTGGTAATACTTTTTGTACAGCGCCTTCATCACATCATCCAGTGAATGTTTATTAGCTGTCTCATGTCTTATCTTAAAATCGATCATTAATCCCAGTATACATCCTTTATCATAGACAGAAATGGTACTGTCGCGTTCCTTATCCGTTCTTGTAAAAGGATTACCTCTGATAGTCCATATGCCCCTGCTGGCAGCGGCGGCAGACTGATAAAGATGACCTGATACGTCTTCATAGTTTTTGATATGCTGTTGTAGTCCTTTCAACACATATTCGTCATCGGATAAGCCGGCTGCACGAACGCCCAGGAATGCATAATAATCTGTGAATCCTTCGGATATCCACAACAGGTTTGTATAGTTTTCTTTGCTATAATCGAATGGCCCCAGTTCTATGGGTCTGATACGTTTTACATTATACAGGTGAAAATATTCATGAGAGAGGAAGTTATAGAAATCCTCTTTGTGTCCGGGAGTCATGAGGTTTTTGCTGCCAATAAGCAGGGAAGCGGAATTAAGATGTTCTATCCCTCCGGAACCACCACCTTTATGCCCTACACCAAGAAAGGTGTAATGCGAATAAGGGATGTCGCCGATGATATCGCTGGTATGTTCCACTATTTTTCTGAGGTCGGCCATGAACTGGTTACGGTCGAACTCTCCCAGGTTATAACCGATGAACTGATGAGGGATACCTTTGACAGTAAAGGAGGGGAACACTTCCAGTTTGCCCATCAGCAAAGGGCTGTCGTACAGGATATCGAAATCTGCGGCATAGAAAACATTGCTTTTTCCGGGGATGGTATCTAAACCGGTAGCAACGAATTTATTCCAGCCGCTGTAGGGTTGCATTTCAATGGTTACGGGGTGCCGGAGCTCTTTTTCGAGATACATGAATAGTCCGCCCGGGATGATGTACCCGTAGTTTTCATCCAGGTTTACATTTCCGATAAAAGGTTCTACAGCTTTTACGTCATAACTGATGAGTACATCTTTATTTGTAGCATGTACCTTCCAGGTACTGGAATCTTTTTCCCATACAAGAGGCTGTCCGTCGGAGGTAGTGGCTTTGAAATCTTTTACGGCAGCAGCAAAATCAACGATCTCGTAGAAGCCCGGCGTCCATGTGCACATCTTGAAATCAAGGTCTTCCTTTTTAGCATGGCTGTATTGCAGCGATACATGATAAAGATGACCGGACGGATTTTCCATCGTTACCTTAAAAGTCATTTGGGCCTGGGTTGAAATAGCTGTTCCAAGGCAGAGAATAAGGTACAGAACCGGGATTTTGTTTGTCATTTTACTGGGTTAAGGCGAATGCTAATATACGCCTGCGAAAATTAAGAATTAACCGTATTTTTATAAAAACTGGCTCAAAATTGTCCAGTTTCCTCTTCTCCAATTGTCATCTGTCTTGAAATACACATCCTTAATAATGAGGTATAACGAAAAAACAAGATCATGAAAATTGTAGTAATCGGCGGTACAGGGCTTATTGGCTCTAAATTAGTAAACAAGCTTCGCCAGCTTGGTCATGAAGTAACTCCGGCATCACCAGCTTCAGGTGTTAATACTATTACAGGGGAAGGACTGACAGACGTAATGAAAGGTACAGATGTAGTAGTTGATCTTGCTAACTCTCCTTCTTTTGAAGACAAAGCCGTATTAGAATTCTTCGAAACTTCCGGTCGTAATTTATTCGCAGCAGAAACCAGGGCCGGTGTGAAGCATCATGTTGCTTTGTCTATAGTGGGTACTGAAAGGCTGGACAATGGCTATTTCCGGGCAAAACTGGCTCAGGAGAGATTAATTAAGCAGTCGGGCATTCCTTATTCGATCGTTCATTCTACGCAGTTCTTTGAGTTCCTGGGCACTATTGCGGCTGCCGGTACCGTGGGGGATGAGATCCATCTGTCTACAGGTGCTTTTCAGCCAATAGCCTCAGATGATGTAGCCGCTGCGGTGGCGGATGTCACTGTTGGGGCTCCGTTGAATGGTATAATAGAAATAGCCGGACCGGAAAGAGGACGTCTTGTGGATTTCGTAAAACGTTATTTAGCTAAGAAGGGAGATCCCCATAAAGTGGTGGCAGATGTGCATGCAACATATTTCGGTTCGGAGTTGAACGACCAGTCAATTGTACCTGGTGAAAATCCCCGTTTAGGTAAGATAGATTTCGAAACCTGGTTTAGCAGTCAGCTTCAAAAAGCATGATTTTTTAACAGTTGTGGAAGTTCGCATGACGATTCTAACTGCCTGATTTTTCTATCACTAATTAATAAAAAAAGCCTTTAAAGGCTTTTTTTATTAGACAATGCCTCAATTACATCTATTAGTTTGTTCTTCATTTTGGTTACAACAATAGTAGATTTTGTTATCTCTGTTTGTTTGTTGTTACGGAGTTTTGTAGCATCAAAAAGCAGTATTATGAAAATTATCATTACAGGTTCTTTAGGGAATGTCAGTAAACCATTGGCAAAAGAGTTAGTAGAAAAAGGTCATTCGGTTACGGTTATCAGCAGCAAGGCGGATAAACAAAAAGCTATTGAAGCGTTGGGGGCCACGCCTGCTATTGGCTCTATAGAAGATGTTAATTTTCTTATAAATACATTTGCCGGTGCTGATGCAGTGTATTGTATGATACCTTTGAGTTTTTCGGAACCAGACCTGAAAGCCTATTTGAGCAGGATAGCCCGTAATTATTTACAGGCATTAAAGCAGACAAAGGTAAAGCGTGTGGTGGTTTTAAGCGGTTGGGCAGCAGATTTGATCAGTGGTGAAAATGTAGAGGATATTTTTGAAGAGCTTACGGATGTCTCAATTACTATTATGCGGCCTGCCGCTTTTTACAGTAATTTTTATTCTTCCATGGATCTGATAAGAGGTAAAGGGGTGATGGGGGCATTTCTGACACTACGTTATTCCGGACTGATAGCTTTGCTTAGAGGAAGGAGAGGGCTTTTAATGGGTAATTATGGTGGTGAAGATAAAATTGTTTTTGTTTCGCCAATTGATATTGCAGCTGCTGTGGCAGAAGAACTATTGACGACCACCGAAAAAACAAAAGTACGGTATGTAGGAAGTGAAGAAATGACTTGTAATGAGGCCGCCGGAATTATTGGTGCAGCTATCGGAAAGCCTTATTTAAAATGGGTATTGCTATCGGATAAGCAAATGTTGCAGGGATTGAAAATGGCAAAAGTACCGCTGAAACTGGCAGAAACATTGGTGGAAATGCAGGCGGTTTCTCATAGCGGTGTTCCTCTGCAGAATTTTCATAAGAATAATCCGGTAATGGGTAAAGTGAAACTCAAAGAATTTGCGAAGGAGTTCGCAGATGCATATCGCAAAAAGTACTTATCATTGTAACATGGCAAATGCACAACCATACCGCGTTAAAACGATCAAGCAGTATCATCAGCTTACGGGGCTTCCTAAGCCAGAGCATCCATTAATCAGTGTTATAAATTTAGAGACCATTAAGCAGTTACCTGTAGGTGAATCCATCAGTTTGGTATATGATTTTTACTGCATATCGCTTAAAAGGGTCTCCAATGCCAAATATAAGTACGGGCAGCAGGAATATGATTTTGATGAAGGGGTTTTATATTTTTTATCGCCCAACCAGGTATTAAGTATTGAGTTTAAAAAAGGTCCGCAATTAAAACCATCCGGATGGCTGATCTTCATCCATCCGGATTTTTTATGGAATACACCTTTAGCAAAGAAAATAAAGCAATATAAATACTTTGATTATGAGGTAAACGAAGCCCTGTATCTTTCTCCCAAAGAAGAAAAACAGATTATAAATATTATTAAAAGCATTCAACAGGAATATCGTTCAAATATTGATAAATTCAGTCAGGATATTATTATATCCCAGTTGGAGGTATTACTTAATTATTCAGAGAGATTTTATCAGCGTCAGTTCATCACAAGAAAAATAACTAACCATAAAATTCTTGATCGCCTCGAAAGTATTCTTACCACATATTTCAATAGTGATGATCTGGAAGAAAAAGGGTTGCCTACCGTTCAATACATTGCTGAAGCATTAAATATATCGCCCGGTTATTTAAGCAGCTTGCTTACTACTTTGACAGGACAAAATACCCAACAACACATTCACGATAAATTGATCGAAAAAGCAAAAGAAAAATTATCTACTACAGATTTATCCGTAAGTGAAATAGCGTACAAACTGGGTTTTGAATATACGCAGTCTTTTAGCAGGTTATTTAAAACAAAGACCAAGCTCTCTCCCCTGGCATTCAGACAATCCTTCAATTGAATTTTAATAAGCCTTCTCATCTTTCCTTAACAATAACCAGGTAGTGAGCGCTATTATTCTTATATCAAAAAAGAACGACCAGTTCTCCAGATAATAAACATCGTGCTGTACCCTTACATCCATTTCAGAAAGCAACTTCGTTTCTCCTCTGTACCCGCTCGCCTGTGCCCATCCGGTAATACCGGGTTTTACAAAATGCCGGACCATGTAGTTGTCCAGCAATTTTTTATACTTTTCTGTATGGGCAAGCATATGTGGTCTGGGGCCAACAACCGACATGTCGTTTATCAGTACGTTAAAGAACTGTGGCAATTCATCAAGGTTTGTTCGTCGCAGAAACCGTCCGAACCTGGTAAAACGGGCATCGTTTAATGTTGCCTGCGCAATGTCTGCCAGGTCATTCACATACATGCTTCTAAACTTATAACAAACGAAAGGCTGATTGTTCTTACCGGAACGTAACTGTTTAAAGAAAACAGGGCCGCGGGAATCCAGTTTGATAAGCAACGCCAGAATTGGTGTCAGCCAACTCAGTATACATAGGATTACTATAATGGACAATACGATGTCCAGTGATCGCTTTACGAACTGATTAAACCCATCCTGTAATGGCATAGACCCGTACGCGCGCTGTACCTCCGGTAGCGCTATAGGAACGTCTTTCTCTTTAAGGCCGATCTGGCTAAAACTTTTGCTGATCATACAAAAAAATAGATGGTGATACAAAGCCGTGCTAACTCGTTATAAACACCTAAAATGGACGTTATGGTTGCCTCATAATTAAAAATATTTAGTGTAAAACATTCCTACATTTGTTACATAAGTAAGGCAAAATGAACATTGCGATTATTGGTACTCGAGGCATTCCAAATCACTACGGCGGATTTGAACAACTTGCGGAATATCTTTCTGAAGGTCTGGTGAAATCAGGGCATCACGTTACGGTATATAACTCGCACAACCATCCCTATCAGGAGAAAAAATGGAAAGGAGTGGATATTATTCATTGCTACGATCCTGAACATAAAATAGGGACAGCCGGACAATTCATTTATGATCTGAACTGTATCATAAATGCCCGCAGGCAAAACTTCGATATCATTTTGCAGTTAGGTTATACCAGCAGTACGATCTGGGGATGGCTGATGCCCCGGCAGAAAAGTATTGTCACCACCAATATGGATGGACTGGAATGGAAACGCAGTAAGTACTCCCGCTATGTGCAGCGCTTTTTACTATATGCGGAAAAACTGGGTGTCAGGTATAGCGATCACCTGATTGCAGATTCCCTGGGAATACAGACATACCTGCGGGAAAAATATCAGAAAGAGGCCACTTATATTCCTTACGGTGCAAATATTTTTGAACATCCTGATGAGATAATATTAAAAAAGTATCAGCTCCGGCAATTTCAATACAACATGCTGATCGCACGCATGGAACCGGAGAATAATATTGAAACCATCCTGGATGGCGCTATGCTGCAGCCAACCCCTGCACCTTTTATTGTAATTGGGAACGTGGATACGAAATATGGGAAATATCTGAAAGAAAAGTACGCTGCGGGTGAACATATCAGGTTTTTAGGAGGTATATACGACCTGGAAGAACTGAATAACCTGCGTTATTATTCTAACCTGTACTTTCATGGGCACAGTGTGGGTGGGACCAATCCTTCTTTACTGGAAGCTATGGCATCACAGGCAGTGATATGTGCGCATGACAATATCTTTAACCGGTCGGTACTGGAAAATAATGGATTTTATTTTTCAGATGCAACGGATATATTGAGGTTACTAAGTTCCGTTTCAAGGGAAAAAGAGCATAAGAAAATAACAGAGAACAAATTGAAAATCATCCATCAATACTCCTGTGAAGGAATTATTGAACAATATCTGAAACATTTCGGGGAAATTACGGAAGAAAAGAAGGAAGAAAAGAAAGTGGTTAAAGTTTTTCAGTATTCCAGATGAACATCAGTGTAGTCATACCTACTTATAACCGTAAAAGGAATCTGGTTGCTTTATTAAACAACCTTAACAACTCCACACAGCCGGTTGACGAAGTAATTATCGTAGATGCCGGAAGTGAATGGTTAACAAATACTGACTACCCCAATTTAAATATTCAACACTTATCTTCCATACCTTCAGTCTGCGTTCAGCGGAACATGGGAATAAGAGCCGCCAGGTCTGAGTGGATCTTCCTCTGTGATGATGATATAGAAGTACCGGCAGATTATCTGCAGAAGATAACTGCCTATATTCAGCAGCATAGGGAAGCCGGTGCAGTTTCCGGACAGGTCCTGCAGCAGGAAAATGGCAATTGGACGGCTACCTATCCGGTTTATTCCGCTAAACAATTAATAATCAGATATATTTTCGGTTTGGGCATCTGGGGAGAAATCCGGTGCATATCAGATAACTTTTTCATAAAGAGAATTAAACGATATTACGTCCGGAAAGGGAATCACATTGCAAGGTCCGGATGGCCGGTGATTACAGATTTCTCAGGAGAGAACTTTACCGTGCCCGTGTTTGGATTAGGGGCAAGCGTTATCCGTAAGAACTGGCTGGTACATTCTCCTTATGATGAAAGGCTGGATAAATATGGAATTGGTGATAACTATGGGGTTAGTATCGGCTTCCCCGGAACAGGTATTCACGTATTGAACAATGCCTTCGTCTATCATCACCAGGAACAGATGAACAGGTTGCAACATCCTTTGCAATATTATAGAAGGGTATTGGCGCTTGATTACTTTATCCGCACAAAAAAGGAATTGAAGAATGTAAGGAGGATATCTTTTGCCTGGTCTTTGTTTGGTAATATCCTGGTATTTCTTTTTTCGCGAAACTGGTTAATGGTGGATGCAGCGAAGAAAACCTTTTTCCGGGTCGTATTCAGAAAAAATCCTTACGCTGAAGGGGCTGCATCTAACAAAACAATTATTGAACCGAAATTGTAAGAAGATGGTTTTACATGGATTACAATTGATGAACGGAGATCGCCGGAGCATTTTTATTCACGGGAATAAAATAGAACAGATCCTTGCTCCCGATGATATTAATCCGGTAGAAAAGAATATCTGGTTTGAGGATTGCCTGGCTTTCCCCGGATTGATAAATTCTCACGATCATCTGGATTATAACCTGTTTCCCCAGCTAGGCAACCGTACTTATAAGAATTACCTGGAATGGGGCCCCGATATATATCAGCAAAGCAATGAAATCATTCAACAGGTGCTGGACATTCCCAAAGAATTACGTACAAAATGGGGTGTTTATAAGAACCTGATTGCAGGAGTTACAACCGTTATACAGCATGGAGAAAGATTAAGTGTCCCTGAAAATTTAATCACCATATTTTCCGGATGCACTTCCTTACATTCAGTGAAATTGGAAAAACACTGGAAAAGAAGATTGAATAGGCCTTTCGCAGATAATCCCTTTGTGATCCATGCAGGGGAGGGGACAGACCTTGAGGCTTGTAACGAGATAGATGAATTACTGAGATGGAATATCTTTCGCCGTAAACTGATCGCTATACATGGCGTGGCCATGAATGAACAACAGGCAGAGAAATTTGAGGCGTTAGTCTGGTGCCCGGATTCGAACTACTTTCTGTTGAATGCAACAGCTAAGATCGATCAGCTTAAGTCATGTACGAAAATCCTGTTAGGTACGGACGCTACCGTTTCAGCTAATTGGAATATATGGCAACACCTGCGACTGGCAAAAGCGCAAAACATGCTAAGTGATACTGAATTAATAAATGCGGTAACACAAAAGGCTGCAAATGTCTGGAAACTGGATAAAACAGGATCGGTGAAGGAAGGATATTATGCTGATTTAATCATTGCCAAAGGGACCGGTTTCTTTTCAATTAATCCGGAAGACATTCAGCTAATGCTTCATAAGGGTAAGGTTGTTTTATTCGATGCTTCTCTGCTTATTCAATTGCATAATATTCCGGTAAGTGATTATTCAGTCATTTATGTAAATGATGTAAAGAAATATGTTATTGGAGATGTTCCGGCATTGATAAGAGAAATAAGAAGACATATGCCGGCGATTAAATTCCCGATAGATGTCGATTAGAAAATGGGAGAGGAACACGGCACCCAAAAAGGTGCTGGCAATTCGTTTACAGGCAATGGGCGATACGGTCATTACACTTCCTTATTTACAGGCATTACGTAATACCTTACCCGAAGGGACGCAACTGGACTTCCTGACAAGGAAAGAAGTAGATCCGGTCCCCAAAGATCTTTTACTCTTTGACCATGTATTTTCCATCGGTGGAAAGAGAAACTTTAAAAAACAATTTTTATCCGCCTGTTTATTACTGCCCCGCTTATTCTTCAGAAGATACGATGTGATCATTGATCTGCAGAACAACCGTATCAGCAGATTTGTGAGAAAGATCTTACGGCCCGAAGCATGGAGCGAATTCGACAGGTATTCTCCTCTTGCTGCGGGGGAGCGTACCCGGCGCACCATTGAATCTGTTGGCCTGGGAAAAAATTTCCTGGATGCGGGCTATCGTTTTAAACCATCTGCTTTCCAGGCAGATAAATTATTAGCAGCATGCGGATGGGACGGAAAGAGCAGGCTGGTGATCCTTAATCCTGCGGGGGCTTTCGGTACACGTAACTGGGATATGGATAATTATGTGGCCTTTGCCAGATTATGGTTACAGGAATTCCCTGATACCCAATTCATCGCGCTTGGTATACAATTCATAAGAGATAAGGCAGTTTACCTCAAAGAAAAACTGGGCGATAAACTGCTTTATATGATCGATAATACTTCCCCCAGCGAAGGTTTCAGGATTATTCAACAGTGCTGGTTCATGCTGTCCGAAGATTCCGGATTAATGCATATGTGCTGGGTATTGGATAAGCCGACAGTGGTATTACTCGGTTCTACCAGAAGCGATTGGGTAACACCACAAAATAAAAACGCGCTGATATTCAGTTCAGATGATCTGCCATGTGGTAATTGCATGCTGGAAACCTGCAAGTTCAATGATGTTCATTGCCTTACAAGGTATACTCCGGAAATAGTCTTTCAAAAAACAAAAGCATTTATCAGTTCAATTGAATAGAAAAACGCTTATCATATTAACACCTGCATTTCCGGCAAACGAATCGGAAGAAGAGTCCATCTGGCTTCCTGCCAAGCAAAGCTTAATAAGAGCGCTGAACAGGAACTTCCCGGAACTGGAAATCGTCATTCTCACTTTTCAGTTTCCTGTGAGCCGCAACCGCTATACCTGGAACGGGAACCTGGTGATACCATTCTCTGGAGAAAATAAAGGGGGTATACGCAACTGGCTGGTGTGGCTGAATGTTGTAAAGACCTTATTCCGGTTGAAAAGGGAAAAACATATCATCGGGATACTTAGTTTCTGGTGTGCAGAATGCAGTTTTGTAGCACATTATTTCTCGAAACTATACCGGTTAAAGCATTATTGCTGGATATGCGGACAAGATGCAAGGCCCTGGAACAAATTCGTAAAACGTATTCGCCCTCAACCATCGGAATTGGTGGCCATGTCAGACTTTCTGCTGAATGAATTTCATAAAAACCATGGTATTCGCCCGGCATATCTGATCCCCGATGCGATAGATACACTGTTGTTTGATAAAGACAATGAGGAACGAACGATCGATATACTAGGCGCGGGAAGTCTGTCCCCGCTAAAACAATATGATGTTTTTGTGGAGGTGGTGGCTGCAATCAAAGAACAATTACAGCCTGTCCAAGCCATTTTATGTGGGGATGGGTCCGAGCGGGGGAAAATAGAAAGTAGAATGGAAGCACTGGGCCTGGAAGACCATCTCCGGCTCACCGGTCCATTGCCCCAGAAAGAAGTGTTGCGCCTGATGAAAAGAACAAAGGTGTTTTTGCATACCTCAAACTATGAGGGTTTTGGCAATGTATGTATTGAGTCCCTGTATGCAGGAGCGCATGTCATCAGCTTTACCAAGCCAATGGACCAAAAAATCCCGCATTGGCATATTGTCTCTACAAAGGAAGAGATGATCACCAGGGCATTGGAACTGCTGCGGGACCCTCACACTGTTTACTCGTCAGTGCTGCCATTTGATATGGATGATTCTGCAAAACAGTTTATGAAACTTTTTCAGGACGGTAATGGGCATTAAGATTAATTACAGCATGACAAAAATCAAGGCTTTTGGGGTTGTGTGAGATCAGTAAAATGATCTTTCCTGATTCCGCGAGTGTTCTTAAATATTGCATGATCGCTATTTCAGACGCTTCGTCCAACTCGCTGAAAGGTTCATCCAGCAATAGAATAGTTGCATTTTTATATAAGGCCCTTGCCAAAGCGATGCGCTGACGCTGACCTCCGCTTATATTCTTTCCTCCTTCCATTATTATCTTTCCGATGCCTTCCGGGAAGTTTTTCAGAAAAGTGGTGAGCCCGGTGACTTCCAGCACTTCATTTAATTTAACAGGATCGTACTGTTTGTCGAACAAAACAATATTATCCAAAACGGATGCATGTAAAATGAAAGGATCTTGTTTTGCATAGGAAATCTGGCTCAGGAAAGGGAGATATTTCCTGCTCTCGCTGTTAAATAAAATTTCGCCTTGCTCCGGCTGCAGAAAACCCGCTGTCAGGTTAAGTATAGTTGTTTTCCCTTTTCCTGAATCACCGCTGATCCCGGACAATGATCCTGTATGGATGGTAGCATTTAAACGATGGAGGATTTTGTTTCCATTGTATGAGAAACCGACATTTTGAAATGTAATGGAAGTTATTTTATCATTTATCGTATTAACTGATAACTCAGGATATACGCCCGTCTCTGCAATTGTATGCTGATAAGTGCGCAACTGGTTGTTTAAGTTAATGATCTTTGAAATACCGGGAATGATCTTATAAGCAGCTGCCATAAAAGTGCCCAGCAATACTATATATGCACTGCCCATTGTATCCGAAAACTTTATGGCAACGATCAATATGAATAAGCCCAGGATGGCAAACACTTCAAAAAAGCGTGCGGGTAAATCCTGCGTTATCTGCATACTTGAAATCTTCTTACCTAACTCCGCCTGCACTGCCGTGTGCCTGTTTATAAAAAAAGGGTTCTTATCAAAGATATTACTCTCTACAAATCCTGAGAGTGCCTCACGGAGGTATTGTAAAGATCGTTCAACGATGGTTTTGATATTCTTTTTAATGTTCTTTAACCTTCTTTTTGTAAGGAACACTAATAATAGAAGTGGTGGTAACAGGGCAATGACAGCTATCAGGAATAACTGTGCGTTATATACGAGTAAAGTAATTACAGAGAGGCTGACCATCACACATTCTGTAATGATCAACTGGAAATTCAGCAACACGTATTGCGCAAATTCTGTAGGCTGATGAATGATCCTGCTGACAAAAACAGCGGAATCTTCATTTGCAAAGTTGCTGTAATCGCCATTCAGGTATTTAGTCAGGTTCTCTGTAGAAAGCCTTTGAGCAATGCGCGTAATGAATTTCACCTGGGATTGATACACCCAATGCCCCATAATATTCTTGGCAGAAAAAAGGAGCAACAGGCATATCGCAGGGATGACAGAATTTTTGTCTGCAAACATGCGGCTATTATTCAAAAAAGAAGCATTGCTCTCTGTATAGAATTTTAGGACAAACAATAAATATATAATGCAAAATATATCCAGTAAACTGATGAACGTGTTTAACACAATAAACACCTTTACCTGCTTTTTCTCCCCGCGGGTGAGGACCCGGATAATATTTTTATAGATGTTGTTCATTATAGCCGATAAGTGTTATAGAAAGGCAACAGAGCGTTAATATTAATGAAAGGTCACACTGATCATGCATGATGATCACGTCCGTAAATGAACTAAAGAAAATGATGATAAATATGTCCCTTAACAAAGCCATCCTGTTCTTTATCCCGGTATAACCAATATATCCGTATAGCATTAAAAGGGTAAGCAATCCGATAATGCCAAACGACACAAAGCTTTCCAGGTATATATTATGAAAGGAATACTGAAGATAACCTCCTTTTCCGGAGATACTGTTATCGCCTGTAAACATATGATAGGAAAGGATCTTCTCCCGCAACAGGGTTGCGGCGTCACCGCTGCCGACGCCCAACAGGTAACCATTATGCTCTCTCATTATTTCACATGAGAAGCGTATATAGACCAGCCGCAGGCTAAGCCCATCGAAATAGGTCGCTTCGTTAAACGTTGGCTGGGTGAGATAAGACGTCTTAAATAATTCCAGGTCCTGGAACCTGCTTTTAATGGGATTATTGGTAAAAAATAGAAGCGCAACAATCGCAATAATACCACCTGCAGGTATAACCCTGTACTTTGCAGGTAGGTAGGTGAACAAATTAACCACTGAAATTACAAGATGTATGAACAGGAACATCCTGGAAGAAAGCAGGAGCAGCCAGATAGTAAAGAAGACATACAGGATGATTTTCCACCTCGCAGAAGCAGGAACAAATAAGACGACCGCAACGCTTATCACACATAGCAGGGATGCGTAGATAGCTGTTGACTCAATATTATAGGCCAGTGTATGATAAAGAAATACAGAAGGATCACCACTAAAAAGATATTGTTTCATTGCCAGGATGCTGGCAAGGGACATCCAGAAAAATGTCCCATACACAAATATCTTTAACAGGAAATAGATATGTTCCTTTTTAAATGGGTTTTTAGAAGAGAATATGAACACAATAACGAACTCTCTCTGCACCAATGAAAGTGCATGATCTTTATCTTTTGAGATCCAGATACTCAATACATACAGCAAAAAATAAAAAGTAGTCAGATATACAAGAGGACTGCTTTTCAAACGTTCCCATTTTGTGCTGAAATCTCCTTCGGCTATCCACACCAGTAATAAGCCAATAGTGCTGATGCTGTTAAAAGCAGTGAACCGCCCTCCCAGAATAGCGGATACGAGCAATAAGCCTGTAAGTATTAAATACAGTTTATTGAAAATGATCTCTTTCCGGGATTCAATTGCTTTCATAGCAGACCTTTTTGTAGGCATCCAGGGTTTTGACAGCGGTTTCGGTCCAGTTATTCTGATGAACGATCTTATCCGTGAGGGAATCGTTCACCGGCGCCTTCAGTGCATGTTGTACTGCCGTTCTTATACTTTGCAGATCGCCGGGATCGCAGTATTCAACATTATCTGAAAAATATTCCCTGGTGTCCCCTTTATCACTTATTACAAGCGTGCAACCGCAAGCCGCTGCCTCAAGAGAGCTTAAGCCAGTGGTTTCAAACCAGCTGGCGAGAATATGGGTTTTATGTTTGTTGTATAATGCGGCAATTGTTGCCTGATCCTGGTAATTGATAAAAGTTACTTTATCATAAGCATTTTCCCGGCATTCATTGTAATAGGCATGATGGTTAGGCGCTGCATCCCCTACAATCGTCAATGGTATATCTGCCTCTTTGAGTGCCCGTATGATATTCAGTTGGTTCTTATAGGGCTCTATTCTGGCCACGCATATGACTGCATCCTCCCGTTGAACAGCATCCGTTTGAGTAAAAATTGAGGTATCAATGGAATTGGGAATGACGGCGAATGTGCCAGCTTCTTTAAAATCCTTTCTAAGGCGTTCATATTCGCTAAAAGAATTAGGAAGCAAACAGGCACATTCTTTCAGGATATATGCAATGGACCTCTTATGACCATAGAAGAGGTACTTCCAGGACATAATCCGTTCTCCGTTTTTTATGCTTCGTGCCATACATTTAAAATACTCCTGTGCATTCTTACTGAAGAATGACAGGAACCTGTACCTGAATTGTTTGTTCATTTTTGGAGCCTCCTGATAATCCATATAGATAGGGGAGAGGACAAAAGGTAGTTTGCTCTTATCTATATGGAAAATAATATCCGCAGGACGAATAATATTGAAAAAATGAATAAGCTCATATTGGCTGTAGTCAATATGCCTGTCATTACAAAGTTTAATATCAACTGTTATATTCAGCTTCCTGAGTTCATTGGCCGTATTCACCATTTGAATCGTATCGCCTCCTTTAGCGGAATATAATGTAGCCCTGCTTATATACAACACTCTCATAGCTGCCTGGTATTAAGAATGAAATTTGTTCTGTTAAACTGAGGGAATAGCGCCGTGCTAAATGCCAGGACCCATATCACATATTCTGCGGGATTAAAAAGATAACTGCCGGTGAACTGATAGATGAAAATAAATATGAACAGTAACTGCCGGTAGTAGTTCTCCCAGACTTTTGTCTTTATAAAAAGATAAATGATGGTATAGAACCGGAGTATTAGCCCTAATCCTCCATAGATACAAAATGTTTCTGCCACGGAGTTGTAGACCCTTGTTACAGGGATTTTTGAATAGGAGTAAAAGTAGTTGGAGAAGCCCTTCCCAATATGTTTAAACTGTCCCAGGCCGGCACCAAACAATAACGATTTCGTTTTCGTAACATTCCAGGCAATATAAAATGAATCTGTGATACGCCCCCTTGCAGATGTATCTTTTCCTGAGTAAATATTGTGAAGTCTTTCGAACAACGGATTATGCCGGTAAAAGAAAAAAAGTACGAGCATGCTTGCCAGTAACCCCCAGCAGGTTATCATTATAAACGTAATATTCACCTTGCCCCTTAATTTGTCCATATTAAGCGAGAGAAGGAGTATGGTCCCGATAAAGAATGTGATCAGTACACCCAGGGAGAAACTCAGCAATAAGGAAAGGCATAGTGAGATAAAGAGGATATTATATTCGCTTTTCAACAGTATTTTCTTTAAAGCATAATATCCGGCAATGGGAAACATGACCAAAGAATAATAAGACGCTTCGAAAGTGAACAGTTTTAACCTCGGAATAACAGGGATGTCCGGACTTATAGGGAGCAAATACCAAAGAACGGGACGGATAAATGGAATAAACAGCGTTATTAAAGCCACTGCTACCAACACAATGTTTATCGTAGCAAGACTTTTAAACACGTTGGCTGTTGCTCCGGCTGTTTTAAAGAACAGATAAGCATTGAGTACAAATATTGCCAGTGTTTGTAATAACAGGAACGATATGATATAATCCTTTGGATATTCTACGGTCGGCAATTGTATACATGCAAACAGCAGAGAAATAATAAGGAAGTGAAAGTAGTATTTGACATACTTTTGCCGTATTAAATTAATGAAAAAGAAAGGCGTCAGTAATGTTGTATAATATAGTCCCTCAGGCAATAGTACACTGTTAAAGAACGTATACACAATTGCAACGAAGAAGAAGAGATGATATGTTTTAGATGTACTCACGATCTTACCAATAATAGAATTTTATGGCTGTTCCCCCTTAAATGTGTGAGATAGAGTGTCAGGATAGCTAACGAAGCACTCACACATTGTAATAAGGGATCAGACAAGAATATAAAGGCCGACAGGAAAATGGAAGGTAGCAGCTGGGCAATGCATGACAACACCTGGTAACTGCCTGTCAGTATTTTGTTCAGCAGCATTTCCAATACTATCATACTTACAGCACAGGCCCCGATCAGTCCGTAAAGGACTGCAACAGGCTGCTGAAAGATATATATGCAGGCAAACATGCCCGTCAATGCAAGCACACAGAAAAACACTACATAATATAAATATGTCCGCTCGTGGCCTACTGCATTGAAATAATAGGTAGGCACGATACTAAGGGCGAAGAATGATTCAAATGAAATGAAATACCTGGTGTATTCATGTACTTCATGAGCTGTTTCCGTTCCCAGGATAATTTTAAAGATATAGGGATAAATAATATAGAGAATAAGCAGGAAAATGACCGCACAGCTGGTCACTACATTTCTCGCAGCCATATACAGGTCCACGCTATCCAGCTCCTGTGCATGCATTTTTGTAAACTTGGGGGAGATCCAGTGCAGAATGGCGCTGAATCCCATATGTAAATGATTGAACATGGTAGCGATCAATGCATAATAACTCAATACTATCAATCCAAAATAATTGACGATCAAATACCTGTCTGACTGGAAAGTAAGAATAATTACCAATGATTGCAGCCATGTGAGAACGGCAAATGATGTTTCGTGCCTGGGGATTTTCAGGTTGAACTTAAATGAATAACCAGGCAGGCTTCGCTTCATCAGCACGAATGCAAAAGGGATAAATAGACCGTTTACAATTATTATTACCAGCAGGAGTTGGGTAATATTGAGCGGAAAGAGAGCAAGCAGTAATGCATTCAGTAATAGTCCGCCCAACCTGTTCCCGCTTCCCAATAATGCGGCAATTTTGTATTGTTCTAATGCTTTGAAATAGTTGGTAAATATTTGCTCAAAAAACTTTATCCCAACAATACATCCGGCAAGGCCACAGCTTTGAGCGCATAACTGCTTGTAATTGGCCGCTATTTCAAACAAATGATAATGAGATACCAAAAAGTAGCCTGTCAGAGAGAGTAATATGCAAAATGCGAACAGCACAACGGTAATGCTGATAGCATTATTCATTGTACCAGTTTTCCCTTCTTCATCCCGCCTTCCTGTATACAAGGCGATATTTTTCAATACCATACTGCCTATCCCCAGATTAAAAAGCTGCATAGATACCACTATGGTATTTACCAGCATCCATATCCCGAACTGTGCCTGTCCCAGGTGTTTGATAAAGAAAGAGGTGCTCACGAAAAAGAGCACCGGATAGAGAAAGATATCCGCTATATTCCAAAAGCTATTGATGATATTTTTATTCCGGAACATATTTGGGTCTGGTAATGTTTAATAAGATAAAGAGGATTAGCCCGCTTATTACTAAGTACATTATTATAACTACTGCCACAAATTTCACCACGGACTTTTGCACGGGCATCTGACTTACCAGGAACGGTTCCTGTAATTTTACAGCACGTGAGTCTTGCAGGAAATTCTGCATATCCGTAATTTCTTCCGTGATCTTTTCACCTTTCTCAAAAAGCGCTTCTGTATTGATCTGTCCTTTCTGAACAGGGTAAACAGATTGTGTCGTGCTGTTCAGACTATTGGTATATGCATGCATCAGGGAATCGAGCGCGACCAGTTCTTTTTCCCTGTATGTGATAGCCCGTTTAAACTTTTCTGCCCTCTGCCGCTGTAGCTCCTGTACGGCAACAATATTATTGAGATAATTTTCCAATAGAATTGCCAGGCTATCAAATACTGCGTGATCTGTACTTTTTACGGAAATATAAAAGATCTGACTATTATTCTCTGTCATATCATCCGATAACAAACTTCCATAGTTGTTTGTTGCTTTTATTTCGCGGAGGTGCTTTAACTGATTTATACCCAGTGGTAATAAAGTTTGTAATTGTTGATAAGAACGCGTTTGAATAAGCGCATTCACATTATCAATTGCTTCCCCATATAATTTTCTTTTTAAAGAAGTATATCCGTAAGAAGCCTTTCCTTCAAATTTCTTTTCTGCATGGAGGAAATATAACAGTCCTCCCGAAGTTATCACTATCAACAGGAAAGTCATTGCAAACCAATAACGTTTGAACCCTTTGCAGTACTGATGAATTATTGACCGGATAAAATGAACTAATAACTTTATTTGCCCGTTAAATTCATTCATCGTTAACTCATCATTTGGTGCTCTCTCTTCTTGCATAACCGGATTATGATTTTTTTTGGATTGTAATCAGATAATGATCGCAGAAAATGTTAAAGGGGAAATAATTGCTTAAGCGCCGCTCCACCTTTTGCAGGAATTTATATAAACGGGGATACCTTTCTATAAATCCCTGGTAAAATTCCGGGGGCACAGCAAAGTAGATCCCTTTTAAGGTAAGGACATCAAAATCACTTTTCAGATGCCGCTTTATATAAGAAGGATTATAATACCGCAGAGAGAAATGGACACCTTCAATATGTGCGGTGGCATCTTTTTTAAATCTTCTGAATGCGGTTTTAAAATCTCCTTTCAGCGCCATGATCAGTTCCCAGGGGGAAACTACAGGCATTATGACCAATGTGGCCTTCCCTTTTTCCGTTAAGAATGTCTTTAATTGATCAAGTACCTGGTCCAGTTTGCCGGTACAGTTCAAACCGCCAAAATTCGATATGATATAATCGAATTGCTGGTTTCCTAGGTTGTTCAACTCATTGAATGAACATTGCCGGGTGTTGATAACATCTTCCAGATGGTGCTCCCGGATTTTACGATCCAATTCATTCAGCATACCGGCAGCGATATCGGTAGAGAGTAACCGGAATCCCTGATTGGCGAAAAACAGTGTGTCGATCCCTGTACCACAGTTCAATTCCAAAAAGCGGGATTGTTCCTTAGCCTGTTTCATGACCTCTTCGCGGTATATTGCACGCAGATGTGCTGTTAATTTATTTTCATTATTTAGTTTGTCGAAAACCGCAGACTGTAATGAAAATGCCTGGCTTACCAATTGGTCGTTGCTGGTCATAATCAGATTGGTTTAATAATGCCTGTTGAAATCTCTGTTGTATATGCGCTTAGTTCCTCTTTAAGCCTGCGTTTTAAAAAAGAGTATTTGAGTGATTTAAAGAGTTTAGCGGGAAAGAGACTCCCGTCGCTTTTTAATTTCTCAAGCCTGTAAGTGTAGTGTGTATACCTGTGTAATTTTTTATAGAACGGACTATCATACGTATTTTTATACATAATATCAAGGTCGTCGGAATCTGTCCAGTTCTCTTTCGTTATCAGGTCTTGTTTTACGTGCTCATAAAACGCTGTACCCGGCAATGGGTATGAAACAGAGATACCGATATCATCGGGTAATGTTTCCGTGATTAAATCGATCGTCTTATTTATATCTTCTACAGTTTCGTGCAGGTAGCCATATTGAATGAAAAAGGCAGCACGGACGCCGTGTTGCTTTAACAATTTCCTGGCCTGCTTAATTTCACCAACAGTTGTGCCCTTGTCCATTGCATCCAGGATCTTCTGTGAACCACTTTCTGCCCCCATCCATACTTCTTCACAACCGGCCGCTTCGAGATCTGTCACATACTTTTCCTGTACCAGCAGGTCGGCGCGTGATTGAATCTTGAAGGCGGTCCTGACGCCAGCCGCTTTTACCAGGTCTGCAAATTCTTTTACCCAACTGCGTTTTAGTCCGAAGATGTCATCGCAGAACCAGATATGGTCCATGTGGAACAGTTGTTTCAGCAGCACTATTTCTTTCACAACATTTTCAGGGCTACGCATATTGTAGCTGTTACCATAAATGGGTTTGGCGCACCAGTTACATTTATAGGGACATCCCCTTGTAGTCGCAATGTTGATAGAGAAATACCCATGTTTTTTGAGCCATACTTTTTTGTACGGTCCAATGTTTATGAGATCCCAGGCAGGCAGCGGGAGTTCATCCAGATGTTTTGAGCCAGGTCTTAACGGATTCTTCTTTATAACGCCTGCATCTGAATAGATGAGTCCTTTTATATTCTCCAGGTGGGATATATTTTTTTCCAATTGCTGCATTGTTTCCAGCAGGGTATATTCAGCTTCCCCGGAGATCACATAATCAGCCCCATTGTTTAGATACTTATCGTAATGGTCCGCCGCATCTGAGCTTGTAACGATTACCCTGCAACCGTATGCTTTGGCATATTGCTGCATCAGGAATGCCGCTTCGCGCATATTGCTCAGGCACATCTTTGTCAGATAATTGAAGCCATCATCGTATATAACAAAAACGTCCGGTTTAAACGTTTTCAGAAGAGGTATCAGTTCTTCCGGCGCATTCGCGAACATTGTATCGAACAAAGCAACTTCGTACCCGTTTTCTCTCAGGAAAGCCGCAGCCAGTATTGTACCCAATGGTGGGTAAGGTTTTGCATGTGCGACCTGCTTGGGATCGAACTGTAGAAAGTATGAATGACTGAATAAGACTTTCAATGTTATCTCTTTTGTAGTTGTTCTAATACTTTTTTCTGATAATTGGCCGGATGATTCTTGGAAACATAAGGTGTGGTTTTAAATGCCAGCTCATAATCCTCCATTGGAAAACCTCTCTTTCTCCACTTATGTTTCCATTTCCTGTCTGTGAGGTCCATCAAAAAAAGATTTAGTGATTTCCAAAACAGGTTCTTCTTACCCAGTGTTATCAGATTAAATTTCACCGCGCCTTCAAAATCAATATCCAGATGTTGAATGTTAGAGAGATTACTTTGATTTCTCAGTAAGAAAGTTTTATAAATATTCTTATTATAAACAGGAATGAGCGTGCTTAGTTCTATACGGGTAAAAAGATTCTTTTCATCCAGTCGCAGGTGATGTTCATCAATGAAGTAATTCATACAGAGATAATGCTGCCTGCCAATTATATAGCTCAATTTCTTTACCAGGTGCAGGATGGTGCGGCAAATCCATAAAGTGTTATTAGCAGTAATGATGAAGAAATCAAAATCGGTCTTTTCATCAGCATAATTCTTGGACAGGGAACCTGAGATACCGACAAATTTAACAAAGGGGAACAGTGAAATGAAATGGGCAGTTCTTTTTGCCTTAGGGAATAAATGTGTAGCCTTTACTTCTCCTATAATTCGTTTTTCAATAATTGCATCATCGTCTGTTGCCAATAAATAATACTCATCGATCTTTTTGATCGTGCCGGTGATATCCATCTTTCTCAGCGCTAATTTAGCATCCAGCTCTTTAATATTATCCGGCAACAATCTATAGATCTCACTTAGTTTAAGCGGATGCCTGAACAAGCTGAAATATTTCAGCAGGTTGATGATTTCAGTTTCAACAAGTTCGTTGCTTCCCGGAAGCGGATAAATATTGCTGCCTGCCCGTAGTGCTCCCATAAAAAATATTTTTCCAGTGCTTGTTTCTCTCATGACGCCATTACCATATGCATTTGTTGTTCAAGCATCTTCCTCAGGTTCCTCCTTGCTTTCAGCAGATTTGATTTGGACGTCCCCAGGGAAATACCTAAAATCCTGGAAATCTCTTCGTGCGTAAAGCCGTCAATTGCAAAAAGACAAAATACGCTGCGATAAGCCGGACTGAGTTGCTGGATCAGTTTTACCAGATCATTATAGGCCATGCTTTCCATAGGGTCTTCCATGTGAGATGCAGCACTATTCAACGTGTTATCTGCAACTGTCCATGAAATGCGTCTTGCCATCAGTTTTGAATGATTAATGCTGGTATTGATCATAATCCGCTTTAACCATGCCATAAAAACGATGGGTAAAGTACTTTCATCGCCATACACTACGAACGACAAAATGCCCTTAAACACCTTTACAAATCCATCATTCAGTACTTCCCGCGCATCTTCATCAGTTGACGCATACCGGACACAGATCGAATTTGCAAATCCGTAATACTGCTCATATAAGGCTTTCTGCCAGGTTGGGATTCCCCGCCGGCAGCCATCCAGAACGGTGGCCAGATTATAACCCTTCAGGGGGACCATTTTTTTTGTGCTTTCCACGATTACTGCTCTTATATAACTAGTAATACGAGGGTTTATTCAAAAAGGTTGCCTGGGGGTAAAAATATATTTTAAGGGATTTTCCTGCCATTTTGTAGTGCGGGGAACGGGATATCTGTCCTAAGGTAAAAAGGAGGATTATGGTCTGGTTTTGGGTTGGAATATGCGTTCCCTAAAGGGTAAAGTTAAGCCAGGTCATTGGAATAGAGGGCTTTATCCATATTGGCGCGGATCTGAGACAGCAATGGATTATATGCTTCATTGGAAACAGGCCCTGCAATTTTTTGAGCTAAATCAAGGAAATTGGTTTTAACTAATTGATTGTTACCCTGTGTTCCCTGTGTATTACTTACCGCTATCAATCTTCCCATAATAAATTTATCCGCACCCAGTTGTTCGTGTTTGGTGAGGCTTTCTACAATAATGAAGTTATCAGGCATATCACCTAAGCTTCTTACTTCATCTATGCTGCTATTGGTAATGTCAATAATGGGGATGATAGCTGGTTTATTTACTCTGCCGTCAAGGCCCTGCCAGGTGGATTTGGTTTCCTTCTGTATATCAGCTTTGGATTTGGGAGTGGTCCTTCCGGATGTAATAACGGGCGACAGATCGGAATGTACGATTGTACCATTTACGTCATCGTTTTCAAGGTTGGAACGTTTGTCTCCTTTATACACCCCTATCTCGAAGTATGGATTTCTGTTAATATAAGTGCTTTTGGGCACCTTGCTGGTCGTTTCATCTGCATTCTTCTGGAATCTGTTTGCTAATATGCCTGCCGTTATAAGCGCCTGTTCTCCGCTATCCATATAGAAGATGCGATAATCTGCCGCCGCCAGTTTGGATACTACTTTCGACTCGTAAGCATCACCGGTATTCTTAAAATTACCCGCCTTTTTATGGTTTGCGTTGGGATTTGCAGCCGGCTCCAGGGTAGCAGCGGTATATAGCATGGTATATTCCTGCAGTTTATCGGTCATGTCTGCTGTAACCAGATAATGTTTATTCTTTTGTTTCTTTTTTTCCGACTCGATGACTACGGATGAGGGGTCGTATATGGTGGCTGCTTTTTCCAATAATATGCCCGACTGTTGTAATTTGATCAGCAGTCTTGTTCTTAGCCAGTCGTACACCCTCTTTTTTTCATCAGGGGCGCCACCAGCTATCTTTTTATTTAAAGCAATACTTGTATGGCGCATCGCTGTTTTTAACGCCTCTACATATAAAATGGGTTGGCCCGGATCTGAGGTTAAACTGGTAAGGGCGCCTATATTCCCGAGCGCTCCACCTCCCTTGCTGCGTAATTTTTCTACCAGCACTTTAAGGCCGGGTAATATAGTCTCTACAGGTGCATATCCTGGCCATAACCGTACAGAGTCTCCTGTGTCTGTGATGGTCGGGCGCTGGAAACCAAAACTTCCTCTTACCGTGATCTTAACATCCTGGCCTGGCGCAGCGTTAAAATCTGTAGCCATCAGTCCTACCAGTTTTTCCGTAGATGTATAAGTAGCAATATTGTTATAGCAGAATTTATTACCTGTTTTAGGTACATTTAAAATTAAACTGGGATGATTTTCTGAACCTATTGCATTCAGCACTTTTGCTCCTCCTGTTATAGTATTGATGGCATTACTTAAATCGTTGGTCATTTTGCTTCTATCCTTCAACAGACCATCGTGGAAGTTATCATATTTGGGATCTGTGCCGATCTTACCTGCCAATGCCGTTTTCTGCTTGTCTACCAGACTATCTAAGGCTACTCCTTTGTCATCAAGCGTGCGGCTTTTTTCAGGAGCTATCGGATGGACGGGAGCATTGAATAGTGTTTCTTTTGACTTTTTAGGATCGAGTGAAACAGCTATAATATCCTGCTGGTCCTGTAGTATTTTAAGGTTATGAGAAGGTAGTCCGGCAGAAGCAACGGACCCTCCTCCGGTACTGTAAGCGGTTGTTCCAATGGCAGTAGAAGTGATGGGTTTACCACCTGATATGGCCCCCTTACTCTGAAGATCTAACAAAGAGGAACTGACGGGTTGAAGTAAAGTATCTACATTTATTCCCTGAGCGCCTACCAGCCCTTTATATTGCTCGTTCAGCTCATGGTCTTTATCACTTCTTGCATACTTGCCAGCGCCGCCTGTCCTGTCATACCCCTGTCCTGAAATGGCATCAAATGAAGCGATATGTCTGTTAAAGAAAACCAGCATAGAGAGAAAATCTCCCTTAATATTATCAAAGCTGATATCTCCCAGGTCTTTTAAAGGAGTATCTCCGAGCAGAGCCTGCAATAACTGGGTATACTTTTTCTTTGCTTTTTTGGGAGAAGACAACTTGTTTGTATCGTGGTTCTCATACCATTCGCTATTGGCAAAATGGTTGAGTCTTGCAGTGGCCCTTACTTCATCCGGTTTTGTTTTTAAGGTAGGGTCTTTCAGTGCTGCTTCTGCCCAGCGTTCCGGCGTAACATTACCAGGATTGGTATCAAAAGCCGACGCTAATGCAATCAGTTCTTCTTTACTCCAACCTGTAACCTTTAATAATTTGCCCCAATCTGCTGCATTACTCTTCCCTTTTTTACCGGCAAAAGTCAGTGCAATCTCTAAGGTGTCAGCTAATAAAGTGACTGGAATAACACCATCCTTTAATAAGTCAGTTACACCGGCAATATTATCATTCGTTTTGGCGGCATTCCACACAGGTTTAACAGCGTTTAAACCTCCATGTTTACCCGCTTCGGTGACAAAATCCGTTAAAGCCTTAACAGCAGTGAATTCGATCTGACCAAGGAAAAGAATGACTTCCGCAATGGCAGGAGCACCACCTTTTACGGTTTTGGAAACAGTATAGAAACTGTTTATTTCACTGATTGTTCCTTTAGGACCTACCTGTTCAATTAACCCGAGTGCCTGTGGCAGGTTATCTAACCCGATGGCCTGGAGGAGTGTTACAACATCTGCAATATTATCAGACCGGTGATGTTTATTTATTTGTGTAAATATGCTGGCCGGTTTAATAACATCTTCTCCAAACAATGCCGTGATAGCTTCTTTTCGCTCTGTTGAACCGGCCATTAGTATCAATGCGACATCCTTTTTCAATGCCTGGTCCCCCGGGGTATCAATTGTCTTTTTGACTTCCTTTCCATGCGATGTAGACAACGCAACCAGACTTCTGTTCTTTTTATAAGATGCACCTAGCTGCTCATCAGGGACAGCTATTAGTTTCGTATCTCTAATAGTTTCTTTATCATCTTTGGCATAGGTAACATTTGTATCCGTACCAGCCTTTTTATTGAAATTGATGATCGAGGCCGTCACAGCTTCTTTTTTAAGAAATGCTTCCTTGTGGTCAGATGCCATTTTTTTCAGCGATTCATTTAATGCTGTAGCATCTCTTCCGGCATTTAATTCTGATGCAATCTGTTCGTATAGATTATTGTAATTTGATTCGTATTCAACTGATAAGTCTCCGTAAAAAGTTACACATTCCTTAAGGAGGACCAGCAACGGTGCATTGAAAGCTGCGATTACTTCCCTTACATATGCAAGCATGGGTTCTGTATGCCTTTTAAAAATCCCTTTACCACCTTCCCAGCTGCCATGATAAGTCTCTTTTAAAGTAACTTTAAGCTCTTTGTAACTGTCGATAGCAGTCGTATAATCACCGGTTGTAATTAGTCCCAGGATCAGGTCCTTTTTAATCAATGCATTTGCTACTTCTTCATCCGGATTCCCATATAGCTGGATAACCTGTTGCTTTTGTACAACCGGCCAGGCTGTTAATTGGACCGGCGTTTTAGATCCCTCATCGGGCAGAGGGGCCTCCTGCACTTTTTGAACGGGTATTACTGCTGGCCTGGAAATGCCTGAAGAATTCTGATTGTGTGCTGCAGCACGACTGGTATCATGAACAGGTTGGGATTTACTGCGATCGTGCGGCATGTTATTCAGGGAATTGAAAGCACATAAAAAAGGGATGCTTCTAATGGAGCATCCCTTTTTTATAGTTAGTTATTTCTTCTTTTTCTTCAGATAAGTCATCACCGCCGCCACTATCAGCAATAATACGACTATCAGCGTACTGGCAAAAGATATCTTCTCACCCAGGAAATAAGACTTAGGTTCAAATTTGAATGTTATGGCATGTGTACCTGCCGGGATGGATAAACCACGCAGCACATAGTTTACTCTCGCATACGGTACTTCTTTATCATCAATAAATGCTTTCCAGCCTTCTTTGTAATATACTTCTGAGAATACTGCAAACTGAGGTGTTTTAGATGAAGAGGTGTAAGAGATCACATCTACATCATTCTTCAGTAGTTTAATAGTGGCTGCACTATCAAATACCGGATCTGCCGTTACCGCAGATTTATAACGCTGATCGATGACCACAGAATCGCGGGTATTCAGGTTATCCAGCGCTTTCATTTCGGCATCTGCATTTGGTACCCAGAGGATGCCTTTGATGAACCAGGCATTACCCAGTGCGTCAGGATTGGTCTGTACGACCGGTTGTCCCTGCTGCCCCGGAACGATCACGTATTTGGTATTCAGCATGTTCAAGACATGCAGGTTGTTATGACTTAACTGGTTTTCGATCAGGTCCTGGTAGAGGGTGAGTTTAGCCGCATGATAGCCACCTACGGAATTATGGAAGTAGGAAGTCATGGCATCGCTGAACGGATCTGAATGAGTGAGGTTAAGCACCCTGAAATAGGGGTCTTTATCCTGCATGATCTGTTGATCTACAGGAGTAGCTGCAAACTCATTGTTGTATTTGACCTGTTCGGAGTAGTTGTCGCTGTTCAGGTAGCGTGCATCTACCTGTAACAGATCTACCAGCATCAGTACTATCAATGCACCAGCCATCCATTGCATCTTCAGTTTACCTTTCAGGTAATAGAAAATGAGGAAGTAGGCAATAGCAGCCAGGACAATCGCGCGGAACAGGTCGTAGCGGAAAATAGAGGCCCTGTCGGCATGCAGTGCATGCATCAGGGAATCTGCTACGGTAGTATTACCACCAGCCATCTGGGCAAACTGAGCCTGCATAGCCGCATCGTTGGCGTTGCCGAAGGAGAGCGTAGCAGAAGCCAGCAGCAACAGCGCCAGGATACCTCCGGTGATCATTCCCGCCAGTTTCAGTGGTTTGAACAGGGATTGTTTGTTGTTATCCTCTATTAAAGCCTGCAGCGCCAGTACCGCCAGGATGGCGAACGTAAGCTGCGGAATGATGAGGATCATGGACGGCGCCCTGAACTTATTATAGAAAGGGAGGTAGTCGAACAATGCATAGTTAAATACAGAGAGGTTGCTACCCCAGGACATCAGGATGGCCAGGATACTGATAGCCAGCAGCCACCATTTATGCCATGATCTGATGGTAAGGAAGCCGAGGATGGCCAGCAGGCAGGTGATGATACCCAGGTAAACCGGGCCGGAAGTACCGGGCTGATCTCCCCAGTATAAAGGCCATGCTTTGATCATGGATTCAGCCTGTGCAGCTGGCACCTGTAAGCCGGTAAGTGTTTTGTATGTTTCAGAACCTTCGTCCAGGGACGCCTGTGAGCTGCCGCCATAGAGGTTAGGTACCATGAAGGTGAATGTTTCAAAGATGCCGTAGCTCCAGCGGAATGCATATTCTTTATCCAGACCGCTGCCCTTGGTGGTTTCTACGTTTTTAGTAAGTTCAGACTTGCCACCCCTGATGGTTTCTTTGGAATACTCGTAGGTAGTCCAGAGGTTCATGGTGTTGACACCTACACTTATTACCAGCGCCACACCAACCAATAAAGCCGTTAATATAAGGTGTTTAAAGTCTTTCGCTTTGATGGTCACCACAGCGAACACGATACCCAGCACTCCTAATAACAGGAAGAAGTAGTAGGTCACCTGTAAGTGGTTCATGGTGATGAGCAGGGACATGAACAGGGTCGTGACCGCCAGTCCGGGCAGGTATTTCTTCTGTGTTAGTAGCAGAATCCCGGCCAGTACCGCCGGTATATAGGCGATGGCCATCATTTTGGTATCATGGCCTGCACCTATGATTACGGGATCGTAGGTGGAGAAAGCGTAGGCCACGGCCCCCAGTATACCTATCCAGGACCTTACACCTAACACACTACACAGGAAGTAAAAGCCCAGTGCGGCCAGGAAGAAGAAGTTGATAGGTTTGGGCAGCCATAGAGAAAACAGGCTGTTAAAGAAAGAAATACCGAAAGGTTCGTTTGATTCCAGTGCGATCTGGTAAGCTGGCATCCCGCCAAACATCCTGTTGGTCCAGAGAGGGGTAGTGCCATGCGTAGCTTTATAGTCAAGCGATTGCTTGGCCATTGCCTGCCATTGGATATTATCGTTCTGGCTCAGGACCTTACCATCCAGTACAGGCTTGCAATAGAGAATAGCCAGCAACAGCAGGATACCTATTGCGATGATGTGTGGCAGTATTTTTTTCAACCAGTCTGGTTTCATATGCGTGACGCTTAGTGAGTTAATAAGTGAATAAAGATAATAATATATTATTATCAGTTCGAAGGAAGGTGTACCGGTTCCCAGAATCCTTTCAGCACATCGATACGGAATTGTATCACCGGCCAGGATTTAGCAGGTTTTCCCTGTAAGAGGTACCATGCGCCTATAAGAACAGAAGCTCCCAGTTTAAAGAGGTATTCCACTCCCTTTTTGCTGACGGCCCCCCGGCCGGCAGTCTGCATCCGCACCTTTTCACCCCGGCCGATGCCGGAAGCCACGCGGTACATGTATTCGGATGTTAATTTCTTTACTTCCACCACGTGGTGTACGATCACTTCGGGGTCGTACCAGATGATGCCCCCCCTGGAGATCAGCTTGTAAAAGAACTCTTTCCCTTCTCCGCCGATGCGTAAAGTCCCTTTTACCCCGGGCAGACTGGTATTAAACCCGCCCACGGCGAAAAAGTCCTCCCGTTTCACTATCATATTGGATTCCAGCGGATAACGGCCATTATCGAAGGGCTTTGTTACCGGGCTGTAATCGAAATTACCCACGAGCGAGGACACGTAATGTGACATCCATTTGGGTTCTGAGGGGATATAGCGGGGGATGATACGGCCACCGAGGCCGGTCGCATCCGGGTGTTCTTCGAAGAAGCGGATGATATTGTTCAGGTAGCCGGGCATGGCCACAGCGTCATCATCCATACAGCAGATGAGTTTCCCTTTGGACAGATCTGCGCCGGTATTACGGGCATAGGAAGCCCCCTGGCGTTTTTCCAGGTGATAATACAGTTGCATATCAGGATGAGAAGCGATGTAGGCGTTCACTTTGGCCGCAGTATCATCCTGACTGTTATTATCCACTACTATCACTTCATACAGCTTTTTATCTGTATCCTGTTTGTACAGGCTGTCTATGGCCTGTATAATATAGGCTTCCCTGTTATATGAACATATGACTACCGATATAGCTATCTGCATCTGTTTTATTTAAAATATCTGATCAAGGAAAGCAAAATAACTGTAATTTATCCGAAATTTCAATATGGGCAGGTTACGATTCCTTTTAAAGCTGGCATTTATCTGCAACCTGTGTTTTTTACTGGTGCAGTTTTCCAGGTATGTTAATATGAGTAAGGGATTTGAGGCGGTGATCAAAAGCATCATTCCCCTGGGCATGATGGTGGCATTCCCGCTGAACGTGGTAACGCTGATATTCGCTGTAGTGATGCTTATTATGAAGCGGATAGGCTGGAAGGAATTACCGCCTTATGTATTTATAGTAAATATTATTATCTTAGTTTCTCAATTTTTCTTTCTATTCTGATGATCAACAATATCCTTAAAGACCGCCCTACCAAATTATTTGTTATTTTTTGCAGTTTTTTCGTTGCTAATGCATTGATAGCGGAATGCATAGGGGGAAAGATATTTTCTCTGGAGAAGTTGCTGAGGATTCCGGTACATACGTTTACGCTGTTCGGACAGAGTGGATTATCCTTTAATCTTACCTGCGGGGTGTTGTTATGGCCGCTGGAGTTCGTATTAACGGATATCGTGAATGAGTATTACGGGCCGAAGGCGGTACGCCGTATTTCTTATATCGCTGTAAGTCTTATTGCGTACGCGTTTCTCATGTTTTATGTGTCTATTAATATGCCTTTTGCAGACTTCTGGATCAGTTCGGGAGTGAAAAACGGGGTGCCTGATATGCAAAATGCTTACAATGGTATTTTCGGACAGGGGATGTGGATCATTGCAGGGAGTATAGTAGCGTTCCTGGTGAGCCAGATAGTGGACGTAACAGTGTTTCACCGGATTAAGCGGGCTACAGGAGAGAAATATGTGTGGCTGAGGGCTACCGGTTCTACGATTGTGTCTCAGCTGGTAGATAGTTTTATCGTGTTGTATATTGCCTTTAAGGTAGGGCAGGGCTGGAGCTGGCAGCTGGTATTGGCTATCTGCCTGGTGAATTATACATATAAGTTTACAGTAGCGATCTTATTAACACCTTTAATCTACCTGATAGAAGGGATGATAGAACGTTATTTCGGGCATGAGCTGACGGCGAAGATGAAAGCCGCTGCGATGGGAAAGAGTGAGGAATAACAGGAATCCCTGTTTTACAGATACTTTTCCTTTACCAGATCTGCCACTACTTTATCTATTGGTAAAGTAATCACAGCAGAGGAGAACTCTTCTTTATCTATCCATCTTACCCCTTCTACTTCTGTTACTCCTTCGGGGATGATAAAGTCGAAGGGTTTGCTGAGGATCTTAGCAGTAAAGGCCGATACCGGATTTACAAGATAATAGATGGAGATAATCTGAGACGTGTTATCAAATGCAGATATCTGGAAAAAGTCAGTCGTGTAAATATGTTCTACTACTTCTACATCCAGGTTTAACTCTTCCTGGAATTCTCTTACCACACATTCCAAAGTCCCTTCTCCGAATTCCAATCCACCACCAGGGAATTTAGTGTAATAACCCCCTCTTATAAATTCATCACTTACCAGTACCTGTTTATGTTCATTGATCATGATACCGTATACGCGTACGTTAAAGTAATTACTCATAGAATATGTTTATAGGAGATAATAAGGTTGCGCAGCATATCCAGGTTTTTCTGGTCTTCTGCGGTTCTGATAAACGGTTGTAAGGCTTGTTTGGCCCTGTAATTACGGTATAGTCTGATTAACAGATTACCGATCAGGGGGACCTTCTGTATGATCTTTCCGTATTTCTTATCTGCACTGGCTCTTGGCGCATACCGGCCCTGTTTCATCTGCATCGCTACATCATCTAAAATACCATGTAACCGGAAAGATGCAAAGGAAGGTGCTGTATTGGTTATCGAAGCTACCAATGCAGCCTGTTGTTCTATTAAGCCGTTGTATTGTTTATTAAGGTCAGGGTCATTAAAGATCGCATCTAAATTAGGCGTGGTTTTATCTCCCGAATCATTTGCATAATCCCTTACATGATATAAGAAAGGCAGTTCTGCAAATCCACCGGACGCAATGGTGTAAATACCTGTTAAGTATTCATTCATGTACAGGTTCTTCACAACAGCAGCAGCACCATCAAATGCCCTGCGTAATACAGGTGTACGATGCACTGCGTAGAACGCACCACGATAAGGATTAAAGAAGGATTTTATTCTATCAAAGGGATCTTTATCTATTACCTGGTAAGAGAGACGATCTGTATATATCGGAGCGAAATTTACATGTGTAGAAGAGACGGTGTCTTTTTTATAACAGATGCTGTTACCCGCAGCAGACTGATATTCCGGGTGTTTTTCAAGAAAATCTATGCAGGCCAGGACCTTTTCCGGTAAGAGGAAATCGTCATCAGCACTCATTACTACATAAGGAGTATTGATGAGGTTCAGCGCATGAGAGATCTTACCTGTTAAAGTATGAGTAGGCAGATGAAGGTAAGTGATATTATCCTGTCTGATATCGTAGGGTGTAGCCGAACTATCTGCTATATAGATGTTAACAGGCATAGGCCCATAATAAGCAATGGCCCGCTCTAAATAGTTATGCCGGTTATGTGTAGGTATCAGTAAGGTGATAATATGCTTCATCTGATCTCTTTAAGTTTGGTATTATCTCCCCAGAAAGCCATTGGTTCATAATCCGGATAAGGATAAAAACCTAGTTGCAGGGGGATGGATACATTATTTTCCTGCAGGTAGTTTTGCACTAATTGTTTTACGGTGACAGGTGTTCCGCTGCTGCAATTAATAATACCGGTGATGGTATTTTGCAACGCTACTTTCACGATGTTCTCCGCTACTTTTTCTACGGGCAGATAATCCCGTACCTGCTCTCCGCCACTCATTTTAAAGGCAGGTTCTTTGTTGATGATCGCCTTTTGTAACTGGGATAGGATGGAGTTGGGGTTTTGACCTTCTCCGTATAAATAAAACAAGCGTACCCATTTGAAATCAAACGGATACAGCTTCTGTAATTCGCTGAGGAATTTGCGTAAAGTATCTTTTGCCAATGCATAAGGATTAGCGGGCAGGGCAGGCATATCTTCCCTTAACATCCCTTCCTGCATCCCGTATTCAAAACAGGTACCGGTAACGGTGATATCAGTGACACCGTTTGCGATCAGGCTTTTCAGGAAATGATAATGAGCCGGCAGGTTTTCCTCAAAATGAAATAAGGATTTATAGTTCGGTAATCCTTCCCAGGCCAGGTGAATGACCGCATCCGGCTGACCAAAGACACCTACATCCGTATCTTTTTGCAGATTGAAGGGAACCCAGGTAACAAGCGGGAACCAGTCGTGATGACGGGCTTTACCTTCGTCAACAGAAGTAGCGATCACCTGGCAGTTATTCTTTAATAACTGTCTTACCACATAGTTCCCTATAAAACCGCTACAACCAGTAACGAGTACTTTTTTCATTTAATCGATTTGTAAAGAAGGAATGGGTACTACGAATTTACCTTTCCAATCTCTGATATACGCCAGTTGATCTTTGATCTCATCCTTTAAATTCCAGGGGAGGATCAATACATAATCTGGTTTTTCCTGTTTGAGATATGCTTCGTTTACTACCGGGATATGACTGGCTGGTAAGTATTTCCCTTGTTTATGAGGATTTGAATCCACTACGAAATCAACTAAATCATTTTTAACCCCGCAGTAGTTGAGCAAAGTGTTTCCCTTAGCAGCAGCCCCGTATGCCGCCACTTTTTTACCCGCTTTCTTTTGTTCCGTGAGGAAGCTGAGCAAGGAGAGTTTTATATCGAATGCTTTCTGCTGGAAGTTGTGATAATAGTTAAGGTCTGTGATACCTTGTTTGATCTCTTTTGCCAATAAAGCAGCTACCCGTGGAGAGATCTCTTTACTGTTATCATTTTTATGCTTTGCATAAATACGAAGTGAGCCGCCATGAGTAGGGATCTCTTCCACATCAAACATTTCCAGTCCTACAGATTCGAACAACTGTTTTACGGTGTAGAAAGAGAGGTAAGAGAAATGCTCATGGTAGATGGTATCAAACTGGTTGTTATCGACCAACTGCATTAAATGCGGGAATTCCATGGTGATGACGCCGGCAGGTTTTAAGATCACCTGCATACCAGCCACGAAATCCCTGATATCGGGAACGTGCGCCAGTACATTATTGCCAAGTAATAAATCGGCCTGTATGTTTTGTGCAGACAGCTTTTTAGCCAGACTGGTACCAAAGAATTCTACTACTGTTTCAATGCCTTTTTCCATGGCTACTTTCGCCGTGTTGGCAGTAGGCTCTATTCCTAATACAGGAACGTTCTTTTCTTTAAAGTATTGCAGCAGGTAACCGTCATTGGAGGCGATCTCTATCACTTTAGAACTTGCAGAGAAGCCAAAGCGGGCGATCATTTCCTGTGTATATTTTTGCGCGTGAGCCAGCCAGGTGCGTGAATAGGAAGAAAAGTAAGCGTATTCACTGTTGAATAACGCATCGGACTTCTGGTATTCATCTACCTGTACTAAAAAGCAGTTATGACAGATGTAGACCTTCAGCGGATAATATGTTTCCGGTTCATTCAGCTGTTCCGGATTCAGGTATGAATTCGACGCAGGAGAGTTGATGAGGTCTATAAATACATGCTTTAGTTCAGTCTTACAAAATCTACATTGCATATTAAATTCCTTTAAAATTTTCTGTCAGTTCAGCATGCTTGTTATCGCGTTCTGATATATCGGTTACCGGCAATGGCCAGGTGATGTTTATTTTCGGATCATCATATTTTATACCACCTTCACTGCCGGGTGTATAATATTCACTATGATGATAGAGTAGTTCACAATCATTTGTCAGCGCCTGGAAGCCATGTGCAAAGCCTTCCGGGATGTATAACATCAGTTTGTTGGCAGCAGATAGTTCTACGCCGATGTGCTGTAAAAAAGTAGGGGAGCCTTCCCGTAGATCTATGATGACGTCATACACGGCTCCGGCGATACAACGTACCATTTTCACTTCCCTGAAAGGCGGGTATTGAAAGTGCATACCACGTATGGCGCCTTTTGCGCTGGTAAAGGAATGGTTGAGTTGTACCCATTCTTTATCATGACCGATCTGTTTGAATTCATCTTTACAATAGACCCTGGCAAACCAGCCGCGGCTGTCCTGGATGGTATCTAATGTGATGATATAACTATCTTTTAAAGGTGTTGACAGAAATTTCATTGCATATATTCATTGATCTGCTGAATAGTGTAAGCCTGCCTGTTAGCCGCTGGCTGTTTATACCAGTTGATGGTCCATTCAATCGCCTGTGCGGCATTGAGTTTAGGCGTCCATTGCAGTTCCTTTTTCGCCAGGGAGATATCCAGTTTCAGCAGGGTGGCTTCGTGTAATTGCCCTGGTTTGGAAGCATCCTTCCACTGTCCGTTTCCCCATATGGCGATGGCTTTCTCTACCAGTTCTTTTACGGTGAGATGGTCATCCGGAGCAGGGCCAAAATTATACGCCTTTGCATATTTAGCCGGGTCCTGCTGCAGGAGAGCGCCCAGTCGTAAATAACCGCCAATAGGTTCCAGTACATGCTGCCAGGGCCTTACGGAGACCGGGTTTCTGACTTCTATGACTTGTCCGTTGCTTAAAGCACGGACGATATCCGGAATGATGCGGTCTTTGTTCCAGTCGCCCCCGCCAATAACATTACCCGCGCGTACGCTGGCAATGGCTTTATTGCTGAAGGAGTTCCGGAAGGAGCTTACGACCAGTTCCGCGCAGGCTTTACTGGCGCTGTAGGGGTCATGACCACCTAAGGCATCGCCTTCCTTATACAGGATATCCTGTTCTTTATTTTCGTATACTTTATCTGTGGTAATGACAACGATGGTACATGGGTTCAGTAAGTTGTTGGCAGCTTCCAGTACGTTGGCAGTACCGGTCACATTCACGTCGAACGTTTCGGCGGGAATTTCGTAAGAGCGTCTTACGAGCGGTTGAGCAGCCAGGTGGAAGATGAAATCGGGCTGGAAGGACTGTATCGCCTGATTTAATACCAGTTTATTGCGGATATCATCGAGGACACTGTCGGCGGGTCTGATATAATCATATACACCGTTATCGTATTCCGGTGGCAGGGCATACCCTTTTACGATAGCGCCTGATTGTTGCAGCCATGCAGCCATCCAGGCACCTTTAAAACCGGTATGACCGGTTAGGAATACCTTTTTATCTTTATAAAAATCCTGTAATCTTACCATACTTTCCACTTGGCATTATTGGTTTGCCATAAAGACTCTAATTCGATTTTATCTCTGAGGGCGTCCATGCATTTCCAGAAGCCGGTATGTTTGTAGGCAATCAGTTCTGCATCGGCCACCAGGTTTTCCATGGGATCATCTTCCCACATGATATTATCCATATCATCTTTCAGATAATCGAATATCTGTGGTTTTAATACGAAGAAACCACCATTGATAAATTTATTATCGCCTTTAGGCTTTTCCTTGAATGCAAGGATCTTGCCGTTTTCGTCCATCTCTATACCACCGAAGCGGGCTTCTGGTTGTACAGCGGTGACGGTAGCCATTTTATTATGGGATTTATGAAATTTGAGGAGATCTTCCAGGTTGATATCGGCAACGCCATCACCGTAGGTAAGCATGAAATCTTCATCCCCGATATATTGTTTGATCCTTTTTAAGCGTCCTGCGGTTTTGGTAGGCAGGCCGGTATCAACGAGGGTTACTTTAAAGGATTCTGTTTTTGTATAGTGAATGTCCAGTTTATTACTGTTCAGTTCTATGGTGAGATCGGAGTTATGCAGGAAATAGTGCATGAAGTATTCTTTGATCACGTATCCTTTATAGCCCAGGCAGATGATAAAATCATTGAACCCGTAGTGAGAATACATTTTCATAATGTGCCACAGTATCGGCTTACCGCCGATTTCTACCATGGGTTTCGGGCGAACATCCGTTTCTTCTGAAATCCTGGTACCCAGTCCTCCTGCAAAAATTACTACTTTCATGCCTTATAATAATTATATAATACATTCAAAAATATAATTTTATTTGAGAAAGTCCAGAAATAATGGGTTTAGAACCATTTCTTCTTCATGAAGTACCAGCTCATGATAACGGAGACGACGATAGAGAGTATGATGGGAATATAAAAGGCGTGAGCAGAGTGCGCGAATGGGATCTCTACGTTCATACCGTATACACTGGCCACCAGGGCGGGGAAAGTGAGTACGATGGTAATAGAGGTGAGGCGTTTCATCACGATGTTCAGGTTATTGGAGATGATGCTGGCGAAGGCATCCATCGTGCTGCTGAGGATGTTGGTGTAGACATTGGCCATTTCCAGAGCCTGGGAGGTATCTACGATCAGGTCATGCAGGAACTCTTTTTCATCTTCGTTTAGTCCGAGGAAGTTGGTACGTTCCAGCTTCATCAGCAGTAATTCATTACTGCGGAGCGCTGTGAGGAAGTATACGAGACTTTTCTGGATACGCATGATAGACAGCAGTTCTTCATTTCTGTTACTGTCGTAGAGTTTTTGTTCCAGGGTATTTCTGAGCTGGTTGATCTCTTTCAGGTAATCCAGGAAGTTCATGGTTACTTTTTCGAAGATCTTCAGCACCATCATGGCCCTTTTTTCCGGGTGACGGTTATGGAAGGTATCGAGAAAGCGGTTGATGGCCGCGTTATCGAAGGAATTGACGGTCAATATCTGGTTATGGGTGAGGATGATGACGATGGGTATGGTGATGTAATACGCATCGCTTTCATTGATAGAAGCGTTTCCTGCAGGTGTTTTGATGACGATGAGCTTGACATTATCTTCCAGCTCATAACGGGATTTCTCATCAATATCCATGGAGTCCATGAGGAAGTCGAGGGGGATCTCCAGTTCTTCAGACAGTTGTTCGAATTCTGACTGTTTCAGAGGAGGGGTAATATTTACCCAGGCACCGTTTTCCGGTGTCTCGATTTCTACTGTACGAGCATCTATATTTTTGAAATATTTGATCATCCGGCCGCAAAGGTAGAATAATTAATGATCTGGATGGGTGTTAACCATTATTTAATGTCCCTTTTTAATGTCTCCTTCGTAAACAAGGGTAGCGGGCCCACAGAGCCATATATTGGTGTATGACCTTTCTCCTGTTTTGGTGAAGCGAACTTCCAGTGCGCCGCCGAGTGTCTGTACCGGGACTACATAGTCCTTTTCTTCCGTGGCAGTCATCAGGGCTGCTGCGGTAACGCCGGTTCCGCAGGAGTAGGTTTCGTCTTCCACACCACGTTCGTAGGTGCGGACGAAGATCCCGTTATCGGTGTTCTGTACGAAATTCACATTGGTGCCTTCTTTGGCGAATCTGTCGTTATAACGGATTTGCCGGCCTTCTTCGTATACGTCTACTGCCTGTACATCTTCTGTGAATTTCACGAAGTGAGGGGAACCCGTGTTCAAATAATAATAAAGGGAGCCCATTTCCACACCATTCACATCCTGCATTTTAAGATTTACCCAGTCGCCTCCTTTGAGGGTAGCTTCGTGGGGGCCGTCTACAGCCAGGAAATGCATGTGTTCTTTTATTACGCCCATTTTACGGGCAAATGCTACGAGGCAGCGCCCACCATTGCCACACATGCTGCCTTCTTTACCATCGGCATTATAGTATTTCATGCCGAAGTCATATCCTTCCTGTTGGTTAAGCAGCATTAATCCGTCTGCGCCGATACCAAAGCGGCGGTCGCAGAATTTGCGGACCTGTTCTTCTGTGAGATCATTGTAAACGCCGTGCCTGTTGTCTATAATGACGAAGTCATTACCGGTACCCTGATATTTGTAGAAATGGATTGCTGACATAATGCGCAAAAGTAAGAATTATTGCAAAGGTGGCAAAGTGCGCGGTTAATATGCTTCAGGTATGAAGGAGACATGAAGGAGCCTTGCAAAAACAGGATGATCTTATGTCTTTTAACCTAAGATCATCCTGTTTTGAAGCTTTTTCTACAATTTCTCTATTATTTCTAAAGATGTTTTTATCAGGTTATCCACGGCTTTAGCGCCATCTTTGGAAAACTCCTGCCGTACCCTATTGGCTACTATTGCACTGATAGACAGGCAGTCGTGTCCTAAAACCCGTCCTAAACCATAAATCCCGGACGTTTCCATCTCAAAATTGGAGATATAATGTGGTTCATGGCGGAAGGCGGTCAATTGTTCCAGTAATTGCGGGTGGGAGAGAGGGCCTCTCAGTGCGCGACCCTGGGGGGCGTAAAATCCCGGGCAGGTAACAGTGATCCCCGTATGAAATCCGGTCGTGAACTTATCAGCCAGTGTCTTTGCCGCGCTGAATATAGAGGGGCTGGCAGTTCCCGGCCGCAGGAGTACCTGTTCCCGGAAGGCAGACAGCAGTGCTTTTTCTTCGGGAGTGTTTTCGAAGAGGTACCAGGGCATGAGGTTATCAAGTCCCAGGCCGTGAGAGGATACCACGAAGCTATCTACGGGTACCTGTTCCTGTAAAGCCCCGGAAGTACCTAAACGGATGATTTTGAGGCTTGTTAACGCCGGTTTGATGGTCCTGGTGGTAAAATCTATGTTCGCCAGTGCATCCAGCTCATTTAGCACGATATCAATGTTATCTGTACCGATCCCTGTAGACACTACCGTAATCCTCTTCTGACCGATATACCCGGTATGGGTAACAAATTCCCTGTGCTGGTGTACGCTTTCCAGGCGGTTGAAGTGTTTACTTACTTCGGGAACGCGGTCCGGGTCCCCAACGGTGATAATAGTACCCGCAAGCTCTTCTGGTCTTACATCCAGGTGGTAAACGGCACCTCTGCTATTCAATATCAATTCTGATTCTGCAATACGTTCATTCATGGTAAACAAGTAAATGATGAAATAGATTTGGCAAATATCGAAAATTTACTACTTTTGCAGTCCCACAAAATTGGTGGGCCAAAAAGATGGTTTCGTGGCCGAGTGGCTAGGCAGAGGTCTGCAAAACCTTTTACAGCGGTTCGAATCCGCTCGAAACCTCCGAAAGATAAATTGAAACTCAGTCATTTGACTGAGTTTTTTTTGTTAATCCCAAAACGAAGTGTCTTCTGCTTCGATGTTATTGCTATCTCCCGGGGAACTATACAGCAAACCAGATCTCAAACTCAAAAACCATTAAAATGGCACTCGGGGTAAAAATTGATTTTGATAACATCTATGAAACAATACCAGTTATTGAAAACCTTAACGAAAGTTTTTTTGAAACGGAACTTGAGGATGGTACACGAACTAATCTACATGTTGAGGTAGATAACAGACCACATAAATTGCGCCCTAATCTCCATAATCTTGCATTCGGTCCGCTGAATAAAAAAGGGCAGATTGATGATAGGGCACAACTAACGCACAGCGATTACTCAAAAGTATTTTCTACCATTCTTTTTGAAGCAAAAAACTACTTATTACGCAATCCTGATCATCAACTTGGTATTGACGGTTCCACAAATGGACGTGCATATTTATACTTCAGGTTTTTAAAAAGGAATTATGATTATCTGAGTAAATATTTCGACATATACTGTGTCAAATATTATGTGAGAATTGCAAGGCTTGGAGAAGAGCAATTCGAGGACCCATTTGACTTTGAAGATGTCATGATACATGAGGAGAAGTTCGGGAAAAACACGAAAAACAATCCGAAATTTATGTACAACTATTTTATTTTTAAGTTGAAATAATCTTAACTTAGTTAAACCAAAAATCTATAAATTTTACAGTTATGAGCGTACAAAAAGTAAACTTACGGGAACAAAGATTCTTAGCCAGAGTTGAAAGAATGAAATCTCTTGGTTTAGATCCTGACAAAATACTTTCTATTGAGCAAAAAGCATATCTGTATAGTACACTCTCAAGAAATGCGCGGTTCGCAGAAATTGGCAGGAAATGGATGGAGGATTTTGGAAACAAATAATCTTATTTCCCCAATAATAAAGAAGGAGCTGATTTTAGATCAGCTCCTTCTTTATTTGTATTTATGAGATTGTATCTTTTTAATGGTCAGGTAATCAATACCTGCAGATTCAACATAGATTTCATCACGGCATTAGTCTATATTAGATTTCAAATCAAAAGTCTGGTTATTTACGCGCCAGTACAAACGCAAAATGCCCTGGTACATCACCAGTAGTTACAGACCATTTCTTCTTACCTGTTTTATCAAAGCAGTATAAGGTACCGGATGATACATAGTCTTTCGCATCGGTCACGAATATATCTTTGTTGACAGGATTTACTGCTACGCCATAAGGCATCTTAATAGTTTTCTCCGTTCCATCTGTAATGAAATTTCCGGAGAGCAATGTCTCAGTTTTTACATTGATCATGTTGTAAGAGACGGCCCAGGTATTGGTAAGATAACTGAAGATAGAGCTGTAGATATAGGCCGTATCACCGGAAATGCAAAGATTGCTGGCCGCAATATCAAACTTCTTTTTCACCGCATCCGTTTTGGTATCTATCACAGATAAGGAAGAAGGAATGTTATAATAATCGCCCCGGGAAGTTACATAGATATCTCCATCGCTATCTGCTTTTAGATGATTTAGATTGATAGCAACGTCGATCTTTTTTATCTCCTGAAAGGTTGTGAGATCTATTACTGAAACCGTACTGTCGTAATTGGGAACGCTGTATCCGCCTGAATTAGCTACGTATAATTTCCCGTTCACTACCGCCATTTCTTCCGGCTGATAACCTACGGTTACCTTGTTGGTGATCTGCAAGGTGGCAGTGTCTATTTCTGCAACATAACCGGCAGGTGAATGTGGATCCTGCTGTACAGGGCCTGCATAAGAACTTACATAAGCCTTGCCATTGGCAAAAGTGATATAACGACAGCTGAGAATATCAATCTGACCGATGCGCCTGGCAGTAGCCGCATCCATCACTTCTACTTTATTGGAGACATTGATAACCGCGTATAATTTACTACCATATACCTGTATATCATTGCCCACATCTCCCAGTTCTTTAACTACTGTGGGATTTACGGAGGGATAGATATTCTTTTTATACAGACCGGTGTTGTAATCGTAGTAATCTAAAGATGCTTTGTTAGTACCCATGCTACCTTCGTTTAACAGATAAAAGCCATTCACGGGAGATGTGATGGTCGCAGTGTCAACAGGCGTGACAACAGGAGGGACGATCTTATCGCCCTTCCGGCATCCAATGAAAATAACAATAGAAAAAGCTAACAGCTTTTGCATGACGATTAAATATTTACTGCGATAATGAATTTATAATTTCTGCCGGGCATAGGATAGTTCAATACAACGTCGTAGTATTGATTGAACAGGTTATTTACCTGTGCAGTCAGATGAATGTTCAGCCGTTTGTACTGTAATATCCTGCCTATGGAAAAATCGCTGGTGTACCAGGGCTGCATATAATTCTCCGGAACATTATCTTTTCCATTATACCGTTCGCCGGTATAGAGCAGGCTATAATTGGCAGTCCATTTTTTATAATCTGTTCCGATGATAGCAGAGCCACTATGCCTGGGAATATACACGATCTGGTCTTTGTAAAAACCGGAAGTGGGATCTGAATAATCCTGTGCCTTCTGGAAGGTGTACGTGAGTCTTGTGCTGACGCCCACTGCGTTTATCTGCCAGTTGGCTTTTGCTTTCACATCGATGCCCCTGATCTTTACCAGGCCCAGGTTCATCATCGTCCAGCGGAACTGGTTGACGGTAGGGACTGCTATGATCTTTTGCGTGACCTCGTTGTAGTAAGCATCTGTTTCAATACCCGCTTCTATTTTATTGGAAAAGGTGGTCGTCCAGGTGAAGCCGGCATCATATTGCGTAGCGAATTCCGGGTTCAGGAAAGAGTTACCGATATCTGTATAATAGAGGTCGTTGAAAGTAGGCATGCGGAAGATGCGTTTGTAAAAGGCCCGCAGCCTGAATGCCGGTGTAGTGAATGGCTGCCAGGAGATAAACAGGGAAGGCGTGTATTCTCTTTTCGGTGTGGCCGCCGTTTTCTTCTCCACGGTTTCATTCACGATGGTAGCTAATACGCTGGCCTGTGCACTGAAGCGCCTGAAGTAAACAGCAGATGCAGCAGCTACTAATGTGGTATAACGGGTAGGATAAGCGAAATCCCGCAGGTCGGCATTTAGTTTATTCCATTGGAAATCGGCAGAAAGGCCGAGGTTCCACCAGGTGGTCAGGGCATACTGCTGGGCAACAGAAAAGTACAACTCGTGCTGATGGTAATGATTGTCCACGTATAAGGCAGCGGTGTCCGGCGCCAGGTAGCGGGTGTAGTCATCGGCGTATTTAGCATTCAGCAACAGGCTGTAACGCGGTGTGATATCTTTACGGAAAGAGGATTGTACAAAGAAATTACGGTCCCATTGACGGTCCACATGACGGAAGACGTTATTGGCCACGAAACCGGGCAGGCCGCGTTCTGAGTGGTAGTAATACAGTTTGGTACTCCATTCTCCGCCATTTAGCACCCCATTTAAGCCCCCTTCTACGCGCAGCGCATTGATATCGCCATTCTTCCTGATCATCGTTGTATCATACCCGTCATCCTTGCGTGAGCGGAATTTATACCTGCCATTGGCGTTGGTCCATTCCGTGTTAAAACTGGCGGATACTTTGTTACTGATCTTCTGCTGCCATAGGAGAGAAGGGTTGAATAAACCAAAGGAGCCGGTTTTGATAGTCCCTTTCAGATGTATACTTTCACCGGTATTGAAATTCGGTTTAAGGGAGGTCATATAGATAGCAGCAGCAGATCCGAAATCTTTTGCCGGTTGAAAGATGTTGCTTTTCTGCCCATTGTAGAGGGCAATTTCCTGCATGTTATCCAAAGAAAATTTGCCAAGGTCTACCTGCCCGTTCTGTGCATTCCCCAGCTGAATACCGTCGTAAAATACGCCGGTCTGATTGGTGCCCATACTGCGTACATCTACGGTCTTTAACCCGCCAATGCCGCCATAATCCTTTACCTGCAGGCCGGAGAAGAAGCGGATGGCATCTGCTACGGAAAGACTGTTCAGGCGACTCAGGTCTTTGCCCTGCATTTTCTGCCCGGGAGTGATTTCCCGGACGGGTTTAGGCGCGATGACAGATACTTCTTTCAGCTCCCTGGCTTTGGCAGTATCTCTTTGCTGGGCTTTAAGCGCCGTGGTAAATAAGACGACCAGCACACACATCAGTATACAGGCTGGTTTATAGCAGTACATATTTTTGTTCCCTTTTAACGACCCTCTGCATAGAGGTATCAGCCATAATGCTGCAAAAGTAGATATTAATCCCGTTAAACCAGTTAATGCCTGATCTGAATATTCGTTTGAGAGAAGTCGTTGAGGACCGGGAATAAAAAACAGAACAGCCAGACGGTCTCCCGTTGGCTGTTCTGCGTTGCCCCTTTTTTTCCTGTCCGGGTACGATCTTTAGAAAATATAAAAGATACTGCTTTGTATTACATTCGTTCTGAAATCGGTCTTTACATTTGAAGCGTTGAAATTACCCACTTTAGATATCCCCGCAACATACCTGGCGCCAATACACCCGCTTTTGCTCTGATAGCCTAATAACAGTGTGGCAGTTCTAGGTTGAGCAATACACCGGGGCATTCCTGTACCGGTTTTCTCATTTAACAGGTGATCCGGTTCCAGTCCTGGTATATCTCCGGATTAACGACATGAGGTAACCTCGTACCGCCTAAGCCTGCAATCACGTTCTTAGCTGCAATAACGGACATCGCATTTCTTGTATCTACGGTAGCGGATCCTATATGTGGCAGAATGGCCACATTAGGCATGTTTAAGAGAGGATTATCGGGTTGCATAGGTTCGGGGTTGGTAACATCCAATCCGGCGCCCCAGATGGTCCCTGATTCCAAAGCGGCTTTAAGGTCTTCTTCGTTATGAATAGCGCCCCGGGCAGTATTGATAAAAATGGAAGAAGGTCTCATTTTACTGAAGGCAGTCGTATTGAAGATCCCTTTTGTTTCTGTGGTTAAAGCAGTGTGTACGGATAGTACGTCACTCTGTTGCAGGAGTTCATCAAAAGAAACCCTTACGGCATTCAATGTTTTTTCAGCATCCGGATTATGCTGACGGTTGTGATAGATCACTTTCATGTTGTAAGCGCCTACACATTTCTTCGCCATCTCCATTCCTATCTTTCCCAATCCAAAAATACCCAGTGTTTTACCATTCAGTTCAATACCAAGATCTGTAGTAGGGTCAAAGAATTTCCATTCTCCTTTTAAGATCTTTTTATGCACGTAAAAGGCTTTACGGGAAGCCGCCAGCATTAATAAAAATGCGGTATCAGCGGTGGCGCCGCTTAATACGCCGGGCGTGTTACCGATAGGGATGTTGAGACGGGTAGCTTCGGGAACATCTACGTTGTCATAGCCGACTGACAGTAATGCAATTACTTTCAGGTGTTTGCATTCATTTAAAAAATGCGCATTGATGTTGTTGGCACCGGAGCTTAACAAGGCATCATGTTGTTTGCAGGCGTTGATCAACTCTTCCGGCGTAAGGTCTCGCTTTTCTGTCCATTGGGTGATGGTGATACCTGCATCCTGCAATAATTGCAGTCCGGCATCAGGAATAATTCTTGTTATAAATGCTTTCATGATCGGTTCAGGGGCACAATAATCATGCTGTTATTATCGTGCAGTTAAATTTTAGAAACAATATAAAGATCTTCTTTCTTTTTTGGCAATATTTCATTATATTTGTTACCCTTCCTATTTCCTGGAAGGGTGAGCAGTAAGGCGTATGTGTGTATGAAAGGGAAGCTGACAATGAGTTAATTGCGTAAATTATATCGTTTACAGTAAGTGATTTTGGACAAAGACGTCTAATAGAATTAAGCCTTCTGATGCTCTCAGGAGGCTTTTGTATTTTTCAGACTTAAATAAAAGTGTATGTTGGAAATTGTAGGAGTTACAAAGGATGATGTAGCAGCATTGGATCAGGTAAAAGCACTTTTCCGTGAGTACGCGAATTGGTTGAGCGTAGATCTCAGCTTTCAGGGTTTTGAAGAGGAGTTAAGTAATCTTCCTGAACCAGCTTATGTTGCACCGGAAGGTGCTTTATTCCTTGCCAGAGTAGACGGTTTACCCGCAGGTTGTGTAGCGGTACGTCATTTTGAAAACTCTACCTGTGAAATGAAAAGGTTATTTGTAAAGGATGCCTTTAAAGGACATGGAGTAGGACGGGCATTGGCTTCCAGGGCCGTGAAAGCAGGCCGTGAGCTGGGTTATAAACGTATGTTGCTGGATACACTGGCGCATATGACACCAGCGATAGATCTGTATACCAGACTGGGATTTCAGCCGATCGCAGCATATTACAATAACCCCATCAGTGATGCGGTGTATCTGTCAATGATGTTGCAGGAAGAGAAAGCAGTACCTGTAGTTTAGTATTTCTTCATATACCGCTTATTAGTATTGATATCTTGTAATAACAGGATTGCCTGAACATCTTTGTGCTATTTATATAAGAAGATTTTTCTGATAAACAGATAAAAAAAAAAGCTCTGTTAAGAGCTTTTTGGTAATTTATATCCGTTGTGATATTGTGCAGCCAGGAGCTTATTGGCATCCGAATCATCAAACCTGTTCTTATCCCCGTCCCAATTCAGTTTCTTCCCTGTTTTATAGGCAATGTTTCCCAACTGTGCTATGGTGGCTACATGTGCACCTGCCTGTACCGGTGTATGCAGGTCTTCCAGTTTGCGTGATTTGATCACTTCGAGGAAGTTGACAGCATGCAGGTCCAGTCCATTATCCACGGATAATTGTCTGGGTACGGCCTCCATTTTACCTTTCTCAGGAATTACTTCCCAACCGCCGCGATCCAATACCAGTGTACCATTATTGCCGATAAAGGCAATGCCATGATCACGTCCATAAGGGCCGCCGTCAATGCCGGTGGCATGTTCCCACTGGATGTTAAACCCGTCGAACTGGTAAACGGTAGTAAGAGTATCCGGTGTTTCTGCGGCATCGTCCGGGTAAGCGAATTTGCCGCCTGCAGCCATTACGGAAGTGGGATTTGCAGCTTTCATGCCTAATAAAGCGTAGTCTAAGAGATGCACGCCCCAGTCGGTCATTAAACCACCTGCATAGTCCCAGTACCAGCGGAAGTTGAAGTGAAAGCGGTTAGGGTTGAAGGGCCTTGTCTCGGCGGGTCCCAGCCAGGTTTTATAGTCAACGCCCGGAGGGGGAGTACCATCGGGTTGTTTGGGAATGGAATGCATCCAGCCCATATATGCCCAGGCTTTCACCAGGCGTACCTGTCCCAGTTTACCGGAATGCACGAAGGCAACGGCATCCTGGAAGTGTTTCTGGCTGCGTTGCCACTGGCCCACTTGTACTACGCGTTTGGTGCGTTCCTGTGCGGCTACCATGGCCTTAATTTCAGCGATAGAGTTGCCGAGGGGTTTCTCTACGTAAACGTCTTTTCCGGCCGATACGGCGTCTGTCATTTGCAGGCAATGCCAATGGTCGGGAGTGCCGATAACTACCGCATCAATGTCCTTGTCTTCCAGTAATCTGCGGTAATCGCTGTAGGCCTTTACTGCATATCCCCGTTGGGTGAGTTCGGCCACTCTTTTGTCCAGCACGTTCTTATCAACATCACAGAGGGCTACACATCTGGCAGCAGGGTTCTTTAGAATGGCATTCAGGTCGTTCCAGCCCATGCCGTTAATACCGATAGCGGCAATGTTCAGACGGTCGCTGGGAGCCATTGCGCGAAGGGAAGAGGGGAGTGCGGAAACCAGTCCTGCCCCGGCAACGATAGCGGAAGCAGAACGAATAAAGGTTCGTCTGGAGTTGTTCATACGTGTTGTTTAATCGTGGAGGTGAAAATGAGAACAGAAAGCCGTTGGGAGCTTTCTGTTCCTTTATTGGATTTAAAACTCTTCGTTTTCTTCTTCTGTGCCTGTACCGAAGTTCATCATGGTACCCAGCAGATCGCTGAAACGTGTTTCATTTTCTACTACTTTCTTGCTGATGAGGGAGTAGGAAGCAAGACCGTGTAATACGAATTCCATCAGCAGTAGCTGCTCTTTATTAGCAGCGCCGGGGAATTTCGCTTTTACCAGTTCTTTCAGTCCTTCTACTTTTTTCAGAGAAGTTTCATATTGCTTGTCGCTCACGTCCTGTAACAGCTGTACTGCATTGCCCTTATCGAACCATTGAATAACGGAGCGATAGGGGTTTTCGGCATTCGGGTTCTGTTTGCGTTTCTTGAAGGAGTCCGGATTAGGGAAGTACTGTGCAAAGACGCTGCGTACGGCCTTATCCAGCAGGTTTACGGCCACCTGTAGTGGTCCTTCCTGTTCGCCTTCATATACTAGTTCTATTTTACCGGTGATAGCGGGGATAATACCCTGTAAGTCGGCAATACGAACATGTGTATCTTTTTCTTTGTTGATGATAGCCCTGCGTTCGCCGGCGCTCACTGCGTTCTCGTAAGCTGCGATGGTAAGACGGGCAGAGACACCGCTCTTTTTGTCCACGTATTCGCTGTTACGGGCTTCAAAGGCCACCTGTTCTATCAGGCGTTTGATCATATCGCTGATCTGTACATGCCGCTGTTCCTCGTGTACGTTGGCTTCCTGTTCGGTGATGAGCAGGGAGTTCTCTACATTCTTAGGATAGTGCGTGATGATCTGGCTTTCGATACGGTCTTTCAGAGGTGTTACGATGGAACCGCGGTTGGTGTAATCTTCCGGGTTAGCGGTGAACACGAACAGGATATCCAGGGGCATCCTTACTTTGAAACCACGGATCTGTATATCGCCTTCCTGGAGGATGTTGAACAGGGATACCTGTATACGGGCCTGCAGGTCGGGGAGTTCATTGATAACGAAGATACCGCGGTTAGAGCGGGGGATGATACCGAAGTGGATCACTCTTTCATCTGCATAATTCAGCTTCAGGTTGGCAGCTTTGATAGGATCGATATCACCTACCAGGTCGGCCACGGAAACGTCCGGGGTCGCCAGCTTTTCGCCATAGCGCGCTTCTCTTGGTATCCAGGCGATAGGTGTTTTATCACCCAGTTCTGCTACCAGGTCGCGTGCATAGCGGGACAGCGGATCGAACGGATTGTCATTTACTTCAGAGCCTTCCACGATGGGGATGAATTCATCCAGTAAGGTAACCATCTGCCTGGCCATACGGGTTTTTGCTTGTCCGCGAAGTCCCAGGAACAGGATATTATGACGGGAGAGGAGCGCTCTTTCTGTATCGGGGATAACGGTATCTTCATAACCGATGATCCCTGGGAAAGCATTCTCTTTTTTTTGCAGTTTACTTACCAGGTTCTGCCTGATCTCTTCTTTTACGGATTTGGGTTTGTAGCCACTCTTCTTTAACTCACCTAACGTTCGGATGTTATTCATATACAATTTTAAATAAATTATTACACTGTTTTTCGTTTCCCGTTTTCGAAGTCGAAGAAGAGAAATTGTCCCAGTTTGTCAAGGCCGGAAAAGAAGGCTTTCCCGTTGTTTGTTTCTGTGAATTCCGTTACAAACTTCTGTAACCACGGATCTGTGGCTACCATGAAGGTGGTGATGGGAATTTTCAGTTTTTTGCATTGGGCCGCGAGGTTGAGGGTGCGGTTGAGGATTTTGCGATCCAGTCCAAAGCTGTTTTTGTAGTAGTCTTTACCGATTTTCAGGCAGGTAGGTTTCCCGTCTGTGATCATAAAGATCTGTTTGTTCGGATTACGGCGGCGTCTTAAAATATCCATGGCCAGTTCCAGTCCTGCTACGGTATTGGTATGGTAAGGGCCTACCTGCAGATACGGGAGATCTTTGATCTCTATCTGCCAGGCGTCGTTACCGAACACGATGATATCCAGTGTATCCTTGGGATAGCGGGTGGTGATCAGTTCACTCAGTGCCATGGCCACTTTTTTGGCGGGCGTGATACGATCTTCCCCGTAGAGGATCATGGAATGGGAGATATCTATCATCAGGGCGGTGGACGTTTGTGTTTTAAAGTCCGTTTCCTGGATTTCCAGGTCGTCCTGACTGATATTAAAGCTCTCTACCCCGTGATTGATCTGTGCATTCCGGATAGAAGCGGTGATATCGATCTGTTCGAGGGCATCGCCGAACTGATATGGACGTGTATCGGCGTTCAGCTCATCTCCCTGTCCTGATTTACGGATATTGTGGTTGCCGACGTTGGTCTTTTTTAATTTGCCGAAGATCTCTTCCAGGGCTTTTTTGCGGATATCCTGTTCTGTTTTGCCGGTGATCTGTACTTCACCTGTGCCTTCATTTTCTTTCAGGTATCCTTTTTCTTTGAGTTCCTGTATGAAATCCCCGATCCCGTAATCTTTGTCTGTAAGTTGATACTCTTTGTCGAGTTCGGTGAGCCACTGCAGCGCTTCGCTAACGTCGCCGCTGGTGTAGGTTAGCAATTGAGTAAACACGTCCAGTAGCTTCTCAAATGGCGATTTTCCCTGCTCCTCGGGTTCAAATTTGGAAAAATGTATGCCTCTCATAATAGTTCTAAATTAATGAATTTAGTTGGGATGCGCGATAGTCCATGATCAATGGTAATTAGAAGGGATATAAAGTATTGATAACTATATAAATAAGTAACTTATTTGCTTTCTTCACCGAAAGCAGCTATTTTTCGCTAACGGTCTTTTCCTGATTATCAATTAAAAAAATATAGCAGATGATGAAACGAATTTTGTTAGCTGGCGCGATGATGGTGTCCACGTTAGGTTTTTCACAGACGAAGGCAGATAAGCTTGGCTGGAAACTGGGCTCACAGGCATATACATTTAACAGGTTTACACTGGCAGAGGCACTGGATAAGATGGACAGCGTAGGCGTTCATTATGTGGAATGTTATAACGGTCAGAAGATAGGTGGTGGTATTGAGGGTGTTTTCGAATGGAAAATGGATGCTGCAAAACAGGCCAGGGTAAAAGCGCTTTTTAAGCAAAAGAATAAGGTGCTGGTAGCATATGGTGTGTTATCTCCTGCGGATGAAAAAGAATGGGTAGATGTATTCAATTTTGCAAAAGCAATGGGAATACAGGTAATAACAGCAGAGCCTAAACGCGAACATTGGGACCTGGTATCTAAATTGTGTGATCAGTACCAGATCAAGGTAGCTATCCACGATCATCCGAAACCAAGTCATTACTGGCATCCGGACAGCGTTCTCGTCGCTATCAAAGGACGTAGCCCGCTGATGGGTTCCTGCGCAGATATCGGGCATTGGGTACGTTCAGGACTGGACCCTGTTGAGTGTCTGAAAATGCTGAAAGGCCATGTGTTACATTCTCATTTCAAAGATCTCAACGAAAAATCTCCTGATGCACATGATGTTGTCTGGGGTACAGGTGTTTCCAATATTTCAGGTGTACTGGCTGAGTTAAAAGCACAGCATTTCAGGGGAATGTTCTCTGTAGAATATGAGTATCATTGGGAGAACAGTGTTCCTGAGGTAAAAGAAAGTGTGAAGTACTGGTGGGCACAGGTGAATAAGTTATAATTATACCCTGAATAGGTTCTGAACGGCTCTTGAACAGGTTTATCCTCCGTTTATCCTCCGTTAAAAGACGGAGGATAAACGGAGGATAAACCTGTTCAAGAGCCGTTTTGTTCCTCTTTTATGTAAATCAAATTCAGTTTGAATGTTATTGGCAGATGTTATTATTCATAAATACACTGCATCTGACTGTTTAGTTCTCTGATGTAGCTTTGGAATACGGGTTGAGGATTTGTATTTCAATTTAACTTCACCTGATATTCACGTCAGATAAGGTGTATTTATGAACAATAACATCTGGTGCGAAGATTATATAATCAAACTAAGTTACTACCCAAATTCCCGAATCCAGCAATAAAAAAAGCCCCGGTCGATATTCGACCGGGGCTTTTTTTATTGATCAGCTATATTATTTGTTGGTAGTATCTTCCTGGGTACTGATAACCGGAGTTTGTTCCTGCACACCTCTGCGTGTGGAATCACTGAAGTCCTGTTTCATACGTCCCAGCAGGGAGATGAACTGTTCGGCCATCTGACCATCGTGTTGAAGATCGCTGGTCATTTTGGATGAAGGCAGCTGGCGGTAATAATTCAGCTGCTGGTTGCAATCCTTGATGATCTTCTGAGCAATTTCATCTGCTTTTTTCTTATCACCAGCCAGGTAGTATGCGTATACAGTCTGCATAGAGCTGTAGTTATACATTTGTCCTGGTGTGGTCATTGCATAAGGGAAGGTATTTTCCAGCAGGTTTTTATCTGCTTTATTCAGCACGGTTAATGCGGAATCCTTCTTGTTGTCTATTGCCAGTGCTGTACCTAGACGGGTATAAGCGTTCCTTACGTATTGCAGCAGCTTACGGTTAGGTTCATCGAAGTAAGTGCCGTTTATGTTAGCACCACCAAAGGAGAACTTATTCATAAGGTTGTTATACATCATAGGAACGTTCACATTCTTCTCAGCACCCATCGGATCGTTGCTTTCTTCTTTCTTCAGCGGCACCAGGCGGTAGGTAAGACCATCCATACGGAGATAATCGTTGATACCCAGGTCGGTAGGGCTGGTAAAGTAGATAGGGCGTTTCCAGTTGTTAGCGGTGATGATATCATATACTGCCAGGTCGTTCTTCAGCAGGTATTGTTTGCTGATCTGGAAAGGCAGTTGTGGTAAAATCCTGGCGCTGTCGTGGATATCCACTACACCGCTATTGATAGCCTGGGCCACATCAACAGGGATAAACAGCTTCTGCGCAGGCAGGTAGTTCTGTTGTTCACCATCCTGGGTGGTCAGCTTGGCGCGTGGATCATCTGTACCCATGAAATCCATTACTTCTTTCAGGTTGTAGAACTTATCCTGCGGGAAGGTACCGGCGTCATAGAAACGGATGTAATTGCGTGTTTCGCCACGGTATTTATCAGGAGTCCAGCTCATTGGTACTCCAGGGCTCTGGTTTACCATCTGGCGCTGCTGATCGATGTACCAGTCAACTCCCAGTAAGCTGAGGTTGATAACACGAACGTCAGGGCGGATATTTTCCACTTCCTGAGCATACCACAGCGGGTAGGTATCGTTATCACCTACGGTGAAGAGGATCGCGTTAGGAGCGCAGGAATTGAGGTAATCACTGGCCACGTCGCGGGCTACTGTTTTGGTAGAGCGGTCGTGGTCGTCCCATTCCTGGAAGCCCATCAGTACCGGTACAGCCAGCAGGCATACCAATGTAGCGATAGGCGCCGCAACGGAGAGTTTCGTTTTCTTCTTCAGGAACTCGTATACTGCCAGTACCCCGATACCTATCCAGATGGCGTAAGCATAGAAGGAGCCAACGTATGCGTAGTCACGTTCACGAGGCTGGTTACCTGCCTGGTTAAGGTACAGGACGATAGCGAAGCCGGTGAAGAAGAACAGCAGACCAGCGATCAGGCTGTCCCTGCGATGGAATTTGTAGTGATATAACAGTCCTAAGATACCTAAGATGAAAGGTAACATGAAGAGTCTGTTATGAGCTTTATTATCTTTCAGACTATCAGGCATTGCTGACTGATCGCCATAGAAAATGTTATCGATGAAGTTGATACCGGTGATCCAGTTACCATCACGTACGTTACCGTAACCCTGGGTATCATTTTGTTTACCGGAGAAGTTCCACATGAAGTAGCGGAAGTACATGAAACCTACCTGGTATTCTACAAAGAATTTCACGTTATCTCCGAAAGAAGGACGTTCACCCTGTTGTAAACCCAGGAAGTTGCGGTAGTAATCAGCATGGCCCTGGTCGTTACTTCCATCCCATACGCGGGGGAACAACATTTTATCTTCAGCAGCATATACCGGTTCCTGTTTCTTACCGGCAATTTCGTATTTATCCTTACCACGGGCATATACGTTACCGGTTTCCTTGTATTCGGTAGGGTGTGCAGTGAACACCTGACCATAAATCAGCGGGAAGTCACCGTATTGTTCACGGCCAAGGTAGCCTACCAGGGAGATCGGGTTATCTACGTTGTACATATCCACGGAAGGATTGGCCGTAGACCTCACCATGGTGGTAATGTAAGTAGAGTAACCGAGTAACAGGAAGAGTACGGAGTAGATGGTGAGTTTGGTCATGTGCCATGCACCGGCCGTATCCAGTTTCACACCAAAAAGGCGCAGGAAATAAGGAACGAACAGAACGATCGCAGCTAATACCAGTTTCACGAATACGGTACCACCACCATCGCCGTCATTGAAAGCCGGGATGATGATCACGGAAGCAACGAGGATCAGTGGCGCGTAGATACCGAATTTGCGGTTCTTTAACCCATAGAGCAGTATACCTATCAGTACGATAAAGTAGAAGGCAAAACCGGAGAAGAAAGGCATGCCCAGGGTGTTCTTGAAGAACACGTCCATGTAACCGGAGGATTTGATGGTATCCTGGATAATGAATTTCTGTACCATGCCGGTAACAGCACAACCTACCAGGAAGGCCCAGAAGGTACCCATTGGGGTTACTTTGTAACGTCTGAAATAATAGACCATTACAATAGACGGTATGGTGAGGAGGTTCAGTAAGTGTACTCCAATGGAGAGACCCATCAGGAAGGCGATGAGAATGATCCAGCGGTCCGCATAAGGCTCATCTGCCTCATGTTCCCATTTAAGGATGGCCCAGAATACAATAGCTGTGAAGAAGGAGGACATCGCGTATACCTCACCTTCAACAGCGGAGAACCAGAATGAATCGGAGAAAGTGTAAGCCAATGCACCAACAGCACCGGCGCCCATGATAGCGATCATTTTTTCGCCGGAGATGGGTTCACCGTTCTTTACCATCAGGCGACGGGCAAAGTGAGTGATAGTCCAGAAAAGGAAAAGAATAGTGAAGCCACTGGCCAGGGCAGACATTGCATTAACACCTAATGCAGCCTGTGATGGCTTCAGGAACATGGTAAATAATCTACCTAACAGCACAAACAGTGGCGCACCTGGTGGGTGAGGGACCTGCACTTTGTAGGCACTGGAAATGAACTCGCCGCAGTCCCACAAGCTGCCGGTAGCCTCCATAGTCATTAAGTAGACAGTGCAGGCAATGATACAAATAACCCAACCCACAATGTTGTTGGTCCTTTTAAAATTCATAGAGATGTTTTAGGTCCGACAAAAATAGAAAAAGTGGCAAATTATGATAATTAAGGATAACAGTTTTAACTTTTTCTTTAATAAGTTATTTTTTACCTTTTTGCGGGATTTTCGTAAGTGATTGGTTTGGTCGATTATATATGTGCATATAGCGTATGTTTTGGGCAGTCTGTAGGTATTGTGGGGGTAAATGGTTATCCGAAGATAATTCTTACAGTCTGGTAAAAAGAGAGCTGCTGATAGCCTGAATTGCTGGTAAGCTGATCGCGATGGAAGCCTTGCAGGCCAAAAAGGCCGGCAGCATTCCCTTTATTGATGGCTACTTCGAGGTAGCCGGCAGCGTTGAACAGGGCAAGTTTATGTCCTTCGGGGACATCTGCATAAGTCTCCGCTATCTGGGTAATTACTTCATCTCTGCGGAAAAAAATAGAAAACGGCCTGTTCTGGCGGTGTTCGTCAAATTGTTTGCGGGTGATGTTCACGACCACGTTCTCAAAGTTATCGATATGGATAATTTGTCCGTCTATATAATCCTGGCCGGTCATGGGTTGCAGGTTATTTTTGACGATATAGTCTGTGGCCGGCTGGCCCAGTTCCGCCAGGTCTTTCCCTTTTTGCAGTTCCTGGTAGGCCTGGGAGAAGCGTTTGATGATGCTGAAGGTATCTTTAGGCAGTTGTTTGTCTAATGGTAGTTTCACGACCCTCACCGGCATTCCGTCTGCGATCATTGTAGTAAGACCGTTATCAGCGCAGGCAATATACTGCCCGTTGTGTTCTGCAAGCAGGACGTAGTCTGCTTTGCGGTCGAACAGGTTAATGAGAACGATATGAAACGTTTTGGGAGGGAAGTAAGCGAAAGCCCCTTTACAGATGTATGTAGCCTGTGGCAGGTTAAAAGGAGAGATCTGATGAGTAATGTCCATTACCTGCGCTCCGGGACAGTTTTGCCACAGCTGCCCTTTGATAGCGCCTACCAGGTAATCCTGTAATCCTATGTCAGATGTTAGTGTAATAATGGACATGCAAAGAAAAATTCCTAATACCCAAAAAGAATGCCATTGGGGGCTTGGTGTAAATATTACTGCAAAGAAAGATAAAATCTGCATGCAGCCGTGTTTCAGCCCTCAAATAATTGTTCAGATGTGAATAACTATAAAGTAGCTGAGGGTTAATGGGTTACGTATAAAAGCAGGACGCAGAACGCTTTATGAAGCGTTCTGCGTCCTGTAAAAGATTTATTTGGATAGGGAAGGAGGGCCTTATTTCAGTGGGGATCCCGGTTCTTTCTTAAAGTGATTGAACACTAATCCGTCGGAAAGTCCTGGCAGCAGCTTGCTTAACAATACCGTCAGTTTACCCATGCCGGTCAGTACCAGTGTACGCTTACGTTTGGCAATTGCTTTGATAATCGCCTGTGCCACAGCTTCCGCGCTCATTAGTTTGCCCTCGTCCAGCGGGGTTTCGCCCTGCATTTTACCCTGTTCATTGAGAGCAGTGTTGCGTATATTGGAAGCAGTAAAGCCCGGGCATACCCACATTACGTTAATGCCTGTATGCAGATTTTCGGTGCGTAATGCTTCCATGAAACCCTGCATGGCAAACTTGGAGGCAGAGTAGCCTGTACGTCCCGGCAGACCTCTGTAACCAGCGATAGAAGACACACCTACGATGGTCCCTCCGGTTGCTAAAACAGCTGGTAAGGCGTACTTGGTGCAGTAGACGGTTCCCCAGAAGTTGATGTCCATCAGTTGTTTAAGCACGGAAACATCGGCATCGCGGAACAATGCGCGCATGGAGATCCCCGCGTTATTGATGAGGATATCTATCTTACCGAACCGGTCTATGGTCTGCTCTATAAAGGATTTACAATCGGCTTCCACACTTACATCTGCTATATGTGTGTATAATGCGGGAGAGGATAGTTCCTGCTGTAAAGCCTGCAATGCGTCCTTTTTCCGGCCGCATACAGCTACTTTTGCACCTGCCTGGAGAAAAGCTATTGCTAACGCTTTACCAATACCGGATGTCCCACCGGTGATAACTACGACTTTGTTTTGCATTATGATTTTTTTGCATCACAAAAATAGGGGAGCAATTTGACTATTTGTAAAGTTGTTTGAAAAAAAGTTTCTAAAAACTTGGAGTAAATAAAATAATTCCTATTTTTGCACCCGCTTTGATAGAGAAGCGAATGATTCCGTAGCTCAGTTGGTAGAGCAATACACTTTTAATGTATGGGTCCTGGGTCCGAGTCCCAGCGGGATCACCGAAAAGATAAAACCTGCGATAATCGCGGGTTTTTCTATTTTAGTCGAGTGTTTAATCGAGTTCCTCTTGTAAATTGCCCCGAAACTGATTACTGATAGCAACTCTTTTATTAGTACGCAGGTTTTGCAGGAACTGTGCAATATTGTTACTCGAAAATTCAAGTTCAGCTACGAACAGGCAGCTACGGCCATAAAGGAATGCAGCCAAAATAATAACCTTCACACCAATACAGAAGATACCGTTTTGCAGGCTTGCCAAATAGCAGATCGCTATGGCTTTTCCTTCTACGATAGCATGATCGTTGCTGCGGCTTTGGAAAGCAACTGTAATATGCTTTATTCAGAAGACTTACATGACGGACAGGTTATTGATGGAAAATTAACGGTAAAAAATCCCTTTAAGTAGATAAGCCATTACCAATGTATCATTGCCAAATATACTTATTATAGATATTAGTACTAAATTTAGTGCTTTTAAGTAATTATTCACATACCTATTGATTTAAGACGCCCTTGAAACTATTAGTTGAAATAAAACACATACTCTTCTTCTCTGCTTTTTTGATAAAATCGCTATTTTGCTTTTCTCAAATTTCTACCCCTAAATTTCAATCTTTCGAGTCGATTGTTACAAACAAACCCAATTCCAATAAAGTATCTGAAAGCACAAATAAACTGATCCAAAATAAAGAGGAGGAAGAAAGGAAAATAAAAAGTACATATCCCTTATCGCCAAAGATTAATCAAGTAAACGAAGAAAATGTGAAGGCGATGTATAGTGCGAATTCCGTTGATCCAGAGAATAGAACGGATGCTTTAAGTTACTTTAATAAAAGTTTTCAACAATTTTTGCAAATAAATCCCGATAGTTTTTCTATTACCAAGGCAGTATATCTTTCTGAAATGCCATATTACAATCAATCCTATAATTATTCTGAATTTGAAAAAGTGATTGAACAAAAAGCACAATTGGTAAAATTTATATTAAAGCAGGAAGGATTGAATGAGAAAAGCAACTTAGCACTCCATTATGCTATACAAAAGCTATTTGGCCAATTGAATGATATTAAGGATCCTGTGCATAATAAGTATTATACTGTAGATAAAATCAGGTATGACTTTGAAGACCCAATGGGAGAACATGATTGGACAAAAATGTTTGTCACCAAATTACTATTAACTAATAAGGGGCAATGTCATTCTTTACCATTATTATATTTATGCATTTCAGAGCATTTAGGAGCGAAAGCATATCTCTCACTATCTCCTAATCATTCCTTTATACAATTCTTTGATGAATCTGGCAAACGATATAATTATGAAACAACTAATGCCCATCTAGTTTCAACCTCTTGGCTAATGCAATCAACATACGTCAACTCTACTGCTTATAAAAACAAAATCTATCTTGATACACTCTCAAGTAGAAAATTATATGCGCAATGTTTAGCTGATTTGCTTTTATGTTACCAGGAAAAATTAAAGGTAAATTACGATAGCTTCTCTCAAAGCCTGATAAATAAGATTTTGAAAGAGGATTCGGTAAATCTAACAGCATTAATGGTACGTGCTAATTATTATATTACCACATTTGAAAAATTGGCTCGTTCAAAAGGATACCCTCCAATTAAGGAATTTTATAAATATCCTGACTTACAATTAGCTTATAATAATGCCAAATTAACGCAACAGGCAATTGCAGTAACAGGGTTTCAGGAAATGCCTCCTGAAGCATACAATAAGTGGCAGGAAACTTTAAAAGATGAAAAAACAAAGGAGCAAGAGAAATATGAACAAGAAAAAATGAACATAGAAATTAAAAAACTTCAGGTGGTTCCGAATAGTTTAACCAACAAGCTCAAAAAATAAATTTTCATTTTTCAATAAATAAAGATGCGTAACCTAAGGCCTTTGAATTTAATTATCATTCTTCTACTTTCTATATCATCAATTGCCCAAAATAAAAATCCATACAAAAAGATTGGTAAGAAAGCAAGTATTGCAACCTTGACTAGTGGTAAGTATACAGAATTATTTGATGAAGACAGTATCCAAAAGATCGGTACCGCATTAATAAATATCAATACAATGCAGGTCGTCCATTTAATGGATGAAAATACTGAGATCCGAAGGAGACCTGATAATTCTACCAGCAGTAGGTTTTTAAGTACAGATCCTCTTACAGGGAGTTTTCCAATGTTAAGTCCGTATCAATATGCAAGTAACAGACCCATTGATGGTATTGATCTTGATGGTATGGAATATGTAACATATACCTATGTTTTCAACTTAGATAAAAGAAACAATAACCCGGAATTAGGAAACCTTGCGAGCGCCAGCTATGTATGGTATAATGCTAATCAACATAATGCCCATGGCAGTTTAGGGCAAGGTGTTCAATATATTATGAAATATCAGGTTGAAGGCAAAGAAGTTGGGCAGAATGCATATTTTGTTGCGAGGAATGCAAGTGCATTAGGAATAAGTACTGAATATGGGAACTATATGGGTGCTACCACTCTTTTTAATCCAAACACTGATGGATTGGGTAGTAGTAATACATATAATTATGATTTGCCAGCAGTAGATCAGGTGGATTTTTTGGCTCAGCAACATGATCTTGCGTATGATAAATTAAATGCAGTTGGTGCAAATTCCTTATTTGGTGATTGGGGAACAACTCCTATAGATGAAGCAGCATTAAATGGGTGGAATGATTTTAGGGATAAATATAAAACAGGAAGTAGTGATCCTTATAATGGTCAGGCTGTTACTACAGGTGAAAGAAAAGCAGCATGGAGAGGTGCAACACTGTTCAGCGATGTAGTAGGTAGTAAAAAGGGAGCAATATCCTTCTGGATGCAGCAAAATTATTCGAAGGAAGCTCTTAATCATGTAAATAAAGGAGTTTTTGGAACATCGGATATGAATTATAACTATAATTTATTTCTGGATAAATACATGGAAAAAGATGAGAACGGAGATTGGAGTAGGAAAGCAGGAATGTGGAACGAAGATAATAATACACCTATAGTACCTTCTAAATAAGTTATAGAATGAAAGCAATTTGCGGAATGCGCATCTCAATTGTGATATTGATAATATTTTTCTGTTCTTGCAATAATTTATACAAAGCAGGCAATAGGGTTCCTCTTATGGATTTAAAAATCACTACTAACGTAAATGATAAATTAGTCTATAGATATCTGGATACTATCAATAGTAAACTTGACACATCCAAAGGGTATCCCTTTTTAGCTAATGGAGGTGATTTGAAATACTTCCCAGACATAAATAAAATAGCCTATTTTGCTGATAGTCCATTTGAAGCATATCATCTTTCCTCAATTGGACTGTTTCACCTTGAAGAAGTGTATAATCCACAAATGTCTATGAATTGGGTAACACGAAAAGAAAGCCTAACCAAAGAAGATTATAATAGGATCGAAAGAAGAATTAATTCTTTGCTTGAAGGAGTTGTTATAAATGCCAAGGCCCAAAATATTCCCGATACAGTTATTTTTTTTGGGAAACCCTACGACACGGTGATTTGTAAATTAGCAACACCTTATGATCAGTAAGAAACTACTCATTTTAATTTTATATACCTCGGGATTTAATACTTTCTTTTGTGCTTATGCTCAAACGGATAATAACGCATCAATCCAAAAAAGCTATGAACAATCATATGACCTATTAGATTCTTGTCTTAAGAATAATTCTTCTTTTAAGAATGCTGTATTTATTGCAGAAAATTGCTACAAGGCCAATAGATATAGCAAACAGATATTTCAGGGTTTTATTACTGAATATGCGTTACTTTGCAAGCTGAACATAGATAATATTACTAATGAAGATAAAGGAGTTGATTCTGTAAACTTTATAGGAAATTATGCAATTTTCAAGTTATTATGTGATACTTCTATATTCATCAACAAATCTGATTCTTTTCCTACATTACATCTCCCATTCAAATATGATGAGGATGACCCTTCTGCTAAGGATGCATGGAGCAACATGTTTGTTTTCAAACTACTATTAACTCATACAGGGAACTGCCATAGTCTTGTCTATCTATATAAGATTCTAGCTGATGAATTGCACGTCAAATGTTGGCTCTCCTTAGCACCTAATCATATTTATATTCGTAACTACAGCGAAAAACATGGTTGGTACAATACCGAATTAACTAGTGGTACTTTCCCTACTGACGCTTGGATAATGACTACAACAAATACGCCATCAGAAGCTGTTCGTAATGGTCTTTATATGGATACTCTCAGTAATCAACAGTCCATTGCATTATGTGTTCTAGACCTAGCCAAAGGCTATGAATTTCAAACGCACAATTATACCGACGGATTCATATTAAAATGTTGCGACCTAGTACTCAAATACCATTCTATTAATCCAATGGCACTATTACTTAAAGCGGAATCACTAAAGAAATTATACCTCAAACAACATAAATTACAACCACAAGAAGCAGCCATCACTTATTCAAAGATGTCCAATACTTACATAACATTAGCCAAAATGGGATATCGTGAAATCTTTTGATTGGCTGATAGAGCAGGTTAAAAGGTCAGCTAAGGTTCGGGAACATGATCCGTATACACGTATACCCCAAGGTATAGCAGAATGACGAACAGCCTGTTTGCATGTTTTTCCGAAAAGGTTTGACCAGTTGAAAGACCATGGCAAACAATATTTCTTAAATTCCAGCCCTGGTCTGAGGTTAAGACAGTTCGTAGGTAGGTTGCAGTGTTTGGTGAAACAGTATTAACAAATGTGTGATCAGATAAGATGCTGTCAAACATTCTCACGTTCATCCCATTATTTTTACCTTCTCTTCTGACGTTGCCATCTGCCTGATCTAGTAAATTTAGACATGCGGATTCAATCTGGGGTATGATAAGATGCATTGCTATAGTAAAATCTCTTTTTAGAAATGCATGTATGCCTTTTTCTAGTATCTTATGACGTTCTGGATAGAAAATAGTCGATTGCCGCATGTGTGACATGACATTCTCTAATGTAATTATATGTCTTTCTTTTCCTTTTTTTATAACATCTCTTAAAAATACCGATGAAAGGTCAAGATGCTTAGAAAGAGAGTGTATTTTATTGCCTTCTGGATCTTCTTTTAATCCTTTGATGCTGGACAATTTTCTGCCATGTTCATCGTGTATACTTTTGTTGATTAAATCATAAATGCCCTGTGCTTGGGTTGGAATAAGATCTGTATTTGGAATAGATTCCAACGCGATCCTATGAAGTACTTCTTCAAAAGAACCCGCAAGGGCTTTTTCAGAATAATGAATGAATACATCCCTTGGGATCTCCATTTCAATACTGTAGGGCTTTAGATGCCGGATCAGGGTTGATTCGTTCTTTCGCAATCTTTTCAGAAGAGCGTTAATTTGATCCTTACTTCCATATTTCTTAATATGGAAGTATAGCTTTTCGGTCAATATATGTTTTCTAAATTCTTCGGCATTATCAATCAACTCATCATATACTTTATGGATTTTACTAACTATTCTTATCAAATCATCCGTTCTTTTATGTCGAAGATAATATTTTGCCAGAACTTTGAATGCCTCGTCAGCGGAGTGTCGCTCATACGAACGTTGCCCTTCTTTTTCTAAGCATAACATAAAGGCATTTTCGAGTCTTTCAATAAGGTTATTTGTCATCTCATCCGATATTGGAATATGTTTATTGTCGACAAGAATCTCAAAACTTCGTAACCAGGTACCCGCTAGATCCATCCGTACAATAGCATTTTCCAAATCAATGATGGAATCGATGGCTTCCATTTTTAAATCTTCAAATTTGAGTGTTGATGCAAGTTCTGCGGCTCTTCTCAATTTGGTGTATAGGGAATTTGAACTAGAATAACGTCCTTCCTTAAAACATTTTATTAGGCTTTCTATATATAGCTTTCCTGTCGTACTAGGTTCTGGCTTTTTTGCGGTCAGCTTACCCTTAAACACCCAAACTAGTCCGGCGTATCTGGCGATCAGGGCCGGATGTTTACAGGATATTGATCTTGTTTCCCAATAACCAATTGTTTTATCGGTTATATCGGAGAGCTTGAAATGTTCTACATACTCATTATCGGATATAACGTGATAAGTTGGACCAAAATATGTCTTCCAGTTTTTCTGTCCATAATCACTGTTTTCAATAAAGGAAAATGCACGCACTTCGGCCATAGAATAGTCATCAATTTCCGTTCCTTCAGGGATTTTAGCTCTTATAATCGAAAGTATGTTATCCTCTGAATCAATAACGCTTTGAGGATCATCTTCGAATCTTTTTAGTTCCTGTAAAATAATTTCATGTATTCCCATGGCTAATAAAAAGTTTCAAAGTAAATAGACATTAAATGTATAAAGACTCGTTGTTTTTTGAGAGCTCACTATCGTTCCTATATAAAAATCGTTATTCAATCTGACATACCATAATTGTACTGTTTTAATGGAAATTTTTACTGAAAGATATGCATTCGAAGTTGATTTAGCTATAGCTCTTGAGGTAAGGACTAATGCGACACTGTAATCGGTAATCTAAAGATCAGCCGGAAATAAAGTTCCATGACTCCGCATTTATATTGTGCTTGGCTTATTAGGGAAGAAAAGCAATCTGTTTCACCCCGCGAGGCATGGGACAATTTTTCCAGAAGTCTTACGTATAAAGAGTTTTCTAGCCCCTATTTAGTTTTCGGAAAACTCTTTTCCTTTCTATCTTTGGGTGAATGGCGGGAATTATTGCGCGAATTATTCTCTATGGGCCTATCCCGCAGTAGTTTCTTCGATGAAACTTTAGATTTTGATATGCTTGGTATAAAGAAACACCTTGAAAAGCTGATAGAAAGTGCCCACCTTATAGATGTTCGGGATAATATAGGCGTACCCCCAATAGCTTTAACAACAGACGGGGATGACCTCTTCATTTAATAGGAACGCTGTATTTTCTGATGAGGGGAGTATAGTAAACAGGTACTAAGCAGCACATAAACAGGAGGTAAACAGGTGTTAGTTCGCTCAACACCTGTTTACCTCCTGTTTATGTGCTGCTTACCTGCCGCTTAGTACCTGCTTATTATAACTAAATCAGACAAGAAATAGTCTCCGGTATTCATTAAATTGCCTGTGTTAGCCTGGTAATTATCATTCCTTCCTGGAAATAGTATCAGTCTATAGTAACCCTTGTTTCAACCCTTCAATACAGATTACAATGGCACGTTTAAAAAATGGCGTTTTAGGAGGCATATCAGGAGTACTAGGCCCCCTTAATGGTTATATGCTCAGAGGTCAGTATATTCTCCGTTCGCGCCGTCAAAAGAGCAATAAACCACTTTCAGAAAAGCAACTGGCTCCACTGCGAAAAATGAAGGCCGTAACTGATTTTTTACATCCGTACTTTACAGATTTGATAAACATTGGCTTTCAATATGCATCTGCAGGAACATCAAAAACCCCCAATAATTTAGCGTCCTCTTACCAATTTAAAAATGCCGTTATAGGACAATATCCCGATTACCAGATAGATTATCCAAACGTAAGATTTACAGAAGGCCCAATGAGCACTGAAGGGATCAACGCATCAGTGATGGCAGAAGGGGATCAATTAAGATTTTCATGGACACCCGACCAGGGTTATACGCATTACAATGATCGCGTAATACTGATAGCTTATGCACCCTCTTTAAAAGAAGCAGTATATACTTTATTTGGTGCTGAAAGAAGAATAGGGACGGATGTATTAAAATTTCCCCATGATTTGTGGAAGGGAATAGTGATAGAAACCTACCTCTCATTTAAAGCGGAGAATAGCATATTATGTACAAACAGCTTATATCTGGGACAGATAAAATAACAAAAGGCTGCTTCGAATAGGCATTATTCAAATTAAATGAGTACTTCTATTTAGCCCCATTATTCTATCGCATCTCTACTGGGTGAACAAAAGTGATGGATGCTCTTATTATAAAAGGTATAGATAAAACACGACTCTCCTTTAAAGGATGGGGGCAAACTAAGCCTCTTTCAGATAGGTAGCTATGAACAAATTGAAATCCATTATTATTGGGGTATGGTCATGTAAAATGGCCATACCCTTTATAAGATGTATAGTAAAAGGAATCAAATGAAGAAAATATTGTTATTGCTGTTATTACCCATAACTGCATTTACCCAACAGATGCTAATCACCGGTTATCTCCCTGATTGTCCAGATAATACTGATGTTTATATTAATAAGCCTGTCGGTCCTTATGCAAACATCAACATGAAGGAGTCCGGAGCAAAAGTGATGAATCATGCATTTAGTATCATAGTTCCCCTTAGGGAGCTGGCTATTGTAATAATAGAAAATAAATATATAAAGGCCTTATCATTTTCCTCTCCCGGCGATTCTGAGAATCATAAGCCATTACCGCATCCAGACTTACAAAACGCATTTTGTTATTCCATTTGGGGAATGGGTTTCTAGAAGTTCTATATTAACCCATCTGCCACTATAGACGTCGCATCGGTAATGCCTGTACTTTAGCGCACAGCTTTCAGCAATAGCCTTACGAAATCTCTTGCTATACCCTCTACTTCGGAGTAAATATAACCGGCAGCCACTGCTACAAATACCCTTTTTATCATTTCTATGTACGAATACGAACAGAGACCGTTCATTCATGAACAGTTTTGCTGTCATAATATCGCCCACATTTGCAGCTACCGCGATTCTTTAAGACAGGCATAGTCATTGTTGTTTGCAAACATCCGTGGCACATGTTGTCTGGGCATAAATCCAATGAATATGAAAAAACCTTTTCTTTTACTGTTCTGTCTCTGGTCCCTGCATTCATTCGGACAGGAAAAAAACAGTTTCAATCCTGAAACATGGAAGGCTCCATACCATTTGCCTGTCGAAGGATGGGGAATCGAGCGTTTCGCGATGCCGATTGAGTTTGCACCCACTATTCCTTATAAAGGCGTAGAGGATATCCGTTTTGCCCAGGGTTGGGGCGAACCTGGTAATCAGAATTACTGGTCGTATTCCTTTTTATGGTATATAGAAGGAGCGCAGAAAATCAATGCTGAAATCATTGATAAAAATTTAAATGCGTATTACGATGGCTTGATCAGCCGGAACATAGAAAAACGGAACATTCCTGCGAGTATGGTCACCAAAACAGACACCCGGATAAGGAAACTTGGAAAACCACAAGGCAGCGATGCGGCCACTTACTCCGGTACTGTCACCATGCTTGATTATATGGCTAAAAAACCTATGGTGCTAAATTGTATGGTACACGTTATCAAATGTCCGGGAATGATTAATACAATTGTTTTCCATCAGCTTTCACCACAACCTTTCACTAATCCGGTCTGGACAAACCTGAAAGGACTAAGGGAGAGTTTTGACTGTAATAAGCAGTAAAGTGAGAAAAATCCGAATGAAAGGATATTGTGCATGGTTTAGGACTGAGTATGGAGATGATACCCAGATTGCAAAGAATTGGAGGAACAGCAATCTTAAAAATAAAGTTATTACGTTCCGGAAATATTATGTAATTAGTTGAAAATTATAGTCTCCTTTCTCAAAAAATGCCATGAAGAATATTATCAGGAAATTTGCCTATTGTTTTGTATTGCTGATTTGTAGCACGTTCGAAAGTCTGGTCGCGCAGATCCCCGAGTTACCTACCCAATGGACTAAATCTGCGATGGAGTCCTCACTTCCCTTCCCTGAATATCCACGGCCGCAATTGCAGCGTAACGATTGGATGTGTTTGAATGGTAAATGGGATTATATGGGTGGCCAGCAGGTGGCGATTGCTCTTTATCCTTCAAAACCGATCAGTTTTGAGAATAGCACTGAACAAATACTTGTTCCTTATTGCCCGGAGTCCTTCCTTTCGGGTATTAAGCGCAGCCAGGAAATCAATATGTGGTATCGCAGGCGTTTCGAGCTTCCTGCTTCCTGGAACAATAAGCAGGTGATACTCCATTTTGAGGCAGTTGACCATGACGCAACCATATTTGTAAACGGACAAAAAGCAGGGACGCATTCAGGCGGTTATGATGCCTTTAGTTTAAATATTACACCATTTTTGAGTAAAGGAAATAATACACTAATCGTTGCTGCGCATGATCCGAATAACGGGAGGACTCCATCCGGTAAAAATGGTCCAAGGGGTGACTATACGTTTACCTCCGGTATCTGGCAGACAGTATGGCTTGAACCGGTTAATAAAAATTATATCAAAGATATCCGTATACTTCCTGATTTGGCAAACAGCCGCTTAAAAGTATTGGTGGATGCTGATCCTGCGCAGGTATCTGCAATTGCACTTGATGGCGACAAAGTGATTACTGAAGTTAAAGGAGAGGCGGGTACTACATTTTATCTTCCCATTAAAAATCCGAAGTTGTGGTCTCCTGATGAGCCTTTTTTGTATGACCTTAAACTTAGTTTACGCGATAAAAATGGTAAGGTCACAGATGAGATAACCAGTTATTTTGGAATGCGTGATGTCAGATTGGATAAGGTAAACGGTGTAGTCAGACCTTTACTGAATGATAAATTCGTGATGCAGATCGGCATGCTTGATCAGGGTTACTGGCCAGACGGTATTTTGACTGCACCAACAGAAAATGCACTAAAATATGATATTGAATTTACCAAAAGGGCCGGATTTAATCTGATCAGAAAACATATGAAAACCGAGCCCAAACGATTTTATTACTGGGCGGACAAACTTGGTTTACTTGTATGGCAGGATATGCCGGCGATATGGTATCAGGATGAAGACACCGCGAAAACCAGGTCTGCTTTCCGAAATGAATTGAAAGCCATTATCGACGATCATTATAACTCGCCATCCATTATTACCTGGGTTCCCTTTAACGAAAACTGGGGCGCATTCGATGTAAAAGAAATTACCGATTGGGTAAAAAGATATGATCCCTCAAGACTGGTGAACGGTAATTCCGGATTTAATAATAACCCCGATTATCAGAAAGCATATGGAGATCCGGGAAATGGCGATTTTGTAGATACCCATATTTATATAGGTCCCAATGGAGCGTCCCTGCCTGATGAAAAACGAGCTGCGTCATTAGGCGAATTTGGTGGCCTGGGCCTCTTTGTAAGAGGGCATATGTGGCCCGTAGAAAATAATGCCTACGGTTTTGAACCTACAAAATCTGCCCTCACTGACCGCTACATACTCCTGATGGATCAGGTTGAGCAGTTGATGAAATATAAGGGATTGAGTGTTGCAATCTATACGCAAACTACCGACGTTGAACATGAGGTCAATGGGATATTAACATACGATCGCGCTTTTGAGAAAATGGAAGTGGAAAGGATTAGAGCCGTTAATCAAGAAGTAATTAATGAAGGAAGAAAGATAAAACAGTAGATCTGAATTTTTATTGCAGGAAGGGGCTATTCTGGTTAACCCGCATAATCCGATAGTGATTGATCCTGATTGAATGTCATAGAACCTGGTAATAGGTTGATGCCATGACCGTTTACCCCAAAATCCCCGGGATTTATTTATTCAACCTGACCGTTATCATATGATACTGGGTAAAAACATGATTGTCGTCAGTTTAGTCAAAATACCCGATAATAAAAGCATTTAAATACTTTTATTGCTTGATCTTTGTTTCATCAAATAATTTCAAACTATACAATATGCAAGCAGTAATTGAAAATATTCTTGATGTAACTATCCTTGAACCAAGGCAAAAGCATCCTACTATTTTCGCCCGGTTTGATGAACTGACAGAAGGTGAAAGCTTAGTCATACATAACGATCATGATCCCAAACCTCTTTATTATCAATTATTGGGTGAAAGAGGCAATATTTTTACCTGGGAATACCTGGAAGAAGGGCCTGCGTTGTGGAAAGTGAAAATTTCAAAACGAATTACAGGAGAGAATGATGAGACCCTGGGACAGATTGTTGCCAAAGATTTACACAAAGCGCAGGTATTTAAAAAGTATGGACTTGATTTTTGCTGCGGAGGGAAGAAAACCGTAAAGGAAGCCTGTGCAGAAAAGGGATTAGATGTAACTAAAGTTGAACAGGAACTTCAGCAGGCTGATAAATTACCATCTTCCCGCCCGCTGCCATACGGGGATTGGAGCCTGGGTTTCCTGGCTGATTATATCGTCAACACGCACCATACTTACGTAAAGAAAACCTTACCCGATATAAGGGCTTATGCGGACAAAGTGATGAAGGTGCATGGTAATCATCATCCTGAGTTGTTACGCATCCATCAATTAGTGGAAGATGTAAATACAGAATTAATGGCGCACATGGTAAAAGAAGAAAGAGTATTGTTCCCCTATATTAAAGAATTGGAAGCCGCCAAAAATAATGCACAGCCATTGCATGTAACACATTTCAGAACGGTACAGAATCCGATCAGTATGATGGAGATGGAACATGAAATGGTTGGAAAGAATCTTGAAGAAATCAGGAAGTTATCTGACAATTATTTATTACCTGAGGATGCCTGCGCCAGCTACAGCCTGCTGTACCATATGCTGGATGAATTTGAAGAGGACCTGCATTTGCACATTCACCTGGAAAATAATATCCTGTTCCCAAAAGCACTGGAAATAGAACAACAATTAAATCTATGAAGAATGGGAAGATGTTTTTGGGTTAGTTGGTAAAGTGGATGCTCAAGTGAGATAAGGATACTTACATTAGTTTTATACCATAATTCTGATAAAGATGATTATCAACGTCAATACTAAAATAGGCGCTTTAATCAGGCATAACCCCGAAACCCTGGAGGCCATTGTAAGTATTTCTCCAAAATTTGTCAAACTCAGAAATCCGCTGTTACGAAAAGTAATTGCAGGCAGGGCCAGTATTGCGATGGCATCCAAAATTGGGGGTTGCGGGGTGGATAATTTTTTCAACGTCCTCAAACCATTAGGTTTTGAGATTGATAACCTTGGCCTGGGTGAGAAAGCCGGAGTAGAACCGGTTCCCGGTTTCCTGAAGGATATTACCCCGGACAAAATCATTGAATTAGATGTCCGGCCTGTTATTGAAGCGGGAAAGGACCCGCTGAACATTATCCTGCAGAAGGTGAAATCGCTTGACAGAGGGCAGGTACTTAAGATCGTCAACAGTTTTGAACCGACTCCTTTGATGCACCTGCTCGGAAGGCAGGGATTTGAATCTTATAGTGAAATTGTAACTGACGAACTGGTACAAACGTATTTTTATAAAAAAACAAATACGATGTTGAATCCGGCAGATAATGTGAGCCGAAATTCAGAGAGCTGGGATGAGGTCCTGCAACGTTTTAATGGCGAACCGGAGACTATTGACGTAAGACACCTGGAAATGCCTTTGCCTATGCTTACAATAATGGAAGCATTGGAAACATTACCGGCTGAGAAAGTTTTGTTTGTTTATCATAAGCGAATCCCGGTTTTTCTTTTGTCCGAACTGAAAGAACAAAAGTTCAGTTACCACATCAGGGAAATCAGCGATGAAGAGGTGAATCTGCTAATTTATAAAGATTGATATGTTTACTGTCACTGGAAATACCGAAACGTCCACGACTACCTCTTACCGGGTTGTACTTCCGTTTTATCTGTATGCCGCTGTTGCCTTTTTTGTGGCAACTATTTTACTGCTATTATCTGCAACTTCTATTACTGAGCATTATTTTCATCCCCATGCTTTGGCGATCACGCATATCATGGCGCTTGGCTGGGGGACTATGATAATTCTTGGTGCAGGTCATCAACTGGTCCCGGTATTGATAGAAGGAAAGTTGTATAGTAACAAACTGGCTTATACTTCATTTGTACTTGCAGCCATAGGTATTCCTTTATTAGTGTATGGTTTTTATTTATTTAATATGGGATGGCCTGCTAAATGGGGAGGGCGATTAATTTTTTTAGCCATTATTGCTTATCTTATTAACCTTGCTGTGAGTATTACAAAAAGCAGGCATAGAAATGTTCATGCCATTTTTGTTTTAACAGCCACGATCTGGCTATTGGCTACTGCGACTGTAGGATTAATGCTTGTATATAATTTTAACTATCATTTTATGCCGGCCAGCTCTGTTGAGTTTCTTCCGTTACATGCACATGTTGGCATTATCGGGTGGTTTTTATTATTAATAATCGGGGTTGGCTCCCGGTTAATCCCTATGTTCCTTATTTCCAAATACAATAATCCGCGGAGGCTTTGGAGCATATATGCTTTGATCAATGGAGGGCTACTGGCATTCGTTTTTATTTTTTTATATACAAGCAGCAGATCATTGTTACTTTTCCCATTATCATTTGTGGCAATAGCTATTGTGCTATTTGGTAATTACTGCTATAAGTCATATCAGCAACGCATTCGAAAAAAGGTGGATGAGCAGATGAAGGTTTCTTTGCTTTCTGTATTGATGATGCTTTTGCCTGTCATCTTCGTTATTGTCATTGTTGCTCTGTTAATAATGTCATCTGCGGAAAATATCCAACTGGTGATTGCTTATGGGTTTATTATTTTTTTTGGATGGGTCACTGCTATTATTTTAGGAATGACTTTTAAGACCTTGCCTTTTATTGTTTGGAATAAAGTATATCATCAATTGGCTGGCAGGGGAGGTTCCCCGAATCCTAAAGACTTATTCAATAACCGCATTTTTCAATGTATGGCAATAAGTTACATTTTGGGCTTTATACTGTTTACGGCAGGTATTTTCCTGGGATATGAGTATGTGCGGCAAGTTGCGGCAGCATTATTAGTATGCACGTCCTTATTGTATAACGTGAATGTAATAAAATTGCTGATGCATAAACCAGTCTTTGTATGAATATCATCAACAACAGCAATATAAAAAGCACAGTTGCATTGGCAGTATTGCAGAATGTAGTGGATCCTGAGATTGGATTGAATGTGGTAGACCTTGGTTTGATTTATCAAATTGATTTTGATGAAATAGGAAAGAAAATATTTTGCATGATGACGCTAACCACACAATTTTGCCCCATGGGTGAATCCGTTACAGATGCTGCAAAAGCAACCTTAAAATCTGCTTTCCCCGGATATGATCCAACCATAGAATTAACATTTAATCCATCCTGGAATCATGAAATGATTTCAAAAGAAGGACGTGAATTTTTAAACGAAAGATAAATGCTCAGCCTTACCTGCAAAACTGCTATTAAAGCAGTTATTTACCTTGCATCAAAATTTGAATCGGCCGAAAAAGCCGGTATCAGAGAAATTGCAGATTATATAGATGCCAGCGAACATACTGTAGGTAAAATGTTACAAACCCTGGTAAAAAAGAAAGTGATTAACAGCGTCAAGGGACCCAACGGCGGGTTTTATATTACAGCAAAACAAATGCACCAACCACTCTTTAATATTGTAGACGCTATTGATGGTAAGGAAGTTTTTAATGAATGCGGGCTTGGCTTAAGTAAATGTTCTGCTACCCGGCCATGTCCCATTCATAATGACTACGGGAAAATCAGAGATCAATTCAAAGCATTGTGCCAGCAAAAAAAGGTAAGCGATGTCTGTGAAATAGTTACAGACGGATTAGCGTATTTGATTGGATAATATCATTAAAGAGACACTATCCAACAAACAGATTTGTATTATGGAATACGGATTGAAGGAACGCAAAAATAACAATGATCAATCCGAACATGAAAACGTTGTATGCCGCTCTCAATAACCTGTATTTCCTTCCTAATACCACACCCTGCGCATATTCGTCCTTGATCAGGCTTTGATATAAATACTCCTCGTCTCCCAGGGTTTGGGTCATACCAGCAGCATATTCCTTTATTTTCATTTTATAAAAATTCCCAAAGAAAAGCAGGTTCACCTTTTTGTCGGTTATATCCGATGCCGTGAATTTGCCTTTAGGAAGGGAAGGCCTGGTAGCTAAAATAGCCAGGATCAAAGTAAGCAGGCTGGTTGCCAGCAGAATGAAAGTTGGCAGGACCAGATATTGAACATCTTTTAAGCGTCCCAGGACCAGACTGATAACAGCGGAGAGGATGATAGAATTCACCGTGATCAATATTTGAGCCTTATTATCCGCCATATCACTTAGGCGGTGGTCGGTGCCGGCAGTAACTCTTAGCAATCTCTCAATTAAAATACCTGTATCAGTTTTTGTCGAAGACGGAATTTCTGTTGGCGTTTGATCTTTATTCATTTGTACATTATATTTATAGCCAGCAAATAAGCTTTTGGTTTATTAAAATTAAAACATATGGATGATATTCAGCTAATAGCGAAGTATTATCCCGCATCAATTCATCCGGCAGCTTTGTTATTTGCATGATAAGATTCGGCCTGTAGATATAAAAAAAATATAAAAATATACTTATATTCATACAAACAAAATCCAGGGAACTCAAATTAGTCATTTATTTGTTAATGTCCTTATTTGCCTGGTCATAAATACGGTTTATGAAGAAGTATAAAAAGATAACAATGTTTTTTATTGAGTTCGCATTAACACTGGTAGTGTTTATTGCATTTTTCGGAATTATGGACCCTCCACTCTCCGTAGAGAGAATAGGGACATGCATATTCATATCTCTGTTATTGACATTTACTTTTTCTTTCTTCTTTAAAAGAAAACAGAAAACCGAAGATAATATGTAATCCCTGCCATAAACGCATTTATCTGTTTGTAATAAAAAAGAAGCTGTCACTGGCAGCTTCTTTTTATGCATATCATAATTATAGTTGTATGAAAACAAAGCTGTACCATACATCATAAACAAAAATCCAACTTCTGAAAAGTTTCAATAATGAATGATAATGATACAAAACGACTTTCGCGACTGACGGCAATTTTAACCCAATTGCAAACGAAACGACTTTTGACGGCAACAGAATTGGCCAGCAAATTTTCGGTAAGTATCAGAACGATTTACAGGGACATAAAGGCATTGGAACAAGCAGGAGTTCCAATTTTGACTGAAGAGGGCAAAGGTTATACCTTAATGGAAGGATACAGAGTTCCACCTGTTATGTTTACCGAAAACCAGGCCAACGCTTTAATCCTTGCGGAGCAACTAGTATTAAAAAACAAAGACGCTTCTTTTGTTAAAGACTATTCAGAAGCTATCGAGAAAATAAAAGCCGTATTAGGGCATAATGTAAAAGACAAAGCTAATCTGCTTTCCGAGCGGACCCGGTTTAGCCAAAACATTAATAGTGAGAAAAATAGCAATAACCTATCTGATTTGCAGTTTGCCCTTACAAATTTTTGTCTGACAAAAATTGAATATACCAATGAATCGGACAAAGCCACAAGCAGATTGATCGAACCCTTTGCATTGTTAAGTACACATGAGAATTGGTTATTAGTTGCGTGGTGCCGTTTGCGTAATGAGTTTCGGTTTTTTCGACTTGACAGGATTAAAAAACTGGATATTCTTACCGAGAAGTTTTCCCCTCACAAAATGACCTTACAAGAATATTTTGATCGTTATCATTAACCCCTGACATAGGGCTGTCACAAGACCAATTTAGATTTGCAGCATAAATTCAAAAATCAGATTATGATTAGTCAATTAGCAAACTTAAATTGGATTAGCGTTTTAGTCGCATTTGTTGTGTATTTTTTACTCGGAGCTTTATGGTTCACCTTGTTTTTCAGTAAGCAGTACAAAATTTCTTTGGGTCGTGATAACGAAACTTTGCCAAACAAACCTATTTTTATAGTCGGACCTGCACTTTGCTCTCTGGTGATTACAATTGCAACTGCGGTTTTAATTTATGCCCTGCATATTCAGTCTTTTAGCGCTGCGTTGGAATTTTCTTTATTTGTTGGTGTTGGATATCTGGTTGCCAATACCGTCAATATTGCCATCAATCCCAATATTCCCCGGCCAATCCTCTATGGAGTTATAAGTGGGACCTATCATTTATTAGGTATTTTGATGGTGAGTATCATTTTGGTTACAATGAAATAGAAGGAATGCTGAAAAAGGGAATAGCAACTTTCTGCCCGGCAGGCAGACAAGATTGGAGACAATGGTTAAAAGAAAACCATCATTCAAAACAATCTGTCTGGCTTGTTTATTATAAAAAGAGGTCTGGTGTTCCAACAATAACTTACAGTGATGCTGTTGACGAGGCCCTTTGCTTTGGCTGGATAGACAGCACAAAGAAATCTATAGACAGTGAAACGTTTATGCAATTCTTCTGCAAACGAAAATCCAATAGTGTCTGGTCAAAAATAAACAAGGGAAAGGTGCAGCGATTAATTGAGGAAGATCTTATGACGCAAGCTGGTTACGAAAGCATTGAAACTGCAAAACAAAATGGTTGGTGGACAATTCTGGACAATGTAGAAGAATTGAAAATACCCAACGACCTGCAAACAGCATTCAAAGCAAAGTCAGGTTCAAAGGACTTTTTCTTAAGTTTAAGTAAATCTGTCAGGAAAAGCATTTTGCAATGGCTCGTTCTTGCGAAACGACCGGAAACGAGGCAAAAACGAATTTGTGAAATAGCAGAACTTGCAGCCCAAAAACTGAAACCGAAACAGTTTTAGGGACTTAGAACAACCGTTTTGCATCAATTTGGCCTGTGGTTCAGGTACCTGGGATCGTATTCACAGTAAAGGGTTTCAGCAAATCTGCTGAAACCCTTTATTATTTCAAAGTGTCTCTATTGTTTCGTAATTATTCTCGTATATGTCTTTCCATTATGAGTAATCTTCACTACATATGAACCTGTTGGTAAAAGTATGCTCCCGGTAAAATACATTTTGTGTACTATTATAAAGGACGTAACCTTTGAAAAAACAGATGTATTTTACTGGTAGTATACGTTCTACGGATAAGATGTGTGCATTGAGATGAAACTGATACGTGGCTTTTTGCTGATGGAATTGTATTGCCCATTTGTGAATTATTGTCTTCCAGGTCGATCTTTTTCAATATAGGTAATTTTGTTTTCGATGTCGGACCTTGACGTTAATCCAATTTGTATTCAAGAAGCTTATTCAAAGCAGGCGGATTGCCGTTCCTGTTTAAAAACATCTGTAATATGAGGGTTGAAGTTACATTCTGATCCGGCTTGACTACCGAACATTTATTCTCCGGCAAGCTATCCGCAAAATCAAGATTAACGTAGCAGGCGGGAACGGAAAATACCAATCCACTATTGGGTAGCCGATATTGCAATAATATCGCTGCATTCATGAAATGCACATTACCGCCGGCCTGCGTGCCGAATAAAAGCGCCCGCTTATTCACCCTGGCAAGGGTGGCAAAGGCGCAAGCTGCGGAATAGGTCTGCCCGGAAATGAGAATATACACAGCCCCGGTAAACCGCTTCTCTGCTGCTACTGGTTCCAAAGGCGTCTGAAAGAGCTTTTTCTCGTACGTTTTCGTCGCGGTCTTTCGGAAGCCGCCCCACAATGCCCGCTCTGCATCACGGGACACTTGCCCGTTTAAAGGGCTGTAGTTGATTCCCGTCAGATATTTACGGTAGGGTATATCCTTCTTATCCGCACTCAATGTCAGGGAAAAGCTGAAGGGGCGATCTGTCAGATAAGAATATAACAGCGGCACGTTATTCATAAGGCCGCCACCATTACGGGTGAGGTCAATAACCAACCGGCCTATACTATCTCTCCCCAACTTACCAAAGAAGCTGTCCAGAAAAGTCTTCAATGTATCCGGAGGAAAGTAGAAAGTATTCAAATACAGGGTAGCGGTGCGGTTTGCCTTATCGATGTCATAATCTATCGCTTTTCCTTCCTTGCTTTTCCAGAAAGCAGAGGGGGTCACTCTCCTGGGATACATAACCTGCAAATAAGTCTCCATGGGAATAGCCTCAACTGTCGCATGTCTTTTCTGATTTTCGTACCTGTACTCAACATCGAAGCTTCTCTGTGGCCCATATTCCTCCGACCATATGATGGGCAACGCTGCCTCAATTCCCGAAAGATCCATTACTGAATCGGCCCCGTACCTGTTTCCGGAGGAGTGAAGAGCGTCGAGCAGCTGTCTTACCGTGTGCCCATTGATGGCAGTGATCTCCGCCGCGAAAGGTATATCCACGCTGTCCTGGTTGATATAAAGACTGTTGCCGATAATGCGGACTGCATAAGGCCAAACTTTAAATCCCGTTTGCTGCCATTGAAAGTAGCTATGAGAGTCAGCACAGAAATCGCCTATGTCGACATATTTGAAAACAGATGCCACCTGAGAAATTGTCATAGGCTGACCAAGACGATAGAGAGAATCGATTTTTCTGGAAACCTGTTCCCTTATACCCGGCTTATTATATATAGGATGAAGAGACGTGATCAACTGCTTAAAAATTGGAAGGTCGTTTCTGAGGTTTTGCCTGAAGGTAATGATACTTTCTTCATTTTGCGCCAGGCACAGAAATGCATTTATGATGCACAAAAAAAATAAGGAAAGAATTTTAACCCGAATTCTATTCATAAGTATGTCTTCGTGTAGGAAATTAGCCTTTTTGTAGGCGCACGGGGAAATCATGAACCTAAAACTTGAAGATAGTATTTTTTCTCAATTTTGTGCTATTGACCAGAAGACCTGTTTTCGATAGATATCCGATACCACCAACAGTCAGATGCAGTGTATTTATGATCAACAACATCTGGCAATCTACGCTGTTATAATATTTAAACTGAGTCACTACCTGCGATAGGGAATGAGAACAGTTGCGTTAATATGAACTTCTTAAGACTGGCTCTGACAGGTTTTATTTTGCTGCGCCTTTATACTTACTTGGAGTGATACCTGTATGTTTTTTGAAAAATTTACTAAAGAAAAACTGATCACTAAACTGTAATTGTTCCGCTACGGTCGCAACTGACAGCCCGAGATCATCCAACATTATTTTTGCCTCCATAATCACAATTTCATCAATCATTTCACCACAGGTTTTATTGGTTATTTCTTTCACTATTTTAGTAAGATGCTTAGGCGTTATATAGAGCGCATCTGCATAGAATTGTACCCCGCGTTCTTCCCTGAAATGCTGAAAGAGCAACTTTACAAATGATCTTAATATCTCTTCTTTCCTGGTTGTTTTTACCTGCTCATCCGGCCGGTACTTTTTAAACAAAGCAGCTACTTCAAACATAAAAATATTAAACCCATGATGAATTATTTCGGTCTTAAACGGATGTTCATATGCCGGATCCTCCATTTTACGCAACATCTTTATAACGTCATGTAATGCATCTGCATCTTCCTGCTGCAGTAATAAACAAGGGTTATTTTGTAAGGAGAAGAAACCAAAGGATGATATATGTTTTTCGCCAAATCGGGCCTGTCCTAAAAAATCATGCGAAAAGCTAACCGCTATAATGATGAATTCATTGTTATGGTTTTGAAACTGGTGTATAGCATTGAAAGGAATAACAACAAGGTTGTTCTTTTTTATATGGTAATTAATCAGGTTGATTTGAATATCCACTTCCCCCTCAATTACCAGCCCGATCGAAAAATGATTGGAACGTAAAGGTCTCCCTAATATGTCCTCCCTGGGTTTAAATTCATCATTCCTGAAAGTAAGAAAATCTTTAGCCGGGTCCTTTCGGCCAGCATCAATACTCATTTCACTTATGGTAAAAGTGTGAATAGAAGGAGAATTGGCTTTCATAAACTTAACATGACAATTAACACGAATGAAAACCAAATTAATTAAATTAAACCAGATTCTGTATTCTTCTCAATCCCTATTTATGGAATTTAACAATTTACGTTCTTGAGGATGGTCTGATGATCATACGTAATACCTGGTCTTTTGTAAAATAGGCCAGCATCCAGTTATAAAAAGTTTTAACACGGTTACGATGATTGGCTAAATAGGTTAAATGTATAAACAGCCACATCACCCAGGCAATGAATCCGTTGAAATGCATTTTTTGTTTTGGCATATCGGCTACCGCTTTTTTACTGCCAATAATAGCCATCGATCCCTTATTAAAATAAGTAAATGATTTAAGGGGTTTGTTACTATTAATAGCCATCAAATTATGAGCGAGATTTTTACCCTGCTGCATAGCTACCTGTGCTACCTGGGGATGGCCGTTGCTATAGTTTGGATCGCTGGTTTGCAAAGCGATATCGCCAATAGCAAAAATGTTAGAGAACCCATTTACAGTATTGTGCGCATTCACCCTTAAACGGTTCCCATTTCCATATGAACTTTGGGGAATGCCTGGAAATACCTCGCCGGTAACACCAGCAGCCCATATTAAAATTTTAGCAGGTATAATTTCACCCGTAGATAACATTAATGAATCATCTACATAATCTGTTACACGTGCGCCAAGCTTAATGTTTACCCCCATATCCTGTAATTTATTATAAGTATAGGTTTGTGAGGTTTCACTCATGGCAGATAATAAGGAGTGATGACTATCTACCAAATAGATACCGCCGGCATGATCAGTCAGTTCAGGATAATCTTTGGGGAAAATACTTTTTGTCATTTCGGCCAGCATGCCGGCTATTTCTATCCCTGTTGGCCCGCCACCTACAATAACGGTAGTAGTTAACTTTTTCTTTTCAACAATATCTGTTACCCTGGTGGCTGTTTCAATTTGCTGAAGCAGATAATTACGCATATTGATAGCGTCATCCAATGTTTTCATGGGTAACGCATTTGCTTCGATGTTTTTCAGGTTTAAATAATTGCTTTTAGTACCGGTAGCTAAAACAAGGTAATCATATTCCATCTCACCTGCATCAAGCAATACTTTATTCTCTGCCGGTAAAATTTCGACCAGCCGGCCTAAATAGAAGTTAATATTCTTTTTACCCTGCAGCAATTTGCGGTAAGGATAGCTTATACTGGAAACCTCTAAAAAGCCCGTAGCCACCTGGTATAACAACGGCTGGAAAAAATTGTAATTATTTCTGTCAATCAATGTAATATGATAACCGGATCTTTTTTGTAGATTTTTAGCCAGGTTTAACCCGGCAAAACCACCGCCTACTATTACTACCTTCTTTTGAGTGTGCGCCATAATTTATTTATTGATTAATGATCATTATGCATCCAATGAAACAGCGGGTCTTTACCTTTTGTATTGCCGTCGTATAGATCCAGTATTAGTGCTCCCAGCTCATCCGGATGGATATAATTATTTTGAGACTTGTTTTTTTTCTTGTTAGGATCTACATACAAATGATAGTATTCCATATTCGTATCCTTTATTTCTTCGAAAAACATTTTTGCCATTTCCTTTTGCATGCATAGCGATAAGCGGGTAAGTTTAGCCTGCTCTGTTTTTAAAGTATGGTTGGTGAAATCGATACTGATAAACATACCTCGCCGGGATTTTTTTATACCAATAAAGGATAGTCTGGCCGCAACAAAAAAAGCGGTTATATTTTGTTCAATAGTGCGCTCCCAATCTGTAATTTCTACCTGGTTAAGAGGTTTAGTGAGTGAAGAGCTTTCAAAGCAGGCAATACTCAAGTCTATTTTGCCAAAACGTTCGATGATATCATCTGTCATTTGCTCCGCCCTATAAAAATCGGGATAATCGGCCAGCATGGTGATGATTGAACCGCTGCCGGTAACTGCTTCAATTTGTTTGATCCATAACAGATCTTTTGCGCTTTGCGCGGGTACTATAACAATTGCATTTTCTTTCAACAGCATTTTTGCAATGCTTATAGCTATTGCCCCTTTACTTCCCGCTAAAACCGCGACTTTATTTTTCAATGACATGTTATAAAGATTAACTGCTTGTAAAAGCAATACAAATATTGGTATTAAAAAGGGATGCATCCATGTCTGTATGTGGTAACAATATGTCTAAATGGCTCATTTGAATACAGGTAAATGGTTAATGCGACATATACACATGCTTTCACTCCTTACAGACATTTTTTAACGATTGTCTAACGCTCAACTTTGTGCCGTCAATTAAAAGGATACACGCTAATAATCACTTCAATTAATGCATATAAGTATGAAAATGCCCATAACAAAGAACACCGTACTACTGATCTTTCAATTGTCAGCAGCATTGACAGCGTTAACTTCATGCGGGGGGAGACCCCAGGCCGGTGGCCCGGGAGCGGGTGGCCCCACCGGACCTGTGCCTTATAAAACTGCAGAAGTATACGCAGGACCAGCTACCATGTTTTACAGCTATCCTGCTACTGTACAAGGTGAGCAGAATGTTGAAATACGTCCCAAAGTTGACGGTTTTATTCAAGATATATTTGTAGATGAGGGAGCAACCGTGCATAAAGGTCAGCCATTGTTTGCATTACGGAACCCGCAATACGAAGCCGCTGTAAGAAGTGCCGTTGCAGCTGTTAAAATAGCAGAAGCCGATGTTCAGACAGCAGAAATGGATGTAGAAAAGGTAAGACCCCTGGTAGAAAGAAAGATCATCAGCGATTATGAGTTACAATCAAAACAGTATACCTTAAATTCAAAAAAAGCCTCATTGGCATCAGCCCGGGCCGAACTGATTAACGCTAACGTGAATGTAGGTTATACCTATTTAACAAGCCCGTCTAACGGTGTTATAGGAACCATACCCTATAAGGTTGGCAGTCTGGTAAGCAGCACATCGGCGAACCCACTTACCACTGTTTATAACACGAATAACATTTACGTATACTTTTCTTTAAATGAAAAACAACTGCTTGAATTTTCAAGAACGCTAAAAGGCGCGACTCTTAAAGAAAAACTGGCTACCATGGCCGATGTATCATTAATACTTGCTGATGGAACGGAGTATCCGGAGAAAGGAAGAATTGTTACAGTCAGTGGTCTGATCAGTACAGAAACAGGATCAGTAAGTTTCAGGGCTGATTTCCCCAACAAACCAGGCTTAATACTCAGCGGAAGCAGCGCTACGATAAAAGTACCCGTTCAAATAGAGAATGCTTTGCTGATTCCTCAAAATGCCACTTATGATATGCAGGGCCAAAAATTTGTTTATACGCTAAACGATAAAGATAGTACTGTAAATACCGGTATAAGTGTATCTGCAAACCCTATAGGAAATCTATATGTGGTGGAAAGCGGTCTGAAAAAGGGTGATAAGATTGTAGTAGAAGGTGTAGGTAATTTAAGGCCGGGTATGGCCGTTAAACCGCTGCTTTCTAATCCCGACAGTTTATATGCTGATGCCGGTAAATCTATGATTCATACAAAACTTTAAAATATCATGCTTAAAATATTCATAAAAAGACCGGTTTTATCTACCGTAATATCGGTAATCATAGTAATACTTGGAGTATTGGCCTATTTAGGACTGCCTGTTACCCAATATCCTGAAATTGCCCCGCCTACTGTTAAGGTGTCGGCTACTTATACCGGTGCCGGTGCAGATGTAATTCAAAGAAACGTTATTGTGCCGCTGGAAGAGCAGATAAATGGTGTGGAAGGAATGACCTACATGACATCTACAGCCACTAATGATGGGGATGCAACAATAACCGTGTACTTTAAACTAGGCACAAACGCTGATATAAACGCTGTAAACGTGCAGAACAGGGTGCAAAGGGCCACTAATCTTCTGCCTGCCGAAGTAACCAAAGCAGGTGTGACCGTAGATAAGCAGCAAAGTAGTAACCTGCTTATTTTTGCGCTTAAAAGTGATAATCCGTCATATGACCAGACATTTTTAAGCAATTATGCCAACATAAATCTTATACCGGAAATTAAACGGATAAACGGTGTAGGCAGCGTGGTGTCATTCGGTACAAAAGACTATTCAATGCGTGTTTGGCTGAAGCCGGACGTAATGGCCACTTACGGCATAACCCCTGCAGATGTGAACAACGCACTTGCAGAACAGAATTTTGATGCTGCACCGGGTAAATTTGGAGAAAACAGCGACCAGGTTTTTCAATACACCATTAAATATACCGGCCGGTTGTTAGATACCACGCAGTTTGGTAACATTATTATGCGTACCAAAACTAATGGCCAGTTATTACGCTTAAAAGATATTGCAAGGCTGGAAATGGGTTCCCTCACTTATTCATCCACCATGAATACAGACGATCGGCCGGCAACCATTATTGCCATAAGCCAAACGGCTGGTTCCAATGCCCAGGCCATTATTAAGGATGCCATAGCTACACTTGATAAAGCATCCACATCTTTTCCCAAAGGTGTAAGTTATGTGCCCTTGCTGAACGTGAATGATTTTTTAGGTGCATCTATAGAGAAAGTGGTACACACTTTAATAGAAGCCTATATTCTGGTTTTCATTGTCGTTTTTATCTTTCTTCAGGATTTTCGCTCAACCCTGATACCCGGTATATCAGTATTGGTGTCCATCATCGGCACGTTTGCCTGTCTCAGCCTGTTTGGCTTTACAATTAACCTGCTTACTCTTTTTGCACTGGTGCTGGCAATTGGTATTGTGGTAGATGATGCCATCGTAGTAGTAGAGGCGGTACATGCCAAGCTGGATGAAGGGTATAAATCAGCATATAATGCATCTGTGGATGCTATGTCTGAATTGGGCGGAACTATTGTAGCTATCACATTGGTAATGGCTGCTGTGTTTGTCCCGGTTTCGTTTATCAGCGGTAGCTCGGGTGTGTTTTTTAAACAGTTTGGTTTAACGTTGGCTTCGGCAATTGTTATTTCAGCAATCAATGCCTTAACACTTAGTCCTGCTTTGTGTGCCTTGTTTTTGAAACCGCATGAGGAACATGATGGAACCAGGAAAAACCTGTTACAAAGGTTTTACACTGCTTTTAATACAGGTTTTGATGCCTTAAAGGGTAAATACCAAAAGTCAATAGGTTTTCTAAGCCGCAAAAAATGGATCATTCCATCCACAGTGGTTTTATTTACAGTACTGTTGGTTTTCTTTATGAAAACATCGCCGGCCGGTTTTGTGCCAAATGAAGATCAGGGTACCATTTTCGCTGATATCAGCTTACCTCCGGGTTCCTCTCTTGAGAAAACCATGCAGGTTGCCAATATGGTAGACAATATGGCGAAGAATATACCTGTCGTTGTTAACCGGGCAAAAATAACCGGGCAAAGCATTATCAATGGTACAGGTAGTAATTTTGGATTGCTCATATTCAAGTTAAAGCCGTGGGACAAAAGAGAGGGAGTAAAAGTAGATGATGTAATTGGTCAGCTGTTTGGAATGACTGCCGGCATAAAAGATGCGAAAATCATCTTCTTTGCACCGCCCACTGTACCGGGCTTTGGTAATTCAAGTGGTTTTACCATTGAATTGCAGGATAAGACAGGTGGTAGCATAGAAAACTTCAGTAAAGTAGCCGGTGGCTTTCTGGGAGCAATCAATCAACGCCCCGAAATTTTATACGGTGCTACAGGTTTTAACCCTAACTATCCTCAATATTTGATGAATATAAACGTTGCCAAAACAAAAGAAGCCGGTATTTTAACCAGTGACTTAATGGCAACTATGCAGGGGTATTACGGTGGTATATATGCTTCTAACTTTAACCAGTTTGGTAAACAATACCGGGTTATGGTGCAGGCTGATGCTAAATACCGGAGCAATTCACAGAGCCTCAATAACGTGTATGTGAGAAATGCTGCCGGTAACATGGCGCCTGCATCCGAATTTGTGACCCTTACAGCTGTTAACGGACCGCAAAGTTTGTCGAGGTTCAACTTATATAATAATATATCTGTCATTGGCAGTCCTAAACCAGGGTTTAGCAGTGGGGACGCACTTGCTGCTGTAAGAGAAACCGCGGCTAAAACCCTGCCTGCCGGTTACAGCTTTGACTATTCGGGCCTGTCGCGTGAGGAAGTAAATTCGGGAGGACAGACAGTCTTCATCTATATACTTTGTATCGTGTTTGTATTCTTTTTGCTGAGCGCTCTTTATGAAAGTTACATTATACCGTTTGCTGTTTTATTCTCCCTGCCGGTAGGTTTGTCTGGTACTTACCTTTTCGCCAGAATAATGGGAATAGATAACAACATATACATGCAAATATCTGTAGTGATGCTGATCGGCTTACTCGCGAAAAATGCCATCCTGATAGTCGAATATGCAGTTGCAAGGCGGGAGAAAGGAATGGCCATTGTGGCCGCTGCCATTGAGGCCGCCACAGCACGTTTGCGTCCTATATTAATGACGTCGCTTGCGTTTATAGTGGGCTTAATGCCGCTTATGTTGTCTTCTGGTGTTGGTGCTGCCGGTAACCGCTCTATTGGCACCGGTGCTGTAGGCGGGATGCTGACAGGAACAATATTCGGGGTATTTATTACCCCTGTGCTCTACATCATTTTTCAAACATTACAGGAAAAATTCAGCGGAAAAAACAAGTCTGATGAGACAACCGTTCATCCGCTAACTCCTGCATTGGATTAATGATCATTAATTAAATCAAACAACATGAACTTAAAATATTTTACACGTACAGCTGCTGTAATTGCAGTAGCTGTACTGATATTGCCCGGATGTAAACTGAGGCAGACTTACGTACGTCCTGCTGTTGAAACGGATAGTTTGTACCGCGGGGGATATACTACAGATACTACTACCATCGCAAATATATCCTGGCGACAAATGTTTAAGGATGTCCAATTGCAGACTTTGATACAGGAAGCTATTACCAATAACTACGATTTGAAAATAGCCGTTGCCCGTATCAAACAGGCTGAAGCCAATTTGCGCCAGGCGAAAGCTGCGTTTTTGCCAACGTTAAGTGTTGGGCCGCAATACACCAGGCAAAAAGTTGCTGCTATACAAGGCGGCAACCTGGGATTTACGCCAGACAATGTTTACGCGGTAACAGGCAATGCCAGTTGGGATATAGATCTGTGGGGGAAATTGAGCAGTGCCAGGAAAGGTTCACTTGCATTGCTTTTACAGAGTTATGCCTATCAGCGATCTGTCCAGACGAAACTGATTGCCGACATTGCTACCGATTATTATAACCTGTTGGCTTACGATAAGCAACTGGCTATAACGATACAAACCGTAGACAATCGTAAAGAAGATGTAGAAACGAATAAAGCACTAAAGATAGCTAACCGTGTAAATGAGGCATCAGTTGCGCAAAGTGAAGCCAACCGTTACGCAGCAGAGGTTACCATACCCGATCTGCAAAACAATATCCGGCAAACTGAAAATGCACTGTGCGTTTTGATAGGAAGACATCCGGGTACCGTTCAACGGAACATACTTGATGCGCAGGAAGTAGACACTACCTTACAAACGGGTGTGCCGGCACAATTGCTGAGCAACCGACCCGATGTACAGCAGGCGGAGTATAATGTCAGGTACTATTTTGAGCAGATCAATGTAGCCCGCGCTTACTTTTATCCTTCCCTTAGTATTACTGCCCAGGGTGGTTGGCAGTCGTCAACCGTTGGCGATCTGTTTAAAAGCGCTACCATTTTTGGCAATGTTGCGGCAGGTTTAACACAGCCTATATTTAACAAAGGCCTGAACAAACAACGGATGCAACTTGCCAAAGCACAATACGAAGAGTATGTCGCAACGTTTCAGCAAACGGTGCTTGATGCCGGTCGCGAAGTCTCTGACGCCTTATACACCTACAAAGCAGTGGAAGATAAATCCGTCACCCGTAAGCTGCAACTTGATGCCTGGTTCAGATCTGTGGATTATAACCGCGAATTGCTTAAAAATGGTTACGTCACCTATACCGATGTATTAACATCTGAACAGGGGTACTTATCTGCACAGCTAAGCAGCATCAACGACCGGTTGCAACAACTGACATCATTGGTAACACTGTACAAAAGTTTAGGCGGGGGATGGAAATGAGTCTTGTAAATCCAGTATAAATTGAGTCCGCGAGGCCGATACGTGGGAAAAGCTGCGTAAATCATATGATTTACGCGGCTTTTCTGCTATATTAGCAATTAATAACGCATGTCAGTTGGAAAAGAACATTCCGGTAAAAAACAAGATCAACGCAGAAAAGCATATAAAAGCTGAAACTTTCAGGAAAGAGACCCGTACTACAGAACCTCATAAACATAAACAGTATTTCGAGATCGTTTTTATAACAACAGGTAGCGGAGCTCACTGGATAGATGGTATTCAATATGAGGTAAAGCCGCCCGTTCTTTTTTTCATTACACAGGACCAGGTGCACAACTGGGACCTGAAAAGTGAACCGGATGGATATGTCGTTATTATTAAAAAATCATTCATAGAAAAAAGCCTGGACCTTCAGTTAAAAGGATTGCTCGATAGCATAAGTACTTTACATTGTCTTCACATAGAAGAGAATGCCACCCTGGACCGTTTATTTGAATTACTGGCAGAAGAGAACAAAACAGAAACAGAGAGCTCCTTTCACGTTATTGAAGGTTTGTTAAAAGCCTTGCTGAGTAAAGTGCAGCAGATAGCGGGCCCTGAGATGGATAAAATCTCTCAGAAAGCAGATCTGTACCAGCTTTTTCTGAAACTACTCAACCAGCATAATCCTATAAGGAACAAAGTATCCTATTACGCAGGCATTTTAAATACCACTCCCCAGAATCTCAATGCCGCCTGCCGTAAAGCAATTGATCTTCCCGCAGCGGAAGTTCTTGCCGGGTTTATCATGAATGAAGCCAAGCGCTTACTGTTATATACGGATAAAACAGTATCCGAAATCTCTTTCTCATTGAATTTCAATGACCCTTCCCACTTTGTGAAATACTTCAAAAGGCTTTCCGGGCATACGCCTCAATCATTCCGGGATGCGAGATAGCAGATACCAGAGTATTTTCAAATATACCATACTATGCGAATAGCGATGTCTAATTTTAGCGCAGCATACCTGTGCCCGTTAATATCGCATTTAATATGAAAGATAATCGTCGTTTAAACCCATTGGTGAAGCTATTTGTAGTCTGCTGCCTGCTGGTAATAACAAATGAGAGCTTCGCACAACAGCATCCTCTTTCTATTAAAGAAGTGTTATCACTGATACAGACACAACAGCCCGAACTGAAAAGTTATAAAGAGCAGGCCACCGCGGCTGGTTATGCTGTAAAAGTGGCGCAGAATACATTGATGCCGGAGGTTACTGCCGGGTACCAGGCTGGTTATGCTACCTATAACAATATTACAGGTATGAGTTATCCGGGTTTAATACTGCCCATCAGTGGGCCACCCTCTGCCGGGAATACGTATGATCCGGTACCCGGAACTGCCCTGACTGCCCTGTTAAAGTGGAACCCTGTCACCTTCGGCCAACGGCAGGCAGCCATTGAAAAGGCAGCCGCGCAATACCGGTCAGCCGCCAGCTATTATAACGATTTCCTTTTCCGGCAGCAGTTTACCGCCATTGCTACCTACCTGGATGCCGTATATCTCCGTAAGCAATTGCAAAATTATCAGGCGAATAAAGAGCGCACGGAAGCAGGACTGCAACAATCGCTTATATATGCACAACAGGGTTTACGCCCTGGTATTGATACTACACAGTTTCAGGCAGCATTGGCGCAGGTGGAAACTGATTTACTGACTATACAACAGCGATATTACGCACAGCTTGCTGAATTAACCCGCCTTACAGGATTGCCGGATCAGCCGGATAATATTCAGTTATCAGATACGCTGCTGATCTCTCAGATGCCTTCTGTTACGGATACAACCACTGCTTTGGGTACACATCCGGTATTGCAATATTACCAGACTAAAAAAGCGGTCAGTGAAGCTGCATTAAAAGAAGTACAACGCGCCTGGCGTCCCAGGCTGGATATATGGGCGAATGCTTATGCGAGAGGTTCTGGTGTGGCAGCAGATGGCAGTGTCAATAAATCTGCCGGCTGGTCGCTTACGCAGAAGAATTATGGAGCAGGTATACAACTGAGTTTTCCGCTGCTGCAATTCTCGCAGGTAAATATTCAGAAGAAGCAGTACCAATCGATCGTAAAAGCAGATGATGCACAACTGGCCCAGGTAACCCTGAATTTGCAGAAACAACAGGAAACGGCCCAATATAATTACCGGCAGAATATGTTGATCGTGCGTCAGGCAATGGTACAATCGCAGGCCGCGCAATATGCTTTTGACGGATTGAAACTGAGTTATGAAACGGGTCTGGTAGATTTTACAAGACTTATTCAGGGGCAATACGACCTGTTAAAGGCGGAAACAGGTGAGGCTGGTGCATATCTCCAGTTATGGCATAGCTTACTTGATATTGCCGTTGCCAATGGTAATCTGGATGAGTTTATAAACAGTATAAAATAATTATGAAGCTAATCAGTTCAGCATTACGGCATCCTGTTACCATATTGGTGGCTGTTATAGCCATCCTCTTTTTCTCTTATACATCTATCAGAAATACTAAAATAGATATTTTCCCACGACTGGGATTACCGGTGGTATATGTGGCGCAGCCATATGGTGGCTTATCACCAGAACAGATGGAAGGTTTCATCACCTCGTATTATGAATATCATTTCCTGTATATCACCGGTGTTAAATATGTAGAGTCTAAAAGTATACAGGGCGCCGCTATTATTAAACTCGAGTTTAATGAAGGCACGGATATGAGTCAGGCTATGGCGGAAGTGGTTGGGTATGTCAACAGGGCAAGGGCATTCATGCCTCCAGGCACAGTGCCGCCGTTTATTACGCGCTTTGATGCCGGTAGTGTACCGGTAGGGCAACTGGTGTTTCGTTCTGAAAGCAGGTCGTTAGGTGAGATCTCCGACCTGGCGCTCTTTAAGGTACGCCCCATGTTCTCTACCTTACCGGGTGTATCCGCACCGCCACCGTTTGGCGGTAATCAAAAAACAGTGCTGATTACGATTGATCCCGGAAAATTGAGGGCTTATAATCTTTCACCGGACCAGGTAGTACAAACGGTGGCGAAGTTCAATACGATCTCTCCGGCAGGGAATGTGCGGATAGGGGATACAACTTATATCACACCACAGAACAGTGTTATTGAAACATTACAGGATTTACAGAACACACCCCTTCAATTGGGTGCAGGGCCGGCCATATATGTGAAGGATATTGCCAATGTGAGCATGGGGGCCGATGTTACCACCAGTTATGCCCTGATTAATGGTAAACGTTCTGTTTATATACCGGTAACCAAACGTGCAGATGCTTCTACCTGGGATGTAGTACAAAGAGTGAAGGCCGCTTTGCCTGATATGCAGGCTGCCATCCCTTCGGATATTAAAGTAACCTATGAATTTGATCAGTCGGGGTACGTGATCAACTCCCTCAAAAGCCTGTTGTTTGAAGGTGGACTGGGAGCTATTCTTACGGGTCTGATGGTACTATTGTTCCTGGGCGATTTGCGTAGTGCCCTTATTGTCATTCTGACTATCCCATTGGCGTTACTCAGCTCAGCGACTGTATTGTATCTGACCGGCCAGACGATTAATATTATGACCCTGGGCGGGCTCGCACTGTCAGTGGGAATACTGGTAGATGAAGCCACGGTGACAATAGAAAATATTCACCGGCATATGGAATCCGGCAAAGGAAAAGCAAGAGCCATTGCGGATGCAGCAAAGGAGATAGCAGCGCCTAAACTGCTTATCCTTTTAAGTATCCTCGCTGTGTTCGTGCCGGCCATATTTATGAATGGGGTACCTAAAGCGATGTTCATGCCATTGTCACTGGCGGTATCTTTTGCCATGATCGCATCCTTTCTGCTATCACAGACATTTGTACCGGTCATTGCTAACTGGTGGTTAAAGGACCATGCAATAAAAAAAGAAGAGGGGGTATTTCACCGGATAAAGCAACGATATATAACAGCTGGAAGACGTATAAATAAAGGATTTGGCTGGATAACGGTTATATTTATATTTGCCGCTATAGGATTAGTCTCGTTGTTGTTTATATACACCGGAACTGAATTATTCCCACAAACGGATAGCGGGCAAACGCAGGTACGATTACGTTTGCCTGTCGGCTCCCGGTTTGAACGTACGGAAGATGCAACCAGAAAACTTTTATCATTGGCAGACAGCATTGCAGGGAAAGGTAATACGGAAATCAGTTCTGCATTTATTGGTACACAACCTTCCAGTTTCCCGGTAAACTATATTCATTTATGGACAAGCGGTCCGCAGGAATCTGTTACCCGGATAAAACTGAAAAGAGGAGTTATTCCTGTTGAATCATTCAGGGAATCATTAAGAGCAGCCGTTAAAAAAGAGCTGCCTCATGCTAAGATTTCTTTTGAACCGGGGGATATAGTGGAACAGGTATTGAATCTGGGTAGTAATAACCCGGTAGAGATTGCAGTAGTGAACCGCAATCTTACAGAAGGAAAGAAAACAGCAGACCTGCTTGTGCAAAAGCTCTCTGCTATTGGGGCCTTACGGGACCTGCAGATCAGTACACCGCTGGATTATCCTGCTATACGTCTGGATATAGACCGTGTAAAAGCGGGACAGCTGGGTATTACCAGTGAACAGATAGCCCGTTCAACAGTCACCGCGACTTCTTCGAGCCGGTTTACCACGCCTAACTACTGGCTGGATAAGGCGACCGGCACTGCATACCAGGTACAGGTACAATATCCGGAATATCTGATGAACAGTACCGGGCAACTGGAAGCTATACCTATATCCGGTGGCCATTACCTTAGTGAGGTGGCCACCTGGAAACATGTAAACATGCCCGGTGAATATGACAGGCTGAATCAGCAGCGCTATATTACCATTACGGCCAATGTGCATAAACAGGACATGGGTACTGTATTTAAAAAAGTGAACCAGGCTATCCGCAGCATGCCTGATGGCGCAAAAATTTTATTGCGCGGACAGCCGGAATTATTACAACAGACACTTAGCAGTTTGCAGGCAGGATTGCTGGTGGCGGTATTGGTGATATTCCTGGTAATAGCTGTTTATTTCCAGTCTTTCCGGGTGGCACTGGCTACTTTATCTATCATACCAGCAGTGGTAACAGGCTCATTATTCTTTCTTTTTATCACCGGAAATTCTTTAAATATCCAATCATACATGGGTACTATTATGGCCGTGGGGGTAGCTATTGCCAATGGGGTACTGTTTATCACCAATGCAGAACATTACAGGAAAGGAGGCGATAACAACTCCTTTATGCTGGCAGCAGAAAACCGTTTACGTCCTATTCTGATGACATCTGCAGCGATGATTGCCGGTATGATCCCTATGGCTTTAGGACTATCAGAGGGAGGAGATCAGACGGCCCCTTTGGGGATTGCCGTGATTGGTGGTCTGCTTTTTTCAGCTATTAGCATACTGTTTTTCCTGCCTTATGTGTATCAGTCAGTCATAGGACGTATCCCTTATAAACAAATATCTCTTGACCCCGATGATAAAAGCAGTATTAACTATGACAAATAATTTCAATTATATGCGATCACTCGCTTTATTATTACTGCTGGCTGCATGTAATAACAGCCCGGAAAGAACCAATGATACTGTTGCTCAGGATACGGTGCCGGTATTTATTTTACAACAGGATACGCTAAAAAAGGTAGTGGAGTTACCGGCGGAATTAGTGCCTTATGAGAATGCAGAATTATTCGCAAAGGTGCAGGGTTTTGTTCGCGAGATGAAAGTTGATCTGGGAGATCATGTAAAGAAAGGGCAGACCCTTGCCGTCATTGAAGCACCGGAGATTAACAGTCGTTTTGCAGAGTCGGAAGCAACTTTTCAATCTGCGAAAGCTAAATGGATGTCCAGTAAGGATAATTATGAAAGATTGTACAGAGCGTCCAAAGCGAAGACACCGGGTATCGTAGCGCCGGTAGATCTTGAGCACAGCCGTAATCAGATGCTGGCGGACAGTGCCACGTATGCAGCCGCGGGGAAACAGTCCCAGGCGTATAAAGAAGTCTCCGGTTACTTATACATCAAAGCACCGTTTGATGGTGTAATAACTGCGCGTAAAGCGGACCCCGGCGCTTTGGTGGGTACAAATGCCATGCTGCTGACCATTCAGAATAACCGCATATTACGTTTACGGGCTGCTGTGCCTGAGATCTATGTGTCAGCTGCCAGTACATCAAAGAACATTGATTTCCGGGTGGACGCATATCCTACGCAACGTTTCAAAGCAAAGCTGGCGCGTAAATCAGAAACTATTGACCCTGCAACCAGAACAGAGTTATGGGAATTTGAAGTAGATAACACCAATCATGAGCTGAAAGCGGGCGCTTTTGCGTATATAAAGATTGGCATAGAACGTAATACGTTGTCATTTATGGTCCCGGCTGGAACGATCGCTACTACCCAGGAGAGAAAATTTGTCATTCGTCTGAAAGAAGGAAAAGCAGAGTGGGTAGATGTACGGCAGGGCATGACCAATGATACGGGCATTGAGATCTTTGGAGAATTAAAGCAGGGAGATACATTACTTGTAAAAGCAACTGATGAGCGTAAGCAGGGGAGTAGCGCTTACTGGAAAGTGAAGAAAAATTAATTTGGAATATCAGTATTCTATCGTAATATTGCGATGTGTTAATGATATAGTATTATGGGAGCTTCAAAGACGGATTTATTTACGAAACAACAGAATGATTTAGCCTTAATGGCTAAAGCGCTGGCACATCCGGCCAGAATTGCCATTCTGCAGTATCTGGTAAAGAAGAATGCTTGTGTATGTGGTGATCTGGTGGAGGAGTTAGGGCTTGCCCAGGCTACCACCTCCCAGCATTTAAAAGAGTTGAAATCGGCTGGTATCATACAGGGAAATATTGAGGGGGCCAGCGTTTGTTACTGTATAGATCCAAAGGTTTGGAAACAGTATCAGTCAATATTTACCACATTCTTTAAAGACGTTAACATAGACAAATCCTGCTGTTAGTTTTTTTTGATTATATCTATCGCAATATTACAATAATAAAAACATTATTTTATGTCTACAGATGCACAGATAAAAGATATGGTAAGGCAAAAGTATAGTGAAATTGCTTTACAGGATAAGGAAGTGAATGCAACTTCCTGTTGTGGCGCCGGTGGATGCTCCACAGAAGTATATAACATCATGAGTGATGATTATACCAGGCTGGAAGGATACAATCCGGATGCTGACCTTAACCTTGGATGCGGGTTGCCTACACAGTTCGCTAAAATAAAGAAAGGGGACACGGTCATCGACCTGGGATCGGGAGCCGGTAATGACTGTTTTATTGCCCGTCAGGAGACAGGAGAAGGCGGAAAAGTGATTGGTATAGATTTTACCCCGGCGATGGTGGAAAAGGCCCGTATTAACGCTGAAAAGATCAATTTCAATAATGTTGAGTTCAGGCAGGGAGATATTGAGAAGATGCCGGTTACTGCAAATACCGCGGACGTGATCGTAAGCAATTGTGTATTGAACCTTGTGCCTAACAAAGATGGCGTATTCAAGGAGATCATTCGCGTGCTGAAACCAGGGGGGCATTTCAGTATATCGGATATCGTACTGGCAGGGAATCTGCCGTCCAAAATACAGGAAGCTGCTGAAATGTATGCCGGCTGTGTATCCGGTGCTATTCAGAAACAGGAATATATCGACCTGATCGCGAATAATGGCTTCACTAATATTACCATTCAGAAAGAAAAGGCAATAGTAGTACCTGATGATATTCTGTCGGGATATTTAAGCAAAGAGGAAATTGAGCAATTCAGAGCAGGGAGTACGGGTATTTATAGCATCACGGTATATGCAGAGAAGCCTGTTGAAGCTAAAACCTGTTGTGGTCCTGATTGTTGTTCTTAATCTATTACTTTATCAGCAGGGCATTGGCCATCCGTAAAGGTGGTATTGCCTGTTGTAATACTACTTCCTTCACAACTATATACCATGAGCAACAGCAACTGTAATCCTGCACAACGAAAGCAATTAAGTTTTCCCGACAGATTCCTTACATTATGGATCTTCCTGGCAATGGCCATAGGCATAGGCATTGGTTATTTTATTCCATCATCCGCAGGATTTATTAATTCATTCTCTTCCGGTACAACCAACATCCCGTTGGCTGCAGGATTAATTCTGATGATGTATCCCCCACTGGCAAAAGTGAAATATGAAAATCTGGGAGAGGTCTTTAAAAACGTAAAGATATTATCTGCCTCCCTTTTATTGAACTGGATAATAGGCCCCATCCTGATGTTCGGTCTGGCCGTATTATTCCTGCATGGTTATCCGGAGTACATGACAGGATTGATATTAATAGGATTGGCGCGTTGTATTGCAATGGTGGTAGTATGGAATGAGCTGGCAGATGGTAACCGGGAATATGCCGCGGGGCTGGTCGCATTGAACAGCATCTTCCAGGTATTGCTTTACAGTGTATATGCTTATGTATTCATCACCTGGTTGCCCACGGTGTTCGGTATGAAGGGGATCACTGTATCAGTTACCATCGCTGAGATCGCTAAAAGCGTAGCTATCTATCTGGGTATTCCGTTCCTGGCGGGTATTGTAAGCAGGTATACCCTGATAGCATGGAAAGGAGAAAAATGGTTTCAGGAAAAATATGTGCCTTTTATTTCTCCGGTTACCCTGATCGCATTATTGTTTACAATTGTTGTCATGTTTAGTCTGAAAGGAGAACTGATCGTACAGATCCCTATGGATGTGATAAGGATCGCCATACCGTTGGCTGTGTATTTCGCCATCATGTTCCTGGTAAGTTTCTTCCTTGGTAAAGCAATGGGAGCAGACTATTCCAAAAATGCAGCTATTGCATTCACTGCTGCGGGTAATAATTTCGAACTGGCCATTGCAGTAGCAATAGGGGTGTTTGGTATCAATAGCGGTCAGGCATTTGTTGGGGTAATAGGCCCACTGGTTGAAGTACCTGCATTGATCAGCCTTGTGAATGTTGCCTTCTGGTTAAGGAAAAAATACTACACAAATAAATTACAAAGCGCTTAATAAAACCTGAAATATGAAAATTGCATTATTCAGTGATATCCATGCAAATCTGCCTGCTTTACAAGCCTTTTTCAAGGATGTGGAAGAAAGAAAACCGGATGCTATTTATTGCCTGGGAGACCTGGTAGGATACAATATCTGGCCTAATGAAGTGATTAACGAAATCCGTAAACGGGGTATTCCTACCATAGCTGGTAATTACGATTTTGGTATCGGTCGTACGAGCAATGATTGTGGCTGTGCATATAAAACTGATACTGAAAAGGCTAATGGCAGTGTTTCTATTTCATTTACCAATGAGATAGTGAAAGAGGATGAACGCAGATATCTGCGTACTTTGCCAGCTCATATAAAAGTAGAGTTTCAGCTGAACAATGATAAATTGAATCTGCTCCTGGTACATGGCAGTCCCCGCAAGATTAACGAGTACCTGTTTGAAGACCGGGAAGAGAAAAGTATGTTGAGAATTATGCATGACGCTGATGCAGATATCATGTGTTTCGGGCATACCCATAAACCTTATCACCGGGTGTTAACAGAAGAAGGCCAGCATTACCGCCATGCTATCAACATAGGTTCCGTTGGTAAGCCAAAAGATGGAGATCCACGTGGAGGTTATGTAATGTTACACATTAATGAGGATAGCAGTATCAGTGATAAGAGTACTGTTCAAACTGAATTTATCCGTTTTGAATACGATGTGGAGAAGGCTGCAAAAGCTGTGGAAGATAGCCCTCTGCCAAACGCTTATGCAGAAAGTTTACGCAAGGGTGTTTAATAGAACAGTGAATAAAATAATAAGAGAGCCGTTCCGGTATAGGAACGGCTCTCTTGTAAACAGACTATTTGCTTCATTCTTCCAGCGTAAATATGGATGCCTGGAACGGTCTCCAACCTGGGTAACTTCGCCAGACAAAGATGTTGTGTATTTTACGCCAGGAGAGAAGCATTGGCATGGGGCAACGGCAACTACAGCGATGAGCCACATTGCCATTCAGGAAAAGCTAAACGGTTCGCCTGTAGAGTGGATGGAACAGGTGACAGATGAGCAGTATGGTATAAAATAACAATACGTAAGGGGTAATTATACAATTAAATGATACTAGAATATAGGTTAAAGCACAGTTAGGTGCACTTTAACCTATTGTCCGGTTCACCCCTTCATTTAACTAACTCCCCGGTTAATCTGCCTGAATGGAACAGCTTCTGCTGGTCGTGAGGCCGTTTTTAAAATAGTTTTGTGGAAACAATCAGGGAAACATGAAAACGATCAGATTTTTCGCACTCACTTCTTTTCTTATTACAAGCGCATTTTCTCTTTCTGCCTGTATGGGGCAGGATACACTTAAAAATGCCGGTGGGGATGGTTTTGCCGTGTTGGAGCTTTTTACATCGGAAGGTTGTTCCAGTTGTCCGCCGGCAGATGAATTAGTGGCTAAAATACAGAAAGAAGCGGCAGGTAAGGACGTTTATTTATTGGCTTATCACGTTGATTACTGGGATAGGTTAGGGTGGAAGGATGCTTTCAGTAATGCGGATTATTCGAGGAGACAGTCGCAATATGCGAGCTGGTTAAATACACCACAAATTTATACACCACAGATTATTATAAATGGAAGATCTGAGTTTGTAGGCTCTGATGGATCAGCTATCCGTCATGCGATTGCTGAACAACTGGTAATTAAGAAAAATGCGACACTGGTACTGAAAGCTCATCAGGACGGCGGAAAACTCTTGATTGAATATCAGTCAGCAGGGGCAGGAAAGGAGAATGATTTAGTGATCGTTATTGTGCAGAAAGAGGCTCATAGCAAAGTAGCACGTGGAGAAAACGCAGGACGTTCTCTTTCACATGTACAGATTGTGTCTGCACTACAGGTTGAACCCTTAAAGACAAAAGGAAGTACAAAGATCATACTGCCAAAAGGTTTTGATACTAAAAACTGGGAAGTATCAGGATTGATACAGAATCACAACAATGGTAGCATTTCAGCAGCTTCCAGGGTTGATTTTTAAGCTTTCATCCCGCTTTGCGTAAATCAGCTTCCCTGTCATTTCCTTATTAAGACTGACATGGGAAAAAAGTCAAAATAATAATAAATATGTTTTAGTATATTTATAGGGGGATAGTTTACCTATGTAATTAAGCTAAGGGACTCAGATATGCACAAATATCAGGACAGTGATGAAGAACTGTTGCAACGATTGCAACTAGATCGGGATGCTGCTGCATTTACATCTTTGTATGAGCGTTATTGGGAGAAGCTGGTAACCCTCGCCTATATCCGTCTTCAATCTACCATGGATGCACAGGAAGTAGTACAGGAGGTGTTCCTGGATATCTGGAAAAGATCAGATAATATACATATACGCCATTCTTTCCATACATATATCTCTGCTGCACTTAAATATAAGATCATCACTTTGCTGGCCAGACGTAAGACCGAAGCTGATCGTCAGTCTATGCTTAATCAGTCTGAAACAGATACCAGTACCGAACAGTGGCTCAGTTACCATCAACTCCGGGATGAACTTGAAAATACGGTAAGGGCCTTACCCGAAAAATGCCAGCTGGTATTCCGGTTGAGCCGTGAAAACGGGCTCAGTGAAAAACAGATAGCAGCCACACTTAATATCTCCTTAAAGACCGTAGAAGCACATATGAGCAGGGCGCTCAGGTCCCTGCGTACTTCGCTGAGACATCTTTATTTCTTCTTCTTCTGAGCTAATATTTTTTTTAACAGGACTAAGGGTAACCGTTCACTTGCAAAGACTATATATAAAAGCGTCTTTACAATGAGTGATCTGACTCCTGAACAAATATCCTTACTGGCGGACAAATTGCTGAAAGGCACTATTAGTCCGGAAGAAAGGATATTGTTTGAAAAATGGTATAATACTCTTCCTGAAGAAGCTGTTGAGTGGAACGATGACGCCGTGCATTCCAGGGAGGAATTGCAACACCGGATGTTATCTCCTGTGCTCCAGTATATAAGAGGAGAAAAAATGGTTGTCAGAAGATGGTATTGGGCAGCAGCTTCGATATTGATATTATTTATTGCGGGTAGTATTTACTATACCAAAGAGAAAAAGGAGCGGCTACAGGCAGTCAATCAGTCTAAGCTTCATAACAATATCTTACCTGGTAGTAACAAGGCCACACTTACACTTTCAAACGGTACAGTGATCTCACTGGAAGATGAACATAGTGGCACACTGGCCAGACAGGGGTCTGTACAGATCATCAAATTGAATAACGGACAATTGGCCTATAAAGATGGACAGGGGAAGGATGGAGGACAGCCGGTATCCTTTAATACGCTTTCTACTCCACGGGGAGGGCAATACCAGGTTACGCTTCCGGACGGTACTGTGGTATGGATGAATGCCGCCAGTTCGCTTGTTTTCCCCACTGCTTTTACCGGAAAGGACCGTACCGTAAAGTTAAAGGGAGAAGCTTATTTTGAAGTAGCTGCCAATGAGCATCAGCCATTTATTGTCAGTGTTAATAATATGGAAGTGAGAGTGCTGGGTACTCATTTTAATGTAATGGCATATGAAGAGGAGCAGGTTGTGAAAACAACTTTATTGCAGGGAATGGTAAAAGTGGCTGCCAGCAATAAAGAAGTATTGCTCAAACCCGGACAGCAGGCAAAATTGAAGCATTCGGGTGAAATGAATGTATTACCTGTAAATGTAGAAGAGGTAATAGCGTGGAAGAATGGAATCTTCAGCTTTAATGATGCAACAATAGAAGAAGTCATGCAGCAGATCGCCCGCTGGTATGATGCCGAGGTCGTTTATCCTGATGGCGTTCCCAAAGGTCTTTTCCGTGGAGAAATTGACAGATCAGCAGATATTTCAACGGTACTGAAAATACTGGAAGTAAGTGGCGTTAAGTTTACTGTAGAGGGACATAAGATATTAGTACGCGCGTAGCCAATATATAGAGTCGTATTCAACCAAAATTAAATCTGGCATTTTATGAAAAACGGACCACCATAATGACGTATGCCTGCATTCCCTGTAATGAAACAGGGGCGATTGAGGCCGCCCCTGTAATGTCCGGGTTCTGCGGGTGACAAAAAAATCCACTGAAGATCAATTATCATTCACACCCAAACACTGCAAATCTATGCAATTGCATGATGATGTAAAAGCCATGCCTGTAAATTGGCTTTATTCAACCAAAATTAAATATGGCATCGTTGCCCATCGGATTAGAACAGGATATTTCCGGCAACGAAAAATGCTCCTTGTTATGAAAATGATTGTCATTTTGCTTACAATTGCCTGTTTACAGGTAAATGCGGCGGGATATGCACAAAAACTGAGTCTGTCTCTGAAAGACCGGCCGCTGGAGGAAGTGTTGAAGGAGATAAAGGCAAAGACCGGGTATAAGTTCTTCTACAGACTGGACCTGCTGAGTAATGCAAAAAATGTAAGTATCCGGATCGATAACGCAGATCTGCCATATGTACTGGACATGATCTTTAAAGACCAGCCTTTTACCTACCAGATCGTTAATAAGACCATCATTGTTAAATCCAGACTGCATGCGGATCTGATGGAGGAAGCTGTGATGCCGAACGTAACGGTATCAGGAAAGGTCACTGATGATAAGGGGAGACCCCTGCCCGGTGTCTCTGTTCAGGTAAAAGGGACCTCCAAAGGCGCACAAACCAATGTCAATGGAGAATACCAGCTGGCAGGGATAGATGCCAATGCCATACTGATATTCAGCTACCTCGGCTATCAGCCGCAGGAACTGCCGGTAAATGGGCGGAGCAGTATTTCCATTACCCTTGTCACTTCATCAATAGGACTGGGGGACGTTGTCGTAGTCGGATATGGTAAGCAATCCCGTAAAAACCTGATCAGCTCTGTAAATACGGTAAAAGCGGATGAATTGAATAAAGGGGCGATTACAGACGTTGGACAGTTGTTACAAGGTAAAGTGCCCGGCTTGAACGTATCTGCCAGTGGAGACCCTAATGCGGTTGCTACAGTGGTATTGCGTGGTGCTTCTACCTTAAACAGTTCCCAGGGACCTTTTTATGTGATCGATGGGGTACCTGGTGTGGATATTTCTGCCATTGCTCCGGACGATATTGTTTCCATTGATGTATTGAAAGATGCTGCGGCTACTGCTATTTATGGTAACCGTGCGGCTAATGGGGTTATCATGGTAACAACTAAAAAAGGTAAAAAAGGACAGACAGCCGTTTCTTACAGCGGGTATGTTGGTATTGAAAAGGTATCAAATAAGCTGGATATGATGGATGCCGCTGAATTAAGGGCTTTTCTTACCAAGAATGGAGAGTCTTTTTCTCCTGCTGATGATAAAAATGCAAATACTAACTGGCAGACTTCCATTCAGCGGAATCAGGCAGTATCTCATAATCACAATATTTCTTTTAGTGGCGGTGGGGATCATGGTACTTATTCTGCAAGTCTGAATTATACAAAAAAAGAAGGTATTCTTTTAAACAGCGATCTGGAACGTGTGATTGCCCGGCTTAGCGTTGAACAGTATGCATTGAATGATAAGGTAAGGTTTGGACTGAATGTCACCAATTCAAACAGTACTGCGAATGATATCCCTTACCGAAATGTTGTATTGTTGCAATCAGCACTTCACCTGCCGGTTTCTCCTGTGAAAAATGCGGATGGCAGCTATTTTGAGAACTTCGCTACGCAAGGTTATTATAATCCTTTATCAATGATCAATAACAGCCAGATGAATGATAAGTATAATAACCTGGTTGGAAGTTTTAATACACAGGTAAAGCTGCCTTTCGGGCTTACTTATGACCTGAACCTTTCTTATATCGGCTTTACTTCACTGCATGGCGAATTTTACAATAAATACTTTACCACCAATTATAACAGCATGTATGATAATCCCAATCCAGGTCTGGGATATCATAATCCACAAACCTTTGGGGCAAACGGACAGGCAACGAGAAATTCTTATCAGAATTCCAGCAAGATCCTGGAAACCTTTCTTACCTGGAACAGGAATTTCAAATTGCATGCTGTGAATCTTGTATTAGGATATTCATGGCAGAATAATAAAGTGGGTGAAGGCTTCCAGGTAACGACCAGTAATTTCCCTGTTGATAATGTTGGGTATTCCAACCTGGCATTAAGTAATCCATACGCAATTTCCGGCTTTCAGATTGGATTTGGACCAGATGGTGTCTATCAGGAAAATCGCCTGATCTCCAATTTCGCCAGGTTAAATTATGGTTATAATGATAAGTACCTGTTACAGGCTTCTTTGAGAAGGGATGGTAGCTCTGTTTTCGGCGCAAATCACCAATGGGGCTATTTCCCATCAGTGGGTGTGGCATGGAGAATTATACAGGAGGAGTTCATGAAGAACCAGTCGGTATTTACCGATCTGAAGCTCAGAGCCAGCTATGGTGTTACTGGTAATGCTACCGGTTTTAATGCTTACACTGCAAAGTTCATTTCTGGTACACAGGGTATATACTATTATAATGGATCAGGTTTAGCTGCCAGTGGTCCTATTCAGGCTGCTAATCCGAATCTGCAATGGGAGAAAACCAGCACTTCTAATATTGGTGTAGACTTTACTGTTCTGAAAGGCAGGCTGAGTGGTTCGGTGGATGTATACAACAAGAAGACAACCGGCATGATCTATTCCTATAGGGTAGATCCTATTCTGGTTCCTGCAGGTATTATTGTGGCCAATGGAGGAAGTATGAGCAATAAAGGAATTGAATTGAGCCTGAATGCTACTGTTATAGATCATAAGGACTTCGGCTGGACCAGTAGTATTAATTTTGCACATAATAAGAATGAGATCACAAGTTTATCCAATCCTTTGTTCTCAGGTGGAGACTCTGTACTGCTGGCATTCCCTGAAGGTCTGGGTCAATCAAGCCATTCCCTGGAGATCCTGAAAAAAGGAAAGCCTTTAGGACAATTTTTCTCGCTTGTTTATGCTGGAAAAGATGCTAACGGCGTATCCCAATATATAGGAGGAGATGGCAAACTGACTACTACCCCGACTATCGGTACAGACTACCATTATATTGGCAATTCCCAACCTAAATTACTAATGGGATGGTCTAACAGTTTTCATTATAAAAATCTGGACCTTAGTATCTTCTTAAGAGGAGTGTTCGGTAATAAGATATTTAATGCTACAAGGGCCGACCTTTTCAGACCAAATACAGCGCAGTATACTAATATATTAAAGGATGCCGCTGGCGAAAGTGTGGCAGATTATAATGCTTACCTGTATTCCTCCCGTTTTGTTGAAAACGGTAGCTACGTGAGATTTGATAATGCCACGCTTTCATATAATTTTAAACACCTGGGCCCATACATAAAAAACGTAAGGGTGTACGTAACAGCGAACAATCTTTTTGTAATTACCAGCTTTAAAGGCACAGATCCTGAAGTAAATCAGGGTGGAATTGCACCAGGAGTTGACTACAATAACTTTTATCCTAAAACGCGCACGTTCCTGTTTGGTGTTAATGTGTCATTTTAATCGAATCTCTTAAAAAAGCATTATGAAAAAGATAACTCAATATATATACGTTCCGGTGCTGTTGTGTATTTTAAGTGCCTGTTATAAACTGGAAGTACCGATCAAATCGGAGTTGACACCAGATGTTTTTCCTACTGACAGTGCACAATTCCTTTCAGCTGCCGGTCCTGCATATGTTGCATTAAGAGGTAATATTTCCGTGGAATACTTCTTTATGCAGACGCTGACCACAGATGAAGCTATTTTCCCTGCCAGAGGTGGAAACTGGTATAACGGAGCTGAATTCCAGCAATTACATTATCATAACTGGACAAGGGACCATTCTAATGTAACAGGTAACTGGACCTGGATGTCAACTATCATTGGTACAGCAAATCAAACACTTGCTATCCTGCAGAAAAATGTGCCGGAAGGCAGTTTTAAACAGCAGGGTCTTGCAGAAATGAGAATGGTTCGTGCTCTGGCCTATTTTATGATGATGGATAATTTTGGAAATGTTCCTATTGATACAGTGAATGGAGATTTTACAGCTAAGCCTAATAGTTCCCGGGCAGAAGTATTTACATTTATAGAGCGTGAAGTGAAAACGTGTATTCCTTTACTGAGTGGTGAATCGGGGATATCAACATACGGAAGGCCAAATAAATGGATGGCTTATACATTACTGGCAAAAATGTATCTGAATGCGGAGGTCTACACAGGTACAGAACGTAATAATGATTGTATCAGTGCCTGCGATAATGTTATAAAATCAGGTTTGTATGCAGTGGAACCTTCAGCCACCTATCTGCAAATGTTCTATCCGAACAACGGACCACAGATGAAGGAGTTTATTTTTGCAATACCATTTGATCCTTCCTGGACGAATACCTTCCCTTTCAGGGGGCACAACCTGCATGCCCGTTATGATATACCAAGGGGGCTTGTTGCTAAATACAACTTACCTTTTACGCCAGATGCCGCTGTCTGTACTTTACCTGAATACTATGTCAACTTCAATGATGCAAATGATGTTCGCAATCGCCAATGGCTGACAGGGTTGCAATACATGAATGATGGCGTAACTCCGGCTACAGTAACAACGACCAAACAGGGATATGACAAGTTTTATTCCGGTACTGATGGAGCTGCGCCTTATACTTACCAGATCGACCTGAAACCAGAGGTTACCCTTCGTCAGGATGTAGCGTCATTTGATGTTGGAAATGATGAAATCGGATGGAATATGGGCTATCGGAATATCAAGATCTTTCCTGATGGAACTTCCTTAAACAGGAATCAGAAAAATGATATTCCTTATTTCCGCTATTCAGATATTATTCTGATGAAAGCAGAAGCAATTCTGCGGGGTGGCACGTCGACTTCCGGAGAAACCCCACTTTCACTGGTGAATGGACTGAGGGCGCAAAGAACAACTTCTGCTGCATTGAGCGGCGTTACGCTGGACGATATATATGCTGAAAGATGCCGTGAATTTGCCTGGGAAGGATGGCATAGAAATGACATGATCCGTTTTGGCAAATATGAAGGTAAATGGGGCTTTAAAACGGATGCAGATATCAATCATCGTATATTCCCCATCCCAACAACTGCGCTGCAACTCAATCCGGCACTTAAACAGAATCCCGGTTATCAATAAATTACATCATATTTCCAGTACCTGATTTACAAACAGGTACTGGAAACATGATTTGTATGCCCTACTAAAGACTATCTTGATGAAGAAAATACTTTGTATTCTTTTTATATTCTCCGGTGTTCATACTTATGCCCAGTTTAAAACAAGTACAGCATACGATCTGATAGGCCGGATAATACCTGCTAAAAAAACATTGTTTGTTGTGGAAGCCCTGCCGGAACAGGAGGGTAAAGATGTCTTTGAAATAGAGAGCAGGAATGGTAAGATCATTCTACGCGGAAATAACGGAACTGCCATTGCTTCGGCATTGTATTATTACCTGGACGAATACTGCCATTGTCAGATTACCTGGAATGGCACAAATCTGCATCTCCCTGAAAAGTTGCCTGTAGTGGAGAAAAAGGTGCAACGTAAAACTCCCTACGAATACCGTTATTACCTGAACTATTGCACCTTCAATTATAGTATGAGCTGGTGGGACTGGGCACGTTGGGAAAAAGAGATCGACTGGATGGCGCTGCATGGCATCAACATGCCGCTGGCCATTACAGGGGAGGAATATACATGGTACCTTGTGTATAAGGAAATGGGTTTTAGTGATGAGGACCTGGCTGGCTTTTTCAGCGGTCCGGCTTACACTGCCTGGTTCTGGATGGGGAACCTGGACGGTTGGGGTGGCCCTTTACCTCTCAGCTGGATAAAAAGCCATAAAGAATTGCAGTTAAAGATTCTGCAACGGGAAAGGGAATTTGGGATGAAACCGGTATTGCCTGCGTTTACAGGACATGTACCTTCCGCGTTTAAAAGAAAGTTCCCCCATGCAAAACTGAAAGAGACCAATTGGAAAAATGGCTTTGCAGATACTTATATCCTTGATTCGGAAGATCCGCAGTTTGCTTCGATAGGGAAGCGGTTTCTGGAAGTGCAGACAAAATTATATGGTACAGATCATCTGTATTCTGCTGATACCTTTAATGAAAATGAACCTCCTTCCAATGATTCTCTTTTTTTGTCAAAATTAAGTGCAAGAATTTATGCCGGTATGCAGCAGGCAGATACTGCAGCTGTTTGGGTGATGCAGGGATGGTTATTTTATAGTGACCGCAAATTCTGGGGAACTACGCAGATAGAGGCATTACTGAATGCGGTGCCTGACAATAAGATGCTCCTGCTTGACCTGGCGGCAGAGATTGAGCCTGTATGGAAGAGAACCGCAGCCTTTTATGGCAAACCCTGGATCTGGAACATGCTAAACAACTTTGGCGGAAATGTGAACCTGTTCGGGCGTATGGATGGAGTGGCTGCAGGCCCGGCCCTGGCGCTGAATGATACTGCTTCAAAACGCTTGAGTGGTATTGGTTTAACAATGGAGGCGATTGAGCAGAATCCCGTGATGTACGAGCTGATGATGCAGCATACATGGCAATCGGGACCAATAGCACTGGATGAATGGCTGACGAAATACGTGCTGAACCGTTATGGAAGTAACGACAAAGAACTTGTAAAGGCATGGCAGATATTAAGACAAACAGTTTATAATGGAAAATTGATCAGAGATGGTGCAGAATCTATTATCACCGGAAGGCCAACATTAGATTCCACCACTGAATGGACAAGAACAAAGTTGAATTATGACAGGAATGATTTATTACCAGCATGGGACCTGTTTATAAAAGCAGCAGCTAAAGGAGAAGGGACGGATGGGTTCCGGTATGACCTGGTAGATATAACAAGGCAGGTACTGGCTAACTATGCGCATCCATTGCAGCAGAAATGGGTAACAGCCTATAATGATAAAGACAGCATTGCATTTTCAAAATACAGTCAGCAGTTTATCTCACTGATCCATGATATGGACCGCCTGCTGGCAACGAGAAAAGATTTTATGCTGGGACCCTGGTTATCATCTGCCAGAAAATGGGGGAATGATAACAGCGAAAAAGCTTTGTATGAGCGGAATGCCCGTGATCTGATCACATTATGGGGAGATGCTGCCAGCCCGTTACATGAATATTCCAACCGGCAATGGAGTGGTTTGCTAAATGACTTTTACAGCCAGCGCTGGTTACAGTTCTTCCATATGTTACAACTATCCCTGAGATCGGGGAAACCTGCAGACTTCAGTGGATTTGATAAAAAGATCAGTAACTGGGAATGGCAATGGGTAAATGAACAGAAAGTTTTTCCCGAAAACCCCCATGGGAACAGTATTACTGTTGCGCAGGAATTATATCGGAAATACCGGCCTAAATATATGTTGAAATGAGTAAACCTGCTTCAGGAAGATTAGTGTCTCTGGATGCCTTACGAGGCTTTGATATGTTCTGGATCATGAGTGGAGAACATATTATTCACGCATTGGCTAAAGCCACGGGATGGCAGATATTTATATGGATGTCAGAACAGTTGCATCATACCGTATGGAATGGTATTACATTCTATGATATGATCTTTCCGTTATTCCTGTTCATTTCAGGGATATCGATGCCTTATTCCGTGCAGAAAAGAATGCAGCTGGCAGGAGTAACTGCTGCTTTTGAATTACCCCGGGGAGAAAAGAACAGGTTATATCTTTCTATGTTAAGGAGAACATTGATCCTTTTAATACTGGGAATGATCGTGAATGGATTACTTGCTTTTAAAGGATATCATAATACCCGTTTTGCCAGTGTACTCGGCAGGATTGGGTTGGCGTGGTTTTTTGCAGGACTGATTTATCTGAATAATGATGTACGTAGACAGGTACTATGGTTATTGCTCTTATTATTCGGTTATTGGGCAATGATGGCATTTATACCGGTACCAGGTTATGGTGCTGGTGTATTGACAATGGATGGTTCACTGGAATCGTATATCGACAGATTATTGTTACCAGGTAAATTGCATGATGGGGTACATGACCCGGAAGGTATCCTATCTACTATTCCTGCTATTGGCACTGCTCTCATGGGAATACTGACGGGTACTTTCTTACGTTGGGAAGGCTTCTCTATGTCTAAAAAAGCATTGAGCCTGTTTTTATCAGGCATTATCTTAATAGCGATTGGGCTCTTATGGGACCACTTTTTCCCGATCAATAAAAGATTATGGACAAGCTCTTTTGTTGTATATGTTGGTGGATGGAGTTTATTATTGTTATCGTTCTTTTATTGGATCATTGATGTAGCCGGATTCAGACGATGGGCTTTTCCTTTTATCATTATTGGTACTAACTCTATCTTAATCTATATGTGTGCAGAGGGACTGGCGAATTTTGGATATACAGCAGATTATATTTTTGGAGGAATGATCAGGCAGGTAGCGCTGGTATGGCAGCCTGTACTTATTGCAGTATCTGTTACCAGTGTACAGTTGATCTTCTTATATCTGCTGTATCGTAACAAGTTATTCCTGAAAATATAGATTATAAAGCCCTGTATTTAATGAAACTATGTTGCATTTAAAGGTAAATGTTATACCTTCATTTCATATTTGGGTTGGCTTAGAATGAGTATTTTAAGACCGTCAAATAGTGCATTAAAAGGACAGCCGGATATTTATCCGGCTGTAATTTTACCACTAAAGAGCAACGGGAAAACAACAGCCAAAGACTGCGTTTCCCCGTATATTACTCATCACCCCTATTTACCAAAACTATATACTACACCAACATTTGCCTGTAATCCGCTGATGGCTTCTTTATAGGACGCAATTTTCCTTCCCGCATTTACAGGGCGGTTTTCATTTTCTACAGTGAAGTTTGGTTTAGAATAATAGTAATCTACTCCCAGTAAAATACCGATATGTGATGTTACTGCATAACGTAATGCAGCACCACTCTGCCAGCCAAAAGTAGTAGCCGTTGATTTCTTTTGTGTGAGATGATTATCAATACCATCTTCCAGGTATACTTCATTCCCTGGTAATGTAGCATTTACAACTCCACCTAATAAACGCAGATCAAGATTGAATTTACCAAAGGCAATATTGTAGTAAGGGCCTACCAGTATATTTACTGATTGATTGGAACCTTTTATATATACAGTAGCGCTGTCCAGATCAAAAGCTTCTTTATAGCCATTGGCCAGTCCTTGTGCATTTTTGAATCCGTAATGTGTGTAAGAGAGAACACCACCTACTCCCCAGTGTGATTTCTTAAAATACCAGGCACCGGTTATGCCTATATTAAAACCGGACTTGGCAAATCCTGATTGATCATTGTAATAATCACCTTTTGCATAATTACCTCCGGGTAAGGATAAGCCACCGGTGATGCCAATGAAACTTTTATTCTGCGCGCTGGCATTGAATGTAAATAGAGTAACGGCTATAATAAATAATAGTTTTTTCATTTTGATTGGATGATATGTTTAAGAATCTTAATTAGTTACATGTACGGTGTAAGTCACGTCTGCATCAGTGGACCCAGGTTCACAGCTACCGTTTTTAACATTAGGCTGATGCCTGAGTTGTACATTCAGTTCGCCTGTACCGGCAGCAGCAGTGGTAAATGTATCGGTTAAACCTACTTCGAGTGCGGGGACATTCGTATCCTTGTCTGTTCTTACTACTGTAAGATTAAGTGAGGGAGATACAGTAAAACATATCAGATGATAATTTTCTCTTTCCTTTATTTCTGCTGTTACATCACCAAATGGAGTGGTAGTACGGTCTTGGAATAATACTTCTACATTATATTTTGTACTGGCTTTCAGATTTAATACAGGTGTATTGATGCTGTCTGCCGGATGAGGGATCAATGTGGTGTCTGTCCAGTAGGCATATTGAACATCTGCCGTATTAGTGGCATTGGTCACTTTCAGTCCCACGGTTGTCAGAAATTCATTTCCCGGAACAGGAGGTGCAATAGCTGTTTCATCTTTTTTGCACGAATGCAGGATCACGCTCAGTGCCATCAGCACTGCAACAGAGTAGAGTAGTCTTTTCATGTTTTATTTTATTATGTAGTCAAAAAGTAAGTTTTGTACGTAATACGAAACTGATGCCCAGGTCGTCTGCATAATATCTGAACCTGTTCAGATAATCCCTGTAAGCAATGTTGGTAAGATTGTCTACTGAAAAATCTATGTTCAGTATATGTTTTCCTGCCAGCAAGTCCATTCCAAAAGAACTGTTTAACAGGCCATAGCCGGGAGGAGGTGCCACATAATCACTGTTGGGTGGCACCCTTGTTTGTCTGGATACTTTCACATACTGGATGCTCACATACTTTGACAGCCAGGTGTATTTAAGCGCATTGTCAAACCGGTCGGCCGGCATAAATACCAGGTAATCGTGTATGCTTTTATTGAAAGCCCTTACCAGGGATATTTTGGAGATCAGTGTGAAGTTTTTCAGAAAGGTATAATCTGCTTCAGCATCTAATCCCCGCAGGCGTACATTTGCCTGGGTATAGGTAAACATAGGATAGGTACCGCTTACGAGCGAAATAGGTTGCAAAGAAGGTTTGGCATAAATAAAATTGTTGATCTCATTATCGTATATGTTAAGTTGTGCAAATAATTTTTCCGTGTTGTATTTAAAGCTGATACTGGTATTAAAAGAACGTTCAGAACGAAGCGTAGAATCTCCAAGTTCATAAGAAGCTGCACTTAAGTGAATGCCTTTAATATAGAGTTCATTTACACTTGGAGCTCTCCATGCGGTCCCGGTGTTGGCACTTAGAGAAAAATGTTCCGTAGCTTGCCAGGTAGCACCTATAGAAGCTGTCACATTCTGGTAGATACTGGTATTGTTGTAAACAAACAAAGAGTTGTCATTTCGCCGGTAAACTCTCAGCCAGCGGTAATCGTATCGTAGTCCGGCTTCCAGTGTCCATTTGTCTTTTGTGTATTTTTCAATGCCATATATTCCTGCACCGTAATTCCGGAAATTTGGTACCAGGTAGCGTATCCCTTTGAATACATTTCCCTGGGTGATACCACTCATGCCCCAGGTACCGCTAAAATTATTTTTATCGGGTTGATGATATAAGAGGTCCAGAGTATGCGTTTTGATCTTAAAACTGATCTGTGGCGCTGCCAGCACAGCAGGATCATCACTGTAGGGCAGATCGATATCATACTCGTTACGGAGATCAGTTTGCCTTGCATAAATGATTTCCATCTTACCCTGATTTTTAAATTGATAATAGCTGTTTAATTTCAGCAGATCATGTGTTACCTGCTGATAGCTTCTATCAATTTTATAAGAGAAATAAGAAGCGGTAATAGGTTTAGGCCGAATAAATGCGGCATATAGATCCTGTATATTACCTACATGCGAACCATCAAAAATTCCCATCTTACTATGATACCGGCTATAGAAAGCATTAAAACCATAATTGGTTTTATGATAAGCCAGTGTTCCTGAATAATCGTCTTCAGCTACCCCAGTATTCTTCAGGTAATAATCGGCAGTTTTGAAATTACCAGCCCTTTTAAGCGTGCCTTGTACCCTCCATTGAAAACCATCCACAGCACCATCCAGCATACCGGATACAGCCCCCATACGGCCATTACTGGCACCTACGAGGTTTACATCACCACCTATCTTTTTATCTGTTGGAAGCGCCGCCGGTTCCAGTATGACTACTCCGGCCAGCGCGTCAGAGCCATATCGGATGCTGGCAGCACCTTCTACAACAGATACATGTGCCGCTGTAAAGGGATCAATTTCAGGTGCATGTTCGCTGCCCCATTGTTGCCCTTCCTGTCTGATCCCATTATTGAGGATGAGTACACGATTGCTATGAAGGCCATGAATAACAGGCTTTGATATGGACGGGCCGGTTTGAATACTATTGAGGCCAGGAATGCTTTTCAGGCTTTCCCCCAGCGTTTTACCGGTAGATTGAAAGAGTTGTTTATTATTCAACCCCACTGTATTTAATGTGCTGAGTTCTTTCGCTCTTGTGCTGCTGATAATAACTTCTTTTAAATCAGTACTTAACTCCTGTAATACAAAGTTTAACTGGATATTGCCTTCCACTTTTACTGTCTTACTAACCGGCAGACCTGAATCTATCGCACAGGAAATGATATAATCGCCCGCACAGATATTATTAATCGTATATCCTCCGTTCTTATCCGCTATCGTCTGTTTATTTCCTGTTATGCTTATTCTTGCTCCGGGCAGTTCCAGCCCGGTTTTGCCTGTAACCTTTCCTGTAATGAAGTAATTACACTGTTGGCCATACAGATACTGAGAGAACAGTATTAGAAGTAAAATTTGCACGCCTGTTCTCAAACTTATCATGAGTCAATACTTGTTTAGATTTTCATTAAATGCAACGTTATTGCAATTTTTATGCAATATAGTTGCAAATAATTAAATTCAAAATTAAAATTGGCTTAATAATCTTTTGGGGAATCGGGGATATCTTCAAGAAAAAGATAGATCTGAAACATAACATGGAATTTATTAATCACTCGATTTATAAATTCCTCTTTCAGAAAATGACAAATGGGATCGTTTGTAGATTAATCTTTCACAAACCACTATCTTTGTCTCTCATGAATGTAAAGGAACTTTGGGACGGCAAATTTGCACAGGGATTATCTTCACTGGAAACCCCTGATCCTTTTTTTATAGAGATGTACGAACAGTATATCAGCAAATCATATCCTTCAGGAGGAACAGCACTTGACCTGGCTGCGGGACTGGGGAGACATTCTATTTTCCTTGCAGAGCATCAGTGGAAACCTACGGCTGTGGATATTTCGGCAGTAGCCATTGAGAAACTGAAAGAGACTGCCAGTGGTGTTAATGTGCATACGCTGATAATGGACATTGCTGATTATGATCTGGCCCCCGAATCATTTGACCTCATCATTCTGTATTATCATTTCGACAGGGCCTTCTTTCCTAAAATATTCAACGCACTTAAACCAGGAGGGTTGTTCATTACTAAACAGGCTTTTAGTAATATCCCCAAAGAAAATGCCCCGCTTCAAAAAGAAGAACTACTTGCATTAGTATCATCCCTTGAAATGATCAGCTATGAAGAAAGACCCATAAAAGATCGTGGCGTGGTTGAATATCTCGGAAGGAAAATTTAAGTAACTTCCCGCTATGACAAAATTTCCTAAGGGTATATTGTTGTTTGTTTTTCTATCATTCTCACTATATGGACAAAGTATTGTCCCGGAATCTTATGGTTTCAGACATCTTCAGATGAATTATAAAGGGGATACCGTTGATATCTTAGTGAAGTCTTTGAAAGGAGATGGAGAGAAGAAAAAACCGCTGTTCTTTTTTTGTCAGGGAAGTCTGCCTATTCCTTTGATGATTACTTATGATGAAAATGGGCGGCAAGGTATTTACAGCGTGTTCCCGTTTAATCCTGACAGCTTATCAAAGGATTATCACCTGGCAATTATTAGCAAACCTTACGTACCGTTGATAGTTAAAAGAAAATTATTAAACAGTGATTTAACCTATAATGATAGTACCGGAAGGTATGTTCAACGGAATCTATTGGATTACTATGTAGAAAGAGATAAGGCAGTGATTAAATTCCTATTTAAACAAAACTGGATTTCGAAAGATAGTCTGGTAGCAGCCGGTCATTCAGAAGGGAGTGCTATTGCAGCTAAACTGGCGCTTACTGATAAAAGAGTTACGGCGCTGATCTACTCAGGTGGTAGCGCTATGGGAAGGATAATGACGATCATCGGACGTAACAGGGCGATTGAAACAGATAGTACAAGAGAAGCGGAAAAGGACATCGAAAAGTGGGAAAGGATTGTCGCTGACCCGGAAAATATGAACGGAGATAATGGTGATACATATAAGGTTACCTATCAGTTTTCCATACCGCCCTTTCAATATCTTGAAAAGCTAAAGATCCCTGTTTTTGTTACATATGGATCGAAGGATGCCAATGCTCCTTTTAATGATTATTTAAGAGTGGAGATGATCAGGCAGAAAAGAAAGAACTTTACTTTTAAGGCATATATAGGTACAGAACATAACTTCTTCCCTTTAAATAAAGATGGCACCGTCAACTATGATATCTTTAACTGGGATAATGTAGCAGGAGACTGGCATAAATGGCTACGCAAACACTAAAAGATAGAAATGAACGATTTTCTCCAAGGCAAACCGCAGCCTGCTATAGAACTATTCAATCACTTGGTTTCATCATTTGATGAGATAGGGCCGGTGAGTTTACATCCTGCTAAAACAATGATAGGTATTGCTGCTACAAAGAAGTTCGCGTACGTTATACAGTTTGGTAAGAATTTTATAGATTTGGTGATTCCTTTTAAACAACGGTACGATGATAATTTATGCTTTCATAAAATTAAACCCGTACCGGGCAGTGATGACGTCAACCACCATGTAAGGATTTATAGCAAAGATGATATTAATGAAGAAGTGAGAGGATTTCTTAAAATGGCTTATGACAACAACGCTTAAACAAACATTCCTTGAGCTGACAGGGAAATATACCGGCAACAACCAGTTACAGGAAGATCTCTGGAAAGAGATTGAAACGAATTATTCAGAAGAGAACCGTTACTACCATAATCTCCATCATCTTGAATACCTATTGATAAAATTGACAGCAGTAAAGGAACAGGTCAATGACTGGGATACGCTGTTATTCTCCCTGTATTATCATGATATCATTTATAATGCCACCAGCAGTGATAATGAAGAAAAGAGCGCTGAATGTGCTGCGAAAAAGCTTCGGTTATTAGGTCTTGAAACGGATAAATGTGTAGCACAAATACTTGCCACAAAAGGGCATACTGTAAGTCCTGATAATGATACCAATTTATTTACGGATGCAGACCTTTCTATATTAGGAGAAAGCTGGGAATTATACCAGGAATATTTTCAGAAGATCAGAAAGGAATATGCTACATATCCCGATATGATATATAATCCTGGCCGTAAAAAAGTGTTACAGCACTTTTTGAACATGGAGCGATTGTTTAAGACAAAAGCTTTTTTTGACAAGTATGAAAGTAATGCAAAAGATAATCTTTCAGGAGAACTAAAAATGCTTGGTTAATTAAACGAAACTATACAGAAAGAAGCCGTCTTCTAAGTCGGCCCATATAGTGTGTGGCATATGCTACAATTTGCCTGAGATCTGCTATCACTACAAATATAAGCCCCCTATAAGCCCACCTTAAATAAGGTGGGCTTATAGGGGACTATGAGGGGGCTTATATGGGGCTTATAGTACCTTATAGGTAGCATCAGATATCCATGTCTCCACGAAATATAAAATTTCCTGTATCTTTAAATAGATAATATGCGACACCCTCAAAGTAACAACTGTCTCCCAGTAAGGGGCTAGGACCTTGTTGCCCAATAATTACCTGGCCATTTTTTAAACCATACATATGAAAGCACCTCTATTGATTGCACTATTTTTGTTCCCTGTACTGGCCAATGCCCAGCAAAAACTGGTCTGGGAAGAAAACTTCGAAGGAACAACGTTAAACCCACTGAACTGGACTTATGAAACCGGCGATGGCTGCGCCAAAAACAATTGCGGCTGGGGTAACTCCGAGCTGGAATACTACACAAACAGCACTAATAACGTAAGAGTAGAAAATGGTCACCTGGTCATAGAAGCCAGACGTGAAAATGTTGGCGGACAGCCATTTACATCCGGCCGTATCAAAACCAGCGGTCGTGTGTCCTTCCGCTACGGTACCCTGGAAGCAAGGATAAAAGTGCCGCAGGTAGGCAATGGCTTATGGCCCGCTTTCTGGATGCTGGGCAGCACCGGTGGCGAATGGCCACACAACGGTGAGGTAGATATGTTGGAAATGGGATTTGCAGGCGCAATAGCGGCCGGAAAAGTAAATCAGACTGCCAGTGCCGCAACGCATTGGTGGACCGAAAATCCGGGCGGATATACGGGGCATGCGAGCTATGCCAGGGATACTGTTACCCAGACGGTCAACCTGAGTGATGATTATCACCTGTACAAGCTTACCTGGGACAAGGCATTTATCACTATTTATCTTGATAACAGCCCTTATTACAAAATTGCTATTGATGGAGGTAACGGTCTGGATGCCTTTCAGCAGCCGTTCTACATTTTACTGAACCTGGCCGTCGGGGGTAATTATCCCGGTATCCATTCCGCCGCAGATGTAACAGCGCCTTTACCGGGAGATATGCTGGTGGATTATATCCGCCTGTACCAGGATATCACGCAGGGAGATGAACTGCTGCTGGGAACCGATAATGCACCGGAAGGCAATTACGGTATCTTCACGGATAACACACCCGTTAATGATAAGGTAGCATTTGGCCAGGGAGCTAATTTATACTACTGGAATAATATCACAGATATTGCGTCCCCGGTGCCTTTTGAAGGTAGCAGCGTATGGGCGTTCCATGCCAATGCCGCTAACTGGTTCGGAGCAGGCGTTGCCAACGACGCAAAGAATATGAGCAACTACGCTACCGGCAGCCTCAAGTTCAATATGAAAACAACGTCAACAACTACCTTTAAAGTAGGGATCTCTACGGAATCCGGCGAAGGATGGGTGATGTTCACCGGCAGCAATGAACATGGCCTTATCAGAGACGGACAATGGCATGAAGTCACCATTCCGGTAAGTGAATTCGGCGCAGTAGACCTGATGACCGTCAACCAGTTGTTCATGTTCGCCGGTGATGCACCTGTGGCTGCTGCCGATTTCTATCTGGATAACGTATACTATACCGGTGGTGTATCTGCGAATCCTGCGCCGACAGTGGCTGTCACTAACCCGGTGAAGGATACCCTGTTTACCACTCCGGCTACTATTCCTGTCAGGACCAACGCCACAGATAGCAACGGCTCTATCAGCAAGGTCGATTTCTTTAACGGAGATAATTATCTGGCTACGGTCACCACGGCTCCGTTTAATTATAACTGGCAAACATCTGTACAAGGTGTTGCTACCCTGATTGCAAAAGCTACGGACAACCAGCAGAAAACGACCACCTCCAAACCGGTGACCGTTTTCATTGCGGCTCCTGGTAATACCGCGCCACAGGTGAGTATCACTTCTCCTACGGCTGCCACTACGTTGCTTAAACCGGCTAAAGTGATTATCAGCGCAAATGTCACAGATGATGGTTCCATCTATAAAGTAGAGTTCTACAATGGTTCCGCATTGCTGGGAACTGTGACGAAAGCGCCCTATACTTTCACGTGGAGTAACGTGGACATGGGTACTTATACCATCACTGCCAAAGCATATGATAATGGTAAACTCAGCACGGTATCATCACCTGTTACTTTTACTGTACAGGATAATAAAATATTGTCTGATCTCTATGGTATCTATAGTAACAATGCTGCTATTACGACTAAACTCACCTACGGGCAGGATGCGAACCTGTACGTATGGAATAACCTCACCAGCATCGCAAATGCGGTTCCTTATGAGGGTACGGAAGTAATGGCGTTTACAGCAGCTGCCGGTAACTGGTTTGGTCTTGGTGTGGCAAACGATGTACGCGATCTTACGCATTTCAGCAGCGGTTATCTGAAATTCTGGTTTAAGACAACTTACCAGGGTTCATTTAAGTTCAGCATCATTGCTTCTAACGGCCAGGTAGATTTCTCTTATGCAGCAGGTGAACAGAAATCAGGATTAGTGAGAGATGGTGCATGGCATGAAGTCACTTTCCCGGTAAATACATTTACAGGAATAGACCTGAGTGCTATTACACAGGCATTTACTTTCTCCGGTGATGCACCTGCTGCTGCCGCTGATTTCTACATCGATAATGTATATTATACTACAGGTGTTACCACCGGTACAGGTCCAAACCTGGCATTGAATAAAACAACGACCGTATCTACCACAGAAAATGTTGGTACTGTTGCGGCGAATGCTGTTGACGGCGATATCAATACCCGCTGGTCCAGTGCTTTCGCCGATCCGCAATGGATCAGTGTTGATCTTGGTGCAGATTATAATATCAATGAAGTGAAGATCACCTGGGAAACGGCTGCGGCAGCAGATTACCAGGTACAGGTATCTGCAGATCAGAGCACCTGGACTACCCTCAAAAGCATTACAGGCAACACTGCATTGGTGAATGATAATACAGGGCTTTCCGGTCATGGCCGTTACCTGCGTATTTATGGTACTGCGAGAGTTACCCCATATGGTTATTCTATCTTTGAACTGGAAGCCTATGGTTCATTGCGTGCCAGTGCGTTAGCGGTTGCAGGAAGTAAAACAGGTAAATGGGTCGCCAGTTTATATCCGAACCCGGTAACTGGCAGTAAAGTGCAGTTGTCATCCAGTGAAACACTGAAGCAGGTTAAACTGGTAGATCTGAGTGGAAGGGTATGGGCTGATAAGATGGTGTATTCATCCGGTGCTTATCCGGTGGATATAAGTCTGGTCCCAAAGGGGATGTATCTTCTGCAGATAGTAAATACGAAAAATGAAACGTTACTATTGAAGTTTATTAAACAATAGGAGTCAAACATCTTCATAAACAAGGTCACCCCAATCCGGGGTGACTTTTTTCTTTCAGATATGTTATCTGTTTGATCATCAACTGAGATTTACATTATGGGATACCGTTCATATATACATATAAAGAAAATATAAAAATTCAATTATCTTTGGATAGAATGCCATATTTAGAGGACCCAGGAAACCCGACTTAAATAACCATTTGCTTTAACCAACACCTATATTAACAATTCACAACAATTTCTATCATGAAGAAAAACCTACTCAAAGTTTACCAACTTTTGTGTGCCGTCAGCATCTGCCTGTTCCTCGCTGCAGCCCCGGCTTATAGCCAGTTGCCAGCAGGATTCATTCAGAAAAAATTAACCGGTGACGTGATCAATGAAGCGACCGCTATGGTGCATGCCCCCGATGGCAGGATCTTTATTGCAGAACGTTCCGGGAATGTAAAAGTTTTACAGAATGGCGTAGTGAGTACTGTGCATACAGTATCAACGACTACCGCATCTGAACAGGGATTGTTAGGTATCGCCTTGCATCCGCAGTTTGCGACTAACGGAAAATGTTACATTTTCTACACCAACGATTCAATGACAGTGCATTACCTGGACATGATCGTGATAAGCACAGCTAACACTGTGACTTCCAGCACCAGGATCATGCAGTTTGATCCCATCATTAACGGATTCCACAATGGTGGTGCTATCCTGTTTAAAGACGGTTTACTGTACGTGGCTATCGGGGAAAGTAACTCCTCTGCAGAAGCCGTTAAACTGGATACTTACCGTGGTAAGATCCTGCGTTTAACAGAAGATGGTCAGCCAGCACCCGGTAATCCTTATTATAATGTGGCAGGTGCTACCCGTCAGAAGAGAAGCATCTGGGCAATAGGGATGAGAAATCCATGGAAGATGAGCCTGGACCCTGCATCAGGAAAAATATTTGTAGTGAATGTGGGTGGGAATTATGAGGAAATTGATGATGTAACTGCACCTGATGCATCAAAGAATTATAACTATGGATGGGACCAGAATGGTCAGTCAGGTCCTGAGCAGGCAGCAGGTACTATTTTACCGGTGTTTGCATATCCGCACACTAATTGGGGTTGTGCCATTACTTCAGGTGTATTCTTTAATCCTGCTGCTACTAATTATCCTGCACAGTACCTGAACAGATTTTATTTCTCTGACTGGTGTTCTGCCTGGTACAGAAGTGTAGATGCAACGAATCCGGGTACAGGTGGTTACCAGGAATTGTCTGCTACTGGTTTTGGTTCTATTTTAGGTACCAGTGTAGGCATAGACGGTAACATCTATTATATTAAGTATAATAGTACCGGTAGTGTGTGGAGAATAGAATATGATAACAACCAGGCGCCTGCTATTGTTAATCAGCCTGTAAGTCAGACCGTAGTAGCGAAGGACCCTGTAACCTTCTCTGTTACTGCCTCCGGAGCCACTCCGTTTACTTACCAGTGGCAGAAGGACACGGTGAATATAACCGGTGCTACTGCCAGCACGTATACCATCGCACAAACATCTGCCGCAGATTCCGGTAGCTACCGTGTCATTGTTACCAATGGTATCGGTAAGATCACCAGTGCCGCAGCTACGCTGAAGGTGACACCGTTTAATGCAAGACCAGTGCCTCATATCATTACTCCGGTGGGTACACTTACCTGGAACGTACTGGATACAGTGCGTTTCTCTGGTAGTGCAACAGACCTGGAAGATGGTACTTTACCAGCATCTGCTTATCATTGGGAAGTGCGTTTCTTCCATAAAGATAATCCTACCAGTGAACACTGGCATCCTGGTCCGGTTATTCCAACAGGTATTACATCAGGTACGTTTATCGCTGATAATGGTGGTGAATCTTCTCCTAATATCTGGTTCCGTATCATATTAACAGCTACAGATTCCCAGGGCCGTACAGGAACAGATTCTGTAGATATCCAGCCTAATAAAGTAGTCCTTACAGCAGATGCTACTCCGGCTGGTCTTAAACTGATCCTTGGCACACAGGAAACCACCCCATTCAGTAAGACGTACGTAGTAAATTCTGCGTTTGTATTACAGGCTGTTAGTCCACAGGTATTAGGTGATTCTTCTTATGCTTTTGTATCATGGGCACATGGTGGGGATGCATTGCAATCGCTTCGTGTACCTGCTGTGAATACAACCTATAAAGCTACTTATAAAGTAAGTGCAGCATTACAGAATCCTTATCTGGGCGTACCGGCTACTATTCCTGGTAAAATAGAAATAGAGAATTTTGATTTAGGAGGAGAAGGTATCGCTTACCATGATGCTTCTACAGGTAATGCTGGTAATCAATACCGTACTACAGAAGATGTAGATCTGGAGAACTGTTCAGAAGGTGGATATAATATCGGTTATGTAGCAGCCGGAGAGTGGCTGGAGTATACCGTGAATGTGACTACACCGGGCGTATATACATTATCAGCAAGAGTAGCGAATCCTGGTGCTGCCAAGACATTCCATGCGGAAATGGATGGCGTGAATATTTCCGGAGATATCCCTGTTCCGACAACAAACGGGTTCCAGGCATGGCAGACGGTTTCTGTAACTACTCCGGCTTTAACGGCAGGAGTGAAAGTATTACGCATCGCACTGGATGCTACTGATTTTAATATCAACTATGTCACCTTTAGTAATGGTAGTGGAGACACCACTGTACCAGGTGGCGGTGGTACTAACCTGGCGCTGAACAAACCAGCGTATGTTTCTTCCGTTGAAAATGGTGGAATGGGTGGTAGCAATGCTGTTGATGGCAGTCAGACTTCCCGTTGGTCAAGTGCGTTCGCTGATCCTCAGTATATCTTTGTAGATCTTGGCGCTGTTTACAGCATCAATGAAATAAAGATCTATTGGGAGAATGCCTACGGTAAGAATTTTGAAGTACAGGTATCCAATGATTCCATTAACTGGTCACCGGTAAAGACGATCACTGGTAATGCTACAGTGCTGAATGATTATACCGGATTAACGGCTACCGGCAGATATGTACGTATCTATGGTACAGTAAGGAATACACAGTACGGTTATTCTATCAATGAGCTGGAAGTATATGGTACATTAAGCAGTGCATCCAGCCTGGCTTATGTTCCTGAAACAAAAGCAGATGGATTTAAACTGTATCCTAATCCTGTTTATAGTACGCTGACGATTGGCGGTATTAAAAATACGCACATCTTCAATATCATTAACCTGTCTACTTCACAGGTAACGAAGATGGAATCAACAAATGGTATTTTGAATGTAGGCAGATTATCTGCCGGTACTTATATCGTTGAGTTCAAAGATGGTAATAAGATAGTGAGAAAGAAGTTTGTGAAGTTGTAATACTTAATGCTTTAGTTTAAAAAAAGGAGTCTATCTGCATGCAGATAGACTCCTTTTTTCTTATACGTTGTGGTTTATAGCGCCTGTATATGCAGATGGTCCAGCGCATCCGCAAATAAGTATTTGATAACAGCACCTCTTCCTGAAGCGTTATTAATGGCCGTACGTAATGCCGCACGGGATGTTTCGTTTGTAATATGATTCAGGTCTGTAGCCGTGCTGCCGGTAGGGGAGTGTTCGTTCCAGCGGTTAGGCAGGAAGAAGTTACCGCTTGTAGGCAGGTTCTGGAATTCCGGTAGCAAAACAGGTGGCTGTGTATTAGCGTATACGGTGATATGTTTGTTGTAAGTACTGAAGTCGTGGTCTGCGCCCGCGCCATCAGCGTATGGAGGTCTTGGTAAGCCCAGGGCATAACTGCCGGGAGCCAGGTTGTTAATGGCCGCAATAACGGCATCCAGGCATTGCTGCTGGTTGCGTACATCTATCCTGATACCATCAATATGTGTGAGGTCTACAGCAGTACCATTGGAATGATGAGAGGATGCAGGGCGTACATAACTTAAGATACCAAATGCCGTAGGAGCGGTTTTGTTATGGTCCAGTGAGAAGTAAAGCATTTGCGCAATACTTTGCAACAGGCTCTGGGAAGGTGTGAAGGTGGTGCCGTTCAGCGTATAGTTGCCATTAGCTTTGATATATTCCAGTTGCTGTTTGATATTAGCCGGTATGGATACCCTGCCGGGGTTAGAGAGTATATCTCCGGCAAACTCCTGTACAGTGCTGCTATTAGCCCCGGAAACAGCCGGAGTGGTATCAAAGCGGGTGAGGTTGTTATGCTCTATGATCTGGATAAGGCTGGTAGCGTAATTCGGATCTGTAGCATAACCAGCTTTGGCAATTTCTTTTACGAATTGTTTGGCATCGTCTGTATGATTAAATGCTTCGCGATAACGTCCGTTGTTTACGAGGAAGTTGCCATGATCATTAAAGCTCTCTACAGCATTGGCATAGGCCCTGAAATTATCTTTAACTCTCCACCGGTATTTGGTGTTCCCGCTGTTATCGGTGAATTGTTCGATAGATATTATTTCAGGATAGGGGTGTCTGCTTCTGTCGTTGTCACTGTGGATCTCAGTGGTGGTTAACAGTTGCTTTTCCCCTGTCCAGGCGCTACCTGCCTTGATACCAAAAAAGTTAAACTTCGGAGCGCTTTTACCCCAGCCTGATTCCAGGGCTGCCTGGGCCAGTGTTACGGATGCAGGCACACGTGTTTGCCGCATGCTGTCTATTGCGTTCTGGGAATATTGCTGAATGAAGTCTTCCTGTACGGAGAAGTCTGCGGAGAATCTTATCCTGTCGTCGAAGGAGAAGGATTGAGAAGTAGCGGTGTTATTGTACAGCTCTATCTCTGCATTTCTTCTGTTGATGAGTCCCTGGGAATCCACGAGGGCTCCGTTTTTCCGTACTTTTACCCATTTCCTCATTTCTGCAGGTACAGCTGTGTAACTGCCCTGGTTGAGGACTTTGCGTAAAGTGGATTTACGGAAACTATCGGCTCCTATATTGTATACGAAGCTCACGAGTGCATCAAACTGGTTTTGATTGAGTGCAACGGTGATTTGATCATTGATGGTGCGTTGAAAATCGCTGATGCGGGCAATTAGCAGATCTGTAGCCTGCTGATCGGAGATACCGCCTGCATAAGGTTGTTCGGAGGCGTCTCCGTTGCAGTTGCCTTTATGCAGCAGGGTGCCGTAACCGATGGTACAGTGTCCTGCCTGGTCGTTGTACTTCTGTGCGCGGAACCCTTCCAGTTTTTTGATAAGGTCTATACCGTTGGAAGAGATGCTGAGGCTATTGGTAGATAGTGAACTGGCGGTAGCGGTGGTGCCTGCCGCGAAGTGCACGATTTGTATCCTGCCGTCCCAGTCCTGGCTTACGCGTACTTCTCTTTCGAATTTCACGAGGAAGTCGGAGAATTTTTCCGGATAGGTATTGCCCTGAGCGGGGTCTGTGATGGTGAGATTGGTACCTTCGGGGGTACCGTCTCCGCGGATAGCGCTGATGATGCGGGCGTGAATACCGAAGTTGGCATCGGAGCCTTCAGCGGTAGTTACCCAGATAGGGCCATAGGTACGCAACAGATGTTCCCATCCGCCTATGGTCAGTGATTGGGGATATTCCGGAGTAAGACCGGCAGCCTTCAGGAAAGGTATCTTTTCTGCGGCGGTGAGGCCTTCGTTCTTTTTTACTTTATTGACGTACATAGCGCCTATGCCTGCCATCACGGTTTCTATAGCGGCGGAACGCTGGTTCTTCCAGCCTATCATCATCGTGGCTACTGTAGCCCAGCATACCATACCGGTAGGCTGCCTGATAGGGTCTACGATACCGGGCACCTGGTAACTGACCGCATCGAACGAGTTAGCAAATCTTTCTACGATAGAAGAAGAGCGGGCATAACCGTTTTGCCTGCGCTTTCCGGCGCCAAGCTGGTTACTTATTTCGAAGAAACGATTTTCCATGTTGAAAGAGATTGATTGTGCTTAAAAAATCCGGATGAGTACATCCTGTTTTTGTGTTCTTTGCAAAGGTGGATTTACGAGGCGCTGTTATACTACTTTTCCTAATTCAAAGTGCATTCCGTCTTTTTTACCGAAATGTCCTCCCCAGAAAAAGCCCTGCTGATTGGCGATTGCTACAAGCTCTCTTACGCAGCCCGCCTGTCCCATCTGGGCCGGTTCCTTACCAAAGCCATTCCAGGGTGCATTGATGTCAAAGGCAGTGCCCCAGGCGTGGTTACTGAGCGGTCTTGGAGAGCGTTGCTGTGTGCCACGTATATAACGTGCCGCATAGCCGCCTTCGAAAGTCTGTATCCTGTCTAATAAGCCCGCAGCTTCCCAGGCTGCCCATAAGCGTTTAAGTCTGTCTGCACCGGCTTTATGGAAGTTGATAGTACCGTTCTGGATGACCTGACTGCCGAAGCGTTTTCCATTTAACTGGGGAATGCTCACAGCGGTGATATTATCATGGTACCAGTTATTTGTAACTCTTATACCATCGCCATCAAAGGTGGAAGGATCAGCTACAAAAGTGAACGTCCCGAATTCAGTGGCCCTTTCCTGGGGGGTAACAGGCCGCAGGTTGGTGGGGCGTGGCGGGAAGTCTTCCGACATCTGCTCTGCATTATCCGGTGTTACAGTTGCCACGGTATTTGACCTTTGCTGTTTGTGCATATCTTCCAGGTCATTTAAGAACTCGGAAGGGTCGAAGGCTTCTTCTTTGCTTACCGGAGATACTTTATTTACTGGCGTAGCAGCTTTAGGCGCTGCTGCCTTTTTGGGTGCTGCCGGTTCCTCAAACTGATTAAACCTGTTGTTCAGTTCTTCTGTATCTACCTGTATCGTACCTAAATTATACGCATTGGCAAACTTCATATTCTGCGCAATGCGGTCGAATATAGCATGTTCGTTTTTTGCAGGTTCATTGTTGGCGGGCGCAGGTTCAGGAGAAGAGGCAGATTGCTGTTTACCTAAATCATCCCTGTTCACTGTCTTTTTAGCTGTCGGATCATAGACTTTTTTACCGGAAAGTATAGCCTGTAAATCATTCACGATATCTTCTTCTTTGGAAGATAAAGAACCACTGCCGGTGGGTGGTGCTTCTGATCCTCTCATCTTTTTAAGATCATCCATAAGCGCTGCCGGTTCATGTGTATCAGTATCCGGGACGTTCGGCGCAGAAGGAATATAAGATGATTTATCCGCTCCTGTATCAGATGGTGTGTAAGTCGGATTATATACATCCGGTACTGCCTTACTATTGGAAAAAGGCGCTAATACATCCGTATGCAGGTCCTGGTTCTGACTTACGGGTGAGTAAGATTCAGATAAATAAGATACGGTATCATCATACGATGCTTCATATACTACATACTCTTCACTGCTGTCATTGATAAGAGAAGACTGCACCACATATTCCTCAAAAACATCTCCGTCTTCATCCACAGAAGCAGCTACCACATACTCCTGGAAAGGTTCGGAATCTTTACCGGGAATTATTTCGCCATTATCAAAACTCTCAGTCATGCCTTTATGTTTCTTCCTGCGCGGTTTATGATGACCATAATACTCGCACAGCATATCATCGTAAGAAGTGTAAGGGGTATGTTTCTTCTTCATATGCCAGTAACATTTAAAGTCTGATATTCATTTTTACAAGCGTGTAAGGATCGAAAGTCATAATCAGCTCTGATTCTGCCTGTGTAATATGATCTTTCGATAAAAGGATCTTCAACTCATTCGCATTAAATTCCAGTACTTCTGCCAGGTTGTGATTAATCACGGTCACCGGTGGATACTTAGGATTTAATGTGAGGTTCTCTCCCCGTACATGCAGGAAAGGACGGTCCTGTTCATCTACAGAAAGGCTCACTGTATTTACCCGTGGCGGGGTCTGACTTCTTCTTGATTTCTGAATCTCGTTTGCCAGTGTTTTATAATCTATTTCATTATCTGAGGCGCGTTGAATATCTACATGTTTCTTTTCTATCTGCTGTAAATCATCAACAGAATTCACGCCCATCTTCCTTAATTTATTCCTTGTTTTCTGATCTACTCCGATCTCCTCTATTTTAGTATCATTTTTTAACCCACTCATTTTAGTCGTGGCCCTTACCTGCTGATCAGTGATAGAGCCCAACTGTATATTCACCTTGGATGCACCTTCCTGACCGGGTTGAGCTGTCGTAAAACGGATCTGGTCCCCATCGAAAGTAGGGAAGATGTTGAGGTCAATAGCAAGGTCCTTCACCGTGTAGGTGAGCGGTTTGTTGATGGCTTTGATAGCCAGTGTTTCGCGGGTCTTATCCAGCTCTACTACCAGCGAGTCTACAAAGTCTTCCAGGTTCCATGAAATGTTATCATTCGCCATGTTCCGGAGGGGTGTATTTTTCAGCTTTTATTGTAATGCTGTGATAAGAAGGACGGAAGCTGCTGTTCACTCTGTAGAGAGGAGGAACACTGCCTATCCTTACTTTCCCGTTTTCATCCACGCTGATATCTAATTCCACGGGAGTGCCGATTTCTATTTCGTATATGTAGGAATGAATACCGTTTACATCATCCGTGATCGTAGCCCCGGGGATATCCAGTATTTTGTCTACCAGGTCTCCGAAGGGCAGGAAAGCTTCGTCTATCATGGCTTGCCGGGTTTAGTAATGGGGTTTAATACCACTTTTACATTCACCTCAATATCATATCCATCGAAGGTGTATTCGGTTTCTGTAGTATCTGTATCCTTTTCCATAATTTATTGTTTATTGGATTTAATACCGAGAATTCTTACACTCACCGGTAATGGGAATTTAACTTTGGTACTGCTTACCTGGTTTACATATCCTTCGGGAGTAAGGGATTCTACCTTACCGAGCGTGATCTCGAATAATCTGAATACCGGTACTACCCATATCATTCCCTGTTCGTAGGACCTTCCCTTTAATTCAATATTGTAAATTGTTTCTGCGGTATTGGAAGCGGCAAAGTCTGCATTGCGGATAGCACTGAGCTTTTCATCGTCCAGTGGCGCAGAACCATCCCAGCCGTCCAGCAGTTTGTTAAGCTCTGTGATGCTGAGCTCTATGCCTGCTTTTAATCTGCCTGAAGTAATGTCTTTTATGCTGTCAGGATCTTTTTCGTCCATCGATAACTTCGTACCGGTAACACCGTTAGCAGTATGGTCGGCAGATAAAGAGACCGTATAACGGGCATCTACTTTCAGCTCCCATAAAGATCTGGATTTGCCCAGAGACGGGGATTGCCATATCTTATTCCAGAAAGAACGGTAAACTTTCATATCAGAGAGTTCTTTCTCTCCGGATACTGCTTCTCCCTGGCTTTGTACAAAATAGTTCTGTACAAATACCACCGGGGTATTACCAATAGCTTTGTATTCTTTTTCACTGGCCGTACGCCAGCGCATTTCTGCAAAGACTTCTATATTTTTATGAAGGGGCATGTTGGATAACTCGCTCTTCATAAATTCAAATTCTATAATAGTGTTTGCCTGTATATCTTTCTTCTTGAAAGTCTTTTCAAAGAGTAATTGTTTGGTAGCAGGATCTTTAAAGTAGAATGTATAGATCGCTTTGGGCAGTGGTTTTTTAGGGGCCTGACTTACATTCAGTTTTATTTTAAACAACATCCTGTCGGTCAGTTGCAACAGCAGTACATCTTTCCCGTTGCTGGAGGATAGTTTCAGTGATTCAAAAGTGAGTATCAACCCATTGCTGAGCGTATAGGCATTTTGATTTACAGAAAGAGAATGAGCTGTAGCCACAGGAGGCGCCGGAGCAGCCGGCGGAGCGGCCTGTAACTGTGCAATCAGTTGGGCCAGTACCGCCGGGTCTATAGCAGGAGCAGCGCTGGCGGGCTGATTCTGCATTAACTGCTGTAGCATGAGCCTGCGTTGTACATCCCCTGCCAAGGTGGTCATCAACTGGTTATTGGCCTGTAAGGTCTGTAACTTATGCTGATTGGCGGCATTGATGAGTTGCGGCAGTAATTCCATGCCCTGTTTGATGATAGGGCCGGCCAATGTAGCCAGCAGGGCATCATCTATTCCAAATACAAATGGTCTTGAGAACTGGTTGTTAATAGCCTGTGGCTTTTGAAAGCGGTTATGTTCTTCCTGGATGGATTGCTGTCCGCTCAGACCGGGGATATTAGGTGCTACGGCTTTGATCAGCGCACCCAGTAAACTGGTGAGCAGGGAAGAGGTATCACCATGTGCAGCTCCACCGGAAGCGGAAGCGGCAGCACCAGCACCAGCTCCACCGGAAGAATTCCCCGCAGCAGGATTGAGCATCCCGATAGCTGTTGGTAATACAGCCTTCACCAAACTGCCCAGTATATCTTCTATAGAAGACTGATGTGCGAGATACTGCACATCATGGGAGATATTTCTGACCGGGTTGAAATCTGTATAACTCATAGTGATGCTACTTGCTCTTGTTAATGGATTAAGTCTGCCTGTATTAATGCGCTGCAATCCCATCGGAATTCTGATCACTTTGGAAACTGCCGGAGAAGTACCCTGTGCATCTTTCGCACTCAGTAACTGCACATAACAGTTCTCACTATCAAAGTAATTCTTAGGCAGCCGTACTTCTTCTTCACTATCTCCTAAAAAAGTCAGCTTTGTTTTCTGACGGAACGGTGTTTCTTTGGAGATCTCATCCACCCATTTTATACCTGCCCTGTCAATGACTGATTTGCCAATCTTGAACCGGTAGAATGTATTGGTACCGATATCGATCTTAAACCGGAAGTCATGACTGTCGGCCGATTCCCATTGTAAAATAGCTAAGGCCATGGCAAATAGTTATTAATGGGCTGCCGCCGGTGCGCCAATAGCCTGCTGGCCGGGAGCAGGTTTCAATGCTGCTGTACCACCATCTGCATACATATTGGCAAAATTGTCCAGTTTAAAATAGTCTGTTTTGAACTTGATGTTAACATGCCCTTTTAAGGAGGCTGTCATATCATCTGTGGCTTTTTTATCAGAAGTATTTACCTGTATATTGGTATTGGTAATATCAGTGCTAACGGAAGGACCACCGAAGATAGAGCCTAGTATACCGCCATCTGCTTCTGCATGTACATTCACGGTATTGATGTTCTGGTCGTCGTGGTGTGCGGTACTGGCACGACTGGCCTTAATGGTGAATTCAACGGAAGCATCGATTTCACCTTTTTCTACTACCAGGCGGGTAACACCCATCAGCAGTACTTCCCTTAATGCAGCGCGGTGTTCTTTGGCCATGTTGATCTTGGCTTCGAGAATATGTTTCTTCACCTCTGCATCTTCCAGGTCGTGTTTTTCTCCTTCGGGATTTGTTAACGCTAATTTGCTGCTGCCGTCCGATTGTTTCTCTGTAGTTACATTATACTGTTCGCTACGGGATTCTGCCAGGCGGGCAAACGTATCATCATCCTTTACTTTTTTGATGAAGTCTGCGGTAGATTTAGTGGCTTCTTTCATCAGTTTGATGTAGCTGTCGGTCTGTGTCTTCATTACCTTGAGGTTAGCATCGAACACAGCTTTTAACAGGTCGGCCACAAACTTTGGAAAGTCTACTGCATCTACCAGTTCTGTAAAAGCCTTGGTATCTCCTGAAAGTCCCGGATCATACCCTTTATATCCCATTTGTTTACCACTATCCGTTTCCATACTTTCCGCGATACCATGTTTCTTATATTGTTTGGAAGCATAATCATCTATCAGGGATAGATAAATACTTTTCTGATCTTCCAGTCCCATATTCTTAAATACATCACTGCTTCCCAATACCTCTCTGGCCTGCGCTCTGGCCAGTTCTCTGATCTGTGCTTTAGATGGTATGATATCCATAGTTTGTCATTTAGTATTAATCAAACAAATTGTTCCTTAAAAATCCCATTCATCTTTTCCCGCAGCCGGAGCAGATGGTTTTTCTGAAGCGCTGTCTTCATCTTTATCGCGGTTCCTTCTGTGATGTTCAGGTTCTTCCTGAGAATCATCATCGTCAGCTTTGGCCTGCAGTTGCGCCTGGCTGATAATGAAAGCATCCACGTTGCTGATAAAGTTGGAGAACAGTTTATCATCTTCGAAAGTAGCAGGATTGTAATCGGCCACTGAGTTAAGGATTTCATAACCCAGTTTCGCTTTGTTGTAAAGGATGGTCGTTTTCGGACGCTGATGTTTCATTCCTTCAAACAGCAGTTCCACTACTTTCCACCAGTTACCACCGGCAGGTACCAGTTGTTTCACTATTTCAGGATGATTAAGGATACGTTTGATCACGAAGTATAACTCGTCATAGATGATCGGTGAAATTACATTCGCCATACCGGAGCAATGTGTAGAGAGATTATACTGTAAATCTTCCACTGCCTGCATCACTGTCTGACGGGATACGTAGCTGTCCGGGTTAGGACTATCCTGTGCCCGCTGTATGTACTTCGCCACTTCCATGATGAGCGTACGCCAGTATTTAGGGAATTCTTTGTTCACTACCACATCTTCTGTAACAGGTGCATTACCATAGCTGAATACCTGTTTGTAGAACATCTGGCGTTCTGCAGGACGGGTACGGTCTATGACCTTACCTGTTTTAGGATGGGTGAATTTGTTGGAGAAAACGTACAATTGCAGATCTTCCCTGAGCTGGGTATCGGCTATCTGTATGTTACCACGGACCATGTATTTATGGGTGAAGTAATTCACTACGTTGAAGATGTCCAGTTCTTCGCCCAGCGTCATGGAATAGAACATCTGAGCAGCGCAGCGGATATTGCTGGTAAGCACCTGTACAACGGCGGCATCATCATCCAGGAAGGTAACGCTGTAATCAGCCGTGTTATCATCTGTAGTATCCGTATCTGTCGCATCGTCCTGCCATCCAGGAGTATTTTCTATCTCATTGAGAAAGATGGGCAATAGGGTATCTATGTTTTGTTTTGTGACCGGCAGCAGTGAAGATTTGATCTGTTTGATCAGCTTCGGGATCATGGCAACCGGAATGTCATTGTAGTATTTGGAGAATTTCAGCAGTTCCAGTTCCTTGCTGTTGGACACATAATTCCCTACTATCTTCTGCACATATGTGCTAAAAGACAAAGAGGAGAAAGATGGATTACCCAGGAGGATATCCTGGATAACAGGAGAGGTGTCTGAATTATATTCCACGTCTACTTTTTCGGCATGGATATATTCACGGGCAGCGCTGACCTGTCCGTAGGCAATTACACTACGGTTACCGGACCGGTTGCCGAAGATGAAGTTCGTTAAACCATTGATCTCTGTATAACCGGAGTTATAACCCAGGGCCAGCAGATAATTCGCTACGCCCGGGTAGTTGAGTATGGTGCGGGTATTGAGGTCGAGGTTATTCCAGTTATTCCCTAAACGGTCTTTGAAATCATATTTCAGCAGGGAGAGTTTATCTTCTGCATCTATATATTCTTCCAGGCTGTAGTTAGAGCTGGTGATGATATTATTGGCGGTGAAACTGTTTGAATTGATCGCATTGTAAATATTGTACAGCAGACTGCCTTCTTCCCATTGGAGCTCGTCCTTGTGTTTGTTGGTGAAGCGTCTGGCTTTAAGTGGTGCGGTGATGAAGTCTTCAATAGGCACGCCGTCCGGTCCCATCCAGGCATCGCCATCATCTTTTGTGAAGATAGGTTTGCTTAAAAGAACATCAAGGTACGCCAGCTGCTCTTTAATATTAGCGTCAATGTCTGCACTGACACCATTGGTGGTAACATTAGTTCTGCGTATTTTAACGCCATTGGTCGAAGGGAAAAAGTTGAGCGTTGCCATTGACATAATTGTTTAAAGAGTTTATGATAAAATAGCGTTTAATAGTTTGAATGAATCTGCCAGGTTTAGTAAGCCGTAACCGGCTTTTTGATCCCTTACTTTGCTGGTAAGCCTGTCGGATGTGTTTCTGAGTATATAATTGATTTCCTCGTGTGTCAGTTTTTTGCCTTTTTCATAGGCATAGGATTTCAGCAATGCCACGGAACCACTTACAAAGGGAGAGGCCTGGGAAGTGCCGGAAGACAGTGCATAACCATTGTTCAGGTAAGAGCTGTAGATGTTGGAACCAGGAGCTACAACGGTGATGTTGGCTCCGTAGGACGTGAAGCCGGTTACCTGCCCGGTGTTATCAACGGCGCCTACTGCAAATACGCCGTCCAGTGCGCCCGGATAGTACTTTTCGTCGGTACCATCATTGCCACTGGCTGCTACTATTGTCACATTTTTACTGAGTGCGTATTTCACCACATCTTCGTGGGGGAGCCCGCCCCCGGAGTGTTTAATCCCCAGGCTCATATTGATTACATCTGCGCCATTGTCTACGGCCCATTTGATACCATTGTTGATATTATCTATGATGCCTGCGCCTACTATCCGGTTCCCGCTTTTCATGGCCGCTAATACTCTTACTACCATAAGGCTGCAGGAGGGGCATACACCTTCATTCATCCTTAATCCTTTGGCTGCCAGGATACCGGATACATGGGTGCCGTGTCCTACCTGGTCTTCCGGCAGCGCATCAATATTCAGTACATCTCCGATGAAGGAGGAAGTATCGAGTCCCTGCAGGTCTACGAAGTTCTTTCTTAGTACGATTTTATTTTCCAGTTCGGGGTGATTGAAGTATGCGCCTGTATCTAAAACGGCTACACGTATATTTTTTACTCCTTTTGTCCATTCCTTTGCGTAAGGCAGATAGATCATATCGCCGGGATCAGTTGCTACCACTGTCATAGCACCTGCCACTTCTCCGGGGAATTCTGTGGTGCCTATTTGTAAAGGTCTCAGGCTTGCGACAAAAGGGAGTTGTTTTATTTGTTGGATCAGGTTATCCGGCAATTTTCCATCCTGTTGTAGTATCAGGCGATAGGTGAGGTGGAAGCCGGCATTCATTTCATCCTGGCTCCATTCGCCGCGGGTATGGGGTTTGTATTCCCGGGTGGTCCAGAACTTATAGTTATTAGCAGCAAATACCTTGTCGATCTCAGGGTGAAACCGTTCTACGATGGTTGTTTTATCATTGATAAAGTCGAGCCAGTAAGGTACCTGTGCGGGGATTTGGTCCTGCACATCAGCTACTACTTTAATGATCAAATGCTCTTTCATACATACGGTAGTGATCGCATAACTATTACGTTATACGCCAATAAAAATATGATCGGTATTTCTGCTATGGCAGCAGCTTATGGGGCTATGGAACGACTTTAGTACAGCGCCTTGCTAACACTAATGATGATTTTTAAATTAAATATTGTGATTAGTTATTCAGACAGATCCGAGATAGTTCATAATAGTTATGACTCGAAAAACACACATGGAAAATCAATTTGGGGTGCGAACTAATATCGGGGTCTGGAATATGAAGCTAGGAATATTTTTGGGATTACCAAAAAAAATAACAAAAGATCATTAGTAGTATGAAATTTTATAATGGAAAATATGTTCCTGTTATTTATACCACCATGAACTATTCTGCCGGTTTTTCCGGATAAAAGAAGATAGATTTTTCTGCCGGCTTTGCTTCCTCACTTAACTGCTGTAAAGTCCGGTGGTCTGTTTTGGTAGTTTGCCCCCACATTCCACCTGATTTACGCATTACCTGTACCCTGAGTCCTGGTTGATGCATGAAATCCTGTTCTACCTGTGCCGCAGTGCATTGTTTGCTGATATCTATCCAGCGGAAAGAGTGCTTGAGGTTGCTGATAGAATTCCAGTGTAAGAAAAGAATAAGTATCTCTGAAATCACTTTGTATGTTGGAAATGCTGGCTTCTTTATGAAATTTTTTTATGTTGCATGTATCAAAAAAAAACAGCGGAAAAGAAATTCCTGTTTCGCAAATGATGAGATCATGAGTTGCGGATTTTTAAAAATGAATTTATGAATGGCAGGATATTTAATTTGCAGGATTTCGGCAGTTTGTTGAATGTTTACCGGTACTTGAATTTAGTACTATGCTGTGTTGAAGACAAACTAAATAATTGCTTGTGTGATTATTGTCCATAATAGCTTGATCAAAATTATACTTTCAAACAGGACAACTTTTTTTTGTTAGATCCGAATTATGTTATAATTTACGGACTCTATTATGAAAAATGAAGGCCCTGAAATCTATCAACATTTAGAGAGTGATTAAGCCCTTCTTAACCCGGAAATCCATTATTGTTTAATAACTAAATCTCATTATAACTGGTAAAATATCTGTCTACTGTTGTTAACATCATTAAAGATACACCCTGGGAATTTAATAAAAACTAAACTTATTATTTATAAAGCAAGCTGCCGCTTATGTTATGCATAGTTATGCACTGTCACTAATGTCAATCCTGTGTACCAGCAAGGCAGGTAAATGCTGTTCCGGTTATATTTTAACTGTTGAAAGCCGGATTCAAAATTCACACTATGATCACACGACTATTCTCCCTATTTATTTCAGTTATTGTTTTATTTGCAGAAACGTCTCAGGCCCAATCGGTCGTTAAAGGTAGAGTGACAGACGACAAGGGGCAGGCAATTCCCGCTGCCAACATATTGTTGTTGAGACCTGCTGATTCTTTATTGATCAAAGGTGTGTTAACAGATGCAAATGGTTATTTTAGAATTGATCAGATAAAAACAAAAGAGGGCGTGATCTCTGTGCGTATGACAGGTTACAAAAGAAAGGATACACATTTTTCTTTCACAGGGGCAGATACTGCACTGCAACTGGGTAGTATTTCACTGATCACTGTTGTCAGTAACCTGAAACAGGTGGAAATAATTGAACAGAAGCCATTATACGAACAAAAGATTGACCGTCTTGTGGTGAATGTGAGTAATAATATTGCTACAGCAGGCGGCACCGTTATAGATGTGCTGGAACGTTCCCCTGGTGTAAGCGTGGAAAGACAGAGTGGCAGTATTTCCCTCAATGCACGGGATGGTGTACAGATAATGATCAATGGAAAAGTTTCCCGGTTACCTATGGATGCAGTAATTCAGATGCTGAGCAGCATGAGTTCTTCCAACATTGACAGGATTGAATTGATCAGCAATCCAGGTGCACGTTATGAAGCATCCGGCAATGGTGGTATCATTAATATCATTTTAAAGAAACCTGCCGATCTTGGTACCAAAGGCAGTTATAATATTATCCTGGGTTATGGAAAGCATGAGAAAGCAGGCGTAGGCCTTAACCTCAACCACCGCACAGAAAAATTAAATACTTATCTCGACCTTTCCTTTTATCGTAATCATACAGAACAACATTTTGAAAATTCAAGGATGGTGCATTCTGCCGGTGATAATGTGGGTACCGCTACTGTGAGCGAAAGAGATCCTGTTACAACTAATTATTCCGGTTTATTTGGGATGGATTATATGGTAAATAAGCAATTGACAATAGGTGGTTATATATCGGCCTATAGTAATAAATGGGTGATGGATGCAGATAACCTTGTAAGCATAGATACCAATAATATCTCTTCCGGTGGCATTAAAATAAATAATCATGAAACTAGCCGCTGGCAAAATCTGGCAGGTAATATTTATCTGGCGTATAGCTGGACCGATGGAAGTACATTGAGTTTGGATGCGGATTATTTATATTATAATAATAGTAATCCTACTACCTACAGGAACCGTTATTTTAATGAGAGTGACGCTGTAGTAATTGACTCTAACCTGCGTGCCGAAAAGCATACACCTGTAAATATCTGGGTAGCAAAACTGGATTATACAAAGAAACTCGGTGAAAAGATGGAGCTGGAAACAGGTGCAAAAGGCTCGTTTTCAAAGTTTACCAACGATGTATCTTTAGATGAATTATCGAATGGTAAATGGGCTAATGTACCCGGATTTACTGTTTCTGCACCTTATAATGAGAACATCGGGGCTGTATATGCTGCTTTGAATACGACATTCAGTAAGAGTACCCGTTTAAATGTAGGATTGCGTTATGAGTATGCAGATATTTCTTTGAAAGGAACGGATGTTAAAACTGCTCTTTCAAGAAGTTTCAGTAACCTGTTCCCTACTTTTTTCTTTGCACACGATATCAATAAGAAAAATACGATCCAGTTTTCTTACGGCAGGAGAATTACACGTCCGGCCTTCAGTGACCTGGCTCCTTTTGTTATCTTTCTTGATCCTACGGCTTATTACTATGGTAATGCAGCTTTATTACCGGCTATTGCAGATGGAATAAAACTGGATTATAAATATGACCGTTATCTGCTTTCCCTGCAATACAGTCATGAGTCAAACGCTTTTGCACAACGGCAGCCTGTTATAAACGACAGCAGCAGTGTGGAAATACTGACCACACTTAACCTGAAATACAGGAATACCTATTCACTGATATTTACTGCACCGGTTAATATCATACAGTGGTGGAACCTGCAACTGAACGTGCTTGGTAGTTACCGTGAAGTGCAAACCAGTCACCTGGATGAAAATTTCGTCCGGCGTCAGACATCTGCACGTGTGAATGTTGTACAACGTTTTAAACTACCGGCCAAATTTACACTGGAGTTATCAACGTTATACCGTACACCAAGCATTACAGGTATCTCAAAGACTGCCGCCGCCGGTTCCGTAGACCTGGGCATTCAACGCAAAATACAGCAGGGCAAAGGAAATATCCGTTTGAATATAAATGATATCTTCTGGACCAACATTGATAAATTAACCCTGTATCAGCCTGCTAATAACCTGGATGTAAAGATTCTTTACCGGTATGAGCCAAGGGTGATCAGACTGAACTATACTTATAATTTCGGTAATACTAAAGTGAAGAACAGAGCAGAAAGAGAAACCGGTGCCAACGAAATTGACAACAGGGTAAACTGATACAGGTATGGCAAAGATCATAATCATTATGGATGCGGAAGAAGGGCATATTCTTCCATCTTTTTCACTGGCACATGCAATGAAGCACAAAGGGCATGAAGTGGTGTATCTGAGCATCTGTGATAATGAAATGCTGGTAAAAGAAGAAGGGTTCGGCTTTGTACCTGCTTTCGAAAAGAAGTATCCTAAAGGTTACAGGGAGCAATACAAGCTGCGGCACGAACGGCCAATAGAAGAAAATAATGAAAGCCTTTCAACACTGGTAAGCCAATATCAACATATACTGGATACACTGAAGGCCGATCTTTATATTGTAAGTACGTTTCTCAGGATAGATCTGCTGCTGCTTTATTACCGTTTTAATATCCGGCCCATTGTTTTTACCACTTATCTCAGGGACCCCGGAGTTACGCTTTCGCTGGATTGTATAGGAGACCTGCTCCGGACATCTCCGGATCTTATTTCGGAATTCCTGGAGTGGCTGGATGAGCAGGGGCTTGATATCCGGTCTATGGAACAGCTGGCGTCTCCACTGGACCAGTTAAAAGAACTGGTAGCCTGCCCGCAGGAAATCGATTTTGATACAACTGCCATAAAAGATAACCGCATTTATATAGGACCGTGTATCCGTACCAGTCTTTCGAATGATCCACAGGTTACCGGAATACTTGGTAAAACAGCTGGGAAGCCCCTTATTTTCGCTTCATTGGGTTCTCAGGTGTTAAGTTATGGTAAGCAGGGAACAGACCTTTTAAAGCAGCTGATAGCAATAATGACGATGCCAGGGATGGACAACCTGGAAATGGTATTGTCTATTGGCCCGGAAACAGACAAGGGAGTGCTGGGACAGATTCCCTCCAACGTAACAGTTGTGTCATGGATTTCACAAATAGATATACTTGCTGTTGCCTCAGCAGCCATTATCCACGGAGGACTTGGCACAGTAAAGGAATGTTTGTTTTATGGTGTTCCTATGCTGGTTATACCATTCACGCGCGACCAGCCTTCGAATGCAAAGCGTATTGTTTACCACGGACTGGGACTTGCCGCTGATTTGCGGGATTTAGAGATTTCACAATTGAAAGAAGACCTGTTGCAGCTTCTGCAGAATAATGAAATAAGGGACAGAGTAGTTGATATGCAACAGGTATTTATCCATCAACAGTCAACACAGAAAGTGATAGATTCCATTGAAGAAAAGTTTTTTACAAACAAAAAAGTGATGCTGATTTAAATATTATCATTTCTTGTTTTTTAAGTATTATTTCCGGTTCAGTACAACCGGTATTGTTTGGCCTATTTACAAAATTTACTATGAGTCCGTTAACGTGCACGGTTTCGCAGCAACTTATATGGCTGGATCAGCTTATTGCCCCGCGTTCCTCTAAATATAATATAGGTGGTTATGCTTCTCTTGAAGGCTCACTGTCTTATCCATCTTTCAATAAAGCCGTTAACGAAGTACTAAACAGTCAGGAAGTATACCGTACTGTATTCTTTGATACTGCTGGTCTGGTCACCTGTATGGTTAATCCCCCGGTTGACGGATACGGGATGGAAGTCATTGATTTTTCTCATGCATCTTCGCCGGCAGACGCCGCGAAACAATGGATGGAGCACGATTTTTTATTGCCGTTTGTGATGGAAAACCAATTGCTCTTCCGTTTTAAACTGTTGAAAATATCAGATACGCAACACTTTTGGTATGCAAAAATTCATCACCTCATCAGCGATGGCTGGTCGTTCCGCCTGCTCCTGAACCAGGCTGCGGGTATTTACAGCGGGGAACCATTACCCGTAATGGAATACAGGTACAGCAACTATACACAGGAAGATGCAGCGTATTATGCGTCTGATATGGCAAAGACCGACAGGCAATTCTGGATGGAACAGTTCAGTACTCTTCCTGCAGATCTTTTCCCTAAGCGTACCGGCGGAAATACGATTGTTGAAACATTACAGCTTGACGCAACTTTAAAGGAAAAGCTGAAGACGATTGCAGATAATAATAAGGCTTCGCTTTTTCAGGTAATAATCAGCCTGTTGCTGATCTATTTATCAAAGACCAGCGGTCATGAGAGAATTGCTTTTGGGGTGCCCGTATTAAACCGTACTAAAAAAATATACCGGCAAACGGCAGGAGTATTTATGAACCTCCTATGTCTTCCGTTTAACATTCATACAAGTAATTCGTTGCAGGAAGTGATTGCTGAAGTGAAAAGCAGGATGTCTGCTTTCCTGCGCCACCAGCGTTACCAGTTCGGTAACCTTGTGAGCGACCTTAACCTGCAACAGCAACATAAACTGCTCTATCATGTAAGGGTCTCTTACGAAGAGTTTGATTTTACATCTTCATTTGCAGGACTGCATGCTACCGCTACTGCATTTTCAAATCCTGCTGAAACTGATCCGCTGGCAATATACGTGCGCGATTATCATGGCGAAGGATTTGATATCCGCATGATCTGCAATACTGACTATGTAAGCAGGGAAATGGCGCATCAGTTATCTGAAAGCCTGGAACATCTTATCCTCACTCTTACGTCCGATAAACCTGTACACAGTATTTCGCTTATCAGTGAGGCTCAGCAGCAGAAAATTTTACAGGCAGGCAGAGGCCCTGTTCGCAAATACCCGTTTAGTTCTTTTCAGGAAATGTGGGCTGCTTCCGTAGTAACAAATGCTTCCGCAATAGCTGTTACAGGACTTACTTATGCTCAACTGGACAGCAAATCCAGGCAGCTGGCTGCTGTTATTCAGGCTAGCCGTTATTATAAAAAGGGCGGTTACATCGCATTGTTATTACCCCGTAATGAAAAGATGATCATTGGTATCCTGGGTAGCATGTTGTCTGGTATGGTATATGTGCCGGCAGACCTGGATTACCCGGTTTCAAGAATTTCTTATATAGTAGATGATGCAGGATGTGATATTGTGCTAACAAGCCGCGATGTGAATCCTGGTATTCCTGCTCGTGAAATCATCTGTATAGAAGAGTATGAGCATACTGCCATCTGTACAGATATTTACCCGCAACCGGAAGATCCATGTTATATTATTTATACTTCAGGATCCACCGGACAACCCAAAGGTGTTGTCATTTCTCACGGTTCACTGGCAGATTATGTATGTACATTCCGTGAATATTTTGCATTAACGGCTGCAGATACCGTGTTACAACAATCCTCTTTCAGTTTTGATACCAGTGTGGAAGAGATCTTTCCTATACTTTCAGTGGGAGGAAGGTTATGTATCCTCGAAAACCGCAGGGATGTACAGTCTTTGCAGCGGTTACTTTCTCTTGAGAAAATCACAGTACTGAGTACCACTCCGCTGGTCCTCCGGTATCTTAACGATACAGTAATGCCTGCATCGCTGCGTATTGTTATCAGTGGAGGAGATGTGCTTAGGATGACGGATATAGACCGGTTATTGCAGTTGCCGCTAAAAGTATATAATACCTATGGCCCTACAGAATGTACCGTATGTGCTACCTATTATGAAGTGCAACCGGGTGATATATCTATTCCTGCAGGCAGGGCGATCTCTAACAGATCTGTTTATATTCTTGATACTTCGCTGAATCCCCAGCCTTTTGGCATACCGGGAGAAATTTACCTGGGAGGGGCCGGACTGGCAACCAGATATATAGGTAAGCCTCAGCTGACAACAGAAAGATTTATTTGGCATCCGCTGTTAGCTGAACGTCTATATCGTACAGGAGATATAGGTATCATGCAGTCGGATGGGAACATTCTGTTCTGCAACCGCATAGATTCCCAGCTCAGTTTCCGTGGATACCGCATAGAGGCCGGTGAAATTGAAACGGTTGTTAATGCAACCGAAGGAGTGGAAGACTCAAGGGTGCTGGTGGTGGATATTAATAATATACCGGCACTGGTGGCTTATGTGAAATATGCAGGTAATAAACAATTTACCCGCAAACAATGGCGCGGTTTACTGGAAGACAAACTACCTGCTCATATGATACCGGAAGTATGGGTAACTGTTCCGGAATTTCCGTTGTTACAGAGTGGTAAAACAGATACGCGGTCATTACTTGATATTCCGGTTGTGATTAATACTAATGATGACATATGTCTGCCCACCACTACTCTGCAGGAAGAGATTTGTGCTATATGGCAGGAGTTTTTATCAGTAAAGAATATCAGCACAGATGATTCTTTCTTTGATTTAGGGGGCCATAGTTTAAACATCATGCAACTGGCGAATAAGTATGAGTCGGCTTTCCATGCAACAATCTCTATAGAAGAATTATTCCGCAATACTACTGTTATATCTCATGCGATACTGATTGAGAACAAGATTATGATATCCGGTGATGATATTCCTGTTACACAAAAAGCAGATAGCTACCAGTTATCAGATGGACAGATGCGCATATGGTTACTCAGTCAGGATGATGATGCTTCCCGTTCCTACCACCTGCAGGGCAACCTGCTGCTGGATGAAAGGCTGGACCCCGTCCTTTTTGAAAAGGCTATCCGGCAGGTAATAGACAGGCATGAAATACTGCGTACTGTATTCAGGAAAGACAGTACTGGTTTACCCCGGCAGGTAGTACTTGACGATTGTGATTTTGAACTGGAAGATATTGCTCAGCCGGATGATCTGCCAGCCGCCGCATATAAAATATTTGATCTTACACGAGGTCCGTTATTGCGTGCTGCTTTGATCAGGTTGAAAAATAACCGTTCTCTCTGCTGGTTCAATATGCATCATATCATCAGCGACGGCTGGTCTATGGAAATACTACATAAAGAAGTGTTTGCACATTATACGGCTTTGGTGCAGAAGAAGCCATTACAATTGCCTCCTCTCCGGATACAATATAAGGATTATGCCACCTGGCAACTGGCAATTCTCCGTAACCAGACGTCGCAGCGCGATTATTGGAAGCAGCAGCTCTCCGGCACACTTCCTGTACTGGAATTATTGGCAGGAAAAAGCCGCCCTGCCGTTAAAACATATAACGGCCGTATACTGGCCACAATGATCAGTGCCGTCGATACTGCTGCGCTCCGGACCCTTTGCCAGCAGAATAACTGTACCCTTTTTATGGGTATACTCGGCGTACTGGTTACCTTATTACATCGTTACAGTGCACAGGAAGACCTTATTGTTGGTACACCGGTAGCAGGGCGGAATCATACGGACCTGGAAGAACAGGTAGGATTTTATGTGAATACACTGGCTTTACGTATCCGTTTTGCCGGTACCGACAACTTTACGGAATTATTAGCAAAAATATGGAAGACTACCCTTACAGCTTACGATCATCAGTCATATCCGTTTGATAGCCTGCTTGAAGAGTTATCACTAAAAAGAGATATCAGCCGTTCTGCCTTATTTGATGTAATGCTGGTGCTGCATAATCAGCATAACCGGCAGGATGTGTTGCAACAGCAGGATGCTGTAAAAGAAAATATTATTACAGATGAGGGAATAGCTGCTGCCAAGTTCGATTTTACTTTCAATTTCGTGGAAAACTTTGATCAGCTTGAGCTAAAAGTAGAGTTTAATACAGATATCTATGAAAAAGAGCTTGTGACTGGTATGATGCAGCATTTCTGCTCTATTATAAAGGCAGTTACTACACATCCTGAAATACCACTTTCCCGGCTTGACTATCTATCAGTTGCTGAGAAAAAAGAATTACTGGAAGTATTTAATAATACAGTTGTTCCTGTAGAACAGGGTCATACCCTGGTATCACTTTTCCGGGAACAGGTACAATTACATGGTTCACACCCTGTTTTGTATTTCCGCGATCGCTCTTTCAGTTTTGCAGAAATAGATGTTTTATCTTCTCAATTATCACATTACCTGCTTGCAGAATATGATCTTCGGCCGGAAGAACTGGTAGCAGTATGTTTACAACGCAGTGAGTGGCTGATTATTTCATTACTGGCAGTATTAAAAGCAGGTTGTGCTTATGTTCCGGTAGATCCTTCTCACCCTGCAGAACGTATTAACTATGTGATAGCGGATAGTGGTAGTCGCATCGTGTTAGACAAGGAAGAGATTGAACGTTTTGAATTAGTACAGTCGTCCTATCCGGTTACTGCTCCTGAAATGTTGCAGCAGGATAGTTCTCTTGCTTATGTGATCTATACATCAGGTTCTACGGGTCGTCCTAAAGGCTGTATGGTAGAACATCGCAGTGTGTTAAACCGGTTGGCATGGGGAGCAAAACATTATGCCTATACCCTTAGCGATAAATTATTACAGAAAACGAATTTCACGTTTGACGTATCTGTATTTGAAATTTTCACTCCATTGTGTTTTGGGAGCAGTCTTGTTCTTTGCGAAGATGAAGATGTTTATTCACCGGAACGTATCGGAAGGCTGATAGCTTCTCATCAGATCACCTTAGCGCATTTTGTGCCTGGGATGCTGCAAAGTTTTATCAATACAGATATGGGTGGAGGAGCTGATCTGCGTTCATTGCGTCGTGTATTTTGCAGTGGGGAATCCTTGCCTTTAAGTACTGTTACCGCTTGGTATAAACAGGTTGCTATTCCATTGTCTAACCTGTATGGTCCCACAGAAGCATCCGTAGAAGTAAGTTATTATGATATTCCGTTTGATACAGGATTGATCACTATAGGAGGCCCGGTAAGTAATACACAATTGTATGTACTGGACGATTCACAACAGTTGTTACCGGTTGGTATCAGCGGAGAATTATACATAGGAGGAGTGCAGGTGGCAAGAGGTTATCATAATCAACCCGAGTTGACAGCAGCGCGTTTTATACCAGATGAATTTAAAGGGAGTGGAAGGTTATATAAGACCGGCGACAGGGTTAGATGGTTGTCAGATGGGAGTATTGAATATATAGGACGTATGGATAACCAGGTAAAATTACGTGGTTATCGTATAGAACCAGGCGAGATAGAACATGTGTTAACAGAACAACCGGGTATTACAGCCGCCATTGTGGTAGTACATAATGATATGTTACTGGGGTATGTAGAAGGTACATGTGATGAGTTATTACTAAAGAAATCATTACAACAACGTTTACCTGATTACATGGTTCCGGTAAGGATCATACAGGTAGAAAGTTTTCCGTTGACGGGCAGTGGTAAAGTAGATCGTCGTGCATTGCCTTTACCGGACAGTATAATTGCTTCCGCCTATGTAGCACCGCGTACCAGTCTTGAAACCGGGTTAAGTGTTTTATGGAAGGAATTATTAAAGAAAGATGATGTTATCAGTGTGGAAGCAGATTTCTTTGAACTGGGGGGACATAGTTTGCGTTTAATGCAACTGATCAATCAGTATGAGAAATTATACCATGTAAAAGTGTCAATGCCCTTGTTATTCAGGCATACCACGATCGCTTCACATGCAAAGTTATTAACCGGCAGCGCAGCCGGAGAGTATACGCCTATTCTTCCTGTGGGCATATCCCCGGATTACGCAGTGTCTGACGGACAGCGGCGGATATGGATTTTAAGTCAGCTGGAAGAGGCCTCGCGTTCCTATCATCTTGGAGGACATTTAGTATTACCTGTAATTTATGATGCCGGTTTATTTGAAAAGGCTGTATTGAAAATAATAGCCCGTCATGAAATCTTACGTACTGTGTTCCGTGAAAATGCAGATGGTGTGCTTCGCCAGTTAGTACTGCCAATGGATGAGCAGTTATTCCGGTTGGAGCATGGAATTACAGCAGATCTGCCTTCAGCATTGGAATATGTACGGGCAGGAATGGACAGGCAGTACGACCTGGCACATGGTCCGCTATTACGTGTAAGTTTACTAATGCTGGCTACAGGTGGTTGTGTATGCAGTTTTAATATGCATCATATCATTAGTGATGGCTGGTCTATGGAGTTATTGCAGCGGGAAGTATTTGCTGTTTATGAGGCATTGAAAGGAGGCAAACCTGTAGTATTAACGCCATTGTCTATCCAGTATAAAGATTATGCTGCGTGGCAGCAATCACAGCAAATGCAGTTATCAGGAGCCTGGTGGCGGGAACAGTTTGCAGGAGAATTACCGGTATTGGAATTACCCGCAAGTCATAACAGACCATTTATCAAAACATATAATGGCCGCATATTAGCTACAAACATTAGTAACGCCGCAACCGCGCATTTACACACGTATTGCCGGGAGCATAACGCTACGCTGTTTATGGGAATACTATCCGTGCTCAATGTTTTACTATATCGTTACAGTGGGCAGGAGGATATTATCATCGGTAGTCCTGTAGCAGGACGTAATCATCCTGAACTGGAAAACCAGGTGGGTTTTTATGTGAACACGCTACCACTGCGTACACGCTTCCAGGGAAGCGACAATTTTCAAACATTACTGGAAAATGTACGGGAAGCAACATTACAGGCATATGAACACCAGGCTTATCCCTTTGATAAACTTGTTGAAGAGCTTTCATTACAGCGTGATACTGCCCGTTCTGCTTTGTTCGATGTTATGCTGGCCTTGCAGAACCAGCAACAGCAAAAGGAATCTGCATTATCCGGAGATACGGTCATTGATGAAGGTGTATGTGCTGCGAAGTCGGATTTTGTTTTCCTGTTCGTAGAAACGAATGCTGGTTTGGATATGCGGGTGGAATTTAATACAGATATCTATGATCATTACTATGTAACCGGACTGATAAAACATTTCAAACAGTTAATGCTATTACTGACAACTTCTCCGGAAATACCGGTGTATGCGCATAATTATCTGTTACCGGAAGAACAGACAATGTTGCTGAGAGACTTTAATTACAGTCAGGCAAATTATCCGGAAAACAAGACTATAGCGGCTGTTTTTGAGCAACAGGTGAAATTGTATCCGCAACATACGGCGGTCGTTTTTCAGGATCAGTCCCTTACTTATCTTCAGTTACATGAGCGCAGTAACCAGTTAGCGCATTATTTACAGGCACATGGCATTGGTCATGAAGATATGGTAGCTGTTTGCATAGGCAGATGTACAGAGATGATCGTTGCAATACTGGGGGTACTGAAAGCAGGTGGAGCATATGTACCTGTAGATCCGGCTTACCCGGCAGAGCGGAAACAGTTGATGCTGGAAGAAACAAACGTGAAAATGATACTGGCGGTAGCTGCTACAGCCGGCGCAGTTAAAACAACTGTGAATATATTAGTACTGGATACTGCGTGGAAACAGATAGCTGCTTGTTCCAAAGAAGATGTTACCAGTGACGCAACCCCTCAGAGCCTGGCCTATGTGATCTATACATCGGGGTCTACCGGTCGTCCGAAAGGAACGCTCATTGTGCAGGAAGGCATTGTAAGTTTATGTACGGCACATGCCAGGGACTATGAAATAAGCACAGACAGCCGCAGTTGTGTAATGGCTTCTGTTAGTTTTGATGCCATTGTATGGGAAATTTATGCAGGACTGCTGAATGGTGCCGGTATCTATATTCTGGGAGAAGACATTCGTTTTGAAGAAGAGCAACTGGCTCGCTTTTATATCGATAATAAAATCACGCATACGTTCGTAACCACCGGTATGCTGCCACTGTTTACCAGTGGAGAACATTTTAGGGGAAGTGCGTTGCGCTATCTGCTTACAGGAGGAGATCAGACAAAACTGAACAAACAGGACAGCTATTCCTTCCGCTTGATTAACATGTACGGGCCTACGGAAAATACGGTATACACAACATATTATCCGGTTGGCCATCACCCTGGTCACGAATTGCCACCCATCGGTAAGCCGGTGCCAAACGCCAGCTGTTACATTGTGGACAAACACATGAATCTTTGTCCGGTTGGCATACCGGGAGAGTTGTGTGTAAGTGGTCCCGGATTAGCCCGGGGATACCTGCATCGTCCGGAACTGACGGCGGGAAAATTCATTACAAACCCATTCACCGGAGATCGTATGTACCGCACGGGAGATCTTGCCCGCTGGTTACCCGATGGGAACATCGAATTTGCAGGCCGTATAGATGAGCAGGTAAAAATCCGTGGTTACCGTGTAGAACCCGGCGAAATAGCGCATATACTATTACAGACAGAAGGGATCAGAGATGCCATTGTGGTGCCGCATATCATTGCTAATGCACAAAAGTGCCTCGTTGCCTATATCGTGAGCAGTGATACGCTGACAGTGGCCGGTATACGCCGTGAGTTGTCAGAAACCCTGCCGGATTATATGGTACCTGCTTACTTTGTACAGCTAAACAGCATGCCACTTACAAAAAACGGGAAAGTAGACCGTACCCGTTTACCCGCGCCAATGGATAAGCTGATGAACACAGGTGCAGAATACATCGCACCTGTAAGTGAAACGGAGAAAAGTCTGGTAGCTATTTTCCGCCGGGTCCTTCATCATCAGCAGATCGGTATAACAGATAATTTTTATGAGTTAGGCGGTAATAGTATGTCGCTGATGAAGATCCGTACAGCTATCAAACAGGAACTCGGTGCCCCCATACTTGTAAAAGACCTGATGCGTCTGCAAACAATAGAAGAACTGGCAGTTGCTATTGACGGGCTTAAATGGCTACAGGAAGGGCAGCCGGTTGAGACAGGAGACGTTGAAGAATTTACAATTTAGAACCTCATTATATGAAACGTATCATCATTGTTGCCACTTTATTATTGCTTACAGGCGGATGGCTGTATTATACGACCTGCAATTTCAGCGGACTGAATACCCCACAGCAGCTTGCAAACTACAAACATGGAATACTAAGCCCTTCGTCAATTCCGCTTGAAGGCAAACAGAATATTGATGCAGAAGGTATTTCTGCAGCTGTATATATAGACTCGTTGGGCATCCCTTCTGTATATGCAACAGACAATAATTCCCTCGCTTATGCTGTTGGTTATGTACATGCAAGGGACCGCTATTTTCAGATGGAACTGATTGCGCATACTGTGATGGGACGTCTCTCTGAAATGATAGGTGAATCTGGTATCCGCTCCGATGAGCACTGGCGGATTTTTGGACTGGAACAACGTGCACAGTCGATGATGGACAGTATCACGGTACAACAGCCGGAATTGGCCGCTTATCTGAATGCATACACAAAAGGTGTAAATGATTACATGCAGAAGGAGGAACAGCGCCACAGAGATCCAATGTATGTAATATGGGGATATGCACCGCATGTGTGGAAACCCACATATTCTTTCCTTATCCAGTGGTACATGAGTCATGATCTTACCTTCTATGATGATTACTTTAAAAAACAGGAGATACTGGAGAAGCTGCCAGATACTTTAAGGCAGATCCTTTATCCTTCCAGCCCGGAAAATGCACCTACCATTATTCCTGCCGGTTTGAGAGAACCGGTACTCACCGGTGCGGGAAAACCAATGGTAGAGCTGTTCAAATCCGGTTCCCGCAATAAGTACCCCTCTAAGGAAACTAACAGAAGCCTGGGTAGTAACAGCTGGGTAGTAGGAGGAATACATACCGCTCCCGGACAGCTTTTCCTTTGTAATGACCTGCACCTGTTCCTGGTATCTCCCAATATCTTTTACGAATTACAGTTACAATCACCATCCCTGCATGTATATGGTTATACAATCCCCGGTATCCCTATGGTAGTTACCGGTCATAATGAAAACATTTCATGGGGTATCACCAATGGCGGATGGGATGTAACGGAACAGTACCTGTTAAAAACAGATCCTGCAAAAAAAGATCAATACTGGTTTAACGGCAAATGGGAAAAAACAGAGAAAAAAGAGGAGGTGATCCACGTGAAAAATGGGGCTTCCAGGCATCTTATTGTTACCAATACTTTGCTGGGCCCATTGCAGAAAAAGGATACGGTCAGTTATGCATTAAAATGGCATCCACAGCAGTCAGCCATGGCAGTTGTCTCATTCTGGAAACTGATGCGGGCAGCAGACTGGAATGATTTCAGGGAAGCCCTGCGCACTTATGATTATCCTGCACAAAACTTTACATATGGAGATATACTGGGAAATATGGGCGTGATCTGCGCAGGTAAAATGCCGCTGAAACCTGCCGGTTATGCCGGAGGTTTACTGGATGGTACACAGTTGCCATTACAGGGATATGTACCATTCGATTCTTTACCGCAGGTTTATAATCCCAAACAGGGTTATCTGGTTACTGCTAACCAGGAACCATTACATACTGCATATTATTTTTCATCCCGCTGGTTTGAAGATCTCTACCGTCCACGCCGTATCAATGAAGTGATAGCATCAGGAAAAGTACTGGATGCAGAAGATATGAAACAGCTGCAACTGGATATTGTAGACCTCTCTGTAAAAGACCTGCAACTATTATTACAGAAATATGTGCCAGCTATACCTCCCGGTAGCAACTGGGAGCTGATGATGAAATGGGACGGAAAACTAGACCCTGAAAAAAAAGAAGCTGTTTTTTATCGTGCTTTCCTTCGTGCGGCAAAACAGGAGGGGAAAGAACTGGCTGCGCAACTGGACCTGAAACAACCTCCCTATTTTGATCAATTGGTCAACTTCTTACTGCACTATGATCATCTGAACAACGGTACACAGCAGGTGGATGCAAAAAACTGTTTTACCCGTTTAATGCAACTTACGGATTCTACTTATAAAGATCGCTATAGCGACGCTGCAGGTAATCCTATAAAAGGAAAGGCATATGCATTCTCCATCCCGCAGATCACCCAGTTGCCAGGATTTGAAATGAAGCTGGCCGGCCTGGGAGGAAATGAGAATACCGTGAATGTTAACTACGAAGCACATCCCGTGATCCGTACGCTGATCCAGATAAAAGATAGTGCAATCGTTTCGTGGATGGTGAATGCTGTGGGACAAACAGGCAGGGTAAACAATGCCAGTTATGCGCAGCAGTTGCCCGACTGGGAAATAAATAACCTGCATAAAACCCAGTTTACCCGCGACAGATCAAAACTGCACGCTATTTCAGATACAATCCTTTTCTCTCATCATTGATCCCATTTTATGACATACTTAAAATATATCGGCATTCCTTTTTTACTGGTCATCGCGCATTTCTTTGCTGGCTACTGGGCTATGATAGCTATCTGGGCCCTAACAGGTCTGGTATTTGGTGCTATACCCCGTATTACCCGTTTTCCCCTGCTGGCAGTTGCGATTGCTGAGCTGCTGGCATTCTGCTGTTACTTCGCGTTTGTGGTTGATGTAAAAGGAAGTCTGTACCCCTTTGCCCATTTTTCAGGTATTGCTCCTGCAACACTACTTGGCACAGTAGCCAGCGTTAATATTATCACTGCATTGCTTTGTTCAGCTACCGGCTTTTATATTGTTCGTTTGTTTAAACCCGTACCTGCACATAATACTATTCGAAACAATTAGTCTTTATTTTATGGATTTTTTATTGTTATTGAGCGAATTAAGAAAAAGAGGCGTTGAACTTCGCAGAGAAGGGAATGAGCTGAAAGTGAAAGCTGCGGAAGGCATACTGAATGCTTCACTGATCGCATCTATTAAAGAACATAAAGATACTATTCTTGAACGTTTACAGATGGCCGAAAAAGAAAAGGCCGTGTTTCCTGTAGCGGCAGCTGCAGACAATTACCCTGTTTCTTTCGGACAAAAAGGTATCTGGTTGCTGAGCCAGCACCCGGATGCTTCAAGAGCATATAATATACCTCTTAGCATCCGGCTTGGACCGGCTGTAGTGCTTCCGGTACTGGAACAAGCCTTACAGGATATGGTGACCCGGCATGAGGCTTTACGCACTGCTTTCATCAGGGATGAAAATGGGACGTTAAGACAACAAATCTGCCAGGTAAAGTTATCTGTAAAATATAAACATATTCAGGACGAAACGCTAAAGACTGTTATGTATGAGGAGAGTATGGAACTCTTTGACCTTTCCAAAGCTCCCCTTATCAAAGCAACTATCATACAGGATACAGAACAGAGCTACCTGTTACTAAATATACATCATATCATTTTTGACGGATTTTCAGGTGGGATCTTCCAGCAGGAGCTGATGAATATTTATCAGTCGAAGCTGGCAAACAGGCCATCTTCGTTACCTCAACCAGGAAATACATTTAAGGACTTTGCTGCCTGGGAACATACGGCTATTCATGATAGACAATTGTTAAAGGAAGAGAATTTCTGGAAGGAACAATTGTCGGGAGAATGGCCTTTGCTGCAGCTCAGACAAAGCGTAAGACCTGTTGTAAGAACAAATGGAGGTGACCGTATTGTGCTGCATTTAGAGGATGCCTTACGTATACAATTAGGCGCTTATTGTGCGGGAGAACGTGTGTCATTATATGCTGCATTACTGTCTGCGCTGAATGTGTTGTTTTATCGCTACACCGGTCATTCAGATCTTTTAACCGGCACCGTAGTGACCGGACGGGAACATGTGTCCATGCAGTCTGTTATTGGATTGTTTGTAAACAGCCTGCCGGTACGTACAAAGTTATCTCCGGAAGATAGTATGGAGAAAGCCGTAGAAAAACAACACCGTTTACTGGAAGAAGTATATGTACATCAGCAGTTACCATTCAGTTATATGGTAGAGATGATGGATATAAAATATAATAGCAGCCATGCAGCAGTTTTTGATATACTGGTGGTGTTTAATGACAGGCGTAAGACTGGTGTATCTGAAGTTTCGTCAGATTTCATATTTATGGAAGATGATCTGCGTACTACCAGTCAGTTCGATCTTTCCTTTTCTTTCAGTGTAACCGATGATAGTTTAGATCTTTCTGTAGAGTTTAATACTGATATTTATGATGCAGCTTTTATTAGCCGTTTTGGTGTACACTATGAAAATTTATTACGGGCGTTTGTGAACTTTCCCGGGGTAAATATTTCTACTGTTGACTATCTATCAGTTGCTGAGAAAAAAGAATTACTGGAAGTATTTAATAATACAGTTGTTCCTGTAGAACAGGGTCATACCCTGGTGTCACTTTTCCGGGAACAGGTACAATTACATGGTTCACACCCTGTTTTGTATTTCCGCGATCGCTCTTTCAGTTTTGCAGAAATAGATGTTTTATCTTCTCAATTATCACATTACCTGCTTGCAGAATATGATCTTCTGCCGGAAGAACTGGTAGCTGTATGTTTACAACGCAGTGAGTGGCTGATTATTTCATTACTGGCAGTATTAAAAGCAGGTTGTGCTTATGTTCCGGTAGATCCTTCTCACCCTGCAGAACGTATTAACTATGTGATAGCGGATAGTGGTAGTCGCATCGTATTAGACAAGGAAGAGATTGAACGTTTTGAATTAGTACAGTCGTCCTATCCGGTTACTGCTCCTGAAATGTTGCAGCAGGATAGTTCTCTTGCTTATGTGATCTATACATCAGGTTCTACGGGTCGTCCTAAAGGCTGTATGGTAGAACATCGCAGTGTGTTAAACCGGTTGGCATGGGGAGCAAAACATTATGCCTATACCCTTAGCGATAAATTATTACAGAAAACGAATTTCACGTTTGACGTATCTGTATTTGAAATTTTCACTCCATTGTGTTTTGGGAGCAGTCTTGTTCTTTGTGAAGATGAAGATGTTTATTCACCGGAACGTATCGGAAGGCTGATTGCTTCTCACCAGATCACCTTAGCGCATTTTGTGCCTGGGATGCTGCAAAGTTTTATCAATACTGATATGGGTGGCGGAGCTGATCTGCGTTCATTGCGTCGTGTATTTTGCAGTGGGGAATCCTTGCCTTTAAGTACTGTTACCGCTTGGTATAAACAGGTTGCTATTCCATTGTCTAACCTGTATGGTCCCACAGAAGCATCCGTAGAAGTAAGTTATTATGATATTCCGTTTGATACAGGATTGATCACTATAGGAGGCCCGGTAAGTAATACACAATTGTATGTACTGGACGATTCACAACAGTTGTTGCCGGTTGGTATCAGCGGAGAATTATACATAGGAGGAGTGCAGGTGGCAAGAGGTTATCATAATCAACCTGAGTTGACAGCAGCGCGTTTTATACCAGATGAATTTAAAGGGAGTGGAAGGTTATATAAGACCGGCGACAGGGTTAGGTGGTTGTCAGATGGGAGTATTGAATATATAGGACGTATGGATAACCAGGTAAAATTACGTGGTTATCGTATAGAACCAGGCGAGATAGAACATGTGTTAACAGAACAACCAGGTATTACAGCCGCCATTGTGGTGGTACATAATGATATGTTACTGGGGTATGTAGAAGGTACATGTGATGAGTTATTACTAAAGAAATCATTACAACAACGTTTACCTGATTACATGGTTCCGGTAAGGATCATACAGGTAGAAAGTTTTCCGTTGACGGGCAGTGGTAAAGTAGATCGTCGTGCATTGCCTTTACCGGACAGTATAATTGCTTCCGCCTATGTAGCACCGCGTACCAGTCTTGAAACCGGGTTAAGTGTTTTATGGAAGGAATTATTAAAGAAAGATGATGTTATCAGTGTGGAATCAGATTTCTTTGAACTGGGGGGACATAGTTTGCGTTTAATGCAACTGATCAATCAGTATGAGAAATTATACCATGTAAAAGTGTCGATGCCCTTGTTATTCAGGCATACCACGATCGCTTCACATGCAAAGTTATTAACCGGCAGCGCAGCCGGAGAGTATACGCCTATTCTTCCTGTGGGCATATCCCCGGATTACGCAGTGTCTGACGGACAGCGGCGGATATGGATTTTAAGTCAGTTGAAAGATGCATCAGTTTCTTACCATCTGTTTGGTCATCTGGAATTATCAGGTGAGTATGATGCTGGTTTATTCGAAGAGGCAGTATTGAGAATAATAGCCCGTCATGAGAGTTTACGCACCGTCTTTCGTGAAAACCCGGATAGTGAGTTGAGACAGGTTATATTACCTGCAGATCAGCAGCAATTTCATTTACATACCGGTTTTGCAAAAGATCTGGCCACTGCAAAATTATCCCTTCAGGAAAGTATTGAACAACCGTTTGATCTGGCAAATGGCCCTCTGCTGAGGGTTAGCCTGTTAAAACTGGGAACAGGTGGTAGTCTGTGTGGTTTTAATATGCATCATATTATCAGTGATGGCTGGTCTATGCAGATTTTACAACAGGAAGTGTTTGCAGTATACAATGCATTGAAAGAAGGTAAACCTGCAGTATTGAAGCCATTGGCCATCCAGTATAAAGATTATGCAGCCTGGCAGCAATTGCAGCCAATGAAGTTATCTGCTAACTGGTGGAAGGAGCAGTTTGCAGGAGAACTTCCTGTATTGGAATTGCCGGGTAACAGCGGCCGGCCATCTGTTAAAACCTATCATGGTTATGTATTGTTGTACAGGATTAATGCTGTCAATACCGGGAGACTCCAGGCTTATTGCCATAAACAGGGAAGTACCTTGTTTATGGGATTGCTGGCGGTACTCAATACTTTGTTATACCGATACAGCGGGCAGGAGGATATTATTATCGGCTCTCCGGTAGCAGGCAGAAATCATAGTGAACTCGAAGGACAAATTGGTTTTTATATCAATACACTTGCATTACGTAATCATCTGAAGGGAGAGGATAGTTTTTCTGCTTTACTGGAGAATATTAAGCGGCTTACACTGGAGGCGTATGAGCATCAGGCCTATCCTTTTGATAAACTGGTGGAAGACCTGCCACTGAAAAGAGATACCAGCAGGGCTGTATTATTTGATGTGATGATGATCCTTCATAATCAGCAGGAGAATAATGAAGGCAGTCGGCTGGAAGCAGGTAAGGTATATGATGGTGGTGCGTGTACCGCTAAATTTGACCATACATTTTATTTTACACCTACGGCAGATGGTCTGGATATGGGTGTTGAATACAATACGGATATCTATGATAAGGCACATATGTCATCCATGCTGATGCATTTTGATAGCCTTTTACAGTCTGTGTTGAATAGTCCTGAAGAGTCTATCAGCAAGGCTGATTATCTGTTACAGGAAGAAAAGGAACAGTTACTTTTTACATTTAATAATACGGCATTTGATTATCCCCATGATACAACTGTTATAGATCTTTTCCGGGAACAGGTTAGCGCACGTCCGGAGGCATCTGCTGTAATATTTGAGGGTAACAGCTATACTTACCAGCAACTGGAAAAGCATAGTAATGCACTTGCCGGCTGGTTACAACAACAAGGGGTATCGTCAGAAGTACAGGTACCTGTGTATCTGCCAAGGTCTGCGGATCTTGTAGTAGCTATATTAGCTATCCTGAAAGCTGGCGGTACCTATCTGCCTGTAGATCCTGAATATCCATTACAGCGTGTACAATACATGCTGAATGATGCAGCAGCATCTGTGATCATTACGAATAGAGAACTGGCAAATCAACTGGATGGTCCTGCCCGTTATAAGATCATTACAACAGATCATATACCGGATGCATCATTGATTGATATTAGGGTTAAATCAGATCAACTGGCTTATGTGATTTATACTTCCGGTTCTACGGGTAATCCTAAGGGTGTGCAAATTCCCCATAGTAATCTTGTTAATTTTATCCATGGAATGGATCATCTTCTTGAATTAACACAAGATGATCATCTGCTGGCTATTACGTCTATTTCTTTTGATATTTCCATACTGGAATTATTGTGGACGTTAAGTCGTGGTATGAAGATTACGATTCGCAGCAGTAGTATGTCTTTGAATAATTTTGATCAGTATACATCTGTTACTGCTTTGCAGATCACCCCATCTTATTTAGGTGTGTTGCTGGAAGATACAGGTTCGCATGTATTCCTTAGTAACCTGCAGCATCTGATAGTAGGCGGGGAGAAATTTCCGGAAGATTTACTGAGCAGGGTAAGGAACTATACATCGGCGAAAGTATATAATGTTTACGGTCCTACAGAAACCACTATCTGGTCGAGCGGAATAAAGCTGGAAACCGGAAGAGTGACAGCAGGTAAGCCGATCGTCAATACAGGTATTTATATCCTTGATAAGAACCAGCAATTATGCCCGGTTGGTATTAGCGGAGAACTATACATCGGCGGAGCCGGTGTTGCCCGTGGTTACTCGAATAACGAAGCGCTCACCGCTGCAAGATTTATCACCTTAGCTCAAACAGGGAGAATATATGCTACAGGTGACCTAGCGCGATGGCTACCGGATGGCACTATAGAAATACTGGGGAGAAATGACCACCAGGTAAAAGTAAGAGGTTATCGTATTGAAACAGGAGAAATAGAAAGCGTAATCAATACATATGAAGAAGTACGCCAGTGTGTAGTTGTAGCAGTGAAAGATGAAACAGGGAATAACCTGCTGGCCGGTTATCTGTCGGTCAGGAAAAATTACAGGGAAGAAGTTTTATATAATTTATTAAAGCAACGTTTGCCGGATTATATGCTGCCCTCTTATTTTATAGAGGTGGCTGATTTACCATTGACGCCGAATGGAAAGATTGACCGGAATGCCTTACCAGCCCCCGGAAGTATCCGGAATGCGGTATATATAGCACCTGCTAATGAACAGGAAGAACGGGTCAGCCATATCTGGCAGTCATTACTAAAGCAGGAGAGGGTAAGTGTAACAGACGACTTTTTTAGTCTTGGGGGGCATAGTCTGCGTTTAATGCAACTAACCAACCATTACAACCGGGAATTTGGTATCAGGCTTTCTATGGAAGACCTGTTCAGATATACGACCATCCGTGATCATGCAGTGCTGATAGCAGGTAAAAACAGCGCTGTATCTGAAGGCATCCCTGTATTACCTGTACAGCAGGATTATGTGGTATCAGACGGACAGCGCCGTCTCTGGATACTGGCACAGCAGGAGGAGCTTGGCGGTGCTTATCATTTACCGGGAAGTATTGAGTTTAATGAAGCATTATCGATACCCGCACTTGAAAATGCGATCGCCGGTGTGATTAACCGGCATGAAATACTGCGTACGGTATTCCGTGAAAATGAGCAAGGTGAATTACGACAGGTGATTTTATCAGCAGATAAAATGCCATTCAACCTGGAATACATACATCTGGAAGATACAGATGAACAGGAGATCAGCAGGTATATTGCGGAAGTCTCCTGCAGGCCTTTTGATCTCCGGCACGGACCATTATTCCGTGCCGGCCTTATCCGCAAAAGCAACGACAATTATCAGCTCTGGTTCAATATGCATCATATTATCAGTGATGGCTGGTCTATGGAGGTGTTGTTGAAAGATGTGCAACAGTTGTACATGGCAGAGACAAAAGGGAACGGACTTATCCTGCCACCGCTATCCATACAATACAAAGATTATGCAGCGTGGCAACAGGCACAGTTAAATATGCCTCAGGCGGCAGCACACCGGTTATACTGGCAACAACAATTACAGGGAGATCTTCCCGTACTGGAATTGCCGGCCACTAATCCACGCCCGCTGTTGCAAACGCAGAATGGTAAGGGATTAGCCATGTTTATCCCTGGTTCGTCCGTATCACCTTTGCAGGAACTGTGTAATGCACATAATGCAACGCTGTTTATGGGATTGCTTGGCGTACTTAAGACATTGATATATCGTTATACCGGGCAGGAAGATATTATTATCGGAAGCCCTGTTGCTGGTCGCGAACATGCTGCCCTGGAAGACCAGATAGGTTTTTATATCAATACTCTTGTTTTGCGCACGCGGATCATTCCTGCAGCCGGGTTTACAGATTTGCTCACCAATATAAGAGCTACCACACTAGCTGCCTATGAACATCAGGGTTATCCTTTTGACAGACTGGTAGAGGGCCTGGAACTGAAGAGAGATACCGCCCGTTCTCCTTTATTTGATGTGATGATGACTATGCAGAATCAGCAGGACAATAGTGATGCCGCAGATGTTCCAGCCAGGGAAGAGATTTTTGCCACAGGCATGATCCATGTGAAATATGATATGCTGTTCAATATTCAGCAGATAGGAAAAGGAATACGGCTGGACCTCCGTTATAATGCTGATATATACAGTGAAACTGATGCCCGTAAAATATTACAGCACCTGCGCCGGCTGATTGATATAGTGGTAGACAGTCCGGCAGCACCTTTATGGAAACTGGACTATCTCTCTGCTGCAGAACATACCCATTTAACCAGGGGGATCAATATCAACAGGCATGTCTATAACCGTGATAAGCATATTATCATACTGTTTAAAGAACAGGCCGCCCGTACACCGGAAAAAACAGCCGTGATAGCAGCCGGGGAAACAATCTCCTATGCGGAACTGGAGGCACGCAGTAACCAATTGGCCAACTACCTGCTGGCTACCGGTACTTCACGTGAAGAACCTGTGATCGTGATTGCCCGTAAATCCGTTTCGCTGGTTATTAACATACTGGGTATTCTAAAAGCAGGTGCCGCTTTTGTACCTGTAGATCCTGGTACGCCCGAAGACAGGCTTCAGTATATCATCGCAGATACCAATGCCAGGTTCATTACAGGCGATATGGAGGGCATTAGGGCTATTCAGCCACAGGACTGGGCACATATGTCACCCTCAGCACCTTCCGTTACAATCCGGCCTGATCAGGCGGCTTACGTCATGTATACCTCCGGCTCTACCGGTAAACCAAAAGGAGTGGTGATTGCGCATTATTCACTTACAGATCACCTGCTGGATATTATCCCGCGTACCGGACTGGATGAATGCCACTCATTTGCTATTCTTGCCTCCCTTGCCGCGGATGCCTATTATACCATCTTCTTTGCGTCCCTGTTACAGGGAGGTGAACTACATCTGCCTGCAGAAGAAATACTCTTTAACGGGGTATTGCTAAAAGAATACCTGGGAGAGAACCGGATAGATGGGATTAAGATTTTTCCTTCCCTCTGGCAATCGTATGCCGGTGAGGATATCGTGATACTGCCACATAAGGTGCTCATATTCGGAGGTGAGGCATTCAGCAATCATCTGTTAAAGCGGATAAGAGAATCGGGCTATAAAGGGCGCTTATTTAATCATTACGGCCCTACAGAATCCACGATCGGTGTATTGCTTCACCAGGTAGATATAGACCGTCCGTATATACAGGTGCCTGTTGGGCGTCCTTATTCCAATACACAGGTATATATCACAGACAGATATCTCCGCTTATGTGCTGAGGGTGTTGCAGGTGAATTACTTATAGGAGGAGATGGCGTAGCACTTGGTTACCTGAACAATCCTTTGCTTACAGCAGAGAAATTCATACCAGACCCTTTTACTCCCGGTGCCATTGTATACCGTACCGGCGACCTGGTACGCCGTAATACAGAAGGAGAGATTCTTTATATCGGCCGTACCGACGACCAGGTAAAAGTAAGAGGTTACCGTATTGAACCTGGGGAAATAGAACATGTGCTGCTAAAACAGGCTGGTATCACCGGAGGCGTAGTTACTGTATTCAAAGATGCAACCGGACAAAATTCGCTGGCCGCTTATTATACCGGGGAAGCCCTTACATCCGCAGTGCTGCGTACAGGTATGTCTGCAGAACTACCTGAGTATATGCTGCCAGCCTGGTTTATTCATCTGGACCATCTGCCATTAATGAAAAACGGTAAAACAGACCGGAGGGCATTACCTGCTCCAGACGGTATCTTATCACCTGTACAGGTACATTATACCGCCCCGCGTAATGAAGTGGAACAAGCCGTACTTGAATCCTGCCAGCATGTGATTAAAAGAGAATTGCCCGGTGGTATGACAGACAGTTTTTTTGAATCCGGCGGAGATTCCATCAAAGCCATCCTGCTGGCCACACAGCTTAAAAAGCGCGGATATACTGTAAAGGTGGGAGATATACTTAAATACCCTGTACTGGAAGTATTATGCAGATTCGTGACAGGTACGGTACAACCGGTTGCTGCGATACAGGAAACAATAGAAGGGAAGGTATTACTGACACCTGTACAAACTTCCTTCTTTGAAAATAATTACGCTGATAAACATCATTACAACCAATCCGTATTACTGGAAAGCAGTTCCCCTTTAAACAGCGGCATTATAGAAAAATGCCTGCAATATTTAACGGCACATCACGATGCCCTGCGCATGGTATTTACTGAGGAAAATGTTGGCTGGCAGCAGTATAACAGGAACAATAATGAAAAGGCGTATCACCTGGAAGAGCATGATCTGCGCAAACATCCGGAAGTAGAAAAGGAGATGAGAGAGATCTGCGATGAAGTACAATCTTCTTTCAACCTGGCTAGAGGTCCGCTGTTTAAGGCAGTATTGTTCCATTTTTCCGAAAATGATTGCCTGTTGCTTGTTGCGCATCATCTTGTAACAGATGGCGTAAGCTGGCGTATTATTATAGAAGATTTGTCCCTGTTATATGCCCAACTGGAAAATCAGCAGCCTGTAAAATTACCGGCCAAAACAGATTCTTTCCTTAAATGGGCTGCCGGACTGTATCAGGTTAGTAATACACTGTTTTCCGAAATCAGTTATTGGGAATCAATGGCCGCCAATCCTTTGCCACAGGATGCTGATCTTCCGGCTACAAACCCTGTTTCACTGTCTTTCAGTTTGAGTAAAGAACAAACAACTTCCCTTGTTAATGAAGCAGGGAAAGTTTATAATACGGATGTAAAGGACTTGTTGTTGTTAGCGCTGGGAATGTCTTTAAAAGATGTTTTCAAAATAAACAGTGTATTACTGGAAATGGAAGGGCATGGTCGCGAAGAGATCATACCTGAGTGTAATGTTTCGCGTACGGTAGGATGGTTTACCAGCATGTATCCTTTTGTTCTTACAATACCCGGAGAGAATATTACCGATAACCTGGTACAACTGAAAGAAACATTGCGGAATATTCCCAACAAAGGAATAGGGTATGGGATGCTGCGCTATTTACAGCAATCATTGAAACTATCCCGCCTGCCGGATATTACATTTAATTACCTGGGTACTTTTGATACAGCATCTGATAAAGAAGTATTTAGTTTGTCTGGCCGTTACAGAGGCCTGGAAACTTCCGGCAGCTATCTGCAACGGCATAAATTAATGATCTCATCTGTGATTGCGGAAGGAACGCTGTTATGCAGTGTCAGTTTCTCCGGTGCACAATACAAACCGGCCACTATACAAAAATTGTTACAGGGGATGGAAGGTCATCTGTCAACAATGATCTCCCGGTTAGCTGTGGAAAAAAACACCTGGGTTACACCGGCAGATCTTAGTTTTAAAGGGATCAGTATAGGAGAACTGAAGTCACTGAATCCCACCGGGCAAACAGAAGACATCTACGAACAGTCGCCTTTGCAGGAAGGGATTTATTATCACTGGTTATCTTCACCAGCCTCTGCTTCTTATGTAAACCAGGTGTCTTACCAGGTATCCGGACGACTGGACATAAACGTGATTAAGAAAAGTTATGATTATTTGTGTAACCGTCATGCTATTCTGCGTACCTCTTTCACGCACCGTTATGCAGAAAAAAATCTGCAGATAGTAAAAAGAAAGGCTGGTAATGAGGCGAAACATATACTGATGCCGGCAGATGTTGAGGAAGAGGTGTTTATACGTAGCTGTAAAGAAAGTGATATTCAGCAGGGATTTGATCTTCATACAGATTCACTGATGCGTTTATCCATTGTGGAAACAGGCAAAGATCAGTATGTTTTTATCTGGACTTATCACCATATCCTGATGGATGGCTGGTGCAGTGGAGTGCTGATTAGCGAGCTATATGTAATTTACCGTTCTATACTGGCAGGTGGCAGTCCCATGCTTCATCCTGTATTCCCTTATGTGAATTACATTAACTGGCTGGTCCGTTTGGATGCCGGTATCAGTAAAACATACTGGAACCGCTACCTGGAAGGATATGAAAATACGGCCCGTGTACCCTTTAAGCAATTCATAAAACAGGAACGCCCGCGAATGCAACGTTTCCCTTTTATGATCAGTAACGACATAATGGTAAAGGTCCGCCGGATATGCAGTACACTGGACATTACAGAAAATACATTTATACAGGGTTGCTGGGCATGGTTACTAAGCAAATACAATAATACACAGGATGTGGTGTTTGGGGCGGTTGTTTCCGGGCGTCCGGGAGAACTCGAAGGTGTGGAAACCATGATAGGTTTATTTATCAATACTATTCCTGTAAGAGCTCATTATACAGATCAGGATACCATTGGAAGTTTCCTTAAACGGATTCACGGAGATGCCGTAGATACCCTGCCACATCATTACCTGCCACTTGCAGAAGCACAGGCAGAAAGTATATTACGCAATGAGTTGTTCGATCATATTTTTGTATATGAAAACTTTCCTGTACAGGAAATTATTTCCTCCGGATTATCAGGAGGAGAAGGTCTGGAATCACTAACGCTGGTATCATCTGATGTGTATGTGGAATCCAACTATGATTTCACTGTACAGGTAGCCCCGGTAGGCAATGAGGTACGGATCACATTCATGTACAGGGATACCGCTTTTTCTGCTGCAGCCATCGCAGAGATGCACGCTCATTTAATGAATGTGATTACAGGGTTTGCAGAGGATGAGCAGGTACCGTTAAGTGATGTACGTTTCCTTAGTGCAGTGGAACAGCAACTGTTACTACAATGCACATCGGCAGTAGCATATCCTGTACAGGAAACGATTATCTCCCTGTTTGAAAAACAGGCATCATTAACGCCGGATGCCCCGGCATTGGCATTTGAAGGGCACATATTGACCTACAGAGAACTGAATGATGCAGCTAACCGTCTGGGACATTACCTTGTCAGTAAAGGGGTGCAACCGGGAAGTCTGGTGCCTTTATGTGCAGACCGTTCTGTAGAGGCTGTGACTGGCCTGCTGGGTATTATGAAAGCAGGTGCCGGCTATGTACCGGTAGATCCTTCTTATCCAAAGGAACGTATCAGTTATATCCTCTCGGATATCGGGGCTGATATTGTGGTAACCCTTAGCGGGAGTGCGGATAAAATAACAACTGGCAGCAAGGTGTTGCTGGATAATGATGCGGAGTTAATTGCAGCCTGTTCTTCCGCAAATACTGTTGTTGTGAATACGGGTAACAATCCTTTGTATGTGATCTATACTTCTGGTTCCACAGGCACTCCAAAAGGAGTGTTGATCAGTCATACAAACATGGTGGATTATGTTTATGGCATACAGCAAAAATTACCGTTATCAGATTGTAAACAGTTGGCACTTGTATCCGGTATCTCCACCGATCTGGGGAATACCGTATTATATACATCTCTTTTACAGGGAAGTTGCCTGCACCTGTTCTCTATGGATATGGTGAATAACGGAAATGCGCTTACCGGATATTTTAACAGGTATGAGATCGATTGTCTCAAGATAGTGCCTTCTCACTGGAAAGCATTATCATCCGGTGATCAGCTGCTGCTGCCTGCCCGCTTGCTGATATTTGGAGGAGAAACCCTGCATACGGATGTAGTAAGGAAGGTAAGGGCAACCGGTAGTACCTGTACGATCGTTAATCATTACGGTCCTACGGAAACTACTGTTGGTAAATTGTTACACATAGTAACCGACGCGGATGATTATGGGGATATTATACCGGTAGGCAGGCCGTTTTCCAACACACAGATATATATCCTGGATAAACAACAGCAGTTATGTGCGGCGGGTACGACCGGAGAATTGTATATCGGCGGTATTGGCGTATCAGCGGGCTATTTACATAACCCGGAGTTAACAGCCCTGCGCTTTGTGGTAAATCCTTTTGCAGATGATATGTTGTACAAAACAGGAGACGCTGTAAAATACCTGGAAGACGGCAATATTGTTTTTCTGGGACGTACTGATAACCAGGTAAAAGTACGTGGTTACAGGGTGGAACTGGAAGAGATTGAAAACGTATTACAAAATGCACCGGGTGTAACACAGGGGGCCGTTGTGATCGTAGAAGATGCCGCAGGTGACAAACAACTGGTAGGATACATCACCGGAACGGCAAACAGGCAGGACGTGGCTGCTTACCTGCAGGAACGTTTACCAGTGCATATGCAGCCTTCACAATTGTTACAACTCCCGGTTTTGCCACTTACCGTCAATGGTAAGATCAACCGGAGAGAACTGGCAATACTTGATATTACAGGTATGCAGGAACAGGTCGTTTATGTTGCTCCGCGTAATGAAACAGAGATTATGCTGGCAGATTTGTGGCAGGAGGTGCTTGGACTACAAAATCCGGTAAGTGTAAAAGCTGATTTCTTTGATCTTGGAGGCCATAGCATAAAAGTAATTAAACTGTTATCCCGTATTTCAAAAGCTTTTGGAATAGTACTAAGTATACAGACCATTTTCAAAGAAGCGACCATTGAACATCTTGCTCATGAAATAGAAAACATCCGCTGGCTCAACCAGCAACAGCAACCCAGTGATAAACCCAAAGAAAAGATCAAAATATAACCTCTAAAAAAATCAATTATGGAAAACATTATAGATACACTGATCAATGAGAGCAGTGTTATTCAAAAACCATTCGATGAGCAGAGCAACCAGGTATTGCCTTTACTGATCACTCCTGCTGGTCCGGATAGTGACCTGAGCCTGTGGGTAAAGGAAAATGCAGCAGCGTTCGACCGTCTGCTGGTCCAACACGGTGGCATTCTTTTTCGTGGTTTCGGGATCAGGTCTGTAGAGGATTTTAACAACTTTATGAAATGTTTCAATACAGACCCGCTGCCTTACATGTTCCGTTCTTCTCCCCGAAAGGAAGTAGATCTCAATATCAAAAATATTTATACCTCTACCATATATCCTAATGAGCGTACCATCAACATGCATAGTGAATCTTCCTATAGCAGGGTATGGGGGAAAAAGATAGTTTTCTGCTGTATCATTCCTGCCACAGAAGGAGGTGAAACGCCTATTGCAGATACCCGCAGGGTTTTACAGGCACTGAGTCCTGCACTGGTGGAAAAGTTCAGGGCAAAAGGTGTAAGATACCGTCGTAATCTGTTGCCGGACCTTGGCATGCCATGGCAGGAAGTATTCCAGACAGATGATCTGAAAGTAGTAGATGAAACCTGCAGGAAGAATAATATTGAGTATAAAATACTGGATAAAGACCATATGGTAATTGAATGGGTAAAGGATGCAATTGTAAAACATCCGGTTACACAGGAGGATACATGGTTTAATCATGCTTACTTCTTTCACCGTTTTTCACGTTATGAAGAACTTGAACTGGAACATGATGATTTCTTCCCGAGTGAATATCTTACCTCTGAAACATTCTTTGGTGACGGTACAGAGATCTCTTCGGAAGAATATAAAGAAATCGCAGCAGCCTACAAACAGAATATTGTAGCATTCCCTTATCAGCAGGGGGATATCATTTTCCTCGATAACATGCTGGCTGCACACGGACGTTATCCTTACAAAGGCGACAGACTGATTGCCACTGCTATTATTGAAGCCGCTTACGACGCAGGAAATATTAATTCATAGTTAACCCATTGGTATGAACAGGCAAGAGTTTTTGAGCAGCCTTAGAAATTTAGGTATTACACTGGGACTGGACCAGGACAATGATCTTGATGTGGAAGCTCCTGAAGGTATATTGACAACGGAAATCATTCAGCAGATCAGGCAGCGTAAAGAGGAACTGACAGCTTATCTGAAAGATATAAAAGAAGAAAATGCTGATGGACAGCAGATTACGGTGGCCGCACCGGCGGCGGCATATCCGTTGTCTTCTGCTCAGATGCGTCTTTGGCTGGTAGACCAGATCAACCGGGGATCATCCGCTTATCATATTTCCAATACTGTGGATATTAAAAGCGCTTTTGTTCCGCAGCATTATGAAGCGGCTATCAAAGCTGTGATAGAAAGACATGAGATTCTTCGTACTTCTTTCAGGGAAAACGAAGAAGGTGTGGTAAAGCAGCATATTCTACCGGTGAATGAGGTACAGTTTAGTCTGCCGTATTATGATCTTTCAGAAGATGAACAGGGGGAAACGAAAGCAAAAGACCTGATAATGGCCGACAGGAAACTGCCTTTTGATCTGCACCTGGCCCCACTGTTCCGTTTGATACTTTTCCGGCTGAACCACGAACATTACCTGTTATACTTCAACATGCATCATATTATTGGTGATGGCTGGTCTATGAATGTACTGGCATCCGATATCATGCACTATTATGATGCATTTTGTAAAAATATACCTTTGCAACTCGCCCCGCTGGACATACAGTATAAAGATTATGCTGTATGGCAGCAGGCCAGGTTGCAGTCGGGGAAATATAACGGATACCGTGCTTACTGGCTGGAGCAGTTCTCTGGTAAGCTGCCACTTCTGGACTTACCTATGGCAGCTACCAGACCTGCCGTAATAACGGATAAGGGGTACGCGTATACGATAAAATTTGAGAAGGAACAGGCAGATGGTTTAAGACGCATCTGTGCTCAACAGCAGGCTACTCTCTTTATGGGCATGCTGGCAGTGCTGAAAACATTATTCTACCGGTACACCGGTAAGGAAGATATAATCATTGGTACTTCTATTGCCGGAAGGGAACAGGGTAACCTGCAACAGCAGATCGGTTTTTATATCAATACCCTGCCGCTGCGCACCCGCTTTTCCGGGAAGGATACTTTTGCACAACTACTTACCAATATTAAACAGGTGACGCTGGACGCTTACCAGCGTCAACACTATCCGTTTGATCAGCTGGCAGAAGAGCTGAAGCTAAAAAGAGACCTCAGCCGCTCTCCGCTGTTTGATGTAATGGTGATACTGCACAATGAAAAAACAGCGGATACAATTGCGGCTGATATGCATGCGGCACTAACAGACAACGGTCCGCATGCTGTGAAATTCGATCTGAATATAGATATTGAAGAATCAGAAGGAGCTATTTTTCTACGGCTTGCATTCAATACTGATATCTACGACCAGGAAAGTATGCTGCGGCTTCTGCAGCATTACAGGAACATTGTAACGTTCCTGGTGAAAAATCAATCCACTATACCGCTGAATAAAATTAATTACCTGGATACCCGGGAAGAGGTTGCTTTACTGGAAACTTTCAATCAGACAACTACAGTATATCCTTTGGATAAACAGGTAACAGCCCTTTTTGCCGCACAGGCAGCACTGACTCCCGGACAAACTGCACTGATAACAGATCATAAACAATATACTTATTACGAACTGGATGTTGCCAGCAACAGGCTGGCACGTCATCTTTATAAAAAAGGAGTTACTCCGGGTACACTGGTACCGGTATGCATGTCGCCTTCCGCCGGACTGGTAACTGCTATACTGGCTATTTTAAAAGCCGGTGGGACCTATGTGCCCATTGATGCCGGAAATGCGCCTTCCAGGATCGCACATGTGCTGGAAGAAACAGCCGCCCCCGTAATTCTTACGGATAACAGTGTACAGCTGGATGTGCCCAAGGGCAGCCTGGTGCTTAATACCGATATTTTTGCAGCAGCAATCATGGAAGAAGCAGCCGATGCTGTGAATGTGCGTGAAACAGAAACGCTTTTCTGTGTGATTTATACTTCCGGATCAACAGGCAATCCCAAAGGAGTGATGGTCCGTGAAACATCAGTATTGAACCGCCTTTACTGGATGTGGGAACAGTATCCTTTTGAAGCAGGTGAGTGTAACGCATTGAAAACTTCCGTTGGTTTTGTCGATCATATATGGGAGCTGTTCGGACCATTATTGAAAGGCATTCCTTCTGTGATTTTTACAAAAGAAGAACTGCTTGATACTGCGCAATTTATCAGGCGGCTGTCTGAAATGAATGTAACAAGACTGGTACTGGTGCCTTCGCTTTTAAAAGCAATGCTGCAACTGCTGGAAGGTATGGACCGCTCTGTGCTGGAAAAACTTACATACTGGACCAGCAGTGGTGAAATATTATCCGCCGACCTGGTACATGATTTTTATTCCCTTTTTCCCGAACATAGATTACTTAACATCTATGGCTCTTCAGAAATAATGGGAGATGGGACCTGTTATGATACAGCACCTGCTTTTGCAAGGCGTGAAGCAGATACTTTTACTGCACCTGTATTTGACCTTTCTATAAGGGAAGATGTAAGTTCATTGATAGATGAATTTAATAACAGAACAGAGATCATAAAGACTGTCAGCAAGAACTATACGGCACAGAATTTTTATGATGTATCCATAGATAAAGCATGGACTCCGGAGGAGTATATCTCCTTTCTGCGAAATGACCTGTTGCCAAATATTGTGAATGTATCCAGTCCGAATTACGTAGGACATATGACCAGCAGGGTGCCGGAATTTATCAAGGACCTGAGTGTGCTGATGACAGAACTGAACCAGAACCTTGTTAAAATTGACACCTCATTTGCAGGAAGTTCTATCGAACGGCAGGTAATCGGAATGATGCATAAAGTGGTGTACCGGATGCGCTATACCTTTTACCGCAAACATACACAGCATGCGCGTTACTCGCTTGGAGTAGTAACTAACGGCGGCACCATGTCCAACATCACGGCACTTAGTTATGCGATGAACAAAGCGTTACCTGCCAGTGAAGATTTTGGAGGAGTAGTACAGGATGGCATCGTAAAAGCATTGGCACATTATGGCTATAGCGGAGTGGTGGTGATCAGCTCAAAACTGGCGCACTATTCTGTGAACAAAGCAATGCGTACCCTTGGATTAGGAATCTCCAACAGCATAAAACTTCATTTTGATAAAAAAGACCCGGAGCAGGATCGTGAGCGGTTAATAAGACTGGTGGAAGACCTGCGTAGAAAAAATATACTGATACTGGCTATCATTGGCGTAGCCGGTGCAACAGAAACCGGCAGTATAGACCGGCTGGAGGATCTGGCTGATGTAGCAGAAAAGTACAATATCCATTTTCATGCGGATGCCGCCTTTGGCGGGGCACTCCTGTTTTCAAAGGAATTATCGAAAAAACTGAAAGGCATTCACCGTGCGGATACTGTTACTATCTGCGGGCATAAACAAATGTACCTGCCAATGGGTGCCAGCATCTGTTTATTTAAATCGCCGGACTTTGCTTCCTGGTCGGAAAATAATACTTTCTATCAGGCAAGGAAAGGAAGTTATGATCTCGGACGTTTCAGCATAGAAGGTTCCAGGTCTTTTGTATCCCTGCTTTTTCATGGAGCACTGAAATTATTAGGGGCTAAAGGCTTTAGTGATCTGATGGAAGTGAATTACAGTAAAACGCTGCTGTTTGCAGAAAAGATCCGGGCACGTGATAACTTTGAGATTATTACGGCTCCGGAAATGAATATCCTTACCTATCGTTTTATTCCAGCTTTATTGAAGGAGAAGGCTGCAGCCGGAAAATTGCTACCCGAAGAGCTGATGTATGTGAATGAAATTAACCGTAAGCTGCAGAAGCTGCAGTTCACCAATGGCAAATACTTTGTTTCCTTTACGGAACTTGAATTGAAAAATCCTGCTGCAGGTCTTGATCTTGAAAGAGTAGTGGTATTAAGGGCCGTAATCATGAACCCCGGCACTACTGCACAGGATTTTGATACTTTACTGGAAGAGCAGGATGTAATTGCTACACAGGTGCAGCAGGGTTCTCCTTTTGCCATGGAACGCCTGTTGTTGTCCGATAACCTGAATCTTTTTACGGATAAAGGAGGGACAATAGTGCCTATAGGCAAGCCTATTGCTAACTTCCGGATATATATACTCGATAATCAGCTGAGCCTTTTACCAATAGGTATCCCCGGAGAAATATGCGTTAGTGGTGCAGGAGTGTCTGCCGGTTATTTGCGCAGGGATGATCTTACCGCAGAACGTTTTATTCCGCATCCTTTTATAGAGGGCGAAATACTGTACAAAACAGGAGATCAGGGCAAGTGGCTTACAGATGGTAATATCGCATACCTGGGCCGTAATGATGATCAGCTTAAGATCCGTGGCAACCGGGTAGAACCGGGTGAAATAGAACAGGTGCTTTTGCAACTGGATGGTATAGAACAGGCGGTAGTGACCGCCTGTACGGGAAGTGATGAGGAGATTTACCTGGTTGCATACTGTATCAGCAGTGAACCATTGCAGGTAACGCTGTTACGCCGTCAGTTGGCCGCGTATCTGCCGGATTACATGGTGCCTTCGTTCTTTATACAAATGGAGGAATTTCCTAAAACGGGCAGTGGTAAGATTGATAAAAAACAATTACCGGCGCCTGAAGTAGTCAGTGAGATTACGTATGTGGCACCCCGTTACCCGTTGGAACAAAAAATGTCCGTAATCTGGAATGAACTGTTTAAAAGAGAACAGCCCGTAGGTGTGGAAGACGATTTCTTTAGTATAGGAGGACATAGCCTGCGGGTAATGCAGTTGTCGAACCTGTACCATCGTGCATTTGGTGTAAAGTTATCTGTACAGGAACTGTTTACGTATACCACTATTGCTTCCCAGGCAATCCTCATTTCTGGCCGGTCCGTTGTGATGACACATATAATCCCTGCTATTCCTGAGGCAGCGGATTATGCGGTGTCTGACGGGCAGTACCGGTTATGGTTGCTGAGCAGGCAACCTGAGGCTTCCAGGGCTTATCATTTGTCCGGACAAATCTCCATAGAAGGGCCACAATGCCGGGAGCAAATGGAACGGGCCATTACAGCAGTTATTGCCCGGCATGAAATATTACGCACTGTATTCCATGAAAATGAGGCCGGTGAGCTCAGACAAATTGTAAAAGCGCCTTATCTGCCTGTATTTACATATGACGCAATCAATAATGAAAAAGATTTTGATCTGGCAGCCGGGCCATTGCTACGATGTGGTTTTGTGCAGACTGCACCAGATAAATACATTTTTCATTACACCATGCATCACATTATCAGTGATGGCTGGTCGCTGGAAGTGTTACGTCGCGAGGTAACTGCATTGCTGAATAACGCAACCTTGCCTCCCCTGCAATTGCAGTATAAAGATTATGCTGCCTGGCAAAAAAAAGGCAGTGCCAGTGTGCATAAAGAATACTGGATACAACAGTTAAGCGGAGAACTACCTGTCCTGGTACTGCCATCCTGGAAGAACAGGCCAGCTGTTAAGACCTATAATGGGTACAAGTTATCTACCCGTATCACTCAGCATGCTACTACTGCGCTGAACAGCCTGTGCCTCCAAAACGGATGTACCTTGTTTATGGGACTGATGGCTGTTTTAAAGACATTACTGTACCGCTACACCGGTCTGGAAGATATTATAGTAGGTACTTCTACCGCAGGACGGGAGCTGGCTGTCCTTGATGACCAGATAGGTTTTTATATTAATGCACTTGCATTGAGAACAAAATTTGACCGTAAGTTATCTTTCAGTGCTTTACTGAAGAATATCCGTGAAGTTACACTGGCTGCATACGAACACCAGTTGTACCCTTTCGACAGCCTGGTGGAAGACCTGCAACTGAAAGGTGATCCGTCCCGTTCTCCATTGTTTGATATTATGCTGATACTGCATAATGAAAGAGAAAAGGGTACAGCCTCTGTATTACAGGAAACAGTTATTACAGAACGAGGGAACACGGCTGCGAAGTTTGACTACCTGTTTTATTTTACAGAACTGGAAGGGGGCATGGATATGAGTGTTGAGTTCAATACTGATATCTATGATAAAGCAATGGTGGCTGCAATGATGAAGCATTTTATTCATTTGCTGGATGCTGTTGTACAAAATCCTGAAACCGGTTTAAATAAGCTGGAATATATCCCGGCTGCGGAGAAAGTCCGTTTACTGACAGGTGCTGCCGGTAAACCATCGCAGTTGACCATACTGGATCTTTTTAGTAATACAATTAACCGCTATCGCGATCGCATAGCGCTTAGCTATGAGGATGTCCGAATTACTTACGGGGAGCTGGATATTATTTCCGGCAAGGTAGCAGAAGTACTGCGTTCAGGGTATAATGTACAAACCAATGACTTTGTTACATTACAACTGGAAAGGGACCACTGGACGGTTCCGGTCATCCTTGGTATTTTAAAATGTGGAGCTGCATATATACCTGTTGATAGCAGTTATCCGCCGGAACGTTTAGCTGTTATAGCAAAAGACAGTAACAGCAAACTGGTGATCAATAGCCAGGTACTGAAGGAGATCATAACATTGTCTGAAACAGCTGTAGTACTTCCTGTAGTAACACCAGACCCTGAAAGTACAGCGTATGTTATCTATACGTCGGGTTCTACAGGCGTCCCCAAGGGTGTGATGATCAGTCATGCAAACCTGTACCATTATCTGCAACATTGTCTTGATACGTATTTTACAGGGGATGAAATATACAAGGTACCCTTGTTTACCTCGCTTTCTTTTGATCTGACGGTCACCAGTTTATTGGGTACACTGATAGCTGGAGGCACACTGTTTATTTATGCTGAAAAACTGGAGAGTCCTGATATTATAGAAGATATCTTTTTTGTCAACAAAGATATTAACCTGTTAAAATGTACACCCGGTCATTTGCAGTTATTAGGAGATGGGATTACGGCTGTAAAGCAGTTAATAGTAGGAGGGGAAGAGTTGCGGTGGCCGGAGATATTACAGGTACACCGCCTTGGAGATATCGTCATTTATAATGAATATGGTCCCACAGAAACTACGGTAGGATGTACTGTGGAGCGTATCAGTCGTGGGTACACAGAAGAGCGTATCAGTATAGGTTTTCCCATTGACAATACTTATGCCCGCGTGCTGGATGTGGATGGCAATCTGCAGCCGGCAGGAGTACAGGGAGAATTATGTATTGGAGGTGCCGGTGTAGGAAAAGGTTATCTGAACCGTGTAGCACTAACAGCAGAGAAATTCATAGCAGACCCTTATAATGCCGGACAGCGCTTATATAAAACAGGTGATCTGGCGCGTTGGTTACCGGACGGGCGACTGGATTATATGGGCCGGGCAGATAACCAGGTAAAGATCCGCGGATATCGTGTAGAACAGGGCGAAATTGAACAGCAGTTATTACAGATACCAGGCATAAAAGCTGCGGTAGTGAATATATCTGGTACAGGTACAGATAAAACGCTGGCAGGATATTTTGTGGCAGAGAACAAAACAGACATCACAGCTTTACGTGTAAAGTTGAGCACATTGTTGCCGGAATATATGATCCCCGGTTTTCTTTTGCAGATGGATAAACTGCCATTAAATGTGAATGGAAAGGTTGACAGGCGGTTATTACCACATCCGGGAGACGCTGAGATCATTTACAAAGGCCCGCGGACCGTTACGGAAGAAAAAGTGATGAAAATCTGGCAGGAGATCCTGAAGCGTACGGAAGACATTGGGATAGAAGATAATTTCTTTAACCTGGGAGGGCATAGCATCCGGTTAATGCAGTTGTTTAACCGTTATTACCGTGTTTTTGGTATAAAAGTGACGATGCCCGAATTATTTGCTCATACGACCATTGCGGGGCAGGCGGCGTTAATAGAGCATAAGCCGGCGGGTATTTATGAAGATATTGAAGCACAGCCTGTGGCTGCCGGTTACCCTGTATCTGACGGACAGCGCAGGATTTGGATCTTATGCCAGATGGCACATGCAGCCAGATCTTATCACCTGGGTGGCAGGATGCCGCTGAAAGGCAGCTATGTTGTACATGATCTGGAGCAGGCAATCAGATTTGTAATTGATCGTCATGAAATATTGCGTACTGTTTTCCGTGAAAATGAGGCCGGAGAACTGCAGCAGGTAGTGATGGCGGAAGTGTTGTTTAAACTGCCGGTAGTAAATGCTTTTGAATGGGAACAGGAAAAGATCATGCAATACCTGGACGATGCCGCAGCACAGCCATTTGATCTTTCGAAAGGACCGTTGATACGTGTTGGTTTATTGCATACCGCCGCTGATGAATATATTTTATTCTATCACCTGCATCATATTATCAGTGATGGCTGGTCGCTTGGGATTCTAAGCAGGGAGATCGATGCTGCTTATGCCGCAATTACCGCGGGTGGCAGGCCTGCTTTGCTACCACTGCGTATTCAGTACAAAGACTATGCGGTGTGGCAGCAACGGCAGCTGTCTGCCGGCAAAACGAATGGGCATCGTAACTACTGGTTAAAACAATTATCAGGTGAATTACCTGTGTTACAATTGCCTGCACCTAAAGTAAGACCAGCTATTATGTCTTACAATGGGAACGCATTATCTACCTGCTTCTCTAAAAGTACAAAAGATGGATTAAGACAGCTTTGCAGGCAGGAACAGGTTACATTGTTCATGTCGCTGACAGCTATATTGAATGCACTCTTTTACCGCTATACAGGGCAGGAGGATATTATATTGGGAAGCCCTGTAGCAGGAAGGGAACATGCAGAGTTTGAAAACCAGATTGGTTTTTATGTAAATACACTCGTACTGCGTAACCGTTTTAAAGGAGAGGAGAGTTTTAAGGCATTACTTGCACAGGTACGTGAAACAGCGGTTGCCGCCTTTGAACATCAGTCTTATCCTTTTGACAGACTGGTAGATGAGCTGTCTGTGAAACGTGATGTGAGCCGCTCTGTTATATTCGATGTAATGATCATGCTGCAGAATTTCCGTACAGAAACAAATCCGGAACAACCGGTAGCAGGGGTTATAAAAGATGAAGGCAGTTGTACGGTGAAGTTTGATCTCAACTTTGGATTTACTGAGTCTGCGGACGGATTGTATATGCGGGTAGAGTATAACCGTGATGTGTATAACAGGGAGGCTGTTGAAAGAATGATCCGTCATATTTCCACCCTGCTGGATAGCTTCCTGGAGAACCCGGAGTTGTCATTACATCAGGCTGTTTATATGGATAGTGCTGAGCAACAGTTATTGTTAAATACGTTTAATGATACAGCGGTTGATTATGATTCAGGGAAAACAATCACGGACATTTTTAAAGAAAATGCGGCCCGTTTTGCTACAAGAAATGCAGTCATAGATGGTGATTTTCGTCTTACATACCGTGAGCTGGATGAAGAGAGTGATAAGCTGGCGTTTTTCTTACAGGAAGCAGGTGTGATGCCCGGTGAATTAGTACCTGTTTGTATGGAACGTTCTGCAATGCTGGTTATAGCAATACTGGGTATAGTGAAGGCAGGTGCAGCCTATGTGCCGGTAGATCCTGCATATCCGCAGGACAGGATCCGGTATATGATTACGGATACCGGTGCCGGTATCATTCTTACACAGAAGAAATACAATCCGTTATTAAATGATTTCACAGATATCAGGGTAGTGAATGTGGAAGAATCCCCTGAAGGCAATATGCGGGAGCATCTTAAAAGTGGTAAGCTGGCCTATGTTATTTATACTTCCGGTTCTACCGGAGTGCCGAAAGGTGTTATGATCTCACATACTTCTGTGGTGAACCTGGTACAATGGCATATAAGCCGTTATGATGTGAATGAAGAGAGCGCCTCTACGATGATGGCTGGTATAGGTTTCGATGCCGGTGCACTTGAATTGTGGTCTGCGCTGCTGGCAGGTATTCCATTGCATATTTTACCGGATGTAATAAAGCTTGACAGCTATGCTTTAATGAACTATTACAATACCCATCATATTACCCATGCGTTTGTACCTACTGCATTAGTGCCTGAACTGGTAGCCACAGGGGTACGGGTGCCGTCGCTACGCTATATCCTGATAGGAGGTGACAGGCTGCCTTATATTGACGTATCAGATCTTTCTTATACACTGGTGAACCAATACGGGCCAACGGAAAGTACGGTGATGGTAACAGATTACCCGGTAACGGGTGTTGGTTATACAGTTCCGCCTATTGGCAAACCTATTGCAAATACCAGGATCTATATTCTGGATAGTTACCGCAATCCTGTATCAATAGGTGTAATGGGTGAGATCTACATCGGTGGGGTACAACTGGCCACAGGATACTGGAATAACCCAGGCCTTACTGCTGCGCAGTTTGTGAAAAGTCCTTTCAGTGATGAGCGCCTGTACAAAACCGGTGATGCCGGTAAATGGCTACCGGATGGTAATATAGAATACTGCGGACGTACTGATGATCAGGTAAAGATTAGTGGTTACAGGATAGAACCAGGAGAGATCACACATGTTTTGCGGCAGATTGCAGGGATACGTGAAGTGGTAGTGAATGTGTTTGTGGGAAGCGAGCCTCAGCTGGTCGCTTATTTTGAAGGCGACAGATCTTTCACAGATCATGAATTGAGACAATTGCTGACTGCCATGTTGCCTGCTTACATGATACCTGCTTATTTTATACAGCTTGAAAAACTGCCACTAACGGCTAACGGAAAAGTTGACCGTAAAGCATTACCCGAACCAGCATTACGTCCTGCGACAACTGGTATTAATATTCAGCCACGCAATAGAACGGAAGAACAAATGACAGTGATAGTTGCAGGGCTGTTAGGCCGTAGCTCCGGGGATATTGGCACTACAACCAATTTCTTTGATCTGGGCGCAACCTCAATAACAATGATAAAGATGATGAACAGCTTCAACCGGCAGTTCGGCTGGCAGCTGAATGTTATTTTACTGTTTCGTTATCCTACGATTCAGGCACTGGCAGATCATTATTCAGGAATCCCTTCACATCAGGAGATCCCGTTGGAAGAACCTGTTGGAGAAGAATCAGGACTGGATAATATGTTATCTCTATTTGAAGAACAATAGTAAACCCTTAATATGAGTAACGTTAATAAGAAAGATATTGCTGTAATTGGCATGTCCTGCAGGTTTGCCGGAGCGGATACTATTGAAGAATTCTGGTCACATTTACGGGCTGGTGATGAAATGATCCATTTTTATACTCCGGAAGAATTAAAAGCAGGCAATGTACCCGCGTCGCAGATTAATGATCCTGCTTTTATTAAAGCCCGTTCTGTTGTAGCAGATAAAACATCATTCGACTTTTCTTTTTTTGGATATACACGTGATGAAGCTGCCCTGATGGATCCCCAGATCCGGATTTTTCATGAAGAGGTCTGGCATGCACTGGAAGATGCTGGTTATGATCCATATGTTTATACCGGTAAGATCGGTTTATTCGCAGGAGCTTCTGATCATCTGAACTGGCTGGCGAATGCTATGATTTCCGGTATGGGCAGTCAGGTAGATCCTTTTTATGCCGGATTGCTGGCGAACAAACATTTTCTGCCAACACTGATCGCTTATAAACTGAACCTCCGGGGACCGGCTTACTATATCAATACCGCCTGTTCCACATCGCTTACAGCGATCCATATGGCCTGCCGTAATTTACTGATGCAGGAATGTAATATGGCAGTTGCCGGTGCTGTAAGGATTGATTCTTCCCAATCTGCCGGTTACCATTACCAGCAAGGTATGATCTATTCTGCTGATGGACATTGCCGGACTTTTGATGCGGCATCTTCGGGCACCATTAGCGGAGAAGGGGCTGGTATTGTTGTATTGAAACGGCTGGAAGATGCACTGAGGGATAATGACCGCATTTATGCGGTGGTGAAATCTTCTGCAGTGAATAACGACGGGAACAGGAAAGTGGGGTATACAGCTCCCAGTCCGGAAGGACAGGCAGAATGTATCCGGCTGGCACACCGGCTGGCAGGTATTGGAGCTGAAACAGTGGGTTACCTGGAAGCTCATGGCACTGCGACTCAATTAGGGGACCCTGTGGAGATTCTGGCGTTAAATGAAGCCTTTGGCCATAATAAAGAGAAACACTGCGCTATTGGGGCTGTAAAGTCCAATATGGGGCATTTGGATACGGCGGCAGGAATGGCAGGGTTTATAAAAACAGTTTTGTCTCTTTATCATAAAGAATTACCTCCCAGTCTTCATTTCAACCAACCTAATCCGGCTATAGATTTTGACGGAGGGCCTTTTTATGTGAATAAGACATTACAGTCCTGGCAGCGATTTGCAGATACTCCCTTAAGGGCAGGCGTGAGTGCATTCGGCATAGGTGGAACTAATGCGCATATTGTGCTGGAAGAGGCATCAGCAATTGTACAACGTTTGACTGTGCCGGAAGAATACAAGCTGCTGGTATGTTCTGCCAAAACCCCCGGCGCTTTGGAAAGGCAGGTACAGGCTTTACAAAGTGTACTGGAAGCAAAAAAAGGTTCCCTGGAAGATATTGCCTTTAGTTTGCGGTTACGCCACCATTTCAGGTATCGAAAAAGTGTTACTGCCCGTACACGTGAAGAAGGACTGGCTGCATTGCTGGATTACACGCCGGATGTGCTGCCTGCTCCTAAAAGAACCAGGCTTATTTTTATGTTTCCGGGCCAGGGGGCCCAGTACCTCAATATGGGCAGGGACCTCTATACGCAGTTACCCGTATTCAAAAAATGGATAGATGAAGGTTGTACTTTACTTGAAAAGGCTACAGGAGAAAATTATCTGGAACTGTTGTATCCCGCTCACGGGACATCTGCGGACGCAACTCATCTGAACCATACACGTTATACACAACCGTTGTTATTCGTATTTGAATACGCTTTATATCAACAGCTTGACCATTGGGGTATCCATCCCGACCAGATGATTGGGCATAGTTTAGGAGAACTGGTGGCAGCCTGTTGCAGTGGTGTGTTCTCCTTCAGTGATGGTATAAAAATGGTATTACAAAGAGCCGCATTAATGGCACAGCAACCCGGAGGGGTTATGCTGGGGATCAATCATTCCGCATCACTTATTAAACCATTGCTGGGAAACGAAACAGATCTTGCCGCTGTAAATGGTCCTACATACTGTGTTGCATCAGGTACTGAAAAAGGGATTGCCGCACTGACAGTTTCATTGCAGCAACAGGGTGTCAGTGCTACCCGCCTGCGCACCTCGCACGCTTTCCATTCATTTATGATGGAACCTGCGGTGAAAGCTTTCAGTGATCAGGTTAGTACAATTAAATTATCTGCTGCAACCATTCCGTTTATCTCCAACATTAGCGGGCAGGTAGCCGGTACAGAGGTAACAGATCCTGCATACTGGGGAAAGCATATTCGCGAAACCGTGAACTTTTTTGCCGGTATAAATACGCTGTCATCTGCCGGTAATGATGCCATTTATCTGGAAGTTGGTCCGGGCAACACATTAAGTAATTTCTGTAAACATACCGGTGCTCCCGTTGTAAATCTGCTCAGGCATCCGCAGGAACAAAAGGATGATACAGGTTACCTGCTGACAAGAATAGGTAAATTATGGGAACAGGGAGTAGAGATCTGCTGGAAAAATTTCTCAGCGGGGGCTAAGGTGGGTTTGCCTGGTTATTCCTTTGATAAACACGACTTTCCCGCAGCCGCAGACTTACGAATGCTGCTGCAGCAATATATACAACAGGATAAAAAAGTTCCCATAGAGGAATGGTTTTATATACCAGGATGGAAACGCGGTATCCTGCCACAAAAGCAGACGGCTCTTCCGCAGGAGGTTATCTTATTTTCTGATGAAAGCGTTTTTGCATCACAACTGAAACAATATCTGACCGGAAAAGGACACGTTGTAAAAGAGGTACTGAAAGGAAATACATTTCCCCCGGCAGAGACGTCGTCCTGTATTATCTATCTGTGGGACCTTCAGTCCGCAACAGTTGCAGAAGAATGTTTCAATACTTTACTGCAGATCTCGAAGATATTTGAAAAATCTATTTATTATATCACAGACCGTCTGTATCCCATTATGGACGAAGGACAGGGGACTTCCTCAACAGCTGCAACAGCTGCGGGATTGATAAAAGTACTGGCGCAGGAAACTCCCTTACTTTCTTTTCTGCATCTTGATATTTCTCTGGAGGAAGATCCTGTTATAACATTAGCCTCCATATACAAAGAACTTATATCCGTACCGGAATCATCACTGGTGGCATTAAGGCGGCAGCAACGCTGGATAAGGCAATATGAAAAAGTGGCGACGACTGCTGTAAATACCGTTGTTAAAAAAAATGGTACTTATATTATCACAGGGGGACTGGGAAATGTAGGTATTACCCTGGCAGAACACCTGTTGACGCAATATGATGCAACCGTGCATCTGATTGGAAGAACAGTATTAACTACGCCGGATAATAAGTGGAATGAATTAAAAAGACTGGAATCATTATCCGGTAAGGTCATTTATCATGCAGCAGATGTTGCGGATATACATCAACTGAGTACGCTCACCGGTCAGTTGGGTGAGATAAACGGAGTGATACACGCAGCCGGGAATGTGAACCCTTTATCATTCAAACCTGTATTATTCACTGATACCTGTGCTGAACACTTTGACCCGAAAATAAAAGGGTTACTGAATATTTATACGCTTTTCAAAGACCGGCAACTGGACTTTGTATGGATTACTTCCAGTTTGTCTGCTGTGCTTGGAGGATTGACATACAGCACCTATACCGCGGCTAATCTTTTCATGGACCACTTTGTAGCTGCTCATCATATGGGGAACTGGGTAACTGTGGACCTCGATGGAATTGGCGACAACCGCATCACAAAAGAAGAACTGGTAAATGTATTTGAACGTTCTTTCAGCTTAAAAGGATTTCCAAACTTAGTTGTGTCTGTTTCACCTTTACAGGAAAGAATAGATAAATATAGCATTGCGCAACCTGTTGTTACTCCTTTGCAGAAAAAGAGCATCATAAAAAAGGAATTTGTGTTAACACCTGTAGAAGAAGAGATGCTGCAGCTTTGGCAGTCATTCTTTGGACAGGAAGATCTGGGTCCGGATGATGATTTCTTTGATCTGGGAGGTGATTCACTAAAAGCCATGACGCTGACCGGTAAGATCCATCGCGTGTTCCACGTACAGTTACCTGTAGAAACTATTTTCAAACACCCTGACGTTCGTTCCTTATCAACGGAAGTGGAGATAGCGATCGGTATGCAACAGTTACCCACTGTTGCTGTTAGCAGTAAAAACATTAAAGAACTCACAATATAATTGTCCATTGTATGCTCGCATTAATCAATAAGTTATCACGGGAGAAAATTTCAGTGTCAGTGGAAGGAGAAGATCTGAAGCTGGTCTTTGAGAATGAATCAGGGACACTGGAAGAGGATGTGATCAATGAGATCAGGAAGAACAAACCCGCACTGATCCAATACCTTAAAAAGTATGGAAGTCAGCAGGCATATGAGCAGATACCGGTATTAGCTCCTGCAGCCGACTATGCCATTTCTGACGGGCAGCGCCGTCTTTGGATTCTCAGTCAGTTTCCCGGTACTTCCCGTGCCTATCATATGCCGGTTAGGATTCCACTGGAAGGAGACTATTCACCTGAATATTTTGAGAAGGCCATATTGCAGGTTATCCACCGGCATGAAATATTGCGTACGGTGTTCCGGGAAAATGAAAATGGTGAGATCAGACAGTTGGTGCAGGAAGCTGCATTTAACCTGGATTTTAAAGATGCTGGCAGTTGGGATGAAACGACTGTCCGCCGATACCTTGATGAAGAAGCTGACCGCCCGTTTGACCTTGCCAATGGTCCTTTGTTACGCGCAGGACTATTGAAAATTCGTTCCGGGTATTATATTTTCCACTTCAACATGCATCATATTATCAGTGATGGCTGGTCGCTGGAATTACTGAAGAAAGAAGTATTGGCATTTTATCGTGTATTTGCGGAAGGAACTACCTATCAACCTTCTCCGTTACGCATTCAGTATAAAGAATATGCAGCCTGGCAACAGATGCAACTTAACACGCAGAAATACCAGGAAAACCGCAGTTACTGGCAACAGCAGTTCAGTGGAACATTACCGGTATTGGAACTGCCAACTGCTGCTACCCGGCCAGCAGTGTTAACGCATAACGGAGACACTTTGTCGATGAAAATAGGCCGTCCTGTTACAGCCGCTTTACATCAGCTTTGCCGGAAAGAGGGATCTACAATATTTATGGCGCTTGTTGCAGGGTTGAATGCTTTATTCTACCGGTATAGCGGGCAGGAAGATATCATACTGGGCACCCCGGTAGCTGGTCGTGATCATACAGACCTGGAAGAACAGATTGGTTTTTACGTGAACACACTGCCTCTGCGTATACAATTCAGCGGGGAAAACAGCTTCAGGAATCTGCTGCAGCACGTACGGCAAACTACTTTATCTGCTTATCAGCATCAGTTATATCCTTTCGACAGGCTGATAGAAGAACTTGATCTCAAACGCGATCTGTCAAGGTCTGTATTGTTTGATGTAATGGTAATCCTGCAAAGCCACCGTGATAAAATGAGGGCAGATATACAGATACCCGGAGATGTTAAAGAAGAAGGAAGTAGTGTGGTGAAGATGGACCTTAACTTTGACTTTGCTGAATCAGAAGATGGTATATACCTGCGGCTGGAATTTAATAAAGATGTGTATGACAGGCAGATGATGCGGCAGTTGCTACGCCATTACAATCATATACTGGAAGCGGCTGCAAATACACCTGATACTGCGCTGTGTGATCTGAATTATCTGCCGGATACCGACAGGCAGCAATTACTGCAACTGTTCAACGAAACGGCTGCCATTATACCCATTGAAAAAACCATGGTAGACCTTTTCCGGGAACATGCAAAAAAAACGGGCGATGCTATTGCTGTTATATCTGATGATAAAACCATCACTTTTGCAGAGCTGGACAAGCGAAGTGATAGTATGGCCGCTTATCTGTTGCAGAAAGGATTACACGCGGAAATGCTGGTGCCTGTTTGCCTGAACCGTTGTGTGGACATGCTTGTAGCCATCCTGGGTGTACTGAAAGCAGGAGGTGCTTATGTACCGGTAGATCCTGATTATCCGGCCGATCGTGTAGAATACATGCTGAAAGATAGCGGTGCTACTATTGTTCTGAGTAACGCGGTTTCTGCCAGTCATATACCGGAACAATTTGATGTGATTTTACTGGATAGCAGCTGGGATGAAATTGCTGGAGTTGCTTATGATGTGAGTGGGCATGCTCCTGCTGCGCAACAGCTGGCTTATATGATCTATACGTCCGGCTCTACAGGCAAGCCTAAAGGAGTGATGATAGAACATGGCAATCTGCTGAATTTCATGTACGGAATGGATCGGTTGCTGCCACTTGGAGAAGAAGATCATCTGCTGGCAATTACGTCTATATCATTCGACATTTCTATCCTCGAATTATTCTGGACACTCTGCCGTGGTATAAAAATTACGCTGCATGATAATACCCGCTCGCTGAACGACTTTAATAGTTATGTAAAGGACAGTGTAGCGGAAATGGATTTTAGCTTGTTTTATTTTTCAAGTCTGGATAACGCCGGAGACGCTCAGAAATATGATTTTCTGATGCGTTCTGTAGATTTTGCAGACAAACATGGATTTACCGGAGTATGGTTACCAGAAAGGCATTTTCATGAGTTTGGGGGTATTTTTCCTAATCCTGCAGTACTGGGCGCAGCACTGGCAACCATTACTAAAAATATAGAGATCCGCTCAGGTAGTGTGGTGCTTCCCCTGCACGATGTGATCAGAGTAGCGGAAGAATGGTCAATGGTCGATAACCTGTCGCATGGCCGTGTGTCACTTTCCATTGCCTCCGGCTGGCATGTAGATGATTTTGTATTACTACCTGGAAATTATGCCGGCAGGCAGGCGGTGATGTACCGGCAGATAGAAGAATTGAAAGCATTATGGAGGGGTGAATCTATAAAAAGACCCAACGGTAATAATAAAGAGACTACGGTCAGGATATTTCCAAGACCATTGCAAAAAGAATTACCCGTATGGGTAACTTCCGGAGGTAATACGGAAACGTTCATCAGCGCGGGTAAAATTGGGGCTAATATACTTACGCATTTGCTAGGCCAGGATCTTTCCACGCTGGAAAAAAATATAGCAGCCTATAAAAAGGCATTATGGGAGAATGGTCATCATCCTTCCAGGTGTAAGATTGCTATTATGCTGCATACATTCATCGGGGAAGATGCCGATAACGTGAAGGTAACTGTGAAAGCTCCATTCAAATCCTATTTACGCTCTAATCTGAGTCTTTTTAAGAACCTGGCAGCGGGGCTGGACCTGGATATGAATAACCTGACAGCGGACGACACAGACCTGATCCTGGAAATGGCCTTTGAGCGTTACTGGCAGACGGCCGCTTTACTGGGTACAAAAGAAACCTGTAGTAAGCTGGTGAATACGCTATATGCTGCAGGTGTTACTGAGATAGCCTGCCTGGTGGATTTTGGTGTACCCGCAGATGAAGTGCTGGAAAGTTTATCATCTCTCCATGAGTTAAAAGAACAATACAGGCATCGTGCGGTAAAAACCACAGACGGGATTACTGCGATGCAAATCACACCTTCCTATCTGAATACGCTGATGGAAGATGCAGGTAGTCAGTTATTCCTCAAAACACTGCAACATATTATTGTAGGTGGTGAAGGTTTCCCGGATGAGTTGCTGAGAAAGTTGCAGGTAAAGACGGGAGCCGCTATTTATAATGTATATGGTCCGACGGAAACAACTATCTGGTCGGCAGGTACAAGATTAAGTGCCACACAAACGCTGGTAACAGCAGGAAAGCCTATTGCGAATACTTCCGTTTATATTTTGGATAAACACAAAAATCTTTGCCCTGCAGGTGTATACGGAGAGCTTTTTATCGGAGGTCTGGGACTGTCAAGAGGATACCGTAATAACGCTGCGCTCACATCAGAAAAATTTATCAGTAATCATTTTAATCAGGGGGAGCGTATCTACCGTACGGGAGATTTAGCGCGATGGTCAGCAGAAGGTAATATTGAAATAGCCGGAAGAAATGACGACCAGGTAAAGATCCGTGGTTACAGAATAGAACCGGGAGAAGTAGAAAAGGTGTTATTACAGAGTGGACTTGTTAGTCAGGCTGTTGTATTAGCCCGTGCCGATGGTAGCGGTAGTAACCTGCTGTTGGCCTTTATTGTTGGAGACGGGAATATTGATAAAACCCAGCTGTCTTTGTTTGCAAAGACCCAGCTACCTGATTATATGGTACCCTCACAGTTTTTTGTGCTGGACAATCTGCCCATGACGGCAAATGGTAAAATTGACAGGAAAGTGCTGGCTACGATGGACTTACAGACAACAGATGAGAGGTTTACGGCCCCAAGAAATGAGATGGAAACCTCACTGGCCGGTATCTGGCAAAAGGTATTACATCGTCAGCAGGTGAGTGTAACGGACGACTTCTGGAGCCAGGGGGGGCATAGCCTGCGGCTGATGCAGCTACAGAATCATTATTATCGCGCCTTTGACGTTAAACTGCCCTTGCAGGAGCTTTTCAGGCATACAACCATAGAAGCACATGCCGCACTGATAAAAGACCAGGGAAAGGCTTCCTATAATGCTATTCCTGTGCAGGAAACCGCAGCCGATTATCCTGTCAGCGATGGACAGCGACGGTTATGGGTGATCAGTCACCAGGAAGATATCGCACGCTCTTATAATACACCGGGCCGTATCGAACTGACGGGTTCCTATAATGCCGGTCTGCTGGAAGAAGCTATCCGTGGACTGATAACAAGACATGAAATATTACGGACCGTATTCTATGAGAATCAGCAAGGGGAATTGAGGCAGGTGGTACAGGAAAAAGGTAATTTCTCTATGGATTATATGGACCTGGAGAATAGCGATAGAGGAGCCGTGAACAGTTATATTAACCAGTTGTCGGACGTGACTTTCGATCTGCTGAATGGCCCACTGGTAAAAGCCGGTTTGGTGAAACTATCAGCAGAACGTTATATCCTCTGGTTCAATCTGCATCATATCATCAGCGATGGCTGGTCTATGGATATAATAGGGAGGGAAGTAATGGACCGTTATGCAGCATTGCAAAAGAACGAAACGATCATTCTGCCACCATTACGGATTCAGTATAAAGACTATGCTGCCTGGCATTTGCAGCAATTGCAAAGTGCAACAGTACACCGCAACTACTGGCTGAAACAATTGTCCGGCGACATTCCTGCATTAAAACTGTTTGCTTCCGGCACAAGACCCATGAGGAAAACAGAAAGGGGGTACAGTCTGGCATTAACACTTCAGTCCACTGATCTGAAGCAATTATGTTCGGAAGAAAACAGTACGCTGTATATGGGGCTGTTAGGCTTACTGAATACGCTGTTCTACCGGTACAGCGGACAGGAAGATATCCTTATCGGCAGTCCGGTTGCCGGCCGGGAACATGTTGAGCTGGAAAATCAGATTGGTTTTTATATCAACACGATCGTATTACGTACTCATATATCAGGTAAGGAGAGTTTCCGGAACCTGTTGTCTGACATCCGTAACACTACGCTTGATGCGTATGAACACCAGATGTATCCATTTGACAGGATTGTAGATGAATTACAACTGGAAAGAGACAGCAGCCGTGCACCTTTATTTGATGTAATGCTGACCTTACAGAATCAACAGCATAACCCTTCTGGTTATACCCGGAACACAACAAACGAATTGGTGAATACCAGTGTGAAATATGATATGCTGTTTAACGTGGAAGAACATGGAGAACAGTTGCATATAGAACTGAAGTATAACGCTGATATATATGAGGAAAGAGCAATGAGAAGGTTAATGCAGCACCTGCGGCAATTGCTGGATAAGGTATTACAACAACCGGATCAGCCGCTGGAGACATTAGATTTCCTGTTGCCTTCGGAGCGTTTGTTGTTAAGCAATGGCTGGAATGTGAACAGGCATAGTTTCGACAGGAGTAAAACAGTATTGCAGTTGTTCCGGGAACAGGTTGTCAGAACGCCGGATGATGTGGCGATCATATCAGGAAATGAACAACTTACCTATCGCCAGCTTGATGAGCGAAGCAATCAGTTGGCCAATTACCTGCTGGCGGAGGGGCTTCAGTCAGAAGAGCCAGTTGTGATCTCTGCCCGTAAATCAGCTTCACTGGCCCCTGGGATCTTAGGTATCCTCAAAGCAGGTGGAGCCTTTGTGCCCGTAGACCCTTCATTCCCGGAAGACCGTATCCGTTATATTACTACCGATACCGGCAGCCGGTTTATGATTAGTGAAGAAACATTAGTAGGAACATACCCTGTCTCCATGCCTGCTGTGAATATCCATCCGCATGCGCTGGCATATATAATTTACACGTCCGGCTCAACCGGGCAGCCCAAAGGAGTGATGATCTCACATGCCTCATTATCTGATCATTTACTGGATGCTATTCCAAGGGCAGGGTTATCCTCCTGCCGTAGTTTTGCTATCATGGCATCTCTCGCAGCAGATGCCTATCATACTATCTTTTTTGGGTCCCTGTTACTGGGGGCCGAATTACATCTTATTACAGATGAAATACTGTATAACGGTATGCTGCTGAAGCAATATTTGTCAGATCACCGGATTGACGGTATTAAGATTTTCCCTTCATTGTGGAATTCCTATGCAGGCGAGGACGTGTTTATTTTACCTGAAAAGGTACTGATCTTTGGAGGAGAATCATTCACGCAGGCAGTACTGCAACGTTTACGGAACCAGTCATACCAGGGCCGGGTATTTAATCATTACGGTCCTACAGAAACTACTATTGGCGTATTGCTGCATGAAGTAGATCTCCAGCATGCGTATCCTGTTGTACCGGTAGGAAAACCGTATTCCAATACACAGGTTTATATAGTAGACAGTACATTGCAGTTATGTCCGGTAGGAGTAGCAGGGGAGCTGCTGATAGGCGGAGAAGGTGTAGCGCTTGGTTACCTGCATCAGCCGGCAATGGAAGCTGAAAAGTTTATTGCTAATCCTTTTCTTGCGGGTGAACGTGTATATCGTACAGGTGATGTGGGCTACTGGACAGAGGAAGGGGATATTGTTTATGCAGGCCGTACGGATGACCAGGTAAAGGTGCGGGGCTACCGTATAGAGCTGGGAGAGATTTCCCAGGTAATGGTTACCGTTGCCGGCATCACACAGGCCGCTGTGTTGCTGCATGAAAACCAGGAGAACGATAAATTTCTGATAGCATATTATACGGGTAAAAAAACTACACCGGAAAAATTAAGAGCGCAACTTGGACAACGCCTGCCGGAATACATGCTGCCTGGTATTTATATCCATATGGAGACACTGCCTTTAATGGCAAATGGTAAAATCGACCGGCGTAAATTACCATCACCGGAAAGCGCCACCAACACAGAAGAAAAAACATATGTAGCTCCCCGTAATGAGATAGAAACGGCAGTACTTGAATCCTGCCAGAAAGTGCTGAAACGGCCTTTGGCAGGTGGAATGGCAGATAGCTTTTTTGAATCAGGAGGAGACTCTATTAAAGCAATATTACTGGCCACACAGCTAAAGCAAAGGGGATACACTGTGAAAGTGGGAGAGATCCTGAAATATCCACAGCTGGAAGTGCTGAGCAGACATGTACAGCCGGTGGCGCAGGTCATCATAACTGATAATGAACCGGTACAGGGGGATGTGATACTGTTACCCGCACAGGCATCCTTCTTTGAAAGGTCATACCCGGACAAACACCATTATAACATGTCTGTGTTGCTGCGTTCTAAAGAACCTGTCGACGGGACCATACTGGAAAAATGCCTGGGATTTATAGGCAGGCATCATGATGCACTGCGTATGGTATACTTATATGAAAACAATAAGTGGCGGCAGTTTAACCGTGATGTAACAGCACCGTCTTATACACTGGAAGTACATGATCTTCGCAATACACCAGATGAATTACGTGCGCTTGGTGAAAAAGGAGAACAGTTACAGGCATCTGTTCAGCTTGAAACAGGGCCATTGTTGAAAGTCGCCTTATGCAGACTGACAGATGGCGATCGTATCCTGCTGGTTGTACATCACCTGGTATTTGATGGTGTGAGCTGGCGTATCCTGCTCGACGATCTGGCCACTTTGTATGAACAGTTCCACAAAGGAGAAATACCCGTACTTCCTGCTAAAACAGATACATTCCGGAAATGGGCCACATTGCAGCATACTTATGCCAATAGTGAGGCACTATTATCAGAAATACCGTACTGGCAAAGTATAATTGATACCGATGTCCTGCATTTACCAAAGGACATCGAAGCCGCGAAAATGGTACATGCAGGAAAGAGTAATGCGGCGAACTTTACACTTGATGCAGCTATTACAGAAACTTTATTGACTGGTATTCATCATGTGTACAATACAGATGTAAAAGATGTATTGCTGGCAGCATTAGGATTATCCATACAGGAAACATTCGGCAATAGTCATGTATTGTTACGACAGGAAGGGCATGGCCGTGAAGATCTTATCAGGGATGTGAATATTGACCGTACCATTGGATGGTTCACTACTTTATACCCTCTGTTGCTGGATACTTCCGGTACAACCGGTAAAACAGATTATCTCATTAAAGTCAAAGAACAACTGCGTGCTATCCCCAATAAAGGAATGGGATATGGTATGCTTCATTATCTGCGTACCGATAGTGCTATATCAAAAGATATTCTCGGAGAAGCCGATATTACCTTTAATTACCTCGGTGAATTTAGTAGTATCGGAGAGGTAACTGATAAAGGTTCTTTATTTTTTTACTCATCGGAATATAAAGGATATGAAGTAAGTGCAGTGTACGAACCGGAAACACCGGTTACTATCACGGTAGCTATTATGAATAGCTGTTTGCATATCAGTATCCGGTATGTTACCGGCAGTTTTTTACACAGCACCATTTCCCGCTTGTTAAAATCATATTCAGATCAGCTGACTTCATTGATCTCTGCATTGGAACAGGAGAAGGGTACTTATGTAACACCGGGAGACCTTACCTATAAAGGACTTGGTTTAGCTGAGCTGGCCAGTTTGAACACGAATGGAGATGTAGAAGATGTATATGAACTCTCTCCGTTGCAGGAGGGCATTTATTATTTCTGGTTATCAGATCCCGGCTCTTCTTCTTATGTAAACCAGGTGTCTTATCATGTAAGTGGTAAGCTGGATATAGCCATATTGAAGGAAAGCTATGCATATCTGTGCAGGCGTCATGCCATCATGCGAACTTCTTTCACACATCATTTTGGTGAAATACATCTTCAGGTAGTAACAAAAAATCCGGCTGTAGGCTTTAGTTATGAAAGAGCAGATAGCGATGAGTTTGTTCGTAACCGCAAAGAAGCAGACATCCGTAAAGGGTTTGATTTGCATACAGGCTCCCAGATGCGGTTAACCGTTCTGGAACAGGAACATCAACAGTATGTGTTCATCTGGAGTTATCATCATATTCTGATGGACGGCTGGTGCGGAGGTATGCTGATCAGGGAGTTCTACGTAATCTACCAGTCGTTACTTTCCGGAGTACAGCCAAAGCTGAACAAGCTGCATAAATATGCAGCGTATATAGACTGGTTATCTCATCTGGATGTAGCGTTAAGCAGGTCCTATTGGCAGTCCTACCTGGCAGATTATGATCAGTTATCCGCAGTACCTTTTAAAAAGCAGTCTGTTACCGATGGGCAAACCGTTATCAGTAAAGAACGTTTTGAACTGGATGAAGTTACGGTAGCTGCTATCAGGAGTACCTGCAGGGAACTGGGTATCACAGAGAATACATTTATGCAGGCATGTTGGAGCTGGCTGCTGGGCCGTTATAATAATACCTCAGATGTGGTATTTGGAGCAGTTGTATCCGGAAGACCAGGAGAACTGGAAGGAGTGGAAAATATGGTAGGCCTCTTTATCAATACTATTCCGGTACGCGTGAAATATGATAAAGACCTCACAGTCCGTGAATTGATGCAGGATATCCAGGAAACAGCCATTGTGAGCCTGCCGCATCATTACATGCGACTGTCTGAGATACAGTCTGCCAGCACACTCAGGAATGAATTGTTCGATCATATTTTTGTATATGAGAATTTTCCGGTACAGGAAATGATCTCCTCCGGAGATAACGGACTGGACACATTACAACTTACTGCTTCAGAAACTACGGTAGCCTCCGGTTATGATTTTACGCTGCAGATAGCACCGGTACGTGATCACCTCCGCATCACTTTTATGTACAGGGAAACTATCTACCAAAAGGAACAGGTAGCAACCATAGGAGTACATTTCAGGAATGTGGTCCAGGCGTTCAGTACAGCTGTTGATCAGCCATTATCAGCTGTTGATTTTATGTCTGTTGCCGAACAGCAGTCACTGTTTTGTCAGCACACCGTAGTATATCCTGCTGACAAAAATATTATTACACTTTTCGAAGAGCAGGTATTGTTAACTCCTGATGCCCCTGCTTTGCAGTTTGAAGGAAAGCAGCTTACCTGCCGTGAATTGAATGAAGCCGCGAACCGGCTCGGACATTACCTGGTGGAAAAAGGTGTACAGCCAGGAAGCCTGGTGCCCTTATGTATAGACCGTTCACTGGATACGATCATTGGTATACTTGGTATATTAAAGGCAGGAGCCGCTTATGTGCCCGTAGATCCTTCTTATCCGGAAGAAAGAATCCGTTTTATATTGAATGATGTACGTGCTTCAGTGGTTGTAACTAATACTGAATATGCTGCCAGACTGGGCGAAACCGCTGTTGTCTGTATAGACAAAATGTTGCAGTCACAGCCTGTTGATAATCTTACCGTACATATATCGCCGGAATCCCCTCTTTATGTAATCTATACCTCCGGTTCTACGGGTATTCCGAAAGGAGTGCTGATTAGTCACCGCAACGTTACAGATTATGTATATGGATTACAACAAAGCCTTCATACGGCTGACTGCCAAAGTTTTGCACTGGTGTCCGGCATCTATACTGATCTGGGAAATACCGTGCTGTATACTGCATTGTTACAGGGAGGCTGTCTGCATCTTTTCTCAAAAGATATGGTCAACAATGCAGTTGGTATCTGTGATTATTTTGCTGAACATAAGATTGACTGTCTGAAGATAGTACCTTCTCACTGGAAGGCGTTATCTCATGGCGAACAATTATTATTGCCGGCCCGGTTACTTATTTTCGGTGGAGAAGCGCTGCATGCTGATGTTGTTCGCCGCATACAATTGTCTGGCAGTAACTGTACTATTGTTAACCATTACGGACCAACGGAAACTACCATTGGAAAATTATTACATGTAGTAACTGATGGCTATGGAGAGACTATCCCCATTGGAAAGCCATTTTCAAACAGTTACGTGTATATACTTGACAAACAACGCCGCCCTTGTGCTGCGGGAGTACCTGGAGAACTATACATTGGTGGGGCCGGTATTTCCAGCGGATATCTGAATAATGATATGCTGACTGCACAACGCTTTATCCGGGACCCTTTCAGAGAGGATGGGACTTTATATCAGACCGGTGATAAGGTCCGTTACCTGCCTGATGGAAACATCCTGTTCATGGGCCGGATGGATAACCAGGTGAAGGTACGGGGATACCGGATAGAACTGGAAGAGATAGAAACAATGCTGCAAAAGGCCCCCGGCGTAAAACAGGGAGTGGTAATGCTGATAGCTGATGGCACTGGTGAACAACAACTGGTGGCGTTTGTAAGTGGTGTGGAAGAGAAGGAATCTGTCACCACCTATCTGCGGACACAGTTGCCGGAATATATGCTGCCCGCACAAATGGTGCTGTTAACATCCCTTCCTCTTGCATCTAATGGTAAGATTAACCGCAGAGAGCTGGCCGCAATGGATCTCAGTGGTGTAAGTCTGGAAAAAGTGTATGTAGCTCCACGTAATGAAACGGAAGAGGTCCTTGCAAAAATGTGGCAGGATATACTTGGTCTCTCCTCACCGGTTAGTATAACCGCTAATTTCTTTGAACTGGGAGGACATAGTATAAAAGTAATCAAGTTGCTGGCCCGTATATCAAAGGAATTTGGTGTAGTACTTAGTATTCAAACCATGTTCAAAGAAGCTACCGTCGAGTACCTGTCTAAACAGGTGTTACAGCAGCAATGGCTGAAGGCCGGTATTGGCACAGAAGAAAGTGATAAAGAATTTGATGTCATTGAAATCTGATGATTAACCCAGAAAAAAAGCTACAATGAATATTGGGAATTTACTTGATCTGTTGAGAGAGAAGGAGATCAGTTTTAATATAAATGAAAAAGGCAACCTTGATATAAAATCACCTAAAGGTGCTTTGACAAATGATATTGTCGGGCAGATCAAAACTCATAAGCAGGAGATCCTGGATTATCTGCAAATGATAAAAACAGGAAATGAAATTCAACCTGCCACAAGGGCTGACGCCTATCCGTTATCATCTGCCCAGTTGCGCTTATGGGTGCTTGATAAGCTAAGTAATGGTATTGCTTTTTATAATATACCGAAAGTAACGGAGATCAATGGTCCTTTTGATGTATTGCTGGCAGAGCAGGCTTTTGCTTACCTGGTGGCGCACCACGAAATACTGAGAACTGTTTTTCGTGAAGATGATGGTGTTGTGAAACAATGGATACTTTCTCCGGAACAACTGAATTTCCGTATTAACTATATGGATGTTGACCGCAATGCGGCACAGGGTGTGATCGCGGACGATAAGTATCGTGTGTTTGATCTGGAACAAGGCCCGTTGTTACGTATCATGATATTCCGTATCGGAGATGAAAAATATCTGTTGTATTGCAATATGCATCATATTATCAGTGATGGATGGTCTGTGAATATATTAACCAGGGATTTTATGCAGTGTTATGGACAGTTGCTGGAAAAACAGCCGTGCTCACTGTATCCGCTGCCGGTGCAATACAAGGATTATGCGGTGTGGGAACAACAGCAGTTGAATGGGCCCGCTTTTATGATGCATCGTAATTACTGGTTGGGGGCACTGTCTGGACAACTGCCTGTACTGGAGCTTCCCATTGCTGGTAAAAGACCACCGGTATTTACATATAAAGGAGAGGCAGTCAGCGTTATGATCAGCAGGGAACGGCTGGCTTCTTTAAAGGAAGTATGCCGCTCAGAACAGGCAACCCTTTTTATGGGATTGCTGGCAGTATTACATTCCCTGTTATACCGCTACAGCGGGCATGAAGATATTATTGTTGGCACACCAGTTTCAGGAAGAGAGCATGCTTCCCTTCATCATCAGATCGGATTGTATGTAAATATGCTGGCCTTAAGGATACAGGCCGGTGGCAATGTTACTTTCCGGAAATTATTGTCCGGTATTCGTACTATGATGCCGGAAGTTCATGAACATCAGGCATATCCTTTTGATCATCTTGTGGAACAATTAGGACTTTCACGCGACCTGAGTCATTCTCCATTGTTCGATGTAATGATTGCATTACATAATGAGAAAGACAATATACAGCAGGGTAGCGTGCATAATGATTACAGCGTAAAAAGGGAAGGCAGTTGCCCGGTGAAATTTGATTTGCAGTTCGACTTTACTGAAACCGGCGACGAACTGTATCTGCGGTTATCTTTTAATAAAGATATCTATGATGCAGCATACATGGTACAAATGGCAACCCATTATTGCTCCCTGCTGGAAACCTTACCGGCACGGGCAGGGGAGGCAATTGATAAAGTTGACTACCTGTTGCCGGAAGAAAAAGAACAGTTACTTGTTGCATTTAATAATACGGGTTTTGATTATACCCCTGGTAAAACTATTATAGATCTTTTCCGTGAACAGGTGGAAGCCAGTCCGGCGGCAACCGCGGTGTCATTTGAGGATAAGAATTATAGTTATTATGAGCTGGAAATACGTAGCAATGCACTTGCAGGATTATTAAAGCAACAAGGCGTTTCAGCAGAAGTACAGGTGCCGGTTTATCTGCCAAGATCAGCAGATCTCGTTGTAGTTATATTAGCTATCCTGAAGGCCGGTGGTACCTACGTGCCGGTAGATCCTGAATATCCATTACAGCGGGTACAGTATATGCTCAATGATGCGGCAGCGTCTGTGATCATAACAAGTGCTGAATTAGCCGGTCAACTGGAAGATAATATCCGTTATAAGATCATTACAACGGATGATATCCCTGATCAGTCATTTGGTATTGTTTCAGAAGGAGTTAATTCAGACCAGCTGGCATATGTGATCTATACCTCTGGCTCTACAGGTAATCCAAAGGGTGTACAGATCCCTCACAGTAATCTTGTAAATTTTATTTATGGAATGGACCATCTTCTGGGCTTAACCCGGGAAGATCATCTGCTGGCCATTACCTCTATCTCTTTTGATATTTCCATACTTGAATTACTGTGGACGTTAAGTCGTGGTATGAAGATCACGATCCGCAGCAGCAGTATGTCGCTGAATAATTTTGATCAGTATAGCACCGTCACCGCATTACAGATTACGCCGTCTTATTTAGGGGTATTGCTGGAAGATACCGGTTCGCATTTATTTCTGCGGGGTTTGCAGCATTTGATAGTTGGAGGAGAGCGTTTCCCGGAAGATTTACTGAGCCGGGTAAGGCAGTATACTTCAGCAAGTGTGTATAATGTGTACGGTCCTACAGAAAGCACGATCTGGTCGAGCGGAACAAAGCTGGAATCCGGTAAGGTAACAGCAGGCAAGCCGATTGTAAACACCCGTATTTATATCCTTGATAAGAACCATGAATTATGCCCGGCAGGCATTATCGGGGAGTTATTCATCGGTGGCGCGGGGGTAGCGCGAGGTTATTCCAATAATGAGAGCCTTACGGCATCAAGATTTATCGGATTGTCCGGTATTGGCAGGGTTTACGTAACAGGAGATCTTGCGCGTTGGTTGCCTGATGGAACAATAGAGATACTGGGGAGAACAGATCACCAGGTAAAAGTAAGAGGTTATCGTATAGAAACCGGAGAGATAGAAAGTGTGATCAGCAGTTATGAAGAAGTGCGTAATAGTGTGGTAGTTGCGGTGAAAGACGAAACGGGTAATAACCTGCTGGCTGCTTATTTGTCGGTAAGCAGCCATTACCGGGAAGATGTATTATATGGTTTATTGAAGGATCGTTTGCCGGATTATATGCTGCCCTCTTATTTTATAGAGATGGCTGATTTACCGTTGACGCCGAATGGAAAGATTGACCGGAATGCCTTACCTGCCCCCGGAAGTATCCGGAACGCGGTATATATAGCACCTGCTGATGAACTGGAAGAACGGATCAGTCATATCTGGGAATCATTACTAAAGCAGGAGAAAATAGGTGTTACCAATAATTTTTTTAGTCTTGGCGGGCATAGTATTCTTTTAATGCATTTATCGAATCGTTACAGCCGGGAATTTGGTGTGAAGATACCGCTGCAGCATTTATTTGATCAACCAACTATCACTGAACATGCAATATTGATAAAGGTTGCACCATCTGTGCTATTCTGCGCTATACCCAAAGTGGAAGAGCGTGATAATTATCCGGTATCTGACGGGCAAAAGCGAATATGGATTATCTGTCAGCAGAAAGACGCTTCGCGAGCTTATCATTTAAACGGATATTACCAGTTACCGGTGGATTATAGTGTGTCGGTTCTTGAGAGATCGGTAATAAGTGTTATAGAGCGCCATGAAATATTGCGGACTATATTTATTCAGAACAAGGATGGGGAAGTAAGGCAGGTTGTGGAAAAGGGAAATATGTTCCGGCTGGATATACAGGAGGTCGATGATATTCGGGACCGGTTACAGGATATATGTAAAGAAGGATTTGATCTAAGTAAGGGCCCTTTGTTTAAGGCAGGTATATTAAAAACTGCAGAGGAAGCCATATGCTGGTTTAGCATGCATCATATTATCGGTGATGGGTTGTCGGTTGAAATACTGCAGAAGGAGATCCTGCAATATTACGAAGCATATAATATGCAGGCACCGTTAAAGATAGCTCCCCTGCGCATACAGTATAAAGATTACGCCTCCTGGCAGCAGTCTGCATTATCAGATAAATCAAAGGCTTATTGGTTGAAGCAATTCGAAGGAGAGCTGCCGGTCCTTACGCTGCCGCAGGCAAAACAGCGGCCGGTTGTAAGAACATACAGGGGGCATGCGCTTTCTGTGTTTATTCCGGGTTCTGCATTCAATAAATTTTGTCAATCTCAGGATGTTACCTTATTCATGGGATTACTGGGCGTTTTACAGGTATTGTTATACCGTTACAGCGGAGAAGAAGATCTCATCGTGGGTACGCCGGTAGCAGGTCGCATACATCCTGAGCTGGAAGCTCAGTTAGGGTTTTATGTAAATACACTGGCATTACGTACGGAGCTGAATGGAGCCGACAGCTTTAAAGTCTTGCTGGCCAATATAAAGACCGTGGTATTGGATGCATTTGAATACCAGGACTACCCATTTGATAAACTGGTCAATGAACTGCCGCTGAAACGGAATGCTGGTCGCTCGCCTTTATTTGATGTGATGCTGGTATTGCATAATGAAGGTCGTCGCAGACAATCAGGAGTAATTGCAGAGGATGAAGGTGCCCGGCCTGTTAAATTCGATCTGCAATTTGATATAAAGGAATCCGGAGAAGGTTTGCATATCAGGGTTAGTTATAATACAGACCTCTACGAGAGAGACAGTATGGAGACGCTGTTGGCCCACTACCAGGCATTGATGCAGGCAGTGGTCATCAATCCGGAGTTATCTGTCAAAAAGCTGGAATACCTTTCATTAGCAGAAAAGCAGCAGGTATTATACGACTTCAATGATACAGTTGTTGATTATCCCCGGGGAGAAACGCTTGTCTCTTTATTCTACAGACAGGTAAAAGAAAGAGGAACAGAGATCGCATTACAGCATCAGTCCCGCGTTTTTACCTATGAGGAACTCGACCAGGCATCTTCCTGTTTGGCACATTACTTACTGGAGAATTATGGTTTAGTATCAGAGGACCTCGTATGTGTATGCCTGCGGCGCAGCGAATGGATGATCATTTCATTACTGGCAGTCATAAAGGCAGGTTGTGCTTATGTACCTGTTGATCCGTCCTTTCCTGCAGAACGCAGCCGGTATATCATGGAAGACAGTGGTTGTAAGGTTTGCATAGATGAGGTGTTATTAGGCGATTTCAGACAGGCATCCGGCAAATACAGTCAGCAGCAGCCGGATATCCGGATCGCTGAAAATAACCTTGTCTACGTGCTTTATACTTCAGGTTCCACCGGCAAGCCAAAAGGTTGTGTGCTTGAACATCGCGGAGTAGTAAACAGGATAGAGTGGATGTGGCGTAAATATGGTTATACATCAGCAGATATTGTTTTACAGAAAACGACTTTTACATTCGATGTATCCGTATGGGAACTGTTTTTACCCCTTTGCCAGGGATGTAGAATGGTATTATGTGAGGACGATGATATACGCTCTCCGGAGCGTATTGCAGCCGTTATAGAACAATACGGGGTAACCTGTTTGCATTTCGTACCAGGCATGTTACAGGCTTTCACTCAAACATTGAACACGCGTTTGTCTTCATTGGGTACGCTGAGTAAAATAATGACCAGCGGAGAGGCATTATCCTTAAAAGCAGTTGAAGACTGGTACAAATACATGCAGGCGCCCGTTTATAACCTGTACGGACCTACAGAGGCTTCCATAGACGTTAGTTACTATGATACCGCACCAGGTATTACACAGGTACCCATCGGAAAGCCGGTCGCGAATACCAGTCTGTATATACTGGACAAAGAACAGCAGCCCGTACCGGTGGGCGTAACCGGTGAAATATACATAGGTGGTGTGCAGCTTGCCAGGGGGTATCTGAACCGCCCGGAATTAACAGGAGAAAGGTTTATCCCTGATCCGTTCAGTAATGTGAAGGAAGCCCGGATGTATCGTACCGGAGATATCGGGCGCTGGTTGCCTGATGGTAATATATTGTATGCAGGTCGTATGGACAGCCAGGTAAAAGTGCGGGGTTACCGGATAGAACCAGGTGAGATTGAACATGTATTACAACAGGTCCCGGGTATTAAAACCGCCGCCGTGATCGCAGTACCGGATGTCAATGGAGAAAAGAATATACAAGCTTATTACGTGAGTGATGAAAGTATGGATATTACTGTTTTACGTCAGCATCTGTTGCAGTACTTACCGGAATATATGTTGCCTGTATCCTTCTCCTGGTTAGATAAAATGCCCCTTACTCCAAATGGGAAAATAAATACCGGAGCCTTGCCAGGTAGCGGGATACTGGCAACGACAGCAGTCGTAACCTATATAGCTCCGCGTAGTGATATGGAAATAATATTGGTGCAGGCATTTGAAAAAATGCTGAACCGGAAGACTGTAAGTATCAATGAACATTTTTTTGATGCGGGAGGTGATTCCATGAAGGCTATCTGGCTGTTAAACTATTTAAGGCAGCAGGGCTTACGGGCGGAGATCGGAGATATCCTGCAGAACCTGATGATCAGTGAACTGGCACTCCGGTTAGTGCCGGATAATGAAGGAACGGCATCACTCACTTCTCAACCTGTCACAAACCCATGGATGCCTTTATCGTATAACCAGCTGAGCTATTTTAAAAAAGGACAGTTTGTTAATGCCTGCGGCACTTTCGGATTGTACATACACAGTTTTGATAAGGATATGATAATGAAAGCGTACCATCAGTTGTTAACTGATTTTCCGGTACTCCGGATGCAGTTCAGGATAGACGGGCAACAGCTGTGGCAGAAAGTATTGAATCCTGACGCAACTCCTTTTCAGATCCGTTTTATAGAGAAGGAAGTACCGGACTTTCAGGATGCGGATGTAAAAAAGACCCAGCAGGAAATGATCCTTCAGCCCTTTGATCTGCTGAACGGGGAAGTGATAAGATGTGCCGTGTTGCATAATACTTCAGGCTCCTACATATATTTTGCCGTGCATCATATTGTAACAGATCATTTTTCCAACCAGTTATTAAAGAATGCCTTTAAAGCTTATATAGAGGGGAGTAGTTTAAGCACGCATGAACATCCTTCCTATCTTGACTTTATAACGGAACAGCGGGCTTATGTTCGCACACAGGAAGCAAAAGAGAAGATGCATTACTGGAACAACCATTTAAAAGAAATCGTCAATAGTGCAGCAGCAGTTCCCGCCGGCAACTGGATAAAGTGCCGTGTGCAGTTGAACAAGCCGGAGAAAGACAGGATCACAGCTTTTTGCAGAAAATATCATCTATTTACCAGCAGTTTTATTTTAGGAGTATATTTTATTATAGATCTGCTGGAATTTTCAGGACAATCCCCGCAATTGCTGAAAGTGACTGTAAATGGGAATGATACGATGCTACCCGGTTTCAGAACGGAAGATGTTGCAGGTGTATTTATAAACAGTATCCCTGTGTATGCGGTGCATGAAAAAGATACCTCGTTGGTGAGGTTTATACAGAACGTTCAGGGCCATTATCTCGATGGGAGGAAAAATCAGCAGATCCCTATGGAACTGATCAGGGCATCCTGCCAGGAGCAGTATGGCGCAGATCCTGAAGAATATATTTATGGCGCTTTCAGTCACCTGGAAATGGCTACTTTAAATACCGGCAATTTTGCCCCTTTGTCTGATACCGGGCTGGAAGAGTATGAAATACCCGATAGTAATTATTTTAGTTATCTGCGATGTACTGATTATACTGATGTTCTAAATATGGAATGGAAGATCCGGGCCGGCGTTTTGCAGCCGGGTTATTATTACCGGAGGATTACAGACCTTTTCAATCATATTATTGATAACCCTGAAGTTCATTTATCAGAACTGGGAAAAAAATTAATCGCATGCTCATAAAGAAAGAATATACAGGAAAGTATTTGTTATTCTCGATCTTAAGTATCCTGGCAGCTTCCGGTAATATGGGAGTTATTTATCTGATCAACAGGGTGATTGATAACTATTTTAGTGGTACCCAATTGTTGTACTACCGGTATATGATGCTTTTTGGTGGAGCCCTGATATTGTTTTTTGTTTGCAGATCCCTGGCAGCCAGAAGTATTATCAATTTTACACAGAAACTCCTGCGGAAAACACGTATGGAAATGATCAGAATGGTATTGCGTTCATCGTATGCACCTGTCATCCGGGAAAAGGCAAGAATTTTCAGTGCACTCACCAGGGATACGGATAATGTGGTGAATGCATCGGTGAATATCGTGGACATTTTTACCAATTCTATTGTTATTATTATATGTTTTGTATTTATGGGGCAGCTTTCTATTAAGTTGCTTGGCTGTATGTTGGTATTGCTGTGTTTTACATTGGCGATCTATTTCTATAGTGAAAGAATGGCCCGTAAACTCTTTATTGCAGCAATGGCCCGTTACGATGTGTTTGTAAAATATGTGAATGAAATATTGTCCGGATTCAAAGAGATTGTGGTAGAGCGGAAAAAGGGAATGTCCATCGTAGAGAAACACATTGAGACAGCCATCAATGATGTATCTGCACTTAATCAGCAGGCACAGATCAAGTTTTTGACGAACCGTATCATAGGACAGATGGGGTTCTATGTATTCATAGGATCACTGTTATTGTTCCTGGGTGCTTACATGGGAATAGAGAAAAGCGTTGTTATCAATTTTATCTTCCTGATTCTGTACATATGGGGACCTATAGAAACGGTTGTACTGCTGATCCCTAATCTTTCGCAGGCCAGAATCTCATTACAACGTATTACAGATCTGGAAAAAAAGATCAGTGAATTTGAATCTGACAAAGAACAGCGCAGGGTATATACCGGTTTTAATAACCTCTTATTTAATAATATTATGTACCAGTACCGTACAGAAGACGATCCGGCTGATCAGCTTTTCTGTATTGGTCCTGTTGATTTCAACATCAGACAGGGAGAGATCATATTTATCAGTGGAGGCAATGGCAGTGGTAAAACAACATTTATCAATATTCTGATAGGATTGTTTGCTGCACATGAAGGAGAGATCATACTGGATGGAGATAAAGTAGAGATTTCGCAACTGCAGGATTACCGTTCTTTGTTTGCGACAGTATTTAACGACTTCCACCTCTTTGATGAACTGTATGGAATCGAGCTTATAGATCCTTTGCTGATGGAAGAATATCTGCAGGTAATGGAGCTGGACCATAAAATAACTTTCAATGGAGAAAAGTTTTCTTCTACAAATATGTCGGCAGGACAGCGGAAAAGACTGGCACTTATTGCTGCGGTGATGGAGAAAAAACCAATACTGGTACTGGATGAATTTGGCGCCGATCAGGATCCCCGGTTTAAAAGAAGATTCTATAATGAGATTCTTGAATTGCTTCGTAGTAAAGGATTTACCATTATTATGATAACACACGATGAGCAGTATTATCACTGTGCAGATAAGCTTTTTAGAATGGAAAACGGGCAATTATCACCGGTTGTATATAAAAAAGATTCGCAAATATTAAGTGTAGGATTATCATGAAACCACAGTTGTTCTTAATACATTTTGCAGGAGGAAACATTTATTCCTTCCAGTTTATGAAACCATATCTTTCGGCATTTGAGTTAGTTCCGCTGGAATTGCCAGGGCGGGGGAAACGGGTAGATGAAGAACTGATCAATGATTTTGACGAAGCTACCCTCGATATTTACAATCAACTGACCGGTAATTTGTATACTAACCGTTTTTTTATATATGGACATAGTCTTGGCGCATTGCTAACCCTGCGTGTAACAGCTATGCTTGAGCAGAATGGACGGTTTCCTGAAAGTATCATTGTAACAGGAAATCCCGGCCCGGGGGAACGCGAGAATAAGCAATTGTACCTGATGGAGAAAGATGACTTTAAAAAAGAATTATTACTGATGGGAGGTATCCCGGAAGTGGTACTGGACAACGAAGAACTATTTGATTTTTATGAGCCCATTTTAAGGGCGGACCTTGAAATTATTGAAAAGAGGGGGGACTTAAGTTTTGCACCTGTCAAAGCCCGTATCAGTGCGATTATGGGTAGCGAGGAGGAAAAATCATCCAGGATTGAAAACTGGAAGAATTTTGGATTGTCAGATGTCAGGACCATCCTGCTTCCCGGCAATCATTTTTTTATTCATAATTACGCGGCACAGCTTTGCAATATTATTGGGCAGGCATGCTATTCACCCCCTATTTTTCATTAAAATTTAAGAGTTAACGCTTATGAAGACTACGTTAGTTTTAGAAAATGCCAGAACGGAAATTATTAATGCTATCCGGAAATGGGGCATCTCCCGTTCTGACATCAGTGCTATCCTTATCACCGGATCACTTGCGAGAAATGATAACAGGACAGACCAGTATTCTGATATCGATATGGTCGTTATCACCAACAAACCTCATTACTACCAGCAATCGTCAACATGGGCGGGAGAGTTGGGGAAAGTTGTCTCCTGTTATAATGGCGGGCGTATGATCCATGAATCATTTGTAAAAAGGATCTATTTTGAAAATTGTGTTGGTGCAGATATTACATTCATAACAAACAATGCATTCTCTGTTGCCTGGTTTACGGCTGTCTTAAAACGCCGTTTTACCTCATTACTGAAAATCCTGCCTTCATCGTTGATAGCCAATATTGAAAGCTCTATTACCGCATCAACTTATTATATACACAGAGGCTTTTATATGCTGGTGGATAAAAGAAAAAAGCTGGAAAAGATCCGTTACCTGGAGCAGGTATATACCTATAGACTATCATCAGAAATGCCGGTAGGTAAATTCGAAAATACCGTCAATGCATTCTGGCAGGAAGCATTTCGCATGGCTATTAAAATATCCAGAAAAGAATATTTTGGGGCAAAGTTTGAATGTGACCATATGATGAAATCTTATCTGCTGAATATGATCACCTGGTATACGATGAGCAAGCAGGGAAATAGTTATGAAACCTGGCATAAAGGCCGGTTTATAGAGGAATGGACTGAACCTGCCATCATGGAACGGGTGAAACTGATCTATAGCCGCTATGATCCGGAGGATACCTGGAGAGGGCTCTTTGAAATAACAGAACTATTCAAAAATATTACGGATCTGCTGATGAAATATTATGATATTAAGATTACTGATCCCGGGGATACCATGATCAACTGGATTTATGATCTGGAAAAGAGCATTTCATTAAGGGGTGATCATCTTCCTTTACAAATGCAAAAATAAATTTGCAGAAGGTGCTGTCCCGGAGCGGATAGCACCTTCCCGTTATTTTAATTGCTGAGTGATCAGCCTTTCTAATGCAAACAGGCGATTCTGCCCTGTGGTTTCATTTACCATGATCACAATACCCAGTTCTCTCTCCGGGTAAAATAAACAAAGGCTATTGAACCCTGCGCCGGCATTTCCGGAATGCATTATATATTGTTTACCAGCAGCATCAAGATTTCTCATCCAGCCAAGTCCCATTGAAGAACCATCTTTGTTACCCCATGTATATTGATGGGTAAGTTTGATAGCCGGTGATTTTTCCCCGATGTTAGCCTTCAGATAGATAAGCATGTCGTTCAGTGTGGAGTTTATGGCCGGGCCACCTCTGAATGCGGTCATTGGGTAATAATAGGTCTGTGGCTCACTGTGGTTGTTGTAGCCCTGTAACAGCATCTTTTTTTCATTAACGGAAAAGAAGTTTTTGGTGTGGTACATATTTAGTTCCGTTCTCAGAAAGGCGGTCATTAACTTTTCATAAGGTTGATGATAAACCTCTTCTAAAATCAGCATCAGTATATGGAATGCATTTCCGTTATAGACATATTTCACTCCTGGTAATGTATCCGGCCTGAAATGATGAAGGTCGTCCAGTAAGCTATCCCGGTTATATTTTTCAAAAATCTTCAGTTGTTGCAGTCGGGAAAGTCCTGGTGGCAAAGCATCAGGAGATGTTGGTAAACCCGAGGTATGATTGGTCAGGTGCACCAGTCTTACAGGATATCCTTTATATGTAAGATCCGGGTATTTACCCGGGAGATATTTACGGATATCGTCGTTCAGGTTTACTTTTTTCTCGGTAACAGCTTTTGCTAATAAAGTAGCTATAAAGGTTTTGGCAATTGAGCCCAGGCAATAGTAATTATCTGATGAAGGAAGCTGGCCGCTGTTCTTTTGTGTTTCCCCATAATTATAGGCATATTTTTGCCCTTTGTATACAATACCCACAGAAAGAGCCACCGTATTAGGATTTTGCATATAAAGTGTGGCAGCCTGCTGTATAATGGAATCGATCTTACTCCTTAACGGATTGTCGGTAGGTAGTGACCGGTGCTCTCCGCCAGGTTGCATGATCACATCATTTATAAAATAGTCGTCCATTACACCGGGAGTTCCCGATTGCAGATCGAAATGTATATTTCCGTGTTCACCTGTCCACATGAACGACCTGGTAATACCGTATTCTCCCAGTGAAGTTGATGAAATGATTTTTCCCGTTTGTTCTTTTGTTGTTTTCAGCATGTTTACAAATTTTGCCTCAGGCTCTTCTGTTTTCATACTTTCACTGGCAAAATTATAGATACCCTTAAAGTCATCTTTGTTATACAGGCTGATGATGGTATCATGCATGGTAATGAATGTTTTCTGGCATTTTGAGAATTGGCAGGAGAACAGGATTAATGAAAGCAGTAACGTGAATTTAAACATAAGAGTATTAACTGGGTTATTGTAAAGAGAAGGTTACGAAGATAAAGGTAATATTGCAGGTTAACAAGGCGTCTGTGATCGCATAAGCTTATGGGGCTATTGAATACTAATGATAATTGCGGACCAGGATTTTTTTTAAAATAAATGTTGTGATTAGTTATTCACGCAGATCGGAGATAGTTCATAATAAGATATATAGGGACATACCATTTTCCTCATACAGATATTATATGGATTATTTATAATAAAATTTAAATGTACTATAAATATCAACCATTTTTATTCTGCTGGTTCTTCCGGATAAAAGAAGATAGATTTTTCTGCCAGCTTGGCTTCCTCACTTAACTGCTGTAAAGTCCAGTGGTCTGTTTTGGTAGTTTGCACCCACATTCCACCTGATTTACGCATTACCTGTACACTAAGCCCCAGCTGATGCATAAAATCATGTTCTACTTCTGCTGCAGTACGGTTTTTACTGATGTCTATCCAGCCAAAAGTATGCACCATGCGGATATCATCTATAGGAGTATCCGGAGGGAGTTTATCCGCTGTTCTGCAACGTTCGCCGACCTCATGAGGCTGCCGGTAAAATTCCAGGTTAAGAAAAGGGTAAGCTTGCCTGAAATCACTTTGTATGTTGGAAATAATAGCTTCTTCACTGATATAAATTTCCATAACGAAAGATTTATGTAAAATTACGACTTATATCTCTTAGAGAGGATGAGTCAGGATGGTCGTGTGAATGATATTGGTCATTATACATTTACTTTAATTTGTACTGTTCTGCTTCGATAATATTTGCCAGTTCATCCTCTTCCAGCCCCAGGAACTCCAGCATATAAGGATTACGAAATATGTCTTCCGGTTTTAACGGTTCTTCTTTTATATGACTTTTTAGTACAGACTGTTTATCTGTACTTAATCCGGTACGTTCAAACAACATACTGTTTATTGCTCGTTGTAAATCCCGCACACTCCAGTTATTTTTTATCGCTTCCATTTCATAAAAACTGCGTTTTGCAGGGGAGTCAGATTTGAGCAATTCTATAAAATGAGAGAAGCTGAGTTTGTTGAGTAATAGTTCCGGATCTGTCTGAAATCTGGTCGTCTGAGTTTGGGGAAAAGGGGCTTCCAAAGATTTTGCGGACACTGTCCGCAAAATTGTATTATATTGATTATCAGATAGATGTAATTTTGCGGACGCTGTCCGCAAAATCTTTGGATAAGCTTTATAAAAGTCTTTACAAAGGTATAAATGCCGCTCTCTTATGGAAGATAAACCACCATTTTTTAGCTTATTTACGATCTCTTTAAATAGCCCTTGTCCGTATTCTGCACGGTCATCTCCATATTTTTCATATTCAACAATATGAAATCCTATTACCCAGTTGCGCACAGTCAATGCCGTATTTACCTGTTTTTGCGCCTGGTTTAAGAAATAATGGTTTGTTTCCTGAATAGTGGAAACCAGCTTTTCAATATTAATTACTTCTTTTGTATTCATGGTATTGAGGACCTCATTCACGAAATGAATGAATAAAAATGGTTAACAAAATGTGGCAATGGGCTGCCAGATTAAAAAACAATCATCAAATATAAGGATTTGGGAATAATTTCCTAAAAAGAATGGGTAAAAAAACATGACTATTTGGTAATTTACCATTTAATAAAGACGGGAAGCTGTACTACTTTTATAAAACACGTATCGAAAACAAATAGCTTATAGTAATTCTCGCATCAGGGGAGGCTGTTTATAGGGGAAACAGAAATAAGGAAGATGCTACGATCCAATAATGAACAACTTTTAACTCAACGCCTTCGCGACAGTGAACACGCCGCTTTTGAAGAACTGTATGTAGCCTATCATCAATTATTGTTAGATGTGGCATATCGTTATCTTAAGAGCAGAAGTGCTGCAGAAGATGCTGTGCATGAAACTTTCGTGAAGTTATGGGTCCACCGGGACGAGCTGGACCCGGTTCAGGGTGTGCGTAATTACCTCTTCAAATGCCTGAAGTTCCATGTATTAAATATCATCCGCAACCATAAACGCAGCCTGATCAAACAATACGAGATATTATATAATACCGCCAGGAATCACCGGGATCCGGAAACCAGCGTCATCTTTAACGATTATAAGAAAGTAATAGATACTGCCATAGATAAGCTTTCGGCACAAAAAAAGAATATCTTTAAAATGAGATCAGTAGAAGGTCTCAGTAATGAAGAAGTAGCACAAAGGCTGGGCCTTTCCATTAATACAGTGAAGTTTCAATATTCTCAGGCCAGCAAAACGCTGCGGGGCTTTTTAAAGGTCATTATGGGTACATTCCTGAGCCTCATCCTCTTTTATCTCCTTTTTTAACTTTTTTTTTATTTCATATAATACTTTCCCTTTCTTCGGGTGTAGTACTAATTATAATCCATCAATATGGAGCAATTTGACCAGAATCTGTTGCAGAAATACAGGCGGAACGAATGTTCTCCTGAAGAATATGCAAAAGTATTGGAGTGGTTTACCACTGCAGAGGGAAGAGAATACCTGGAAGCAGCGATGTCGCACGACCTGGAACAGGGGACTTATAGTCCGGTGGAATCAGCAGGATTATATCAACGGATCCTAGATACTACACAGCCACGGAAAAACAGGTTCGCCGCGCTAAAGGTTGCAGCTATATTCACCGGTACATTATTACTGGGATATGGGGGCTGGAAATCATTCCGCAATGATAACACCGTTATCCACACTGCATATGGAGAAGTACGTACGGTCGTATTACCCGATCAGTCGGTTGTTACTTTAAATGCGAACAGTACATTACGTTATAAGGACAGGGAGGTATGGATGGAAGGAGAGGCTTATTTCTCCATAAAACCGTCCGCCGGTTCTAAACCGTTTCTTGTACATACCGCCAGTAAAATAAATGTAGAAGTACTGGGCACCACGTTCAACCTGGTAGATCGTCATGGCAAGATGCAGATCGTTCTGACCAGTGGGAAAGTAAGATTACGTAATAATAACGAAGCCACAATTATGAAACCAGGCGACCTTGTTGAATATAAGAAACAAGTACGCACCACGTTGAAACAACATACAGATACACTCAATTATTCTTCCTGGAAAAATAACAGCCTGCACTTTGAAAATGCCAGCTTCGCAGAGTTATCACAATTACTGGAAGATACCTATGGGGTAGAAGTGGAAATACGCGATTCATCATTGTTACATCAGCAGTTTACGGGTACTGTACCTGGCCAGCGGATAGACGTACTTTTAAATGGACTATCACAGCTTTTCCATTTAAAGGTGACCAATGAGAACAATAGAGTAATTATAGAAAAGGATAACAAGTATTAACCAACGCAGTAACGCTGTATGTAGGGTGTACAACCACATGCAGTCATAACCGCACATTTTAATTCATTCAAACCAATTTGAACATGAACAAGTTCATCAGCGCCTGTATGGCCGTTGTGGGCATGGTATGTTATGCAAACATGCCTGCAAATGCCCAGGACCTGGCAGCACTTGGGACGCATGCGGCTCCTTATGAAAACGCGCAGGCAAAATCCCTGAAAAGCGTGCTGGACAGGTTAGAAGTTAAGTACAATGTACACTTCATGTACAAAAGCAACCTGGCTAAACTACCCCTTACAAATCTTGAAAAGGTGCCGGCTTCATCTCTGGAAGAGGAACTGAATAATATTACTGCGGGTAATAAACTGCGGTATAAAAAGATGGGAGATGATTTCTACATCGTCTTTTCAAAAGATGAAGAACCGGCTTCGAATGTAGCGCCTGCACAAATCACCGTAAAAGGGATTGTTACAGATGAGAAAGGACAACCGGTGCCCGGTGCTACAGTACTGGTGAAAGGTACAACAAACGGTACTTCAACCGGCATAGATGGTAGCTGGACATTACAGGTTCCTGATGCCAATGCCGTACTGGAATTTTCCTTTATCGGTTATGTAAAACAGGAGATAGCTGTAGATGGACGTACAACCATCAACGTTAAACTGATCGCGGATGTAACTTCCATGTCTGAAGTAGTGGTAGTTGCCTATGGTACACAGAAAAAGATCAACCTTACGGGGGCAGTCACTGCCGTAGATGGTAAAGACCTTAACTGGAAACCCGTAGGCCAGGTATCTGCTGCGCTACAGGGTGTTGCTCCGGGTGTAACAGTGACCACCAACAGCGGTCAGCCCGGACTGGACCAGGGTACCATCCGTATCCGCGGAGTAGGTACGCTGAACAACAGCGATCCGTTAGTACTGATAGACGGGGTGCAGATGAGCATGAACGATATCGATGCCAATGATATCGCTTCCATGTCCGTACTGAAAGATGCTGCTGCTTCTTCCATCTATGGTGTAAGAGCTGCAAATGGTGTGATCCTCATCACTACAAAAAGGGGGAGCAATGGTAAACCTAAAGTAACCTACTCTAACTATTTTGCCTGGCAGCGTCCTGCCCGCATGGCTAAATACGTAGGTGCACAGGATTTTATGAAACTGGTGAACCTGACGGCGGCCAACTCCGGCGGCGGTGCTACTTATTCCGATGCGCAACTGGCGGCTTATAACGATCCCAACCGCGATGTTGACCTGTACCCTGATAATTACTGGTTGAAAGAAGTGCTCACCGGCAGCGGGTTCCAACAGGAACATAGTCTGGGTATATCCGGTGGTAAAGAAGATCTGAAATATCATTTCTCTACCAACTATTTTGATCAGAAAGGATTAATCTCCAATATGGATTTTAACCGCCTTACTGTCCGGTTGAATACAGATATCAACGTTACCAGAAAACTTACCTTCAGCGCAGATATCGCTGCCCGTTTGGGCGACAGAACAGAGCCGCAGGGCGTGTCTGGTTCTGCCTGGTACCAGTTTGGACAGGCGGCCGTTGTAAATCCGCTTACTCCCAATAAATATAAAGATGGTACCTGGGCACTGGTAAGAGGTGGACAAAACCCCATCCGTTTACAGCAGGAAGGCGGTTTATACGAATATAAAAGCAACCTCTTTACAGGAAATTTCAAGGGTAACTATGCACTGGCAAAAGGATTGACATTGACAGGACTTGCAGCCGTTAATTATCGCTCTGATTACAATAGCATCCATGAAAAGGCATTGGATTATTATACGGACCATCCGGCTAATACCAAAACCCTCACATTAGGGCAAAATACCATACAGAAAGAATATCAGGGCTATTGGTTCAGGAACTTCCAGGGATTGGCGGAATACACTAAAAGCTTCGGCAACCATTCCTTTAAATTACTGGCAGGTGCTTCCCGGTTATCTGAAACTACAGATGATCTGACCGGTTACCGTTTGAATCTGCCTAACGGAACGATAGAACAGATCAATGCAGGTGCTTCTACCGGACAAAAAACTACCGGTACTGCTACTGCCTATTCTCTGGTATCATTCTTCGGTAGGTTAAACTACTCCTTTAAGGATAAATACCTGCTGGAAGCAAATCTTCGCCGTGATGGATCTTCCCGTTTCTCCGACGGACAAAAATGGGGAATGTTCCCTTCTTTCTCTGCAGGATGGCGTATCTCATCAGAGAATTTCATGAAAGGCATTTCTTTCCTGAACGATCTGAAACTGCGCGCTTCATGGGGTAAACTGGGTAATGACATCATCCTGGATAAAGATAAAAATACCACCAACTACCCTTATCAATCTGCCTATATCTACAACAGTTATCCTTTTGGCGGTGCTTTAAATCCGACTGCGGGTATTCAGACCTATCCTAATTCCGGCCTTACCTGGGAAACAACTAAAATGACGGATATCGGTCTGGATGCAAGTGTGTTGAATCACCTGGATATTAATTTCGACTATTACAAAAAGAATACGGAGAATATCCTGTTATTCCTGCCCATACCAAGTTCTGTAGGATTGGATGCATCTGCACAGAACGCAGGTAAAGTACAGAATACCGGTTGGGAACTGGCATTAAATTACCACGGAAAAATAGGGAAAGAATTTAATTTTAATGTAGGTGCAAATCTCTCCGATGTACATAATAAGATCATAGACTTAAGGAACACAGATGCTGTTACCAAAGACAATAATAACATCTATACCGGTCTTGTTGCAGGTCAGCCCATCAATGGCTTTTATGGTTACCAGGTAGAAGGTATTTATCAGACAGCAGCACAGGTTTCCGGACATGCACAGCAGACAGTTGGAACTACCGGCCCTGGTGACCTCATGTACAAAGAACAGACAGGTGATGGTGTTGTAAAACCAGGTGCTGCAAATGCCGGGGGAGACATGGTATACCTGGGCAGCAATATTCCCCGTTACACCTATGGCGTGAACCTCGGCGCTTCCTTCAAACATTTCGATTTCTCTGCTTTCTTCCAGGGCGTAGGTAAAGTATCTATCAATACACTGGTGATTGAAAAAGCACCTACCGCAAACGATGGTAATTTCAGGGAAGAACATAAGAACAGCTGGACTGTAGACAATACCGGCGCTGCTTTCCCCCGTTTGCTGACTACCACACAAAATTATCAGTCGTCTTCCTTCTGGGTAAAGAGTGGCGCTTATATGCGCCTGAAAAGCCTGCAACTGGGCTACTCATTACCTGATCATATCCTTAACAGGTCAGGTTTTGACAGGTGCAGATTATTTGTAAGCGGACAGAACCTGCTTACCTTCTCTTCCCTGCCAAAAGATATAGATCCTGAAGCCCCTAATGATAGCCGCTATTACCCACAGGTGAGAACATTCACCTTCGGATTAAATGTGCAATTCTAAATAAAGCAAGCCATGAAGAAATTATCAATAATAATTATGCTGACAGGCGCTGTGTTTTTTACAGCATGTAAAAAATACCTGGATGAGCAGCCACAGGATTCAGTAAGTCAGCAAACCTACTGGAATACAGAGGCTGATGCTGTTAACGCTGTCAATAACTGCTACCGCCGCCTGGGAGATGTAGACAACCGTATCTTTATTTCCTGTGCTACTGACGACAGTTACTCATGGAGCGACTGGCCAAGTGATGTGAGACTGGTGGGGAACGGCAGTGCTTCTTCCGGAACAGGTGTGTTCTCCAACTTCTGGAGTAACCTCTATAAAATGATCGCTTCCTGTAATGATGTGCTGGATAATATAGACAGGGACAAAGCGCTTACTGATAGTATGAATTTACGCCTGAAAGGGGAAGCCCGCTTTATCAGGGCTTATGCTTATCAGCAACTGACAGGTATGTTTGGCGCAGTACCGCTGATTACCCATATTCAAGCGGTGAGTGAGTTTAAAGCAGCCCGTACATCTAAAGATTCTATTGCCCGGTTCATCGTGGACGAAGTAGATGCCATCTCTCCGCATCTGCCCATAGCCTATGGTACAACAGATCAGGGTCGTGTTACCCGTGGTGCTGCACTGGCACTGAAAGCACGTATCTTATTGTATGTGGGCCGTAACAGCGAGGCAGCTACTGCTGCAAAGGCGGTGATGGATCTTGGTTACTATGCGATAGATAAAGATTATGTGAGCCTCTTTAACGGTACGAATAAAACCAGTCTGGAAATCATTTTCGCTGCTGCTTATGTGAAAACTACCTTGCCAAGTGCGATGGCAACATGGGTAGGTGGCCCTTCATTAGGCGGATGGTCGCAGGTAGTGCCTTTGCAATCACTGGTAGATGCTTATGAATGTACAGATGGTAAAACGATAGACAAATCCGCCGTGTATGATGCCGCACATCCTTACGATAACCGTGATCCACGTCTTAAAATGACCGTCGTTGTGCCAGGGGTCATTGTTAACGGAGATACGATCGATGTTACCAATAAGAATGGCCTGGACGCATTGAGTAAGAACAATGCTTCTTTCAGCGGGTTTTATTACAAGAAGTATGTACCTGCTGATATTCAGGGAAATTGGGATAGCAACTCTTACAATGACGTAGTGCTGATCCGGTATGCAGAAGTATTGCTGATATATGCAGAAGCTAAAATAGAGATGGGACAGATCGATCAGTCGGTATATGATGCTATTAACGCAGTAAGACAACGCCCTGGTGTAATGATGCCGGCATTAACAGCAGCTACTGTAAGCGGACAGGCAGATATGAGAGACGCAGTAAGACGCGAAAGACATGTAGAGTTCCCTATGGAAGATAACCGTCTGTTTGATATCCGTCGCTGGCAGATAGCAGAAACCGTAATGACAGGGACCGCTTATGGTATACTGAATAATTATGATAACAGTCGGGCTGATTATGGCAAGCATGTAGTAGTAGAACAGCGTACTTTTGTGAAGCCACGTGATTATCTGTGGGCAATACCACAGGGAGAAGTAGCATTAAACCCGAACTTATTACCCAATAATACTGGTTGGTAATACTCTGAAGAGATTCAAAACAGGAATAAAACAGGTTCATCCTCCGTTTATCCTCCGTTAATTAACGGAGGATAAACGGAGGATGAACCTGTTTTAAAGCTTATCAATTGCGCTTCTATTCCTCTTTTATTATAGCAAGAAACGGGTTTTACCTTTTGTTCGTTAGCCCATACCTTTGCGCTTATGATCGCACACATTGATATAGGGGGTAATTTGAAGTGGAAAATCCGTTCCGGGGAGATTACCCTGGGAGGGTATAAAAACAAAAAGATTTACGGCACCCTGCATTGCCGTTCCGGTAAACGGATGAAGATAGAAAACAGGGTTTTCTTTAAAGATGAGAAAGAAGCTGTTTTATCAGGTTACAGACCCTGCGCACATTGTATGCCCGAAAAGTACAAACACTGGAAGAATGCACAATTTACTGCCTAAAGACGGAGAAGTATACTTTTACCCGGAGTTGTTCACAACTCCCGAGAGTGATCATTTTTTTGATAAACTCTCTAAGGAAATCGCCTGGAAACAGGAGCCTGTCTTTATTATGGGCAGAAATATCCTGCAACCCCGGCTAACAGCCTGGTATGGTGATCCGGACAAGCCCTACAGCTATTCCGGCATTACTATGCAGCCACATCCCTGGACGCCTGCTTTAATAGAGATAAAAACCCGGATAGAAGCGGTGGCAGGGGTTCGTTTTACCAGTGCGTTACTGAACTTTTATCGCGATGGACAGGATAGCATGGGATGGCACAGGGATAATGAAAAGGAATTAGGGGTGAACCCTGTAATCGGCTCTGTGAGCTTTGGCAGTCCCAGGACTTTCGCCTTCAAACATTATACAGATAAAACGCTGACAGAAAAGATACCTTTAACGCATGGTAGTTTCCTGTTGATGAAAGGCAGTACACAACATCACTGGCTGCATAGTATCCCCAAACAACTCAAAGTAACGGCCGGCAGGATTAACCTCACGTTCAGAATCATATTATAAAGACCGCAAGAACCGGGTTTCCCGGACTTCCCCTGCAAGCTAATTTTGTGTTATGAAAACAATTAGCATTATTCCGGTAGAGGAAGATAATTTAACCATCAGTTACAGCTTTGCCAATACCCGCTTTGGAAAGGTATTGATAGCTGCTACTGAAACGGGGATCTGTTACATGGCATTTGCAGATGAAACAGAAAACGAGGCCTTTGCGCTTCTTCACAACCAATTTCCTGATGCGGTTTACGGCAATATAAAGGATGATCTGCAACAAGCTGCATTACGCATACTGGAAGGAGAATCAGCAGACATTACATTACATGTAAAGTGTACGCCTTTTCAACTGGCCATATGGAAGAAACTGATCAATCTTCCGGCAGGGAAAGTATTGTCTTATACAGCGTTGGCAGGAGATGTGAAGCTGGCCAGGGCGGTAGGGACAGCCGTAGCCGCTAATCCTGTAGCATATCTCATCCCCTGCCACAGGGTTATAAAGTCCAATGGGGAAGTGGGAAATTATCACTGGGGCAGTGATCGTAAAGCGGCCATGATCAAATGGGAAAACAAAAAACAAATTACAAATGAACTGGCAACAAATAACAGCTGATCTGAACGAAAACGGGTTTGCCATTGTGAAAAATGTTCTCAATAGATCGCAATGCGATGAACTGATCCATAATTACAATGCGGATAATACGTACCGCAAAAAGATTACGATGGAGAGATATCGTTTCGGCCTGGGGGAATACAAATATTTCCAGTACCCTTTGCCGTCGCTGATCACTGATATCCGGGAAACGGTGTATGCCCGGCTGGCGCCCATCGCTAATAAATGGATGGAGTTATTGAGGATAGATACCAGTTACCCGCCTCTTCATGAGGAGTTAAAAGCTATCTGTGAAGAAAAGGGACAGGTGAAGCCTACTATCCTGATACTGAAATATGGTAAGGGAGGATTTAACACTTTACACCAGGATTTATATGGGGATATTTACTTCCCTATGCAGGCCGTGCTGTTCTTAAACCAGCCGGGAGAAGATTACACAGGGGGAGAATTCGTGCTGACGGAGCAAATCCCGCGGGCACAATCGAAAGCCAGTGTACTGCAACCGGAGCGGGGAGACATGTTGATCTTTACCACTAACTTCCGGCCTGTAAAAGGGAGTAAAGGTTATTACCGGGTAAATATGAAGCATGGGGTAAGTCCGTTGCATAGCGGAGAACGGCATACCCTGGGTATTATTTTTCATGATGCACTCAGCTAATCATAATTTTACAACATGGAAATTCAACAGGAGATCGATTATAAACGCATAGCGGATGCCATTGAATATTTCAGACTTAACTTTAAATCGCAGCCGGGACTTGAACAGGCTGCAGAACACGTGAATTTAAGTCCATTCCATTTCCAGCGTATGTTTAAGCAATGGGCAGGGGTAACGCCCAAACAGTTCCTGCAATACCTTAGTGTAGAGCATGCCAAAGCCATTCTGAAAGGTGAAAAGGCTACCCTGTTTGATGCGGCTTTTGAAACAGGATTGTCCGGTACCAGTCGCCTGCACGACCTGTTCATCAAACTGGAAGGCATGACACCGGGAGAGTACAAGAACGGGGGAGAGCAGTTGCAGATCAATTACAGCTTTGCAGAAACCCCTTTTGGGACGATTTTAGCGGCTTCTACTCATAAAGGGATCTGTTACTTAGCTTTTGTGGATCAGGGGCATGAAGAGGCATTTGCTGAGTTATACAGGCATTTCCCGAATGCGGTCTATACCCATATTACGGATCAGGTCCAGCAGAATGCGTTATTCGTGTTTACGCAGGACTGGAATAAACTAAAAGAGATCAAACTACATTTGAAAGGCACTGCTTTTCAACTGAAAGTATGGGAAGCCCTGTTAAAAGTTCCTATGGGCGGACTGACAACCTATTCCGGGGTGGCTGGTGAAATAGATAATCCCCGGGCAATGCAGGCTGTAGGTACGGCGGTGGGCCATAATCCGGTAGCCTTCCTGATCCCCTGTCACAGGGTGATTAAAGCAACCGGGGAGCTGGGACAGTATCACTGGGGTAGTGCCAGAAAGAATGCGATAATAGGCTGGGAAGCCAGTAAAGTATTTTCAGTATAAGATTTTTATCAATATGCTCCCTTACTAAAACAATAGAAATTTTCTGTCTTAATAATTTCCCATATATATTAATGTATTGATAATCATCAGTAAAGGTATTTAAATAGTAGTTACTGCTTATAACCTGCTGAGATTCAGTCTATATGGTGGTATAAGCCCTATATAAGCCCTCTATAAGCCCATTCATAGCCCTCTATAAGCCCACCTTATTTAGAGTGGGCTTATAGGGGGCTTATAGAGGAGTCTAATACCAGTTATGAAGAGTTTACAGGAGAGTTTATGCTCTTTCTGTATATTGTTTAAGATGTTTGCTTATTGAATAGTAGTGTTTACCAGGCTTGTGGGGCAGTCCCACCTCTAAATTGCTAATCAGAAAATGAATCTTCCTTCACCTTTCAGTTTTAAAGAATGCCTCTGGTTTCTCAACAGGAATTTCGATGACTGTATGCATACAGTAGGAGAAGATCATGTGCGTAAAGTTATCCTGGTAGAAAACCAGCCGGTACTGTTTGAGATCAGGGAAAAGAACAGTAAACTCATAATAAAAATTCTGAAAGGAGAGGGGTCTCCTGTTATAGAAAACTTTATTCATGACTGGTTCGATATCAACCGGGATATCAAGCCCTTCTATCAACTATTATCAGCACATAAAGAGCTGGCTTATATGAGTAAGGATTTTGAAGGCTTACGCCTGATAGGTATTCCGGATTTATTTGAAGCTATCTGCTGGTGTATTATTGGCCAGCAGATTAATTTAACCTTTGCTTATAAGACCAAACGCAGACTGGTAGAAAGATACGGGACAAAGATCATTTACGAAGGGCAGGACTATTATGCGTTCCCCTCTCCGGAAGCATTAGCGGCAGCTAACCCGGAAGAACTGAAAGCGATGCAGTTCTCCGCACAGAAAATAGCCTATCTGACAGGGATAGCCAATGTGTTTAAAGAAGGGAAGATGAGTAAACAAATCTTACTGGATTTACCAGATGTAGCTGCGCAGCAAAAAGCATTGACAGCTATAAAAGGCATCGGTATATGGACAGCTAATTATACCCTGATGAAAACATTGAGAATACCTACTTCCATTCCATACGGAGATGCCGGACTATTAAACGGATTAATTGCACACAGGATTATCAGTGATAAAAAGGATATTGAAGGCATCAATACATTCTTCCGGCATTTCAAAGGATGGGAAAGCTACCTGGTATTTTATCTGTGGAGAAGCCTTGCACCTAAGACTTAAAGATCCCGGCAGCCCTAACTCTGGTGGCAGGGTACGCATAACTTAAAGTTATGATCCATAACTAATGGCAATTTCTGAATAAGCCCTGTAAGTATGAGCTTTGCGTCATTATGGAAAAAGCGATCGATAAAATACTGGACAAAAGCATTACCACAAGGGAAGTGATATTTTTACTGGCAGTCGTTTTCTGCCTGTCTCCACTGATCTCTCCTCCGGTGGCCTTATTAATGGGATTAGTGATCGCCCAGTTTGTAGGGCATCCCTATTTACATCTTAACCATAAAGCTACACATATTTTATTACAGGTATCAGTTGTAGGATTAGGGTTTGGGATGAATGTGGGAAGTGCGCTGAAAGCGGGTAAACAGGGTATCCTGTTCACTATCATTTCTATTATCAGCACATTGGCAGCAGGATTCCTGATGGGGAAGGTCTTTAAAATAGAAAAGAAAACGTCTTACCTGATATCTGCCGGTACTGCGATCTGCGGAGGCAGTGCTATCGCTGCTATTGCACCTGTTATCAAAGCAGAAGAAAAACAGATTTCCGTAGCATTGGGCACTGTATTCATTCTGAATGCTATTGCCCTGTTCCTGTTCCCTGTGATCGGGCATGCACTGAACTTGTCCCAGACGCAGTTTGGTTTATGGTGTGCCATCGCCATACACGATACCAGTTCTGTAGTAGGCGCTGCCGGTAAATACGGAGCAGAAGCGCTCGAAGTCGCTACTACGGTAAAACTGGCCAGGGCGTTATGGATCATCCCGGTGGCCTTTTTATCCGCTTTCATTTTTAAGCATAAAAGCAGCAAACTGAAAGTACCTTATTTTATAGGATTATTTATAGGCGCAATGATCATTAACACATATGTTCCGGGAATACAGGTATTCAGTCGTTATGCCGTATATATCGCCAAATCAGGACTTACACTCACGTTATTCCTGATAGGTTGTGGTTTATCCCGTGAAGTATTACAGTCAGTAGGCGTGAAGCCCATGATACAGGGTGTGATCTTATGGGTGGGCATCTCTGCTGCCGCACTTTGGGCAATCATCTCATTTATATAAAAAATCCCGGTTACAAACGTAACCGGGACAATTATGTAAAAAGCAATTAGAAATTACTGATTAGCTGCTGCTGCTTTTTTCTTCTTCTCGTGATCAACAATAGCGCCTATCCCTGCACCTGCACCAGCACCTACTACGGTACCAATTGCAGCACCTTTCAGGTGATCTTTGTTAATGAGCGCACCGGTAATGGCACCAGCGCCTGCACCAACTACCGCACCTTTAGCTGTATGACTCCATCCTTTTTTCTTTGTAGTGGTCGTTGTTGCATCGGCAGTGCTGGTACCGCCGCCTCCGCCACCTTCGTTGTTCTGTACCGCTACTGAGTTGTGCTCATGATGAGCCCTTTTAACTGCTCTCATAGAGTCAACTGCTTTCATAGAATCTATAACTGCTTGTCTTGCGTTCTGTGCTGCTACACCAGGGTCAGGTTTGTTATTGCAGGCGAATAATACTAAAGTTGTTGCTACTGTTAAAATTAACTGTTTCATGGCCTGATTGTTTAAATTTTATGGTTCTTCAATAGATGCCACGCTAAAATTATGCCATTCTACTGTATTATCCTTCATTTTATTGAAAAATAGTTAAATGTGGATACTGATTTTTTGTTATTTGTTTGTTTTTCATGTATTTATATCAGTGCTGGATTTGTGTGATTTTAGTTTCATCCAGATCCAGCTGACTTTCATGTTTCCGGATCTCTTCATCACTGTAAATTTTCTCTTTCCGCATTTTGTATAATTCGGTGCGTTGTATGGTATACAGGTGAATCAATACCTTGTTATAGACATCTATTTCTTTCTGCTGAGTGGCATCACATTCCATTGATGCCAGCCGCTGATCTACAATAGTGATATCACTTTCCAGCTTATCTTTCAGAAATCCTACCAGCTCATTTTCCTTCATTTCAACAGCATATTTTTCATTCAGCTCCTTTAATGCAACATGCATCAGTCGCAGGTGAATAGCTGCATCCTGCTCTTCATCCGGAGGAAAATCTTCCGTATCCTTTATATTTACCCATTTGATGATTAAAGGCAGTGTAAGGCCCTGGAAAACCAGCGTTACCAGGATGACCACAAAAGTGATAAAGAGGATCAGGTTACGGAGCGGAAAAGCGCTACCGTCGTCCAGTAACATTGGGATAGACAGGGCTGATGCCAGTGACACCACTCCTCTCATACCCGCCCAGCCTATAATGACAGGGCCTTTCCAGGTAGGGTTCACATGGTCCATCCGCACTTTTTGTCCCAGCCATTTTGGTACATAGGCAATGGGCAGTACGTATAAAATACGGATGACGATCGTAATGAGACTGATCAGCAAACCATACTTAATACCTTCCCAGATGGAGTAGTTACCCAGGTTCTCGATGATCACCGGTAGTTCAAGACCAATAAGAATGAATACTAACCCATTTAAAATAAATACCACCGTAGCCCAGGTAGATACTGCCTGTAGCCGGGCCGAACTCTGGGTAAATATTTCATTGGAGCGGAAAGAGAGGAACAGTCCTCCGCTTACCACTGCCATTACGCCGGAAAAGTGAAAGTGTTCTGCCCCTATGTACATGAAGTAAGGTGTCATGAGGGTCAATGCCGCATCGATACCCGGCGTAGTAGGCAGGTGATGGTGCACCAGGTACACGATATATGCTATCGCAAGGCCGATAACGATCCCCATGCCTGCTACCAGGAAGAACTGACCGATAGCCAGTCCAAAGGAGAATTTGCCGGTTATGATGGCCAATAGGGCAAAACGGAATACGATCAGACTGGAAGCATCGTTAATCAGACTTTCACCTTCCAGTATAGTAGTGATACGTTTGGAAATTTTTATGTTTTTAAGTACGGAAGTAGCCGCCACGGCATCAGGGGGAGAAATGATCCCACCCAGCAGGAAGCCCAATGCCAGCGTAAAGCCCGGAATCACGGCATTTGAGACAAATGCAACGATCAGGGAAGTGAAGAATACGAGGCCGAATGCCAGCATACCTATGGGCCGTCTCCATTTCCAGAAATCATTCCAGGAAGTGTACCAGGCGGCTTCATATAAGAGGGGGGGGAGGAATATCAGGAAGATGATTTCCGGCTTTATTTCGATACGTGGGATGCCCGGAATAAAACTGATACCTAAGCCTGCCAGTACCAGGAAAATAGGATAACATATTCTGAGTCTTTGTCCCAGCATGATGAGTAAAAACACCGCAAAGAGCAGAACGAGTATGAGCAGCAGATTCTCTTGGTACATAAAAAAAATTTGGTAGCGGCTATAGCCGCTACCAAAATAGTAAATATTATTTAATCGAGCTTAACGAGGTGTGCTTCGATCTGTTTGCGCTGGGATTCATACTGGGCAGGCAGTTTCAGGTGCGTACCTAATTCTTCCAGTGGTTCGTCCACGGTAAAACCAGGATTGTCCGTAGCTATTTCAAACAGTACACCACCGGGTTCCCTGAAATAAAGGGAGTGGAAGTAGTTACGGTCTATCTGCGGTGTGATCTGAAAGCCCATGTCGATGATCTTTTTGCGGAAAGCCATCTGCGTTTCATCATCTTTTACCCTGAAGGCAACGTGGTGCACAGTACCATTGGCACCCAGTCCGCGTTCTTCTGTAGGTAATTCCACCAGGTCGATCACATTGGCAGTACCGATAGCGTCGGTCGTATAACGGTAACGGTTACCTTCCTGGCCTGTTAATGTATAGCCAAAGATACCGGTAAGGATTTTAGCAGTCGCCTGTACATTATTCAATGTAAGGGTCACGTTGTAGAAACCTCTTGTAGCTACGTCCGCTTTCACTGCCTCTGTTTCATAAGGTTTCCTGTTATCCGGGGTCTTAGGTATGATCAGTTCTAATTTCAAACCATCGGGGTCCAGGAAAGTAAGGTACTTTTCCCCGAAGCGTTCAGCTGGTTTGTTATAGATGACATTATTTTCTTCGAAGCGTTTGATCCAGAAATCAAAACTTCCTTCCGGTACTGAATAACCGATTTCAGTAGCCATTCCAGCGCCACGGCGGCCTTGTCTTACGGCTTCGCCCCATGGGAAGAAGGTGAGGATACTACCTGCACTGCCCTGTTCATCTCCAAAGTAGAAGTGATAGGTCTGAGGATCATCAAAGTTTACGGTCCTTTTTACAAACCGGAGTCCGAGGACTTTGGTGTAAAAATTAAAGTTACGTTTAGCATCGCCGGCAATGGCTGTGATGTGATGGATGCCTAATATTCTATTTTCCATGATCATTGATTTTCAAGTGTAAAAGTCAGCAATTTTGTATCGCTATTCCTTGTTTGTTGATGTAAAATTCCACTATTTTGTTGCGTAATCCATTAATCTATGACAAGAAAAAAGGGTGGCTTGTTCAACCATAACCTTTCATACTTCATGAAATTATTGCGAATTGGCTACATATACCCAAAAACAAGCAACTGAGTATTTTTTGAGTATCTTTATCAGATATCAAACATTTGTCATGAAGAAGTATTTACCGTTATTATTATTGGTACTGGCTGCATGTCAGAATAGTCCTAAAACCCCTAAAACAGCAGACGAAGTATTATCAGAGGTAGGCAAAAATCCGGGTATGAATGCCGGAGTGGGCACGTTCAATGTAACTGTGCCTGAAGGATGGCAAAGGCTGGATACGTCTTTAAATGGTGTAAATGCTACCTTCCTGTTTGCCCCGTCTGCTAAAGATGGTTTTCGTCCTAATATCAATGTAGTAAGTGAATCCATGCATGGTACATCCCTGGAAGAGTATTACAAGAAGAATGTGGGCATGATGGCACAGTACATGCAGAACTTTACCGAAGGAGCTACGTCAGAGAAGGAGATCAATGGCTCCAGGGTGAAGTTCCTGGAATATTCACATAGCCAGAACGGACTGAATATGGATGTTATCATGGCGCTGATCCCTAAAAACGGGGTCGCCTATGTGATCACTGTAACCACTCCTAAAGGTAAGCGTGCAGACTATAAGAAATCATTCGACGAAGTAGTGAATTCGTTCAGTGTTTCCTGATAAAATACCAGAGATAAAATATTAGTCTATTAATTTAGTAGATTTTTATAGCTTCGCCCTGTAAATAACTGTTTTGAAATGCATCTGCAAGTTTACAGGGCGATCGCTATTGCCGTTATAAGTGCTGTTTTTGCTGCTCCGGCAGCATTGGGTCAGAACAGCAAGCCCAATATTATCTTCATTGTGGCAGATGACCTGGGATATGGTAATCTCACTTCCTACAATAACAAAAGCCAGATCCCTACTCCGAATATAGACCGCCTGGGGACAGAAGGCATCCGTTATACCAGTTTTTACGCAGGGAATACTGTTTGTGCGCCATCCAGGTGTGCCTTACTAACAGGTAAGCATATGGGGCATGCCTATATAAGAGGTAATACCCGTTTGCCTATTCGTCCGCAGGACAGTACCCTTGCCCAGTTACTGCAGCAAAACGGGTACGTAACGGGTATGTTCGGTAAATGGGGGCTTGGAGAAGCAGGTACTACGGGTTCACCGGAGATCAAAGGTTTTGATGAGTTCTATGGATACCTGAATCAGGGCCATGCACATGATTATTATACCAATTACCTGTTTGAGGTAAAGAACGGTAAAATCAGCAGGATACCGCATGACACTACTATATATACCCATGATGCCATTATGGAACATGCGCTTTCATTTATTAAAAAGAATAAGGATAAACCTTTCTTCCTGTTCTTACCGGTAACAATTCCCCATGCAGAGCTGGACCCACCGGCAAAGGATATGCAGCCATTTTTAAATGCAGATGGCAGCAGCAGGTTCCCGCCCGAAACACCTTATTTGCAGAATGGTGGTACTTATCGCAGTCAGAAGAACCCACATGCGGCTTTTGCTGCTATGATCACTAAACTGGATAACAATGTGGGAGAAGTGGAAGCATTGATTAAAGAACTGGGCCTGGATGACAATACTTACATCTTCTTTACCAGTGATAATGGCCCGCATAAAGAAGGAGGGGCTGATCCTGCATACTTCAACAGTAATGGCCCTTTAAGAGGCATTAAGCGGGATTTATATGAAGGAGGGATCAGGGTGCCCATGCTGGTAAGAGCGCCGGGCAAAGTACCTGCAGGCCGTGTCAGCGATCAGCAATGGGCTTTCTGGGACATCCTGCCTACTTTTACGGATATCACACATTCTCATACACTTGCAGGAATAGATGGGGTGTCATTTAAACAATCATTAACCGGAGATACACAAATCGCCAAACATGATTATTTTTACTGGCAGTTCAATGAAGGCTATCTGCAGGAAGCTGTATTGAAAGGAGAGTGGAAGCTGATCCGGTTTAAGTATAAAGGTCAGCCTGAGAAGTTCGAACTTTATGATCTTGGCACTGATATAGGTGAAAAGAAAAACCTTGCGCTTGTTAATCCCGCTAAGGTAAAAGAATTAAGTATCTTGATGAAGAAAGCGAAAATGCCTGCTGAGAACAAAGAGTTTGACTGGTCCGGGACCGAAAAGTAAAACTAAGAAACGTTATGAAAACTGTAAAGACGCTGCTGGTAACGGCCTTGTACCTCTTATTTATTATTACATCTGATGCGCAGAAGATCTGGCCGGAGCAGACATCTCAGACAAAGCCCTGGACACGGTGGTGGTGGATGGGAAATGCAGTGAATGAAAAGGACTTGTCCGCCTCATTGGCTAAGTATAGCCAGGCCGGTTTCGGAGGTGTTGAAATAGCGCCTATTTACGGGGCTATAGGATATGAAAAACAATACATTGATTACCTGTCACCGGCCTGGGTCAGAATGCTGGATTATACCGTCGCTACTGCCGGTAAACTGGGCATGGGGGTAGACCTTACTACCGGTACGGGCTGGCCTTTTGGAGGTCCGCAGGTTACACCTGAATATGCTGCATCAAAAATGATTATACGGCGTTACCCATCTTTAAAAACAGGTGATACAATTAAACTGGCCAAAGATGATGAAACATTACAATCATTAACCGGGTATGCAGCAGATGGAAGGATCGTGGACTTTATGGATAAAGTAGATGAAAATGGCTTCCTGCAATGGAGAATAGAGTCTGGTGTCTGGGACGTTTACGCCTTCTTTAATGGTAAAACAAAACAGAAAGTAAAACGTGCCGCGCCAGGTGGAGAAGGCTTTTCCCTGGACCATTTTTCCGCTCCTGCTTTAAAGGTATATCTCCATCGTTTTGATACTGCATTTCATCAGCGATCACATGGTGTAAGGGCCTATTATAACGATAGCTATGAGGTATATGGGGCTGATTGGACCGCTGATTTCTTTGAGCAGTTCTATAAAAGAAAACATTATGATCTGCAGTCTGAAATCCGCTCATTTTACAGGAAAGATTCGTCGGAAACTATAGCCCGTATAAAATCAGATTACAGGGAAGTCATGGCCGATCTCATTCTCAATAATTTCACCAGGCCATGGACCCAATGGGCGCATCAGTATAAAGCCATCTCTAAAAACCAGGCACATGGTTCTCCGGGTAACTTGTTAGACTTATACGCCGCAGTGGATATCCCTGAATGTGAAACCTACGGCTCTACTTATTTTCCTATCCCCGGTCTTCGCCGCGATAGCGCAGATATCAGAAATGTAGATCCTGACCCGGTAATGCTGAAATTCGCTTCCTCAGCAGCACATGTGAACGGGCATCCGCTGGTATCCAGTGAAACATTTACCTGGCTTACAGAACATTTTAAAACGTCTTTATCACAGTGCAAACCGGAAGTGGAACAATGTTTCCTGGCAGGGGTAAATCATGTATTCTTTCATGGAGTTACTTATTCTCCTGAAGCCGTAAAATGGCCAGGCTGGTTATTCTATGCCTCAACGAATTTTGTGCCATCCAACAGCTTCTGGCCACATTTACCGGGATTAACGAATTATATCACCCGCGTGCAGTCCGTATTACAAACAGGTAAACCGGATAATGAATTACTGATCTACTGGCCAATATATGATATCTGGAATAATCCCAAAGGGAATGAAATTACCTTAAAGGTGCATGATATCGACCAATGGTTACATCCCTCGGCATTTTACGGCCAGGTGGTGAACCTGCAGAAAGCCGGTTATTCCCTGGACTTTATCTCTGATAATCTGCTGAATAACGCCGTTGCTAAAGATGGTCTCATCAGTACCAGTGATGTTGCATCTCCCTATAAAGTATTAATTATCCCGGCAAGTACGATGATGCCGTTAGGTACCCTGCAAAAGATCATCGCACTGGCTCAACAGGGAGCTACCGTAATGATGGAAGCATTGCCGGAAGATGTTCCTGGTCTGATCGATGTGAAGGAGCGCAGGATAGAGCTAAAGAAATTACTGGCATCTGTTCCTTTTGCAGATAACGGTATAGCAAAAATGGGGAAAGGACAGATCATCCTGGCCCCGGATATGCAACAGGCACTGGAACAGCAGGGCATCAGGAGAGAAGCGCTCACCGATGCAGGACTGAAATTCATCCGCCGCAAAGCAGGCGCTGATACTTACTATTACATTGTAAATCATACGCCTAAAGCCGTTGACCAATACCTGCCAGTAAATGCCAGCGCCGGTACATTTATCATCATGGACCCGCAAACCGGTGATTATGGAAAGGCTGCCACCAATAATACCGGCGTGAAAATACAGTTACAACCCGGTGAAGCATTCATGCTGAAAGCAACAAAGGATACCACATTACAAGCCTGGACCTATCTCGATAAAAGTTCAGCACCTATCGCGTTAGACAGTTCCTGGACCTTGCAATTCACCGAGGGCGGACCTTTTAAACCTGCTCCTGTAACAATGCCATCACTGGTATCCTGGACAACATTGCCGGATACAATGACGCACTCATTCTCGGGAACAGGGGTATATCAGCAGTCTTTTATACTGCCTGCTACCAACGCGAAAGAATATGTACTGGACTTAGGGGAAGTGCATGAGAGTGCTCATGTATGGATCAACGGTAAAGATGCCGGTATCCTCTGGAGTATCCCTTTCAAAGCAAGAATAGGTAAGTTCTTAAAACCAGGGAAAAATGAGATCAGGATAGAAGTGGCTAACCTGATGGCCAACCGTATCAAATATATGGATGAGCAGAAAATCCCCTGGCGTCGCTATCACGAGATCAATTTTGTAAATATCAACTATACCGATTTTGACGCGTCTGGTTGGAAACTACAGCCTTCCGGCCTGATAGGACCCGTAGTAATAACGCCTTATATGTAACACAAAAGTTATCTGTTAAAATTTATAAAATGGATAACTTTTTCAGATAAAATGATTAATTTCATTACTCATCAAAGAAAAGGAGGTATTCATGCAATCTACAGAATATTCATGGAAACCTTCGGTTGGTATCGCCTAACCGGGTTGCTCCATAAAAAATAATCTGTTGACGCCAGGCGTCAATGCCCCGGCTTGGTCCGGGGCTTTTTTTATCCCATCTTAAAATATTCTCTTTTTTCGTTCGTCTGCACTATTGCAAATAGCGAAGCCCGCTATTTTAACGTAATTTTAACCCCTGCTAAACCGGCAGGTCTATATATTGTTGCCAATATGAATAAAGTGAAACGTCCCTCAACTGCACCGGGGCCGGCAAAGCCAGGTATTATGTCTGTTCTGCAACCCTACCGGGGTATGGTAGCCTTACTGATATTCCTGGCGTTACTGAGTAACGGGCTCAACCTGGTACTGCCCCGCATGATAGCGAAAGCCATCGATGCTTATACCGGTGGTACGCTCGTGATAAACACCCTGATTATTGAGTTTTCCATGGCTGCTGTACTGATCTTTGTGTTTACTTATCTGCAAAGTATTATACAAACCTATGCCTCGGAAAAAGTAGCAAGAGAACTTCGTACTGAACTCTCTTCTAAAATCTCCAGACAAACTTTTGCTTATATTCAGCAATCAGACCCGAGTAGATTACTTACCAACTTAACTTCTGATATTGATTCTATCAAACTGTTTGTTTCACAGGCCATCGTATCCATCGCTTCTTCTCTGTTTATTATTATCGGGGCAAGTGTGCTGTTATTATCGATCGACTGGAAACTGGGACTGGTAGTTATTACCATCATTCCGGTGATAGGATTTACATTCTATACCGTCCTCAGTAAAGTAAGGGTGTTGTTCAAACAGGGCAGGGAAGTGGTAGACTGGCTGAATAAGATCATTAATGAAAGTGTATTGGGAGCCGCTCTTATCAGGGTACTGAATGCGCAACAACCGGAATACGACCGCTTTATTTCGGCTAACGGTAAATCCAGGGACCTGGGTACTGCCATTATCCGCCTGTTTGCAGGTCTGATCCCTGTGATCAGCTTCATGGCTAACCTGGCCTTACTTTCTGTTTTAATGCTGGGTGGTCATTTTGTGATCACCGGAGAGATGTCCCTCGGTAACCTGGCAGCCTTCAACAGTTATATCGTCATCCTCATATTCCCTATTATCGTCATCGGCTTCATGAGTAATATCATCGCACAGGCAACCACCTCTTACGGTCGTATCTTTGATGTGCTGAATGCGCCTGATACCGTGGAACCAGGTACGGTGACTGATACACTGAAAGGTGCTATGGAAATAGAGAATGTTTCCTTATCATTAGGCGGCAAACCGGTGCTGAAAGATATTTCCTTCTCTATAAAACCTTCCAGTCGTACCGCGATCATAGGCCCTACAGCGGCAGGTAAAACGCAATTGCTTAATGTGCTGATAGGGCTGCTTACGGCCGATACCGGTGAAATCATATACGATCATACAAATATCAGTGATTATGATAAAGATGTATTACTACAACAGGTAGGGCTGGTATTCCAGGATAGCATCATCTTTAACATGAGCGTACGTGAAAACATCGCTTTCAATGAAAAGGTGAGTGACGCACTGATGGAAAAGGCAATAGCGACGGCCGAACTGAAAGATTTCATTGCAGGACTGCCCGATGGATTGGAAACCATTGTTTCTGAGAGAGGTTCCAGCCTTTCCGGCGGACAAAAACAGCGTATCATGCTGGCAAGGGCATTAGCCATCAATCCGCGCATTCTCCTGCTGGATGACTTCACTGCCAGGGTGGATACCAATACAGAACAACGTATTCTGGAAAATGTACAGCAGAACTATCCCGATCTCACGCTCATATCTGTTACACAGAAAATTGCTTCCGCCGCCAATTATGATCAGATCATATTGCTGATGGAAGGAGAAGTGATCGCCATAGGCACCCACCCGGAATTGATGCAGTCCTGTCCTGAGTACATACAGATTTACAATTCGCAACGCAGCACCAGTAACTATGAATTACAACCTGAATAAAATAGCGGCCGCGCCGCAACAAAAAGCTACCACCGGCCGCGCCCTGAGAAAGCTGTTATCTTTCCTGGGCCCTGAAAAGCGCCGGCTGATCAACGCGTTCTTTACGATCATGATCAGCTCTGGTATTAACCTTACTATACCTTTCCTGGTAGGTCATACTATCGATAAATACGTACAGACGAAACAGTATAACGGTATCCTGTTATACTCAGGTATCCTGTTCATTATGTTTCTCATCTCGCTGACAACAAGTTATGTACAAACACGCCTGATGGGCGGGGTAGGACAACGTATGTTGTACAGCCTGCGTAATGCGGTTTTCACAAAACTACAGGAACTGCCTATCGCCTTCTTTAACCAGAATAAAACAGGTGATCTTATCTCCCGTATCAATAACGATACAGATAAACTCAACCAGTTCTTTTCCCAGTCATTAATGCAGTTCATTGGTGGTATTGTGAGCATGGTAGGAGCAGGGATTTTCCTGTTATGCATCAATCTCAGACTCGGACTGGCCACACTGGCGCCTGGTCTGTTACTGCTGGTATTTACCCGTTTGATCTCTCCCTGGGTAAAACGGAAGAATGCAGCCAATATGAAAAGTACCGGCAGCATGAGTTCTGAGATCCAGGAAAGCCTCAGCAACTTTAAAGTGATCATCGCCTTTAACCGCCGCGATTACTTCCGTAAACGTTTCGCTACTGCCAATAAAGAACAATATAAAACGGCTGTAAGTGCCGGCCTGGTAAATAACATCTTCATGCCTGTATTCAGCTTATGCGCTAACCTGGCGCAACTGTCTGTGCTGGCATATGGTATCTATCTCATTTCTACAGGTCAGTTTACCATTGGTCTGCTGATCAGTTATCTGTCGTATGCTACCTATTTTTATAACCCTATCCGTCAACTGGCAGCACTGTGGACTAACTTCCAGGTGGCAATGGCTGGCTGGGACAGGATTTCACAGATACTGAACCTGGAATCCAACCTGAAAGTGGTGCCTTCGGATAAGAAAGAAGAAGATACAGCGCTCATCACCTTTAAGAACGTGAACTTCAGCTATCCTGATGGAAAGGATATCCTGCACAATATCAACTTCCGCCTGGAAAAAGGAAAGACCTATGCACTGGTAGGGCCTACCGGTGGAGGTAAAACGACCACCGCTTCCCTGATTGCCCGCTTATATGATGCAACAGACGGAGAGGTTTTATTACAGGGGAAAGATATCCGCTCTTATTCTCCGGAAGAACGTACCCAAAAGATCGGGTTCATTTTGCAGGAGCCGTTCCTCTTTACAGGCACCATAAGAGAGAACATCATCTACGGTAATAAAAACTATGCGGATTACACCAGCGAACAACTGATGGATGTGATGGAAAAGGCGAACCTGCATACCTTACTGGAACGGTTCGACGAAGGACTGGATACAAAAGTAGTATCCAGTGGAGAGAGTGTGAGTCTGGGACAAAAACAGCTGATCGCCTTTATGCGTGCAGTGCTGAGAGACCCTGAGCTATTGGTATTGGATGAAGCAACAGCGAATATTGATACGGTAACAGAGCAATTGCTGGAAGATATCCTGAAGAGATTACCGGAACAAACTACCCGTGTTATCATTGCACACCGTTTGAATACTATTGAGAATGCAGATGAGATCTTCTTTGTAAATGATGGAGAGATTATCCGTGCCGGTTCTTTTAATCATGCCATGAACATGCTGTTACAGCATGAGCGCAGCACCTGATCATATCATCCGCCAAACCCGCTGAAAATGCTGAAGGTAATCACGCTCAGTACGATCAGTGTGATAATTACGTACAGTACATCTTTCTCCATGGCAAACGCCAGTACGGAGAAGGCTATACGGGTAATAGGTGTTGCCAGTAATACCACTACGCCCAGTTGAATAATAGCCATGCCATCCAGTTGGAAAACGCCATGAAGGATGCCCGGCAGATGTCTTACATATAATGGCGCACCGGTAAATTCAGTATAGGAGGGGACGCCTTTACCATTACTATAGAGGTAAATAATACCACCGATAAAAGCAATAACACTGGCGGAAATCACTCCCCAGCGAAGCTGCTGGCCTATGAACATCTCTACGTCCCTTTCCTGCCAGAACGTTTTTGAAAATAACTTTTTCATTATTATAAGTTTCTCATTAAACCATTGTAAATCATTTCAATAGCCAGCGCTGAAATAACAATGCTGAATATCAGCCGTAGCCATTTGGTGTTAATTTTTACCAGCAGTTTTGAACCAACAAAAGCGCCGCCCAGTACACCCAATACTACCGGCATGGCGATTCCCGGATCAATATATCCGCGTTGCAGGTATACTACCGCACTTGCAGCGGCAGTTACACCTATCATGAAATTACTGGTAGTGGTAGATACTTTAAATGGAATGCGCATCACGTTGTCCATCGCCAATACTTTCAATGCGCCGGAACCTATGCCCAGTAAGCCGGATACCACACCTGCCAGTGTCATCAGCAGGTAACCACCAGGTACTCCTTTAACTTTATACTCAATGATCTCTCCCTTTACCGGGTAAGAGCTGTTGAGGCGCATCAGTTTCGCCAGTTTATTATCGCTTTGTGTATCTGCGTGTTCGTTTTTCTTACGGACGGTCATGGCGGCAGAAAAGAGCAGCACTACGCCAAAGATGATGGCTACCAGGTGAGTAGGAGTATATACGGCCAGCACGGCACCCGCTATGGCCCCTGTAGTAGTGGCTATTTCCAGGAACATCCCGATCCTTACGTTGGTGATCCCTTCTTTGATATAGGCTGCCGCAGCGCCGGAAGAATTAGCAATAGAGGCTACCAGTGACGCTCCGATAGCATAGCGGATATCTACATGAAAAATGAGTGTAAGGAGGGGGATCAGTACCACGCCTCCACCAAGCCCGGTCAGTGAACCCAGCAGTCCGGCAGCAAAGGCCCCCAGTAATAAAATAAGTGTGAATACTAAAATTGACATTACAATATATTTAGAAATTATTCTCCGGAATCAGATGATATGTTTAGAAGTTATTCTCCAGTATCAGCTTAACTGTTTTCACTGCTTTAACAGCCTGTTGCTGTGCTATTGCTTTTAACAGTTGCACGTGCAGATCATGCGTCTGTTTAAAGACCTGCACATCCATCTGACGCAGTTGAAAGGATTCTCTGATGATGTTGGTGAATGTCTGGTAGAGGTCGGCCAGCACGCTGTTGTGAGATGCCAGGGCCACCGCTTTGTGAAAGCGGATATCAGCATCTGCACAGTCGCTGTACGAGTTATTACAGATCGCCTGCCACCTGTCTTCCAGGGCGGCCCGCATAGCGGAAAGGTCTTTCTCTTCCCGGTGTTGTGCCGCCAGTTGCACAATCTCTGCTTCCAGCAGGCTCCGCACGTCGTTCACTTCTTTTTGGGCGGCCCTGCGTAATCGCTGGTCCAGCGGTTCGGCAGCAGCAGGTGGGGCGCATACGAATGTACCAGCACCCTGTTGTACCCTCAGGATACCTGAATTAGAGAGTGTTTTAATCGCTTCCCTGATAGTAGAGCGGCCAACACCGAACTGTTCCATCAGTACCGGCTCCGGTGGGATGAGTTCCCCCGTCTTGTATTTGCCCAGGGAAATCTCCCTCTGCAACTCAAAAATGACCTTGTCGGCCAGCTTGATCGTATTTGCCATAACAGTAAACATCTGATGTTTGTAAAGGTAGGCACTTTGTCTCAAACATCAGATGTTTAATTTAAAAGCAATAAAAAAGCCGGCTTCCTGTAAGGAGCCGGCTTATATCTCAATGATTATAAGTTATTGAACGAGAGTCGGTTGTTTAGTTTCTACTACAGCATCCAGCCTGTTAGCAGCCTTCACTTTTTCAGGAACACCACGGATATCCCATACGATGCCGAAGAAACCAAGTGTACGGATAATGTAATAAGTGATGTCTATTTCCCACCAGAAGAATCCCTGTTGGGTAGCACTTTGATAGTAGTGGTGGTTATTATGCCATCCTTCTCCCAAAGTTATCAGCGCAAGCAAAAGACTATTTTTGGACAGATCTCCTGTTTTGTAACGTGGTTTACCCCACATGTGCATTAAAGAGTTGATAGTGAACGTACCATGATATACCAGGGTGGTACTCAGGAAGAAACCTATCAGCAGTGTAGATAAACCGGCATGCCATTCAAATAAGCCATGACCGTTTACCAGGTTACCTGCAAAATATACAGCAATCATCAGTACAACACCTGGTACCCAATGGTATTTGTTTAACCAGAAGAGTTCCGGCTGTTTAAAATCTTTGATCAGCTCATAGCGTGTAGGCTTGAATTCAGGTCCCATGATCCAACCCATGTGGGAATACCAGAAACCATAAATATTAGCTGAATGCGGATCTTCCGGTGTATCGCTGTGCTTGTGATGGGCGCGGTGATTGGCTCCCCACCACAACACACCTTTCTGCAGGCTGCTTTGTGCGCCACCTGCTAATATAAACTGGAAAAAACGCGATGTTTTATATGTACGATGCGAGAAATAGCGATGATAACCAGCGGTAACGAAGAACATACGGATTACATACAGTGCAGCACATAAAATCCAGTCGAACAGCGTCACATGTGTGAAGAATGCCAGTAGTGGTAGTAATTGTATACCTATGAAGTCGAACTGTCTTAGCCAGTTGACACCTCCTCTCAATTGTTTTTCAGAATTCATACTGCAAAAGTATTTCATAATTATAGAATAAACAATGACCAAGATCAGCAGCCGGCAATTTTGCCCGCTGCTGCCGGACCCGCCACGGGCTGAATCCCCGCCACCCCGGCTATCAGACGGGGATGCGCGGGAGGCGTCAGCGGAAGAACCGGACGAACTAAAGGAACTGCCGGAAGAAGATAACATTCCTATAACAAATACCTATTTTTCTGTATAGTCGCAGAATTTGCACTGCAATCCCTGCCTTTAAGTACCGGAAGCAGTTGTTTAACAGTCACTTTTTTAGTGGCCGGGAAGGATTCGGACTGGTTCCTTACGAAGTATCAGCGATAGGGCCGGGACTACTCATGTTGCATGGGATCAGGGAATAGATGTTATTGATATGACAGGTTGTGTAAAATAATACCCAATAAAGAGGTTATTCCTTATTAAAACGCTTGTCTCGCAACGTATTCGGTGCTGGCATGAAATTCCATCTATAAGAGTATATCTATACTTATTATGGCAAGTGCAATCGTTTCATCCTTTAACAGATACATGGAGATAGCCGGCGATCAGGTATTGTTTACCGGTCGCTTTGCCCGTAATATTTTCAAAGGAGGCTTTGAATGGGAAGAGTTCCTGCGTCAGTGTTATATAGTAGGTTACAAATCCATTGGCCTGGTAGGCATTACAGGTTTCATCGTTGGCTTTGTACTCACATTACAGACACAGCCTACACTTAAAACGTTCGGCGCCCAGAGTTATGTACCCAGTATGGTAGCCATTTCTATTATCCGGGAGATAGGGCCGGTGATTATCGCGTTGATCTGTGCGGGTAAAATAGCTTCCAGTATAGGTGCAGAACTGGGGAGTATGAAGGTGACCGAACAGATAGATGCCATGGAAGTATCCAGTGCGAACCCGGTCCAATACTTAGTAGTGACCCGTATCCTCGCCTGTACTATCATGGTACCGCTGCTGACCATCATGGCGGACGGACTGGCACTCCTGGGTGGTTATGTAGGTGTGAATTTACAGGAACACGTAAGTTTTTCTTTATTCTTCAGGAAATCATTTGCAGCGCTGAAATTCAGTGACGTAGTGCCGGCATTGATAAAAACCTTCTTCTTCGGATATGCAATAGGTTTTGTTGGATGTTACAAAGGTTATCATTCAAAGCGTGGTACCGAAAGCGTTGGCCTGGCCGCTAATTCTGCTGTGGTAAGCGCTTCGCTGTGGATCATCCTGCTGGATGCTATTGCTGTACAGATCACTAACATGATAGTTTATTAGTTATGAACGATACAGACACACAGGAACAGGAAGTAGTGGTGCAGGACACAGATAATGTGGTGATCCGCATACAACATCTGAAAAAATCCTTTGATGATAATGAGGTATTGAAAGATATCAACCTGGAATTACATAAAGGGGAAAATGTTGTGGTACTGGGGCGTTCCGGTCAGGGTAAATCCGTTACCATCCAATGTATTGCCGGATTGATGTTACAGGATGAAGGCAGCCTGGAAGTATTGGGTAAGGAAGTGAAAGAAATGACGCGGGATGAAATAAGAGAGATGAGGATCAGAGTGGGATTTCTTTTTCAGAGTGGAGCCCTCTATGATTCAATGACTGTCAAAGAAAATCTTTCTTTCCCTTTAACAAGAGTATTAAAACTAAAAGATAAACAGGAGATAGAAAAACGGATACATGAATCACTGGAGAGTGTGGGACTGGAAGACGCCATTGATAAATATCCTTCAGACCTTTCCGGCGGAATGCGTAAAAGGGTAGGATTGGCCAGAACGTTGATCCTCCGTCCGGAAATCATGTTGTATGATGAACCCACTACCGGGCTTGATCCCATTACATCCAGAGAAATTAGCGAACTGATAGTAGCACTACAGGAAAAATATGATACTTCATCCATCATCATTACCCATGACATGTCCTGCGCAAGAATTACGGCAGATAGAATAGTAGTGATGAATGAAGGAAAATATATAGCAACCGGCACTTATGATGAACTAACCAGATCACCAGACGAACTTGTACATAATTTTTTTAAATAAACCGGGCATGAAGAATAAAACCTCACAAAAGATAAAGGTCGGCATATTTACCACTGCCACGATTTTACTGTTACTGGCAGGCATCTTTTTAATCGGCCGGAATAAGAGTATGTTCCGCAGCACCATTGTGTTATACGGCACCTTTAAAAACGTGGGAGGATTGCTGGAAGGGAATAATATCCGCTTTGTCGGCATCAACGTAGGTACTGTGGAAAGCATTGATATTTTGACTGATTCTACTGCCCGTGTAGGATTACGTATACAGAAAAAAGTACAGCCTTTTATTAAAAAAGGGGCTATTGCCCGTATCAGTTCTGAGGGTTTAATGGGAGATAAACTGGTGGCCATCAGTTCTGGTACACAAACTACCACTCCTGTAAATGACGGGGATACCATCAGTACCATAGAACCTATGCAAATGGATAAGGTGATGGGCCGTATTTCCAGTGTGGCAGAGAACGCAGAAGTGATTACCGGTCAGTTGGCAGGCATTGTTACACAGGTGAACCGGGGGAAGGGCAGTGTAGGTAGATTGCTGTACAGCGATAGCCTGGCAAAGAGCCTGGAAGGAACGATCAGCGAAGCAAAGGGAACAATGAGGTCGGCTCATAAAGGTGCAGAAAGTTTTAGTGAAAATATGGAAGCATTAAAGCATAACTTCCTGTTGCGTGGTTATTTCAGAAAAAAAGATAAAGCCCGGAAGAAAGAAGAGAAAGAAGAAAAGAAAGATGATAAGGCGGATGAGAAACTGAAGAAGGCCGGGAAGTCGGAGGTAAAGCTAAAGAATGCAAAGGGTAAGGACTCTGCAACAATAAAAATAGAAAAAGAGCAATAGATTATTAATAGATCATGAACGCATTTTATCTTAGATGAGATGCGTTCATTTTTTTGTCTATTTTTATCCTCACGTATGAAAACATTAATCTGCACCACTCCCGGTCAATTCGATTATGGCGAAAGAGAAATGCCTTCGCCGGCACCTGATCATGCCATTATAAAAATAAAGCGCATAGGTATCTGTGGTACCGATCTCCATGCTTTTGAAGGTACCCAGCCCTTTTTTGCTTATCCCCGTGTGCTGGGGCATGAGCTGGCAGGAGAACTGGTCTCTTTTGACAATGCCCCCGGCTTTACTGCCGGAGAGGCCGTTACCTTCATTCCTTATTTCAATTGTGGTACCTGTATTGCCTGTCGCAGTGGTAAACCTAACTGTTGCACCAATATTCGTGTATGTGGTGTGCATATAGATGGTGGCATGGCGGAATACCTCTCTGTGCCCTCTTATTCGTTGGTACATGGTCAGGGGTTAAGTATGGATGCGCTGGCATTGGTAGAACCACTGGCCATAGGGGCGCATGGTGTTCGCCGGGCAGGTGTGGAACCCGGGGAATTTGTGCTGGTAATAGGAGCAGGGCCTATCGGTCTGGGCATTATGGAATTTGCCCGTATTGCCGGAGCCAATGTCATTGCCATGGACATCAATGAGGGGCGTCTTAATTTTTGTAAGGATAAGTTGAAAGTAGCCTATACGATTAATGCTAAAACGGCAGATATTATAGAAGAACTGAAAAGAATTACCAACAATGATATGCCTACGGTTGTTATAGATGCAACGGGTAGTCAACAGGCTATTAACAACGGGTTTCAGTATATGTCTCACGGCGCCAGGTATGTGCTGGTAGGCTTGCAGAAGGGGGAACTGGTTGTCAGTCACCCGGAATTTCACAAAAGGGAGGCTACCCTGATGAGCAGCAGGAATGCTACCCGTCAGGACTTTGAACATGTGATAGCCGCTATGAAAAGCGGAGAGGTGGACCCTACCACATATATCACACACCGGGTGGATTTCGGTCAGGTGAAGGACGAGTTCGGGGGCTGGTTAGATCCTGCCAACGGTGTAATTAAAGCAATGGTTAGTATCGGTTAAAAGGAACTTTTATTATATTTATCTGATGGAAGAATTAACAGCAGGCAAAGGTTCCCGTGTGCAGCATGCCCGGTATGGTCCCGGAGTGATCATTGGTGTTAAGTACGCACAGTTTGTGGTAACATTTATGGACCAGGGTATTATAGAAGTAGATAAAACAGATCCTTTATTTGAGATATTACATGCAGAGAACAAAACGATAGAAGTAGAAACCGTATCAGCCGTAGAAACTTCTTTACTCAAGATATTACGGTTATGGGGAGATGCTTCTGAAATCGTACCATTGGGGGACCGCTGGGAGGGGGGGACTATGTTGTTGCAGCCGAAGGATCCTTCCCTGAAACCAAAGGAAATACCTGTAGAGGCGTTCTTTCATAAGATAGTAATGGTGCGCGACCGTCTCCGGGTATTGGAACAGCAGATTAACAGTCACAAACTGCTGAGTGATGAGGATAAAGTGAACCTGCAGCAATACATTACCCGTGTTTACGGATCATTGACTACATTCAATGTATTGTTTAAACAGAAAGAACACTGGTTTGTAGGTGGAAAAGGTAGCGAAGACTAACGGGACGGCCTTAAATTTGTTGTATAGCATAACATTGTTCCATTTAAACACGATGCCATATGAAAGATTTTACATTGGATTTTGACCTGAAAGGTAGCAACTATGTAGTAGTAGTGCAATCGCTCGAATCAAGGGGCATAGAGCATTACAAGGCTGTACTGGACGAAGAGCATTCCATCGATTATTTAGTACAGAGTACCGGTATTCTGCAACCCAATCCCGATTATGCTGCCGATCCGCAGCTGGTAAGTGCAATTGCTACCCGTATCCTGGAAGTGGTACATGAGGACGATCGTGGAAAAGATGCCACATCCACACTATAGTACTGAGTACGGCAAATCTATATTAAACGTAGTCCCCTTGTTTACCTTAGAGTTTACGTAGATATTTCCCCCATGCTGTTGCACCAGCTGTCTGCAGATATGCAGTCCCAGCCCGGTAGAGCGTTCATGATTCAATCCTTCTCTTCCTGAAGACGTAAAACGGTCAAAGAGCGCAGGCAATAGTTCGTTGGGTATACCAATTCCTGTATCTGCAACAGAGATCCGGACACCGCCTCTGTGCGGGCGCATACCCAGTGTAATGGCCCCATCTTCCGGTGTAAATTTAACAGCGTTATGTAACAGGTTTTCTACGACACGCTGCATTTTACCGGGATGGATATGCGCCTTGATCTCTCTGGGATGTAGTTCCAGCAGTACTTTCCTGTTGTGTTTTGATTGCTGTTCCCAGTTATCACGCACATTTTCTATCCACTGGTTCAGAGAGATATAATTGGTCTGTAATTTTGTGCCGTCACTTTTCTGTGCGGCCAGTAATAACTCTTCAATGATCTGGTCGGACGTTTTACAGGCATCCATGATCCAGTCCATATATTTACTTTCCTGCTCCGGTGTATAGGGATATTCCTGCATCAGGTGTACGACGGAACGAATCCCGGAAATAGGGTTGCGGAGATCGTGCGCTACGATGGCCAGGATTTCTGTTTTCAACCGGTTTGCCTGTGCAATCTCTTCATTCTTTCTCTCAATGGTTTTTATCTTAATAAAATAATTAACATGGAAGGAGTATAATAACCGGGCGGTTACAAAAAAGCAGAGCATGATTTCCCAGAATACGATATGGTTCATTACTCTCGTTACCGGATCTACCTGGAAAAGGTGGATGAACAGGGAAAAGATGATGCCCGAAATACCAATCAGCAGTAATAATTCCCATAGCAGAAATACAAACACTATCGCCACACAGATCACGCCTATCAGCAGCATAGTCATGGTGTTTTTAGGGTTATGCTGTGCCGTAAAGGTAAGTGACATGGAAGTGCCTATAAATATTAATGCATATATAAGACTCAAAAAGTGATATTGATTTTGTTTGTTAACCGGGATCTTTCTTCTGATAATGAATATAGTAATAGCCACAAGAGTAGAGCCGGTGATCATGAATAGATTTGTAATGCTTAATTCATGAAACTGTTGGGGGGGAAGCTGATGCGTTTGTGGCAATAGATCTGCTATAATGCGTATCACAAATGCTGCGATAGCAGTTATAAAAGAAACCAGACCAGCAATCTTAAGGTTCTGTTTTCTAATAATATAGTAAAATTCCTCCCTGAATGTTTTATCAATAGGAGTGAATAGATATAATTTCATGTGTCGAAGGCTAGGTATATCAGTCCTGAATTGCTATTTATCAGCAAGTTAATTATATTTTAATGGCTGTCTGAATATTATTGTTCGTAAATTGTTGTATCCGATTACTCTGGCTGTTTTATCCCCGCATACCCCATGAATGACTTTGGAGTTGATATTATTGGAAAAACTGGCTTCTATGCAAAAGCCGCAGCTTTTTAACCATCATGGAACAATACACAACGCCCCTGGAGCATCCGGCAGATATTGCCCGCTACCTTACCAGCGCTTTAGGTAAGAACAAAGTGAAGGAAATTAAATTCGGTTACAGGCTTGATAAAGATGAACCAGCTGTAAAGTTTAAGATCATATTACGTTTTCCGTATAACCTTTTTGCCCGTAAAAGTGTGGAAGAGCAGGTAGATGCGGAAATAGCGCGTGCACCATTGTCCGACCAGCTGACTGCAAAACTACTCTTTCAGATACAATAAATAGTTATATAACTAAAGATCAGCTGGCCGTTAAATTATCTATCATCAGACCGGGAACTGCAATTACAGGTAGGTGCTTTTATGGAAAAAGGGGGTAGCCAATTGCTGGCTTTGTTAGGTTTTGAATCAATTACTTCAATCAGGCTCCGTTGGGAGCCTTGTATTTGCAGATATGTTATTCAACAAAATCAGACTCCGTTAGCGTCCCCTGTTATATTTGTGAACAGGGAACGCTAACGGAGTCATTATTTAGAAGATATTTATCTGCTACAAACACGGAACTCCAGGCGGAGTTCATTTTTTATACTGACTTAGCAAATAAAGGCTTCAGTGTAAACCATGCCAGTGCAGGGAAAAAGTGCATTGGGATCGTTAAGCCTGGAAATAATTCCGGCGCTTCAATGGTCATTGGCAGTTTAGCTGCAAAAGGTCCGAGAATTGTAACAAAGGAAAGGATGGTAAAGATCAGGTTGAAAACCGGCTCAGTGTTACCTTTCAATACTTTGCTCAATAAAAAGTAACCCAGTGCTGCTATTAAAGTACCCCCAACAGAGCTGCCCAGTATCTTTGCAATTGTAACAGTTTCAGTGAATCCTTCTCCCAGTGAAGCCGCATACACTTTCTGGTATATAATGGAGGCAATGCCTGCCAGTAAACCGGATATTACACCCAGTAATAATAATTTCTTCAGCATGTAATTGCAGATTTAAGTATGATCACTTACTTGGTAACGGGTACGGCTACTTCTACTTTAATGATATCAGAAACATCGCCGCCTGGTTTTCCGATATGGAAATCATTACGGTTTACGTTAAAGGTACCGTTGAAGGTAGCAGTACTACCTGTACGTTTAAAGGTAAAAGGAATAGTAAATTCCTTTTTCACACCATGTATTTCAAGGTCACCTGTAACCTGGTATGCGTTACCGGCTTTCACGATTTTCTTTGATACATAATGAATGACAGGATATTTGGCAGCATCAAACCATTCATCGCTTTTAGCGTGTTTGTTCTGAAGTCCGTTACCTGTATTGATAGAAGCAACGTCTACGGTCACATCGAAATTCGATACGGCCAGGTTCTGCTCATCAAATGCGATACTGCCTTTAAATGTTTTGAATATACCACCAGCTTCATTGCTGGAAAAGCTGATATTATATTTATCGGTTATTTTCCACACCGGTGATACTACTGTAAAGGCAAACACTGCTGCTATAAGCAGCAGTGTTACCGAAAATATTGTTAGTTTCTTCATTATTGTTAAACTTATTCTTTAACAAATTCTGCATTACCGAGGATCTTCACATCATCGCCCAGCATAGCCACTGGCATAGAAGCGCCGATACCGAAATCAGTACGTTTGATAGTGCCGGTAAATTTAAAACCTGCAGATACTTTCTTGTTCATTGGGTTGGTAGCAGTACCGTTGAAAACTGCATCCAGGGTAACGGTTTTAGTTACACCATGAAGGGTCAGATCTCCAACCAGTTTGTAGTTCTTACCGCTAACTTTCTTGAAAGATTTGCTTTTGAAAGTAAGGGTACCGAATTTTTCTGCATCAAAGAAATCAGCGCTTTTCAGGTGTTTGTCACGCATTTCGTTATCAGTAGAAAGGCTGTTAATGTCTGCAGTTACTTCAATTACTGCATCAGACATATCGTCTTTAGAAGAAGTGATCTTTGCATCAAAGGTTCTGAAGGCGCCTTCACTTTCAGAGATACCCATGTGGTTCACTGCGTAAGACAGTCTTGAGTGTGCTTTGTCAACATTCCAGGTTTGAGCGAATGTAGTTGCAGACAGGGCTAATAATAAAGATGCAACGATGGTAAGTTTTTTCATGTGTTTTTAAAATTGAAAATTTAAGATTGAAGTTATTCTATTTGTAAAATTATACTTTTTTTTTGATGATTGATGTTTCAACATATATTTCTTCCCGATATACATCACAGAGCGGTTCTTGCTGCAATCATTTAATCACTGTTTTAAATATTTGTTATAAATTTACAATCTTAAGAGTGTTACTCTCTTTTGGAAAGTCAAAGGTATATGGAGTGTAACTTCTAAACAAGAAGGCACTGATAAGAGCCTTACTTACTTTTTAGTAACAATCGTGAAAATCAAATTGTTATGAAAGAAAATAGTTCAGGTAAATTTTCTGCAGCGGTGAATTGTCCTATCAGACAGGTATTGGACAGGTTTGGTGACAAGTGGTCCATATTAGTGGTGGAATTGTTATCTGGCAAGGGTCGGTTAAGGTTTAGTGAAATTGGTCAGCACATTGGGGATATCTCACAGAAGATGCTCACGGTAACTTTGCGTTCACTGGAATCAGATGGGTTGATATCGAGGGAGATCTTTCCGGAAATTCCGCCACGGGTGGAATACGAGCTGACGGCGCTGGGTAAGAGCCTGGTACCTCATATTGAGAGCCTGACCGGGTGGGGAGTGGAGCATCTGGATGCTATCCTTCAGAACCGGAAAGCCTATGAGCTGAGGCAAAAGAAGACTACATATTAAAACGGGGCTAACCCTGAGGCAGCCCCGTTTTAATATGTTATTACTTTACAATACCTGCAAAGCGTTGATAGAGGAGAGTTGGACTTTTTTCATTCTTCGGCTCATATTTACCGGCGATCAGGGGAACATATATCACCCTTCTGCGGCTGGCTTCTCCTACTACTGAAGATTGTGCCACACGATGCCATAGGCGACCGTCGTGAACAGTGATATCACCAGCCTTAGGCATAATAGCGATCTCTTTCTTATCAGGACGGTGATCAATGAAATATCTTTTCTTAAACAGCATACTTAACAAGCTCTGTTTGTGCGTACCTGGTATAATCCTTAATCCGCCGTTCTCAGGCTGTAAAGTACTCAGGTGAATTCCGAGGTTCAGCATCGGGTTCAAACGGCCACCGTAGAAGATGTCGCGCAGACCGTCCGTATGCCAGCCCATTTTAGTGAACTTGCTTTCAGGACCATTTACATAGTGGTTGAACACCATGCCATCCTTTTCATCTACTCCGATACGTGCATCCGGCCCGATCAATTCCAGTAATCCCTGTAAGCGTTCATCATTCAGGAGTTCCGATAATACAGGTGTGTGCTTATTTATAAATGCAAAACGTTGTACGATTTTGTTGCCATTGAGGTCAATACCGTACTTAATAGGTACACCATTGATCTTTTCCACGTTATCACTGATCCACTTTTGTTGTACCTGTTCAGATGCTTCAATGATTTGCTGTACAGTTTCAGAAGTCAGCGCGTTTGAGAAATGAATAAATCCATGCTCCTCAAAAAAAGCTTTTTGTTCTGTTGTGAGTGAATTGCCCAGTGTAAACGTAGTATAAGCTGTTGCCATGATAATTTGAAAAATTTAAATTGATTGATGATCGATAAATAGCCACATAGTTCGCTGTGAGGTTTGATAGAAGGAATTATCTAACAATAAGGACATCTCTTACTGGTAGGTGAAGAAGACCTGCGGAGTAGCTGAAATATAGTCGATGGTGGTAGCATTTATTAGTCTACTGAATTTATAGGATAAAGATAAGTACTTTTTACAAGTTACAAAAATAAACTATAATTGACTAACTTTTATAGAGGCTACCAGCAATTTTTTCCACCATATTTTTGGGGAATAACCTTGTGGAAAACGCACTTATTACGTTTAGCGCACCAGGTATAATCTCCGCCTTCTTGTTAAACATTCCTTTCAGCGCTATATCTGCGGCCGTATCCGGATGCATTCCGAACTTCTCGGCAGTGGCTTTTATTGCCTGCATACCAGCACGGTCCACAAAGTTGGTATTTACCGGTCCGGGACAAAGACAGCTAACGGATATGTTACTGCCTTTTAATTCCTGTCGTAATCCTCTCGTAAAGACCAGTAAAAAGGCTTTTGATGCGGCGTAGAGGCTTAACGTTGGTACCGCCTGGTAAGCAGCTGTACTGGAAACATTAAGGATATACGATTGCGGTTGTGCTTTTAACATCGGAAGCAGATAGTGACAGAGAGCTACAGGCGTTTGCATGTTCAGTTGCAGCATATTGGACTGCTTTTCCAGGGTCAGTGATTCAAACGTTCCCCAGATCCCGTAACCTGCATTATTGATCAGAACAGATACCGTATAGTGGTTATCGGTACACCACTTATATACAGTTTCAGCAGCATTGGGCAGTGAAAGGTCCTGTGCCAGCCAGCTTACCTGTACATTGTATTTTGTTCTGAGTGTATTCGCAACTGTTTCCAATTCCTCGCCCGACCTGGCTACCAGGAGGAGGTCGTAGTGTTTCATTGCCAGCAGATTAGCCATTGATAGTCCAATGCCCTTGCTGGCTCCTGTTATTAGTGCGTATGCCATATTTGTTGTGAATACCCCTTAAAAATTGCGGAAAGATAACGCTATTTTAAACAATATGAAAATAGAGGTCTCAGGTTGCAGAAATAAGGAAGGGCGGTAAGAATACCGCCCTTAATTTTTTAACCATATCCTATGAAAAACCTGAACTAAAGATATATGACCATTTTCAGCCACGTAGTCAATTTTGGTAAAGGCTATATTTTATCTGGTAAACGTTGGTAAAAACACCCCGTTAACAAAAAATTAACAAAATGTGTAATCGTTTAAATCAATGTGGTAAGCGTTCTCTCACTATTCCGTACACCCAGGTACCCAGAATTGCGCTGAACAAGGTAACCACCGTAACGGTGAAGCCTGCACCGATCTGTGCATATAATGGCCCCGGACAGGCACCCGTCATCGCCCAGCCAAATCCGAACAGCAAACCGCCAAATATCTGCCCTTTATTAAAGGGCTTATCCGTAAAAGTGACGGGCTCACCATGGATCGTCCTGATCTTCAGCTTCTTAATGAGAAATACCGAGATCATCCCCGTCACCACTGCCGAACCAATGACCCCATACATGTGAAATGACTGCAAACGGAACATTTCCTGGATGCGGTACCACGACACTACCTGCGACTTTACCAGGATAATCCCGAAAAATACACCTGCTACCAGGTACTTTAACTGACGCCATCCCGGTTCCTGCTTTGCCGGGGCGTCCAGGCTTTCTACTTCAAAATCAGTATTCATGATAAGGATAATTATAAATGAAGAATAGATGGGAGGATAAGATTAGCCATGATAAACCCGCCAGCCATAAAACAGCAGGTTGCTACCAGGGAAGGCCATTGCAGGTTTGATAACCCCATAATGGAATGTCCGGATGTACAGCCACCGGCATACCGGGTGCCAAATCCTACCAGGAAACCACCCACCACCATCAGGATAAATCCCCTGAGCGTCAGCAGCGCCGGCCAGTTAAACAGTTGTACGGGCAACAATGCATGATGGTCCGTTACCCCATAACCCTGTAATTCTGCTGCCAGCTGAGGATGGATCACCACCGGCTGAGGATCTGTGAACAGGAAGGTGGCAATGGCCCCTCCCAGTAATATGCCTGCTGCGAAAACCAGGTTCCAGGATTCTTTTTTCCAGTCGTAAGAGAAGAAAGGTGTTTTGGCAGGCAAACAAGCTGCACAGATATGCCGCAGGGAAGACGAGATACCAAAATGCCGGTTTCCCAGCAGTAACAACAGCGGTACCATAAGCCCTATCAGTGGACCGGCAACATACCAGGGCCAGGGCGCGCTTAATGCATTCATCAGCATAATGTCGGTTTTAAGTATGTTAGATAGATATTATATGAGTGGTGGTGTGCAAAGATATCATTTTAAATATCCACAGGATGTTGAAAGAATGCAGTAATCCAAATATGTTGCAACACGCATATTTATTATCTTTGAAGTATGAGAATAGAGCAAGCTATTAATCAGCGTAAGTTCCGGGATGAACATCATAAGGTGGTGGTCAACCTCCTGTATACCGGCAACTGGTTGAGGGATGCCCTGGGTACTAACCTGAAAGCCCACGGACTTTTACCGCAACACTACAATGCTTTACGCATCATCAGAGGTAAACATCCTGAACCATTATCTGCCGGTAGTATCAAAGAAGTAATGCTGGATAAAGCAAGTGATGTTACCCGTCTGCTGGACAAGCTGGAAAAACTGAACTTCATTCAGCGCAGACTTTGTCCGCATAACCGCCGTAAAATGGATATCAATATCACCACGCAGGGATTACTGTTGCTGGACCAACTGGATGAACCAATGGATGGCTTTTATAAAGATCTTATTGAACGGTTGACAGAAGATGAAGCGAAGACGCTGAGCGACCTGCTGGATAAAATGCGCGGATAATGATATCTTTGTCTGCATGAGGTGTGCTTTCGTTCTGTATTTTTTCTTCCTGGTATTTTGCTGCGGGCTTAGCGCCAATGCAGAAAAGATCAGGGGCTCCCAAACATTTTCCACGACCTCACAGGTAAAGTATCAGGGGCATAATGATGCGCCGGAGATAATCATTGAGATTATCACCAACCAGGCGCTGACCTCTTCATTCAGCCCCGTTGCTACCGTTTATTTTAAAGATCATTTTCTTACAACGGTTATTGTTTCAGGCAGCGGAATATTCGTCAGGCGCTTATTGCCCGATCTGCAGGCTATTGTAAAGTGTATAATTTTCCCCCAGCACTTTTTCTGGTAATTTTCCTGTTTATCTTTATTATACCTCCATTATGACTGGTGATACCTTATCATCAGCAGGATTTTCTATTTCGAACTAAAATTACCGGATGATACATTTACCACCTTTAATTGCCGACCTGGCATTGATACTAATTGCTGCAGCCATTACTACGCTCATCTTCAAGAAACTGAAGCAACCACTGGTACTGGGATATATTGTAGCCGGCCTGCTGGTGGGGCAGCACGTGTCTATATTACCAAACGTATCCGATGAGGCCAATATTAAAGTATGGTCAGAAATTGGTGTGATATTCCTCTTATTCAGCCTGGGACTTGAGTTCAGTTTCAAGAAACTGATTAAAGTAGGTGGGGCTTCTTCCATTACGGCGATAGTGGAAGTTACCTTCATGGTTTTTCTTGGATATTTTATAGGTAAGATGATGGGATGGTCCACTATGGATAGCATCTTCCTGGGTGGCATTCTTTCTATCTCTTCCACCACTATCATTATTCGTGCTTTTGAAGAACTGGGGATCAAAGGACAGCAGTTCGCCGGACTCGTATTCGGTATTCTTGTTGTGGAAGACCTCGTAGCCATCGTGTTGCTGGTATTACTTTCTACGCTGGCAGTAAGCCAGCAGTTTGCAGGCGGGGAAATGCTTGGTTCTGTATTAAAGCTTGTGTTTTTCCTCATCGCATGGTTTGTGACAGGCATCTTTTTCCTGCCTACACTATTAAGGACAACACGGAAACTGATGAATGAAGAAACGTTGCTGGTAACAGCCGTGGGGCTTTGCCTGCTCATGGTGGTACTTGCTACTCATGCAGGTTTCTCTCCGGCATTGGGCGCATTCATCATGGGATCTATACTCGCAGAAACTACACAGGCAGAGAAAATCGAACACCTCGTAAAACCGGTGAAAGAATTATTCGGCGCCGTGTTCTTTATATCCGTAGGTATGCTGATCGATCCGGCCATGCTGATCAAATATGCAGGCCCGGTAATGATCATCACCGTGGTGACCCTGATGGGTAAAACCATCAGTACCTGCATAGGGGCACTGGTATCTGGGCAACCACTAAAGACTTCCGTACAGGCAGGTATGAGCCTGGCGCAGATAGGGGAGTTCTCTTTTATCATCGCACAACTGGGACTGTCCCTGAAAGTAACCAGCGATTTCCTGTATCCGGTAGCAGTGGCGGTATCCGCAGTCACTACTTTCACTACGCCTTACATGATCCGCTTGTCTGCACCTATGTATGAAAAGCTGGCTGGCGTATTACCGCATCGCTGGAAAACATACCTCAACAGGTATAGTGCGGCGGCACAAACGATCTCCGTAGTGAGCGACTGGAAACAATTGCTCCGCTCTTATTTCATGAACACGGTGATCTACTTTGTGGTAATCCTGTCCATCATTCTATTATCGTATTACTACCTCTTACCATTGATCAATATTAAGATCGATGGATATAATTACGGGCGTATAGTGAGCGCTGCCATCACACTGGTATTACTCTTGCCGTTCCTCTGGGCGCTTGCTTTCCGCAGGGTGAGTAATGAAGCCTCTTCTCATATATGGGAACAGAAAAAATACAGAGGACCATTATTATTATTGCGTGTATCAAGAATTATTTTATCAGTTATCCTGATAGGTTTTTTTATAGACAGGTTCTTTTCTTACACTATTGCAGTGTTGGTAACAGCAATTATTTTGTTGCTGGTATTTATGCTCCGGCAAAGGATACAGAAATTCTATAACACGATAGAAGAACGTTTCTTTTCTAACTTCAATGCGCGTGATGCCAGGGTGGGGAATATCAATAAATCGGTGCTGGCACCCTGGGATGCGCATCTGGCAGTGGTAGAGATACATGCACATTCACCTGTAACGGGTAAAACATTACAGGAACTGGCATTGAGAGAACAGTACGGGGTAAATATTGCGCTGGTGAACAGGGGAGGGCGGAAGTTGTACGCTCCTGATAAGGATACACGATTGTATCCCGGAGATGTAATTACAAGTATTGGTACGGATGAACAGCTGGAGAAATTCAACAGTTTCCTGGAATCTGCGAATGAAGTGGGTACAAGTCTGGAAGATACGGACCCTATCGTATTGCGTCAGTTCCTGATAGGCAAACAATCCCGTCTGGCAGGTATCAATATCCGTGAAGCAGGTATCAGGGAACGTACCCGTGGTATTGTACTGGGCATTGAGCGTAAAGGACAGCGCTTATTAAACCCAGAATCCAATACCGTCCTGGATGCAGGAGATATTGTATGGGCCGCAGGCAGTGGTAAAATGCTGAACGCATTTATTAAAGAGCAGCAACAGAAATAAAGTACACGGTTAATATGCCTGAGAGTAGCACTATCCATGCATTAAGTATGCTTCAGGTAGGAAGAGGAGCTCCGTATTTGTAGCAAACAAATGGAACAACAAAACACAGACTTCGTTAGGAATCCCCTAAAACTGCTAATATCAGGGGACTCCTACCGGAGTCTATTATGTAGCATTAATAAACTACTCAGCCCACTCCAGTTCTGTAGCAACAGTTTCTTTGCCACCGTCATAAGTAGCTGTTACTTTTACAGGATATTGAGAGGCATTATAAGTGTACGCGTAGTTATTTACAATAGCGTTACCAGCAACGGCCGTAATAGTTTCAGAAATGATGTTATTGGCAGATAAATTAGCAGGCGTTACGTCTATGATGTAGCTCAGTACCGGGATGCTCTGTTGTGCATTTGGTTTGCTATCGTATTTGTAGCTGATGCCGGAGCTTAGCACGAACTCCGCTTTATCATTCAGGCGGCCCATGTTCTCCATGCTGCTGATATTGCCCTGGGCATTCCAGGTATACAGCTGACAGTTATGACTTTCAAAACCATTCTTTCCTTCCTGTTTGCTGAAAAAATAGCGTGCAGTGATTTTACCGGTATTGTTATATACCAATGAATCATAAGCATTTACAACGTTGTCCTCATAATAATTGATCTTCTCTACCAGTCCTTTGGAAGAATAGGTAAAAGTAGAAAACAGCACAGGTGCATCAGACTCGTCACCATCTGTAAACAGTGTTTTTACAAGGCGCCCGTTTTCATACACCGGTATGCGGGCTACCACGTAGCTCTCATCGCTGGTTTTGTGTGTACTTACCAGTTTAGCAATGCTTTTGTCCGCATTGTAGGTAATAACTGTTTTGTCTGTAGCGGTGGTAATACCGTGCAGGTGCATTTTACCATTTACGGTACGGAAACCACTGAGCATAGCAGCAGCCATAAGAAAGGTCGCACCAAGCGTACCCTTGTTCAATAATCCATTCATAATTGGCATAGTTAGGTGTAAAAAAACTGTACCCCATTGGCGGAGCCTACAGTAAAGATATCGTCAGTCTGTATAAACTGTATACTATTTTAGTTGGATTTTAATGCATAAAATATAATAAAAAAATACCCCGGAACAAATTTGATCCGGGGAGTAACGTCAATTTGAAGATCAAACAGCTGCTTTTGTGGAAATATTACTGCAATGGGTAGTGACTCAGTTTGAATATTATTTATGACAGCGTAGATTGGCAGATGTTGTTGATCATAAATACACGGCATCTGACTGTTTAGTTCACTGATTTAGCTTTGGAATATGGGTTCAGGATTTGTTTTTCAATTTAACTTCACCTAATATTCAGGTCAGATAAGGTGTATTTATTGATCAACAACACCTGGCGCAAAGATTATGTAATCAAACTGAGTCACTACTCTGTAATGGGTGTATGCTTATGTCATAAAATGCTTATAGTTAATCACGAAAAACTTTGCGAAATTACAAGCTTGTAAATCAGGCTGAATAATTGCAGCATGCTGTTATAAGAACGATGGAAAGTGTACACCACATAAAAGATGAAGAAATTGCAGTACTGCTGAACGATCTGTTAGAACAATACGGGTACGATTTTACCGATTATTCGTTTGCCTCGGTTAAACGCCGTTTACAAAGGGTATATGCTACCGACCGCTTCCCCAGTTTTGCCGAATTCCGGTATAAAGTGAAGTCAGACCCCGTTTATCTTACCTATCTCATGGAGCAGATAACGGTGAATGTGACCGAAATGTTCCGCGATCCTGGTTTTTTCCTGACCTTACGCAAAAGCGTATTGCCGGTATTGGCTACTTATCCTTTTATCCGCATCTGGCATGCCGGATGTTCAACAGGAGAGGAGGTATATTCCATGGCGATTTTACTGGAGGAAATGAACCTGCTGCATAAAGCAGTGATCTACGCTACTGATATCAATGAAACCGTGCTGGAGAAAGCCAGGAAAGGTATCTTTTCCCTGGCCCATATGCAGCAATATTCCCAGAACTACCAGCAGTCGGGCGGTCAGCGGGATTTCTCAGCATATTACTCCGCCAATTATGAGTATGCCAAGTTCTCCGAGAAGCTGAGCAACAAGATCATTTTTGCGGCACACAACCTGGTAACAGACCGTTCATTCAATGAGTTTCAGCTGATTGTCTGTCGCAATACCTTAATTTACTTCAATAAAGATTTACAGGATAAAGTGTTACACCTGTTCAGTGACAGCCTGGAACAACTGGGTTTCCTGGCACTTGGAGCAAAGGAAACATTACGTTTTACAACTGTAGCTCCGTTATTTAAGCCTGTATCTCAAAAAGAAAAAATCTGGAGAAAAATATCAATATGACATCGCTTCCTAAACTCCTCGTTATCGGAGGATCTGCCGGTAGCCTGGAAGTATTGCTACAGCTATTGCCAGTACTCGATACTAACTGGCCTTTATCGATGATTATCGTAATTCACAGGAAGAGCGACAGTGATTCCCTGTTAACAGAATTGCTGGCCACCAGAACAAAATTACCGGTAAAAGAAGCCGAGGAGAAGGATGTGCTGATGCCCGGCGTAATCTATATAACACCTTCGGACTATCACCTGCTGATAGAACCCGATTACTCTCTTACCCTGGATGATTCTGAAAAAGTAAATTACAGCAGGCCGAGTATTGATGTAACATTTACATCTGCGGCAGAAGTATTTGGTGACCGCTTATATTGTATCCTGCTTTCCGGGGCTAATACGGATGGTGCCGACGGACTCGCAACTGCGCGGGAACTGGGGGCTTTTACTGCGGTGCAGGACCCTGAGGAGGCAGAGGTATCTTTTATGCCAAGGCATGCCCTGAACAGCACTATTGTTGACAGGGTACTGACGATACAGGAAATGATAACATTCGTAAAATCACTGAAATAACTACTGTGGTTGCTCTATTGGTAACACCATGATAAAAGTGGCGCCTTCGTTCTCCTTACTCTGTGCACTGATAATCCCCTGATGTTTTTCCACCACTTTCTTTGCAATCGCCAAGCCAATGCCCGTTCCCTCATAAGCTTCACTGGCATGTAAACGCTGGAACAGGTTGAATATCTTTGGCAGATACATTTCGTTAAATCCAATCCCGTTATCCGTGATGGTAATCCGGCAGTAGGGTCCTTCCGCCGCAATCTCACTCTCAAATTCCTTATGTGCCACTCTTTCTCCCTTCACCTGAATACTGGGTTTCACACCTTTACGGGTAAACTTTAATGCATTGCTGATAATATTCTGGAATGCCTGTCTAAGTTGCCCTGGAATGGCCTGTAATGCCGGCATGGCCTGCACTGTAATCTCCGCGTTGGCATCCTGTACAGACAATTCAAGATCATTCAGTATTTCATCGATGGTCGCATTCACGTCCACCAGTTCAAAATTATCTCCTGCAGAAAGACGTGAATAGCGCAGCAGATCATTGATCAGCTTAGTCATTCTTGCAGAAGAGCTTACAATACGCTCCATATACCCTAATGCATCCGGATTGGAGCCCAGGTGGCGGTCGCGTAAAATGGTACCGAAAAGCTGGATCTTGCGCAGCGGTTCTTTCAGGTCATGAGAAGCCACGGAGGCGAACTGTTGCAGCTCGTGGTTACTGGCTTCCAGTGCCTGGTTCATCTCCTGTAATTCCTGGGTACGTTCTATTACCCGTTGTTCCAGGATCTCGTTCGCCTGTTTCTGATGGGCAATATCTGTGAAAGTGCCTATCCATTTGATGATACGGCCATCTTCTTCCAGCGGTATTACCCGTAGCAGGTGACAACGGAAATGATTATGAATTCTATGATGGAGATAGACTTCTTTTTCTACAGGCAGACCGGCCTTTACCGCATTCTCCCATACAAAAATGGGTTGCTGGTCCTGGTCAAATGTTTCCGGGAATTTATCAAGAGATGTGGAATAATGGAACCAGTAACGGTTCGCATATTCTACAGCCCCATCTTCACGGGCAGTAAAAGCCACCTGAGGCAGGGATTCCAGGATAGAATGCTGTTCCTGTACTTTAGCATTAAGGGCGGCCTGTGCCTGTTTACGTACTTCAACTTCCTGCTGAAGATTCGCGTGCATGGCCTGTAGCTGTCTGTTCTGCTCGTATAATTTGATGAATGTTTTTACTTTTAATAGTAAGATATCGGGGTCTACGGGTTTGGTGATGTAATCCAGTCCGCCCGATGCATATCCTTTGGCAATGAATTTTTTATCTTTATTGGCAGCAGAGAGAAACAGGATAGGTACATCTTTGACTTTGCTGTAGCCAGAGATCGCCTCCGCAACTTCGAAGCCGTCCATACTGGGCATTTGTACATCCAGTATGATCAATGCATAATTATTCTTCAGGATTTTCTTCAACGCTTCCTCTCCGGAAAGTGCTGTGTCTACTTCAAAATCGTGTAATTCAAGTGTTTTCCTTAACGAAAGAATATTTTCCTGCTTGTCGTCTACAATTAATATCATTCTTTTCAAGTATAAAGCGCCAGGGATACCTCAAAATCAAGCTAAAGATAAGAAAGTACTAAGATTTCGGGCATACTAGTTGATCCCTGATAAGAGTTCTTAACTCTTTAAAAGACAAAACGATGATAAGGGTATTGCGATTAAAAGAGACAGCCTGGATAAGACCGACCTGAAAGGATATAAGGGGCAGGATTCTTTTTATGTACAGCCGCCTTACCTGGTGCGTACCTATCCTTTATACAAAGAGGGAGAAATAAATGCGGATGGAAAACAAACGACTAAATACATTCTTGAAAATGGTGTTCTAATGGAAAAGGGAACTCCGTGAGAAGTTCCCTTTTCTATCACAAAAAGCCTAATTCCAATTTGGCTTCTTCGCTCATCATATCTTTGGTCCAGGGTGGATCAAAAGTAAGGGTTACATCCACATCAGACACTTCTTCCAACTCCTTTACTTTTTCTTCTACTTCGCGTACAATATCTCCTGCTACAGGGCAGGCCGGTGCTGTAAGCGTCATGGTAATACCAATGCGGTTATTATCACCTATCCTGATTTCGTATACAAGTCCTAACTCGTAAATATTCACCGGGATTTCAGGATCGTGTACAGTCCTCAGTACTTCTTCTATTTTATCTCTTAAATCGCTCATAATTCCGTGCCGTTTTTTTGTGATTGAGAAGTAGCCTGGTAAGCAAAAGCATACATTTTCATCTGCTTCAGCATACTTAACAGGCCGTTGGATCGGGTAGGGGACAGATGACTGGTAAGACCTATTGCCTCAATGAAATACAGGTCTGCTTCTGTAATTTCCTTCGGGGTATGATTGGATAATACACTTACCATCAGGCTGATCAGCCCTTTGGTAATTACTGCATCACTATCTGCTGTAAATACCAGTTTACCATCAATCATTTCAGTATGTAACCACACCTGCGACTGGCACCCTTTTATCAGGTTGTCCGGTGTTTTATACTTTTCATCTATCAACGGTAAATCTTTTCCCAGCTGGATAATATACTCGTATTTATCCATCCAGTTTTCCATGAAGGAGAAATCCGATATCAGTTCGTCCTGTGTTTCTTTGATAGTCATAATCCCATTATCTTAACATGGAAGCAGCTTTTTGAATACCTGCTACCAGTTTATCAATATCTTCCATTGTTGTATACATCGCAAAAGAGGCACGTACGGTACCCGGAATACAAAACGCACTCATCACCGGTTCCGCACAATGATGTCCTGTACGGATGGCAATACCCTGCTTATCGAGCAGCTCTCCCAGGTCGTACGGATGGATATCATCCACCAGGAAAGAGATAGCGCCGGATTTCTTCTTCGCCTGCCCTATGAAGCGTAAACCTTCTACTTCCTGTAAACGCTGCGTAGCGTATTCCATCAGTTGTTCTTCCCACTGCTGTATATTCTCTATACCTGCTTTCTGCACATATTCCACGGCTGTTCCCAGGGCAATAGCGCCACTGATATCCGGTGTACCGGCTTCAAACTTATACGGGAGTACGTTGTAAATTGTTTTGGCAAAAGTAACGGTCTTGATCATATCTCCGCCACCCTGGTAAGGAGGCAGTTTATCCAGCCATTCTTCTTTACCGTACAATACGCCTATACCGGTAGGACCGTATAATTTATGTCCGGAGAATACCAGGAAGTCAACGTCCAGTTCCTGCACATCTACCGGCATATGCTGTATTGCCTGCGCAGCATCCAGCAACACAGGGATATTACGTGCATGTGCCCGGGAGATGATCTCATGTACGGGATTCACTGTACCTAATGCGTTAGACACCCAGGTAACAGCAATGATCTTTACACGGTCATTCAGCAAAGCAGAAAACTGGTCCATCAGTAACTCACCCTGTTCATTCATAGGGATTACCTGTAACTCAGCGCCTCTGTCTTCACACATGATCTGCCAGGGAACGATATTGGAGTGATGCTCCATCGCAGATACCAGCACAATATCTCCCGGTTTGATCACGCTACGTCCGAAAGAGTTGGCCACCAGGTTAATACCATCGGTAGTGCCTTTGGTAAAGATGACTTCTTCCGGTTTCTGTGCATTGATAAAGCTGGCTATAATTTTACGGGCACCTTCATATGCATCTGTAGCACGCTGGCTAAGGTGATGCACACCACGGTGTACGTTGCTGTTGATGGTAGTGTAGTATTGTTCCAGGGCATCCAGAACGACCTGTGGTTTCTGCGTGGTAGCCGCATTGTCAAGATATACCAGCGGTAAGCCGTATACCTTTTCCTGTAACAGCGGGAAATCCCTTCTGATCTTCTCTACGTCCAATGCCGGAACAGTTATGTCGGGTACGTGTTGCATAATGAATATTATTATTTCTCTGATACATTTGAGGTCATCCAGGTATGAACCCGGATGACCTCATACAAAGATCGTAATTTCTTACTTAATTAATTGTTGATAGCGCCAGATACATACTTGCGGATCTTCTCAGAAAGGAAGTCCTGCAATGCCGGGATATGTACCTGGTCGGTAATGTCAAACGCAAAAGCGTTTACCAGCAGTGTTTTCGCTGCTTCTTCGCCAATACCGCGGGAACGCAGGTAGAACAAAGATTCTTCGCTGAAACGGCCTACCGTGAAACCATGGCTGCATTTCACATCATCCGCATATATTTCTAACTGCGGCTGTGAGTTGATGCTTGCCTTTTCGCTCATCAGCAGGTTATTGTTCTGCTGGAAAGCGTTGGTTTTCTGTGCATCCTGGTGTACATGGATCTTACCGGTGAAAACACCATTGGAGTTGTCCAGTAACACGCCTTTGTACAGTTCATTACTGTTACAGTTAGGCACCAGGTGATCAACGAATGTATGGTTATCTACATGCTGCTGATCAGTAGCGAGGTAAAGGCCATGCAGGTTTGTTTCTGTATTGCTGCCGGTGAGGGCTACACTCAGGTTATTGCGTGTAAGCTCTGCGGACGGCAGGGTGAAGTTGAAGTGATGGTAACGGCTATCTGCCTTCTGCACGGTAGAAGTATGATAAATATGACGGCTGTTCTTTTCACTGCTCTGCAGGTTGTAATGCCACAGCTCTGCGTTTTCTTCCAGTATTATTTCAGTAACACTGTTTACAAAAGCGATCGCTGTTTCATTCAGGCCTACGGAAGATTCTACAATCTCCAGTGTGGCGCCTTTATGCAGCACCAGCAGATGGCGGGGCTGTATGAAGGCATTTTCTGCGGTAGTGTAGATATGGAGGATGTGCAGGGGTTTATCCAGACTGGCATTCACACCAGCTTCGATAAAGAGACCGTCTGCAAACAGGGCCGCATTCAACGCAGCAAAGGGCTGTTGTTGCAGGTGCGGGTGTTTATCGAACCATAACTGTAATTGAGTATTGTTAGCTGCACCGCTGAGTGTAGAGATGGAGACCTTTCCTTCAGCGGGTAGTTTGGATAATGCCGTTTGCAGGCGTCCGTTCACCAGTACAGCTGTGTAGCTGTCCAGTTGAGGGACCCTGGTATTCACCGTTTTCAGTTGTTCAGCGGTGATAGTACCTTCTTCCTGCGCTAAGGAAAAAGAGTCCTTCAGAAAGCGTTGTATATTGGTATAGCGCCATTCTTCTGTTTTCACAGAAGGCAGACCCAATGCCCTGAACCGGCTGAAAGCCAGCTGGCGTGCAGGAAGGATCGCGTTATCCGCGTCTTTCCTCAGCTCCGGCCCCGGCAGCCCGTTTGATATAAAGTCGAAAAATGATTTGTCGCTGGTCATGTTCTGGTTAAATGTTAAACGGATTCTTTCTGGTGTACCTCTTCTTTCAGCCAGTCGTAGCCTTTTTCTTCCAGTTCCAAAGCAAGTTCTTTGTTACCGGTTTTTACGATACGGCCATCATACAACACATGTACAAAGTCAGGAACGATATAGTCCAGCAGACGCTGATAGTGGGTAATAACCATGAAAGCCTTGTCTACACTACGCAGTTTGTTTACACCAGCAGCAACGATGCGGAGGGCATCGATATCCAGACCGGAATCCGTTTCATCCAGGATAGCCAGTTTTGGGTCCAGCATGGCCAGTTGAAAAACTTCGTTACGTTTCTTTTCACCACCGGAAAAACCTTCGTTCAGAGAACGGTTCATCAGATTGGCATTAAAGTCTACCAGTTGCTGTTTTTCCTTTGTCAGTTTCAGGAATTCCTTTGCTTCGATAGGAGCCAGGCCGTGGTAGGTCCGGATTTCATTTAAGGCAGTCTTCAGAAAATTCAGGTTAGATACACCTGGTATTTCTACCGGGTATTGGAATGCCAGGAAGATACCTTCGCGGGCACGGTTTTCAGGAGAGAGATCCAGGAGGTTCTTACCTTCAAAGATTACTTCACCTTCAGTAACCGTATAATTTTCACGACCAGCCAGTACAGAAGACAGTGAGCTTTTGCCGGAACCGTTAGGTCCCATGATAGCGTGCATCTCACCTCTTTTGATTTCCAGGTTAATGCCTTTCAGTATTTTTTTACCGTCTACTTCTGCGTGCAGATTTTTAATCGTCAGCATGATATATTTCTCTGTTGTTTTTCTTGTATAAATGTTGTTGATATATTACCCTACACTACCTTCCAGTGTGATAGACAGCAGTTTCTGCGCTTCTACGGCAAACTCCATCGGGAGCTGGTTCAGCACTTCTTTTGCGTAGCCATTTACGATAAGGGCTACTGCTTTTTCTGTTTCTATACCACGTTGATTCAGGTAAAATATCTGGTCTTCCCCGATCTTGGAAGTAGTAGCCTCGTGTTCAACGGTAGCAGTACTGTTCCTTGATTCTATATAAGGGAAGGTATGAGCGCCACAACGGTCACCTATTAGCAGGGAATCGCATTGCGTATAGTTACGTGCATTGGCAGCACGTGGTCCTACCTGTACCAGGCCGCGATAGGTATTATCGCTATGACCAGCAGAGATACCTTTGGATATGATACGGCTGCGGGTATTTTTGCCCAGGTGGTATATTTTGGTACCGGTGTCTGCGATCTGTTTGTTACGGGTCACTGCAACAGAGTAGAATTCACCCTCAGAGTTATCACCCTGGAGGATCACACTGGGATATTTCCAGGTGATGGCAGATCCGGTTTCCACCTGTGTCCAGGATATTTTGCTACCGTTACCTTTGCAGATACCGCGTTTGGTAACGAAGTTGAAGATACCGCCGTTACCGTCTTTATCTCCGGGATACCAGTTCTGTACAGTAGAGTATTTGATTTCTCCGTGATCCAGCGCAACCAGTTCCACTACTGCGGCATGCAGCTGGTTCTCATCGCGTTTAGGAGCGGTACAACCTTCCAGGTAGCTTACGTAGGCGCTTTCATCAGCGATGATGAGGGTACGTTCAAACTGACCGGTGTTTTCTGCGTTGATACGGAAATAGGTACTCAGCTCCATTGGGCTGCGCACTCCTTTTGGAATATATACGAAAGAACCGTCGGAGAATACGGCGGCGTTCAGTGCAGCGAAGATATTATCGGAATGAGGAACCACGGTGCCCAGGTATTTCTTTACCAGTTCAGGGTGATGTTTAACAGCTTCTCCGAAAGAGCAGAAGATGATGCCCAGTTCTTCCAGTTTGGCGCGGTAGGTGGTAGCTACGGATACGCTGTCGAATACGACGTCTACGGCCACGCCAGCCAGTACTTTCTGTTCTTTCAGTGAGATACCCAGTTTATCGAAGGTAGCCAGCAGTTCAGGATCTACTTCATCCAGGCTGTTCAGCTTTTTCTTCTCTTTAGGCGCTGCATAGTAAGACAATTTCTGAAGGTCCAGTTCCGGCATTTGAAAGTGCTGCCAGTTAGGGAACTTCATTTTCTTGAAAGCAGCAAAACCTTTTAGTCGCCATTCCAGCAACCATTCCGGTTCCTGCTTTTTAGCAGAGATAAAGCGAATGGTGTCCTCATTGAGGCCAACAGGAGCGATATCCATCTCAATGTCAGTAGTAAAGCCGAACTCGTATTCCTTGTTGGCTATATCATCTATTATTTCGTTGCTATTTCTCATTTTCCGAATTAGTTAATTAATGCTACACCGCAAAACTTTCTCCACAGCTACACGTACGGGTAGCGTTTGGGTTGTTGAAATACAGGCCCTTGCCATTCAGTCCGTCGGAGTAGTCGAGTTCTGTACCGTACAGGTACAAAAGGCTTTTCATCTGCACCACTATCTTTACGCCTCTGTCTTCAAATGTCTGGTCTCCTTCCTGATGATCAGTGCTTTCAAATTTCATCACGTATTCCAGTCCGGAGCAACCGCCGCCTTTTACGCCTACGCGTACAAAGGTATCAGGGGCATGATTTTCTTTGATCATGAGCGCCTTGATATATTCGCCTGCTTTTTCTGATACTGTTATCATATTGCTTCCTTATTATAATTAATGTTGAACCGTTCTTACCATCCTGGCATCCCCCAGCAGGGAGATCACCATATCGAACTTATGTTTATAGGATACTGTAAAATCATTCGTTTCGGCATCGTACAGGTGTTCTTTCATAATAGGTACGGAAAATGGCAGTACCCATGCCCTTAATGCCTTCGCTACCGAATCCATCGCATTAATGCCCTGCATAGCCTGTGAACCATCTCCCCAGCAGACCAAAGCTACAACCTTTCCTGTTAAATAAGGATGACTGAGCTTGCTGGTCATTTCCAGCCAGTCCAGGGTGTTTTTCATCACCCCGGTCATGCTCCCGTGATAAAGTGGCGTTAACCACACATGCACATCTGCTTTCAGGAAAGCGTCGCACATCGCCTGTACGGGAGCAGGCACTTCTCCTTTAGGGTATTCAAAAAATGGAATATGGCCACCTGCCGGACTGAACACCTCTGTATTAAAGCCTTTCTGACGGAATTGCTCTTCAAAGTAACTTGTCAGTTTATTCGCCGTAGTATAGGGGCTGCTGTCCATCGTGCCGTTGAAGATCAATACATTCATTCTATCTATGTTGATGTAGCAACAAATTTTTTTTACTCCTACAAAATTACGACATTTGATAATAAAACAAGTAATAACTTGGAAAATTATAGACCCATCACCAAAGCGACGGCAGACCGGTTCCTGCAGTTACTGAAGACGAAAGGGCCACAATCGGCCGCAATGCTCGCTGCCGCTTTACAAATAACAGGAGAAGGCGCTCGGCTGCAGCTATTAAAGCTGGCAGAAGAGGGCCTTGTGATGTCGGCTACCACTACAAAAGGAGTAGGCCGTCCCGTACAAATCTGGAATCTTACCCCCCAGGGGCATGCTCATTTCCCTGATACGCATGGAGAATTTACCCTGCAACTCATAGAAACCATCCGTAAAGAGCTGGGCGATGCAGCGCTTGAAAAAGTAGTGGCTGCCCGCGAACGTCTGCAACAGGAAAAATATACCCTTGCCCTTCAGGGCATCACCGATCTGGCCGAAAAGCTGGAACAGTTCGCTGCCATACGTACCTCCGAAGGATACCTGGCCGAATGGCATGCAGAAGATGAGGGTTTTATCTTTGTAGAGAATCACTGTCCCATTTGTAATGCAGCTTCAAAATGTGCAAATATCTGTAAATCAGAGCTTAATACCTTTGCATCTATATTAGGAGATGAAGTGGAAGTTATCCGTACCAACCACATTATTGCCGGAGATCGCAGATGTGTATATAAAATAGCCCTTATAAAATCAGTACCAGCGTACCTCCCATAATCAACGCCGCCCCAATGGCAGTTTTGATGGTCAGTGCTTCATGTAAAAATACAATTGACAGCACGATAGTCAATGCCACACTCAGTTTATCCACAGGAGCTACCTGGGATACTTTCCCGATCTGTAATGCTTTAAAGTAAAATATCCAGGATGCCCCTGTTGCCAGTCCCGACAATACCAGGAAAAGCAGTCCATGTTTTGATATATGCTGTAATCCCTTGCTTTCTCCCCGGAACAGCACAATACCCCAGGCCATTATCACAATGATGATAGTCCGGATGGCAGTTGCCAGGTCCGAATTAATATCCGCCACACCTATTTTAGCAAAAATGGCTGTCAGCGAAGCAAAAATAGCAGAGAGCAAAGCGTAAATCACCCACATAGATCAATAAATTCTTTTACCAAGGATACTTAAACTCCTTTCTACATTATCGAGTACGGCAATATTGGGCAGATGTGCCCATTCTTTAAATCCCAGTTTCTCAAACAACCGGATGCTGGGAAGGTTATGCGAAAAGATGAATCCCAGTAAAGTATGTATTTCAAGGGAGGGACATTGTGTCATCGCGTATTCTAAAATAGCTTTTCCCTGACCCTTACCACGCTGATTTTCATGTAGATAGATGCTTATTTCTGCAGTTCCATTGTAAGCCGGGCGCCCATAAAATGACTGGAAGCTGACCCATCCGACACAAATACCGTTCTCTTCCACCATCCATAAGGGGCGTTTTTCCGGGGAATGTTCATTAAACCATTTTATCCGGCTATCTACTGTAACTGGTTCAGTATCAGCAGTTACCATTCTTCCTGCAATGGTAGTATTATAGATCTCAACTATTTCCTTTAGATCTTCTGTAGAGGCATTCCTAAATAGCATGGGACAAAAATATTAAAAATGAAGTTCATTTTTATAATCCCCCTGTAACATGCTGTAAATGTATACGTCTACAAACCTGCCCTTCTCGAAAAATGATTGTCTGTGTAATCCTTCCCGTTGAAAACCAAGTCTGTCCAATAATGCATAAGACCTTGTATTAACAGGATCTACAATGGCCTCAATCCTGTTGAAATTCATCTGTTCAAACCCGAATTGCAATATGGCATGGAGCGCATTGGTCATAATTCCCTTTCCCCAAAAAGCAGGCAGCAGATCATACCCGATCTCGCATTTATAGTGCGTTGGACTGATATGATGAAAACCACAGGTACCTATCAGTTGATCATTGTCTTTCAGGCAGATAGCCCAGCGAATCCCCTCACCGATACTTAGTTTTTCCCGGAAGAAAGTAACCATCTGAGCAGCCTCGGAAATATTGGTAAAACGTTCCACATCCATAAATTTCATCACAGGCTCGCTGGAAAAAATAGCGAACAAGCCTGCCAGGTCTTTTTCGTCTATGGCACGCAGTATCAGATTCTCTGTGGTAAGTACGGGTACTTCCGTAATTGAATTATTCGCTAGCGACATCGGGTTCGGGGTCTTTGGTTACTTCGGTTACTTCGTTTTTTTTCTTTTTAAGCGTCACATCACCCAGTAAAAGGGCCCATGGGTGCATATATTCTATATGTTCAAAAACGATTTTAAGGATGGCAATAATGGGGATTGCCAGGAACATACCCGGAATGCCCCATATGAGGTTACCGGCCACTACGCCCAGGATAGTTACCAACGCATTGATTTTCACCTTGGAACCCACAATACGGGGCAGCAGGATATTGCTGTCGGTAAAATGCACCAATAACAGGCAAAGCCCTACCTGAATAGTAATGGGTACGGAACTATTGGTCAGGGTCACCAGCATACACAGGATGGTAGCGACGAAGATCCCTACGTAAGGGATGATATTGAAGATAGCCGCCATAATACCCAGCAGTGTAGCGTATTTAATACCCAGTATCCAGAAGATAGTGCAGTTCACAATAGCTACTACGGTCATTTCAATCATGAGTCCTGTTAAATACCCTTTAATGATAGAACGTGTCTGGATAATAACGTCTTCGAGTATCTCCCGGTGTTCATCCTTGAACACCCGTATCAGGAAGGTGACGAGCAACCGCCGGTACAGGAGCAGGAAAAACGTGTATAACATGACGAAAATGAAGAAGATAAAGAGGGAGGAGACAGATAATACCGTGGTACTCAGGAAGCTGGTAGCAGAACCGAGGGTGCCCATGGCTGCCTGTTCCAGGTAGTCCATCTGTTTATGTGAATTGATATGGAAATGAACGTTTATCCATCCCTGTAGGCCGTTCAGGGATTTCAGCAGCTGTGCCTGTAAGTGGGGGAAGTCGTCCACAAAAGAACCCATTTGTGAAATCAGCAGCATGGTAATGCCTGCGAGGATAACCAGAAAGAGCAGGATAACGGTAAGAGCAGCTGCTCCCCGTGAAAACCGCCATTTTTCAAGGTGGTTAGCCACGGGAAGCAGCGTAATAGATACCAGGAAGGCAAAGATCAGAGGTATGATCAGTTCATGCCCAAGCCTTAGTATGTATATAATAAGTAAGATGGATATCAGGGTAAAAGCCAACCGTGCGTTGAAGGGTAACTTCACTTCATTCATGGACAGTGTATTTTACCCAAATATATTATAATAGTTGCTTCAAATATGGAATATATATCTCGCAGGCATTAGGCGCCAGCAGTGATATGAAGAAATGATTACCACTCATTTTGAACACGCCTTCCCTTACATACCGGTTGATAAACTCGTACATAGGGATACCGGCTGTTGCAAAATCCATGGGCAAGGGCAGGCGGAGGTAATGCCCTCCGGGCATTCTTTTGGCCATCAGTCCTTCGGCTGCTGTAGTATGCAGCAGTTGTGCGGTTACATCCTTGGCGGGGACGAGTATACCGGCATACATGCTCATTTTCTCATATTCTGTAACGGGTACAGCGTCGAGGGTACTGGTGATCACTCTTGCATGGGGGAGTTCCAGACCGGATAATATTTTCCGCATCCGTTGTTCTTCCCGGTTCATTTTCATGATCATCTGTACTACGGGGTCCTGTTTGTGAGAAAGCAGGGTATAGAACAACATACCTTCCGGCAGCACTTCGGGTTCTGTTCTGTCGAAGCAAAAATAGGGGGCAATCAGGTTTCCTTTCTTATCGAAGGATTGAACAATGGCGTCTACCAGTTCCAGGGTACGTTTTTCTTTGGGCAGGGTATCTATCTTACGGAAACTACGCGGACTCTTATTAAAGTATTGCGTAAAGGCTTTGGTAAAGGCAGCTACCGTAGCATAACCGGAACGTTCTCCGATATCGCTGATATTATAGCCGCTGTGTCTTAGCAATCCGGCAGCTAATTCGAGGCGATGACGTTTTACGTATTGCCAGTAAGGTTCGTCCATCACAGCCGTAAAGCTGTGGTAAAAGTAAGAATAGGAGATGCCCAGCCATTCGGATACGTCTTTCATTTCAAAAGAATCGGCTACGTGATCGTCGGCAAAGCCCAGTGCTTTCACAGCAAGTTGTTCCATGGACTCCTGGGTCGGAGGTTTGTTTTTCATCGCGGGTTATTTTAAGAGGATTTATCAGCAGGGTGTCTACATTATTAAGTTGATTAGAACTAACTCAAAATAAGAATTTTAAAGCATATTATGAAAAAAAACGTTCCAACAACTGATGTGATAATAAATGCTGCATTAATATGACATCGGGCTTTGCAGGAGAGAAGAAAAGCATTATTTTGCGCCCGTTCTTAGAGCGTATAATTGCCTGTGCTACAATTTTTGTCAGTTTTAGACGTTATAAGACAATTGTTCTGATATCCCCTTATACCTGCCTTGAAAGTATGTACATCAATCATGTACAGATCACTATTATTTAATCCAGCCCTTATGTTGGTGCCAAATCTATGTGCATTGAGGAACCGTTTAACAGTAACCGTATTTAAGAAGGTAGTAGTCCTGGTATTGATCTTTGCGCCTTTTGCAGGTTTCAGTCAGCAGTACTGGCAGGTAGGTGGTTTTTTAGGAGCTAGTAATTACAGTGGAGACCTTGCAGAAAAGCGTGTAGACTTCAGGTATACCCGGTATTCCATTGGCGTTTTTGCCAAAAGGGACTTTAACCGTTATTTTAGTTTGCGTGCCGGGTTTACTTACGGCAGGATCGCCGGTGCTGATAGCACAAATAAAAGAGCGGAGCTGGTAGCCCGTAACCTCAGTTTCCGTTCTCCTATTATAGAAGGAAGCCTGATCGGTGAATTTAATTTCCTTGATATTGATGAAAAACGATTCACTCCTTATGTATTCGGAGGGATCGCCGTTTTTAGTTTTTATCCTACCGCCAGAGATGCTAACGGTAACGTGGTAAAGCTGCGTGCATTAACTACAGAAGGGCAGGGACTGCCTATGTACCCGGATAGAAAAAAGTATAACCTGCGTTCTATCGCCATTCCTTTTGGTGCAGGTGCTAAATTCCTGCTGACAGACTCCTGGGTACTGGGCTTTGAAATAGGTATCAGGAGAACTTTTTCAGATTATCTGGATGATGTGAGTATGGGATATGTAGACAGGAACACGCTGCTGCAATACAGGGGACAGAAATCGGTAGATTATGCCTACCGTGGTAAGGGAACTTATCCTATAGATGGTTTCCCAAGAGGCTCTCAGAAGTATGACGACTGGTACATTTTTTCAGGATTCACCCTTGGCTATCGTTTTGGAGGCACAAAAGGCCCCTGGGGACATTGGGGAAAACAGAAATTTTCAGATTGTCCGCGTATGTAAAACAATATTATTCATCGTTCTATATCATGCTATTCTCCCGGTTGCTACCGGGAGATTTTTTTTGGCATACTTATTGGCTTTACATATACAACAGCACGATGGAATGAAACGGTAAAGCCTTTAGCAGCCTGTTTCTAACTGTTAAAAACTGTTAAAAATAAGATCCGGATCACACCACATATCAACTCATTATTTTAATGTTTGGATCATGAAAAAGCTATTATTTCTCAGCATATTTTTCTTAGGAAGTATAGTGTTTGTAAATGCACAGCCTCCGCATCCGCCATTACCACCAGTACCACCTGGATTTCCGAGGCCGCCATTACCACCAGTGCCTCCGCATCCACACCGTCATGTAGTGCGTCATCACTGGCATCACAGACCAATACGTCATCATCACTATAAGAGGTATAGCTTTATGCCGGCAAATACAGTGAAATATCCGGACAGCATTGCTTACTATGCTTAATATCATTCTTAAAATTTCAACAACGACCTTTCTCTAAACAACATAAACATACAGTTATGAAACGGATAGTATTAATTACAATGCTAATAGGCGGAGCTATACTTAGCACTCAGGCACAGGGTAGAAGAGATTTTGACAGAGGCGACTGGGGTGGCAGAGGACGCGGACACGGATACGGCCATGGTGGCCGTGGTTACGAAAGAGAATACCGTAGGGATGATTGCCGTCCTGCTCCAAGATATGCCGGTTATTACGGCGGTGGTTATGTCTGCCGTCCGGAGCCAAGAGTGGTTTATTATGAAGAACCCTGCCCTCCGCCACCCCCGCCACCAAGAGTATATTACCCACGTGGTCCCCGGGTGGTAATTGCAACCGGCCCGATAGTAGTTGGTTTCTAAGTTTAATTGGTTTTTCTGTTACAAATTACGAATGACGAATTACGATTGTGCGTATCTTTGCGCCTGATCGTAATTCGTCATTCGTTTTTAGTAACTGGGCTATGGCATATAAACATCTGAAACAATTCATAGATACACTCGAAAAGGCAGGAGAACTGGTAAGGATCAAGACCTATGTGGATCCTAAGCTGGAAATAGCTGAGATTACAGACAGGGTGAGCAAATCACCCCATGGTGGCAAAGCATTGCTTTTTGAAAATACAGGTTACGATTTCCCGGTATTAATCAACTCAATGGGCAGCTACAAACGTATGTGCCTGGCATTGGGCGTAAAAGAACTGGATGATGTAGCCCACGAGATAGAAGATCTCTTTAAAATGCTGTCTAAACCAAAGGAAGGCATACTGGATAAACTCTCCATGTTACCTAAACTGGGTCAGTTTGCCTCCTGGATGCCTAAAGTAGTGAGCGGCAAAGGGAGCTGCCAGGAAGTTATCATGACAGACCCCGACCTCAGCAAATTACCTGTTCTTACCTGCTGGCCTAAAGATGGTGGCCCGTTCATCACTTTACCTGTTATTCATACCAAAGATCCGCATACCGGTACCCGCAACGTAGGGATGTACCGCATGCAGGTGTTTGATAATAAGATGACCGGCATGCACTGGCATAAACATAAAGTATCAGCGAAACATTTCATGGAATATAAAAAGCTGAAGAAGCGTATGCCGGTAGCCGTTATCTTAGGCGGCGACCCTGTATATACCTATTCCGCTACCGCTCCTTTACCTGAAAACGTAGATGAGTACATGCTGGCAGGTTTCCTGCGCAAACAGAAAGTAGAGCTGGTAAAATGTATTTCCCAGCCCGAACTGGAAGTACCTGCTGATGCAGATTTCGTGATAGAAGGATATGTGGAACCGGATGAAGAGCTGATATGGGAAGGACCTTTCGGAGATCATACAGGGTATTATTCTCTGGCCGACTGGTACCCACGTTTCCATGTCACTGCTATCACTCACCGTAAAGATGCTGTTTACCCGTCTACTATAGTTGGGATCCCGCCACAGGAAGATGCCTGGATAGGGAAGGCCACGGAAAGGATTTTCCTGGCGCCTATCAAAATGACGCTGGTGCCTGAAATCATCGATATGGAAATGCCGGTAGAAGGGGTGTTCCATAACCTGGTGATCGCACAGATCAAAAAGGATTATGCTGGTCAGGCCCAGAAGGTGATGAATGCGATGTGGGGGGCCGGACAAATGATGTTCAACAAGATCCTGGCGGTGACAGATGAAGGCGCCAATATTCATGACTACAAACAGTTAGCACAATACATGTTCCGTCACCTGAACCCGGCTACGGATATTTACTTTAGCCAGGGACCTATGGACGTACTGGACCATTCCTGTTCTAAAATGGGGTTTGGCGGTAAGATGTGTATTGATGGTACCCGTAAATACGAAGAAGAGATTGAAGGGAATGTTGAAATGATCACAACTGCCAGGGAAATCAATGTCGCAGAGATCATGCAGCGCTTCGGTGAAATCAAAGGGATCAATGATTCCTTATTGAAAGAGGATATTCCCTGTATTTTAATTGCCGTAGAAAAGAGCCGTCCTTTCCATATCAAGGAACTGAACGAACAGTTATATAGCCTGCCGGAAATGGCAGGGGTCAAGATGGTCCTCTATGTAGAACATACCGTAGATGTAAGCGACCTGGCTTCTGCTTTATGGCGTTTTTGTAATAACCTGGACCCCCGCCGCGATAATTTTGTGGTGCCGGGTAATCCTGGTAAGACGACGGCGGGTATTGGTCTGGATGGTACACAGAAGACCCGCTTACTGGACAATTTCGAACGCGACTGGCCCAATATCATTGTAGCTGATAATGCTACTATCCAAAAGGTAGATGAAAAATGGGCATCACTCAACATCGGACCTTTTATCGCTTCCCCTTCACATAAATATAAACAACAGATGTATGGTGAGGAAGCTATTGTTCAGCAGTAGTCTGCTGCTGATAATATGCCTGCACGCTCAGGCGCAGGTAACCAATGCCGATTTTCATTTCCTGGACCGTATGGAGGGCAAGTGGCTGATGCGGGCCAAACATAGTACCTTCAGGGAGAACTGGGTGAAGGTAAATGATGATGTGTGGCAGGGTACCAGCTGGCGTATTGCAGAGAAGGACAGTGTGAAGCAGGATGAAATGAAACTGTTACGCACACCGGAAGGTCTCTTTTATACGATCGCGGCTGTGAAAGATCCTCAGACAGGACAACCTTTGCGGTTTAAGATACGCGTATTGAAAACGGTGGGATTTGTGGCAGAGAACCTGGATAGTCCTTATCCGCAGAAGATCACTTACCGGTGGAAAGACGACCGGCATATGGATGCACATTTTGAGGGGAAACAGGAAAAAACGTTTAGTGAGATTATCTTACAGTATATCAGAGAATAAGTAAATTGGCTCCGTAAGGGGCCTTTTTAATGCTCTGAATAGGCTCTGACCTGTTCAATTCCTCTTTGCGTAAATCAAATTCCCGAATCGATAAATAAAAAAAGCAAAGCTGATATAGCTTTGCTGTACATTTTACATTTAAGACAGTCTGCAATTGTACTTCGAGTTGGTCGTACAATTCAAAATACGCCGCTACTGATCTCAGCAGCGGCTTTTATTATTTATGTATTTCAGATGTGAAATGGAATTCAATTTCAGGATTATTGGTACGTTCTGTATTTAAGTACCATTCAGACTGTGCCAGGTATACCAGGTGACCATCTTTATCAGATACGATATTCGCACCTTTAAAACGGATAAACTCTTCTATCTTCTGCTTATTGCCGGTAATCCAGCAGGCTTTAAAGAAAGGAAGGGTATTGAACTGGCAGGAAGCGCCATACTCCTGTAACAGGCGGTACTGGATCACTTCAAACTGCAGGTCACCCACACAACCAATGATCTTACGGTTACCACCATGCTGGGTAAATAACTGTGCCACCCCTTCATCTGTTAACTGTAAAAGACCTTTTTCCAACTGTTTGGTTTTCATCGGGTCTTTGTTGATCACCTCTTTAAACAACTCCGGAGAGAAGCTGGGAACACCTGTAAAGTAGAAATTTTCTCCTTCCGTGAGCGTGTCCCCTATTTTAAAGTTACCGGTATCAAATAAACCTACCACATCTCCCGGATAAGCATCATCTACTATATTCTTGTCACGGGCCAGGAAGCTGTACGGATTGCTGAAGCGCACTTCTTTATCCAGTCGTACGTGATGGAAGAACTTATTCCTTTCAAAACGTCCGGAGCATACACGAAGGAAAGCGATACGGTCGCGGTGACGGGGATCTAAGTTCGCATGGATCTTAAAGATAAAGCCACTGAATTTATCTTCCTGTACATCTACGGGGCGGGTACTGGCTTCCCGGCTGCGGGGAATAGGTGCAATTTCCACGAAGGTGTCCAGCAGGTCTTTAACACCAAAGTTGTTAACCGCGCTACCAAAGAATACGGGGGCCATTTTACCCTGCAGGTATTCTGTGTTATCGAACGTATCATACACACCTTCAATCAGTTCCACGTCTGCACGTAACTGTGCTGCATCCTGTGTATTGAAATGTTCATCTATATAAGAGCTGGTAAGGTCTGAGAGGGGAACGATATCATCATCCGTTGCTTTCTTGTTGGGAGCAAAGGACACGAAGCTTTTATTATAGAGGTTATAAACGCCTTTGAAGTCTTTACCGCCGTTAATAGGCCAGCTGAGGGGGCGCACCTTGATGTTGAGCTTTTCTTCCAGTTCGTCCAGCAGGTCGAAAGGGTTTTTACCGTCACGGTCCAGCTTATTGACGAATATGATCACCGGGGTATCACGCATACGGCATACATCCATCAGTTTACCGGTTTGTTCTTCCACCCCTTTCACACAGTCTATCACCAGTACAACGCTGTCTACAGCGGTGAGCGTACGGTAAGTATCCTCAGCAAAGTCCTTGTGACCAGGAGTATCCAGCAGGTTTACCAGCATGTCCCTGTATTCGAAGGTCATTACGGAAGTAGCCACAGAGATACCACGCTGGCGCTCTATTTCCATAAAGTCGGAGGTAGTATGCTTCTTGATCTTGTTGGATTTTACCGCTCCGGCCGTCTGGATAGCACCACCAAATAACAGGAACTTCTCTGTAAGGGTAGTTTTACCGGCATCCGGGTGGGCTATAATGGCAAATGTCTTCCGTTTGTTGATTTCGCTTGCGTACTTCATATTAGTTTGTACCAAAAATGTTTGCAAAGGTACTTAGAAAGAATGAGAAGAATGGTGAATATCATGATTAATCATTAATTTACATGTATCTATGATAGCCACTATAAAAATATTATGGAGCAGCCTTAAAATGGCTGTGCAGGAGTTGCGGGTTAATAAACTGCGCACTTTCCTTTCCCTCTTAGGTATAACCATCGGTATATTCTGCATTATTGCCGTTCTCACGGCTACTAACAGCCTGGAAAGCAATGTACGGAATGACCTGGCAGCGCTGGGTAATGACGTGATATTCGTCCAGAAATGGCCCTGGGAAGGTGGGCCGGATGCCCCCTGGTGGAAATACATGAACAGGCCACTGCCTGAGTACAAAGAGCTGAAATACATACAGGACAAGGTACATAGTGCCAGTGCGGCCGCATTTGCATTCTCTTCCGGTAATAAGCGGATAGAATATAAGAATGACTATATGGAAGGAGTGGATTTTATGGCTGTTACGCAGGATTATGACAAAGTACAGCAGATTTCCATTTCAGCGGGTCACTTCTTTATAGGCAAGGAAAACGACGGATCGTCCAATGTGGCCATCATCGGGGCTAACCTCTGGGAAGGACTGTTTGGTTCTGCGGAAGCGGCACTGGGCAAAACCATCCGTATTGAAGGAAGGCCGACCAGGATAATAGGAGTGTTGAAAAAGAAAGGTTCCAGCATGCTGGACATCGTCAGCTATGATAATATTGTGATAGTACCTTATAAATATGGTCGTACTATCGTGGATGAACGGCGTTATGCGGACCCTTATATCCTGGTTAAAACAGCGCCTACGTCTACCATGCCCGAAATGAAAGATGAGCTGAGGGGGGTAATCAGGGCCGTTCACCGGTTAAGACCTACAATGGAAGATAACTTCTCCCTTAACGAGATTACCAGTGCTACTGATGATCTCAACGGGGTATTTGCAGCTATCAATATGGGAGGCTTTTTCATCGCTTTTTTTGCGCTGGTAGTAGGAGGGTTTGGGATTGCCAATATCATGTTCGTAACGGTGAAAGAACGTACCAGTATCATCGGGCTTAAAAAAGCCATTGGGGCCAAACGCAGTGTGATCCTCATGGAATTCCTCATAGAATCCATCCTGTTGTGTATTGTGGGAGGAACGATAGGCCTGTTACTGGTGTTCATGGGTACGCTGGTAGCCAATAGTCTCAGTACTTTCGTGGTAACGCTGACACTTTCCAATATTATACTGGGGTTGACTATCTCTGCTTTTGTAGGGATGGTTGCAGGGTTTATCCCGGCGTTTTCTGCTTCTAAATTAGACGCTGTGGTGGCAATCAGGAGTAACTAATTTCCTACCTTTGCGCCCATGTCTGTAAAAATACTGGCCATAGAGTCTTCTTGTGATGATACCGGTGCATCTGTGCTGGTGGATGGGAAAATATTATCCAATTGCATTGCCAATCAGACCGTGCATGAGCAATACGGTGGCGTAGTGCCTGAACTGGCCTCCCGGGCGCATCAGGAGAATATCGTACCTGTGGTAGACCTGGCGTTGAAAAAAGCCGGTGTTAGCAAAGAGGAGTTAAGCGCGATTGCGTTTACCCAGGCCCCCGGCCTGATGGGGTCTTTGCTGGTCGGTAGTTCTTTTGCCAAATCCCTGGCCATGGCGCTGGATATCCCGTTGATAGCGGTGCATCATATGCAGGCCCATGTACTGGCCAATTTCATAGCCGAATCTCAACCTTCCTTTCCTTTTTTATGCCTCACCGTATCTGGTGGGCATACCCAGATAGTGCGCTGCGACAGTCCGTTGCAAATGAAAGTCATCGGTGAAACACTGGACGATGCGGCGGGAGAAGCTTTTGATAAAAGCGCCAAATTACTGGGTTTGCCGTATCCTGGTGGTCCGCTTATCGATAAATATGCTGCTCAGGGAGACCCTAAAAGGTTCAAATTCCCGGAGCCGCAGATACCCGGACTTAACTTCAGTTTCAGCGGTCTTAAGACGTCTATACTTTACTTTATCCAGCAACAGGAGCTGCAGTTTATACAGGATAACCTGGCAGACATTTGTGCCTCTATCCAGCAGCGTATCATCAGTATACTGATGAATAAACTGGTAAAGGCCTCTAATGAAACAGGTATTAAAGAAATAGGTATAGCAGGAGGGGTGAGTGCGAATTCAGGTTTAAGGAAAGCATTGGAAGAGCAGGGGAAGAAATATGGCTGGAATACCTATATCCCTAAATTTGAATATTGTACGGATAATGCTGCGATGATCGCCATTACAGCATGGTACAAATACCAGGCAGGCGAGTTTGCAGGACTGGATGTTATTCCTGGTGCAAGAGCGGCTTTTTAATCTCATGGCAAACAACTATTTCCGTTTCAAAGAATTTACTGTCTATCAGGGTGACTGTGCAATGAAAGTATGCACAGATGCTTGTATTCAGGGTGCTTATACGGCCCGTTACATACTGGAAAATACCCTGCCCTCGTCAGAGATCATGGATATTGGCACCGGTACCGGCTTATTAAGCCTGATGCTGGCACAGCAACTACCCACAGCAACAATTACCGCTGTTGAACTGGATGGGGATGCTGCTACACAGGCTGCCGGGAATATGGCCCTGTCGCCCTGGTCCGCCAGAATATGTGTAATAACCGGAGATGTAAAGGAGTTACCTGTAACAGCATTATACGACTTTATCATCACCAATCCTCCATTTTACGAAGCAGACCTGAAAAGCAATGACCAGTTGCGTAACCAGGCCATGCATGCTACTACTTTAAATTACGCATCACTGTTAGACGTAATCACCAGCCATTTAAGTCCGGATGGTGTTTTCTCCATCTTACTCCCTTATCACCCCTTTAAAGATTTCACTACAAAAGCCGCTGACGCAGGGTTTCATGCACAGCAGATACTGCACGTCAGACAAAGTGTACAACACGATTATTTCCGGTCCGTAGGTATTTTTAAGAGGGGAGAAGGAGTATCTGATATAGAGGAAATGGCTATCCGTGAAACAGGTAACATATACACTGCAGCATTCACGGATCTTTTAAAACCATATTACCTCTATCTATAAATCTGCATAATCCTGCAGATAAGAAAACCGCTCGGTCAGATGGCCCTGTTGCGCTATAGTAGCATTATGTAAAGTATCACTGTGCTCTTTCAGTAATTCATCAAACACATATTTCATCAGCTGATCTCCGAAGTATTGCGAAGCATCCCGTGGCAACTCATTAGGGAGGTTACTCACACACATCATATCAACGGTATCAGACAGATAAGGGGCTGTTTTAAGATGTGTATGCCTGTCTACCCCATACACAGGGTCTTCAATCGTAGAATCCCCTAAATTACTGGGAACAGACCCGTTGGTATCGTCTGTAATATCAGCAATCACCTTTATCCGGAAATTATCTTTTGCAAGGTCTGTCCAGGTGAACAGAGGTGCAATACGTTCATCCCAGTAGATCCCGTTCATTAATATATCAGTCGCCGTTACAAAAGGCAAAAATCTGCAATCATATTTATCCGGGTGCAAATGGAAATCTTCTCTGCTATAGGTCTTATCCGTTCTCCTCAGATAGAGTTCTCCGGCTTTCAGCTGTGTATATACGGGATACGCATAATTATTAATCAGATATTCTTCCGGTGGAATGTACTTGATCCCCAGTAATCCCATTACTTCCAGGGTCCCTGCTGCCACACGGCCGGAGCCGGTAATAGCGATCTTTAGAGGAGGTAATTTAGTCCCGAAATAATGATTGATCAGCTCTTTAAAATCATGGCATTCATGCACGGGCGTTAAAGAAAAAGTGCGTGTCTTCTTCCCATAAGTTAATATCCCGTTATGTGCACCTACCACGCCCGCAAAGAACCCGAAACCAAGAATACGTTGTCCATCTTCATGCACCAGGCATTCATAATCTATGAGCGTGATATTTTTCTGCAGGATGGTTTGCAGTAAATGCTGATTCTGTGGTTGTTTCTTTCTTGTATGAGAGAAGAACAGATATGTTTTACCTGCTAACAATTTCTCTGGTGGCACTTCTTTAATCCCCAGCAGTATCTGGCAGTGGGAGAGGTCTTCAGAAAGGGTAACCCCTGCTTTCAGGTATTCATCATTTTTAAAGCAGCGCCAATCGGACGGCTGTACGGTAATATTTACCTGTGGATAATTGCGTGTGATCCATTGGCATTGCAGTGGAGTGAATGCGACCCTGTTATCATGCGGCTGTTTTTCTTCCCTTATAAGGCCAATCTGTAACATCAGAATTTGAGGTTTGTGTTGTTTTGGTTTTCTAAACTAAGCAATTATTTAACAGCATCAACATTATTCGTAATTTTGCAACCATGTTTAGGCACAAAGGCAAAAGTAGAACATATATCCATAATCTGCGATTGGCTTCCACACTTTCATTTATTGCAGGCATTGTAAATATTACGGGCGTTTTGTCTGTTAAAGTACTAACGACGAACGTTACCGGTCATTTTGCCTACTTTTCGGAGGAGCTGGTAAAAAAGAATTACGTTACAGCCCTGGTTTTCCTGGTTTACATTTTTTGTTTCCTGGCAGGGGCATTCATTTCTAATCTTTTAATTGAAACGGTCATAAGGATAAAGCCGGCAGTGGCTCATACCATTCCTATGTTCATCGAGATCCTTATTCTGACAATTATCGGGATGGTGGGCAGTAGTTCACTTACAGGTATTCAGGGGCAGGTGATCGCCTGTGCATTGTTATTTGCCATGGGATTGCAAAATTCATTGGTTACGAAAGTCTCTCAGTCGGTAGTTCGTACCACACATTTAACAGGATTGTTTACTGATTTGGGGATTGAATTATCCCAGTTATTCTTTTACCGGCAGCAGGCAGAATTCCGGCGATTATCAAAAAGCATTTATCTGAAATTAGCTATCATCAGCTTTTTCTTTACCGGAGGTGTACTGGGAGGCTTTATCTTTAAAACTTATGCATTAAAAACGCTTTTCCTGGCATCAGGCTGTTTAATCCTTGCGTTATATTATGATAATATTATCTATCACTATTATCATTTAAAGAGAAAGGCCCGTTAAATATTTATTCCAATAGTTTTGCCTAATACCAAAAATGCACCAACCTTATTAAGATTGGTGCATTTTTGAAAATTATTGATGGCTTATTCTACCACTACTTTCTTCCTCACATTATCCAATGAAATGATATAAATCCCTTTAGTCCATTTGGAAATATCTATCTGTACCTGGGTAGCCGGACCGGTAACAATTGAATTGTATATTACCTGACCAGTAAGGCTATAAACTTTCAGAACAGATTTTGCTTTCACACCTTTCGTCTGAACAGTAAGGAAATTTGTAGCCGGATTAGGCCAAACACCTATTGAAAGCGGAGTTTCATTCTCTTTTGAAGGAGAAAGCGCGATGGTAGTTGCTTTTCTGGCAGCTGAAGTTGCATCTGCATACACTTCAAACTCCCACAGAGAAACACCATATACGGTTGCTCTCTTCACACTATACATCCTTACATAGCGGGCGCTCACAGCAGGGAAACTAAGATCCTCTGTACCACCAACACCAGCGGTGACTGTTTTTTGGGCAGTCCAGGTAGTGTTATCGGTAGAAGTTTCTATGCGATAAGAAGTCGCATAAGCTACTTCCCATTTCAGTACCACTCTTGAAATATTCTGAGCAGTACCAAGATCAACTTCTATCCATTCGTTATCTGTATAAGCAGAAGACCAGCGTGTAGTGGTCGCATCACCGTCAAAGGCCTTATACGCTTCAAAACCGGCAGTTTCTACAGAAGAAGCCGTAATGGTTTTGTTAAGCGCTATGTTCTGAGCCACTGGGGTAAAGCTGAACCAGTTGAAGTTAAAGGAAGCAGCATCCATTACAACGCGCATTACTTTGGTACCAGCGGTTAATGCCGGCGTAGTAGCGCTCACGGTAGCAAATGTCTGCCATGCACCGGTATTCGGTACGGTGATAGCGCCGGAGATATTCTGGCCGTCTATTTCAATATGGAATGTTTTTCCTGCAGCAATAGCAGCTACCCTTGCCTGTAATGTATAGACGCCTGTGTTCGCTATGTTGACAGTATATTCCAGCCATTCTCCAGCCTGAATCTCACCAACATCATATCCACCTTCTGTAGTGCCTTCTATATCCACACCTTCAGTGGTACGATACTGGCCTTGTGTATTAGTAGCCGTTAAATCATGATAAGCAGCACCTTCTCCGCCATTATCATAATTTTCCGCTTCTATTTTTCCCGGGATAGGCCATGCTGTTCCTCCATAAGGAGTCTGTGGCGCAGCGCCATATACTTCCAGTTCGTAAATAGAATAACCGTAGGCAGTAGCCCTTGCAGTACCATAAATTCTTACATAACGGCCGGAGCCTGTCAGGCCGGTGTTATCATTGGTAAGTGTGGTATTACCTGTAACAGATTTTACGGTAGTCCAGGTAGCAGCATCTGTTGATACCTGTATCTGGTAAGCAGTTGCATAAGCAGCTTCCCAGGTAATTTTTACTTCGTTGATATCATAAGTGGCTCCCAGATCCACATACACCCATTGTGGATCAGCGAAAGCAGAAGACCAGCGTGTGGAATAGTTACCATCTGTCACATTGGAAGCTACTACACTTGTAGTGGTAGTTGCTTCGAGAGAAGAAGCAGTAACAGGTTTACCGGAAGCCAGGTTCTGAGGGACCGGTGTGCCACCTTTACAAACAGCTCCCAAAGTGTTATAAATGGAATTGATATCACCATATTCCGATGCAATATCCCAGATCATGATCCCACCTGCAGTTGTTTTAGCAAGGTTGGATTTCCATACATGTTCTGCTGTGGTATTATCAGCGCTGTAAAACGGTACCCCCAGCATTCTTTTGCTTTGAGGAACACCGCGGGAAGTCCAGTAGGAGATAGAGCTGCTGGCGAGATTATCATCTCCGTAACACATGATATTCACAAGGTCTAGCATTGTTACGTCATCATAATGATCACCATTATTGCTGGCGCTTTCTGATACGGCAGCAGTAAACAGTTTACCCATTCCATGGAGCTTGGTACCAAGAGCGGTAGCCAGGTTATTCCATTTGGTTTTTGTTGTTGGATATTCCCAATCCAGGTCAATACCGTCCAGGTTGTATTGAGTCACCAGGTTGCCACAGGCAGTGGTCAGGTTAGTGATAGAAGTCGTACTGTTTGCGATGGTTTCAAAAGGTGTGTTGTTGGGTGAGGAGTCCAGCCATCCACCAATTGATAAAAGCACTTTAACGTTATTGGCATGGGCTCTGGTAACGAGGTCTGTCAGTGTAGAGCCACCATCAACAGAACCTATTTTACCATCAGTACCAGGGATAGCAAATGCATAACAGATATGCGTGTATTTGCTGTAGTCGATTTTTGATGGCGCATTAATGTAATAGTTGCCACCAGCTACCCAGGAAGGATAATATCCCACGATGTTGTAGCACGACAATTGCCCGAAAGAGACCCTCGAGAGCATAACGAGGGCAAGAAGAAAAATCCATTTGATTTTTTGCATAACTAGCGTTGTTTTAATGATTATGTTAAGGGTGTAAGGTGCTATTTTGAGAGGGCTGTAATAGCCGGGTTAAGATTGCGTGACAATCCTGCATACATAGGTTTTCAATTAGTTATTTTGAGAATGAGTTACCCTAACGTGAATAAGGTAATATTAGTTTATACTAATATTAGTATAAAAATACATTTAATCTGAATAACTGCAATATAAAAATTGTCTTATTTCCAGAAATTTCCTAACTGCTTTAGCATCAATCAGGGAAGTTTTGCTACCAGTTTTTCCGGCATTAGTTTTAGAATAGTATAGATCAGTTTCCATTTAAAACCAGGGACGATGGTAAACGTATTGCCTGCGTTCACGACCGCACCGGCTATAAAGGAAGGCTCCAGCATTAAGGACTCCGGTAGGTTTAGTCCTGCTGTCATTTTACTGCGAATATAACCTGCCACAATCACATTCACTTTAATATGGCGTGGGAAGAGGTATTGCCTTAAACCGGCCAGGTACTGGGTAAAAGCAGATTTGGTACTACCATAAATAAAGTTGCTCTTCCTGCCTCTGACTCCTGATAACGAGGACAAACCGATAATCCTTTCTAACCGGCTATTGTCTTTATCCATCGCAACGATATTGAGTATAGATACTGCACCGGCATAATGTACCTGCATCATCCTGAAACTCCCTTTAAAATCAAGCAGGGCTTCCTCATTATTCTTCAGGTACCCGGCTGCATATACGACGATATGTGGCTTTTCAGGTAGTTGTTTATAAAAGCTTTCATGACTGTCAAAGTCAACAGCATCAAAGTAAAGAATAGTAACCTGTTCTTTCTGAGGTATGTGCTGCTGTATGAAGGTATGCAGTTCGTCAGTGCTGCGGGAAGCGGCGATGATGCGGTAACCTTTAACAGCGTATTGTATAATGGCTGCTTTAGCTACATCTGAGTTGGCACCAAGCAGGAGAACGGTTTTACTTTGCATCACTACTTATTTTCTATCGCAATAACATCTGTCATCTTATTCGTCTTATAGTCAAATGCGATGCTGCCATCAGCATTAGTCTTCACCCGTTTCAGGACCTGTTTATTTACAGAGATCGTATAATAATTATCAACTTTAAGATCATTGATCAGATATTTATTTAAACCAGTGGAAAACTGGCTCCACAACATGTTATCCTGAGAAAAGTTCTTTATTTCCAGTGCCAGCGTACCCGTAGTTTCCACTTTCATAGAAGCTACCGGATTATTACCATTAAAATATAACAACTCATTATCAGAACCGTAAAAACCAAAATCTCTTTCACTCTCTATTTTAAACCGCCCATTGGATACAGCATACTTATTCATAGCAAGATCTATCAGTAATGACTGTCCCCTGAAATTATACTTCAACTGCGTGCCTGATAACTGCTCAGTAATATGTGGGTTGAGATAAAACCTGTTATACAAGGGATTTACACCATAGATAGCCTGATACAGACCCACTACAGAAAGACTATTCCCGGAAAGAATGTCATCTCCCAATCCATCCTGTTTCACACGTCCGTACCGTTGAAAAGCAAGACCGTCTAACGCATACCGTGCCAATACATTCTTTACATATTTTAAAGCAAGTTCGGGTTTATAAGATGCATAGGCTTTTACGCCCAGTGCTCCCCATGATAAAAATATATCCCCGTTCTCATAATTAGGAAAAGGGAATTGCCAGTCATTACCTTCGCCCTTATTATAACTATACATACAAATGGGCCAGAAGAATAACTGTTCTTTATTCATCTGGTATTCTATCGTATCTAAAATAGCTTTCGTTCTTCTGCGATCATCACAAATACCATAACCAATGGCCATGAAATTTACCGGCGTAACCATATTATTCCCATGAACAGAACCATCTTTATCGCGCCAGTGAATATAACAGGACTTGCCGCCATCCCAGAACCCGCCTTCACTGACAGGCTTATTAAAACTGGTTTTTAGCTTTATTGCAAACTGCTGATAATAATAAGCTTTCTCTATATCTCCCAGTTGTTGCTCAATGTCTGCCCATAACGTCAAAGCATGATAAAGTTTCGCATTTACAAAGGCATTTTCATAAGATGCCCAGATGATATCTATCCAGTCACTGCTCTTTTTCTCTGTATGATTATTATTGATCATTTCTACTAATCCATTATTATTAGTATCTCTTTTCAGTAGCCAGTCCAGTGCCTTTTCGCAGGAATGCTGATGTGTCTTTACCCACGCCTTATCGCCGGTCTGGTCATATAATTCCGCTACGTTAGTAACAAAATCCGGGTTGGCATCCAGCAGATATCCCCATTGGGCCTCATAAAAGCCTTTATCTGTTACTTCACCAGGCATCATATCTTCATTGGTATAAGCCCACCTGGCCCATACTCTTCCATCCGGTTTAATTGCATTATCCCTGTAATAATCCAGGCATTGCTGGTAACCTTTTAAATAATATGGATCATTAATGGCGAGTCCCATCTGCGCAATATATTGTTCGTGCAAACAGATCGGGCCATAGGGCGTATGCCAGCTGTTACCGCCAAAATGTTCTTTATCGATAACGCCTATTCTCGCAATCGTATTTAATACAGCATTGACTTCATCACCATTAATTCCCACTAAATTTCCACGACCATATTTATCATTAAAATTGAAATAAGTGAGCGTAATGCTTTTGTGACCTGCTCCTACGTTAACAGGCGCCCAGACATCTGTCCTGTCGCGGATATATCGTCTGCGGTTAGTACCCGAATCATAACGCAGCCGGCCAGCGGATAAAGCGATGTTATATGAAAGTTTATCATCAACACGGGTATAACTCATCACTACATCAGGCTCACTGACAACAACGCTTAAACCATTGCCGGTCTTGCTATTCCAGAAATCAGAAGAGTTGCTGTGAACACCATAGGTATCGGACGACTTATTAAAAAGATAAAACCAGGCGAGCCCGCCATATTCCTGATAAGCACCTTCCCAGGTATTAATACTATTGAACATAAAGTGAGGTAATCCCACTTGTTCGGCTACTATATTATTTGATATTTTTCTATCAATATCAAATTTGATATCCTTTGGGGTTACTGTAAACTTCCATGTTTCCAGTATTCTATCACCATAAGGGATGCTGCATATTATTACATTACCACGGAGTTGTATCGCAGGATTAGAAGAAAGATGCAGCGTAGAATAAGTTTTCCTATCTGTTTTAATGAACGAATAAATACCTGTGGAATCAAGCACCTGCTGGCCATTCAACACCAATGAAGAGATAGTGACCTTTTTATTATAATCAAGTGTCATCTGCATCTTTTCATTACCAAACACGACCTGTCTGTTCAGTATATCGTTTTTTATAACTGGCTGGGCTAAACAAATAACGGGAAACATGAAAAGTAAAAAGAGCAGTTTCTTGGTAACCATGTGTTAATCATTGTGATAAAAATCAAATATCGCACCTTTTCTTAGTAATAAATAGCATAATACATGAAGTTTTTTACTAATTTTAGATATGTGCGAAAACCTTATGTTATGTTTATTGCTTCCGGTTCTGTTATCCTGTGGCGGCATTCCCGAAGAACGAGCGAGCATTCCTGTTGATTCCGGTATATCCATCCAGACTGATTCCAGCCGTGTAGACACTACTATCGTCGTTCAGGAAGGTAGTATCCAAACCGGCAATACTGCCCCGTCAAAGCTCATCGCATACTCCAAAACATTAATAGGTATCCCGTACAAATATGCGTCTACAGATCCCAGTGCAGGATTCGACTGTTCCGGGTTCATCACTTACGTCTTCAACCATTTTGGCATAGAAGTGCCAAGAACCTCTGCAGACTTTACTGATAAAGGAACCCCTATAGATCTCCCTTTCTCTAAACCCGGGGACCTGATTCTGTTCACCGGGACTGACAGTATCATCAGAACAGTAGGCCATATGGGGATCATTACTCAGACAGGGGATAGCATCGTTTTCATACATTCCACTTCCGGGAAAGCTTACGGTGTAACAGAAACTACGCTCAACCCATATTACATGGGAAGATTTGTGAAGGTAATAAGGGTGTTTGAATAAATTATATATAATTTAATTTATGTACAGCGTATTGTCAATAATGGAAGCAATAACCCTGGCGCATCGTATCACGAAATCAGTTATAACCTCCTAAAAGTGATTTTTTGCATCTTTTTTATTGAAAAATATCAGTCTGATGAGAAGGATCTGCTATTAACTTTACCATGCGAAATAATGCACGATCCTGAGAATGCAGAAGTGTATTCTTTCAGAAAATGAATATGGAAAATTTTACTTCAAAGCCTACCTGGTATTTAAATGATGCGGCATTTGACTGGTTGTATCCGGAAAGAATACAACAGTTATCCAAACGGCACTGGACCCCAATGGAGGTAGCAAAAAAATCTGCAAATTTCCTGGCTTCCGCACCAGGAAAGAAGATTCTGGACATAGGTAGTGGTGTGGGTAAATTTTGTCTGATTGGAGGACATCATTTTCAGGAAGCTACATTTTATGGGGTGGAACAGCGGAAAGAATTATATCATTTTGCACAAGCTGCCAAAGAATTGACAGATAGCAGGAACGTTGAATTCATCAATGGTAATTTTACGCAGATTGATTTTGCGGAATTTGATCATTTTTACTTTTATAATTCGTTTTTTGAAAACCTGGCCGCAGGTGGACATATTGATCAGAAAATGGAATATTCCACCAGTCTGTATGAATATTATTCGCGTTACCTGTTTAATGCCCTGGACAGTAAACCAGGTGGTACCAGGTTAGTGACATATCATAGTCTGGAGGATGAGATTCCTCCAAGTTATCAATTAGTGGATGCAACGGTAGACTTTGTATTAAAAATGTGGGTAAAGAGATAAAGATATCTGAACATTATGAAAGGTTATCATAATGCCCAGATATCGGTTGGTTAATGTGATTACGTCACGGAGGGGGGGAAATCAGACCAACGGTATTTCAGCAACGTTGTAGGTTAGGCTGTCAAGTTTTTGTTTTGCTTCACTGAAAGCATCTAAGGTTAACATAATATCCTCATCACTATGAGCAGCAGTAGGAATGAGTCTGTAGATGATTTGTCCGCGAGGGATCACCGGATATACTACAATAGAGCAAAAGATATTGTAATTCTCTCTCAGGTCCAGGCACATAGCGGTAGCTTCAGGAATATCTCCCTGCAGGTAGATCGGTGTAACGGGTGAGTTCGTGGTACCGATATTAAATCCTCTTTCAATAAGCCCTTGTTGGAGCTTTGTAACATTTGCCCACAGTTTTTCTCTTAAGGCAGGTTCAGATTGCAGTAACTTCAGACGGGTTATATTACCAATGACAATTGGTAAAGGAACGGATTTGGCAAATATCTGCGACCGCATGTTGTATCGCAGGAAATTAATGATTTCCTTTGGTCCGGACATAAAAGCGCCAATAGATGCCATTGATTTTGCGAAGGTAGAGAAGTAAAGATCTATCTGATCCTGTACCCCTTGTTCCTCTCCTGTGCCGGCTCCGGTTTCCCCCATTGTACCAAAGCCATGAGCATCATCGACTAATAAGCGAAATTCGTATTGTTGTTTTAGTGTTGCAATTTCCTTCAGTTTACCCTGGTCGCCTGCCATTCCAAAAACACCTTCTGTTATCAGCAGAATACCACCACCTGCCGTTTCAGACATTTGTTTTGCACGGCGTAGTTGTTTTTCGCAATCGGCGATGTCATTGTGTTTAAAGACATACCGGTGCCCGGGATGTAACCTTAATCCATCTATAATACAGGCATGACATTCTGCATCGTATACAATAATGTCCCGGCGGTTACAAAGTGCATCAATGGCGCTTAAAATACCCTGATATCCATAATTCAATAATATGGTAGCTTCTTTTTTTACGAATAAGGACAGCTCACTTTCCAGTTGTTCATGGTAATTCGTATTGCCGCTCATCATACGTGCCCCCATTGGAGAGGCCAATCCAAATGCCTTTGCGGCAGTAGCATCAGCTTCTCTTACCTGTGGATGATTTGCTAATCCCAGATAATTATTCAGGCTCCAGATGATTTTTTCTTTACCACGGAAATTCATCCGTGAGCCAATTTCTCCTTCCAGTTTCGGAAATGCAAAATAGCCATGCGCACGTTCTGAATGTTCTCCTATCGGTCCACGATTTTTCAATAGTTTTTCAAAAATATCCATTTCGACAACTTTTAGTATTTGATTATATTCAAAGATTTATTCTCAGATCTTTAGCTTCAGGATCATACCCTACATAAAAATTCAGGTATACCGTTCTTGATAAACGCATTAATACCGGCATTGATAGCGCAAGTAAAATAGTATTGGCGATCAGCCAATGAAAGATGCTGTTATCTCTCCATGTTATGCCAATAATGAGCCAGTATAAGGCTAAAGTGAACATAGAGAACAATACTGAAAGTACGTAGCTTACATAGCCTGTACCATACCAGAACCCTATTTCCAATTCTGTTCGCTGGCCACATGCCGGGCAGTGATCATGCATGTCAAGGACGTGCTTTAGCACATATGGATGATCATTTTTGAATAATTTTCCTTTTCTGCAACGAGGGCATTTGTTTTCTACAATGCTGATAATAAAATTGGATTTCTTCATCTTATTAATTAGCCACTTTTGCACGTATGAGTTTCTGATAATTTTCCGGCGAAAGAAGTGGTTCCTGATTGCCGAATTTCAGGGATGTTACAAAAAATACCCAACCATTATCTTGTGGGCTTTCTAATACCAGGTTTAGATTTCCGGATAATTTCTGATTCCTCCCAAGGTATTTACAACTAAGAGGAGCATGTATAGGGATAATTTGGTCAGCTGTGTGGATCTCTGCAATAAGAGTGCCTTTATTGATCATACCTTTATGGTGATGCCAGATTATATTAACTATATTCGAAATTCCTTTCAGTCTGTACGCAGAAACACCTACAAACCCAACAGTCCCATTAAAATCAATCCACTCGTGATTATTGGTGAAATTAATCCTGGGGCGAGAAATAGTTGATATTTTCATATTGCAAAGGTACCTTTGATGATATTTGGTTTAACTGATACTTTTCAATTAAAAAACTGAAAAAAATCACTTTTTTATTCCAATAGATCGATTTCTATGAGTTTAGCAGGTCTGTTTCCTATTGATAAATGGAATTTTAAATCTCAGTCTATTTTAAACAATTTGCCGGAAGATGAGTTCGCAGTGCTCAGTTCTCACATGCTGGAACAAAGGTATCGCAAGGGGGAAGTTGTATTCAGGAAAGGAACGGTCGCTGATGGTATTTTTTTTATTAAAAAGGGTAAGGTGAAGAAATACCAGGTGGACCGGAACGGTAAGGAACAAATAATTTATGTTGCCAATGCAGGTGAATTGATAGGGTATCACGCAATTTTAGCTGATGAACGTTATGCCGATTCTGCGGCCACATTGGAGGAATGTGTCATCGCATTCATCCCCCGGGAAGATTTTAAGACTGTGCTTGAGAGGTCCGGTTTGCTTGCAAAAAGATTACTCAAAGCGCTTAGTCATGAATTTACGGTTTTGACAAATAGTATTACTGTATTAGCTCAACGTTCTGTGAGGGAAAGACTGGCGATTACATTAATTGTGCTACGGGAGAAATTTAAGGAGGAAACGTTGCCCGGGGCTGAAATTATGATCAATATTTCCCGTATTGACCTGGCCAGTATGGTAGGTACAGGTGATGAGAATATTGTCCGGTTTTTAACGGAATTTAAAGCTGCTGGCATTTTAACCTCCAAAGGAAGAAAGATTTGCATCAGGGATGTAAAGCAGCTTATTAAATTATCTGGTTGTGGCAGTACTGATTGAATATACTTTGTCAGACTATATACTCCTTCTTAATTCCCAGTTTTTTCATCTTTGATTTCAATGTAGAAGGTGGAATATTAAGCACTTCCGCCGCCGCACCGGCTCCCCATATCCGTCCATTACATTTCTTTAAAACGGTGATAATATAGTCCCGCTCGTTCTCATGGATCGTCTTCATGCGTACTTCTTCAACAACAGGTTCAGTTTTCCGGGAGACAGGTATTAAAGCATCTTCTATAGTCGTTCCATTTGTAAGCAATACACTTCTTTCTATTACATGTTCCAGTTCACGGATATTACCAGGCCAATGGTAAGCCATCATATTTTTTAAGATCTTGTCAGATAAGCCTGTGATCTTCTTTCCCGTTTTACGATTATAATAATTCATAAAATGGTAAGCCAATGCAGGAATATCTTCCGTACGATCCCTTAATGCAGGTAGTATCAAAGGGAAGACGTTCAGGCGATAGTATAAGTCAAGCCGGAAACGTCCTTCCGCTACTTCTTTCTCTAAATTACGGTTCGTTGCAGTAATAATACGTACATCCACTTTTATAGGTGTATTCGATCCTACACGTTCGATCTCTTTTTCCTGCAGTACCCGTAACAACTTTACTTGTAACTCAAGAGGCATTTCACCTATTTCATCCAGGAATATCGTTCCTTTATCCGCCTGTTCAAATTTTCCTGTTCTCCTTTCTATCGCACCGGTAAAAGCGCCCTTTTCATGACCGAACAATTCAGACTCTATCAATGAAGCAGGTAATGCCGCACAGTTCACTTTAATAAATGGTTGCCCTTTCCTGGGAGATAGCTGGTGTATACAATCCGCAATTCTTTCTTTTCCTGTGCCACTCTCGCCCATAATAAGAACAGAGGTATCCGCCGGAGCTACCTGTATAATATGATCAAATACATTCAGCAGGAGGTGGCTTTTTCCTATAATCCCTTCAAATGCTTTGATGTTCGTTATTTCGGTGTTTTTAAACGCAGTATCAGGTACCACCTTTTTTCTATCACTCATATCAGCAACCAGTATTGGCTCCAGTCGTCTGAATAAAGAAATATGATCTGCATGATAAGTATCGGGCCGGCGGCTGTAAAAAGAGAAGTGAAAGAAAGTTCCGTCGGGAAGATGTAAGGGAAAGGAGAGATGAGATCTCATCTGAAAAGTATTTGCATATAGCTTTTTCAGAGAGGGCTGTTTACATATTTTCTCAAAAGCATCATCATTGTACCACATGGCAGTGGTATCAATAATTGTATTGGCTGATAGCGTTACTACTTCAGCCATTGTCAATCCTGTAATTGTCAGAAGTTCTTTGATTCGTATTGTCTGGTACTGATCATATCCTATACGCAGAAATCCGATATCTTCAGTAGAATTAAAGCCGGCTACTATGAGATCAAAAGGGATATGCGATTGAAATGCCTTTCCGATTTCAGCCAGTTTCTGTTCTCTGCCTTTGTACGCCGAAATAATGTGCGTCAGTTGCTGCTGCAATGTTGATTCTTTATTCAATGCAGACTCCTGGATATGATGATGACGATATTGCGCAATTTCCAGTGTAACCAACAGGTCTTTTTCCCGGAAGGGCTTTACCAGAAAACCGGAAGGCTGGGTCGCTTTTGCTGCAGTCAGCACTTCTTCGTTTGAATTGGCAGACAGATATATGAACGCAATATTGTCATTCTTCAATTGCAGCGCAAGATCTATCCCTGTCAGTTTTCCTTTCAGGAAGATATCCAGTAATACCAAATCAGGTGTTGTTTGTTTCATGATCTCCTGAGCCTTTACCACAGAACGTGCGATGCCAATAACTTCATAGCCGGCCTTCACAAGTATTAACCTGAGGTAGTCGGCTTCCACAAACTGGTCTTCGACAATCAATATTTTCTCTTTCATATAATTAGTTTGTTAAAGTAAGGTCAAATGCAATGCTGATAGATGTTCCATCATGATTAACAATGTTAAAGTCCCCATCTATATCCTCGCTTAATCCCTGCATAAGATTCATCCCCATAGAGTTTTGTGCATTTATGTCAAACGCTGCCGGCAGCCCTACGCCATTATCCGTTATCGTCAATAATATTTTATGCTCCGGCACCTGTGATAATGAAATAATAATAATTCCGTCTCTTCCATCGGGAAAGGCATATTTAATAGCATTGGTAATCGCTTCATTTAATATCAGTCCAAGAGGGATACAACGTGATAAATCCAGTTCAATACGATCTATTTGTAATTTAAACCGGATAGCCTGCCGGATATTAAAACTATCCCTGAGATAATCTACCAGCTCGTGTATGTAATCAGGCATATTAATAGCGGATAGATTATCCGACTGGTATAATTTCTGATGTATCAGCGACATTGCATGTATCCTGTGCTGACTATCACTGATAGCTGACAATGCTTCTTCTGTTTTCAGATACCCCGACTGTGTCCCCAGCAAACCAATCACCATATGGAAGTTATTTTTTACCCTGTGATGAATCTCTTTCACCAGCCAGTCTTTCTCTTTAATGAGATCCTCCAGGGAAGTATTTTTCTTTTGTATCTCTATCTGCTGTGCCTGTAGTAATTTATGATTCTTCGACCGGTGCTGCATATTTTTATACAACAGGATGATAATTATCAGCAGTAAAACAATTCCTGACAGCGTGAAGTTTTTAATGACCCTGCTTGCCTGCAACTGGCTGTACTGCAACTGCGCCTGCTTTGTAAGTAACTGGATATTCTGTTCTTTAAAGGCCAGGTCCTTATCTTTCTGTTCGATATTGTACACGATTTCCAACTGGCTTACCTGCCTGCTCTTAGATTCATTAAACAAGGAATCGTTCAATCTTTTGTATGTCTGGTAATGCGCGATAGCAGAGATATAATTACCCTGAGCGGAATCCAGTTTGAACCACCATAAATGATTAACGGCTAAATTCATCAGTAGACCGGTTTTCTCTGCCAATTGCCCGTTCGCCATCAGGTATTTATGTGTTTCGGGATATTTATGAGTAGTCAGCAAAACAGGAATGACCGCACCATATAAAAGGCTATTTTCTTCATTGTTCAATTCGTACTTCTCAGATATATTCAATAACTGTGTGCAGTATTTTTGTGCTACTGTATAGTTGTTAAGCTTTGCATAGATAGTTGCAAAACCCGAAACTATTCTTATCTTACTGATAACATCTTCCGGGTTATAGTCTTTTTCAATTTCATGGAGAAAATGAAGGGATTCCATTTTTTTCTCCTGGCTTAATAATACATGTGTGATATTAAAAGCCAACTCATGAACGGCATTATTATCTTTATATTTCTTCGCTACGGATAAGGCCTTCCGGAAGTAGGTATTGGCTTTATCCAACTCATTCAGATTAAGATAAGTAATACCAAGACGGTTATAAATAGTACAAACCTGTTTACTGGAATCTCCTAACATTTCTGCTGTCTGAACCGCCAGCAGACCGTATCTGATCCCTTCTTTCTGATCCCCTGATGCGGTAGATACAAATCCCAGTAAATCATATACTCCCATCAATTCCAGGTAACCTATCTGCTGATATATTTTTAGAGACTGCTTAAGTGATTCCATGGATTTTGAAAAGTCGCCCTGTATCTGGTATAAATCTCCCAGTTCTTTAAATATATCCGCTTCTTTTTTCCGGCTCTTCGCTTTCTGAAATGCGTCAAGGGACAATTTCATTGCATGGATCCTTTCCTTCAGACCATTCCCGGAAAAAGAATAATACCCAGCCAGATCGAAATAGGCATCACCCAGTTCTGTCAGGTAGTTGTTTGCTTTAAAGATATCAATTGCTTTACCGGAAAAATATCTGCCTTTGGTGCTGTCTCCATTTACATGCACAATTTTAGATAACTGTTCATAACTGTTACCGGTTCCTTTCTGATAAAGCAGTGTATTACTTAGTTTCAGGGCAGACAGTACATATAGCATTGCACTATCCAGATCACTTTTTTTCCTGTTGTCTTTAAGGAAATAGTGGTCGCTTAGCTGCAGTAATGCATTCACCCGGGAGGTATCCTGCTGCGCCTTAGCGGATATAATAATTCCTGCCATCAGGCAGGTACATAAGAACAGCTTTTGCCATTTGTTCATATCTAAATATACCGTTTTATTTCGTGGTTTCAATCGTGTAACCGCGAAATAAAACGGTAATCATTACAATGTGTTTACTGTAGTTTGTTGATTATTAATTAATTGAGTGTTTGGCCCTTCGTTTGGCTATCACAAGCAATGGAAAACAATAAAATTCTCTTTATTACAGGTGCTTTTGTGAGCAGTAATTGCTGGGATGAGTGGAGGACATATTTTGAAGCCAGCGGTTATACCACTATGGCGCCTTCCTGGCCACATAAGAATGCTTCTGCTGAGGAGCTCAGGAACCGTCAGCCTGATGCTGCAATAGCAGCTAACAGGTTACAGGGACTCACTGATTATTATGCGGAGATAGTCAGGCAACTACCAGAAAAGCCCATACTGATAGGTCATTCTATCGGTGGTCTCATTGTGCAGCTTTTATTACAACGCGGCCTGGGCCGGGCAGGAGTAGCTATACATTCTGTTCCTCCGAAAGGAATATTCACGTTGAAGCTATCTTTTCTGAAAGCAGGCTGGGGGGCTTTGGGCTTCTTCACTTCCACGAAGAAATCATATATGATGACTTTCAAACAATGGAGTTACTCCTTTGCCAATGGCATGACTACCGATCAGCAAACAACATCCTATTATAAATACGCTATACCGGAGTCAAAGCTGATTGTAAGGGATACCATCGGCAATGCGGCGAAAGTGAATTTTAAGAACCCGCATGCGCCTTTATTGCTGACTTCCGGTAGTGATGATCACTCCATACCGGCTTCTCTCAATTATTCCAATTATAAAAAATACAGGAACAGCAATTCAGTAACCGATTATAAAGAATTCGAAGGACGTAATCATTTTGTATTAGGACAGCCTACCTGGCAGGAAGATGCAGATTATATACTGGCATGGATAACATCTAAAATCGTTTAAAACTAAATATATGATATCTAAAAGTATTCATTTCAGCACATTGTTGGTAGTTTCCCTTTTTCTGGCGTTCACTGCTACAGCAGCCATTACCCCAGCATCTCCACCCGCTAATTTCAAAAGCGCAACGGCCACCGTGAACGGTGTAAAGATCCATTATGTTATTGGTGGAAAGGGCGAACCCCTGGTATTAATCCATGGATTCGGTCAGAACTGGTATATGTGGAACCGTTTACTCCCCGAGTTATCAAAACATTTCACTGTTATCGCTCCTGATCTCCGCGGTGTTGGTGAATCAGACAAACCTGCCGGAGGATATGATAAAAAAACAATGGCGGCAGATATCCACGAATTAGTTTCCAAACTCGGTTACCACAGCATCGATCTCGCCGGGCACGATATCGGCCTGATGGTCGCTTATGCTTACGCTGCCCAATTTGGTCCTGAAGTTAAAAAGTTGGCATTAATGGACGCCCTGTTACCGGGAGTAGATCCTGTATGGTCTGATTTCTCTACCCGTGCCTGGTGGTTTGGCTTTTTCGCCCGCCCGATTGCCGGTGATCTTGTAAAAGGACAGGCAGGTGAATTCCTGACTGATTTCTGGCCGGTAGTGGGGCATATCAACAATGCCTTTACAAAGGAAGAAACGAATGAATTTATCAGGGCCTATTCTACACCAGGTGCTACTACAGGCAGCTTCCATTGGTTTGGTGCGTTCCCGCAGGATGCAGAGGACAATCATGCCTTTATGAAGGATAAATTACAGATGCCTGTCCTGGCAATGGGAGCAGAGTATCAGTCCGCCTCTTTCCTCGCGGACCATGTGAAACTGGTGGCTGTAAATGTAACAGAAACTAAGATCATGGGAGCGGGTCACTGGATTGTGCAGGAGGCTACGGACCAGGTGCAGAAAGGATTAATGGATTTCTTCATGAATAAATAAGAACATAAATGAAAGCATTCCTTTTTTTATTGCTCATAGTATCTGCATTTAATATATCCTCACATGCTCAGGGACAGCTCCGCATGACGCAGCAGGAGATCATTGCAACAAAAGCAACAGATCCATCTGCTCCTGGTTCTTCTAATTTATCAGCAGTACAGGTGATCGTTATTTTTGGAGATCCTTCTAAATCTGGTCTTTATACAATTTTGTTGAAAGTAGCCGCCAATACACAGATTCCCGCTCATCTACACCCGGATGCCCGTGTAGGTACAGTAGTTTCAGGTACCTGGTATTTCGGTTATGGCGACAAATTCGATAAAAGCAAGCTGAAAACACTTCCCACCGGCAGTGTTTATTCAGAAGTTGCCAATCAGAATCACTTCGCTATGACTAAAGAACCGGTCATCGTTGAAATCACTGGTTACGGCCCTTCAGGAGTCACTTACGTCAATGCCGCAGGTGATCCTAAGAATATGAAGCACTAAATTTTTTTCTCACACAGGTAGATAGTAAATACAGGACCCGCTGCAAGAGCGGGTTTTGTGTTTTTTGGGAAATATCGTTTTAAATTTAGTGATCTTTGCTTCATCCAATCCCTTGCAGTTAAATCGCAGGCTATAAGCAAACTTATTCCCGCACGATTAACAGATGCTTGTCTCCTATACCAGTTATCAGCGACATTTCTTTTAAATGAACTTTAACAAAATTTATAATATTGGAAGAGTAAATTGCATCTACAAGTTTACTGCCCTGTATGCTACATCTGCAACAATTCAAGAAATACTACCACCATCGCCTGGTACTCGCTATTGATGACCTTCGTCTTTCCCCCGGTATCTATTGGGTCAAAGGGGTAAACGGCTCCGGGAAAAGCACGCTGTTAAAGGCACTGGCAGGGATTTTAGATTTTGAGGGAGATATAATATTAAACAACAGCCTGAACGTAAAAAGACAAACAAGGGCCTATCGCAGCCTTGTTAATTTTGCTGAAGCAGAACCTGTCTTTCCGCCTTACCTCAGCGGCCGGGAAATGACGGAGCTGTTCATCAGCGCAAAAAACGGTACACAGGCCCAGGCAGAAGCTTACATCAGCAGTATGCGGATGCAGGACTATATAAACGATCCTGTAAGCACCTATTCCAGTGGCATGCTGAAAAAGCTGTCCCTGGTGCTGGCCTTCATAGGAAACCCATCTCTCATCCTGCTGGATGAGCCGTTGATAACAATGGACAGCGCTTCTCTGCTGGTATTATATAAATGGATACGGGAGAGTAACGCCAGCTTCTTATTATCCTCTCACCAGGAACCGGAAGCCGGCAGCTTAAAAACCACCGGTACATTGCTGGTTGCAGAACAAACCCTTAAACTGGTTGAACCATGAAACAGCCATTGACGGTCGTACTAACCAGGATCTTTACCTACGGCTTCTTCAGGATGCATGCAGGGATGTTGTTATTCATGTTCGTCACCTTCATCAGTTACTGCTTTTTCATCAATACATTAGGAGCAATACCGCAGGACTGGATGGCATATTTTCAGCAACTGATCACGATTACACTGGTCAGCAATCCGCTGATCATGTGTCTTTTCTTTATAGTGTGCCTGATTTATAATATAAAGAGCTGGCAATACGTCTCCCTGCAATTATCCGGTACAGAACAACAGTTCATTTACTATAGCAGTACTGCTATGAGCCGCCGTAAACAGTTTTGGAGCTGGTTTTATATGCAATTGCTCATCAACATGCCTGCTTTTATATACGCAGTATTTGCGCTTTTTATTGGCCTGATGTGGCATCATTACGTACTGCCGTTGGTGATATTCAGTTACCTGCTGTTACTTACCACTATAAGCGCCCTGATTTACGTACGGCTGGCAAACCGTTTTGCAGACACGCCGCATGCAACAGTCATTCCGGGCCGCTGGAAGAAACCACTCTTCAGCCTTTTTATTTATCATGTATTCGATAAACGCAAGCTCACCTACCTGATTTCCAAAGCATTCATTATAATGATCATCAGTATCGGATTTGTAAGGATGCCGAATGACCTTCGCACTTCTGCTATTGCCGTATTACTGATTATCATGGTACATGCCCTGCTCATTTACCAGGAACATCATTTCGAGAAAGACTACCTGAGCTTTATGCGTAACTTCCCCTACGGCATAACACGTATCTACTTTTACTCCATTCTTACCCATATCATCCTGTTATTACCTGAATTCACCTGGTTATTAATGGCATTCAAGCCCCTGGCAGGTATCAGTTTACTTTTACTGGGCATCAGCATTGCACAACTACTACGTAGTATCTGCTACCGGAACGGCAGTAGTATGCAGGCGTACCTGCCCGCTTTATTTGTTTTGTTTCTGCTATTGTTCTGGGGTATCATGTACGGTTATACATTATGGCTGATACCGATAAACTTCATTCTCTCATTCTTCCTTTTTTACCGGGGGTATTTCCGGCAGGATTAGATATATCAGATGAAAAACGCGCCGTCATCAGGAACAATACATCTCTTTACGGCCTTCTTTATATCCATCCTGGCTTTACATATACATTGGCAGAAGGAGCATATTCGCAAACAATAATACAGGAGAAATGTAAAATCAAAGCCCCCTGCTTATCTTTGAAATAGATAACAATATCTGTGATTGAGATAAACCCCGGCCCCTTACTTCATAGTTACTTTGTGAAAAAAATAACATGAAGCAGAAAACATGGTTTGTCACCGGTACATCACAAGGGTTGGGTCTTGAATTAGTGCAACAACTATTAGCAAAAGGGTACAATGTAGCAGCTACTGCCCGAAATATCGACACCCTTAAGAAAGCAGTAAATACATCTTCCCCCCAGTTTCTTCCTTTAGAAATGAACCTGCTGGATGATAATTCTATCAATATTGCCGTTAATAAAACCATCCGGCAATTTGGAAATATCGACTACCTGGTCAATAACGCAGGATATGGCCTCATCGGTGGTATAGAAGAATGTTCCAGGGAAGAAGTACAGGCGAGCTTTGATGTAAACGTATTTGGCTTATTAGATGTTACAAGGGCGGTGTTACCACATATGCGTACTACCCAATCAGGACATATATTTAACATCTCTTCTGTATTCGGATTAATCGCCGGCGCCGGTTGGGGTATCTATTGTGCCTCCAAGTTTGCTGTTGAAGGTCTCTCTGAAGCATTAGCCCAGGAAGTAAAACCCTTTGGTATTAAAGTAACTATCATCGAACCAGGTTATTTCAGAACCAATTTCCTGAAAGGCAGTTCTTTCGCCTTGCCAAAACAGCCGAACAATTTTTATCCTGAAGTAACAGAAACAAAACGTAAACATGCGGAAGATATCTCAGGGACACAACTGGGAGACCCTGTAAAAGGTGCTGCAGTGATTATCAGCACAGGAGAAAGTGCAGAGGCACCTCTTCGCCTTTTATTAGGCTCAGATGCGCTGCAATATGCTAACTATAAATTAGACTTATTAAAGGCCGACTTTGAAGCTAACAAAGATATCACACTGTCAACAGACTACTAATGACTCTGCTCCCTGTATTTCGATGGAGAAACACCTGTTTTTCTGTTAAAGAACAACGCAAAGTTCGCTTGTTCTGTAAACCCTAAACAGTTGCTGATTTCCTGGATATTCCAGCTGGTATATCTTAATAAAGCCTGCGCTTCATACAGCAGACGATCCTGGATATGTGTTTTCAGGGTTTTACCTGTATGTTGTTTTATCAATGCATTAAGGTAATTAGGATGGAGATACAACTCCTGTGCAAATTCAGCAGCTGTTTTTAATCTGATTTTATCTGCAGGACTGTTAATTACAAAAATAGTCTCCAGCAGATTGATAAAATCATGCAGGTGCCGGTAGACATCACTCACTGGTTGATAGACAAGGTGATTCCCCGCTCTTTTCCCTTCAAATAAAATCCGTTGTAATTGTAATCCGATAGCTTCCTTTTTATCCTCATGATCCGAGTTGTACTCATTATTTATTTCTCTGAAACAATCTTCTATTTTTGCAGACTCCTCCATGTTTAATGCTATCACAGATTTATCCGCTTTAAAAAATGGATAATTTATGAAAGCATACTGCAAATAAGAAAAGTTATTCAGGTAATCCAGATGAAACAAACAAAAATATCCTTCATGATCACTTGATTTATTCTTCCAGGAGATGATATTATCAGGATGTATAAACGCAAGTACGGGCTTATTTATAACATATTCATTCAAGCCAATTGTAAGCACGGCTTCTCCTTTGGTACTATGCAGTATTTTATAAAATTTTCTTCTGTTGGGAGACATGTAATCAATAGGGGGATTTTCTTTCCTGTTATAAATGTGAAAAGATCTTTCCAGGAAATCCTGTTGCACTAAAGGTATAGCGCTACCTTCAAAAAAGAATGGCGTAAAATCATTAAGGTCCAGCAACGGAATAGAAGAAGAATTCATGCACTAAAGTTACATAATTATATGTCTGAAAAGAAAGTGCGATTGGACTAATGCTGGTCGGTATCGTTGAAATTTGCTAAATTGGTACTCCTGTTTCACTTTTTACAATTAATAACCAACATTGATAACAAAAATTGTATTACTGAAGTCTTTACTACTGAATAAGTTTCCCTCGGGATCTGCTATTAATTATCATAACGGGAAATTGTATTTAATAGGAGATGATGCTAATAATTTACTGGTACTTAATACGGATTACCAGGAAATTGACTCAATAAAACTTTTTGATTATTCAGAAAAAAGAATCCCCAAAGCTGAAAAGGCCGACTTTGAAACCGCTGTATTAATCAATATAAATGACAAGACCCACTTACTCATCTTGGGCTCGGCATCAGGTAAAGAAAGAGAAAAGGGAATGCTGATTCCGTTAGCTGATGATATTCTTCCGGAACCACAAACATTTTCCAATACGGTGTTTATAAAGAGAGTAAAGATGAAAGGGATCACGGAAATGAATGTCGAAGGAGCCACCTGCATTGGAGATCACCTTATTCTAAGTAATCGTGGGAATAACGCTAATCGGGAGAACCATCTTATTATAACAGAAAAGAACTTCTGGACCCGGCAAAATGAAGTAACATTTTCTATATTACCCGTTATAATCCCTTTCAGTACCAAAGAATTTCCCGGAATCTCAGAGCTGTGCTATGTAGCATCAAAGGACATCCTGTTATTTACAATGTCCAGTGAGGCCACTGATAACGCTTATGATGATGGCGTTATTGGTGATAGTTACATAGGATGGGTAAATGGTATTAGTCGAAAATTAGCAGGACCTGCTATCAGGCTGGACGGATTGATTAACCTCTCCGAGGTGAATACAGACTTTAAAGGTGAAAAAATAGAAGGCGTTTGCGTGGAGTCTGCCAGCGGCAATGAATTGATACTTCATTTAATTGCTGATAATGATCAGGGCGAAAGCAGGCTATTTAATGTCAGATTGGAGATGGATGCAGAAGGATATTCACCTTCTCCGAAGTAAAGGATACCCGCAGCAGAAGATTAATCGGATTTTTCTTATATTAACTATTCTAAAAAGTACCCTATGAAAATATCAACCATTCTATTACTAGTATCAGTACCGGCATTTGCACAGAATACTGAAGTTAGTAAGAAAGCAGATGCATTAAAAGATCAGGTCATTACCTGGCGCCGCGATTTTCATGAACATCCCGAACTCGGTAACCATGAAGTACGCACATCAGCCATCATCGCGAAACATCTGCAATCACTGGGTATCGAAGTACAAACAGGCATCGCTACAACCGGAGTCGTAGGTATTTTAAAAGGAGGCAAACCTGGCCCCGTAGTTGCTTTACGCGCCGACATGGATGGGTTACCGGTAACAGAACGTACTCCTGTGCCATTCGCATCAAAAGTAAAAACCACCTATAACGGACAGGAAGTGGGTGCCATGCACGCTTGCGGACACGATTCACATATGGCTATTTTAATGGGTGTAGCCCAGGTGCTGTCATCTATGAAAAGCGAATTGCATGGTACCGTTAAATTCATTTTTCAGCCGGCTGAAGAAGGTGTAGAACCCGGTCAGAAGGGTGGGGCAGAAGAGATGGTAAAGCAAGGGGTGCTTGAAAACCCTAAAGTAGATGTTATATTTGGCTTACACATTAATTCACAGACAGAAGTCGGTAAAATAGGCTATCGCCCGGGTGGTACAATGGCAGGCGTTGACGACATGCAGATTGTCGTGAAAGGAAGGTCTGCTCATGGTGCTTACCCCTGGTCCAGCGTAGACCCTATCGTCGTCTCTGCAGAGATCATAAACAGCCTGCAGACAATAGTAAGCCGTAATATCAACATCACCGAAAACCCTGCCGTAGTAACTATCGGAGCTATCAGCGGCGGGAACCGCTCAAACATCATCCCTGAAAAAGTGGAGATGTTAGGTACCTTGCGTTCCCTTACGCCTGCCGATGAAAAACAACTGGTCTACCGGGTAACACAAATTGCTACCAATACTGCTGAAGCACTGGGCGCTACTGCCGAAGTTAAAATACCTTACAGCTCTCATTATCCGGTAACTTTTAATAACCCGGAACTTACCCAAAAAATGCTGCCAACTTTACAAAAAACTGCCGGCACAGAAAATGTATTATTGCGTCCTCCTGTAACGGGTGCGGAAGACTTCAGTTTCTACCAGGAAAAAGTACCCGGACTATTCTTCTTCTTAGGAGGAATGCCTAAAGGAGAGGATCCGCTTAAAGCACCCTCTCATCATACCCCTGATTTCTTTATCGATGAAAGTGGTTTCACTTTAGGAGTAAAAACATTGTGTAATTTAACATTAGATTATATGGCAGGAAAATCGCTTTAATAGCGATTTTCAATGCCATCGTAACGACAGTCAATCTGAAAAGTAAAAAAAAATACCCTATTAGGGATATTGCAAAGTTCAAAAGTATTTCTTAGTTTCACTCGACAAAATCTGAATCTTAACCCATAACCCTGTCGTATTCACTTGTACATATTGATCATTTTTTAAAACCCAAAAAGAAAACATGAAAAAGTTAGCTTTTCTGCTTTTTGTGCTGGCTGTTGGCACAACTGTAGCCGTTGCCGTTAAGGCAAATCAATCTAAAAGAATCGCTTATTGTCATTGCGAGCCAGATCTTACATGTAATTCCACTGGTGCATGGGGTATCAAAACACAGATCTGCCCTTGAGAAATTGAATTACTTATTCCATTAAATTTAAAAGGTTAAAGGCTGCCCTTGCAGCCTTATCTTTATGAAAAGAGATTTGCTGATACTATTTGCGCTGCTATGCTGTGCATTGATCACTACGTATATCCTCGCTAAAGGAGCCGACCCCGATAGAATATTTACAAGCCATAAAAGGAATTACGACAGATTCACACTACAGTCTGTCGATACCGTTTTATTCCCAGGCAGGGTAAGTATAATGAAAGCCGCACAAGGCAATATCTATGGATATGTATATAGTAAGAAAACCATTTTCAGATACAATACAAATCTGCACCAGATAGATTCTTTCTTCACAAACCGTATATTACCGATGGAAATAGTGACCAGACTGGAAGTAGATACCGGTACACACACCTTTTACATCTTCGGCGATACTGGCAAAAAGATCGTTACTTATCAGGCCGGCAGCGGTAAACCGGATAGCATTATGTATGCTGATACAGCACACACATATAAGGATATTTCCCGCACCACCTATATGATCACAAACTTCGATACCAGTAAAAAAGTAGCACAACTAAAACTAAGAAACTTCAACGCTCCTGCACAGGATACTACCTTATTTGAGTTCCCCCGTTTTGAAGATGGAGGACTTTCTGCAGATGGTTTTTACACGAAGAATACCGGTAATCAATTTTATATTCCATTCTATAATGGAGGAATAATCAGGTATGATAAAATACACAACGACATCAGACTGATGCATACCATTGATAATACACCACCCTCTAATATCGCAGTACCAAGCGGTAACATATACACCAGGTCCAGTAAATCTATTATAGTCAATTCCACCGCCACTGCCGACGATCAGTACCTCTATATACTTTCTTATGTATTATCTGAAGATGCTGTAGCCAGTAATTACAGAGGACCGGCAGTAGATGTGTACAATATTCAAGACGGTCAGTATGAAGGTAGTTTCAGATTCCCTGGTTACCAGAATAAACCTGTTTTACAATTGGCCAAATGTGCAGATACACTGATCGCTGCTTATGAAAACAACATTCTTCTTTTTAAGCTCACAGGCAAATGAAAAAACATATCCTCACTGCAATCGTGATCCTCATCTCCATGTTATTCACCTACGCTGCCATCTTTAAAGCCATGGATTACCAGTTGTTCCTCTCAGATATGAGTAAATCACCGCTGCTTGTAAAATACGACAAGAACCTGCTGGCCCCCGTGGTATTAGGCACAGAATTCCTGATCGTACTATTATTGAATTTTCCAGCCACCCGTAAAACGGGATTCTTTCTATCTTTTTTTATAATGGCTATCTTCAGCCTTTATCTATCTACACTTTTTTTCTTCTTCACCAACATCCCCTGTTCCTGTGGGGGCATCCTCGGGAAAATGCCTTACCCCGTACACATTGTATTTAATATTTGCTTCACCTTATTATCCGCAACTGGCGTATTACTCACCCGTAAACCTGAATATGCTCCCCGTGTCATTCACTAGTCTGAGATAGAAATCCGATGATTTAAAAAATGCAGCAGCCCGGCAAAAATACCGGGAACGATTGCGTAAAAAAAGTTAACCCTGGTCACGGTTTATAAAAAAAATAAACCTAGCATTGTTATATAAATCCCATTCCCATTTAGAATAGTTGCCCTTTTATTCCACTGATATGAAAAAGAAAATAGTCATTTTTCTGTTTTCAGCGTTATGCTTTTTAACAGCGGACGCTCAAACGCTAACTATTACCGGTCGCGTTACCGCTGATAGTATACCATTACCAGGAGTCTCCATTATTGTTACAGAAACAAAACAAGGCGTAAGTACCGATGCTAATGGAAACTTCTCAATAAAAACAACGCATCCCGTAAAACTTGTATTCTCTTATATTGGTTACCGTTCGCAAACAGTTACTGCGAACGGAGAAAAACCATTACTGATACAACTTGTAAGGGAACAGAGTAACCTTGATCAGGTAGTTGTCATTGGTTATTCTACCGTGCAAAGAAGAGATGTTACCGGTTCTGTTTCGTCCGTCAGTGCCCGCCAATTCAAGGATGTACCACTATCCTCTGCCGCGGAGATATTACAGGGACGGCTGGCCGGGGTACAGGTCGTATCATCAGAAGGAGCTCCGGGTGCGGATGTTATTATCCGCGTACGTGGAGGCGGTTCTATCACCCAGGATAATTCCCCTTTATACATCGTAGATGGTGTACAGGTAGAAAATGCCTTATCTGTCATTGCTCCGCAGGATATTGCTTCTGTAGATGTACTAAAGGATGCTTCCACCACCTCCATTTATGGTGCAAGAGGTGCTAACGGCGTCGTGATCATCACCACAAAAAGCGGGCGCTCAGGCAAAACACAGGTAAGCTACACCGGGTCTGTCGGCTGGGGAGAACTATCTAAAACAATGCCGGTATTAAGTCCTTATGATTTCGTCATGTGGCAATATGAAAGAAGCCGGGGGAGCAGCGCTGATAGCGCAGACTTTGCCCAGACGTACGGCACCACCTGGGACACCCTTTCCAACTACAAAAATGTAACACCTGTAAACTGGCAGAAAGAAGTATTCGGAAGGAAAGCAAAATTCCAGAATCATAATGTGTCAATGAATGGAGGTAATGCTGCGACAAACTTCAATCTAAGCCTTACTGCCAATAAAGAAGACGGTATATTACTGGAATCGGGGTTCGACCGGAAAATTGCCAACTTCAGATTAGATCATAAAGTCTCCGATAAAGTCAAAACCGGTATTAATATGCGTTATTTAGACCAGGCCATTTCAGGCATGGGGACTACTAACAGCGGTACACGCACCACAAACCGCTTACGGCATAGCATTAATTACCGTCCATTTGAACTGCCCGGAGGGTCCATTGATGATTTTGATGAAGATTATTATCTCGCTTCCGGCGGCGCTACAAATCCTATCCTGCTAACACAGGCAGAATACAGGAATCAACAAACAAAAGCCACTTATCTGACAGGTTATATTAACATCAACCTTATTAAAAACCTTACATTCAGATCTACATTTGGATACGATAATACTACTATCAGGCAATCCCTCTTTTATGGGAAAATAACCAATACTGCCCGTCAGTATGCTTCCCTGCCCATCGCTTCCATCGGTGATCAGCGAAACAGCACTTTCAATAATTCCAATACATTACAATATGCACTGAAGAAAGGACAGCATAATGTTTCTGTATTGGCAGGAGAAGAAACTGTAGCGTTTAAATCCGCCACTAACTACGTGGAGACGAGATATTTTCCTGCTGATATTACCGCTGATAAGGCATTGGCCAACATGGGGCTCGGCGCAGCGCCAACAGGGTCGTCACAACCATTGCCTTCATCAACGCAGAATGCGCCCAGTCGTATCTTCTCCTTATTCGGCCGTGTGAGTTATAACTATGCTGATAAGTACCTGCTTGCTTTTAATCTCCGTGCCGACCGCACCTCAAAATTCGCTGCTGAAAACGGCACCCTTGTTTTTCCTTCCGGCTCTGTCGCATGGCGTTTCTCACAGGAAAGATTTATGCATAACATTAAATGGATTTCAGATGCTAAACTGAGATTCGGTTATGGCGCGGTAGGGAATAACCGTATTGGGGATATGCTATACCGGCAGTTGTATGGCGTAACCGGACAATACGCATTCAATCATGCTATCCTTCCCGGTTTTGCGCCAACGGCCCTCGCTAATCCTGAATTACGCTGGGAGAGAAATGTAACAAGGAACCTTGGCCTTGACCTTTCTTTTTTCGATAATAAATTACAACTGACGATCGACGCCTATAAAAATTCAGCCAATGATCTTTTGCTGGCTGTTCAGATTCCACCAACTTCCGGATATACTACACAAATACAAAACATAGGCGCTACTTCAAACCGTGGATTAGAGTTCCAGATAAATACCACGCCAATACAGAAACCCAAATTCTCCTGGAATTCCAGTTTCAATATCTCCTTTAACCGCAACCGTGTAGAGAATTTAGGTGGCCCCTCTCAGATGACCCGTAACTCGGGCTGGCAGGGTACGGACGGTGTAGATGATTATTTAGTGAAAGTGGGTCAGCCTGCAGGTCTGATGTACGGTTTTGTCACAGATGGTTTTTATAAGATCGACGATTTCGATTATAATGCCACCACCGGTACCTACACCATTAAACCTGGTATCGCCGTCAACAGTGTTTATGGAACGCCGCAGCCGGGCATGTTAAAATGGAAAGATTTAAATGGAGATAGCGTAATTACTGCAGATAAAGACAGAACCGTGATCGGTAATGCGAACCCAAAATTCACAGGAGGATGGAATAACCAGTTCACCTATAAGAATTTTGATGCCAGCATCTTCATCAATTTTGTTGTAGGCAATGATATTTATAATGCCAATAAATTAGAATGGACAGATGGTTCTTTTCCCAATCTGAACATGCTAAATACAATGAAAGACCGCTGGACGAACATCAATGCGCAAGGGCAGATCGTGACCGATCCCAAAGAATTATCTGCATTAAATGCAAATGCACAGATATGGTCCCCTGTAAGGGTACAGCGCTGGTGGTTGCATTCATGGGCTATTGAGGACGGTTCCTACCTTCGTATCAATAACGTTACCCTGGGTTATACATTACCTCAAAAGATAGCGAAGATTGCCAGCCTGAGGGTATATGCCACCGTAAATAACCTGGCTGTCATCACTAAATATTCAGGTTTTGATCCTGATGTTACTGCCCGTCGTTCAGATCCGTTAACGCCGGGTGTAGACTTTGCTGCTTATCCCCGTGCAAGAACATGGGTGTTTGGTATTAACCTTAACTTATAAACAATGAAACATCTTCTGATAATCACTATAGCTTTATTATTCATGCAGGGCTGTAAAAAATGGACTGCAGTATCTCCGGGATCTGATTACAGTATTGATGAGGTCTTCTCTGACGTGCCGAATGCAACATCCGCTTTAATTGGCGTATATGATGAATTACAGGGCGATAACGGCTACGGTATACGAATAAGCATGTATTTCCCTTACGATTCAGATGAAGGGATTGTAAGCGGTAATATCGATAATGGCCGCAGGGGAGTAGGGCGTTACCAGTTACTTCTCACAAATGCAGAAGTTTCCAATCCTTTCCGGCAGTTATACCGGGGAATAGAAAAGGCGAATCTCTGCATCGAACAAATCCCATTAATGCCCTTATATACCAACGGAACAGAAGATCAAAAGAGGCAATTACACCGTTTGTATGGAGAAGCATTAACGCTGCGCGCACAGTTCTATCTTGAACTGATCCGTAACTGGGGAGATGTGCCAGCACCTATGATCCCCTCTTATAAACAATCCAATTTATTCATTGCGCAAACTGACAGGGATTCTACTTATGATAAAATCCTGGCCGATCTGGCCACTGCCAAAGAGTTGTTACCCTGGCGTACCGAAGTGACCCGCAATGAACGTATCACCAAAGGAGCTGCTATGGCATTAAGGGCAAGAATTGCCTTATACCGGGGAGGATATTCATTACGTAAGAATGGCCAGGTGCAAAGAGGAAGCGATTATATAAAATACTACACCATTGCCAGGGATGAATGTGCCGAACTAATGTCAAAAAGAAGTGAGCATACTTTAAACGCAAGCTTTGAAAACATCTGGCGAAGTGTAACCTCTTTCACCTACGATCCGCAGGGCGAGATATTATTTGAAGTGGGTGCCGGTGGTGGTAATGCCAACAGCGACAGCCGTATGGGCAATTACGACGGGCCTAATGTAAACGCCGCCTCCCGGTATGGTGCGGGTGGAGGAGGTATCATTATGTTACCCAATTACTTTTATGCTTTCGACTCTGCAGATACCCGTCGTGATGTTACCGTAACTTCCTACCAGGTTACCTCTTCTTCAAATATTAAATCCCAGCGACGTTTAGGGGAATTAAATACGGGTAAATATCGTCGCGACTGGCGGGTCCCTCTTCTCCCCGGAAGTGTCTTAAACGTCGGTTATAACTGGGTATTGATCCGTTTCTCTGATGTGCTTTTAATGTTTGCAGAGGCTGAGAATGAAATAAATGGAGCGCCCACTGCTGCTGCCATAGCCGCTTTTGAAGAAGTGCGTAAAAGGGCTTATAAAAACGCGGACATAGGCATCACTCCATCCACCAAAGAAGGCTTTTTTAATGCTATCGTAAATGAACGTTATTTAGAGTTTGGCCATGAAGGCATCCGTAAATACGACTTATCACGCTGGAACTTATTATCCGCGAAAATAGCAGAAACAAGAACAAAGATCCAACAGATCCGTGATCGTGTAGCTCCTTACAATTATGTTCCCCAATACATTTACTGGAAGAACAATGGTGAAGAAATTCAATACTATGTTCCAAACAATACGGCTGCTACCGCTGTCCCCTGGTACCGTCCCACACAGGTACCAACTTCCACAGAATGGAAAAGAGTGGATTGGGCACAGCATCTTACAGCCGGCAATGCAATAGATAACCTACCCTTGTGGCAGGGGCTTGCAAGGTTCTTCGTACCTGGCAAAAGCGAATTGTTCCCTTATGATCAGGCTACATTAGATGCCTATCAGGGCAGGCTTACTCAGAACCCCGGGTACTAACTAAAATATCGGCCGGCGCATTAGTCAATGCCGGCCGGTATTTTACATCTTACCTAATCCATCAAAACACTTGTTTATCTAAAAAAAAACATTTCATTTTGCTTTTAATTAGCTACTTATATATACAATTATTGATTATTCAATCCCATAAATTCCTAGATTAACTTGCATAAAAGGCTAGAAATGGGTATATTTGTAGTCGAAGTCACAATACATGCAGAAGATCATGGCTGATGTAAAAATTAACAAGTTAGAAGATAAAGTTTCAGTTGCCTTTTATCGGTTAAGAGCAACAAGTTTTAATAAAAACCTCCCATTTCTTATACTTTCAGATAAATTGCCTGAAGGCCAGGCTTATCGGGAATATGCCGATGGTCGTATTGAAATCCATGAAGTCCATACCAGGGGTGCTAATCTAACGTCAAAACTCATCAAGAAATTAAGCAAGCAGGAAGCGGATAAAGTGAGAACCACTTATGGACTACAATAAGCCGACATTACTGGTTATATCCGGTCCTAATGGTGCTGGAAAATCTACTTACATTAATGACATGCTTCCTGATACATTTGAAGGTATTGTTTCTTTTGACAGAGATGATACCCGTTCCCACTTCGAGTCTCAATTAAAGGAAGAAAAGGTAGCGGAAGACCAAATATCTGCAATAGCTACGCGGATGATGGAAGATAGACTTAGTGTTACTATGAATCAAGCTATTGAAGCTCATAGACATTTCGTTTTAGAAACTCCATTGTCCCATCCTGATTACTGGCGGTATATTGATCGATTTGAGAGAAATGGATATCAGATTCAGCTTTGTTATTTGTGCTTAGATAAAGTGAGCGACTGTAAAGTTCGGGTAGAGCACCGTGTGATGATGGGAGGACATCATGTCGATGCCAGAACTATCAAAGGTGTTTATGAAATGAATCTGCACCATATTAACCTGTCTTTAGATACATTTCAATGCATAGAGTTATATGATGGTATGATTAAGCCAACTCTACTCGTGAAAATTGAAAATGGTGAGGTAATTCTGGCGAAAGAGAGTGCGCTAAAAAAGACCTGGGTTAAAACCGGCCTTCCATTAATTGCTACTAAAACAACTGCATTTTTAAAACTCGCTAAGAAATGAAGGTATCTTCAAGAGTAAACAAAGCACTACAACAGTAGGCTTTGTTTATTCTGATAAAAGGTATTAACGTTCAATGACAGACATATTCCCTTCATTATGTCGCTCACCAGCGGCCGGTGTAAGGTTGTTCAGTCTTTCGATCTGCTTCGCGTTTAGCGCAAGCTGGTCGGCGGCAGTGTTCTCCTCTACACGGGCAACGCGCTTAGTGCCTGGAATCGGTGCTATATCATCTCCCTGTGCCAGTAGCCAGGCCAGTGCCACCTGTGCCGGTGTAGCATTCACCTCAGCCGCGACGGCTTTTACCTCATCAACGATCCTTAGATTCCGAAGGAAGTTTTCACCGATGAAGCGCGGGTTAGTCTTACGCCAGTCGTCATCAGAGAGCTGTTCAGGAGATTTGATTTCGCCGGTAAGGAAGCCATGCCCAAGCGGCGAATAAGGTACGAAGCCAATGCCTAGTTCACGTAGCAACGGCAGCAGTTTGTCCTCAGGATCGCGGCTCCAGAGGGAATATTCGGTCTGTAATGCTGTTACAGGATGTACGGCGTGTGCACGACGAATCGTACCCGGACCAGCCTCTGATAATCCAATGTGACGAATCTTGCCTTCGGCGACCAATTCGGCCAGCACTCCTACAGTATCCTCAATAGGCGTCTTCGGGTCTACCCGGTGCTGATAATACAGATCGATATACTCCGTCCCTAAACGCTTCAGAGATCCCTCTACTGCTGCACGGACATTCGCCGGACTGCTATCAATAATACCCGGACCGCCACCAGCATGCGAAACAAGACCGAACTTCGTTGCGAGTACCACCTGGTCCCTGCGACCTTTTATAGCTTTGCCTACGAGTTCCTCATTGACAAATGGGCCATAAATTTCCGCAGTGTCAATGTGGGTTACACCCAGCTCCAGCGCCCTATGGATCGTGCGGATGGATTCAGCATCACTGCCTGCACCGATATTGTAATAACCGGACATCGACATGGCGCCAAGTCCTATACGGGAGACATCAAGTCCCCCAATCGAAATGTGTTTCATAATATTGCTTTTACGTTTCACCACACAGATCAAAAATCCGTATGCATGACACAAAGGTCACAATAAGCGCAAAGGAGAAATAAAGAAAAACAAAGGAAAAAGTATGATTATCAAAGACGTGTTGCTCTTACTGATTTGGGAACGTAACCGGTTTTCTTTTTGAAGAAGTTATTAAAGTAGGTGGGGTATTCAAATCCAAGTGCATAAGCAATCTCCGCAATGTTCCAGTCAGTATGTTGCAGGAGGGCTTTCGCTTCTGCTATAATTCTATCGCCAATATGGGTAGTAGTTGATTTCCCGGTAGTTTCCTTTACTGCACTGTTCAAATAGTTGATATGCACGGACAAATTCCTTGCAAAGTCCTGTGCCGTTCTTAATTCCAGCGGCCGGTCGGCACTTTCAACAGGGAATTGCCGTTCCAGCAGTTCAAAAAAGACGGCGCTGATCCTGGCTGCCGCATTTTTTTGTCTGGACCAGTTTTCAGATGGTTGCATTTTTAATGCCTCATGAATAATCAGTTGTATATAGTTACGGATCAACTCATCTTTGAAAGCATATTCACTATCCTGTTCCGCAATTATCTTTTGAAAGATGGCTTTTATAGACTCAGTTTGAGTATCATTTAAGATAAAAACAGGGGTGCCGCCAATTTTAAATAAAGGTGATTCCAGAAGGCTTGCAGTACGATCATTCAGCTTTAGAAAGTCTTCTGTAAAGAGGCAGGCAAATCCATCGACAGTAGGTCTGATAACCTCACAGGCATATGGAATACGGGGATTACCAAAGAACAGGAGCGGACCATCCGTATCGAAACTCCTGTCTGCATAATGAAAATTATACTTCCCGGAAGTTAAACTGATTTTGTAAAAGTCTTTGCGGCTATAATTATGACCGGCAGCGTTGCCGTCCACTTCATAAGCTTTAAAGCCCTTCAGTTTCAATTCGGTATTAAAATCTGTCTCCATCCTACAAAAGTAAGAAAAACAAAGATTACTTAAGTTAGTCTCTCAACCATTTAACCATTTCCGGAAATGGTTTTACACCATTTTTCTCCGCATTAGTTTCATCATAACAAAAACCAGCCCATTGCAGCAATGGTAAATAAAGCGGATTCCCGGATGTATATTGCTCGATATACCAATCGGAAGAGCCCTTATATCCGTCTGGATGAAACACAACCGCCGGATCAATTCTGAGATATACACAGGCTGCATAACTCCATGCAATGGCCATCATTTCTTCTCCTTCCGATTTACTTCTCTCGCCTGCGTCTCCCACATCACCATGCATTATCCGCCGCTCCTCAGGAATGGCAACAGCCATATGCCCCGCTTCATGTAAAAGATCTCCGGGATAAAAAAACTGATCCTGATCTACAACAAGTCTTCCTTTATTTATAAGGATACCTGGTACGAATGTTTTTTCGGTAATCGTATCAAAAACAACCGGGATACCAATGGATTCGATAAACTGAACGATCGTAGTAATAACAGAAGTTTGCATAAGACAAGGTATAAACGGACGTAAATTAGAACATTTCCTGAAAAACGGCTGCCTCGTCCGGGAAATTAAGATGAATAGGAATAAAACCCTCCCAAAATGATAAAACCTTCTCAAAATGAGAGGGTTTATTTTTACGCACCAGCTTCCTTAAAAGCATAATATAGCCACAGTAGCGAGTTTTCGGCTTTCACAACCTTTTAGGTATGCCAATTGTCTTAATAGGTGGAAATTAAAATATGCAAAACCTTAGAGTGGAGTTTAAAAAGTACTTCAAACCATGGAATATGCTATTGGCTTTTTACGCTCTTATAATTATATCAGGCATTATTTTCAGAATCATAAATGGTTTATAAAATGACAATTATATTGACTTTAGCGGGCATTGCCTGCTTTTTCCTATTTATTAAGATCATTCAAATTTTTGAAAAAATTTAAGTATGACGGTACTGTTAATTATCTCTGTTGCAGTTTTTCTGTACATGTTTTATGTACTTGTGAAACCAGAAAAATTCTAACATTATTAAACAATTATAACGTATAACATGAATACAGAAATTCTGGGTATTATTTTCATGTATGGTTTACTCTTACTGCTGGCAATCCCTCTGGGTCGTTATATCGGTAAAATCTTTAACTATGAGCAAACCTGGCTGGATCGCATATTCAATCCCTTAGACAAATTATTTTACAAACTCGGGGGTATTAACCCTGATAAACAAATGAACTGGAAACAACATCTGGTTGCATTACTTATCATTAACCTTTGCTGGTTCCTTATTTGTATGTTCGTACTTACGAATATGAGCTGGCTGCCGCTGAACCCTGATGGAAATCCATCCATGAGCGGAGACCTGGCATTTAATACCGCCGTGAGTTTTGTTACCAATACCAATTTGCAGCACTACTCAGGTGAATCCGGACTTTCATACATGGGGCAGCTTACCCTGATGTTATGGCAGTTTATCAGCGCTGCTACAGGTATAGCTATCTGCGCGGTAGTTTTCAATGCAATGAAAGAGAGAACAACCGATGTTCTCGGTAACTTCTACAGTTACTTCGTACGCAGTGCTACCCGTATATTGCTTCCGCTGGCATTTGTAGTAGGAGTGATACTCCTGTTCAACGGTACTCCAATGACAATGGAAGGTAAAGATACCATGGTCACATTACAGGGAGATACCGTACAGGTAAGCCGTGGTCCGGTGGCCGCATTCGTGGCAATAAAACAACTGGGCACAAACGGCGGCGGTTTCTACGGCCCCAATTCCGCTCATCCACTTGAGAATACGAACTACCTCACCAATATCGCCCAGACAGTATCTATCATTCTCATCCCAATGGCAATGATATTTGCCTTAGGTTATGTATTGAAACGCAGAAAACTGGCATGGACGATCTTCGGCGTCATGACAATAGGCTTCCTGTTCCTGCTGATACCTTCTGTTGTTAGTGAAATGAACGGTAACCCCGCCATCGCAAAAATGGGTATCATGCAGCAACTGGGCAGCATGGAAGGGAAAGAGGTCCGTTTTGGCCCCGCAGCATCCGCCTATTGGGCCATCAATACTACCGTTACAAGTAACGGGTCCGTAAATGCGATGCACGACAGCATGACCGCACCCACTGGTATGTTTACGCTATTGGGAATGATGATAAACTGCTTCTATGGTGGTGTGGGCGTCGGTTTCCTGAACTTCTATATATTCATCATCCTGGCTGTTTTTGTCAGCGGATTAATGGTAGGACGAACTCCCGAATTCCTTGGTAAGAAAATCGAAGCCAGGGAAATGAAGATAGCTATGCTCATCGCGTTGCTGCATCCATTCCTGATCCTGACAGGTACCGCCATCGCAAGCCACTTGTACGCACATGATCCGGCTGCTTATGCAGGATGGTTGAATAATCCGGGTTATCACGGCTTCAGTGAAATGTTATACGAGTTTACATCATCCAGCGCAAACAACGGTAGCGGTTTCGAAGGTCTGGGGGATAATACTCCTTTCTGGAATATCGCCTGTGGCTTGGTGATGATAATCGCCCGCTACATTCCTATCATTGGCCCCGTAGCGATAGCAGGTATACTTGCTAATAAAAAGTACATACCTGAAGGTGCAGGTACGCTGAAAACAGATACAGGTACTTTTGGTATTATGACCTTCGCCGTAATATTTATCGTTGCTGCGCTCTCATTCTTCCCGGCGCTGGCATTAGGACCTATTGCCGAATATTTTGGGATGAAATAGTTTTTGAAGTTCTAATAACAGGAAAATGACAAAGAATAATAAACTTTTTGATAGCAGCCTGATGAAAGAGGCCCTGAAGGAATCTTTCATTAAACTGAACCCGGCGAAAATGTTCCGGAACCCGGTAATGTTCACCGTCTGGGTAGGTACACTGGTAATGGCAGGCGTCTGCCTGTGGATCGCTTCAGGGGAAAAAAATCAGGGAAACCTTACATACAATATAGTAGTAACACTTGTACTATTTATCACATTGCTTTTTGCAAACTTTGCCGAAGCGATCGCTGAAGCAAGAGGAAAGGCACAGGCAGACAGTCTCCGGAAAACAAGGGAAGAAACTCCCGCCAAATGGATACAGACTATCGGAGAGATATTCATGAACGAAATTAAAATAGTCCCATCTTCACAACTGAAAAAAGGGGATATATTTTTATGCGAACCAGGTGATATTATCCCTTCCGACGGAGAGATCGTAGAAGGACTGGCTACCATCGACGAAAGTGCCATTACCGGCGAAAGCGCACCTGTTATCCGCGAAGCCGGCGGCGATAAAAGCAGCGTCACCGGAGGAACAAAGGTATTGTCAGACAAGATCAAAGTGATGGTAACGACTTCTCCCGGTGAAAGCTTCCTCGACAAGATGATCGCATTGGTGGAAGGAGCAAGCCGTCAGAAAACACCGAACGAAATAGCGCTTACCATTCTGCTGGCAGGCTTCACACTTGTCTTTATCATCGTAACAGTAACACTGGAACCTTTTGCTGCTTACGCCCATACACCTATCACCATCGCCGCTTTCATATCCTTGTTCGTATGTCTGATACCTACTACCATCGGTGGATTGCTCTCTGCAATCGGTATCGCCGGTATGGACAGGGCACTCAGGGCAAATGTTATTACCAAAAGCGGTAAAGCGGTGGAGACTGCGGGAGATATAGATGTACTGTTGCTTGATAAAACAGGTACTATCACTATCGGTAACAGGAAGGCTACCAATTTTTATCCTATCAAAAATGTGGATAAAGAAATATTCGTAATGGCGGCAGTATTAAGCTCTATGTCCGACGAAACACCGGAAGGTAAATCTATCATAGAACTGGCAGGGATCAATCTTTCCACGATCAAAGTAGAGAACCCGCATTTTATTAAGTTTACTGCGGAAACCAGGAGTTCAGGCATCGATTTTGCCGGCACCCGTATCCGGAAAGGTGCATCTGATTCCATACGGAACCTGGTGCAGAAAGCAGGTAACTCTTATCCTGAAGAAACGAATGACATAGTAAGGGAGATAGCCAGTAACGGAGGTACTCCACTGGTGGTAGTGAAGAATGAACAGGTACTTGGCGTAATTGAACTGCAGGATATTATTAAGCCGGGCATAAAAGAACGTTTTGAACGTCTGCGCAGGATGGGTATCAAAACAGTGATGGTGACAGGTGATAATCCGCTGACCGCAAAATATATTGCAACTAAGGCTGGTGTAGACGATTTTATCGCAGAAGCAAAACCAGAGGATAAAATGAATTATATCCGTGCGGAACAAAGTGGTGGTAAACTTGTTGCAATGATGGGAGATGGTACAAATGATGCGCCCGCACTGGCACAGGCAGACGTTGGTGTGGCCATGAACAGCGGTACCCAGGCCGCCAAAGAAGCGGGTAACATGGTGGACCTCGACAATGACCCTACAAAACTCATCGAAGTGGTTGAAATAGGAAAACAGTTGCTGATGACAAGAGGAACATTGACAACCTTCTCCATCGCAAATGATGTGGCCAAATACTTTGCTATCATCCCTGCATTATTTATCGTGGCAATACCATCTCTCCAGGGATTAAATGTTATGCATCTCCATAGCCCTGAAAGTGCCATTCTTTCAGCAGTTATCTTTAATGCAATTATCATCCCGCTTTTGATCCCTCTGGCGTTAAAAGGAGTGAATTATAAGCCGATTGGAGCATCTGCCCTGTTGCGCAGGAACCTGTTCATTTATGGTTTGGGCGGTGTATTGATTCCTTTCATCGGGATCAAAGCCATAGATCTCCTTGTATCATTATTCATTTAAAAGAAAAGAAATAATATGAAAAGTAATATAGCGCCAGCTATCAGATTAACACTGGTTTGTGCGGTATTTTTCAGTGGTATTTATACGATGGTCTTTCTCGGCATTGCTAAGCTGGCACCCAATAAAGGACGTGGGGAAGTGATAAGCAGCAATGGCAAAACATATTATGCCAATATAGGACAGAAATTTACCGAAGACCGTTACTTCTGGTCTCGTCCGTCTGCTGTAGGCTACAACGCTGCCGGTGCAGGGGGAAGCAATAAAGGACCGTCCAATGCGGATTATCTGAAAGATGTTGCAGCAAGAATAGATACTTTCCTTGTTCATAATCCGGGGGTAGACAAATCGTCCATCCCTTCTGATCTCGTTACGGCAAGTGGCAGTGGCCTGGATCCGGATATTTCAGTACAGGCGGCCAGAATACAGATAAAACGTATTGCAGCCATCCGTAAACTGAACGAGGCAAACCTGGATGAGATCATAACAGCTAACACGAAAAAACCTTTAATAGGGTTATTCGGAACGGAAAGAATAAATGTATTACAGTTGAATATTGCACTGGATAAATTAAGTAATCACTAAAATATTAATGATGAAGAGACTGTTGATTTGTTTATTGAGCAGTCTTGAAGGGCTGACGGTATGCGCCCAGAGTGTGGAAGAAAAGCCATTAAAGGTAACAGGTTATCTTGAGACATATTACTCGTACGATTTCGGGAAACCGGGCAACAATCTGCGACCAGGATTTCTTTATTCTTATAACAGGCATAATGAAGTTAATATCAACCTCGGTTATATTAAAGCTGCTTATGAAAAAGATAATGTGAGAGCAAATCTTGCACTCATGGCTGGTACCTATGCAAATGCTAACCTGGCAGCTGAGCGGGGTGTAATGAGAAATGTATTCGAGGCAAATGCCGGTGTGAAAATCATGAAAGAACACCAGCTATGGATAGATGCCGGTATCTTTGCATCACACATAGGTTTTGAAAGCGCTATAGGAAAAGATTGCTGGAACCTCACCAGAAGTATACTTGCCGAAAATTCTCCTTATTACGAAAGTGGAGTGAGGGTATCATATACTTCATCCAATGATAAATGGTACGTAAGCGGTTTGTTTTTAAATGGCTGGCAACGCATACAACGCGTTGATGGAAATCATACTCCGGCTTTCGGGCACCAGGTTACATTTAAACCAAATGATAAACTCGTATTTAACAGCAGCTCCTTTATTGGTAACGATAAGCCTGATAGTGTGAAACAAATGCGCTACTTTCATAACTTTTATGCGCTGATGCAATTTTCCGGCAAGCTGGGGCTGATAGCCGGCTTCGATATCGGTGCCGAACAAAAGGCAAAAGGTAGCAGCGGCTACAATACCTGGTATTCGCCGGTATTGATCCTGAGGTACAAACCTGTGGAAAAGGTGGCTATAGCTGCGAGAGGTGAGTATTACAGGGATGAAAAAGGTGTGATCATTGCAACAGCGACCCCTGATGGTTTCCAGACATGGGGATATTCCCTGAACTTCGATTACACTATCCTTGACAATGTAATGTGGCGCATCGAAGGACGTGGGTTTTCAGGAAAGGATGCCATCTTTTTGAAAGATGCAACGCCATCAACAACCAATTTTTCTTTAACAACATCCTTAGCTATTTCTTTCTGATGACAGAAAAAGATCAAACCGTCCAGCATTTCCTGGACCTCATAAAAAAGTCCCGGAGGGGTAAATTCAAAGTCTACATCGGTATGAGTGCCGGTGTCGGCAAAACCTACCGTATGCTGCAGGAAGCTCATGCCCTTTTAAGAAATGGGATCGACGTAAAGATCGGTTATATAGAAACACATAACAGGAAGGAGACGCACGAATTGCTGAATGGTTTGCCGGTCATAGAACGTAGAAAATTGTTCTATAAAGGAAAAGAACTGGAAGAATTAGATCTTCAGGCGGTAATTAATTTACGGCCTGAGGTCGTTATTATAGATGAACTTGCACATACGAATATCGAAGGTAGCAAGAATGCAAAACGCTGGCAGGATGTAGTGGAAATATTGGAGTCAGGAATTAATGTTATCAGCGCAGTTAATATTCAACATATCGAAAGCCTGAATGAAGAGATCAAATCGATCACAGGTATAGAAGTAAGAGAAAGAATACCGGATAATGTGATCGCGGAGGCAGACGAAGTAGTAAATATCGACCTTACCGCAGATGAACTGATAACAAGGTTGAAAGAGGGTAAGATCTATCCGCAGGATAAAATAACGGCAGCACTGAATAATTTTTTTAAAGGTGAACATATCCTGCAACTAAGAGAATTATCCCTGAAAGAAGTTGCTTCTCACGTTGAAAGAAAAGTTGATACAGAAATACCCCAAAAAAGCATAGGCAGGAGAGAGCGCTTCCTTGCATGTATCAGTTCAAATGATAAAACGGCACGCACTGTAATCAGAAAGACCGCCAGGCTGGCTAACTATTATAACAGCAAATGGTTCGTATTGTACGTGCAGACTCCTAATGAAAGCGCTGATAAAATAGCATTGGATAAACAACGCCATCTGATCAATAACTTTAAAATGGCGACGGAGCTGGGCGCTGAGATTATTAAAGTAGAAAACAGAAAGGTGTCCATCGCCATTTCAGAGCAGGTTGATGAGAGGAAAATTACGACTATCTGCATAGGCAAACCGCATCTGAACCTTTTCAGGATTATTCTGGCAACAAACATGTTCAACCAGTTACTGAAAAAACTTTCTGCTAATGACGTTGACCTGATAATATTAAGCTGATGAAAATTAAACCAAAACTGACATTAGGTATAGGGGTCATGTTCCTCATGATATTATTACTGACTGTCCTGAGCGTTATCTATATAAACAGGCTACGCCGCGATACCGCTAACATCCTCGTTGATAATTATAAAACACTGGATTATTCCCGGCAGATGTTACAGTCGTTAAATGCCGGTATCAGGCAACATCAACACGCTGCGATATTTGAGAAGAACCTATACCTGCAGGAGAAGAACGTGACGGAAGAAGGAGAACATTATCTTACAATTAAACTCGCAGCAGATTACGAAAGACTAAAACTTAATTTTGCTGACAGCACCGTGTTTGAAAGCGTAAGCAGGGATATAACAGATATTATGCTTGTAAATATGCAGGCTATTGCACGGAAAAGTACACTGGCGGACCATACCAGTAAAGATGGCATACTGTGGCTCAGTCTCTGCGGTACCGTGAGTTTTCTTGCCGCATTTGTAATGCTTGTAAATCTTCCCGGTAATATCGCAGACCCAATACGGGAACTGACAGAAAGTATCAAACAGATTGCTTCGCAAAACTATGCTGAACGATTACACTTCAACAACAGAAGTGAGTTCGGGGAACTGGCAGCGGCCTTTAATACAATGGCAAAAAAACTTCAGGAATACAAGGAAGGCAACCTGGAGAAAATAATGATTGAAAAGACACGTATAGAGACATTGATCAACAATATGAACGATCCGGTTATCGGACTTGATGAAAGTAAGAAAATACTGTTCATGAACAGTACTGCACTTAAAATATCAGGACTTGATGCCGCGGAAGTATCTGGAAAATATATACAGGACGTTGCCGTACATAATGATCTTATCCGCTCTCTGGTACAAGACCTTTTTCAGACGGATAATTACATTGCTAATAAAAACCCCATAAAGATCTACGCAGATAATAAGGAAAGCTACTTTGAAAAAGAAATTATCCCAATAAAGATCATACCTACGGGAGAAACGGAAGAAAAGCTCATTGGCAACGTGATCCTTTTACAGAATATTACCCCTTACAAAGAGCTGGATTTCGCTAAAACAAGTTTTATTGCCACTGTTTCCCATGAGCTTAAAACCCCTATTTCATCTATAAAAATGAGCCTTCACCTCCTTGAAAACGGGGAGTTAGGAACAATAAATGACGGGCAAAGGAGCCTGCTGGACAGTATTGAAGAGGATGCAGAACGTCTGCTTAAAATTACAGGAGAACTACTCAATATGACACAGGTTGAAAGCGGTACCATACAGTTGTCTGCCTTCCCTTCTGATCCTCTTGATATATTTAAGTACGCCATTCAGGCGAACAAGACTGCGGCAGAACAAAAAGGTATCAGCCTGGAGCTGTCCACTCCCCAGGAATTACCTATGGTAGTGGCCGACAGTGAAAAAACTGCCTGGGTACTCACAAATCTCATCTCCAATGCGATCAGGTATTCATATGAGAACTCGGTTGTCAGACTTCAGATATCTTCATCCGGAGAAAAAATACTGTTTTCCGTCAAGGATACCGGCCAGGGAATACCTCCGGAATATCTGAAAAAAGTATTTGACCGCTATTTCCGGGTACCAGGTACGAAAAAAGAAGGGACCGGGTTGGGACTTTCGATCAGCAAAGAATTTATAGAAGCTGAAGGAGGGAATATTACGGTTACCAGTGAATATGGTGCAGGTACTACCTTCACGGTTACGCTAAACAAGGCGTAAGCAGAGAAATAATCTCCAATGTCGTTTAGTTAAGTTCCGCTAGGAGCTTAACTAAACGACATTATCTGCAAATTACATTTTCATTCCTGCCATAGGATCAGCACCTTTCTTAAAAATATATTCACTATTAAGTAGATAAGCACCGCTGATAACAACAATATCCCCCTCCTGCAAACCAGACTTAATTTCAATGGACTCGTCAGCTTCCAGCCCGGTTTCTACCATCCTGTTCTCAAAATTATTTTTGCCTGTCCTTACCCATACCGATGCTCCTTTTGCGTCACGGATAACAGCGTCAACAGGAAGTGACAACGAATGATGCTGACGGCTTTTAAGCGTTACATACGCCGGCATACCAGGCTTTAACTGGTTATTGTAATTAGGTATGGTTACTCTTATCAGGTTAATCCTTGTATCAGGACTGATTTCTGGGTTTTCGAAATCTATCCGTCCTTTTATCTCTTTACCGGGCATATCAGGAATTTGAACAACAGCATCTCCCTTCTGGTCTATTAATGATAATTGCGAGGCATATACCTGCGCTTCTGCCCATAATACGGATAAATCTGCCAGATGGACCACGCTGCCGCCCTCAGTTACATAATCGCCTTCTTTTACATCCAGTGTGGTAATAGTACCACTGGCCGTACTATAAAAGGAGGTAAGAGCCACATATTTTTTAGTAGTGGCTAATTCAGTAATCTGAGCTTCATTCATGCCCCACAATAGCAATTTATTTTTTGCAGCCTGCGCTAATTGGGTAAAATCTATAATTGAATTATCCAATGTTCTTTGTCTCTCCAATACTGAAATATATTCCTGTTTAGCATTATTAAGCTCTTCGCTGTACAAATCAAAAAGCCTGGAGCCTTTAGTAATATGATCACCTATGTTCTTGTAGTATAGCTTATCAATCCTTCCTGCTACCCGCGCACTTACTATATTGATTTTCGATTCATCAATGTTTAATGTGGCACTCAATGTCATCTGATCGCCAATAGTTCCGTCCTTTATAGTATCTGTCCGGATATTCCCCAACTGTATTTGTTGTTCACTTAATTGAATGCCATCCATCTCTTCACTATTACTTTTCTTCACAGCCGTCAACTCCATATGACAAATAGGGCATTTACCCGGCTTACTCTCCATTATCTGCGGATCCATTGAACAGGTATAGAACACGTCTGTATCCTTTGGCACATCGGCTTTTCTGCTTTTACAAGCTGCAAAAACAAGTAGTGCTGAAATGACTATAAAAAGTATCTTTTTCATTGCCTAATTATTTACTTTGATAAAACTTTCGCTATCAGCCAGGTATTGGGCATTTTCGGCAACACTATCCGTTGCAGATAATCCTTTTAGTATTTCTATTTTATTATTATTTACCAATCCTGTTTCTACTTTATGCGCTTTAAAACCACCGGCTGATCTGAGGAAAACTATCTTATCCAGACCAAGTGAAATAATGGCATCTTTCGGTAACCAGTTTGCATTAACTGCATTGCCCCGGATGAGTGCTTTTACCTGGCTTCCTACCGGAATATGTAGTGTTGAATTGTCAAAAACTACCCTTGCGGTTATCGTTTTGTTCTCTTTTCTTATAACTGGTTCAATAAAATCAATTGTTGCTAAAAAGCTTTTCTCCGGTGCTGTTTCAGGTATGATCTGTACTTTATTCCCTACCTTAACAAAAGATTGGCGGTCGGTGTAAATATTCAGCAATGCCCAAAGGTGATGCGCATTATATACCGAAAATACAGGCTGCCCCTGCTGTACGTACATCCCTTCTCTTACGTCCAGTTCCCTTGTTACTAGGGAATTTCTCATTTCTGACGGAGCCATGTTTTTTGCCGGATCATGAATATGCCCGCTATAATTGCTGTATATTGAAACAGCGGTTAAAGATTTGCCGTTTTGTATTACCTGCTGTAATTGCTGTGTGGTTACCCCCAACAGCAACAATCTTTCTTTCGCAGCATTTATCAGTGTTGTATTGGTGGGGTCATTCTTTAAAAGAAACAGAAGGTTTTGCTGGTCGGTCATTAATTCAGGACTGTAAATATCCATCACCTTTTGCCCTGCTCTAACATCCTGAAAATTATACCTTAGATAAAGTTTCTCAATTCTTCCAGAAACCCTTGCGGAAATATTTCCTATCATTCTTGTATCGTAGGCAATGGTACCCAGCGCTTCTGTTTGAATAGTATCACTATCCGGCTGTATGGTGATAACAGGGATAGAAGACACCACAAATCCATTGGTAGGTTTAAGTAAAGTGTTCAGGTCAACTTCCTTTATTGCTTTTTCATCAGCCCCTTTTTTTACCAGCGTCATTCCACAGATAGGGCAGTTGCCGGGTTTATCCCGTATGATCTGAGGGTGCATAGAGCAGGTGTATTCTCCCTGCTGTGTATGGCTTTTACAGGATACCAGGCTGATAACAACTATGAATAATCCAATAATATGTTTATACCGGCTCATACTTTTTTCTTTTTATTGTATTTCCAATATTCTTTCCATTTCAGCCTGCATCAATAGCAACTGTTGTAACTGTTCAAGGTATTCGAGTTGCGTCATGTTTAACGTTTCCCAGGCGTCGTATAAGGTAAAGAGCTGTTCCGTGTTTTGTTCATATGCCAGCTGCATGACCTGGAAATTTCTTTTTAATGCAGGAATGATATTTTCATCAAACAATTTTATCTGCTTTTTCTTTAGCGCTATTTCATTTTTCATGTTATAAGCAGCACCGCTTACATCATTTACCATCATTTGCCTTTGCTGGTTCAGTGAGGATACCTTCCATTTAAGGCTTTCCACATTGGCATTAACTGTTTTCGATGACCATTTTGCCATTGGTATTTTTACTGTTCCCATCAGACTGTATTGCATAGGTTGTCCTCCAAAACCAAACATGTGATTATAGGAAACACCAAACTCCGGCTTTAACTTAGCTCTTTCTGCACTTTGTTGCAGGTATGTTAATTGTATGTCTTTTTCAACAGCTTTAATATCGCTTCTGCTATTAATGAAAGTAGTACTGTCTAATTGCGCAGCGGCATAATCGTTTACCTGATAAATGGTGTCAATATCGAACACGGTCAGTTTGTCACGATTCATCAGGGTATTTAATGCCACCTGCTTTTGTTTGATATCGTTCTCCAGTACCAGTCGTGTATTTTGCAGATTACCCAGTGCTGCTTTGGCTTTGTAATAGGCACCTATTTTTTCAAGCCCGTTCTTATAACGTATCTCAGCATTCTGAATCATAAAATTGAGGAGCTTCTCATTCTGGTCTATGACACTTAGCTTTTTTTTGATGATGATCCATTGATAATAATTCTTTTTTGCCATTGCATACAACTCATTTAGGGACGCCTTCTTTTTTTCTGCATCAACGGATGATACTGCTTCCATATACTTCGCTTCTGCATCCTGTTTCCTTTTATTGGGAAACATTTGCTGTGCAGAGATCATGAACTGTCCCATGCCGGGGGTACCATCCTGACCTTTTTTCCATAAGGCAGGGTTATAAGGTGTCATCCAAAGTCCTCCGCCAATCTCCGGTGGTTCCCAGTTGTGAACACCTTTGGCCGCTTCATCCTGCGAACGGATTTCGGCATCATACATTTTTAAGCCCGGGTTATCTTTTTGTATCTGCTGAAAAATTACTTCCAGCGTTACCTTATCCTGTGCCAATGCCTTGCAGGAGAGTAATAGCAAAACAGCGGTTATCGAGAATGAATTTTTCATATACTAATGTTTTACTTCCAGCACGTCTATCTTTCCATGCCTGCGTAATTCGTATTCTTTTGTTATTAAGAAAATGAGGGGAGTTACCAATAAAATATGTGTAGCGGATGTAAGTACACCACCAATCATAGGTAACACGATCGGTTTCATTACATCGCTTCCCACACCATGGCTCCACAGGATCGGTATCAATGCAAAAAGTGATACGGATACTGTCATCATCTTCGGACGCAAACGTTTTGCTGCACCGGAAATTACATACTCCCGCAAATCAGATGGGGTAATCGTTTCTTTTGAATTGCCTTTTAATGTTACCAATTGTTGCATAGCATCGTTGAGGTAAATAACCATGACGATACCTGTTTCTACCGCCAGTCCAAACAACGCAATAAAGCCAACGGCGACAGCAACAGAAAGATTAACGTGCCAGAAGTAGATCATATAAGCGCCGCCTATTAATGCAAAAGGAATGGATATAAGGCTGAAAAAGGCTTCCCGTACCGAATGAAAGGCAAAATACATGCACATGAAAATGATGAGCAGGACAAAGGGCAAAATCAGCATTAGCGTCTTTTCGCTTCTTATCAGGTTTTCATATTGCCCGCTCCACTCAATAAAATAACCCTTTGGCATTTTTGACATCATCTGATCTAATTTCTGTTGCGCTTCCTGTACAGTACTACCCAAATCCCTTTCGCGAACATTGAACAGTACCGTACCCCGTAACAAAGCATTTTCTGAATTAATCATAGGCGGACCTTCTGATATTTTTATATCAGCGACGGCTTCCAGGGGGACCGGTCCAAAATCAGGTGTCTGTACCTGTAACCTTTTCAGCGACTGCAGATTATCCCTGAAATCCTGCCCAAATCTTGCATTCACAGAAAAACGCTGCCGGCCTTCCACGGTAGTAGTTAACTTTACGCCACCTAATGCACTTTCAATCACATCGTTTAAGTCATCAACACTTAAACCATACCGGCCAATCTCTTCCCGCTTTACTGCAATATCAATATACTTTCCGCCTGTAATCGGCTCTACATACAAGTCTTTTACACCATCAATACCCTGCAGATGTTTTTTAACTTCCTGCGCAAAGGCATAAATAGTATCCAGATTTTGCCCGTATACCTTTACGCCCACATCGGTACGGATACCTGTGGAAAGCATATTGATCCGATTAATAATAGGCTGTGTCCATCCATTCGTTACGCCAGGTATTTGTAATTTTGAATTGAGCTCATTGATAATATCATCTTTGGTTTTACCTTCCCGCCAGGCTGATTTTGGTTTGAGTATGATAATCGTTTCAATCATGCTGATAGGGGAGTTGTCAGTGGCAGTATTGGCCCTGCCTGCTTTACCCAAAACATTTTCTACTTCGGGTACCGTCTTAATCAATCTGTCCTGTACCTGTAACAATCTTTTCACTTCCGAATTAGATATATCGGGCAAAGCAACAGGCATAAATAAAATAGAACCTTCATCCAGCGGGGGCATAAATTCTTTACCCAAACTTATTAGCAGGGGGATACTTATCAGTAATGCGATAATATTGATACCAATAGTCGTTTTACGCCATTTGATGCAGGTACGGATTACGGGTTCATATATTTTCTCCAAACGGCTGTTAATCGGGTTCGCACTTTCAGGTCTGAACCTTCCTTTCATAAACAGGGAGATCAAAACAGGCGCTAACGTTACTACCAGTATTGCATCCACTGCCATAATGAATGTTTTGGTAAAGGCCAATGGTCCAAACAGTTTTCCTTCCTGTCCGGTAAGTAAAAAGACAGGCAGGAAGGATGCAATGATGATGACCGTAGAAAAAAACACCCCTCTTGATACCTGTTTACTGGAACGCTCAATAATAGCCATCCGGATATCTTCGGGTATTTTTACGTAATCCTTTTGAGGAAGTATCTTTTTAAATATTTTTTTCATGGCTGCTTGGGTTTATTGGCAGGGTTATTCTGCCAATCTGATAAATTACGATATGAGTTTTCACTCATGATGATACCGTTATCTACAATTACACCAATGGCTAATGCAATACCGGTAAGCGACATGATATTAGAGGATAGGCCAAAGGCATTGAGTAAGATGAAACTGATGGAAATGGTGATAGGTATTTGTATAATGATACTTAATGCGCTCCGCCAATGAAACAGGAAAAGGATAACGATGATGCAGACAATTGTAATCTCTTCAAACAGTTTGCCCTTAATGGTTTCAATGGCTGCTTCGATCAATGTGCTGCGGTCATATGCTACTTTAAAGCTAACGCCTTCAGGTAATCCTCTTTGCACTTCTCCCATTTTCTTTTTGACGGCAGTGATTACCTTATCTGCATTTTCGCCATACCGCATAACTACTATGCCGCCCACTACTTCGCCTTCCCCGTTTTCGTCAAAAATGCCCAGGCGGAGGTCGCCCCCCATTTGTACAGTGCCAATATCTTTCACTCTTACAGGGATGCCATTATAATTGCTCACAGCGATGGTTTCCAGGTCTTCTTTACTCTTTACGTAACCCAATCCGCGAATGATGTAAGCCATATCGCTCATCTCAAATTTCCTTCCACCTACATCATTGTTGTTGGCTTTTACTTTATTCATCACATCCATTAAAGAAACACGGTAGTATTGCAGTTTTACAGGGTCAACTACCAACTGGTATTGCTTTTCAAAACCACCAAAAGAGGCTACTTCTGCCACGCCAGGTACTGTTTGAAGGGCAAACTTGATGTACCAGTCCTGTAGCGCCCTTTGCTCCCCTAAATCCATTTTCTTTGCATCCAGCGTGTACCAGAAAACATGTCCTACTCCTGTTCCATCCGGTCCAAGCGTAGGTGTAATACCCGGGGGTAATAAACGTTGTGCATAGTTTAGTCGTTCCAATACCCTTGTTCTTGCCCAATAAGTATCAACATTATCCTCAAAAATCACATATACAAAGCTCATCCCAAACATGGATGTTCCCCGTATATTCCTGACTTTTGGAATGCCCTGCAGGTTACTGACCAAAGGATAGGTAACCTGGTCTTCCATTATCTGCGGACTGCGTCCCATCCATTCGGTAAAAACAATGACCTGGTTCTCCGATAAATCAGGAATGGCATCAATCGGGTTTTGCTGAATGGAGTAAATCCCCCATGCAAACAGGACCGCCGCTGCAAGCAGTACCACGAACCTGTTGCGTAAAGAAATTTCTATGAGTTTTTGAACCATAGCTTTAAGTATTAATGTTTAGTGCTGTCCATGTTCATGTCTTTCATCATTTCCTTTTTCACTAAGTCCATTCCACATTTAGGGCATTTACCCGGCTTATCGCTGATTACTTCTGGATGCATAGAACAGGTGTACATTACTTTAGCTGTCATTGTGGTGCTATCCTGGGCGTTCTTTTTATTTGTTCCGCCTGAACAGGCTGCAAAACCTGTTGCAATTATCATAGTGATAATAATCGTTTTCATTTTTGTAAGATTTAGATGTGTACAGACAATCAGTACTGCTTAATGCAATACATTTTAGATAGAGTAATTGTAAATAAATGATAAGTCACTATGAAATAATGACTGTAATATGCCCGGGGAGAGCATTGTCAGATTCTGTAGATGCAGTTGAGAATATAAACAGGAACGCCATAATGCAGTGGCGGCGCATTGCCTGGATTGGCCGGATTTATTTGTTGAAATACAGTAAGAACGGGACTTTGATAAGAAGAGGGGAATATATGGAGGTCGGTGAAATACTTAGTAGGATTGAGAACATTATCTGTAGTAATATGATTGTCCTTAACCTTTAATATATGGTATTTGTTTTCGCAACATCCGCTTTTTTCACGGTCCTTGTGGCAATTTTCTTTTTTGTCCTCTTTAAAAGCAAATGATACTGATTTCAGCTTGCCACAGCAATAGAACTGCTTTATACTAACACCACAAGCGGCAGTAGTATATATAATTAACAGCAATATAGCAGAAGCCTTTTTCATTCCAGGCATAAAGATAATATACTTTCTTAAACATTGTTTTATATAATTATATTTTTTCAAAACCATCTGATGATACCGTTGTCGGATTTTCTCAATTTTATGAAGGATGCTGTCATCCTGATTATCCAGTTGCAACAGTATGATTTTATGATTGGTATCAGATGATGGGTTATTCCACCATCACTATTTTAGCACTGCCTGTATTTTTTACAATACCGATCAGTTCATTGGTAATAGGTTCGCCCATTTCAATCCCAATTGATAATATCAGTGTCTGATTTTCTTCATTTGCATATCCGTTTTCTATTTTTACTTCAATCTGTTGTGCAGCAAAAGGTATTTGTGCTGTCTGCCATGCGGTATAAACGCGTTTAACGAAACGATGCGTCCTTTCCTGCACTGGCTTAGCCCCATTATCAGTTAATATACCCAGGGAAATAATAAAGCGGTAGAGAGGTGCTTTCCAGGGAAGGAACAGGTTTACACCGGGGATCAGGTCCGGAAACTGGACTACTGCACTGCAGGTTGTCCTGTTAATGGTACATTGCAGCGGGTGTCTTACAATGCCGTCAAGAGGATACCTGTTATTCAGACTAAACCCGTTCAGCAGCTGCCTGTGTTTAGCGAATAATACTTCTCTTTTACCTTTAGGATTTACCTTATCATAAGATTGAATAATTTTTGATAAGCTATTCAGTTTTGGAGTGATATTATAATCTGCCAGGTGTTTCAAATAGGTCAACATCCATCTCACATTACTACCCGCCTTTGAGCTGACGCCAAAGTCTGCGTTATTGTCCCGGATAGCTTTACAGGTGGGGGATTTAGCTATTTTCTTTCTGGAGCCACCACCTTTTGTTCGTACTATGTAAACGCCCTCCATGTCTTTCCGTGTATAACAAGACATGTTACCCACGCTTCCGGTAAATGGGATCCCGCTCTTTAATATTGCCATAACAAGTTCTTTAAAAGGTTATAATGAGTATTCTAAAATACTTAAATTCTATATAAAAACCAAGAACAAAGCATATATAAAGCATACCTCTAGAAGTATGCTTTATATATGCTTCATATATGGATTACATATGGCTTATATATGGATTATACTCCTGATCACAAGCCTGTTAAGGCCTTAGAAGGATATTGTTAATCCTTCTAAGGGTTGGATAGTTTTATCCATTCAGTATTCATGCACAGGAAATCAGAAACCTCGCATCAACAAACAAATCAAGTTAAAATACAAACTAGTTGGTATTGTTAGCCATTTAGCGAACTCTTAAATTCGTTTTAAGAAGAGAACTCCAATTAAAATAACATCGGGTCAGTTTGTATACTCAATGGTATATTATTCCCGTATTTATATTCATCAATTTAAATTATGGCAATGAATGAAATCTCTCGTAGTGGAAAGTTTTTTGCAGGGGTGCTGCTAATATCTTCTTTCATTATATCTATCACATGTCTTTTAGCCTTCTGGCCTGACCGTTTACCGGAACCAGCGGAGAAAGCCTATCACTATGCATGCAAGCCTTTTCATATGACACTTATTGATACCTCCGAGTATCGTTTAATGAATTTGAACAAACATGTGCCGCCTGAAATTATAAGTGATTCGACAAACATAAAGAAGGATAGCTCAGATACAGCGCTTACTGCCAAGACGAAAGGTCCCATTAAAGGAGATATTGACAACACTAAAAAAAATATGGGGACAACAATAGTAAAGGGCGGTTGCACGACGTCTGATCTGCCCGTATCATTTACTACTATTCACCTCAATATAATATTACTGCTCTTAGTTGCAATTGCAGGCTTCCTGGGAGCATTAACACATATAGCTTCCTCTTTTACCAATTTTGTTGGCTCTAAAAATTTTGAACGGAGTTGGATATTGTGGTACTTTATAAAGCCTTTCATTGGGGCTGCAATTGCCGTTATATTTTACTTTGTTTTCAGAGCCGGATTTTTAAACGGAAATGAGAATGCTGGTAGTGTAAATATTTATGGTTTGATTGCATTATCTGCTTTAGCCGGTTTATTTACAGATAAAGCGACTTTGAAGCTGGACGAAGTTTTCACTGTCTTGTTCAAACCTAAGGACGATCGTCCTGATAAGATGCAGGACCTGATTATCCAGGAAGTTATACCTGATGTTTTACAAGCCCAGGGTATAAATCATATAAAATTGAGTGGCAAATTGCTTACTAAAAAGAAGATCATTATCAAGATAGGTGATATACCAGTAAGTAATATTGACATTACAGATAATCTGATAAAATTTGATTATACAGTTCCCGAAAATTTAAGAACTCAACCTAAAATCAAATTGTCAGTCACTGATGAAAGTGGTAAAGAACTTTTCACAAAAGAATTATCAATTAATCCCTGATTTTACAAGGAAAATCCCATTAGAGAAATGAACTCTTTAATTTTTGTTCTAACGGCAGTAGTCAAAGGAATTAAGCCTTAAAACCACTGCTGCAGGCGACAGTGATTTTAAGGCTATCTTATCATACTGTTTTTTTATGGGTACTAAAATAGCATACGATCATAGCTATTCCTGGTAAAATGATGGCATTCAGTCCTGTCCTCTGTGCAATCACGGCTCCCAGCAGACATCCGGCCAGGAAGCCTCCAATTGTAATCAACTGCTTCTTCATACTTTCCCAGGCAATGGCATCTTTCAACCTTCCCCGTATTAAAGCGCCCGTGTCCAGTGATAACTGTGTAACATTGCCTGTCATCATGGTGGTAGGACCATATGTCTCTTTGGCAAAAAGCTTTCCGAAGGCATTTTGAAGTCCCATCGCAAATACGACCAGCATCGCTATCAGATATACAGGCAATGCATGAAATAGCATTGCGGTTAATCCCGCAATCAGTAATATCGCTCCCTGGCAGAGTAACAGAATATACTGATTCGATGATTTGACTTTTATCCATCCTCCTGTCATCACTGCCAGGATAAATACAGGGAATGTCAGCAGCTTGATCCATGCCTGAAGATCAGAGCCCTTTATCATCTGATAAGCAAATACAATAAAGTTACCCGTTACATGAGCAGAAAAGATCGTGTCGGCGGCAACAAAGGTAACTGTGTCACAGTACCCTGCAACAGCGGAAAGCAGAAGCGTGACGGACCATATATTATTTTGTTGTTCCATATTATTCCAGGTGTGTTTTTGTATACAGCACGGATTCATCTGTGAGTATCCTGTTCGGCGATAATGAAAGTGCTGAATTAATACCGGTTTTTACTGCCATTTTTTATAGACTGAATAGTAAATGATCAATAGAATAAGTACCTGCTCCTGTTATCAGCAGAAACAGGAATGATATTGTATACATGTAGGGGACATCCCTTACTTCTGCAGAATCCCTGCGATGCACAACAAAATAGCCAATGGCAGTAACGCCGATTACAGGGAGTAATATCAGCCGGGTACAAACACCCAGCATCAGCAAAAATGGTACTACCGTGTCAGAAAAAGTAGCGACAAGCCCATTCAGTTTATCCGGCAGATGCAGCGGATTAGGTACATGCTCTTTCTGACCATTCTCTAACCTGAACTTCTTCAGGCCATGTACACGGAACAGTTCGAAGCCCAGTAATATCCTGTAAACCAGCAACGCAATATTATTCATGTTACTTCCTGCATCAGAGTATAAAAGATCTTTTATCATATAGTGAGATTAAAATGCAAAACAGGAGCATCCCAGCGCACCCCAGAATGCGGTATAGTTATTTACCGGAACATTACTCAACCTGGCGGTATCATGCTGGTGTGCATGTACATCACAGCTTCCTTTACAACTATGAACAGCCGTTACTACAGGCTGTGTATAGCCGTTGTATATCTTCGTTGGTGACCAGTCGGGCAACACAGGGACAGGCGCCGGAGATAACGGTGAAAATTCATTTTTGGCATACACAATCTTACCGCCTACAATGGTAAGAACAGATTCTATACTTTTTATTTTTTCGTCCTCTATGGTGAAATAGTCCTGGTCAAGTACAGCGAGATCTGCAAACATACCTGTCTGTATGGCTCCTTTTTTCTCCTGCTCATTAGAAAACCATGCGCTGCCCTTTGTATATAATTCCAGCGCAGTTTCCCTGCTCAGGCGGTTTTGTTCATTATACAACTGTAAACCACCTACGGTCTTACCTGCTGTAAGCCAGTACATGGATACCCAGGGATTATAACTGCTTACCCTTGTAGCATCAGACCCTGCACCAACAGGTACATCCATGGCAAGCATTTTCTTCACGGGAGGGGTTTGCTCTGCAGCGGCGGGTCCATAACGCCCGGTGAAATATTCTCCCTGGTAGGCCATTCTGCTTTGTATGGCAATCCCTCCACCTAAAGCTTTCACTCTTTCTATACTCCGCTCACTGATAGTTTCTGCATGGTCAATGATCCAGTGTAACCCATCAAACGGAATATCCCTGTTTACCTTCTCAAACACACTGAGGAAACGGGTGATGCTTTCATCATAGGTTGCATGTATACGGAATGGCCAGCGCTTTTCTGCCAGTAGCCTGACTACCTTCTCCAGCTCTGCTTCCATATTCCCAGAAAGGTCGGGCCTTGGTTGTGCAAAGTCTTCAAAATCGGCCGCAGAGAATACCAGCATTTCGCCGGCTCCGTTATGACGGTACATATCATCTCCCTGGTGTAACGGAACAGACTGTGTCCATTCACTGAAATCTTCAAACTCATGCCCCCGCCGCTGTGTAAAAAGGTTATAGGCAATCCTTACCGTCAGCTGTTTTTTCTCATGCAGTTCATTCACTACTTTATAATCATCCGGGAAAAGCTGAGATCCGCCGCCTGCATCTATAACGCTGGTAATTCCAAAGCGGTTCAGCTCTGTCATAAAATGACGGGTAGAATTAAGCTGGTGTTCATAAGAAAGCCTGGGTCCCTTTGCGAGGGTGGAATAAAGGATCAACGCATTGGGAGTGGCGATAATAAGACCCGTAGGTTCTCCGTTCGCATCTTTTTGTATCTCGCTGCCGGGAGGTGCCGGCGTATCTTTTGTGTATCCAACTACTTTTAAAGCAGCTCTGTTCAGAAAAGCACGGTTATACAAATGCAGGATGAAGACCGGCGTATCCGGTGCTATGGAATTGATCTCGTCCAGCGTTGGCATTCTTTTCTCTGCAAACTGAAACTCCGACCATCCGCCTACTACCCGTACCCATTGGGGGGAAGGTGTTCTGTCTACCTGTTCTTTCAGCATCCGCATTGCGTCTGCAAGAGATGGTACCCCGTCCCAGCGCAATTCCAGGTTATAATTCAGCCCTCCCCGTATAACATGCGTGTGAGAGTCATTAATACCCGGTATCACCAGCTTTTTCAACAGGTCAATCTTCTTTGTGTCTTCCGATGCAAATTGCATGACAGTCTTGTCATCTCCCACCGCGATAAATATCCCGTCTTTGATAGCTACTGCCGTCGCTGCGTTTACTGCATGTATCTTCCCATTATATAAAATGAGGTCTGCTTTCATAATTAGTTGTTAAAGGTGGCAATAGCTTCTTTGATACCCTGACCAGCAACCGTATAAAAGGCTGGTCCTGCCAGTAATGTTACTTTCGTCAAAGGCTTAAATGAGGACATTTTTTTCGTTTTCAGGTATATTTCAGTGCGGTAGGCGGCAAACATTCCTTTCACTACATTCGCTGCTACCAGCGCAGTAGGAGAATCAATACCGGCATCCTTCAGGTCACTGGCAAAGGCAAAACTGCCCACGCCTAAACGCAGGGCTTCCCGCATAGCTACACTGGCAATATCGGTCATCAGAGAAGGGGTAAACTTGTTGCGGTTGCCTAACCCTATCAGCAACACCCTTTTTGCGCCGATCGTACCGGCAGGAGGGGTAATGAGCAACGTTTCGAAAGCATGACCGGTAAATCTGCCGCTCTTCCTGATGTCCGTGATAATACCTTTCAGGTCATGGTCCAGATGCACCATACCATTTACAGAAGCTTCCAATGCAGGCGGTGAATTGAAAATATCGCCTTCCGTGTATTCAAATACACAGGCTACCTGTAAAGGTGTTACTTCTGTTGATGGCCCCTGTACCATGCCTTCTATACCCACACCATCTACTTTACCCCAGATGGTGGAAGTACCAACCGTCGTAGTTTGGGCAAAAGTTGTTAATCCTGTTAATGTTAAAATTGCTGAAACGATGATCCTTTTCATAGTTTAAAATTTAAATCCTATTCTGGTATTGATGAATAATCCATTTTTAGGGTCAGGTATCACATCATGCACAAAACTGCCCGTATTGAAATACTGTATGCCTGTATTCATACTGATATATTTACTCAGGTTATACACAATACTGGCTAAATACGCAGTACCGATATATCTTTTGTCAGATCCTGCCCCGGCGATATTAAATGTGCCACTTGGCCTGTAAATCCCGTCCTGCACAGAATACCGCCAGTTAAATACCACATCTGCCTGCAGGGTAAGATTGCTTAGCAACGCTATTGTGCCGTAAGGATGTATATCAATCAGGTTTACCGGCCCCACCTGCGGATCAAAACCAAAATATCCTCCCTTGGGATATAGCGGGTTGAATGTCTGCAAATTCCCGTCGCCGGCTTTTTTATCTCCTGATATATAATCATTACGTACATTAAGTGTTACCTTCTTAAAGACATACCCAACATCTATAGAGCCTGTCCATGCACGGATGTTACCGTTACCGAACGTTCCGAACTGCCAGGCTGCTTCGAGGTTATAAATAAAACCTCCGCCATATTTCCAGATCCGTGTTCCCAGGGTATGTCTTATTTCCTTTGCACTGCCTTCTTCAAAAGTGGCCCCATCCCTGCGTATGCCCAGATAATAAAAGTCCAGGTTGCCAGAGTTCGGAATGATCACCTTCGAATAGATCCCCCATAAATTTGCCTGCCTGGTACTTTTATTATCGAACACCCCTGTATTAGTACTATCAGCCATCATCACAAAACCATCCACTGAGAACTTTGAGGTTGTGTACATCATTTTGCCTCCCGTAAAATACAGTCTTGCATTAGGGCCTTCTCTTACAGAGATCAGCCTGCCTGACCCATAATCAATTTCCTGTCTGCCTGCCCGAAAAGTGAACGATTTACTGATCGCTACGTCTGCAAACAGGTTCTGCACATTCAGCTGATCTTCATCAATAGGACGCGGACCACTCTTTCTGCCGCTTTCCAGGGCGCTTCTCAGCTGACTGAATACTCTTACCCTGTTGCCTATATGAAGGTCTGCATGAAGGTCGTAGCGCTGCAGCAGGAAGTTATTATGGCCAATGCCTGCCTTACCCCAGTCCTCATTATTGAAGGATGCATATTCAAACCTGGCTTCACCTCCAAGCGACAGATTTATGCGTGCTGATAACGGAAGAAACTTGATACGGTCCGCTGTTGAATCATAATGTTCATCATAGCGCATCAGTTTGAAAGATTGGGCCGATGCTCCGGTAGTTATTAATGTAAAAAGAACAAATAGCTTTAATTGCATGATGGCGCCTGAAGTAATACGATTTAGATTTAGTGTTTGATTACTTTATGTGCATACTGTATCCCTATACCATAGGCGCCGCCATGTTTTTTTGCCAGGTCTGTTACGGCAGCATAAGTTTCCTGTCTTGCCCAGTCTCTTTGTAATTCAAGCAGATATTGTATGGATGTCATAGGTTGAACACCTGCCTGTACCATTCTTTGAACAGCCCGCTCGTGTGCTTCCACACTCACATCGCCGCAGGCATCTGTGATCACATATACTTCATACCCTTCGTGAATGGCGGATAATGCAGGTCCTACAATACATACACCTGTCCACAGACCTGCCATTACCAGTTTTTGTTTCCCCATACCTGTGATCGCTTTATAGGCAGCTTCGTCTTCCCAGGTATTCATACTTGTGCGGTCTATATAACCGGAAGTAGCCTGCGGATAAAATGTTTCTATCTCAGGAAATACAGGTCCGGAGAAAACCTCTTCTGCAACCGTGGTTACGACTGTCGGAATATTAAAAATTTTTGAAGCACCGGTTAGTATAGCAGTATTGGTCCGGAGCTCACTGATGGCGATACTCTTGGTGGCAAATCCCATCTGCCCTTCATAATCGATTAATACTAAAGCGTGATTGTGTGGTGATAATAATTTTGGAGAGGGTGTCATTCTATAAGTTTTGACTCAACTATAGTCAATTAGAATGCCATGGGGTTAATAAATTGATTATTATATAGTTGTATGGTTTTTTCGTGATTTAAAAACCACGGTATTTCGTAAATTTTCGATCAATATCCGAAATATAGAGAGTTTATTCTTTTGTTCCGGCATAGTTTTATATAGCGAATTCAGTTCCGCCTGCAAGGAATAAAAAAGGGTGTTCCATTTTAAATGAAACACCCTTATCAAAAAATCTGTCAGGAACCTGACGGAACGATATTTAATGTTTTAATAGTAACAATGATGTATATACGATGTAATGTTTTTCTGAACAGTCTATGTTTGATCACTTTAATTTTTTATCGAAAAATTCAATAGTACGTTTCCATGCAAGTTCTGCAGCGGGCTTGTCATAACGGGGCGTTGTATCATTATGGAAGCCATGATTTACACCTGGATAAATGTAAGCAGTATATTCTTTGTGGTTCTCTTTCAATGCACTTTCATAAGCCGGCCATCCATCATTCACATGAGTATCCAACTCTGCATAATGTAAAAGCAATGGCGCTTTTATCTGAGGCACCAGCTCCTTCGCCGGTTGCGCACCATAAAACGGCACAGCCGCTGCCAGGTCCGGTATACGTACTGCCATCATATTTGCAATCCCCCCGCCAAAGCAAAAACCAACAACACCTGTTTTGCCGTTACAGTCAGGATGTTTTTTCAGGTATTCATAAGCTGCTATAAAGTCTTCCAGCATTTCATTTTTATCTCTTTTACTCTGCAATTCCCGCCCTTTATCATCATTGCCGGGATAACCTCCTAACGGTGTCAAAGCATCCGGGGCAATAGATATAAATCCGGCCAGCGCAGCTCTTCTCGCCACATCTTTAATGTATGGATTTAAACCACGGTTTTCATGAACGACTACAATGCCGCCAAGCTTTTTCGTTGTGCCGGCAGGTTTAGATAACAAAGCCTTAATGGACCCGCCTCCTTTTTCTGAGTTGTAATGAATATATTCAGATATAAGACGGGGATCATCAGGTTTCACCTGAATGGCATACCCGTAGTCAGGCATCAGGAAACTCATCAGTGAAGAGACTGTTATACCTCCAACTGCGTATATGGATAGTTTTTCTATAAAGTCGCGTCTGTTCACCCTGTTATGAGCATAATCATCATACAGATCAAATACTTCCTGTCTGATATCTTCTTTTTTGATTTCGTTTCTGTTCATATGGATCGGGTTTGTATTAAAGTTAATTAATCCCTCAGAATATGCTGCACCAATTCATCGCGAACTGGTCTGTAAGAAACTTAAATCATGATGATCTATGCATTTACGATAGATTATTAAATATGACTATAAATATCTCATTTATATATTATTTATTTTAAAACGTACATCATGATTTATATCAAGCCCTTCTGTACTATCTCTTCTTTCATTTGACCACCGTCAACAAGTTACAGTGCAATTCAGTTAAATTAGCGTTATGATTTGTTAATTTAACATCTATAATCTATGAAAACCAGATCTTTACTTTCCCTCATCAGGGTATTATGTACCCGCATGGCCTTTCTCTTTGCATTAACCATTTCGGTAAAAAGTAACGTACAGGCCCAAACCACAGTTCCCTTCACATTGTCCAACAATTCATCTTATGCTGATGGCAATGTCTATGTCGCAATTGTAGGTATCGTTAACAACAATTTTGTATGGATTGACCCTAAAACCAGTGCGGTCAACCTTATGAGCGTATCAAACAATACCGTTCCCGGGCCCGTTATCAACGGTAATACTGGTCCCGGCGGTAACGGCCTGTATGCCAACTGTTTCGCCAAACTCAGTGACATACCTAATAAAACATTCAACATTCCCGGGATTGCAGGATGCCGCATCCTGATTTCCTTCAACTCGCAGTTGTACCTCTATTTCTTTGGCGCCTCCGGTTCGCCAAGCGGTTATGCAGCTCCTAATCTCTCCAATCCCACAGATCCCAATCAGGGCATCCGGTTTGAAACGATTGAGCTCACAAACGCCTCAAATGGCCTTTGGGTTAATACTACCCGCGTAGATAGCTATCAATACCCTATGGGTCTTGAAGTATGGGGTAATTCCGGTTTCTACCAGAAGGTAGGAGAACTGGTACCTCACAGTCAGATCCTTTCACAATGGCAGTCTACCGCGCCTTCCGAATTTGCCGGCTGCTATGATGCAACCAATGGCATCATTAAGTTCCCTTCAAAGACGGCAGCCTTCCAGACCGGCGGTGCACAGGCTAATTATTTCGGTTCTTATATCGATGCTATCTGGTCCAAATACCAAAGCGGTAACCTGGTGTTCAACGCAGGAGATGCAGGTACATGGACCGGCCACGTATCGGGGAACGTATTCACCTTTACCAGGGCTTCGGACGGACAGGTAGGAACCATATCAAACAAACCCACCAATCTTGAAGTCATGGAAGGCAGTGGTGTCATGGCAGCAGGTGGACAATGGGATAAGGTAGTTCAGGCACAGATATGCGCCGCCATTAACCGCCATGCCATTGATCTGACGGCAGCAACCGGCACCACACAGGATTTCTCCAATGCAGCCGGCTATTACCAGACCTCTCCATACAACTGGTATTGCAAGTTCTGGCACCGCAGTGATATCAGCTATAACAGCCTCACATATGCGTTCTGTTACGACGATGTATTCAACCATTCATCAACGATCAACGCTTCCTCTCCGGTACGGACCACCATCACTATCGGAGGCTTTTCAGGCCTCACTGCAAGTGGTGCAGCCGTAGCCTATAAGGATTGTAATTATGGCGGTTATGCAATAGGTCTGAATCCCGGCACTTATACCCGTAGCCAACTGATCGCACTGGGTATCCTGGATGATGATATTTCCTCCCTTAAGGTGACTTCAGGATATAAAGTGACCCTCTACCAGGATGACAATTTCACCGGATCTACACTTGTACTCACAGCAGACGATAATTGCCTGGTTGATAATAGCTGGAATGATGTAACCACATCGTTAAAAGTGGAATCCAATGTATCTTCTACCGTTATTCAGGCAGAGAGCTATAACTACATGTCCGGCATAGATGTCGAAACAACAACCGATGCAGGTGGTGGACAGGATGTAGGTTGGATAGACGCCGGAGACTGGATGTCTTACAGTGTAACAATACCTGTAACCGGTACCTACAACGTGGCTTATCGCGTGGCCAGCCCTAACTCCAACACGTCCCTGCGACTGGAAAAGGATGCCGGCGCCACACAACTGGGTACCGTTAGTATACCTAATACCGGCGGATGGCAGAACTGGACCAATGTTTCACATAATGTATCCTTGCCTGCAGGAACATATAACATCGGTATCGCCACAGCTACTGGTGGTTTCAATCTGAACTATCTTACCATCACCAGTATTTCATCTGCCAGAGTAGCGGCAACTACAAAAACAGTGGATGACAACATAGTTACGCTGTCGCCTAATCCGGTAAATGAACAACTTTACCTTCGTAACAATGACAAAGTAAGAACACTCAGCATTTATGATATCAGCGGCCACAATATCATGAACGTTAAAAACCCGGGCAGCACAATTTCTGTATCTTCTCTGATACCAGGGATATACATCATCGCTATAGACCGTAAAGACGGTACGCAAAAACGGATTAAAATCCTGAAGCAGTAATTAATATCTTTCATAAATAATAAGAAAACCCGCTCTCTCTATGAGCGGGTTTTCTTATATATTGTTGTTTTGTATAACGAATCAACGTATTATTTAAAATTATCTGTCGTATAGATTATAAAAACTTAAAAACTCACCAATTCCTTTGCATAAAATGATGGATATTTGTTCAACGGTGAATTTAATTGAAAGCAATGATGGCAAAGATTCCGGTAAAATATCTGAACAGGCAGAAGGAAATTACGGACAATTTTCTTTATCAGATGAATAAACATATGGATGAGTTCATGGCTGGCAGCGTGGAAGAAATGATTTCCCTGAAAGATATTGCGGGTATGATGTACCTGCACCCTGTTCACATCAGTAATGTCATTAAATTATACACCGGCTTTCACCCCTGTCATTTTTATGAACTGAGGGTATTAAGCGAAGCAAAGAAACTACTTGCAGATCATTCACTGACGATAAGTGAAGTAGCTAATCGCTTAACCTATGATAATTCTAATTTTACCAAGTATTTTAAGGAGTATACCGGCATGACCCCGACGGCATACCGCAAAATGATAAGTGATCAAAACCTCAACTGATCATATAAAACAAACACATCAAATACTTTGATCTTCACCATTTATACTTAAATCCTCACCAGATACAAGGCTACCAGGTTGACGACCTTTGTTGAAATAAATAATCGTTTTATGACAACAGAGAAAGAACAACCGGAAATGGTTAAAGCATTAACGGCTTCAGAAACTGAAGCAATAAAGATGTTTTACAGCGCTTGGAAAAAGCAGCAGCCGGAATTGCTCGACACCGTTTGTACACCAGACTGGAAGGACATTCCGTTGGGGCCGGGCCAGGCGGATGGGCCGAAAGGTCTGAAAGACATTATCCGCGGATTCACCGCTACGTTTCCTGACGTAGAAATCATCATTCACGAGATCTATGGTACCCATGAACGTGCTGGTGTAAGGGCGGCATTTGCCTTTACCCACGATAAAGAGTTAATGGGCATCCCTGCTACAGGTAAACGGGTCGAGCTTGCCCTGCATGAATTTCATCACCTCAAAGACGGGAAATTAACCCATACCTGGCACCTGGAAGACTGGTTTGGCCTGCTGCTTAAAACAGGTACCTGGGCAGTCAGCGGGTTAGGAGGTAATTAATCAATTTAAGAATAAGACAAATGAACACAGCAAATAAAAACGCAGTTATTACGGGTGCCAACAGTGGAATCGGATTGGCACTTACGCATAAATTGCTGGCCGAAGGTTATAACGTTTTTGGTACGTCCAGGTCTGGACGGATAGATGACTTACACCACGATAATTTAAGAGTTATCCGTTTAGATATTACAGACAGGAATAGTGTCAATGCTGCAACAGCGGAAATTAATACAACAGCAAAAAAAATTGATCTGCTCATTAATAATGCGGGTGTTGCACCTGATGTATTTGCAGAAGAACCGGAAATTGGCGCTTTCATGGAAACGTTTTCCACCAATGTATATGGGACGGTATTTTTCACTGAGACTGTATTGCCAATCCTGAATTCGGGTGCACAGGTGATTTTTATTTCCTCAAATATGAGTTTACCGAGGAATATGGCGACTAACGGGCCGGCCTACCGGATGTCGAAAGCAGCGATCAATGTTTATGCCATGATGCTGGCCCAGCGTCTGGAGAATCAGCATATCCGGGTAACACCGGTTCATCCCGGGTGGGTACAAACGCGGTTGGGAGGCGATCAGGCACCTTATACTACAGAACGATCTGCGGAGGGTATTTTTAAAGCCATCCAAACGAATGAAGAAAACGGAAAATTCTGGAACGTGATGGCTGGTAGCATCGAGCCTTATTGAAATTAGATTACCCTTGAGCAGGCAGCAGTAGGCATTTCCATAGGGATACCGGCAATATGCTGGTCATTTTTATGGGAGCCTCTGCTTTACCGGGGGACTCATTAACCCATTATGGTCATGGTCCTGCACCGATTTTCTTCGGCAGTACATATGTAGAGAAACATGGCTTTTTCATTAGTGTGTTATTTCTGGCTGTATGGTTTGCCGCAGGAGGAATATGGTGGGAAGTAATAGGATTATGGTAAGCTGAGAACAAAATACTTCTAGGTAATTATCTTCCGGTAAAACCATTTTTTTGTTAGTTCAGCAGCCACTATGTAACCTGAAATAACAAGTAATATCCATCCGTAATAAACAATAGGTAATGGTGTAAATCCCAGCCAGAAAGCCATCGGTGTTATCGGCAGGATTAAAACAAATAGTACGATAGTCGTTGTGGCTATGGCCAGGTATTTCCCGGGGAGGCTTTTGAAAAATGGCAGCCGGGTACGTACGACCAATACGATTAATGAGGCGGAGATGACGGATTCAATAAACCAGCCTGTCTGAAAAGCTTTCTCATTAGCATGTAACACAAACAACAAAATACCGAATGTGATGTAATCAAATATTGAACTAAGCAAGCCAAAAATGATCATGAAATGTTTGATAAAGGGAAGGTCCCAGCGTTGAGGATATTTTGTATTAATATCATCTACCTTATCCAGAGCGATGGTCATTTCAGGGAAATCTGTCAGTAAGTTGGTAAGTAGGATCTGCTTGGGTAATAGTGGCAGAAAATTCAGGAACAGAGAGGCGCCTGCCATGCTAAACATATTCCCGAAATTCGCGCTTGTTGCCATGAAAATATACTTCATGGTATTGGCAAATGTTTTACGTCCTTCTATAATGCCTTCTGTAAGGACTTCCAGACCTTTACTTAATAATACAATATCGGCGGCTTCCCTGGCTACGTCAACAGCCGTGTCAACTGAAATTCCCACATCTGCAGCATGGAGGGCGGACGCATCATTAATTCCATCTCCCATAAAACCAATCACGTGCCCTGCTTTTTTGAGAATAAGGATGATTCTTTCTTTCTGGTTAGGCTCTACCTCTGCAAAAATATCTACTAATGGAGCCTGATGTAATAAAGCCGCATTGCTCATCTTTTGTAATTGGGCGCCGGTAAGTATTTTGGGTTCGGTAATACCGATCTCCAGGGCCAGACTATTTGCAACCAAAGCATTATCCCCTGTAATTAACTTGAGTTTTACCCCCAGCTTGTTTAATTGACCAATAATAGCCGATACATTGGCTTTGAGTGGATCAAACAAGGTAACAAAGCCTAAAAAGATCATATCTTTTTCTTCTGCTTTTGTGATAATATGCCCTGTATCCAGACGTTTATAAGCCAGCCCCAGCGTACGAAACCCTGATTTGCTGAATTGTTCATATTGCTTAAGAATAGCCGCTTTACTTTCTTCGACAGATGTTAGTGAGCCATCCTGCATTTCGACCTGGCTGCACACTGAAAGCATAACAGTTAATGCTCCTTTGGTTATGGCCAGATTTTCCTGTTCATGCCGTACCTGTATTGTTAAACGTTTTCTTATAAAGTCATAAGGGATTTCCGCTAATATGGTATAGTTGCCGATTGCCCCCTGATAGCCCGAACAAATGGCCTCATCAATAGGATTATGGAAGCCTTGTTGTAATGAGGCGTTTAACCAGGCATATTTTAATACCTTTTCGCTGTGCGTACCTGAACTGTCTAATGTATCTTTTAGATTAACATGCCCTTCTGTAACTGTCCCCGACTTATCAGAACAAAGAATATCCATACTGCCTAAGTTTTCAATGGAGGACAATCTTTTCACAATTACTTTTTTTATGGCCATACGCTTGGCTCCGGCAGAGAGATTGACGCTAATAATAGTAGGAAGCAACTGTGGTGTAAGTCCTACGGCCAGAGCCAGGGAAAATAAAAATGAATCCAGTACAGGTCTGTGTAGAAAAACATTTATGGCAAAAATAGTAATAACCAGTAGTAAGGTGAGTTCCATCAGCAAATAGCCAAACTTGCGGATGCCTCTTTCAAAATCAGTTTCCGGAGACCTTTCCAGCAGTCCTGCGGATATTTTGCCAAATTCCGTCAGCCTGCCTGTTTTTACTACTATGGCCGTGGCTTTTCCACTGATGATGTGCGCACCCATTAACAGGACATTACTTCTTTTGGACAGTGGCGTATCCACTGGCAATACCCCGCAGTTCTTTTCAACGGGATAGGTCTCACCGGTGAAGGCTGCTTCATCTACAAACAGCTCCTGTGAATTTATTAAGAGGCTGTCTGCCGGTATAACATCTCCGGCCGTTAAGGATATAATATCTCCGGGAACCACATTCTCGATTGGTAATTCCCCTTTTTGTCCATTTCTTAATATGGTGCAATGGAGGTGGACCATCTTCAATAATTCTTTTGCTGCATTCGCCGCACCACTTTCCTGCCAGAAGCTTAATAAACTGCTGATAAATAAAATTATCAGTATGATGATCGTATTAGTTACATCCCCTAGGCCTAATGATAATAATGCCGCCACAATAAGCAGAATGGTTATCGGGCTTTTAAACTGGGACAGGAATAATATTAAGCTGGATTTTTGATCGGTTTTCCTGATGGTATTGATTCCATATGTTTTTAATCTTTGAGCTACCTGTTGATCGTTCAGGCCATTTTCATCTGCAGCAAGCAGATGCAGTACTTCCTCTTTGGTAAGATGCCAGAATTGATTAACCTGTTCAGTTTGATTCTCCATACAAAATTATTATGATGCAGATTTATTAAGATGGGTATTGTTTTCATGTTGAAGATTCCGGTATAGCAACAAGCCTACAGGTATTGGCAGCCAAAAAGTGAAAAAGCGATAGAGCAGGGTAACAATGAGGGCCACGTGTACCTGCGCTCCCATGATAGTATAGAAATAAGTCATGGCACTTTCATATGCAATAAGTGATCCCGGAGATATGGGAAGTGATCCGATGACCTGTGCCAGTAGCAATCCAAGCAGGATGTTGCTAAACGGAAGACTTACATGAAAAGCATTCATTATTGCAATGACAGTAATCACATCAGAGAAGAGGATACAGATCTGTAATAATACAGCCAGCAAAAATGCCTTTTTGTGTGTAATAAAATAATGCCATCCTGTTGCACTTTTATCCTGAATTGATAGCAGGTTATTCTTCATTATATATCGCCTGATATAACCGAATCTGTGTAGTTTATGGAGTATGAATTTAATAGTGCGCTTGTTGCTCGTTAACAGGATAATTATCCCCAGTAGTATGAAAAATATAAATCCTGTTAAAACGGTGTACTTAATTACTGAAACTACGTGTATCTGCCGGATAGCATACCATAAATAAGATATGCCCAGCAATATCAGGAATGCGAAATAATAGCAGATTGATTCAAATACTAACACGATAAATGCCTGGGCTGAAGGGATTTTTCTTTTAACCAGCTGATTAAAGATATAGCCATTTCCACTGAGCCCACCACTTGGTAAAGCCTGGTTAACAAACATAATAACGACCGATATTTTTAAAAGAGTAATGAACCCGGTTGTTCCTGTTTTACCCGCTAAGAGGGTGCGCAGGATAAGGGAATTCAGCAAATAAGTAGTTGTTTGTGCAGCCAGAACCACCAATAGCCATACCGGCTTCATTTCCAGCAAAAGTTTCTGGATGTCCTTAAGCTTACCTATATAGTGAATGGCGAAATAGAAAACAATTAGTGAAAAAAGGTAAAAGCCTAGTCTGGAGGGTTTAAACAACCCTTTTTTTTCTTCAGCCATTTTTAACCTTTTAACCGTGATCCTGAAGGCTTTCATTTATCTTTCATCACAATTCCGGTGCCAGGTATCAAACGTTAGAGAGCATTCTTTTTCCATCGTTTTAGGTTAGGCAAAGCCTCTACGGCCATTGTTATTATGTTCGCAGGGATATGCCTTTTCTCCATCTGCATCTTTACGATCGTTTCCATCTGTTTCATTGACATATTGGGGCTGGTAAAGGCTCCATCCTTGTAACAGTATATGCAATATTCGTTGCTTTTAGAGCCGTCTTTTTCAGTTCCGCGAATCTCATTGCTGTCTAACGGCATACTGCAGCTCTGGCAGAATTTTTCCAGGTTCATAAAATTAGTTTTTGGTTTTAAAAACTGAAATAATATGAAAAATATCACAACCAAGATACGTGCAACCTGTTTTTTGTAAAATGATTGCCGTCATCGGATTGATTGATTATAATTGCCTTAATGGCTTTATCGATGCAAAATCCCATCCTCAGATATCTTTCTTTTTAAATATCCTTGCAGCTGTTATCAAAGGGATAATAGTCCAGCACAGCATACAGACAAGCGTATAGATGCTACCCATGGCAGATCCCATGAATTTCTTGAATAAAGCGCCGGAATAGCCCATCATTACGGCCGCATCTAATTGCAGCAACACTAATATACGGGCCAGATCAACGGGGTTTAAGGATATAAGCCCCAACAGGGGTTTCTCGATCGGGTAATCGCTGAATGAATAAATAAAGGAGAGCAGTAAACCATCGAATAGCAGGATGAAGAACAGCGCTGTAATGATCGCCGCACCGATACCTTTGGTTTTGTCCTTGAACAGCACAAATATCAGCAATGCCAGTGCCGAGAAGATCAGCGTTAAAAACAACCCGCTTATTATTAGTGTAACCGCAGCCAGGTTATAATAAAAAATACAGATGGGAACGCCTACGCCCACCAGGTAAGCAATGGTTAATGCGATAGCAATGCCGGCATATTCTGCCAATAGCATTGTTTTTCTTTTTATTGGCTGAGCCAGCAACAGCTCGGTGAATTCTACGGAATTAAAGAAGTAGATGGTGGAAAAGAGAATACTGATAATAGGCACAAAGAGCAACGTAATGTTTAACAGGCTTAAAAGGGCTTTGGAAGCATTATCACCTATGCCCGAAACGCTGATGGTGATTGCCGCCAATATAAGCGTATAAACAAGTATTGTTTTATTCTTCAGCAGATCGAGCAGTACATATTTAATAATTGTTTTCATGGAGCAGATATTCTTCCCTATAATTCTTTTGCATGATTGCGGCAACGATTTTATTCAATTTTTCCTGTCCGGTCGACTTTTTAAGTTCCTCCACTGTTTTAAAGCACATCAGCTTTCCGTCCTGTAAGTACACTATATGAGTGGTGATGTCATCAAGGTCGCTGAGTACGTGGGAAGTAATGAGAATTAGTTTTCCGTTGGCACGTTCTTTTACAATCTTATCTTTCAGGAGCTCGCTTGATACCGGGTCCAATCCCGCAGTAGGCTCATCGAGGATAAGTATATCCGGAGAAAAAAGAAAAGAAAGGCAGGCACTAATCTTCTGGCGTGTACCACCAGAAAGGCTTCGCATTGTTTTATGGTGTACGGCAGGTATGTTAAATCCTTCAATCAGTTCTTCATCATACCTGTTACAGTCTTTCCTGATCTCTTTGAGCATCTTTATGACCTGGCGTATGGTCATGTTCTCGGGATAACGCCCTATCTGGGGCATATAGCCTATTTGCGAGCGGTATTCCCAATGGTCCTTTACTTCGTTCCCGTTTATCCTGATCGTTCCTTTTTCCGGGATCATTAAACCCAGAATGGATTTTATCAGGGTAGTCTTTCCTGAGCCATTGGGTCCTAACAGGGAAATGGTTTGCCCGGGTTCAAAATGCAGGCTGATGTCGTCTAAAGCCTTAAACTTTCTGAAGGTTTTGGTCAGATGTGCTATTTCGATCATAGTTTTAATTTTTTCATTAATGGATGATCATCTTTCAGCATATCCGGTATTATAGTGGGCATTACCTTCTCCACCTGGTCCATCATATCGGTAAGAAAGCTGCGGTACAGGATCATTGCCGGAGGTATCTTTTCCGTTATTACCGCATATACACTTACGGGGTAGTAGGAGACATCCCCTATATTATTTTTGTCCAGGTCATAGCCATCATACTTATCCCAGTAATTATTATTGAATACATTCAGCATCATGGAGCCATTAGTGGTTACGTCAAAGGAGTTACCGATAAAATTATTCTCAACAAAGTTACTCCCGCTGCAGCTTGCCTGTACACGTACTCCCCATCCGTTGTCCTCGAAAATGTTATGCCGCACGTCCACGCGTGTAGTACCTTCCATATGTATGCCTACCGTATTTTTTGTAAACCGGTTATGTTCAATTTTACTGTCGGTGATCTCTTTCAATAAAAGGCCATACGAAGCATCTCCCCAATTGTGGACAAATTCATTGTCATGCATGATCACGCCTTTGGAGTACATAACCGCAACACCAGCGCCATTGCTCTTAAATGTATTCTGTGTATAGGTATCATTGTGGGAAAACATAAAATGCAGACCATATCGTGCATTGTCAAAAGATGTGTTAGCAGCAATATACGAGTCGGTAACAAACTCAAAATAAATGCCATCCCGGTGTCCTGATATGGAATTCCCTGTTATGGAGAGGTGAGTGGATTTCCACGCATGGATGCCATTTCCGCCGTTTATTTCATCTTTAGTGTCGGAGTGGATCATGTTATTGACGATATAACACCGGGTAGCGTTTTGCAGATAAATGCCAAATGTATTATTAATGAGCCTGTTGTTCTTTATGGTAACACATTTTGCATTTACGATCCTGATACCCGCCATATCTGTAATAGATACTTTCCCAATATGTTGTATCTGCAAGCCCTGTATTATTACCGAATCGCTGGTAATAATAAAAACCTGGTATTTACTTTCCCCGTCTATTACCGGAAATCCTTCCCCGGTTATTGTCAGTTTTTTGGAGATGATGATATCATGTTCCCTGTAAATCCCTTTTTGCAATAATAATGTGTCGCCGCTGCGTGCATTGTCTGCAGCATGGTGGATACTGTTGGCAGCAGGATGGACTTTTATAATGGTGGCGAAACCCGGGGTAGCGGCAGATAGCAGGAATACATGTAATAACAGGTATGAAAGTACGCGTTTCATTGGTTTATAAGTTTGGATTCCAGGTCTTGCCATTTTAACTCGTTATTCTGCAAGTGTTCCTTAAAAGGCGCAGCTTCCCTGTCAGTTGCAAAAGCGGCAAGATTTCCGTTCATAGGTGTTTTAAATACTTCGCTATTATGCAGGTATACCGCCTGGCGGGCATCCAGGAAACTATTATCCGGTTTGCTGTAATCACTTACAAATATCATGGTCTTTGCATTGTTGATATGCTCTTCCTCCATATATTTCAGGAGGCATGCCATATCGTCGAATTTGTAGGCTTTACCTTTCTCCGTAACCATTTCTGCTGCAAAGCGTTTATCCATTATAATCATTTTGCAATGAGTGCATGCATCATGGCCATAGTCTATCGGTTCAAACTGCTGTTGGCAGGAGGTGAGGCCCATAAGGCCGTATACAAATATTATCATCAGAAGTGCCTGCTTCATTTTTCATTTTTTTTCCATTCATAGATCGTCATTGAAGCCAGTAACATGCCAGCACCAATGAAAAACCAGCCGGCAATGTCAGGTTGGGATAATACCTCAAAGTTCAGCAATTTCTTATAGCCGAATAAAGGAGGCTGGTAGGACATGCCTGGTACCCGTATTGGTGCGTGAGGATTAAGGTGATGACCGTAATTATACTCCCACATGTAGAAATCATAGAAAGAAAAGCATGCAATGACAATGAACAGGGCCGTCCATATGTAATAGTATATTTTCTTTTTAAGTAGCAGTACCAGGAATCCAAAGAGGATAAACAGGAGGATGGCTGCAGGCAGGAAGATGAATTCCCGGAAATCTTTTTTATTGATCTCCTGCATACCTATATAGTGATTCAGCCCATTGATGATAGGCACATCGCCTTTTAGGTCATTCAGCCATATCTGCATTGATAATCCTCCCGGGTATTGTGGTGCTCTCAGATCAATCCGCCATAAGGGGAATAACCATAGTGTTGCCAGGAACAGCATAACAATCACAATACTTATTTTTCCCGGCTTAGTCAGTGTTTTCATAATAAAGAGATAAAAAGGTACTACAGCTGTGGCCGCAGTACCTTTTGTAATTGATCTTATTTTTGTGCGCTTGTATCTGCTGTTTCACCGGTGCCGAATTTCAGGGGAGTGTTGCTCCCTTTGGGAGATACTCTCAGGTAACCTGACATTTCCTGGTGTAAGGCAGAACAGAAGTCTGTGCAATAGAATGGATAGATACCCTGTTTTTGCGGGGTGAATTTTAAGGTAACGGTTTCCCCCGGCATAATCAGCAGTTCTGCATTGGGATTGTTCTTGATGGCGAAACCATGTGGAATATCCCAATCCTGTTCCAGGTTGGTAACATGGAAATAGATATCATCGCCCACAAATACCCCTTCAATATTATCAGGTACCAGGTGGGACCTGATGGCAGTCATATACACGTCCACCCGGTTCCCTTTGCGTACTACATTGGCTTTCTTTTCGCCCATTGTCACAAATTCATTGCCATTCTTGTTAATGTCATAGTACTTCACCTGCTTGTCTTGTATTAAACTGGCAAGACATGCCTGCGCATAGTGGGGCTCTCCGATAGTGGGGTAGTCCAGGAGCAATTGCATTTTATCGCCGGATATATCGTATAACTGAGCAGATTGTGCCAGTTCCGGGCCGGTAGGTAAAAAGCGGTCCTTGGTTATTTTGTTGTATGCGACCAGGTATTTGCCTGATGGTTTCCTGGTATCGCCACCAGGAATCATTAAGTGACCAACGGAATAATAAGTGGGAGCCCTGTCCAGTACTTTAAGATCCTTTAAACTCCATTTTACTACTTCTGAAGAAAGGAACATAGAAGTATATGCGTTTCCTTTATCATCAAATTCTGTATGCAAAGGACCCAGCCCTGGCTTTTGTACTTCGCCGTATAAGGCCGCTTCATATTTTATGATGGGTATGCCCTGGAAATCTCCTTCAAACTGTTTACTTCCGATAGCTTTTATTATTTTACTGAAGGAGAACACGGGGATCAGAGCTGCCAGTTTCCCGCTTCCGACAATGTATTCCCCGCTAGGGTCTATATCGCAGCCATGCGGGGATTTAGGGCATGGAATCATGTAGATCATGTCCGGGCAATCTTTAGGATCCAATAGTAATACATCATGTTCTATAACGGAGGTAGCTGTTTGTTTACCTTCATCATAGGTATTATGTGCATAGTCTGCTGGTACTTTTTTGCCTTTACCTGCTTTGGCATATTCTTCTGCTTTTTTCCAGTTAACGGCAACGATATAGTCCTTATCTTTTTGTGATGCGTTCACTTCAAGCAACGTATAAGCCTGCTCAGTATTGTAACTGGAAAAGAAGAACCAGTCATGTGAGGGCCCTTTCCCTCCATGGCTCAGATCAAGGTTCATACCGGGCAATACTATCTGGAAAGCGATCGACATATTGCCGGAGTTTTTATCCACACTAATAAATGATGCGGTGCTATGGAAGTTCTGTTTAAATGAACTGATCGGTACATCTTCTGCACCTAATGGTACAGAAAAACGGGTGCCTGCTACCACATACTCCGTATTCTCTGTAATGAAAGGGGAAGAGTGGTTACCTGCACTGTTAGGTATTTGCAGGATCTCTACCGTTTTAAATGTTTTGAGATCTATCCTGGCAATACGTGGTGTGTTATTAGCGTTGGCGAAGAGCCAGCGACCGTCCTGTTCTCCGTTTGTCTGGGATAGGTCCAGGTGGTGCTGATCGTCCCATGGGATCTGACCGTTGGTCGTGTTCAGCATGGCCTTTGTTTCTTCGCTGTAGCCATAGCCATTTTCCGGAAATACAGCAAATACCGGGATGAGCTTCAACAACCGCCCTGAAGGCAAACCGTAAACAGATACCTGTCCGTTAAAGCCTCCTGATACAAAATTGTAATACTCATCATATTTACCGGGAGCAACATATACTTTTGAATCAGCATCTCCTTTCACGGCAGATGTGGTGTTCTTCATTTTACAGCTTTGCACGAATGCTACTGAAGCGACAAGGCAAAGCGGAAGGAATATTCTTTTCATAAAAAAAAAGTATGTATTATTAATTCTTACCATCGTTATCCCGCATGAATTCCAGCACATCCCTGGCCTCCTCATCACTGAGATGCTGGTTAGGCATACGTACCATACACTGTTCAAGCATGGCCTGGGCAGCAGGGTCTTTATCGATCATCTCATCTGTATTGGTCACAAAATTCATGATCCATTCAGGCTTTCTTCTGTCTGTAACACCTTTCCAGCCAGGACCTACCAGTTTTTCTCCGGTAACCTTATGACATGCGCTGCATTTTACATCGTATACTGCTTTCCCCTTAGCCAGCATTGCCTTGTCCAGCGGGTGAGTAAGCTTTACTTCGGTAAACTTTCCTTTCCCTTTGGCATCTGTAAGTGCCTGGTCTGCGGTTTTATCTTTGGGGGCTACCATACTGGAATCGCCTGCTGCATTACCGGAAGAGGATTGGGAACCGGAATCCGATCCGGATCCGCAACTGTAAATGAGAAGGCTTGTAATAACTATTGATGCTAAAAGATGTACTTGCTTCATAACTGAATTTTTAGGATTTAAAGCTTTTATAATTTATTATTAAGAGAAAACGGATCATAATGAAAGGATATAATATTTCTTAAAAGGATAATACAGGCTAGAAGTATTGCGATGCAAATTATCGCCAGTTAACGAGGAATGTGTTGCTTGTTGTCAGTTGGGGAAATGATCTTAATCATTATTTTATATACTTAGATAGGTAATAATTAGTCGCATAATATGATCTATATCATATTTTATGGCAGTATTAGCCGTGGGGTATCTTTTTATGGAATAAACACTTTTATGATGGAAATTGTTGAAGAGCCCCTGTTTTTATTCCGCAAAGCACCGGGGTAGTAGGGTATAACTTTTTTTAATGCTTCCTCTGCCGCCATATCAGAGGTGGTCACTAACTGAGCAGATGGTTAATGACATCTGCATAATTGTGATTGAGCGAATAAAAAGGGGAATTTCGTTAATTATGTAACGATATATGATCATGGTAAAATGGTGTCACTTATCAGTACGATAATCGTTCCAAACATCAGTTATCCTTTTTCCTTCCGGAAATATAAATTCAGGAAGCCTGATAAGAGTGACAGCACAAAGCTTACTAAAGAAACCATATACATCAGACCTAATGAATAATGTTCATTAGAATGATCCATTGAGAACATAAACAATGGGAATAAATAAGGAGAATAGAGATGGTTTTTGACCCATCCTCCTAATAGCAGACATCCAATCAGCAAACTCAATCCGATTCCCAGCGGTATCATAAAATTCCTGAACCTTACACTCAACCAATATTGAATGGCACTGACTGCCAATATGCCAATATATACCCTTATCGAAATAATAAGCATCTGATACCAGGGAATAGGGAGCTGGAAGAAATTATGTACCCCTTTTAGCAGAAACAGGAGCACTGCAGCAATCAGGCAAAACAGGTTGAAACACAGGAAGTAAAAAATGATCATCACCTGAACCACTATGAACTTGGAAAAGAATATATCGGCATAAGATCTTGGCAAAGCATAGAGCTGTTTCCATGCGTTATTCCTGTATTCAGTTTGTGCGATCGAATTATTAAGCAGAATAACGTACATAGGCAGCATCACAGCCGCTGTATCTTTCCAATTGATCATCAGGAAAAAATGCCAGGAATCACGATGCATCATCATCCCATAGAGCTCATCACTTACCATACAGGAAATAATTTTCATGATGGGTGTTAAGGATGCTATCAGCAAGGTTAACCCAAAGAGAGAAGTGTGCCTGTATTTTAACCATTCTGTCTTTATACCCAGTAAAAAAGAATACTTCATATGTTACGCTGTTATTATTTGAACAAATAATGCCTCCAGGTCGTTTTGAATTACCTTTAGGTTATATACCCGGACACCCTGTTTTACCAATAAGTCATTCGCTGCGGCCACCTGTTCTTTTTTATTACATATAACCTGTAATGTATTGCGACCAGCAGTAGTGAAAGAAAACAGTTGTGCTAACGCTGTTTTGGCATTTTCAAGGTCGTCTACTTCTATTTCGATGATAGTCCGATCCGATTGTAATTGATGGAGTTCCGGTAATGTTCCCTGAAACAGTAATTTCCCTTTATGGATAATTCCTACATCAGTCGCAATCTTTTCCACTTCTGCTAATAGATGACTGGAAATCAGGATCGTTTTGCCAAATTCCCGGTTTAAATGCAGTAGCAGGTTTCTCATCTCGATGATCCCATTTGGATCCAGGCCATTGGCAGGTTCATCAAGTATCAATAGCTCCGGATTATGTAACAGAGCAATAGCAATTGCCAGTCTTTGTTTCATACCCAGTGAATAATCTTTTGATTTCTTATTTCCAACATCATTAAGACCAACCATCTCTAATACTTCATGCACTCTTTTTTGCCCGCATTTGTAAGCAAGCCTGTATATTTCCAGGTTCTCCCGGGCATTAAGATGAAGGTATATGGAGGGTTGTTCAATCAGGGAGCCGATTCCTTCAAGGGCTGCTATTCTGTGGCGCTCAAAATCATCGCCAAAAACACGAATGACCCCGGTTTGTTTTTTTAATAAGCCTAGAATTAGCCGTAGTGTAGTTGTTTTGCCAGCTCCATTGGGGCCAAGAAATCCGTAAATACTTCCGTTTGGGATCAACAGGGAAACATCATCCAATACTAATTGTTTTCCGAAATGATGAGATAAATTTTCAACCTGTACAATGTATGAATTCATTATAATGATTTTATTAACAAGACAAAATTGTCGATAAGCAACAACATAAAAAGTAAAATTCAACCAACCGGATGAACGGATCAACCAACAGCTTATCCCGATCAAGGAACACAACATATTTTTTCGGAAGAAGGTTACTCGTTAACTTTAGTCAATGAATAAAACAAAACTGGTATTATGGCATATTGTATTTTGGCTGATACCTCCGGCAGTGATAATCCCCAGTATGATCCGCGCAGGTGCCGCAAGTGCAATTCCATATTGGATAACAGCGTATCTGTTTTATATCAGCTCCTTCTATGTAAGCCTGTTTGTAATTTTGCCCCGATGGGTGAGGGGACGGAAAATTCTTCCTCTTTTATTAAGTTGGTTTAGCGGGATCGTTTTTTATACATTTATTATCCTGCTTATTAACCGGGCTTTTGGCGTATTCCAGAAGGGAAGTATGGCCTTTAAAATCGGAGACTGGTTTTTCTCCAGTTGTACTTACATGGGTGCTTTATATTTCCTGAGTTTTGCTTACCGGTTTGCATTCGATTGGTTCAGAAATGACCACATCAAGCTGGAAATGGAAAAAAGTAACCTTAAGACAGAACTCGCATTTTTGAAATCACAGATCAATCCTCATTTTCTGTTTAATACGCTTAATAATATATATGTTCTGGCATATCAGCAGTCTGCCCAGGCACCTGATGCGATCATGAAGTTATCTGAAATGATGCACTATATGTTATATGAGAGTAATGATGAGAAAGTGCCATTAGCCAGGGAAATTTATTATATAGAGCAATTAATGACGCTGCAACAGTTGAGGATGAATGACCCGATGTGCTTTGATTTTTCTGTGACAGGAGACGTGGATAATTATCAGATTGCCCCTTTGTTACTTATCAATTTTGCGGAGAACATTTTTAAACACGCCATCCTTAATGATCCTAGCGATCCTGCAGTGATGCACTTAAGCCTGAAAGGGAAACAACTATCTTTACATTGCCGGAATAAGGTTAATAATGTTTTGAAGGATCAGGAAGGCGGAATAGGTTTAATGAATGTTAAACGGAGAATGGAGTTGATCTATCCCGGGAAACACCAGTTTAAGATAAAAATGGAAGACCTTTATTATAATACCTATTTAACTGTACAACTAGACTGATATGCAGATACTTCAATGCATTATAATAGATGATGAACCGTTGCCACGCGTCCTGCTTTGCGACTACATTAAAAGAGTTCCTTATCTTCAGTTGGCGGGTGCGTATGCAAATCCTTTGGATGCATTGTCGGTAGTCCAGCAGCAACCAATTGATCTTATTTTTCTCGATGTTCAGATGCCAGAGCTGAATGGTGTGCAATTTATGGAATTGATAAATGGGAAAAGTAAAGTGATCTTTACTACGGCTTATCCCAATTATGCCCTGAAGGGATATGAATTGGATGTATTAGACTATTTATTAAAACCCATCTCTTTTGAGCGTTTCCTGAAAGCTGTCAGCAAAGCGATGCCTTATACCCCAATGACTGAAAAGGTATTATTTGTAAAAGCTGAACATAAAATAATTAAAGTTTCTCTTTCCGAAATTCAATATATAGAAGGATTAAAGGAATATATCGCTATCCATACACCGGATAAAAAAATCATTACATTGCAAAGCATGAAAAAAATGGAAGAAGTATTACCTGCTGCTGAGTTTATGCGAACACATAAATCATTTATTGTTGCCCTGGATAAGATTGATTCTATTGATCGTAACAGAATATTTATTAAAAATAATGTTATTCCAATTGGAGATACATATAAAGATCCCTTTTTTGCAAGGCTCAATAATAAGAATCTTTTGTAAATGAAGTTCCTTATAATAATAAGAAAAGCCGGAGATCTCCGGCTTTTCTTATTATTATAAGGAACTTATTCTCTACTTCACCTGAATTAATCTGCTGGTATATACCTTACCATTAACCTTTATCAGGCAATAGTGGATACCTGCCGGAAGGCCGGAAGCATTTAATGTCAGTTTCTGTATTTCTCCTGCTTTTGCCAGATCATTATATAAACGTCTTTCCAGTACTCCGTTATTGCCATATAGCTCTACAGTCACCTGCGTAGTTGAAGGTGATTTGAAGGTGATATAAGCTACATCAGAGAATGGATTAGGATACGCATGGTATTCAAACGTTGACCCTTCTGCAACGGCAACAGCAGTTGATGCTACACGGCCTGTAGATACAGGCACTGTTAATACCATTTGTGCAGAATCCCTACAGCCGTTAGTCGTACTCGTTACCTTCAACTTAAAGGTACCGGATGAACCTTCCAGGCCTGACATATAAGTAACAGTAGTGCTGGTAGCTCCTGATGCAATGGTCCAGTTAACATCGGTGGATGTTAAGGACCATTTATAGGTGGCGCTGTTTACACTAAGTGCTGTCAGTATGTCAAATGACAATGGAGAGAGGGTAGCGGTTGGCGGATTTATTACGGTTGTAGGCAGAGTTGTATTCTGATTGACAGTAGTATTTGAACTTGCCTTACATCCATTAGCAGTATTTGTAACCACCAGGAAATAAGTTCCTGGGGTTGTAACAGTAGCTGTCGTATTGCTGGAAGTGAAGTTAGAAGGCCCCGTCCAACTGTAGGTAACTCCTGAAGATGTACTGCTGGCTGTTATAACAGTACTGGTTTTAATACAGGTCAGCGTACCATCATTACTCGCCGTAACTCCTGCTGGTGCAGACAGGTCCTGAATGACAGTTGCACTGTCTATGGAAGTACATCCTGTGGTGCTTCTGGCAGTTACATAATACTTACCGGGAGCGCTTACACTTACTGTTCCCTGTCCGGATGTAAAGCCAGACCAGGTGATGGTACTACCTGTGGTAGAAGAAGTCGCCACTAAGTTTACAGTAACAGTTGCGCATGTTAAAGTAGCCGGTGCAGTCACTACCAGATTGGGTTTAGTGATATTCTGTGTTACAATTGCGCTGTCTATGGTAGTGCATCCTGTGGTGCTTCTGGCAGTTACATAATACTTGCCGGGAGCGCTTACACTTACTGTTCCCTGTCCGGAGGTAAATCCAGTCCAGGTAATAGTCGCACCAGTAGTAGAGGATGTTGCATTTAAACTAACGATGGTAGTTGCACATGTTAAAGTAGCCGGTGCCGTCACTACCAGATTTGGTTTGCTGATATCCTGTGTTACCGTTGCGCTGTCTATGGTAGTGCATCCTGTGGTGCTTCTGGCAGTTACATAATACTTGCCGGGAGCGCTTACACTTACTGTTCCCTGTCCGGAGGTAAATCCAGTCCAGGTAATAGTCGCGCCAGTAGTAGAGGATGTTGCATTTAAACTAACGATGGTAGTTGCACATGTTAAAGTAGCCGGTGCCGTCACTACCAGATTTGGTTTGCTGATATCCTGTGTTACCGTTGCGCTGTCTATGGTAGTGC
>NZ_WRXO01000005.1 GCF_009758125.1 Chitinophaga oryziterrae
GTTTTACGGTTGTGCAATTTGGCCCAATGACCTCCGAAATAGATCGTTTAATTTTGGCCCAATGATTCCCGAAACGGGTGGCCCAGTATCACCGAAATCGATGGCCCAATGGCCTCCGTTCTAGACACAATATCCGACGGGCCATTTCCGGCGCGGTCTCTTCAATCTTTTGGAGACAATGCAGAACCATCATCGGCTTAATCATAGGTAGCGGGAAAAATCCTAAATCCGGGAAAGCATATTTTTCCAATCGGTGCAGGACTGTTTGCGCATAGCCCTCATCCCATGCCGGAGCATTTTTCCCATGCCACTCCCTAGCTACGGCTTCGAGTGTCTGAACGGCTTGGATAGATGCCAGCAAGACACGCTCTTGCTTTGCAAGAACTGGGTCAATTCCCGCTTTGATTTCTTCTTTTAGGCGGGAGCGTTCAATTCTGGCGGCTTGCAGAGTAACGGCGGGATATACCCCAATTGCAAAACGTTTCTCGGTGCCATCCCGGCGGTATTTGAGCCGCCAGTACCGCGCCCCTGTAGGCATGATTTCTAAGTAAAGACCTTCACCGTCAAAGAGCTTGTATTTTTTTGCTTTGGGTTTTGATGTTCGGCATTGCATATCGGACAGAGCCATTTCACACCTTCTCGCATATTGGAGGGGCGCAAACACAAAAGGTGGGGGAACCAAAATCGGGAACGTGGTTTTGTTCCCCCATTTGTTCCCCCACTTTTCGTTTATGTGGGTTTGCGTCGGATAAGGTAGAAATACCAGAAACGGAACTAGCTACATGAAAAAACTGGATTTTTTCATGACAAATAAAGTTTGCTAATGTTCGGTAATGATAAGATTGGCTCCTCGGGCAGAACGCCATTTTTCCCTCTTTGTATCTGAAATCGTGCGATTATTTTGTTTTGGAGGGTAATCGGTTCCCCCATTTAGTCCCCCACACCCATTAAATGCAGGATAATGACAGTATAACAAACCAGAGAGCTTTGCTCAATAGCCGAGCGAATCAAAAGAGGCAATTTCGGTTGCCTCTTTTTTTGTGTCCGTAACTCCGGGAGTACTGATAACGGAATTTTCCGACGGACTCAGTGACGACGATCCAAGCGGTCAACAAGATCGAACAAACGAAACGATGAAACGATTTTACCGATTCTTACGCAACGCATCTCGCTTACAATCCAATTCTTGCAAATGATCTTTCAACGCTAAAAATATCATCGCTGAAAATATGCACGATCAATAAAATCACGCGGTAGGCACAACTTACCATGTCAATATTAATTGTTATTAACCACACACTTTTATGTTGCATAATGATTATGTTTTGCCGTACAACGCGCCTCCCACAAGAGAGGCCGCAATCTCTCCTTACTAATTTCCTCAATCTTATTTCTAAGGAGTGCGCATGGCGCAATGAAAAGATGATGACCCATTACTTACCCGCAAAGAAGCAGCAAAATATCTAAGGAAATCGCCCGGCACATTAGCCGTGTGAGATTGTACGAAACGCTACGACCTGAAACCCCTGAAAATGGGGAAGCGCATCGTTTTGTATCGTAAATCAGCCTTAGATAACGTTTTCGAAGAAAACCTGAAATAAAAAAGGGGAAAGAGAAGTTTTACAGAACCTCTCTTTCCCTGCTGCTCAATATCGTCCCCATTACAATTTCCTATTAGGAGTTCGCAATGAATATCGAACAGGCGAAGCGTGTTCCGCTATCTGTTATCCTGAATATCTTAGGTCTGAAACAAAAACACCCGAAAAACGCCATAAAAGGCGAAAGTATTCCCTACGTCCGTAAATATCTCGCAGAGCGTGGCGAAGGCTCGGCGGAAGCAGACGCCGTGCGTTGGATCACCATCATGACCGCGCTTGCGCCAAAGATCACGCCCGTCATCGAATCGATCCGTGCCACGTCGGAAGAAAAGGCTCAATTTGTTGATGGGATCAAGCCGATCTGCAATCCCGTCCTGATTGGTCATCTAGAAAACCAGGGCATTCCGCTTAGCGTCGCTCAATCCTACATGAAGGAGATTCGTGTTTGCCAGAAGGGAACGAAACAAATCTTTTATGCTTTGGGGTTTCGCAACGAGGTCGGGGGATGGTCTTACAGCAATCCGTTCCGCAAAGGATTTATCGGCAAGTGTTACATCACCTTTATTCGCGGCACGCAAGTCAAGCCCGACGGGATTCACATCTTCAAAGACGATGCGGATTTCATGGCGGCGCTGATACGGTTGGAGAACGGGCGAATGTTCAAGGACGATGCTATCGTTCTAAACAGCATGGCCAATCTACCCAGAGCTACGCCGTATATAAAAGGCTACGGTTATAGGGTCGTCCATACCTGGATGGATAACTGCGAAACAGGTAAAGCCGCAACGCAATCCCTCGATAATTTTTTCAAAACGGAAGACCGGCTCCTACATATGCCGATGAACCGCGTGTACGCACCGTATCTCGGCGTTAGTCCGTGGCACATGAAAGAACTTGGCTTGTTTGACCCGCGTTAAGTCGCATTCGACGGCTTTGATCGGGCGGAATTCCTTTCTCTATAGGTCTTGATGGTTTTGGCACCAAGGAGAATGCCGAAAGGCGCTCCCTTGCTTCCAACAAGAATTTTCGCCGTCTCCTGCGGAGACTCCCCGCCCGCCCAAAATTCTTGCCGGACGGTCACGACCCTTCGGCGGTTTTTCTCCCTGTAACCATTAACACCTACAGAAAGAGAACCAAACATGACCGACTATTACACCGAAAACTTAGGAAAATTCGGCTTTCGAGAAATCCGTATGCTGAAAGACATTCTAACGGCTTGGGTTGAAAACGGCCTACCGGAAGAATTCAGCTTCGATAACGTGCGACCTGCCATGAACATGAATAGCGGCTATGTGTTTCTCGTAAATGATGACTACGAAGTCGCCATGATGAACGGTGAAAAATTAGAGATATTCCACACTTTGCCTTATGGCGGCGAAGAAGGGTTCTTGTCAGACCTAATTGAAGAAAACACTCCCGACGATCTGCATGACGAAGACGTGGAATACATTTTAAATGCCGCCGATATTAGCGGGTTTGATCTTCAACCGCCCTGGCTTGATCGTAAGATTGACAATATTACCGATATGGAGCCAAACTAACGTGCTATCCGCAAAACAGCGCCCGTCCTGGGCGCTGTTTTTTTATGCTTTGTATCCTTGATTTTCCCTTTCATCCGGTCATTGACGGTTCGGCACGGGAAGAATGCCGAAAGCGCTCCCTTGCTTCCAACAAGAATTTTCCCCACCCCTACGGGGATTCCTCGCGCAGCAAAATTCTTGCCGGACGGTCGCTTCCCTTTCGGCGGTTTTTCTTCCCGTAACCGCCAACACCTAACGAAAGGAAATACCGATGAAACACCTTTTCACCAACACTCAATACCAACAGCTATTGCAAAACGGCTCGAATAAAATCAAGCGCTGGGATTTACATCCGGTTGCAAAGCTCACGATGCCTGGACACGCATTTAGTTGGCTTCTAACAGACATTGATCCGCAAGACCCTAATGTCGGCTATGGTTTGTACATAGAGTTTGACGGATTTATTGCATACGGATCAGTTGACTTGAAGGAACTTCTGACCATCAAAGATGAAATGGGCTTTGGCATTGAAAACGATCCGAGTTTCAACGCTAAGTTTTCTCTTGAAGTTTATAAGTCCGCCCACTGGTGGCATGGTCACCTTGTCGAAGATGAAGAAATGCTCCAACGTTTCGTTATTGAACCGATGAGATACTCTCAACTAAGTCTATTTTAAAAACTTAATCAAATGAAAACGCCCCGTGATCCGGGGCGTTTTTTTTATTTATGCATTGGCCGTAATGTGAATTTCATTCACGATGGGCTTTCCCTTTTCGGCGTTGGCGTTGTAGCGCGGATCGGTGCAAACGATCTGTCGGGGAAGGTGCAGCATCAATTCATCGAACAGGATATGCAGGGAAAAACCTTTGAGTGTGACCGTATGTGTCGTCCAGGTGAGGGCGATAGTGTTTTCATCAGGAGTAAAATCGCAGGAAACCAGATACGCATAATTCAAGAATAGCTTTCTTCCTTCCGGCCATGCAAAACACACATTCCGCACATTACTGTAACCGGAATAGCTCTCGTCGGGTGAGTCCGATCCTTCACCGGAAACGGGATTGCCCGTTTCTCGGTTCGTCGGATTGCCCTCGCGCATCTGATCGAATTTCAATTTAAAGCCCTGGCTCATAATCGCGGTCTATGGTGTAGTTGATTGAAATTGTTTCCTTCGGTTTTTTGGTGACGGCGGTTTTTACGTCACGTTGGCGCTGGTGTTGCAGAACGTGTTCAAGGTGCTTATCATGACCGCCGACAAGCTCTAACGCCGATTGTCTATCTCCGAGGCGGGAGGCGTGATCGAGTAGGGCTTCTTTGTCGTCCGTGTAGATATGCGCGGCATCCCGGCCACGAGAGACGGAAACATAGAATTGTTTGGCATCCGTCGCGGGGAAGGTCGCCGCTGGCTGCGAAATGAATATTTCTTGTACGGTCTTGCCTTGTGAATAATGCGACGTCACGACATGGGCGTGCGCCAGATGGCCGAACTCCTTATCTAATAGATAGGTGGATTTACCGACGGGATTACGCAGGACAATACCGCCGTTTTTGCTCACGGATACCACATCCAGCAACAGGCCGTTGTCCATGCGCCGATTCTGTTCATCAAACTTTAGATGTGTCACACGCACTTTATCCCCTTTGGATAGACCGATCTCGGTTTTATTGAAAAGATCGAATGCTTTTGCTTTGTCGTGCGGCATGGTGAGGGATTGCCCTTGCGAGTTTCTCACCGTCACTTTGTTTTCTTCTGCTGAAACAACCGCCCAGGTGCTACCGCGCTTCGCGCCTTTCACATGCTGGTTGAACTGGACGAGCTGACCTTCCCGGAAATTCCGCCAATCGGATTTTTCCGCTTCCGTCAGATTTAGATTGACGAGCCGCGCGGCTTTGATTTCTTTTTTACCGATCATCCCCGCCTTACGTAGTTTTTCCCGTATGGCTTCCGTCACTTCGTCGCCCTGTTTATGCGTAGGCGATACGACCAGGGCGGTTTTACCTTTTTTCAAGGCGGCGACGTAATCATCTGTCAATCTTGCGTGCGGATTCATAGGATCGACGGTTTTAATAAACTCAATCCCGTCCAGTTTTTCAAAGGCGGTTTTAACGTCGCCTTTGGATAAATCCTCCACAGCAGCGCGGTAATGGATATTTCGTTGCCTGTATATTTTGCTTATTTCTGCCGTTTTGATGCTGCCGACCGTATTCAGGATACGCAACGCGTCGCCGCGCTCGGTGCTATTGTGCTGGCGAGTGTCACCTACATAAATAACGCGACAATCGTGTTTTTCCGCGAGTGCCAGCAGCGCCGTTGCTTTTTTCGTTCCCAATAAACCCGCTTCGTCGCAGATAAGGACTTGCCCCTTAAGCTGCGCTTGCATGTCAGGAGAGAGAAGCAGCTTATCCACCGTCTCCGCGTTCAAGAAACCTTCTTTCCTTAAATTATCGCGGGAGGCCGAAGCACTCGGCGCCACCATCGTAACATGTTTCCCTGCTTTTTCCATCAGGGCGACGGCTTCTTTCAGCATCGTGGTCTTACCCGCACCTGCAGCACCGCGCACCAGCGTGAGGCGATCCGTCGTCGTCAGCATATGCGTAATGGCGGCGGCTTGTTGCCCTTCGCTCGTAAGTTCCGGCACATCCCGATAAAGCGGAAGGAGCTTGCCTTGTCCTTTACGGGCAAGATCGACCATATGTTTTTCTTCGGCCAATACCTCGCAGGTGGTGGCAACATTGCGGCCTCTATCCTGAATGCGGATGATCCGCCCGTCAGCGTTGAAGTTCTCCGTGACAGCATCCAGCGTTACCGAAACATCACCTAACGATTGACGGTAGGCCGTTTCCAATATCCGCCGTTCGGCCATCACCGACGCACGCTCGAAGGCATGATCGACGGCGAAGTTCACGCAGCGATCCGGCGAGGTCTTTAGCGCCGTCCGGTCAGGGGCATAACGGATCGGCTGTTCACCTTCGGTTTCATCTTTGCCAAGTTCCGCGATCTGGCTGCGCCATGCTTCTTTAAGCTCGGCCATCGACAGACCTTTTTGCTTTTTGGCGCGGGTGCGCGCGCCGAGTTCCGAAAGTTTTTCGGGATCGGTGATACCTTTTTCTTTGGCGATACGCCCTATGTGGTCTGTCCGCTTCGAAAACAGGTCGATGACCTTTTGGGGGCAACCTTCAATCTCGAATGCCTTTTCCGTGCGACGGATGCCGTATCCCAAATCAATCAATTTATCCGACAGGCGTTTATGGAAGCGGCTTTGATAATAGGGCATGTCTGTTTTGATCTGGCCGAACTGTCCTGCTTTGAATTGTTTCTCCACATCGTCCCACGTGGCGTTGAACACGAAGCAATGAGCGTGCAAATGCGGATCGGGCGGGCCGTCTACAGGCCGCGCCGTAAGATGGGTGAACGACGCCCAGGCGAGTTCGCCCGTTTGACGATCTTGGTATATGCCATCTTTACGAACGCGCCCCTGAACATCAGCCTCAATGTCGTGCATCGTCTCCGCGACGCTGGCTTCAAACGCTTCCAGGATATGATCGTCTTTGGAAAGCGCATGGATCACCGAGAGTGATTTCGGGCAGTGAAAATTGATGTCGTATCCGACGCGTCGGTTTTCCTTCGTGTAAGGCGTGAGATTTTTTCCCGTGATCGGGTTTTTGTTTTCGCACATCGCAAAGAAAGCCTCTTTCGAGACTTTTTCGTTTAACCCGATTCTTGCTGCCAATTTGCCGGCGAAGCGTCCCGCCAGTTCCTGGTCGTTGATAAAATAGTCGGCTTGGGAAAGGCTATCGGCAAAGTAGGCTTTCGCTTGATCGGGAGCAGTGCTTTGTACCATCCGTATCATGAGGAAAAGTTATAAACTGCCTTATCGGTGCAGAAGGCATTAATCTGAAAAACGGCATGAAGAATAAACATGAGAGCAGTGCGGAGAATTTCCCCGAAGCTGTGCAAGGAGAGCGTGTAATGACCGTTAAACGAAAACCATCAGACGTCTCCCCTTTGCACAAGCAAAGGCATCAAATCACCTCCGCAATCCCATCAGGGAGCGCTCGAAAAATCCTTCTGCCACCTTGCGTCGTAATTCCTCATGGGTCGGTTTGCGAGCATAGAAACGTACCCCTCTTGATTGGGAGGAATCGGAACCGCCGATAAAGGCGTTCTCCATTTCCTCGTTTACGATCTGTTCGTCGATAGTGTCCATGACGAAGTGATCTCCCTTTTGATAGGCTGCCGAATAGCTCAGAGCGTAGATGATCCCACACAACATCAAGAGGCCACCGACATTTTGGCCGATTGTATAGAGGAACAATCCCAACAGAAAAGCGGCCATCGGTTCATACACGGTTTCAATGGCCCGGGTATTCGGGGTGACACCAAACAAGCGCAGATCGTAAAAGCCTGGATAAATATCGCCGGGCGTTAAGCTAAAGCGACCAAAGTCGAATACGGACGGATTGCGCTTTACCTCTTTCCAACGCTGGAAGCTGAAATACACGAAGGCAGCCAGGAACAGATACCAGGTCGTATAATGCGCCCAGAAATGGGATGCCTGCTTACCGTAGCCGCCCATAATTCCACGAAGGGCGCGAGGTAGCATGGCGGTGAACAGATCCCCCATCACCGGATAGAGTGCCAGGATCACCGTAATCATGACAGCAGCGGCGGTGGAGAAATAACGTTCGCCCATGTTCTTACGCAGGAATACTTCCAGCACCAGCCGTGGATAAGAGGACAGGGAAAGGAATAAGGTGAGAATGAACTCTTTCACCTTGTTTTGACGCTTGTAGAGCGTGCGGAAATACAGATTGCGTTGCATATGTGTTGATTTTGGTTGTTTAATCTTGTGGGAAGAAGGCTTCGATAAAGTTGAATCCGTTGTGGAACTTGTTGCCCTGGCGGTGGATAAAGCAGGAGACACGCTTGCCGTTCTGCGGCCCTCCTGTACATAAGCCTACGAATTCTTCCGGCCTGACCAGCTTTTCGAGCTTGATGGATGTACCTTGAGAGCTTTGATACTGTCCGGCCATGCCGACCGTGCGGGATTTATCTTCAACGTAACCCTGACCGATCAGGTCGGACGCATATGAATTTGTTTCTATATCAGCGTTGGCGTGGAAGATTTTCGTCGATAACGTCCCCAGAAACCCTTTGACGCGGTATTCGGATTTTGCTCCCCCTCCCATATTGGCGTGATAGTTTGGCAAATTCTGCGATAAGTACACGGTCGCAATGCCCGCACTGCGTGCTGTCGCGGAGAATTCTTGGTCGTGCTCATGAAGAAAGTGTTGGGCTTCGTCCGCCCACAGGAAAACATAATGATCATCCTCCCGTAAGCTGCGACTTTCCCATGCCCTCTGGAATATAAATTTCATCATGACCTGGATGTCGCGTCCTACCTTGTAGTACTGCTTTACAGGGAAATTCAGGAGAACGATTTTTCCTTTGCGGCAATCATCCGGGCTTAACGTAGATGGTCGCCGGCAGAACAAGGAATGCACAGGCTCTTTCAACAGGCGAAACAGAAAGCCAGAGAAAGAGAACTCAATGATCGAACGGGTTTTTTCGCTAAGGTTGCGGTAGCTCTCGACGAAGAACTGATCCACGAATTGCAGCGTGCGGGCATCGGGGATTTTTTCAAGGATCGTCGCTTCGAACAAGGCGGCGTCACGATGCAAGCGGCTTTGTTCTTCCGGTGTAAGCGTTTTCAAAAATTGTTCGACCTGGGCATCCACGCGATCCCGTGCGGCAGCGAAAGCCACCTTAAACGCGGTGGGTTTGCCTTTATCTTCCGGGCGCGGTTCTTTCTTCGGAGCCGTTACAACGATGTCGTACAGGTCTTGCACTGATACTTTCCCATAGGCCAGTAAGGACAAGTCGATGGAATTGAAGATCAGCATATTGAGTGCATCTTCCCAAAACGGATCATCGCTTTTGCCGTTGCTTTTTTCTACCCCGGCAGCGATCACGGTTTTGAGGACTTGCACGATGTTTTCCGTGAGCGATATACCCCCGTGCCGTTGGGCAGATTCATATTCAAGAAAATTAAATGCGTGCTGCCCGCCCGGTTCGACGATGATAAGATCATCCAGGCGTCCGGCCTCTTGGCAATACCGCACCCACATATCTTTTTCATCCGGCTTTGCCGTCAGGACAAGGCCGCCAAAATTTTTTTCCAAGAGTTTGCGTGCGATGGTGCAACCCGAGCCGGACGTTTTGCCCGAGCCTATGCCCCCAAATATTGCCGTGCCTTCGACGGCGTTGCGGATCGTCCAGGGCGACATGCCTTTCCCATCCGCCACCTGGAACAGGGGCGTATCAAGATCGTGTATCATAAAAAAAGGAATTAAAGTAAGAGAGAAGGAAAAGGGTGGGCCGCACCGCGCGATACGGCCCTATTACTTATTACCCTTTTTTGATCCGGTTAATCGCGTTGGGCGCGTCAGTGTATTTGATGGTATCCACCAATACGTGACCGCCGCTTGCGGAAATCTTGATCGGTTTGTTTGCCTCCTCGGCAGCTTTGATGACCTTTTCGCGGTCTGGTTTGTTGAGTGACATAGCCTTAAGCATTAGAAGTGAATAATGAAGTTTGAAGCAATTTTCTAATGCAAATATGGTTTGATATGGTTCAATTTGGAGCCAAGAGAAATTTCGATTTTGGAGCAGAAATGAGCAGAAATTTCGGAAATGACCGTAAGGTTATATTTTGCCTGAGCAGTTATTTCTCAACATTGCAAATCAAGTGGATGTCATCAATGTACCAACCGTCATCTAATAAAACACAGTGAGCATTACCAGAGAAAACAACTTTGTAAGCAATTCCATCTTCTTTAATCTCTTCCCATATATTCTCGTAATATTGATGTGGTGAAGCCATTAAGAAGGATTTTTGAAGATCATGATTGCTGAGGTCTTTGAAGTCCATGTCCAAAAAGTTCACTTGCTTCAAATCATTAACTTCGTTCAAGTTTTGTTCTAAGTTTTCTTGGTCCTTTGTTAGCGCAATTAATTCAGTGAGGGTATGCATTATCTTGTTTTTCCAAGTTGCATCTAATCGAGGGAAATTTCTTGATGGTTCTTTGTCCAGAACACTGATATTTTTCCGTAGATATTCCGAAACCAATTCATCAAAATTGAATATCCAACTTAGATATGGGGAAACTTCTGAGCTGCCATTGCCTAAATCCGCTTTTTCAATAATTTTTCTGAAATCGAGTAGCTTACCTTTTTCACGGAAGTTAAATTCAAATTTAATAGTATCCGTTTCATACGTAAAGTTTGAAATAAATAGTATATCAATACTGGCGACATTGAAAAATCCATTTTTAAATCTTTCAAAATCTCCATCCCAAAAGCTTTCCTTTTGAAAACCAGGAGAGAGCAATTTCCACGCCTCATAATATCTTTCATCGGATATTGCCGAGTAAAAATCCACCATCATTTTTTTTATTTTTCCAGTGGGAAATCTTTCTTCCTCGAATTCCGAAAATGTGAAAGGGCCATCTATCAAATAGTCACTATCTAGATCGTCCAATTCACCATGTTGTAGCATGGGTTTTTTAGCAAACTCTTGTAGCAGCGCATCGGCATGATCTTCCCATTGTTCCCGCTTACCTTGATATTGCTTTTCTTCGGGAATATTTTCGAGATATTCATAGGCACGGACAAAGGCGAAGGTTACGAATGGAACATCGTCCTCGGGGTTGTTTACCGCAACTCTGTACTTCTCATAGAAATAAAGTGGCTTTACTGAAAAATGTGCTGTTATAAAAGGGACTTCGGTAGAACGCCCTTTTTCATCTATGAGTGGTTGTTTCCAAATTTTTCCTAGCGATTCATTTTGATTTGCAAGCGGGGAAAGTTCCCGTTCATAGAGCTTGTCTCTAAAAAGCTCAAAAAACTTCTTATAAACCTTAGCCGGAATGTCCATGTTGATATATTGGATAGCCAATATATCAATTTTTCACTGCATATTTAAGGTTTGAGGTCAGATTTTTTATTAGGGAACGCTTTAGAAATCAATTTTTTAGCAGCATCAATCAATGAGAAATTTCTAAAAATTATTTTATAAGCGTCATGTTCATTATGTCCCTGAAGATGCCACTTATTAAGTTTTTCTGTTACGTCTTCAAGAGCATCAAGATAGCCTTGTGCTCTTTCTGTCCCATGTGTTTTAAGATACTTCTCAAAAGCATCTTCCTGTTGCACCGTTTCAGATGATTTCAGATTTTCATCAAAGAATTGTTTTAGTGACATGACCGTCTCCTACAGATAGGAAGGGGTGATTAACATATTCTATATCACAGGATCAACAAGAAAGTGGTTAATAGCTAATTTTACGGCTTTAAGCTGAAATATCGCCCCATTGAACGGTATCTTTCGCCGAGACGCTGGCGATCCGTGCTTCTCTCTCGGCTTTCGCCGCGAACACCTTGCGCACTTCCAGTTCTTTCAGGTGATCGAAGGTTTTCGGAGCGTAGCTGTTGGAGGGGGCGTATTTGCGGTGAATGCTCCGTATGTGTTCCTGCGCCTGGGCGGCGAATTCCGGCAAGTTCTCGGAGCGGTTCATGAAAGCGTCAATTTCAGGAGTGGCGTAGATGAGTATCATGCCAGCCCTCCGGTGACGTGGTTTAGGTCTTTCCACAATTCCGTGTAGTAATATTCCTTGTATTCCTGCGCTTCCTTTTCGCCTTTCAAATACATCTGATAGACTTCTTCGTGGAATTTTTCGTCCAGTACATCATAAAGCATATCAAGGAATTTTTGTGGAAGTTCTGGGTGCTGCATGTCGCTCCAATTCGGTAAATTTATTGAGTTAGTCTATCGAATTCACATGAAAAAATCAATAATATATGAGCATTGAAATGCCGCCGGAATTATTGGAGGCAATGCAAGACCTCGACGGCAAACATTGGGACGACATCATCGAATTGTGGCGTAAGCGTGAGGCGGACAACAAGCAGTATGAAGAACTCTATCTGAAACAAATCGACGGCCAGAATTTAGGCAATCGCACCTTTCAGGAAAGGAAGCGCTTATTAACTCCGGCGGAAAAACGGGAAGAAGCCCTCCAGGGAATTTTGCAGACGGTTCAAATAAGAAAAGAGGCCGATTTTGAAAAGCAACTGCCGCAGGAGTTGACGACGGAAGAACGGCAAGAAAAATTCGCGGAATTGAAAAGCTCCCTGTTCAAATATACAAAGCGGGAACAACGAAGTGATCCGCCGCATGGAAAAGAGGATGTTGAGCCGGATAAAGGTGGCGACCTGGATAAAGACGAATAGTTATTCCTTATCGAGATCGTTTTTATCTTTTCCCCGTTCCTGATCCTCTTTATCCAAAGAAGAAAGGCGGTCACTTTTCAACCAGGAAGGAAGTTGTTTTTCCCGTTCCAGGATATATTGATTTTTCCCGGCCTGAAATCCCTGGCCGCGTTCCGAATTCCCCATAGAGGCGGGCAGCTTGTCCGAAAGCTCGGGCATGTGCTTTATCAGTATATAACCTTCATTGAAACCTTTTATATAGTCGGGGTGTGGTTCGAATTCTTCGTTCATCTTCGTACTATTTGGGGATAACTTGATTATTATTAAGGTATTCTTTGCATTGATGCTGTTAACGCATCTATCATAGCAATACATTCATCCCTTGTAAAAACGTCATCATTAGCACCTTCTTGAACCATTTGAGAAATATCGCTGGTAGGCAATTCGTGACTTGAGGGAAGATCAAATTTTCCGCTTTCAACATCAATTACCGTTTTCCGAATACTTGAACCGTCTTCCCATGTTGACTCACCTCCCTTATTCTCGTTTGCAATATCAATAAATGCTCTCTTTTCTTTACCGCTACCAGCAGTGTAGTCATATAGAGGTATCCTTCTTGTTGATACGATCATTCTTATATGTTTTGAAGATTAAATTATTTGCGGAAACTTATCGGTTGGAAAAACGGTAAGTACCCATAACCTCTCTAAACTTCGGTTTTTTATTTCATTTCACAATAGTTTTCAGAGGAAATATCAGTCTTACACGGGGAAGGCGCTGCCGCCGCGCCATTCCCCGAACCCCATCCCGGCGGGGTTTCAAACAATGGAAAACTATAGCTATTGAATTTTTTTTGTTCGTTTCCGAACCAAGGTTCGGGAACATACGAAAAGGCGGTGTCTTGCAGGGATAAATGGTTACGAAAACCGTTGTAAATCAATCCACCTACGGAAGCGAAACAGATCGATTTTTTACGTCTTCCGTACAAAGTTAGTTCTTGGTTCGACGACATACGGAAAAGGCTGCTAACTACCTATGACACTAGCAATTGCGTATTACCGCGTTTCCACGGGAAAGCAGGGTAAAAGCGGCTTGGGCATTGAGGCGCAGCAAGAGCGCGTACGTCACTATGCCGAACGTAACGGCATGATAATCATTAAAGAACTGATCGAGATTGAAAGCGGATGGGACAAAACTCGTCCCGTCGTGAATGAAGGCATTGCCTTGTGCAAATCTTTGGGAGCGACATTGCTCATCGCAACATTAGACCGTTTGGCAAGGAACGTCGTATTTATCGCCACGTTGATGGAAAACAAAGTCCCTTTCATAACGGTGGACAGCCCCAACGATTCCGAACTGGTTATCTATATCAAAGCTGCGATTGCTCAGGACGAACGAACGAAGATCAGCGAGCGGACGAAAGCGGCACTGGCAGCGGCGAAACGGCGCGGGGTGGTCTTGGGTACGAGCTGCCATGAGCTTAACCGAAAGAACAGATTAGCCGTCGAAACGTTCGTCGTTGAAATGATGCCTATCATCACGGAACTGAAGCGACAGAAATTCGGTTCCGTTCGGGCCATCATGCATGAACTGAACCGAAGAAACGTTCTGCCATTCAGGGGAGAGCGCCGCCGCTGGCACATCACCACGGTTCATAACCTTCTTCTTCGGATCGAGGCTTTACAGCCGATAACGGCAACCCCTTGATTAATGCAGCTAAACGAACCTCAAATGAAAGCACTTGATCCCAATTATACGATCATCAAACTAACCAAAGATGACAAGAGACTGACCCCTCTGTTCGTCGTCTTGATTATTGCCGAAATTTTGCAAGCCGTGGGCATCGTCGTATTGATTTTAACGGTTCTGCTAAGACATTAAATCACCAAAACAAATAATATGAAGATTAGAATTGTACCCCATACATGGAGACGAAAGATTGTCAAACTTAGCGCTGGTCTATCTATCGTCCTTATAAGCCATTACGCACACGCCCAAACCAATTTCGGTATAAACATCATCCGCTACAACAGCGGCAACATGAGCAAGAACATCCCGTTTATCGCCCGAAATTCCAACCGCGATTATGATTTCAAGGTCGATCAATCGTCAGGCGTTGAAATGGGATTTTTCGCGGAGATCAAGAAAGGCAAACGCTTTGCGTTGCAGCCCGAACTGGCCGTAGCGGTGCAAACGATCATCCTCAACAGCAATGACGACATGGCAGGGCTTGAGTGGACGAACATATCCGTTGCCGTTCCTCTCCTGTTCAAATACCGTTACGTCGGCTTAGGCGTTCTCGTCGGCCCTGAGATCGCCTTCCTGCCGTTATCCGATAAGAAAGGCACGGGCGCGTTTCAAGACCTCGTGTTCCCAAAGAACAATACGGAGGATTTTCAAACGCTGTCTTTCGCAGGGATTATCGGCGCGGAGTACACGCTTGGTCGCCCAGGTATCGGGCTGCATATCCGCTACAAAATGGGCTTTACGTCGGTATGGAACGAGAACGAACACCCGCTCGGTGCGGCACCCTATGACTACGATAAATCCAAACAAAACAGCCTTCAGATCGGCTTACACTGGCGCTTCGGCAGAGACAAAACGCGGATCAAACGTACCGTTTAAAACAGGTCGATACCATGCGAAGTTTGTCGTTGAAATTCGGGAATGTGCACGTCGTTATTCGCGTCGAGCAAGGCGGTCGGCTTCGCGTAACAGTGAATGGAAAACATTATATGTTGGCGCGAAAAGACGAGGTGATGCAATTCACGGAACCGCCCGATGATCTTAGCGAAGAACTGCAAGGCCGCATTATGTGGGCGGTAGGACATTATTTTCCCAACAGGAAATGATAATACAATTGAAAACCTACAGCTATAAAAACGACCAACCAAACCAACCCGACTGAGGCTTGCAATGAGGACAGGGTTGCAGGGCTGCATCGATGATGCAGCCCTTTTTGTTTTATGATGTCGTAAGAAAATTTAAACCGGGAAGGCGCTGCCGCCGCGCCATTCCCCTTCCCATCCCGGCGGGGTTTCAAACAATGGTTTATTCCGGTTCCGGTTGTTCTCTCGGTTTAGTTTTCTTGTTGATAACCGCATCCAGTGCATCGTCTGCCGCCTGATGGATGAAGTTTTGTTGATATCCGATGGTTGTTTCAACCTTGCTATGCCTGTAGAGCTTTTGCAGCATTTGTATTGGGATCGTATCTCCGGCCATTCCGGCGAACGTGTGCCGGGAAATATGCATCGTCAGTTTTGAGGTTATCTCTGCGGCGGGTGCGACATGGTTACGGAGGATTTTATCAAGAGCGCTCGTCTTAAAGGCAATCGTCCGTTGCGTGTTAAACTCGTCGGCAAGATCAATGCCCCTTAATTCCGGGAAGATAAGATCGTCGCCATTTCCTTTGAACTGCTCGTAATGTTTCAGGATGGCGACGGCCTTATCCGGGATTTTCAACGAGCCGCCCTTGTCATTCTTTCCCATGGAATAATGCAGACGGTAATTTTGAAAGTCCGACCAGCGTAAGCGTAGCACATCCGACACCCGCATTCCGGCAAAATAGAAAGAGAACAACCATAATTTGCGGGCATGATCGTGTGTAGGATTGGGCAACTCGGTGTTTTCGATACATTCCACATCTTCCGGGGAAACCCCAACTTTCTTCGTATCGGGAAACTTAATCTTGATCCCGTCTTCGCCAAAAGGGGATTGATCCTTGGTGATGACATGGTTTTTGCGGGCATGGGCGAACACCGACCGGATCACGACCAGGTGGTTCATGATCGTGCGTTCACCCATCGGTTTTTTAGGCTTGGCAATGCTGGGACGCTTGCGCTGATCCGTAGAGGTTTTGGTTTTACGGGGCAGGGTGTGGCAGGACTTCAGATAGACCTTAAACTTTTCCAGCAAGCCGACCGTAATATCCGAGAAGGCAATATCCTCACCTTTCAAGAAATCCCGGAAATGTCCAATTCGTGGTTTGTCGGCGGTGTACTGATTGTATTTACCACCCTGTTTCAGACCATTCAAAAAATCGTCGGCCTGAGGGAAGAAGGTTGCGCCCGTACTCGGTTTGATCTTGTTACGGACGGCCTTCGCGCTGACATGGGTTTTCTTGGATTCAATTTCCAATGCACCATCCGTCGCCTCGGCCAATTTTTTCAGAAGTAAGTTATTCAGACGCGCGGAATTGGCGTGTGATTTTTTGACACGCTGTTTTCCTTCGTCCCAATCCTCTATTTTTACGGCGTAGCCAAGATGGATGAAACTTGTTTTACGATCTTTGGTAATGCGCAAGCAGAGCGGCAATGTGCCGTCCTTACTGAGCTTCTTGCGAAGAACAATTTTGACTGTGGCCATGTTGTACCTGAATGTTTTGGGTACAACATAGGTACAACAAATCCCGCATTAACCCGGTTTTTTCTGAATGAATGCAACACGATTAATAATTGATAATCAATCATATACGATCATATCGCACCATATGAAACCAGATTGGTTAGGACTGAAAATCCTTGTGTCGGCGGTTCGATCCCGCCTCACACCACAAGCCTGTAAGTCAGTTACTTACAGGCTTATTTTTTTTATCCAAAGTCCATCTTTTACAAAAATTCCGCACTAGTATATCCTATCTTAATCATTAGCCTCCGGGTAAGAACAGTTTCTCATTGTCTGTATGTAAAGTGCGAGGCATTCTGTCAAAATAGATTCCTTGGTTTATGATGAAACATTTGACCTTACTTCTTGTCCAATTCCTACTCCGCAAGAATTAGAAGAAAGCAGAAATAATTCATTTCACCCGAGTATTCTTCTCAGAAAAAGGGAAGTTTCTGAACAACTTGCAAAGCTTATACCGGACATGTTACTCCTTAGAATCTGACATACTGTGGCGGAGCCAATTGTTTGGTTAGTCTAATAATACCTCTTATCAAAACACCTGTTGTAAAAATCCAGTTCCTTGCAAATTTGCTAGAAATCCCTCAAAAAATTCGATAATTCTCCACCTTGTTTACTAAAAATCGCTGTAAATCATAGATTAACATTGATTTTATTGTGCGATTAGCTGTGTTATATTGAATATTACAAGATCATTATCACCTTCCTTTTGTCAGGTTTATACTACTGAAAACTTGACAGAATACTCTTTATTTAGTATATTTGAATATCATGAAAACAGTTATGGTATCTCAAAGTGTGAAAAAAGTCATTGATAAAATCCCTCCCGGAAAAATCTTTGATTATTCTTTTTTCTCTTTAAGTCCGGATAAGGAACAGGCACTTACCAAAACGTTAAGCAGGATGTATAAGAACGGCGAATTAGCCAGGGTGAGTAAAGGGAAATATTATAAACCGACAGAGACCCGATTTGGTCAATTGAGACCAAAGGAAGAAGAGTTGATTAATGCTTTAACTTCCAATAAAAAGACACAAACTGGCTATCTTACAGGGACAGCCCTTTATAACCAAATGGGATTGACATCTCAGATATCAAACGATTTACTAATTGCTCAAAATGTTGTACAGCCCAACAAAAAATTGGTTGGCTATAACATCAGATATACAAAACGTACGGTAAAAATAAAAAAGGAATATGTTCCCTTACTACAGTTGTTGGATGCGTTCAGAGATATTAAATCCATTCCTGATGCACCCATTGATCAGTCAGTAAAGATACTGGGCTCAAAGATAGCTGAGCTATCAGATAAGGATATCAAAACAATGATTAACCTAAGTCGGGACTATAACCCAGCTACCAGGGCCTTACTAGGAGCAGTGCTTAACTATTATCGTCCAATCATCAAAACTGATACTTTACTCTCCTCATTGAATCCACTCACTAAATTTAAGATTGGCATTTCTGATAAGGTGCTTGGCACTAAACAAAAGTGGAATATCGTATGATCTTGCATAAGTCACCTGATGCTTTTAGGGATGCTGTTGAAGCTACTGCTCAGTCCTTAAATCTTCGTCCTGTTTTTGTGGAAAAGGACTATTGGATTGTTTATGTGTTAAAGCAACTTGCGGCATCCGAATTTGCAGATAAAGTAATCTTCAAAGGAGGCACCTCATTATCTAAAGCATATCAATGCATTCAAAGGTTTTCGGAGGATATAGATCTGGCTATTCTTTCTCCTGGTGATTATAGTGGAAATCAACTTAGCAAACTTATTAAGTCTGTAGAAAGTTCTATTACGAAGGGAATGACTTATCAACCTGGTCATGTGCAGGAGAAAAAGTTTGGAAGGAACAGGTCTACGGTTTATGGTTATGTGCGTTTTCTTGAAGAGAACGATTTTGGAGTTGTAAAAGATTACATCCTGGTTGAAATTAATTGCCTGACGAATCCCGTACCTCATGAAATAAGATCAATCCAAACTTACATAGGGCAATATCTAAATGCGGAAGGTTACCAGGATACGACTCTCGAATACGAACTGAATCCATTTAATTTGAAGGTATTATCATTGCGTAGAACACTTTTTGAAAAGATATTATCCTTAAACCGACTTTCATATGATGGAATTACAAAACTGGTAGAGAAGGCACGGCACTTTTATGATATTCACAAGCTTTGTCAACATCCAGATCTTAAAGATGATTTGATGAATAAAAGCGATTTTGAGATTTTGACGAAAGCATTAGAGGACGACAATGTTAATGAAACTATGACAGGGGACTGGAAAGGAAAACCTTTATCTTCTTCACCTTTATTCGCTGATCTGGAATCTACATGGGCAGAAGTAGCACCTGGCTATAGGGCTAATCTCCAAGGATTAATCTGGGATGGGAATCTACCAGCACAAGATCAAATATTAACCACGCTGAAAAGGGTCCGGACATTTATTGCTAGTTATGATGAAAATCGGAAGTCAGGCCTCTAATCCTTTACTATCAAGTAATACATAATATTGTAGCTCTTTTAATATTTAAACAAATAACTAATCGGGTTGACAAACAATTGTTCCAGTAATGAAATAAACTTATTTACTTCTCTATTTAAGGGCAGAAGCGATGTATTTGCTATTCGTTGGGAAAAGGAACCTAAGAGTGGCTATATGCCTGCATATTTTTACGATCCATTCCGTTACAGAATGCATAAAATGAAGGGCGGTGCTTTTGAGAACTATTCTGAAAAGAGCTATCTGCCCTTAACAAATGAACAAATAACAAAGCACATAAATGGAACACAATTAATTGGCCTTTATCCGCTATTACAGGATAATACTTCTTGGCTTATTGCTGCGGATTTTGACGAACAGAATTGGGTAGAGGATAGCAGAAAGTTTATAGGACTCTGTATGAAAAAGGGAATTCCTGCCTATCTTGAGCGATCCCGTTCCGGTAAAGGTGGACATGTATGGATTTTCTTTCAGCAACCTTATCCTGCATTTAAAAGCAGGAAAATTGTATTGGCACTACTAACAGAAGCAGGTGTTATTTCAACATTTGACAAAAATTCCAGCTTTGACCGGCTTTTTCCCAATCAGGATAAACTTTCAGGTAAAGGATTAGGCAATCTTATAGCTTTGCCTTTGCATAAAACCTCATGGGAGCAAGGAAACAGCTGCTTTATTAACCACGACACGTTAGAAGCATTCTCAGATCAGTGGGCTTATCTTGAAGCCATTCAAAAAGTAAGTTTACAAAAATTAGACGAATGTTATCAATCTATTATATCAACTCTATCTGTCAATAGCGTATCTTCTGATAGTAAAGGGCTAACTATTTCATTAGGCAATACCATTCGGCTCAACCGTGATGCAATCCCTATTTCATTGATTAATTTTCTAAAAGATGAACTGAATTTTGCTAATACTGAATTCATCATCAGGAAGAAAGTTGGCAGAAACACATTTGGTACAGAACGGTTTTTCAAATTCATAGAAGAAACAGAGGATCATGTTATTTTGCCCAGAGGATTTACAGGTAAACTTTTACGCTTTTGTAAAGATGCCACTATCCCTTTTGAGTTTAATGATCAAAGAGCCCGAAAGGAGAATGTTCCATTTCTGTTTCAGACAGTATTGAGAGAATATCAGGATATAGCAATAACTGCATCATCCAAAAAAGATATGGGAGTGATTACTGCTCCTCCTGGTTCCGGAAAAACAATCATAGGGTTAAAGATAATTGCTGACAAACAACAGCCGGCTCTTATAGTCGTCCACAGAAAACAATTGATGGATCAGTGGATCGAACGGATAGAAACCTTCCTGGGAATACCTAAACAGGAAATTGGGAAAATAGGACAAGGGAAATCCAAAATAGGTAGACAAATTACGGTCGCCACAATACAGAGTTTAGCTAAAGAGGTAGATAATCCCGAAAGTGCAGTGCTTAAAAATGCTTTCGGAACAATTCTAATAGATGAGTGTCATCATGTTACCGCCGAAAGCTATCATAGAACTATACAACAGCTTAACAGCTATTATATATATGGTTTAACAGCTACTCCTTTCCGGAAATACAATGATGGGAAATTGATTTTCATTCATCTCGGTGAGATCATAGCAGAACTAACATCTCAACAAACAGGTAAGATCAGGCAGGCTACCATGGTATTGCGATGATAAATGGAAGGAAGTAATTTTATCATTCAAAAATGGCAGTACGCACAACTCATGATTGATCACAAGAATGCTGTAAATAATATGCTGGTGCCAGGAGAAAGACAGCACACATTTCGTATTCAAGCTAATACCATAGTGGATTTTAATAAATGGTTGATTACAGGCGCTGGGGCTGACAGGGACAGTTTAGGAATATTGGTTACAGAGCTTTTATATGAACTTTTAGAACAATGGTCTGGCAATAACCAAACTTTACATCAGTGGACACATGCTGAATGGAAGGATTTCGGGAATATTATTTTTATTCACGCATATAATGAGCCTGTAGAAGTTATGCTTCATATTGGCATGAACGGGGAGGGAATTTACTTACAAATGAACACCAGATTTCAAGAGGCGTTTGTAAATGGTTTGCCTGATAGTTTAAAAAAGCATCTTTTACAATTATCATCCCTTGGTAAATTTGAGTCATGTGAAGAGAATGATTATTTTCTAATATTGTGGCCATATGAAAACTATTCTATTATTGATATTTTTTCTAATGGCAGTATTGCATTTTCATTGATGTATCATTTATGCCTGGAACTAAACCAGCCTGACAATTTGTTATATGGCCAGAAGATTTAATGCTAACAAAAGAAGGATTGAACAGCTATTTAACAACCGTTTTGACGATATCTCCAGACGGCTTGAAAAACGCTTGTATTTTACAAATCCTACCTGGAGGCAACCTTGAAATTTCCGGTTCGCATTACTGGAATTGAAGATTTTGACTGGGAAGAGTTTTACATTTTAGGTCTGGGAGAGAAACGGGAGTATGAAATGCTAAAGAAAACCCGGCCTTCACATACCGATATATTCAATATGATCAGGATCGATCCTTATTATGATGAGGATTATGGCTTGTTTGCAAAAGTAACAAGGCTCTCCGATAAAAAGCGTTTTCAACTCCCGCTGGCAGATATGAAAGCCATAGATAAGAAATCACCGGAATATCAGTTGCTTGAAGACTATTCCGTTTGGTTTATTAATTATCAGTAGAAGTCATCTGATTTCTGGAATCTCAAAAGTGGGTCTATAGGCTAGCCTAAGCGAAGCTCCTAATCAAACGTTCAAAATCCTCCAAAAAATTCGACATCTCCCCGCTCCTCTCCACCTGATAGTAAAGGCTTTGAGAGGAAACTCTTCAAAGCCTTTTTCTTTTACTACAACATTTCAGTTGCTAATGTTCGTCGTTCAATATTAAAATCCTATTGAACTCTACTTGTGAACGTTGAATTAATTGAAAAGGTTATTTCTTTCTACTCTGCTAAGTACTACAGTATCGAGGACCTTTAGAACCTTTTCTGATTTCCAGAACTCGTTGTTCTGGAAGGCTCATTAATTCACACGCTGCTAAAAACTGATCATGGGCTTTGATAGCACTGATATTGTTGTGTTTTGAAGACCTGCACTTATAATAATTTTACCAATACCTCGGTATCTGAAATGCCGGGAACAGGTAATGTTGTAAATTCTAAATTTTCAATACCTCCGGGTTCATTTAAAACAATTGCCTTCATCATTTTCATGGATTTCATAGCTTGATGACAATCTTCCCTACATGTTTTCCTTCTTCTAATCTTCGATAAGCATCCTGCACTTGCTCCAATGGGAATACCCTGTCAATAACAGGATGTATGTCGTTAATTTCGATAGCACGGTTTAATGCTGCAAAGCTTTCCGCACTGCCTACAGCAAGTCCCTGTATTCGCAAAAAGGACATATTGATCTTATGTTCGTGAATATTCAAAGGAAGGTCTGCTCCGGAGATAAACCCGGCTGTTCCCACAAATCCGTTTTCTTTGACAGAGAGCAATGACTTTGCAATGGTATCCGCCCCTGCTACATCCAGAGTGATATCCACGCCTTGACCATCGGTCAATGATAATACGTTCTTCTGCCAATCTGGGTAATCATTATAATTGATCACCGCATCAGCCCCTAAAGCTTTCAACCTTTCCGCTTTCTCATCGGTACTGGTTGTGGCGATTACCCTCGCTCCGGCAGCCTTTGCAATTTGAAGTGCGAAAAGGGATACGCCACCCGTTCCCTGAACAAGAACAGTCTGTCCTAATCGCAGGTTAGCCTGATTGATCAAAGCATGCCATGCGGTTAGTGCGGCAATAGGGAGCGTGGCGGCTTCTTCAAAACTGAGATTTTCCGGAGCTTTGACCAGCCCATGTTCGGGGATGCAAACATATTCTGATAGCACGCCAGGCGTCTGCCATGCTACCCGTACCCGATTACTTTCCCTGTCAATATTTCCTTTCGTCCAATTTTGCACGTACTGAATGGCCACACGATCGCCAATTTCCCATTGAGTAACCTCATCTCCAATGGATGCTATAACCCCACAACCATCGGAAGCAGGAGTGTAAGGAAAAGCAAGATCTTTGTAGAAACTTCCATTTGCCAGTATCACATCCAGGTAATTTAAGGATACTGCTTTGATGTTGACCAACACCTCATATGCTTTGGGTATTGGTTTTTCCATTTCGCTGATGCGAAAGTTTTCGATTCCAAAATCGGTTAACTGAACTGCTTTCATGTCTTTGAATTTTAGACTACAAAGTTGGGAACGCAAGTATTTTAAAAGCAGTAACGTAGTCTGAAATAACAGTAATATTATTGGATTGCTTATTTTGTGATTGTAAAAATTATACTTTTGCAATATGGATTACCTGCACAATACTTTTGCCATTGAAATTGCCAGTTTCGATGAATGGCAAGGGCGTAGCCGTAAAAACAACTTTTTCGAGCTTGTTTACATTCTTGATGGAAAAGGAAGCCAAAGTGTAAATTATGTTGAGTATCCATATCAAAAAAACGGTATTTTTCTTCTACCAACAGCAAAGTGCCATCAGTATATTATTAAAGAGCCGACAAAGTTTCTGTTTGTCCGTTTCACGGGCAGTTATTTTGTTCCTGGTGCAAACGATCAGGTTGATTACAGCTCCTGGTTCAGCAGGCTGAATTACATTATAGGAAATCACAGTCATCATCCCGGCGAATTGATTGATGACCCAAACGACAGGTTGCAGGTAAAGAGATTGCTTGATGTTATCCTTTTTGAATATGAACTCAAAGAAACCTGCTTTACTTTCATCATACAAAACACGCTGGTATCAATTCTTGGCGTGATCTGCCGTAACATCCAGCGTAAGATTTTAATAGGCCGCACCTTCACTGATAGTAAATTTGCTGATCTGTTAAACTTCATAAGCTTCAATATTTTGGATGCTGATAAATTATCCGTTTCCTATTTATCTGAAAAATTCCATATCGCTGAGACCTATTTTAGTGAATATTTTAGAAGGAACGCCTCAGAACGGTTCCAGGACTATGTTATAAAATCAAGGCTCCGTATTGCCGAATCAAGAGCCCGGTATACCGAATTACCCTTACAGGATATTGCGTCTGAATTAGGCTTTACGGATAGCAGTCATCTCAACAAAATGATGAAAAAGCATTTTGGCAAAGGAATGAGAGAGATAAGAAAAGAGGAGGCTAATACTGCGATATAATCGCTTTTGTGTCTGTTATTGCCGATACACATTCTATAATTATATTGTATCGAAACATTGTCGCCTTTATACTGTATGCTTCTTTTCCCCTTTTGTTTCCTTTGATATTCAGTACTTTAGTTGGGATTTTTCTTCAAATTAATTGACGGAAATCATTTGCGCATTTCCAATTTGCAAATTTTTAGTATCTTACTCTAGAATTTAATTTTATCTCCACAAAACATTTTCCGGTGTATTTTTTTCTTTTACAGACACATTCTTATATCAGTTAATTTCCAGGAAAGCTCCTTTCCGGATTGATATAACTATTACCCAATGGACATTGTGGTATGTAACACTGTGACTAAATTCAATTACTTAGCATGCTAAATTATTAACTAGCTGGTTAATATCTATTTGGCTACCCCTCAAATAAATTTATGCAATCTAAATTATCACATTTAAGCAAAGACGAAATCGACCTGCTTATTAAGCAGTATTATAATGGAGAAAAAATAAGGCTTCTTATTGATGAATTTAAAATAGATACTAAAACAACATCTCTTCATAAATTATTTCCTCCAACTATATGTGAAACGCTTTACTGTCCTTATTGCGACAATGTAAATCTTGTTTCCTCGTATAAGTCAAGAAATGATTTTAATAGAAAATCAACTCCTTTTTGCCCAGATTGTGAACACATTCACAACTCAGATTGTGAATGTGTTAATTGCAGGAAGTATATATCTTATCTGGCAAAACTCAAAACTGATAAACAAAAAAAGCTGATAACAGAGAAATGCTCTTCCATGTTTATCGCTCCTTGCGCAGTTCGGGATTTATCATTTGAAACGGCTGTTTATTTAATGTCATTAACAAGACACTTAATAAGTGAGGATTTAAAATTTGCCTTCCCCTTTGTTAAGATTCATACAAAACTTGCACCTTCATTTGAGTTTCTCAAACAAATGCATGAGAGTCTTAGAAAACAGGGAATAATTAGCTTGAGTCCACAAAGCAAAACGGAATCATTTACTTATAATGAGGATATAACTGCTATCACTTCATATTCTGCCTTAAGAGCTCAATGGGAGCTGCTATCCTCTTTTTCTAAACAAGAAAAAAAGGCCTATATCAAAGAGTTAGAAGAAGTGATAGCCTCTGATAATTGGCCGGAGCATTGGCACATTGAATCTAATAAGCTGTGGCATTCTATTGCGCTGCACGAATGTTTGGAGTACTTAACTTATCTCTTAGAACGCCGGCAATTTCCGATAGAAGATTTTGGAGAGAAAACTATAACAACTTTTGAAACGTTGTTAAAGAGGTTTTCTATTGCTCAAATTTTCAATTTATCCTGGCAATCCATACGGGATACTGGAGATTTTTTAAGACAGAAGATGATTCCTCATAGCCAGGCTCAATCTGTATTTACTGGAATTCTGCTAAGAAAGGTGGATCGTGCATTGGCTCAAAAGTGGATAGTAAGAGACGGTGGAAGAGATTTTAACTGTGCCCAATCCGTTGTTAGTAAAACATTGTTTAATTTGTTTTTAAAATTGGGAGATGCTGTTTTAACAATGAGAGTGCCTGAATTAAATGAACGTAATACGGAAAGGCCCTCTTAAATTTATGTTTTCAGGTGAAAACGCCGCTTAAAGGCTTTGAGACGAAACTCTCAAAGCCTTTTTCTTTTGGCACAACATTGTGCAACCCATACTGATGAATGCGTGTAAACCTATATCAGGACGAGACATTCGGGGAGAGTCTATATCTTGAACATACGTTGAACATAGGTCGAACATACTTTGGTCGTTTCTGAAGCATCATCAAAGTATGTTCGACCTATGTTCAACGTATGTTCAAAGTATGTTCTACTCTCAGAGACTCCCCGAACACTCCCTTATCTCTATATCACATTTTACTTATTATATTTTCATTAAACAGTTATGTTTGGTATCATTTTAGCTGTTATAACGCAGTTTTAAACCAATACCCCCTTTAAGATGAAAAAAACCATTTTAGCGTCCGCCATTATTTTTGCTATTACCCTGGCTGCCTGTAAAGGAAAGAAAAGCACAGAAACCTCTGAACAGGCCAGTACTGAACAGTCCGATAACAAAAATGCCGCTGCTAACAATAGCCCCGCCAATGAACCTAAAAGCTACGCTGTAACATTTTCTCCTGATACTGCTTACCTGGGGAAAAATAAGGAAGCATTTATCCGATTGAAAGATGGAAAAGCTGTTCAGCTATCTGATGCAGATGGAAAAATAACAGGTACAGAACTTACCTACGAGATTGAAGTAACAAATAAGCGGAAGTTAGGAGAAAACAGCGTTTACATTAATCCTAATGATTTTCGTTTACAGTTAGATAATGGTAATAACATCACACACGATACTTACAATACAGTATCGGCAGATGCTGAAGCTACCAATTCATCTACCGGTAATAAATTCAGATTGCCAGCAGGTACAAAACCTAAATCATTAAATCTGTTTTTTGATGAAACAAGAGTTACTGTTGGTGTAGAATTGAAATAATATTTACAGCTATATTAAAAGCAAAAGGATCTCCGATAGAGATCCTTTTGCTTTTAATATACAAACGGTATCAGCAGATGAAACAGATACCCAGGTATAACATAGTTTGATTTTAAATGGCTTTTATTTCTCCATTCTCGTACGCAATGATCACTGTCGGTTGTAAGTTCAGGAACAATCCTGTTTCTACAATACCTGTGATCATTTTTAATTGCTGATGCAGTTGTACCGGATCTTTTATTACTCCGAAAGAACAATCGATAATGTAGTTACCATTATCAGTAATGTAAGGCTGATCATCTTTTGTACGAAGTGTAGGAACTCCCTGTAAAGTCTGTAACGTTTTAAATACAAGCTCCCATCCAAATGGTACTATTTCCAGTGGTAGAGGGAATTTACCCAGGGTCTTAACATATTTACGCTCATCAGCTACGATGATCCTTTTCCTGCTGGCAAGCGCGACTATCTTTTCCCGCAGCAGTGATCCACCACCGCCTTTGATTATCTGCAGGTCTTCACTGACTTCATCTGCACCATCTATATCTATATCCAGTTGTTGTATTTCACTAAAAGATGTAATAGGGATACCCAGTTCCCTGGCCTGCTTTTCTGATGCCAGGGACGTAGCTACTGCCTGGATATTCAATCCTTCCTTTACCATCTCTCCTATTTTCTTAATTGCCCAGTATGCAGTAGAGCCTGTACCAAGTCCTACCAACATTCCGGGATGAACGAGTGAAGCCGCCTTCTCTCCTGCTGCTTTCTTAGCTGTAGTAATTGCATCCATGATTATCTCTTTTATAACAGGCAATATAAGAATTAACAGATTTGCATGCGTAAGACTATGTGTCGATTTTCTTATTTTTGATCGCTACCCACAACTATGAACAAAATAAACGATACCGCCTGGCGGATAAAAGCCATTTTTACCGGCTCCATAGGTAACCTGGTAGAGTGGTACGACTGGTATGTATATGCTGCCTTCGCTCTCTATTTTGCCCCTGTCTTTTTCCCAAAAGGTAATCCTACTGCGCAATTACTGGATACCGCTGCCATTTTTGCCGTAGGCTTCCTGATGCGCCCTGTAGGTGGATGGCTCTTCGGCCGTATCGCAGACCGCTCCGGAAGGAAAACTTCCATGACCCTGTCTGTACTCCTTATGTCTATAGGTAGTATGATGATTGCGCTGGCACCTTCTTTCAAGGTTGCAGGGATAGTCTCGCCTATTATCCTATTGTCTGCCCGATTGCTGCAAGGTCTTAGTGTTGGTGGTGAATATGGGACCTCTGCCACTTATCTCAGTGAGATATCCACACCTGGCAGACGGGGATTCTATTCCAGCTTTCAGTACGTAACCCTTATCGGAGGACAACTCATCGCATTGGGCATTCAAATGCTGCTGCAAAAAGTTTTCCTGACACCGGAACAACTGGATGCATGGGGCTGGCGTATTCCTTTTGCAATAGGAGCCTGCCTCTCATTATTTGCTCTCATCATACGGCGGCATATGAAAGAGACCATACAGGTAGAAAAAGATAATACCAAACGCGGTTCTCTGGTGACACTTTTAAAAGAACATCCGCGTGCCGTGCTAACTGTTATTGGCCTCACTATGGGCGGTACACTTGCCTTTTATACCTACACCACATACATGCAGAAGTTCCTGGTAAATACCGTACACCTTAGTAAAGAACGTTCAACAGTATTGACTTTCTGGCTGATGCTGATTTATGCATGTATGCAACCGCTGTTTGGTATGCTTAGTGATAAGATTGGCCGTAAGCCTTTATTGTTAAGCTTTGGAATATCAGGTACACTGCTTACTGTTCCTATCCTTACTGCAATCAGCCATACTACAACAGAATGGTCTGCTTTCTTACTTATCTTATCTGCCCTTATTATCATCAGCGGATATACTTCTATCAATGCGGTAGTGAAAGCAGAGATGTTTCCGGCCGGGATAAGAGCTCTTGGTGTAGGCCTTCCCTATGCTCTTACTGTTGCTATCTTTGGCGGTACGGCAGAATACATTGCGCTCTATTTTAAAAAGATCGATCACGAATCGCTTTATTACTGGTATATAACTGTCTGCATTTTTATTTCACTCATTGTATATGCTGTAGTACGCGATACAAAGCATACTTCACATATTGATAAAGAACTCAAATAATGTTCCCTTACTCAAACATGCCCTACGGGTTTCCGCCATCTGTTTGTTACCCGCTAACGGAGTGCTGCATGTACCTTCTTTTTATCCTTTGCTTCTTACATGCATGGAAAAACAGTGCCGGTAGCGTTGCTTATTTATTAGGTGGTTTTGGCTTTGGCCTGCTACTGGAATATGTGAATGTTATGAGCAGTGCCGGCTATAAGTATGGTCAGTTTATGATAATGCTGGGACATGCACCTGATAATATCCCTGTATGGATTGGCGCTGGATGGGGTATTATTATTTACACATCAAGACTTATATCAGATAGCCGTGGATTAAATATCTGGGCTGCAGCCGCTTTCGATGCCCTACTGGCTCTTAGTATAGATCTGAGTATGGATGTAGTCGCTTATCGCCTGCATATGTGGCATTGGGATTGGCAGGGAATGCATAGTCCTGAATTAGCACTTACCGGGCAATGGTTCGGTATACCTTATGGTAACTTCTTCGGATGGTTATGTGTCGTGTTCCTTTATTCCCTGTTTGCACGCTTCCTCGAGAAAGTAAGTAAAACAAATATCTGGCGAGCTGTCACACCCCTATTTTCTATATTGATTTCACAGGTAGTATTATGGTTAATGCTCTTCCCTGTTTCTGATTGGCTAAAGCTTAAATTCAATATTGTCAGTAAAGAAAAACTGATCTTTTTATTAGTGCTTTTTCCAATAATGTCTATCACAGGCTTCAGAAAAAGAAGAGATGTACAATCCACAACCATTCCTTTTATTACCTGGCTGGTGCCTGCATGGTTTCATCTTTATTTTTTCTGTTGGCTATTTATAGGAGGGTTTTCAACAGAGAATAAATGGATGACATGCTGGTCTGTTGTAAATTTGTTGATTGGTATAGCTATACATTGGTGGTTACAGCTTCCTAAGCCAAAATTAATTTCCGAACTTTGAAAATATGAAACAGGAAAGCAAAAATATAAAGTACAGCCGGCTAGCTGCTAAAACAGCAATCAGAATATTTATTATTATGTTATTCTGCGGAATTGTCCCTTTTATTTCGGGTCAGCAGCCGTGGGATACCCGACTGGAAGATACTCATCTTGTTATTACCAATAAATGGACACTGATATTTCCGGTTATACTGTTTGTAGGGTTTATGACACTGCTTATTCTCTGCATGAAAAAGAAATACCAGGAACCAGATATTAACTGGCTACTGGTATTAAATACACTGATATTATTAGCCTACCTGGTAATGTTATACAGCAGGATCTTTAAAGCTATAATGGTATAATCATTTTGCCTTTAACCATTCTCCATCCAGATAAATAATATCACGGTCCAGGCATTGTTCAATGACTACCGTGATATCATTTTTTATGTCTTCTGTAACACGGTTCAGCCCTAATGTCTTTGCCACCATAGGTATTGCTGCTGCTGTTGTAATTGCCACTGCATCTGTTATCACTTTTTCCACAGCCACTATTATTTCTTCCGGCGCTATATAAGAAAGTTTACGGGATGCTGCCGGTAAATTAGCACGACTACGTAATGATGGTACTTCCATCTGCGCATCCCACAAGAAATCTTCTTTTACAATAATACTACCGGTACTTTCTGCACTTGCAATTGCCTGTTTCAATATATCCCTGATACGACTACCAACCCGGGAAACACCCGCGGCTTCTATCATTCGCCGGATCACCTCTTCTGTATGTACAGGGCTTTCCACCACAACGATTCCTTCCAGCCAGCTTTGCATTTTATCTGACGGATGTAAATGAAATTCTTTTGTACTGATTTCCACAGGTAATACTGCCAACTCGTATAAAGGCGCTGTTTCTTCTTCCGTTTCTCTGATGATCGTATAATCTTCCGCTATATTATCTTCTTCAATATCCTCTGTCCTTCGTGCATCTTCAATTGCATCCAGTAATCTTTTCAACTCTCGCGCAGGATGACGGAACCAATCTGTACTCCACACCCTGTATATTTCCCAGCCCATGTCTTCCAGTACCTGCTGGCGTAAACGGTCTCTGTCGCGGGCAGAACGTGCAGTATGATAAGATGCTCCATCACATTCTATTCCCAGCAAGTACTTCCCGGGATTTTCCGGGTCCATCACAGCAAGGTCTATATAAAATCCTTTACTTCCAATCTGTTTATGTACCATGTAACCTGCTGCTGTAATCTGTGCTGCAACCATCTCTTCAAATGGCGCCTGCGGGGACGTGCCGTCTGAAAAAGCAGACGGTAATTTTCCATGTTGTGCAAAGTAGAGGAAGTTTTTTAACGCATGTACGCCTTCACTTTCCGTTTTGCTAAGATCAATATCATCGGAAGTAAGATTAGTAAATACTTCACAACGTTGTTTCGCTCTTGTTATCAACACATTCAATCTGCGTTCTCCACCTTCATTATTCAAAGGACCGAAAGAAAGATTTACATTTCCCTCCGGCGTACGTCCATAACCAATACTAATAAAAATTACATCTCTTTCATCTCCCTGTACATTCTCCAGGTTCTTTACAAAAAATGGCTCATGCGGATGTGCTTTGAAAAACGCTTCTACGTCGGGTGTAGTCTTGCGTGCTGTTTCCAGCGACTGCTGTATCGCCTGCATCTGTGCCGTACTGAAAGCTACAACTCCTAAACTCATTTCGGGATGTTTGCGTACATGTGCTATCACAGCAGCTGTTATGGCATCCGCTTCTTTTTGATTGGTACGTGTCTTACCACGATCATAGGTTGCATCCTTCAACAAATGATATACTAATCCCATTCGCTGATCTGCACCCGGACTAGGAAATATCACCAGTTTATTTTCGTAGAATTCATGATTCGAAAACGTGATCAATGATTCATGACGACTACGATAATGCCAACGCAACATTCTTTGGGGAGCGCCTTGTGCATCGCACATCCCTAATATGCTTGGCATATCCGCTGTTACATTTTCTTCATCATCTACTTCTTTCAAAAGAGAATCAAAAAAACTGCTGGGGGGTAACTGTTTACTATCTCCTACTACCACTAATTGTTTTCCCCGCAACAAAGCACCCAATGCATCCACTGGTCTTACCTGACTGGCTTCATCAAATATTACCAGATCAAACTGTAATGAACCAGGTGGTAAAAAATTAGCGATAGATAAAGGGCTCATCATAAATACCGGTTTGATGGCCTGTATGGCCAATCCCGCTGCCTGCATCAATTTGCGGATAGGCATGTGCCTTGCCTTTTTATTAAACTCTGTGCGTAATACGTTTACCTGTCCGCCTGCTTCTAAAGGAGGTACACCATCCCAATGTTTTAACGCTGCCCGCGCCCTGTTATATTGCAGATTGAGTGTATCCAGTTTCACAAATTGTTTCACTGCCGACTCATGACTGGAACGTTCGAATTTACGCAGAGACGCATGTTCTGTTAATGCCTGCTCCCACAGATATTCATACCATGTTCTTTGTAATGCTGCTTTTAATCCTTTATATCCTTCCTTCCAACGGGTCACTATATCTATCAATGGCTGAAAGCCTTCAGCGGTAGCGGTTGCAGCCAGATTGTTCCATGAAATTATCTGATGTATTTCAGGTAATCCCTTCATCCATGATTGCAATAAAACAATCTGCTCTTCGTATGCCCGTTGTAGTAAGGGGGTTACATTTCTGAAACGCAATAGTTCATTAAGGGCAAGTGCAGTTACTATATTTTCTATTGCAGCACCATGTTGCTGCATTGTTCTCAACAATGTATCATAATAGCCTTTTGCTTTTTCAGCGGGTTCATTTTTCTCCAGGTAATCAAGTATCACCGTTGTACATGATCCTATACTAATCTGCTTGTGTACTTCTGTCAAATAATTAGTGACAGCTTCCAATGCATCCCAATTAGTCTGCCCTTTTTGCCAGCGTATTCCAAACAGTTCTTTTGCCAATATTTCCTGTTCCTGGATCAGTTTATCCAGGCGGCGTGCTTCGAGAATAGCATCTACACAAGACAATTTACCGGCTACATCTTTTGGTAACCCTGCTTTACACAAAGCAGCCAACTGACGTTTACTCCGGTTATAATCCCCGATCACAAATTTGTACCACTTATCCCCATAGGCCAGCAGGTTCTGACGGATCTCAAGTACCTGTTGTTCCCATGCTTCAGGAATCAATATCTCATCGTATGCTTTATGGATTTGCGACAAACGTCTTCCTGTTTGCAACAACTCTTTGATATCTTCTTTTTGCTGCAGCCATGCCGGATGTTTTATCCGGATATTACTGATGTCAGGAGATACTGATGCCAGCTGCGTAACAAAGGATAAGTCCATACTATGTTTGCGGCTCAGCGGCATAGGCAGTCCTATATGCCCGGCAATAATAGCACTCTCGTGTTGCAACGCTGTTGTTGTTGTTTCTCCCAATTGTAATATGGGTAACAATTTTTCTTCTGCTGCTGGTGTTAGTACTGTTAACTGACTACCCCAGAATAATAGTGAAGAAGGTACTCCTGTCTCTGCCAGACGGGCCTCTATACGTCCGGCTATTGCTTCGGCCCGTTGCATAAGACCTGCATCCCAGGCAGACAAAGATTGTATAGGGATACGGGGCAGGTCCATATTTCCGAACTGCTCTCTTAACTGTAAGAGATAGCCCATTATTTTTTGCGGTGTAAGTCCGCTTCGCCCCACTGGTGTATTCACAGAGATGCAATAATCATTCAGCTCACTCCTGTAATCATTCAATAAGGTTACTTCCTGTTGCAGTTGTTGTATAGCAGGCTTACCCAGTTCCAGTGTTCTTCTCAGTTCCTGATGAAGTTCTTTTTTGTTTGCTTTATGACTATGCAATTCAAGACAGGCATCTCCCAGCTGAATACTGTCCAGCCTGCGTTTCACCACTTCGAGTGCTGCCATTTTTTCCGCTACGAACAACACTTTTTTACCTTCCCCGATGGCATTGGCAATAAGGTTGGTAATAGTCTGTGATTTACCGGTACCCGGCGGGCCCTGTATTACAAGGTTACGTCCTTCCTGCACTGCCAGCATGGCCAGGAGTTGTGAACCGTCTGCATCTACTACCTGATGCATTTCATGTGCGGCCGTTTCTGTATCAATAAAGGCATCTTCCGAAACTCCCGGTTTTCCTTCATTAAACCCTTCTCCAAAAAGACTTTGCAAGATGGGATGGTTACCTGGCTTTTCATCTTCGGGCCATAAGTCACTATCCAGATCATGATACAACATCAGCTTCCCGAAAGAGAAAAATCCCAATTCTACTGCATCCGGCACTACCAGCCAGCCGGGCATGCCGTTGATAACTTCTGCTAATTCCTGAATATATTCTGCCACAGCTATCTCATCTGCTTCAGGCATATCAGGTAACAGGATGCCATACTCTGTTTTTATTTTTGCCTGCAGACTCAGGTTCATTTCTACTTCACCACCGGTATAGCGTAAACGAAAACGCTCCCTTGCACTGGATCTTTCCAGTGACACAGGAATTAGTACCAGCGGGGCTTGCCGCATTTCTTTGCTATTATCTTTATCATACCATTGAAGCATTCCCAATGTGATAAACAGGATATTCACACCCTGTTCTTCCAGACTGGTACGTGCGGCATAATAAGTATTGAGTAATCTGTTCTGGAGACTGCTTACTGTTTCCAGTGTTTGCAGACGGGTATCATACACTACTTCTTCCTGTTCCAATAAAACAGGTGCTTCCGTTTCTATAATTTCCTTGTTACCGGACTTAGGCAAAAAGGTCATCGCTTTCCCCTGCTTTACCAATACTTCGTAAATATTAACCGCCTTCTCTTCTTCAATATGCACTCCTCGGCTGGCTGGTAAATGATAATTGAGTAAGGGGTTACGCAGTCCCAGGTCCAGGAGTTCCCTGCGGGATGCTTCAAGTTTTGTTAGGATTGATTCCTGCATGTACAGCTCATTGTAACAACAAAAAAAATGATAATTTATCTTAAGAACGATTTATGGGGATAATTTATTCTCGTTAATTTTTTAAGTTCACAACATTAACATGAAATTCAACAAGATAAATTACAAAACAAAGAAAGTACCTTTATCCACATAACCATATAAGCAACATTGTGTATCAGATATTTTACTTGCTCTGGGGAACAGACTGGCACATTGCATTAAAAATTTCCGGCTATGTATTACTTACGCTTTCCTTTATAGGGGTGGTAAGTACAATATTGCTGGAAAACAGGAATCCGGTAAAAGCACTCGCTTATATCATGTTACTGATATTTGTTCCGGTACTGGGATTGATTGTTTATTACTATCTGGGCCGGGACTTACGCAAGCGCCGCCGCTTTACTTTAAAAGGTAGTAAGGATGCTACCCTGATGTTACGTTATTTTGAATCTCAGCGCAAAGAAATAGAACATTTACAGTTAAAATTACGCCACGAAGTAGCAAGTAAGCAGGAGATTTCTGCTATGTTATTGAATACCAGGCACTCTGTACTTTCTCAGAATAACCGCATAAAGATTCTATTGAACGGAGAAGAAAAGTTTCCAGCAGTAATGGAAGCACTTCGTGCGGCTAAACACCATATTCACATAGAGTATTACATTTTTGCAGCAGACGACGTGGGAAATGCGGTTGCAGAAATTCTGGTTGAGAAATTAAAAGAAGGTATTGAGGTCCGTTTTATCTATGATGATCTTGGTTCAGATAAAATAGGTGGTATTCCTGATCTGCTGGAAGATAACGGAGCAGAGGTTTATTCATTTTCTCCCGTCCTGATTAATTTCTACCTGAATGCAAATTATCGTAATCACCGTAAAATTATCGTGATTGACGGAGAGGTAGGTTTTACCGGTGGTATTAATATGGACGACCGGTACCTGAATAATGGGAAGCATGAGGTTTTCTGGAGAGACACTCATTTACAACTGGAAGGCGATGTAGTAAATCTGTTGCAATTACAGTTTCAAATGAGTTATCGCTATTGCAGTAAAAAGACTTTCAATTTTGGCCCTCCCTATTTTCATCGTTCAGACATACAGGATAATTGTTTTGCAGACGTTGTAGCCAGCGGACCTGATTCGGATTTTCCGATGACTATGCAAACTATCCTGATGGCATTGAATGTTGGCCGCCGGAGTATCCGGATCAGCAATCCATATTTTATTCCAAACGATCAGATTCTGACAGCTTTGCAAATGGCAGCACAAGCTGGTAAAAATGTAGAGTTATTACTTCCTTCCCAGGGAGATTCCTATTTTGTGCAACATGCTGCACAATCTTATATTAAGCCAATGCTGGATGCAGGGGTGAAAGTATATTTTTATCAGAAGGGATTTATACATGCCAAGACAATTGTAATCGATGATAACCTGGCAATTGTTGGTACAGTAAATTTAGATAACCGTAGTTTTTACCTGAACAGTGAAATAGCTGTTGTGATATACGACAGGCCTACTATTCAAAAATTGCAAAACTCTTTCAAACAGGATTTACAGGATGCGGTGTTGATTGAACGCCGCTCCTGGAAAAACCGTTCGATCTGGCAACGTTTTATTGACGCTGTTTGCAGATTGTTGACTCCTTTATTATGAGGTACTATCAATCTTCGTTATCATTTGCCTCTTCCAGATCTTCATGCCTGTCTCCACCCAGACTGTAGAAATTATTTTCCTCATCTTCTTCTCCCAATGCTTCTTCGTCATCATCCAGTTCTGCTCCGGGGATATCGAGGCTTTCATCAAAGTCTGCCGGGTCTACTCCTCTCTCTCTTGCAATTTCATTATTAAGTCTGGAAGAACCAGTCACTTTTTCTACATCCAGATCTTCCTGTTCTTCCTGGTTCATGATATCTTCACTTGCCGGATAAATAGGGTAACCAGGAAAATCTTCTTCTTTACTTTCTTCTTTCCCTTTTGCTTTGGAAAGATCCTTGTCTGTTTTAACGTCTTTGTTTTTCATGCTAATCTTTGTGTTGATAGTGAAAAGTTATATCTGTAGAATTTCCACAATTACCGTACCCTAATTACTTCCGATCATTTTAAGACATACCGGTGCGGGTACTTTAATTTCCTGCTTAGTTAATTTTAACAGGCCGGTAATTTTATCTCTTTTAAAAACTACTACATTATCCGTTTGCTGATTTGCTGCCAGCAGAAAATTGCCTGAAGGATCTATCATAAAATTCCTTGGCGTTTTACCTCCGGAAGATTGTTGTCCTTTTTTTATAAGATGCCCATTTTTCTGATCTATACTATATATGACTATATTATTTAAACTTCCACGATTAGATGCGTACAAAAATTTACCATCCGGGGAAGTGTGAATATCTGCTCCTGAGATTTGTCCCTTAAATTGTTCTGGTATTGTGGATATCTCCTGGAAACCGACAAGTGCTCCTTTTTTATAATTGAAAGCGGTAATCTTTCCATCCAACTCATGGATCACGTAAACCCACTTTCCATTTGGATGGAACACGAGATGTCTTGGTCCGGCCCCCGGAGCTAATGGAGCAAAGCCTGGCGTTGCCGGGACAAGGGGTTGAACATCCCCCTGCTGATAATTATAAATGGCTACCTGGTCAATTCCCAAATCTGAGACATACAGAAATTGGTGATCAGGACTAAATACTACACAATGCACATGTGGTTTTTCCTGGCGTTCCTTATTTGCTCCCGAACCGGTATGTTCAATTGTTTGAACAGGTCCTTCCAATCTTCCATCTTCTTTTACCGGAAGAACAGAAAAACTTCCTCCTCCGTAATTTCCCACTATTACATATTTACCGTCCTGGTCGGTATTGACATAACAGGGTGTTTCTCCCCCGGAAGGTTGTTTGTTTAAAAAATTCAGTTGTCCCGTAGTGGTATCCCATTCAAAAGCACTCACCCCTCCTTCTTTATTTTCATTCACGGCATACACATGTTTCTTGTCCGGAGCTATCACCAGATAAGATGGGTTATCCACATCTTTGGCAATACTAACAAAACGTAGCGTACCGGTTACATTATTGAAAGAATAAACATTGATTCCCTGGTCAGCATTTTTAGTGTAGGTACCGATCAGTAAAAAACTTTCATTGCCCGTTGTATCAGTTTTTGGTTGCGGGATGGAAGCGAGTAGTAAGCTGGTGTAGGCAAGTAATGTATTAAGCATGTTGGAAAGCTTATTTAGGTAAGAGTAATTTACGAAATAAGGAATAAATCCGGAAAACGTATTTTAAGGCACCAATTTTCAAATTACCCCCTTTTTGATCCAATTATATTACTCCTATCACGATCGTTTAAATTTAAGGAGATAATGAGGTCGTTATTATAATTCTTATACCATTGATTATCAACTAATTATATCTTTTTTAATAAAAAACCCAGCCCGAAGAAACGGACCGGGTGTTTTTATACTTCTAATTTAACCTTCACTTTAATTGATATCTTTTTACAACATTATAAGCTGCAAATAGAAATATATTGATACCCATTGTTTATGGGAAAATTTCTTACGCCAGGTATTACTTGTTTTATTGATTTACAAAATTACCTGAGACAGATAATTAGGTGATGAGTTTTTCAAAGCAGAAGTTTTTCTATCAAAATTTAGAAGTAGCTATATATTGATATACTTTTCCCAGGTTATTTATTTTGGTTAGTGTCTATAAAGCTGCTCATTTTTGGAATCAGTTGTAAACTCAGTTGTTTTCATAGTGCCATTTTTTATAAATCTTGAGGGACAATTTCGATATAAGACGAATATAAACAAAAAAAATACATGCTTGTAGAAAAGCATGTATTTTTATTTTGGACAAATAAGTGTCTTTTTATCTTCCCATATACACCATCAAAATCTGAACATCACTTGGATTTACACCACTAATCCTACTAGCCTGACCAAGAGTACGAGGGCGAATTCTATTAAATTTTTGTCTTGCTTCTGTACTTAATGAAACCAGTTTAGCATAATCAAAGCTATCTGGAATTACTAAGTCTTCCAACTGACTCATTTTTTTCACCAGTTCATTTTCTTTTTCTATATATACTTCATACTTCACCTGAATTTCTGCCTGCTCTAATGTTTCATTACTGAACCCTGCGAGAGCACTTTTCATTTTTGCTACATGCTCTTTCATGATGAAAATATCCATAGAAGGACGGAGTAATATCTGATAAGCACGAATTCTCTGGGTTAAGGGAGCAGTATTTTTTTCTATTAACAGTTGATTGATATCTTCAGGATCTATCGGTAACTCTTTCAGTATTGCTTTTATCTTCTCTACTCCTTCCTGTTTTTCTTTCACTTTATCCATTCTTTCCTGACTAGCCAATCCCATACGGTAACTTTTTTCTGTAAGACGGAGGTCTGCATTGTCCTGTCTTAACAGTGTACGGAATTCTGCACGTGAAGTAAACATGCGATAAGGTTCATCAGTTCCCTTATTAATAAGATCGTCTATCAACACCCCAATATATGCTTCACTCCTTTTCAACACAAATGCAGGTTGACCGGTTGCTTTCAGGTGAGCATTTATTCCGGCCATCAATCCCTGACAAGCTGCCTCTTCATATCCTGTTGTTCCATTTATTTGCCCTGCGAAGAACAGATTTTGTACCTGTTTTGTTTCCAGGGAGAACTGTAATTGTGTTGGTGGAAAGTAGTCGTACTCTATCGCATACCCTGGGCGGAACATCTTTACATTCTCAAAACCGGGTATTAATTGTAATGCTTTGTATTGAACATCCTCAGGAAGGGAGGTAGAAAATCCATTCACATAAATTTCTACGGTGTTCCAACCTTCAGGTTCTACAAATAACTGGTGTCTTTCTCTCTCAGCAAACCTATTGATTTTATCTTCGATACTTGGGCAATACCGTGGACCAATACCTTGAATTCTTCCCTGAAACATTGGGGAGCGATCAAACCCGGTACGTAACATTTCATGTACTGCTTCACTTGTATAAGTGATATAGCAACTTTTCTGTTGTTCCGGTTTTATCTTTTCAACATCCAGATAAGAGAATCCTGTAATTACCTCATCCCCTTTTTGTTCTTCCATCTTGGAATAATCAAGACTTCTGGAGTCTACTCTTGGAGGAGTTCCTGTTTTCAGACGGTCGCTTTCGAACCCAAGTTCTACCAGTTGTTCGGTAATTCCGGTAGCTGCTCTTTCTGCCACGCGACCTCCACCGAACTGTTTATCTCCAATATGCATTACTCCATTCAGGAAAGTTCCATTGGTAAGTACTACAGATTTTGCTTTTATCTCGTGCCCCAACCCCGTTACTACTCCATAACACTGACCATCTTTTACTAATAAACCCTTTACCATATCCTGGTAAAAGTCCACATTAGGTGTTTGCTCTAAAGCTTCTCTCCACTTTGTAGCAAACAACATTCTATCGTTCTGTGTTCTTGGGCTCCACATAGCAGGTCCCTTCGAACGGTTCAACATACGAAATTGGATCATGGACTGATCGGTAACAATACCAGAGTATCCACCCAGTGCATCAATCTCTCTTACTATTTGTCCTTTAGCTATACCACCCATTGCTGGGTTGCAACTCATTTGGGCAATAGTCTGCATGTTCATTGTAATCAATAAAACCTTGGACCCCATATTTGCTGCTGCAGCTGCTGCTTCACAACCGGCGTGTCCTGCGCCTACCACTATAACATCGTAAGATGGAAACATAAGTTAGTTTGAATAGGAGGCAAAATTACATAGAAGGAAGGACATTATAAGATGTTCCACGTGGAACATCTTAATTAGTTTTGAGTACCCTTCCCCCAGATATGAATCATTATGTTCCACGTGGAACATACACAAATTACTTATCACCAAAGTAAAGGGAGAGGTATTCATTTTCCTTATTTCTCATGGTAGCTGCATGAACCTTTCCTTTGTCTTTATATCCACATAAATGTAAAGCTCCATGGAAAATTACCCGATGCAACTCCTGTTCCTCACTTACCTGGAACTTAAAAGCATTCTCTTTTACCCTGTCTACACTAATATAAATCTCCCCTTCTGTTACCTTTGGATCTGTTCCCAACTCAAAGGTTACTATATCAGTAAGGGTATCATGCTGTAAAAACTGCTGATTTATCTCTAAAAGATACTCATCTGAACAGAAAACATACTGTAAACTCTTCAATCCTTGTCCTTCCCTTGCAAAACTCTCCTTTAAAAAGGCCTTTAGTTTTGTCTTATTCTTAAGATTTAACTTCACCTCATGAGGTGTAAAGTTGATAGCCATATGTCATTATTAATTACGAATGTAAAAGTATAGTGAAATTTCTAATTAGCAGTATATCAGTCTTTGCTGAATTGGTTCCTACCCCCTACCTTTACATCATCATAACAAACACAGGGTATCCAAACATAGTATCACAGCAAAAGGAATTATATACTAAGTAGGGAAGCATCTGAATCAAAAGATCAAATAATTAAGATGAAAAAAGGCGCCATTAAATTGTCTTCTCTTGCTTTAGGAAAAAGTGCAGTGATTACATCCTTTGAGAAAGATGATCTCTACATTAAGCTGATGGAGATGGGTTGTGTTCCCGGAGAAACAGTAAAGATTGAAAAGATTGCTCCTCTGGGAGATCCTATCTCTATCATGGTTGCAGGATATAATCTTTCTCTCCGTAAAACTGAAGCTGACTTTATCTGGGTAGAAGAGCTCATTTAGTTCTTCCCCTCCTCTTCAAATGATCAATTATAGCAGTTATGATTGATCATTTTTAATTTAACAGCGTATGAAAACATCTGCACATACCATACCCACTTACCAATTAGACCCTTCCCATAAGGAACATCACCGGGATACCAGTATCAATATTTCCTTCGGATATCATCAACTTCCATCACATCTACATATCCCTGGTTTTGAAATATACTCCACAGAGGGAATGAAAAGTAGTTATGGTCCTGCTAAATCTAACTTCTACAGAGTAGGTATTATGTTGCAGGGATCATTGGACATGCAGATTGGTTTAGAACAATTTCATGTAAAACCAGGAAGTCTTAACTTTTCCATACCCGGGCAGGTACATTCAAAATGGAATATTAGTCCTGATACCTTTGGGTACTATATACTTTTTGATGACTCCTTCTTAGAAACATTAATTCCTCCCGGGCAAATAAGTCAGGAGTTTCCATTTTATAGTTATACAGGTACACAACTTTTATGCTGCAACACTGCAGAAATAGAAGAATTGACCGCTATCTTCCTACAAATAAATAAGGAAGTACAACAGGAAAAGTCTGGAAGAATTACTGCAGTGAGAATGTATTTATATCTTCTCTTACTAACAGCCAAACGTAGTTATGAAAAACAAGGATTAGAAAAGGCAGGCGTTGACGCCGGCACAAACCTGGTAACCTCCTTTCATAAGCTAGTCAGCCAGCACTTTTTAGAACTCAGGCAAGTAGCTGATTATGCCAGTCTCCTTCACGTAACACCTAATCATCTAAACAGAATTATAAAAAACAAAACAGGAAAAACTGCTTCGGAGGCTATTGATGAAATGTTAGTGCAGGAAGCAAAAGTTTTATTGAGGAACACTACCCTCTCCGCAGCAGAAATTGCATATCAACTTGACTTTAGTGAACCCGCTGCCTTTAGTCATTTCTTTAAAAAACTTACAGATCAAACACCTCTATCTTACCGGAACCAATAGTTTCTGCATAATGCAATCAATACATTGCATAGCTCAAACAATTTATAGCCCACCAATCTTTGCAACTTTGATCTGTTAAAAAACAGATCATGAATTTGCAAAATCAGAAAGTAGTTATTGCCGGTGGTTCATCCGGAATAGGACTGGCAACTGCCCAATTGCTCTCTTCACAAAATGCCCTGGTTACAATTACCGGTCGGGATACCAGCAAACTTGAAAAAGTAAAGACCGAATTCCCAAACATCAACACCGTTTTACTTGATAGTGGAAATAGCCAGGCACTTCAGGAATTCTTCTCAACAAATGGTAAGTTTCATCATCTCGTAATTACAGTTAGTGGTGCAAAAGGTGGTGGTATGTTTTCCTCTCTCTCATTAGCTGATTTAAGAGAAGGATTTGAAGCTAAGTTCTGGCCACATGTTCAGACCATGCAGGCAGCTCTACCCTATCTTGAAAAAGGAGGAAGTATCACCATCATCACAGCTGCTTCAACTGATGCACGTTTACCAGGTACTTCCGGACTTGCAGCAATTAACGGCGCATTGGAAATGATGATCCCTATTCTTGCAAAGGAATTACAACCACTTCGTGTAAATGCAGTTTCTCCCGGAGTAATAGATACGAGCTGGTGGAACTTTTTAAATGAGCAGGATAAGAAAGCAACCTTTGAACAATTCTCTAAACAAGTTTGTGTAGGCAGGGTTGGTCAGCCGGAAGAAGTCGCTTCTGCCATTTTGAGTGTCATTTCAAATGGGTATATCAATGGATCAATTCTCTCCTGTAATGGCGGACTTGGATAAGGTCATTTGTGCACTCTATGTGGATAACTGTCTAATAACCTCAAATCAGGGAAGGCGCTGAGAATTAGTTATTCCGTAGTATTCCCCGGATATTTTATTTTATCTCATCTATAAAGCCTTCTTTTTTGAAGGCTCCGAGAATCAAATTACCGGTAGATTGGTAAGGATACCTATCATTTATTTCATCTATAAAGCCTTCCTGAGCATAAAAAAACACCCTGTTATACAAATAACAGGGTGTTTATGTTATATTAAATAAAATAATAACTATATACTATTATAAATCAATTAATTAACTACAATCCGTAGCGAGCACTTATCTCCAGCATTCTTTCAATAGGCTTCTTAGCAGCTATGCGCAGTGTTTCGTTCATTGTGATCTCAGGTTCCTCATATTCCATGCACAGATACAGCTTTTCCAATGTGTTCAGTTTCATATGCGGACAGTCGTTACATGCACAGGCATTGTTCGGTGGCGCTGGTATGAAAGTCTTACCAGGGTTCTCTTTTTGCATCTGATGCAGGATACCTGTTTCGGTTACCACGATGTATTCCTGTGCATCATCCTTCAGGGTATATTTGAGCAGGCCCGTAGTGGAGCCAATGTAATCAGCAATGGCAAGTACAGCTGCTTCACATTCCGGATGCGCTATCACCTTGGCTTTCGGATGTCTGATCTTCAGTTTTGTGATCTTTTCCAGGGAGAAAATCTCATGCACCATGCAGGCTCCATTCCAGAGTAACATGTCTCTTCCCGTTTTACGGGCCAAATAAGCCCCTAAATTCCTGTCGGGGGCAAAAATGATCGGTTGGTCCTTGGGGACGCTTTCGATGATCTTTTCGGCATTAGAAGACGTGCAAATGATATCGCTGAGAGCTTTGACACCTGCAGAACAGTTTATGTAGGAAATCACGAGATGATCAGGATGTTTCTCTTTGAAGCGTCTGAATAACTCAGGAGGAGCGCTGTCAGCAAGGGAACAACCCGCTTTCAGGTCTGGTAAAAGTACCTTTTTCTGTGGACTCAGGATCTTTGCTGTTTCCGCCATGAAGTGCACTCCGGCGAAAACGATAATATCAGCATCGGTCTTGGCAGCCTGTTGACTCAGGCCCAGGCTGTCACCGATGTAATCTGCCACGTCCTGGATATCCGGTTCCTGGTAGTAGTGTGCAAGGACAATTGCGTTTTTCTCTTTTTTCAATCTTTCTATTTCCGCAAAAAGATCCAGGCGCACATCAATGGGCAAATCCAGGAAACCTTTTCGTTGCAATTCATTTTTTGCAATGTTCAGCTCCTTCATCATAATTATATATCTAGTTTATTATTTAAATAAAGAAAGAACCCACTACTATTAGGGGTGTGAATATGTGAAAAGTTAATTTTTGCTTCTGATACAAATGTAGTTGTTATTCTTTTCGTATCAGCTATCCACACGAAATTAACAATGCAGATGAGCCATAGTATTGAATTTACCTACTTTCATCCACACCCGTGGATATCCTTGTTCGTGTATATTTTTATAGTGCCAGGTGTATTAAGAAAGTGTTAACAGAGACTAATAACAATTCACAAAAAGGCACTTTTATACCTCAAACTACCCCGCCTGGAAATAACAAAATTAGTTTTACGGTCCTGAACTCATGGTTTTTCCCACTATGTTGGACCTTTTTCCCTGAGTTTTTAACAACCCATGTGGATAAAGAGAATTAAAAATTTTAAAGATGGTGATTTTGCTTTTTTAGTTTTACATTCACTTTTATACACATTTTTATGTGGATGAAGATACCGGCATCTGAAAAATGTGAATAATGAAACCTATACTTTTCCGATATGTCAAATCATCAAATTAATGCCTGTGGCTGTCTTAATTATGTTCCATGTTATGCACAACCTGGGAGAAAAATCGTAACAAATGTGGATAACCTGTGAATGAACCCTTAATTACACTTCTTGTATTTTACTTGAAACCCTTTACTGTATTGGGTTTGAGCTAAAAAAAACTGTTTTGTAGTTACAGTAATTTTATTCTATTTTTGCTTTCCTTAAAAATTAGACTATATAATATATGTCAGTTATTCAGAAGATCCGGGATAAGTATGCTGTGGTAATCGTCGTAGTGATTTGCCTGGCTATTGTTAGTTTCCTGTTGCAGGATGCCTTTTTTGGCAAGAGTTCTATGATGCGCCGTTCTACCAGTGTTGGTAAAGTAAACGGAGAAGAACTGGATATCAGTGAGTATCAACAACGCATCGAAGAAGCTGTAAACAGGTATCGCCAGCAGGCTCCTAACGGAAACGTTAATGAACAGACCCGTCAGTATGCACGTGAGCAGGTATGGAATGATTTCTTAAATGAGCAGATTATGAATGCTCAGTATGACAAACTGGGAATTCAGGTAACTGAAGCTGAGGTTGTTGACCAGTTTAATGGTAAAAATCCAAACCCGGTTGTTGTTCAGCAATTCACTGATCCTAAGACCGGTCAGTTCGATCGCGCACAAATGCAGCAGGCTTTACAGAGCATCGGTCAGGACCAGACAGGAAGAATGCGTACTGCATTACAGCAACTGGAACAATATATTCTGAAATCAAGACTGCAGGAAAAATATACTTCCCTTATCAAGCAGGCTGTTTATTATCCAAAATGGCTGGCTGAACAGCAGACCAAGGATAATGCACAATTTGCTTCCTTATCATATGTATCTGTTCCTTATGCTTCTATAGCTGACTCCACTATTAAAGTGGGCGACGATGAATTGCAGAAATATATTGATAATCATAAGGCGCTTTTCAAAACTCAGGAAGCCCGTAAAGTAGAATACATTTCTTTCGACGCATTACCTTCTTCCGCAGATACTGCAGTTGCACTGAAATCACTTTTCGAAGCTAAAGCTGAACTGGATACTACCAGCGCTGCCGATATTGAAAACTTTATCAAGCGTAATTCAGACATCGCTTACTTTGACGGTTACGTTTCAAAGAAAGCACTGATGGTGCCGCAGAAAGATACTATTGCAAATTTACCGGTAGGAACCGTGTTCGGTCCTTATTATGATAACAACCTGATCGTATTTGCGAAAATGATTGATCGCAAAACAATGCCGGACAGTGTGAAAGTGCGTCATATATTAATAGCCACTAAAAATCAGCAAGGCGCCGGCTTACCGGATTCAATTGCCAAGAACCGTATAGACAGTATCGAAAGAGCTGTAAAAGGCGGTGCTGATTTCAAAGCACTGGTTGAACAATATTCTGATGATCCAGGTAGTAAAGCTACCGGTGGAGAATATGACATCACTCCTGCTACTCCATTTGTAAAAGAATTCAAAGATTTCGCAATGGAAAGCCCTAAAGGTAAAATCGGTGTTGTTAAAACACAGTTCGGTTATCACCTGATTGAAATTCTGGATCAGAAAAATATCGGTCCTGCTATTAAAGTGGCTTACCTCGGTAAACCGGTTGACGCCAGCAAGGAAACAGACAGCAGAGCTTATGCGGCTGCCAACGAATTCGCTTCTCAGAATCACGATCAGAAAGCATTCGAAAAAACTATCCAGGAAAAAGGCCTTAACAAACGTATCGCAGATAACCTGCGTCCGATGGATTTCGTAATTCCTGGTGTTGGTCAGGCTCGTGAACTGGTACGTTGGGCATATGATGCTAAACAAGGGGATGTTAGTAACGTATTTACTTTTGAAGATAAATATGTAGTAGCCGTACTGAATGGTATCCGCAAAGAAGGTACTGCTTCAATTGATGAAGTAAGACCTCAGGTAGAAGCTGAAGTAAGAAAAGCTAAAAAAGCAGACCAGATTATAGAAAAACTGAAATCACCTGCTTCCCTGGAAGCTGCCGCGAAAGCAGTTAGCCAGCCGGAAATGAAAGCAGATGGTATCAACTTTGGTACTCCTTTCATCGCATCTATGGGTTTTGAACCTCGTGTAGTAGGTGCTGCTTTCAACAAAGCATGGGGCCCTGCTAAAGTATCTGCTCCTATCGAAGGTAATGGTGGTGTATATATTATAAGAGTAGATGCTTACCAGCCAAATACACAGCCTCAGGATCCGGCAGGTACTGCCAGGGCGTATGAGCAAGGTATCAAATCTATGCTTGATGGTCAGAGCGGTCAGTTGTTTGAAGTGCTGAAGAAACTGAATAAAGTAGAAGACAACAGGGCTAAGTTCTTTTAAGGAAATTATATAACTGATTATATGCAAAAGCCTCCCGACAGGGAGGCTTTTTGTATTTGTACACTACCCATACATTTTTAGTAATTTTGTATAAACGTGGATTATGGAAGAGATTGTTAATAAAGTAGCGCAGAGCGGTCTTATTACATTGGACCTGGAAGATTACTATCCGCAGGAAGAGATTGTTGAGTTTGATATGAAGGAACATCTGTTCATGGAGATGATATTGAAAGAGAAAGACTTCCGTGCAAAATTACAGTCGTGGGACTGGGAACAATACCGTAATAAAATTGTAGCCATCACCTGTTCAGCAGATGCAGTAATACCCTTCTGGGGATATATGTTAGTAATGACTTACCTGGAACCAGTAGCCACTTTTGCCGGTTTTGGAACCAAAGCAGCGTTACACCATACGCAGTTTATGAAAAAACTGGGTGAGATTGATGTAAATGAATATGCTGATCAACGGATCGTGATTAAAGGTTGTGGGGATAAAGGTGCAGGAGAAGCAGCCTATGTAGAGATTACCCGCCTGCTTCGCCCGGTGGCAAAAAGCATTATGTACGGGGAACCTTGTTCAACAGTACCTATCTACAAGAAAAAGTAAAAGGCTAGAACCAGCCACGCTTACGGAAAAAGATGATCATTCCTATCAGCATTACCAGCATAGCTGCCAACACAAAGAAATAGCCATTCTGTGTGTGTATCTCTGGCATATTGTCGAAGTTCATACCATAAATACCCACTACAAATGTAAGAGGGGCCATTAGTGTGGTAACAACCGCCAGTACTTTCATAATCTCATTCATCTTGATATTGATCTGGGTATGATATTGTTCCTGGAGCGTAAGGATCATTTCCCGGTAGTTCTCCGTCAGCTCATTCGCCTGGATAATATGGTCGTAAACGTCTTTGAAATATTTAATAGTACGCTCGTCCAGCAAATCACTTTCACTTTTGAGGAAACCATTGATCAGTTCCCGTACCGGCGCAATGGCTCGTCTTAACAGCAATAGTTCCCGGCGCAGGAAATTTATCCGGGCAAGTGTACGGGTATTGGGCTGATGCTGGATCCACTCTTCCATCTGCTCTATACGTTCTCCCAATTTCTCTATCACTGTGAAGTAGCTGTCTACAATAATATCCAGCAGGGAATAACAAAGATAATCCGTCCCGGCACTGCGTATGCGGGAATGCCTGATGCGCAGTTTGCCTCGTACATTATCAAATACATCGCGGGCAGCATCTTCCTGAAAAGAGATCAGGAAATGTTTTCCCAGTACAATGCTTACCTGCTCTTGTTCTATCGTAGAAGTTTCCTCGTTGAAATACACCATGGGTAATAAACAAAACAGGTAGTCCCCTATTTCATCCATTTTGGCCCGCTGGCCAATACTCATAATATCTTCTTCCAGTAGTGTGTGGATATTATAACGGGTGGAGATCCTATGCACCATCTCCTTATTGATACCATCTATATTGATCCAGGTAACTTTTGAATTATCAAGATATTGGAATACAGCGGAGTCATCCTGAGTAGTGATCTCTTCACAAGTATCTGCGTCATAATCAAATACGCTGATTTTTTCGCAGTAAGCGGGTCTGCGGGTAGAAGGACCCGTCACCGGATTATAATTCATGATCCGCTGTTTCTTTTTTTCCTTAAAAGGATTTAAGGTTCCCAGCACTCCCTGTATCGGTAAAATAATATTCTGTTTCTGCATCCTGAGTAGTAATTCCGCTAAGATAAAAATAACTTAAAATTGCCGTAACAGGGAGTTAACATGTAAAGGTTATTTTAGTAGAACCTGCAACTGTTACCGACATCTCACCATGATGAGGATACAGAGCCTTGATATTTACTGACTTATAAAAAGTATACTATGCGACTGTCCGTTATCGTTGTGAGCCTGCTCTTATTGATAATTTGTGCCTACAGTATTTTTGAATTGAAAAGCAACGATACACTTGCTGTAAACAGCACCCGGCAGTGGTATCATCAGTCTGTGGATAACCTTGATAAAAAAGTGGACCTGCTTTGTAAGGCGCTGTCGGAACACCAGTCTGCAGAAGCTGTGCAGCATGCTTTTAAAGAAACGAGACTCGCATATAAAAAGATAGAACTGGTAATAGAATTCTACCATCCTTATACAGCACAGTTTATGAATGGTGCGGGCAAAGAGACACAGAATTTCCAGGCATTGGAAACAACGATATTTCCTGTACTGCAACCAGACAGGGCTTATACAGAAGTCCGTAAACTGAAATCGGTTATGGGAAGATTGGAAAAAGAGAGTGAAGTGATCCAACCCACTGATGCACAATTATTTGATGCGATGAGACTGGAGTTAGTACGCATTATGTCACTTGGATTAAGCGGATTTGATTCACCACAGGCCGGGAATAGTTTACCAGAGGCCATTGCTTCACTGGATGGGATTAATGAGATCTGGAAATTTTATGTACCTAAGGTAAGTATCTATAATCCTGCTCTTGTAAAATATATGGATGAGCTAATGCTGGCTTCAAAGGCCCGCTTACAGACAGAAAAGGATTTTAACAGGGACCAGTTTGTTACAGAATATGTGAATAACCTGGCTATAAATCTGAAGATGGCAAGAGAGGCCTTACGTATCCCCTATGATAATCAACAATATATATTAGACCCTGCTGCTTCTAATATTTTTGCCCGCAATGCTATCCTCCCTTTATATTCTTCACCTGATACTACTACAGTAACGAATGATCCTGTGTATAATGTTAATGGTCAACGTTATACAGCCAGGTATCTGCATTCCCTTTTACGCCAGAACAGCGCCTTGAACAGTTATGTTCGTGGAAAATAAAGAAAATAAAACTGCCGATGAAGAGTATCACCGGCAGCGGACTTGGTTATGTAAGATAGGATATGGAAACATATTAATTACCGGACGTTCAATTACATTCCTCATTAGGCATAGCCGTTATACGAAACGGGTATATACTCGTAAATAAATTATACGGAAAAAGAACTGGTAAAAAGGGACTTATAGAGATAGGATAATAGCAACGAGGTCAGTTAGTATTCACATGATAACATTTATCCTGCTTCTTCAAACACGCACATACCAGACAATGCGGAGTATGTGCATTTTTCATGGAATATGGTAACTGATTTCGGCGCAAATAACAATACTGTCAGAGAATTTCCAAAAAAAATAGAATAATTACTACAAAAATGTGAGATAAATGAGTAATAAGGGAAGCAACGGGTAAAGGCCCGTACAGTCGCATTTCCCTTGTATTGCTTTGTGGTAGGGGATTTAAGGCTTTTTACCAATGGTAATCGTTTTTCTTGTCAGATACCTATAAAAACGAGGCTATTTCTTCTTTTTATAAGTGACCTCTACCACAGCAACTCCCGTACTTAACATACCAATCTTTTTAGCTGCTTTTTTAGATAAGTCTATTACTCTGCCTTCGGCAGAAGGACCTCTGTCAGTAATTCTCACTTTTACGGAACGACCATTGGCTATATTCGTGACCTTAACTTTTGTACCGAAAGGTAAAGTACGATGTGCCGCAGTCAGACTATTCTGATGAAATATTGACCCACTGGCCGTACGATGTCCTTCAAACTTATCAGCATAATAAGATGCCTTTCCATTTTCCGTAATCTTCCTGCTACAGGAAGTCAGAAACATGAGAGTGCATAATAGTACAATCAGACTGCGCGAATATTGTATAGTTCTCATAGGCATAAATTATAGCGGGGGATATGCCCCCAAGATAAAATAGTTTTTTAAAACGGATATCCTATCGCTATGTTCAATATTAGATTTTCCTTACGCCAGTCGGGATCGCCAAATTTTACATCTTTAATTACCCATCGCTCATCCTGTGGTAACCAGGGCTTACGAAGAGGGAATGCAATATCCAGTCGTACTACGATAATAGAAGCATCTACACGTAAACCGGCACCGGCATCCACCGCTATCTGTGAACCAAAGGAGCCTGCGTTAAATTGACTTCCGGGTTTTTCTGGTACGATGCCTTTGAGCCAGATATTACCGGCATCCAGAAATAAAGCGGCATTAAATATGCCAGTCAGATGCGCACGTAATTCAGAGTTATATTCCAGTTTGATATCACCTGCTTCATTGGCCAGGTACTGGCTGGAAGTATCTCTGTAAGATCCGGGACCCAGTGTTCTGGCCCTGAAACCACGCAAACTACTACTACCTCCTATAAAGTATTGTTTTACAAAGGGTAATGTACTGGAATTGCCATAGGGCAGACCATAACCCGCATAAATACGGTTTACCCATGTAAGCTTCCTGTTTAATTTCCAGTAATGTCTTGCGTCTACAGTCAAACGAACAAACTGCGCAAAAGGAATGCCCAGAATATTTTTCGTACTGTCTCCTTTGGGAACAATCAAACCGGCAATGTTACCGGAATAGTCCAGATCCCCATTGATATAAAAACTATGGATGCGGTTGGCAGATTGATTGTTGAAAGTAACATTGTAATTACCTCCCAGGATAAATTGCTTTTCAATTGCAGTACGTTGACTGGGATCGTATTTCAGGATGCTGTCATATCCGGGTGTTGTTTTAGTAGGTAATACATAAGTGATAGAGAATGGCGACCACTTATGTTCCAGGAATTCTGTCTTACGCCAGATGTACTGGAAATTGAAAGAATAGGCGTTCAGATTATATAACTGGCTGCGGCTATACAATTCATAACTCAGGCTGATACGGGTGCGGGGTACATAGGGTGTGCGCACGTTCAATCCTTTGAATATCGGTTGCCAGAAACGGGGAATGGTTACCGCTGCTTCCGTCTTGAAGTTATAGGAATTACCTCCCGTTTGTACGGAAGAGGCCTTCCCTCCTACCTGCCATTCCAATCCACCGGAGACAGAGAGTTCCAGCAGATTGGCGCCATGCAGCCAGTTACGGTTACGGGCTGTGACTTTTACTTCTGATCCTACAAAGTTGTTGGATTTTGAAGTGCCTCTCAACTCAGCCTGCAGGCTGCGCCTGGGATAAGGCGTGAGAAAGAAACTGGCATTTAAAAGAGAGCTATCCCCTCTTACCGGCCGGAATGTTCCTTTTACAAATTTGAATGTTCCAAGGTCTGTTAAACGATGCAGTGTAATATTATGAGAACTCAGGCGGTAAAGACTATCCGGTTTCAGGAATATAGAACGGTCAAACACGCCGGGCCTGAATTTATTAGTAGTATCTATGATACGCAGGCGGTTATAAATAATCGGAGTACCAGATCTGGAAAGGGAATCATTATCCAGGGAATAATTAGGGTACACCGTAATGTTTTTCATGTGGTATTTCTTCTTTGCCGGAGCAGGTGTTTCGGGTTTGACAGTTACAAACAGATCAACCATTCCGTTATTGGTACTGTCTACTTCTACCAGCAGATAGTCCGGTGTGAAATAATAGTACCCCTGTTCCTTCAGGATATTATGAATGCGGTTACGTTCTGCTTTGATACTATCCAGTCTGTACGGACGGTTCAGTTTCAGGGAAGATCCTGTTTGGGCAGCAGCGATAGCCTTACCAAGTATACTACTATCAGTTACGTACGTCACACTTTTTATGCGGTAACGAAGATTAGGAGTAGCGGTGTAAAGGATGGAAGCTTTTTTCCTGCCCCTGTTTTTTATTTCTGAAGTAACCTGGGCCTGGAAGAACCCATTGTCTACCAGGTATTGTTCCAGGACGTTGGCCGTATAATCTGGTTTGGCCTGACTTAATAAAACAGGTGCCTGTCCCCATTTATGTCTTAACAGGTAGTTAAGTCCTTTCCCTTTAGGTTCTTTTCCAAGATTATAAAACCACAGGCGGAAAGGCAATCCCGCAAACTTCTTATTGGGTTTGGGTCTGGCGCTATTCTCCATTTGTTCACTAAGGGTACTGTAATCCCGGGGCTTTTTACCCTCCCATTTAATATTGGTACCGGTAAAAAGACGATCACCCTCGGGGACAGTCTTAGTAGTACTACAGGCACTGATGCAGACAATTGCAAGCAGGGGTAGCAACCGGGGTATAATATGCCAGTTTCCTCTAACCATTTTATTTCTTACTGTCGGGTTTTTTAGTTCGCAGCTTAGTCTGTGTTTTTTCTTTTTTCGCGCGTTGGAATATCTCACGGAAATTCTCATAATCCATGATCAGGGCAAATGCAACACCTGTTTCAACTACCTGACCTTCAATCACGGTGCTGTTATCATTACGCTGATATACTCTTACACGGTACCTGCCATCTCTGGTCAGTTTGTATTCTACAGAAATATCTCCTACCAGTGTACTTGGGTTTGCCTGATTTTCTCCCTGCAGCATCACATTGGAACCAACAGAAACAGAAAGGCGATCATTGAACAGTTTTTTTGAAGCACCTACTTTCAGGTTGGTCGTTTCCTGCTGAGAACCGGTAGAGTAATCATCTTTGGATTCTACATCGAAGTTGAGATCGATACCCTTTATCAGGTTGCCGGCCAGGTTATTCATCTGCTGGGAGAGAATTTTACTTACACTCTGTCTTGCCATGTTGCTTACACCAAAGTCTCCGCTGCCCTCTCCCGCCAGGGGATCTTCCGGAATGAAACTACCCATTATCAGTAATCCCATTACCTGTTTATTCAGTTCGGAAGGGATCTGGTTGATTTGTTTCAGGCGATTATACACGCTTCCGCTAAAGGCGTTCTGATCCGCTTCCGGCATATCCAGTTCAAAGGAGATTTCCGGTTTCAGCAGAGAACCTTTGATTTTCAGGTATACATAGAAAGGCAGGCGCTGTTTATATTTATTACGTTCTGTTTCAGGGAGTGAGGATAACTGGTCCTGTACCAGATCGGCTGCCGGAGCATTCACGGTATATTTGGCTGTGATGTCAAGATCGGCGCTGGTAGCATCTCCGCTGAAAATAATAGCACTTCCTTTTTCTATAGAGAAACTGCGTTTGATCAGCTGGTTCAGCGACATTACATATTTACCTTCTGCTATTTCATAACGGCCGGTAAGGCTCAATTTACTGCTGGGGTCCAGCGTAGCATTGAGGGTAGCCGTTCCTTTCGCTTCAACATAGTCGCCATTGATAGGATCAATGATAATCCTGATAGTAGATTCCGGGGTGATTTCCGCGGTACCAGAGAGGTTGAATCCTTTTAAACGGGGATTCTGGAATTTGGTGCTGTCTACTGCTTTAAGGAGAGAAGAGTCGATAGGATTCGATTTATCCACAAAAACGATCACTCCTTCCCTGTTGGCAACGCCAGGTTCTTCACTTGGCAGCGTTACAGTGATACTGGATTTATCTTTGAGTTTTACATAAGCATCTACACGGGGCAGATCAAGATTGCCACGTATTTTGATACGGGTGTCAACAAAAGCAGGTCCGTAATATAATTGATCGGGATTTTGTTGTTCTCCCAGCACCATGAAGTTATCGGAATTGATATCCAGGTTGAAGTTAAAATTGGTGTAGTCTTTTGTATTAATGCGTCCATCGAGTATCAGCTCATTTTCCAGGCTGTCTGCAATTACGAACTTATTGAATTGCAGGCCTTTCTCGTCCAGCACAATGTTCTCATCCGGGAAAGTAAGCGGGGTCCCTATTTGTGTGATGGTACCGCCGGCATCATCAAAATGGAGATTACCCAGCACTTTTGGTTTGTCGGTAGTACCGGTGATGGTGAACTTACCATCTGCCGTACCATGCATACGGTTGACGCTACCAAACGTAAATGCTTCCATGGAAGACATATTAATACGGTTGATATCCACATTGGCATTGATAGTCGTATCGTAAGTACCGGCTACTTTCAGGTCATTGTCTTCTCCCGTAAGAGAGGCGGTTAATTTATACTGATTCGCAACGGGCGTTTCCACTTCAGCATTCAGGGTACCTAATTTAGAACCTCTGAAAACCAGACTGTCTACTTTTATAGTACTTCTGATGAGAGGCGATTTATCAAGGTTGCTTACCAGCGCCTGTGCATTCATGTTACCATTTGCCAGTAAAGTGTCTGCTGCCAGTAAAGCCGTGATAGTAGACAGTTTAAAGTCTTTGATATTTGTCTGTATGGCAGGCAGTGTACTATTACTACTATCTGGCCGGGTCTGTAATTCTATAGATTGTTCCTGGTAAGATATTTTAAGAGTGGCACTATCCGGAGAACCATTGTGGATATGTATGTGATTATCCTCTGCTACTTTCCATTGTTGCCTGTTCAGCATCAGATCTGGTTTCAGGGAAAGAGAAATGGCGTTGTCCGGCAGGAACTGCACGTAACCTCCCACCCTATATTTGGGTTTCCGTTTGATATCATCCAGGAAAAGGTCCCAGTCTACTTTGCCGCCGGAAGCCAGGGCATTCAACTGTGTATGGTACAGGGGAACTACTTTATGATGCAACTGTGCTAAAGAGAGGGTCGCTTTCAGGGCCGTATCCACGACACTGGCATTCATGGTAAGACTATCCAGTTGCAGGGAGTCGTATGTTAATTTGGGTAAGGCGGCATTCAGTACCAGCAAACTGCTGTCTGTGTTAATGCGGCCGTCCATAATAAGCGGTTTTTCCATCCGCAGACCGGGCATCATGCCTTTAAGGCTGCGAGGCCAGATTAATTCAGCGTTCCATTGGAGTATTTGTCCTGATGGAAGTCGTACCAGTTTCGCACTATCATAAGGTTGCAGCGGTCTGTTGATCAACTGGGCGAAGGCAGCACCGACTTTCGTATAATCTATTGAACCATTTGCATTTATAAAACCAAAAGGACCGGTCAATGAGAGGTATTGTTTATCCTGATAATGTGCTGTCAGGGCAACAGTATCTATCGTGTAAACCTGGTCCAATGTGGCTATCTGCCAGCCATCGAGGAAAGCATTCCCTTCTAAGCGGCGGGGCTCCAGGCTGCTGAAGTCCGCATCCAGGTTACCTTTCAGTTGCAAAGGCTGGGAGTACATATGTATGGCGAACAGGTCTGCTTTATCCAGTTGCAGCTTAGCCTGTAAAGATTGCAGGGAGGTATCGTTGAGTGTTCCATCTACATTAAATACCATTGTAATACTGGTATCCTTACTTTCTCCTTCTGCGTGTAGTTGTTGTTTATCGATATTTGCTTTTGCAGCTATATCGTGATAGGTATATCCTTTGTAAGTAGCATCACTTAAATGTACAGAGGCATTAGCGATCATACCAGGGAAAGAATACCCCTGCCCGCTGGCAGACATGTTTCCACTTACCCATCCAAAGGTGGTATCATACAATAATATGCCGGGGTGTATGTGGAAGGAAGACAGATTTATATCATAACGGCTGCGGATACTGTCTGTAATATTTACAAGATGAGCGGTGAGGTTTGCATTGGCAGAACTGCTTTTCAGCTGTAGAGCTGTTGTCATATCCTGCATGCCCCCCAGGAAACTACCGGTAATCAGTAATGATTCCGGCAAGCGGGGTGTATCCGGTAAAGTATTGGCAGGTAACCAGGAACGCAGTGCTTTGTTGCCTGATAAAATATAGATATCGGACAGGTTGGCGTAGAGATGATCTGCATCTGTTACGTGTTGTACTTCTCCATGTGCCTGAATGCGGTTTCCTTTGTTATCAGCAATACGCAGTGTTTCGATGATCAGTTTGCCAAGAGAGCCTTTCAGTACAGCAGTTAACTGGATTTCTTTGTCCCAGAGAGGCTTCATGAATTTGTTCTGACGGGCATCCGGCACAAAGGGTAGCCATTCTGCCAGGGTAATGTAGGAAGAGTCCATGTTGGCACGGAGCTGCAACAGTTCCATGTTGTAGGACAAAGTAGACCATGAAGGAACATTCACTGCAATCTGTTTCCTGAGCAGGCTTTTGTTTGTTTGCAGCAAAAGGTTTTGTAAGGAAAGGTATTGAGGTGTGAATATTACATTAAAATGGGCCTGTTTGATAGCAAATCCGGAACGGTCTGTCATTGACAGTTTATGCAGGATAGCGCTGATCGTATCGGGTTTGTAAAGAATATTGCTGATATGTGTATTGAAGTCGCTGAGTAAAAGGTGGTTATAATCAGGATCACTGCCAGCGCCCCGTTTGGCAGGAGCGGTATTATTATCGAATTTAACGTTTACATGTTCCAGTTCCGCTTTGGTCGCCAGTACCTGCCAGGTATCAGGTGTACTATCTGTTGGAACCGGTTTGGAGGTATCGCGGGCTGTGGATAGAGAGAATATCCCGGTGGTGTTGCTGATCTGTAACCCTCCTATCAGTACACGGGTAGAATCCTGATCTATGCTGGAATTAAGGAGTTCCAGTTTTCCTATTCTCCAGGCGGTGGAGATGCCGTTTCCTTCATCGGCATACAGGAAAGAGCTATTCCGGATATCTAATTTCTTAAGGAGAAGATGAAATGCAGTGCTGCCGGTATCTATTGGTGGTGGCGCAGCGCTGGTCAATTGTTTAGGTCTGTATTCCTGTTTGAAGAAGCCTTTTAGTCCGTCTAATTTTATACCGCGGAAAGCATAGAGCCCATCATCGAGTAATAATTCATCCGGATCTACGTGGAGTTCCTGCCAGGTGATTACGGCGTTCATTCCATCCCGGGCATCTATATATCTTACACGTACCTGTTTAAGTGTAACGTCTTTAATATCAAACTGAATGGTAGTGCCGGTTTTGGTAGAAACAGTATCCGGAATACTGTCTTTACTTACAAATGCATCGATTATAAACTGGTAATTGAAAACTGAATCCTGGGGATGGCGATATACATTTACAAGTAAGGTATCCCATTGCAGGTGGTTGATCTGTAGCTCATTGTTGAGAATTGCCAACAAGTTGTACCGTACTTTCAGGGACCCGGAATATAAAAGAGCCTGAGAACTGGTATCTGCGACGAATACATTCCGTAATTCCAGGTATTGCCAGCCTCTTATGCGCAGATAGCCGATCTTCACACGGGTGTGTAGTTTCTTTTGCAGGTAAGACTCCCCTTGTCTGCGTATATAATCCTGAACAGATTCCAGCTGTAAAAGCAATACAGCCATAACTGGTAATAATAACAGGACCAAAACTGTCCATAAAACCCATCGCCACCAGGGGCGTCGGTGATGCTGTTGCTCTTGAGTTGATGGTACCGTCACTATGAAATAGTTACTTACAGTAATTTACTGGATTAAAACATATCAGGGTGTTCGTTGTTCGAACTCTGTAAGTAAACAAAATTTGTACCCGCAAACGGGAATCAGTAAAAAAGAGGGTGTAAATGCGCAATTATATTACCAGACAGGGTTATTTCTTTGGTTGAATTTCTCGATGTAATAAATCAACTTTTCCTTGTTCTTCGGGTCTTCGTTAAATTCTCTTAACAGGGCAGTATCCTGGGGAAGGATGTACCTGCGGAGATTGAAAAACGTGAGATCGTAGACATCTCCCGTAACTATATTCAATACCTTCCTGCTAATGGTGGCCGGAGGGGTATTATTAAAGATGATCCCTTCTGTGGCACGGTTTGCCGGGGCAGAAGTAATAGCGTGTACCTGGTACAGGCAGTAATATCCTATTTCATCGAATTTATTAAGACCATTATCCCGGATATATGCAGCAGTTCCATCACTATATCCCCAGAAATTTTTCACTTTATGTTCATGACCGGCGGAATCCAGTAGCATTAACTGGTTGCGGGAAGCCAGCAGGTAGATCTGGGCAGCCGGGGTTTTATCCTTTACTACCAGTTTACCATTTTCTGATGGCTGATTGGAGCGGAATTCCCTGAAGCTTTTGTAGATACCCTTTTTTAATTGATGAGTATCATATATAGAAGTATCCTGTGCAAAAGATGACAGGAAAAGTCCGGAGAACAGCGCTGTAGAAAGTAAAAACCGCATCATAAGGATGCAAAAGTAAGATATGTTTATTTAGCGGGAATGATAAAAGCAAAAGGCCGGGTAAAGACCCGGCCCGGCTGAAGGTTACAACAAAATCTAAACCTGCTTATGAGAAATTTTAATCAAAGCATTCAAATTAATTTATACAGCGAGCGCCTGTAAAGAATGATCTTTACTTTCCAGCTGTGAGCTACCCATCAGGAACTCATCAACTTTTCTTGCACATTCTCTTCCCTCGCTGATTGCCCATACTACCAGGGATTGTCCCCGACGCATATCGCCGGCAGCAAACACCTTGGGTATAGAAGTCTGGAACGCTTTTTCTCCTGCCTTCACATTTCCTCTTTCATCTTTCTCTACACCCAACTCATCCAGCATGCCGGTGTGTTGAGGGTGTACAAAGCCCATCGCCAGGAAAGCAAGTTCACAGGGTAATTCCTGTTCCGTTCCGGGAACCTCTTTGAAACCGCCTGGACGACCATCTGGTCCCAGTGTCCATTCGAGATTCACTATTTTTAATCCTTTCAGATTACCATTTTCATCTCCTGTAAATTCCTTGGTACCAATAGCCCAATGACGAGCAGCGCCTTCTTCGTGGGAAGAAGATGTTTTCAACACCATAGGATAAGTTGGCCATGGCATATAAGGAGTACGTTCTCCCGGTGGTTTTGGCAACAATTCCAGTTGTGAAATACTTATTGCACCATGACGGTTGGAAGTACCTACACAGTCTGAACCCGTATCACCACCTCCAATTACTACCACATTCTTACCGGTGGCCAATATGTCTGATCCGGAAACAGGACGGCCGCTCACGCGTTTGTTCTGTTGTTTCAGGAAGTCCATCGCATAATGTACACCTTTGAAATGACGGCCGGGAATATCCAGATCGCGTGGGATGGTAGAACCACCAGCCAGCACGATGGCATTGTATTCACGCAGAAGGTCGTTCACACTTACATTCACGCCAACGTTCGCATTACACTGGAATACCACACCTTCATCTTCCATCAGTTTCACGCGACGGTCGATTACCCATTTTTCCAGTTTGAAATCCGGGATACCATAGCGAAGTAATCCGCCCGGAGCATCATCCCTTTCAAACACGGTTACCTGGTGTCCGGCATAATTCAGTTGTGCAGCGGCTGCCATTCCCGCAGGACCAGAGCCGATCACTGCTACTTTTTTACCGGAACGTACGCGTGGCGATTTAGGCTGTACCAGCCCTTTATCGAAAGCGATCTCAATAATATGACGTTCAATTTCTTCGATAGCAACAGGAGGCTGATTGATACCCAGTACACAGGCACTTTCACATGGAGCCGGACAGATACGACCGGTAAACTCCGGGAAGTTATTGGTACTGCTTAATATATTATACGCTTCCTGCCAGTCTTTATGATATACCGCGTCATTAAATTCCGGGATCACATTACCCAGCGGGCAACCGCTATGGCAAAATGGAACGCCACAATTCATACAGCGCGCAGACTGCTGATTCAGTTTAGTATCTGAATATTTTTCGATGAACTCATTATAATTCTGGACTCTTTCCTGAGGAGCCACTTTAGATGGCAGCTCTCTTGTAAATTCCAGGAATCCTGTTGGTTTGCCCATTTCTCTTTTCGTTAGAATGTTAGTACTACTTCCCTACTTTCTGAGCCTGTGTTTTTGACGCACCTAATACGGCTTTGTATTCTTTCGGGAACACTTTCACAAAATGACGCAGCTGATTTTCCCAGTCCTTTAATATGAACTTAGCCACTGTACTGTTTGTGTATGCATGGTGTTTGGTAATCAGGTCCTGCAGGATAGCAGCATCTTCCTGGTCCAGCGGGTCCAGATCGATCATATCCTTATTACAGCGACTTTCGAAAGTCCCTTTCACATCATATACATAAGCAATACCTCCACTCATACCAGCACCGAAGTTGCGGCCTGTTTCTCCCAGTATCACTGCTTTACCGCCGGTCATATATTCACAACCGTGATCGCCAACACCTTCTGTTACGATGGTAGCTCCCGAGTTACGTACGCAGAAACGTTCTCCTGCTTTACCGCGGATGTAGGCTTCTCCGGAAGTTGCTCCATAGAATGCCACGTTACCGGCAATGATATTTTCTTCTGCTTTGAAACCAGCTTCCGCATGTGGGAAGAGGATCAGTTTTGCGCCGGAAAGACCTTTACCAAAATAGTCGTTTGCTTCCCCTTCCAGTTCCAGGGTAACACCTTTGGTATTAAAGGCACCGAAACTCTGGCCGGCGGAACCTACAAACTTGTAGTGGATAGTATCTTCCGGTAAACCATCACCCTTGTAACGTTTGGATATTTCATTACTGAGGATAGTTCCTGTAGCACGATCTGTATTCTTTACTGTAAACTGCTGATATACACGTGATTTCTTTTCGAGCGCCGGCTGTGCTGCTTTCAGCAACTGCCAGTCGATCACTTCACTGATACCATGGTCCTGTTCTTCCTGTTTGTACAGGCCTACTTCAGGACCAGCAGGTTCTTTATACAATACCTGGGAAAGATCGAGGTGTTTGTATTTCCAGTGGGTGATGTTTTCACGTACCTGTAAGTTATCTACCTGGCCAACCATTTCAACAACGGTACGGAAACCAAGGTCCGCCATTATCTCACGGAATTCTTCTACCAGGAAGTTGAAGAGGTTCACTACGTTTTCAGCATCCCCGTTAAAGCGTTTGCGCAGTTCAGGGTCCTGAGTAGCTACACCCACAGGGCAGGTATTCAGATGGCATTTACGCATCATGATACAACCTTCTGCAACCAGTGCAGCAGTAGCCACACCCCATTCTTCAGCACCTAACAAAGTAGCGATAGCGATATCGCGGCCTGTTTTCAGCTGACCATCTGTCTGTACCACCACGCGGCTGCGCAGTTTGTTCTTTACCAGTGTCTGATGTGTTTCTGCCAGACCCAATTCCCATGGTAAGCCGGCATGTTTTACAGAACTGATTGGAGAAGCACCGGTACCACCATCATGACCAGCGATCAGTACCACATCTGCCTTGGCTTTTGCCACCCCGGCAGCGATCGTACCAACCCCGGCTTTGGATACCAGTTTAACACTGATACGTGCAGCACGGTTAGCATTCTTCAGGTCAAATATTAACTGTGCAAGATCTTCGATAGAGTAAATGTCGTGATGCGGTGGAGGGGAGATCAATCCTACTCCTGGTGTAGAGTGGCGCACTTTCGCGATCCATTCGTCTACCTTATGGCCGGGCAACTGGCCACCCTCTCCGGGTTTTGCACCCTGTGCCATTTTGATCTGGAGCTCGTCCGCATTGGTGAGGTAGTTGCTGGTAACACCGAAACGGGCACTGGCAACCTGTTTGATAGAAGAGCGCATGCTATCACCGTTAGGTAATTTCTCATAGCGCATTTCATCTTCCCCACCTTCTCCTGTATTGCTCTTGGCTCCGATACGGTTCATTGCAATGGCCAGGGTAGAGTGAGCCTCGTGAGAGATAGAACCGAAGCTCATCGCACCGGTAGCGAAACGCTTCAGGATGCTTTGTGCAGATTCTACTTCTTCAATAGGAACAGAAGGACGGGTACGTTTGAAAGCAAAGAGGCTGCGCAGGGTGGCTGCTTTCTCGCTCTGATCGTTTACCGACTTCGAATATTTCTTGAATATGCTGTAATCGCCCATACGGGTAGCATATTGCAAAAGGTGAATAGTAGTTGGATTAAAGAGATGGAATTCGCCTTTACGTTTCCACTGATATACACCACCTGTAGTGAGGCGTTGTACCGGTGTTTCTTTACGGCCATATCCCATCCAGTGTTTTGCCAGTGTTTCGCGGGCAATTTCATCCAGGCCCATACCCTGTAAGCGGGAAACGGCACCGGTGAAGTATTTATCTACTACCAGGCGGTTGATACCCAGTATTTCAAAGATCTGTGCACCCTGGTAAGATTGCAGGGTAGAAATTCCCATTTTAGAGAATACTTTCAGCAAACCTTCGCATACTGCCTTGATGTAATTCTTTTTCAGTTTGTCTACGTCCTGGTCTGTTTCCAGCTTTCCGTTGATCTTCATATCACGAATGGTGCTGAGAGCCAGGTAAGGGTTGATGGCGGTAACGCCAAAGCCCAGCAGACAAGCGTAGTGATGTACTTCCCATACGTCACCGGCTTCTACGATGAGGCCTACCTGGCCGCGGTATCCTTTGCGGATCAGGTGGTGATGTACTGCGGAAGCAGCCAGGATGGAAGGGATGGCAGCATGTTCGGAGTCGATCGCCCTGTCAGACAGGATGATTACTTCAAAACCATCTTCTACAGCATCCACTGCGTAACGGCAGAGGCGTTGTAATCCTTTCTCCATGGAACCGGGCTTTTCATCTGCACGGAAATAAGTGTGCAATGTTTTAGCCTGGAACAGGCCGGTATCTATACTACGTATTTTTTCCAGTTCGAAGTTGTTCAGGATGGGATGACGCAATGCCAGTCCGTGGCAGTGCAGCGGATCTTCATCCAGCAGGTTACCGTTGTTACCTACGAAAGTAGCGAGAGACATTACCAGTCTTTCACGGATCGGATCGATAGGCGGATTGGTTACCTGTGCGAACAACTGTTTGAAATAGCTGGTGAGGTGCTGTGGCTGATCGCTCAGTACGGCCAGGGGAACATCTGTTCCCATAGAACCGATCGGCTCTTTACCATCCAGCGCCATTGGAGCAATGATCGTATCCAGGTCTTCGGTAGAGTAACCGAAGGCTTGTTGGTATTTAAAGATCTGATCGTGTTCCAGGTGACTGAAAGTTACCCTTGGTTCGGACAGTTCTTCGAGACGGATCTTATATTTATTCAGCCATTCGCCGTAAGGTTGCTGGGAACAGATGGTCTGTTTCAGTTCCTCATCGCCGATGATGCGGCCCTGTTCCATGTCCACTACGAACATTCTTCCAGGTTGCAGGCGGCCTTTTTCTTTTACGTTCTTAGGATCGATAGGCAATACACCGGCTTCAGAAGCCATGATTACGCGATCGTCTTTAGTGATCACAAAACGGGCAGGTCTCAGACCGTTACGGTCCAGAGTACCACCGATGATCTTACCATCAGTAAAGGAGATACAGGCAGGACCATCCCATGGTTCCATCATGGAAGCGTGGTACTCGTAGAAGGATTTCTTCACAGGGTCCATTGCAGCGTTACCATCCCATGCTTCAGGGATCAGCATCATCATTACATGCGGAAGGGAGCGGCCGGAGAGCAACAGCAGTTCTACTACGTTGTCCAGGCTGGCAGAATCGGACTGGCCTTCTTCCACAATAGGAAGGATCATATCCATTTCTTCCTGGGAGAAGAATTTAGAGATAAAGTCTTTCTCACCGGCACGTAACCAGTTGAGGTTCCCTTTCAGCGTATTGATCTCACCATTGTGCGCAATATAGCGGTAAGGGTGGGCCAGGCGCCAGCTGGGGAAAGTATTGGTAGCAAAGCGGGAGTGGATGAGCGCAAAAGCGGACACCATTTTCTCATCGCTGAGATCTGCATAATAATGACGTACCTGGTAAGTGGTCAGTTGCCCTTTATATACAATCGTTTTTGTAGAAAGAGATGGTATATAAAACAGTGCTTTTTCTTTAGGAACGGTGTTGCGGACTGTTTTGGAAACATAATTACGCAAAACAAAAAGCTTGCGTTCAAATGTATCGTTATCAGTAATATGATAAGGACAGGCGATGAACACCTGTTCGATTTCAGGTTCTACAGAAAGCGCACCTTCACCAATGCCGTCCGGACGAACAGGCACTTTACGGTAACCAAGAATATCAAGGCCTAATTTTTCCGCCGCTCGGTTGATAATCTCACGACATTCTTCTCTCCATCGGGGTTCCTTTGGAAAGAAAATCATTCCTACACCATATTTACCAAATTCGGGGAGACTAATGCCTATTTTAAGACATTCGTCATACAGAAATTCATGTGGCAACTGAATCAGGATCCCCGCCCCATCACCAGTGTTTTGTTCACAGCCACATGCACCGCGATGTTCCATGTTTTCCAACATGGTCAGCGCATCCCGGATGATCTGATGCGATTTACGGCCCTTGATATGGGCAGTAAAGCCTGTTCCGCAAGCATCATGTTCATAATCCGGGTGGTACAGTCCTTGCAATTGCTTCACTTCTTGCATTCGTTTAGATTTTTTGACCTTGGCATACTTCTCCTGGCATAATTCGGGAGAGGGTACCGTAATTTTTGTATCGGGAATGCTATAAAGATACTAAAGGAATACGGTATTTTTTACCAAAACTTTCGTATAAGGGTTAAAATTTAGAAAAGATTAAAAAAGTATAGGCTTTTGTTAGAATTATATAAGAAGTGTAGGCTTAACTGGTCTGATTTTACCCTTTGGGGCATTTGTTGAGTATTAAAAAGGCGTAATGTATTGGGGGTGAAGGAAGAGCTGCAGGGGTAAGAGAAATACAAGGTTTACCCGATGCAGATATAACTATTTCCTGCCATAGTAATTTTCCGTATATTTTAATGTATTGATAATCAGTAGTAAAAAAGCATTTAAATATTAATGGATACTGATAAGCTACTGAGAATCTGTGTATTAGGATATATAACCCGTATATAAGCCCTATATAACCCCTATGTAAGCTATATATAAGCTATACTTATAAAGATATGGCTTATATACAGGTTATATAGAAGTGTGTTACCAGTTATAAAATGTTTACAGGAGCCTTTATGCCCTTTCTGTGTTTTATTTAAGACGTATGGTTAACGGGCCTTTTACGAAGAACAGCTATAGCCATGATACAGTTATGAACAGGAACAAAACAGGTTTATCCTCCGTTTATCCTCCGTCTTTTAACGGAGGATAAACGGAGGATAAACCTGTTCAAAAGTCTTTTAGAGCCTTATAAAGTCTTAGACAATACGGACGTTCACGCCCAGTTCTTCCAATGCTTTTACAATATGTGGGGAAATACCGCTGTCTGTTATGATCTCATCAATATCCTCAATGCCGCAGATTTTACCAAAACCACGGCGTCCGAATTTAGAAGAATCAGCCAGTACGATCGTTTTCTGTGCCGCATTCACCATCCGCTGGTTCAGTTGCGCTTCCAGTATATTAGTAGTGGTTAATCCGAATTCGATATCGATACCATCTAAACCCAGGAATAGTTTGCTGCAGGAAAAATCGGCCAGGATCCTTTCCGCATAAGTACCGGTTACAGAAGATGAACTATTACGGACAATACCGCCTAGCTGTAATACTTCTATTTCAGGATGGCGGAGCAGTTCCTGTGCTACATTCAGCGCAGGTGTAATGACAGTAAGATGTCCTTTTGGGTGGATATTCCTGGAAAGGGCCAGTGCCGTGGTACCGGAAGAGATAATAATAGCATCGTTGGGGGCAATTAAGCTGGCCGCAGCGATGGCGATATTATTCTTTTCGTCCCTGCGGATCTTCTCCTTTTCATTAACAGGTTTATCGTTGATATACGGGTTGTGTATAGTAGCACCTCCATGAGAGCGGAATAACAAAGCCTTGTCTTCCAGTAATTTGAGATCTTTTCTAATGGTTACACCGGATACGTCCAGCTCTTTGCAGAGATCTACCACATTTACATATCCTTTCTCGGACAACCTGTCGAGGATATATTTATGCCGTTCTGCAATATTTATCATTGACATATGCGTAAGAATTAATGAGTATTGAAATATGCCTGTAGTTTGGGATGAAACGCTATGCCATCTTCCAAATAGTTACAAAAGTACTTTCATGTTGTTGAATTAAATGCATAACGACAGAAAAAAATATGAAGGAAATTTGTAGTCTTTAGCGTATAAACGAAAGGATATGCAATAAATTATCCCTATTCAGGCAGGGTTGAAATGACCTAATTCATTTATGATCATATCTTTTTATCATTTATCAATTGTTTTTTCAGTTTTTTATTGGTTGTTTCAATTTATTAGATTTCCTTTTTTCTGGAGATCTTAGTGAGATATAAATGAAAGCAATCATTTTATAAAGTAAGTGGCCTGACTTAACACCGCTAAAGAAGCTTATCCTGCTATTTATCCACTGGTAAATTAATATTTTGCGGGAAAGGATAATTTAGCAACATTGAACCCTTTGTATGTGTTTGATACGCAGACCAATGGAATGTTGAAAATTATCAATTATGACCAAAAAACTATCAGCTTTTGCCCTGGCATGTGCCATGGGCTTTTCTGTTATGGCGCAGCAGGCCGTACCACGACCTAAACTCGTTGTAGGGATTGTGGTAGACCAGATGCGCTGGGATTATCTCTATCGTTATGCCGACCGCTACGAGGCCGGTGGATTTAAACGAATGATGGGCGAAGGATTCTCCTGCGAGAACACTTACATCACACATCTCCCCTCTTTTACAGCGGTGGGGCATAGTACTATCTATACCGGATCTGTACCGGCTATTCATGGTATTACCGGGAATGAGTGGACAGACCAGGTGACCGGCCGCAAATGGTATTGTACTGAAGATACTACCGTACAATCTGTTGGTACTACTTCTGCTGCCGGTAAGATGTCCCCGCGTAATTTACTGGCAACGACGATTACAGATGAATTGAAACTGGCAACGAATTTCCGTTCTAAAGTGGTGGGTGTTTCCCTGAAAGACAGGGCCTCTATCCTGCCGGCAGGTCATACGCCTGATGGCGCTTTCTGGCTGGATGACAGTAACGGTAGTTTCGTGACCAGCTCTTATTATATGAATGAACTACCTGAATGGGTAACGAAGTTCAATAACTCCAAAGAACCGGCGGCACTGATGTCTAAGCCCTGGGAGACTTTATATCCTATAAAGACCTATGTGCAGAGCACTGCTGATGCTGAGAGTTGGGAAGGGACTTTTAAAGGAGAGACCACCACTACTTTCCCACATAATATGCCGGTGATTTATTCACAGGACCGGGAAAGCTTGCGGGCTACTCCTTCCGGGAATACACTGACACTGGATTTTGCCAAAGCGGCGGTTGCCGGATATAATCTTGGGGGTGGCACTGTGACGGACTTCTTAACGATTAACTGTGCTTCTACGGATTATGTGGGTCATCAGTATGGGCCTAATTCTATAGAAATAGAAGATACTTATCTGCGGCTGGATAAAGACCTGTCGGCATTTTTCAGTTATCTGGACCAGCGTTTGGGTAAAGGGAATTACCTGGTGTTTTTATCAGCAGATCATGGTGTGGCGCATTCTGTTGGTTTTATGCAGGAGCATAAGATCCCGGCGGGGCTTGTTCCCGGTGGAAAACTGCTGGCAGGTGTGAACAGCGCTTTACTGGCCCGGTTTGGTGTGGATAAACTGGCTGTTTCCGGAGAGAATTACCATCTGAACTTTGACAGGAATAAAATAAAAGAGCAGAAGCTGGATTATGATGCAGTGAAGAAAGAAGCGGTGATGTATCTGCAACAGCAACCAGGTGTTGAGTTTGCGGTTGATATTGATAATATCGGGAATAGCCCTGTACCGGAGCCTATTAAATCGATGATCATTAACGGGTATAATCCTAAACGCAGCGGGGCCGTGATGATTATTCAGGAGCCAGGCTGGTTCCAGGGATCAGATAAGGGGACTACCCATGGCAGCTGGAATACGTTCGACACACATTTGCCATTGTTGTTCATGGGCTGGCATGTAAAACATGGGGCTACAAATGCGATGACCAGTATGACAGATATTGCGCCTACTATTGCGGCGATGTTACATATACAGATGCCAAGTGGTTGTGTAGGGAAACCAGTAATGGAGGTATATAAATAGCTATGTTACACAATAGGCTCCTGATGGAGCCTATTGTGTAATCTATTCAGTATCAAACAGGAACTTTGTTTTACCCCGTATTATTTTCATATATAAAGGATCGCTGGCGTGGCTTTCTTCCTGTAACCTGTTCAGCGCAGTCACTACATAAGTATAGATCTTTCCTTTTACATAAGTAGCATCTACATACTGAGGGTCGGCCATCTGAGGCAGGATAGTTAAAATTTTAGAAGGATCGTTCAGGTTAATCACCTCTTCCGCATTAAAGCGATACAGCACGTACTGGTTGGTACGGCCGGAAGTATCACTATCTGCCCAATATAAATTTAACCCATCAGGCTTTTCTATCGCATCAACAAAGTAAGGAGAGAAAGGCGATTTGCCATTCAGCCAGGGCATAATGGGCCTTAAAGCCGGATAACGATAAAAGTGATTCCTCAAAGTATCTTCAATCCCCCGGGGATTACCGGTAAAAGACTTGCTACTATAGAAGAAACTGCCCTGAATCGTGTTCAGGGTGCGTACTTCTGTGAGTTGTATGGGCAATTCATTGGGGTTGCTCCAGGCAGCATTGCTGTTTATTCTATATACACCGTGACCAATATACACATGACGGCCATATCCATGCTGGGCCCACCAGTTCAGCAATACTTCGTAATCAGCAGAACGATGCCCGCGTTCCCAGTAGAGCTGTGGAGCAGCATAATCTATCCAGCCTTTCTTCAGCCATTTCAATACATCTGCATAAAGATCGTCGTAATTGGTGAGGCCGCCTCTTGTGTAAGAACCTTCAGGGTCACGGTCCCTGCTGCGCCACACACCGAAAGGACTGATACCAAATTTCACCCAGGGCTTCTCTTCCTTAATCATCCTGCCCACCATCTGGATAATGGTATCCACATTCCAGCGGCGCCAGTCGTCTTTCGCCATACCATGGCCATACTGCCGGTAAGAGCTATAATCAGGGAATTCCTTGCCCGGTACCGGGTAGGGATAGAAATAATCGTCGAAATGAACGGCATCGATATCATAGCGGCGAACAACATCGCGGATGATCTGGGTCACATATTCCCGTACTTCAGGAACTCCGGGATCAAAGTATTTCCGGCCGTCGAAGGTCAGAAACCATTGAGGCCGCTGTTTGGTGATATGTGTAGGAGCAACACTGCTGCGGCTTACATTGAATACCGCGCGATAAGGATTGAACCAGGCGTGAAACTCCATACCCCGCTTGTGGGCTTCCGCTATCATGAACAGAAGGGGATCATAATAAGGATCAGGCGCCTGCCCCTGCCGGCCGGTAAGATATTCGGACCAGGGTTCGAAGGGAGAAGCATAAAATGCATCTGCCACAGGACGCACCTGCACCACCACCGCGTTCATGCCGTTTTGCTGCTGGTGATCAAGTATGTTTATGAATTCCTGTTTCTGCTGTTCTACGGGTAATCCTCTTTTCGACGGCCAATCGATGTTTTCCACCGTTGCTATCCATACAGCACGTAATTCCCGTTTTGGCGGTAACTGTGCAAAACCCTGCCTGCAAAAGAGGCCGGTGAGCAGCAAGATTACCGCTAATAAATGCTTCCCCATTCTACAATACGTTAAGACCTGAAAATTGCGAAAGTAACAAATCGATCAACAATAGCCATAATATGCTGTTTATCTATATGTCTATTGGAAAATTCGATAGTTAAATGGTCGATTCAATCCCGAGTTTCTGCCCGAAAGTTGCTACCTTTGCATTATCAAAAGAATAGAATACCATGATTAAAACTGGAAATCCAATTATCAGTATATATACGGAGATGACGCCTAACCCGGAAACAATGAAGTTTGTAGCCAACAAGCTGTTGTATCCAGGCAAGCACATCGATTTTCCGGATGAAGCCAGTGCAAAACCCTCTCCTTTAGCGTCAGAGCTGTTCAGCTTTCCGTTTATCAGAGGCGTTTTTATTATGGCGAATTTCATCACCCTTACCAAAACATCTGAAACAGACTGGAACGATATCATACCTACTATCAAAGCATTCCTGAAAGAATACCTGGAAGATAACAACAGGCCTATCGTGAATGAGGATGAGATAGTAATAACCAAAGAATCTGCCAGTAATGAGGTGAGTGCGGATGATACTGATGTAGTGAAACGTATTAAGGAATTACTTGAAAATTACGTGAAGCCTGCAGTAGAAATGGACGGAGGAGCAATACAATTTAAAGATTACAACGAAGGTACGGTGACGTTAATGCTGCAGGGATCCTGTTCAGGCTGCCCATCTTCTATGATTACGCTGAAGGCCGGTATCGAAGGCATGATGAAGCGGATGATCCCGGAAGTGAGAGAAGTAGTGGCAGAAGCAGAATAAGCCATAGTTGAGAGAATGATAGTGTTAAAAATGGAGCACAGTCTTATGACTGTGCTTTTTTATTGCCGGTAGCGGTCTGTACGTATATTTGCGACATGAATTTTGAGGTTATTTACCAGAGTTTTCAGGAGGGGGTTCACGCCATGAGCTGGCTGGAGATTATTGCAGCCCTGTTTGGCGCCGTGAGTGTTATCTGTAGTATGAAGAACAGCATCTGGTTATACCCTACCGGTCTGGTCAGTACCGGTATCTATGTATACCTGCTTTCCCGCGACCAGTTCAAGCTATACGCAGAAGCCACAATGAACGTGTATTACTTTGTCATGAGCGTATACGGCTGGTATCACTGGGCGAAAAAGAATGATGAGGAAGTAGTGTCTGTTGAATGGACGACCCGCCGGGAATGGGTCATCGCTTCTTTAATTACATTAATTGGCTGGGGAACATTTTATTATCTGCTTAAAAACTTTTCCAACTCAGATGTACCATTGGTCGATGGATTTGTGTCAGCAACTGCCTGTAGCGGCATGTGGTTACTGGCCAAAAGGAAAATAGAGAACTGGCTGGTACTGAATGTTTCCAACCTGGTAGCTATTCCTCTTTTATTTCATAAAAAGCTGGTTCCTACCGCTATGTTAACAATCTTCCTGTTTATTGTTGCGGTGTTTGGTTATTTTAGCTGGCAGAGGATCTATAAGAAAGCGGTATGAAGAAAGTAGTTGTCATAGGGCCGGAATCTACCGGTAAGAGTACCCTCAGTGAACAGCTGGCGGCGTACTACAATACCATATGGGTACCTGAATATGCGCGTCAATATATAGAGGAGCTGGGCCGGCCATATGAGCAGCACGATCTTTTGCAGATAGCCGAAGGGCAACTGGACCTGGAAGATGAAAGGGCTGCGCTGGCGGATAAGTTATTGATTTGCGATACAGACCTGCATGTGATCAAAGTGTGGAGTGAGCATAAGTATAATGGATGTGACCCTTTGATACAGGCTTATGTTGCTTCCAGGAAATACGATCTGTATTTACTTACCTATATAGATATTCCCTGGCAGGAAGATCCCCAGCGGGAATATCCTGATCCTAAAATGAGGGAGTACTTTTATAATGTGTATAAAACGATCGTTGCTGATTCCGGCGTACCCTGGGTAGAGATCAGGGGGAGTTCGGAAGACCGGCAGCAGGCCGCTATTCATGCTATAGACGGACTGCTGAAAGAAGTATAGCTGAAACGGGCTGGCTTGTAAGTTACCGGATGTTGGTATGATCACTTACCACTTACCAGCGCTGAAATGTCCGGGTCTCCTGCAAGGAAACGCATTTGCTGCAGGATTCTGCGCTGACGCCAGGCCGTAATACGAGCTGGCGGACTCACGGTATACTTTACAGGATTCGGCAGACAGGCTGCTATCATGGCTGCCTGTTCCCTGTTCAGAGAGGCGGCGCTCTTCTGGTAATATTGTTGCGAGGCGGCTTCTATTCCGTAAATACCATCACCCATCTGGGCAACGTTCAGGTACATCTCAAGGATGCGTTGCTTTCCCCACAGTTTTTCAATCATAAAAGTAAAATATACTTCCAGCCCTTTGCGCAACCAGCTTCTGCCCTGCCAGAGGAACACGTTTTTGGCTACCTGCTGACTGATAGTGCTTGCACCACGGATCTTTTTACTTTTCTGATTATGTTTCATCGCCTTCTCGATAGACTTGAAATCGAATCCGTTATGATCAGGAAATAACTGGTCCTCACTGGCCAGTACGGCCAGTTTGCTATGTTGGGAGATTTCGTCATAATCGGCCCAGGTTTTATGGAACTTTTTATCAGTACCTAAAAGACCGAACCAGTTGGAAATCATTGTAATCGTAATCGGAGGATTAACCCAGCGTAACAGGATGAGATAAAGTAAATGAGCAATAAACATCACTAACAGCACCCGCTTCAGCCTTCTCCATGTTCTCGGAACAATTCCTTTTGTGTTCATCCAGATAGGTTTAGAAAATCGGCCGGAAAGATAATAAGATTATTTAATGTGCGAATGTGTAAATGTAGAATCGTCAGGGATCGTTGCAGTTTCCGTAAATTAGCAGTATGATTTTGACTTTACATCCGGATAATCCGAATCCCCGTCAACTAAAGATGATCGTTGAGTGTTTGAAAGACGGAGGTGTGATCATCTACCCTACTGATACTGTATATGGTATGGGGTGTGACATATCACAACATAAGGCAGTAGAGCGAATCTGCCGCATTAAAGATATCAATCCTGCCAAGGCACAATTCTCGTTTATATGTTCAGACCTCAGTCATTTATCTGATTACGCAAAGAGTGTGGACACTCCTGTTTTCAGAATGCTGAAGAAAGCCTTGCCGGGTCCTTACACATTTATTTTACCAGCCAGTAAAATGGTGCCGAAAATCCTGAAGGCCAAAAAGGATACAGTGGGTATTCGTGTACCCGACAATAATATCTGCCGGGCTATCGTAAGCGAATTAGGGAATCCTATTATGAGTACTTCTCTTCCTATTGAGAAATACGTGGAAGAATACACGGACCCTGAAATTATTCATGAGAAATTTGGAAAGATTGTGGATATAGTGGTGGATGGTGGTATAGGAGGAATGACTTTCTCTACCGTTGTGGATTGTACCGACAGTGAACCGGTACTGATCAGAGAAGGCGCAGGAAGCTGGGAAGAACTGTTCTAAACTTTTAAAACAATGTTTATGAAAAAGGTGATCCTGTTTGTGCTGATTGTTATCTCTATGCCTGGATTGTTAAAGGCCCAGCAGAAAAAAGTTGCTGCGGGTCAACTATCTGTAGCCCCTCTTTATCCTTTGGTAATTAAGAATAAGTTGACTTTGTCAAGTCCTGTTTTTGCATCTGTTTTTTCTTCAGCTCCATTACCGGTAACCCCAACGGCAATTTCTCCGGTAGGCCCCCGGGATTATTATCAACAACATTTTGGGTATTTCTGTAAGAGAGAATGGAACTGGGAGAAACAAACGAAGGTTCCTGTGAAATTCAGACTGGGAAGCTACCAGGAAGCACAACGAATTGAAGGAAAACAATAGTAGTAGCGGAGTTTCCTTAAACTAGTTGATTTAGACAAATATATTATTTGACCTTGTCAACCAATTGATTAGCGTTTAAACAGGCTAATTTTGATATAATCAGCAATAGAAAAGTGCATGGTTAATACGCGTGATCCGTGCTTCAGGTATGCTTCATCTATGCTTCAGACATGAAGGAGGTATGAAGGAGACATGGGCGAGAGTAGGATGAACGTATTATTTAATTTAGCTCCGTAGACTCTGTGTCCATAATAAAACATAATTAGCTCCGACAGGAGCGGCGTGTTTGTAGAAAATACCTTAAACAACAAAACAAAGACTCCGTCAGGATTCCCCTGAGTCATAAAGAAGGGGACTCCTGACGGAGTCAATTAAAAAGAATATCAATGTTTGCTACAAGCACGGGGCTCCTAAGGGAACCTACTATGTTTTGCCACAAACAACAGCGCGTTTAATTTATTATAAAAGAAGAGGATAACCCCTCAACTATTGTTTAATACCTAATTTCTTAGCGATAGCAGCAGGCAATGCTTTTTTGTTCAGCATGATGCAGGTGGTTTTGTAAGCAAAGAAAGGTTCGGAGGCATAGAAGTAACCTTTATCAGGATTTAAAGTTCCCCATGAATTCTTTACACGGAAGAATACTTTACCGGTTTGATCTTTCGCCATACCTACTATATGCATACCATGATCATCCTGTGTTTCGAAGTTGTCGAATGCCAGTTGTCGAACTTCAGGAGTGATGGTCTTTTCTTTGATAGGCTCTTCGAATGCCTTCTTTTTATCTTCCGGAGTCATATCATCCCAGTCAGTATCAGGAACGACCGCCAGACCATCCCGGAAACTAAAGCCTTTTTCGCTTACATCAGAAGCCCATGCAATGGTGTAACCTGTCTGGATAGCATTTTCTGCGATAGCTGTGAGATCGGTTAAAGGGACGTTGTATACTCTTTCCCAGTTCCAGTTATCAGGAACTTCCAGCACAAACTGTTCGTAGTAAGGATGATGAGTGAAGGATGATACCAGTACATAATCATCTGCGTTCAGGCCCAGTTCTTTTGCGAAGGTCTGGGGAGTGTAGCTTTTGCCATTATAATCAAACTGTTTTGGCGCATCACCCATGTATGCATTCAGTATACCATCAACCGCAGTTTTCCAGTTAGGGTTGATGATGCCTTCATTGTTGCCAATGCTCTTGGTCATGTTTTCCAGGAGGCCGGTCATTTCTGCATGGTTGTAAGTCTTTACGCGGTTACCATCGTAGATACTCTGGGGAACCATCCCGTATTCGCGGAGACATAGCAGGTCGTCCGGGAAGCCGCCACCTTCTCCGAAGTTGGCTTTACCATGCATACGTACATAGTTAACAGCCTTCAGGGGGTACATTCTTCTTACCACGTACATTTCGCTCAGGTTTACATCTTTACCCTTGCCCATGCGCAGTGCTTCGGCCTGGAAAAAGGATAAACCGGAGAAGGACCAGCAGGTACCGGTACGGCCCTGGTTCTCCACGTCACCTGCATCCAGATTTTTGATTACGGTAAACTGGTATTTGCTACCTTCTTTGTTGGTGTTTTGTGCCATTGCCGCGCTGGAGCATAATACGGCAAGACAAACGATCCATTTCTTCATTGTTATGGTGATTTGATTTTTGTAAAAACAAGCTGCCAAATGTAAGGGAAAGCTATGATTGCTGCGGTGGAAAGTATGACGAACGGACGGTAGGTAGGATACGACAGGGGAATTAATCTGCCGGCCAGTCGTATTGGTTGCGGGTTATCTCCCAGCGCCATAACTGATCATCCGGTTCCTCACCGGCAAAGTGCATCCCGGATTTTTGGAGGACTTTGACATAAGCGGTGTATTCGACTTCGGTATGGGCAATCACTTTCTGTACATAAGAGTGATTGAAGGCGAAGCGGATAAGACCTTGTGTGAATTCGGTACCGTAGCCTTTATCGCGGTATGTAGGGCTGATCTCATATACAATTTCTACGGTGCCGTTACTGTCCGGGCGACCTTTAAAACCTCCGGCGCCGATCAGGCGCTTGTCTTCTTTGTGGATAACCAGGTAAAAGAACCAACCAAGTAGAGAGGGGTCGTTGCGTAGTTTGTCGTATGCTACCAGGATTATTTCAGGGTATTCTGTCCAGGATTCGGGGATGTCTATATCCAGCAGTTCACCCAATACGTCCTCACCCTGCAACAGCGCTTCGAAATGCTGCAGAGAACAAGACAATAATTGTAACCGGGAGGTCAGGATCATGGCCGAAAGCTAGTAAACGAATTTGTAAAACACAAGAGGGTAAGACGGGTAATTATGAACAGGGTGAAGTGTGGATACAGTGGAAAATTTTATATAAAGAAGCGTGGTGCATAGTTAAACCCTGGATGACAGGAAGTTTTATAATTAAGCAGGGGAAACAGGATCCATAAAGATGACAACAAATATATAAGGTAGCCGGGCATTACCCGGCTACCGGTAAAATTAGTGAGCTTCCAGCCAGTTGATACCTGAGCCGATTTCCACTTCTACAGGAACGGCCAGTGGAAGCGCATTCCGCATACCTTCCAGGATAAGAGGTTTGATGATGTCCACTTCATCTTTGCGGGCATCAAATACCAGCTCATCATGTACCTGTAAGATCATCTTAGAGCGAAGGTTATGCTGCTGCAATGTTTTGTGGATATTGATCATGGCCAGTTTGATCATGTCTGCAGCAGTGCCCTGTATAGGCATGTTGATGGCATTCCTTTCTGCGTAACCGCGTACTACCGCGTTGGAGGAGTTAATGTCCTTTAACCAGCGTTTACGGCCCAGCAAGGTTTCCACATAACCGGTTTGCTGTGCAAACCTGATTTGTGAGTCCATGTATTCCTTAATAGCAGGGTATTGCGCAAAGTAATTATCGATCAGTGTTTTTGCTTCACTGCGGGCAATGCCCAGGTTTTCAGATAACCCGAAAGCGCTTACACCGTAAATGATCCCGAAGTTCACGCTCTTGGCATTGCGGCGCATTTCGGAAGTCACCTCGGAGAGGTCTATACCGTATACCTTCGCTGCCGTGGCCGTGTGGATATCCAGTTTATCATGAAACGCGGCCATCATCTGTTCGTCTTTACTGATGGCAGCAATGATGCGGAGTTCTATCTGTGAATAGTCGGCAGATAATAATACATGGTCTTTATCGCGGGCAACAAAAGCCTTACGTACTTCACGTCCCCTGTCTGTGCGGATGGGGATATTCTGTAAGTTGGGATTGTTGGAGCTTAAGCGACCGGTTACAGCTACTGCCTGGTTATAGGAAGTATGTACGCGGTTTGTGCGGGGGTTCAGCATTAAAGGCAGCGCATCTACGTAGGTAGATTTCAGCTTGCTCAGTTCGCGGAACACCAGGATATCTTCTACGATCTGGTGTTTATTGGAGAGCTTCTGTAAAACGTCTTCTCCTGTAGCATACTGGCCGGTACGTGTTTTCTTTGCCTTAGGGTCGAGCTGCAGCTTTTCAAATAATACCTCGCCCAGTTGTTTGGGAGAAGCCAGGTTGAAGCGGACACCAGCCTGTGCGTACACACTTTCTTCAGCTCTTTTTATTTCTGTATCCAGTTCCCGGGAGTAATCTGCCAATGCTTGTCTGTCGATGGCAATACCTTCGTATTCCATATCAGTTAAGACTTTCACCAGTGGATTCTCTATCTCGTAAAATACTTTTTCCACACTCTTGAGTGGTAATAAAGGGGCGAACTTTTCTTTCAGCTGCAGGGTAATATCTGCATCTTCAGCCGCATATTCCTTTATTTTATCCAGTTCCACATCGCGCATGTTTCCCTGGTTCTTGCCTTTTTTACCTATAAGTGTTTCTATGGAAACCGGCTCGTATTGCAGGTATTGAGCGCTTAACAGGTCCATGCTGCGGCGGCCTTCCGGCTCTATGAGGTAGTGTGCCAGCATGGTATCGAACACGGGGCCTTTTATTTCTATCCCGTACCATTTCAGTACGATCATATCGTACTTGATATTCTGACCTACAAAGAGAATGTGGGTAGCATCGAACAGGGGGCGGAATTCTTCTATAATCGCTTTAGCCGCCTGCTGGTCTGCCGGTACGGGTACGTACCATGCTTCACCGGCAGCAAAGGCGAAACTCATGCCCACCATTTCCACGTTATTGGCATCTGTACCGGTCGTTTCTGTATCGAAAGAGATTTCCTGGCGCTGTAACAGGTTTGCCAGTAAGCTGGCCCTTTCTTCCGGTGTAGCCGCCAGGTGATAGTGATGTGCGGTATTGTTGATGTTGAATTCTGCGGTGAGGATGCTGGGAGCCGCCTCTGATTCTTCCCGGGCAGGCTGCAGATTTGTTTCTGCCACGATGTTGCCGAAGAGGTCCAGTTGGGCGTTGCCGGAGTCTGTGGTGCTGCCGGCAGCGAAAGTTTCTCCCAGGATACGTCTGCCCAGAGTTTTAAATTCAAGTTCTGTGAATACTTCTGCCAGTAGATCTTTGTTGGATTCTCTAATGCAGAAGTCTTCTTCGTGGAAAGTTACCGGAACGTTGGTAATGATGGTGGCCAGTTGTTTGGATAAGATCGCGCTTTCAGCACCAGCTTTGATCTTCTCTCCCATTTTACCGGCTATCTTATCTGCGTTTTCCAGTACGCCTTCAAGCGTACCATACTGAGAGAGCAGCTTCATGGCTGTTTTCTCTCCTACGCCGGGGATACCGGGGATATTATCTACCGCATCTCCCATTAATCCCAGGATATCTATTACCTGGTTAACGTTCTGGATCTGCCATTTGTCGCAAACTTCCTTTACGCCCATGATCTCTTCCTTGCTGCCCATGTATGGCGGCTTATAGATGAAGATATTGTCTCTTACCAGTTGGCCGTAGTCTTTATCCGGGGTCACCATGTATACGGTGTATCCGGCATCTGCGGCTTCCCAGGCGAGGGTACCTATCACGTCATCTGCTTCATAACCGTCCAGTTCTATACAGGGAATGTTAAACCCGGCGATGATCCTTTTGATATCGGGGATAGCATCTGTGAGGTCTTCGGGAGCGTCTTCACGGTGTGCTTTATAATCGACGAAGGTGGTATGTCTTTCTGTAGGAGCGCTTGTATCAAACGCAACGGCCATGTGAGTTGGCTTCTCTTTATTGATCAGATCAAGTAAGGTAGTTGTGAAACCAAACTGCGCATTGGTGTTGCGGCCGGCGGTGGTCAGACGTGGGTTCCGGATCAATCCGTAATAGGCACGATAGATCAGTGCCATGGCATCCAGTAAAAACAGTTTCTTTTCTTGCATTTGCCAAAAATAGGTATCAATTATGAAATAAATGATCTTTGTGTACAAAGAAAAAGGGATGAAGAAAATATATCATTTGTCTAGTTGTAGTACCTGTAAACGCATTCTGGACGCGATCGATGCAAGCGGGAACGGGTTTGTTTTACAGGATATCAAAACAGAAAAGATTACCCCTGCGCAGTTGGAAGAGATGCATAAGCTGAGCGGGAGTTATGAAGCGCTTTTTAGTCGCCGGTCTATGAAGTACCGGCCTATGGGTTTGCATGAAAAAGAATTAACGGAGAAAGATTATCATGATCTGATTTTACAGGAATATTCTTTTTTGAAGCGTCCGGTAGCGATAGTGGGAAAACAGATTTTTATAGGAAGTGATAAGAAGACGGTAGAAGGGTTGGAAGCAGTAGCGCCGAAATAGGTGATAATATCCTGAAATAACTAAAAAGGAGCCTCGTGGCTCCTTTTTTTATAATGATTTTACGAAATTCTGTACGATAGGTTTGTACTGCTCCATATCTTCTTCATGTTCAAAAGATTTGAAGGGGAAGGAAGCGGCGGCTAACAGGGCATCGCTAAGATTGAATTTATCCTGGGGAATATTATAGAAATAGCCCTTTTCCATCAGGAATTTACCCAGGTATTCCTGTTCAGACTGGCCAGGAGTAGGGATCAGGATGGCTTTCTTGTTTAGTTTTACCAGATCCATAAGAGTGGTATACCCCGAGCGGCTCAATACCATTCCCGAAGCCAGCATAGCTTCATTCAGTTCGTTCGCGTTCAGGTGGTTTATCTGCTGGATATGCGGAGTGATCTGTTGTTTTTCCGGAGTACCGGGTTTTCCGCTCACAATTAAAGCACTGATAGGCAATGATTTAACCTGTTCCAATACCATTTTCTCCAGGTTAGAACGCTGAGGTTCCGGGCCGGAGATCAGTACCAGCAGATCATATTGTTTCTGTACGCCGGTACGGTTCACAAACCGGCTGAGGCAACCAAGGTAGGTAGTATTCGGTGGTAATACTTTGGGATGTGCCAGTATCCCGGAAAGGTTATTGCTGCCCGCATAATCGGGAATCCAGCAGGCACTATAGCGGCGGATGTACTTGTAATTAAGTTGTTGCAGGCATTTTTCGATGATCCCTCCAAACGGTGTTTTTATCAATAACTGATGGGAAATGAACACAGTAGGGATCTGGCTATGGTATAACCCAAAGCGGTTATCAGAAATCACTGCATCTATATGATGTTCTTTTACAACACCTTGCAGCCATTTTTGCTCGTATTTTATGCTCTTAACGATCTTAGGGATCTGCTGAATGATTTTGATACCGAAAAACCAGCCTTTCTGGGCATATTGGATACGGTAACCAGGCAGGGGAAGGATGGTAATCTGAGGGAATTCCTGCTGCAAAAGAGCGGCATGTTTCCCTTCTGCTGCAATAACTACTTCGCAGCCAGCGTTTAGTATTTCATGGATAAGCGGGATGTCGCGTGTGGCGTGTCCCAGCCCCCAGTCAAGCGGAACTACCAGTATTTTTTTGCGCGTAGAAATTGTGGACAAATATTTGAAATTTTTACGAAATTAGCTTAATTTAGAAATGCGCACTGTTAAGAAAAGGTAAACTCTCAGGCAGACTGGCATTATATTTTAGCAGAGAACACAACTAAGAGTATGATAACTAGAAAATGGCTGACTATCTTTTTACTGTGCGGCACTTTAAGCATGATCGGACAGGGCTGTAAGGTATTTAAAAAGAACGACTGCGGGTGCCCTACCATGAATAAGAAGCGCATGCATTGATTTGTAAATGCTTTAGAAACAAGAATATCACATCCAGTTAATCGAATATGCCGAGCCACGCTAATTATGAAAACCTTGGGAATTGAAGAACAATTTCGAAGTGGAACTGTCAAATTATTTCAGATGAAACAGGTAGAGAGGGATTTATTGATCTTACTGCATGAGGATCGGTATAATGAACAACAAATCCAGTATGCAGTTAAACAAATAAGCGATATGCTGACCGTGGTAGAGACCATGGACTACCTATGCAATGTGATGGAAGTTGCTGATTGTAATAGAAACCGAGTTACCAGTAAACGGACAATACTTAAGAAAGTATTTGCAAGGAGAGAACACAAGCCTTTTGAATTCATTATTCATAAGAACTAGTCAGCGCTTTAGAGTTACGTGTAGTGTACACGATCTCCATATCCTCGTTACAAAAACAATAGTCAGTTATCTCGTTAGCTTACTAGACAGCGCAAGCATGTCTTTTTTTCGTAGGTTTGCCGCCAAACCAAATAACAGTTGTGATGGCAGACTTCTCGCTCCTGCATGATTATTTACTTCCCATTTCCAAAGCAACCCTGAATGACGATCAGGAATATGATGAATACCAGATAGGTGGTATCGTTGATCTGTATGAAGAAGGGCATACGCCCGACCTTGATGCAGCAGACATCGTATTGCTGGGCGTTGGGGAAGATCGTGGTTATGGTCCTGGTAAAAAAGGAGGTGATGCGGCAGATATCATCCGCCGTGAATTTTACAATTTATATTACTGGCATAAAGACGTACAGGTAGCCGATCTGGGAAACCTCAGAAGAGGCTCTTCGCTGAAAGATACTTATGCAGCACTGAGAACTGTTTTAGCAGAGATGATCAATGCCGGCAAAACGGTGATCATTTTGGGTGGGTCCCATGATCTTACTTATGCGCAATACAAAGCGTACAGCTCTCAGAAATATGTGATTGAAGCGACTGTAGCAGATGCGCTGATAGACCTTAAAGAAGAATCGCCCATACCGGCAGATAGCTTTTTAATGGAGATGCTGACAGAGCAGCCCAACTACATCCGTCATTATAACCACATCGGATTCCAGAGTTATTATGTACATCCGCGTATGCTGGAGACGCTGGACAAGCTGCGGTTCGACTGCTATCGCCTGGGTAAGGTACGTGAAAACCTGGAGGAGATTGAGCCGGTGCTGCGTAATACGGACCTGTTCAGCCTTGATATCAATATCATCAAACATAATGATGCTCCAGCCAATATCCTTTCTCCGAATGGTCTTGGTGGAGATGAAGCCTGTGCCCTCTCCCGCTATGCCGGAATGAGTAGTCGACTGAGTACTTATGGTATTTATGGCTATCGCCCGGAAAGAGACAGGGATAATCTTACAGCCAGGCAGATATCCCAGATGTTATGGTACTTTATGGACGGATATGCCGTGAAGAATAAAGAGGCGCTGCTGGAAAACCGGGATGCTTTCTGGGAGTTCAGTATCGTGAGTGAAGATATCAATACGGTATTCCTGAAGAGTAAGAAAACGCATCGTTGGTGGATGCAGTTGCCGGGTAAAGAATTTGTACCCTGCTCTTACACTGATTATGTAATGGCCAGTAATAATGAAATGCCGGAAAGGTGGCTGAGACACCAGGAAAGACTATAAAAACGAAACGCGGAATCCTTTACAGGAATTCCGCGTTTTACATTATGGCAAGTTCTTAGGAATGCATACTCGCTAATAATTCTATTACCCTGTTTTTGAGATATTCTGCTTTGTTATCAGTTACGATCATATCGTCATTAAGGCCCGGTAATGTCAACGGTCTTTTCTTCTCTGCACGAACTTCTATATTTTTAAAATAAGCTTCTTTCTTCTCTACCCATAATTGCTGTGATACCTGTAAAGATTCCCGGCGATTATTATCCAGCTTAGTGTATAACTGACGGTATACAGTATTCAGCAGGCTGTCCATTTCTGTGTAATACAGCAAGGCGCAATTGTACACATTATTCCCTTCACTAAGGCAATGCTGATAACGTAATTCGAGAGAGTCTACAGTGGTTTTACTGGCTTGAGAGAAAACATTCAGGCATATGCACAATGGCAGGCATAGTAATAGTAACTTCATAGGATAGCAAATATTAGGACCGCAAATATAGCAAAATAACGCAATATCGTAAATGAAGTATATATGAAAAATGCCGGTCAAAAGCACCCCTGAGGGCAGCTGACCGGCATTTAAGCGTATCCTTTTAATTATATCACTACCAGCTCGTAGAAGTCTTCCGGTGTAAAGTATTGCTGTGCAAGTTGTTGCAATTCTCCCGCCGTAATCGTCTTAATGGTACGGATATTATTGTAGAAATAATTTTCGTCCAGATCGTTGAGGATCAGGTTTTTCCAGCGTTGGATGATCTGGAAAGCACCATCGAGGTCGCCCAGGATGGAACCGATCATGAAGTTCCTTACAAGATGCAGTTCCTCTTCCGGTACTTCTTCCTGCTGTAAGGTGTGCAGTTCTTTGTAAATCTCTTTGATCGTCGCCTCACAAACATCGCGTCCGGCCTCTGTGTGGATGTTAATCGCACTGCTTTGGCGGAAGTTATAGATCTGTGAAGAGATACCATAGGTGTATCCTTTTTCTTCCCTGATGTTGCTCATCAGGCGGGAGCCAAAATAGCCACCGAAGATGGTATTCAGTACCAGCATCTTAGGGAAATCCGGATGATAGCGGTTAGGGAAATGACGTGCAACACGTACTGCGCCCTGTACCCCGTTCTCATCATTAAAAATGCGGAACTTCTTTTCTTCTGCCGGTAAGATAGGCATCTGTGGCCTTATGATGGTCGTTTCCCCGTTCCATTTGGTAGTACCAAAGTACTGATTGAGGAGCGGGATCATATTTGCAGGCAGGTTTCCGGCTACAAATATTTTGCAGTTATTGTAAGTATAGTGCTGTTTGTAAAAAGCGTGTAAGGTTTGCGTCTGCAAAGCGTCATATGCTTCCATGCTGCTCACCCTGCCATAAGGATGAAACTCTCCGAACAGGTATTTATCAATATGTCTGTTCGCTACGAAATCACATTTCTGCAGGTTTACCGCCAGGCGTTGCTTCATGTTCTGCTGGAAAGTAGCCAGTTCCTCTTCAGAAAAAGAGGGGTCCAGGATCACTTCCTGCATTACAGGCAACAGTTGTGTCAGGTGTTTGGTGAGGCAATGCAGGGTATATGTTGCCGTCTCATGGTGGCTGTTACGGTTCAGGTAAGCACCATGATAATCAATGCTTTCGTTTATTTCCAGGGCAGAATGTTTACTACTTCCGTTCTTCATGAGGAAATTGGCAGCAGATGCTACCAGGTTCTCTGTTTCGAACCAGCTACCGCCGGGAAAAACCATTTCAAGCTGTAGCGTATCCTGTTCATCGGACTTCACTACATAAACAGGAATACCGTTATCCAGGGTGAATTTCTCACAAGGTTTCAGCGTAATGTCGAAATCGACGGCATCCTTTATCTCAGGGGCAATTTTCCGATTTATCATTAATCTATTTGAATAGTTATTTATCCGGATTATTTATCCGCGTAATAGTAAATAGTATTGGAATTCTTCTCGTCGAACAGTTCCTGAGCTTCCCTGTGCAGGTCTTCTGTAGTGATAGCTTCGTAGTTGCTGAACTCTTTATTCATGAGTTCTGCATCTCCCATCAGTTCATAAAAAGCGAGGTTGTTGGCGCGGTTCAGCAGTTCCATATCTTCAAAGGCCAGCATGCTTTCCACGCGGTTCTTTACCTTTTGCAGTTCTCTTTCCGGAATAATTTCCTGTTGTATTTTATCGATCTCTATCTGCACCGCTTTTTCTGCATCCTTCATCTTTACACCTTTCACCAGCTTGCCTTCTATGGTCAGCAGACCGGCGTCCAGGGTACCAAAGTGATAACAGTCGATGTTGCTGAATAGTTTCTTTTCTTTTACCAGCACCTGGTTCAGACGGGAAGAAGCGCCACCGCCCAGTATGTCTGATATCAGATCTACTGCATAGTATTGTTTTTCCACACGGCCGGGCATGTGATAACATTTGTACAGCGCATCCAGCGGTACACTGGCTTTTACTTCCAGTTTATGAGCGGCGGTCTGTTTGGGTTCTACGGGCAATTTGCGCGGGACCTTTTCTCCGGATGGAATATCCCCGAACCATTTTTCTGTCAGTGTTTTTACCTGTTCCAGTGTTACATGTCCTCCTACTACGAGGATAGCATTTACCGGGCGGTAATATTTGAAGAAAAATGCTTTCACATCTTCCAGTTTGGCATCTTCAATATGCGACAGCTCTTTACCGATAGTCATCCATTTGTAGGGATGGGTAGAGTATGCCAGGTCGCGCATTTTATGCCATACATCGCCGTAGGGCTTGTTGATGTAATGTTCCTTGAATTCTTCACTTACCACTTTACGCTGTACGTCCAGGCTTTTTTCATCAAAAGCAAGCGACAGCATGCGGTCGCTTTCCAGCCAGAAGGCCGTTTCAATATTTTCTGCCGGAAGAGTTATGTAATAGTTGGTAAGATCGCTGGTAGTAAAGGCATTGTTTTCGCCACCTGCCATCTGTAGCGGCTCATCGTAGTCCGGGATGTTAATGGAACCACCAAACATCAGGTGTTCGAACAAATGCGCAAATCCGGTCTTTTTAGGGTCTTCATCCCTTGCTCCCACATCATACATCACGTTTAGCACAGCCATTGGAGTGGTGTGATCTTCATGCACAATTACGCGAAGGCCGTTTGCCAGGGTGAATTTATTGTAATGAATCATATTCCTCTTTTCCTGTTTATGAGAATTGCAAGTTATTAAAACTAAGGGAGAATGGGCGAAAAGGAAATAGAAGGATAATTATGAGACTATTATTTTTCGAGGAAGATCTCTTTTTCGTTGTAATTGATCGTGATGGTACGGAACTGTTTCCATACAAAATAACCGATGGAACCGGCCACTTCATACATGGAACCGGCATCGTTCACATCCTTGGAATAGCTTGCCGGTACTTGTTCTACACGGTATGCACCCATTGCCAGGAAAGGAACGGTGACGTTTGTATAGGTAAGTATTTTAAAGAGGTCCTGTACCTTGTCCGTATTCAAAACAGGTAAGGCGGTATTGAGGTGGTATTTCTCTACGTAGGGATAGTTGAAGAGGATACCGTATTCTCCACCGGAAATAAAGTGGAAGCGGCTGCCCAGCGTAGTGCCATCGGGCAGAGAGATCATGGCTTCTATGGCCGGGGTCTTGAAATTAAGGGCCATTGGCATGCGTTTACCTTTTACCTCTGCCGGTGTTTTGCCTGCACGGTATAAGAGTAACTGCTGATGTTCGTAATCGATGGTTACCACAAAAGCCTTTAACAGGTCCACGCCTAAGATCCCGTCTATAGGAACAGGACTATCGCGGAACTGTAGCTTTTCCAGGTAAACCTTTACAAAAGGGATCCTGGTTTTGGAGAGGTATAATAAGCTGATGGTAGAGGTAGGGACCCTGATCACCACATCGTCCGTACCGCTCATGCCCGATGTTTCCGTACTTTCCAGTTTCAGTGTTTTGGCTGTTTCCTGGCTAAGGGTGGTAATTTCTGCACCGGTATCAAAAATAAAGTGAAGGGTATCTATAGAGGAGGTGACGGTTGCGGGAATGATCAAATACCTGTCGTATATACGAAAAGGCAGTGTTGCCACCACTTTTGAGTTGGTGACTTCCTGTGCAGATACGAGTGCCGGCAGGCAGATTAATATAAAAGCAAGGTATTTTTTCACATTACAGATCAAACGAAAGAAAGTGCAATGTATTATTTCACCCGGCTATAATATGCTTTTGATCTGTATTTTTTTTAAGAGCAGTTCTTTATCGCGCATTATCAATATGGTAGGCCGCGTGCCTATATTTTTAAGCAGATCACGATAAAGCTGCAGGTTAGAGCTGATATTATTGTTGATGGCGATGATCTTATCCCCCTTTTTGAACCCTGCTTTTTCAGCCGGAGAACCTTTGATGATATCAGTTATTTCAACCTGTCCGTCTATCAGATAAATAATCAGTCCGGTATAAGAATAATCGAACGGGTCCCGGTAATGGGTGTTCGGCATCATGTAAATTTCCTTTTTACCATAGTTGATAATCAGGTTAAAACGACGCAGGAGATCATTTCCCACCATTCCTCCCAGGAAAGGGTAAGCGGTAATATTGCTGACATCATCAAACAGGTAAACGGGCACATTACGGAAGGCGAAGTTGCCTAGTTTGAACTCCTGTATAGTGGTGATATCCATGTTCATCTTCCCTCCCAGCCCCTGGGCTTCCGTCTGGATCACTTTCCGCTGCTTTTTACGGGAAGATAATATAGCGCTGTCCTGTACAAACTGTTTGGAGAGCAGCAGGCACATACCGGCCCCGGTATCAAAATAATAGCGGTTGTTCCCCTGGGCTTTGCCGTTGCGGAGTTCCGCGCTGACAATAGGGATTAAAGTAAGGGAAGGGTGCAGCAACTGGCCGCCTTTGGGATAGTTGAAGTTGCCCCTGGTATAGATAGCGATTGTTTCTGTATCGTAATCTATCTGTACAATATAGCGGCTCAGGATACTGTAACCCATGATGCCGTCTACCTGAAGGCCGTATACCTGGCTAATCAGCTCGTAGTCGTTGATGTGGAAGTTGAGACTGTCTACTTCCAGTCCGGGCATTTGCAGGGTATGGTTCATGGCAAAGGCCACCTTCTTGGAGCCGCCGACCCCGCGAACGATCTTATCCGTGGGGATCAGCGGGATGCCCAGGCGTAAACAGGTATTGGTATCCAGGGATATACCGGCGCTGCCGGTATCCAGGATAAACTGGAGAGTATCAGGATATCCTTTTAACTGAGCCTGGATAACCACAACCCCACCGTAATACTGGTGAAAAGGGAAGCGTGTAATTAACACACCTTCGGTAGTGGCTGCTTTTGAATGTAAGGCTTGTGCAGTTGCTACGTGGAATGAGGCGATGGCCAATAAGAATAACCAACAGTGCTTTAACAGTGTTGCTTTTTGCATACGTGTAAATAGGTCGATCTAAAATTAACATTAAAAATGCAGGGTATAGTGGATTTTGTTTTTTGCTACCTTTGTTTATCATGGAACTGAAAGAACTATATAGCAAAGCACTGAACTTTGAGTGGCTATCACCGGAAGAAGGGATATATCTGTTTGAAAAAGCTCCACTTACAGAGCTGATGCATATTGCAGATGAGTTGCGCAAGCAGCAGGTGCCACATGGAAAAGTTACCTGGCAGATAGACCGTAACGTGAATACCACGAACGTCTGTACGGCCAATTGTAAATTCTGCAACTTCTACCGTGTCCCGGGACATGGAGAAGCATACATTACCACTATTGACGAATACAAGCGGAAAATAGATGAGACGCTGAAGTTCGGAGGAGACCAGTTGTTGTTACAGGGAGGTCATCATCCGGACCTTGGTCTTAAATTTTATGTGGACACTTTCAGGACACTGAAAGAACTGTACCCAACTCTTAAACTGCATACGCTGGGGCCCCCGGAAGTAGCGCATATCACCAAACTGGAAAAGAGTACCCATATTGAAGTGCTGCAGGCGCTGAAGGATGCCGGTATGAACAGCTTGCCCGGCGCCGGTGCGGAAATACTGAACGACCGTGTACGCCGGCTGATCTCCAAAGGTAAGTGTGGCGCACAGGAATGGCTGGATGTAATGCGGGCGGCACATAAGCTGAATATCGCCTCTTCTGCCACCATGATGTTTGGTCACGTGGAAACCCTGATGGAGCGTTTTGAACACTTCGCTGCCATCCGCCAGGTGCAGAGCGAGAAACCGGAAGGTCATTACGGGTTCACTGCCTTTATCCCCTGGACGTTCCAGGATGTGGATACATTGCTGTCCCGTATCCGTGGGGTGCATAACATGACTACTTCAGAAGAATATATCCGTATGATCGCGATGAGCCGTATCATGCTGCCTAATATCAAGAATATCCAGGCATCCTGGTTAACAGTGGGTAAACAGGTAGCGCAGATCTGTCTCCGTGCAGGTGCGAATGACTTTGGATCTATCATGATCGAGGAGAATGTGGTAAGTGCGGCAGGTGCCCCTCACCGTTTCACCTATCGCTCTATGCAGGAAGCAATCAGAGAAGCTGGTTTTGAACCACAATTGCGCACACAGTTGTACGAATTCCGTGAGATTCCGGCAGGCATACAGGAACAGGTAATTGACTATTGATATCATAACTTTCCGGCGGGCTGCAGCACAACGTTGCAGCCCGTTTTTTATTGTATACCATTGATCCTCAAAGAAATGTTAATTCCTCCCCCGCTCATGTAACTCTTCCCGGTTTTCTTCGTCTAAAGAATAGTTAAACGGAGGGTATATGAAAAAGTCAGGGTTATTTATAATGGCAATCTGCCTGCTATCAATGGCTGCGTGTAAAAGCACCAGGCTCACTTCATCCTGGAAAACACCGAACGCCAAATTACAGCCGGATAAAAAGATTATGGTGGTTGCGCTGGTGCCTAAGCAGGAGCGTAAACTACGTATTTTAATGGAAGACAATCTCGTATCCGAACTAAAGAAAGAGGGGTATAATGCAGTATCTGCCTTTGCCACTTATGGTCCGGACAATGCGATGAGTGGAAAGGACGATGAAAAGGCCGCACTGCAGAAATACCGGAACAGCGATGTTGCCCAGGTAATGACAGTAGCGATGGTGGATAAATCCCGGCAGAGAAATTATGTGCCGGGCTATGGTTATCCATATTATGGAATGCCTTATTACAGAGGATGGTATGGAGGAATGTATGGTCCGGGTTACTACCAGGTAAATATAAGATACCAGTGGGAAGCCAATCTGTACGATCTGAATGAAAAGAAATTGCTGTACAATGCGGAGAGCGATTCTGTTGATCCGCCAACAGCTTACAGACAGGCATACCTGTATGCCCGTCAGATCGTAAAGGACCTGCAGAAGCAACAGCTGATCGCAAAGAGTTAGTATTTTGTTATTTTTGAGGTTTGATGTTTGCTGAAAGGCGGCATCAAACCTTTTTTTATGCTGAACCTACCCGTTAATGATTCGATTTCCCTCAGGCAGTTACAACCTGAAGATGCGCCTGCTCTCTACGCGCAGATTGATCTGTCCCGCAAAACATTGCGGCGCTTTCTGCCATGGGTAGATTATAACACCAACGAAGAACATTCTCTCCGCTTTATAGAAATGATGCTGCGTAAGGCAGAAGATCAGGATGCCATTGCCATGGGGATGTGGTATGAAGAGCAGTTATGCGGGGTAATAGACCTGCACAGCTGGGACCATATGTTACAGAAAGTAGAAGTGGGCTACTGGATAGCGGAGAAGTTTCAGGGGAAAGGGATTGCAGTGGCCTGTTGCCGGGAGCTGATCAACTTTGCCTTTGAATCATTAAAACTGAATAAGGTAGAGATCCATTTTGCTTTGCAGAATGAGCGCAGCGCCAGGATCCCTATCAAACTGGGATTTGCGAAGGAAGGCGTGTTACGCCACCATGCCAAATTGCACGGGCAATATGTTGACATGGTGGTAATGGGTGTGTTGAGAGAGGACTGGAAATATTAAATATCACAGATTTCCACGCCTTGTTTCAGGGAAGCCAGCTTGTCTGCACGTTTAGGTACAAACTCCTGTGCCACAAAACCTTTGAAGCCGGTTTCATGGATGGCCTTCATGATAGCCGGATAATATAATTCCTGTGTTTCGTCTATTTCATTACGGCCAGGTACGCCACCAGTGTGATAGTGAGCGAAATACTGGTGATTGTTACGGATGGTACGGATTACATCTCCTTCCATGATCTGCATGTGGTAAATGTCGTACAGCAGCTTAAATCTGTCGGAATCAATCGCTTTGCATAAATCTACCCCCCAGGAAGTATGATCACATTGGTAATCAGGGTGATTCACCTTGCTGTTCAGCAGTTCCATTACAATGGTCACATTCTTCTTCTCTGCATAATCCATGATGCGTTTCAGGCCTCTGGCGCTGTTCTTAAGCCCCAGTTCATCATCTAATCCGTCCCGGTTACCGGAAAAGCAGATCAGGTGCGGGAATCCGGCTTTAGACGTTTCATCTATCAGATATTGATAATAAGTTACCAACTGATCATGATGCTCTACGCGGTTCCACCCTTTGGTAATACCCCAGTCTTTGTTGATGGACGCTACCATAGCGCAGGTAAGGTCGTACTTTTTGGCGGTGGCAAAGTCTTTTGGATCAAGAAGGTCTATAGACTGAAGGCCGATACGGTTGGCCGCTTTGCAGAGATCTTCCAGGGGAATATCGTTGTAGCACCAGGCGCAGACAGAATGGTTAATCTGTCCTTTCAGCTTTTCTTCTACGGCCGTTTCATGGGCCATAACGCGGTTAGTGAGAGAGGCCAGTGACGTGGAAGCAAATGCCATAGCAGCGGCTTTCTTAATCATATCGCGGCGGGAATTTTCGTTAGACATGTTAATTGATTTAATACTCTATACGTGAAACTACGCATTTTAATTTTCCGTACATCCGTCTTCTTAAATACTACGTAACTTTATTATACACTACAACGTTCAATAATTATAGGATTTACGAATACACGGAAAAAAGTCAGCATTTTTTAACAGCCTGTAGTACAGATAATTACTTTAAGAGTAAGCGCCAACATCTCTTCGTAAGCCCCCGGTCATTGAATTTGGTAAGCTATTTGATTATATTATACTATAACATTTAAAGCGGAGGTTGAAAATGGAAAGAAAATTTACTCCAGCCTTGTGGGCATGTGTTTTAATGGACCTGCTGGGATGTGCCAGCTACGCAGTACCGGTTTTAGGGGAAGCCAGCGATGTAATATGGGCACCTATATCAGCCATCATATTTTACAGGATGTTTGGAGGAAGTATAGGAGCTTTCGGAGGAGTGTTCAACTTTATAGAGGAACTGTTTCCCGGCCTGGATTTTATTCCCACATTTACTATCAGCTGGGTAGTGAGAAGGGTCACACAAAGCATCCGGGATGGTAAAACAGCGAAACAAAAAGTTCAGCGTTATAAAGTAGCCGGACTATAAAAATACCAAGATTGTAAGGTTTCAAAGCTGAAGGTAAGATGGAGGAGGTGCGCCTGCTCCTTTGTTATCCTTTCAATCTTTCAAGAAAATTAAAGGGGCTGTATCAGATCTGATACAGCCCCTTTTTATTGGGTTCTTTTATGTGGAGAAAGACCTTTAATTATTAGCCTCCTGGCATACCACCACCCGGGAATCCACCACCTCTCATACCCGGGAACCCGCGCATTCCCGGAGGCCCATCGCGACGTTGCCTGTCATTGCCACTGGTCCCAAATTTTTTCAGGAAGTAAGTAAAGCTCAACATAAAGTATTGTTGCAATACCATGTTGTTCGTGTCCTGGATGTAGTTCTCTCCGGTGCTGCGACTGATACTCACATTGCGTTTGAGGATATCATATCCGTATAATTTTATCAACCCCTGTTTCTGTTTAAATACGCTTTTTGAAATGAAGGCATTGAGCATGGTTACATCTACGTTGTATCCTGCTGCTCTTCCGGCATTCAATGTGTACGTAAGATCACTGCCAATAATAAAACCTGCAGGAAGATTTACGTTAAAATCAACCATGAACGAGTAGTTGAAATAGTTGGTGTTTGCAGCCGGTTGGATATCATATCTCGCGGCGCTGTACTGCGCACTGGCAGTAGTAGATACATCGAAGAGTTCCTTATAAAAATAGTTGAAACCGAGTCCCTGTGTAATACTATAGGATTTATTAAAAGTTTTGACAGCAGAACTGAAGTCTGTACCCGTTGTACTGAAGCTCACATCCCGGCCATAACTCAGTGAAGTGTTAAAGTTTATAGTACTGTTATTCTTTTTATTGACCGGAATAGTGTTTACCATAAAACCATCAATAGTATATGCACCATTCGCATTCATTGGTTTCGTATACTGCTTACCGGAAGTATCCGTACGGTTTGCATTTACAATTTTATTTTCGGAAAAATTCGTTCTGATATTTGTAAAGAAACCACGGAAAGTACTCCTGTTGAAAGCATTGTACCCTACGTTGAAGCTATGTGTGAAAGTCGGCTTCAGATCAGGGTTTCCCTGCTGTACATAGAGTGAACTTGTAAGGTCGGGCAGTGGTTGTAACTGTTGTACTGTTGGTTGTGTGGTACTACCGCTGTAACGTATACGAAAACGTCTGCCCTGTTCAAAGTTATAGTTGAATGATGCAGAAGGATAGTAGTTGATGGTATGCTGAGTGATATGTGTAGATCTGCTTACATTGATGTTATCTAAATTACTGAATTGAACGTTTACCCCTACTGTATAATCGTACTTGAACTTTTGGGTATGGATGTTAATACCGGCCTGTTGCGTTTGAAAAGTGTTCTCAAAAATATTACTCAGACTGTCATTCAGTTTATCATACTTCTCTGTTGTGGCATCATGGTCGTACGTAAGATTATTTGAAGAACTGTAATTGTGATTCCAGGCGTACGTCAGTTCAAGAAAACGGGTTTTAGTAATGGGTTCAGTATATGTTAAACTTACGCCGAAATTTCTACCCAGGTTATCTGCATCCGTCAGGCGATCGTATCCGCTGGTATAAGCAGCGGAGGTATCAGTAGCCAGATGGGAGTCGGATGTTTTATAAAAATTCTGCCGGGTAGTCGTGTTATAACCAAAGCTGAAATTGGCGCTGACGGTACGGCCAACTTTATTGAATTTTTTTCTGAACAATGCCGTTGTTGAGAAATTTGGTGAAGTAGCATTGCTGGTGTTAACGGATGAGCCCTCAATCGTTTTTACCTTATTGATATCCAGCGACTGGTAGCTATTACCCGAAAAATTGTTCCCGTCCGTATAAGTAAAAACAGGCGTAACAATGAGGGAATGCATAGAGTCTATCTGGTATTCCATCCGCATGTTGATACGGTTGTTGGTAGTATTGGCAACAGAACCGGAATTATTATTATAATAATAAGAGGTATCAGCAAGGAAAGTTTGTTTGGCGCTCAGTGTTTGCGTTTGTACACGGGTATCGCTTACGAGATAGCTGGCATTTACTTTTAGTTTGGTGCCATAATCCTGGTTAAAATTCAGACCTGCATTCCAGTTACGTGTGATACCGGTATTATTATTCCCGCCAAGACTGCTGATCGTGCTGCTGGACGCTCCACGTCCGCCACCACCGCTGCGTCCGCCGCCATTGCCTCCTCCCCCGCCGCCGGTGTTGCCGCTGTTGAAGTTGAAGACATCCTGTTGGGTATATCCCAGGTTATTGACGTTATTTCCACTACCTAAAAAAGACAATTGACGGGAATCCGTGAAGTTGTTAACGCTTGCGTTTGTTGCAAAGTGTTCATCGGTCCCATAACCGGCAGAAGCTCTTCCGAACACCCCATGTTTTTTGTCTTTTTTGATGGTGATGTTGATCGCTTTTTCCGTATTGCCGTCATCTATGCCTGTAAACTGTGCCTGATCAGACTTACGGTCTATCAGCTGTATTTTATCGATGATATCTGCCGGCAGGTTTTTAGTAGCGAGCTTGGGATCATCACCGAAAAACGGTTTCCCATCTACCAGGACTCTCTTTACTGTTTCACCCTGTGCGGTGATGACACCGTCTTTGTCTACTGATACACCAGGTAGTTTTTTCAACAGATCTTCCACCACTGCATTCTCCCTTGTTTTAAAAGATCCTGCGTTAAACTCCAGCGTATCTATTTTCACTACCACCGGCGGCACTTCCTGCACAATTTCCACTTCATTTAATGTAATCCCTTTTCCTTTCAGCTGAACATTTCCCATGTTTACAACCGGATTGGCAGGAGAGACGGTGATACTTTTAAAAATGGGTTTATAACCCAGGTAGGTAATATATACACGATAATTACCCATGGCAACACCGGGTATTGAAAACGCCCCTTTTTTATCTGTAAATACGGTAGCGGCAAGAGAAGAGTCGCTGCCATACAATAATGCAACCGTTGCATCCGCTAAGGGATTGGAAGCAGTTGAGTCGGTAAGTAGCCCTTTGATCTGTCCCTGCTGTGCTTTTGTTATCAGCACAAACAGGAACAGAAATGCAGTTATAAGGGTTATTCTTTTCATGTAAATAAGGAATTAATAGCGGGAGTAGTTGCGAATTTACGGGTAATTAATTCCTGTTGTTCTGACGGTCACGGAACTTCTGCATCTGTTCACGACGCATATCACGTAACTGGTCCTGGGAGATTTTTTCTGCGTTGGCAGGGATCGCTGTTTCTGTAGCTGCTACAGGTTTCAGATCTATCTTTTTAGCAGAGAAAGAACGTCTGTCGCTTTCTGCGGATAATACTACCCCATTGGCTTCGGGTAACAGTCCGTTGATAGGGCTGTAGCTGAAAGGGAGGTCCTGCGTGTACCATACGGTGTATGTTTCATCGCGTAAGGTAACAGTTGCTTTTTTGCAATTGTAGCCGGCTACTTTTTTCGTTTTATCTGTCAGCTTTACATCTTTTGGCGTTGCAAAATCTTCTTCTGCGTAGTAAGTTTTCGTGCTATCGTCTGGTTTTGTGAAAACCTGGATATATTTTTTACCGGCAAGGTCTACATATGCAGGACCGCCAAAGCCACCGCGCATGCCACGGCCCTGACCGCGACCCGGGCCACCGCCATTTTCTCCCGGAGGAGGGCCTTGTGGGGGAGCCTGGCCATTACGACCGCCAAAATCAGGGCGTTCTGTAGCCAGTTTACCTTTACCAGCAGTAAAGAAAAAATGCTGTGAGAAAGTGATCACTTGTTCTTCTGCGTCTCCACCGTCTGTATTACCGCCGCGGGGGCCCATCTTTGCACTTACCTCGTAATCTATAACACCTGCGTTTTTGTCCTGTGCCATAGCGGTGATGCCGGAGAAGGCCACCAGGGCTGCACTAAGGAGCGTCTTTGATAAATGGTTCATGTGTTTGAGTTTTTTCTGATACAAAAGTCACTAATCGCACGGCATAAGATGGTTAAATAGCATTATTTACTGTTAATTACTGTTAAGGGTATGCTGTGTGTAAGCCCGGAAACCGATAGCTTTGTATGATTATAAGTTAATCGGGCAAACAAATGCGTCAACGAATCCGCAACATACTGATACTAATGTGTGTCTGTATACTCAGCATATACCTCTTCCAGGGTTACTGGTTATATAATTCCTATCATATTCAACTGGACCAGTTTGGGAAAGATATAAACGAGTCACTGCGAACCGCCATTTTTAACAAGCAGTTTGCGGACGTGCGACGGTATTTCCGGCGCTATGGCCGGGAGCGTGATTCCCTGCATGATGTGCCGCCACCACCACCCGGAGAAGACTGGCACCGTTTCACAGATACGGGTACACGGAATGGAGACGCTCCTAATAGAAAATATGCGGATACGCTTGCCCGGCAGATTTCTGATCTCATCTTACTGAATAACATGTACGGAGATAGTATCAAGCTGGTAAAGCTGGATTCGGTATACAGTTCCGAGCTGCATAACAGGCAAATTACAACGGACTTTGAGCTGGATACTTTTCATATCAGCTTTAACGGGCTCGCCCGTGACGGATTCCGGGACAGCCTGCGCAGACGCAGTCCGTTAAAAACAAGTAAGATCCCTTTTAATCCGGCCAGTAATCTCTTTGTACAGGCCGTATTTAAATCGCCTTTACAATATATTCTGGCAAAGATGATCTGGACGCTGGTCGGTACTTTACTATTGCTGGTGCTGGTGACCATCTGTTTTATCTACATGTTGCGGACTATCTTAAAGCAGAAAAAACTATCTGAAATAAAGAACGACTTTATCAATAACATGACGCATGAGCTGAAAACACCTATTGCTACGGTATACGCAGCAGTAGAGGCTATGCAGAACTTCAATGCGCTGAACGACCAGAAGAAAACACAGAACTACCTGGATATTTCCAAGCAGGAATTGCAGCGATTATCGGACCTGGTAGAAAAGGTGCTGCATATTGCTTCAGAAGAGAATGAAGAGATAGAAATCTACAGGGAAGAAACAGATCTGAATGATGTGATAGATACTATCATCACCAATCATCAGCTAAAAACAAACAGGCCGGTACAGTTCAGATATGACAATCTTTTAGGGGACAGGCTGGTGTTTGTAGACAAGACGCATATCTCCAATGCTATCAGTAACCTGGTAGATAATGCGATTAAATATTCGGGGGAACATCCGGCTGTAAGTATCCGTTGTTCCATAGAAAACGGTACCTTAACTATCCGGGTAAAGGATAACGGAATAGGGATACCCAAAATGTACCAGGAAAATATCTTTGATGCGTTTTTCCGTGTACCTACAGGGAATCTGCATAATGTGAAAGGTTTTGGCCTTGGGCTGAGTTATGTGAAGAAGATCATCATGCTGCATGGTGGTACAATTACTGTAACCAGTGAACAGGAAAAAGGAAGCGAATTTATCATCCATCTCCCGCTTTAAAATTCAGCGCTATGTCTAAAGTATTGCTTATAGAAGATGAAACACAGTTAGGCCAGATCGTAAAAGACAGCCTGGAGATGAGAGGGTTTGAAATGTTATACGCCGAGGATGGGAAAGAAGGGCTGAGATTGTACAAGGAACATCATCCCGATGTGGTGGTCCTGGATATCATGATGCCTAATATGGATGGATTTGCTGTAACTACAGAGATCCGTAAAGACGATAAACTTACCCCCATTATCTTTTTGACGGCTAAATCACAAACAGCCGATGTGGTAAAAGGGTTTGAACTGGGAGGGAATGACTATCTGAAGAAGCCTTTTAGCATGGATGAGCTGATCGTACGTATCAAATCGTTGCTGATGCGGTATAACGAGCAGCAGGGATCTGCGGATTCCGGTGCAGACGTTGTGCAGATTGGCCAGTATACGTTTAACTATACGAAACAGACACTTACCAGGAATAACAATACCGAGTTCCTGTCTCACCGGGAAGCAGAAATACTGCGGCGGCTGTCTGATAACCGCAACCAGGTGATGGAAAGGAAAACGATCCTGCTGGACCTGTGGGGAGATGACAGCTTTTTTAATGCCCGCAGCATGGACGTATTTATCACCAAATTACGGCGTTATCTGAAGGAAGACCCCAGGATACAGATCGTGAACATACGGGGGGTTGGCTATAAGCTGATCTTTTAATTATCTTTGCTCCCTATGGAGCAGATAGAACAGCAAATAGCTGCATACAAACAGGAAATACTGGCATTTGAACCAGCCACAGCGGCGGATCTTGAAACATACCGTATCAAATTCCTCGGAACCAAGGGGATTGTGAAGGCAATGTTCGGCGAAATGAAACAGGTGCCGAACGACCGCAAGAAAGAATTCGGACAGGTGCTGAACAGCTTTAAGCAGCTGGCAGAAGAAAGATATGCGCAGTTTGAAAATCTGAAAGACGATGCGGGCAGTACTACCGCAGATACCGACTTTACCTTGCCGGCTGAACCTCACCGCCTGGGTACCCGTCACCCGATCAGCATTGTAAGGAATAATATCATCAGCATATTTGAGCGCCTGGGATTTGCTATTGCAGAAGGGCCTGAAATAGAAGACGACTGGCATAACTTTACCGCATTGAACCTGCCGGAGAATCACCCGGCGCGTGATATGCAGGATACTTTTTACATCAGTCAGAACCCCGACTGGTTATTACGTACGCATACGTCTTCCGTACAGGTAAGGACCATGGAGCTGGGTAAGCTGCCTATCCGCATTATCTGCCCGGGTCGTGTATACCGTAACGAGACGATCTCTGCCCGTGCGCATTGCTTCTTCCACCAGGTAGAAGGACTTTACATAGACGAAAACGTTTCTTTTGCCGACCTGAAACAAACGCTTTACCACTTTGTTAAAGAATTGTTCGGAGAAGATATCAGTATCCGTTTCCGGCCTTCATATTTCCCTTTTACAGAGCCTAGTGCAGAAATGGATATTACCTGTATTATCTGCGGTGGTAAAGGATGTAATGTATGTAAACATACCGGCTGGGTAGAGATCCTGGGTTGTGGTATGGTGCATCCGAAAGTGCTGGAGAATTGTGGTATTGACCCTGAGAAATATACCGGTTTTGCATTTGGTATGGGTATAGAACGTATTACGATGTTGAAATACCAGATTAAGGACCTTCGCCTGTTTTCAGAGAACGATACGAGGTTCCTGGAGCAGTTTGAAGGAGCGATCTAAACATATTTTTACAAAGAAAAGGAGAAGGGCGAAGGTGTTTATATCAGCGTCTTTCTCCTTTTGCTATTTATAAGCATTATGAAAATACATACCATTGCTGTTTGTGGGGCCGGCACCATGGGGGCCGGTATTGCGCAGGTAGCCGCTACAGCAGGTTACCGTACGGTGCTGTTTGATCTGCAACAGACGGTGCTGGACAATGCACAGCAGCAGATATCCCGGCAGCTGGAAACAGCGGTTTCTAAAGGGAAGCTGGTGGCGGAGCAGAAGGCGCTTATTTTATCTCAGATAAAGTTTACGAATGCGGTGAATGAGTGTGTAGCGGACCTGGTAATAGAAGCTATTGTAGAGAAATTATCCGCTAAAACCGGATTGTTCAATCAGCTCGCAGCCATTAATGATCACGCTACGATATTTGCTACCAATACCTCTTCGCTGGCTGTTTCAGCAATTGCCTCAGAGGTAGAGAATCCGTCCAGGGTAGCGGGCATGCATTTCTTTAACCCCGCGCCTGTTATGAAACTGGTAGAGATTGTGCAGGGACAGCAAACATCACAGGCTGTAGTGGATCTGCTGTACGATTTATCGCTGAAACTGGGTAAAACGCCGGTACATGTGAAGGATACTCCCGGATTTATTGTGAACCGTATAGCAAGGCATTATTACCTGGAAGCAATGGAGATCGCAGCCGAAGGTATCGTTGATTTTAAAGCAGCGGACAGGTTGCTGGAGAGTGCGGGGTTTCGTATGGGACCCTTTGCCCTCATGGACCTTATAGGAAATGATGTGAACCTGGCAGTGACGCAATCCTTGTATGATGCGTTTGAAAAAGCGCCGAGATTTGCGCCTAATAAGTTGCAGATAGAAAGGGTGCAGCAAGGCGCATTAGGAAAGAAAAGCGGGAAAGGATTTTATAATTACGGTTGAGGTATATCATTTCAGCCGCACATTGTTATCTTTGGATTCTTGTATAAAACGGGACTTAGGACATGATTTTAGTTACGGGAGGAACAGGTTTTTTAGGGAGTAATTTATTACGGAAACTGGTGGATGTCGGGGAGCCGGTACGGGCATTGTATCGTACAAAAATTCCTTATCAGCTGAAAGATATAGAGGATAAGATAGAGTGGGTAACCGGTGATATACTGGATGTATGCACGCTGGAAGACGTGATGGAAGGAGTGGACAAGGTATATCACTGTGCGGCAGTTGTATCTTTCCATCCCAAAAATCATAGAGAGATGATGAAGGTGAATGTGGAAGGTACCGCTAATGTGGTGAACCTGGCTATAGATGCAGGTGTGAAGAAGCTGGTACATGTGAGTTCTGTGGCGGCATTGGGCCGTGCCAAGGCAAATGGTGTGATAGATGAGGAGAATGAATGGCAGGAAAGTAAGAACAACTCGCAGTATGCTGTAAGTAAATATCTGGCGGAAATGGAAGTATGGAGAGCAAATGCGGAGGGTCTTGCCACTGCGATCGTAAATCCAAGTATTATACTGGGAAGTGGTTTCTGGGATGATCCTTCCAGTATGCTTGTGCGGAATGCCTGGAAAGAATTTCCTTTTTATACGGATGGCGTGACGGGTTTTACCGATGTGAATGACGTAACAGATGTGATGATGCGCCTGATGGAAAGTGACATAAAAGGGCAGCGGTTTATTTTGTCTGCTGAGAACTATGGTTACCGTGAGTTATTCACGGAAATGGCCACAAGACTGGGTAAGAAGCCTCCTCATATTGCGGTGAGACCCTGGCTGGCAGAGATAGTATGGCGGGTTGAAGGTATCAAGGCAAAACTGACCGGAAAGAAAGCTCTCCTGACGAAAGAGACGGCGCGTACTGCCCAGATGAAAGTATATTATAACAATAGTAAGATCCAGACGGCATTACCCGGCTTTACATTTACGCCATTGAAGACAACGATTGCCAGGATGTGCGGTGCTTTCAAGGAGCATCAGATATTATCTCAGAAGTAATGCTCCGATAGCTGCAGCTATAACAGGTTGCAGTTCTGCGGGGATATCCGCGCTCATCCATACACGGGGTTTTTCTCCCGGAATTACTGCCGCTATATCCTTACGGCGGTAGTGAAATTCATAACAGATATTCTCGTAGGAATTCTTTGTTCCGAAGTTATTATGAGCCGTTATACGGATCTCATCCTTATCTGAGCGCAGTATACCTGCCGGTTTATTGTCATTCAGCTCCAGGTAGGTCACTTCTTTTAGAATAAGTTCCCAGCGTTTTAAAGGGTCGTTTTTGGTCCCGTTGATCTGAACATAGGTATAAGGGGCCGTTGAGGGCATATTGTCCAGAAAAGAGGGCAAAGACCGGCCTGAGAAGGCAATGTGCAGGGCCCTGAGTTCCTGTATGCGGATACTTTCATCCTGCCCGGTCATTACGAAGTTAAAGGGGTTTTGCGGGTCTTTGATGAAACTGATACTTGCAGCATCTGAAATACCGTTTTTACGGGAGGATGTGTTGTATGGCCCGTAGGTGATGGTTTTAGAGGTGAACCAGCCATCGCTGATCTTTACCGGCCATTCCTGTGGAGGGATGTATAATCCCTTCTGGGAGTATCCGTATCTAAAGCCGGCAAGCAGTAAGAAGACAGTGAACAGGGTACGAACCATACTGAATATTTAAAAAGACAAATTAAAAGCGCTGTGTTTGCAGGAAATAACAAAAACTGACCCGGCAGGAGCCCCCTGTTTTGGAGGCTCTTACCGAGTCGATAAAGGAAGAGAGGTCTCTTTGTTACAAACAAGCAGCTTCTGCGTTCTACAGATAAACAGCTTCTGAGCGGTGTTGACTTCTATAATCACGCGCTCTTATGGCACTTGAACCTATCTACTTATTGCCGTTGTTTCCATAGAGCTTCTCCCACATTTCAGGGATGCGTTTGATCCAGGCCAGTTCTTTCTTCTTCACCCTGGCATCTTCCACCGGCGATCCAAAGTATACTTTACCCGCTTCCAGGTCTCCGCCTACGCCACTTTGTGCAAGTACTACCACCCCTTTGTGTATGGTAAGATCTTTTGATACACCAACCTGACCCCACAGAATTACGTTGTCTTCTATCTTTGCTTTTCCGCCGACACCTACCTGACCGGCAAATAGACAATTGCGGCCGATCACTGTACCATGACCGATATGGATCATGTTGTCAAACTTAGTACCACGGCCGATAATGGTGTCTCCGCTAACGCCTTTATCGATGGCACAGCCGGCGCCTATTTCCACATCATCTTCAATGATCACGCGTCCGCAGCTTTCCAGTTTATCATACATTACTTCCCTGTCTGCCCTCTTCTTAAAGTAGAAAGCATCAGCACCAATTACGGTACCGGCATGAATGATTACATTGTTGCCGATGATAGTATTGTCGTAAATAGTTACGTTAGGATGTATAATACAATTACTGCCTATGCGCACGTGGTTACCAATGAATACATTAGGCTGTATGATGGTGTCTTCCCCTATCACAGCGGAATCGCTGATGGGTTTGGTGGCTGGTTCGAATGGACGGAACCGTTTAACAAGTTTCACATAAGCGCTGAACGGATCAGGTAAAACAAGTAATGCCTTGCCGGGAGGGCAGTCAACTTTTTTATTAATGATGATGATGGTTGCTGCAGATCGCAGAGAGGCATCATAATACTTTTCAAAGTCGACGAAAGAGATATCTCCCGGTTCGACTTTATGAATCTCATTAATACCGGTTGCTTCCAGCTGGTCGTTGCCAACCAGCTCTGCGCCTATGAATGCTGCTATTTCCGTTACCGCTAGCGGTGCGTTCAACTTCATGTGTTGTGCTGTTTAGTGAAGCAAAGGTAGTAGAGAAATAGGAATAATTAATTGCATGTTCCGGAATGATGAAGAGAGGAAATAAAGTTATCTCACTAAGTACTAACTGTTGTTATCCACACTTTTTTTACTGGTGTGAATAAAAAAGTTTGCATTTTTTTTCTTTTGTGATGAAATTCTTTTTAATATTGTGTAGGGAATTTATGTTTCCTGTACTTACTAACCCATTCACATAACAAGAAAGTCTGATTGTAAACACGGTCAGACTTTTTTTATGCCCGTTAAGATCCTCTCCCCACAAGCATTTCAGCTAATTCGTTTTTTTATCTGCTATTCACATTGTACTGATGTCAATACATTTTTATCTCCTTTTGGAATGGAGCGCAAAAATCAGGAAGGCATCATTTTTCTCTTTTTGAAGTCCATTTTCTGGAAAAAGTTTTTCATTTTGAAAAGATTGTAACATAAAACCGTAAGAATGAAGTGAATATACTAGATCGCATTACTGAAGAGTTGTGATTGTGGTAATTGCTGCCATAAACGGGCATCAAAAGCCATACAGATGTTCCGTATAAACGGACGTCCTTTCATTGTAACAGTAACCTTCTTTGGATGTACGATCACCAGTCCGTCTTTTTCCGGTTCCTGCAAGCGTTGCAGCCCCTCAATGATAGCGTCACACTGCGTATCAGCCTTGTTCCATGTTGTTTCAAAGGTACACATAAGTGCATGTATATGGCGCCGGAGTAACAGGTCTTCCCTGCTTAGTATATGACCACGAACTACGGGGAACTGTCCGTTATTCACCAACCTTTGCCAGGCATTGATCTCTTTTTCATTTTGGGCGTATGCATACCAGCTGTCTCCGATGGAAGAAGCGCCTAATCCTATCATCAGAGAAGTATGATGATCTGTATAACCCATAAAATTGCGGTGTAATGTTCCATTGGTAAAGGCATTGTAAAGAGGATCGTCCTTCAGGGCAAAATGGTCCATCCCAATTTCTGTGTAGTTGTTTTCTGCGAACATTGTTTTGCCAAGATCATACAGTGCCCGCTTCTCTTCGTCTTTGGGCAGATCGGCTTCAGAATAACGCCTTTGTCCTACTCCTTTCACCCAGGGAACATGTGCGTAGCTGTAAAAAGAGATCCTGTCCGGTTGCAGCTGCATCACCTGATTAATGGTATCTTTTACACTGGCTGCTGTTTGCAGTGGCAATCCGTAGACAAGGTCGAAGTTGATGGACGTATATCCGATCGCTCTTGCCTCTTGCATGACACGTGCTACGGTTTCGTAAGGCTGTATGCGGTTGATGATCTCCTGCACGCGGATATCAAAGTCCTGTATGCCCAGGCTCATACGCCGGAATCCCAGGTCGTACAGCGTTTGCATATGTGCTTCAGTGGTGTTGTTCGGGTGGCCTTCGAAGCTGAGGGACGCATCTTTCAGCACATCGGCCCCTTTGAAAATACCCGTTACCAGCTGATGCAGATTTTCCGGTGTGAAGAAGGTCGGCGTCCCTCCTCCCAGATGTAGTTCACGGATGCGCGGGCGTTTCCCGAACAATCCCAGGTATAACTGCCACTCTTTTAACAGCGTGCTGATATAAGGTTCTTCCACACCGTGATTCACCGTAATGTATTTATTGCAGCCACAATAGGTACAGAGCTTTTCACAGTAAGGAAGGTGGATGTAAATACTGATGCCTTCCGTATTGTTGGTGGCATGGAATGACTGCTGTACCAATGCCTGCCAGCTGGCGATATCAAAACCGGCATTGTTCCAGTAGGGAACGGTTGGGTAACTTGTATAACGGGGAGCGGCAACATTGTATTTCTGAATGAGGCTCATACTATGATGGTTTATAACAGTGTTCAATAATTTTTCCTTTGGAGATAGCAGGACTGATGTATGGAATGCCGAGGTTCATGCCACGCAGGATCAATAGGACTGCCATCAATGCTACTGCGTATGGTACACACTGGCGCAGTTTGTTGCGCATGTGGACGGTGATGATCTGGCTGCACCAGCTAATGGTAACCATCGCTGGCAATGTGCCGGTACCAAAGGCGCACATGAACAGCGCGCCCTGTGTGATGCTACCGGTGGCCACAGCCCCCGCTACGGCGAAGTAAACAAGCCCGCAGGGCAGTAAGCCATTGAAGAAACCGATTGCATAGAGGGTGTGTAGCTTCTGTTGACGCAATAGATTGCCCAGGATCTTTTTAATGCGGGCGCCGTAGATGCCTGTGCTGAAATGGAAACGGTTATTGCGGAAGATAACAGCCAGCAATAACCCGCAACCAATTGTAATGGATAACCATTGTTGTAACCCTCCGATATAGAATTGTCTGCCCAGCCAGCCGGATGCAATGCCTATGCCGCTGTATGCGGTAATACGCCCTGCGTTGTATAACAGTATGCCGGCCATTTTCCTGGTACCGTCCAGGTGTTGTACCGGTAATGTCAGCGCTATCGGGCCGCACATTCCGATACAATGAAAGGAGCCTATGAATCCGAGTGAAAGAGCATAAAGAAATGTCAGGAACATAATCAACTTAGTTAACCATTACTGCGTTTTCCTGGAAGTACTTTTTTCCGTTTGCCTCCCAGTGCATCTGTACCCTGTAACTACCTCTGTGCAGACGATCCTTGCTGAGAATGAGCAGTCCGGATTTTACGGGCACTGTTACATCCTGTCCCGAATCTGAAGCCCGGTAAAACAACACATTTCCTGTAAGGGGAATGTCCTGCATCTCTTTGGGAAAAGCCAGTGTGATCGTATGTTCTTCCTGACTTATCACTACAGGAGAAGACAGGTTCATGGCTTGTTTACGGCCATCTATCACCTGTTGATATTTCAGTTCTTCCCCATAGTAATCAGGCGTTACCAGGTCTATCCGGGTACGCATACTTTTAGTGACCATGGTAAGAATTCCGGCCGCGAAAAGCACAAAGACGATGATGATTTTATGTCCCCAGTTCATAGTGATGTGTTTTATTGTACAGGGCCCAGGAAAGTGGTTTTGATGGACCCGGTTTTTTTATTGCCTGTATATAACGCTATATGCAGGTTTGTTTTACGGTTTTTAATACTCGTACGGGGCAGTACAACGAAGAAAGTTCCCTCTCCCTGGTCTTCTGCCTTTACACGGATAACCGGTTGTCCTAACAGCTCTATAGAGCCGGGAGCATCCTCCAGTTTCAAGGTAAGCAGGATATCCGCAGCCGTTTTATTCACCAGTTTGATGCGATAGAGGTTAGTAATGCTATCCAGCCCTCTTTCCTGGTACAGCATACCTGCTGTGCGCATTACGGCCCCGCTCACCGGCTGCCTGCTGAGCAGCATCCAGGAGATAGCAGAGAGAATGATCAGTAAGAAAGCACTGTAGACCCTTATACGGGGGGTAAAATGTAATGGCTTGTTAGCTGCAATACCGTTCTCTGAAGCATACCGGATAAGATCCGGCGGGCGGCCCGTTTTTTCCATCATGAAATTGCAGGCATCTATACAGGCCGTGCAATTCACACATTCCAGCTGGGTCCCGTTGCGGATATCTATCCCCGTGGGGCATACCTTTACACATTGTAAGCAGTCTATACAATCTCCGCCGCTCTGTTCTTTTTTAAAATGTCCTCTGGGCTCTCCTCTTACATAATCATATGCCACCACTACAGTATCCTTATCTAACAATACTCCCTGCAAACGACCATAAGGGCAAACCACGGTACATACCTGTTCTCTGAAGAAAGCAAATACGCCATAGAAAACGCCGGAAAAAATAAACATGGTGGCGGTATGTGCAGACACGGGGCTTTCAATCACCTTCAACAGGCTATCAACCCCTATGATATATGCCAGGAAAGTATTGGCGATGAGAAAAGACAGGACAAAAAACAGGATATGTTTGCTTGTCTTTTTCAGGACTTTTTCTGCGCTCCATGGCGCTTTGTTCAACACTTTCTGTGCCGCCGCGGTCCCCTCTATCCAGTACTCTATTTTCCTGAACAGCATTTCCATAAAGATGGTCTGAGGGCATGCCCATCCGCAGAACAATCTGCCGAAAGCCATTGTAAACAATACAATGAACAGGATAAAGGCAACCATTGCCAGGCCGAAAATGAAGAAATCCTGCGGCCAGAAAATGGCGCCAAACAAAATGAACTTTCCTTCTACCACATTTAGTAAAAACAAGGGCCGGCCATTTATTTTAATAAATGGACCGGCGAAGAATACAATAAAATACAGGTAACTTAAAATACTTCTGGCAGTATAATACTTACCAGCAGGCTTTTGAGCATATATCCAATTGCGTTTTCCCTGTTTATCAACAGTGGCTAAGCTATCTCTGAACGTTTCAGTCTCTTCCATAACACTATTGTTCTAGTATACCTTGTTTCTCTTTTGGATTAGGAGGATTGGAGCCATGGATACTTTTGATATAACTGGCCAGCTGGGCCAGTTGTCTCGGAGAAAAATCATCTTTCCATGACTTCATACCTTTATCTGCTACCCCGTATTTAATCGTGCTAAATACGTCATTGATCTTTCCGCCATGCAGCCAGTAATCGTCTGTCAGGTTAGGACCTACGACTCCCTGTCCCTGTGGGCCATGACAAGGCGCACAATTAGTGGAGAACAGCTTCTGGGCAGCTGCAAGGTCTGCCGGATCAGTAAGCTGCTTCACGCTTTTCTCATCGATATTATTAGCAGCCAGTTTCAGGTACTCGGCTTTTTCTTCTGCGGCTGCCGCTTCTGCGGAGGCTAATTCCTCTGCCTGTGTAGGGGCCGACTGGAAACGCCAGAGATACACGACAGCGAACAGTATACTGCAATAGAATCCATATCTCCACCAGGGAGGAGTTGGATTATTCAGTTCATGGATACCGTCATAGTCGTGTCCCATATCTACGTCTGCTTCAGAATCGGCATCCAGGCTTTTTGTATCGTTCAGTTTATCCAGCCAGGAGATCTTCGGCTTGCCGGGAACGGCTTCCTTAACAGGTTTGATCCTTCTTTTGCGTTCAATACCTACCAGAATACGTAACGTAAACAACAGGCTGATGATCACAGCTATTTCCAGGACGATCACAGATACCAGCAGGTAAAAGGACGTCTGTGACAGGCCGTTGATGAGCGTTGTTTTCGCTGCAGGAGTATCCTGTGCCATAGCCTGACCAGCTACCAGTAGTAACAGTATAGTTAGTACTGTTCCGGACTTCTTTATTCTATCCTTGTAAATATCCATGGCACTTATTACCACGCTGCCAAGGATGCCGATCGCGATAAGTAAGCCGATGATCACGGTCAGCAATACGATTGCCACCGGATTGCTTAATTCTGAAGGAGGTTCAGGTCTGTCCTGCGCCGCAGCCGTAAGGCTGAGTAATAAAAGTGCAGATATATTGACTAGTTTCTTGTTCATGTCTGTAACAGTTAAAATTATTTGCTCGTCATGTTATCATCCAGCGGGATATGGCTGATATGATCTATCATGCCCTTATCTGCTTTAAGTGCCCAGAAACTGGCCAGCGCAAAGAAGATGGTGAAAATGAACAATGAGGCCAGCGGATATACACTTACACCGGTGATTGATTCCAGATAGTTGATGAACTTCATTGTAGTATGATTTTAATGTGTGGCTTTAATATCTTTTCCTAAGCGTTGCAGATAAGCAATCAGGGCAACGATTTCACGGTCTGGCTGTATAGGCAGCTTATCCTTTTGCAGGGAAGCTGTTATTTCCTGTGCCTGTTTCTCCATGTCTGCATTTGCCTGTTTCTCATAACCCAGGGCATAAGGCACGCCCAGTTTTCGCATCACATTGATCATCGGAGGAGTGAGTGTTTTATCTACTTTATCTTCGAACAGCCACGGATATTGCGGCATGATAGAACCAGGAGACATAGATGTAGGGTCCATCATGTGATTGTAATGCCATGAGTTCGGATACTTACCTCCTATCCTGGCTAAATCCGGACCTGTACGTTTAGATCCCCACTGGAAAGGATGATCATAGATAAATTCCCCGGCCTTGGAGTATTCCCCGTAACGCGCCACTTCGTCCCGGAATGGGCGGATCATCTGGGAGTGACAGGTATAACAGCCTTCGCGGATGTATATATCACGTCCATGCAGTTCCAGCGGCGTGTATGGTTTTACGCTGGTGATAGTAGGAATGTTACTCTTTATCAGGAATGTAGGGATCAGTTCAAGAATGCCCCCGATACCTACCACAATAAGGCTGAATACGACCAGCTGTATGGGTCTGCGTTCTATCCAGCTATGCCAGTGCGCTTTCCCGTGAGTAACGATCACTTTTGGTAAAGGCGCAGCTTCTGCAGGTTCATTGGCTACGAATGTACCACGGAGTATAGTTTTGGTCAGGTTCACTATCATCAGGATCACACCGGAGAGATATAATGTACCACCGAATGCGCGTAATGCATACATCGGTACAATTGTGTTCACTGTTTCAAGGAACTGGAATTTTAACTGACCTTCCGGTGTAAACTGTTTCCACATCATGCTTTGTGTAAAGGCCGCCCAGTAAAGCGGAATAACATAAAAGATGATGCCCAGCGTACCTATCCAGAAATGTGTATTCGCCCATTTCTTAGAGTATAGGTTTGTGCTGAAAATACGTGGTAATAACCAGTAAAGGATACCGAAAGTGAGGAAACCGTTCCATCCCAAAGCGCCTACGTGTACGTGTGCGATGGTCCAGTCAGTATAATGACTGATCGCATTCACATTTTTAAGCGATAACATAGGGCCTTCGAAAGTCGCCATACCATAACAGGTAAGTGCTACGACGAAGAATTTCAGAATGGCATCTTCTCTGACACGGTCCCATGCGCCACGTAATGTAAGCAAGCCATTGAGCATACCACCCCAGGAAGGAGCGATGAGCATAATGGAAAATACGGTACCTAAGGATTGAGCCCATTCAGGCAATGCGGTGTATAACAGGTGATGTGGTCCTGCCCAGATATAAATAAAGATGAGCGCCCAGAAGTGGATGATAGACCAGCGGTAAGAATATACCGGCCTGTTGGCCGCCTTCGGAACAAAGTAGTACATGAGTCCCAGGTAAGGAGTTGTGAGGAAGAATGCAACTGCATTATGTCCGTACCACCATTGTACCAGCGCATCCTGTACACCTGCATAAGCAGAATAACTTTTCAGGAAAGATAAGGGCAGCTCGAAGGAGTTTACGATATGCAGCATGGCAATCGCTACCCAGGTACCAATGTAGAACCAGATAGCTACGTACAGATGTGCTTCACGACGACGTAAAATAGTGCCCAGCATATTAGCGCCGAACACCAGCCATATCAGGGTGATTGCGATGTCGAAAGGCCATTCCAGCTCCGCATATTCTTTACCGGTAGTACATCCCATAAAGAGGGTAAGAGCACCGCCGGCAATGATGGCCTGCCATCCCCAGAAATGAATTTTACTCAGAATATCACTGAACATACGCGCTTTACAAAGGCGTTGCAGTGAGTAATACACACCCATGAAAATACCATTGCCTACAAAGGCGAATATTACAGCATTGGTGTGTACGGGCCTGAGTCGTCCAAAGGTAGTAGGAGCAAATCCAAGGCTCAAATCCGGCAACACAAGTGCAAGTGCGGCCCAGAGGCCTGCCAGCATGCCTATCAGCCCCCAGCCGATACATGCATATGCAAACCATTTAACGGTACGGTTGTCGTACGAGAATTTTTCAAGAGGCATATATATTCTATTACTAGTTGATGGCTAATTTTTACAGATAGCAGATTTGCAATTCTTATTATCGCATGACTTTTTGCAGATGTGTACGGCTGGTTTGTCTTCAAAAAGCACGCGGTGCGCGGGAGAAAAACTATCTTCGAATTGTCCGTTCTTCACAGACCAGATGAATGCTGCAAGGAAAAACAATGCCACCAGCAGACTGGCTCCCAGGAGAATAATGATCACGCTCATAGTGTAATAGTTTATTACAAAGCTAGGCCATGTCATGTGCGGGGTTTATGATGTAGCTCAATAGTGCCGCTGATTTATATCAGTGTCTGTCGGCCCATTCACTTAATCCATAAGTAATCAGTACAATGCTGATAGAGCTTGCAGGCATGAGTATAGCAGCAGTAAGCGGGGATAAAATACCTTGTACGGCAAAAAACAGCCCGGTAATATTATAGATAAGGGAGATGATAAAGCTGATAATGATAATGCGTTTGTTGGCCTTGCATATTTTTATAAAATGCGGTAGTTGTGGTAGTTGAGCAGCTTCCAGGATACCGTCACTTGCAGGTGTAAAGTTGTTGCTGTTTTCTGCGATAGAGATACCTACATCGCTTTGTTTTAATGCACCGGCATCGTTTAATCCATCGCCTATCATGAGCACCCTGTTACCTTGCTGTTGCAACTGGATGATGTAGTTTAATTTGTCTTGCGGCTGCTGCGTGAAAAGCAATGTGGATGAAGGTCCTAGGAGTGTGCGCAGGTAAGGCATTTCCCTGTTGTTATCCCCGGATAAAAGAGAAAGGGCGTATTTTTTTTGTAATTGTTTTAATAACACCGGCATACCTTCGCGGAATTGATTTCCGATACTGTAATATCCTGTCACCTGTCCGTCAATAGCAACGAACACAGTACTTCCATCAGTAGTTACAAGTTTAGGTGCGTCTACGAATGCAGCACTGCCCATCTCTATAAAATGTTCCTGTACCCAGCCACTGATACCCTGTGAGGTAACGGATTTAAAGCCTCTTACGGGCAGGCGGTCGTTATTCCCGTAATTTGCAGCTATAGATTGACTTAACGGATGTGAAGACTGTGCGGCAAGAGATGCGACAGCAGCGGTTTGATCAGGCGTAAGAGGGAGACCAATATAATTAGCCGTGCTGATTGTTTTGCTTGTAAGCGTGCCCGTTTTATCAAAAACAATATGATTTATACGCGCCAAACGCTCTATAGCTGCCGCATTACGCAGGTATAAGCGATGGCGGCTCAGTATTCTTAAAATATGTCCGTTTGTGAAAGAAGCCGCCAGCAGCAGCGCACAGGGACAGGCGATAATTAAAACAGCAGTAACGGCAGGCCATATACGTGCAGGTTCATACACCCACCAGTAAGTAGCGGTGATCACAGCAATCCATAATACTACCCAGGTAAAATACCTGGATAATAAATGAATAAAGGAGGCTTCTTTTGCAACCGGATTTTTTATTTCCTCGCGGTTCCAGAGACTGGTAAGATAACTTTGAGCCACTTCCTTAATGGTCATTATCTCGATGTTTCCTTCCAGTTGTTTTCCTCCTGCATACACGATTTCACCTACGGATTTCCTTACAGGTAAAGATTCTCCGGTTACAAAGCTGTAATCAACCACTGCGTGGCCTTTAATCAGAATGCCATCTGCCGGAATCAGTTCATCATTATGGATTAGTAAGGAGTCATTTATTTTGATATCAGGTAAGGCCGTTGGGATTTCTTTTCCTGCTTTTATAACGGAAACCGCTATGGGAAAGTAGGCGGTGTAATCTCTGTCGAAAGAAAGCCCCTGGTAAGTTTTCTCCTGTAAAATCCGTCCTGCCAGCATGAAGAAAACAATGCCGGTCATAGAATCAAAATACCCTGCGCCGTGGCCGGAAAATACGTCTGAAAGACTGCGGACAAAAGTGACGATAATGGCCAGTACTATAGGCACGTCTATATTCAGAAAACCCGCTTTAAGACTGCTCCATGCAGAGCGGAAGAATACCTGTGCACTGTAGAAGAATACGGGTAAAGAAAGTAATAAATTGAGATAACGGAAGAGGAGATTGAGTTTGGGATCAGAGTAACTATGCCCGGAAAAGTATTCAGGAAAACTGAGAAGCATAATATTCCCGAAGCAACAGCCGGCCACACCTATGCGGTAGATGAGATCGCGTTGTACGCGCGGCTTTTTCTGTTGCAGGTCTTCCAGGCTGATGTAAGGCTCATATCCTATACTGGTAAGTGTTTCCACTACTTTTCGCAGAGATGTTTGAGACTGCCGGAAAACGACCTGTGCCTCTTTTCGTGTAAAGTTGACTGTTACTTTCTGTACGCCGGGGTCCAGCCGGTGCAGGTTCTCGAGGAGCCAGAGGCAGGAGCTGCAATGAATGTAAGGAATATAAAAGGTGACGTGTGTTTGCTGATCATCCCGGAATTGCAGCAGTTGTTGCTGAATCTTTTCATCATCGAGGAAGGCAAATTTATCTTTTCTGACAGGAATGCGTTGCGCCACTCCGGGTTTATTATTCAGAGAGTAATATTCACAGAGATCATTCTCGTTCAGTATTTCATATACCAGTTTACAACCCTGGCAGCAGAAATATTTATCGCCATTAGTAATGCTGTTGTCCGTACAGGTTTCTCCGCAGTGATCGCATAGTAGTTGTACATCGGATAACGTTGCCATATCGAAGATTTGGAGCAAAGCTAGTCGTATGGCCGGGGAGGCACAATGATGAGGATCAAGTTAAAATGTGATGCAGATCAGTCCTGGAGATTAGCAGTGCGTGTAATCTCTTCTGTATTAAGCAGGCGGATCTTTTTGCCTTGTAGTTCTATGAGGCCGTCCTTTTTGAATTCGGAGAGCAGGCGAATAGCGGATTCTGTAGCAGTACCAACCAGGTTGGCTATTTCTTCGCGGGAGAGACGAACATTGAGGGTGAAGCCGTCGGTTTCCACGCCATAGGTTTCTTTAATAAAGAGAAGGGTTTCTGCCAGTCGTTCACGCACGGGTTTCTGAGACAGGTGGGTGATCTTCACTTCTGCTTTACGCAGTTCGCTGGCAATAATGCGCATCATTTCGAAAGACAGGCTGGCGTCTTTCTGTAATATGCTCATGAAAAGATCTTTGGGAATGAAACATACAGAGGCGTCGTCGAGGGCGATAGCAGAGGCGGTATAACGTTCAGCGCTCAGTAATGCTTTATAGCCTATAATATCACCTGGTTTGGCGAGGCGTACGATCTGTTCGCGGCCATCGTCTCCACAGTGAGATAATTTAATCTTACCTGTATTCACACAATAGATGCCAAAAGGATAAGCTCCTTCCTGGAATACTACCTGCCCTTTTTTGTAAACAGAGCATACCTTGGCTGCTTCAATTTCTTCCAGATTGCACTTTTCTGCTTTGAAAAGGATTGATCCAAAGCGGGCCTGGCAATTCAGACAAGAAGCATTATGGAAAGCTGTACACATATATTCGACCGCAAAATTACTAATTTACAGGCAATTTACCCTTAAGTAACGAGTTGTTAATGTATGCCATTTAATTATTATGTTATATATAAACCTTTTCAGGTACTTACCCGTTTCGGGAAAGAGGATGGGAAGGACAGTCTGTCAGATTATTTTAAAGTACCTGTGGATGTATATCCGGTAGGCAGGCTGGATTATGATAGTGAGGGATTGCTGATACTTTCGAATGATAAATCATTGACTAACAGATTGCTTGATCCTGTGAATGCGCATGAACGGGAATACTGGGTGCAGGTAGACGGGGCTATAGATGATGCTGCTATCCGGCAATTACGTCAGGGCGTTACCATTGCTGTGGACGGGAAAAAATATCAGACCCGCCGCTGTCAGGCAGAGATCTTTGAGACGGAACCAGCGGTTCCGGAGCGTAATCCCCCTATTCGTTTCCGAAAGAGCATCCCTGCACCCTGGATAAAACTGGTTTTGCAGGAAGGCAAAAACCGGCAGGTACGCAAAATGACTGCAGCCGCGGGATTCCCTACGTTGAGACTTATCCGTTATCGTATCGGAGGCATTACCATAGAGGGAATATTACCCGGAGAGATGAGAGAGATGACCCAACGGGAGATCTACGCATTATTGTTTAAGTAATTACCACCAGTAAAGACCTTGTAGCTAATCTTTTGCGCTTTGCCCTAATTTAGCTAGGTTTGTTACTCACAAATCTCTATTATGCTGAAATCAATGACCGGCTTCGGAAGGGCGGAAAATACCAGGGGAGAGACCACCATCGTGGCAGAAGTAAAATCGCTCAATGGTAAGCAGTTTGACGTAAACCTGAAAATATCCCCGTTATTAAAGCCTTACGAATTTGATATCCGCAACCTGCTGCAACAATCTTTGCTGCGTGGTACACTGGATGCAACGGTGAATGTGCGGCAGAACGGGGCTAACCGTCCGGTGATGATCAATACGGAGCTGGCCCGGTTTTATCACCAGTCCATCACTACGCTGGCAACAGAGCTGAACATGCCGCAGGAAGATATGCTGAACGTGCTGATGAAATTGCCTGAAGTAGTGACGCCTGCTACAGAACAGATCACAGAGGAGGAGTGGAAAGAGGTGGAAAAAGTGCTGAAAGCTGCGCTGGATGAACTGGACGCACACCGTCAGGATGAAGGACAAATGATGGCAGCAGACCTGCTGGTACGCATAGATAATATAGAGTCTTATTGTGTAAAAGTGCGGGAACTGGACCCATTGCGTAAGGATAAAGTGCGTCAGCGACTGGAAAGTTTGCTGGCAGAACATGTGGGCAAAGAGAACGTCGATGCGAACCGTCTGGAACAGGAACTGATATTTTATTTAGAAAAGCTGGATATTTCAGAAGAGTTGATCAGACTGGAAAATCATTGCCGTTACTTCAAGGAGATCCTGCATGAAGCGGATCCTGCGAAAGGAAAGAAGCTTGGATTTGTGCTGCAGGAAGTGGGTAGAGAGATCAATACAACCGGTTCAAAGGCAAATGATGCCGCTATACAACAATGGGTGGTATTGATGAAGGACGAGCTGGAAAAGGCAAAAGAACAGGTACTGAACGTACTTTAATAAAAGTATTTCGAATTATATGAGTAATTTCTGCCGGACTATTGTGGCCGCAGGTATGCTGCTGATAGTGGCGTCCTGCCAACCCATGAAGATGGACACCTATGAAAAGAACCTGGAGATCCCGGGACATGAATGGTCTTACGAGCATAAACCTGTTTTTGAGGTTACATTGCTTCCGGAGGACACCGCCTACCTGTATAATATATTTGTAAATGTAAGGCATAAGGACTCCTATCCTTACAGTAATATATGGCTGGTAGTAAGTACACAGTTCCCCGAAGGAAAGCCAATACCTCAGCGTGTAGAACTGCCACTGGCAGACATGTCCGGCAAATGGCTGGGTAGCGGGCTGGATGACATTTACGAACACCAGATACCTATTCAGCAGAAAGCAATACTCAACAAGCCGGGCACTTACCGGTTCACCTTTGAACAAAATATGCGGCAAAATCCGCTGCCAGATATCATGAATGTAGGCCTGCGGATTGAGAAAGCCGGGTTACGAAAAAATGAGAAAGCTATTCCTTAAAATGCACGAAGGAAAGGTTATTTCCTTCATTTACCTCTTTGTACTGGCATACACTATTCTTGCCCTGGTATGGTGGGGGGTGTTACTGTTCATGCAAAGTGAACAGATCGCCCGCTTCGAAGTCCAGAACCTGGAACTAAGAACAGATAGTGTTTCGCACCCCGTAGAATATCATCAGGAACTCCAACGCATAGAAACTACCGAAGAACGACGAACTGTCATGTTCTTTGGGGAGGGGGTTATTTTCCTTGCCATCATACTTTTAGGCGGGTTCTTCGTATACCTGGCAGTCTATAAACAGATGAAGTTATCACAGCAGCAACAGAACTTCCTGATGGCGGTGACGCATGAACTGAAGTCGCCCATAGCCGCAGCTAAACTGAACCTGGAAACATTGCGCAAACATAAGCTGGACGAGGAAAAGCAACATCGCCTGCTGGATAATACCATCCGGGAAACCAATCGCCTGGACCAGCTTTGTAATAATATTTTACTGGCTTCCCAGATGGAATCCCAGCGTTATCAGCTGTACCGGGAAGACCTTGATTTCTCTGCCCTGATGGAGGCCGGCGTAAAGGAAATACAGTCACGGATACCGACCCATACTATACAGGCACATATTTTGCCTGACGTGTGGTTGAATGGGGACAAGTTCATGTTGCAGATCATGCTGAGTAACCTGGTGGAAAATGCTGCCAAATATTCACCTAAAAATACGGTGATAGATGTTGAGCTTACCGCAACAGCGAATCAGCTCAAATTAAAGGTAACGGACGAGGGACCAGGAATACCCATTGATGAGCGCAGGCGCATCTTCCTTAAGTTTTATCGTATAGGCAATGAAAATACGCGTAAATCCAAAGGATCAGGTTTGGGATTATTCCTTACCGAGAAGATCGTACAGCAACACGGAGGAACAATTATAGTGAAGGATAATGTGCCGGCTGGTGCCAGTTTTGAAATAACATGGCCTGTATATTCCGCACAAACTGTGTAAATTAGATTATTGCAATTATAAATTATGAAGGAAGCTACAAAAGCATCCATACTACTGGTAGAGGACGAAGAGAACCTCCAGGAAGCATTGAAGCTTAACCTGGAGCTTGAAGGATATGAAGTTACGGCTGTAGATAATGGCACCGCTGCTTTGAAGGCGGTGAAGAATGAATATTTTGATCTGATCATACTGGATATTATGCTGCCGGAAATGGACGGCATCGCCGTATGTGAGAACATCCGTATCCAGAATAATGAGGTTCCCATCTTATTCCTGAGTGCCAAAAATAGTAGTGCAGACCGGGTACTGGGCCTGAAGAAAGGCGGGGATGACTATATGACCAAGCCTTTTAACCTGGAAGAGTTGCTGCTGAGGGTAGAAAAGCTGATCGTAAAGAACAAGAAGATTCAGGATAAAGACAGTGTGCCAAGCGTATACCGCTTTGGAAGTAATGAAATAGACTTTGGAGCACAGGAATGTATAGGCAAAGACGGAAAGCATTATGAATTAAGCAAGAAGGAGGCCATGTTGCTGAAACTGCTGATAGAGAACAAGGGGGAAGTCGTGACCCGGGAGAAGATCCTGCAGGTGGTATGGGGGTACAATGTATATCCTACTACCCGTACTATTGATAACTTTATACTGAACTTCCGGAAGTATTTTGAGGAAGACAGCCGGAACTCGCGATACTTTCACTCTGTGAGAGGTGTCGGCTATAAATTTACCGAATAGAAGCTCCGCCAGGAGCTTTTTGTTTTTAACCCAATTACCACTTACCATGCGTTTTCCCCCAATTTCGGGAGAAATGCTGCCTTGTAATAATTGTCACTTTAATTTCATACATATTTAGCGGATATTTAAGATCGGTCTTAACTGATGTTGCAATGCCGTACCTGATTGAGGTTTTCTAACCTGGTGATGGTGCCACTTTGTAGTACAGACTTTAATTATATCCTTTTAAATAAAAACCGTTAAAGAGTTGAGGCTTTGCAATGACATACTCAGTGCAGCAGGTTGGCCGTATTGGCTGTTTTTTTTGTTAAGTGTAACGATATTATGTATCCTTTTTTTCAGAAGAGAAAGGCAGATAAGGAAGATCACAGCAAAAGAGATAACCCGGCAACAATCCCTTGTATACCTGGAAATGCACGCATTTCAGGCGCAGATGGACCCTCATTTCATCTTCAATAGCCTGAACGCAATACATCATTATATCCTTACTACCAGTACGGACCTGGCATCTCTGTACCTTACCCGCTTTGCAAGACTGATGCGATCCATGATCCGGAACTGCAACAAAGAATGGATAAACCTGGAAGAGGATGTAGAAGCCCTTGAACTATATCTGCAACTGGAACAACTGCGCTTTGGCCCACAGTTCGACTATAACCTGGAAGTATTGCCGGAGGTATTTCAGCAGGTGACCATGATCCCCCCTCTTATTATTCAGCCATATGTACAGGAAGCCATCTGGCAACGCTTGTTGCTGAGACCTGAAAAGACCGGCGGATTCCTGAAAATCATTATCAGTCGCGATAAAGACATGCTCTGCATCCACATAGCGGATAACGGTGTTCATAATGACACCATACCTCCCTCAGACGCTTCGTTCCTGAAAGGGATTACAATCGCTGCGGAAAGACTGGAAGCCATCAATGAAAAATATAACCTGAGAGCTTCTGTAGAAGAAGAAGATGTTTATAATGATCAGCATGAACCTGATGGAAGTCACGTTATTATCAAAATGCAACACGTTTCCAGCCGTCTGAATTAGCCCCTGCTTATTTTATTTAAATCATACACAAATCTTTACGGGAAATATTGTACTTTTTCCCTGCCTGACCTATACATGAGCATAAGCAGGGAATTTTGGGGACAAAGAATTTTCTAGAACATGCGTACCATCATAGTGGATGATGAAAAGCTAAGCAGGAGCGTACTGACGCTTTTATTGGAGAAACACTGCCCGGCAGTAAATATAGTGGCTGTTTGTGCCGATGGTATCACGGCTTTAGAGGCTATTGAGGCACATAAACCCGAACTCCTTTTCCTGGACGTGGAGATGCCGGGCCTGAACGGCTTTGAAGTATTGCAGGCCTGCAAGGATGCCAGCTTCTCTATCATAATAACTACTTCGCATGATCATTATGCATTGGATGCAATCCGTCATAATGCGCTGGATTATCTGATGAAGCCTATTATTAAGGAAGATCTGCAGGAAGCTGTGGATAAGGCCCAGCTGCGTCTTTCCAAAATAAAGGAACAGGCGGTCAGCAAAACAGATAGCCTGATGGAGTTCCTGCATCAGCACCTGCATCCGGGAGAACGGTTGGCATTGCCTAGTCCTGAAGGACTAAGGATGTTATTGGTAAGGGATATCCTTTACTGCGTAGCAGACGGGGAAAACACCAAAATTTATCTACAGAGTTCGCCGGAACAACCATCGCTGGTATGCCGTACATTAAAAGAAGTAGAGAGTAATCTAAAAAACAAAGGATTTTTCAGGGTACACCATAGCTATGTGGTGAACCTCTTCTATATGGACAGGTATATAAAAGGAGATGGCGGGGATATTATAATGAGCGACGGTTGTAGTATACCGGTGTCCCGGAATCGCAAGCAGGAGTTTATGGAAAGGATAGAGCGGCTGTAAGAATCCTTACAGCCTTTTTATTTCTGCACAGGCCAGCCATCCGGTTTTGCCATCTGGCAACACTATTTTGCAGTACTCCTGCGTAGCGTCTGTCACCTGTACTTTTACACCTTCATGTAATTCAAAAATATCTTTGCTGCCCAGGTCTGGTGCCGCTTTTACTTTTACCGTACTACCCATAATGATACCAGTATCATGCACGTTGGTATTCATGTAAGCACTAACGGCCATACTGATAAAACATAGAAACAACACACCTGTAATAACATTCCCCCATTTTATTAAAACCGGGTTAATTGCAGGGCGCAACAGCATTACAATAATACCCGTAACAAACAGCCAGAAGAAAAGAATACTTCCTAATGCCCATCCGTTCGGGTTATAGAGATGTTGTATCTGTAACCACCATTGCTGGAAGAATAACAGGGGAATATCATTTACATAGCCTTCTACCCGCTGATTAGCCACGGAAAGATTATGTGTTGCCGGTTTATAGAAAGGGTCCCTGATCAGTGCTTTTTCATAATTGTAAATAGCCAGGCCGGTGCGGTTGGCCTTGTACCAGGCATTACCTGCATTGACGTATAACTCAGGCTGGTTATAGCCTTCGTCTATCAGTTGCTGATAAGTACCAGCAGCGTCACTGTATTGTTTTTGCCGGAAAAGATCATTGGCTTTGTTGAACAACTGTTGCTGCGGTATCTCTGCTGCCAGTAATGAATTACATAGCAGCAAGCAGAAACAGATACCTGTTAATATTGATTTCATCCGTTAATAGTTATATTTTATGCAACTGTTTTTGCGCGTTGCAACTCGTCTTCTAATTGGCTGATCACCTTTACTGCCTGCTGATAGGTCCCCTGCATTTTGTCGTTGTTATGCATAGGGGTATACAGCGCCATTTCGCAATTATCAAGCAGTTCGAACAGCTGTTCAGTATTTTCTCCATTGATCTGTTGTTGTGAAAGGCGTTCCTGGATCAGCTGTTTACTAAGATCTGAAAAAGGAATATGCAGTTTATTACTAAGATAACCCCATACTGCACGGGAAGTTTCCTCATAGAATGCCTTGTCTTTTCCTTCCCGCAGGTAACGCGCAGCCAGTTCCAGGCGTTTGAGCGCTACTTTATTAGCATAGCGGTGTTTAAGGAATGCTGCGTTATTCTGCTGATAATCCTGTTTGCGGCGGTAAAATAACACAACGATCAGGACTATTAACGGAAGCAGTAATAAGATATAGAACCATGGACTAGCTAACAGGAATCGTTGGTCTTTGATCCATTGTAGTTGTCCATTGAAGTTAGAAGTGATGGTATTCCTGTTTTCGCTAAAGTCTTCCTTCTCTTTTTTTGCCTGTTTGCCTGCTGTTACATGTACTTTAAAGGCCGGCGAATGCATCGTTTTATAACTATTGGATGCTGCGTCGAAGTAAGAAAACTCTACGGGAGGGATCGTCTGATCCCCTGCTTCCAGCGGCATGAGCGCAAACTCAAACTGACGGGAGCCGGAAAGAGGGTTACTGTTCTTCTCAATGTTATCGGTAACCTTCGGATCGTATTTTTCGAAGCTGGACGGAATATCCAGCTTAGGTGCATTCAGCAGGTTCACATTACCCTGGCCGGCGATCACCACTTTCAGGGTGAGGGCATCGTCTGTACTCAGGTTTTGTTTGTCTACTGTAGCCGTCATATTGAATTTACCAACAGCACCGGTGAAGCTTATCGGGCGGCTGTCTACCGGCAGAGGTTTCACATTTATTTTTACAGGCGGTGTTTGTATTTTATATGGCACATCCTCATAACTCACTTCCGGACGGTTAAAGAAGTCGTCGAAGAAAGGGTCGCTGAAGGGGTCGTTAAATGCATCCCCGAAAGGATCACGTGCTGCTTTTTTGTTATTCTTTACAAGCTTTACCAGTCGTACATGGTTATCCACTTCTACCGGGTCCAGTTCCAGTGTGCCGGATTGCAGTGGGAACAGGAGCGTTTTGCGAATGATAAATACTTTGAACGGTATGCCATTCACCAGTTCTTCCGTTGCCTGTGGCGGATTCGGTAGTTCTATATCTTTAGCGGAAAAGCCTTTGAATGCAGGTACTTTGGTAACACTTGAATTTGTTGGGAGGCGTGTGTATAGCTTATAGGTAACCGTTAACTGTTGCCCTTCATACAGGCTGGTTTTATCTACGTCTACCTTCACGAAAATATTCTTCTTTAGCTTGGCATTTACATCTTCCCCATTCTTCAATACCCCTTCCATTTCATCCTGTCTGCCGGGTTGTTGTGCACGGGACTGGGGAATAGCTGTCTGGGGCAACTGTTGCTGTTGCGGTCCCAGGTTGCGGGCGCCTTTCACAACTTCTATCGTAACCGGGTTGGAATGCACCACATTTCCGTTCGTGCGTGCAGTAGCGCCTGTGAGGGTAAAGTTACCCACTCTTTTGGGTTGCAGTACGTAAATGAGCGCAATATATTCAGAGCGGTGACCGTTCATAATAGACTGCCCCTGCATCTGGGAAGGGCCTTGCAACACTTCAAAATCGTTAAAGGAAGGAGGGGTAAAGCTAGATACATTAGGGGCATTTTCCAGCATGAATTGTATCTGGAAAGGTTCATCCAATGCCACTTTTGTATTACTAACAGTGGTAGTGAACTTAAAATCCTGCGCCTGCAGGCATGATACTACACCCAGAGAACAAAGCAGGGATAGTACACTCATCCTTATACTAACAGTATTGACCATCATAATGCATAACAAATTTAACCAAAGCCAGCCCTGTTATGACCGGATACCCAGTTAAAACTTAGTTAAAAAAATAATAGATATGAAGGTGAAAAGTGCTTACTGGTAAGGGTTTTACTGGATATCTCCCAGCATGGGCCGCATAAGTACTTCTTCCACAACAGCCTGAGCCGACAGTGTATATGCCGCCCACAGCAGGTTCGCAATATCTTCCGGTTCCATCATCCGGCCCGGAGGGGCATCAAAACCGTCCCAGGAGGCCGTTAATGTTGGGCCCGGACTGAGCGACGTTACTTTCACGTTATGTTGTTTCAGCTCTTCGCGCAGGTTCCTGGAAAATCCCAGCAGGGCAAACTTGGTAATGCTATAAGCTCCGCCATTTGGGTAAGCCTTATAACTGGCTGTAGAGCAGAGGTTGAAGATATGCCCTTTGCGCAGTGCTTTCATCGCAGGCAACAATTGCCGGGTGAGGTGATAGGCACTGTATACATTTGCGGCCATCATGCTTTCCAGCAGCCCGTCTTCCTGTTCGTCCAGACTGCCGGGTACAAAAAAACCAGCATTGTTTACCAGTATATCCACTGAAGGGAATACCGATTTTATTTTGGCTGCAAAGGCGAGTACATCCTCTTTTTTACCCATGTCTGCGGGCATGGATAATACGGTTGCCTGCGGATTTTGTGCCTGTATATCAGTAACGGCCTGTTCCAGGGGGGCTGCATTCCTGGCACAAATAGCTACGTTAAATCCTTCCCGGGCAAGCTTTTCAGCGATGGCCTTCCCTATGCCTTTACTGGCTCCGGTGATTACTGCGTTCATAAATTACATTTATAAGAGGGTGGAAAATAGTAAATTTATGCCTGCTTTCAGCAGCATTTTAAGATGAAATACAAACATATATTTTTTGACCTTGACCATACGTTGTGGGATTTTGAAGCCAACTCCTTTGAGGTTTTAGAGGAATTATATCATGAGCATAACCTGGAAAGCAGAGGCGTTGCCTCTTTTACCGTTTTTCACGAGCATTTTACTGTACATAATGATAAGCTGTGGGACCGTTTCAGAAAAGGATTTATCAACAGGAATGAGTTGCGTGTAAAACGTTTCAGGGTAACATTGCTCGACTTTAAAATCGGGGATGAAAAGTTAGCGGATGCATTAAGTGTGCAGTTCCTGGAACGTCTGCCCTTTAAAACAAACTTATTCCCGCATACTAAAGACGTACTGGAATATCTGGCAGCTAAAAACTATCCTATACATCTCATTACGAATGGATTTGAGGAAACACAGCTGCAAAAAATACGTAATTCCGGGATAGATCATTTCTTCACACATATCATTACTTCTGAATCTGCGGGCACGCTGAAACCGAAGAAAGAGATTTTTGATTTCGCTATTGCCAAGGCTGTAGCAACTACGGAGACGAGCATTATGATCGGAGATGCACTGGATATTGATGTGCTGGGAGCGTATAATGCGGGGATAGACCAGGTACACTTTAATCCGCTGTTACTGGCGCCTAAGATTGATCTGAAGCCTACTTACTCTATTCAGAGCCTGCATGAACTAAAGGGAATATTATAGATATAAAAGACCGGGCCTCAGTTAGAACTGAGGCCCGGTCTTTTTTGCATAGAAATTATTTTCTGGCAGCAGGCTTTGCCGGCTGGGCCGGTTGTGCTGGCTTCGCCGGTTTGGCAGTACGCAGACCGGCTGTTTTAACCGGCTGTTTGCAACATGCTTTGTTGCCCTTACTGCAGGATTTCTCCTTTGCTTTCTCCTGGGCCAGAACTGTACCTGTAATGAATAATACGGTGACAGCTCCTATGATTAATTTCTTCATATATGCGTATTTTATAAAGTTGCAATGACTGTCTGACCAGCACGCACTACCTGGTCCAGCTGAACTGATACCTGGGTACCTACCGGCAGATAAAGGTCTACCCTTGAACCAAATTTAATGAACCCCATTTCTTCATTCTGTGTTACTTCCATACCTGGTTTCAGATAGTTTACGATACGGCGGGCCAATGCACCGGCGATCTGTCTTACCAGCACATCTGTTTTTCCGTTGCCGATCACCACAGTATGGCGTTCGTTTTCGGTAGATGATTTTGGATGCCAGGCCACCAGATATTTACCTGAATGGTACTGAGACAGTTTTACCTGTCCGCTGATAGGGTTCCTGTTCACATGTACATTTGCAGGGCTCATAAAGATAGACACCTGCAGGCGTTTGTCTTTAAAATACTCAGGTTCATAGGTTTCTTCAATCACCACTACTTTACCGTCGCAGGGCGCTAATACCAGGGACTCGCCGTGTTTCATTTCCCGGTTTGGGATACGGAAAAAAGAAATAATGAACAGGAAAAGTGCCAGGGAAAAGGCAGCAATAATCTGGAGGGTGAGCGTGTTTCCGGAAAAGTAGAAAACGGCGCCGTTGATCAGTGCAAGCACTACAAAAGTCAGTAAAATGGTGGCCAATCCTTCTCGATGGATCTTCATGTTGTGTTATTATTTGATGCGAAGTTAAATCATTGCGAATAAATGTACATATAACCATGCAAAAGGAGCCGCAAGTAGCAGGGAATCAAAGCGATCCATAAAACCACCATGCCCCGGCATTATTCTGCCGGAATCCTTTACACCAGCCATACGCTTGAGTTTTGACTCCAGCAGATCGCCTATGGTACCGAAAACAGCCGCGATCGTTGCCAATGCCAGCCAGTGTTGCAGGGACAGCCATTGCTGGCCCCAGTAATGGCCGTACACGCCAGCAGCGGCTACTGCCAGGATCATACCGCCCAGAGTGCCTTCTATGGTCTTTTTAGGGGATATAGTGGGTGCAAATGGAGTGCGTCCTATCAGAGAGCCTACAATGTAGGCCATGGTGTCATTGATCCAGATAAAGATGATGAGCAGGAGCGGAATAAGCCAGCCTGGTCCTGTACCGGTAGCCGTAGGCGTAAACCGGATACTGTCATAATTCAGGCAGAGATGTATCAGCAAGCCCAGGGAGAGCGTAATATAAATGAGGCCCAGGGCGGAATAGCCCATGTTTTTAAGTGAGAACTCTTTACTCAGCAATATCTCCCCTATAGGCATTACCAGCAGGAAAATGACGGCCAGCCACCAGCCCAGGAAACCCAGTGAAAGGTTTGCGGCAGAGATGAAATGTTCCCCGGTAAAGGCCATGATCAGCGCACAACTGGCAATGAGAATACCGTTCCTGTGCCAGCCGGAAATGCCGGCATATTCAGGATCTATGTTCCTGATCAGTTTGAAATATTCCTGCAGGGCAAAGAAGTTGATCAGGAAAAAAAGCAGGAAAAAAGTAAAGGAACTGTATAAGATCCCGCCCAGCATTACGGCTACAAAAACGAGGGCAGTAGCTGTTCGGGTAAAAAATGTCTTCATGTAAGCGTATGATTTGAAAGGTGATATCCGCTGTTCAGGCGGCTTTTATTCTTCATTCTCCGGGTTTTCCTGCAGCAGTTTGATCGCTTCTGCTTCCTGGGATTGATGTACATAAATTTCGGCCATCCCGGGCAGCGTCACAAGATAGGAAGAGTCCACTCTGTTTACCAGTACTGCGTTTACGCCGTATTCCTGTAACATACCTTTCACTATTTCCGCGCGGAAAGTTTGGTTGGTAGTAAATATTTTCACCCAGTCTTTTTCCATAAGTCTTTTATTGATGCCTGTAATTTACGATTTACTCACCGATTGAATCTATATCTGGTTCTTTTACAGTGAGTAGTTTAGGTTGATCCGACCTTTTACGCAGGTACCACAGCAGAGCTACTGTTATAATCAGGCTGATGGCTGCGCTGTACCAGGCGGTGGTTTCCGACTGCATAGGATCGTCATGGATCAGTTTAGCCTGATAAAGATAGACCATCACCACCTGCATTCCATTATTGAGGAAGTGTCCGAGGATGGATAACCAGAGGTTCCCACTCAGATAATAGATAGCACCCAACAGGAAACCTAATATAATGCGGGGGATAAAGTCCAGCCATTCCATATGAATAGCGCTGAAGAAAACAGCGGTAAGGAGAACTGCTATCCAGGGAATTTTTGGCATGGCCTGGATAAGAAGACGTTGTATCACCCCTCTGAAAAAGAACTCTTCTGCGATAGCAGGGAGTATGGCAATGAGTATGATGTTTACGAGCAGTGTACCCAAGTTGGGCATTTTCAGCAATATCCTGGTAAGGAGTTCTGCCTGTTCTTCCATTTGCATGGAGGACCCGGACAGCTGCCAGGTATGGTTCCAGTCACCTGCAAAGCCTACCACTGGTAATGCAGCCAGCATAACTAAAATGGCCAGCGCTGCCGGCAATACCCTGGGAGCTTTCTGTAAGTGCATCCACTGTGCAGGGCTGGGGGCTGCCAGATAGGCAAAAAGGGCCGCCGGGCACAGATAAACTACTAAAGTGTATAGAAATTGCGTTAATTTCAGATAGCCGAGAACTTTAGGTAGGGAAGGATCAGCAGTTTGCAGTGTTTCTATGGTATAGCCGCTGATGTAAGGAAAAACAGTGATCAGGAAGATCCCATACAGCAGTGAAAAGCCAATGAATAAGCCAAAAAATGTAGCGATCTGTAACGCTGGCGGGTACTGCCTCAGGTAGCCTGTCATAGAGTAATTTTGCGTAAATTTACAGTGCGAAATCGAGTTGGCAATTGGTTTCCGGATTAATAAGTGTTAATAGCCAGCTATCAAATAATAAAATGGTAAAAATTGGGAATATAATATTAGGTGATTTTCCGCTCTTACTGGCTCCGATGGAAGACGTAAGTGATCCACCTTTTCGTGCAGTGTGTAAAGACCAGGGGGCGGACCTGATGTATACGGAGTTTATTTCTTCGGAGGGTCTTATACGTGATGCGATCAAGAGCCGGCAGAAGCTGGATATATTTGATTATGAACGCCCTGTAGGTATTCAGATCTTTGGCGGGGATGAGGAACCAATGGCAATGGCCGCACAGATAGTAGAGGCAACCAATCCTGATCTGCTGGATATCAACTACGGCTGTCCGGTGAAGAAAGTAGTATGCAAGGGCGCCGGTTCCGGTATCCTGAAGGATATTCCTAAAATGGTAAAGTTAACGTCCGCGGTGGTGAAGGCTACCCGTCTGCCGGTTACGGTAAAGACCCGCCTTGGCTGGGATGATAACACAAAAAATATTGAAGAAGTAGCAGAGCGTTTACAGGATGTTGGCATACAGGCGCTTACAATACATGGGCGTACCCGTACCCAGATGTATAAGGGTAGCGCTGACTGGTCGCTGATCGCCAAAGTAAAGAACAATCCCCGTATTCATATACCCATCTTTGGGAATGGAGATATCTGTACACCTGAACAGGCAGTAGCTGCCCGTCAGAAATATGGTGTGGACGGGATTATGATAGGACGTGCTGCAATAGGGTATCCCTGGATCTTTAATGAAATCAAGCATTTTATGAAGACGGGTGAACATTTACCTCTTCCAACTGTTTTTGAGAGAGTAGAAGTTTGTAAGAAACATCTGCGGCATTCGGTAGCCTGGAAAGGGGACGTTGTAGGTATACTGGAAATGCGCAGGCACTATACCAATTATCTCAAGGGATTACCGCACATCAAAGATTTCAGACAACAATTAGTAACTTGCAATACGCTGGCAGCAGTAGAAGACGTTTTAGATAAAGTAGCAATACATTACAAGGATCATGTTATAGAACGGACATCCCCCCTTGCAGATAATAATTTATTGCCGGCAAATAATGAAGTAGTAGATTGTAACGTTTACGGATAAACCCCAGGTTCAACTATTAAATTTCTTTCACATGGCCACGATTAAAAACCTGAAAAATGAAGTCTGGAAAGACTTGCAGATTAAAAACAAATCTGCCCTGCGTAAAAAATACGCAGTCTCTAACATGGGAAGAGTGATCAGCTATTATGAAGATATCACGGACGGAAAACTCTTGTCCGGATCTACAGTGGAAGGCTATACCGTATTGAATGTTAAGCCTGCAGACAGTTATCAGTCGCTATACCTGCACAGGGAAGTAGCCAAACTGTTTAACAAGAAGCCCGGCCGTACATACAAGTACGTGATCCATGTTGATTACGACAAGAAGAACAACAAGGTCAGTAACCTGCAATGGGCTACTAAAGAAGAAATGGAAGCGCATCAGCAGTTTAGTCCAGCTAAACTTGCCTACAAGGAAAAGCAGCGTAACCGTGTTAAAGGGCTGAAGCTCAACATTACCAAAGTTAAGAGTATCAAACGTTTACTGGCTAAACCCGGTAAAAAGACAATGAAACAGATTGCCGAGCAGTTTGATATCAGTGAAATGCAGCTCTACCGTATTAAAAGCGGAGAAAACTGGAGCCATGTTACCCTGGATTAAGCCAGCTTTCCTGAAGGGGATCGGATGATATTGTGTTATAACGGTATAATGTTAGCACCAGGCCTTTGTATAATTTGCCAGGTAATGTTACTTAGCAGGGACGTATCAGAACAGACTTTAAAGTTATGTCCTGACGCCTTTTTTCCCTTTCGGCCCCTTTTTCTTCCCCGTTCTGTCTTTGCCATTCCCTATTTGTTTGGATTCTTCCCGGAATAACCAGGGAGCGATAGGATTTGCCTGTGCCCAAAGGCCCAGCTTCTGCCTTCGTGCATTCGCTTCTGCGGCTGCCAGCGGGGCACTTTTTGAATATTTTGTATAATGCCAGGCATGTCCGTCCGCTATCAGCCACCCGTTTACATACTCATTATTGCTGCTGTAGACATCTCCTATCCAGCGCTGATACCTGTCTTTATTCAACAACTCTACCGTTACCATCTTACCAAAGATCAGATCTGCCAGGGCCTGCCTGCTTTTCTGGTAATAGTCCTGTCCTTTTTCCGGTGCATCTATAGCACTCAGGCGGATCTTGTAAGTCTCCTTTTTTACCAGTAGTTCAAAGGTATCCCCGTCTATAATGCGTACCACTTTCCCTTTTACTTTTACAGGCGCTTTTTTCACAGTCGTATGAGCTGTTAATTGCTGCGTAAGGAAGCACAGGAAAAAGACAAGTACAAGATTAAAACGAGTGGGCATGAAATAGGATTTAGGCATGCGAAGTAACACATTTTATTTTAATGTGACTAGTGTTCTTGTGTATCTGATCATCTTGTTATACCTTCCGCATAATATTAAAGCGATAGTGAACATGTCTAGTAAGAAAATCGCCATCATTGGTGGTGGAAATCTGGGATCTGCAATAGCGCAGGGGTTATTAAAGAGCGGCTTTGCACAGCCTGCGGATCTTACCGTTACAAAAAGAAATATTGCATCATTAAGCGAGTTGCAGGCATTGGGTGTGCAGACGATTTCAGATAATGAGGCGGCCATCCGTGGTGCGGAAATAATAGTTGTGGCATTAAAGCCCTACAATGTAAAAGAGGTACTGGCAAAAGTAAAGAGCGCATTTGATCCGAAACGCCAGGTGCTGATCAGCGTAATGACCGGGGTATCTATAGACGACCTGGAAGAGATAGCCGGAGCAGGGATGCCGGTGGTGAGAGCAATGCCTAATACGGCCATTGCCATCCAGGAATCCATGACCTGTATCTGTTATAAGAACGTACCGGAGCAACTGGTGACTTTTGTAAAAGATATGTTTGACCAGCTGGGAGTTACGGTAAGTATAGACGAAAAGCTGATGGATGCTGCCACGGTATTGGGAGCATGTGGTATTGCCTATGCTTTGCGTTTTATCCGGGCCAATATACAAGGGGGTATAGAGATCGGGTTTGATGTAAAAACAGCCAATCTGATCGCTGCACAAACGGTGAAGGGTGCAGCAGAATTGCTGATACGTGAAAAACGCCATCCGGAAGAAGAGATCGATAAAGTAACTACCCCTAAAGGATGCACCATCGCTGGTCTCAATGAGATGGAGCATCAGGGATTCAGTTCCTCATTGATCAAGGGGATCACAGTTTCGTATAATAAGATCGTGAAAGGTTAGACGATTTCCTGTTTGGGGTAATCGAAGAACAGGAATGTTTTCCTGGCGCGGTCAAAATCTTTCCATGAATCAGTAAATGCCTGTACGGCAAAGATACCGGTAGTGGGAACATTATCAATGCGTATCTCCTGGGTCAGGTAATTGGCAAAGTCGGTAATACCGGGATTATGTGCGAAGATGGCGACAGCGCTGAAATCGTCGTCAATTTTAGTGATCACTTTCAGAAAGGTAGACGCGTAACAGAGATAGAGCTCTTCTTCGAACAGGATAGCTTCTTTGGGGTAATCCCATTCTTTGGCCATGATCTTGGCAGTACTGCTGGTCCGTTTAGCCGGACTAGCAATGATCAGCTCCGGTACAACTCCGCGCAGCATCAGTCTTGACGCCATTTCAGGCGCATTCTGTTTGCCCCGTTTATTAAGTGGCCGGTCAAAATCATCTACATCCGGATCATTCCAGCTGGATTTGGCGTGTCGAATAAGAAGTAATGTTTTCATAGCACATTACAGGTTAGCTGCATGAGAATTAATGTTTAGTACTAACTAATTTACGGATTTTACCGGGAGTAAGAGCGGACCGGTGCGGTAGAAGGGACGTGGAAACAGGGATTTAAAGTAAATTTAATAATAGGCCCGGGAATTACGCCCGGGCCTGTATATTTAATATCCTCTTTCGTTCTTGCCTTCCATATAATTCATGAAAGCTTTGTTTACCACACGGTTACCACCCGGAGTAGGATAGTTACCTGTGAAGTACCAATCACCGAGGTTATTGGGACAAGCTTTATGCAGACTTTCTATAGATTGATAGATCACATCTACTTTGGCATTAATGCCGGAAGGAGTGATGATCTGTGCAATCTTGGCAGAGATTTCTTCTGTAGTAAAAGGTTTGTAAATATTACGTACCACATTCTGCGCATGAAGGGTGTTGGTACGCTGCAGTTCCAGGCAAAGGCCATACGCTTCCTGCAGGATATGTTCCTTATCTTGTTCTTTCAGCAGGGAAATAGCAGCCTGGAAGGCAACGAAATCGCCCATCTTACTCATGTCGATACCGTAGCAGTCAGGATAACGGATCTGCGGTGCGGAAGAAACAACGATGATCCTTTTTGGTCCCAGACGGTCCAGCATTTTGATGATGCTTTCGCGCAGCGTAGTACCGCGAACGATGGAGTCGTCTATTACTACCAGGGTATCTATACCCGGGCGTACGGTACCATAAGTGATATCGTATACGTGTTGTACCATTTCATTACGGCCGGTATCTGCTGAAATAAAGGTGCGCATTTTCACGTCTTTGATAGCTATTTTATCAATGCGGACGCGGCGTCTGATCATTTCCGTCAGCTTCTCTTCATCTATGTCCTTACCCCAGGAAGCGATACGTTCGATCTTAATATTATTCAGGTAATCTTCCAGCCCTTTAATCATCCCGTAGAAAGCTATTTCAGCCGTATTTGGGATAAAGGAGAAGATGGTATTGCGAAGGTCGTTATCTATATTCTTCAGGATAGTTTCAGACAGGTTCTGACCAAGTGCGTGACGCTCTTTATAGATCTTTTCGTCGTTACCACGGGAGAAATAGATCCTTTCAAAGCTACAGGCACGGCGTTCTTTAGGCGCCAGTATCTGTTCTATGCTGTATTCGCCGTTTTCTTTTACGATCAGTGCGTTACCCGGCATCAGTTCATGTACTTCGTTTTCCCCTACGTTGAAAGCGGTACGGATGGCAGCACGTTCGGAAGCAGCTACGATCACATCTTCATTTACATAATAGTAAGAAGGGCGTATCCCGTGTGCATCGCGGATCACGAAAGAATCACCGCTACCTAAAAGACCACATACGTGGTAACCACCGTCAAACATGGAGAAAGCCTGTTGAAGGATCTGCTTCACATCCAGACCGTTAGTCCTTTCTTCATCTGCTTTACAAAGGAAATGGTGTACTACTTCCAGCATAGCAGCAAGGTCGCTGTTCTTATGTGTTTCTCCTGGCTGAACGTCTACGAACTTGAAGAGTTCATCAGCATTTACCAGGTTAAAGTTACCGGCGATTGCCAGGTTGCGTGCAGGAATTGTGTTGTAGCGTACAAAGGGGTGGCAGAGTTCTACGTTGTTTCTGCCCTGGGTGGCGTAGCGGAGATGCCCCATCAGTAATTCGCCCAGGAAGCGCATATGCCCTTTCATGAGGCCGGGGTACTTGGTGATTTCAGGCTGGTACTTTTCGATCTCGTCGATCTCGTCCTTCACTTTGGCAAAGATATCACCGATCGCCTGTGTAGCGCTGCTGCGGAGACGTTGCATAAAAGGGACCCCTGGCTCTGTATTCAATTTCACGGTTGCTATCCCTGCGCCATCCTGTCCCCTGTTATGCTGCTTTTCCATCAGCAGGTACAGCTTGTTGAGGCCGTAGAAAACCGTTCCATATTGTTGTTGGTAATAAGAAAACGGCTTCCTTAATCTTATAAATGCTAAACCGCATTCATGCTTTATGGCATCACTCATCCCTATAGAATTGAAGGCGCAAAGTTACGTGTAAAAAGCCGAAAAAGCCTAAAGTTCATGTTTAAATGAAAATCCCCGGTATAGCTATACCGGGGATCAATTATATTATAATGTGTATTGTTCTCATTTACTGTTTGGCAACGCTTTCAATCCATTTGGAGATGTGACTGCACTGTTTGAACTCATCATCCACATGGATATAGTACGTAGGGATTTTTTCCTTCAGCCATTTGTCGCGGGTTTCTTCCTGTTTGATCTGCAAGGTACGTTGCTGGATACGTGCATAATCATCGGTCATGTTCTCGCGGTGAGGCTGGGTACGTGTTTTCAGGTAAACAATACGGCAACCGAGACTTCCTTTTTCATCTGTATACTGAACCGGTTTGGATAGTCCGCCTGGTTTCAGGGTGTCCAGCATAAGTACGATATCCCTTTCGGAAGGATCGTCCAGCTGATCTATGGTGATCAGGGTGCTACCATTCATTTTGTTCTGTAGCATACCACCGTCGAACTTAGCCATTGGGGCATCGCTGTATTTGGCAACAGCTTCTGCAAAGGTGTATTTACCGGTAGCTATGTTGGTTCGGATGGTATCCAGTTTGGCCATTGCCTGGGCGATATCGGAACGGGTGATGTTTGGTTTGAGCAGAATATGCTGAACGGTCACGTTATCACCCTGGCGTTTAATACATTGGATCAGGTGGTAACCGAACTGTGTTTTGATAGGGCTGGAGATCTCATTCTCTTTCAGGCGGAAAGCCGCTGCGAGGAAGTCTGCATCCCATTGTTTATCTGCACGGTTCAGGATGTATACACCCTTGTTGTCTTTAGCTCCGGGATCGTCTGAGTACAAGAGTGCCAACCGACCGAAGTCGTTGGTTTTGTCCTGCACCTGTTTTTTGAAATCCAGCAGACGGCTGATGGAGTATTGTTCCATTTCGCGGGTGGGTTTCGGCAACAGGATCAGCTGACCTATTTCCAGTTCAGATTCGTAGAAGTGAAGGCTATCGTGAGGAATACCATCGAAATACCTTTTTACTTCAGAAGGGGTCACCTTTACTGTTCCGGTGATTTTTTCCTGCATGGCTTTTGCCAGAAGGCCTTCTTTGATAGGCTGGCGGAAGCGTTCACGCAGCTGGTAAATAGAATACCCGGTTACTTCTTTCATTTTTTCGCGGGTACCATATAGTTCTTCGAAATAGCGGATACGGTTTTCTATCTGTCCGTCCACATCCGCGTCACTTACGGGCAAACTATCGCGTTCTGCCTGCATTACCATTACTTTCTGAGCGATGATCTGTTCCATAATCAGGCAGGAAGCGTTTGGAGGCAGGCTATTGTCCGGCGTATTACGTTGCAGGTTTACCATTTCTCCTTCCACATCAGACTTCAAAACGATCTTGTCCCCTACGATGGCGGCTATTTTATCCGCTACCATCTTTTTCTGCTGGGCTGAAACTACCTGACAAAGCAGTAATGCGCCTGCAGAAATTGCCAATATTCTATTCATAATAACGAGTGCAGTGAATTTCAAAAGTAACCAAAAAATAAGCCGCGTGATAGCGGCTTATTTTTTTAACAAAAGTTTATGCTGTATTATAACGTTCTCTTTACTTCTACCTCTTCGAATCCTTCTACTATATCTCCTACGTGGAGGTCGCTGTAGTTTCTGATACTCAGACCGCATTCCATGTTGGCAGCCACTTCTTTCACATCTTCCTTGTAGCGTTTCAGAGATCCCAGTTCACCGGTGTAGATTACTATACCATCACGTACCAGGTTCACACGGGTGTTACGGGCTATCTTACCATCCAGTACAAAGCAACCTGCAACGGTAACCTTGTCGAAGCGATAAGTTTCGCGCACCTCTACGTTGGCAATAACCTTCTTCTCGATCTTAGGTTCAAGCATACCTTCCATCGCGCTCTTCAGCTCATCGATCGCATCGTAGATGATGGAGTAGGTACGGATCTCGATATTCTCTTTCTCTGCCAGTTTGGATGCCTGTGAAGACGGACGCACCTGGAAGCCCACGATGATCGCATCTGAAGCGGTAGCCAGCAATACGTCGGATTCTGTGATCTGACCCACTGCCTTGTGCACTACGCTTACTGCAATTTCTTCGGAAGACAGTTTCTGCAGGGAATCGCTCAATGCTTCTACAGAACCATCAAAGTCACCCTTGATGATCAGGTTCAGCTGTTTGAAGTTACCCAGTGCAAGACGACGACCGATTTCATCCAGCGTAATGTGTTTCTTGGTACGGATACCCTGTTCGCGGATGATCTGCGCACGGCGGGTAGCCATTTCCTTTGCTTCGGATTCATCTTCGTACATTCTGAATTTCTCACCAGCCTGCGGTGCACCGTTCAGACCCAGTACCTGTACAGGTGCGGATGGCCCGGCGGATTCTACACGCTGACCGCGTTCATTGAACATCGCCTTGATCTTACCGAAGTGAGACCCCGAAGCGATGGTATCGCCCTGATGAAGGGTACCTGCCTGTACCAGCAGGGTGGCTACATAACCACGACCTTTATCCAGTGATGCTTCAATTACGCTACCGGAGCCTTCTCTGTTAGGATTAGCTTTCAGTTCAAGTAATTCAGCTTCCAGTAATATCTTTTCCAGCAGGATGTCTATGTTGAAACCGCTCTTGGCAGAAATTTCCTGGCTCTGGTATTTACCACCCCAGTCTTCTACCAGCAGGTTCATACCAGCCAGTTGTTCTTTAATCTTTTCAGGATTAGCGCCCTCCTTATCTATCTTGTTAATAGCGAACACCATAGGCAGACCCGCTGCCTGTGAGTGGGAGATGGCTTCTTTTGTCTGTGGCATGATCGCATCATCCGCAGCAATTACGATGATAGCGATGTCCGCAACTTTGGCACCACGGGCACGCATCGCAGTGAAGGCTTCGTGACCCGGTGTATCCAGGAAGGTGAGGCGTTTTCCTGTAGCGGTAGTTACCTGGTAGGCTCCAATGTGCTGGGTAATACCCCCTGCCTCACCGGACACCACGTTTGCGCTACGGATATAGTCAAGCAAGGAGGTCTTACCATGGTCTACGTGACCCATGATGGTCACAATAGGCGCTCTTGGAACCAGATCTTCCTCGTTATCTTCTACTTCCTCTTCGTCCATTTCGTCTGCATCATCTACACCGATGAATTCAACTTCGTAACCAAACTCTCCGGATACCAGTTCTATTACTTCCGCATCGAGGCGTTGGTTAATAGATACCATGATACCGAGGCCCATACATTTGGAGATTACTTCTGCGAAGCTCACGTCCATCAGGTTGGCCAGTTCACTTACAGAAACGAATTCTGTAACCTGGAGTTTGTTGCCTTCAGCGCCCTGGTTAGCCATTTGCTCTGCGAGTTCATGACGTTTATCACGGCGTTGTTTGGCTTTGGTATTTTTACCACGTCCACCACCGCCGGTCATTTTGGCCATGGTTTCCTTGATCTTGTTCTGGATTTCGTTCTTATCTATTTCTTTGTCCTCAGGTCTCCTGTTATCGCGGTTACCATAACCACCACCAGCACCTACAGCGGGTCTGTTACCAAAACCACCTGGTCTGTTGCCGCCTGCTCCGCCGCCACGGTTACCACCTGGTCCACCCGGTCTGTTACCGCCGCCCTGATGGCCGCCTGGTCCGCCCGGTCTGTTACCACCTGGTCTGCCGTCACGATTAGGTGCAGCATGTGGTCTGCTTGGTCCTGCAGGTTTATTTGCATCGCCGGCATTGGCATTATTACCACCACCGCGATTACCTCCAGCACCCGCAGGCCTGTTATGATCGCGGTTAAAGTCACGGTTACCCGGACCGCGGTTGCCACCACCTTCATGACCGCCTTTATTCCCGGAACCACCCTCATTTGGGGAGACAGGTTCTGGTTTCTTTTCTACGATGATACGCTTGCGTTTGCGTTTGTCATCGCGGTCATTGTTATTATTGTTACCGCCACCGCCGCGATTGAAATTATTGTTATTTCCCTTGTTATCGCGGGTATGTCTTTCGGTATGAACGGGCAGATCGATTTTACCGATGACTTTTGGTCCGGTCAGTTTTTCTGCCTGTATGTTTTCTATAACGGCGTTACCACCGTTATCATCCTGGTCTGATGCAATTGCTGCTGCAACTTCCTCCATATGCTGTGCGGCCGGTTTTTGTGCGGGTTCTTTCGCAGGTACCGGTTCTTTTGTTTTATCCTGAGCGACGGCTGTTTTTTCAGCTACCGGCGCCTGTTTGTCTTCAACCACTTTAACAACTGGTTTTTCAGCAACAGGTGCAATAACTTTTTCTGTTTGGATGGGCTGTACAGGTTTCACCACTTCCGGTTCGGCAGGTTTTACTGCTTCTACGGGGCGTGTTGGTTGTACAGGCGGCACAACAACAGGCTCCTTAACGGGTTCTTTTTCTTTTGCCACAGGTGCTACGGGAGCAACGGGGGCTATAGGAGCCACAGGAGTTACAGGTGTTTCCGGTTGTTTTGCAACTGGTTTTTCTTCCTGTTCCTGTTTCTTGGCAACCGGAGGAGCTTTTTTGTGCTTATTAAGGGCATCCAGATCAATAGTGGCCACCACTTTGGGGCCATTAATCTTTGGAGCATCTGTTTTAGTGACTTCCGGGCTTTCCGGTTGTGCAGGAACTACAGGGGCTTTTTCAACAACAGGGGGCTGCGGAGCAGGCGGTTCTTTCTTAACCTCTTCTGTTTTAACAACAGGAGGGGTTACTACCGCTGCCACTACCGGTTCCGGTTTAGGCTCGGGCTTTGGTTCAGGCTTAGGCTCCGGTTTTGGTTCGGGTTTGGGCTCTGCTTTAGGCTCGGGCTTTGGTTCGGGTTTAGGCTCTGGTTTGGGTTCCACTGCTGCCGGGGATGTGGGTTCCTCTTTAGAAGAGGTTTCCTTCTTTTTGGCTGCTGCTGCCTCTGCTTCTTCCTTTTCCTTCTTCTTCATTGCATCTAACACACTTCCTTTAGGCAAGGCTATCTGATCGCTTTTGCGTTTATTAGCCTTATCCTGCTGGAATTCAGATTGCAGGGCCACATACATCTGAGAAGTCAGGCGTGCATTGGGTGAACCAAAGCCCCCCATATCATAGCCTTTATTAGCAAGAAAATCGATTAGCGTTTCCTTACCAATATTGAACTCCTTGGCTGCAGCCAGCAATCGTGGCGTGTTGTTTGTTACTTCAGGCATATTGTAATCTCGGGCCTCCCCATTTTTCCTGTTAGCTAACAGGACTCCGTTTTTTAACAATTAACAATAACTAAAAAATATTTCCTGTCAAGTAAGCCCACATCCTGGGGAAGTTGCGGTGTGGTCTTACTCTTTATCCTTATCAAATTCTTCCTGTAGTATTCTTCTAATATCTTTTACTGTTTCTTCTTCCAGATCAGAACGGCGAACCAGTTCTTCTACTGTAAGGTCCAGCACACTACGCGCGGTGTCGCAACCAATGCGTTTAAGTTCATCCAGCACCCACTCTTCAATCTCATCAGAGAATTCTTCCAGGTCAATATCAAATTCTGTTTGTTCCTGTTCTTCATCGCGGAACACATCTATTTCATATCCTGTCAATTCGCAGGCCAGTTTAATATTTACACCTTTTTTTCCGATAGCCAGGGATACCTGGTCTGCCTTAAGGTAAACAGAAGCATACTTATTATCATTATCCACTTCCATGCGGCTGATCCTTGCAGGCGTTAAGGCGCGCTGTATCAGCAATTGGATGTTAGCGGTATAGTTGATGATATCTATGTTTTCGTTGCGCAATTCCCTTACGATGCCATGAATGCGGCTTCCTTTCATACCAACGCAGGCCCCAACAGGGTCTATGCGGTCATCATAGGATTCCACAGCCACTTTGGCTCTTTCTCCGGGTTCGCGTACAATTTTCTTGATTACAATAAGGCCGTCAAAGATCTCGGGAACCTCAATTTCCAGCAATTTCGCCAGGAAGGTAGGATGGGTGCGGGAGAGTATGATAAGTGGTGCGTTGTTTTTCATTTCCACTTTCTTCACTACTGCTCTTACATTTTCCCCTTTCTTGAAATAATCGGTAGGAATTTGTTCAGATTTAGGTAAAATTAACTCATTCCTTTCATCATCAAGCAATAAAACTTCTTTTTTCCAAACCTGATAAACTTCACCGGTTACAATTTCACCTACTCTATCTGCATATTTTTTTACCAGGATGTTCTTTTTCAGGTCCCCTATACGGGCAGAAAGTGTCTGCTTAGCAGCCAGTATGGCTCTGCGGCCGAAATCCATGATTTCCACTTCTTCGTACAGATCCTCACCAACCTGGTAATCTGGTTCTACTAAAATGGCTTCAGAATAAGCAATCTGGGCATTATCGTCTTCCACTTCTCCATCCGTCACAATTGTTCTGCGGCGTAAAATCTCCAGGTCACCCTTCTCAGTATTTACAATCACGTCAAAATTCTCATCAGAGCCATACTTCTTACGAAGAAGCGTTTTAAACACATCTTCCAATACCTTCATCAAGGTAGGGCGGTCAATGTTTTCCGCCTCCTTAAACTCCGTGAATGACTCAATCAGGTTAATACTTGCCATGTTTCGATTATATTATTATATTTTAAAACACGATGCACACCATAGTGTGCTTTATTTCGCTTAAATTAATTTCTGTTGTTACTTTCTCTTTCTTCTTGCCCACTGTCTCCTCAATCGTGATCTTCTCCTCAGTGGCCGCCAGCAGCGTACCCTCCTTCTCTGTATTGTCCAGGAACGTCACAGCTACCTTACGGCCAATATTCTTAAGATATTGGCGGTTGAGTTTAAGCGGCTCGTCTAATCCGGGAGAGGAAACTTCCAGGGAGAAATCATTATCTGGAAAAAGGTTTGCACCTTCCAGTCTGGGGTATAAGTTGCGGTTGAAGGCTACAAGCTTCTCTACAGGCACACCATTGTCGCCATCTACAAAAAGCTTTATATTATTAGTGGGTTTTATCCGCACGTCTACCACAAAATATTCCGGGTAGGGTGCCAGCATTTCAGCTGCCAGGTCCCGGATGTTTATTAAAACATGTTCATTTGCCATATAAAAAAACGAGAAGGGGACAGTCCAGTCCCCTTCAATTGAATCATTTTCCTACATGCAAAATTAGGAATTTATTTTAATCCAAAAACTATTTCTTTAACTTGTACGAAATAATTTAATATATCCAAACCCCCGACCTATACAGATTGTAAAAGATTTTAATAAATTCACGCCCGCGCAGGTAACATGCAAATTAAAAGATACATACAACACGTTCATATAGAGTTATTCATATGGCCAACGGCGTTAGTGCTGCTATATTTCATGAACCCACAAGCTTCGGGCGCTCAAAGTTTTTGTTTGTTGAAGCACCTGGGAATTCCCTGGTGTCCGGGCTGCGGAATGGGACATTCTATCAATTACCTGCTTCACGGACAGTGGATCGCCTCCTTTAAAAACCATCCCTTAGGTCCATTTGCCGTATGCATGTTAACATATAGGACCTTCCAGCTGGGGAAATTACAGGTACAATCTATTTCTGAACTAAAAAACAACATCACATGACAGATTTTTCTTTTGCCATGTTGCCCGGCGTTGATTCGGAAGAATTAATGTGGCTGCAGGAACTTACCAAAAACTTCTCTGAAGAAAACAAAAGACGCTTCCTGTCTATCTACCAGGGACGCCGTCAGGACCCGCAAACCATCCTGATCTGTTCTCTTATCGGCCTGATCGGACCTGCGGGTATCCAACGTTTTCTCTTAAAGCAGATAGGAATGGGGATACTATACCTCTTTACCCTGGGATTCTGCTTTATAGGTACCATCGTAGATGCCGTTAATCACCGCAAACTTACATGGGAGTATAATAAGAAGGAAGCAATTGAGTCTGCTGCCTTACTGGGACTAAAAGACTTTTAACAGATTGATCAATTGCATACATTATTTATATATGTATGCAATTGATCTCAACAAATCCCATGTTAAAGAAAACCTAAAATCCAGCCGTTTTCCGGCCCTGATAGCCGATTAACTCCTACATTTGCTGTATGCTTAAGATTATCTTTTACACATTTATATTCTGGCTGCTGTACAAGCTCATATTTGATTTCATTGTACCGGTATACCAGTCCACCAAACAGGTTCGCCGTCAGATGGGTGATATCCAGGACCGTATGCGTCAGCAATATCAGGAACAACAACAGGCGCAGCAAGAGGCACAACGGCCGCAGGCATCTGCTAAAAAAACAGATAAAAGAGACTATCTCGATTTTGAAGAGATCAAATAGTCCTATCTGAAAATATCCGCAATAGTTTTAGGCGGTATCAGGTGAATTGTTTCCAGTCCAACCAGTTTTGCTCCCTCTATATTTGGCAAAGTATCGTCAATAAATAACGTTTCGGAAGGTTGCAGTCCATTCTCTTCCAGTACCAGCTGGTACGCCTCCTTCTCCGGCTTACGGAGACCAATCAGGTGCGAATAATACACTTTATCAAAAAAGTCTGCCAGTGATGGAATACTTCTGCTTTGCTGCAGAATGTTATTAAATGCGTCCATATGGATCGCATTCGTATTGCTAAGCAGGTACAAACCATAGTGCTGACGCAATTGCTGCAGGATCTGTAAACGACGCAGCGGGAAATCCAGCAGCATCGCATTCCAGGCATCTATGATCTGCTGGTCCGTCGTTCCTTCGGGTACGTGTTGCTGCATGGCAGTAAGAAAATCTTCCTTCCCGATCTTACCTGTTTCAAGATCTCCAAATAAATTGGATAACGTAAACTGGTTATACAGACTCGTAAAGTCTTTTACGCCTAACGCTGCAAATGCATTGTAAGTGAGCTGGTAATTGATGTTTAGTATAACTCCACCCAGATCGAAAATAATGTGCTTAATGCCTTTCATGGGTACAAATTTAGGAGTCTGAAAGAAAAAATTATAAATCAGTTGGATAATTGAATAAAAAATAATTAATTTTGCCCTCCCCTGAAAAGGGTACCCACAAAAAGTTTCAATATATTCGTTCTGCAAAGAACAGGTCCTATAGCTCAGTTGGTTAGAGCACCTGACTCATAATCAGGGGGTCCCTGGATCATGCCCAGGTGGGACCACACAGAAACAACGAGGCCGTCTCTTTCTTTGAGATGGCCTTTTTTTTGTCTGTTCGTTAAATGATCGTAACTACATGCAGATAAAAAGCAAATTCTTCGCTGTTGAAGGCCTGGACGGCGCCGGCAAGTCTACACAAATCGCATTACTGACAAATTATTTCAATGCCCGTGGTATTGAAACAAGATTTGTTCATTTCCCCAGAAGCCAGGAAGGCGTGTTCGGAGACCTGATCGCAAAATTCCTGCGCGGGGAATTCGGTGATGTGAAACAGGTACATCCGCAACTGGTAGCATTGCTCTTTGCAGAAGACAGAAAAGCATTTGCCCAAACGATCAACGAATGGCAGCAAAGCGGGCATGTAGTACTGGTAGACAGGTACGTGTTATCTAATATAGCTTTTCAGTGCGCCAAGCTGACATCAGAAAATGAGAAACGGGAATTAAGGGAATGGATCAATATGTTTGAATATGAATATAACCAGATCCCTAAGCCCGACTTGTCTTTTTACCTGGACGTACCCTTTGCATTCACAGAAAAAGCACTCACAGAAAGACGTTCTGGAGAAGAAAGAAAATATTTAAATGGAAAGGATGATATCCATGAAAAGGATTTCTCCCTGCAGCTGGCGGTAAAACATGAATATGATGTGCTGGTAAATACAGATAATACGATCACAAAAATTACCTGTTATAATAAAGACAATCAAATGAAATCAATAGCGGATATTCATACTGAGATCATTTCGAATATTGAGAAGATTATCTGAGGGAAGTTTACGGACATGTGAAAAATGAAAAAAAGGGTTCTCAGAGGATTAGAATACAATTGCTGGCATAGATTATTTCGAGAAGCTCTTTTGTAATAACAATTTAATACAAAACGTCCTTAATACCAATTTTGCTGTATATGCTATCAGAGATAGTTAAAAAAGCATTACTACTCCACCTCAAATAGATAAAACTGCGTCTCTTCCTGCGCGGAAAAATTATTATCTGCTACAAAAATCATACTCTTATGACCGTTCGGAAGACGTGGCCCGAAAGTCATTCCTTCTATGTTGTCTATGTACGTATGCAGACTCTCAAAATTAAATAACTGTTTTTTGCTGACAGGCGTAAAGGCTTTTACCTCCTGCAAAGAGTTGATATTGCTGACATCTGTAGCCTTATCCAGACTGGCAACAAACAACCTGATCGTACAATCTTTAATACCTGTGGAAAAAGACCGCTCTATAATCAACAGCTGAGAAGCTGATAATACAAGGATATCTGAAATACCATTGATGTAGAACTTATCTGAAGGTACCGGATGTTGTGCTACCGGATCCAGTTTATACGCATATTGCGCTACCGGTTTACGGCTTTGCAGATCGTATTTGAGAATACGGATATAGGCCGTTGTATCTGTGAATTCTGCACGTGGACCATCTTCATAACGGGGTTCTTCCAGGTTTACAAACATGTAACGGCCGTCAGGTGTAAACCCAAGTCCTTCGAATGTACCATTGCGGCGTGGACCAGCGGCTGTTGCCTGCATATGAAACTGTGACGGAATAGCAAATGAATCTAAAAAACGTCCATCTTTGCTGATCTCATACACACCAGGATCTTTTAGGATGGTGTCTTTATCTACAATCCTTTCTCCTTCACTGCTCCAGATGAGATGACCGGTATGCGGGTTATAACGCATCGCTTCCGGATCGGGCGCCATGTTTTTCGTAGCCGGATATACGTTACCATCCGGCATCCGTAATGAAGTAACAGCTGTAAAGCGGACACTGTCCGTTGTTAATTGAGCAGTATAAAATCTGGCAGACTGCTTTTCTGAACGATCATCACAAATGAGGTAATATACCTGTTGTGCAGTATCGTAATCGATACCCGATAATCCACCAATGGTTGTACCATTAAAAGGAAGATCATGAGGGATGATGTATTTATGTATTAACCGGAGTTTTGAAACAACAGGAGTTGTTGTTTTATGTGCAACGCTGCATCCGCTGAGCAGTATGCATAACAGCCAATATTTTTTCATACAAGCAGATGTTATTACCTGCTGCAAATGTATGAAATACAAAGCACCCGGTCGTTAACCCCAGGTGCTTTATGTTAAATATGAGCTGCTACGATCAGGTGTTTATAAAAGGAGCAATAATTGTTCGTACGGTGGCAGCATCCAGTGGTTCCTCGAATGCTTCGGTTGCTGCATCGGCAGTTATTCCTGTACAAATACCGGTAATGGTTACACCATCTTGTACCGTTAGGTCTTCTCCCGCGTATGTAGCATCTGTATCTGAGAAATCGTTTTGCGCCTGTGTAATCCAGCCTTTTTTTCCTCTCATCGTACGAATGTGCGCAGCATGACGTGCTTCTACAGAATGGATCTGTAAGGCAATTGTCAGTACTGTTCTATTTTCCTGTAAGTTACATATCTGGCCTTTGTATGCTCTTACACCCGTATCTTCAAAAGCCTGGGCTACTGTTAGCAATGTAGCTAAGTCGGTAAAGGTTGGTAAAGCGCCATTCTTCGTATAAGTGAAGGCAGGTGCAGGATCAGGAGTACCACCTAGTGCCTGAATAGTTTGCGCAATCAATGTTACGTGTGCAGCTTCCTGATTGGCGATCGTAGTAAATGCTGCAAATCCGGCTGCATCGAACAACGAGGTATGTGTAATAGCCTCAGAATAGAAACCTGATTCCAGGTGTTCCAGTAAAAGAGCAAACTGTAATACTGATAATACATCGGCGGGAGTACGGCCATAAGCCTTTTTAAACATGCTGCCTAATGCAAGAGGGACCGCAGACATAGCAAGCGCTTTACCAACATTGGCAAAACGCTTCATTGCACTTCTGCGCGTATCCAGACGTTCGTATATTTCCGGATCCGTTTTCTCTATAGCGGTAAAAATATTTTGAAGGTCCATATTGTAAGATTGTAAGACTGTGGAGTAATAAAGCAACTAGTGTGGCAGCGTGTTTACGTTGATCTGTGTCTTGATATACCTGCCGGCTATTGCAAAAACATCCAGTGGCGTTCTTGCTTTGTCCAGGCCCTTTTCATCAACAGCCGTGCTGGCCGCAAATGAACCGGCAAAGATCAGGTCACGTATAACGGCTGCGTGACGTGCTTCCACAGAAACAATTTTACCTGCAAATTCAAGATATTTAACCAATGAAATATACTGTCCTGCACCATTGTAGGCACTTACTCCCAGGTCTTCAAAAGCCATTGCTGCTGCCAGCACCTTCGTTCTGCTGGTGAAATCAATAGACGTGAAATTTACTTCCAGGGATGCAATTGCATTTGCACCTAATGCTGCTTTGAAGAATTCACGGTGAGCGATTTCGTGATTACGGATATCTGTAAGAATCGTTGCTTCGGCTGGACTCATGTCTGTATAAGGAGTAGCGATGACCTGTGTGTAGAATGCGGCTTCCAACTGTTCTAATGCGTATGCGTAGTTTAACACTGAAACATCACCACTACCAAGGCTTACACCAGAATCATCCGTATGATCTTTTGAGCAACTGCTTAATGTGGCTCCGGCAGAAAGTATGGCGGTGCCCATACCTGCGTATTTAAGGAATGTTCGGCGATGTACGCTGGGCTGGGCAATACCTTCCTCCTGACCATTACCGGCCACGGAGCGGGTTTTCCGTATGAACATAATGAAAGAGTTTTGTTTGAACTAAAAGGTTTTCAGATTATAGAAACGTACAACAAGAGAAAATGTTTAGAGCTACGCGATAGCAAAAACCAGGATTGCACTTTGGATGTGATAACAGGCTTTCTGTAGTTGATATACGGGAAGTAAATTCTCGGGATTTTAAAAAACGGTGAAATATTTCAATTGAATATTGAATATGATGTGGGGGCGCTATAAAGAGGGGATTTAAAGAATGATATATATAAGAATACGGATAATGAATCATGGTTTATCATTCATAACTATGATTCATTATCCGTAAAAAAACAGAGCTTTGGGAGCTACAATAATTATAGGGCCCTTCCACGTATGATATTTACGAGAATGGCGATGATAGCCAATACAAGTAGTACATGGATCAAGCCACCTGCGGAGTAAACAAACACGCCCAAAACCCATCCGATAATCAGAATAACTGCGATTAAATAAAGTAAGCCGTTCATATCAAAAAGATTTGGTTATAAATAGTATTTAAAAATCTATGCCAGATAAACAGGTGGTGGTACATAACCAGCTAGAACGGCCAATTATAAGTATTTGGGCGGTTTTCCCGCCAGTAGCAGGCAATCTGGCCACAGCGGTATAAAGTAGATTTGGGGAAGGTATTCCCCAGAAGGGGTATTAATGTTGGTTACCCCGCTCGGTAAACTATTGTAGGATACAGGTGTTTACTAACTGGACACATTTTTGAAATCATAAAAGAGGACTTATAAGGAACTGTTTTCCCCAGGAACAAGTTTCATTTATCACTGAATAAAATTTTAACACCCATGCAACACAACGAAAAATTGATGGAAGCCCTGAGTGATCTTGTTAAGATCAATAACGACCGCATCGAAGGATATAAAAAAGCCATGGACCAGACTGATGATGTTGACCTGAAAGCATTGTTTCAACGAATGACGGAAGAAAGCCGTGTGTATATAAACCAGTTGAATGAAGAACTGGTAAAAGGTGGAATTGGCGGGGAAAAGAATACAACGGTCTATGGAAGACTATACCGTACCTGGATGGGCGTAAAAGCAACCTTTACGGGAAAGAACCGCTATGCTATCCTGGCAGCCTGTGAATACGGGGAGGATGCTGCACAAAAGACTTATGAAGATGCTTTACGTTCTGATATCTCAATGCCTTACAGCGTTCGTGAAATGATCGCAAACCAGAAGAGTGCGCTGAAAAGTTCTCACGATACGATTAAGACTTTCAGGGATCTTGAAAAGGTAGTTCACAATTAATTCAGTTGTTCATTACTGACAGGCCTGTTCTTTTTGTTCATAATAGTGAAGTGTTCCTCCTGTTCAGGATGTGCAGCTTACATTTGAAACGAAGATTAAGCGGCTACTTATATTTATAAGTAACATTTCAGTAATGGATTTAGGTAAATAGACAGCCACGCAATACGTGGCTGTCTGTATTTAAAAACGAATGTCTTTCTAAAACCAGTCTTTCCACACAGGTTCGTATCCTTGTTTTCTTAGCATAAGCGCAATGTCTGCGGCATTCCTTTCATCTGAGATCTCAAATTGCTCAAGAGATGAAGTATCGGCAGCATACCCTCCGGGATTAGTTTTGGAGCCGGCGCTGATAGCGGTGATACCCAGCTTTACAATATTGTCCCGGAATGTTTCATTCTCCCGGGTAGATAAGCTGAGCTCTACTTCCTGGTCCAGTAAGCGGTAGGCGCAAATAAGCTGTACCAGTTCCCGGTCGTTCATGACAACCTTAGGCGGCAGTCCTCCTGAACATGGGCGTAACCTGGGAAAGGAAAGGCTGTATTTTGTTTGCCAGTAGGTTTTTTCTAAATACTGAAGATGAAGTGCTGTAAAGAAACTGTCTGTGCGCCAGTCTTCCAGTCCTATTAATACCCCCAGCCCTATTTTATGCACCCCGGCCCGGCCCAATCTGTCGGGCGTTTCCAGACGGTAATCAAAGTTTGATTTACGCCCTTTGGGATGATGTAGTTTATAATCTTCCCGGTGGTATGTTTCCTGGTATACCAGTACCGCATGTAATCCCAGGGGAATAAGTGCTGCGTATTCTGCCTCATCCATAGGCTGCACTTCCATAGAAATGCTGGCAAAGTGAGGACGGATAAGTTCCAGCGCCTGTTTGAAATAATCCAGGCCAACGGTCTGACTGGCTTCTCCTGTTACCAGCAGCACATGATCATATCCCATTTTCTTTATTGCGGCCACTTCCTGGAGTATCTCTGCCGGGGCCAGTGTTTTCCGCCGGATCTTATTATCCAGGCTAAATCCGCAGTAAGTGCATATGTTCTGACACTCATTGCTGAGATAGAGCGGGATATACAACTGCATGGTATTACCAAAGCGTTGCTGTGTCAGTTGCCGGCTCAGTTGCGCCATTTCTCCCAGGTAAGGAAGCGCGGCCGGAGACAGCAATGCTTTAAAATCTTCCAGGGTACGTTTGCGGACATGTAATGCCTGTTCCACATCCGTAGCCGTTTTAGCATAAATGCTTTCTTTTACCTGGTCCCAGTTATATTGATCAAAAATGTTTTTGAAGCCTGACATAAGATAGATGGATTTAATCAAGGAAACCGATAAGCGGACTGGACGCAATCGCCTCTTTATGAGCAGGCGCCAGTCCGGCCTCATAGGCTAATCTGCCCGCAATGACCGCCAGTTTAAATGCTTCAGCCATAACTACGGGGTTTTTAGACACGGCAATAGCGGTATTCACCAACACCGCGTCCGCACCCATTTCAAGGGCTCTGGCGGCATCTGAGGGGCTGCCAATGCCTGCATCTATCACTACCGGGATATTACTCTGCTCTATAATGATCTCCAGGAAATCTACCGTCTTTAATCCCTTGTTACTGCCTATAGGCGACCCGAGAGGCATCACTGCTGCCGTACCAACTGCTTCCAGTCGTTTGCACAGCACAGGATCTGCGTGTATATAGGGCAATACCACAAAGCCCAGTTTAACCAGTTCCTCGGCCGCAGCAAGTGTTTCTATCGGGTCCGGTAACAGGTAGCGGGGATCGGGATGTATTTCCAGCTTGATCCAGTTTGTTTCCATGGCTTCACGGGCCAGTTGTGCCGCATAGACCGCCTCTTTTGCCGTGCGCACACCGGAGGTGTTAGGCAACAGCCGGAAGGGCAAATGTTGTAACATATCATCTGCCTCGTTATGCAGGTCTACCCTTTTTAACGCGACGGTTACGAGTTCTGTGCCGGACGCCCGCAGCGCTTCCTCCATTACCGGCAGCGAAGCGAATTTGCCTGTGCCGGTAAAAAGGCGGGACGTAAAGGTGTGACCGGCTATGATCAAAGGTTGCATGACTGGAAATTTAAATGTTGCACAGTTGGATATCATTCATGATGGAAGACACCAGTTGTTTCTTGTCTGTTGTATGCGTAAGCAATCCGCTGATGGCAATACCATGAATGCCGGTGCGCATCAGGTCCGGTACATCCGCTGCCAGGATACCACCAATAGCGATAATGGGAATATCTATGTCCAGTGCTTTCAGTTTCTGCATAATAGCGTAGATGCCTTCCAGGCCCAGGATAGGACTTAGTTTTTGCTTCGTAGTAGTGAAACGGTAAGGTCCCACGCCCACATAATCAGCTCCGTCCTGCACATGCTGCAGTATATCTTCAAGGGTGTTGGCCGTGCCGCCTACAATAGCGTCACTGCCCATTATTTTTCTGGCCTCAGCGACTGTCATATCATTTTTGCCAACATGAACGCCATCAGCGCCTGCCGCTTTTGCTATATGCGGATGGTCGTTGATAATAAGCGTAGCGCCATAATCTGCACAAATGGCTTTGGCAGACAACGCCTCGCTGGCAATAAGCCTTTCGGGCGCATGTTTAATCCGTAGCTGTACCCAGCGGCAGCCCGCTTCGCATGCAGCCTGGATGTTCTCCAGGTGCATGGGTTGCGATATGTATTGTAATGTACTGATCATGTTAATTAATTTTTCTCCAGATATCCCTGATACGGCAAAACTCTTTTACGGCCTTCTCCGGTTTTTCCCATATAGCGCCCAGTAGCGCGATACCATCAAACAGCATACGACGGGCCTTACAGGCGGTGCTGTCATTAACACCACCCAATGCCAGCACATTCCCTTTGAAACCATTTTTATTCAACCGGAAACTTTCATTAAAAGCCGCAGTATAGCCTTTCTTGGAAATGCTGTCAAACACAGGGCTTAACAGCAGGTTATTCCAGTTATTACTGGCCACCTGCAATGTTTCAGCGCTGTGGATACCGGTACTTAATGACCACCCCATTTGCTGATAACTGCTAATGTCCTTTTCCGTAATATTTCCCCTGGCCGCTTCCCCGAAATGCAGCCCCTGTAAGCCATAGCGTTCACAGAGGACCGCATGTTCTGCTATCATCAGCCTGGGATAACAGGAAGGATCTGCCTGTGATAATAACTGTTCATAATCTGTTTCCTGCCAGCCCGGTTTACGCACAAGAATGCTATCAGCCCCTTCTTCCAGTAACTGTTGCCAAATGAGCGTTTCACCGGGAATGTTTTGCGTATGGGTGATGATCTGTATCAAAGTCTTTAAATTTGATTTAGAAATACACTTCTCCGCCCTGCTCATTAAAGGCCGCTGCTTGTGCAGCCATGCCGGACGCTGCGTAGTCCCGTACTTCCTGTGTTATTTTCATAGAGCAGAAATGCGGGCCGCACATAGAACAGAAGTGTGCAATTTTCGCGCCTTCTGCGGGTAGCGTTTCATCATGGTAAGAGCGGGCGGTATCAGGGTCCAGCGATAAGTTGAACTGATCTTCCCAGCGGAACTCAAAACGTGCTTTACTTAGTGCGTTATCGCGGTGCTGTGCACCCGGATGTCCCTTGGCCAGGTCCGCCGCATGTGCTGCTATTTTATATGCAATTACGCCCTGACGTACATCTTCTTTATTAGGCAGGCCAAGGTGTTCTTTGGGCGTTACATAACAAAGCATCGCCGTACCAAACCAGCCTATCATAGCCGCACCGATCGCAGAAGTGATATGGTCATAACCCGGAGCGATATCAGTGGTCAATGGGCCGAGTGTATAAAAAGGCGCTTCACTGCAATGCTGTAACTGTTTCTCCATGTTGGCTTTGATAAGATGCATGGGCACATGTCCCGGCCCTTCTATCATCACCTGTATATCGTGTTTCCAGGCTATCTGGGTCAGTTCTCCCAGTGTTTCCAGTTCGGCAAACTGTGCCGCATCGTTTGCATCTGCGATACAGCCGGGGCGTAATCCATCACCTAATGAGAACGCCACGTCATACGCCTTCATAATCTCGCAGATTTCTTCGAAGTGTGTATAGAGGAAATTCTCTTTATGATGAGACAGACACCATTTAGCCATGATGGAACCACCACGGGAAACGATACCGGTAGTACGTGTGGCGGTTAAAGGAACATAACGCAAAAGCACGCCGGCATGAATAGTAAAATAATCTACGCCCTGTTCTGCCTGTTCTATCAGGGTATCTCTGAAAATCTCCCAGGTGAGCGCTTCCGCTTTCCCGTTTACTTTTTCCAAAGCCTGGTAAATAGGCACCGTACCAATGGGCACAGGAGAGTTGCGGATAATCCATTCTCTTGTTTCATGAATATGTTTTCCGGTACTGAGGTCCATGATGGTATCAGCACCCCAGCGGCAGGACCATACCGCTTTTTCCACTTCTTCCTCTATGCTGGAGGATACCGCAGAGTTACCAATGTTAGCATTGATCTTCACCAGGAAGTTACGACCGATGATCATCGGTTCACTTTCCGGGTGATTAATATTAGCAGGGATAATTGCACGGCCGGCCGCTACTTCTTCCCGTACGAATTCCGGTGTAATAAATTTGACAGGGGTATTGGCGCCAAAGGAATGTCCCTTATGCTGATGCCACAACGGATCATCTTTCATCAGCTGCTCCACACACTGGTTCTCCCGAATGGCGATGTATTCCATCTCCGGAGTGATGATGCCTTTGCGGGCATAATGTAACTGGGTGACATTACTACCTTTTTTCGCTTTCATCGGAGAATGTAAATACGAAAAGCGCAGGGAATCCAAACGGCTGTCTGCCAGTCGTTCCTGTCCGTATACAGAAGTAACGGCAGTCAGCTGATCTACGTCATTACGTTCTTTTATCCAGTTCTCACGCAGGCGGGGTAAGCCTTTGCGAACATCAATTTCAATCTCAGGGTCCGTGTAAGGGCCACTGGTATCATACACTACAACAGGAGCATTAGGCATTTCCCCTTCAGTGCCATGCGGCCGTGTAGGAGTTAGCGTTATCTCTCTCATGGCTACGCCATTAACATAAATCTTTTTTGAGCCGGTAAATGGCGCACGTGAAATGGGTTGCATAAATTAGTTTTAAATAAGGCAATAAGATTCCTGACGACATTAAGCCGTAAAATCAAAAAGGTGAAATGCGGGGATGAATTTACCCTCCCTGTGTAGCGCGTATAATAGTTATACTATCTGCGCTTTGCAGCGTTTGTTGCTGCCAGGTAGCCTTAGGTACAACCTGGCTGTTAATGGCAATAGCAATGCCTTTGTCTGATGGTAATTGAATAAACTGTAAGAGAGCAGCAATGGTTATACCAGGCTGCACCGCATAAAGTTTATTGTTTACATGCACTTCCATGTTTACAGAAATTTAAGTGAAACAATAAACTTTAAGGATGGTAAAAGATGTGAGAGTTCAGTTACTTTTCCCTACGGCAGTATGAACTGCGTCAGGTCTGAGGGTCTCATCTCAGCTTCCCGGTGATTTATTTCCGGGAAACACCCCTAAAGTGAGGGGTAAAGGTAGGGGAAAAAGTCCATATCTTTGAAGCTATGAAAAAATGCATTGTGCTGACTGCATCACTCATTATCCTATATGCGTGCGAACCATCTTCCGGACCAGCTTCTGCTATCACATCCAGGGACAGTAGTCTGATCGATGTGCCGGACAGTACATCAATGCAGATTGCGGATTCTGTTGCAGTACTTGCAACAACGGATACGGTTACTTATAAGGCAGACCGGTTAGTGGGTAGATGGCTGCAACCGGTGCCGGGGCTGGATAAAGAAAAGCAGGGCTTTCTCCTGAAGAAAAACGGGAAAGCTGTTTCTATCAACACTTACTCTCTGGTATATGATAAATGGTTATTACAGCATGATACATTGCTGCTGTGGAACCATGCCGAAGGGGTACACAGCAAAGACACTGCAGCGACTGTAGATACTACGATCATTCAGTCGCTTACCGACACAACGCTGGTGTTATTCCCCATTAAAGCTGTTCCCGGATATCAGGAACAATACACAAAAGAGAAGGTTGACGGGAGAAAAGGCAAGCGGTGAAATTCCCCTTTCTCCTTAGCCACCTCAGTTATACATCTGCCATAAGGCTACGGCGCAAGCTACTACGGCCATGAATATACCGGCAGTAGCGACCTGCATATCCTCAGTGCTCCTGCGGGCTTTTATAACGGAAAAACCGCCAATCAGAATGGCCGCAATACCAAATACAAGGGCAGTGCCCGGATTTTTTGCTGCGTAAGCGTAAATAGCAGCAAACACGCCTGCAAACATGGATACGAAGCAGGCAATTTTAGTGCTTCTGGTGGTGGTGGTGTGCTGTTGCATAAATTATGGATTTGAATTAGAGAACTGTGTACTGTTTTTCTCCCATGGCAGTTTCAGCAACGATCCGATCTCCTGATAACGGTCATCCTGGTATTCATCCAGTCCATAACGGATAGACGTAGTATCCTGTATTTTTACAAACGTGCCGAAAAGTCGATCCCACAGGGAAAATATATTTGCATAATTAGCGTCTGTTTCCGGTTGGTAATGGCTATGATGCACCTTGTGCATATCGGGCGATACGATAATCCAGCTAAGGGTATTATCAAGCCATTTGGGCAAATGGATATTCGCGTGATTAAACTGCGCCATAAAGGCGGAAATAGTCTGATACAGCATTACCATCCAGATGGGTACTCCCATCGTAATAATTGCCAGGAAAAGGGCTATTACGCGGAAAAAACTTTCTACCGGATGATGCCGGAGAGCCGTGGTTGCATCAATCGCATTATCTGTATGATGGATCTTATGGAAATGCCACATCCAGCCAATTTTATGCTGGATGAAATGCACGAGATAGGCCCCGATAAAATCCAGCATCAATAATGCCAGTATACAATGTAACCACAGAGGAAGATGTACGATATACAGCAGACCAAACTGCTCGCGGCCGGTCCATTCAGAGGCTTTCACGATCAGGAATGCAAAGCCCAGATTTACGATTACAGTAGTTAATGTAAAAAACAGATTCGTGCCGGCATGGCGGTAGCGGTTGCTTTTAAAGGATAAACGCGGAATAGCGCCTTCTATAATCCAAAGCAATACAAGGCCGCCTACCAGAAAGGCAGTACGATACCAGGAAGGAATGTTATCAAAAAACGCTTCCATACGGGAATTTAATTTGCGGGATAAACAAGACCGGGGAAATAACGTCGTTACTGTCCTTTTGTACCTTAATTTCTACGATAAATTACGACTTTTTTTGCTCTCAAACGCTTGCTGGAAAAGAAAAAAGCAACCTCCTTGTGAGAGATTGCTTTACAAATAAATATTAGTTATCAGTTGTTGTCCTGCCTGCTTAATTGTTTAACATCAGCGGCATCACCAGCATCAGGAGATCTTCGTTTTCTTCTTTTTCGGAAGGTCTGAGGATACCTGCTTTGGTAGGAGTAGATAATTCGATAGTGATCTCATCACCTTCTGCTGCGTTCAGCATTTCTATCAGGAACTTGGCGTTAAAGGCGATCTGCATGTCTTCGCCGGTGTACTGGCAGTTCATACGTTCGTTACCTTCAAAGGAGAAGTCTACATCCTGTGCAGAAAGCTGGAGTTCGCTGCCGGTAATGTTCAAGGCTACCTGGTTAGTGCTTTTATTAGAGAATACACTGATACGTTTCAGTGCGTTCTGGAAATCGCTCTTTACCAGGGTAAGGCGGTAAGGGTTATCTTTTGGAATAACCACTTTATAATCCGGGAAGCGGGCGTCGATCAGACGACAGATCATCTGTGAGCCATCATGAGATACAAAGAAGTGATTCTGGCTATATGATATTTTCAGTTCACTCTCGTTATCCGGTAGGGATGATTTCAGCAGGTTCAGCGGCTTTTTAGGCACGATGAAAGTTTCTGCTTTAGGGCATTCAATGCCTGTTCTTACATATTTTACCAGTCTGTGAGCATCTGTGGCCACAAAGGTGAGGCTGTTGACGGTCAGTTCAAAGAACACGCCTGTCATAGCAGGACGAAGATCGTCGTTGCTCACCGCAAACAGTGTTTTGTTGATAGCAGTTACCAATGCAGTAGAAGGAAGTGTGAAAGAGGTAGTGTCATCGGCAGTAGGCTCTTTCGGGAAGTTCTCCGGATTTTCGCCCATTACCTTGTACTTACCATTATCCGAAGTAATCTCAACTGCATAAGAGTTCAGATCTATATGGAAAGTCAATGGCTGGTCGGGCAGATTCTTGAGAGAATCCATCAGGATCTTCGCCGGGATACAAATACGGCCGGTTTCTTTGGCTTCTACCTCCAGCTTTACCTTCATTACAGTTTCCAGGTCTGTAGCCACTACAGTTAGTTCGTTTTTGTCAATCAGGAAAAGGAAATCCTCCAGGATTGGCAATACGGTATTGGAGTTAATCACACCGCTGATCTGCTGCAATTGTTTTAACAAAGTAGAGGAAGAAACGATAAACTTCATGTGATATTATTATTTGAAAGCAAACAAAGATAGAAAGTTTTGCCAATCTACAAAGAAGCGGACTGTAAACAACAGACTAATCAGGAAATACAAATATTACCCTAAAATGCAATGTTGAATAAAATAGCATTTATTGGGCTTATTATTGAGGGATATTCAAAAATTGAGCCTGTATTTCGAATGTTCTGAAAAAATGTAGTGTTTCTTTTAAATGATCTGCATATCCGTTAGCTTTGCGGACTCAAAAAAAATATTTCTAAAACTTAAAAATCTTTTGGGTTATGAAACTGTCTCATTTAGCCGAAACGTTGATCGGGTCTGAAATTATTAAGCTGGCCGGTGAGATAAAGGAGAAGCAGGCCAAGGGCGAGAAGATCTACAATTTTACAATTGGGGATTTTGACCCCAAGGTATTTCCTATTCCGGCTGAGTTTGAGGAAGAGATCATAACTGCTTATAAGAATCATTTTACCAACTACCCTCCGGCGGATGGTATCCTTGAGTTGAGAAAAGCGGTGGGTGAATTCATCTCAGAACATGAACACCTGAACTATGATCCGGCAAAGGAGATCGTTATCTCCTGCGGCGGCCGTCCAATTATCTATGCCACATTCAGAACAATCCTGGACAGGGGTGAAAAGGTAATCTATGCCACTCCTTCCTGGAACAATAATCACTATACTCACTTCCTGGAAGCAGAACACGTAGTGCTGGAAACAAAGGCAGAAAATGATTTCATGCCTACGGCAGCAGAACTGAAACCTTTACTGAAAGGCGCTACCCTGCTGGCGTTATGTTCTCCACAGAACCCTACAGGTACTGCTTTTGGCAAACAACAGCTGGAAGATATCTGCGACCTGGTCATTGCTGAAAACAAGAGTCGTGGCGCTGATGAAAAACCGCTGTACATCATGTTCGACCAGATGTACTGGGTACTGACTTTCGGACAAACACAACACTACACACCTGTTTCCCTGCGTCCTGAGCTGAGAGACTACACCATCTTCATCGATGGTATGAGTAAAGCTTTTGCTGCTACCGGTGTAAGAGTAGGTTGGGCATTAGGCCCCGCTCACGTGATCAGCAAGATGAAATCCATCCTGTCTCACGTTGGCGCATGGAGCCCAATGGCAGAGCAGCATGCTGCAGCCAAATACCTGCGTCGCAAAGATGAAGTGAATGCTTACCTGAAAAGCTTTAAAGCGGAAGTAGAGGAAAGACTGCAGCGCATCTACGAAGGATTTGACGCACTGAAAAAAGCAGGCCATTCCGTAGAAGCTATCGCGCCACAGGCCGCTATTTATCTCACGCTGAAAATAGACCTGGTAGGTAAGAAAACGGCTGATGGTAAAGTACTGGAAGATCAGGCGGCAGTTACATCCTATATCCTGGATGAAGCTAAACTGGGTCTTGTTCCGTTCTATGCTTTCGGTTCTGCGAAGAACTCGCCCTGGTATCGCATGAGTGTAGGTACCTGTGTGAAAGAAGAAATACCAGCTATGCTGGCACAGCTGAAAGCTGCGCTGGAAAAGTTAAAATAGTTATTGATAAGCTAAATATCAGAAAGCCGTTTTGGGACTTCCCCGAAACGGCTTTGCTTTTTGGTGTATTATTTACTTACTGTCTGTAGTTATCCCTTTCTATGTAAGCAGGCCTGTTTATTTAGCGCCTGTCTTTACCCTTTCCATGTCCTTTTTCCTTCCCTCCTTTATTCCTGTGGTCATTATTCCCATGGCCTTTATTCCCGTGGCTGTCATTACCCTGATGTTCTTTCTGCCACTGGGCGTGCTGAGGGTGATACCTGTTCACAAAATACCTTTCTTCTTTGCTGTCACGTATAGGCGTCTGATCATGCTTACCTCTATAGGTAGCATATTCCTGTCTGTATTTATCATGTTGTAAATAAGGTCTGTTTACGCCATTGATCACCACCTTATGACTGTTATACACGTCGAAGTTAGCATAACGTGCAGGCAGTGTCCTGGACCTGTGCCAGGTGTTACCGCTTCTATAGATATATACCCGTCCCGGTACATAATAATAAGATTCGATATCCGGCAGGTAATAATAGTCAACATAATCATAACCTGTAGGTCCCCAGGCTGGCTGAGTACCTATGTTGATACTAACATTGACCTGTGCCTGTGAGGCAAACGTAAATCCTGTTAAGGCAATTACGAGGAACATTAACTTTTTCATATAGATTGATTTAGCTTAAGTAATGCAAAAGGGATGCCCCAACATGCCAAAACCCTGTATTTGAGATATAATGCCGAAATCCATCTGTTAACACTCAGAATTTCGCCGCAATCAGCACTAACCGGGAAAAGTCTCATTGAAATCTTTACTATTTACTGATATAATAATTTGAAATGCATTTTAATCTATTGCTAATCAGTGATAAAAAGCATTAAGATTATAGTTACTGCTTATAACCTACTGAGATTCAGCCTATATGAAGGTATAAGCCCTATATAAGCCCTCTATAAGTCCTATACAATTGCTCTACAAGCCCACCTTATTTAGAGTGGGCTTATATACCGGTTATAGACCAGTTATGAAGAGTTTACAGGAATGTTTAAGCTCTCTCTGTGTTGCGTAATACGTTTATTATAAACACGTAGCATATTAAATAGTTGTATGCACCAGGTTTTTTATTCACTATAGCCCAACTAAAGAGTGACGAAGTCATGATGTTGAAATGAGCCATCAGTAAGTTTTTAACAGCCTGTTTTCCAATTGTTTAAATACCGCTATTAACTTCCTGACTTTTTAGTTCGAAAAGTTAATCAATTGTTAAATAGCCAACTTCCTTGACTATTCTCATAAAAGTTCTTACTTTTGACTTCGAAACTAAAAAAGTCAAAAAGTTAATGTACGCAGAAACCAAAGATGAAATGAGGGAGAAGATCCTGGAGGCGGCTTTGAAGCGGTTTACTCACTATGGAGCGTCCAAGACTACCATGAATGAGATAGCTGACGATCTGCGTTGCTCAAAGGCATCTTTGTACTATTACTTCCCGGATAAGAAGGGATTACATTTCGCTGTGCTGGAGAAAATCGGGGAAATCTTTTTTGCGGAACAAGAGGCTGAAGCGCAGAACATTACATCTGCCACTCAGACACTGCTGAATATTATTGAAGTAAAACGCCAGTTCGTACAACGTTACAGCCGCCTGGAATTATTCAAAGTATTGAATGATAGTAGTCCGGCAACACAACGGATTATCAGTGAAGTGAAGAAATCGGAAGATGCGCTGACCACCAGGATCATGAAATATGGTGTAGAGGTGGGAGAATTTGTAATTGAAGATGTAGAAAGGATCGCACAGTTATATAATCAGGCCCTGGCCGGATTAAGGTTTAGCATAATGGACTGCATGCCGGTTCAATTAAACGCAGACATAGATCCGGAAGATTTTGAAAAAATTGTAGCACAGCAGAAGCTGCTGACGGAAATATTTGTGAAAGGATTAAAGCATCGTTAAACAGGAGTCGTCATGCCAGTCAGAGAACGGATAATGGAAACAGCACTACGGATGTTCAGGATGTATGGAATTAAGAGCGTAACAATGTTTGATATATCGAGGGAAAGCGGAGTGTCGAAAAAGACGGTATACGAACATTTTAGAGACAAAGAAGACCTGGTACATGAAGGAATGAGTTTTTTACTGAATGGCCACATGGAGCAATTTAAAAATTTCCGTCAGCACTCTGCCAATGCTATTGAAGAATTAATCAGGGAACTGGAGTACATGGAGCTACTGGGTAAAACAGTGAATCCGGTGATGTTGTACGAAGTACAGAAATATCACCCGGGCATCTGGAAAACCGTAGAAGATTTTAAAAGGGATTGTGTACTGAGCTCCATCTCCGAAAACCTGAAGCGGGGAATTGAAGAAGGATTATACCGCAACGATCTTGATGCCGCAATAGTGGCCCGTATGCGGCAACTGCAACTGGAAACGGTATTCGATCCTGCACAATATCCGGCCACAGCGTATGATTTGCATGAGGTAATGGCGCAACTTACACAGCATTTCATATTAGGCATTACAACTTTGAAGGGACGTAAGATCGCCGCCGGATACCTGCAAATTAAAGATGAAAACTAATATTCGGGCGAACTATTAATATTCGAATCCGCCAACAAAAAAAACAAAGATTATACGGATGAAAAGGATCATGTTAACGCTTATTCTCCTCGTGGGAATAGGGGGCTATACTACCTATGCGCAGTCGGAACTGTCACTGCAGGAGTGCCTGAAGTACGCACTTACCAATAACCAGCAGCTGGCACGTATCCGCATGGAAGAAGATATGGGTCGTTTCAAAACAAGCGAAGTTAGAGCCAAAGCACTTCCGCAGGTAAACGCCAGCGGACAGTATACCAACAATATCAAGAAACAGGTACTGGCCGTTCCCGGGGAACTTATCCAGGAACCTGGTAAAACAGTATTGCTGGAAGCAGGTACCACGCATAACGTCACTGCTTCAGGTACCCTTACACAGACCATATATGATCAGTCCGTATTTACCGGTTTAAAAGCCGCAAAAGCAGGAGAAGAATATTACAGCATGCAGTCTGTACAAAGCGAAGAAACCGTGATCTATAATGTGACCCAGTTATACTACAGCACACTGGTATCCCGCGAAAAAATGATCGTACTGGATGCTAATATAGAAAAGATAAGTAAGCTGGTAAACACCACTGGCTCTCAGGTAGAAAGCGGACTGGCAAGGAAAATAGACCTGGACCGTATGCGCGTAAACCTCACCAACTATAAAACACAACGCACACAGGCACAGAACCAATACCTGGTACAACTGAATCAGCTCAAACAACAAATGGGTATGTCAATGGCGGCTTCCATCGACCTGCCACATACTTCCTTTAAAGAGATAGAAAGCAAAGCTGTAGGTGCGCTGGACTTTGGTGGCGTGAACCTGGATAACAGGATAGAATACCGTCTGCTGAAGAAACAGGAAGAATTACAGGAGTTCCAGAAGAAAGCATACAAAGCTGAATATTACCCTTCCCTCGCCTTATCCGGTAACTATTCCTATAATGGGATCAGTAACAAATTTGACATGTTCAAAGGGAGCGGTTCTACTGCCAGCTGGTATAGTATGGCAGCTGTGAGCCTCACTTTAAAGATTCCGATTTTTGATGGTTTTGCCCGTCGTTCACGTGTAAGTCAGGCCAGCGTAACACTGAAAGAACTGAACAAACAAAAGGAAGAAACCGCCCTTGCTCTTAACACGCAGTTTGAAAATGCGAAACTGCAGGTACAGAATAATCTGACTACCATACAGGCGCAGAAAGAGAACGTAGACCTGGCCAACGAGGTATATAATTCTACTCAGAATAATTATAACCTTGGACTGGCCAACCTCACCGATCTGTTAGATGCAGAAACATCCCTTACAGAAGCACAGAACAACTATAACGAAGCCCTGCTGCAATACAAACTGGCAGAACTGGACATTATCAAATCAAACGGGAATCTTAAAAGTCTCCTGAACTAATCAACATCTATAAACATTATACTGGATCTATATGAAGAAAATTATTATCTGGAGCTTAGTTGTAATAGTAGCGGGTGCACTGATCATGTGGAAACTGGGCGCCAATAAAAAAGCCAACGAGGCAAAAACGGAGTTCGTAAAAGAAAGTAATGCAGGTGATATTCCTGTACTGGTAGAAAAAGTAGCTAAATCGGATTTCTCACAAGGCTTCCTGGCCAATGGTAACTTCACTCCCGTACGTGAACTTACCTACCTGGCAGAAATCGCAGGACGTATCACTAAACTGACTGTAGACGAAGGTAGTGTGGTAAAGCAGGGACAGATCATTGGTTATATAGATGGAGAAATCCTGGGAACAGATTTACAATCTGCAAAGGTGAACCTGGAACAACTGAGAGTAGATAAAGAAAGATATGAAAGCGCTTTTAAAACAGGTGGTGTTACCCGCAAACAGGTAGATGATGCCAAACTGCAGTACGACCTGGCTGCTTCTAAATATACTGCTGCCAGCCGTCGTGTAAGCGATACTTATATCAAAGCCCCTATACAGGGTATCATCAATAAAAAATATGTAGAACAGGGTGCTTACCTCTCTATTGGTAATAAATTGTTCGATATCGTAGACGTATCCCGCTTAAAACTGGCGGTATCAGTACCGGAAGCACAGGTGGTAACCCTGAAAGTAGGCGATAAAGTAAATGTAACGACCAACGTATTCCCGGAAGTTACTTACGAAGGCCGCATCACATTTATTGCAGCCAAAGGTGATAATACATTGAACTATCCGATAGAAATGGAAGTGGCTAACGTGAGTGGCAAACAATTGAAAGCCGGTATGTTCGGTACAGCACATTTTGACCTGCCTAAAGGATCAGCAGCTATACTGGTAGCACGTACCGCTTTCGTAGGTGGTGTGAACAGCAACCAGGTATATGTAATGCAGGACAGCACCGCTAAACTGCGTAAAGTAATTGCAGGTCGCATCTTTGGCGATAAAGTGGAAATAAGAGAAGGACTGAATGAAGGAGAAACAGTTATCACCAGCGGACAGATCAACCTGATAGATGGTGCTAAAGTAATGGTGCAAAAATAATCAACTATGAAGATCACTGAAATATCCATAAAGCGGCCGACCATAGTGGTAGTGGTATTTACCGTACTTACCCTGATGGGATTCATTAGTTATAAATCGCTTAACTATGAGTTGCTGCCAAAATTTACATCACCTATAGTAACAATTGCTACAGTATATCCCGGGGCTTCTCCTAAAGAGGTAGAGAGTACAATTACCAAGAAGATTGAAGATGCCGTTGCATCCATGGAGAAGATCAAAAAGATCATTTCCAAATCCTCCGAAAGTTTATCTACTGTAACAATAGAATTGAACAATGATGCAAATGTAGATATTGCCCTGCAGGATGCCCAGCGTAAGGTAAACTCCGTACTGTCTGATCTGCCTACAGATGCAAAGACGCCATCATTGACAAAGTTCGCTCTGGACGACTTACCTATTATGACTTTGTCTGTTACCGCTAATATGGATAGCAAAACATTTTATGATCTGGTAGATAAAAAAATACAACCATTACTTTCCCGTTTGCCGGGTGTTGCACAGGTAACACTGATCGGTGGACAGGAACGTGAGATCCAGATAAATATAGATCCTAAAAAGCTGGATGCATATAAGCTGTCTATTGTACAGTTGCGTCAGACCATCACCAATGCCAACTTAGACTTCCCTACAGGTAAGGTAAAAACATTGGATCAGCAGATGCTGATCCGTCTGGCAGGTAAATATAAAGATGTAGATCAGTTGCGTAATCTGGTACTGACTACGCTGGATGATGGTACACAGGTTCGCCTGAAAGATGTGGCAGATGTACAGGATGGGCAGAAAGATGCAGAGCGTATCGCCCGCTTGGACGGAATGAGTTCTATCGCTTTACAGGTGCAGAAACAGAACGATGCCAATGCTGTAACCGTGAGTGAGGAAATGAAGAAAGCGATTGCCGGCATCGAAAAGGATTATACTGCCAGCAAACTGAAAATATTTATCGCGAACGACTCTTCCGACTTTACACTGGAATCTGCTGATTCTGTAATCCATGACCTGATTATTGCGATCGTACTCGTGGCCTTTGTAATGCTATTATTCCTGCACAGTATCCGTAACGCGATCTTCGTAATGATCTCAATTCCGGCATCACTGATCGCAACTTTTATCGGCATGAAACTGATGGGCTATTCACTAAACCTGATGTCCCTGCTGGGTTTATCCCTGGTGGTAGGTATCCTGGTGGATGATGCGATCGTGGTACTGGAGAATATTTACAGGCACATGGAAATGGGTAAGAACCGTGTACGTGCTGCTTTTGATGGTGTAAAAGAAATAGGCTTTACCGTTACCTCCATTACACTCGTAATTGTGGTGGTATTCCTGCCTATCTCGCTGACAAGCGGACTGGTATCAATGATCCTCCGTCAGTTCTGCGTAGTGGTGATGATATCTACAATGCTTAGCTTGCTTGCCTCTTTTATGATCGTTCCATTACTATCGTCAAGATTTGGAAAGCTGGAACATATCACTGGTAAGAACCTTTTTGAAAAATTCATCCTGTGGTTTGAAAAGCAACTATCGAAATTTACTGACTGGATGACCGGCATCCTGAAATGGGCGCTGAATCATAAAGCAATTATGCTGATTGGTGCAGTAGGCTTGTTGTTCCTGTCTTTCATGCTGGTAGGTAAAGGATACATTGGCGGGGAGTTCATCCCTAATGGTGACCGCGGGCAGTTCATCGTTGTGCTGGAAATGCCAAAGGATGCATCTGTAGAACAAACCAACCAGGCTACCCGCACTGCGGAGAAATATCTTGCCACTAAAAAAGAGATCACGCGGTTAATCACTACCGTGGGACAAACCAGTGAGGATGGTTTTGGTGCATCACAGTCGACCGCTTACAAAGCCGAGATCACGGTAATGCTGGTAGATCCTAAAGAGCGTCTGGACGGAGCCGATATTTATGGCGCCAAAATCAAAGAAGAACTCCGCAAAGTTTTACCTGGTGTGAAGGTGAAAACAATGGACGTGAGTATCATGGGTACGGCACAGACAGCGCCTGTGGAACTTGTTGTGATGGGTACTGAACTGGATAGTGTAATGGGATTTGCTAAGAAAGCGATGGTGATACTATCAAAAATTGATGGTACAAGTGATGTGAAGTTATCCGTAGAAGATGGTAACCCGGAAATCAATGTGCAGGTGGACCGTGATAAGATGTCTGCACTGGGACTTACGCTGGAAGGCGTAGGTGGAACCATGCAAACTGCATTCAACGGTACTGCCGATGATTCCAAAATAAAATTCAGACAGGGAGATTATGAATATGATATAAACATCCGGTTCGACGACTTTAACAGGAAGAATCTGGAGGATGTTTCCAATATAGAGTTTTTAAATAGCGGGGGACAGTTGGTTAAGCTGTCGCAGTTTGCTACTATCACAGAAGGTTCCGGTCCCAGTAAGCTGGAAAGAAGGGATAAGAATACATCGGTATCCGTGAAATCGCTGGTTGTAGGTCGCCCAAGCGGTACTGTGCAGGCGGAGTTTGCCGCTAAACTGGCAGAACTGCCTAAGCCTGCAGGTATCAGTTACCTCTGGGCAGGTGATGCGGAAAATCAGGGAGATTCGTTTGGTACGATAGGCGTAGCATTGCTGATCTCTATCGTGCTGGTGTACCTGATCATGGTAGCATTGTATGATAACTATATTTACCCGCTGGTAGTATTGTTCTCTATTCCTCTGGCAATTATCGGTGCATTACTGGCACTGGCACTTACCAATAATACCCTGAACATCTTCAGCCTCCTGGGTATGATTATGTTGATAGGACTTGTGGCGAAAAATGCGATCATTCTGGTCGATTTTACTAACCAGATGAAGGAGCAGGGGATGAGTACCAATGAAGCACTGATTCATGCGAATCATGCGCGTCTCCGCCCAATCCTGATGACAACGATTGCGATGGTAATCGGGATGTTACCAATTGCATTGGCAACCGGTGGTGTATCTGCTATCAAAAATGGTCTTGCCTGGGTAATCATCGGAGGTCTGACGAGCTCCATGTTCCTGACCCTGATCATAGTGCCGGTGGTGTATAAAATTGTGGATAGCGCGATGAACCGCTTAGGCATGAATAAGCCTTCTGCCAAACGTTTGATCCGTCAGCGTTTAGTAGCACCTTATGCTGCGGAAATTGAAGAAGCAACTTTAAACTAATTATAAGATAATCGTTACTCTAACAGTGTAACAGTTGTAGGTTTAGGTAAATGGCCGGGGTATTCCTACCCCGGCCTCTTTATTTTCTGGCCAGTAATAACATATGAGATACGGGAAAAGGGATTTCTTCCAGAGAGGTATTGAATAATTTTGTTTTCCCTTCCAACCTGTTTTTCACGATCCATTCGTTACGGTAATGTCTGGATAATTTGTCTACTCTGAAACCTGCGGTTTCCAGCGCCTGTTGCCAGTCTGCAAAATTCCAGAAACAGAATGTTTCATGCATTTCGCTTAGCCAGTTGTCTTTATAGTCTTTTGTAAACAGGAACTCACAAGCGTCCTGCATTTTTAAACGGCAATAGGTTTCATCCTGTATGGTTACCCATTCATAAGGTAGCTGAAATCCTTCTGCATGACGGAAGTCCTGCGCAAAGCGTGTGAATAAAGCTCGTGTAGATAGTTTGTCGAGATCTGTTGTATCGTTCTCTCCGTCTGTATCGTTTAGCCACATTAATATGATCTCGTCTTTATTGTCCGGCCCCACAACATCCCTGTTAATCCATACTCCGCCAGGGGCTAATTCCTGATAACGGTTATTGATAAATTCAAGAAGATCTGCCCTGCTACCATAAGATTCTATTTCGTGGGTAAGAGAGGATGTATGAATAGTGTTCATGCTGCCGGCATCAAATACCAGGCTGGTCACCGCGTTTTTCTGAGAAAAGAAAACAGAGGGATTCGTAAAGTCCCCGTTATGCTTGCGTTGCAGGCAGATATCAAATAAATGCCTGGAAACTTCCACTCCATAAAAATCACACTCATGCAAACGCTCATCCTCACTCCCTGTCTTTATCCAGGAACCAGCAGCACAGCCAATATCTCCTATTTTGCCGGTTTGAATGTAAGGTGCAGTTTCCTGGTATTTCAATGCAGCGATTTCATCCATCTGCTTTACATAGGCATTATAATCCCGTGTAGCCGTAAGGTCGCCGTCAGCGCCTATAATTGGGTCTTTTAAAATGCGCTGTACTTTATCTCCTACATTATACTGGCTCCAGACTTTAAATGCCGCCGGATGCATCAGATCTAAAATCTGTTTATCTTTTTTCCAGTTATCAGATTTAACGATCATCTGCACAATATCCCATGGTAAAACCTGTGTGTATTGCTGGGTATTGATATCCCATTCTGCCGGTAGTACACGATAGCCTTGTTCTGCATACATATCCTTTACAGGAGTTGAGCAGATTACAATAGTATTATCGGGTGTGAGCTTATGAAAACCTTCACTGTTATGGTTAATTGTTTTTAACGTGTAACCAGCGAAGTTGTCAATAACCCCTACATCATCAATCCCATATACAAATACAGGAACATCTAAATAACTGGAAAACTCCTGTATGGTCATGGCCCTTAAATAAAAAGGCACGGGGTTACGCTTTGTCCCCAGGTGATTGGAAGAAGTAACTGCAAATATTATTGCTGTAATAGGAGTGGATAACATGGGGTTACCCTCAATATCCGGTTCTCCTTCCAGGTTGCGCTGTACAAGCCCGTTCAGGTACTTGAACTGAAAGTCTGTAAGAAGGTGGTGTCGGCCAGGTATTAGTATATACATCTGCACAAAATAATAAAAAAAAGATGCTGTCTGCCGGGAGGCCGGAGACAGCATACAAAAAAAGGGGGACAAATGATGGCGATGAATGAGTTAGAGAATAGCTCTTTTCTTTATTTCGTCAAAAGTGTATTGCTTTTTAATCTCTCCATTTTCAAATACTGTTACCAGCTCGTCCGGTAACTGAGGTGCTTCGCTTTGAGCATAAGATTTGAAAACGCCATTTTCCTTTACCAGTACCTGTTTACCGTATTTGGATTTCTTGAAAGAAACACGGGTATTGCCATTCGCATCTAATTCCAAAGGATTCTTCTGTACGTTAATTTCTTTACCATTTACCTGTGCATAGGAACATTTCAATGCGTATTCCTGTGTATCGCGATTCACGCGTTGCAGCAAAGCTCCTCCCATGCCCAGCACAAGGTTTTCGGCACTGATGCCGGCATTCTTCAGTGCTTCGTAAATAACGGGAATAGAAGAGTAGCTGATACCATCACCCTGGATCACGCGTACCTGCGGAGGTAATACTTTATACCCTTTCTCATTCAGGGTAAATCCAAATTCCTGCATCAGTATTTCAAATACTTTCAGCAATGTCTGTACAGCATCGCCGCTGTCCGGACGTATTACCAATGTCCCCTTACGGTTCAGGATCTGTTGTTTCAGTGCTGTACCCCAGTAATCTTTACATGCGCGGAGAATATTGTAGGAGTCAGATACGCAGGCAATAATACCTGTAGGGAACGCATCAAGAACGTGACGGAATATTTCCAGCTCCCCTTCCTCTCCCAGCAATGTAACGATAGAGTGTTCAGTGGCAGGAATAGATACTCCCGGTGCAACAGGCGCGTTATAATAACGTTTCGCGTAGGTAGAAGCAATTAATGTATCGCTGCCGGCAAAGTTGATCAGGTGGGCGCTACCGCCCCATCCTGCACTTTCTACGGAGCTGGCCCCGCGGAAACCAAAGTCATTCAGTACATAATCGATGCCGGCAAAAGATTCCGCGCTGGCAGTAGCTGTATAATACTGGTGTACTATCTTTTTGATCTCTCTGGAAAGTGTAGCTACAGTACATGGGTACCATACCTGCATGAGTAAGGTTTCCAGGAAATTGGTTAACCAGAAACAGTTTGGGTCTGTATTTTCGATGGTCATCAGCACATTCTTTACAGATGTGACGGTTCCTTCCGGTACTGCTTTGATACGCACCGGTAAGCGACCACCATGTTTCTCTATAATATAGTCGAATTTACTACGGTCGAAGATATCGTTGCGGCCAAATACTTCCAGCAAAGTAGCTGCTGCTTCATCGATCTTTTCTTTAGTAATAACAGCGCCCTGCAGGTATTCCATGAGGAGGTACTGTAATCCATAGAAAACGGTTTCTTCAAACTTACCGCCGCGGCTTTCCAGGTAGGAGTAAATATATTCGGTGCCTGGTATATACAGTTTGTGGTGAGAATATTTGTAAGCGTCGGCTAAGAGAATGATGTTTTCCTTTGTCATGATTCCTTATTTTAATCGTTGGTAGAATATTTTTCGGATAATTTTTCCAGCAGGGGTATATGGGTGCTCACTATTTCACCTTGAGCAATGAGTTGGGTGATCTCGTTTACATTTATCCATCTCATAGCGGCAAGATCATCTGCTGCTGCAGGTTCTCCGAAGAGAAGGTCCGTACTGAAGAGTGTAGTGATGATCTTATCTACTTCAGCGCGATAGCGCCAGTCGTCCATCAGCAGCGATAATTCAAACTGCATAGGGCCGGCTTCCACTTCTCCGCATTCTTCACGTAGTTCACGGCGGGCAGCCATTTCGAAACTGTTATCTGTAGGGTCTGCAAAACCACCCGGTAATCTCCAGGCTATTTCATTCGGCTTGCGGCCCAATAACAGTTGACGGCGGTTCTGCCGGAACAGGGCGATATCTACTGTAGGATAAACTTTGGGGAACAGGTTGTAAGTGTTATAGATCACACCTGCACGAAACTCTTCTGTATCGAATACTTTATCAGAGATCGCTTCCCTTTGTGCTGTAGCGTTAAAGTCCTGCACAGGAGGTAATGCCTCTGTGTTGTAACGGCCGGTGTAAGAAGGGATGAAACTATCGCGGCTGCCATACAGCACAAATGTTTCCTGCGGGAAGTTATTGGATAGCAGATCATCCAGTTTCTGAGACCATATTTTATCTATTGCCTGATCACTGAGTGGTAATATGATGATATCTGAAAACAGTTGTTTGAGCATCCGTTCACGGGTGTAATAGTCCAGCGGATTTTTACGACTACCCTTTACCGGGCTTACTCCTAAAACAATGATCAGCCGGTTATGTTTTTGTTTCACCTGGCGGATCAGTGAAAGGTGTCCCTCATGAAGGGCCGGTGTCTGAAACCTTGCTATGATGACTGCTGTCGGCTTATTTGTTAGCATGGGATGAATTAGTTTGCGTATTTATGACACAAATGTAATAAGTTATAACACATAGACAAAATAAATCTTGTAAAATTTACACAAATAAAAACAAATAATTGAATTTGAGGGAATTGAGCGGTAAAAATAAAAAAGGCTCCAATAGGAGCCTGTCAATAAATAGTTATATTTCGAAGATGATGCCTTCCTGTTTGAGCTTAAAATACTGCTCTTCATTAAAGCTGTACAATTTAGCCGGACGGCCTGCCGACGGATGTTTCTGTTTCTCATTATGCCCCATCAGAATTCCGAAATGATTCATTTTTTTCTGGAAATTCCGCCGGTCAATGGGACGGTCTAATACTGTTTCGTATAACTTTTCCAGGTCAGAAATAGGGAACTTCTGATCCAGCAGCTCAAAGCCTAAAGGCTCATATCTTATCTTGGTACGCAGGCGTTTTACGGCGGTTTCCACTACTTCTGCATGGTCGAAGGCGAGGTCCGGCAATTTCTTGATATCAAACCAGCGGGCATCTTCCGCATCAGAGCTGGCCGCCAGTTTAAAGTTAGTAGGGTTTACCAGTCCAAAGTAAGCCACAGACACTACTCTGCCACGTGGGTCCCGTTCCGGCCGGCCAAAGGTATACAGCTGTTCCAGGTAGTTGATATGTACACCGGCTTCTGTATGCAGTTCCCTTGTTACGGCTTCTTCCAGGGTTTCACCATCCAGCACAAAACCACCTGGCAATGCCCAGCGGTGCATAAAAGGAGGAATGGTACGCTTGATGAGCAGTACGGAGATACTTTCTTTCGCCGTGTAGCCAAACACAACCGCATCCACACAAAGTCTTATGTTTTGTTTTGGTTCCAACCGCTTATTTTATATAATGTTCTACCTGTGTGGTATCCTTATGGAGATTGATAAAGAGCGGATTTTTTGCAGGATCGAATACGATAATGGTATTAGCGCCCCAGGCATCCTGCGGAGCAGGTAAATCTATCAGTACTTCCTGTGCATTGGTCCTGTGAAACAGCAGGCTGTCTTTAGCTGCAATATGTTTGGTGAAGCCATGGCGCTGAAGATAGTTCTCCATTTGCTGTTTGCGTTGGAACACAGAATCATCAGGATTGCCAGGTTTGATATTCCGGGTTACGTAGCTCTTCTCTGTGATTATATCGTAAGCCGCCCTGTTGGTACTATCCCGCTCACCTGACTGATTACATGAAAAAAGCAGGGTGCTTGTTAATAAAATGAGAATACTACGCATGATAAATTTATGTTATAAAGCTGCAAGGTATTAAAAAAAGTGTTGTGGCTGCTAAAACTGGATATTAAATACTTTTTCGGCTTCTCCTCTCCTGATCTTTACGGTGGTGGTATCCCCTTTTTTAAAAGAGGAAAGGGCCTGCATATATTCTTCCAGGGTAGCGATTTTTTGTTTTCCCAATTGTACGATCACATCGTTGATCGCCAGTCCTGCTTTCTGGGCAGGCTTGCCATCAGACACTGCATCTACCCTTACTCCTGCTTTCTGGAAAGTATAATCCGGCATGATACCCAATGTAACGGTGAAGTGTGCGCTGCTACCTGTTTGCAGTTCACGGGTTTTGGTGAACACCAGTTTATCCATGCCATTGGTTTTCTCAACAACAGTATATATCATCCTGATCACCTTTACTTCTCCCTCATAATTAATCTTGTCCGCTTCATCTGAAGGTTTGTGGTAATCGCTATGGGTACCGGTAAAGAAAAATAATACCGGTATATTTTTACGATAGAAAGAAGTATGATCGGATGGCCCAACGCCCGATGAATCGTAGGTAAGATGCAAACCTGCCGGCGCGGTTTGTGGCAGCAATGCCGGCCAGTCGGGAGATGTACCTATTCCGCCTACCTGCAAACCTTTGGTTTCATCCAGGCGGCCTACCATATCCATATTTATCATGTAGTCGAAAGTGGCAGGGTCCACTGTGCTATGTTCTGTAAAGTATTTGGAACCAAACAGTCCCAGTTCTTCGCCGGAGAAAGCAACAAAGAGGTAGTTGTACTTATTAAGGCGGGAACCTTTAAGTTGTTTGGCCAGTTCCAGCAAGGCGGCTATGCCACTGGCATTATCATCTGCGCCATGATGTACGACTTTCAGTTCAGGTGTCAGGGAATTATGATCTTCCCCATAACCGAGATGATCAAAGTGTGCACCTATCACCACAGTGGCGGGTGCTTTATTATCTATATATCCGACTACGTTAGTACCGGTACGTTTGAAGCTACCGAAGGCTACGCGTATATTGATATGACTATCTTCTGTAGTAGAGAGGGATTTACTTATTTTGCTGTTGATCCATACTGCCGGAATGGTCAATGGTTCGGAGGGAGTAGCTAGCCACTTCTTTACTTCTTCCGGGCTTTCTGTACCATTATAGAACACCACGCCTGTAGCGCTGGATTTAGCAGCTTCACGGGCATACTGACGGTAGACGTCAACCGGTGTGGCATGAGGGTTTATCTCAAATTCCTTCACATTGATCAGCCATATATTATCCGGTTCATTTACATCCGGTATTACATCGCCTTTCACGCTTTTTTCCGCACTGAAAGGGAGCGGAATGAATTCGTCACCAGCAGTGAGATTAGAGATATTGATGGTGAGCAGACTTTTTTCTCCAATGGTCCTGTTTTCGCTTACAGGAAATGTCTGCAGGTAACCGTCATTACCTTTGGGTGTTAGTCCTGCCTGTTTCATCTGATCGGCGATATACGCTACGGCCAGTTGTTCTCCGCGGGTGCCGGTACGGCGGCCTTCCAGTATGTCGCTTGTTAAATAGGTGATGCTGGCCTGAAGGTTTCCCAATGTTTTACGGTCAGCCTTTTTTTGGGCGTTTGATTGTGTAAAGGGCAATAAGAGTGCGAATAGCCAAATGATGTGCTTCACAGTTGTTGTTTTTTAAGGAGTCTGTCGACGGTTGTCAATAAACAAGAACAGGTGTTAAGCCTTTGAAGTTCAGTGCAAATGTAGTTTACTTCTATGTACTATGGATTATTGACTGGGACACGAAGGCAATTATTGCACCAAAATCACGATTTCAGCCCGAATTTAGAAAATCGCCCTATTTTTGCGGGGCTAAAACAGAATCTGAACTTTAAAACATACCCAAAACAAGAAACCGATCATTAAATATTTATGAAGAACACACCTTTTACACACAAACACATAGCGCTGGGCGCTAAAATGGCTGCTTTTGCGGGCTATAATATGCCAATATCCTATACTGGCATTAATGATGAACACCTGGCAGTACGTAATAATGCAGGGGTTTTTGATGTAAGTCACATGGGTGAGTTTATACTAAAAGGAGAGAACGCACTGGACCTGATTCAGCGTGTTACGAGCAACGATGCTTCCAAACTGACGGCTGGTAAAGCACAATACAGCTGTCTGCCTAATGAAAAGGGTGGTATTGTGGACGACCTGCTGGTGTATTGTATTGAAGAAAACAAGACTTATATGCTGGTAGTAAATGCCAGCAATATTGAGAAAGACTGGAACTGGATCAGCCAGCACAATACCAGGGGAGCGGAGATGCACAATATTTCCGAAAAGACCTGCCTGCTGGCAATACAGGGGCCTAACGCCTCCGGTATGCTGCAGCCGTTAACGGATATTGAACTGGTAAACCTGAAGTATTATACTTTCGCAAAAGGTGTGTTTGCAGGTGTGCCTAATGTATTGATCAGTGCTACGGGTTATACCGGTGCAGGTGGTATTGAAATTTATTTCGAAGATAAGGATGGCGCTGCGGATAAGATCTGGGATGCTATATTTGAAACCGGCGGACCAAAGGGACTGAAGCCAATCGGACTGGGGGCCCGTGATACCCTGCGCCTGGAAATGGGTTTCTGCCTGTACGGTAATGATATCGATGATACCACCTCTCCTCTGGAAGCTGGTTTGGGCTGGATTACAAAATTTACAAAAGACTTCACTTCCCGTAGTATATTTGAGGCGCAGAAAGCTGCCGGTTTACAGAATAAGCTGGTAGGTTTTGAGATGATAGATAAGGGAATTCCCCGTCATGACTATGAAATCAAGGATGCAGAAGGGCAGGTAATTGGCCGCGTAACATCCGGAACACAGTCGCCCTCCTTGCAAAAAGCGATAGGTTTAGGTTATGTGAAGACTGCATTTGCTGCCCAGGACTCCGAAATCTTTATTGCGGTGAGAGATAAGTTGTTGAAGGCCAAGGTAGTAAAAGTTCCTTTTTTAAGTTAATAAGAACATAATAAAAAGGGAGCTATAATCGTTAGCTTTATTTGCTGAAAAACCATATCCGCTATGCCTACAATTCATATAACTACTTTGATTCATGCTCCAATGGAAAGGGTCTTTGACCTGAGCCGGAGCATTACCCTGCATAAGCGCAGCATGCTGCACCTGCAGGAGGAAGCAATAAAGGGCCGTACGAACGGGCTGATAGAGTTGGATGAAACGGTTACCTGGCGTGCCAAACACCTGGGAAAGGTAAGGCAACTGACTACCCGTGTAACAGAAATGCGTCCTAAAGACTATTTCTGCGATGAGATGGTAGAAGGGGATTTTACCTTTATGAAGCATGAGCATCATTTTAAGCAGATAGAAAACGGTACCGTAGCCATTGATATTTTTGAATTTGGTACACCGTATGGCAAGCTGGGTAAACTGCTGGAAAGGTTTTACCTCCAGCGGTATATGACCCGCCTGCTGCAACTACGGAATAGTGTAATAAAAGATTACGCGGAGAGTGAAAAGTGGAGAGTGATATTAGATTAACAGCTACAGGGCCTGCCGGAGGCAGGTCCTGCAACTTAAGAGAGAATGACAGAACAGGCAAAACCCTCTTTAGAGGTATGTTTATCACCAGCATTGCTGCACTTGTATGATGTGAAGAATTATATAGTGGTGATTATTGATGTGTTAAGGGCAACTTCTACTATCTGTACAGCCTTACACAATGGAGCAACCAAAGTAATACCGGTATCATCGGTGGCAGAATGTGTGAGTATTGGCAAACAACTGGGAGCTATTACTGCCGGTGAACGGGATGGAATGATTGCTGAGGGCTTATTAAACGGGAACTCTCCTTTTGAGTATTCGAGGGAGTTCATCCAGGACAAAACACTGGTGCTGACGACTACAAATGGCACCAAATTACTGCACATGGCTAAAGATGCCATACAGATCGTAACCGGTTCCTTTCCTAATATTTCTGCCGTATGTGATTACCTGGTAGCGCAAAAGTTGCCGGTGATCCTGGGTTGTGCCGCCTGGAAAGATCGTGCAAACCTGGAGGATACCCTTTTTGCCGGCGCCGTAGTGAGCCGTATAAAAGAGCACTTTTCTGTCAATTGTGACTCCGCAATTATGGCAGAGTCTGTATTTAATACTTCCAAAGACGATATTTTTGGTTTTATGACACAGGCTTCCCACTTTAAGCGGCTGGCTAATTACGGATTGGAAAAGGATATCCGTTACTGTCTTTCCCCTGATGGTGCTAACGTTTTACCCATATTCAGAAACGGAGAGTTGGTAATAGCGGGATAGCGTTCTGTATAAAGCCTTCAGCTTTTAGCTTTTTAGGTTTTTTCTGCTTACTTTTGTGAATTGCCTTTTCACCAGCTGCTAAATATTTTAGTTTTTTAACCCTGCTGGTTAAAAAAAGTAGGCAGATTTTTGAACTATGTCGCTGCCCCAGTTGCTCAAATATGTTTATAATAACGGAACCGATGAGGTAATCCGTAGGGGGAAACGTATATACGCAGCTGGCGGTGTAGAACTGATTGAGGCAGACCCGGTTTTAAAGTCAGCCACTTTCCGGGTTAAAAGCGATACACACGCCAATTACTATAGGGTTTCCATTAATAAATACCATGATACGGGCAGTATGAATGTCCGTTGCCAGTGTCCTTACAACCTGGGAGATATCTGCCGGCATGAGGCCGCTGCAATGTTCCAGCTACAGGAAATGCTGGATAAAAATCATTTCGATAGCTATGAAACAAAGTACAACCAGCAGCATACGCTGGTGAAAATGAAGTTTATAGATATCAAAGCATTAAAACTGCTTACCAATAACGACATTTTTGCAGAGGCCGAAAAAATGGCCAAGCAGGCCCGTGCGATTAAAATCATTTCTGCCAAGGACGAAAAAGTAGAGGCGGTACTTAAAGCAGATGGTGCAGAGTTCCCCATGATCCTACAGCGGAACGAGGAAAGACACTTTGATACACATTGTACCTGTGACGAAACGGAATTTGCCATCTGCAAACATAAAACCGCCCTGTTCCTGTACCTGCTGAATAAGCAGGGGCCTTACTATTTTGATACGCTCAGGAACTGGGATAAGGAAAAGAATAAGTTATTGGCATTATATGGTTATTCTTTAGAGGATAACCTGGAAGGCAAGTTCACCTTTTCTTACCTGGAAGGAAAACCCTTCCTGCGGGTGCTTGATTCGAGCATCAAGAGAGTAGACGGCCTGGGAAGCGGTAACCGGCAGCCGGTGGCTCCTCCGCCACCAGATGTGGCCGCTGTTATTACCCAACGTGTGGGTGTGGTGTTTAACGGCAACGAACCTTTGTACCCATTCTTCAGGATAGACCTGGTAAGCGGGGAAGTAAATGAAGATCAAACAGGGTTTGTATCGCTGGTAAACAAGCTTGATCTTACCAAATACGTTGATTTTTATCAATATAAAGAGATAGACCGTGACCTGATAACACCTATCCGTAAGGTACAGGGCATGGAAGTGAGCAAGTTCCTCAGTAAGAATTCCCCTTTTGCGGGTATCTGGGAGAATATTACACATGACGAAAATGAATCAGCCCTCCCTACGGAAACAAAGGAACTGATGCTGGAATACCTTCACCCCAAACTGGCGAAGCTGTTTCCGCAGATTGCCGCTCATGGGTTATTGTTCCTCCTGCCCAACCGTCAGCCTTTTAAAACAAAGAGCCTGTTGCCGGTTAGTTTATCCGGAGAAAGACTGCAGCCCATCTTTAAAACACATTCCTCCCCCGATTTTGTGGAGATCACCTGTCATGTTTCTATAGAAGGTGAAATGGTGAATGTGGCGGATAATGAATGGGACAGCTCTATCCTGTTCCTGAAAGGACAGGTATTGTACCTTTTTGAGAACCCACAGGATGCCCTGCATGTGGAACTGTTCCGTGAAACAGGACGGGTAAAGATCCCGGCCGATCAGTTTAGTACGTATTTGCAGGATTACCTGCTGCCGTTAAGTAAGCAGTATAACATTGAATTCGATAATTCCCTGCTGGCAGAAGTGGATGATGTGGTGCCTGAATACCGGGTGTTCCTGCGGGAAGTGGGAGAAACATTCGTTATCCAGCCCGGTTTTGCCTACCACGGACAGGAAGTAGACTGGAACAGCGATGCCCGGATCACCGTGCAGGAAGGGAATAAGGTACTGATCATTCATCGTAACAAAAGCGCAGAGCGGGAGTTTGTTGAAAAGCTCAGTACACTGCACACCAACTTCTCTCAGCCTAATACACATAATTACTTTTTCCTGCGTGCAAAAGAAGCGCTGAAGAACAACTGGTTCTTCCTGTTCTTCGATGCCCTGAAGGAAATGAATGTGCGGGTATTTGGATTTGAAGGACTTAAAAACTTCAAGTTCAGTGCACATAAGCCGGTCACTAACCTACAGATCAGCTCCGGTATAGACTGGTTTGATGCTAAGATCGAGGTAGTGTATGGAGATCAGAAGGTAAGTATCCGGGATATTAAGGCCGCACTGGCCAGCAAACAGAACTATGTTCAACTGGCGGATGGTTCGCTGGGGCTGCTGCCGGAGGAATGGCTGAAGAAATATTCGCTGTTATTTAAGATAGGCGAAGAGAAAGATAAGGGAGCGCTGAAACTGAGTAAGTATAACTTCAGCGTAATTGATGAACTGTTTGAATTCATAGATGATGAAGCCATCCTGATAGAGCTGGAGCAGAAACGCCGGAAGCTCTTACAGTTTGACGAGATCCGGAATATAGACCTGCCTACCAATATGCACGCTACCCTGCGTCCTTACCAGGAAAGCGGGTTCCAGTGGCTCAACTACCTGGACGAAGTGAAATGGGGCGGGATTCTGGCAGATGATATGGGTCTTGGTAAGACCATTCAGGCGCTTACATTTATCCAGCATTATAAAAATATGCATGATGATAAATGTCTGGCACTGGTGGTTTGTCCTACGACATTGATCTATAACTGGGAGAATGAAATCAAGAAGTTCACGCCTACGATGAGGTATCATATACATCATGGTCCGGCGAGAATGAAGAATGCGGAAGACCTGCAACAGTTTGATATCCTCATCACCACCTATGGTACCTTACGCAGTGATATCACTACGCTTATGAAGATGCCGCTGGACTATGTAGTACTGGATGAATCGCAGGCTATCAAGAATCCGCAGAGCAAGGTGACCAAAGCGGCGCAACTGCTGAACACCCGTAATAAGCTGGCGTTGAGCGGTACCCCCATGCAGAATAATACCTTTGATATATATGCACAGATGAACTTCCTGAATCCGGGAATGCTGGGCAGTGTAGACTTCTTCCGTAATGAGTTTGCCACGCCTATCGATAAGTTCCAGGATGAAGAACGTAAAGATCATCTGCGTAAACTTATCTACCCTTTCATATTAAGACGTACTAAAGAGCAGGTGGCGAAAGACCTGCCAGAGAAGATTGAAACCGTGATCTTCTGTGAAATGGATACGGAACAGCGCCATATTTACGACGCTTACCGTAACTCTTATCGTTCCAAGATCCTGGGTGTGATAGAAGATCAGGGGATGGAACGCTCTCAGCTGACCATCTTGCAGGGGCTGATGAAGCTGCGTCAGATCTGTGATTCCCCGGCTATTCTGAATGATACGGAGAAGTATCCGAACCATTCTGTGAAGCTGCATGAACTTACCCGTGAGATGTCTGAGAACATCAGTAACCATAAGGTGCTGATCTTTTCACAGTTCCTGGGTATGCTGGGGCTGATCCGTGAGAAGCTGCAGCATATGAAAATCGAGTTCGAATATTTTGATGGCAGTACTTCCGCTACAGACAGGGAAAAGGCCATTCAGAATTTTCAGAATAACGAGGAATGCCGTGTGTTCCTGATATCTTTAAAAGCCGGTGGTGTAGGTTTGAACCTTACCGCAGCAGATTATGTTTATATCGTGGACCCATGGTGGAATCCGGCGGTAGAGCAACAGGCTATTGACCGTACACACCGTATTGGACAAACGAAGAACATCTTCGCTTACCGTATGATCTGTAAAGACACAGTAGAGGAAAAAATACTGGAATTGCAGGAACGTAAGAAGTCTCTGGTAAAAGAGATTATTGCGGACGACAGCGGTTTTGTGAAGAAGCTTACTAAAGAAGATGTTTTATATCTGTTCAGTTAAATACGGTTAAACAGAGATAATATATGTACATCTACAGATAGAGGGAAGGGCAAATAATATTTTTGCAATATTTTAACCCTTTATTTTATTCCTATTCCATTAAATTTGCCTAATATTCTTTTTCAAGACTTTATACTTAAACATGAAGAAAATATTCTTTACGCTGGGAATGCTGCTTGTCTCCTATGGTATTTTTGCACAGAGTGCAGGTGATGCGGTTGCCGGTAAGGCAATGAAAGCGACGCAACATTCCAAGGACTTTTTGGTGATCCAGCTGGGTTATGTTGGTTTGAATGGCACAGGAGCGAGTAATATTAAATCCGGGTTTAACCGTGAATTTAACCTTGCTTTTATGTACGACATTCCTTTGCAGAACACTAATTTCAGCCTGGCAGCAGGTTTAGGTGTCAGTTCAACGGGGATATATCTCAATGATCAGGTTATTAATCTTACTGCTGTAACTACTTCTCCGGCTTTCACGTCGTCTACGACTTATAAGAAGTTCAAATTAGCCATGAACTACATTGAACTGCCTTTGGAAATACGTTACCGTCAGGTACCGGAAAATGCAAATAAAGGCTTCAAAGTAGGATTAGGTATTAAAGTGGGTAACCTGGTGAATGTACATACACGTTCAGTGCAGACTATCAATAACTCTAAGGCTATTGAGAAGGAAGCTAACAAGAGCCTGTTCAATACATGGCGCTTTGCGGGTACTGCAAGAGTTGGTTATGGTAACTTCTCTCTCTACGGTACTTATGCGCTGACTACCATCTTTAAAGACAACAGCACTTATGATATCAAGCCATATACAATTGGTATTATGATCAGCGGTCTGTAAAATAATCTGAGTTAATAAAAAGAGCGGCCAGGGATTCCCTGGCCGCTCTTTTTATTAACTCAGATTATTTGCCTTTGAAAAGGGCTGTTCTCTTCTCAATAAAAGCCTTTACTCCTTCAGCGTTATCTTCTGTGTTCCCTGCTATCTCCTGGCAATAGGCTTCGTAGTCTAATGCAGTATCCAGGTTTTCAGTCATGCCCTTCGTCAGCATTTTCTTCATCAAAGCAATTGCTTTGGTAGGAGCATTTGCATAAAACACAGCTTCTGCCTGTACTGTGCTATCCAGTTCTCCGGGCGTTACTACTTTATTGATCAGTCCCAGATGCTGTGCTTCTGTGGCAGAAAGTTTAGTCGCCTTTGTGGCCAGTTCAAAAGCCCTGTGATAGCCAACTGTACGTGGTAAAAAATAAGAAGAGCCGGAATCCAGTACCAGGGCAATGTTGATAAAGATCTCTATCATAGAGGCTGTTTCACTGGCAATAATCATATCGCAGGCCAGCGCCAGTGAGCAACCTGCTCCCGCCGCTACGCCATTGAGTTTGCAGATGACCGGTTTGGGCATATTGCGGATAGCCCTGATAATAGGATTATATCTTTTATGCAACGACTCGCTGAGATTACGGGTGCCGGCTTCCATAGACGCTTTAAGGTCCTGTCCGCTGCAGAAAGCCTTTCCGGCGCCGGTGAGTATCACTACTCTTACCGCAGGGTCTTTTTCTGCCTGTTTTAGAGCATCCTGAAGTTCGTAACTCTGGGCGTCATTAAATGCGTTGTAAACTTCGGGGCGATTGAGTGTAATCGTGGCAATGCCATCATTGATCTGGTGTAAGATTGCAGACATGGAATGTAATTGTGGAATTGGAGTAACGAAAGATCGTAAACAGGAATTTCCTGTTTACGATCGTATATTATTTAAAGTGTTTCAGTCAACCATTTAAAGAATTCACGTTGCCATACCAGTGCATTCTGCGCTTTCAGCACCCAATGATTCTCTTCAGGGAAATAAAGCAGTTTACTTTTAATGCCTTTTAACTGGGCCAGCTGGAAAGCCTGTAATCCCTGTTCTATACCAACCCGGAAATCAATCCCGCCCTGGATGATCATGATCGGCGTATTCCATTTATTGGCGTATTCACTGGGATTAAATTCCTTATAGATTTTAGCATTGGCAGGGTCCCAGTAAGCTCCGATATCATAGTTGGCAAACCAGAGTTCTTCTGTAGTACCATACCAGCTTTTCAGATCAAAAAGACCATCATGGGCGATAAATGTTTTAAAGCGATTATTATGCACGCCCGCCAGCATATAGACAGAGTAACCGCCATAACTGGCACCTACAGCACCCAGCCGGCTTTTATCTACATAAGGTTCCTGGCTAACGGCATCAATGGCGCTCAGGTAATCGCGGATGGGTTGTCCGCCCCAGTCCTTACTGATGGCTGCGTTCCATTCCACACCATGACCAGGCATACCGCGACGGTTAGGTGCCACTACAATATACCCCTGAGAAGCGATTAACTGAAAATTCCAGCGGTAAGAGTAAAACTGTGACAGCGCGGCCTGTGGGCCACCCTGGCAATACAGCAGAGTAGGATATTTTTTTGCAGGGTCAAAGTCGGGAGGGAAAATCACCCAGCTTAACATGTCTTTGCCATCTGTCGTTTTGATCCAGCGTTTCTCCACCTTACACATGCCTGTTTTATCATACACCGTTTTGTTCACTGTTGTAAGTGGCTGCATTGTGCCTTTAGGCAAAGAAACGGTGTACAGTTCAGATGCGTGGTTGATATCCATACGGGATACTATCAGTGTATTACCTGATTGACCAAGGATAGCACTGATATCAAAATCGCCTTCCGTTACCTGGCGTATATGCCTGGCTGTTGTAGCCGTTATATCTTTCTGTAATGCTATTTCCAGCAGTTGTTCAGTACCCTTTACAACGGCAAGGAAGTAGAGTTGTTTGCCATCTTTACTCCAGTAGATAGAAGATACTGTGCCATCCCAGTCTTTCGTAAGATTGGTACGCGTACCGGTAGCAAGGTTCAGGACAATGATATCATTTTTATCGGCCTCATAACCATCTTTGGCCATGCTTTGCCAGGCCAGGTATTTGCCATCAGCGCTGAAAACAGGGCCCAGATCGTAACCAGGCATACCTTCGGAAAGGTTCTTGGTAGCTTTGGTTTCCAGGTTATATTCGTAAATATCTGTGTTGGTGCTGGTCGCGTAATCTTTACCGAATTTCTTCTTGGAAACGTATATAATGCTTTTGCTGTCGGGAGCCCAGATCATATCTTCTGTACCGCCGAAAGGCATCTGAGGCGCATCAAAGGCCTCTCCTTCCATAATATCCACAGGAGTTCCTACCTGACCATTTTCGTAGGTAGCGTAGAACACGTGCTGGAAGTTACCGTCTTCCCAGGCATCCCAGTGGCGGTAGTTCAGGTTATCGTAGATCTGTACGTTTGACTTTGGAAGGTCCGGGTAATGATCCGCGCCACTCACTTTTTTGATCTTCACATCTTTTGAGAAGAGGATGTGTTTACCATCCGGGGCCAGGCGTATATTCTGCAATCCACCTTCTACGTTGGTGAGTTGTATCGCACCGGTACCATCTGCGTTCATTTCCCACCATTGTCCTTTTAAGGAATAGCCGATCTTCTGAGCGTAAAGGGCTGCAACGTCGCCTTCTCCGCCTTCCGCTGTTGTGATCTGCTGTGCGGTACCGCCGGTTAACGGGATAGCATAAAGGTTCTTTTCGCTTTTGTTTTCAGCAATGTTGTATTGCGATACGCCATAAACAACTGTTTTGCCATCTGCTGTAATCGTTTCCCCGCTTACTCTGCCTAATTGCCAGAGTTGCTCAGGCGTCATTTTCTGTTGCGCCGTGGCCATAGTTGTTATAAATAGTAATGTTAACAAAGGAGGTTTGAGCATGTTAGATTTTGTTTGGAGGAATAAATGTAGGGAAAATAGTGTCAGCATCTAATTTGCTACCTTTGTAAAAATTATCAGATACTTTGATTGAGAAAAAACAAGCTGTACAACAGGAAGAGAGAGCGGTGATCGTGGGCTTGATAACCAAGGAACAAACTGAGCGTCAGGTACAGGAGTACCTTGACGAGCTGGTGTTTCTGGCGGAAACAGCAGGAGCTCCTATTATAAAACGTTTCACACAAAAGATGGCCCGTCCCGATAGGGCAACCTTTGTGGGTAAGGGTAAGCTGGAAGAAATTAGAGATTTCATTACCGGAAGGAATATTACCCTGGTAATATTCGATGATGAGCTGTCTGGCTCCCAGATAGCTAATATAGAAAAGGTCCTGAACGTAAAAGTGATAGACCGCAGTGACCTTATCCTGGATATTTTTGCCCGGCGTGCCCGCACGGCCCAGGCGAAAGTGCAGGTGGAACTGGCACAATATCAGTACATTCTGCCACGCCTGAAAGGGATGTGGAGTCACCTGGAAAGACAGGGAGGTGGTATTGGTAGTCGTGGTCCGGGGGAAACGGAAATTGAAACTGACCGTCGTATTATCAAGGATAAGATCTCTTTATTGCGTAAACGCCTGGCGGAAATCGACAAGCAGGCTTTGACCCAGCGTAAAGACCGTGGTGAATACATTCGTGTGGCATTGGTAGGATATACCAATGTGGGCAAGAGTACCATCATGAACGTGCTGAGTAAAAGTGAGGTGTTTGCAGAGAATAAATTATTCGCAACACTGGACACCACTACCCGCAAGGTAGTATTTGACCAGACGCCTTTCCTCTTAAGTGATACCGTAGGGTTTATCCGCAAATTACCCCATCACCTGGTAGAGAGTTTTAAGTCTACCCTTGATGAAGTACGTGAAAGTGATATTCTGATGCACGTGGTAGATATCTCCCATCCGCAGTACGAAGACCAGGTAGAAGTGGTGAACCGCACGCTGCAGGAGCTGAAAGCCTTTGACAAGCCTACCATCATGATCTTTAACAAGATGGACCTTTACGAACAGAATACGTTCGATAAATGGCTGGCCGAGGATATTAAACAGGATATCCTTACACAGATGAAAGCTGACTGGGAACGCCGTTCACAGGGAAACTGTGTGTTCATTTCTGCCCTGGAAAAGAAGAATATTGAGGAGCTTCGCCAGACCATTATGGATAAAGTCATGAACCTATACCGGGAACGGTTTCCTTACAAGTCAGAATTTTTCTATTAATGGCAAAGCAATACAACTGGCATCGGGTAGAAGATCTTCCGATGACCAACCAGGAGATTACTGTGCTGGATGTTCATGGAAAGAAAATTTGTTGTACCCGCTATGAGGGCAGTTTATATGCGTTCGCATATAAGTGCCCGCATGCCAGCGGTATTATGGCAGATGGGTTTATAGATGATTCCGGGAATGTGGTATGTCCGTTACACCGGTACCGGTTTAACGTAAAGAACGGGTATAATTCAAGCGGAGAAGGATTTTACCTGAAAACCTACCCCGTAGAACAACGGGAAGACGGGGTGTATATCGGATTAGAGAAAACCGGGCTGTTCGGGTGGTAGCCACGTTAATTTTCCATTAAAGACAAACGTATTCTTGTGGAAGTGCCAGCTATGCTGTAATTTTTGCACATGTCTTCTTCCTCCTTCTCAGAAAAACAGGTCAGCATATTCATTATAGGGCTGCTTGTATTCCTGCATTTTACGGGTTTGAATGTTACCATTATGGAACCTGACGGCGCTTTATATGCCGGCATTGCCAAATATATGGTACAGCATCACGACTACCTGAACCTGTTTGCAGACGGGCATGACTGGCTGGATAAGCCACATTTTCCCTTCTGGATAACGGCGCTCTCCTACAATTTTTTGGGTATTAACACGCTCGCTTATAAACTTCCTGCCATCCTCTTTTTAATGATGGGGGTGATCTACACTTACCGGTTCGCACATGCTTTATACGGGGCTCAGACAGGGCGTTGGGCGGTATGCATCCTGCTATCGGCAGAACACCTGATTATCTCCAGCAATGATGTTCGGGCAGAGCCTTACCTTACCGGTCTGATCATCGCCAGTGTATATCATCTCTATAGGGGGCGTGGTTTCCACCTGGTATTGGGAGCTTTGTTTGCCGCTTGTGCTGTAATGACCAAAGGACCTTTTGCGTTGGTACCGATAGGCTGTGCCATTGCCGGGCAATACCTCTTTACCCGACAGTGGAAGGAGTTGTTCCATGTACGCTGGTTACTGGTAGCCGTGCTTATTGGCATCTTTATCCTGCCTGAGTTGTATGCTTTGCGGCAGCAATTTGATCTGCATCCGGAGAAGGTCATCTTTGGGCAAACGGGCGTATCCGGTATCCGTTTCTTTTTCTGGGATAGTCAGTTTGGCCGGTTTATGAATACAGGGCCTATCAAAGGGCAGGGAGATCCTTCCTTTTTCTTCCATACGGTATTATGGGCCTTTTTGCCCTGGTCGATATTCCTGTATGCAGCGGTGATTGTCTTTTTCCGCAGAGAAAAGCGGGAATATTATTGTATCTGTGGTGCGCTGGCAACATTTGTGTTGTTCTCTCTTTCCAGTTTCCAGTTACCGCATTACCTCAATATTATCTTTCCCTTTTTCGCTATTCTTACCGCTCAATATATTTTATCGTTGAAGGGGCTGAAATTCTTCCGGATCACGCAATATGTGATCATGAGTGTCATCGGGGTGGCAATCGTTGGATTATGGCTGCTATATCAGCCGGCGGTTAACTATGTGACAGTCGTGTTGATCCTGCTGGTAGTATCATTATTTATTTTCCTTCCGTTAGAGGGCCTGCAACGTGTTTTTTTCCGTACCTGTCTGGCCAGTGTAGCATTGAATCTGTTTTTGAACGGAATGTTTTACCCGGATGTATTGCAATACCAGAGTGGAAGTGCAGCAGCTTTTTATGCAAATAAGGAGTTGCGGGGTCAGCCGGTAGTTTTTTACAGGGTGAACTCTTATGCGATGGAATTTTACCTGGATGCACCGGTAGAAAGGTATGAAAGTGTAGCAGGTGATAAGCCGGGTTTGTTTTTTACAACACCGGGATATAGGGATAGTTTAGTGGAACTGGGGCATTCCTGCAAGGTGATAAAGTCATTTCCTTATTTCGCCGTAACAAAATTAGATCTTCCTTTTGTGAATCATAGTACGCGTAATTCCGCTTTGGGAGAGCGTTTGCTGATATCTGTAGATGCTGTGTCAGAAAAATTTCCAAAGTAAATTGGAAAAAAATCCCGAATAGATTTTGCAGGAATAAAAAATTGTCTATTTTTGCAATCCCGAAACGGGAAAACACTCCTCCTTAGCTCAGTTGGTTAGAGCATCTGACTGTTAATCAGAGGGTCTCTGGTTCAAGTCCAGAAGGGGGAGCAAAAAAAGGGTTTTAACGTCTTACGTTAAGACCCTTTTTCATTTAATAGGAGTATTTTTGTATTCAGCTTCGCAGATATCCATCCTGGGAGTTACAAAGCCGCTTAAGATTAAACTATCAACCAACGTTTGTAAACAATCACGGATCACTTCGTCAAGGCAATTTGTTTAAAGAAAGGATTTGTTCATAATCAGGTTACGTAGCGATACATCATTAGAAGAAAAATAAATTATGGGTAACGAGGTAGGAAAGTATTTACCATTTTGGGGAAAGTTTATTTCTGTGATTAAGATCTTATTGAAAAGATCAATTGCAGGAGACCAGGTGTTTGAAATGAGTAAAGGAGAATTTGAAGCAATTGGCAACAGGGAGAAATCCGGTTATAGCTTTAATCTCGAGATCATTAACGGTCGTGTTACCAATGATCTTGGAGGTTCTGCTATTGCGAGGGATTTGTTCCAGGTGCTTTCAGACAATGAGGACATTAAGAAATGGCTGAAAGGAAAGAGTGTGAAAATTAACATGGGAAACAAGTTTTCTTTGATGCTTCAGAGTACTCAGCTGGACTAGCACACTGGTTTTATTCGCCCCGAATTTTATTTCCCTGAAAGGGGAACGGGCCTACTGTATAAGTATAATTTTCATGAAAGGATATAGGAAGAGGATATTAATTAGGGTATAATTAAAATCCTTCTTCCGATTATGCTACATCTGCCGGTGATATATTGAAACCCTCCCCCTGGTATACCAATAGGTATATCCCAATAAATCAATTCCCCGTTAACTTTCTCCAGCCTGGCTTCTCCAAACCAACCACCTGGTTTTACATCCTTTTTGAAAGTCTGTGATAATATTAAGCTTAAATGGCTCTTAAAATCAGTATAATAAACGGACTCACAAGATGAGGGACCGATTCTTATAAACCTGGTAGTGGTATTCACGATATAATTATCATCGCAGGTAGCAAGTATCAGCACCGGTATCTCAAACGGGCCTAAGGGGACTTTGTTTAGTATTTCACCATGTTCTGCATAAGAGAACAGGTTAAAGAGATTATACTCGTCTCCGTTTTTATTATAAAACATCAGGTACTGCCGTTGCAATTGTGCGGCTACCTGTATGGGTGTTTTTACAATTTTTTCTGCCATAAAATTTTTTTTAAAGTGATAAAGTTAAAACCGGATTCCTGGAAAGAAATCCGGGGTGACATTGCATATATTCGACATCAGCAACAACTCATTCAGACTGTTGGCTGGTACATCTCTCCTATATCCAGACAACGGAACAGCACACCTTCTTTTTCTTCTACCATAGATTGATGATAATGCCCATAATACCATTGCTTACAACCAGCCAGTTTTGCATGTTGATACACAACATTCATATTGCTACGTTCCTGGTATAAAGCGTTGGCTAATCCTGGTTCCCTGCTTACATAATGATTTACTACAGGAGTAAAGGAGTATGGCCATGCGCTGTTGGGCGCAATGTGTGTAATGACCATATCAATTCCTGCAGCACATGCATTGTCCAGTAATACCGGGTTTAATACAAACTCTTCATCTATCCAGTAATCTTTTCCGGCTATTCTGTTCTTTCTGTCAATAGAGATACCACCACCGATAAATAATATTTTCTGCTCTTCAATAGTCACTGCCTCATAATCCTGCACAAAGAAGATATTCTTCATCTGAATTTCCTGGCGGTGATTCCAGAAATAAGGATTATCGTGATTACCTCTGATCAGATAAAGCGAATTCCCTTTTTCATGCAGGAACTTATTTAATCCGGATAGTGTTTTGATATCATGATGAAGGTCATGAAAGCCTAATCCAAAATCGCCAACCTGTATAAGTGTTGTATTCCTTATTTCAAGGTTATTGATCTTATATAAAATATTGAGGTATTCACCATGTAAATCACCTATCAGTATCATTGTAAAAAAGTTTGATAATTATTTATCGTTTATTATTCTTATCGTATCTACCCGTCTTGCAACATCCCAGAAGTGGTAAAATTCACCGGCAGGTATTTTCCAGAAAACCATGTCCCCATCTGTTTTTTTAAGTCCGATATCAACAAGTTTTGTGGGCGACATTTTTTCTATTTTAGAATGAATAGATTGATAAAAAACTATTGTTTCAAATTCTTCATAATAAACTGATTCAATATTTTTCGAAGTAATTTTTATAAATCGTTCATTGGTGTTCACCACGTACGTACTGGTATTAATAGTTAGTACCAGTATGGGTATTTCCTTTGAATTGAAATTTATTTGCTTAGTGATTGCTGTTTGTTTTTCAACCGTTAATTTTTCAAATAATGTAAATGGTTCTCCTCCATTTATCTGAAATTCAATTACACGAGAGTGCATTAAATACCAATGCTTTATTTTGTGGGCGGCCTGTTTGGGCTCCATTGCGATTCTCATAAGTAAATATTTCGGGTGAAAAATTATACAGACCAGCACTCATCTATCCAGATAACTGAATAGATGGTGTAGCCTTGGCTAATGCGTACATTCGCCGATTACAATTATCAACAAGAGGAGTTACCCGGTATATTCTTGTTGACACAGAAACGGACACTGAACCGGGATATCTTCCGTTATCTGAAATAAAATTTCTAGTAATTAAATTGTACATCATCCTCATTTTAATACACTATTTTATTGACGCCGAAGCGTACGGGTTTGCTTTAATGTTGGCCTGACCGGACTCGAACCAGTAATCAGCTGCGTATAAGGCAGATGCTCTAACCATTGAGCTACAGGCCAGTGAAAAATAAAAAACCCGGTCGTGATGAACGACCGGGTTTTACTTTATGGGCATACGTTATTTATGGCCATATATAAAAAGGTCGTTGATAAATACTGTTACGTTTACCAGGATTATAAGAATAGCTTACGCCTGATATTAGTATATCATTCATGATTGTAAATCCTATATTTTCAAAATGTAATTGCATGTGCCGGCTGAATTATTAAAAAATAAAAAGCCCCGCAATTTCTTGCAGGGCTTGTGTTATATTGAATTCGTTTATTTAAACTTATTCTACAGCATAACTCGCCCTGCAGTCAATAAATCCTCTACAGGACTAATTGAACATTTTGGATTTGTATGGAGCTGTATAAATTTCATTTCCGTCGTTGTATTTATTTTAACAATGCAAAGGTGCATTTATTTTTTTGATAATAACAAATTTTGAAAAGAATATTTTTTTGTCAATAATAGCTATCAGTATTTAATAAATTAATTGTGATGTAGTTATGCGCTCCCCGAATAATGTATTATTTTTAAAACATGGATGTCATCAGCAAGAAAGAAGAAATAGAGAAAAACGGGTTCACTATCATCAATAATATTTTTACAGAAGATGAGATAGTAAACTTGATTACTATCATTCAAAAAGCAGACAGTTCAAACGGTACTTTCCGTAAAACCAAGGACCTGTTTGCAATCCGTCAGTTCCTGAAAGAGATCCCTGATATCGTTCCTTTCATCCTTACACAGAAATTATCTTCCATAATTACACAGCTTTTTGGAACCGGCTATGCTGTGGTAAAATCTATTTATTTCGATAAACCAGGAGATTCCAATTGGTTTGTTGCATATCATCAGGATCTGACGATATCTGTAAATGAAAAAACTGATATAGCAGGTTTTGGCCCCTGGACTGTAAAACAAAATCAATATGCAGTACAACCTCCTTTATCAGTGCTGGAAAACAATTTTACAATCAGAATACACCTGGACGATACAGACGAGAACAATGGCGCACTAAGGGTAATACCGGGGTCGCACAGGAAAGGTATTTATCGCGCAGAAACAATAAACTGGAATGAAGAATCAGAAGTTGTGTGTGGTGTTTTAAAAGGAGGTATTATGATTATGCGGCCATTACTTCTACATGCTTCCAACAGAACAAACAATAATCATAAAAGAAGAGTGACACATATAGAGTTTAGCAATCAGCAATTACCTTCGCCACTTCTTTGGTCAGAAGCATTAAAATAGCCAGCTTCTCTCGCTGAGAACTGTTTTCTTTTTGATAGTAATTTGTTTGGTGAAAGTAGTAGGTGGCTGATTGGGGTTGGTGAGAATAGTTCCTTTCACAGTAACGAGATAACTGTTGCCTGCCTTGCGGCTATCGAATGCGAAAGTAATAGAACCGGAAGAAGATTCATAACCGGGATGTACCAGTTTGCAATTCTCCGGTAATTCGAAAAAAGTTGGCACTAGTGGATTCGTATCGCATAGATTTGAAGTAACGGATGCTAAAGAAGAAGCACTTACTGTAACATCAAGTGTCTTTATATGTGTCACTTCATGTACGTTTTCGAAGTTGAGGAAAACCCTTAACTCTTTATCGCTATTGATCATGAACTCCGGCTTTATGGAAAGGTGATTACCTACATTGGTATAGGCTTCCTCCCTGTCATATACAATGATTGTATCCAACCTGTAGGAAAGGAAAAAATAACTGCCGATAGCGATAGTCAACAGAACAAAAAACGTAGTTATGACGATTTTAAGCATGTAATAAAATTACACATCTTTGTATTGTCCGGGCATCCCTGAAAACCATGGTTTTATATAAAAAAGGATGACTATTGTCATCCCTTTTTCTGTGGTATAAAAATCTGCTTTAACTGTCCGACAAGGTCTCCCCCGCCATTTACAGAAATGCTGCTGATCTTGTCAGCGATCTTCTCAACGTATTCCATTTCCTTCAGCTTAAAAAGCATTTCGTTTTCTTCCATCAATCTGGCGGTGTTCAGCAGGCTGCGTGTACTGGCCGTCTCTTCCCGGCGCATGATGCTGTTAGCCTGCGCTTTCTTCTCCGCTACCAATACCTGGTTCATGATCTCCTTTACATCACCTGGTAAGATGATATCCCTGATACCGCAATCGGCTACCGTAACACCTAATGCCTCCGCTCTTTCTTTTACGGCAGACAGTACCAGCGGGGAAATAGCATCCCGCTTATCCAGGAGTTCATCCAGTGTATAGGCAGAAACCTGTTCTCTTAATGCCAGTTGTAGTAATACGTATAACTGCTTGTCGTATTCCTTGTTTTCTACTGCCTTAAGGATATCAGATACCTTGTACTGCAAAGAGCAGTTTAAACGGATATTCGCTTTATCTTTTGTAAGAATTTCCTGTCCGTTCATCTCCATCTGTAACTGACGGGTATCTGATTTATACACGGTTAATGCAGCTGGTGTTCTCCAGAAGTAGTAAATACCAGGTTCCAGCTTCTTACGGAACTTTCCGTCCTCATATAACAAGCCCTGTTCATAAGACTCTACTGTATATACCCTTACATAAGGAACAAGATCCTGTCTTAACAGGATCGCCCGGTCTACGGCTTCTGTAATCTCGTATTTGCCAAGGTCTATACTGATAGTAGTATATGTAATGATCCCTTTCCAGAAAGCATACCTTCCGGCAGCCAGGACGGATTTAAATAATCCGTTTTCGTATAACAGCACCAGTTCGTTCTGCTTTACGTCAATAACTAATAATGCTTCTGCCAGTGCAGGTTCCTGTAATAGTATATTTATATCTAAAGGCGCGACGAAAGGCTGGGCCATATCATAACTGATCACAGTTTCCCCGGGAGCTACCCAATATTTTCCTTCTGCCAGTAATTTTACAAATCTGTTGTTTTTTAATACCAATGCTTTGTGATAAGCAGCAACGTTTGTTCTAAGTGTCATATATCAATTTTAAAAAGTAAAAAGAAAACAGGGTAAAACATCCTATCTGTATCAGGCGGAGCCTGGCTTAAGTGGATGTTTGTTCAACAGGTTTTAAGCTTTGGGGGCACTTAAAAGCCGGAGAACAGTCAACCACGGTATCTGCCTTTGTCAGGCCGGCAACGGACTGCTATAGAACCTTTTGTTCTGTGCCAGGGTGCTTTTCCTGTTTTCAACGGGTGGTGACAGTTTTGAAGTCTGTCAACTTACAGTTAGTGGATTTTCAGTCCATCTGTTTGTTTCAACCAATGAGCCTTTACCAGAAAAAGGAGAGGGATTCGAACCCTCAACCACGGAAATCAATTTTTATAACAGCAGCATATTACCCGCCATGGACCGGCAATACTATGAGGGCTATCAGTGAAACCACCATCAGGTCTGTTACAATCATTTCTCCCGTGTACAATGCAAAGGTTGAAGACAAGTGCGCAGTTTTTTTGCGCAATAGATTTTTTTTCCTACTTTTTGAAAAATTCTACGGATGCCCGTCAACAAAAATGCTTTGATCCGCTATAAGACTATTGATGCCTGCCTGCGGAACCGACGTAGAAAGTGGACGCTGGAGAACCTCATAGATGCAGTTTCTGAAGCCTTGTATGACTATGAAGGGATTGATAAAGGCATTAGCCGGCGTTCCGTACAGGCGGACCTGCAGCTGATGCGGAGTGACAAACTGGGATATAATGCTCCTATCATTGTTGTAAGCAGGAAGTATTATACTTATGAGGACCCTGGATACAGTATTACCAATATACCGTTGAATGAGCAGGACCTGGGGCGTATGAATGAAGCGGTGGAAATTTTGAAACAATTCAAGGGCTTTTCTCATTTTAGTAGTCTGAATGAGGTGGTACAAAAATTAGAAGACCACGTATATGCTGCTGCGCATAACTCTCAAACGGTTATCGACTTTGAAAAGAATGAGCGGCTGAAGGGACTGGAACACCTGGAAATACTCTATCAGTCCGTTATACAGCAAAAGGTGGTAATGATTACCTATCAGTCGTTCCGGGCCAGGGAAGAGAATTCCTTTGTTTTTCATGTGTGGTGGCTGAAAGAGTTTAAGAATCGCTGGTTTGCAGTAGGGGTGAAGGGGAAAGGCTTGCCGATCATGCACCTGGCGCTGGACAGAATTGGGAATCTGGTAATAGCAGAAGACGCTTTATATGTTGATAATGAAGAAATTACCCCGTCAGAGTATTATAAGGATGTCGTAGGCGTAACCGTCAGTAGTACATCGAGGGCCAATAATGTAAAACTATTTGTGAGCAATGAGCATGCACCGTATGTAACGACCAAACCGATGCATCATTCTCAGGAAATAGTAGAAACAAAAGAAGATGGGATTATCATCAATCTGAAAGTACAATTGAATTTTGAGCTGGAAAGAGAGATATTGGGGTATGCAGAAGGAATGAGGGTATTAGCGCCCGAATATTTGCGAAGGAGAATATTTAAAAAGCTAAAGCAGGGAGTGTATAATTATAATGATGAGAACGGGACCGTTAATGCTTCGTAATCATCTGATTTCCACAAAAATGAACTAATGAAGTATAAGTATATCTGTTTGTTATTACTATTAACTGCAGGAAGAACATATGCCCGTTCAGGTAATGATAGTTTATTAGATCGATTGAATTGGACGATAGAGAAAGCTGCCATGTACGATGCTGAGAAAGTTCAGCAGATCAATATTTTAAGAAAAACTTTACAAAAGGATGAACATCTGTCATTGCAACAGCGTTATACTCTTTGTCAGCAGTTGTATGAGCAGTATAAAGTGTTTAAATATGATTCCGCCTTCGCCTATGCCCAGCAGTTGCAGGCACTGGCCAGGGAGATGAATGACCCGGCCAGGATCAATTACGCAGGCATTAAACTGGGTTTTGTACTGCTTTCTTCCGGCATGTTCAAAGAAACAGGCGACTACCTCGCGGCTATTGATGTAGCGGCCCTCCCCGATAGTGCAAGAGCGGAATATTATACACTGAAAGGAAGGTATTATTATGATTTATCTGATTACAGCAGTGATCAATACTTTGCGCCGGGATATACCCGGCAGGGAAATAGCTGTATGGATTCTGCCCTGATACTTTTTAAACCACACTCGTTTAATTACGAGTACAATTATGGTTTGATGTATCAGAAAATGGGGAATATGGATAGCGCCCGGTATTATTATGTGCGCGCTGTTGCTTTGAAGAATCTTACTACACACCAGGTAGCTATCGCTACCTCTTCCCTTGGTAATATATATATACGTACCGGCAAAAAGGATAGCGCCATCATTATGATGACAAAAGCAGCTATCGCAGATATCGCTTCCAGTACGAAAGAGACAACAGCCATGTTTATCCTGGCGGGTCTGTTATTTAAAGAGCAGGATGTAAAACATGCGTCCCGTTATATAGAATATGCCGTTGCGGATGCTTCATTTTATGGCGCCCGTCTGCGGAAAGTGCAGGTAAGCGCTATCCTGCCCATTATTGAAAGCGAAAAGATCAATACGGTAGAGGGGCAAAAGAAACTGTTGTTTGCCTATGCCGCCATTGTTACGCTTCTTTTGCTTTTACTGGTATGGCTGGCGGTGATCATCCTGAGGCAATATAAAAAGTTGCAGGCAGCCCAAAAGGTAATTACAGCTGCTCATACCCTCCAGCAGGAGATCAATGACAAGCTAATGGAGGCGAACACAATTAAAGAAGAGTATATCGGTTATTGCTTCCAGGTAAACTCTGCCTACCTGGACAAAATCAAGAAGTTCAAAAAACTGGCTGATCAAAAATTAACCGATAATAAATACGGGGAAGTAAAGTACCTTGTAAATAATATCGACCTTAAAGAAGAACGGGAAGAGTTATTCCGGAGCTTTGACCGTATCTTTCTGAAGATCTTTCCGAATTTTGTAGGAGTGTTTAATTCATTCTTCCGGGAAGAGGATCAGATCAGGTTAAAGGATAATGAACTATTGAACACAGATCTCAGAATATTCGCCCTCATCAGAATTGGTATTAGTGATAATGTAAAAATAGCCCAGATATTAGAATACTCCGTAAACACAATTTATACTTACAAAACCAAGATCAAAAACAAAGCAATTATTCCAAAAGAGGAGTTTGAAGAACGCCTTATGGATATAAAAGCAATGTAAAAATGATCCTATGATCCTTATATATATAAATATATAATGTAAACTTATTGTGCTGATAAACAGCTGGTTATTTCTTCTTATAACCCATTTTTGGTTAATATTTTCTATATATCGACCATATAAATTGTTAACCAGTTGAAAGCTGATTTACTTTGATTTATCGAACTGCAATAGTGATTCACTTGTTATATAAGCCGTTGTAATGGCACCACGTATTTAATTAATTCCAGTATGAGAACAATGTCCACGCACTTACAGTTATCAGTCAATTTATTTCTAAGGACAAAGTGTAAATGGGAGCATCACCCGGGTTAAGGGGTTAACTGAATACAATTTATTCCACGTTTAGAACGCCGGGCATCTTCTGCCGGTTTTCAATCTATTTCCCAATGGCATCAATATTCCACAACCAAATAAAAACTGATCTATGACCAATCTTCTATTTCGTAAAGTGCGCCTGTTATGCTCGCTATTACTGCTTACTGCAGGTATAGCCAGTGCACAGGCTCAGACTAAGCCCATTACCGGTAAGGTAACTGATGAAAGCGGCATGGCCATCCCCGGAGCTTCCATCCAGGTGAAAGGTACCAGTTCCGGTACTTCTACCGGAGTAGACGGTAGTTTCAAACTAAATGCGCCATCTAACGCTACTACCCTGATCGTCTCTTTTATAGGGTATGTTAAACAGGAAGTGATTATTACCGGTAAATCTGAAATTTCCGTTACCCTGAAGGCAGAAAGTACCACATTAACAGATGTGGTAGTGGTAGGTTATGGTACCTCCCGCAAAAAGGACCTGACAGGATCGGTTGTTTCTATTAAGTCCGCAGATTTTAACAAAGGGATCGTCACGGCTCCGGATCAGCTGATCCAGGGTAAGGTTGCCGGCCTGATGGTGGTAAACAACAGTGGTGCTCCCGGTGGTGCTACCACTGTAAGGATCAGGGGTAACTCCTCTGTAAGAACCGGTAACCAGCCACTGTATGTAGTGGATGGTATGCCTTTGGACGGCCGCACGGCAAAGCCATCTGTAGCTGCAAATGGCCTTGGTCAGACACCAGATGCCAACCCGCTTAACTTCATCAACTCTTTCGATATCCAGTCCATGGACGTATTGAAAGATGCATCTGCTACTGCTATCTATGGTGCAAGAGGCGCCAATGGCGTAGTGATCATTACTACCAAGAAAGGTGTTGCAGGCCCTCCCCGTCTGGATGTTTCCTATTCTGCCGGTGTAAGCAAGATCATGAAGAAGCTGGATGTACTGGATGCTGCCGGTTACAGAAGTGCACTGAAACAATATAATCTTACTTCCGGAGATGAAGGTTCCAGTGCTGATGGCCTGGAAAGTATTCTCCGCACCGGTACTACCCAAAACGTAAACGTAGGTGTTAGCGGTGGTAGTGATAATAGCACGTACAGAGCGTCTTTTGGTTTACTGGACCAACAGGGGATTGTGAAAAAAACAGGACTGAAAAAATATACTGCTAATCTGAACGGACAATATAAATTCCTGGACAATAACCGCTTAGGGATTGACTATTCCGTACAGGCAGCCCATACCACAGAACAGATTGCCCCTATTACCAATGATGCCGGTTTTACCGGTAGCTTAATAGGACAGGCACTGCAATGGAACCCTACCCTGGCATTACATAAACCAGATGGTTCTTTCAATATACTGGGAGTTGGTTCTGCGATCAATCCGGAAGCCATGTCTGCCGCTTATGATGATAATGTAAACATCAACAGTATCCTGGCCAGCATCTCCCCTTATTTTAAATTCACCAATGATCTGGAATACCGTTTCACTTTCAGTATCAACCACCAGGTAGGTGAAAGGGAAACTCAGATAGCTTCTTTTATCAATATCGACCAGGTATTTGGCAATGGCCAGGCTTATTATGGCAATAATACGCTTACTTCCCGGCTGTTTACACATACGCTGAACTATAACAAGCAGGTGACCAAAGCCCTGTACCTGAGTGCAGTGGCAGGTTACGAATACCAGCGTTTCGATTACAAAGGCAGGAGCCTTGGCGGTCTCGGATTCTCTACTGATCAGTTGAAATACACAGATATCTTACAGAGCCCTTCTCAGACCAATACTTTCATTACCTCTTTCCGCAATCCTAAATCAGAGCTGCAATCTTATTTTGGAAGAGCTAACCTGAACTTCTTTGATAAGTACCTGCTGACAGCTACTTTAAGGGCAGATGGTTCCAGCAAATTCGGGACTAATAACAAATATGGTTATTTCCCTTCTTTTGCTGCAAAATGGAATCTTAGTAATGAGGCTTTCTTAAAGGATAACAAGACTATCAACCAACTGGCATTACGTGTTGGCTGGGGGCTTACCGGTAACCAGGAATTTCCTGCAGGAGCCGCTCAGGAACAATATACAGTTAATTCAAACGGGGGGGCCAGTCTGAGTAACGTGGCTAATCCTAACCTGAAATGGGAAAGTTCCAAACAGCTGAATGCTGGTGTAGACTATACCTTCTTCGGTGGCCGTTTATATGGTAGCCTGGATTATTTCCGTAAGAATACTACCAATCTTCTCTTTAACTTCCCTGCCATTCAGCCTGCACCGGCATCCAATTACTGGATCAACCTGCCTGCTAATGTGATAAACAAAGGGGTGGAAATTGTATTACGCGGAGATATCATTGCTACTAAAAACCTCACCTGGAACCTGGGTGTAAATGCCACTTTCCTGAATAATGAACTGAAGAATTATGATGGCCCTCCGGTGCTGACAGGTTCCATCAGTGGACAGGGGGTATCTAACGCTTATGCACAAAAACTTGTTAATGGCAGACCACTGAACTCTTTTTATGTAAGACAATTCCTTGGATTTGATGATAACGGTCAGGGTAAATATACGGACGGTGGTAACAGTCAGTTTTTCCTGGGAAATCCTAACCCTACCACTATGCTGGGTATTAATACTTCTGTTAATTACAAACAATGGACATTGGGCATCAACTCTCATGGCGCATTTGGTATGGATGTGTATAATAACACAGCTAATACGGTGTTGCCAATTGGTAACCTTGGTTCCAGGAACATCTCAGCTAAACTGGTAGGTACCAAAGAAAGTCTGTCTAACCCAATCACTGTATCCAGCCGTTATCTTGAAAAAGCGGATTTCATGAAGCTGGACAATGCCACACTTAGTTATAATATCGGGAATATAGGAAAGGTGATCAAAGGTGCTTCTATTTATATAACAGGTCAGAACCTGTTCATCATTACGAAGTATTCAGGATTTGATCCGGAAGTAAATACGGATAAGAGTATCAATGGTGTTACCTCTTTTGGTATTGAGTATTCACCTTATCCAACTGCACGGAGCTTCCTGGCAGGTATCAACTTCTCATTATAATTCACCGGTCTAAAAATTACAATTATGCGTTTTAATAAAGCATTCGTCATATTTTCTCTTGTGATAGGAAGTGGTTTGACTTCCTGCACCAAGCTGGATGAAAAACTGGGTTCTACCCTTACACGTTCGCAGGCAGATTCTGTGATCCAGGTTTCCGCATTGTTGAAATCTGCTTACGATGGTTTACAATTGCCTTACCAGGACCAGAGTAACTACTGGGCCTTAGAGGAAATGACTGCAGATGAAGCGGTTGCACCTACAAGGGGCGGCGACTGGGATGATAATGGTGTGTGGCGTGCGTTGAAGCTCCATAACTGGACATCAGACCATACTTTTATTGGTAATACATTCTCCAATATCCTGCAACTGCAGTTCCTGGCGACCAATGTACTGAGCTTCCGTCCTACTACAGGACAGGCTGCTGAAGCACGTTTCCTGCGTGCCTGGGCTATGTATACGGTACTGAATGGATGGGGACAGGTTCCTTTCCGTGCTCCCGGAGATACATTGCTGAACATGCCTAAAGTATTGACTGCGGCAGAAGCAACCGATTTTATTATCAGCGAACTCACAGCTATCACTGCTGATCTCAGCGATGATGCACCAGCTTATGTTGCTAATAAAAACGCTGCAAGGGCTTTGCTGATGAAGTGTTACCTGAACAAGGGCGCTTTCCTCAACAGGAAATCACCTACGTTTGATGCAGCAGATATGGCCAAGGTAATCTCCCTGGCAAATGAAATTACTGCCAGTGGTAAGTATAGCCTGACTGCAAATTACTTCAACAACTTTTCCTACAACAATGATGTAGTCTCTAACGAAAACATCTTTACACAGCAGAATGGTCCGGGGTTAAGTACCGTAAGAAGTGGTAACGCCGTGTTCTGTCATTGGGCTCCTACCCTGCATTACAATCAGGACCCGAGCGGCTGGAACGGATTTACGACTATCTCTGATTTCTACGATAAGTTTGAAACAGTGGATACACGCAGAGGTGGCAGTTTTACCGGTGTTACAGATGTAACCGGTCTGAATGTTGGATTTCTCTTAGGCCAGCAGTATGGCGCCGGTGGTGTTGCATTGCAAGACAGAAAGGGACATGCACTGATCTTTACCCGCGAAGTAAAATTGCAGGAAACAGATCCGGCTACACTGGAAGTAACTGGTATCCGTGTGGTGAAATATCCTCCGGATATGACATCCAAAGAAACTAAAAGCAGCAACAACGCACATAACGATTACGTATTCTTACGCTATGCCGATGTACTGCTGATGAAAGCAGAAGCTTTATTGCGCACTTCAGATGCAGCAGGTGCATTAGTGATAGTAAATGATCTCCGCACCACCCGTAAGGCAACTGCCTGGACAAGCATCACCCTCGATAATCTGATTGATGAAAGAGGTCGTGAACTGTACTGGGAAGGCTGGCGCAGGGAAGACCTGATCCGCTTCGGTAAGTTCCTCGATACCTGGCAGCTGAAACCCTCAGACGATCCTAAATACCTGTTATTCCCGATACCCACCAGTGATCTGGCGGTTAACAAGAACCTCAAACAGAACGACGGGTATTAATAAGCAAGGCTGACGAAAAGATACTTTTCGTCAGCCTTTATAATTATAATTTATGAGCAGAAAATTATTGCCTGCTATAATGGTCATTTACGGACTATTATGCAGTATGGGCGCTTATGCGCAAAAAAGTGTGGTGAATATCGGGGATGTTAAAAGTGTTCAGATAGGTAGTGGAACGGTGAAAATGGTCACTACCAATGCATTTGCAGATCTTACAGTATATAGTGCAGCCATAATAAGAGTAAGGATAGACCGTCAGAAACTGACTGACGATTTCTCTTATGCTGTTATTGCAAAACCTGCGGCAGTGAAAGCTGTCATAAAAGAAGATGCAGCGAATATTACAATTACTACGGACTCGCTGCAGGCCCGCATTACGAAAAGGCCTTTTTCCATTGCGTTTTACACAACAGACGGTTTATTAATTAATGAAGATGAAAAGGGACTTACTACTTCATGGGCAGGTAATGAGGTTACTTCTTATAAGAAGATGCAGGAAGGCGAACGATTCGTTGGACTGGGGGAAAAAAATGGTAACCTGGACAGAACAGGAAGCGCGTATACCAACTGGAACTCGGATGTATTCGGGTACAGAGCAGATCAGGACCCATTGTACAGTACCATCCCGTTTTATATAGGTATACATCATGGGCTTAATTACGGGATCTTTTTTGATAACACTTATCAGAGTGATTTCAACTTTGGTGCGAGTAACAATCGCTTCTCGTCTTTCGGTGCAAGAGACGGAGAAATGAATTATTACTTCATGTATGCACCCGCTATGGCCGGCATTATTAATGCTTACACCAGTTTAACAGGCCGTATGCACATGCCTCCTTTATGGAGTCTTGGGTATCAGCAGAACCGGTATAGCTACTATCCTGATAAAGAAGTGCTCCGCATTGCACAAACATTAAGAGAAAAGAAAATTCCAGCAGATGGTATTACACTGGACATCCATTATATGGACGCGTATAAACTATTTACCTGGAATAAAGAACGTTTCCCTGATCCGGCTAAAATGAATGCCGAATTATTAAAAATGGGATTTAGAATTACGGTGATCAATGACCCGGGAATTAAGGTAGAGAAAGGATATGCAGCCTATGAAAATGGTGTAAAGGAAAATGTATTTATAAAGTACCCTGACGGGCAGTTATATACTGGTCAGGTGTGGCCAGGCTGGTGTCACTTTGCTGATTTCACCAGCGAGAAAGGACGTAACTGGTGGAAGACACAGATGAAAGGATATGTGGACAATGGTGTTTCCGGTTACTGGAATGACATGAACGAGATCGCTACCTGGGGACAGAAAATGCCCGGTAATGTGTTATTTGATTATGATGGTCATCCTACGACACATCAGCAGGCACATAATGTATATGGACTGGAAATGACGCGCGCAAGTTATGAAGGTGCCCGTACCCTTACAGGTAAAAGGCCCTTTATATTAACACGTGCCGGGTATGCCGGTTTGCAACGTTATACTGCTATCTGGACCGGCGACAACCGTGCAGAAGAAGATCATATGCTGGCAGGGGTAAGATTGCTGAATAGTCTTGGCCTGAGTGGGGTCGCCTTTACCGGAATGGACATAGGAGGTTTCACCGGCAATCCTACTGTGGGGCTGTATGCGCGCTGGATGCAACTGGGTGCATTTATCCCGTATTTCAGGAATCATACAGGAGTGAATACCAAATCATCTGAGCCCTGGGCATACGGAGAAGAGGTACTGGAGATAGCGCGGAATTATATTAACCTGCGTTACCGCCTGTTGCCATACATCTATAGTGCGTTTTATGAAGCTTCGCAAAGTGGTATGCCTGTGATGCGTTCGCTGGCAATAGATTACACGCATGATGCCAATGTATATGATACCCGTTTTCAGAATCAGTTCCAGTTAGGGAAAGCATTTCTGGTAGCACCGTTTGAGAGTACAAAAGATTTTGGTGAGATCTATTTTCCTGCTGGCAGATGGTATAATCTGTATACTGATGAATTGCAGGCTGGTGGAGAAAAGAAGGTGGTTCCATTAGGATTACAGAAAATACCGGTGTTTGTAAAAGGAGGTAGTATTATTCCTATGCAAACGTTGATACAGACTACAGCTGAAAAGCCTGCAGATACATTGTTCCTGCATGTATATAAAGGTGATACCGCCAATACAATAGTATATTATGAAGATGATGGAGAGAGCTATGATTATGAGAATGGAGGATTTTACAAACGTACTATCCGGTATGATGATCGTCTTACACTTGAAAAAGCAGAAGGTAATTTTAATTCTAAGTTCAATAATATTAAGCTGATACTGCATGGTTTTGATTCTTTACAGCAGGTAAAGGTGAATGGTGGAGTACAGCTTTTACAATCTTCAGGCATTAATTTCCTCACGCCTATTTCCCGTTTCGATCCGCAGGGTGGGTATGCTATACCAGACATCTGTAAGGTGTTTACGGCAAGCATAAAAAATAGTGCGGATAGGATAGTGGTGGAATTTTGATGCAGCTTATTACCCGGCTGGGGGCAGGATTGGTCGCCTCCACCGGGAATAAGCCTTTTAAAGCAGATCTATTTATTTCTTCTAACGGAAATGGATAGATCTGCTTTTGTTTTTAATACATTCTACTGCAATTACACCACAGTGAATAGAATGATTTCGGGAAAAACAAAATGAACAGAATGGCATATGGATACATGAGAACTATATTATACTTTTGAATTGTCGCTTATCAATAGTGATCTTTTTTCGCCAACAGTATTCTTTTGTTTGTAGCCAAAACCTATAAAATGAAACGTACTAAATATTATTAAAAATCGTTCAATCCAATTTGTGGGAATAAAGATGTTGTTGTAATCATTATCTACAAGCACATTATTGTTTAACTCACAGGCAATCATTGTATGCCTGGTGTGATGGCTATGCCATTGCCTGTAAAAATATTTTCGTCGCATACGCAGGGTTATGAAATACACAGATCCGGGAGCTATTCCTGGTTCCCGGCCTCTTTTTGCCTGTCATATAAGAGGTAACGGATCAATGTATTTCTTGCTTTCAATTAAAGTATTTATACGTGGTTTTGGAATTGTTCTTAAAGGTAAACCGGAGACTATTCCTGGTTTCCGGGTGTTCTTAATGATGGAGTTTATAACAAGTAATAACATCGGGAGCTATTCCTGGTTCCTGACTTTTTAAGAACAGATTCTGCAAAGCTGCCAGAAAAGTATGGTGTATTTCGGTTTAGGATTAGGGGTTAAAATGAGAAATGACCCGGGTACAATTCTTTGTACCTGGTTTTAATTTATGCATTGCCGTTAGAATGCACTAAATCATTTTTTTGGGTTAATTCATAAGCTTGATTTAAAAGGCAGGCACTATTCCTGGTGCCTGAATTTTTTCTTACCAGGTGTAAGCGAAGGAAACTTATAGTTCAACGGGATATATCAATAAAACCGGGCACTAGTCTTGGTGCCTGAAGTTATTAAAATTAAAAAACCTGAAGGATTAAAGTGATGTACACTTTGCTCCTTCAGGCTATATCTGAATAACTATTTTATTAACTACCTGCTTTCTGTAAAGTTTGCAGCACTTCTGGTGTTACACCACCAAACAGGGATACTCCCGCAGCACCGTTTTGTATAGACAATCTTACACCTTTTTCAAGGTCAGCCATATTGCCGTTGAAATCAGGCAGATAAAGACCCGCATACAAAGGGAAACGTCCGTCTAATCCTCTCACACCTTCCGCTACGGCATCACCTATCCAGGCAACGTCTTCTTTGTAGAAGCCATGATAGATCATAGGGCAAACGGCATTCAGCGGCCAGTTGGTCCAATCCTGTCTTACAATACGTTTAGCTATTTCCGGGGTTGGGAATACAGCCGCGGATATTGGTTTCTTATGTTGTTTGGCTACTGCTGCCAGGTTCGTTACCACATTAGTAATACGATCATACCTGAATTTCCTCCAGGAAGGACTTTGGTCCGGATGTTCCAGTTCCAAAGGGTCTTTCCCTTTTAATTCCTTGTATTTGTCACGGCAGGTTTCGCAATAGCAGAAGTCGTACTCTGGTAATTCTTTTGATTGATCAATATTATAATTGCTCCATAGATTTACCGGAAGTATTACATCGCAATATCTTACATAGTCCAGGTGAAGACCATCCACATAATCTTTAGACAATACCATTTCAGCCTGTTCTTTCAGGTAGTTCACTACTTCCGGTTTACTGGGGCATAGCCAGCGGTAGTAGTCCACGTAAGGAGGGTGTGTAGCGCAGGACTCTCCTTTACGGTTTTTTGCGTACCATTCAGGATGACTGGCCAGCAATTCTTTCTCGCCGCGGTTCATTGTCCAGATCCAGCGATGCGCTTTTATACCGTTGTCCTTTGCTGTTTTGAAATGTTTCTCACTGTCTGCTTCAAAGAAGATATCCGCAATGCCTGCTTTTTTATAAGAAGCGTACAGCTTTTGCAGATCGGCAATGGTATCCTTTTCATTTGGATTTATCCATACGCGGTGCCTGGCAGTACCTGTAGGTTTGGATATTGTATTTGCCTTCAACGCCAGTGTAGGTATAGCCGGCTGCATGATAGCCAGGCTACCCAGTCCTACAGATTTCAGGAAATTACGTTTATTCATGATTAGTGCTTTTGAGATATTTTTCCTTCCTGGTTAATAGAGCAGCTTTCAGTAGAGTTCTCCGTACGTATAGTGGCTGTATATTGATCGGAGAGCGCTTCCAGTTGCAGGGAATACGTTAAACCGTTCTCTTTCACCGGGCCTTCAGATAAGCCTAATGCAACAAGCGTAGTTGCATATTTACCGTGGTCACGTTTATAATCACGTTGTTTACGATAGATCTGCCAAAGGTATTCTTTTGCCTGTTCCATAGCAGGTAATGGTAATGCAACGGCCGGACTGCCCGAAGGTTGTTTTACAAAGAAGACGTATCCCCATTTCTCCGGAGCATGCATATCGATGATACCCTGTGGGGACCATACCCAGTTATGCTCAGGTAATGATTTGCCGGTAACTTTATCACGACGTTTAACATACTTGCCGTTTATGATATCCGTATCCCATTCCACCCGGGAGAAGTTAATACGCCAGAAGGAATTTTCTTTCGGTGGAGTTGCTTTCTGATTAAAGAAGCTGAGTGCCGAAAACGGGATCGCCATTTCTACTGTCCATTTTTTGTCTTTATCACCTGCTTTGTTGAGTGTCCCATCAATCTGTACCGCGGTACGCATACCATGCGCATCCCAGTTCATGAGGGCATCTCCACCTTCGCGATAAGGTTTGGGCATGAAAAGGTCCATCACGGTATTGTGCGGATTGATCTCTATTTCAAAGTAGTGATGCGTATCTCCATTGGGATCAATGAATACTTCAAAATCGTTATCCAGGAAGATGATCGTATCATGCTGATGCAGGGTCGCCCAGATGTTCTGGTCTTCAATTTCTGCCGCAATGTAGAGATACTGATTATCCCATAACATTTTAAGGCGGGTGCGCATAGCCGGTTTGGGCTGTTTGTCGCCTTCTATATCTGTAAAATCATCACTCCATGCAGCTTGTGACCAGGCCTTTTCATCGAATTTCCCATCTATTTTGACAGGAGTAGGAGATTGATAACAGTGATATTGCCTTGGCGCTACGTACGCCGGCTTTAACTGGGCATTGGCGGAAAGTGTAACACATAACACTCCCAATGCATTGAACACATGACGAATAAGTTGAGACATGGTATAAATATAAAACAGATGGTTCGAATATTTTTATTTTTTCAATGAATGGTTGAAAATGTTGATGAACTACTAATTTTAAGCGGTAGTATTCATCACTCCTGCAATTTCGGATAACTGGTAATCGGGGCAGCCACCAGGAAGGCTGGCCACCAGGGCGCCCAGTGCGCAGGCAAATGATAAGGTATTCGCTGCTCCGTGTTTATGGATCGTGCTATATAAGAAACCTGCCAGGAAAGCATCTCCGCTGCCAATAGTATCTGCTACTTTTACCTGGTAGCCTGGATGCTGGTAAAAGTTACCATCCTGGAGGAGTACGGCCCCTTTATCTCCCATCGTGGTAATGATAGTAGGAATCACAAAGAAGTTGCTCAGTGCTCTTAATCGTTCTTCCAGGTTTACGGGCAGTTGATACCATTCCCCCAGCAGCTCCAGTTCGGACTCATTTAGTTTCAAGATGTTGCAATGCTGTAAAAGCAGGCCTACTATCTTTTTATCATAATGAGGAGGACGCAGATTAATATCCAGTACGAAAGTGCGGTCGCTATCCATTAATGAGAGCAGTGTTAGCAGGGTTTTCCGCGTTTCGTTATTTCTGGCGGCGAGGCTGCCAAAAACAAGGTATCCTTTATCTGAATGTTGCATCAGTCCCTGCTGTTCCGGTGTCACTTTTATATAATCCCAGGCCACTGGTTGCACGATATCGTATTTCATTTCATTATTGGCTGCAGCCCTGGCAAATACTTTCCCCGTTTCATGCAGTGGATCTGTTTGAATATAATCGGTATTGAGGTGATACTGTTTAAGTATATCAAGCAGTTTTCTTCCATCATCATCGTTTCCAATGCCGGATATCAGTGTAGTAGCTATGGCCAGTCTGTTGAGGTGGTAGGCTACATTCATGGGTGCGCCACCGGGTAATGTTTTATCTGGTAATATATCCCAAAGTAATTCTCCAAAACAGACAACTTTATATGATTTCATGTGTAGATGTATTGAATGCTAATTTAGTTTAAATGAGATAAAAAGAAAGCCGGGATGTTGGATAACATCCCGGGTTCGTGCTTTTTTATTAGCTTGTTATTTGTCTTTAGAGATAGCCGGGATACTGGAAAGCATCCCGGGTTTGTGGATCTTGGTCAACTTTAGAATTAATGAATTATCACCAGTTCCGTTTCAGGACCTGGAAATTATAAGTTACCATAAGCCTGATTAGATGAAATAGAAAGGCCTAAGCGCTGGAAAACGCTCCTGGCGTTATTTTCAACCTTGGATTATCGGAAAATGTAAAATTTTGGTAAGGGACATTATCGGCATGTCCCTTTTACAAACAATGGATATGTAAATTATGTATTGGGTGATTTTACAGAAGCATAGTTGTAGGTATAAAATGGTCAACAATAATAATCGTTGCATCAAAAGTAAAATGGAAAATTGGAATATGATGATTCCATTCTGTTCATTGTGATTTTGCCAAAATCATTTTGTTCAAGTTGCATTTATAGCATTCGGATATTTGTTAATATCAGATTTTAATGTTATGAGAGAGGTCTGCTTTATAAAACTTCAAAAATTTTTGTTTTAACAGAATATTGGCATAATCTGCTGATTTTCATGTAGTCTACCCGGTTGTCTATTTATCTAAAGAGCTTAAAATCAGCTTAAAGATGTATTTATTTATGAAATATTTAAACGGTCGTTTGATTTAATTAAATGTTTGTTTAACTTTGCGTCACAATACAAATTGCATATGGAATACAATCAAAAGCAAATATCAATCCTGGAGGCGGCGGAACAACTGTTTGCTTCTCAGGGGTTCCACGGGACCTCTGTCAGGGATATTGCTCATGAGGCTGATGTTAACATTGCAATGATATCCTACTACTTCGGATCTAAGGAGAAACTGATAGAAGCGATTTTCCTCAAACGCATACATGCGTGGAAATTAGTGCTGGAAGATCTTTTAAAGGATAACACCCAATCATTTGAGGCTCGTTTTGACGGTTTGGTTGAAACATATGTGCAGAGGGTGATGAGTAATCCCTGTTTTCACCTGATGATGATCCGTGCGCAGATCCAGATAGATATAAAAGTTAATGAACTGATCCACGAGAACAAAAAGGAAGTTTACGAGGTCATTAAAAACTTTATTATTGAAGGACAGGAGAAAGGGGTATTTAACGATGTAGATATTATGATGATGGTGAGTACGCTTACGGGTACCACTAACCATATTATGTCCACAAGACATCATTTTCAGCGTCTGAGCAATTTGGAACATCTGTCAGACGAGCAGTTACAGGAATATTTAATTATTCATATAAGCACCTATTTAAAAAAATTGTTTAAAGCCATTCTAATCCATGAAGCTTAATAGTACATACAGGCGTTTATGGTCCCTGGTGGCAGGTATATTGCTGATATTGCCATATTCCGGTAGCCAGGCACAGGACAAAAAGACTCTTTCTCTGAAAGAGGCCATAACGCTTAGTATTCAGAACAGTAAAGAATTGAAACTAAGTCAGGCAAAAATAGACGCAGCACTTGCTTCTGTTAAAACAGCTGGCAATGCTCAATTACCGGATCTGAGCGTTTCCGGATCTTACTTAAGAATTAACAGCCCTAACGTAAGTCTGAAAACGGGCAGTGACAGCAGCAGTGGTGGTTCTTCCACACCTAAAGTAAATCAGGTGGCCTATGCGATGGCTACAGTATCCGTGCCTATCTTCTCCGGTTTTATCCTCCAGAGCCAGAAAGCATCTGCCCGTTACCTGGCAGAAGCCGCAAAGCTGGATGCGGACAAAGACCGTGAAGCTGTGATACAAAATACAGTTGATGCATACAGCAATCTATATAAATCACAACAGGCGGTATTGCTTGTTCAGGAGAACCTGAAACAGCAGCAGCAAAGGGTTACCGATTTTTCCAACCTTGAGAAAAATGGTATCATGGCCAGAAACGACCTGTTAAAAGCGCAGTTACAGGCTTCCAATGTAGAAGTATCCCTGCTGGAGGCAGAAAGCAACCTTAAACTGGCAAACATTAGTATGAACCTCTTACTGGGTTTACCTGAAAGTACCGAACTGGCAATAGATATGAATGCTTTTGATCAGCAGGTGCCAGCAGGAGCCAAAGCAGTAACTGAATGGGAGGTACTGGCCTTACAGAACCGTAAAGATGCAGCAGCGTTAGGTCTTCGTGAAAAAGCAGCAGATGCAAATATTAAGGCTACTAAAGGCGCTTATTATCCTTCCGTAGCTTTAACCGGCGGTTATGTAGCCCTGGACGTTCCGAATTTTTTAACCGTAACCAACGCAGTAAACGCAGGTATTGGTGTAAAATATAACGCTTCCAGCCTTTGGAAGAATGGTTCGAAAGTAGCAGAAGCTAAGGTGCAGTTACAGCAGGTGAAAGTAAATGAAGAGATGCTGACCGATAATATTCATATCGCTGTTAACAGGGCATATCAGGATTACCTGGTAAACCAGAAGAAAATAGATATGTACCAGACAGCCATCGATCAGTCAGAAGAAAATTATAAGATCGTAAAAAATAAGCAGGAGAATAACCTCGCTACTACTACGGATCTGCTGGAAGCTGACGTGGCCAATGTCCAGGCTAAACTGAACCGTGCTTTTGCAAAAGCAGATGCTATGGTGTCCTATACCAAATTACTTGAAACAGCTGGTCTTTTGAATGAATCTGGTCCGCTTGTATCTGGTAAATAGAGAGAAATTAATCGCAATCAATAATAGTAAAAGATAACAATCATATATATATTATATGGAAACGCAAACAACTACAGCTGCAAATAAAGGGTCTAATAGTGCACAGGAAGCGCCTAAAAAGAAGAACTATCGTTTCATCATCGTGTTGGCAATCCTGGTAATAGGTGGCGGTACCTTTGGTATCAGCAAATACATCCACGCACAGCACCATGAAGAAACGGACAATGCACAGGTAGAAGCGAATGTAAGTCCTGTTATTCCAAGGGTGACAGGTTATGTGAAAGAGGTGCGTGTAAAAGATAACCAGCGTGTGAAGAAAGGTGATACCCTCATTATTCTCGACGATAGAGACCTGCAGATAAAGCTGGAACAGGCAGAAGCCGCTCTGGCAGCAGCACAGGCTAACGTTGCAGTAGCAGCCGCCAACAGTAATGCTGCTCATTCCAATATCTCTTCATCAGAAGCAAACATTGCTACTGTAAGTGCACAGATCGAAGCTGCCAAAGTAAATTTATGGCGTGCAAATCAGGACTATGAACGTTACAGTAACCTGATCAAAGATCATTCTATTACCCAACAGCAATACGAACAGGCTCTGGCTACAAAACAGAGCGCAGAACGTCAGCTGGATGTGTTACAGACACAGAAGAATGTGGCTTCCCGCCAGACTTCTGCTGTAGCGTCACAAAGCAGTGCTACTGCTGAACAGATCAATGCTGCAAAGGCTGTCATCAAAGAGCGCCAGGCAGAAATTGACAATGCTAAACTGGTACTGAGCTATTCAATCATCACAGCTCCTGAAGATGGTGAAGTATCTAAAACATACGTACAACCAGGTCAGCTGGTACAGGCTGGTCAGTCATTATTCAGCGTAGTATTATCTCATGATATCTGGGTTGTTGCCAATTTCAAGGAAACACAGCTGGATAAAATGAAGCTTGGTCAGGAAGTAGGTGTACACGTAGATGCATTCCCGGGTAAAGAACTGAAAGCTAAGATTACGTCTTTCTCTCCTGCTACGGGCGCACGTTTCGCTTTACTGCCTCCGGATAATGCTTCCGGTAACTTCGTAAAAGTTGTACAGCGTCTGCCTGTGAAGATCGAATTTGTGAATGTTGATCAGCAGCCCGAAGTGAAACAACTCCGCCCCGGTATGAACGTGGTCGTAGATGTTCACCTGGACTAAAAATATGATCGGTTACGAATGATCAATTACGAATTACGGGAATGGTATTACTCTAAGACTGGATTTATTCTTCGCACGTCGTAATTCGTAATTGAACATTCGCTAGCTGATTTTTACACACATAATTGAATAAAGGGATGGAACTGCCACAAAATTCATTAGTAGAGTATGGCGCCCGCAGGGTGATCATTACAATTACTGCCATTTTTTGCGCGTTGCTTGAAATAGTGGATACCACTATCGTTAACGTTGCATTGAATGATATGCGCGGTAACATGGGTGCTACTCTGAGTGAGATCGGATGGGTGATCACCGCTTACGCTATCGGTAATGTGATCATTGTGCCAATGACCAGCTGGCTGGCGCAGCAATTCGGAAGACGCAATTATTTTGCGGTTTCCATTATCATCTTTACCGTTTCATCTTTTCTTTGTGGTAACGCTTCCACTATGTGGGAACTGGTGTTATTCCGCTTCATACAAGGACTTGGCGGTGGTGCACTGCTGGTAACTTCACAAACTATTATCACAGAGAGCTATCCTCCTGAAAAACGTGGTATGGCGCAGGCGATTTATGGTTTGGGTGTAATCATCGGTCCAACCTTAGGCCCCCCGTTAGGTGGTTATATCGTAGATAACTTCTCCTGGCCTTACATTTTCTACATCAATATCCCTATTGGTGTAATTGCAACTCTTCTTACGCTGCAATTCGTAAGAAGTCCGAAATATGGTGAAAAGAAATCTGCAAGTGAGATTGACTGGTTCGGTATTATTTTCCTTGCACTGGGAGTGGGATCCCTGCAATTTGTACTGGAACGCGGGCAGGAGGACGACTGGTTTAATGATACTACCATATTACTATTAACGGTTACGGCAGTACTTGCTTTCTTCTTCTTCATCTGGAGAGAGCTGGTATATAAAAATCCGATAGTAGAATTGAGAGTAATGAAAAACGGGAACCTGAGAGTTGGTACACTACTATCTTTCTTACTTGGTTTCGGTTTATATGGATCTACATTTATTATTCCGCTGTATACGCAAAGTACATTAGGCTGGACAGCAACACAATCCGGCATGCTGATGATTCCTGCGGCGCTTACCACGGCATTTATGATGCCTATTATCGGTAAGCTGCTGGAGAAAGGTGTTCCGCAGCCATACCTGATTGCGTTCGGTATGTTACTGTTCTTTGTTTATAGCTTCTGGGGATATAAAATAATAACACCTGATACAGGCGCTGATGCATTCTTTTGGATGCTGATAGTACGCGGGGTAGGTATGGGTATGTTGTTCATTCCGATTACGGCGCTCTCCTTATCCACACTGAAAGGTCAGCAGATCGGGCAGGGTGCGGCCTTTACGGGTATGATGCGACAGTTGGGCGGTTCTTTTGGTGTGGCATTGATCACCACATTTATTGCACGCCGTAACGAGTCTCACCGTTCAGATCTGGTGAGCAAACTGGATACGAATAATCCGGATGTGATCAACCGCATAAATAGTATGGCGAACGGTTTTATGAGTAAGGGTATGGATTCAAAAGCCGCACTCGGAACTGCTTACCGGGCAATGGACTATAATGTCGGCAAACAGGCAGTGGTAATGTCTTATATGGAAGTGTTCCTGTATCTGGGAGTATTGTTCCTTATCTGTATACCGTTGATGCTGCTGGTGAAGAGTAATAAACAAAAAGGAAAATTAGACGCAAGTGCGATGCACTAAAAGATATTAAAGATATGTTACTAACAGTGTAACAGTTGTAGGTTTAGGTAATGAGCCGGAATAATCTTATTCCGGCTTTTTTAATAGGTATAAGGCAAGAATAAAAAAGGGCCCTCCCGCGACAGGGCAGGCCGTTTCATTGTTTCGGTGTGTTTAAGTTTTATTCGTTATGTGGAAATGCGATTTTTTTCTGCAGAGAGAGAAGTAAAGAAGTTGGAATGTTAATATCTACTTTATCATCCTGATAAGACTAATAATATACTTTAGATATAAGTCTAATCTTGTCATTGATGAGGCTTTGTAAAAATGCACAATTATAACACTATTTAATTATAAAAGTGAATATAAATATAGATAAAGTAACAATTATGTGCATTTTATCTGTATTTGTAGATTTATACACATTCAGGTGTATTTCCTTCAAATGTGGAAAAATATCTACGAAGAAATAATCATGGATAGTACCTTTGCGCTATCTAATTGTCATGGCATCAGGTTTGCCCCCAATAATCAGCATTAGAATTAACCAACGATTTTAATAGAACGGAAAGATCAATTTTATAATAAAAGGAAGAATCCCAAAATTAACTCTTTATGAAGAGAATTGCTTTTGCATTTGCAACCATTGGTACATTATTCGCCATCTTAGCACAATACGCTGTTATCAATGACTGGGTGTGGTTCCGTGTGTTCCATACACTTGGTTTCATTGGATATATTCTTATCATCAGCGCAATTGCTTACTTTTCACTTTTATTTATTCATCAGTTATCAAGAGAAGAGAAAGTGAAAATGAGAAGCAGGAGTATTGATATACAGTAAAAATTAAGGCAGGTGGAGAATTTCATATTAAAGTTTGAATACATGGACAAACCTCATATCCTTGAGGTGCATCCGCATTTACAACAGTACAAAGCTACTTTCAAAGTAACTGTAGAACAGCATGAAATTACTTTCGAAGAAGATGAAGAAGGATATCTCCGTGCTATCGGCGACATCCAGTCTCATATGCCGGATATGGAACCAGGCCTGCTGGAAGAAATAGCCCGCAGGATTGTGGAAGCTGTAAATCAGGATCAGTAACTACTGATCCTCGTTCGCTTCATTGATCAGAGAACTTTCATCCCAGCCCTGTGCGGGAGAATTCCAACGGGTAATCTTATCGTTCGCCATCAGTTTTTCCAGTTCTTCTATACGTTCCTTCACTGTATTTATATATAATTTCTTATCGTTCCTGATAGCAGAAAGTCCCTTCAATGCTTTGTCTTCCTGTTTACGGAATGTGCTGGCTATACGGTGTGCATGATAAGCCCTGATACCCAGCATGTTCAGTGCATCGGCTCCCATACGTAAAGATGTATCAAGTGTTTCCCGGTAGATGTGTAATACGCCCAGGTCCATCAGTTCATAAGTATCCGGAATATTTTCTGCCTTCACCAGCATTTGCAGATGAGGGAAATGTTTGCGTACTACTTTTACCACTTCCAGTGTCTGCTCTACTGTATCCATGGCAATAATAATTATTTTCGCGTCCGCTGCTCCGGCAGCTTCCAGCAAGTCGTGACGGGAGGCATCCCCGTAATATACTTTTACACCTAAGTTCTGTAAGGCATCCACACGATCAGAGTCCAGGTCCAGTATGGTTGCCTTGATGCCGTTTACACGAAGAAACCTGCCAACGATATTACCAAAGCGGCCAAAACCGGCAATGATAACCGGATGTTTTTCCTGTAAATGTATTTCGTCCGGCTGACGGGTATTCTTGTCTGCTACGTTGAAGCGTGGCTGTATTACTCTTTCATACAGCATCATGAGCAATGGGGTAAACGCCATACTGATGGCAACTACGGCAGTCATAATACTCACGGTAGCTTGCGGCAGTATGTTGTACTGATTTGTAAAGGATAATAACACGAAGGCAAATTCTCCTACCTGTGACAAAGCCACCCCGAATAAAAGATTCTGTTCTATACTGATACGGAATACTTTGCCCAGCGTTAATAAGATGATAGCCTTTATTGCCATCAGTGCAGCTACCAACCCTATGATCACCCATGGCATGGATAATACCAGCTTGAAATCTATAGACGCACCTACTGCTATAAAGAATAAGCCCAGCAATAACCCTTTAAAAGGCTCTACGTCGCTTTCCAGTTCGTGGCGGTACTCACTGTTTGCCAATACTACGCCGCCCAGGAATGCCCCTAATGCAGGGCTTAAACCAACCAGCGACATTAACACCGAAATGGAGACAACCAGCAATAAAGCGAAAGCGGTGAACAGCTCGCGCACACGGGCGCGGGCAACTATACGCAGTAAAGGTTTTATCAGATAACGGCCGGCTACTATGATCACGACTACCGCTCCCAGCACCATGAGTGTTTGCCCCCATGCAGGCAGGTTATCGCGGAGTGTATGCCCGTCGTCAGTATGTGTGGAGCTGACCCCTGCCAGCAGCGGGAAGATGGCCAGCATGGGAATCACGGCGATATCCTGGAACAGCAATACAGAGAAGGAACTTTGTCCGGCTGAAGAAGAGAGGATACCTTTCTCTTTGAGACTTTGCAGCACAATGGCCGTAGAGGATAGTGACAGCGTCATACCCAGTGCCAGTGATGCATTCAGTGGCTGACCGAGTAATAATGCGCCACCTGTGATCACGGCGGTAGTGATCAATACCTGCAATCCGCCTAATCCGAGGATGGGGGCCCGCATGTTCCATAGTAGCGCTGGTTCCAGTTCAAGGCCGATGAGGAACAGCATCATCACTACTCCAAATTCCGCGAAGTGCATAATATCCTGTCCTTCCTGTCCTATGAATCCCAGCATGGAAGGCCCGATGACCATACCCGCCAGCAGGTATCCCAATACAGAGCCTAACCCAAGTTTTCTGGCTAACGGTATAAAGATGACCGCGGCAGCCAGGTATATCATTGTTATAAAAAAGTAAGAATGTTCCATAGCATAATTTATTGGGTCAGGGATTTTCCATCTCTCAGTTCTTCCAGCATCCGCCTGTAAGCGACTACCTCTTCCTGGATGAGGGATGGTGTAATACGAAGGGTCCCGTAAATAATATACGGAGGCATGTACTGCATATTGCAGAGGGTTGCCGTTTGCTTGAATGGCAGCAGGAAATCCTCTACGGAATGATGGTTCCATCCTTCTTTACCATAGGACGATTCCTGTCCGCCGGTAGTGATAATATTGCCAATCCGTTTACCCCGTAATGCGGTACCGGTGCTACCATATGCCCATCCGTGTTCCAGTACAAGGTCCTGCCATTGTTTGATCATAGCGGGTGCACTGTACCAGTAAAAAGGATGCTGGAATAAAATAATGTCATGTTGCAGGAGCAAAGACTGTTCATGCCTGACATCTATATTGAGATCCGGATATACTTCGTATAAATCATGCAGGGTAACGCCCTGCATGCCTTTTATTGCAGGAAGTAACGCTGCCTGTACCCTGGATTTTTCAAGCGCGGGATGCGCAAATAGTATAAGAATTTTGGTCACAGTCGTTCTTTAATTTTGTGTGTCTTCTGAGTATTCCTGCAACAAAAGCCTGTACTGATTAAGTATACTTGATTTTGACACGAAGCCCACCAGTTTTTTATCATTGATGACAGGCAGGTTCCATGCATGTGTGTCATCGAAGCGGCGGATAACGTTGGCTACATTATCATTCAGGTAAATCAATGCTGCGGGGGGCTTCATCAGCTGTTTCACCACCGTGGTGTCGTAGAGCGCCTGATTGAACATGATGGGACGGATATCATCCAGTGATATCAGTCCGTCCAGGCGCCCCTCTGAGTTCACTACTGCAATGATATCCCGGCTGCTACCCTGTTTTACCAGTTCTATTAAGGAACGTAGTGTGGCAGTATTGTTTATCGTTTGAAACGCTGTTTCTACAAAGTCTTCTATCTTCAGCAGCGACAATATGTTTTTATCATGAGCACGGGTAAATATCTTTCCTTCATCTACCAGGTGCTGAAGATCGGGCGGAGTAGGAGAAAACCATTTAGCAATCAGGAATGAAATAGTGGCTACAATCATTAGCGGAATAAAGAGGTCGTAACCGGAACTGGATTCGGCAATGAGGAATATAGCGGTAAGGGGTGCATACATTACACCACTCATTACGCCTGCCATTCCTACTATTACAAGGTTTGTGAGCGGAACATGTTCAAAGCCCAGGGTCACGCATACCATGGAAAAGAAGTAACCGAGAAAACCACCTGCAAACAGAGAGGGGGCAAAGTTACCGCCATTACCGCCACTATGAATAGTAAACGCAGTAGCAAATACTTTCAGCAGGCAGATACAACCTGTGAATACCAGTATCATCCAGCTTTGTGCAGGCAGGTAACGGAAGAAGCTGTTCTGTATAATATTATCGGAATCTCCTACTGCCAACAGCTTTACACTTGAATATCCTTCACCGAAAAAGGGAGGTAGTAATACACATAGAAAAGAAACGATCAGGCCGCCGAATACTGCTTTTTTCAGAGCAGACCATTGCAGCTTTGCAAAGAAATGTTCTATGCGTTGTGATACTACCACAAAATAACGGGCATAGAGGGCGCATAACAGCCCCAGTACTATATAGAAAGGTACATTATAATAATTGAACGGTTGTCTTGATTCAAAATGGAATAACACCTCTTCCTGTAAAATGATCTTTGATAACAGGCTGCCACATACAGAGGCCAGTATGAGTGGCATAAAATCAGAGAATACGACACCGGTGAGCAGGATTTCAAAAGCGAACATCACGCCTGCTATAGGTGCATTAAAGGCGGCGGCAATACCCGCGGTGGCGCCGGCCGCAAGTAATAACGTACGCTCTTTATATCCCAGCCGGTAGTTGCGTGCATAATTGGAACCGATAGCCGCACCGGTTACTGCGATGGGACTTTCCAGTCCGGCAGAACCTCCCAACCCTACAGTGATAGCGCTTTGCAATACCTGGGAGTACATCTTTACCTGGGGAATCAGGCTGGAATTTTGTGCGATCTCATATAGTATTGCCGGAATACCTTTACGGGATTGTCCTTTAAAGAATAACAGCACTACGAGGGTGGTGAGTACGATACCGAGAAAGGGAAATAAAGCATAGAATATCAGCTGTGTGTTAAAGTGAACTTTGTAGGTAATAAAATAGTGGATATAGTGTACCAGCATTTTCAGCACAACACCTGCCAGTCCGGCCGCACAACCTACAATAATACCAGAGAGGATCAGGAACTGATTCCTGCTCATTTTTTTATGTAACCAGTGAATAATAATTTCATAACTCCTGGCACGTTTCAGGCTATATCTCTCAAAATCTCTCCTGAATCTAAAAAAACTGTGATACTTCTTTATATTGTTAAAATGGCTCATTTGCTTTTCCTCATAATTCGATTAATGAATAGACCTTATCATTCATATATGGACCGCCGGGATGACGGGCGGTATAATCAAGATTGATCCAATACTCTCCTTTCATTTCGTGGTAATGGATCTCTCTTACAGGTGGTTGGGGAAATAAAGTTACGATAGCCTGTTTTATTACTTCAAAATCCTCTCTGCCGCCGCAATAAAGCTCCGGGTAAGCGTGTCCCTGGATAAGTACTATACGGCAACGGGCGCCAATGGCCTGCAGGCACGAGGCCATCAGGATAGAATGATCGTCACAATCACCTCCAAGGCCATTTTGAATGGTTTCCTGGGGAGTGGCAAAATACTCGTCACGACGGGTATCCGGCACGTATTTGAAATTCCTGTTGATATAGTGGAACAGGGCAAGGTAACGGGATACCTTGCCATATTTCGGGAAGTATTCATCAAAGTCGGTCAGGGAGTGGGTTACGGAGAAATTACGTACCAGGGAATCTTTATAATTCACTTTATCCCGGATCCCCCTTACCGTTTTATCGCGGTAACTCTCTACACGATGAGGATAGAGACTGAGGATGTCCAGCTGTTTACTGTTCTTGGCGCCCCAGTTACCCTGGACCATCCCTTTATAATCATTTAATACATTATCGAAAGAGTAATTATCGGTTAAGTAGTTGAAACATAATATACTGCATACCAGTACAAACGCAGGAACGATCAATGGTTTAAATATCCAGAATAATAAACGGGTAAAAAAGAAAGCGAGCAATACGGCTACGAACATGTCCACATGCAATCCCCCGGCTACAATTGGTGGTATGTACCTGTTCATGTAGGGTGCCAGCGGAATGATCGTCAACAAGCTCAGGAGGTTGAGGAGGAAATGCTGGAAAGTGGTGTATTTGCTTTCATCTATGGCCATTATGCTATGCAATAACGCAAAATTATGCCAGATAAAGAAAAGGTGAGAGATTATCCTGTTCTCCCTTTTTTACATCCACAGTTTGTTGATCTGTCTAAAAGAGGTGCTTTTATTAATAAGTGTAATCTGTTGTTTTGATTGGTTTTGTGGTTTATCCAGTTGTAATTGTGGGTATATCTTGCTAAGTAGCTGATATCCCATCAGGATGAATAGCTTGAAGTCCATTTTCTGGGAAATATCTATGGCTGCTTCTGCGGTACGGATGGCCTTGTTTAATTCATTTTCATGAAAATAAATATGTGCCTGGATCAGTTTCTGTAAAACTTCCAGGTGGCGTCCGTTCAGGAAATCGAAGGAATATTTCCGGATCAGGCATTCAGCATGTCTGACAATTTTAGATGCTGCCGGAAAATTGCCCATCCCCATATGCGCATAGGCCTGCCAGCAAAGAAGGGACAAACGAAGGGGATCTGTTTTCTGATATACCAGCAGCGGATAACATTCAAAAACGCGTTTGGTGTAGTTGAGCATATGGGTATAGTCGTTCTTCAGCACAAATGCAAACCCCATCAGGCGTAATACCATTTCCATTGAAACAGAAGGGGATTGCCGGGTAGTACCGTTAAGATACCGGGAATAGTTATAGATCTTGTCTTTGATGGTTTCATTGACCAGACCGAACTTCATGTATTCGTAGATGAACAGGTAAAGTTCGTGTGGAGTAACCCACAGGTCATCTTCAATCTGTTCATGACTTATCAGTTTTTTGATACTGTTCAACTCCTGTTCACATTGTTCTGCATCCAGTTGCAGTAAAGACATAATGAAGAGAATACTTCGGATTTTTATTTTGTCTTCAGGTAGTTCGGCAAGGTCCAGCAGTGCGTTGAGTACTTTCTTTTTACTGAAGTGAACGAAATTATCGTTGAGGAACCTGTGTAAAGGATGTTTGCGGAAATACCCCTGTGGAAAAATGGATTTCAGCATCACCTGTTTATCTCCTTCATGTTGATAGTACACTGCGAGATATTCCAGCAGGTAAGATTTCTCCATGTTAGTGAGAGGGAGGTAAAACATGTTGTGGATACTGGCCGTCTGATTATTATTGATGGCATAACGGAGCAGCCATTTGAACACGCCTACACGATAGGAAGATGCCGGAAGTTGTTCCTGCACATGTTGCAGCATCTTTGTATCCACCACCATTTTTGATTCGTGAATGAAATGCATCGCGGTAAAATATTCCAGTAGTACGTTATGAGCGAAGCGCACTTTTACATGGAACATGATTTCCTGGCTCAGGTTTTCCTCTACCAGGATATTATCTGTCAGCAGCTCTTTATATGCGGGAAAGAGGTCTGCATTTTTATTCAGCAATAATTGTTTCTCTGTATACTGGCCGGCCTTTCCAAAGTCCAGTAACAGCAGCAGTTTCTCTATGATTGTTATCTTGAAAGTATTGCTCTGTGAGTTGAATACCCTGCTTTGTACAAACCTGGATACCATTTCAAAGAGGCTGAGGTTCTCATCCACGAAGGTTTGTTCGGGGCCTGTATTTATCTGGCAGAACAGCTGCAGGTAGTAGGGGTACCGGAGTTTCTGGAGGAATCCTTCACTGAAAGTACGAACGGTAGCAGGGTCCAGCCGGTGGTTATATAATACGGCCTTTACTTCCTGTTCGGTTAAACAGGGCAGGTTGATATTGGTTTCTTCATCCATCTCAGGCCCAAGATACCAGTAGCGGCGGAATGCCGGGTATTGTAAAGAGTGCTGGAAAATTTCCGACCACGTATTGCTACGGATAGAAAGGATCACTTTAACCCATGGGAAACGGTCATTTGAATATACAAATTCTTCCAGTTTGGTATAGAGTAGTTTCATCTTATCTCCCAAGAGAGAGATTTCATCAAACCCGTCTATGATCAGGATCAGTCGTCCTCCTTTCGTGTCAAAGTGTGTTGAGAAGTATTCGCGGAAATTTTCACCAGTGCCCAGATTTAGCTGGTTATCCAGCCAGGAAGCCAGTGAAAAGCCTCTGAGCAACATGTTGCCGGCGGCATGTGCATGAATGAACCAGCAGACGTCCTGTTTGTATTTAGCTTCTTTGCTGAACCAGAAATGCTCTGCCAGGTGCACAAGTGTAATGGATTTGCCCCAGCCGGAGGGAGCGATAAATGCGGTAGCAGCATAATCACTTCCCAGGAAGCGCTCTATGTGTGAAAAACAATGTGATCTTGGAACTGTGGATGCAAAGGGAATTCCTGAACGGTTCTTGAGTGTAAGAATCGTATAATGTGAAACGGCTGTCGCTTTGTTTATGAGCTCTGTCCATTTGCTATCATCTATTTCAGGTACAGCGCCTTCGGTATCAAGTTGTAATTGATGAAAGTGTCTGGACTGGAAATCATCCCAATCTTTATAATTGCAATATTGAGATAAAGTATTTAATGTATAACGTGAGAAGCTATGTAGAGTCGTAGCAAAGCCGAATACTCTTTTGAGAGTAGTCTCGCTAACCAGTTTAGTGGTTTTATCCAATATGGACTGAGAAAGTCGCTTGCAATCTCCCGGTATAATGGAATCAGCTCCGAATTTGCGCAATACTTCCTTCTGTAACGTTATGATAAAGTCATAGGAGAGATCTATCATGTGGGGACAATAATGGATTTTAAGGATTTAATGGACTTTGGTATCATTAGTAAACTTACGATGCTGTTTTCAGTTCAGATTTATTTGATTCAAAATGAATAAAATGAACAAGACATATTTGAATGAACCGAATATAATAATCTTTGATTATTAATAAAAGACTGAAAGATAGGTTTTAGGAAAATAATAAAACAGATTCATCAAATATTGATTAATTAAATTTGATTAGTATTGCTAACTAGATGGTTAGAGTGGTTTTTAGGTTGATTATCAGATATTATCTAAAAAAAAATAAATTTTTCTGCATAAATCTTTCTATTTAGCGTGAAATGGAACGATAAACCCAGTTCTCAACCCCTCAAAGTCTTCCTCTCAATTTCGTTGCCAACAATCAATAATGAACAAAAAGAACTGCATTATTCATTAAATGAATAAAAAGGATGAGCATGCAATACTGGATAAAATGGCTTATCGCTTTACGGCCCTGTCAGCCTACATTCGTGGCTCAAATACCAAAAAAGTATTTAGCAAAAAAGGATAGCAGTCTTGTGCTCTTGGCCTTTACCTGTATCGACCTGCTTCATATCCCGAACTTCATAACCTGCCAGTGTATAGATCATCAAGTTCCTGAAAAATGATTGTGAGAAAATAAACTATAAACATACACGCTTTATAACCCGAACTAATTGATTGCTATGCATTTTAACGCTACTCCTAAAAGCCCTCTGAAAGCTTTTATATTTACTGTTATCTCATTAATCTGGCTGGTTGGGTTACCGGTCGGGGTTACTTACGCAAAGAAGTTACCGGCTTCCCTGGTTATTGCCAAAAACAGTAACAGTGAAGTAATAACCTGGTTAAATAAATACCTGAAAGTACATCCCAATGCTCCTATACAGAGGAATGACTGGATGGCCGCGGACAGGCATATTACAGCAGCCGGCCCCTTATGGAGTTATGCCGGCAGTCAGAGCGTTGTTACTTTTGGCGTTGCATGTGCCCTTTGTACTGTAGAAGCCCCTGCAAACGCTATCGACGGCAATGTGAACACTGCTGCCACGATGGTACTACCTGCTGGCGCTGTTGGCGGAGTGGGATTAAAATTAAAATTTCCCGGCAGTTATCTTGCCGGTGACCGAATAGCGCTGGATCTGGAGATTCCCGATCAGGTATTGTCTCTGCAATTACTTTCTGCTATATCCATCACTACCTTTAATGGCGGTGTGGCAAACAACGACGTGGTTGCACTTGATAATGCCATTACCCGCGTAGATCTGCTGGGACTTGGTACAGGCAGTACGCCAAAATTCAGGGTAACTATCCCTGTTACTAAAAACTTTGATGAAGTACAGGTGAACCTTTCTGCAATAGTTGCAGGTTTTGGTTCATTACTCGTGTATGAGGCTACTGCATTTATACCAGTAACTGTTAGTCCTGCAGCGCCGTCCATTACTTCAGGAGGAACAGTCACCTTTTCATCTTCTATCAATCGCATCCCGGATGCGACTTTCCGCTGGTACACATCTGCTACAGGCGGGACTCCTGTTTCATCTGCCGGCACTTTCACCACACCTGCTTTGAAACGCAGTACTACGTATTATGTAGAAGCAACTTCTCCTACGGATGGTTTGACGAGCAATGTACGTACACCTGTTACCGTAGAGGTGAGCGGCGGTGCCGGTCCATTGTGGAGTTATGGAGATCAGCAGCAAAGCCCCATCACAGGTGGTATAGCCTGTGCTTTGTGTTATGTAGATGACCCGGGTAATGCAGTTGATGCTGATACAACCACTTTTTCCAGAATTACTTTGCCGTTAGGTGCGCTTACCTCTGTAGGACAATTACTCGAATTCCCCGGCGGTTATAAAGCGGGTGATAATATTATACTGGACCTGGAAATCCCCGGTCAGACATTGTCCGTTGGTGTATTAGGTGGCATACAGGTACAAACCTTTAATGGTGCTGCTGCCAATAATGATGCTATCACACTGAGTGCTGGTGTGATACATGTAGATATGCTGGGATTGGGTTCCGGAACATCCCGTAAGTTCCGCGTAACAGTTCCGGTCACCAAAGATTTTGACAGGGTACAGGTAAGCCTTACCACAGCCTTTGCTGCATTTGGCGCCTTAAACATATATGAAGCTGCGGCATCTATTCCGGTGACAGTAACGCCCGGCAATCCTGCTACAACAGCTGGTGGTTCTGTATCATTAACTGCATCGGTAGATGCCCGCGTGGCATCGCCTGTGTTCAAATGGTATACAGATGCGCAAGGTGGTACACCCATAGCAACCAGTGGCACTTTTGCTACACCAGCATTGAACCGTACGACTACCTATTATGTAGAAGCATATGCTGCCGGGGATAACCTGAGCAGCTATACACGTACACCGGTTACCATTAAAGTAGCAGGTGGGCCAGGTACGATCTGGAGTTTCGGACAGGATGAGGAAAGTCCTGTTACCGGTGGCTTAGCCTGTGTGGGTTGCCTGGTGAGTAATCCTTTACTTGCTGCGGACGGTGATACTACCACTGCCTCTACGTTGACAATTCCGCTGGGAATAGCTACCACTGTGGGTCAACTGGTGAAATTACCAGGAGTATACCAGGCAGGCGATAGCATCGTGCTGTTCCTGGATTCGCCTTCACAGGACCTTGCTGCCGTACTCTTACCTAAAGTAAAAGTAACCACTTATAATAATAGTATCGCCGGTCCTGCCGTATCAAACAATGATGCTGTCACATTAAACAGTTCTGCTGTAAGTATAAAGTTCCTTGGCGCTGGTTTGAATAATTCAAATAAGTACAGGGTAACGGTTCCTGCTACTAAGACATTTGATGGTGTACAGGTTGATTTCGGAGGATTAGCAGGTGTAGCCGGTACCCTTGACCTGTATGAAGTGGCTGCAATGATTCCTGTAAAGGTATTGCCAGACCCTGCTAAGACAGCTTACAATACCAGTATTACATTAACGCCTTCCATAAGAATTACTAATCCCACATTTAACTGGTATACTACCCCAACCGGTGGCACACCTGTTTTCAGTGGCAGCGGTGCTTTTCAAACACCCGCATTGATCCGCAATACCAATTATTATGTAGAAGCGGAGGACCCCGCCGGTACAGTAAGTCTTATGCGCACGGTTGTTCCTGTTATGATAGGTGGCGGTAATGGCCCTTTATGGACGTATGGTACAGCGCAGCAATCTCCTGTCACCGGTGGCATTGCCTGTGCATTGTGTACGGTGCAGAATCCGCAGTTTGCTGTTGATGGAGATACAAGCAGTGCTTCCCTTTTGTCACTTCCTTTGGGTGTAGCTACTACATTAGGACAAAAAATCAGTTTCCCCGGTGTATATCACAGTGGGGACAGTATCATATTCATTCTCGGAACTAAAGGAGATCCGATTGCAGATGCCTCTTTATTAGGGGCCATCAAGGTCACTACTTCTCTGAATAATGTAAGTAACAATGATGGGCAATTGCTGAACGGCCCATTGTTGAACCTGCAATTATTAAGTAAGAATAGTATCAGCAAATTCCGGATAGCAGTGCCCGTATCAAAAACGTTTGATGCTGCTCAGATAGATATCAGCAGCCTGCTGGCGGCGGATAATACGTTGTATGTGTTTGAAGCAGCGGCTATGACACCTGTAACGGTTACTCCTTCTTCTGCAAGTATTACAGCGGGTCAGACAGCTACTTTCGCGGCTACTCTTCCCAGCATACCCGGAGCAATATTCAACTGGTATGAAACAAAAACGGGGGGCGCTCCGGTATATACCGGCAGCAGCTTTACCACACCGCCATTATACCAGGATAAAACTTATTATATAGAAGCTGTTTCTCCTACTGATGGATTGATCAGTATTGAACGTACAGGGGTATCTGTGAGCGTGACAAATACCAGTGGCAATGGTGCATTGTCCTGCAGTGGAGCAAAAACGCAGAATAATGGTGTTATAGGGATCTGTTTACTCTGCGGAATATCTAATGCTGGTAATGCAATAGATAACCTGCCCGCAACAGCGTCTTCACTTCGCACAACAGTAGGGCTGGGATCAACAGTATACCAGGATTTGGTATTTGCCAAGGCAGGAAAGGCGGGTGATACTGTGCGGATAGGATTGGGTAATAATACAGGATTGCTGGATGTTACTTTGCTGGCTGGTATCAGTGTTGGTTTAGGTAATGGCTCCCGTCCTGCAGATGCAGATATGACGGCATTGAGTCCGCAATTATTAGGGCTTCGTTTGCTGAGTGGGGTACAACAGAGTTCTTATGCTTTTGTTGCTACCAAAGCATTTGACAGGGTGGAGATTCGCGTAAACGGGCTGTTGACAGCTGTAAGCACATTGAATGTTTATTATGCACAAATAGTTACTCCCATAGCACAGGTAAGTGCAGGTACCGTCTACGCATGTAGCGGTACATCTGCCACCTTGAGTGCTGTTGGCCCCAATGGCTATAACTTCCGGTGGTACTCCAGTTATACTGGTGGTACCCCGGTTGGGTATGGTGCCACATTTACTACTCCGGTTATTACGAAAGACACTACTTATTTTGTAGAAACAGCGGGCACTGATAGCTGCGGTAGTGAAACGCGCATACCTGTACAGGTGAAGCTGGGATTACCCAGTGTGAATGTAACACCATCTTCAGCGTCCGTAGCACAAAGTGCAACACCTACTTTCAATGTTGTATCTCCGAATGCAGCCTATAAGTATAACTGGTATACTGTACCAACCGGCGGAACACCGGTATTTGTAGGTTCACAGTTTACTACTCCACCGGTAACAGCAAATGTTACTTACTATGCAGAGGCGGTGAATGCGAGTAACACAAGTTGTAAGAGTTTACGTACTCCGGTTTCCGTTACCCTGAACGGTAATGGCGGACCAACTCCTCCTGTAAGTGATATTGATTGTGGTGGGGCTGCCAGTCAGCAAACAACTACCAGCGGTATCTGTATCGGCTGCTATGTAGAGAAGCAGGATTCTGCGGTGGATAACAGTACGCAAACAGCATCGGTCATGCATACCATTCTGGGTGTAGGCTCTTATGTACAGCAATCCCTTATATTCTCCGCTGCGGGAGTAAAGGGTGATAGCGTACGTATTAAGCTGGGTTTCCAGATTGGACTGGCAGACCTGAGTGTGTTGTCCGGTATTCAGGTATCTTCTTCCAATGCAGGAACTGCTAATAACGATGCTGTAACGTTAGCGCCTGAACTGCTTAATCTTAAATTGATAAACGGTAACCGTGGCCTGTTCTTTACCTTTGCTCCTGCTGCAAACTTCGACAGGGTGAACATCCGTCTGAATGGATTGGCGACTGCATTAACAGCACTCAAAGTATATTCTGCTCAAATATTCGCCGGCACGCCAACAGTTGAAAAAGACACTGTTTACATGTGTCTGGGCGGATCTGCTACAATGAAAGCTACTGGTCCGGGTACATCCTTCCGCTGGTATAACCAGCCAACAGGCGGTACTGTTCTGGCAACAGGGGCTACTTATACTGTAAGCGCTACGACAAATGCGATCTATTATGTAGAAGCTGTTTCCGGCAGTGGTTGTACAAACCCTGTTCGTAAAGCAGTATATGTAATGGTAGGTTTACCTCAGCCATTAGTATCGCCTTCAGTACAAACCATCAACTCCGGGCAAACGGCTACTTTCACGGTCTCCAATCCTAATCCTGCATACCAGTACAACTGGTACAATGTACCTGTGGGAGGTACTGTGTTGAAAGCCAATGCCACTACTTATACAACCGCTGCGCTTACAGCAGCAGCGGTTTATTACGTAGAGGTAAAAGACCCTGCGAACAATTGTACCAGCCCAACCCGTACAATGGTAAGGGTAGATATAAATCTGCCTACAGAACCAACACCATGTAGTTATGCTACCCAGCAGCAAAGTCCTGTTATTTCAGGTGTCTGCCTGTTATGCAGTGTGTCTGATGCCGCGCTGGCAGTAGATCAGAATACGAATTCTGCTTCTACTATCAACGCTACTATAAGTGCCGCAGGTTATGTAGGACAGTTATTACAATATGCACATACTTATCCTGCGGGAGATAGCATCACCCTTGATCTGGAAGTACCTGGTCAGTTAGTAAATGCTGCCCTGCTGGGAGGCATCAGAATAGAAACATATAATAACAGTACAGCTAACGGGGATGCTAAATTCCTGAATAACGGACTGATACGTTTGGCGTTGTTAAATACCGGTAACAGGTTCCGCGTGACGATACCTACCGCCAAAACATTTAATGGCGTAATAGTAAGTATTAATGGTTTACTGACAGCACTTACCAGTGTGAAAGTATACTTCGCTGCTGTGGTTACACCAAGACCTGTAGTTGCGGCGACCAACGTCAATACCTGCAGTGGTACTACGGCCACTTTAACAGCTACCTCTCCCAATGCTGTAGATATTGCCTGGTATACAGATGCCGTGGGTGGAACTGCTGTAGGGACAGGCGGACAGTTCATTACTCCTGTATTAACTTCTTCTGTAACTTATTATGCAGAGGCAGGCCGCTTCGGTTGTGCTAATCCTACAAGAGTACCGGTAACGGTGAATGTGGGTACTACTCCTGTTGCGCCTACGGCTGCATCCAGAAGTATCTGTACCGGCAGTCAGATAACATTGCTGGCGACAGCGCCTCCGGGTGTTACCTTCCGCTGGTATACTGCCGCTACCGGTGGTATGCTGCTGGCGTCTGCCGCGACTTACACAACCAACGCATTAACTGCGGATACTGCCTTCTATGTAGAGTCTGACAATAATGGTTGTAAGAGCGTAACAAGAACACGTGTAAAAGTTACCGTGAGTGCTGCACCAACCGGACTTACAGTTACCCCATTGGGTACATCTGTAAGCAGCGGCCAGGGCGCTCTCTTCACCGCAAGTGCAACAGGTACGAACATCCGTTACGTATGGTATAATGCCGCTGGCGATTCTATCTTCAACGCGGCCGTATTTAATACAGGGCCATTAACCGCCACTACTACTTATTCTGTAGAAGCGGTGAATGCCGGCGGTTGTAAAAGCAGTGCAAGGGCATTTGTAACAGCTACCGTTATACCTGGTGGTAATGATATTCCATGTGATGCTGCCACTTCTGAAACGAATACCGCAAATGGAATATGTTTAGGTTGCTCTGTACAGAATCCGGCACTAGCAGTGGATAACAGTACATCTACCAGCTCTACGCTACATGTGGTACTGGGTTTACTGGGTGGATACGTACAACAGACACTGATCTTCCCGCAGATCAGCGAACTGAATGACAGTATTCAGATCCGTTTATCTTTTGATGCTTCTGTGGCAGACGTTGGCCTGTTATCTACAATACAGATTGGGTCTTACAACGGAGCTACTTCCAATAATGATTTTGTTGCGCTGAACAATACGCAGGTGAAGGTGACTTTACTAAGCGGTAATCAGCAGGCGATGATAGGCTTTAAACCAAAGGGGCTCTTCGACAGGATCGTAGTGCGTCTTAACTCTGGTCTGGTTACCGCCATCAGCTCCATAAATGTGCATTACGCCAGCCGCCTCGTAGGTTTGCCGGTAGTGAAAGGTGATACGGTATGTTCCGGAGGCCGCGCTACACTTACAGCTAGCGGACCGTCTAATGTTACTTTCCGCTGGTACACTACTGCCACCGGTGGAACCTCCATCTTTACAGGCAGCAGTTACCAGACACCGGCACTTACAGCTACTACTACCTTCTATGCAGAAGCACTGAAAACAAGCCTTACCTGTCCCAATCCGCAGCGGGTACCGGTAATAGCTGTGGTAGATCCCGTGCCGGATGCTCCGGCGCTTGACACAACTGCATTAACGATCTGCAGTGGCAGCAAGGCAACCTTTAATGTGAAAGCAGCTACCGGCGTTGTATACCGTTGGTATACGACTCTCACAGGTGGTACTGCGATCTTTACAGGCGCTTCATTTACCACACCGTCATTAACGGCAACTACAGTATATTATGTTGAGGCTTCCAATACTTCCGGTTGCAGCAACACTACCCGTACAAGAGTAACAGCGAATGTAACCACTCAGCCGCCAGTACCGGTGATCACTCCGGCAGGCACCAGTATTTGCGCAGGTAACAGCACACAACTGGTGGCAACATCTGCTACCCCTGGTCTGATATTCCGCTGGTACACAACAGCAACAGGTGGTACAGCCGTATTTGAAGGTGCAACTTTCAATACACCGGTATTAAACAACACGACTACTTATTATGTGGAAACGGCTACAGGTGCCTGCACCAGCAGTAGCAGAGTCCAGGTAACAGTAACGGTGAATGCCATACCCGCGGCTCCTACAGTGACAACTGTACCTGTAAGCCGTGAGGTGGTTTCCGGACAGAGCGCTACATTAACGGCTTCGTCTGTTACCCCGGGAGTAACCTACAACTGGTATACAACAGCAACAGGGGGCAGCCCGGTATTCACCGGCGCGGTATTCCAGACACCGGTTTTAACCAGCAGTATTACCTACTATGCAGAAGCGGTTGCTCCGGCAGGTGGTTGTCCAGGCACACGTACAGCAGTTACTTTAACAGTAACGGTAGTACCAAATACGGATTGCGACTTTGCAAATGCACAAACCAGCAGTACGACCGCTATCTGTTTACTCTGCACAGTAGAAAATCCGACCAATACAATAGATGTAAACACGGATAACTTCTCTTCTCTTACTATACCGTTGAGCGCAGGCAACGGAAGTGTACAGCAAATGCTGATCTTCCCGCAGGTAGCTGCCGCTGGCGACAGTGTACGGATAGTAATGGAATTACCGGCACAGGTAATTGATGCAAGCCTGCTTGGTGCAGTGGAAGTATCCAGCTTTAACGGCGCAACTGCCAATAACGATGCGATGTTGCTGAATAGTGGCTCCTTAAGTGTAAAAATACTTTCCGGCAGTACTAAGTTCACTGTAGCATTCGCACCAGGTGCAGCATACGACCGTGTACAGGTTCGCCTGAGGGGCGGTGTCATCAGCGCATTGCTGAAACTGAATATTTATTATGCATCACGACAAGTGTCCGCGCCGGTAGTAGCAGTAAGGAATGTAAGTATATGCAGTGGTACATCCGCTGTATTGACTGCTACCGCCAGTTCAGTGGCTAAACTGGAATGGTATGATGCACCGGTAGGTGGTACCAGGGTAGCTGATGGAGCAACTTTCACCACCCCAATATTAACAGCAACGAAGACGTATTATGTACAGAGTGTTCGCAGCAGTAATAATTGCGTAAATGCAAACCGTGTACCTGTTACTGTTAGCGTAGTGCCTTCACTGGTAACTCCAACAGTTAACAATGCAACGATCTGTTCCGGCAATCAGGCTACTTTAACGGCCACGGTTACTGCGCTGAATGTACAGATCAGGTGGTATAGTGCACCAACAGGAGGTACACTGCTGTTTACCGGTCCTACTTATATTACAAATGTGTTGACCGCAGACACTGCATTCTATGTAGAAACCAGCAATGGCACCTGTTCGCTGGGTACCAGGGTAAAGGCAAATGTTACCGTGGGCGCAGGCGCTCCGACACCAACGCTGGAAGCAAATAATGTGAACATCTGTGAAGGTACTGCTGCTACATTCAGGGTAACTTCGAATACAACAGGTATCACTTATAAATGGTATGCAACACTTACTGGTGGAACCGCTCTGTTTACAGGTCCTGTATTCGTTACACCATTGCTTTCTGCCACTACTGTTTACTATGTGGAAGCGTTAAACACCACTTCACAATGTAATGCAGCAACAGCAAGGGTACAGGTAACAGCGAATGTGTCCCTGAACCCGGTCGCTCCGGTAGTGGTAAGTAACAGTGTACAGGTATGTATGGGACAGAATGCAGTACTTGCAGTACAGAGTCCGCAAACAGGATTAACCTACCAATGGTATACTGCGCTTACCGGTGGCACACTGGCGGCTTCAGGATCAACCTTCACTGTGCAGAATGTTACTACAGATGCTGACTACTACGTACAGGCTGTAAACAGCAATGGCTGCGCTAATGCTGGTGGTCGTGTGAAAGTAAGCGTGATTGCCGCTGCGTCACCAGGTACCCCGGCTGTAACTGCGGCTTCGGTAAACGCCTGCCAGGGTAACACTGCTGTACTTTCCGTACAGAACCCTGATGGTACACTCACTTATCGCTGGTATAGTGCTGCAACAGGCGGTACCTCATTAGGCAGTGGAAGCAGCTTTACAACACCGGTAATAAATACGGATACAGATTTCTATGTGGAGGCCAGCAATGGAAACTGCAGTAGTGCAGTAAGGGCAAGGGTAAGTGTGTTGGTAGCAACAGCTGCTCCTGTACCAACACTGGAATCAAACAATGTAAGTACCTGTACCGGCAGCAGCGCCGTATTGAGAGTAACATCCAGTACTGCGGGTATTACATATAACTGGTATACAACCGCGACCGGAGGAACAGCTGTATTTACAGGACCTGAATTCACAACGCCGTTATTAACTTCTACTACTATCTACTATGTAGAAGCTGTAAATACACTTTCACAATGTGGCAGCGCAAGTGCAAGGGCCAGTGCTACTGTAACTGTTGGACAATCACCTGATGCACCAACATTGACAGCAAACAGTGTAAGGGGATGTGCAGGTAAAGATGTAATGCTTGCGATACAAAATCCGCAAACAGGTATCACTTACCAGTGGTTTGATGCAGCAACAGGTGGAACACTCGTATTCACCGGCATTATATTCAATGTGCCAGCGGTTACTGCTAATGTGACTTATTATGTACAGGCAGCAAGAGGAACTACCTGCGTAAGTGCATCCCGCGCTACTGTCAGTATCCTGGTAGATGCGGCAGCACCAACGCCGGACGTTGTTTCTGCTAACCTGGTAACATGTGTAGGTGGTACTGCAACACTGGATGTATTAAATCCGGATGCAACCCTTACCTATCGCTGGTATGATGCGCCTGCAGGCGGTAACCTGTTATCAACAGGTGCAGAATATACAACGGGTCCGTTGAGCGTAAATACCACTTTTTATGTGGAAGCGTTGAACAGCACTGGTTGTAGCAGTCAGGCACGTAAAGGGGTAACTGTAACGATCGTGAATTCAATAGATGCGCCGCTGGCGCCTGGTGCAACTGTTTGTTCCGGCCGGTCCGCCGTGCTTTCCGTGACCAGTCCGCAGGCAGGTATTTCTTACAAATGGTATACGGCCGCAACGGGAGGAACACCTGTATTTACAGGTGCAAACTTTACAACTTCTACACTGACAGCAAATACAACCTACTATGTAGAAGCGGCTACCGGTGGCTGTGTCAGCCAGAGTCGCACGATTGTACCGGTAACGGTTAACAGCACACCAACTGCACCTGTTGTGGCCAATGCATCGGTAACCGCCTGTCTGAGTGGAACTGCCACACTGGAGGTACAAAATCCTGATGCAACACTGACTTACCGCTGGTACGATTCTCCAACCGAAGGTACGTTGGCAGGCACAGGAGCAATCTTCACAACAGGAGCTATCGGTACAAACCGGATGTATTATGTGGAAGCGCTGAATGCTACGGGCTGTTCCAGCATTATACGTACTGCAGTAAGTGTAACCATAGAATCACCATCTGATAATGTAACTGTAACTGGTAATGAAGCAGGTATATGTCCTGGGGAATCAGCTACGCTTACCGCTGCCTCTATTACTGAGGGTGCTGAGTTCCGCTGGTATACAGATGCTACAGGAGGCGCCGCTGTATTTACCGGCTCAACATTCGAAACACCATCGCTGAGTGCAAGCACTACTTATTATGTAGAAGTATCTGCAAAAGGTGGTTGTACCAGTACCAACAGAGTTGCCGTACCGGTAACCGTTCTCGAAGTGCTGGCAACACCGGTAGTAACAGTAGATTCTACCACTGTTAATGCTGTAACGTTCTCATGGGCTCCGATAACAGGCGCAACAGCCTATGAGGTAACGCTGGACGATGGTATCACTTATTCTGCACCAAGTTCAGGCAGCAACGGAACTTCTCATACGGTAGCAGGACTTTCTCCGGACCAGTCTGTGACTATCAGGGTAAGAGCGCTAGGCGGTAGTACATGTGAAACCAGTGCATTGTCTGTTGCGGTAACCGGCAAGGCAAAGAATCCGCAGGGTAACAAAATATTTGTACCGAACGTATTTACACCAAACGGAGACGGATTCAATGATGTACACTACATCTATGGCAATACTATCGCTAGTGTTGTGATCAGGTACTATAACCAGTTCGGTCAGCTGATCTATGAAACCAAGGATCAGCGTAAAGGATGGGATGGTACCGTGAGCGGACGTCCGCAACCGGTTGGTGTATATATCTATGTATTGCGTGCTACGCTCCAGGATGGTTCCGTTGTAAATATGAAGGGCACGATAACTATTGTCCGTTAATAAAAAACACTATAACAAGGGCCGGAATAGCCAGTTAAGCTATTCCGGCCATTAATAGAAAAACGATGAAGAATAATATTACACTCGTTATTGTATTGTTGTTGTTTGGTATGTTCCTGCCCGGTTTAACGAAAGCGCAGGTAGACCCGCATTTTTCACAATATTATGCTTACCCTATGTGGTTAAATCCGGCACTTACAGGTATTGTGGATGGTGACTACCGTGTTAGCGTCAACTATCGTAATCAGTGGGTGAACATTGGTAAACCATTTTCTACTACCGGTGTTTCTTTTGATGCAGCAGGTGCTAATAACATAGGCGTTGGTGTGAATGTTACCAATATGTCTGCCGGTGATGCCGGTTATAATTATCTGAATGCAATGGCCAGTTTCTCGTACAGAGGCGTACGTTTTGGCGAAACAGGTACCAGCCAGCTGGTATTTGGTATTCAGGCTGGTATGATCAACCGTAGAATAGATCCGGCTAAATGGACATTGGGAAGTCAGTATGATCCTGTAATGGGTTTTGATCCTTCCAAACCCAGTGGTGAAAATATTAATACAACCTCTTCAAATGTTTTTGATGCAGCTGCCGGAGCCATGTTCTTTGATGGTAACCCTAATCATCAACTGAACCCATTTGTTGGTTTTTCCGCAGGACATCTTACACGGCCAACAGATCCTTTCGTATCAGGCGACAATAAGCGCCTGCCTGTAAGATATATGGCACATGGAGGTTCCCGTATCAAACTCAATGACGTATTCAGTCTTACTCCGCATGGCTTATATCTGCGACAGGGGAATGCTGAAGAAATCGTAGTTGGTTTATATACTTCAGTATTTATAAATGAAGAATTTGATTTCCTGGCAGGGGGGAATTATCGCATTAATGATTCTGCAATTCCTTTTGCAGGGTTCCACTTCAAAAATTTCATACTGGGACTGAGTTATGATGTGAACACCTCTTCCTTGAGAAGACTTGTAAATGGGAGCAACAGTTTTGAATTGTCCTTATCCTTTATCAGCCGGAAAAGGAGGGTATTATCTGAGGAATACTTCATTTGCCCTCGGTTATAAACATAAAATAAATACGGATGAAAAAAATTGCACGCTACTGGCTGGTTATTGCATCACTATGGATTGTTAACCACGCAAAGGCGCAGTATGTATATGATTATAAACGTACTGGAGATATCTACTATGAAGCCAAAGATTATTATTCCGCATCCCAATACTATACTAAGGCGTTAGGAACTTTTAAGATCAAACCGGAGCAGATATTGCCTTACGCTGTAGAGATGAAAGGCAAAGAGACGGGGAAGATCAAAGACTACGAATCGGTAATTTACCGGTTAGGAGAATCTTATCGTCAGTATAATGATTTCGGGAATGCAGAGAAGTATTATGAACAGGCTGTGAGCTTTAATAATAATACGCTTTTCCCGCAGGCCCGTTTCTGGTACGGCGTATGTTTACGCGCCAACGGAAAGTATACCGAAGCGCTTGAACAGCTCAAACAATTTAAACAACAGTATACCCATACAGATGATATCAGTAACAGGGCAACGCTGGAAATTTCCTGCTGTGAATTTGCCATTGCTGAAACAAGTCGTGTTCCCGGGTTTACAATTGTTAAAATGGGAGGTGATCTGAATGGAGGCGGGGCAAACTATGCACCTGCTACAATAGGAAAGAATACGTTGCTGTATACGTCTTCGAGACCGGACAGTAGTATGATGCAAAATACAAAGAAGGCGAAGAAAGGGAATCCATATATCAACAACCTTTTCATTGCAACGGGTTCAGGTAATTCTTTCAGTAACAGCAAAGAATTTAACATCCCGGAAACAAAAGGAATGGATCAGGGAGCCGCAACTGTCAGCCCGGACGGGAATACTATTTATCTTACACGCTGGACTACACAGAACAATATTAAGCTGGCATCTGTTTATATAAGTACAAGAACAGGAGACAAATGGTCAGAACCGAAGTCATTGGGGCAAAATGTGAACGTAGAGGGTTATTCTTCTATGCAGCCTTTTGTGACCACTGACGGCAAATACCTGATGTTTGCGTCTAATCGCCCTGGTGGTATGGGAAAGAACGATCTTTGGTACTGTATGCTTGAGAACGGTGTTCCGGGTCCTGCACGAAACCTGGGTACTGTTATCAATACCCGGGATGAGGAACAGGCCCCGTTCTATGATGCGGAGAAAAAGGCATTGATCTTTAGCTCGGATGGACGTATAGGTCTTGGTGGGCTGGATTTCTACAGGAGCGAAGGCGATATTGGTAACTGGGGAGCACCCGGTAACTTGGGTATACCATTTAATTCTGCAAAGGATGACCTTTATTATACTGCGGTAGATAAGATGCATCCAATGGCAAAGGGGTATATCAGTTCCGATAGGGAGTCTGTGTGTTGCCTGGAATTATTTGGTGTTAAAAAAATAAATAAGACAATTAATGGGTTAATCCTGGATTGTGATAATAATCTCCCGCTTACCGGTGCTAAGGTAACTTTACTGGATACTATTCAGCAAAAAGTCTTGCAACAGATTACACTGGATGAAACAGGTCATTACAGCTTTGAAGTAGACGCAAAGAAGTATTATAAGATCATGGCTGAAAAGGAAAACTACTTCTCCAAAGCCATCTATGTTAATACAGATGATCTTGTCAGGATTGATTCATTGGTAAATCCTACTATCTGTCTTAAACATTTTGAAATAGGCAAACCGATTATTCTGAAGGACATTTATTATGATTTTGATAAGGCAACACTGCGTCCGCAATCGTTAATAGTGCTGGATACCGTAGTAGCTATCATGCGGGATAATCCGAATATTATTATTGAAATGAGCGCCCATACAGACAGTAAAGGGAAGGATGCATATAATATAAAACTGTCCCAGCGGAGAGCACAGTCATGCGTGGATTACCTGATCAGCAAAGGGATCTTTATTTCACGTATGATTGCTAAGGGATACGGTAAAACAAGGCCTATTGCACCTAATACGCTGCCTGATGGAAAAGATAATCCGGAAGGAAGGCAACTGAACAGAAGGACTGAATTTAAGGTGTTACGTGTAACACAGGTATCAAAATAGTAAACCAAAGATGGTAGTCCGGCTTCTTTCCGAAGCTGGAGCCATATCCTATAAACCGAGACACAAACCGAAGATAATGGCCGGATTTTATTCCGGCCATTATTGTGTTAATTACTTAGCAGATTTAAGGATGTTACCGATAGCGATAACACTATCCTTGGCAGCGCTGAAGCGAACTTTAGCGAAAGCACTGATAGCAAGTGCAGAGTCATATCTGAAGTTACGTACCTGTCCGTTTACGGTAACGGTCTTCAAATTCTTCCAGATATCTACAGATGCACTGGCACCGGTACCTGTGAGATTCCCTTTGAATATTGTATCAGTAAGCGGAGTCGCCGCAACACCATAGATAACATACACTTTGTGTGCAGTATCTTTTGTTGTTTTGCTTAATGTAAGACTCAGGTTAACGCTGCTGTCCAGGTTTTCAGACAGCTTCACGGTGCCTATCTGTGTGGAATCAGTAAGGCTGATAGCTTTGATCAGTTTGAATTCTTTGCTACGCAGTGTTGGAGAAGCAGGTGCATCATCATCTTTACAAGCTGCGAAAGTTACACCCAATAGAATAGCCACCGCTCCTAATTTAGAAGCATAATTTTTAATTGTAAGCATGATTTCCGTTTAAAAAAAATTAGATAACTCGATTAAAATTGGTTCCGTTTATTTAGTACAAAATGGTTACTTCAGCGCTGATGCAATAGTTAAACGGCTACTGTTTTAAAAAGTTACAGGTAAGGCGGGAAAAACATGTGAATTATTTTTACTATTCAACAAGGTGTTTACTGGTGGCTTATTGCAGCCGTTAAGTGTTCCTTACGATAACGGTTAATTATTATTACCTTTGCCCAGTTTTATTACAGCTAAACTCAATAAAAAAAATAAGCATGTCGCTCACTGTTGTAGGTTCTATGGCATTCGATGATATTGAAACGCCATTTGGTAAATCAGGAAGAATTATTGGAGGCTCTGCCACATACATTGCATGGGCCGCTTCTAACTTTATAAAACCTATCAACCAGGTATCTGTGATTGGGGGTGATTTCCCACAGGTAGAACTGGATGCCCTTAAAGCAAAAGGTGTTGCCCTGGAAGGGGTACAGATAAAGAAGGATGAAAAGTCTTTCTATTGGGCCGGAAAGTATCATATGGATATGAATACCCGCGATACATTGGTAACGGAGCTGAATGTACTGGGGGAATTCCAGCCATCTATACCGGACAGCTACCAGGGCAGTGAGTTCCTGATACTGGGTAATCTGACTCCTCAGGTACAACTGGATGTAATAAAACAAATGAAGACCAGGCCTAAGCTGATCGTAATAGATACCATGAACTTCTGGATGGAAGTGGCGCTGGACGATCTGAAAAAGGTACTTAAAGAGGTAGATGTACTAATGGTGAACGACGGAGAAGCCCGTCAGTTGAGTGGCGAGTATTCCCTGGTAAAGGCAGCGCGTAAGATTCTGACAATGGGACCGCGTTACCTGATTATCAAGAAGGGCGAACATGGCGCATTACTGTTCCATGGAAACCATGTGTTCTTTGCACCTGCCCTGCCACTGGATGAAGTGTTTGACCCGACCGGCGCAGGAGATACTTTTGCCGGAGGCTTTATCGGTCACCTGGCAAAAACAAAGGACATCTCTTTTGAGAATATGAAAACGGCCATTATCATAGGTTCTGCAATGGCCTCTTTTTGTGTGGAGAAATTTGGTACGGACCGTTTAAGAGAGATCTCCCAGGATGATATCAACGCCCGCCTGGAACAGTTTGTACAACTTGTAAACTTTGATATAGACCTGGTATAGTCAGGAATAAGATAAAAAAAACCGGCCTCTCTGGGCCGGTTTTTTTATTTATAAATGCTGTTCAGTAGTGCCGCTAATCTCAATCCTCCTTTTAATAACTGTTGATTAAGGTCTTTTATAAACCAGTAATTATAACGGTAACTGAGTTTCTCATTAGGCTGTGTAAGCGCATATACTTTATCTGCGAGCTGACTGGATTCGAACATCCAGTCTTTGATAGTACCGCTTTGTAACTGTCTGATCTCTGTTACGGAGGCTGTATCCAGGGCCTGTGTATATTCTGTATAACTCAACTGCTGGAATTCTATCAGGTGTTCATCCCATACCCTGTGTAAATTGGTGGGCCTGTCGAACCAGATAACATTGATCTTGTTTCCCCCCTGGTCTTCCGGATGCCCCACATGTAATGGCTGGTGCATATCTCCTATCAGGTGAATGAGGAAAGTGAGGGCAAACTGTTTGTCTGCTTTGGACACAGCCGGGTCTTTTAATTGTTTAATAAGTGACGCTGTTTCTACATAAAGGTTTTCCCCTGTTTCTTTTTGTATCAGCCCTTCGAACTGCGGGCGGGAAGAATGAGCGGGGAAGTCCATGTAATGCCAGGAAGAGGTATGGTCATATTTGTGGGTGGTATCCGACTTGATAAAATCGGGCCAGTTGGCCACCATTGCCATACTTTGTTTTCCCAGTAATGCGGTGACAGCTTTACGGGCCTGGGGGGTAAGGTGTCTGCTGGCAATTTCAGCCACTACACGGTGGCCGGTAACGCCCCAGGCGAAAGTGGTAAGCGGGAAGAACGGTAACAGTATGCCCAGTAAAAAAGGGCTGCATTTTTTAAGCATAAGCAGAGTCGGTTATGAGGGCATAAAGGTGAGGTAGATTTTCGAATTGTAAAAGAGGAATTGATAAATTGTACATTTGTTGACGAACCCTGCTGTGGAATCTATAAGCAGGTTTAGTAAATTTGATCTACCTGAAGAACTACACTACATCTTAATTAATTATGCCATTCAAGATACATGCTCCATATGCACCTGCCGGCGATCAGCCGCAGGCGATTGCCAAACTGACGGAAGGAATACAGGACGGTGCTGCTTTTCAGACGCTGCTGGGCGTAACCGGTTCCGGTAAAACATTCACCGTAGCCAATGTGATAGAAAATGTACAACGCCCTACACTTGTACTTACCCATAATAAGACACTGGTGGCCCAACTGTATGGTGAATTGCGCCAGTTTTTCCCGGATAACGCTGTGGAATACTTCGTTTCTTACTACGATTATTATCAGCCGGAGGCATATATGCCAGTGAGCGATACCTATATAGAAAAGGACCTTTCCATTAATGAGGAACTGGATAAGTTACGACTGAGAGCCACTACCAATCTTCTTTCCGGAAGAAGGGATATCATCGTAGTCGCCAGCGTATCCTGCATATATGGTATGGGGAACCCTACGGATTATGAAAACGGGATCATCCGCATTTTTAAAGGACAGACGATTAGTCGTAATACAGTATTGCATGGGCTGGTGAATTCGCTTTATTCCCGTACTACCGGAGACTTTAACAGAGGTAATTTCCGGGTAAAGGGAGATACGGTGGATATCAACCTGCCATATGTGGACTACGCTTACCGCATTACCTTCTTTGGGGACGAAATAGAGGAGATTGAGAGCTTTGACATAGAGACAGGCAAGCGTATAGGAACAATGGAAAATGCGGCTATATTTCCTGCAAATCTCTACCTGGCGCCCAAGGATATGATGCATCAGATCATCTACGAAATACAGGATGAATTATTGGCACAGGTGGAATACTTCCGTTCTGTCGGAAAACACCTGGAAGCGCAGCGGCTTTCAGAAAGAGTGACTTATGATATTGAAATGATCCGCGAGTTGGGATATTGCAGTGGTATTGAGAATTATTCCCGGTTCCTGGACAGGCGTAGCCCTGGTATGCGTCCGTTCTGCCTGCTGGATTATTTCCCGAAAGACTTCCTGCTGGTGATAGATGAAAGCCACGTAACAATTCCCCAGATAGGCGGTATGTATGGTGGTGACCGTTCCCGTAAGCTGACATTAGTTGACTTTGGCTTCCGTCTGCCCTCTGCCCTGGATAACCGTCCGCTGAACTTCTATGAATTTGAGAGCGTAATAAACCAGACGATTTTCGTGAGCGCTACTCCGGGTGATTACGAACTGCGGCAAACGGAAGGTGTAGTGGTAGAACAGGTGGTACGTCCTACCGGATTGCTGGAACCGCCGATTGAGATACGCCCCAGTGCAAATCAGGTGGATGATCTGCTGGATGAAATAGATAAACGTGTACTGAACGGGGGCCGTGTGCTGGTGACTACCCTCACCAAAAGAATGGCAGAGGAGATGGACAAGTACCTGAAACGTATTAACATTAAATCGCGCTACATCCACTCGGAGGTGGATACGCTGGAAAGAATAGAGATCCTGCGGGACCTGCGTCTTGGGAATATTAATGTACTGGTGGGCGTGAACCTGTTGCGTGAGGGACTGGATTTGCCGGAAGTAACCCTGGTGGCTATACTGGATGCCGACAAGGAAGGGTTTCTGAGAGATGAGCGTTCCCTGACCCAAACAGCGGGGCGTGCTGCCCGTAACGTGGAAGGGCTGGTAATCTTTTATGCAGATAAGATTACGGACAGTATGCAGCGTACCATAGATGAAACCAATCGCCGCCGGGAAAAGCAGAAGGCTTATAATATTGCTAACCATATTACGCCAAAGACGGTACTCAAAAGTAAGGAACAGATCATGGGGCAAACATCCGTGCTGCAAATCAAAGAGTTTGATGAGAACTCTCCGCTGGCTATACATGATGAGTTACAGCTGGTTGCGGAAGATGCAGTGGATTATGCCAAACAGGTAGCGTCTGCAAAAACAATCCCGCAGCTGGAGAAAACAATTGGTAAGGTGAAGAAGGATATGGAGAAGGCGGCACGGGACCTGGATTTTATGGAGGCGGCGAGGTTAAGGGACCAAATGTTCGCACTACAACGTGAATTAGACGGAATGAAGCGATAATGCCGCAGTTTAGATCGTTTTTTATGATCGGGATCATAAAAAACACATGTGGTTATATTTAATATATTTGCGGTTATTCAATTTTTAATTGCTATCCACACAATTATTTGTAATGTCTATCTAATTATGTTACATATAATTAGACCATCCGGCTGTTTATTGTAGTAGCACCAGTCAACTCAATGTTAGAAAATTGTTAACGAATGGATAGTCGGACTTCTATCTATCTGATTATTAATTTATTATATCGGATTAGCAACCCCTTTCCCATTATTTATATTAGCTAAAAACATAATTGATATTATCATTTATTATAATATAGTTGATGTTTGACCCATAATACTGATGATTTGTTCAATTAATTCTATTTTTCTCCCACTCTATTTGATGTTTTGATTATGATTCATACTTTTATTGAAGATTTTAAATTTAATAGAACTATGAAGAAAACATCATTTCAAGACTATTTGCCATTTATTTTCCTGGCTTTGGTTGCGATAATTGGAGTATTCGTTCCAAACGGTACTCTTTTTGCCGACCCTGAAGGAAAATATAATTCTGGTGATATTGCCTGGATCCTGGTGGCATCCTGTCTGGTATTCCTTATGACCCCTGGTTTGTCATTCTTTTACGGTGGTATGATCAACCGTAAGAATGTAATTAACACCATGATGCAGAGTTTTATTGCTACAGGTGTGATTAGTGTGTTATGGGTAGTAGTAGGATTTAGTCTTGCATTTGGTACATCTATTCATGGAATAATAGGTGATCCCTCTACTTACTTCTTCTTTAAAGGGGTAGCTTCCGGTACTCCCTGGGCTGGTGGTCCTACCATTCCTTTACTGTTGTTCGCTCTTTTCCAGATGAAATTTGCGATTATTACGCCTGCCCTGGTAGTGGGTGCTACAGCAGAAAGGATCCGCTTTACCTCTTACATCTTATTCATGGTATTATTCAGCCTGTTGGTATATGCACCAATTGCACACTGGACCTGGCATCCTGATGGGATCCTGGCGAAACTGGGTGTACTTGACTTTGCGGGAGGTACAGTAGTACATATTTCTGCGGGATGTGCTGCGTTAGCCGGTGTGCTGGTACTGAAACGTCGTAAAGACCATATTGATAAGAAAGAACTGCAACCAGCTAACATCCCATTCGTATTGCTGGGTACTGGTTTGCTGTGGTTCGGCTGGTTCGGTTTCAATGCCGGTTCTTCCCTGGGAGCAAATGCATTAGCTGCTTCTGCTTTCGCTACCACTAATACTGCTTCTGCTGCTGCGGGTCTTTCATGGGTTTTCTTTGATGTGCTCCGTGGTCGTAAGCCTTCTGCACTGGGCTTCTGTATCGGCGCTGTGGTTGGTCTGGTGGCTATCACTCCTGCTGCAGGTTTTGTTGGTATTCCTCAGAGTATTATGCTCGGCTTTATTGCTGCCATCGTTTCTAACCTGGTTGCGCATTATAAAACAAAGACAGCTATCGATGACACACTGGACGTATTCCCCTGCCATGGTGTAGGTGGTATGGTAGGTATGTTGCTGACAGGTGTATTCGCTACCAAAGCAGTAAACAGCCTGGGTAATGATGGTTTGTTATATGGCAATTTTGAACTGTTAAAACACCAGATACTTGGGTTACTGATCGTGGTAGGTTACAGTTTTACTGTTTCTTACGGCATCTTTAAACTGATAGATTTGATCCATCCGCTTCGTGTATCCGATGAAGATGAATCACTGGGTCTGGACGTTTCACAGCACAACGAAAATTATCATCCTGCCTTATTGACTGTGCACAATAATGGCTCGTTGAAGGAAGAACAAATGATAGACTAATATAACTGGTGTTTTATCAGGTTGATAATTATCAACCTGATAAAACATCTCAATACGATTTAATAATCAGTTTGATACCCAAAAGCAAAGAATAGCTAATAGTCAACAGGAGTAAAGTATTTATCAGTAGCGTTTTATCAACCGAACTAATTCTTTTTATCAACCAATTTCTTATTTCGTTTTAACATGAAATTTTCCTTCCTGGTAAATTATTAGCTATTTTTTTCCAATCCTTCCGGCGATACAAAGAGAACAGCTACCACGAAAAAACAATTGCACACCATTTTATCAACCTAATTCCCATTGCATGAAAACAGTTTTACTGACTGCATTAGCAGTTTGCCAGTTGTTTGTTGCCTATTCTCAATCAAAAGAAGACTCTTTACCAGCCCCCGCAGTAAAGATCTCTGGTTCCGCAGACGTATACTATAAGTACAATTTTAACGGCAACAGTACAGATAACAAGACAAGTTTTACTAATTCCCACAACAGTTTTGAACTGGGCATGATTTCGCTTAAAGCGGAGCATGACTTTAAGAAGGGAAGTATAGTAGCGGACCTTGGATTTGGAAGAAGGGCCGCGGAGTTTTCTTATAACGAAACGTCTGATAAGGTCAACACGATGGAGATGGCTATTAAACAATTATATCTCAGCTACCAGGTGCTGGACAAATTAAAGATCAGTATGGGAAGTTTTGGCACTCATATAGGATATGAGTTGCTGGATGCTTATCTGAACAGGAATTACAGCATGAGCTATATGTTCAGTAATGGGCCTTTTTTCAGTACTGGCGTAAAGGCAGACATCACGTTCAGCAGCGAATGGACTGCAATGATAGGACTGTTTAATCCTACGGATTTTAAGTCGGCCTCCTGGAGTAACCAGAAATATATAGGCGCCCAACTGGGATATGCATCTACAAAAGCGCCTGTTAAGTTGTACCTCAATTATCTGGAAGGAAGAGATACCGTTGGTATACAGAATCACCAGATAGACGTTGTTGCTACTTACCAGGTAAACACGCTGCTGGGCCTGGGGTACAATGGAACTGTAAGTATGTATAACAATACCCGGGATAAGGAAAACGTAGAATCGTCCAAAAAGTGGTGGGGATCTGCAGTGTATGTTAACCTTGATTTCACGCCTAAGTGCGGACTTTCTTTAAGAGGCGAATACTTTGAGGATAAGGATGGCCTGAAAACTTTTACAGGTACGGACGGGGGGCATGTACTGGCCGGCACGCTTTCTCTTAATTATAAAGCGGGGAACTTAACCATTATCCCCGAGTTCCGGCTGGATAAAGCCTCGGTAAATATTTTTAACAAGAGTAATGGAACGCCAGTTGGGACTTCCCCGAATGTATTACTTGCCGCTACGTATCATTTTTAGCGCCGGGACAATAATTTTTTTATTTTGTGGGCAAAAGGTATTGCATGCTACAGCCCCCCACGTTAAAGTTTTTAAAATCACTGAGCAAGAATAATAATAAGCCCTGGTTTGAAGAACATAAGCTGGATTACCAGGAAGCCAAGGCGGATTTTGAAAGTGTGGTACAACAGATATTGGATGGTTTGTTTAAGCAGGACGCTGCATTGATTGGCTTACAGGTAAAAGACTGTACTTTCCGTATTTACAAAGATGTTAGGTTCAGCAAGGACAAAACGCCCTATAAGACAAATATGGGAGCTGCTTTTGCGCCTGGTGGGCGTAAAACGCCCCGGCCTGGTTATTATTTTCACCTGGAACCAGGTGGTAATAGTTTCGCGGGCGGCGGTTTGTGGATGCCTGAAGCAGCTGTGCTGAAGAAGGTAAGGCAGGAGATTGATTATAACTTTGAGGAGTTCCAGCGGATTATATCCAATAAAGAGTTTATCCGATATTTTGGGAAGATAGAAGGGGAATCGCTTAAAACGGTCCCGCAGGGATATTTACCCGATAACCCGGCCATTGCTTATCTGAAGCTGAAGAGTTTTACGGTATGGCATCATCTTACAGATGATGTGGCTATACAGCCGGCATTGGTTAGGGAGATACTGAAGATATTTGCTGTGATGCAGCCTTTTATCAAGTTCCTTGATAGAGCGCTGGATGTAACCGAGTAGAAATGTTTTTCTTCGCGTGTAGGCTGTTCCGGGGCGGAACGGCCTATTCAGCGTGTGCGTTGCTTCTGATTGACAATCCTCTCATCTTAAAGGCTTATACTTCATCTGCCAGCGACTACCGGCAGATGAGTACAGCTCAATAATCTTTACGGGTTAGTTTTTGTGAATTAAAAATTCGAAAGGTCTTGCTTTGCGATTCTTCAAAAGGTTTTCTTTGTCCGTTTTAGTATGCGCAAAACGTTGATTGTACACATTGGCTACCTCTATAATAGGTATGATGCCGTCCAGTGTATCATGTTGATCTACAATGTTCATGATGCGGGATACTTGTGAAGAAAAATTTGTGCTCCACTCTTCAGTAAACTTGTGCATCAGTAACAGCTCACGATTGGCGTTGGTTTTCATAGGACTTAAGGGTGTTTACGGATTTGTAAATTTTAGTTCATTCAGCATCTTACATTCTTAAAATTCACTTTTTTGGAAGAAGTAAGTGGCATAGGATTATTAATAACAAAATTGGATTTTATCTGTCATAAAGCAATACTACTTCTGTGTAATTTTTAGTCGGGTAATACTAATTTCTCTTTAAATCGATACTAAAAGAGCAAGTACCGGTGTACTTGCTCCTAATATCTCAAATTAAATCGTGTATACGTTCGCGGAAAGCTTTTTTTTCCTGTTTCTCTCTCTCATTTTTACAACAAAAAAGGTCTAAATCCATTTTTGCTGATGCAGATATTCAGCAATCTGCACGGCGTTGGTGGCGGCACCTTTACGCAGGTTATCTGCAACTATCCACATATTCAATGTGTTAGGTTGAGTTTCGTCTCTACGTATACGTCCTACGAACACTTCATCCTTTTCATGTGCATCTTTTGGCATCGGATATTTCTGATTTGCAGGGTCATCTACCACTATCACACCAGGCGTGTTTGCAAGTATATTACGTATCTCCTTCAGTTCGAACTCTTTATCAAAAGCGACGTTTACAGATTCACTGTGACCTCCGATAACGGGGATACGTACAGTCGTTGCTGTAACACGAATAGTGTCATCTCCCATGATCTTTGTTGTTTCCTTCACCATCTTCATTTCTTCCTTCGTATAACCATTATCGAGGAAAACATCAATCTGTGGTATAACATTTAAATCGATAGGATAAGGATAAGCCATCTCTCCGTTTATACCTTTCCGTTCGTTCATTAACTGGTTTACCGCTTTTACGCCGGTACCGGTTACCGATTGATAAGTTGATACAACTACTCTGTTGATTTTATATTGCTGATGTAATGGATTCAGCACCAACACCATTTGAATAGTAGAGCAATTTGGATTTGCAATGATCTTATCTTCAGGGGTCAATGTTTTACCATTGATTTCAGGGACTACCAGTTTTTTGGTAGGGTCCATTCTCCAGGCAGAAGAATTATCAATTACTGTAATACCAGCAGCTGCAAATTTAGGAGCCCATTCCAGGGAGGTACTACCACCTGCAGAAAATAATGCAACATCTGGTTTCATGGAAATCGCCGTATCAGCATTTACCACCTTATAAGGCTTGCCCTTAAATGTTACTTCCTTACCAACAGACTTCTCAGAGGCTACGGGAATCAGCTCTGTAACCGGGAAATTCCTTTCCGTCAACACTTGTAACATTTTTGTGCCTACCAGTCCGGTGGCTCCTACTACGGCAACTTTCATTGTTTTACATTTTAAATTTTTGGAAATGCAAATTTAAGGTAACCAATGCGGTTTTCAATGCCATATACAGAATCATAGAAATTCACTAATTTCCGGCCTTAACCGACCAAAATTTTTAAAAAATGCGATTTCCCATTGTTTGTTGCTGCCTGTTGCTGCGGGTAGTTGGCACCTATGCTCAGCTACAGGAGCATTTTAGTTACCCGCACATAGACTCGGCCGTTTCCTGGAAAGGCACTGATACTGCCTGGCAGGTGAAGAATGGCATGCTGCAAAGCCATTTCCGGCAGGCCAGCAGCAGTTTCTATGTTGTCACGCCTTCTTTTGCCACTGCTCCCTATAGCTGGGAATGGTGGATGCGGCTGGACTTTAATACCTCTTCCCTTAATTATGCAGATGTTTATCTGATGGCAGATTCTGCCAACCTCTTATCAACTGCTGTTAAAGGGTATTTTGTGCGTATAGGGAATACCAAAGATGAGGTGTGCCTTTACCGAAAAAGTGTAAATGCGACACCAATAATGATGATTGATGGCAGGGATGGGATCACAGACCATTCATCCAGTGTTTTAAAAGTAAAGGTAATTTGTGATGAAGACTATAAATGGAGCTTATGGGTAGATGATAGCGGTACAGGTATTAATTATATGTTGGAAGGCAGTGTGAAAGATTCCTCTTTGAGAAACGCCCGGTATATGGGGTTTGCTGTGAAACAGTCTACGGCTTCTTTTTTTGAGAAGCATTTCTTTGATGATGTGGTAGCCGGTCGCTTAGTGAAAGATACTGTAGCTCCGGAGTTATTATCACTACAGGTGGTAGGCGACAGGGAGCTGGACCTGTGTTTTTCTGAACCATTAGACAGCAATAGTGTTTATATGGAGGGAGACTTTCTTATAAATGACGTTCAGGCCCCTGCTTCCCTTGTTTTTCAGCATAGCTGTATCAGATTGTTATGGGATAGTCCATTTCCGAATGGAGATAGTTGCCGGTTAACTGTCAGAGGGGTCCGGGATATGACTGGTAACCAGGTAGCACCCGTTAATACCTCCTTCCTTTATTATAAGGTTGGTACCGGTGATGTGGTGATCAATGAGATATTATATGATGGTACACCTGAATTTGTTGAGTTGTATAACCGGGGAGTAAATGCGGTGAACCTGAAAGAGCTGTACTTTTCTAAAGGGAAACCGGGAGATTCGGTCGCGTTGAGCAGTACCGGTTTATTATTATTACCAGGGGCCTATGCGGCTTTCACTTCAGACGAAGAGGCATTATGTATGCGGTATCATTGTAAACAACCGGAGAATATATATAAGATGGCCCTTCCGGCGCTGATCAATAAGGAAGGGACCATCATATTACTGGGACCGGGAGGGGCTATCCTTGATGAATTGCATTATTCTGATGATATGCAGTTTGCTCTTGCTGATAATACCAAAGGCGTTTCACTGGAGCGGCTGGATGCCGGAATGCCAACACAGGACCCTCATAACTGGCATTCCGCCGCCTCTACGGCTGGTTATGCCACACCGGGCAGTGTGAACTCCCAGCAATTGCAGACAGCGGCCTTACCGGGAGAGCTGACTATCACACCGGAAATATTTTCTCCGGATAATGATGGTAAAGATGATGTGGCAGTGATCAGTTATGCACTACCAGCACCTGGTTACGTAACCAATATTACTGTTTATGATGCCGGGGGAAGGCCGGTCCGCTACCTGCAGCATAATACTTTACTGGGGTTGAAGGGACAAATGATATGGGATGGATTGGGTGAGTCCAATAAGATACTGCCCAAAGGTATATACATAGTGTTTACTGAGATGTTTGATCTGAAAGGGCAGGTGAAGCGCTGGAAACTACCAATAGTACTGGCAAAAAGGAGCAACTAGTTGCTCGTGTCAAAGAGATCATTTGTCAGAGTCAATTAATGTAGGTAGATTAATTAAGCGAATCATTTTGAATTAATTATTCATTAAATGCACTTATTCGTCATTATAAGCTAATTAAGGCAAATCATCAATTTGTCGGATGAAAACGATTTTTTATATTTGCCTTCCTAAAAATTTGAACATGCAGTATAGAGAAATAGTTGCAGTAACCGGTTTGGGTGGTTTGTTTCAATTGATCGCCAGCAAACAGGATGGTGCTATCGTAAGATCTCTGGAAGACAAGAGCACCCGGTTTGTGAGTTCCCGCGTCCATAATTTTACCCCGTTGGAAAGTATTGAAGTATTTACCACAGGAGAGAACGTGAATCTGTCAGAGGTTTTTAAAGCCATGCAGGATCAGGAAGCGAAAACGGCCCCACTTGATGCGAAAGCCGATAATAATGCTGTCAAAGCTTACTTCAAAAACGTATTCCCTTCCTTTGATGAGGACAGGGTATATGTGAGCGATATGAAGAAGATGGTTAAATGGTATGTGATCCTTAAAGCGAACGATCTCCTGAGATTCGATGAAGTAGCTGAAGAAGGTCAGGAACCAGTTGCTGAAACTGTTGAGGCAGAAGCGCCGGCAGCAGAAAGTACGGCTAAGAAAACAGCCAAGCCTAAAAAAGCAGCAGCGAAAGAAGAAGACGCTCCTGAAGCCTCCGCTGAGAAAGCTCCGAAGAAAGCCAAAGCTAAAAAGGAAGAGACTCCTGCTGCTGAAGGTGAAGAAGAGCCTAAAAAGAAGGTTGTTAAGAAGAAGAAGACCGAAGAATAGTAGCAATATATTCATTGCCCGATGCCTGGTGCCTTACGCGAATGCGTTTTGCGCCAGGCATTTGCATTTGAACAAGTAGTGGTGGGTAGTGCACCAGTTTCGATTTTCCTCAAAATATATCCCAAATAATTGGAAATCAGTTTATTTTGAAATGGCATATCTGTTTTTTGCCATAATATAATGGCTTCCCTCTCCGTACTATTCAGGACTTATACAAATTAACAGTGTCATCGGAGAGAGTTCGGAGAGAGTCTAGGTCTTGAGCATACGTTGAACATACGTTGGACATAGGTTGAACATACTTTGATGATGCTTCAGAAACGACCAAAGTATGTTCTACCTATGTTCAACGTATGTTCAAGATATAGACTCTCCCAAAACACTTTCCGAACACTCGATGTCTTCCTGATGATACCAGCTTGTCTCCTGGAAGGGGTTAATAAATCAACCAGAAGCACTACCTGGCGGTGTTATTTTAACTAATATTCATAAAAATTGGTAACTTTCTGATAGGATAGTACTCTGAATAGTATAGAGATTCTAAGTTCCTACGTTCATCCTACGTTCTGAACGTAGGATGAACGTAGGAACTTAGAATCTCGGGTATATATCAGTAGTATCTCATCTGTAAGGATTGATTCATAATTTCTTATTTTAGTAAGATGAAGACATTAGACGCAAATATTGAGAAACAGCCCCGGACCCTGTTGCCGGAAAATTTTACAATTACCACCTGGGATGCCTTGCAGCCTTATTTCGAAGAGCTGCAGCAAAGACCACTAGGAAATGTATCTGAGCTGGAACAATGGTTAAAAGATGTCAGTGAGCTGGAAGCTGTAATAAGTGAGGATGCCTGCTGGCGTCAGATCCGCATGACCTGCGATACCACAGATAAGGTGCTGGAAGATGCCTTTACCTACTTCTGCATGGAAATTCAGCCTAAGCTGCAACCTTATGCTGATGCACTGAACAAAAAACTACTGGCCTGCGAATGGGTAAAGGACCTGGACCAGGAATTATATGCTACTTACCTGCGCAGTGTACGGAAACAAGTGAAACTGTTCCGGGAAGAGAATGTGCCACTGCTGGCAGAACTGAGTGTAATGTCTCAGCAATATGGCGCTATTGCCGGTAAGATGACCATCAACGTGAACGGACAGGAATATACCCTGCAACAGGCTGCCAGGTTCCTGGAGAACAGCGACCGTGCACTGAGAGAGGAAGTGTTTGGCAAAACGGCCGCCCGCCGGCTGGAAGACAAAGCTGCTTTCGATACATTGTATACTGCCCTGGTAGAAAAGAGAGACCAGGTAGCTAAGAATGCCGGTTTTGCCAATTACCGCGATTACAAGTTTGAAGAGCTGGGCCGCTTTGATTATACCAAAGAAGATTGTTTCCAGTTTCATGCTGCCATCAAAGAACATATTATACCACTGGTGAAAAACCTGCAGGAAAAGCAACGTGAGAAGCTGCACCTGGATATACTGAAACCCTGGGATACAGAAGCTGAACCGGCAGGTGTCAAACCTCTGGAACCTTTCCATACCGGAGAAGAACTGGTGAATAAAGCCATCGAGACCTTCGACGAACTGGGGCCTTTCTTTGGTAACTGCCTGCGTGTAATGCAGCGGATGGGACGCCTGGACCTGGACAGCCGTAAGGGCAAAGCTCCCGGTGGATATAACTGCCCGCTGGCAGAAACCGGTGTACCATTCATCTTCATGAACGCTGCCGGACAAATGAAAGACCTTACCACTATGGTGCACGAAGGTGGACATGCGGTACATTCTTTCCTGAGCCATCACCTGAAACTGAGTGCGTTCAAGGAATATCCTATGGAGATCGCTGAAGTGGCCAGCATGAGCATGGAGTTGTTTACGATGGACTACTGGGATATCTTCTTCAAGGATGGGGAAGAGTTACGCAGAGCTAAACTGCAACAGCTGGAACGCTCTATCTCCATATTCCCATGGATAGCTACTATCGATAAATTCCAGCATTGGGTATATGAACATCCACATCACACCGTAGAAGAACGTACTGCTAACTGGATTCAGATCCTGAATGATTTTTCTACTTCTGCAGTAGACTGGACTGGCTGGGAAGATTATCGTGCTATCAGCTGGCAGAGGCAACTGCATCTGTTTGAAGTGCCATTCTATTATATTGAATACGGGATTGCTCAATTAGGAGCTATTGCTATGTGGAAGCAGTATAAAGAAAACAAACAACAGGCGTTGGATAATTACGTAAAGGCGCTTAGCCTGGGTAGTACACGTACATTACCTGAGTTGTATAAAGCAGCGGGAATCAGGTTTGATTTCTCTCCTGATTATGTAAAAGAGCTGGCGAATTTTGTACAGCAGGAAATTGATAAGATCAGTTAAACATAATTTTCTCTAAATAGAAAAAGCTCCGTGAGGAGCTTTTTCTATTTACATTCTTTACATACCCCGCTTACTACCACATCAATATTGTGTGCGGCATACCCTTTGGGTAATTGTATCTCAGGCACAGTGGTCTCATCCAGACAGATGGTATTACCACATTCTTCACATTTGAAATGGATATGATGATCATGATGATCATGTTCGGAACAATCCGATTTGCAAAGTGCGTAACGTATAGAGGTATCCGTAGTAGGGATGCTATGAATGATTCCTTTATCAAGGAAAGTTTGTAAGGTGCGGTAAACTGTAACGCGATCAAAACTATGACCGGCCAGTTTTTCAAAACTACTGTGTTCCAGTGCGCCATTGCTGTCTATGAACAGCTCCAGTATCTTCACGCGTGTATCTGTTATGCTGAGATTACTGGCTCTGAGCATATCTGTAATACTTGCTTTAGTCTTGTTGCTCATGATGCATTTATTCTTTTACTATTCTTTCAGAAGGCGGGCTATGTCAGAGATCAGTTTATCTACATCAGGTTTTTTAGTCCCTTCATATAATCCTCTTACTCTTCCTTCCCCATCTACCAGCGCAAACCATTGGGTATGTACAAAGTCGTCCTCACCGGTGTAAGTACCATCATCTACCAGGTATCCCTGACGGGCAAGGTTATACAGTTCTTTTTTGGTGCCGGTAAGGAACCACCAGTTTTTCGGGTCGGCACCATGTAATTCTGCATAGGCCTTCAATACAGGGACACTGTCGTTTTCGGGATCTACGGTATGCGATAATATACGGAAGTCGGGTTCATTTTTGTAAACAGCGTATACTTTCTGCATGTTGGCATTCATCTTAGGACAAATACCGGTACAGGTCGTAAAAAAGTATTCGGCCACATATACCTTTCCCTTCACATCATTATTGGTAATCGTGCGGCCTTCCTGGTTCACAAAAGAGAAGCCCCCGATATAATGCCCGTTTGTTCCCAGCACGGGTAATTTCTCTTTCCCAAAGAAACTTCCCTGCTCTGACTTAATCACATAACCGGAATAGCCAAGAAAAACTATACCAAGCAGGGCAAAGAAAACTATATAAAAAACAATCTTTTTAGACATTCCACCAATCATTAATTCTATACAAAGGTAGTACACAATTAGCTAATTATGTTTATGCAGCAGTGTTGCGTAAATAACTATATTGACAACGGTCCCAATACCGTTTTTCCGGAGAATTACACACTATTATTTAGGCTAGCCTAAATAATAATTATCTATTAGTGAAATAATAAAAATAAGTTTGTAAAAAATATATTTAATGGATAGAACTTCTACTCTCTGGCGGATTCTTTTGCCGGGCTTATTTATACTCCTTATTTCCAGTGAGGCTTTTGGGCAGCAGGGGACCATCCGGGGGAAAGTGACGACTGGTGGTCTGGCGGTCGAATTTGCCAATATTGTCATTCCCAGGCAAAATACCGGGGCCACTTCAAATGCCTCCGGGCAGTTTATTATAAAGGATGTAACTGCCGGTACATATGAGTTGACCATTTCGATGATGGGATACCAGACGGAAAAAGTAAAAGCAACGGTAACTGCCGGGCAAACGGTGGTGCTGAATATCAGTTTGAAAGAGGACTTGTCCAGATTAAATGAAATTGTAGTGACGGGTGTTTCGCGGGCTACCGCCGTGAGAAAGAACCCTATTCCCATTGCGACTATTGGCAAAAGGGAGATGAACATGAATGTGAACAATAACATTATAGATGCTATTATCAAAGGGATTCCGGGGGTAAGCGCAGTTACCACAGGGCCTAATATTTCGAAACCCTTTATAAGGGGCCTGGGATATAACCGGGTATTGACGCTGTATGATGGGGTAAGACAGGAAGGGCAGCAATGGGGAGATGAACATGGCATTGAAGTAGACCAGTATGGAATTGGCCGGGCTGAAGTGGTGAAAGGGCCTGCCAGTCTTACCTATGGATCTGATGCACTGGCGGGGGTAATTAATATGATACCCGATATTCCTGTTGGAGAAGAGGGAAAGCTGAAAGGAAGTTTTCTGATGGATTATCATACCAATAATGGCATGGCGGCTTCTTCCCTGGGATTAGCCTACCGGAAGGGTGATTGGAAATATGCGTTCCGGGCTTCGGGAAAGATGGCGCATAATTACCGGAACAAGGTAGACGGGTTGGTGTACGGAACAGCTTTCCGGGAGTATAATCTTTCTGCGATGGCCAGGGTGGATAAGTCATGGGGATATTCTGTATGGGGCGTTACCGCGTACGATAACCAGCAGGAGATACCGGATGGCAGCCGTGATTCGCTGAGCCGGAAATTCACCCGGCAGATATATGAAGCGCCGGAGGATGATCTCAGGAATCGTCCTATTGTCCCCGATGATCTGCTGAACGCTTATAAAATCAATCCGCTGCATCAACATATACAGCATTACAGGGTGTATAACCGCAGTAAGTTTGGAGATGTATATACTACTATCGGTTTACAAAAGAGTATCCGTCAGGAGTTCAATCACCCTACTTTACCGGCACAACCCGGACTGGATGTAGTATTAAATACACTCAATTATGATGTGCGGTATAATTTTCCGGTGTGGGAGGGCATTGAAACTACAGTAGGCGTGAATGGTATGTACCAGGTGAATAGAAGTAAAAATGCGACTGATTTTCCCATTCCGGATTATAACCTGTTTGATATCGGTGGCTTTTTCTTTGCGAAGAAGTCTTTCGGGAAACTGGATGTTTCAGGTGGATTAAGATATGATAACCGGTATATTCATTGGAATGATTTTTATGTAGGACCGGATGCCGGTAATGGTTTTAACCGGAAGGTCACTTTGCCGGATACGGCAGGAGCCAGTTTACAGTTCCCGTCATTTACACATCATTATAGTGGAGTGTCAGGAAGTTTGGGTGTTACCTATAATATCAGTGAGCGTTTGTTGCTAAAGGCAAATGTTGCCAGGGGATACCGGGCGCCGAATATCACAGAGATAGGTTCCAACGGACTTGATCCGGGAGCGCATATCGTTTATTTGGGGAACAGGGGATTCAGACCTGAGTTCAGTTTACAGGAGGATATTGGTTTCCTGGCTTACCTGGAAGACCTGGATATCAGTGTGGAGATGTTCCATAACCAGATAGAAAATTATATATATCAGTCGCTGTTGTATGATGCCAATGGTCAGCCGGTGGTGATCGTACCTGGGAATGCAACGTATCAGTACCAGCAGTCGAAGGCGCAGTTATATGGAGGGGAAGTGAGTGTAAACCTGCATCCGCGTAGCATTAAATGGCTATCGCTGAATAGCAGTGCAGCCTATACGGAAGGATTGAATAAGAATGATGCATTGATCAAAACGCATGGGGATCAGGCGCGGTACCTGCCTTTTATTCCGCCGCTGCATGTGCGTTCAGAGTTAAGGGCGGTGATGAACAGGAGTTACGGCATCTTCTCAAAGATATATGGAAGAGCAGAGGTGGATGCGTATGCTGATCAGTCGCATTTTTATGGGGTAGACCATACGGAGACTTTTACACCGGGGTATACCTTAATTAATCTGGGGGCTGGTACTACACTGACTGGCAGAGAGGGGAAAACGGTTTGTGAGTTGTTCCTGCAACTGGATAATGTGTTCAACACTGCCTACCAGGCGAATATGAACCGGCTTAAATATTTTGAATATTATACGGCATCGCCGAACGGGCGTTCCGGTATATATAATATGGGAAGAAATTTTAGTGTGAAAGCGATAGTACCTTTCTGATATGCTGCGTCTTTTGGCGCAGCACTACATTTTGAATCCCAGCTTAATGCCTATCTGCAGACTTGGCAGTATGCTTACAAGTCGTCCGTTGTTAACCTGTACAGCTCCATTTTCAAGATTAAAATTCTGGTAGCGGTATATTTTGGTGCGGACACCAATACCGACAAATGGATCGAGGACCAATTTATCTTTCTGAATTTGTCTTCCCAGTAGTAACTGTAATCCGAAAACGTTTTTATCACCGGATTCTTTGTAGAGGGTATTATTGAGTGTTACTTCCTGGTTGGGATAGAATACTTTCTTATAGAAGAGGACGGGTTGAAAATAGGTGCCCATTACGCGGGACAGGCCATCTCTTGTAGAAAAGATATACCAGCGCATACCTGCACGGAAGCCGAGGCCGCGGGCATCAACAAATTGTTCTGTGCTGATATCCGGTTTTTTCTGACCGATGTCTACTTTTTTTGCCAGCACATAATCGGGATAATCTGTATAGATACCACTGATTCCTAATTCAAGGCTTATTTTTTCTGTGAGTTCCTGTTCAAGAGAGATGTCCAGTTCATTAATGAGGGTAGCCGGATTTACCTTCAGATAAGTAGCTCTGCCAATAGATTTAGTTGTCTGGGCAAATGTTGCCAGTCCGCTAAGAATAAAGAGGCATGTAACAAGCAGTGGCTTTTTCATACAATTGTGCGCAGTTTAACAGTAAGGATTTAGCTTGTAAAGAGGATTATTTAAAAGCTTATAACTCATAAGGAAAGCTAAAAATCTGTGCCATTTCAAGTCAATAATCGTTCCACAATTACCGGGTACCACTGGTGTTCCAGCACCAGTACTTTAGCTGCCAGGCTTTCAGGAGTATCGTCTGGAGTGATGGTACAGCGTTCCTGTAAGATAGGTGCGCCATCATCATATTTTTCATTCACATAATGGATGGTGATGCCACTTTCTTTTTCGCCTGCACGGATAACGGCTTCATGAACGAAGTGTCCATACATGCCTTTGCCTCCGTATTTGGGAAGAAGGGCGGGATGGATATTTACGATATGGCCGGGGAATGCCTGTACGAGGTTGGCGGGTATTTTCCAGAGGAAGCCAGCCAGCACGACCATATCAATATTCGCCTGTTGCAGTTGTTGTATATAATGGTCTGTATGAAAGAATAATTCTTTTTCTATGAGGATGGAGGGGATGTGTTCTTTGTCTGCTATCTGTAATACGCCTGCTCCTGGTTTATTACAAACGATCAGCGTGACCCGGGCGATACCTGAGTTCCTGAAATGGTCGATGATCTTTTGTGCGTTACTACCTGTGCCCGAGGCGAAGATGGCTATATTTTTCAAAGTCTCTTTTATTAACAGGCGCAAAATTAATTAATAAAGGGGAGATGTGGAGTGTATGATTAATGAAGGATTTTCATGGGAAGAATGGGAATATACGGTAAAATGATACCAGTAGACAACTTTAAGTGTAGGGGAAGGTTATAAGATACAGGATACTGACATAAAAAAGAATGAAAGAGACATTGTATATGTATTAATATATAAACACATTGCAAACCGAAGGCGCCGACATGACATTTATCATATTTTTTTTCATACAAAATATATTGAGGATTACGTGTTTCCCCGCGATATATATAGGTAAAAGGATTGAGGGAAGCAAGTAAGAAATTTTTATAATTGTTGATAAATTGTCAATATTGTGTCTTATTTTTGTGAGCACTTTTAAGAAACTTAAGGTCAAATCTAAACTAAATAGGCTGTGTATCGTCGTGTTTCCATTCTTATGCGTAAGCATTTTGTGAGTGTTCTTGTCCTATGCGTGGGTATGATTGCGTCCTTCTCTGCAAGGGCAGCAGGAGATCCTACTAAAGGCAAGGCATTATTTCAGCAGAATTGCGCATCCTGCCATAATGTTCATAAGCAACTTACTGGTCCCGCTTTGCAAGGCGTGGAAGAACGTTGGTCTGATAAGAAATTATTACACCAATGGATCCATAATTCTGCATCGGTACTGGCTTCTGGTGACGCGTATGCGAATACGTTGTTCAACCAGTTTAATAAGACCTCTATGACTCCGTTCCCTAATCTTACAGATGGGGATATTGATGATATCTTGTCTTGGATTGCTCAGGAAAGTAAAAATACTCCTACAGACGCTAAAACTACCGGTACTACTACCACTACAAGTGGTGGTGAGGAAGAAGGTGGCAACGGTCTGTTGTTTGGTATCATTACTTTGATACTTGCAGTTGTAGCGCTGATCCTGATGCAGATCAACAGTAATCTGAACAAGCTTGCTTCTGAAAAAGAAGGTGTGGCAACTCCGGAACCTGTTCCATTCTACAAGAACAAGGCTTACATCGCACTGGTAATAGTACTGTTGTTTATCGTTGGTGGTTACTTCACTATAAATGGAGCGATCGGCCTGGGCAGACAGAAAGACTATATGCCACAACAACCTATCTTCTATTCTCATAAAGTACATGCCGGTATCAACCAGATTAACTGTCTGTATTGCCACGCAGGTGCAGAGAAGAGTAAGCATGCGATGATTCCTTCTGAGAATATCTGTATGAACTGTCACAAGGTGATCAGTGATTATAGTGGTCCTCAGTTGTTCACAGCAGAAGGTAAGAAGGTAAATGGCAGTGCAGAGATCCAGAAATTATACGACCATGTTGGTTGGGATAAGACTGCTAAAGAATATACTAAACCAGGAACACCTATTGAGTGGACAAGGATCCACAACCTGCCTGATCACGTTTACTTCAATCACTCTCAGCACGTTGTAGCTGGTAAGCAGCAATGTCAGACCTGTCACGGAGCCATTACTGAAATGGATGAGGTGCATCAGTTTGCTGATCTGTCTATGGGATGGTGTATTAACTGTCACCGTACTACTAAGGTGCAGTTTGCTGACAATAAATACTACAGCATTTTTGAGAAGTTCCACGAACAGGTGAAAGAAGGAAAGATAGACAGTGTTACTGTTGAGATGGTGGGTGGTACTGAATGTCAGAAATGTCACTATTAATAAATAATAGATGAGGGATAAGATGATAAGGAAGCTACTTACATCCACTTCATTGTACAAATTATAATCCGTAACTCGTTAGTATAAACAACATGGAGCAAAAAAAGTATTGGAAAGGCTTGGAGGAGTTGCACAATACCAAGGAACATCAGGAGACTGTGAATAACGAATTTAGAGAGGATCTGCCTTTTGAGGAGAATGAAAGTTTGCTGAATGCTACTACCCCCCGCCGGGATTTCCTGAAATACCTGGGGTTCACAACAGCGGCTGCTACTATTGCTGCCAGTTGTGAAACGCCTATCAGAAAAGCTATACCTTATGTAAATAAGCCGGAAGAAATTACTCCCGGTGTACCTAACTATTACGCTTCCACATACGCTGTAGACGGAGAATTCGTTCCACTGGTTGTTAAGACCCGTGAAGGACGTCCCATCAAATTAGATGGTAATGATCTGTCTTCTGTAACAGGTGGTGCTTCATCTGCAAGGGTACAGGGTGCAGTATTAGGTTTATATGATGCCGCACGTTTACGCTACCCTACTATCAATGGAACGGAAACAACCTGGGCTGAACTGGACAAGCAGGTTGGTGCTGCGCTGTCTGCTGTTGGTAGTTCCCCTGTTGTATTACTGACTTCTACTATTATCAGTCCTTCTACCAAGAAAGTGATTGCTGGTTTCCAGACCAAATATCCAGGCTTCCGTCATGTAACTTATGATGCGGTATCTTATTCCGGTCTGTTACTGGCTAACGAAGCTTCTTACGGAAAGAGAGCATTACCTGCTTACCACTTTGAAAATGCAAAGGTGATCGTAAGTTTAGGAGCTGACTTCCTGGGAACATGGATCAACCCTACAGAATATTCCAAACAATATGGTGTTAACCGTAAGATCGATGAGAAGAAGCCGGAAATGAGCAAACATTTCCACTTCGAGAGCATGATGAGCTTAACGGGTGCCAATGCGGATGAAAGATATACACACAAACCATCAGAAACCGGTGCAGTAGCACTGGCTTTGCTGAATGCACTGGGTGGTGCGGTTAGCGCTCCTGCAATTGCAGACAAGCGTTTAGCGGCAGGTATCCAGAAAGCAGCCCAGGCATTAAAGGCCGGTCAGGGTAAAGCACTGGTAGTAAGTGGTTCCAATGATGTGAATGTACAGATCGTAGTAAATGCTATTAACAACCTGATTGGTGCTAATGGAACAACTATCGACTGGGCATCTACAGTAGGTTACCGTCAGGGTATTGACGGAGACATGGTACAACTGGTGAAAGACCTGAACGCAGGTAGTGTTGGCGCTATCATGGTTTATGGTGTGAACCCTGCTTATGATTACTATGATGCAAAGGCTTTTGCAGAAGGTATCAAGAAGGCTAAACTCAGCGTTACTTTCAACGACCGTAAAGACGAAACATCTGAATTATGTAAATATGCGGCGCCTGCGCATCACTTCCTGGAAAGCTGGGGAGATGCTGAAGCAAGGACCGGATATTACAGTTTTATACAGCCTACCATTGCACCATTGTTCAAAACACGTGCATTTGAAACAACCTTACTGACCTGGAGTGGTTCTACCACTACCTGGGAGGATTTCCTGAAGAACGAATGGCTGACCCAATTGGGCGGACAGGAAGCATGGGATAAGGTGTTACAGGATGGTGTGGTAGAACCGGCTACAGCGCCTGCGCTGGGTGGTGCTACTTTCAGCGGAGATGTAAACAGTGCTGCTGCGAAGATCAACAGTGCTAAAAAAGGTGGTAAGTTAGAACTGGTATTGTACGAAAAGATCGCGATTGGTAATGGTAAGGAAGCCAACAACCCATGGTTGCAGGAAATGCCTGATCCTATTACCCGTTCTACCTGGGATAACTACGCAGTTATTTCCAACACACTGGCGAAGACATTCGACATGCAGTTGGGTGATGACTACGAGATCAACGCTGATAAGAAAGTATTAAAGATCAAAACTAACGGTAAGGAAATCAGCCTGCCATTACTGATACTGCCTGGTATTCATCCGGAAGTGATCGCCATTGCGGTAGGTTACGGTCGTAACATGAACGCTGGTAAAGCAGCAGGTGGTGTAGGTAAGAATGCTTATCCGCTGGTTAGTTTCAATGGTCAGACTTTTGACTACTTCGCTACTGAAGCAACAGCAGAAGCAACCGGAGAGAAATATGATCTGGGTGTAACACAGACGCATAACAGCTACGAAGGTCGTCCTATCGTAAAAGAAACCACGCTGGAAGAGTTCATCAAGAACCCTAAGGAAGTGAATGAAGACCGTGAGGAATTAAAACAATACGGTCCTGATTTCCGCAAAGATGGTACGCTGTATCCTGATGTACATCACTACCCTGGTATTAAATGGGGTATGTCTATCGATCTGAACACCTGTTTTGGTTGTGGTGCATGTACCATTGCCTGCCAGGCTGAAAATAACGTAGCAGTAGTTGGTAAAGAGCAGGTAGTAAAGGCGCATGAAATGCACTGGATCCGTATCGACCGTTATTTCAGCGGTGATGAGAACAATCCGGAAGTAGTGTTCCAGCCTATGTTGTGTCAGCATTGTGATAACGCTCCATGTGAGAACGTTTGTCCGGTAGCTGCTACCAACCACAGTTCTGAAGGTTTAAACCAGATGGCTTACAACCGTTGTATCGGAACCCGTTATTGCGCCAACAACTGTCCTTTCAAAGTTCGTCGCTTTAACTGGAGAGATTTCAATGGAGCTGACAGTTTCGAAGATAACCTGTATGATGTAGGTGGAATGAATGACAGTCTTACCCGTATGGTACTGAACCCTGATGTGGTTGTACGTAGCCGTGGGGTAATGGAAAAATGTTCTTTCTGCGTACAGCGTTTACAGGATGCTAAGCTGACTGCAAAGAAAGCTGGTCGTCCGATGAAAGATGGTGAAGCAAAAACTGCATGTCAAACCGCATGTTCTGCAGGAGCTATCGTATTCGGTAACGTAAACGATAAAGAAAGCCGCATCTCTAAAATCCGTAACGAAGAACAGACTAACAGGATGTACTACGTACTGGAAGAGCTTCACGTGTTACCTTCCATTAACTACCTGGCTAAGATCAGAAACAAAGATGCTGAGCCAAAGGCAGAAGGTAATCATGAAGAACATCATGAGGCAGCAGCAAAGCATGAAGCATAGGCTTTAAGCTGAACTGTAAAGACAAACGAAAGATTAACATAAGAGATAAAGTTTTAGTTTAGAACAATTAAAGCTCCTTATTCTGCATAAAAAGTGCAGGTTAGGGGTAAAAGCTTAACGAACTATGCATTTAAAGTACGAATCCACACTAAGAGAACCATTAGTTGATGGCGTGAAGAATTACCACCAGGTAACAGAGGACATCATCAGCCCTATTGAAGGGAAGCCAGGTAAATTGTGGTACATAGGCTTTTTCATATCATTGTCACTGCTATTGTTCGGAGTTTGTTCCGTAACCTGGGAAGTGTACTATGGTACAGGGGTGTGGAATCTGAATAAAACAATTGGTTGGGGTTGGGACATTACCAACTTCGTATGGTGGGTAGGTATCGGTCATGCCGGTACATTGATCTCTGCGATCCTCCTGCTGTTCCGCCAGGGATGGCGTACCGGGGTAAACCGTGCGGCAGAAGCCATGACCATCTTTGCGGTTATGTGTGCCGGTCAGTTCCCGATCTTCCACATGGGTCGTGTATGGATGGCATTCTTTGTACTGCCTTACCCGAATACACGTGGTCCTTTGTGGGTAAACTTCAACTCGCCCCTGCTCTGGGACGTGTTTGCGATCTCTACTTACTTCACAGTATCTCTCCTTTTCTGGTATTCCGGTTTAATTCCTGACTTCGCCACTGTGCGTGACAGAGCTAAAACCAAACTGCGTAAGCTGTTATATGGTATAGCATCTTTTGGCTGGACCGGTTCTACCAAACACTGGCAACGTCATGAAGCGCTGTCTCTGGTACTGGCAGGTTTATCCACTCCGCTGGTACTGTCTGTACATACGATCGTATCTTTTGACTTTGCTACCTCAGTAATTCCCGGCTGGCATACTACGATCTTCCCTCCCTACTTCGTAGCGGGTGCGATCTTCTCCGGATTTGCGATGGTACAAACACTGCTGATCATTGTACGTAAAGTATTACACCTGGAAGACTACATTACCATTGGCCACATGGAGGCAATGAACAAGGTAATTGTACTGACTGGTTCTGTGGTAGGTTGTGCTTACCTGACAGAGTTGTTCATGGCCTGGTATGCAGCTGTTCCTTATGAATTCGCTACTTTCTATAAATACCGTGCTGCCGGCCCGCTGGGTTGGTCTTACTGGATCATGATGACGTGTAACGTAATCACGCCGCAGGTATTCTGGTTCTCCAAGATGAGAAGAAACGTACTGGTAACATTCGTAATGTCTATCATCGTGAACATCGGTATGTGGTTTGAGCGTTTTGTGATCATCTGTACTTCACTGTACCGTGACTACCTGCCATCAAGCTGGGCTTACTATCGTCCATCCTGGCCAGAAGTTGGTTTCTACATGGGAACCTTCGGTTTGTTCTTTACCTGCTTCTTCCTGTTTGCTAAATACTTCCCTGTTATCGCTGTTGCGGAAATCAAGCATGTGCTGAAAACTTCCGGCGAAAGCTTTAAGAACCAGATGGAGAAATACGAGCAGCAGCCGGCAGATGAATTTGCAAAGGACCAGCATCATGAAGATGAGCATCATCATGATCCGCATGTAGCTCCGGTGCATCAGTCATAATAGCCTGGAAGCATTTATAAAGAGGAATCAGGAATTTGTTTTTTAGAATAAGAATTTTTTAAACATATGGCGGTTAAAAATTTTGTTGTAGCAAGTTTTGATGATGAGGCGGTATTGTTTCCGGCTGTGAAAAAGGTGCGGACTGCAGGCTACAAAATTCACGATGTATATACACCTTTTCCGGTGCACGGTCTTGACCATGCAATGGGTTTGCGGGAAACCAGCCTGCACACCGCCGGGTTTGTTTACGGTATTACCGGTACAACAACAGCATTATCCTGCATGAGTTGGATATTCACAACAGACTGGCCTATGAACATCGGTGGTAAACCGCATTTTCCATTACCGGCGTTCATCCCTATCACGTTTGAGTTAACAGTATTGTTCTCAGCTGTGGGTATGGTACTAACATTCTGTTACCTGTGTCAGCTGGCCCCATTTGTTAAGAAGCATATATTTCATCCCCGTCAGACAGATGATCTGTTTGTAATGGCGATTGAAGTAACTGCCAAAACGAACGCAGAGGAACTGAAAAAATTCCTGGCGGGCATTGGTGGAACGCAGATTAATGAACAGCGTGCTGAAGCCGGCTGGTGGTATGGTCGTTTCGACCGTGAGGACCGCCTGTTTGAGAACAAGCGCCCTGAGCCTGTAAACGCGTAAATGTAGATTTTAAAAGCTTCCTGTCTGACAGGGAGTGAACCAGAACATAAGCTTGAATTATAATATACAGATGAAAAGGACTTCCAACATATTGATCGCAGCTGCTTTGGTAAGTGGAGCTTTGGTATCGGCATGCAACAGGGGAGAGAATAACAGGAATCCCGGCAGACATTACATGCCGGATATGTTTGAATCCCGCGCATACGAGTTCTACAGCGAGCGTGTGTCTACACTGAAACCAGTAGAGGGCACCGTTAAGAGAGGAGAGTTGCTGCCTTACCATCTGAAGGCGGCAGATACTGCTCAGGCCAATTTAGTAAAGAACCCGCTTATTCTTGGAAAAGCGGACCTGGAGGAAGGTAAACGTTTATTCAATATTTATTGTGGCGTTTGTCATGGTACGAAGCTGGATGGTAACGGTCCGTTATACAAAGATGGTACAGGCCCATTCGTAGCAGCACCTGCTAACCTGGTAAGCGGCCCTAAAGCCAGCTATACAGAAGGCAGACTGTTCCACGTAATGACTTATGGCTATCTGAACATGGGTAGTTATGCCAGTCAGTTAGACAGGACACAGCGTTGGAAAATAGCGGCCTATATCCGCACAATGCAGAATGGTGGTGCAAATGTTGCCACTCCTGCTGCCAGCACTGATACCACGAAAGCTGCTGCACCTGCAGTAGTAGCACAGGCTAAATAATGAGTAAAATAGCATTCAATCAAGTATTTTAATATACAGTAATGAAGGACCAATTTGTAGTACCAGCAAGACTAAAAACGACCAGCTTCGTGTTAATGGGGATTGGCTTGCTGACTTTGTTGATCGGATTATTCGCATTTCAGGGAGAGCATGGCTCAACCCGTTTCTGGGCAGGTTTGCTGCAGAACAGCACATTCTTTTTGCTGATCGTATTGGCCAGTACGTTCTTTATTGCTGCCACTACCCTGGCGCATGGTGGATGGCAGATCGGTTTTCGCCGTGTGCCGGAAGCAATTTCTATGGCAGTTCCTGTATTGGGAGGCATTTTGTTCCTGCTGTTGATGATCCTGGTGTTTACCGGTAAAACACATATTTACCACTGGCTGGATGCAGAGCATGTTGCACATGACCCTATCCTTACCTGGAAAGCGCCTTTCCTCAGCAAAGCATTCTTTACTATTGCTGCTGTTCTTACAATCGGTTTGTGGAGTTATTTTACTCTCAGGCTGCGTAAAATGTCAATTGAGCAAGATAGCTGGGATCTTTCAAAAGAAACCGGTAAACGTATAATATGGAGAAACACCGTTTGGTGTGGTGGGTTTCTGGTAATTTATGTATTGAGCGTTGGTTCTACTACCCCATGGATGTGGTTAATGAGTATTGATGCACACTGGTATTCTACCATGTACAGCTGGTACACATTCGCAAGCACCTGGGTATCTGGTCTGGCACTGATCTCTTTATTTGTTATTTACCTGAAACGTAATGGTTACCTGCCAATGGTAAATGAAGAGCATCTGCATGACCTTGGTAAGTTCTGTTTTGCATTCAGTATTTTCTGGGCGTACCTGTGGTTCTCTCAGTATATGCTGATCTGGTACGCAAACATGCCTGAAGAAATAGTATACTTCAAACCCCGCGTATGGGGCGAGTGGAGACCGATCTTCTTCCTGAATCTGGTGATCAACTTTATTACTCCGCTGTTATTCCTGATGAAGCGTGATACTAAACGTAACTACTCTTCCATGGCATTCATTGCTGTAGTGATTATCTTCGGTCACTGGCTGGATTTCTGGCAGATGGTAGGGCCTGGTACTTATCAGCATCTGGTATTCCCGTGGTTTGAATTTGGTATCGGACTTGGTTTTGTGGGACTGATCGTATTCCTGGTATCCAATCAGCTGACCAAAGCGGCATTGGTTCCAAAGACCCATCCTTACCTGAAAGAAAGTATTATACACCATACCTGATCATAGGCGAGCAACGGATATCCCGGTGTAAACAACCGGGGGTGATACAAGTAGAAACGAAAAGCATTAGATAACTTAATTATTTCAAATAGCAATGTCAGGATATTTAGCAGTCTTAGTTGTTGTGCTCATATTCATAGTCATCTTCCAGATTGCGAAGGCGAGCGAATATGTGTCCATATTGAAGGGAGAAAAGAAGTCGCGTCAGCAGTCAAACCGGGTGAATGGTTTCCTGATGATCTCCTTCCTGGTGCTTGGCTTGATAGGTGTATACTACTGTAACGATTTACTGAGAGGTAAGATGGGATCAGGAGCAGCATCAGAGCAGGGTGAAGGGATCGATAGCATGATCATGTGGACACTGGTAATAACCGGAATTGTATTCGTTATTACACAGATCCTCCTGTTCTGGTTCGCATTCAAATACCAGGAAAAGGAAGGGCGTAAAGCTTTTTACTTCCCACACAACAACAAACTGGAGCTGATCTGGACTGTAATTCCTGCTATTGCACTTACTGTTCTTGTTGCTATCGGTTTAAGACATTGGTTCCGCATTACATCAGAAGCTCCAAAGGATGCTATGGTGGTGGAAATTACCGGTAAGCAGTTTAACTGGCTGATCCGTTACCCGGGTAAAGATGGCCAGCTGGGTCGTAAATTCTTCAAGAATATCAATGAAGCAACTAATCCTGTAGGTCAGGACTGGGATGATGAACTGAACAAGGATGATTACATGGCTACTGAGATGCACCTGGTAGTTAACAAACCGGTAAAGCTGATCATCGGTTCCCGTGATGTGATCCATGACGTAGGTTTGTCTCACTTCCGCCTGAAGATGGATGCTGTACCTGGTATTCCTACTACATTGTGGTTTACACCTAAGTATACTACTGCGGAAATGAAGATAAAGAATGATAATCCTGATTTCATGTACGAGATCTCTTGCGATCAGATGTGTGGTGCCGGTCACTATTCTATGAAAGCAAACATCGTAGTGGAAACACAGGCAGAATATGATGCATGGTCTGCTAAGCAGAAAACACAATTCGCTCTTGCTCATGAAAGTGCGGCCCCTGCAGCTCCGGCTACGCCAGTTGCAGACAGCACTCAAAAAGCAGTGGCGGTTAACGTTGTGAAGCATTAATTTTGTAAAAGGCAGTTGAAACTTTAGACGCAGGACATTAAAAAATTTAAAGACAAACTGATGAGGTACTCCCCGAAGTCAGTTTTATATAAACAGAACCGATTATGAGTAACGAAGCAACATTGCACAGTCAACAGGAGGTAATGCATGGCGCAGCAGCGCACGGTCATGGCCATGACGACCATGAGCATCATCATGAAGGCGGCTTCATTTCGAAGTACGTTTTCAGCATGGACCATAAGACCATCGCCAAGCAGTTTCTGATAACCGGTATTCTCTGGGCTATCGTAGGTGCTTTCTTCTCTGTACTGTTTCGTTTGCAACTGGGTTTCCCGGATACTACTTTCCCATGGCTGGAAAGCATCCTGGGCCATTGGGCAAAGGGTGGGCACATTTCACCGGAGGCTTACTATGCACTGGTAACCATGCATGGTACCATATTGGTGTTCTTTGTATTAACAGCCGGTTTGAGCGGTACATTCTCCAATCTGCTGATTCCTTTGCAGGTAGGGGCACGTGATATGGCTTCTCCTTTCATGAATATGCTGAGCTACTGGTTCTTCTTTATGGCTAGTTGCGTGATGATGTGTTCCCTGTTTGTACAGACAGGACCAGCATCCGGTGGATGGACGTCTTATCCCCCACTGAGTGCATTAGGTGATGCTTCTATCGGTTCTAAAATAGGTATGGACTTATGGCTTACCAGTATGGCACTGTTCGTAGTGTCTCAGTTACTGGGCGGTCTGAATTATATTTCTACCATCCTGAACATGCGTACCAAGGGTATGAGCATGACCAAGATGCCGCTGACTATCTGGAGCTTCTTCTTCACTGCGGTATTGGGCGTACTTTCTTTCCCTGTATTGCTGTCTGGTTTTATCCTCTTGCTGTTCGACCGTCATGCCGGCACCAGCTTCTACCTGAGCGAACTGTTCGTAGCCGGTAAAGCATTGTCTAACGAAGGTGGTAGTGCGATCCTTTACCAGCACTTGTTCTGGTTCCTGGGTCACCCTGAGGTGTACATCATTATCCTGCCTGCAATGGGTATGGTATCTGAGGTGATGGCAGTAAATGCCCGTAAGCCGATCTTTGGTTATCTGGCGATGGTAGGTTCTATGTTTGCAATTGCCATCCTGGCCTTCCTGGTATGGGCGCACCATATGTTCGTTACAGGTCTTAATCCTTTCCTTGGTGCATTCTTCGTATTACTGACCTTATTAATTGCGGTACCGTCTGCTATCAAGGTATTTAACTGGATCACCACTATCTGGAGAGGTAACATCAGGTTCACTCCCGGTATGTTGTTCTCTATAGGTTTCGTGAGTACCTTCATCTCTGGTGGATTAACCGGTATCTGGTTAGGTAACTCGTCTATAGATATCCACCTGCATGATACTTATTTTGTAATTGCTCACTTCCATATAGTAATGGGTGTGTCTGCCTTCCTGGGGCTTTTTGCCGGGGTATACCACTGGTTCCCTAAGATGTTTGGACGTTACCTGAACAATACTTTATCATATATTCACTTCTGGATCACGCTGGTAGGTGCATACCTGATATTCTGGCCAATGCACTATGAAGGTATGGCCGGTATGCCAAGAAGGTATTATGATTACTCTAACTGGGAGTCTTTCAAACAATTCGGTGATCTGAACCATTTCATCAGTATTGTGGTAATCATCGTATTTGCAGCGCAGCTCTTGTTTGTATTCAACTTCTTCTACAGCGTATTCAAAGGAAGGAAGTTAACAACTACCAACCCATGGAACGCTACTACACTGGAATGGACCACACCAATCAATCCTGGTCACGGTAACTGGCCTGGTGAGATTCCTGAAGTGTATCGCTGGCCATATGATTACAGCAAAGATGGTGTTGATTTCATCCCGCAGACTGTACCATTGTCTAAAGATGAAGAAGCTGCAGGCGGGCATTAATTAATGCCTCCTGCCTCGAAAAGAATGGATTTCAGAGAAAAGGATATGTACCAGTAATGATAAGAGAAAACTCCATAAAATTGTCGTCATCGTTTGCTGTAGCCAGTAAGGTGAAAGATTACTCTCAGTTAATGAAGTTTAATCTGACCTTCATGGTTGTCTTCTCAAGTGTGGTTGGTTATTTACTGGTACCTGGAGTGGAGTTTTCGTTAATAAAAGTTCTTACTTTATTTGCCGGTGGTTTACTGGTGTCCGGTTCTGCCAATACGATCAATCAGCTGCTGGAAAAGGAAACTGATAAGTTAATGGCACGTACAGCTGTACGTCCTTTACCATCAGGTCGCCTTTCTGAAACAGAAGGAATTATCATAGCGGTAGTAACAGGAATTACCGGTCTGGCTATCCTGGCCTGGGGTTTTAACTGGTTATGTGCCGGCTTGAGCCTTTTATCCCTGGTAGTATATGGTTTTGTGTATACTCCCTGGAAAAAATGGAACTCACTGGCTGTGCTGGTAGGAGCCGTACCCGGAGCGTTGCCTTTATTAATCGGCTGGGCTGCGGGAGAAAACAAGATCAGCGAAGGCGGATGGGCATTATTTGCTATCCAGTTCCTGTGGCAGTTCCCTCACTTCTGGGCGATTGCCTGGATAGGACATAAGGATTACACCAGGGCAGGATTCAAACTGTTGCCTAATTCCGGAGAGCCAAACAGGCAGATCGCATTACAGGCAGTGACGTATACATTGTTATTGATACCTGCGGGGTTAATACCTTACATGTTGGGAATAACAGGTTACATTTCTGCGATCGCAGTGATCCTGGTTTCGTTGTTTTTCCTTTACAGGGCAGTGAACCTGTACCGGAAATGTGATGTACCTGCTGCCCGTAAGCTGATGTTCGGATCTTATATCTATCTGACCATTATGCAACTGGCATTGCTGGCTGATAAAATTTAATAGTCATTCAAATTATAGTGATGCAGGCGATGAGCGTACAACGTAACAAGATACATCCACACAAATATTCCCTATGGATTGCTATGGGTAGCATAACCATGATGTTTATAGGGTTTACAAGTGCATATGTTGTAAAGCGGGCGCAGGCAAACTGGTTTACGTTCCAGTTACCGATGATCTTCTGGATATCTACAGGCATCATACTGAGCAGTAGTTTTACCGTTCAGATGGCCGTAAAGCAGTTCAGGAATCGTCATATGCAGCGTTATAAACAGCTCATTACATTAACGGCGGTATTAGGAGTGGCTTTTGCGGTCTGTCAGTGGATAGGCTTTATGCAGATGAATGCGATGGGGTTACCATTGAACGGACCGGCATCAGTATCTTTTATCTATGTAATCGTAAGTGTACACCTGTTACATGTTCTGGGTGGTGTTGTTGCGCTGCTTATCATGTTTGGCAGGGCATTCCGCACAAGAATACGTACTTACAGCCCGGTGCCCATAGAAGTAGCCGCTACATACTGGCATTTTGTGGACGCATTGTGGATTTACCTGTTAATATTTCTGAGTATTGCCAGATAAAACTTTCTAAAAAATAATTACAAAACAAACAATGGATACAGCAGTTACAGCGCAGAAAAAATGGTGGTCCGGGGGACATTCTCCTTTTAACGTGAGTTACGGAAAGTTGATGATGTGGTACTTCCTGATGTCGGATGCTTTTACTTTTGGAGCATTACTGATCTCTTACGGTACTATCCGTTTCATGAGTACTTCCTGGCCTGACCCTAATGAGGTCTTCCATTCATTTCCGTTCGTTAGTCATACCGCACATTTACCCCTGGTATTTGTGAGTTTGATGACGTTTATCCTGATCATGAGTTCCGTAACCATGGTACTTGCTGTACATGCCGGTCACATGAGAGACAGAAAGGCTGTTGCCAAATGGATGGTATGGACCATCATCGGTGGTATCGCTTTCTTAAGCTGCCAGGCATGGGAGTGGACGCACTTACACGAGTTAGGTGCATGGTGGGGCCGTAATCCTTTTGCTAATGCAGATGGTACTGTTGCTACTACTAACTTCACCAACTTCTTCTTTACTATCACTGGTTTCCACGGTTTACACGTAACCTCTGGTGTGATCCTGAATATTGTGATCCTGTCTAACGTACTGAAAGGTACTTATGATGACAGAGGCCACTATGAAATGGTTGAAAAAGTAGGTCTGTACTGGCACTTTGTAGACCTGGTATGGGTATTCGTATTCACCTGCTTCTACCTGCTGTGATTACAGGTAAAAAGTAAGCTTGAACTGGTATTTGTAATCTGGATTTTTAAAAGTAACACTAATGGAACATACACATACAGCAGTAGTACATGATGAGCATGGCCATGATGCTTCTACTAAAAGCATCTGGAGAACGTTCTGGATATTATTAGCGATCACCATTTTTGAAGTAGGTCTGGCTTTCTCCTTCCTGGAGTGGCACTGGATGCCAAGATTGTTTTTAAACTCAATCTTCGTTGGCCTTACAATTCTGAAAGCGTTCTTTATCGTAGCTGAATTCATGCACTTACGCAATGAGATCAGGAACCTGATAATGACAATATTGATTCCTTTGATGTTGTTCGTATGGTTTATCATCGCCTTCCTGGCAGATGGTGATTCCTGGAAGAACATGCGTAAGGACCTTGCTCCTGGCAAACCTGTTCCTCCTGCCATGCATGTAAATACTGAAGAAGCACATCACTAAGCATATTTCCTACATGTTACGCTTTACTGCTTTCACACCAGTGGGAGTTGTAAAGCGTAAATTTTATATAACAATTTAAAACTACGGCCATTTCACGCAAAGGACTTATAGGAGTAATGCTGGCAATACTGGTGCCGTTGACGGGATACCTGATAGTAGACCATTATGGAAGGAATGTTGTGCCGATACCTCGTTATTATATTCCTGATAGTGTGAATACGGTGGTTAAAGACGGTAAGACACGATACGATACAGTATTTCATACTGTAAAGGATATCACGCTTACCAATCAGATGGGGAATAAGGTACAGTTGAAAGATCTTCCGGGTAAAGTAATCCTGGTGAATTTCTTTTTTACTTCCTGCCCGGGTATCTGTCCAAAACTGATGAGCAACCTGGAGAAAATCCAGCAGGCTTATGTAAAGAATGATACGCTTCTTCAGCTGCTTTCTTTTACCGTAGATCCGGAGAGGGATTCCTCAGAACAATTGAGAGCATACGGTAACAAGCATAATATCAATCCGGATAACTGGTGGTTACTGACCGGCGCCAAGAAAGACATTTATGACTGGGCCCGCAATGAAGTATTTGTAAGTGTAACGCAGGGAGATGGCGGACCAGATGATTTTATTCATACGGAGAAGCTGGTATTGCTGGATAAGGACCATCATATCCGCGGGTATTATGACGGGCTTGATTCCAATGCCATCCGCCAATGCGCGAATGATATTGCAATATTGCATCTGGAGAAAGATAAACACAGGCCGGGATTATTAAAACGGCTTTTTTCAGGAACAGAGGAATAGTTAATTACTGCTATGGATATCAGGAATAAAAGTCTTAATCTGCCCATTGCTATTATTTCGGTTGCTATACCGGTATTGGTAGCAATATTATTTTATTTACCACGCCCGCATATTGAGGCGGGATTCAATGTATACATCCTTCCGTTATTTCATGCGATACTGAATTCTGCAACAGCTGTTCTGCTATTGGGAAGCCTGTATTTCATCAGGAGAGGACAGATCAAAGCACATAAGATCACCAACCTGATAGCAGTAGCTTTATCTGCTATCTTCTTATTGTCTTATGTTACTTATCACTTCTTTACGGAGAGTACGAAATATGGGGATTCCAATCATGATGGAATAGTGGATGCTACTGAGAAGGCATTGGTAAGCGGTTCTGCTTATTTGTATTATTTCATATTGCTGTCTCATATACTACTTGCTATTATCATTGTACCACTGGTATTATTTACTTTGCTGAGAGGTTTCCAGTCGGACTTTGTAAAGCATAAAAAGATCGCGCGTATTACCTGGCCTATCTGGTTTTATGTAGCGGTTACAGGTGTGATCGTATATATAATGATATCACCGTATTATTAATCTGCGTAAATTCGTAGTATGAAAAAGATCCTGCAGATATTAGTGGTAGTGCTATTGGGCAGTCTTCAGACGATGGCTCAGTGTTCTCTCTGCACCAAAACGGCACAGCAGCTCGGTGAAGGGCCGGCAAAGGGATTGAATAACGGGATTTTATACCTGGCGTTAACTCCCCTGCTGATTATCGGCATCCTGGGATTCCGCTACTGGAGAAGTACCAGACAATCATAATTCATCCGAAGATATTGACAATGGCCGCGTTAAACACGTGGCCATTTTTTATTTACTGCATCCTTCCAGTTCATATATATGATAACCCTGTTGCAGGATGTTTTTTTCCCATACCGGAATTACTTCCTGCATATGACAAAAACGACAATCCCTTGAGGATACGGATTGCATATTCAGCGATTTGGATTTGAGGTAATCATTGCCGAAAGTAAGTACGCTTTCATAATTTGTATCAGCAGATACGATAATATCAAAGTGCATGTACCCGCCTTCACGTCTTTTTACGTAGGTATCAAAAATGGCAACTTCCATCGTTTGGTGTTCCGGTCTCATGGTTATAGAATGATGGTCAAATAATGAGAATAATGAGTATATGGGTTGATTTACAAATATTAGGTATGTGTGCAGAGAATGGAAATATTTAACATCTTGTTTGCGAAAGGAGATTAACCAGAGTTATATCTATAAATGAAGATTAAATTTATTAATTTCCAGTATTAAACAGATTATAACAATAGTCTATTTAATAATGAAAGCCCTTTTAATTAACTTCCGGTTAACATAGTTGAAGTAATAATTACACCGGCAAGAAGCCCACTGATACTCAGATTTGGAAGATACTTAGAGTTTTATAAGATTGCATTTTTATTATACAAATAGTAACGAATGAAGTCCACTTATCAGTCGTTTAACCGTGGAGCTATCCCGGTATCCTATCCTGTGAATACTATCTCAGAGGATGAATATACGGACCCGCCAGTTGAGCATTTAAATACTTCGCGTGTATTGTGTCTATCCTTGCTGGCAGCAGCTAATGCTGCTGTACTTGCGCAATGTCTGTTGCTGTTGATAAATGGACTGATGAACGTATCTTTTTTAGGGCGGTTCTCTCTGGAAGAAGCGGATCCGGCCGATACCGGACTGGGGATATTTGTAATAGGTATTCCTGTGTTGGGTGCGTTGCTGGCCATATTGCTGATCCGTTATTGTATAAGGGCGTTACAGAGAGGCAAACAATGTCACCTGGTAGGACCCCTCTGTACAGGCATCTATATTGGGACCGGCATACCATTGGGTATAGAGGGAGCGGTGATTGCCAGCAGTTATGTCTTTTCGAATTTCACCAAAAATAAATGGCGTACTACTTATCCGGAGAGAAGGGTACTGGCAGCGGCTGGTATCGTATCAGGGATTGCCTATTTGTTTGGAAGTCCGATTGCTGCCGTAGCGCTGGCACTGGAATTACTGCTGGTAGAGTTTACACTTGGCAGTATACTGCCGCTGATATTGGCGGGGGCTGTGGGCGCATCCTTTCATTTCCTGTACAGAGGGCTGGAACCGGTGTTCGCTATACCGGAAATACCTGTTGCTTCTGTCCCCGCATTACTGGGTTATGTGGCTACAGGGGGGATAGTAGGCGTTGTATCTGTGCTTGTTACCAGGACAGTGTCCGGTATTTCCTGGGTATTTGGAAAGTTACCGGTGCCGCAGTTATGGCGTCCATTGGTTGGCGCTGTTATAATCGGCGTGATGGGATATTTTGCACCTGATATGCTGGGTATGGGTTACGGACATATCAGTGATCTGTTAATGGGGAAGGTAACATTACAATTGTTGTTTATTGTGGGGATCATAAAGTTCATTGCCTGGGCCGTTGCGCTGGGCAGTGGTACTCCTGGCGGAACAGTGCTTCCATTGATGATTATGGGTGGTGCGTTCGGACTATTTATTACTTTGTTATTACAGTACATAATGCCTGCTGTTCCACTTAACTTTTCGGTAGCGGCGCTGATAGGCATGGCGGCTATGCTGGCTGGTGGTCTCAGGATATTGCCTACAGCGATCTTCTTTGCTATTGAAACTACGCACGAGCGACATGCGATACTTCCGCTGATCTGTGCCTGCACAGCAGCTTACCTGGTATCCTTTCTGTTATCTAAAAAAAGAATTAACCGGGAGGTAGCTATTTAGGAACTAACGTATTCACGAAGCGGTATAAGTTGAATTCACCGCTGGTAAGTTGTTGCTGGATTTGTTGTTGTAAGGCACGACGGTCAATATCTTTCATGCGGCGGTGCTGGATGAGCTGATAGGTTTTTTCCGTGAGCAGATGGGCATGTCTTTCGGTATTGTCCATGATCTGATGCTGGTGTAAAGCGATAGCATCTATGAGTGCCGGTAACCCCTCCTGTTTCGTGGCAACGGTTTTTATTACGGGGATTTCCCAGTTATCTTTCTGACGGGTATGTGCCAGCAGGCGAAGGTTCTTCACGAATTCATCTGCGTTGGAATGATCTGCTTTGTTGACGACGAAGATATTGGCGATTTCCATCAGGCCGGCTTTCATGGTCTGGATTTCGTCTCCTGCTTCGGGGACTACCACTACGATGGTGGTGTCGGCCACACCGGCAACTTCTACTTCACTCTGTCCCACGCCTACTGTTTCTATGAAGAGGTAATCGAATCCTGCGGCTTTAATGAGATCGCTCACTTCAATGATCTTAGGACTGAGACCTCCCAATGCGCCACGGCTGGCCATGGAGCGGATAAATACGTTGTGGTTATTAAAGTGCTGACTCATGCGGATGCGGTCGCCTAACAAAGCGCCATAGTTGAACGGAGAGGAAGGGTCGATTGCAATGATGGCTATACGCTTTCCCTGTTCCAGCAGGAGCTGTATCAGCTCATTTACCAGGGTGCTCTTGCCGGCACCGGGAGGGCCGGTGATGCCTATTACACGGGTATGGCCGCCTGCCGGAAGGTTTTCCAGCAATTGTTCATAGCCTGCGGCCTCGTTTTCTACGAGGGAGATGCAACGTGCCAGGGCTTTTGAATCACCATTCATTAATAAGGGCAAAAGGGGAAAGTGCATGACCGAAATTACGAATTACGAATGATCAATTGATTTTCTATCTTCGTAACCAATATATCTTTTATATGAAAGTATCCGGGTTCACTTTTGTGAGGAATGCAGTGAAGTATGATTATCCTGTTGTGGCATCAATCAACTCTATTCTTCCTTTATGCGATGAAGTGATCGTGAGTGTTGGTAATTCTGATGATGATACACTTGCGCTTATTCAATCTATACGATCTCCTAAAATAAAGATCACACATTCTGTATGGGATGATTCTTTAAAAGAAGGCGGACGTATACTGGCGGTAGAAACAGATAAAGCCTTTGCGCATGTGAGTAAAGACAGTACCTGGGCTTTTTATATACAGGCGGATGAAATAGTGCATGAGAAAGATTATGATACTATCCGTGCTGCTATGAATCAGTATAAGTATGATCTGAAAGTAGAGGGATTGTTATTCAACTATACACATTTCTTTGGCAGTTATGATTATATAGGCGATTCGAGGATGTGGTATAAAAATGAAATCCGTATTATCCGTAATGATAAAACAATTTCTTCTTACCGTGATGCACAGGGATTCCGTAAGAATGATCAGAAGCTGTTTGTAAAGCCAATTGATGCCAGCATCTATCATTACGGATGGGTGAAGGATCCGGAAGCACAGGCCCGCAAGCTGAATAATTCATTCCAGTTATATCATGGCAAGGATGAGGACAGGATCAGAAATCGTGTGGTACTTGAACAGTTTGATTATGGGGAAGTAGAGTCTCTGGCCCCTTTTACCGGTACACATCCGGCAGTGATGCAGGAGCGTATCAATAAGAAGAACTGGAAATTTGAACATGATATCAGTCGTAAGAAATTCTCTTTCAAGGGTAAGCTGTTGTATTGGATAGAAAAGAAAACGGGGAAACGATTATTCGATTATCAGAATTATAAAATTATCAGATAAATAGAGAGATGTATTCTACGAGGAGACATTAAAGAGGCTCCGTCAGGGGCCTCTTTAATTTTGCAGGAAACATATTGAGGGAGATCCGTTACTTTTGAGACACACTCTTTTTATCAGTACATGGACCTGTATAATTTCATATATTCTTTTGCGTTAGTATCCCAGCTGAATAATTTTGCATGTTGCTGCACAGCCGCTACTGGTTTGTATTGTTCGAAGTGATTGATACCTTCTTCAAATACTTTCCGCATTTCTGTTTTATCGAAGCTGCGGAAATAATAAGCAGCATCTCCGCCTATTTCGGGTAAGCTGGTTTTATCGGATAAGAATACCGGTTTACCAAAATGCATGGCTTCTACTACCGGCGCTCCAAAACCTTCTGCAATGGAAGGGAACATGAAGGCTTTACAATTTTGGTAGTACCAGTATTTTTCTTCGTCCGTAATAGTGCCTAAGAGTTTTACGCGGTTGCTTACACCCAATGCAGCAGCTTCCTCTTCTATCTTTTTGATATAATCTCCCTGTTGTTTACCCGCGATGATCAGTTCATAATCGTTGTGTTCCAGGAGCGCAGGTAATACATGGAAATTCTTTTTAGGGAGTATCATCCCGATAGAGAACAGGAAAGGCTTTGCAGGTCTGTATGCCGGTGCGTCAAACCCCGGGAATTCTTTTACTTCAGATCCCTGGTAAATGATCCTGCATTTATCTTCCGGCACCTGGATATGCTGATGAATCGTTTGTAAAGTGAATGTAGAAATGGCTACTACTACATCTGTTTCATCTACCTGTTGCTGCATTTCTTTCAGTAATCCGTTTTTCTCTGCACTGCTTTTACGATCATCAAAAAGGAAATTGAGATCGTGTATGGTGAGGATCGTTTTCCTTGCTTTCTTGCGGGGCCATACGTTACCTGTCTGGTGTACGGCATGCCATACATCCATCTTTGGCGGATTAAAGAAGTAGCGGTCGTACCATTTATATGGTATCTTTTCAAAATTGCCGTTGAACAGGTTAAAATCCTTTGGAAGGTAGTACAACAGCTTTTCGTCTTCCTGTTTGTATTGCAGGAGCCGTTGCCCCAGTTGAAGGCAGAATGTGTATAATCCGTTGTGCTGGTATTTCAGCTTTTCAAAATCTAATCCGATGAGATGCATTTCCAGTTATTTATGAGCGCAGCATTTGTTGTCTGAAACGTAAGGAGTACCGGGGAGGTGCATTGCGTGCTATCATCCATGCAATTTTTGCATAGAATCCTCCTTTATATACTTTCTTCAATAGCTTGAAGAAGAACCACCATTTTAAGATGGTGTAGTTTAACCAGGAATAATGTTTCGAGAAGAAGTAAATCAAAGAAAAATAATATTCCTGGAGAAAGTCTTTTTTAACGGTTGTGCTGGAGCCAACAAAATGAATGAACTGTGCCTCCGGCACCAGGTAACAGTTCCATCCTTTTTTCCTGAATGTATAAGCAAGGTCTTCTTCTTCACAGTAGAAGAAGTAGTTGGTATCTAATCCGCCTATTGCAGCGAACATACTGTAACGTACAAACATAGAAGCACCGGATACCAGCGGCACCTGCAAAGGTTGCTGATAGGTGGTATCCCGCACCGGGTACCGTGCCGGTTTAAATTTACGCAGTAAGCCCGGGCCTAATAGTTTCAGGGACACTGTAGGGAAATAAGTGAACGTTCTGATGGGTTGCATCTTTCCGTTCATCATCTGTCCGGAACAGAGGGCAGTATCAGGATGTGACTGCATGAAGCTGTACAGGATCCGGAGGCAATCGTTCAGAAAAACAGTATCGTTATTAAGGAAATAGAGATAATCGGCTCTGGCATGTTGTACACCCAGCATATTGCCCCCGGAGAAGCCTGCGTTGAGGATACTTCTGACAAGGGTAATATGTTCCATTCCATCCACGAAGTTCTTTAATTCCAGGTAGGCTTCTGTGGAAGATGCGTTATCCACGACGATGATCTGCCATTTAATCCGTGGGTCTGTATGTTTCATAACAGACCGGATACAATCCCTCGTATAATCCGTGGAGTTGTAGTTGATTAAAATGATAGCAACATCATAGGTTATGTGCATTTTAGATACAATTAAGCCGGAAAATTAGTTATTTGCTGAAAGCTATAAAATTATAAATTATTATTTTGTGTTAGCGGGCTAATTATACAGCTTATTGGCCCGGATTTCGTTGATTAGTACTAATTCTATAATTTAGGCGGTATGACTAATTTCATTCCCATATTCCCTTTAGGCGTTGTGGTTTACCCGGAGGAGCAGCTGAACCTGCATATTTTTGAACCCAGATATAAACAACTGATAGCCGACTGTATAAAAGAAAACAAACCGTTTGGCATACCTGCTGTGATTGAAAAGAAAGTAGTAGAGTATGGAACACTGGTAGAAGTGGTGAGTATTCAGAAAGAATACGAAAACGGAGAGCTGGACGTGGTGACCCGGGGTACCCGGGTATTCAGAGTGCTGGAGATCATTCAGGGTATTCCTGATAAATTATATACCGGAGCGATCGTGAGTTATCCGGATAACCAGTTCCGGACTAACGAACGGTTGCAGGCCCAGGTATTACAGGCTTTACGGGAGCTGCATCACCTGTTACAGGTGAACAAAGGCTTTAAGAAGCCCGATGCAGAGCTAAGTGCGTATGACCTGGCCCATCATGCGGGCCTTTCACTGGACGAAGAGTACGAGGTGTTACATCTGTTTCAGGAATTGCAGCGACTGGAGTACCTGAAACGGCACCTGATGAAGGTACTTCCCTTAATGGCAGAGATGGAAAGGCTAAAGGACCGGGTAAAGTTAAACGGGCATTTCAGGAACCTGACGGCAGGCGATCTTTAAGGAAGCCTTGTTTCTAGCCGGGATTGGTATAAATTTGGGGCCGTATAAATCAGATATGAAGAAGATAATAACGCGTTTAGCGTTCGCTTTGTCACTGTTAGCATTCGTTTCCTGTGAGAATGATATGGAAGCCATCCTGAAGATGGACAAACAGGCTGCGGCAGTAGAGGAAGGGAAAGATATAGAATCCATTTACAGCCAGCTGGGTAAGGTAAAGGCCAAGCTGACCGCCCCGGTAATGCTCCGTCATATGCAATCTCCTGTATATGTGGAGTTTAATAAAGGACTGAAGGCATTATTCTATAATGATACACTGGGAGTAGAGAGTACGTTAACCGCCCGGTACGGTAAGTACTTTGAAAATAATGATAACGTATACCTGCGGGACCATGTAGTGGTTATCAATAAAAAAGGGCAAAGACTGGATTGTGAAGAGTTGAACTGGGATTCCAAGAAAGCAATTTTCTATTCTAATAAAGAAGTTCGTATCAGTACGCTTACAGATACCCTGTATGGAACAGGTCTGGAATCCAACCAGGATTTCAGTGATTATACAATTTTACATCCAAGTGGTCCTTTTGTAATCAAGGATAGTACAAGCAATCAATAAGTTAGTTAATATATTATAACGAAGACGGCCCAACACTGCAATCTGCAATGTTGGGCCGTTTCGCTTTAACCTATTTTTTAACCTAAAATTTTGTCTATTAGAGATTGCAATAATTATGCCATTATAGACGATTATTCTTTCATATGGGGCGATTAGCATATTCGTCTGGTCAAATGGCATTAAAAAACGATTTAAAATTAATTTAATATGATAATAATCAACATATAATGGCTGACCTATCGAAATAGGTTGTTTTACGAACTATTTTATAACGTTCACGGAAAGGGGACCAAAATGCAACTTCCGGTAGTATATCTTTGGTTCAGGTTTTTCATAGGATATGGTTAAAATTATTACAAGGGCGGTATTCTTACCGCCCTTCTATTTTTTTAGAACTGCTACAAACATGAGCCCCCTATCAAGACTATAATTAGCCTTTACTTCCTTCTTAAGCAACTGATAATTAGAAACCCGTTACTCACCAATTAGCCGATAAGGCAATTTTTCCCTGGTTTTTGCAATACGTTTAACTTCTTATTCATTACGTTCCCCAACTAAAATATAGCATTCACTAAAATGGATTATGGCTGTATTCAAAATAACCGCACCTTTGGTACAGGTTTTTCAATAAAGATATGGTTAAAATTTTTCGGGGCCGGTATCCACCAGCCCCGTTTCTTTTTTTATAACCCCCGCTACTCTCCTTTAAATGAAAAGCCCCGTGAGCTTCTCAGCATCACGGGACCTCCCAGATAACATCTCACTTATTCAAATCCATTTGGAAACGGTTGTTCCAGCAGGTATCTATATATGAAACGATACATTTCGTTATCGCTGTGTCTGTTCTTTATACTTGTTCTCCAACCGTGGCGTTCGCCGGGGTATACCATGAACTCAAAGTGTTTACCCAGGTTTTCCAGCTTATCTACAAACTGAATACTGTTCTGGATATGTACGTTGTCGTCCATCGTGCCATGGGTGATCCTTAGCATGCCCTTGTAGCGGTCTGCGTAATAAATGGGACTGGTAATACGGTAACCGTCCGGATTCTCAGCAGGGGTATCCATATAGCGTTCTGTGTAGTGGCTGTCATATAGCTGCCAGTCAGTAACGGAGTAGTTGGCCATACCATGGGTGAATACACCGGCGCCGTAGGTCAATGCCATACAGGTCATATATCCTCCAAAGCTGCCTCCTGTGATGCAGACCTTGCTGGTGTCTGTCCAGGGTTGGGCACGGAGCCAGGTGGCGGCATCCATATAATCTTCGATTTCGTGCCTGCCCAGCTGGCGATGGATGTAGTTCATACCCATCTTGCCCAATTGTCCTGAGCTGCGGTTATCTATCGCTACCTGGATGATGCCTTCTTTTGCCAGCCATTGGGCGGGGAGGGACGATTTCCAGTTATCGTACACGGTGCCTGCATTGGGACCGCCATATATACTGATGAGGATAGGGTATTTTTTACCTTCCTGCATGTGTAAGGGCATGGTGATGGTCATGGGAAGTTCCAGGCCGTCCCTTGTTTTGTAGTACCGGATCTTTGTGCCGGCCAGATTATACTGGTCGAATTGGGGCCCTTTGCTATGGCCGAGCTCTCTTATCACCTTGCCTTTGTTGTTCAACAGGGCCATTACAGGAGGAGTGGCCAGGTTGGAATAGGTGGTGATGAAGAAGGAACCATTGGGGCTTACCATTGTGCTATGGAAGTAATCCCCGAAGGTAAGGCGGGTGATTACACCTGTTTTCATATTTACCTGGTAGAGGTCTGTACGGGTGGAAGCCTCTTTTCTGGCAACGAAGCAGATGAGCAGGTTTTTATTGTCGATGCTGGCGATACTGTTCACTGTCCAGTTTCCGCTGGTTAACTGTTTTTTCAGGGAACCGTCCATGTTATACCAGTAAAGGTGTGCCCAGCCGGTTTTATCGCTTTGCATGATGAAGCCTTTACCATTTTCCAGGAAGGTCATATCGTCTTTCCAGTCTATCCAGGTAGGTTGTTTTTCGTCGTAAACTTCTTTTTTAGACCCGTTTTCCAGATTGACGTCATAGATTTTCAGATTGTCCTGTCCGCGGTTCATCCATTGTAACCAGAGGTGACCGTCTGCTGTCCAGAAGGGAGTCCCGAAGTATTGGTCGTCGTTTTCGTTGAAGTCTGACCATACGGTGTTGCCACCGGTAACCGGAACTATGCCCACTTTTACGGCAGGGTTGGTATCTCCTGCTTCGGGGTAACGGGTGTTTTCCAGGTAGCCATGTTGTCCTGTTGCGCTGTAGATCGGGAATACAGGCACTTTGCTGTCGTTGAAGTGCATGTAGGCGATGTGTTTGCTGTCCGGGCTCCACCAGAAGGCGCGGTATTTTGACGGGCGGCCGAGGATTTCTTCGTAGTATACCCAGGAGGCCCAGCCGTTATAGATAACGTCTGTTCCGTCCGTTGTGTAGCGGGTTTGTTTTTTTGTTGCGATTTCTATGCTGTACAGGTCGTTACCATGAGTGAAGGCCACATATTTACCGTCCGGGGAGAGGGTTGGATTTCTTTCCTGGGTGGTATCGTGTGTTAATTGTGTTTTTATGCCTTCATCAGAAGTGTAGATGATATCGTTTTGTATAACGGCAACACTGGCTCCATCGGGAGCTTTTTCATAAGGAGTAGCGTTGCCGGTCTGGGCGTCTACTTTCCAGGCTTTAGCGTCTGAACGCATTTCGATGTAGTGGGTATCATCGGCCCATCCGCGGATGGCTGGTAAGGGTTGGGATAAGCCGCTGGCCTCTCCTTTGAATATCTGTCCGAAGCTGAGGTCTTTTTTCTCCTGTGCCTGAAGGCCGGAGATGAAAAATCCTGTTGCGGTTAAACAGACTGACAAATAACGTCTTGTACGCATAGTTTGGATGTTGTTGTATATGAAACGAAAATAATAAAATAGAAATGATCAGGTAGTAATTACGGATGAGTGGGTTGGAGAAATTCTGATTGGGGATTGAAGAGGCTGTAAGAATGGCCGAAAGTTTATCAGGGATTGAAGAGATAGAGAGATCAAAGGGGGCGGGCATAAAAAAAGCCCGGTAGTTAGCCGGGCTTTTTTTGTTATATTTTTTCCTGTTTCATTTGCGGGAAGAACAGTACATCCTGTATGGACGGCTGGTTTGTCATGATCATAGTGAGACGATCAATACCGATACCGATACCGGAAGTAGGCGGCATACCGTATTCCAGGGCGCGAAGGAAATCGTAGTCTATGTACATCGCTTCATCATCACCACGCTGCATGAGTTCTACCTGATCTTCGAAACGCTTGCGCTGATCGATCGGGTCATTCAGCTCACTATAGGCATTGGCAAGTTCTTTACCATTTACCATCAGCTCGAAACGTTCTACCAGTCCGGCTTTGCTACGATGCTTTTTGGTAAGCGGACTCATTTCCACGGGATAGTCGATGATGAAAGTAGGCTGTATATAATGATGCTCACTTGTTTCGCCGAAGATTTCATCTATGAGTTTGCCTTTACCTATACTGGGAGGAACGGAGATATTCAACTGTTTGCAGGTAGCGCGCAATTCATCTTCACCCATGTTGGTAACATCGATGTTCGTATGTTCTTTAATAGCGTCATAAAGACTGATACGGCGGAACGGCGCTTTGAAGTCGATCACTTTATCACCTACCTGTACCTGTGTGGTACCATGCAGGGCGATAGCGATCTTTTCCAGCAGCGTTTCTGTGGTACGCATCATCCATTCATAATCTTTATAGGCCGCGTACATTTCCATTACGGTGAACTCAGGGTTGTGGGTACGGTCCATTCCTTCATTACGGAAGTCTTTGGCAAATTCGTATACCCCTTCAAAACCCCCTACGATGAGGCGTTTGAGGTAGAGTTCATTCGCAATACGGAGATACAGCGGCATATCCAGCGCATTGTGATGTGTTTTGAACGGCCTTGCAGCAGCGCCACCCGGAATAGGTTGCAGGATCGGTGTTTCCACTTCCAGGTAACCCATTTCGTTATAGAAATCGCGGATGGTCTGCATGATGCGGGTGCGTTTGATAAACACATCCTTTACTTCCGGATTAATGATAAGGTCAACATAGCGCTGACGGTATTTAAATTCAGGATCAGTAACAGCATCAAAGGATTCGCCTTCTTTTTCTTTTACGATAGGAAGTGGACGTAATGCTTTGGACAGTACCGTGATCTTTGTTGCGTGTATGGAGAGTTCTCCTGTTTTGGTAATAAAGGCATAACCTCTGATACCTATGATATCGCTGATATCCAATAATTTTTTCCAAACGGTATCATACATGGTTTTATCCTCACCATCGCTGATATCATCGCGGCGGATATAAACCTGCATACGGCCGGTATGGTCCTGTATTTGTGCGAAATTAGCCTTACCCATGTCCCGCACGCTCATAATACGGCCCGCCAGGCAAACGTCCTGGAACTGGTCTTTTGTTTCTTCTGAATAAAGTGCCTTGATATTTGCGGCAGTATTATTCACGGGAAATTCTTCTGCAGGATAGGGGTTAATTCCTAACTTTTCCAGTTCCTGCATTTTCTCCCTGCGTATGATCTCTTGCTCAGATAGTGGTGTCATGAGTACTAATTAGAATAATGGAGTGCAAAAATAGCTGATTTAGCGGGGAATTGGCATCAAATTTTCTATTTACAGGTGTTGGCAATTTTTTCAACACTAAACTCTTAAATGGATGAAAACCATTATAGTACCTACAGATTTCTCGGCAACAGCTTACAATGCAGCCCGTTACGCGCTGAAACTGGCAGCGCAACTGGGTACCAGTCGCATTCTGTTGTACCATGCCTATGAGTTAATCATACCGGTACCGGATTTACCTACATCCATACCTGTGGTGGATCCTAAGGAGTTAAAGGAAGCCAGTGAGGCTGGTCTTGCGAAAATGCGGGAGGATTTGTCCGAGCTGGTACCTGCCGGCGCTGTACTGGATGTACGTGCAGATAACAACCTGCTGGCAGTTAATATAGAGGAAGTAGCGAAAGAAGAAATGGCAGATATGATCGTGATGGGGATTACCGGAGGCGGGCAGCTGGAGGAGATCCTGGTAGGCTCTAATACGATAGATGTGGTAAAACATACTACTTTTCCCGTGATGATCGTACCTGGAGAATTGGTTTTCAAACCTATCAACAAAATCCTGTTTGCCTGTGATTTCAAGAAAATAGGCACACATACCCCCATTGCTCCTCTTAAGAACTTATTGGACATCTTCCGTGCGGAACTGCATGTATTGAATATAGACAGAGCAGGAAAGGGCCTGAATGCGGAGATCCCGCTTGAAAGCCTGTTGCTGGATAACTTACTGAAAGGCTATCATCCTGTTTATCATTTTATTGATCATGATGATATTGTAGAAGGAATTATGGAGTATGCAGATAAGATACAGGCAGACCTGATCCTTACTGTTCCCCGCAAGCATGGATTGTTTGAAGGATTGTTCAGAAGGAGTCGCACAGCAAAGCTGGCATTCCATACTCATATTCCTCTGCTTGCTATCCATGAATGAGGATATGTTAAACATTGTTAAACCTTTCCCGTTTTAAATTATTCTAATCTTTAACCGGTTGGTTGTATAAATATTGTTACTAATTTGCATGTAAAACCACAACATCGAACTATATGTATAAGAAACTATCGCTTTTGTTATTATCCGGGATTGGCTTTCTGCCCGCTACCCAGGCGCAGCTGTTAAAAAAGTTAGGTAATGCCGTAAGCTCTGCTACCGGTGGTACAACTGCCAGTGGTGTTACGCAGACCGACGCAGGTAATGCTATTAAAGAAGCATTGTCTAAAGGGGTGACCGCAGGTATTGCTATGTTGAATAAGAAGGACGGATTTTTTGGTAATGAGGCATATAAGATGTTGCTTCCGCCGGATGCTGTGAAAGCAGGGAATACATTACGTGGTATTGGTTTAGGCAGCCAGGTGGATAAAGCGATCCTGTCTATTAACCGTGCTGCGGAAAAAGCGGTAGGTTATGCAGCTCCTATCTTTGTAGATGCCATTAAGGAGATGAGTATCACAGATGCACTGAAGTTGATTCAGGGTGATAAAACTGCGGCTACTGAATACTTTAAAGGTAAAACCACTGATAAACTGAAATCAGCGTTTACGCCTGTTGTTAAAGGTTCACTGGATAGCACCAGCGCTACCAGGTACTATGGTGACATTGTAACTTCTTACAATAAGCTGCCTACTACTTTTAACAAGATCAATCCTGATCTGCAGGATTATGTAACTGGTATGGCAGTGAATGCACTGTTTGATCAGATCGCTAAAGAGGAAGCAAATATCCGTGCTAACCCGGCGGCAAGAACTACCGATCTGCTGAAGAAGGTATTTGGAAAGTAAAAATGCGCGGCTAATATTGGGTGATCCATGCTTCAGACATAAAGGAGCCTGCTAAGATATAAATGGGAAAAGGCCGGCAGTTGCCGGCCTTTTCCCATTTATATCTATTTTACAGACTTCCTGCCAGTAAAACCTGCCAGGCTTCCTGTACTTTCTCTTGTTCCAGCAGTTGCTGTGCATAGCGATGCAGTTCTTTTTCCATTTCCTCCGGTGCGATGCTGTAGTACTGGAAGATGTTTTTCAGATGTACGTCATCAAATGCAGGGTCAATGACTGGTTGCTGTGGTACATTGGCCAGCTGGCCCAGGTTATTGCCAGTAAGAATATTACTGTAACGGATCGTTAACGGAAGGGCATCTACTCCTATTCCCAGCGCTGTATTAGGTTTTGCCACTTCAAATACGGCATTCCCTGATGCCCGGCAGTAGTAATCGGCTCCCATCCGGGCAACAAGGTCTATTTTGTGTGGGTCTATCGCTCCTTTACTATCCAGTATATCATCATTGATATGGATCAAAACCGGTTCGCAGATAACGAGGTTACCTGCTCCCCCTTCCTGCCCTGTCTCTATGACCTCTCTTACTATACATTCCATCTGTACAGGGCTTTCTTTTACGCGAAAGGGTTTTATCTTTTCTGAAGGCAGGGGTGTAAAGCCGGACTTCTCAAATTCGCTGGTACCTCTGGGATATTCACAACTGGACAATGAGGCCTGTTGTACCATGGCATAGCTGACCACATTGATCACTACTTCTTTGGTATCGTAGATATTCTCCAGTGTATGTTTGATGGTATTATCGCGTACCCGGCGTGCCGGGGAAAATATAAGAGTAGGAGGATTACTCCCGAAAAGATTAAAAAAGCTAAAGGGAGACAAATTAGGCTGCCCGTCTTTGTCCATTGTACTGGCAAAACAGATAGGCCTGGGCGCAATAGCGCTTTGCAGCCAGGCATGCAGCTCGGCGGTTTTTACCTGTCCGGGAGTGATTTGCATTTATTTCTTCAGTTTGAGAATGGAGAAATCAGATTCTTCCTTCACTATTGTATTGGTGAGTGTCCCCAGTCCATCGATTTCCATTTCCACTACATCGCCTGGTTGCAGCCATTGTACGGGATAGTTGGGATCATTTAATTTACCGGTACCGTTCAGTTCCAGGAAACATCCGGTCCCTACGGTGCCGCTGCCTATTACGTCGCCGGGCAGGATATTGGCGCCATAGGCACAACGTTCAATGATTTCGGCAAATGTCCAGTTCATATCCCCCATATTCCCTTCGCTCACCTGGATGCCATTTACTTTACATGTCATTTTAAGGTTGTAGTTCCTGCCGGTATGTCCTGGTCTTGCCGGTATCAGCAGGTGTTCCAGTTCATCAGGAGTTACGAGCATGGGGCCTATTACGGTGCTGAAATCTTTTCCTTTGGCAGGGCCGAGGCTGAGTTTCATTTCATCCATCTGTAATACGCGTGCGCTCATATCATTCATGATCATGAACCCTGCTATATAGTCATCTGCTTCAGCAGCTGTGACATTACGTCCGGGCCGGCATATTACAACGGCCGCTTCCAGTTCAAAGTCGAGGTTTTCGAAATGGTCCGGCATGCAGTATACATTGCCGGGGCCTTGTATAGCGTTATGGTTGGTGAAATAAAAGACAGGGAACTGGTCGAATTCCGGGATCATTTCCATTTTGCGGTTACGGCGGGCAGTAGCCACGTGCTGACGGAATGCGTAGCCATCGCGGCAGGAAGAAGGAAAGGGGACCGGAGCGATGACATGTACGCGATCGTATGGGATGCCCATACCTATGCCAACGTGTTTTCCTGCCTTTAATTGGGCATCCGCTTCTTTAGCGATGCCGATGACATCATCCCACATCAATAGAAACATTTGCATATTTCCGGGTAAATCGGGGTGTAAATCCTGGGTATTGTATAACGTGTTGCCAACTAATATTGCCAGCTGATCGCTCTCATCCCGGAGGTAGGTAACTAATTTCATAAAGTCAATGTTCTGGTTGTATGAGTTGTAAATATAGGTAAAATGATATTTTTATCTGTAGGGGTACAACTTTCTGTGAACGTTATTGTTAGTGTGTGCATACGGGTTCATTTATTAGTAAAATAATTATACTTATTGGCAATTGAATCGGCATAATATTAGTGGAGATATTCAGTCGGCAATACATTGTTGAAAGGAAGCACAGAGGCTATTCAACCTATTTTGACTCAAAAAAATTAAAACCGGAGGTCATGAAGTTTGATAAGATTAAGAATAAAGGACAGGCTAGATTATTTGAAAGCAGGTATTTGGAAATGCTCACCAAAACGCATCCCCTTGCGATATGGGGAATGTATCTGCCTATTATCGGGTTCATGCTGTATTACAGTCATGTAACGCTGGGATTTGGATTATTTACAGTAATAACTGTTTTCCTGGGAGCGATGGTTTGCTGGACGCTTTTTGAATATGCGATCCATCGTTACATATTTCATTTTACAACGGAGAACCCAAGGTTGCAACGTATTGTGTATGTGTTACATGGCAACCATCATGAGTTCCCACGTGACAAGCAGCGTCTGTTTATGCCACCGGTACCCAGTCTGATACTGGCATCGGTGATCTTTGGTGCACAGTATTTTTTCATGAATGATATAGCTTTTATGTTCTTCCCCGGCTTTTTGCTTGGGTATCTTATATATGGAAGCATGCATTATGCGATCCATGCCTGGAATCCTCCTATAAAGGCGATGAAGCCTCTCTGGCGTAATCATCATTTGCATCATTATAAAGGGGATGATAAAGGTTATGGCGTAAGTTCTTCTTTCTGGGACTGGGTATTCAGGACCAGCTTTGACCTGGAAAAGGAAAAAGAGGATAAAGAAAAAGTAAGAGAATTAATGTTTAATAAGTAATAGCCCGATCACCACTTCTCTTCCTCATTGTCATCAATTGGTTTTGTAAATTCTTTACGGGAAATGATCTTTTGCTGTTGCCGCTGAATCAGCAGGGCAGCTATTTTGCGGTAGGCATTGGGAGTTATGTCTGCTTCAAGTACTTCACGCACTTTATTTTCGGCTACATCAATCTTGTACAGTAAAAGTACGAACTGCTGAAAGTTGTGACTGATCAGCTCTTCCAGTTTTTGTGCAAGGAGTTCTTCCAGCTGTTCATAAGTAATGCCCGGCCGAATGGCCAGGGCTGCATCTTCTGATAATTGCAAGACTGTTTCCTGAAATATGATGGGATCCATACATTTTATTATAACAAAAAAGCTCTGTGAGGAGCTTTTTTGTTGAGCTATTATTTCATTTGTTTAATCTTGTAAGACGCATTCGTCACAATTTTCACGGGCACTTTAATATCTTTTTTGATACGCTTGGCTTTATTGGCCAGGTAGGTATATGTACCATTCATTTCTGTATTCTGGGCAGCGATGCTGGGCAAACCGGAAGAGCGGTCGATGAGATAGTTGGTCATGATATCACCGTTAATCTCAGCGGTAGCCTGAATACCATCTTCAATGGTAAATGTTTCTACTTTATTGGTATTTACTTTACCGGTACCGTTTATTTTAACGGTTTTAGCGTCCCAGGTCTGCAGGTTCCAGTAAAGGTCTATGCTACCCACGAGGCCAGTACGGAGAGGCACGTTTTCTTCCCAGCGGGTACCTAATTTGATACTGCGTACGGGGTATGTAACCAGCAGTTGTTCCAGCCATGAGCGGAAGGCGTTGGTACCGAACTGGTCTTTCATCAGTTTCTTATAGGCTTCCTGTTCGTTCTCTTTCAGGCTGGTGAAGGTAGCGGAGGCTTTATCCAGCAGTTCATCCAACCCGTTGATTTTGGTAATATAACCGGTAGACTGGAGGGTTACTGTGAAAGGATGGTTCAGTATGCTTTTGAGGGCAGCCTGGAATGGTTCCTTATCATTTGGTGTGTTCGCATCTACCAGGATATTCTGGTTCCTGGTATTGAAGTTGAATTTCAGCTCTTTGTAACGAAATGTGAGGGTAGCGACGCCTGCGATGTTATCATCCACATCGATGGTGATGGTGTTATTAAAATCGCGGGTAACGCGATTTGTTACATCATCTACCGTGGTGTAAGTTTCACTGCGGCTTTCCTGTTTCAGTTCGAATTGCTGTCCTTTCTGGAAATTGTAGCTGAGATCTATAAAGTCCCTTTGTTCCGGTTGTTCCTGGGCGAATGCTGGTATAGCCAGCGCTGCCCCTAATGCCATTGACACGAAAAATCGCTTCATCATTACACTATAGTTTATTATACATATTTTTCAATTACACCCAGGCCGAACAGTGCAAAGTCGTATTTGGCGGGATCTTCCGGATCCAGTTGACGCAGCTGGTCTGTAAGGTCCAGTGCCGTGCGCCAGTCGGACTTTGCTTCCGCTATCAGCCCCAGTCTGGTAGCCACTCTTGCCACATGTACATCTACAGGGCACACGAGCTGGGAAGGTGAAATGTGCTTCCATAGTCCAAAATCCACGCCATTTTCATCATTTCTTACCATCCAGCGCAGATACATGTTCAGCCGTTTACAGGCGGAGTTCTTTTCTGGTGTTGAAATGTGTTTGCGGGTCCTTTCCGGGTGTTCGAGGGAGAAGAATGTTTTATGAAATCCTATCAATCCTTTTTCCACATTCACGTCGCCGGGAGTCATATGACCGCTGAAGGCAAATTCCAGGGAGATGATGTTTTCGTAATAGTGTTGCAGGAATTCTATAAAGTACAGCAGATCTATACCGTTAAATGTACGGTGACAGAACTGCATGAGTTTGAGTCGTTCTTTAGGCTGGTGGTTCCTGATATAATCATATGGCGCATTATCCATATGCTGCATCAGTTCCCTGCACTTGTTGATGATAGTCGTGCGGTTGCCCCATGCCAGTACAGCAGCAAACAGCCCTGCAATTTCAATATCCTGCAGTTCACTAAACTGGTGAGGTATACAAACAGGATCGCCTTCTATAAAGTCGGGATTGTTATAGTATGCCACCTTTGTGTCTAAGAAGGCCTTGAGTTGCTGCACTTTCATAATTTGATATTCGGTTATTTATCAGGACATGCATCTATATGTCAATGATACATATCGCATTGAAAATAAGCAAAGATGCAGAATAAATAAGAAAATCCCGCTGCTATGGCTTATCCTATGGCCTGCTGCAAATCGGCTATCAGGTCTTCAACATCTTCTATACCCACGCTGAGACGGATGAGAGAATCGACGAGACCGTTGCTGATACGTTCTTCGCGGGGAATAGAGGCATGTGTCATGCTGGCAGGATGACCGATGAGAGATTCTACGCCACCCAGTGATTCTGCCAGGGAAAAGAGATGAGTACTACTTAGTACTTTGAAGGCCGCTTCCTGGCTATCGTCTTTGAGCGTAAAAGAGATCATACCTCCGAAATCGCGCATCTGTTTTTTGGCAATATGGTGATTGGGATGGTCTTCGAAACCACACCAGTATACTTTGGCCACTTTAGGATGCTGGCGAAGGAACTTCGCTATTGCAGCGCCGTTCTCGCAATGTCTTTGCATGCGTACGTGCAGTGTTTTGAGCCCGCGAAGGACCAGGAAACAATCCTGCGGCCCGGGAACGGCACCGCAGCTGTTTTGTATGAAGTAGAGTTGTTTGGCCAGGGCTTCCTCTTTCACGATGAGGGCGCCGTGTACCACATCACTGTGACCACCGATGTATTTGGTAGCCGAGTGTACTACAATGTCTGCGCCCAGGTCCAGTGGGTTCTGGAGATAAGGGGAAGCAAAGGTATTATCTACAGCAAGAAGTATATTATGTTGTTTAGCTATCTGCGCAGTGGCTTCTATATCAATGATGTTCAGCAGTGGGTTGGTAGGTGTTTCAATCCATATCAACCGGGTTTTTGCTGTTACATAGTTCTTTATGTTTTGGGCATCCTGCATATTGATGAACTGGAATTTGATACCATAGCGTTCAAAGACCTTTGTGAATATGCGATAGGTACCACCGTAGAGATCATTGGACGCAATGACCTCATCGCCGGGACTCAGGAGTTTCATTACCCCGTCCGTAGCAGCGAGGCCACTTCCGAAGGAGATACCGAATTTACCGTTCTCTATAGCAGCGAGGGCGTTCTGTAATGCGTCGCGGGTAGGATTCTGTGTACGGGCGTATTCATAGCCTTTATGCTGGCCGGGAGCGCTTTGTACATAAGTGGAAGTTTGAAAAATGGGGGTCATGATGGCCCCGGTAGATGGGTCGGGTGCTACGCCTGCGTGTATTAGTTTAGTTCCCAGCTTCATACCTGTAAGTATTTAGTAATGAGTTGATATTTTAAGTAGAATGCGTCAAAGGTACTAATTATGGGATTCAGGCAGCAGCATATTACGCAGAAGGAACCCGGGTGGAATAGTGGAATTTTAATATAAGTATAATTACGTAAGTGATCTGAAACGTAGAAATACGCAAGGGGTACGGGTTTTTTGTCAGAAATGGCTATCAAATGTTACTACACCTAGTAATTCGCATCACTCACGAACTATTTTAATGACTTTGGCCAATAGCGTAGTATTCCCGCAGTTATTCCTGTTACTTTTGAAAAGGTTTTTCATAGGATATGGTTAAAATTCGTGGGCGGTATTCTTACCACCTTTATTATTAAATGTGCTGATGCTGATGATTCACTTTCATTATAGCATCAGCACATTTTTTTATTTCTTACCTGTCACTGTTTTATCGGACCATTTAACCGGCAATGTAATACTTACAATATCCCAGGCGATAATGAGGTTAGCACCATAAGGCGCTTTTTCAAATACCATTGTAAAGGGATCTACCGGTGTATCCAGTGTGGTTAAGGGAAGGTCGGTCCTCACAACATCTTTGCTTTTGTCATATTTAAAAGCCCCCCAGATATCAGTATCACGGTTAATAATGAGGGTCCATTTTTTTTCATCCGGGATGGAATACATGGTATATCTGCCTTTAGGAATGTTTTTGCCCCCGATAGTAACTGCGCGGTAAAACTCAATTTCAGTGGCTTCGTTGGCCCCGAGGCGATAAATTTCACCGTAAGGTTCCAGGTCTCCGAAGATCTTTCTTCCTTTTTTCTGCGGACGGCTGTAGATTACACGGGCCACTAACTGACCGGGTTCGCCTTTTACTTTTACTACGTAAGGATACATTACAGGGTAATACGCCATATCCATGGGACTGGAATCAAGAGGAGGCAACTTCCTGTCTTGTGCGTTTACGAGCATGCCCGTGGTGAGGAGCAGTGCTATTAATACGAGTTTTTTCATGGTTTGCTAACAGTTCTTTGTTCTGGCACAAACCTACAACTTAATGCTTAATGGGGAAATGCCTCTTTCACGTATGTGATTAATTCGGGGAAAAATTTGCGGTAGTGGGCAGCCAGTTCGTCATAATTATCTTCCATTGCGGTAAAAACAGCATCGCCTGTTCCTTCCAGGTATTTAGCGCGGCGTACTATTCCGTTTAGACTTTTTAGTATGCCATCTTTTGTGCTGTAATTATATAACCAGTTCTGTGTACTCATATAATGGAACATCTGTTGAAACCTGAGAGGTAAAATATCATAATGATCATTTAATATCTGATATACCTGTGATGAAAATGTTGCCAGTGAATTTTCTGTGAAGATGGTGTTATCTGTTGCGAGGAAGTGATCGTAAACGACGTCTATAAATACGGCGCTGTATCTGCCGGATGAAGCCTGAAAATATTCTCTTGCAGCGAGTGTTGCAGGGTGCTGATCCGTGAACGTATCTATTGCTCTGTGCATGCGGATGCCTTGCTGAATACCTTCTTCATACTCCTGCCATCGATTGCCTTTTACAAAATCAGCAATCATATTACCAACTGTTAATGCCGGGTTATTAAAAGACAGATATGCGTGAGCGAGGTAATTCATGAACATGAAGTTAACGGCTTTAACAATTAGTTAACGTAAAGAATTGAAACATTTTTGATCCTCATGCAACTTATTAATAACTGTGATGTCTTTGATGTGTAAGGTTTGGATAAAAGATTTGACTTTGCCTGAACTATAGACAAATATTATTGTTATTATAAACAAATTAAAAAGTTTCCGCCATGAAACCTGGTAATTTTTCAATCATGAATTGCATGAAAAAGACAGTGTTATTTTTAACAGCTGCGCTGTTAAGTACACAATTATTATTTGCAGGTACAAAAGAACTGGAAGCTTCCAGTAAATTAAAAACGGCACTTGACAAAGAGTTTGCAGGCGCTTCTGCTATCAAGTGGTACAGCGATGACAACAAAACGTTCATGGCCAGATTTACGCTGCGTGAACATAGTGTAACTGCATACTTTGATGGTGATGGTAACCTGTTGGCTACACGTCGTTACATTCAGGAAGATCAGTTACCATTAGTTGTTGCAAACAAACTGGCTAAACGTTATCCTGAGGAAAAGATCCGCTGGGTAGTAGAATTCCAGTCTGAAGGAAGTCTCGTTTATTATGTAACACTTGAAAATGCCAGCTCCTGGAAAGTCATTAAAGCTACCAGTTCAGGTTCACTGACTGTACACCAGAACATGAAGAAAGCGTAGGTCGTTAAATCCTCTCGCTGTACTGTAGTCCATATTACCACGGGGTATTATGGACTATCTTTTTTTATCAACTTCCTGCAAACGAAGAGAGACAGATCAAATTCCTTACCTTTGGCCCTCTGTTTTGGATTTTAAACTTTTAACGGACATGAATAAAGGGCCTATTTCTCAATTTATCCAGCACCACTACCGCCACTTCAATGCTGCTGCATTGGTGGATGCTGCTAAAGGATATGAGACACATTTACTGGAAGGTGGAAAGATGCTGGTATCTCTTGCCGGTGCTATGAGTACTGCGGAGTTGGGTATTTCTTTCGCGGAAATGATCCGCCAGGGAAAGGTGGACATTATTTCCTGTACAGGTGCTAACCTGGAAGAAGATATAATGAATCTTGTAGCACACACCCATTATAAAAGGGTGCCACATTACCGTGATCTCAGCCCTCAGGAAGAGTGGGACCTGCTGCAGGATGGTTTTAACAGGGTTACAGATACCTGTATCCCGGAAGAAGAAGCATTCCGCCGTATCCAGGAACATATCTATAAGATCTGGAAAGATGCTGACAATAAAGGAGAACGTTATCTTCCTCATGAATATATGTACAAGCTGTTGCTGAGCGGCGCTATGAAGGAACATTATGAAATTGATCCTAAGAATAGCTGGATGATCGCTGCTGCAGAACGTAATATTCCTATTATCGTACCAGGATGGGAAGATAGTACCATGGGTAACATCTTTGCTTCCTACTGTATCAAAGGAGATCTGAAGCCTTCTACCATGAAGAGCGGTATCGAATACATGATATGGCTGGCCGATTGGTACCGTAAGAATTCTGCGGGTAAAGGTGTAGGCTTCTTCCAGATTGGTGGTGGTATTGCAGGTGACTTCCCGATTTGCGTAGTGCCTATGATGTACCAGGACCTGGAATGGCATGATGTGCCTTTCTGGAGCTACTTCTGCCAGATCTCAGATTCTACCACTTCTTACGGTTCTTATTCCGGAGCAGTGCCTAATGAGAAGATCACCTGGGGGAAACTGGATATTACCACACCCAAGTTTATTGTTGAATCAGACGCTACTATCGTAGCTCCATTGATATTTGCTTACCTGCTCGGCTGGTAAGACTTTTAGTTACTTTATCAGGAAGGAGAAAAGGCAACTTTTCTCCTTTTTTCGTTTTCTGTGAAAAGCGTATATTGTACCCTTATAATATTCCAACAAATTATGAAAAATGTCTTTCCACTATTAACAGTGGCGGCCGCTGTAAGTATGAGCGCCTGCCAGTCTGGTACAAAAACCAATAATAATTCCGTAGATAGTATGCGTACCAATCAAGACAGCCTTTCAATAGAGGCACAAATACCAGCTGCAAAGTTCGACAGCACCATTGACGGCAAACCCGTTAAACTGTATTACCTGAAAGGTAAAGGCGGAGTACAGGCTGCTGTTACAAATTACGGCGCCAAAATAGTTGGCCTGCTGGCTCCTGATAAGGAAGGAGTACTGGCAGACGTAGAACTCGGGTATGATAATATTGCAAAATATGTCAGCACCAAAGAAAGATATTATGGCGGTATCGTGGGCCGTTATGGTAACCGTATTGCGAAAGGGAAGTTCAAACTGGACGGTAAAGAATATACACTGGCTGTGAACAACGGGGTTAATCACCTGCATGGCGGTAAAAAAGGGTTCAATGATGTGGTATGGGATGCTGAGCAGCCTAATGATCATACATTGAAATTCCATTACAAATCTGTAGATGGTGAGGAAGGTTATCCGGGCAACCTGGATGTAACCCTTACCTATGAACTGACAGACAGTAACGAGTTTAAGATTGATTATGAGGCGACTACTGATAAAGCGACGGTAATAAATCTCACTAATCACTCTTTCTTTAACTTAAAAGGCGCTGGCAACGGAGATATTAATGATCACATCATGATGATTAATGCAGACCGTTTCACTCCGGTAGACAGTACATTGATCCCAACCGGCAAACTGGAAGCCGTAAAGGGTACACCAATGGACTTTACCACGCCTACAGCTATCGGTCAAAGAGTGGGCGATACCAGCTTCCAGCAGATTAAATTCGGTAATGGTTATGATCATAACTACGTGCTGAATAAAAAAGGTAATGAACTTTCCCTTGCAGCTTCTGTACTGGAACCAGCCAGCGGCCGTACATTGGAAGTATGGACGACCGAACCGGGTGTTCAGTTCTATGGCGGTAACTTCCTGAATGGTACTGATACCGGTAAAGGTGGTAAGACCTATGCTTTCCGTGGAGCGTTCTGTCTGGAAACCCAGCATTTCCCTGATTCTCCAAACGGACATTCTTTCCCTACAGTGGTACTGAAACCAGGAGAAACCTATAAACACACCTGCGTTTACAAGTTTGGTGTTAAGAAATAGTTGTTCGGATAATATTTTAAAGGCCGGTTCGTACAGGACCGGCCTTTTTTATTGATGTTCCTGGACTAAAATCCTATATCCTTTCATCATGGAAAGCCCATTCCTTCAACATTCTTTCATCATTCCTATATCGTTTGGATATAGGAATGCCGGTAGAATGATATAGGAGTGCTATAGGAGTGATGAAGGAATGATGATAACATGAGCCACCAGAAAGCTTTTAAAGCAGGATATGAATAGTTGATTAATCAAAAAAGAGATCCGATGCGATGCCATCTGCGAAAAGCCGGCCTTCTTTTGTCAGGATTAATACATCCTGCTCCTTTTTCATCCAGCCTTTCTCTATAAACTCATTAGCCTTATCAAGCAATTGTTGCCGTTTACCGGTACCGAAACGTTCCTGGATGGTAGAGAGGTTGCAACCGGCGGAAGTGCGGAGAGAGGTCATGATGTATTCGTTGAGCATCATGGCAGGGGTCAGTTCTTCCCTTTCAAAAGGGACAGCACCCTGTTGCAGGCTTTTTATGTACAATGCATTATTGGCCACGTTCCATTGCCGGGAAAGCCCGTTAAAAGAATGGGCAGAGGGCCCCAGGCCGAGATAAGATTGTCCCTGCCAGTAGCTGCTGTTATGCCGGGAATGCCATCCCGGTTTGGCGAGGTTGGATATTTCGTAATGGTCGTAACCGGCCGCAGCCGTCCATTTCATGAGTTGTTCAAAATGCCTGGCCGCTTTTTCGTTATCTACAGCGGCCATTTTCTTCTTTTTGATGAACTGGTCCAGCGCAGTGCCTGGTTCTACGGTAAGCGCATAACAGGAAAGGTGTGTTACCTGTAGGTCGATCGCCTGTTGTACGTTTTGCTGCCAGCCTTCATCGCTGAGGGTGGGGCCGCCGTAGATCAGGTCTATGGAAAGGTTATTGAAACCAGCCGCCTGCGCATCTTTAATACTGGCCAGCGCCTGCCGGCTATCGTGTGCCCGGTGCATCCATTGAAGATCTGCTTCATGAAAGGACTGGATACCTATACTTAGCCTGTTAATGCCTGTAGCGGACAGTTCTTTCAGTTTAGCCGGGGAGAGATCGTCCGGATTGGCTTCGAGGGTAATTTCTGCATTCTCTTCTATTTTGAAGAGGGAATACAGTTTATCCATCAAAAGATTTAATTCTTCTGCTGTTAAAAGACTGGGAGTGCCTCCGCCAAAGTAGATACTGCTGATGGATTGTCCTGCCAGGTAGCCCTGTTGCAGGACCATTTCCTGCAGCAATTGCTGCACCAGCAGGGATTGTTGTCCTCTCGTGGTGGAAAAATGGAAGTTACAGTAGTAACAAGCCTGTTTACAAAAAGGAATATGAAGATAAATACCTGCCATTGTTGTTAAGTAGTCGATAGTCAAAGACTGTGGACTATTTTTATATCTTTGCAAACATCGAAATTACAGCATTAAAAAATATTCCTGGTGCGAAGGTGGTTATTGTTCCTGTTCATTTTACCCTGTTTACGTTTGGCTGCACAAACGGATAGTGGCGTACAGTCGCTGCCGGTAACGCAAACGGCTATTCACCGGGACTCTGTTCCGGTAAAGAAAAAGGCCCAGGTTGTTCGTAAGGATACCCAGTCACATGCCACTCCGGCTATTCGTAAAGACAGCGTATTACATACGGCGGCCCCGGCTATTGCTGTTCATAAGGACAGTTTATTGCAAACGCCGGCGGATAGTGTGACGGTGGTGGGGCCGAAGGTATCGGAGTATGATGTTTACATGAAGGAGCTGGTGGCGAAGAACGTGTTTTTAAAGGTGAACAAGCCCAGGCGGCTTGATGTGAACCCGTTGCGTCACTATAGGGACCTTGACTGGCTGGTATATACGATGGGTGGTATTGTTTTGTTGCTGGGTATTATACGGCTGAGCTATCTGAAATATTTCACCGACCTGTTCCGGGCATTTTTGAACCCCACTTTAAGTCAGCGTCAGCTGAAGGACCAGTTATCACAATCTCCTTTCCCGAATTTCCTGCTGAATGCTTTTTTTGTGATCAGCCTGGCATTATATATTTACCTGTTGATGTTCCGTCAGCAGTATATTACAAATACAAGTAATGCCTGGATGGTAATTCCGGGATTAATTGTGCTGGTGGCAATCGTCTATAGTGTTAAATATGTGATGTTACGTTTTTGTGGATGGTTGTTTGGAAGTATTGAGCTGGCGGATTCTTATATTTTCATTTTATATCTGATTAACAAGGTGTTAGGTATTCTGCTGGTGCCATTCCTTGTGATATTGGCATTTTGCCAGCCGGATGTAGCACGTGCTTTCCTCTATATTTCGATCTTTTTCATTGTGTTACTGGTTGCGTACAGGTATATCAGGTCTTACTCTGTGGTAAAACAATACTTATCTTTCAGCAGATTACATTTTTTTCTTTACCTTTGCGCATTCGAAGTAGCGCCGGTTTTAATAATAACTAAGGTGTTACTGGTCTGGTTAACTGGTAGTCCTGGTAGTCACTAGCAAACTGCCTATTGTTAACACAAGAGCAAAAAAAGTATGATTAAAGGCGGGCCAAAAAAAGATTTGCAGACAAAACAGATTCAGTCAATTCTAATTTCCCAACCTAAACCTGAAACAGAAAAATCACCTTACTTTGAACTTGCAAAGAAATTCAATGTTAAATTGGATTTTCATCCGTTTATAAGGGTTGAGGGACTGTCCGCAAAAGACTTCAGGAAACAGAAGATTGACATACCAAATTTTACGGCGGTTATTTTTACCAGCCGTAATTCTGTTGACCATTTCTTCAGGATCTGTGAAGAAATGAAGATCAAGGTTTCTCAGGACTGCAAGTACTTTTGTATTACAGAAGCAATTGCATTGTATCTCCAGAAATTTATCCTTTACCGTAAACGTAAGGTATTTTACGGGGCAGATGGTTCTACCAAGAGTCTCCTGGAAGTGATGAATAAACATCGCGACAATGAGAAGTTCCTGTTTCCAAGTTCAGACAGTCAGAAGAAGGACATTGAAGAATGGCTGAAAACTTACAAATGTGAGTATGCCACAGCTACCCTTTACAAGACGGTTTCGAATGATGTAAAGGCGGTAATGGCGGAAAATGTGTATGATATGATCGTGTTTTTCAGTCCTTATGGAGTGAAGTCACTGTTTGAGAACATGCCGGAATTTGAGCAGAACGGAACACGTATAGGTGCTTTTGGCCCTACTACTTCTGCTGCTGTAGAAGACGCCGGTTTACGCCTTGATCTGAAGGCGCCGGTACCTCAGGCTCCTTCTATGCCTGCTGCCCTTGAGCAGTATCTTACCCTGATCAATAAAAAATAACATTAAAAGATATAAATAACTTGTTTAAGGGGGACGGCTTACGCTGTCCCTTTCTTATATTTGGGATACAAAGCGTTACAACAACCTAATCTAAGAAATTGAACAGACTTGCGAATGAAACCAGTCCTTACCTTATGCAGCATGCGCATAACCCGGTAGATTGGTATCCATGGGGGGAAGAAGCACTGCAAAGAGCATTACAGGAAGATAAACCAATATTAGTGAGCATTGGCTATGCTGCCTGCCACTGGTGTCATGTGATGGAGCGTGAGAGTTTTGAGGATATCGAAACCGCCCGGATCATGAACGAACATTTCATTAACATTAAGATAGACAGGGAAGAACGTCCGGACCTCGACCATATTTACATGGATGCAGTGCAGGCGATGACGGGTTCCGGTGGCTGGCCACTGAATGTGTTTCTTACGCCGGGCAAACACCCTTTTTACGGAGGTACTTATTTTCCGCCGGTGAAAGCTTATAACCGTCCTTCCTGGAAGGATGTGTTGCTGGCATTATCCCAGGCGTTTAAGGAACGCAGGGAAGATATTGAAACACAGGCAGATAATATGACGGCGCACCTGATGCAGTCGTCCCGCTTTGGCTCCAATGCTGTCCCTGAGCTGCTGATCCCGCATAACGAACTGTTTTCGCGGATGCAATGTGATACTATGTATCAGAACATTATGCAGCAGGCAGACAAGGAATGGGGTGGATTTGGGAATGCGCCCAAATTTCCCGGTACGTTTATTATACAATATCTCTTACGATATCATCATAGTTTTAAAGTGCAGGGGGCGCTGGACCAGGCATTGTTATCCCTGGACAAGATGCTGCAGGGAGGAATTTATGATCAGCTGGGCGGAGGTTTTTCCCGTTACAGCACGGATGGTCAATGGCTGGCCCCTCATTTTGAGAAGATGCTGTACGATAATGCGTTGCTGGTAGACGTACTGAGTGAAGCCTGTCAACTGACGGGCAACCGTATCTATGCGCAAACCATTGCTGAGACGCTGAATTTTGTGCAGCGGGAGCTGACAGATGCAGGAGGCGCTTTTTATGCAGCGCTGGATGCTGATTCTGAAGGAGTAGAAGGAAAATTTTATACCTGGAGTAAGGACGGGATTGATACCGTGTTGGGAGCAGATGCAGCCATCTTTTGTGAATTTTATGATGTAACCGAAGAAGGTAACTGGGAAGAGCAGAATATTTTGCGGATACTGCAACCTGTAGCGGTATTTGCGGGTGTTAAGGGGTTGGATGAAGGGGAGTTGTACCGTAAACTGGCAGATTGCAGGGAAAAGCTGATGTCTGTGAGGGATGAACGGGTCCGTCCGGCATTGGATGACAAGATATTACTGGGCTGGAATGCGCTGATGATCCATGCGTGTTGTAAAGCATATGCTGCATTGGGTGGCCACCAATATAAGGAGATGGCGATAAATGCGGCAAATTTTTGCATAGATAACATGCAACATGTTGATAAACAGGCTTTTTATCATACATTTAAAGCCGGAAAAGCAAAATATCCGGCATTTCTGGATGATTATGCCTATCTGATAAAGGCGTTTATCGCATTACAGGAAGTGACGGGGGAATTCAGCTGGCTGGAAAAAGCGGGTAACCTGACTGAGTATGTACTCAATAACTTCTCGGATGAAACAAATTTATTTTTTTATTATACTGAAGAAGGCCAGCAGGACGTTATTGTACGAAAGAAAGAGGTGTATGACGGCGCTACGCCTAGTGGGAATGCGGTGATGGCAGCAAACCTCCGTTACCTGTCAATCATTTATGACAAAAAGGAGTGGGCAGACAGGGCATTGAGGATGATTTTTGAGCAGTCTCAGTCGGTGGTAAGATATCCGACTTCTTTTGGTATCTGGGGCGGGTTGATGTTGCAGGAGGTGAAGGGTGTGAAGGAGATAGCGGTGGTAGGGGCTGATTACAGGGTTAAAATGATAGAAATTGGCAGGCGGTATATACCATTCAAAGTATTACTGGGAGCGGAAAAAGATAAAGAGGGGCTGCCGTTACTGGAGCATAGGGAGCAGGCAGGTAAAACGTGGATCTATGTGTGTGAAGATTATCATTGTATTAAGCCGGTAAGTGATATAGAGGAAATTTTTAATTTAATATAATTATTATGTATCTTGCATGACCATATCTGTCTGGCAGAAACATAAAAATGATTCGAAGAAGATATAATAAAATGTTAAAAAACACGTTTATTTTAATTGTCACGGTTCTCCATTGAGAGATGAAAAAGTTGGGTGAAAACTAACTACGGATTAAAATAAATCGTTACATTTGTTATCTAACGTTAAATTAGAGCGGGTGAATGAGGGGAAAGTGCTGACTTGAATTATTAACACCTGACCATAGGGAATGATATTTTTGAGTGAAACCAACGAGTAAAATAACCGGTAATTTCTGAAGTGTACTATCTAAAAGCTTTAGAGCGCTTGTGAATGGCTGGTTGGTGATTCGGCCATTTTTAAGAAAAAAGCGACACCCATAGCATCATTGTGGCCAATGAGTCTATGTCGCCTACGAAATAAATGATTTTCAATGAAAGCTACCCTTATGAAGCTTAATTTATCAAGTGGTCTGTTAGCAGTATTGCTGGTTAGCCTGCTCGCCAGCTGCGGTGGTAGTAAAACCCCCAAAAATGCACAAGGACAACTCATTGGAGTTAGTCCCAGACCGAAGTATTTCCCGCCTGTACCTTATGGAATGGTATACGTACCCTCGGGTACCTTTCACATGGGCCCTAGCGATGAGGATTTGAACTATGCCTACACTGCGCGTAACAAGTCTGTTTCTATTTCCGGCTTCTATATGGATGCTACGGAGATAACGAACAATGAGTACAGGCAGTTTGTTCAATGGGTTACAGATTCTATTGCCCACATTTTACTGGGTGATGTAAAGAGTGATGGTGGCCAGGATGTGATTGACTGGAAGAAGAAGATTAATTATAAGGATAAATCCACCATAGAAAAACTGGATGGTATGACTTATGCTCCGGAAGACCGTTTATACGGAAGGAAGGAATTTGATGTGCATAAGCTGGTGTACCACTCAGAAACTTTTAACTGGGAACAGGCCAAGAGGCGTGAAAATGCCAACAAGCCCCGTTCTAAGTTCATTGTAAAGAAGGATGTAGCGATCTATCCGGACACATTGTGCTGGATCAGGGACTTCTCCTATGCTTATAATGAACCAATGACGAGGATGTACTTCTGGCACCCGGCATTTGACAATTATCCTGTGGTAGGTGTAACCTGGCACCAGGCGAATGCTTTTGCTGAGTGGCGTAGTAAGTTCTGGGAAGACTATCGTATTTCCAAGAACCTGTTCACTGAAGATAAGTTCCAGTTACCTTCTGAAGCACAATGGGAATATGCTGCACGTGGCGGAAGAGAGCAATCTCCTTATCCATGGGGTGGTTATTACCTGAGAAACAAGAAAGGTTGTTTACTGGCTAACTTCAAACCAGGCCGTGGTAATTATCCTGAAGATGGTGGTTTCTACACTGTAAGGGCAGATGCTTACTGGCCTAATGATTATGGCTTGTACAACATGTCTGGTAACGTAGCTGAGTGGACACAGGATATCTTTTATGAAAATGCATACTCCTTCACCTCAGACATGAACCCTTATCTGCGTATGGACATCCCAGATGATGCAGCTCCGAAAATGAAGCGTAAATCAGTGAGAGGCGGATCATGGAAAGACATTGGTTATTTCCTGCAAACAGGTACCAGGTCCTATGAGTATCAGGATAGTGCTAAATCATATATCGGTTTCAGATGTACGATCGCATTCCTGAGCAGGTCTAAGAATGATTTCGGTCATAAGAAATAAATAAGAGGAAGTAAAGAAGCAGCCATTACGGATTAAGATGAGTAAGATAGCCATAAGGATCGAAGAGCCGGGGATAGTTTTCCGGAGTGCCTTTGGGACGGGCATGTGTGGTGTTAAACAATTAAATAATGTTTAGATGAGAAACCGTATGATGATGTGCATTGAGCGTAATCCGCTATTTATCGTTGAGCAAGAACTATTCCATAACAATTTAACCTTTAACACTTTAACTAGTAAATTTTGACCTATGGCTATGAATCCTACTACATCGAAATGGCTGAATTTCTTTGTTTGTATTGCGGCATCTGTAGTAATTATCGGAGCGCTGTTTAAACTTCAACACTGGCCAGGCGCTGATATTGCCCTGATCGTTGGTTTAAGTACTGAAGCTCTTATCTTCTTTGTTTATGCATTCGTACCGGACGGCGGTGGAGACCATGGTGAAGCTCAGGTAATGGTATCTGGTGGAAGCCCTGCATTAGCCGGCCTCGACAAAATGCTGGAACAAGCTGACATTACTCCTGTTAGTCTGCAACGCTTAAGCGAAAACTTTCAGAAATTAGGTACTACAGTAGACAAAATGAGAGATATCAGTGATGTTGTTGCTGCAACCGGCGACTACACACAGAAAACAAGAGAAGCTGCGAGCGCTATCGGTAATGTAGCTCATGCTTACACTACTGCAGCAGCTGCTGTATCTTCCTTCAGTAACGCTTCTGAATCAACCAGAAGTTTCCACGAGCAGATGCAGGGTATGACCAAAAATCTGGCTTCCCTGAATGCTATCTATGAGTTAGAGCTGCAGGACACTAATAATCACCTGAAAGCGATGAACAATTTCTACGGAAATCTGTTGACTGTTTCTCAGGCTATGACCGGCAGCGTCGATGATGCGCGCAAAACACAGGATCAAATTTCTAAACTGGCACAAAACCTGACAAGCCTGAACACTGTTTACGGAAACATGCTCAGCGCTATGCACAGCGCCAGATAAGGTAACGCTGATAGTTTTTGATGTAACAACAGACAATCATTCAAATCTGAGAACAAACTATGGCACTACCAAAGGATCCCAGGCAGAAGATGATCAATATCATGTACCTGGTCTTGACGGCCATGCTGGCATTGAACGTCTCTGCTGAAATACTGAACGCATTTAATATCGTAAATAACTCAATTATAACTTCGAACGGTTCTATTACTGATAAAAACAATATCACCTACGCACAGTTTGACAATCAAATGAAGACTGATGCGGAAAAAACAAAGCCTTTCAGAGATAAGGCCGAGGAGGTGAAAAAGCTTTCCGCTGAAATGTTCGTCTACCTCGATACACTGAAGGAGACTATCATCAGAGAAAGTGGTGGACGTAATGAATATGGTGATGTAAAAAGTAAGGATAACCTGGATGCTCCTACCCGTGTAATGGAGAACCGCAAACAGGGTCCTGAACTGGAAAAACGTCTGACAGAACTTCGCGCTAAGTTGTTGACTTTCGTTGATCCTAAGCAAAAAGCGAGCTTCGAAAAAACATTGCCACTGCACGTTGAAATCGGTAAATCAAATGGTAGCGAACATGGTCCTAAGAACAAGACCTGGACTCAATACCACTTTAACATGGTTCCAACCATTGCAGCGGTAACCATTCTGAGTAAATTCCAGAATGATATCAAAAACTCCGAGTCTTTAATCATTGATGACCTGTTATCACAGATCAGCAAAAATGATTTCAAATTCGACAAGATCAGACCATTCGTTTCTTTGAACTCAAAGAACCTGATGGAAGGCCAGACTTTAACAGCTCAGATAGCAGTAGGTGCGTACAGCAGCACTGTTAATCCTGAGATCGTTGTAAACGGTTCATCCGTTACAGCTTCTGAAGGTCTGGGTACTTTTACAATGCCTGTTAGCGGTATTGGTGAAAAAACGATCTCTGGTACAGTAACATTGAAAAAACCAAGCGGTGAAGCTGAAACTTATCCTTTCAGTGAAACATACAGTGTAGGAGCTTCAACAACTTCTATCTCTGCAGATAAGATGAACGTATTGTACATCGGTTTGCAGAACCCGATCTCTGTATCAGCAGGTGGTGTTCCGTCTGAAAAAGTATCCGCCAGCATTTCCGGTGGTAACCTCAGCAGAACAGGTACCGGTCAGTACATGGCAACTGTAAATGCTCCTGGTAAAGCTACTGTAGTTGTAAGTGCTGAGATCGATGGTAAGGTAAAGACACTGGGATCAAAAGAATTCCGTATCAAGTATGTACCAGATCCGGTATTGAAGGTAGGTATGAGCAAAGGTCCTTCTATGAAGGCCGCAGAATTTAAAGTGCAGGGTGGTTTACGTGCAGACCTGGAAGACTTCGTTTTTGAAAACGTGAAGTATGAGATCATTAGCTATCGTGTCGGTATCGAAGGAAAAGGTAAAGATTACGTAGAAGCTGATGCTAACTCTGCATATTTCCCAAGTAGTATATTAGGTGCTGTCCGTTCACTGAGACCTGGAGATGTTGTATACTTTGATAACGTACGTGTGAAAGGGCCAGATGGCAAAGTGAGAGATATGAGTAATGTCAACTTCAAGATTAACTAAATTATTTTTTATGCGAGCAGTCATCCTCAACAGAATTGGTTGGTGTTCCCTGATGCTGGTATTATTACTGGCTACCCAGTCATATGCACAACGGAACCGTACAACGCGCCGGAACTCTGCAAAAGCAGCAGATGCTCCTGCGACTCAGGACGCTTCGCTTGTGAATCCTGCGACGGGTAACAGCGTTACACCACCTCCCCCACCACCAGCACAGTCACAGCGCCCAGATGGTGTAGGTATACCTGTAGACACGCCTCGCAAGTCGATGCGTACAGACGGAATATCTGAAAAGAATTTCATCAGAGACCGTATTCCTATTGCTTACGATCACATCCGCTCAGACGATGAGTTCTGGGAGAAGAAGATTTGGCAGGTAATAGATATCCGTGAAAAGATGAACCTTCCTTTCCAGTATAACGTTGAGGATGAATCTGGTACAAACCAGCTGTTCATTAATATCCTGATCAATGCAGTTAAGAATAAGGAAGTAGAAGCGTTCAGTCCTATCGACGACCGGTTCACCACTCCCCTTTCTTACGCTGAGATACAAACTAAAATAAGCGGAGAGGAGAAGACAGTACGTAGTATTGACCCTGTAACCGGTGAGGAGAAAATGGTAAGCACCCGTGATGAATTTGACCCGCGTACTGTTGTTCAGTACAAGATCAAAGAAGTTTGGGTGTTCGATAAAGAAGCATCTGCTCTGAAGGTACGTATCCTGGGTATTGCACCTATGGTATCACGTATGAACGAAGATGGTTCTTTCCGTGCCGCTATCCCATTGTTCTGGGTATATTATCCTGATATGCGTCCTATCCTGGCCAAGTACGATGTGTACAACCAGAATAACGATGCTGCTACTATGAGCTGGGAAGACCTTTTCGAAATGCGCTTTTTCTCCAGTTTCGTTATCAAGGAGAACAACACGTATAACCGTGAGATCAAGGATTACATTAAAGATGGTACTATGCGTCTCCTGGAAGGTCAGGCGATCAAAGACAAGATCTTTAATAAAGAACAAGATATGTGGCAGTACTAATCTGCTCGTAAATAAGCTAAAAAGCCGTGTAGATAACATCTGCACGGCTTTTTACTTTATGATCTGTTATGGAAATAATCGAAGACCAGTTTTGCTTTTGCATTGCCTATCTCTTTTACAAGGTCTTCTTCCGAGAGCTGTTTGATCTTATTTACGGAACGGAATGTTTTTAATAGCTGTGTAGCGGTGTTTTCTCCAATCCCCTTTATATTCTCCAGTTCATTTTTAAAAGTGCCCTTACTGCGTTTCTGCCGGTGGAAGGTGATACCGAAACGGTGTACCTCATCTCTTACCCGGCGGATCAGTTTCAGACTTTCACTATCGTAGGGTAATTTGATACTGTCTTTATCCCCCGGGAAGAATATCTCTTCTTCATTCTTTGCAAGTCCTACGACGGTCATACTCCCTACAAGGTCCAGCTCCCGGATGCTCTCCATGGCTGATCCCAGTTGCCCTTTACCTCCATCAATGATCACCAGCTGAGGTAATGGCTGGTTTTCTTCCAGCAGCCTTCTGTAGCGCCTGAAAACCACTTCCTTCATGGAAGCGAAGTCGTTAATACCTTCTACTGTCTTAATATTGAAATGACGGTAATCTTTCTTTGAGGCGATACCATCTTTAAAGACCACACAGGCGGAAACGGGATAACTTCCCTGGAAGTTGGAGTTATCGAAACATTCGATATGAACAGGTAACTGCTGCAGTTCAAGATCGGCCTGTAACTGATACAGTACTTTCTTCTTTTCCATATCGCTTTTACCTTCCAGGTGGAGGATCTTTCTTCTGTATAGTTCTTCCCTGAAGTAGTTCACATTTTTCTCTGAGAGTTCCAGCAGCTTCTTTTTGTCGCCGGTTTTAGGAACGGTAACGGTTATATGTTCTTCAGGATATTCCATGTCAAAAGGCACGATAATTTCCGGTGCTAAACTATGGAAAGCATCACGTAAATATCCCACGGCATAGGTCAGTACCTCCTCATTTTCCTCTTCCAGTTTCTTCTCCAGCGTTACTGTTTTTGTATCTGCAATAGTACCGTTGAGTACGCGCAGATAGTTTACGTATGCGTGGTTGCCTTCGCTGATAATAGAGAAGACATCTACGTTGCCTATACGGGAATTGACGATAGCAGATTTAGACTGGTAGGCGTTCAGGCTCTCTATCTTTTTACGCAATATTTCTGCTTTCTCAAATTCCATATTGAGGGCGTGTTCCTGCATCTGTGCACGGAATTCCTGTAATACGGGGGTGAGATTTCCTTTTAAAATATTCTTTACCTGTTGTAATCCTGCACGATATTCTTCTTCTGTTTCCAGTCCTTCGCAAGGCCCCTTGCAGTTACCAAGATGATATTCCAGGCATACTTTATACTTGCCTTTGCTGATATTCTGCTGTGAAAGATTGAGGTTGCAGGTACGCAAAGGGATGTTGTAACGGATCATATCCAGCAGTTCTCTTACACGTCCTACAGAGGTAAAAGGGCCGAGATATTCCGAGCCGTCTTTTATGATATTGCGGGTAAGGAATACGCGGGGAAAGGCTTCGTGTTTGATGACCATATAAGGATACGTTTTATCATCCTTCAGGTCTATATTGAACTTTGGCTGGAATTGTTTGATGAGTGAGTTTTCCAGTAAAAAGGCATCCTGTTCAGAGTCTACGATGGTGAACTCTATATGATGGATACATTCAACGAGTTTACGTGTTTTATAGTTATCATGATTCTTTACAAAATAGGAACTCACTCTTTTGCGCAGGCTTTTGGCCTTACCTACGTATAAGATCTCATTACTTTCATTGTAGTATTTATAAATCCCGGCCTGTAAGGGGATGGTATGTGATATTTGTTGAAATTCTGCTGCTGTCATTGTTTACAATCAATTATGCGCCCTGAGCAAAATCTTTACATCCAGTTCTTTTGATGGCAGGAATGCTATTTTCTGCCAGGTGGTGATACGGATGTGTTTGTTGTGCTGGTATTCCAGGTGTTGCTGGTATTCGTATACCAGGTTCTGAACATGTTTGTTCATCTGTACATTTTCTATATGCTGGCTACTGTCTACGTTCAGGATCACTTCCTGCGGAAGTGTAGCTTTATTCCTGGCTTTGTACAGGAGAGAGCGTTTACCGGTGAACTGGTCCGGCAGAACTATTGTATCGTAGGCATCCCTGAGCGAAGGTTTGTTGAGGTCTACTTCCAGGAACGGTTGCAACAGGTTTTGCAGTTGAGCCGAATCGGGAGTATTGATGGTAACGCTGTCCCGCTGATTATTAAGCGTGACCGTTTTATAGAGGGCAGGTTTCTGCTGACTGATATCCACCAATTCCTGCTTAAAGTATCCTTTTAAATCTCTGTAGCCATTAGCCTGGGGCTGCTGATTAACACCGGTGCCGCAGGAAACGAAGAGAAGGGTTGCAGACAGAAATGTCCAGGAGAAACGATAATCCATTCGGCAAAGTTAGGGAAGAATGAGTTATGCAGCTTGTGATAAAAAAAATGCGCCGTGAAAACGGCGCATCTGATGCATGAGCAAATCTGTCGAGAGCACTAAAAAACATTTAAACGTTGGAGCTATGGTAATAGTTACAGTGACAAAAAAAAAGCTGTCGCGGGTATCCGCGACAGCTCCAGGGTATAATTTATAGTTTTGTTAAATCAGCACGGTACCTGTCATCTCTTTAGGGATGGGAAGGCCCATGATCTGAAGGATGGTTGGAGACACGTCGCCCAGTTTACCTGGTTTTAATTCTCCTTTGAAGTCATTGCTGATCACAAAGTAAGGAACGAGGTTGAGTGAGTGGGCGGTGTTGGGAGTACCGTCATTGTTGATCATGTAATCTGCGTTACCATGGTCGGCAGTGAGGAAGACGGTGTAATCGTTTTTCAGGGCAGCGGTGACTACTCTTTCCACGCAGGCGTCTACTGTTTCTACTGCTTTGATAACGGCCGGCCAAACGCCGGTATGTCCTACCATGTCTGCATTGGCAAAGTTGAGACAGATAAAGTCGGCCGATTTACTTTCAATTTCCGGTACGATAGCATCTGTGATTTCATTTGCGCTCATTTCCGGTTGCAGATCGTAGGTAGCTACTTTAGGAGAAGCTATGATCAGTCTGCGTTCGCCTTCATATTCTTTTTCACGTCCGCCGGAGAAGAAGAAGGTTACATGCGGGTACTTTTCTGTTTCTGCGATACGTATCTGGGTACGGTTGTTATCTTCCAGTACTGCTCCTATTGTATTATTGAGGTTATCGTTCTCAAATATTACATGTATGCCTTTGTATGTTTTATCATACTCGGTCATAGTGGTATAGTTGAGTTGCAGCGGGTGCATACCAAAGTCGGGGAATTCCTGTTGGGTAAGGACCTGTGTGATTTCGCGGCAACGGTCTGTACGGAAGTTGAAGCAGAGCACTGCATCACCGTTCTGGATGGTAGCAATTGGTTTCTGCTGTGCATCGGTAACGATGATAGGTTTGATAAATTCGTCGGTCACACCATCTGCATAGGAAGCTTTGATAGCGGTGAGTATATCCTGAGTAGGAGTACCAATACCGTTTACCAGCCCATCGTAGGCCAGTTTCACGCGTTCCCAGCGCTTGTCGCGATCCATTGCATAATAACGGCCTGTAACGCTGGCAACCTGACCGGTAGTTTGTTTCAGGTGTGCTACGAGGTCGGTCATGTATTCCAGTCCGCCTTTAGGATCTGTATCGCGTCCATCTGTAAAGGCGTGGATGAATACCCTGGTAAGGCCTTTATCTTTAGCGATCTGTGTGAGCGCTTTCAGATGGTTGATGTGAGAGTGAACACCACCGTCACTGACAAGACCTATCAGGTGAAGGGCTTTGTCGTTGTCTTTAGCGTAGTTGAATGAGTTCTGTAATATGGGATTGGAAGCCAGTTCTCCTGTACGGACAGCTACATTAATACGTTGTAGTTCCTGGTACACGATACGGCCCGCGCCCAGATTGAGGTGGCCCACTTCGGAGTTACCCATCTGTCCCTCAGGTAAGCCTACCTCTTCTCCGCATGTAACGAGAGTACTATGCGGGTATTTCCCATAAAGACTGCTAACAAAAGGTGTCTTTGCATGTGCTATTGCGTCAGCGGCAGGAACCTGTCCCTGTCCCCATCCATCCATAATAACGAGAATGGCTCTTTTCTTTTCCATATATACGGTGAGATTTTTTTTAAGTGATACTTCAGGCATCAAACTTATTGAAATGAGAGCAAAAAACATACTGGATTAAAAGATAAGGCGGAAGTTTATTGCAGTTAAGGGTAATTGTAAAATTATATATTAATATATTTGCATCAATTAATGCTTGTGCAATACAACGATGATTGTATTTTAAATGCTAGTCTGCACTTTGGCATAGTTTTAGCCCACTTCATACCAGATGATGAAAACTTTACTACTTAATAAAATACTGACGATGAAAAAGTTAATGTATGTGCTAGGGGTGGTGTTGTTTGGAGGCATTATAACTGCATTTACACTGTCAGCTGCTACGTTGAAACCTACGGCCGCAGGGCCTTTTGAAGATGTGGTCAGCTCGATCAAACAAGGGGATGTTAGCGGATTATCCCGTTATCTTGATAATACAGTTGAAATAAATATTTCCGGCAAGTCCAATTCTTACAGCAAATCACAGGCTGAAATAATACTGAAGGATTTTTTTGCAAAGAACCAGGTGAAATCATTTGAACTGATTCACCAGGGTGAAGGTGGAGGCGGGTCCCGTTTCGGTATTGGTAATATGGGAACTTCAGGAGGCACTTTCCGTACCTCGTTCTTTCTGCAGAAGAAAGGTGGTTCTATGGTGCTGAACGAGTTACGTTTCGAGAATAAATAAGCAGTTTATTGCAGACAGATATATTTTAAAAAGTCCGGGAGTTCCGGACTTTTTTTATTTCGTTACTTTCGTTGTTCTAAACCGGTATTATGTTAGAAGAATCAGCACTCAGGAATCTTATACAAAATGCACTGGCGGAAGATATTGGTAGCGGGGACCATTCCACGCTAGCCTGTATCCCGGCTGCGGCAACGGGCAAAGCTATATTGAAAATAAAGGAGGATGGGATACTGGCGGGGATGGAAGTAGCGAAGACGATATTCCAGCAGCTGGACCCCAATGTTGTTTTTATTCCTTTTAAGGAAGATGGTGAGGTGATGAAGAAAGGTGAAACAGCTTTTGAAGTGAGTGCATTAGTACATACGTTGCTGATGGGAGAAAGGCTGGTACTGAACTGTATGCAACGCATGAGTGGTATCGCGACGCTTACTCATCAGTACGTGGAAAAACTGAAAGGATATCATACCCGTTTATTGGATACGCGTAAGACAACACCTAATTTCCGTTTGCTGGAAAAAGAGGCAGTCAGGATTGGTGGTGGTGTTAATCACAGGATGGGATTATATGATATGGTGATGTTGAAGGATAATCATATTGATTTTGCCGGAGGCATTACTGCTGCTGTGAATAAAACAGTGGCTTATTTAAAGGAAAAGGGGCTGTCGTTGCAGATAGAGGTGGAGACCCGGAATCTTGAAGATGTGAAGGAGGCGCTTGCCGTAGGACAGATACACAGGATTATGCTGGACAATTTCACTCCGCAGCTTGTAAGTGAAGCGCTTGTACTGATTAACGGGCGGTTTGAAACGGAAGCATCCGGTGGGATTAACCTGGATACGCTGGAAGCATATGCAAAAACAGGTGTGGATTATGTGTCGGCAGGAGCCGTTATTCATCACGCTGTGAGCCTGGACCTTAGTCTTAAAGCTCTTTAGTACTTAACAAAGAAACATCCCTAACGTTGAGAAAGATATTATTCATCATCAACCGGAAAGCCGGTACGGACAGAGAGAAACGCCTGGAGGGAGTTATCAGGAGATATCTGACACCGAAAGCATTCTCTGTGGAGATTACGCACCTGGCATACCTGGGTCATGGAACTGTGCTTGCACGGGAAGCAGTGGAAGCTGGTGTAGATACGGTAGTTGCTGTTGGAGGTGACGGGTCTATAAACGAGATAGCACAGGGGCTGGTAGGCTCCGGTACCGCACTGGCCATTATACCGTTGGGTAGTGGTAACGGACTGGCAAGGGCACTTAAAATACCCATGAAGGTGCCACATGCACTTGAGCTGATCGCGGATGGCCGCCGCCGGCCTATGGATGTTGGTTATGCCAATGAACATATGTTCCTGAGTAATGCAGGTGTTGGATTTGATGCATTGATAGCGGATAAGTTTCGCCATGTGCAAAAAAGAGGATTATTGGGGTATGCGAAGCTGGTGTTTGGAAGTTTTAATAAGTATAAGGGGCCGTTGTACGAAATCAATATTGATGGGAAGATTCAGGAGCAGCGTGCTTTCCTTTTTACAGTAGCAAATGGCAACCAGTTTGGCTATGAGTTTAAGCTGGCGCCCAAGGCAAGTGTTTTTGACGGAGAGCTGGATATATGCCTGGTACCGCCGGTGCCTTTTTACGGATTAATACCTATCGGGTTTTACTCTCTTAGAGGAACCATTGATAAGACGAAGTATATGCAGCATTATACGGGCAGGTACATTACTATTAAAAGTCCGGAGCTGGCGCATTTACAGGTGGATGGAGATGCTGTTCCCCTGAGTGAAGGAGAAAAAGTAATTTTCCGTATTGAGCCTGCTGCCCTGCAGGTGATTGTTAATCGATTTTAAAGTAATTTCTATGTCCAAGAAAAAAGGTTCCGGTGGCATTGTGTATTCAACAGACCCTCAGTTTACGCCTGATAACGATGAACCGGAAGAAACAGACACTTTAGGTAATGCTCATCAGCAGCTGAGGGTAAAACTGGATACGAAGAAGCGTGCGGGTAAAGTGGTGACACTGATAGACGGGTTTGTAGGAAAGACAGATGATCTGGAAGAACTGGGTAAGAAACTGAAGACGAAGTGCGGGGCGGGTGGAAGTGCGAAGGATGGTCAGATACTGATCCAGGGGGATTACAGGGAGAAAATTGTAAAGTGGTTGCAGGAATGGGGGTATAAAGCGAAGTAATTTTATTTTTTGAAAAAGAGGCAGTCTTCTATTATAAGGCTGCCTCTTTTTTATTTAGAGTGTGCGGAAGATATGAGGAGAGTGACTGGTCTGGCTTTTGAAGAAGTGCGTGAAATTAGCGGGTTCTTCAAAACCGAGGCACCAGGCGATAGCAGAGATGTGCCAGTCGGTATGTCTTAAAAGGAGTTTTGCTTCGAGCAGGATCCTTTGGCGGATATGTTCGCTGGTGGTATGTCCGGTAACGCGTTTTACGGTAGCGTTCAGGTGATTTGGATGCACATTGAGCATCTGAGCGAACTCTCCGGCAGTTTTCAGCTGTACCTGTTCCTGTTCGGAAGCGATGGGGAACTGTTTTTCCAGTGTTTCTGTAAAACGTTCTGCCAGTAATTGTGCGGTTGTCAGCGTACGCTGATGATCGCTTGCAGGCGTTCCCATCCGTTTGGCTTCCAGTAAGAGCAGCTGAAGATAGATAACGATAGCCTCCTGCTTATAGGCGGCGCAATCTTTATGTTCTCTCATCAGTTGTTTGAAGATCTGCTGGAGATAGATGCTTTGCTCTTCTGTTAATTTCAGTACGGCGTTGGCTCCTATCTGGAAAAGCGGATAATGGAGGATTTCATCCCTGTAATTCCGTTGCATTTCGAACAGGTGTTCTGTGAACATGCAGTAGTAACCATCCTGTGGACCTACCGGCGACCATGTTTTGACTTCAACCTGATTAATGAAGAGGAGGCTGGGCGCTTTTATTTTATATACGCGGTCTCCCAGGGTAAATGTACCGCTGCCTTCGGTGATAAGAGATATCTTATAATAGTCACGTCTGCTGGCAGAGATATATTCTTTACAGGGATTTGTAGCGCGTGAATGCACGGCAAAGCTGCTTCTGGCTGGTACTTTTGGTGTGGCAGGTGTTTCTACGGCTACCTGCAGGAGGTTGCTACCAATTTGTTTCAGCCCTACACGTTGAATACTTCTGCGATTGTTACTGGTGGCCATATCATTAAAGTTAGTAAAAAGATGCGCTAATCGGTTATTGAAAGCACCAGTTATTGATATGTGGATGTATGAATATGCAGATGGTAAGGACGGACAAAAGAGGAATAATTCCTGCCAATACGCCATTTGTATCCATGTTGCATTTTTAAATTTGATAAATTAACAAAGATTTCACAAATTGAGTTCACCTTTATCAACCAAAATCTTGTTTTCATCATGTGCCTTTTGATGGAACTGCTTATTACTATTACAACCAACTATCTGCAGCAGCGCACAAGATTATATACGGATTACATGTTAGTCTTACCGGACCTATATTTAGTGTAATAACAACATGTAATCCGTTTTCTCTATTCCTTCCTTTATTGAATACCCGGTCTGTCCTTTCTACTGATAAGTCCTTACTATCGAAATAGGTACGGAAACATCTGTTCGGATATTCTAAAACCGGACAGATGTTCTACTTTGTAAGGACGAATTCGATCTCTCCGAAGTTCAGCTCGATGATATTTTTATCTTTTTCGAGGCAGAGACGGCCGTCTGGCAATACGTTGCGGATGATGCCTTCAAAGTATTCATCATTCATGCGGTAAAGACCGGCCTGGTTCAGGCGGAACAGCCTGCTGATATATTCGGTGAGAAGGCTGTCATAAGTAGAAGGGTGTAATGCCTGAATCCGCTCTTGCAGGCAGGTGCATAGTTCTTTAGCCAGAGCGATGGCATCCCAGGCTTTACCGGTGATCTGGCGCAGGGATACGGGGTTGGGCAAATGCTCCGGAAAGGTGGTTTGATTGATGTTCAAACCGATTCCTATAATGGCATATTGCCATGTATTGCCACGCAGTACATTTTCGATGAGAATGCCCCCTGCCTTTCTGTCACGCCAGTAAATGTCATTGCTCCACTTGATTCCGGTCTCATCTCCGGCATGCCGGCTAAAGAAATCGGCGGCTCCAAGAGCTACTGTAATGCTCAGCATAAATTGCCTGGAAAGTGGCAGCATTCCGGGTTGCAGGGCTATGGTAAGCATGATGTTTTCGCCTGGAGGTGAGAGCCATTGCTTACCACGTTGCCCTTTTCCTGCAGTTTGTTCAAGTGCAAACCAGGCAGTTCCGGAGTTTATGGTCCCATTATTGACCTGCTCCATGGCATAGTTATTGGTGCTGTCTACTTTGTCTAAAATGTAAAATGGCTGTCCGATCACAAGAGATTCTTTTCTGAATTATTTTGAAAAAGCAAAGTAACTCATTTTATCATTTTCTTAACAAAAGAGAGGATCCGGTATTACAATAAACGAGTAGTCTCAAACGTCTGCATACCAGGTATCAATAGCAATATTGGAAGCATATTGGAATGCGTGGTGACAATATCATATTCCGGTGTTTATTTGCCGCTTGTTTAGTAATTTTGACAATTAAAGTTTATTTTTAACCAAAAGAGATTTTATTGGCACCCTTAACCGTTCTGAGTACGAGAAAAAAGGCGTTAACGCGTCTGAGTAGAGAAAGCGAGATTTTTTCCATCATCATCAAGGCTATCCAGGATAAAAAGGGAGAAAATATTGTTTCCCTGGATCTACGCCAGATTCCTGAAGCTGTGGCTGACTTCTTTGTTATATGTGAGGCCAATTCCAATACACAGGTTAGGGCTATAGCAGACTATGTTGAACATCAGATACAGGAGCATCTGGGAGAAGAGCCCTACAAACACGAAGGATTTACCGCACAACAATGGATACTTGTAGATTATGTGAATGTTGTAGTGCATGTATTCCAACCTGAAACCAGGCAGTTTTACAGTCTGGAAGACATGTGGAGCGATGCAGGACGAATGGAGCATAACGAGAATAACTTATAACTTTTAACTAATAACGACATCCGTAAGGAGCGTAAGATTATGGAAAGAGGCAACAACTTCACCAAGGGGTCAGACAAATCGCCAAAGAAAGGACCAAAGTTCAATATATACTGGGTGTACGCCTTTATAGGTGTCGCTTTGCTGGCTATGAACTTTTTTAATTTCGGAGCCCAGCCTAAAGAGCTTAGTTTTCAGGAATTTCAACTCGATTACCTGAAGCCAGGAGATGTAGACAAGCTAGTGGTGGTGAACAAAAAGTCTGTAGAGGTTTACATTAAAAAAGAGCGGCTGAACGAGCCCAAATTTGATAAAGTGGCAAAAGGCCGTTTCGGCGCACCAAATGCCGGTCCACATTTCCGTTTTAGTATAGGTAGTGAGGAAAGCTTTAAAGCAGATATGGATAAAGCTCAGGCCAACACACCATTGGAAGATCAGGTAAAGGTGATTTACGAGGACAGACAGGGATGGTTTGAACCATTCATTCAACTGCTGTTACCGTTGGTATTACTGATTGGTCTGTGGGTATTACTGATGCGTAAAATGGGCGGTCCTGCCGGTGGCAGTGGCGGTCCGGGAGGCATCTTTAACATTGGCAAGTCCAAAGCAACCCTGTTCGACAAGGGGACCCGTGTAAATATCACTTTCAGTGATGTGGCCGGATTGGACGAAGCTAAGGTCGAGGTCATGGAAATCGTGGATTTCCTGAAGAACCCGAAGAAATACACTGCACTGGGGGGTAAAATCCCTAAGGGAGCTTTGCTGGTGGGCCCTCCGGGTACCGGTAAAACCCTGCTGGCCAAAGCAATGGCCGGAGAAGCACAGGTACCATTCTTCTCTATGTCAGGTTCTGACTTTGTTGAACTATTCGTAGGTGTGGGTGCAAGCCGTGTACGTGACCTGTTTAAACAGGCCCGTGAAAAGGCTCCCTGTATCATATTTATTGATGAAATAGATGCGATTGGCCGTGCAAGGGGTAAGAACGTGATGATGAGCAATGATGAACGTGAAAATACCCTGAACCAGTTGCTGGTTGAGATGGATGGTTTCGGTACTGATAGCGGTATCATCATTCTGGCTGCTACCAACCGTCCGGATGTGCTGGATAGTGCGTTACTGCGTCCGGGACGTTTTGACCGTCAGATCTCTATCGATAAGCCGGACCTGGCTGGCAGAGAGACCATTTTTGAAGTGCATCTGAAGCCTATTAAGACTTCTCCTATCCTGGACGTTAAGAAGCTTGCTTCCATGACACCCGGATTTGCAGGAGCCGATATTGCCAATGTATGTAACGAGGCTGCGCTGATTGCTGCCCGTAAAGGCAAAACGGAAGTGGAAATGGATGACTTCAATGATGCGATTGATCGCGTAATTGGTGGTTTAGAGAAGAAGAACAAGATCATTTCTCCTGAAGAGAAAGAAGTGATTGCTTATCATGAAGCTGGTCATGCTATCTGCGGATGGCACCTGGAACATGCTAACCCGCTGGTAAAAGTTACCATTGTACCACGTGGTGTTGCTGCTCTCGGATATGCACAATATCTTCCAAAAGAACAATACCTCTATAATACTGAACAGTTGCTGGACGATATATGTATGACCCTTGGCGGCCGTGCTGTAGAAGACCTGGTGTTTGGTAAAATATCTACCGGTGCGCAAAATGACCTTCAGGTTATTACCCGTATGGCTTATGCGATGGTAACTGTGTATGGTATGAATGAAAAAGTGGGTAATGTATCTTTCTATGATCCTAACAGTGATCAGGCATTTACAAAACCTTACTCTGAGGAAACTTCCAAGATGATAGATGAAGAAGTTCGTCAGCTGATCAACAAGGCTTATATAAGGACCAAGAACCTGCTTACAGAAAAGCTGGACCAGGTAAAAACCCTTGCACAGGAACTGTTGAAGAAAGAAGTATTGTATCAGGCAGATCTGGAAAGACTGATCGGTAAACGTCCATGGGACGTTCACAGAGAACATCAGAGGGCTAACGAAAGCCTCGGCACTGATGGTGTACATCCTTCGGATATCATCAATCCTTCGCCTTCACCTGCTAATGCGTAAGCTATTATGAAGATATCTCCTGCCAAGGAAAATATTCTTAAAAAAGTACGAAATGCATTGAGTCAATCGGTACAGTTGCCCTTCCCAAATGCGGAGGGCAACAGTTCCGTTTTTATAAAGGAACACGACGGATTGGAAATGAAGTTTGCAGAGGAGTTTGCCCGTTTACAGGGGAAGTTCATTTTCTGCACGAGTAAAAATGAGGTCGTGGATAACCTGGTTGCCCTTGTAACCAGTAAGGAATGGGATGATGTGCATTGCCAGACACCTTCCCTGATGCAGCAGTTTCAGTTAAAGCAGTTCCCATTCATGAACAATGGGGATATGCATACCGCACAGGCAGCGATTACAGACTGCGAATGTCTGGTGGCACGTACCGGTACCATGGTACTGAGTGCAGCACAGGCTTCCGGCAGGGCATTACCTGTATATACGCCTGTTCATATTGTGATTGCTTATACGCATCAGCTGGTATTTGATCTGAAAGATGCCATTGCCCGGTTGAAAGACAAATACCAGGGAGAATTACCTTCTTCCATTCATTTTGCTTCCGGCCCAAGCCGTACGGCAGATATTGAAAAGACACTGGTAGTAGGCATACACGGTCCTAAGGAGGTGTATGTATTCCTGGTAGATCAATAAAACGTTTATTAGTTTAACTATATTTGAGCAGCGCATGATAGTAATCATGCGCTGTTCTTTTAAATGATTGTTATGAAGAGGTTGTTCCTTTTTATTTTTACAGCACTTGTATTGGCATCCTGCGGGCAGGCTCCGTCCAGTGGTAATGCTGCTGCCAACAGTGATGAACTGGTTATAAAAGATACGTGTGCTGTCATCTTTGTACCGTCAGGAGATAAATTAGCATCCCTGAAAAGCGCTTTCGGGGAGAAGAGTTTTCCTGGTATCTTGCAATTTAACAGCACCACTGTTACTGCCGACAGCCTGTTCCTGGCATCCAAAGGAGTGAAGATCATCCGTACCTCTGCTACGCAATTACATTTTATCAGGAAGAACGGAGAATCTCTCTATATCAATCTCAATCATCCTAAATACGCCTGGGAGATATTTTTATTTACCGGCTTAGGAGATCCTGTGAAGGCTGATCTTGGGGATATTGAAACTGCTTATGAAGAAGCAGGATTTAAATAGTATTAATTAGTATATGCAGCATCACATTCATCTTCCGGAAGGCAAAAAGGTTTATTTCGCATCGGATTTTCACCTGGGTGCGCCCAATGCCACTGTCAGCAGAGAAAGAGAAAAACGGATCGTACAATGGCTGAACGAGGTATCTAATGACGCCGGGCATATTTTTCTTGTAGGAGATATTTTTGATTTCTGGTTTGAGTATAAGGAAGTAATTCCTAAAGGATATACCCGCTTGCTGGGAAAACTGGCAGAACTGCGGGACAAAGGGATTGGTATTTCGGTGTTTATTGGGAACCATGATATGTGGATGAACGGATATTTTGAAGAAGAGCTGGATATCCCTGTTTATTATGAGCCACAGACTTATGATATCGGGGGTAAATTATTTTATATAGGCCATGGAGACGGGCTGGGGCCTGGTGATCATGGTTATAAGTTATTAAAGAAAGTATTCCGCAACCCTGTTTGCCGCTGGTTATTTTCGGTGATACATCCTTCCTGGGGTATTGCGTTAGCCAATTATTTTAGTCGTAAAAGCCGTGCTGCTACCGGGATGGAACTGGAAAAGTTTCTCGGGGAAGAGAATGAATGGCTGGCTATCTACAGTAAAGAAGTGTTGCAACACACTCATTATGATTATTTCATTTACGGACACCGGCATTTGCCACTGGATTTACAGGTAGGCCCTGATAGCAGGTATATTAACCTGGGCGACTGGATGAATTATTTCAGTTATGCAGTATTTGATGGGATCAATACGGAACTGAAGTACTCAGGCGTCAAGGATCTCGTGTAATATTGGCGGAGATTGAAGCTCTGTGAAATCGGGCAGATGCAGTTTGAAGAAGTCCAGATAGGCATACAGCAGTTTCCTGCGTTTGTCTTTATTCATCGTAATATTTCCCAGACTTTCCCATTCATAACATTGGAATAAGCGATCTGTCAGTTCGCTGTTTTCTGCATCCAGGTAGTTACTGTGGTGAGGGGGTAAATCTGTGAATGAACCTTCCTGCAAATCCAGGTAAGAAGCATATTCCGAATAACGGCCGTTGAGACGGAATCCTAAATGTTCTGCCAGTTTGAGCGTGAAGTATAAGGGGATGTTTGCGGCTATTGATAAGGGCGTTTTATCGAGCGCTTCCAGTGCCTGTTCTGTAAAATAGTAGAGTTCCAGGTGTTCTTCCGGTTCTCTCAGGCTTTTCTGCAATAATTCTATCATGTAGAGGGCTACGGTATTCTTTACTACATTGAAGTGCAGGGAAGTGAAGATGTAACCCAGTTTGAATTCGGAGATACGCTGGATACTTTTTTGTTCGTGATGATAAACGATGAGGTCCAGTATATTTCCCGGTTGCAGCAGATTGCCTTTTGCATTGGGTTTGGAAGATCTTACTCCGTTTACCATGTATGCCTGTATGCCGAACAGTTCTGTGAAGATGTTCACGATGGCACTTGTATCGCCATACTTAACTGTCCTTAATACTATCCCGCGCGTTTTATGTAACATCAGCTTCGAAATTACTGATATCTAGTTTATAAATACGATTTTAGTGACGAGATGTTCCCCTGTTTCTTCACTGGTGGCAAATACGAGGTATACACCACTCTGAGGCCGGTGTCCTGTATAATCGGTGCCATTCCAGATGGCTTGTCCGCCTAAGGCCCGTGTCTGAAATACTAACCGTCCACTGATATCTGTAATCTTTAGCAGCGCATTTTGTGCCAGTCCGCGGATAGCGATGGTGCCGCCATATGTGTGTGGGACAGGGTTCGGGAATACCAGTACGGAGTCTTTTTGCATGATGGTACCTTCTGTAGCAGTACCATGCCAGGACATCAATCCTTTTTCCGTTGCGAAGTATACTTCTCCCGTGAGAGGGTCTATGGTTATTTTGTAGATGTGATTGCCAGGAAGAGGGCTGTTGGTAGTGTTGAAGTGTTCAATGATCGTTTCACCATCTTCACTCACCAGCCATACGCCGTTCAGAGAGCCTATCCATTTCCTGTCAGCGCCGTCTATGGCGATGGTAGTCACTTGTTCGTCCTGAAAAAGGTAACCGGCAAAGTTGCCCTGTTGTATGATGGGGAGGTATGCACTACAGTTCCCTGTCGCTGCCTGATCAGCGCAGTTCATAATAGCGACGCCGCGGCCTGTGCCTACCCATATAGCGCCGTTTTTATCTTTGGCCATACAGTATACGTCATTGGAAGGAAGGTTGCCTGATTGAGTTCCCATGCGGAACTGGTACCATTGATTGCTGGTGTAATTGAATACGAAGAGGCCGTTTCCCTGTGGGGAAACCATCCATATCTGTCCATAATCATCCGTGAGCAGCTGGCTGATGGCGTTTCCAGTTTGTGCATAGGGACTGCGGAAGAATGACCAGGAATTATCGGGCTTCTTTAGGAGCAGATTGGCATTCGCCCCATAATCAGCCACCCAGAGATTACCGGCAGCATCTGTTGCCAGTCCGCTTACATTGGTCGCTTCTTTAAAAATCTTGTCCCGGTATAACAGTCCGCCCCCAAAGGAACCAATGTACACGCCGTTGGCATCCGCAGCCAGTGTAATGAGGTCTTTTATGCCATTGGTTTTGTGTTGCAGCCACTCCCCTTTGTTGAACGTATAATACCCGTTGGAGTTGCCGGTAGGGGCCCATGCATCTGTTACGCCGCCTGCTGCAGCAAACAAGGTGTTATTTACAAAAAGCATATCGCCGGTGATGATGCTGGAAGGACCATTGGGCGCAATGGGAGTGAATAGTCCGGTGCTATAGCGGATAAGTCCATGCAGGGAATCAGCGATCCAGGTATCCTGTCCGTAACCAACTGCTGACAGGGGGGCCTGAATCAACTGGTCCTGTAAGGTCGTAGCGACAGTGCCATCTGTTTGTAATGCTATGATGCGGCTATTTTCACAAACCAGTAGGTGCTGGTCATTCACAGAGAGGCTGGTGATTGCATTCCCATCGGTATACCAGGGCGACCAAATATCATTTTGCAGCTGGAAGAGTTGTTTCCCCTGCCGGCAAATAAGTTTATTTCCCAGTTGGATAACCTGTTGTACGGTATCCTGTTGCAGGCCCTGTTGTACAGGAGTCCAGTTCCTGAAATCTGCCAGGTTTGTACCGGTGAGGGGGCCTTTCTTTATACCTTCAGCGGTAGCTGCATAGAGGTAGTTATTCAATAAGGCAAGGGCATATACGGGTGTGTATAAGCCGGTAGAACCAGTAATATAGGTGTCTGAGATCTCTGTTTTAGTCGTGTTTACGACTACGATGCCTAATCCTGTACAGAGGTAGGCGTTGTCGTTATTAAAAAAGATGCGGAAGATGGATTTATCAGCCGATACCTGTTTGCGCAGGAGATCGGGGATGTTATAGATGTTATTGCCCTGTAAGAAATCCAGGTTGCTGTTCCGGTAGGCCACCATTACCCCGTTATTATTGCTACCGATGGCGCTGATACCAATGTCGTGGAGGCCATTCACTTTACTATAGCGGGTAATGTCCTGTTCCTCTCCTGTATTTACGGAGAAGAGACCTGTTGATGAGGCGCAATACACTTTGTCTGTGTTCACAGTGACCGATATGGCCGGTAGCCAGGGAAGGTATTCCTGCCACTGACCGATAGGTGTTTGTGCCAGGGATGGGATACTAATAAGACATAGTAATGTAAGGAAACGGTACATGCATCAAAAATAGTTATATGTTATTACTTTATGACACTTACTGTTCTATAAGCAAATCGCCCAGTTTTTTAGGCAACTTTGATTACCTTTACGGCCTTACTAAACTACAACGACGCTTATGTGGCAACGCCTAGCAGGTTTCGTCCTGAAATTCCGGCTACCGTTACTGGTATTATTACTTGCCGGCACTGCCGTGATGGCTTATTATGCCAGCAAGGTGGAATTATCCTATGAAGCCAACAAATCTATTCCTCTTGATAATCTGAAGTACAAGGATTATCAGCAATTCAAGAAGCTGTTTGGAGAAGATGGAAACCTTATGGTGATAGGGGTACAAACAGATGATTTTTTTAAAGTAGATTTTTTTGATGACTATGTACAGCTGAACAAGGACCTGAAAAAGGTAGAATTTGTTGAGAATGTGCTGAGTGTACCGTTTGCCATTAACCTGGTAAAAAACGACAGTACGCATAAGCTGACAGCCGGACCTCTTTTTAAAGGAGATCTGAAGCAACAGGCAGTACTGGACAGTCTGGACCGTTTATTCAATACACTGCCTTTTTATAAAGGGCTGTTGTACAATCCGGATACGCATGCTTATATGATGCTGGTGAACATCAACAAAGAAGTGATGAATACAGCCAGGCGTATAGAAGTGGTGAAGAACATCATGACACTGGGGAATGCGTTTGGTAAAAAGCATCACGTAGAGGTAAGAATGAGCGGTTTGCCGCTGATCCGCACCATCATGGCTACCAAAGTAGCTGATGAGCTGAAGTTGTTCCTGAAATTATCCTTTATATTAACTGCACTGATCCTTTTCTTTTTCTTCCGTTCTTTTGGTTCAGTGTTGATGTCTATGATCGTTGTTGCGATCGGCGTGATATGGTCTGTAGCTACGATTGTATTACTGGGGTATAAGATCACTTTATTAACCGGCCTGATACCACCATTGATCGTAGTAATCGGTATTCCGAACTGCGTATACTTTCTCAATAAGTATCATATTGAATATGCCAAGGATGGCAACAAGACACGTGCGCTGGTACATATGATCCAGAAAATGGGTATTGTTACCCTCTTCACGAATCTGACAGCGGCCATTGGTTTTGGCGTATTCTGTTTTACCAAGAGTTCTATTTTACGTGAATTTGGAGTAGTTGCAGGATTGAACATCATGTTCATCTTCCTGATCTCCTTTATATTCCTGCCTTCTGTACTTAGTTACCTGCCGGCACCAAAGACCAAGCATACCAGTTACCTGGATAACCGTCTTTTCCGTGCATTACTGAACGGGCTTACAGCGTTGGTATTCCAGTACAGGGCATGGGTATATGCTATTACTGCCTTAATGGTAGTGGTAGCTGTAACAGGTATGTTACGTTTGAGGTCTGAAGCATTTATGCTGGACGATATTCCGAAAAGTGACAAGCTATATACTGATCTGAAATTCTTTGAGCATAATTTCAAAGGGGTCATGCCGCTGGAGATTTCTGTGGATACGAAGAAAAAGAACGGGGTTGTCAATCTGAAGACGCTGGAGAAGCTGGATGAGTTGTCTAAACTGATTACGGCGCAGCCATCTTTTGCCCGTCCGCTTTCCGTAGCAGAAGGTATCAAGTTTGCCAAGCAGGCTTATTATAATGGAGATACATCTAATTACAGTATTCCTAATCAGTTTGATATTGGTTTTCTGGCGCCTTATCTGCGTATGAAAGGTGGTGATGCGAATGCGAGTAAAGAAGCCGCTACATTCACCAGACTGGTAGCTTCCTTTATGGACAGTACCCGGCAGGTGGCACGTGTAAGTGTGAATATGGCGGACGTAGGTTCCCGTGAATTGCCTATTCTGCTGGATTCGTTGCGTCCGCAGGTGAATGCCATCTTTGATACTGCGCAGTATAAAGTGACCTTTACAGGTACGAGTGTGATATTCCTGGAAGGCAGCCGTTTTATTATCAATGGTTTAACAGAAAGTATCCTGCTGGCATTTGTGCTGATCATATTCTGTATGTTGTATCTTTTCCGTTCCTGGAGAATGCTGATCATATCTATCATTCCAAACATGATACCGCTGGCGGTAACCGCAGGTGTAATGGGCTGGGCCGGTATAGCGCTCAAACCATCTACAGTACTGGTATTTAGTGTGGCACTAGGCATAGCGATAGATGTAACGATCCGGTTCCTGGTGAACTTTAAGCAGGAATTACCTCATAACAATCTGGATATTTCAGCCACTGTGAAGCAAACGATCCATGAAACGGGGCTTAGTATCATATATACATCTATGATCCTGTTTGCCGGATTTATGATATTCAGTTTTTCAGAGTTTGGTGGCACCAAGGCATTAGGCTGGCTGACTTCGCTTACGCTGGTACTGGCGATGATCACTAACCTTACAATATTGCCAGCATTATTGTTGTGGATGGAAAAATCGTTGCTTAAGAAAGCACAAAAGAAGCAATGGACCAGTCCGGCTGATGAAGAAGAAGATGTTGATATAGCCAAGCTGGGACTCGACGACAAAGAATAATAGTAGTACTACATAATGCAGAAGGCTCAATACAATTTATTGTATTGAGCCTTCTGCATTTATCCCAAATAATCTAGTGGCCCGCATTCATACTCCCCTTTTAGCCGTTTGTATAAAAGGCCCCTGCATACCCGTTAAAAAGTGAGAGGTTTATCATGCCATTTTAACCTCTTTTAGTTCATTAGTTCATGAAAAACAAATACTTAAAGGGCGCTCACTTATCTGAGCGTAAATTTAAGGAGATACTGAGGCTGTTTGCCGAAGATCTTACTGCCACCCAGATTGCCAGCATTAGTGGAGTAAGCAGAGTAACTGTAAATAGTTACCTGAAGAAAATTCGCCAGCAGATAGCCCGTCATTGTGAATCCTTATTGCCCGCAGATTACAAAGGCCGGCCACAGGTCATAGATCAAACCGTTCATCACCCGCAAGACACTTCCGTTTCTGTAAAGACAGACGTTAGCCGAAACATAAAACCGGTGGTATTCGGAATTTACAGGTCATCTAACAGGTTGCATACCGAGATTCTCCCGGATGTGAGCCGTTCTATGATACATTCCGCTGTGAGAAGCAGCCGTTCCATACTGGAAACACAGAATGTAGCAGAGAAGATGCGCCGTTTCAGCAACGTAGCAGATCTTGGCCAGTACCGCCTGTACAACCTGGAAAATGAAGGAACCATTGCCAGGGCAGATGATATTGATGCTTTCTGGGGACTTACAAAACACCGGCTTGCCAAGTTCAAAGGACTTAACCGCAGTACCGTTTACCTGCATCTGAAAGAATGCGAATTCCGGTATAATAACCGGAACGAGGATATTTATGAAACGTTACTGGAGTTGTTGCAGTCCCAGCCACTAAGCCTTTCCTGAGTATTAAAGATTTTATTTAGATCTGGATATACCGGATTTAGATTTTGGTTGATGAGCGCGCAGGCGGTAATCCTACCGCTTGCCTTATAATTTTGTACCCCCAATTCCGGCAGTTCCCAGCTGCAGAAATCCCTGATATTCACTTTATCAATATCTTAATCCTTCTAACCATATCCATATCTTTTTAATATTTTTTATATATTGCGTGAGCATTTTTCGATATATCAATCAAAATAATTTAAGGACACGGGGGAAATGTAGTTGCATATGAGGTACTGTATGCAAATTCAGCCATTCAAAAGATCACAAGCCACGACCTGCTGTAAAAGATAAAAAATCATTGATGAAAAAAGGTGTATTCCTCTGTCTGCTGCTGCCAGTTATTTATATATTGCCTGCTATTGCCCAAATCAGAACGCTTACAGGCAAGGTAACTTCCGATAGCAGCGGGGCTCCGTTACCTGGTGTAACGATTTGCATTAAAGGTTCCACTTACCGTATTGCCACCGGAGAGGATGGCACATTCTCTCTTCCTGTAGGCGGGACGCAGGAGTTGATTTTCTCTATGGTAGGGTATGCTGGTAAACAACTGAAAGCAGATGCTGCTACCACCCGGCTGGATGTACGGTTGAAACCTGATCAGTCCAGGCTTTCCGAGGTAGTAGTGGTTGGTTACGGGCAACAAACACAACGTTATACAACAGAGGCGGTATCCGTGCTGAAATCCAATGTAGTGGAGAATGTGCCGGCCATTACTCCGCAACAGTTATTACAAGGGCAGGTAGCAGGTGTACAGATGACGAATTCTTCCGGTTTACTGGGTGGAGCGTCTTTACTACGGATACGTGGAGCAGCGTCCGTTACAGCAGGTGGACAACCGTTATTTGTAGTCGATGGAGTGCCGTTGAGTGATGGTCAGTATAATACGCCATACAGTGGTGGGGCTGCATTGAACCCGCTGCTGGAGCTGAATCCTGATGATTTCGAGTCCATTACTATATTAAAGGATGCGGCTGCTGCTGCTATTTATGGTTCAAGAGGTTCCAATGGTGTCGTACTTATTAAGACCAAAAGAGGAACTACCAACAGCAAAACAAAGGTACAACTGGACTATTATACCGGCTGGTCAAAACCTACGAATACACTGAAGGTATTGAATGCAGATGAGTACCGTACTTACTATAATGATTATATCACCAAGGTGACAGGTAATCCAACCGTTGATTTCCCTGCAAAAGGATTTGACTGGGCAGATGCAGTAAAAAGGACTGGCAAAACGAATAACTATTCGCTTTCTGCCAGTGGCGGAAATGATAAAACGAAGTTTTACCTGGGAGGCAGTTACCTGAATCAGGAAAGTTTTGTTATCGGGAATGACCTGAAGAAACTGACCGGCCGTCTGAATCTGGAACATAGCTTGAGTAAACGGGTACATTTTGGAGTGAACTTCACTACTGCCTATACTGATATGGACCGTATTCTTGTTGAAAGTGATCTGACGGCACCTTTCACTGCCGGATACCTGAATACACCTTTTACACCTGCGTATACCGATAACGGACAGTTTGCTGATCCTGCTAATAATGCACTGGCCGTAGTGGGATTAAACAGGAATAAATACTATACCCGCCGTAATACCGGTAACGCCTATGCGACAATTAATATCACAGATCATTTGTGGATAAAAAGTGACTGGGGCATTGATCAGTTGCAAACAGAAGAGCGTTACCGCAAATCTGAAAAGATAACTCCCGGTGGTGTTGGCGGACGTACTATCTGGCAGGATAATAAATGGTTAACAACTAACAGTCTGAATTACGAAAAGGACCTTACGCAGGACCATCACATTGAATTGCTGGCAGCGCATAGTTTTGAAACAGCCCGTTATGATGATATAAAAGTAAGTGGTAGCGGATTTACCAGTGATAAGTTGCTGAATGTGGGATCTGCTTCTGTACCTCTCACTACTTCCGCAACAGGAAAAGAATGGGCGCTGGAATCCTATATTTTCCGCGCAGGTTACCGGTACAAGGATAAATATATGGCAGAAGCCTCTTTCAGAAGAGATGGATCTTCCCGTTTTGGCAGTAATAAAAAGTATGGTGATTTCTGGGCTGTTTCTGCAGGCTGGGTAATATCGCAGGAACAGTTTATGCACTCCGTGGAATTTATCAATTATCTGAAACTGACAGCCAGTTATGGTGTTACTGGTAATGACCGCATTGGTTATTACGATTACCTGGCATTATATTCAGCAGGCACAGATGCCAACTACGCCGGACAACCGGGATTAAGACCTACACAGGCGAGCAATCCTAACCTGGGATGGGAATCTACAGGACAGCTAAACATTGGATTAGCGGCGAATGCATTGGATAACAGACTGCAATTGAATATTGATTATTACCGCAAGAATTCGAAGGATGTACTGTTATATGTAGCATTCCCTTCTACTACAGGTTTTGGCTATGGCACCAGGAATTCCGGGAAGATGCAGAATAATGGGGTGGACCTGCAAATAACAGGTGTAGCGGTGAAGAACAAAGATTTTGAATGGACAACCTCTTTGAATGCAGGCTATCTGAAAAATATAGTCACACAGTTGCCATCTGATACGAGAGATGAAGAAGGCCGGAATTTTATTATAGGTTCTTATAATGGACAACGCGCGATACAGGGTTATTCACTGAATTCATTTTACCTGATAAGATATAAAGGGATTAATGCAGAGACCGGGGACCCTGAGTGGTATACCAAAGACGGTAAGACAACAACAGCTCCAACCAGCAATGACCAGATCATAGCCGGTAGTGCTCTTCCGAAATTCACGGGTGGCTTTAATAATACATTCCGGTATAAACATTTTGATCTGGGGATTAACTTCTATTTCTGTACCGGTAATAAAGTAATGTTATCAGAATTCCAGTACCTGGATAATCCTACTTATGGACTGAATGTAAGCAAGGATCTGCTCAATTACTGGAAGCAACCGGGAGACAAGGCATTTGCACCTTCCGCTACAAGTGCATCCTGGAGCAGTCAGAATAATATTTCACAGTTGTCTACGGCGCAGTTATTTGACGGATCTTATCTGCGTTTAAAGACATTGACACTTGGATATAATCTGCCGGCGGCATTACTGAGCAACACACATATATTAAACAGTGCCCGTGTGTATGTACTGGGGCAGAATTTATGGACAGCCACTAAAAAAGGTTTCCGCGGAGCAGACCCTGAAGTCTCTGAATATGGCTCTAACGGGCAGGTAGCAGGAGAATCATTCTTTTCACTTCCCCAGCCTAAAACAATTACAGTAGGCGTTAACCTGGTATTTTAAAATGTACACAATGAACCGACATAATATATTGATATGGTTCCTGGCAGGAATCACTGTAACGGGTATCTTTTCCTGTAGCGACAAACTGGATCTGGAACCGGAGCAGGCTATTTCTTCCGGAGAAGTATTCACATCCGGCAGCACTGCGTTAAGCGCTTTATATGGCGTATACAGCCGTTCCCAGCGACTGGAAGTATTCGGGGGTGAGCCTCAGGCCATTGCTGAATTTATGGCGGATAACGTCAATTATGTAGGAGTCCTTGGAATAAAGGACATTGGCGCTTTTACAACGGCGCCGGGTAATTCTTATGTGAGTGAGATGTGGCGTTTGCATTATGATGTTATTATGGGCGCGAATGCAGTGGTGGACCGTGTACCGGGAATATCGGATCCTGCATTTTCAGATGTAAACCGGAAGATGTATGTGGCAGAGGCGAAATTTATGCGGGCTATTTTGTATTTCCAGTTACTGAATCTGTATGCACAGCCTTACCAGGTAGGACAGGGAGCGCAGCCTGGTATTCCGCTGGTCATACAGGCATTTGATGGTACTATTACTTATCCATCCAGGGCAACGGTGAACGAGGTGCAGTTGCAGATTGAAAAGGATTTACTGGAAGCCTTGCCAGACCTGAGCGATACTTTCGCTGATGCGGCACTGGCAAGGGGGCGTGCTACCAAGGGGGCAGCTAATGCATTATTGTCCAGATTATATTTATATCGTGAAGAGTGGGATAAGGCAGCTACTTATGCGAAGGCGGTTCTGGATGCACCTTATTATACGCTGGCAGGGAATTACAGTTTTTATGATGCGAATTCTGCGGAGGATGTGTTTTCTATTCAGAATACGGATACTGATAATCCTAATACGGGTAGTGGCAGCTGGTCTACTTATTACCGTCCGGTAAGTGCAGGTGGAAGAGGTGATTGTCCTTTTACGACTGAACTGATCCAGGCATTTGCACAGGAAGCGAACGATCTGCGTTACGCGATGAGTGATGAGGGAACAGCCGCTAACCGTGAGGTGCGCCGGTTTTCACTGAAGTTCCCGAATGTATCTACGAGTAAGGATAATGCACCGCTGATAAGAGTTACTGAAATGTACCTGAACCGTGCGGAGGCACTGGCAACACTAAATGGGGTGAACCAGGAGTCTATAGATCTGATGAATACGCTGCGTACAAGGGCCGGCCTGGCAGGATGGGATATCAATAGTTTTGTGAGCGGAGCCGATCTTGTTAATGCGATCTTAAATGAGAGGCGTAAAGAGCTTTGTTTTGAAGGGCATCGCAGAATGGATTTACTGAGAAGAGGGTATTCTTTACGTACAGCAGATCCGGATAAGAAGGCCGGAGCTGACAGAGTAATTTTGCCTATACCTCAACGGGAAATAGATCTTAGTCCTGCTTTGAAGGGGCATCAGAACCCTGGTTATAATTAAAATAAAGATGACAGTTCATACAGAAAGGGATAGGTCCAGGGTATCCGGAAATGTCCCTTTTTTGTTTTATTAGACACTTTTTCCCATTATAAAAATATTTATTTGAAAAATTTAACACGCCGAAAATCACGCCAGTAGTGACTATTGGAATATTTTTTTATCATGATACTTTAGTTGTATACCGATGTATTGCTACAAATCGTATTTTAGCCTCAGTTTAAGAAAGATTTAACAATTTAATAAGGGTTACAAACTTTAATAAGGGAGACAAAATCTAAAAATAAAATAAAATCTAAACGTAATAATAGGAACCCAAGCCGAAATCTGAATTGCAGTTGAATAGCAAATGACCAATAAGTTATAACAAAGTCTATTTTTTGCATTGTGTAGCAATGTGGAGGTGCCATGAGCATACTTTGATAATTATTTTGATCTGTTACCTGTAAACAAAGATCCCCGGTTTAACAAAGAAGAAGAATTGAACTGAACTGTAGTACTTAAGTGTACTGGAAGCGTGCTTAACAACATAAAATCTAAACTCGATACTGGTGTTAACTGCCCAGATTATCTAAACTATTTATTGTATCTAAAAATTGGTTTTAACTATTTGCTTTGCCCGATTGTTCTTTTGCAAACTGTACTGCTGGTTTACAGAACATAGGGTCCATTGGAGAAAAAATTAAAGATTTTATCAAATTCATGATTTGCTTATGAAAAAAGGTTTACTCATTTGGCTGCTTGCGGTCATTGGTGCGATCCACGTCACAGCCCAAACAAGAAACATAACGGGAAAGGTTACTGACGGCAAGGACAACTCTCCTTTACCAGGAGTGACTGTGGTTATTAAAGGCTCCAACAAGGGAGTACTTACAAAAGGCGATGGTACGTATACCGTATCTGCCCAGGAAGGAGAAACACTTGTATATTCATTCATTGGATATATCAGTAAACAAGCTCCGGTGACTGGAAATAGTGTTATTAACATATCACTTGACGCCGACAACAAACAACTTGGTGAAATAGTAGTTACAGCTATTGGTATCAAGCGCACAGAAGCTTCTCTTGGTTATTCTGTTTCGCAGATTAAACCAGATCAGATCACACAGAAATCTGAACCGGACATCCTGAAAGGTCTGCAGGGTAAAGTAGCCGGTGTGGATATCAGAGCTGGTCAGGGTACACCTGGTGGAGCCACTAAAATTAATATCCGTGGTTTTACTTCATTCTTTGGTAGTAACGAACCTCTTATTGTTGTAGATGGTATTCCATATAATAATGACCAGGTAACAACCTCCAGCCAGACATCCGGTGGTGGTGCTTATTCCAGTGGTCTGTCTTCCCTTGATCCTAATGATATTGCTTCTATCAGCGTACTGAAAGGTGCAGCTGCTGCGGCTTTGTATGGTTCCAGAGCATCTAACGGAGCTTTGATTGTTACTACTAAATCCGGTAGTGCTTCAATTTCCAAACGTAAAACAGAAGTAACCTACAGTTCTTCTGTATCTATAGAAAACATAGCCAGTTTACCTGATTACCAGAACCTGTATGGTGCGGGTAACAAGTTTAACTATGCGAACTCCAACGGTTCATGGGGACCTAAATTTGGCAGCAGGGATTCAATTCCTGCATGGCCTGATTATCTGGCTGCTTTCCCTGACTTATTTCCAGTATCAGGTAATATAAAATATCAGGCACAACCCAATAACGTAAAGGACCTGTTCAGGACCGGTACCGTTATTGAGAATTCAGTATCTGCGAACGGTGGTACCGACAAATCAGCTATCAGTGCAACTGCTTCTTATCTTAATCAGGATGGTTACGTACCTAACTCCTCTTTCAATCGTGGAAGTATGAGTGTAGGTGGTACTACAAAACTGGATAATGGATTACAGGTAGGCGCTAACTTCAGCTATTCCAGAAGCAACCAGTTGGGTAGCGTGTTCGGTGAAAACCAGGTAGATGGAGCTGCTTCCTCTTTCGCACGTACTTTGTTCCTGGCCAGAAACTGGGACCTGAATCTGCCTTATGAAGATGCAAACGGCAAACCTGTTTCTCCATTGACTGCACAATTTGATAACCCACGCTGGGCATGGAAACATAATACTGTAAGTACAAATACAGACCGTTATATCGCAGGTTTAAAGCTGAGTTATAACATCCTGCCATGGATTAACGTGAGTTACCAGCTTGGTACAAACACCAATAGTTTCTTCAGACGTGAAATCACTGATATCGGTTCCCGTGCTGCTGAAGGTAAAGGCCGTATCATAGAACAGAATTATCAGTTCCAGGAAATAGAATCAAACCTGTTGGCTACATTCACTCCTAAGATTGGGGGTGGTGATAAATTCCACTTCCGTGGTATTTTGGGTCATAACGTAAACCAACGTTCAGAGCGTATTCAGACAATGACCGGTAACGAGATCGTGAATGCCGGTATCTATAATATTACGAATACAAAGAGTGTATTAGGCGTATCTGAATTTTACAGACACAGGTTATATGGCGTGTTTGCCAACCTGGAACTGGACTATAAGAATTATCTGTTCTTAACCCTGACCGGTAGAAATGATAAATCTTCTACACTGCCAAAAGATAATAATAGTTACTTCTATCCAAGTGCTTCTGCTGCATTCGTATTTACTGAAGCCCTGGGCATAGGTGGGAATGTGCTGAACTTTGGTAAGGTACGCACAAGCTGGGCTAAGGTTGGTCGTGATGCAGATCCTTACAGTCTGACAAACACTTTCAATATCAATACTGCATTTCTTGGACAGGCAGGCGCAATACAGACTCCTACTGCAGCAAATCCTTTGTTGAAACCTGAGTTTACGCAAGACTTTGAAATAGGTACTGTACTGGAATTCCTGGACAGACGTATTACTTTTGACGGAGCTGTTTACCAGCGTACTTCTACGAACCAGATTGCTACTTTACCTATTCCTGCATCGTCCGGTTTTACCAGAGTGTATGACAACTTTGGTAAAATAACCAACAAAGGTATAGAACTGGATCTGGGTCTTACTCCTGTAAGAACAAAAGATTTCACCTGGACATTGCATGGTATTTTCACCAAGAACAAAAGCAAGGTTGTTAGTCTTACAAAAGGTGTTGACCGCATTGAGTTGAGTGGTATCTTAAGTGACATCTCTCCTTACCTGGAAGCAGGGAAGCCTTATGGTTACCTGCGTGGATCAGTAAATGCACGTGATAGTAAGGGTAACCTGTTGATTAACCCAACTACCGGTTTACTGATCAGATCTACAGAACAACAGATGGTAGGTGATCCTAATCCTGATTTCAAAGCAGGTATTAATACTACTTTGACTTATAAAGGATTTTTCCTGAACGCGCTGTTTGATATGACAAAAGGCGGAGATATTTATTCTGTAACAGTTAGTTCACTGCTTGGACGTGGTGTAACCCTGGACACAAAAGATCGTGAAGGCGGTTTTGTAATTCCTGGTGTTTATGGTGATGCTAATACCGGTAAACCATTGGTTGATGCAAAAGGTGCTGAGATACCTAACCACACAATTATAAGTAAGAATGAAATGTTCTTTGGTGAATCATTCGCCATCAACGCAGCTACTGAATGGAACGTATATGATGCAACATTGTACACCTTCCGTGAAGCTACTTTAGGATATACTTTCCCGAAAGAAATGTTTACTAAAACACCAATTGGTGGTTTAACAATCACCTTCACAGGACGTAACCTTTGGTACCTGGCACCTAACATGCCTAAGTATACAAACTTCAATCCTGAGGCAGGTAGTTTTGGTAATACAAACGTTCAGGGTATAGAACTCTCCGGTGCACCGACTACCCGTCGCTTTGGTGTGAATCTTAAAGTATCATTCTAATTTTCAAAACAAAAAAAGAAGCGATGAAAAGGAAACTATATATATGCCTGGGAATGTTGGTAATATTCACCAGTTGTACAAAGAACTTTCTTGATATTAATACAGACCCGAATAAACCGATTAAAGTAGATCTGGCAAAATTACTGCCTTCCACAGAACAGGGTTTATCATATTCACTTGGTTTTACAAATGATAACAGGGGGGCCCGCGGGTTGACTGAAATATTATCTGTATACACGCATCAGATTACTGTACGTGAGTCTCAGGACCAGTATGGTATAGATGGAAGTGATATCAATATTAATGGTGCATGGACCGGTATTTACGCCAGTGCTGGTGCACAGGTTGGAAACGATGTGCTGGGAACTTTAGAGAATGCTGAGGTAATTATCTCACAGGCTACAGCTCAGAAGAATATGATTTATGCAGGGATAGCTAAAATCATAAAAGCTTATGCAATGAGCGAACTGGTAGACGCATTCGGGAACATTCCTTACTCTCAGGCAAATAAGTATGCAACTGAAGGTATCAGATATCCTGTATATGATAAAGGCGCAACTATTTATCCTCAGTTGCTTGCTTTACTGGATGAGGGCATTGCAAACCTGTCAGACGCAACCGCGGCCAATACAAGTAAGCCAGGTAGTGATGATCTGTTCTATGGTGGTAGCGTTGCTAAATGGACTAATGCAGGGAATACCATTAAATTGAAACTGTACAATCAAATCAGACTGGTACAGAATGTTAGTACTGAAGTAACTGCTCTTGTAACCGGTGGCAAACTGATTGGTAGTACTGCCAACAGTCTGATGATGCCTTATGGCGCGAGTTCTTCCCCGGATGATCGTAACCCGGGTTTCAATGAGTATTTTGCTACACAGAAATCGCATTATCAGAGTCCCTGGTTCTATTCAATATTGAAAGGATACAATTCCAGAATATTTACCGGTAATGAAGATCCCCGTATTCCTTATTATTTCTATAATCAGCTTAGTGATGATGAGGCGGCACAAAGTCCGACTGAATACCGTGACGGAGCTTTCCTTTCTATCGTTTTTGGATCTGCAGGACCTAACCGGGATTTCGCACAGGATAACAGTATGACTGTATTCGGTATCTATCCTGTTGGTGGTCGTTATGATGAAGGTGATTCAAAAGCAGTAAAAGCCAGCGACGCTACAGGTGCTGCACCTTTCAGGATGCTGACTTATGCAGATAGACTGTATATTGAAGCAGAACTGATGATCAGCGGTGTACTGGCAGGTGATGCCCGTGCCAGATTATCTGCTGCGATCGATGAGTCTTTTGCCCAGGTTGATTTTGTTGTATCAAAAACCGGTACTTCCCAGGTAGTTCCAAAAATTGCAGGTACTGCAGCAGCAAAAACATATCGTGATAACGTGTTAGCAGAGTATGATGCTGCAACTGCTGCCAAGAAGCTGGAAATTATCATGACTGAGAAATGGATTCAAAGCTTTGGTAACAGTAATGAACAATATACTGATTACCGCAGAACTGGTTACCCTGTGTTATTTAATCCAAATGATAATACACAGGCTCCAAATCATAAATATCAGCCTCCCATCAACGGAGATCCTTTCAAACCTAATGCACAACCGGCAATAACAGTACAGTTGAGCAGAAGTTATCCGTTCTCCTTACCATGGAGTTTTGATGACCTGAACAGAAATCCAAATGCACCGGCACAGAAAGGGCCCGCTGCTGATTCATCCAGGGTATTCTGGGATGTAAACTGATTAATGTATTAAATCTGAAAGTATGAAGAAGTTTCTAAGTATATTGATAATAGCAACAGCAGTCATTGCTGGTTGCCGCAAGAATGACAATCCTAAATTGCCTGATGGCATTCAGAGTACCCCGCTTCCCCTTCTTGTTCAGGATACAGGAAGTACCGTCCTGATCCAGAATGTAGCGGCTTTTACAAGCAAATTTTCCGTACAGCTTTACTTCCCTGATGCAGCAAAGCCTAAGAAGTTTGACATAGTAGTAGCAATGTCCGGCGACTATACCAATGTGAAAACATTGAAAGCGGATGTGACTACATTTCCTACTTCTATAGATGTAACCGGTCCTCAGTTGGCCCAGTTGTTTGGTATTGCCGAAACGGATATAGTACCAGGTGATTATTTTGAAATAAGAGCGAATATCACTACCAGTAACGGCACCTTTTTAGAAGGGTTTACGCCTGCTGCACTTGATCCTGATAGCAACACTGTTGCTATTGCTCCTTATGGCACAGATGCTTCTACCTTTCCGGGTAGTAATCTGACTATCACCTATAGAGCAGTTTGTCCTCTTAATCTGGATGATTTCGTAGGTACTTATACACTTGATGACCCGGAGTTCTGGGGAGCCAGTTACTCTGTGAACATCACAAGGGATGGTACTTCAAACAGATTAAAAGTGGCAGGTTTTGTACAGGATCCCAGCGCTATAATTTACCTGACGGTAAAAGAATCTGCACAAACTATCACAGTACCTAAGCAGACTTATCTTCCGATTTTACCAACTACAACTTATCACAACCCATCTGTAGCAGGTACGGGAGTTGTTGATGCCTGTAATAATAAAATTACCCTGACACTTGATAACACAGTGGATGAAGGTAGTTTTGGTTCTTCAACAGTTAAGATCCACAAATAGTCTATTCAACATTATCACATAAAAAAGGAGAGCCTGTCCACATGGACAGGCTCTCCTTTTTTATGTGATAATGTTGAATACTAGTTTAATAATTCTTTCAGCTTAGCTTCCAGTGCTTCTCCTCTTAACCCAACAGCAACAACCTTACCCTGAGGGTCCAGTAACATATTGGTAGGAATAGAATTAATACCATATAAAGGTACTACTGCTGATTCCCAGAATTGAAGATCACTTACATGGTTCCATGCAAGACCATCTGTTTTGATAGCATCAGCCCATGCTTCTTTTTTCTTATCCAGTGATACACCTAATACGGTAAAGTTCTTGTTCTTGTATTCGTTATATGCTTTTACTACGTTAGGATTTTCCATGCGGCAAGGTTTGCACCAACTGGCCCAGAAATCAACCAATACATATTTACCACGGAAAGAACTAAGGCTTACCTTTTTACCGGAAAGGTCTGGCAAGGAAAAATCGGGCGCTTCCTGACCAATCTTAACACTGGTCATATTTGCATCTTCCTGTTCTGCACCAGCCATCTGCTGTGCGGAATCCTTCTGTTCAATTTCTGTGAGTTTGCTGGTAAGGCTGGCTAACAGTGTATTGGTAGGAAAGCGTTTTTTTGCATCTGCTACTATACTTTTATCTGCCAGGATAGTTTGTGTATTTACCATGCTCAAAGCAAATACAGCTACTGCCGGAGATTTAGTAGTGGTTGCAGCATGCAGTACATATTGTTCCAGTTCTTTTTCTTTAGCCTGCAGCGCTGCTACTTTTGGTTGCAGTATGCTATCAGGTGTTTTTGCCTGATGCAGACTGTCCAGCGTTCTCATATCATCTGTGAGAGACTTGTTCTTAGCACTAGCTTCATTCAGCAGTTGCTGAATTTCTACAGAGGCTTCTGAATTTTCTATTTTCGCCAGTTCCAGGTGATTAAAGTCGCCTTCTATTTCCATCTTTCCTGCATCAAGACCCAGGAGAATGAATTTATTGGTCTCTCCAAAGCGGATACGGTATAGCGCCTGCTCAGGAACGATGCCTTTTAAGGTAAACTTGCCACTGGCATCTTTTAATATGACAGTGTCAACTATTTTGGCTTCCTGTAAGGTCAGTTCTTCCAGGTAAACCGTGCCCAGTGGGGCATTATCGATATGTGCCTTAATCTCAAAATCCCCCTTTTCAGTAGGTTGGGAACAGCCAGCCAGTAAAATACCGATGGCTGCATATAATGCCAGTTTCTTCATATATGATAAATTGTATGTTACTTTAATTTTTCAGCCAGGAGCTGATTCGTGACCTTCGGATCTGCTTTTCCTTTGGAAAGTTTCATGACTTCTCCGACAAACAGTCCCATTAAACCCTTTTTACCGGAACGGAACTCCGCAACTTTGTCCGGGTATTTAGCCAGTACTTCGTCAATAATTGGTGAAATACTGTCTGCATTATTGTCCTGCAGGAGGTTCATACGGGTTGCAATATCCAGCGGACTTGTTTCCGGCTGGAGTAACAGTTCCGGAAAAATGCGGGAGGAAGCTATGGAAAAGCTCACCTTACCATCTTCCACTAACTGGATTAATGCTGCCAGTGCAGCTGCCGGTAAAGGGAATTGAGCCATTGATAATCCCTGTTCATTCAGTGTTGATTTTACAGGGCCGATTAACCAGTTGGCTACTGCTTTATGTTTGGGAATGATCTTCACCACCTGTTCAAAATAATCAGCCGTAGGCTTATCATCACAGACTACACGGGCATCATAATCTGAAAGGCCGTATTTATGTACGTATTGGTGTACAAGTGCATCCGGCAATTCGGGTAAGGCCTGCCTGATGGTATCCAGGTACTCTTCAGTAAGATGAAAGGGGGAGAGATCCGGTTCCGGGAAGTAGCGGTAATCATTCGCTTCTTCTTTGGAACGCATGGAGAAGGACGTACCATTGCCGGCATCAAAGCTACGGGTTTCCTGGACGATCTCGCCTCCGGTTTCTACCAGGGTGATCTGGCGTTTTATTTCTCCCTCTACTGCACGTTTTACGTTGCGTATAGAGTTAAGGTTTTTTACTTCTACTTTAGTGCCCAGTGTTTTTTCTCCTTTCAGGCGAATGGAGATATTGGCGTCACAACGCATGCTGCCTTCTTCCATATTGCCATCGCAGACATCTAACCAGCGTACCAGCCGGCGGAGCGTGGTAAGAAAGGCATATACTTCATCGCTGCTATGCAGGTCCGGTTCCGTAACAATTTCCACAAGAGGCACGCCTGCACGGTTGTAGTCAACCATGGTATTGTATGGGTCCTGATCATGCATGGACTTGCCGGCATCCTCTTCCAGGTGTATACGGTTCAATTGCACGGCTCTTTCACCTGCAGGTGTTGGGATGGTAACGATGCCTCCATTGCAGATGGGGGCTGTATGCTGTGAAATCTGATACCCTTTGGGGAGATCAGGATAAAAATAATTTTTGCGGGCAAAGTAATTATTCTGCTCAATGTCGCATCCGCAGGCAAGCCCGAGACGGACAGCAAATTCAACTGCTTTAGTGTTCAGGCGGGGCAATGACCCGGGATGGCCCAGTGTGATCGGGCTGATATGAGTATTGGGAGCGCCACCGAATGCCGCACTGTCGCCACAGAATAATTTGCTTTCTGTGAGGAGTTGTGCATGCACTTCCAGCCCTATCACTACTTCATATTTATCAAAATCTATGGTTGCGCTCATAATATAAGAATACTAAGTAGCGCAAATATATAAAATGGAAGGTAGAAAGGGGCATCAGGAGTTAAATGACAGCAGGGAACTATCAATAAAAATTCAATAATTTGATCAATGGTATATAAATTTAACAAAAAATTAGTAATCTTGTATATAGATCAAATTGATCTTATGATGTTAACTATCCATAACGGGGACTAAAAAAATCTTGTGCTTATTGAAAAATGCCTTGTTTGTAGTTGAACTATTCAAATCGTAACAATAATTATTATTATCAACCAGATCCATGATCTGATCTTTTTCTAAACCAAATCAAACTTTATGAGAAAAGTTTTGCTTTTTGCAACGGTCATGCTTTTGCTTCTATCCCACTATTCTTATTCGCAGGATAGGATGATAAAAGGTATAATAAAGGATGCAAAAGACAATTCACCATTACCCGGTGTTACCGTAAAGATCAAAGGAACTACTTCGGGTACTGTAAGTGCTGCTGATGGTACATACCAGCTTCCCCTGCCTAATGGCGCAACTACACTTACTTATTCTTTTATAGGTTATGCCGACCAGGAAATTGTTGTTGGCAACCGAACTACCATTGATATAGCGCTGGGTACGGGTAATAAAGATCTTTCTGAAGTAGTGGTAGTAGGCTATGGTACACAGGTGAAGAGAGAACTGACAGGAAGCATTTCCAAGATCAATGCCAGTGAGATAGAGAATTTTCCTGCACCCAGTTTTGAGTCTGCCTTACAGGGTAAAGCAGCAGGTGTGGTAATTGAATCAGGTAGTGGTAAACTTGGACAAGGCCTTAAGATCCGTATCCGTGGTACTTCTTCTATTGGCGCCAGCAGTCAGCCATTATATGTAGTAGATGGGATTCCGTTAGTATCAAGCAGTCAGTCTGATGCTAATAATGAGCCAACCAATCCATTGGCAGATATTAACCCTAACGATATTGAGTCTGTAGAAGTACTGAAAGATGCTTCAGCTGCTGCTATATATGGCGCACGTGCATCTAATGGAGTAGTATTGATCACTACTAAAAGAGGCCGCCAGGGCGAGAAAACGCAGATCTCTCTGGATTTAAGCAGGGGCTTTAGTAATCCTACCAAGAAGCGTGGATTCCTGAATGCAAGACAGTATGTAGACCTGTTACATGAAGCGGCTACCAATGATGGTAAAACTGGTTTTGCTATTGGTGATTTTGCGTCAGAAGCGGAAGGAATAAAATACATGACAGACTATGTTGATAGCTATATGGATTATTATTCATTGGGTACCGACTGGCGTAATGCTAAAGTAAATACGAACTGGGAAGATCAGATCTATCATAAGAATGCTCCAAGCAGCCAGGTGAATCTTTCTGCTTCCGGTGGCAATGAAAAAACACGTTTCTTCGTTTCCGGTTTCTATAGTGATCAGGATGCAATCATAAAAGTAAACCGTTTCAGAAGATATGGTGGAAGGTTAAACCTCGACCACACAGCAAGCTCTCACTTATCCCTGGGAGTGAATCTTGCAGTAAACCGTTCACAGCTTGACAGGGTTTCTGATGATAATGCCTACTCCACTCCAGGGCAGGTAGTGGCACAGATGCCTATTTCTCCGTTGATCGATTCCGCTACAGGCAAGCTGAATAACAATACACTTTACCCAAGTGGATTGTATGATGCGCAATACAACTTCGACAAACAGGTGAATTTTCACACTATCGGTAGTGCATATGTGAACTATACTTTCTTCCCATCCTTGTCTTTCCGTTCAGAAGTAGGTACGGACCTGTATAACCTGACAGAAGATGAATATAACGGTAAGCTCAGTTCTGATGGTGCCGGTATTGGTAAGGGAACATTTGTGTCTACACAAACAGTAAGTTTAAATACCAATAACTATTTTACGTTTACCCCTAACCTGGGAAAATCTCATAAACTAACGGCTACTTTAGGTATGAGTTATCTGCAGAATGATAATAAAGGTTCGTATTTACAGGGGGAAAACTATCCTTCAGATGCAGTACCAGATCTTTCCGGTGCAGCAACTATTACAGGTGGCTCAACTACCAATGTGCGTTATACCTTCCTTTCTTACTTCCTGCGTGGTAATTATTCTTTCATGAATAAATACCTGTTTTCTGCCAGTGTACGTACAGATGGTTCTTCCCGTTTTGGTCCAAAAAACCATTATGGATGGTTCCCTGCTGTTTCTGCGGGCTGGTTGATCTCTGAAGAAAAATTCCTGAAAGGAAACAACGTTTTAAATTATCTGAAACTGAAAGCCAGCTACGGTATTACAGGTAACTCAGAAATAGGTAATGGAAGATATCTTACACAGTTTCAAGTAACGAAGTATCCTTTGAATCCTGGTTATTCGACTGACAGGCCAGGTGTCTTAGGAAATGATTCACTTAAATGGGAAAAGACAAAACAGTTTGATGCGGGGATAGAATTCGGATTCCTGAATAACAGGATCTCCGGTGAAGTTGATTATTATAATAAACAAACATCTGATCTGTTGCTGGCAGCTAACATTCCATATACATCCGGTTTCTCCACAGTGTACAGAAACGCAGGAGACATGGAGAATAAAGGGGTGGAAATCACATTGAACAGCCGTAACATAGACGCTAAGGATTTCGTATGGACTACCACTCTGAATCTAGGTTATAACAAGAACAGGGTGAAAAATATTGGTGGTCAGATATTTGAAAGTTCCGGCGGAGAGCAACGTGCAGTTGAAGGACAGCCTATCGGTACCTTCTACATGGCAAAGTTTGCAGGCGTTGATCCGGCAAACGGAGATGCACTGTATTATGATGCAAGTGGCAAAAAAACTAATGATTACAGCGCAGCACCAAGAATGGTGGTTGGTCAGGGTAATCCTGACTGGACCGGTGGTTTATCCAACGCAGTATCTTATAAAGGTTTTGACCTGAACGTACTGTTTACTTTTGTAAGCGGTAACAGTATTTATAACAGGGCAGGTATTTATCAGGCTGCCGGCTTTGGAGGTGGCTTTGATAACCAGACACATGAAATGCTGGGCAGATGGCAGAAAGCCGGTGATGTTACCAACATTCCCCGTTTGTCTTTCTACTATGGGAACGGCACGGCAGAATCTTCCCGTTGGATATATGATGGTTCTTATATCCGTCTGAAAACTGTTACCCTGGGTTATACAGTGCCTAAAGTAGTAACAAGTACTTTGCATATCGCCAGTGCAAGGTTATACGTTGCAGGTTATAACCTTTGGACCAAAACAAAATACATAAGTGATCCGGAAGTGAACACAGGTAGTAATGACAATAGCATTAGTAACATTGGTAGTGGTATAGATTTCTATACTATACCTCAGGCTAAAACTTTTACTGTTGGTTTAAATGTGAAGTTTTAATAACTGATTATTCAAACTTCAAATTGATTACACAAAAACATTAATTATGAAATCCGTTATCACGAAATATAAAATCTTAATAGTAGTTTTTTTAGGATTGCTATCGGCATCCTGTAATAAGAAACTTGATGTAAAACCACAGGACACCATCTCTCCTGATCAGATAAAAACTGAGGCAGACGTAACAGCATTGTTACTTGGAACATACGATGATCTTCAGTATTATGATGGCTTTGGGCAAAATTATCAGTTGATATCTGACCTGATAGCAAATGAGAATGATATTAGTTTTGTAGGAACTTATGCAGACTACAGAAGAGCGGCTAACAGAACACTGGACCGTACGTCGACTGTTGCAGAAGGAATCTGGTTAAATGGATATCGTGCTATTAATAAAGCCAATATTGTACTTAGTAAACTGGATGTTGTTTCTGCTGATAATAAAGATGCAGTATCTGGTGAAGCTAAATTTATCCGTGCTGTTTTTTATTATGAGTTAAGTGGTTTTTATGGTAAACCATATTCGGATGGTAACCTGACAACTAACCTTACAGTACCATTAGTACTGGATGCTGTTGTGAATACCGGTGAAATTGATAAAGCATATGTTGCCCGTGCTACTGTACAGGATATGCATACACAAATCGTGAAAGATCTGCAGGATGCCATTGCAGGACTGCCGGCAGATAATGGTACACGTGCTAATAAATATGCTGCTTATGCATTCCTTTCACGTGTATATCTTGCTGAAGGAAAATATGCAGAAGCGGCAACGGCTGCCAACGCTGTAATTGCCAGCGGTGTATATTCACTCACAAGCTCTTTTGCCGGTGCATTTAATAATGCATCTAACTCAAGCGAAGATATCTTTGGCATACAGCAGTCTGAACAGAGCAATACAGGCTCTTCCAATTTCGGTATCATTACTATGTTTGACTCTAATACTAATGGAGACAGAGGAGATGTTCAGGTAGATGCTAATCAGCCAACGATATATGAAGCTGGCGATGATCGTGGTAGTTTTTATTATGACGGAAAAAGTATTTCCGGTATTACTGGTTTATACACCTATAAGTATAGCACCAGGTACAAAGTTGTTCCTGTCGTTCGCCTTGCAGAAATGTACCTGACCCGCGGAGAAGCTAATCTTCGTAGTGGTGCACAGGTAGGTGATGCTACTCCGCTGGAAGATATTACTACCGTACGTGACCGTGCAAAAGCACCCTCCTTATCAGCTGTAACCGGAGATGATTTTGTAACAGAACGTTACCGCGAACTGGCTTTTGAAGGGGATAAATTCTGGACTAAAAAACGTCTGAAACTGGATATAGGAACATTAGCTTATGACAATGATAAGCTGATACTGCCTATCCCGGAAAGAGAAAGAGACGTGAACACCAAGCTGACACAGAATAACGGTTACTAAATATAATTGTTCTATAAAAAAGGCGCCCGGGATTCATCCCCGGGCGCCTTTTTGCTTTAACTTCAATGTTATGAGTACCGTGGACATCTACAAAGCACAGCAGGCGTTTTTTGCGTCAGGAAATACGCTGACGTATGCTTTCCGAAAGCAACAGCTTCAATTGCTGAAACAGGCAATTAAGCAGTATGAACAGCAGATTCTGACCGCATTACATGCTGATTTGCATAAACCTCCTGTAGAGGCATTTGGGAGTGAAATAGGGCTTATGTATGCGGAAATAAGAGGATTGCTCGCCGGCCTGAAACAATGGATGCTTCCGGAACAGGTAAGCAGTCCGTTTGCCCAGTATCCCAGCTACAGCAGGGTGTACCGGGCTCCGCTTGGACTGACACTGATCATATCCCCCTGGAATTATCCATTTCAGTTATTGATGGCCCCTTTGGCTGGCGCTATTGCCGGCGGGAACTGTGCTATAGTAAAGCCTTCGGAACTGGCGCCTCATACTGCTGCTGTGATAGAATCACTGATAAAAGAAACGTTCGATCCTGCCTATATAACAGTATTACAGGGAGATGGCAGTGTGGTCATTCCGGCAATTATGCAGCAGCGGTTTGATCATGTGTTCTTTACAGGTAGTCCCGGTGTAGGGAAAAAAATACTTGAAATGGCGGTGCCACATCTTACACCTGTAACGTTAGAATTAGGTGGAAAATCGCCTTGTGTAGTGGATGATAAAGTGAATATAAAAGTGGCTGCCAAACGTATTATCTGGGGAAAATACTGGAATGCCGGACAAACGTGTATCGCTCCGGATTATGTATTGGTACACCGGGATGTAAAGGATGAACTGGTCGCCGCAATGAAGAAAGCGATCATACAATTCTTTGGAGAAAATCCTTTTCAGAGCCCGGACTATGCAAGGATTATCAACGCTAAAAGATTTAATATACTGCGCAGTTATCTCGATCAGGGACATTTGCTTCATGGTGGTGCTGCTGATGAAAAGGAACTATACATAGCGCCAGCAATACTGGATGGCGTAAGCTGGGACAGTCCTGTTATGCAGGAAGAGATCTTTGGCCCGGTATTGCCGGTCATTACTTTTGATAAACTGGAAGAGGCGGTGCAACTGATCCGTCAGCAACCTTATCCGCTTTCATTATATGTATTTACGAAAAGAGCAAAGACAGAGAAAATATTATTAGAGCAGGTTCACTTTGGAGGTGGGTGTATCAATAATACCCTTGTACATTTTACCAATCATGAGCTACCTTTTGGCGGTGTGGGGAATAGTGGAATGGGGCGATATCACGGGAAGTACAGCTTTGATACGTTTACACATCTTAAGAGTGTAATGAAAACAGGTACCTGGATCGATATACCAGCTAAATATCCGCCTTATAAGAATAAACTGAAAATGGTGAAACTGATGATGAGATAACAGACGGCCGGCCAACAATGTTGCTGACCAGCCGTATCCAGGCTATAAATCGGCTTTATGTAATTTTTTGGGCACCTGTACCTGCAACGTAGTTTGTTGTCCATCTCTTTTCACCCTGGCATTCAAGGTCCCTTTATCTTTATTCTCCCGGTAAGTATTGGTGATATCATGAGCAGAATTTATTGGAGTGCCAGCCAGTTCAGTAATGATATCATTTTCTTTAAATCCTGCTTTTTCTGCGGCAGAACCTGGCACTACAGATAATACCACTGCACCTTCGCCGTTTTCTGTATCCTGCACAGACAGTCCAAGTTTTACATCGTCGTTATTATTGCGGAAGTTCATATCTCCACGTGGCATGTAACGGAAGAAATTATCAGGTCCGTCCTGATTATCGCTGCGAGGGAACAGTTGTGTACGTGGGAATTGTTCCATTTTTCGTTCGTCCAGCGCTACGGTAATTTTATTCTCTTTTTTATTACGCAGGTACGTGACAGTCACTTTATCTCCTGGTTCATGTGCGCCTATTTTTTCAAATAATTCCTTTGGTTCGGAGATCTTATCTGCATCGATCTGAGTAATTATATCTCCTTCCTTCATACCTGCTTTTTCGGCCGGGGTGCCTTTGCCAACTTCTTTTATTGTAGCGCCGGCAACTTCTTTCTTTTCAGTAATTACGCCTAATACAGCTTTTCCGGGAACGATAGACATTTCCGGGCCATTGTCATCACCATCATTATTGAAGAATTGAAGTCCACGGTGTTGTGGCATGCGGAAATCGAAACTGTTTCCGTCAACGGGTCTGATGCGGCGGCGGTAAACAGAGATATCTCCATCTTTGTAGGCATCCATCTTTTCTCCATCCACCAAAACATTTCCATCTTTGATTTCAATAGTTACCTTACCGTCTTTATCACTATTGCGTTTAATGACGATCTCGTCATATTCACCTAGTTTGTCGCCTTTTTTATCCTGGGCGTGTGAAGTAGTAATTGCAGCAAAGCAGGTTATGCTTGCCAGGGTAAGGGTTTGCAGTAGCTTGCTCATAAACTGATTGTTTTTTTGACAAATTTAGATGAGGGAGAGGCAAAGGAAAAGTTAAAATCGACGTATGTGGCGGAGACTGATAAAAATCGTAATATAGAGTATGGTTAAACAAACCAATGTTGTGCCTGGTGGCAGTTCTGGAAATAACGTTTACTATGGGATTAATAAGTATAAAAGAAAAGGGTGCGGCGGTTATCGCTGCACCCTCTTAGTATTTATAACATTGCTTTCACCTGGCTGATCACCTGATCCAGCTGTCCGGCTTCCTGGCCACCAGCAGTAGCGAATGATTTCTGGCCACCGCCGCCACCTTTGATGATAGAGGCAATCTTTTCCTTGATGATTTTAGTTGCATCCAGTCCTTTTTCTGCCACAAGATTATCAGAGATCATGAGTGCTACACTGGCTTTACCGCCTACATTAGCTGCAAAGATGAACACATGATTACTGATCTCGTTCTTCAGGGTGGTGCAGAGTTGTTTCAGTCCATCGGCACTACTTACTTCTACTATCTTTCCTAAGAAGTTAATGCCATTGATTTGTTCTACCTGTGATTTAAGACTGGCAGACAGTTGTTTTAACTTCTCCTGTTCCAGCAGTTCCAGTTGTTTTTCGAGGGTCGCTTTATCCTGTAAAAGTGTTTCTATTGCTTTAGCCGGTTCTTTCGGATTCTTGAGCACCGCTTTTACGTCTTTCAGCTGCTGGAGTTCATTATTTACAAAGGAAAGTGCATTGTTGCCGGTAACTGCTTCAATACGGCGCACACCCGCGGCAACTGCGCTTTCGGAAGTGAATTTGAAGAGTCCCAGTTCGCCTGTGGCCGCGATATGCGTACCACCGCAAAGTTCTACTGAGTAGGCAGGGTCCATTACTACCACACGTACCACATCCCCGTATTTTTCACCGAACAATGCCATTGCGCCCAGTTTCAGGGCTTCTTCTTTAGGCAGTTCTTTAATTACTACAGGAATATTAGCACGGATCTTTTCGTTAACGATATCCTCTATTTTAGCCAGTTCTTCATCAGTTACTTTTGCAAAATGAGAGAAGTCAAAGCGCAGATAAGCTGTATTTACCAGGGAGCCTTTCTGTGCCACATGTGTACCCAATACCTGGCGTAGTGCTGCGTGCAGCAGATGGGTAGCAGAGTGATTCAGCGCTGTAAGCTGACGTTTTTCCCTGTCGATCACCGCTGATACGGTTCCGGTAATGGTGGCCGGCAGTTTATCTACAAAGTGAACGATCAGGTCGTTTTCTTTTTTTGTATCGGTTACGGTGATAGCTTCACCATTAAAGTTGATCACACCGGTATCACCTATCTGTCCACCGCTTTCAGCATAGAAAGGAGTCTGAGCCAGAACCAGCTGGTATTGCTCTTTGCCTTTGGACTTGATTTTACGGTATTTGGTAACATGCGTTTCTGTACCGAAAAGTTCATAACCTATGAATTTGGTAGCTGGTGTTTCATCCAGTACTGTCCAGTCGTCAGTATCCAGTTCTGTAGCTGCACGGGAACGGTCTTTCTGTTCTTTGAGTGCTGCATTGAAACCTTCTTTATCAACCGTAAAGCCATTTTCAGAAGCAATCAGTTCTGTGAGGTCAATGGGGAAGCCGTAGGTATCGTTGAGTTCGAAGGCAGCGCGGCCATCAATGGATTTTTGTTTGGCATTGCCCATGAAATCTTCAATACGGCGGATTCCGCTATCGAGGGTGCGTAAGAAGCTGCTTTCTTCTTCAAACACTACTTTTTTCACAAAGTCTACCTGTTGCAGTAGTTCAGGGAACACATTAGCGAACTGTTGAGCCAGTACGGGCACCAGTTCGTGCAGCAAAGGTTTTTTCTGTTCCAGGAAGGAGAAATAATAGCGGACAGCACGGCGGAGGATACGACGAATTACATATCCTGCACCTGTGTTGGCAGGCAGTTGTCCGTCTGCGATAGTGAAGCAGATAGCGCGGATATGGTCTGCAATTACGCGGAAGGCCACGTCCTGTTTGCTGTCTGTACGGCCATAAGTGTGTCCGGTGAGCTGTTCGGTACTGTGGATGGTGCCCATGAACACATCAGTGTCATAGTTGGAGGATTTACCCTGCATCACCCTTACCAGGCGTTCGAAGCCCATCCCGGTATCCACGTGCTGAGCCGGGAGCGGCTCCAGACTACCATCTTTAAGACGGTTGAACTGCATGAATACGTTGTTCCAGATCTCAATTACCTGCGGATCGTCCGCATTTACCAGTTTGCCGCCATCTGACAGTGCTCTCTCGGTATCAGGACGGCAGTCTACATGGATTTCAGAGCATGGACCGCATGGGCCGGTATCTCCCATTTCCCAGAAATTATCCTTCTTATTACCCAGCAGGATACGGTCTTCGGCGATATGCTGTTTCCAGAAGTTATATGCTTCTTCATCCTTGGGCAGCCCTTCTTTAGCGTCTCCTTCGAAGACGGTTACATACAGGCGGTCCTTTGGGATTTTGTAAATTTCTGTTAATAATTCCCAGCTCCAGGCGATGGCTTCCTCTTTAAAGTAGTCACCAAAGCTCCAGTTTCCCAGCATCTCGAACATGGTATGATGGTAGGTATCGATACCCACTTCTTCCAGGTCATTATGTTTACCGCTAACGCGCAGGCATTTTTGTGTGTCTGCCACCCTTTTCCAGGCTGGTGCCCTGTTCCCGAGGAAATAGTCTTTGAACTGATTCATCCCCGCGTTGGTAAACAACAGGGTAGGATCGTTCTTAACCACGATGGGAGCAGAAGGTACGATGTGGTGACCTTTGGATGTAAAAAAGTCCAGGAATTGCTGACGAATCTCGGGTGCAGTCATAAGTATTTGAAATAATTGATATGTATTATAATTTTGTGTCAACTAAATGACTTTAATTTGTATTTTAAGCCAACTTGTGGTATTTAGAAAATTGACATTCAAAAGATTGCCCTTTTACTTTAATTCCATTAGGTTTGCACACCCCCGTTTTAAGGCGGGAGGAGTGCAAAAATATTGAAAAAGTCTATAAACCCTCATCCATACGTGTATAACCCTATGAAAAATAAAACACAAGGACTTACGTTAGGTTGTAGTTCTGCTTAAATGCATAAGCCCGGTACATGAAGAAGGTTAAATACTTTTATAATACACAAACACTTAAATATGAGAAGCTCGTAGTATCGCTACGGGTAAAAGTACTTCGTATTCTAGGGTTTATTTCGGCGGCGATCGTTACAGGGTTTATCTTCCTGTCTGTTTCTTATCGTGTGCTGGATTCGCCAAAAGAAAAGTCTCTGAGGAGAGAAGTCGAGATCATGAGTGAGCGATATGAGGCTATGCAGGGCCGGATGAATGAGGTGAAATCCCAGTTAGCAGAACTGGAACATCGTGATAATGAGATCTATAGAGTCATATTTGAGGCATCCCCTATCCCGGACAGTACAAGGGCTGGTAAATCGGAGAAAGAGGAAGAACTGACCCAGTTGCAGTCATTTTCCAGTAGTGAGATCATTGCGAGCACAGGTGTATTGTTAAAGGAGCTGATCCACAGGATACAGGTGCAGGGGAAATCTTATGAGAAGATAGATGACCTGGTGAAGAACAAGCAGAAGATGCTGGCTTCTATCCCGGCTATACAACCGGTGTCCAATAAGGACCTGAAGCGTATTGCATCCGGGTTCGGGTATCGTATCGATCCAATTTATAAAACCGTAAAATATCACTCGGGGCTTGACTTTGCCGCTCCTGCGGGCACCCCGATATATGCGACCGGAGACGGTGTTGTGGAAGATGCGAGTATGAGTGATGTGGGGTACGGCAACCATGTATTAATCAATCATGGCTATGGTTACAAGACATTGTACGGCCATATGCTGAAGATTAAAGTGAAGGACGGACAGACGCTGAAACGTGGGGATGTTGTTGGTTGGGTAGGTAGTACCGGTAAATCTACAGGTCCGCACTGTCACTATGAGGTAAGTAAAAACGGGGAAAAAGTTGATCCAGTATATTTCTTCTTTAATGATCTGTCGCCAGAAGAGTTTGACCGTATGCTGAAGATTGCCCGCTCGGGTAACCAGTCTTTCGATTAAATTTTTTGTAATTTGGTAAAATAAAAGTTGTTAGTTCCGGGATAATAGTTTGTTTTCCAAGGACTAAATAACGGATATTTGCCATATTGTAACTGCTAATGATGCAACAGCTGGATCTTTTTTCTTCATCGGAGCCATCTCCTCCTCCTGTACCTGAAAAGGAAACAGAGAAAGTGGCTGCAATCCCCCCCCAGATAGTGGAGGAGGATGAACCGCGGGTGAAAATTCAGATCCAGTTACCACCAGATACTCCTCCTCCTGTGTCTGTAACAGGAACATCCGTTACTTCGTCACAACCACCTCTGAAAAAACGCGGGCGTAAATCTCTGAAAGAGGTAGCAGACGATCCTGACCTTATCAAGACACTGGATGCTGTATCCTTAGACAAACAATATTATTCCATTAGTGAAGTAGCTACGATGTTTAAAGTAAATACATCGCTGATACGCTATTGGGAGAATGAATTTGATATATTGCAGCCCAAAAAGAACCGAAAAGGTGATCGTTTATTCCGCCAGGAAGACATTCACCACCTGAAACTTATCTATCACCTGTTGCGTGAAAGGAAGTATACCATTGAAGGAGCCAAGCAAAAACTAAAGGAAGACAGGAAATTAGCAGCCCGTAATTTCGAAATGGTACAAGCTTTGCTTAAGGTGAAGGGGTTTTTATCAGAACTGAAGGAACAATTATAAAAATAAATTATGCGATTGAAATCATTATTACTGGGAGGTGGCCTGCTGCTGTCTACCCTGTCATGGGCACAAAGTACCACCAGCATAGCTTCTAATGGAAAGAAAGTATTGAAAGGCAAGATTGAGATGAAGACATTGATGAATGATAGTGCCTTTGCCTGGTTTTATTCCGGCGTGAATAAGTATCAGCCAAATGAGAGTATGCTGAATTATGTAAAAGATAATCGTGGTAAGTTTAATGTAGTAGCAGTGGTAGGTACCTGGGATGATGCCAGTCGCCATGCATTACCTGCATTATATAAAGTGATGATATTGGCTGGTAGCCCTGATGAACAGATCCTCACTTATGGTGCTGATGAAAAATTACAGACGAATGCTTCACAGGATTATAAAGTGAAGAAGCTTCCTGTATTTATTATGTTCCGTGAAGGAAAGGAAATAGGCCGTATTAATTCGGATGAAGAAGATACAGTGGAATCCGCTATGGCGAAGATCCTGCTGAAAGCAAACAGGAAAGAAAAAGAATAAAAGACGCGAAACTTATTTATTGGAACCTGGCTCTTTAAAGGAGCCAGGTTTTTTTATGTCTATTTCTCGTTGATCTCTATTTTGGTGCTGGACAATTTCGCACCACGGGTTTCCAGTGCCTTGATCACAGCCAGGTTTACATCACCACGCAGTGCATTATATTGTACTCCTTCAATGACGTAGGTCATGTAAATGATCTGTATCACATAGGTATCTTTAGTAAAGTCGTGCAGGTTCACTACAAATCCCTCCAGTATTTTTTCATTTCCTTTGAGGATATCTTTTATATCCTGTAATACCTGGATAAGGCTTGCTGCCGGGGTATCTCCGGCTACTTCCAGGCGCATGTCCACACGTTGCTGTGTGCGCAGGGAAAGGTTGTCAAGAATGGTATCTACCATCTTTTTATTAGGAACTGTTACGTACGTTTTTTCTTTTGTACGGATGCGGGTACTGCGTAATCCAATCTTTTCCACACTTCCCTGATAATTATCTACTTTAACTGTATCGCCTACGCGGAAAGGTTTGTCGAAGAAGATGATAAAAGAGCCGATCAGATTTTCTATGCTCTCTTTAGCAGCCAATGCAAGGGCTGCCGCACCTATTCCAAGACCCGCGATAATTTTGTTCACGAGTACCGCCCCGAAGATGATCCTGATGAAAGCGACTGCACCAAAAATGAATACGAGTGCTTTGAAGAAATCCCGGAAGAATACAATGAACTGGTTATCTGTGATATCATGTGCGATATCTGTTCCCCTGCTGATCATGAGGGTAACGAAGTCTATTGCACGCAATACGATCCATATTACACAGAGGGTAAGTGTAAGGTTTAATGCAGTAGAGAGGATACCTTTTAAGGTGAAATCATTATATACTTTGACATTGAGTTCGGGCGGAAAGTTGAGATGGTCCGCTGTGAGCATGAACGCGATAAGTAACAGGAAATATTCCAGCGGCTGTAACAGCAGATGTGAAAATTCCTGTTGCTGGATATCCGGTACCCAGTGCTTTACCTCTTTGAACAGCAGATTAGCTATTCCCTGAGAGAGGTAACGCTTGATCATGGACACGAACAGCAATACAATTGCCAGGATAAAATAGCTTTGAATAGAGTTGCCAAGGATAATCCGGTCTAAAAAATTAGTCATAGTCTGTGGTGCATTCTGAACTGCGAAATTATATAATCCTTTTACTATCTATGTCATCTATTACAACAACGCCCGGGCGTTTCCCCTTTTCAAAGCTGCCATATAAATCTGCAATACCCAATGCCATGGCCCCGTTTAAAGTCGCCCACTGAAGTATTTCACTCAGTGGAATAGCAGGAAAATGTTTCCGGATGGTCTTTATCTCTTCCCAGATGGATAGCTTATGATTGGATGCCAGGCTGTCTGTTCCCAGGGTGATAGTGCAGCCCTGGCTGCGGAGTAGTGGTATATCCGGGAGACGGTTTTCTATATAGAGGTTGGCCTGAGGGCATAGACACCAATAGGCCTGCAGAGCATTGTCTTTTGTGAATTGGATATCTGATGCCTGTGTAAAGGTATTATGCACCAGTATCAGCGGGAGTTCTCTGAACCAGGGTAACCAGGCAGGCAGACTGTTAGTCCCTGTGGGCTGAAATGCGGTGGCATCCATCCCGAAATGCTCATAAAAACGAAGGAAATCACCTGTTTTATCCCGGTAAAGGGTATTTTCTGCTTCAGATTCCTGGTTATGGATGCTGACAGGCGTATTATCCGGTGTGGCGGACAATAGTGCAAACAGGTCCGCACTTACAGAGTAAGGTGCATGGGGAACGATGGAACAGGGTAATCCTGCTTCCCGGAATTGTTCCAGTACTCCCTTGCTATATTCATAGCGGTTTTGTGCAAAAGTGGGAACAAACCCCATGCATTCTACAAAGGAGTGATAATATAAGGTGGATTCTTTCTTTTGTTGAAGAGAGGCGGTGCCATTGCATATATCTCCTACAGCAGCTATACCGCTCTGCCACATGGCCATTTCAGCATTCGCCATTGCTATTGCCTGAGCATCAGGGTCCTGCTGGCCTCTTTTTTCCATTACGCTGGTAAGGAAGGCCGGGAGACCGGTACCTTCGGCTATTAGACCTGCCATATGGGATAATTCCAGGTGGCAATGCGTATTTACGAAGCCCGGACAGAGAATTCCGTTCACTTGCCGTACATTATCTCCGGCCTCGCTTTCTGGTATGATATCCTGTACTATACCCTTATCAGACAAGACAAGTACCATATTTCCCGGTAGCAGTTCCTGCCCTGTAAATATTGCCGTTCCCTTAAATTTAGCAAGTTGGACCATATACTTGTAACGAATTATGTTAATTGGTGTTAATTTTGCAAACCTGTTTAAGCAGCCGTACTGTTTAAACATCCATCAAAGATAATTATGATAGATAAACTAGAAGCTATAAAAGGCCGGTTTGATCAAGTATCTCTTGCATTGACCAATCCGGAAATAGTGCGCGATAATAAGCAGTTCAGCAAGCTGAGTAAAGAATACCGGCAGCTGGAGAAGATCGTAAAGTCGTACGACAGTTATATGAAAGTGCTTGACAGTATAGCTTTCAATAAGGAAGTGCTGGAAAGTGGAGATGAAGAAATGAGGGAGCTGGCAAAAGAAGAAACTGAGGAACTGGCTCAGCAGAAGATAGATCTGGAAGAGTCTATCCGTAACCTGCTGATTCCTAAAGATCCTCAGGATGAGAAAAATGCGCAGCTGGAAATCCGTGGAGGAACAGGAGGAGACGAGGCCGCGATCTTTGCGGGAGACCTTTTGCGCATGTATATGCGTTATTTTGAGAACAAAGGATGGAGTTTTAGCGTTATGAACGAAACACCTGGAAGTGCAGGTGGGTTTAAAGAAGTTGTGCTGGAAGTAACCGGAGATGATGTGTACGGCACACTCAAGTTTGAATCAGGGGTACATAGGGTACAGCGTGTACCGGCTACAGAGACTGCCGGTCGTGTGCATACATCAGCGGCGACAGTAGCAGTATTGCCGGAGGCGGAAGAAGTGGATGTGGATGTAAGGGACGCCGATATTAAGATGGATACTTTCCGTTCATCAGGTGCGGGTGGACAGCACGTAAATAAAACGGAGTCTGCGGTACGTTTAACGCATATTCCTACCGGTGTGGTGGTAGAGTGCCAGGAAGGCCGTAGCCAGCACTCCAACAGGGATATCGCTATGAAGATGCTGCGGTCACGTATATATGAAGCCGCAGTGCGCAAACATGAAGAAGCGATCGCTTCCCAGCGTAAAAGTCTGGTGTCTACAGGTGACCGCTCCGCAAAGATCCGCACATATAATTATCCACAGGGTCGTGTAACTGATCACCGTATTGGAATGACTGTTTATAACCTGGATGCTTTTATGAACGGAGATATACAGGATATGATCCAGGCGCTGCAGTTTGCGGAAAATGCGGAGAAAATGAAGATGGGCAGTTAAAACTGGCAACATATTTGTCTATCCTCTGTTAATTATCATTTATCAGACATTTAATTAAAATACATAAGATGAGAAGAATTAATCCTATAGTAGCTATTTTACTGTGTGCAACAACATTATTTAGCTGTAAGACCTGGCAAAGTATGGACAATACCAAAAAAGGCGCTGCCATAGGTGTTGGCGGTGGAGCTGCAACTGGCGCTATCATTGGGCGTGCAGCAGGTAATACTGCTCTTGGCGCTATCATTGGTGCTGCTGTAGGTGGTACCGCTGGTGTACTGATTGGTAAGAAAATGGACAAACAGGCCCAGGAAATAAAAACAGAAGTACCGAATGCTACAGTAGAACGTGTAGGTGAAGGTATCAATGTAACCTTTAACTCAGGCGTACTGTTTGGTTTTGATAAATCAGATCTTACCCCTACTGCACAGACTAACATTAAGCAACTGGCAACCATTCTGAATAAGTATCCTGATACTTATGTACGTGTGGAAGGTCATACAGATACTACAGGTACAGATGCGTATAACAATGCATTATCTGAAAGACGTGCAACAGCAGTTGCTAATTACCTGAAAGCTCAGGGTGTTGCTGCCAGCCGTGTACAGACGTTCTGGTATGGTTCTAAACAACCGGTAGTACCTAATAATTCTGATGCTAACAAGGCTAAGAACCGTCGGGTAGAGTTCTCTATCTATGCAAATGATAAGATGAAGTCTGAAGCGAAGCAGCAGGCGCAATAATTAAAGACACGCTTGTATCAATATAAAAAGCCCTCACGTCCCAGACGTGAGGGCTTTTTTATTTATCTGTTATATTTTTTTCAACCACCATTTCCTGATCAGCTTAAAAGCCAGGATACCAGCTACTGCACCAATTGTATCTGCTGCTACATCAGCCATATCAAAGGTGCGCTGGATAGCAAAATATTTCTGGATATATTCGATTGCCAGGCCATAAAAGGCAGCAGAAATTGCAAAGAAAGTGAGCGTCAACTTAGAGATATATCCGTGCTGACGATAATAACCAATACATAATAACAGTACCGTACATCCGAATAATCCCAGGTGTACGATCTTATCCATATGGATCTTTTCAAAGACCGGAGACTTAGGAAGATCGTTCCCCGGAAGAGTGCAGAGAACTAATACTAATAATATCCAAAAAATAGCTGGTGCGTAAAATCTTAAATTCCTGATTGCCGGCACGTTCGTCAGTTTTGATGATGGGGTATAAAATTAAGGTTATAAAGTTATTACTAACCTTATAACCTTAGCGGGCATACCCTTTTTAACCTTTTATTAATAATTTCCTGCGTAGTGATTACTCACCCACCAGCGACTGATAAGCAGCAGCATCCAGTAATGCAGCTACATCTGCAGGATTATTTACAGTCATTTTTATCATCCAGCCTTCACCATAAGGTTCCTGGTTTACCAGCTCAGGAGAGCCATCCAGGACCGGATTGATTTCATTAACAGTACCGGCTACCGGTAAAAACAGGTCAGAAACTGTCTTTACTGCTTCTACAGTACCAAATACTTCTTCTGCGCCCAGAGTCTTTCCTACAGTAGGAATATCTACAAATACGATATCACCTAATTCGCGTTGTGCAAATTCAGTAATACCAATGGTAGCAATGTTACCTTCTAATAAAACCCATTCATGGTCTTTGGTGTAACGCAGATTTGATGGAAAATTCATGGCAAGTTTGATTTTGAGCCGTAAAAGTAAGGAAATTCCAAATTACAATGTCTGTGTCAGAAGAAAAGGAACTTGTGTATCAACTTAATTTTCATGGGAACATCTGTTAACGGACGATCATTCTGATCTGTTTTCAGTGTTGCTATCTTATCAATGACGTCCATTCCTTTTATTACCTGCCCGAATACAGTATAGTTCTGGTCCAGTTGTGGAGTGCCACCCTCTTTCTTGTAGATCTCCCGCTGGTCCATGGGGATTTTCCTGCCCAGGCGGTTTTTCTCCAGTTTGTCCAGTTCTGCATCTGTCCACTTTTTGCCCTGTACAATATAAAACTGGCATCCTGAACTGGCTTTGGCAGGATTATCATCCCTTGCGGCGGCCAGGGCGCCTTTTATATGGAACAGGTCCAGCTGCAACTCCGCCGGGATAGTATACCCGTTATCCCCTTCACCTAATGCTGTTCCTGATTGGGCATGCTTAGAGGTTGGGTCACCACCCTGAATCATAAACGTACTAATGACCCGGTGAAAGAGGGTGCTGTCGTAGAAATGAGTCTTTGTGAGCTTAATGAAGTTATCCCGGTGTTTTGGTGTCTGATCATAAAGAAGGATGATCATGGTGCCATAGGGCGTGATCAGTTTTACTTTACGATGTCTGGCCATGGCACTGGTAGTGGAAAACAGCAGGAGTAAAAGGAGTACATGTTTTTTCATGGGGTGGTCATTTATTAGAGTCCCTCAAGGTCATCAAAATAAGCGATAATATGCTCCTTCAAAAATCTCTCCTGTTCCATCATCCCCATTTTGGGAACCGGTTGTACTTCTTTAAAATGTGGCCAGCCATCGGGGTCGAATCCTTCCGGTTCATAATAACCGCTCTGGCTTAACAGGGTACAGGTGGCCACATGCATGAGGTCCTGTTTCTGTTCTTTAGTGAATTTGGTTTTGGCATGCGCCAATTCCTGGATACCTATTAAAAAGAGGATGGCCTCCATATTTGGTTTTTTACCAAAACGTTCCGTAAGCATATCCTCCAAACGCTTCCATTGCTGTGCGAATTCGTCCTGCATCTTGTGAAGATTTTTAATTATGAGTTCCCTGTCAGGGAGTTAGGAGTGCAAATGTACGTTATAAAAAAAGATGATATAAATGTGACGGGGCTTTATTAATTTGGTGCCGCCATATACTGATGAGAACCGTAGAGAGGAATTATTGACACAGATGTTTGATAGCCAGATAGTAACTCGTAAATTGTCATTCGTAATTGGATAATTAACAGCATTTTAACGGCCTACAATGCCAATTGCCGCAGGGTTTTCCCGGCGGAATGTTTACTTTAGCTAACTTGAAAATAATATATAAGCATGGAGAATACATCGACTGATATCCGTCAACTGAATGAAAAGATCCACCAGGCCAGCGCATTTGTAGACCTGTTGAACCTTGAACTAAGTAAGGTGATCGTAGGCCAGCGCTACATGGTAGACAGATTGCTTATTGGTCTGCTTGCACAGGGCCACGTACTGCTGGAAGGTGTTCCCGGTCTGGCTAAGACGCTATCTATCAAATCTTTATCGTCTGCTATTAATGCTAAATTCAGCCGTATCCAGTTTACCCCTGACCTGTTACCAGCCGACGTGGTTGGTACCATGATCTACAACCAGCAAAAGAACGAGTTCGTAGTACGCCGTGGTCCTATCTTCGCCAACTTTATCCTGGCGGATGAGATCAACCGTGCCCCGGCCAAAGTGCAGAGTGCCTTACTGGAAGCCATGCAGGAAAGGCAGATCACTATCGGTGATACTACTTTCAAGCTGGATGATCCGTTCCTGGTACTGGCTACCCAGAACCCGATAGAACAGGAAGGTACCTATACCCTGCCTGAAGCACAGGTAGACCGTTTTATGCTGAAAGTGGTGATCGGTTATCCTACTAAAGAGGAAGAGCTGCACATCATCCGTCAGAACCTGAACCCGCAGAATACTGCCAAGATCAACCCGGTTATTCAACCTGCAGACATCCTGGAAGCGCGTAAGCTGGTAAGGGAAGTATACATGGACGAAAAAATCGAACGCTATATCCTTGATATCGTTTTTGCTACCCGTAATCCTGAAGATTATAAACTGCAGAAACTGAAACCACTGATTTCTTATGGTGGATCACCAAGGGCAAGTATTAACCTGGCATTAGCTGCGAAGGCATATGCTTTCATGAAACGCCGCGGATATGTAATTCCTGAAGACGTACGCAGCATCTGTTTTGATGTAATGCGTCACCGTGTGGGTCTTACCTACGAAGCAGAAGCGGAGAATGTAACAAGCGAAAACATTTTAAGCGAGATCCTGAACGCAGTAGAAGTACCATAGTCATTATTCATAACTCATTTAATTATTTACTGGTGGATACCGCAGAAATACTTAAAAAGGTACGGCAGATAGAGATCAAGTCGAAGGGCCTCTCTAACCACATCTTCTCTGGTGAATATCACAGCGCTTTCAAAGGCCGTGGTATGTCGTTCAGTGAAGTGAGGGAATATCAGTTTGGGGATGATGTAAGGGCTATCGACTGGAATGTAACGGCGCGGTTCAATCATCCCTATATTAAAATATTTGAAGAAGAACGTGAACAGACGATGATGTTGCTGGTGGATGTGAGTGAAAGCTCCATCTTCGGTACCGTTAAACAGAACAAGCGCAGTATGATCACTGAACTGTGTGCTGTACTCGCCTTTTCTGCTATTACGAATAATGATAAAGTAGGTGTGATCTTTTTTAGCGATGGTGTAGAGAAATACATCCCGCCTAAAAAAGGTAAATCACATATCCTGTTCATTATCCGTGAATTGCTGTCTTTTACGCCTACGCGTAAAGGGACTAATATCAAAGACACACTTCGCTTTTTTAATAATGCTACCAAGAAGAAAGCCATCGTATTCCTGTTGAGCGATTTCCTGGCAGGCAGCTACCAGGATGCACTGAACATTGCTTCCAAGAAGCATGATATGGTGGGTGTACATATCTATGATCAGCGTGATAAAGATCTGCCTGCTGTAGGTCTGATCCAGATGAGTGATGCAGAAACCGGTACACGCCAGTGGGTAGATTCTTCAGATAAGCAGGTGCAACAATATTATGCCCAGCAGTTTCAGCAACATGTACAATATTGCCGTAACTCATTTATGAAGAGCGGTGCGGAACTTCTCAGTATACGCACGGATGAAGATTATGTAAAAGCATTACAAGTCTTTTTCAAGAACAGGGCCTAAGACTAAGTACTAACATGGGTAAACAGATTATTTTTTTATTCGCATTGCTGGGATTATTATCTCCTTTATCATCACTGGCCCAGCAATCCAGGGTGGAAGTAAATGCCAAAGCTGATACCGATAAGATACGTATAGGCGAACAGGTAAAATTACGTTTGTCTGCTACTGTAGAACAACCAACCGGATTAACAGTTGTATTTCCCCAGGTGCCTGATTCATTGAGTCACTGGGAAGTAGTAACCCGTTCAAAGATTGATACAGCAGGTGATAACAATAAAAAGATCTTCAGTCAGACGCTTACTATTACAAGTTTTGATTCTGGTCACTGGGACATTCCTGCATTCAGATTTGATGTAGTACAAAATGCAGGGGGCGCCACTGATTCTGCTTTCACCGGTCCTTTGGGAATTGATGTAGGCACGATCACGGTAGATACTACCAAGGCTTTTAAACCTATTAAAGCAGTAAGGACCGTTGGCTGGAACTTCTGGGATTACTGGCTGTATTTTGCAATAGGTATCACCGTAATTATTATCGGAATAGGCCTGTTTGTATATTTCCGCAGCAAACCTAAGAAGGAAGTAGTTAAACCTGTAGTACCTCTTATTGCTCCTTATGAGGCTGCGTTACAACAACTGCAGCATTTAAGGGGAGAGAAGATATGGCAGCAGGGAGATGTTAAACAATATTATACACGATTAACAGATATCCTGCGTGCTTACTTTGAGCAGCAATTTAATATCCCTGCACTGGAACAAACCAGTGAGGAACTGTTACAGCATATTAAACCTGTTACGATACTGAACCAGCAGCGCGACAAACTACGCAGCCTTTTAACGGTAGCGGACCTTGCCAAGTTTGCAAAGTTACATCCATCACCGGATGAACATGAAGCTGCGATACAGCAGGCAATTGAAATTGTGGAATGGACGAAACCTGCGGCAGCGAAAGCACCGGAAACAGTAAAAGAAGAAATAAAGCAGCCTTAAAAAATGGACTTTTCGATCTGGAAAAATATTGAGTTTGCCTACCCGGCCTTTTTCGGGTTACTGTTACTGATACCTTTGATGATATACTGGTATGTCGCAAAGCAGCAGCGGAAGCAGCCGGCTATGGAAATGTCGTCATTAGAGGGATTGAAAGGATTGCCCGTTTCGTGGAAAGTGCAGCTACGTCCTGTGCTGTTTGTGTTACGTTTACTGGCGTTTGCCGCGCTGGTAGTTGCATTGGCAAGGCCACAAACCAGCAACACATCTGAGAGTATAGATAGTGAAGGTATAGACATTGTACTGGCCATAGATATCTCCGGTAGTATGCTGGCGGAAGATCTGCAACCCAACAGGCTGGATGCCGCCAAGAATGTGGCAATGGATTTCGTGGACCGCCGTATCAGCGATCGTATCGGATTGGTCATATTTTCAGGAGAAAGCTTTACGCAATGCCCTATCACGACTGATCATGGGGTGCTTAAAAACCAGATCATGCAGGTGAAGAGCGGGATGCTGCAGGATGGTACCGCTATCGGTATGGGACTGGCTACTTCTGTAGACCGCCTGCGCAGCAGCAAGGCAAAGAGTAAAGTGATCATCCTGCTGACGGATGGTGTGAATAATACAGGATTGATAGATCCGTTGACTGCACTTGAAATCAGTAAAGCATTTAAGATAAGAGTATACACTATTGGTGTAGGTACTATCGGTAAAGCTCCTTTCCCGATGACAATGCCTGATGGTAGTATACAGATGCAGATGCAGGATGTGCAGCTGGATGAACCACTGATGAAGAAAGTATCTTCAGAAACAGGCGGTAAATACTTCAGGGCTACCAATAATAAAGACCTGCAAAACATCTATGCTGAAATTGATAAGCTGGAGAAAACCAAAGTAGAGATCACTTCCTACAAACGTTATGCAGAACATTTCTTCCCGTTTGCGATGCTGGCCCTGGCTTGTATCCTGCTGGAAGTAGTGCTGCGGTATACAGCTTTCAGGAGTTTACCATAAAACGACATTTCCGGTTATCGTCTAACGATAACCGGAAATGTTATTTAATCACCTATTGAAAGGATGGTATCTTTATGTTTCAACAAATCAGATATGAACAACCTTTCAAAAAGCGGAGAAGATATTAATTTAAAAACTGGTAAGCACTTTGTCATTATTGATGTTCTTTACGTAGAGGATATTAGGAAGGAAATGGGGAATTTAGATCTATCAAATCTTTACAAAGAAATCAAGGATAAAATATTTCCATTTGCGTATGCCCCATTTTCAAGATTTTTAAATAAAAAGCCAATATTCCCAATCTCTGCTATTAAAGATGGAAGAGATGAAATAGGCGTAAATAAGGATAACCCGCTGTTTTTTTCCTCTGATACTGGTACTCTCATTTTTATTGCTGAAGATTACTTCACTGATTTCATTTCCATCTGTGATTATGATGAAATAATAGAGGCTGTTATTCCTCCATATAAGAGATCGTTCTGGGATTCCATCACATCAAGATATCCGGCCGGGGATATTGCACTTGTGGCATCGCCAGGATTAAATTCCGGATATGAACTTGTTGGAGGAGGGGCGTATAAAATTGTATTATAAAAGAAGTTAAATAAAAGTATGGGAAGTAAAAGATGAAGGCAGCAGAAAAAAAAGAGGCAATCGATTTTATTTTTAAAAAAGTAATGATTTATTATACTTATTTATCGAATAAGTATAAGGGTATTCCTTTCTACGATCAAATGAAAGAAATTGCAGAGGGTGCTGTTGAGCGTGGTAATTTAACATCACTCAGATACATAAGTAAAGATCTTGATGGATGGATGAAAGATATGGAGGAAGAGGATGTGACAAAAATCAGGGACTTACTTATACAAAACTTAGGGGCAGCAGTTTTTTCGGATGAGAAAAAAGAGACAAAAACGCTAGACCGGATAAGAAAAAAGGGCGCTATTAAAAATAGTAAAGAATATGCGATAGTACTTAGTCGAGTTGAAAGTATTTGCATGGATGAAGCAAGGAAGAGTGAGGTCGAAGGATTAAATACCTTACTAAGCGATTTTCTCCATATGGTGGATACGAAGAAGGCGGATATATAAAACTTTGGAATAGTAAGAGTAAATAATAGCGTTTACCTACCTTTACACCCATTAATTAAAAGAGAATTTGCAAGCAACTATCTACAGATCAACGGGCAGCTGGTACACCGCTAAAACAACTAACGGAGAAATATTCCAGGCCCGTATTAAGGGGTTATTGAAAAGGGATGGGGATATTACATCTACCAATCCTATTGCTGTGGGCGATATAGTAGAGATAGTCGTGGAAGACGGGGATGCGAATGCAAAGAACGCGATGATTACGGAGATAGCTGAAAGGCGTAATTATATTGTACGCAGCTCCCCCCACCGGAAAAACCAGAAACATATAGTGGCGGCTAACCTGGACCAGGCCATGCTGATCTGTACGCTGAAAGAACCCCGCACTTCCAATGGGTTTATGGACCGTTTCCTGGTGACCGCGGCGGCTTATCATATTCCGGTAACGCTGGTATTCAATAAGAAAGATATTTACAAAGAGAAGGAGTTAGACAGATTCGCAGAACTGGCGGCCGTGTATGAAGACATTGGGTATACCGTATGTCTTGTCTCTGCTACTACAGGTGAAGGTGTGGATGAGCTGAGCGCTTCCATGAAGAATAAGACTACACTGATGTCCGGGCATTCCGGTGTAGGCAAATCATCCCTGATAAACAGGCTGTTGCCGGGGCTGGACCTGCGGACGACTGCGGTAAGCGGCTGGAGCGGTAAAGGGTTACACACTACTACGTATGCTGAAATGCAGGACCTGCCAAATGGAGGAAAACTGATAGATACTCCCGGAGTACGGGAATTCGGGGTGATAGATATTCCTAAAACGGAGCTGTCGCATTATTTCCTGGAAATGCAGGCATATCTTAATGATTGTCAGTTTAATAACTGTTTGCATATCAATGAGCCCGGCTGTGCGGTGAAAGCGGCAGTAGAAGCAGGCGAAATCAATATGGAACGATATATAAGCTACGCGACCATCCTCGAAACGATAGAGGAGAAATCCTATTAATGCCTTTTCCTCGATTTGCCAGCCATTTCGTCCAGCACTTTCTCTGCTCCCCAATTCTGGCGGGGCGTAGGACACCCGGTTTTTCTTGTGCGGCAAGCGCCTGCACCTGTTAATGTAACTACTAACAGCAGTAGTAATAATTTACGCATAGGTATTGATAATCAGGTAATTAAAATACTCTGCCATTCATCTGGCGGGAAGATGATCTGTTCTGCTTTACGTTTTTACCTGTATAGTAATTGCTGCTGGGGCAACCTTTTTGCTCAGAAGCGCAGCTCATAGCAAGGATGCTGGCAGCTGCCATTAAGAATAGTAACTTCTTCATAGGGTAAGGGTATATTTAAATGCAAGATAATTAAAATATGTTACTCCTCCTTAAACCAACCGGAGTACATCAGGTAATTGTCTGCAATGCGGTTAATTTCCCCATTGATCAGTGATTCGTTAATATTCTTCACCTTTTTGGCAGGAACGCCGGCATAGATGGCGCCTGCCTCTACCTGTGTATTTTCCAGCACTACTGCTCCTGCTGCAATGATGGTATTGCTGCCAATATGCACGTTATCCATTACAATGGCACCCATACCTATCAGTACATTATCTTCCACTGTACAGCCGTGTACAATGGCATTATGGCCTATCGATACATTATTGCCGATGATCGTTTTCGTTTTCTGGTACGTACAGTGAATGACCGCGCCGTCCTGTACATTCACCTTATTACCCATCCGGATGCTGTTCACATCCCCTCTTATTACTGCATTAAACCATACGCTGCAGGAATCTCCCATCACTACATCTCCTACAATTGTTGCGTTGGGAGCAACGAAGCAGTCGTTTCCCATAACAGGCAAAATTCCCTTTACTGGCAAGATGTACGGCATATAATTTTTTGCAGCAAATGTAAAGAATGATGCGCACATGTATATAATACGCATCAGCACATCATTTTCGTATTTTTGCGGCAGTATGAATAACAGACAACTCTTCTTAAGGCATGTTGCGCAATTATCAGATGCTCCTTTAGGATTGGAAATAGTGAAGGCTTCGGGGATGTATATGTGGGATGCAGATGGTAAACAGATCCTGGACCTGATTGCCGGTATCAGTGTATGTAATGTAGGACACTCCCATCCGGCAGTGGTGCAGGCGATTAAAGATCAGGCGGAACAATATATGCACCTGCTGGTATATGGAGAGCTGGTGCAGTCCCCACAGGTCGCCTTTGCTACCTTGCTGACCCAACATCTGCCGGCTTCGCTGGACTGTGTATACTTCACCAACTCAGGGTCTGAAGCGGTAGAAGGGGCTATGAAACTGGCTAAACGTTACACCGGTAAAACAGAGATCATTGCTTTTAATAACAGCTACCACGGTTCTACCCAGGGAGCGATGAGTATTATGGGAGATGAGGGCTGGCGTAATGCTTACCGCCCCCTGTTACCTGATATACAACACCTGGAATATAACAGCTTTGAGTCGCTCGACAGTATCACTTCCCGCACGGCGTGCGTGGTAGCAGAAACGGTGCAGGCAGAAGCGGGGGTCCGGGTGCCGCAAAAGGAATGGCTGCAGGCACTGAGGGCAAAGTGTACCGCTACCGGTACATTGCTGGTATTAGATGAGATTCAGTGCGGGCTGGGACGCAATGGTACATTGTGGGCATTTGAGCAGTTTGGTATTATACCGGATATTCTCTTGCTGGGAAAAGCGCTGGGGGGTGGAATGCCGATGGGCGCTTTCATTGCTAACCGGGAAATGATGTGGGTACTGACGAATAATCCAGTGTTAGGACATATGACTACTTTCGGGGGGCATCCTGTAATTTGCGCAGCAGGTATGGCCGGTTTTAAAGTATTGCTGGAACAGGATCTGATCAGCAGCGTAAAAGCAAAGGAACAGTTGTTTCTGAAATACCTGCAACATCCGGCCATCCGCGCAGTGCGTTCACTGGGATTAATGATAGCAGTAGAGATGGAGAGTTTTGCCGTGAATAAGAAAGTGATAGATTATTGTATCGATAAAGGCATGCTGACAGACTGGTTCCTGTTTGCTCCTGAATGTTTAAGAATAGCGCCGCCATTGATCATTAATGAAGAGGAAATAAAACAAGCCTGTGATATGATACTGGAGGCAGCTAGAACTGTAGCTTAAAACTTCCAAAGACACCAAATCTGCGACTGGTAGTTTCATCCGGTAGTGAAGATGGCGTAACGCGCCAGACAAAATCTACCCTCAGGAATTTAAAAATATTCTCTATGCCTGTACCGAGTTCCATATAAGGATTTCCCTGTAAGGTACGGAAAGGATACCCCAGGTTTAGATTCATGTTTTTATTCTGTTGAGAGAGACTGCCTACCACTCCTTTTGCTGTCCAGAACTGACGCCATTTCAGTTTTTTAATCAGTGGAATATATCCGAAAATGCCATTACCGATGGTATGCTCTATATTAAAGCCTGCGTATTGATCACTGAGGAACTCGTACCGGTTCATCATGTTAAATGCATATTTATTATAGTAGTAGATTTCATTACCGGGGTGTATTTCCAGCAACTGATAAGGCAACGTACCAAAGATCTTTCCACCAAAAAAGTTATAGTAAAGAATACCCAATGGAGGGATCTTTACATAATCTGAAATAGTAACGGATAATTTGTGATAGGTATTTCCGCTTTGCATCACTCCGGGTATTCCTATTGCATATTTCATTTCTACGATAGGATATTTACTACCTAAACTAACACGGTAAAAGTTTCCTTCCAGAAATTCTTCATGCCAGGCGTAACGTACTTTTAAAGATAATTCCATGTTGGAGAAAAGATCTGTACCATCTTTTTTAACCGGGAATAAATTCACCTGGGGCAGCGGTGAGTAAGCGTTATATCTTCTGTGTACCAAAGCCACCTGATTGGAAAATCCGCTGTAATATTCTTTAAAGAACTCCACACGTTTTTCTTCTATCATCATAAACTTTTGCGGCACATTATTCTTTCGGATAGCAACGGAAAAGATATTGTCTGTACCTACTTCATCATAATAGGTAGCACCGTTATCAAAGTCTTTAGTATACGCGGCATACAGGTAGGTACGGGGATGCCTTTTCAATAGCCACAACGCAGACATTTCCCCTTTCCATAATTTATCATTAAAGCCATAAGCAAGATATCCATAGAGATAAAGATCCTTGTTAAACCGGGGTGTTGTGCCAAGATCTAATCTCAATCTGAATCCTTCTATCCTGTTCTGACTAAAAAGGTAAAAGTAGGGCCCCCATTCCAGTTTACCGAGAGGTTTATAACCGGTAGCAAGAAAACGGATAGTGTTTGAATAGTGTTGAAACAATGGCATTTTCTGCAATGTATCCACCATCTTATAAATGCCCAGCTCATTCTTACTGAGGTTTTCATGACGCGAATGTGTCCAGAAAGAATCTTTACGGACAGTAGCACCATTTAATAATACAATGTTTTCAGGGTAATGTCTGTTATAGAATATATTGGTAACACTGGTATCATTAGTGACTATGTTTTCATAAGTAGTTGTTTTACGGCCAATAAACTCGAAAGTACTGCCTGGCTTGGGACTTGGCGCCCAGAAGTCTGCAATGAATTTATCTTTGGCCAGGAACCAGGTGCTGTCTGGTAATTGTTTGAACTCCTGTACCAGACTCAGGTTTCTTACAAAGTTGATATTGGCATCAGCAGGAACAGAGAGTGTTGTTTTCTGAACGGCGTAAGAAGAATCCTGTACCCATATATCTCCTATAAAAGTATTCTCCCCTTTTCGTTTGGGAGTAAAATTTAGTTTGATATAACGATGCCCACTTACATATTGTGTGTCCGCAATCTGGTAGTTATAATAGAAGGAGCCGTTATTATTGATAGGACTGGCAAACTCTTTGTCGAAAACAGGAATGAAATTATTATAGACGTTGATGTTTTGATACATACCCCCCAGGAATTTACTCACGCTTTCGTTATCCAGTCCGGAAGTACGGCTGCCTTTAATCAATTCTTTACTCTTTTTAGGATTCCGCTGAAAATAATAATCAGAAAGACTTTCAGAGAGGAACATGGGAAGAAAGGGTTTATCATCCGAAGTACTGTCTATATTGTTAAGGATGAAAGAGAATGGTTTTGTGAACCTGTTTTTGAACAATTTATTATTCAGGTTTTTCATGTCCAGTTCCATCTTGTTATAGACTTCATATTTATAACTCTGGAAGTGATCGTAGTTGTTTTCCGGTTTATGTCTGATGATCTGATGCAGTAGTATGAGTGCAAAGTTTACATTGGCTTTTACTTCATGCGTTTTAAGAGAAACGTCAGAGCGTGTGATATCGAAATCGATGACCTGTTCGGATTTGTTGCTGTCTACCGGAAGTACGGTAGTCAGGTAGCCCATTACTCTAACGAGCATAGAATCTGATGGAAGACTATTTAATTCAAAGAGGTATTTGCCAGTGGCATCACTTACCATACCCGTACTGGTACCTTTGAATTGTAAGGTGACAAACGGGATAATTTCCTGAGAGTGGGCATCCCTTACCACTCCTCTGATCTTAAACTGTTGCGCCAGTATCAACATGGGGATACCGGTGAAAGTTAACATCAGGGTTATTCCTCTTGTCCAGGTTCGCATATGGTTGACAATATTATATTATTTAAGGCCCAAACAAGTTCTGCATCCCTGTAATACATAATCTTACCGCTGAGAGGTGCGATTGTGCCGACCGAAAGTAGTGACCCAGTTTGATTGTTGGGTGCAGGGCGAAGCCCTGCAAAATCCCTTCAATTTTTTGTGATGGAGCGAAGCTCCATCACAAAAAATTACTGTTTGATCAAAATAAAGCAAACAGAGTCTCTACCGGTCGAAAATATATTTTGCAGAATGAGTTAAATGAGTAACTTTGATATACAAAGTACTTTAAGTATGACTGAGCAGCAACACCTGGATACCTTAAGCGATATCAAACGTATGATGGAACGGAGCAGCCGCTTCATTTCCCTTAGTGGGTTGAGTGGTATCTTCGCAGGTTGTGCCGCACTGGCAGGTGCAGGCATTTCCTATGGCTGGCTGCATAATTATTATATAAGCTGGAATACCTCCGGAAGGTTTGATGCTGAGGGCTTTGCCTGGTTGCGTGTAAAGCTGATAGTACTCGCGTTGATCGTGATGGTATTTGCCCTGGCAGGCGGTATCTTTTTTACCTGGAGACGTGCAAGACGTAACAAACTGCCCATCTGGGATGTTACTTCCCGGAATGTGCTGATCAATGCCCTTATTCCTATGATAGCCGGTGGCGCTTTTATCGCCGGACTACTATACAATAACCTGGAAGTAATGGTTGCTCCGGCCTGCCTGGTATTTTACGGTCTGGCACTGGTGAATGCGAGTAAGTATACATTGTCAGATATACGTTACCTTGGGATCGCCGAAATCGTACTGGGTATATTGAATGTTTTTTATTTACGCCGGGGTCTTTATTTTTGGGCCGTTGGATTTGGCGTATTGCACATCTTTTATGGTGCAATCATGTGGTGGAAGTATGAAAGGCAATCAGCGTAATTATTGAAAACGTAAAGCGGAGCTTGTGAACAATCCCATAGGAAACTTAAATAAAATATTTGACAGCCGGATCCGGTTGGGCGTCATGAGTATACTGATGGTGAATGAAGAAGTCAGTTTCAATGACTTAAAACAGATGCTGGAGCTGACAGATGGTAACCTGGCATCTCACCTGAATACCCTGGAAGAGAATGGCTATCTGAAAGTACATAAGGGTTTTATAGGCCGTAAAACCAATACCACCTATACTATCACCAAAGCAGGTGAAAAGGCATTCAAAGGCCATCTTGCTGCCCTTGAAAATATGATCCGTTCCATAGACTAATTTTTTTTGTCCCTATACTTTGAAATTCAAAGCACTTTAAAATAGTACAACATGGAAACATCTAATCCAAACGAAAGCACAGGCTTACAAAAACAACCCGTTACAGAGGTATCATTTATGAAGCGTTACGCGATTGGTATCAAGGCGATACTGATTGGGATCCTGGTAATGCTGCTGCTGATACCTGCCGCTATGATCATGGGCCTTATCTCGGAAAGAGAACGCCGGCAGAATGAAGCTACTGAAGAGGTCAGTGCAAAATGGGGTGGTATGCAAACCATCACCGGGCCGGTAATCGTTATTCCCTACGTGACTAAACCCGGTGAAACATCAGTTGCCATGTTCCTGCCGGACAAGCTGACTGTCAACGGGGAACTGCTGCCCGAAATCCGCAAGCGTGGTATTTACGAAGTTGCCGTATACAGTTCGCACTTACAGATTAGCGGATCATTCTCTCCGCTTGATATTGCAGGACTGCATATTGCTCAGGAAGACCTGCTGCTGAAAGATGCCTACCTGGCGATAGGGGTAACCGATATGCGCGGTATTTACAATCAGGCGCAATTGCAATGGAATAATCAGCAATTTATTTTCAATCCGGGTGTGGCTAACCTGCTGGCCCCAAGTGGTATGCAGACAAAGATCCCGCTGGTATTAGAGAATGATAGCCTGAGTGGGGGCAATTTTTCTGTTAACCTGGACCTGAGAGGGGCCGGACAAATATCCTTCTCCCCGGTAGGGAAGTCTACTATAGTAAATCTTAATTCAAGCTGGACACATCCCAGTTTTGACGGGGCATTCCTGCCTAACCAACATAATGTACATGGGAAAGGGTTCACTGCTGCCTGGCAGGTATCTCACCTCAACCGTAATTTCCCCCAGAGTTTTGCCGGCGGTAAGGCGGATATACACACTGCCGATTTTGGTGTAGCCTTGTTTATGCCTGTTGATGGATATCAGCAATCTACCCGCGCAGTGAAATATGCCATTCTTATTATTGGCCTTACTTTCCTCGTTTTCTATTTTATTGAGCTGTTACAGCGTTACTCCGTTCATCCATTACAATATATACTCATCGGCCTGGCTTTATGTATTTTTTATACTTTGCTGATTGCCCTTGCAGAACAACTGAATTTCCAGCTGGCGTACCTGATATCTGCGCTGTTAACATTAGGACTGGTGACGGCTTATTCAGCCAGTGTATTCCGCAGTAGTCGCATGGCTGCCGGTATAGGGGGGATCCTTGTGATACTGTATGGCTTTATTTATGTGATCATCAGGTCTGAAGATCAGGCGCTGTTAATGGGTAGTCTTGGATTGTTCATAATACTGGCAGTAGTTATGTATTTTAGCCGAAAGATTAAGTGGAACGAATTGTAGTTTTCAAATGAAAAGATCATGAGTTATCTGCAGCAGCGTATAAGAAGTTTTGGGTTTGCAATAGCTGGGATTATTGCTTTCCTGCGCAGTGAGCCACACGCCCGTATCCATGCGGTGGCAACAGCGATAGTGATAGCGGCAGGATGCTGGTACAGGTTGCCAGGATCTCAGTGGATTGCGTTGCTGCTGGTGATAGGATTGGTTTGGGTTACAGAGATGTTCAATACCGTGATAGAAAAGATAATGGATCATTTGTCGCCGGAATATCATCCGGCAGTGAAATGGATTAAAGATGTGGCAGCCGGAGCGGTATTGGTTGCTGCAGTGATAGCATTGATTACCGGATGCATCATTTTCATACCTTATCTATAATAACCGATATCCTGATAAATAAAAAAGGGTGTATCAGAAGATGATACACCCTTTTTTATTTATAGAACGATTTTTTAGAAGTCAACACCCATTCCAAAGTACCAGATTGGTTTGCCGCGGAAGAACCCTACAGCAGGCCAGCCAGCATCTACGCGCAGGAAGTAACCTGCGATGGTAGTACGGGCTCCAAAACCATAACCTCCTACAAATGGTCCGAGGAAACCTTCTTTTACTTTCACTGTTACGGTTCCATCACTGCCGGTATAGTAAGTGTAGTTCGCATCTTTAAAGTTCAGTTTCTGGTTCCAGGCAGTTCCTATATCAATAAAGGAAGTGAGCTGGAAGTTACGGATGATAGCAGAATTGATTGGCCTGTCCATGAAGGTGGCAAATACGGGTAAGCGTAATTCTGTATTCAATACCATTACATTATTACCATTCCTTGCATTCTGTTTGTAACCACGTAAAGGAGTGGATAAAGTCTGGAATGCATAGTTCTCACTCATGTTCACAGGTGTATTGGTATTGATCTTAGGGTTCAGCCAGTTGTCCGTGCCGCCCAGGTAGTACAACAGTTTGCGTGTACCCCAGGAGAAATCTGCGGAGAAGCGGGTAGCCCATATGAAGTTGCGGAAGATAGATTCGTAGTGACGTACATCCACCCCTGTGTTGTAAGTGAATTTGCCTTTAGCGGTGGAGCCTGTTCCGAAGATCTGATACATATCTCCATTGATCTGTGCATTCATATCGCCATATATTTTATAGCGGGTGCCATGCCAGATGTTTATAGCAGGATTGGTAGTATTGTCGTATACATATTCCAGTCTCAGTAACGCATAGTTATCGTGGAAGTCTTTCAGTTTTAATGTTGTTTCATCAGAACCGGCTACCACAAATTTATCGTTACGGAATCCTACCTGCATACGGATGCTTCTTGCTTCATCGAACGGATAACGTACATCTAACTGGAAGAGGTTCGTTTTCATTTTAGCAGGGTAGTCTATTAAGACAGTACCGGCGCTGTCTGTACCTAAGCTGCTGTACTTATCCACTTTACGGTAGTAAGTGAATTTATAGTCGAAGCGTTTTTTCAGGTAAGCGAAAGAGAAGAAATACTCAGAACCATCCAGTGAAGACGGAACACGGAAACCGCCGGAGAATTTATAATCTTCCATCAGGTCACTTACACCGATACGGATCAAACCATTCAATGGGTCTACCAGTCGGATTGGACTGGTAGGCTGTCCGGTAAACGGTTGATACCGGTTTATCAGTACGGAGTTATCCAGTGATAGTATCAGATAATCTGAAGAGAACTTCAGTTTATAAGGCAGCAGTCTGGCAGATTTCAGCAGGGATTGCAACTGAGGGATCTGTACGGCGGTAGCAGTACCGGCAGCATTGCTGGAACTGTCGGCAGGCTCACTTCCGAATTCACTCTGGAAGAAATCTGCCTTTTTGGCCGTATCTGCTTTTGGTTTGGAATGATAAGTAGGTAATCCCATGCGGATACTGTCTTCATGCATTTCGCGGGCCCTGAACGTAGTAGGACGTGCATTGACATTACGTTTACGCAGCGCTACTGTATCTACTTTCAGTTTGAAGAGGCGTTTGAAACCGAACTGCTGGGTTACCTGAGATACCTCACTCTGATCACCTGCACCTCTGGACTCCTTGATACCATATTGGTAATTGGTCAATGGGAAGGTGTAGGTAGAGTCTTTGGTGATGGATACTGCCATTACTGAATCCGGTTCAGTAGCGCCGTAATCTGCGAGTGCAGAATCCAGTTCTGTTTTGTCGGGGTTATGCAGTATTTCAGATCCTACAAAGAATAAGGAGTCCACACCTGCTCTTTCTGTTTTGAAGAAACCGGCATAACGGTTACGGATACCGTTGGCATCAGAAACGAAGGTGAAGTGTGTATTATTATATTGTAGTGGTGAACGTGCATCTCCATATTTCATATCTGTTAACTGGGAGATCTGTTTGGCAGCGCTCTTGTTCCAGTTGTCTACCAGGAACACATTGTAATGTCCTGAAGGCAATACGGTATCGCTGCCTTTTGCAGTAGGTGATGGTCTGTTAGACGAGAATATGATACCGCTTTTGCCAGGGAAGGCAACGAAAGACGGATCAAGATCGTCGTATACATCATTGGTGATCTGTTCTACTTTATTATTGCTGATGCTGTACGTGTAAATATCGGTATGACCGTTTTTCACAGCGGACAGGAGTAATGAGTTATCGAATTCGAAGAAGTACTTCATATCTATAACCCTGTCGAACTTGTTAAGGTCCTGTCTGAGGGTAGTTTTGGATATGAGGTCGTATATCATGAGTTTAGTCTTGCCTTCATGTTCATAGATGATGGCAAGGCGGTTACCTTTCTGGTTCCAGGCCAGCAGCGGGTAGTTGGGGTCTAACTGACTTTCCTGCATTCTTACACCACTGCGCAGCAATACTTTAGGTTTATTATCGGCTACCTGGATCTGTACCCGGTAGATGCCTTTGGTGAATTCCACCACTGCGTAGTTGTTGCTCTTTGGGTTGGCCTGGAAGCGGTAGAAGTTGGATTTTCCTATTTCGCGGGCTACCACGGTACGGCCGCGGGTTACCTGTTTGCGTTTGCGGTTATCGTCCTGGAAGCGTTTGGCATTGTATACCATGAAGTCCTGCATTGCATTTTTAGGCTTCTGGTTCAATACCTGCTGAAACCCTTTTTTCAGTCCGCGGTTAATGCGGGAGATGTACATGAGGTAAGGCACCGCATCTTTCCCGTATTTACTTTCCACATAATACCAGAAGGCATGACCTGCCAGCAATGGTTTTTCGTAAGCCAGCTGGTTGAAGGATTTATACCTGCCGGATTGGATGGCGTCTTTCAGTTCATCATCGAGGGTAGCGTTCCAGGTTTCTGCTGCGTAAGCAATGAAACCATCTGTGAACCACTTAGGGAAATCTATCAATACAGCATTTCCCGCAAATTCTCCTATATCTTCCCCGAACAACAGGTTTTCCAGCATTACGCGGGCAATACCCTGGCGTATCAGCTGACGCAGATGTTCGTGGTCGCCGTCAAAGTATATTATCAGCTTATTACCCACCAGCTTGGTGACGCCGCCGGTATTCTGCCAGTCAACGCCAATGCCTATATTGGATTGCTTCATTTCACCGAAGCTGTTATAGACCACAATATTTACCCGTTGACGGAAAGAGAACTCCATGAACTGTTCCAGTTGCGGCAATTCCTTTTCTGCAACCTGAGCTGCATATTTACCCAGTTCTAATCCGTTTTGGCTGAAATAAGTATTAAAATGACGGGTCTGATAGTAACGCCATTTGAAGTTCTTATGCTGTATGCGGTTCTGCCCAAATTCCACGGAGTTGGTCTGTGCCTGTGAAAGATACGAGCCAAGTAATAGGGTACCGGTAAATAATAACCTGGTAATAAGTCGGTTCATACAGAAAGTATTGATAATATTGCGTTCTTAGTTAAATTTAGCAAAAATCGGTAACAATGCTTGAAATACAATGTTTCACCTTTAATCCGTTTCAGGAAAATACTTATTTACTCATAAACGAAAAAAAGGATTGTATAATTATAGATCCGGGCTGTTATTTTGAAGAAGAACGAAAAGAATTACTTGCGTATATCGAAAAAGAGGGGTTAAATGTTACCCGTCTCCTGAATACTCACTGCCATCTTGATCATATTTTTGGTAACCGCCTGGTTGCTAAAACATATGGAGTGGGCCTGGAGATACATATGTTAGATAAAATTGTATTAGATCGTTCTCCCGAGATTGGTAAAATGTATAATGTTCCTTTTGAACCTTCCGTCGAACCAGCCCGTTACCTGGAAGAGGGTGAAAAGATACAACTTGGGGATGATGAACTGGTGGTATTATTAACGCCAGGACATTCACCCGGTAGTGTTTGTTTTTACTGTGCCGTACAGCAGTTCGTAATTGGTGGTGATGTGTTATTCTACCAGAGCATTGGCCGCACAGACCTGCCCGGTGGAAACCATCAGACATTAATTAACAGTATACAGGAAAAATTGTTCGTATTGCCCGATGATGTAACCGTATATCCCGGACATGGACAGCCTACGACCATAGGATTTGAGAAAAAGAACAATCCGTTCCTGCACTAGATCCTGCTGACGAACTTACCGATGAAGGGCAGGCGGGCAAACTCTTTCTTCTCCATCTTCAGCATGAACCAGATATAGGCGCCAAATAACAGGGTCGCGACTATCAGTGACAATGGCTTGAGCGCATAGATATCATCCGGGGAAAGCAGTTTCCGGTTCAGGAAATCGAAGCAGTAATAGGTAAGCACCGCAGTAATAATGTAGGTGATGATCCTGGGCAGATGGTAAGGGACCGGATAGTACTTCTGGCCCAGGGAGTAACACACCGTCATCTGGATAAAGTAACATACCATGGTGGCAAGGGCTGCTCCAAAGTAGCCCATTCGTGGAATCCACCACCAGTTAAGCAAAAAGGCCATTATTGCCGTAATGATGGTAATGATGGCGCCTGTGCTGGTACGGTCTGTGAGTTTGAACCAGATAGTGAGATTATAATAAATACCTAAGAACATATTGGCCAGCAGTAATACCGGTACGATCTTCATTCCCGGGTAATACACCGGTTTACGCAGGAAGATCTTCCATACGTTCAGGTAAAGACTTACAAACAGGAACATAAAACAGAGCAGCACCACAAAGAGTTTCATGATACGGGCATACAGCTTCTGAGGATTCACCCCCTCTGCCTGTTTAAAGAAAAAGGGTTCTGCGCCTAACTTAAATGCCTGTATGAACATGGTAATCAGGATGGCCAGCTTATAGTTGGCGGCATAAATACCGATCAGCTGCTTCTTGATCTCCATGTCATTGCCGGGCAGGAACTCCGGCAGGAACCATGCACGGTCGAAGGTTTCATTCACCATCCCCGCCATACCCACGATGATCAGGGGAACGGCATAGTTCAGCATTTGTCTCCACAGCTTTCTGTCAAACTCCCATTTAATACGCAGTAACTGCGGCAGGAATAACAACAGGGTGACCGCACTACCCAGCATGTTGCTGAGATAGATAAAGCCTACCTGGTCATCTTTATCGACGAGTGGCAGCCAATGCCAGCCGGCTGCACGCAATTTAGGGACCAACACCAAAAAGAAAACATTGAACCCAATAGTGGTGAGGATACCCGAGATACGGATGATCGCATAACGTACCGGCCTGTTCTCCAGCCTTAGCTGGGCAAAGGGAATGGCTGTTAATGCGTCAAATGCCATGATCATTACTACGGCTGTATAAAACCCGGGATGCCCTTTCAGCCCCCCCAGCGCTCCTACATAAGAATTGATCACAGGACCGCGCAGTAACAATAATAATATGGTGATACCTATAGTGGTAAATAATAATGACAGGGTAGATACACTTAACACGGAGCGACTGTTCTCCTTTTTCGCAAAGCGGAAAAAGGCGGTTTCCATGCCATAAGTGAGTACAATATTCATAAAGGGCACGTAGGCATATACGGTAGACATCTCTCCGTAGGCAGCCTGCGTCATCAGTTCCAGGTAAAGAGGGGTTAAAAAGTAGTTAAGCAGTTTACTTGCTATGTTACTAAAACCGTAGTATATCGTCTGTCCTGCTAATGATTTAATACTCAAAGCCCTGATTTTTAACCAAAATTAATTATTCCAATCCTTTCCTGCGGCCTTGTTTTTTCTCAGACAGCTGCTTTTTGAATTGCAGCCGTTTTTCCTTTACAGCCTTCGAGGGTTTGGTAGCAATACGCTTCCTGGGCTTTATTAAAGCCTTCTGCACAAGTTCGTTCATTTTTTTAACTACCAGCTGTTTATTGCCCAGCTGGGTGCGCTCTTCCTGAGAACGTACCTGCAAAAAACCTTCCGAATTTATACGATTTGACAGTTTTTCCTGCACCAGGATTTTTTGCCCGGGCGTGAGCAAAACAGATCCCTCTACATGAAAGTAACCTTCTACCATCGTTTCCACCTTGTTCACATTTTGCCCTCCACTACCACCGCTGCGGGCAGTCCGGAAATTTATTTCCGGGGAAAGATCTATACTCATTATATTAACTTTTTCTTATGATTGATTATCGTAATTTAATAAAGGTAATTTATTCGGGACACTTCTATTAAAACCTATATCATGACTTTCCTTACTTCCTTACAGTTGCGCGTCCTAAAAACAAGCCTTATACCAGCCCTTATCACGTGGGGACTTACTGATTATTACTCATTACCTGCTCCCGTAAATACATTCGTTATTGTAGGAGTATTCTTTTTATGGGAATTCATTATAGAGAAAGAATGGAAGAATACAGCTGTTGCCGGCGGCGTAATCATTGCTTTTTTTGGACTGCAATATTTACTGAATGTATATTTTATAGGTAAGTTTTTCATAGAGGATTATTTAGTAAATAATCATGACGGACACCTGAACGTGAACAACTGGATCGTAATAACACATCTGAATATGTTTATTGCCTATCTGATGGTTATTATTACCCGGTTTCATCTGAAAGGAACAGAAAAAAAGTACACAGCAGGTATACTGGCGGCTTTGATTTTTTATCTGCTGCCTAAAACAGGTAACCCCTTCAGCAGCGGCCCTCCACATTTCATTATATACCCCCTCCTGCAGAACTGGTGTAATATCATCTTTTACTATGTACTTGTTTTTCTTATTGAGAATGGCTTTTCAAATAAAAATATCTTTGAAAAGCTATATTCCAAAATACAGGTATTGAACAAATGGGAATATCTTTTCATTTGGATAGCCATATCTTTTATCTGGTTGGGCTGTGTCGGAGATCTGAATACAAGAATAGAAGTAATGTTTGCAAAAGACAGCATGAACGGAGAACCGCTATTGATCAGTGGTATCTTTATGCTGGCTTGTGTATTATTCCTGTATGCGGGGACTTTAATGATGCGTAATCTTAGTACCAGCAGGGCTTTAACTACAGGTTGGTATAGTCCCTGGTTGTTATTGCTGCATCTGATTCCCGGTGTAAATGTCATAGCAGTAGCGCTTTGTTTTTTCTCCGCGGAAAGAGAAGGGACAGTGGTAGATAATGGCCTTGATTATACAAATGCAGACAGGGGCCTGGCTAAAAAAATAATGATCACCATCGGGATTATCGTTACTGTTTATAACATCTACAATATGCTGGTAGTGCCTACCGGACTGAGATTGCTGGGAATAGGCATTCTGTTGGTTGTATACCTGCTAAAGATCGTTGCTTATATCAGACTGCCTTACAATAAAATATTTGTGTACGTCGCGGTCGGGTTTAATATTCTCACCATCGCATATTCGATAGATGACCGCTTTATTATTTATCTTTCACTTATTTATCTTTATTATTATTTCCTGATAGAATTATTTTATCCTGAACTGGAGCCGGAAGATATTATGGAAGTGAAGAATGTACAGGGTATCTAAAGCGTTACCTATATGCGTGCAGTTATACAGCGGGTTACTAAAGCATCTGTCACAGTAGAAGAGCAGATTACCGGTAGTATAGACACCGGGATGCTGGTATTACTGGGAATAGAAGAGGCGGATACAACAGAAGACATTATATGGCTGAGTAATAAGATCACTAACCTGCGCATCTTTAATGATGCGCAGGGAGTAATGAACCAATCTGTAAAAGAAGTGGATGGTAACATCTTATTAGTGAGCCAGTTTACCCTGTATGCGGCTACTAAAAAAGGAAATCGTCCTTCTTATATCCGGGCCGGTAAGCCGGATATTGCCATCCCTTTATATGAACAAATGATTATCCAACTGGGTTTGGATATGGGAAAACAGATTTACACGGGTATCTTCGGTGCAGATATGAAAGTAGCACTGCTGAATGATGGGCCGGTGACGATTATCATTGATACAAAAAATAAAGAATGACAATTCAGGAAGCTCAGGAGAAAATAGATGGCTGGATTAAAACAGTGGGGGTGCGCTATTTTAGTGAGCTCACCAACATGGCCATTTTAACGGAAGAGGTAGGTGAAGTGGCCCGCATTATGGCCAGGAAATATGGAGATCAGTCGTCTAAGGAATCGGACCAGAAAAAGGAGCTGGCAGATGAGCTGGCGGATGTACTGTGGGTGCTGTTCTGTATCGCCAATCAAACGGGGATAGATATGACCGATGCGCTGGAAAAGAATTTCGAAAAGAAGAATATCCGGGATGCTACCCGGCACAAGGAAAACAGGAAGCTGCAATAAAAGGCAGATTTTTTGATAAATGAATGATATGCAACGTCCCGGAATTATAAAAGGTTATTGGCAGGTGCTGAAACAGACAGGCAGTGATTTTATCGATGATAAGGTCCTGAAACTGAGTGCTGCACTCTCTTATTATACTATTTTCTCCATCGCTCCCATGCTGATCGTGATTATTACACTTTGCCAGGTATTCCTGGGAAGGGAGGCGATAGAAGGTAGTGTTTACGGGCAGATCAATCACCTGGTAGGCAATGAAGCGGCCTTACAGATACAACAGATGATTAAGAATGCGACACTTTCCGGAGATTCCACCTGGGCCACCATTGTAGGGGTGATTACCCTTGTTTTTGGCGCTACCGGGGTATTCGGGGAGATCCAGGATTCCATCAATTTCATCTGGCAGTTGAAAGCCAAACCTAAGAACGGGCTGCTTAAGATCCTGATAAACCGCCTGCTCTCCTTTTCCATGGTGATCAGCCTGGGATTCATATTGCTGGTATCGCTGGCATTGAACGGACTGATAGAGTTATTCGGTAAGCAGTTAATTTACTTATTGCCCCAGATAACGGATGTAAGTATGGCGTTCATTTATGTCGTTAACCTGGCACTTACATTTACTATTATCACCCTCTTATTTGCTATTATATTCAAAGTATTACCTGATGCCAGGGTGAAGTGGAAACATGTGATAGTGGGGGCTGTTACTACCGCAGTCCTGTTTATGATCGGTAAATTTGCGATCGGTTTTTACCTGGGAGCCAGTAAAGTAGGCTCTGCTTACGGGGCCGCAGGGTCTATTGTTATTATTTTACTGTGGGTATATTACTCTGCTATTATCCTGTATTTTGGTGCAGAATTTACACAGGTATATGCCGAATATCATGGGGCGAGAATCCAGCCTAATGCCTATGCAGTATGGGTAAAAGAGATTCCTGTAGAGTCAACAGCACCTCTTGAAGCGAGGATTTCAGAGGAAAAGCCTGTGCCTGAGTCCCGTTAATTCCGAAAGCCTTATTATATTTGCGCCATTATGGATCAGAACAAATTCCCGGCGATTATTGCGCATTGTAAAGAATATGGCTTCGTTTTCCCGTCCAGTGAGATTTACGACGGATTAAGTGCGGTATATGATTATGGTCAGTACGGGGCACAGTTGAAGAAGAACATCCGCGACTACTGGTGGAAAAGCATGACCCAGATGCACGAAAACATTGTGGGGATCGATGCTGCCATCTTCATGCACCCTACTACCTGGAAAGCGTCCGGCCATGTGGACAGTTTCAGCGATCCCATGATAGATAATAAAGACAGTAAAAAGCGCTACCGGGTGGATCACCTGATAGAAGCATTTGCTGCCGACTTACCGAAAGAGGAAGGTGAGGCGCTGTTAGCTAAAATGGAGATCCTGGAGAAAGACGCGGATTATGCAGGTCTTAAACAGTTAATAGATGACAATAAGATAAAGTGTTCAGTAAGTAAAACGGCCAACTGGACGGAAATCCGTCAGTTCAATCTGATGTTCTCTACCCAGTTGGGTAGTGTGACGGATGAGGCCAGCGAAATATACCTGCGTCCGGAAACGGCTCAGGGTATCTTCGTGAACTTCCTGAATGTGCAGAAAACCGGCCGTATGAAGATACCTTTTGGTATCGCGCAAACGGGTAAGGCTTTCCGCAATGAGATCGTAGCCCGTCAGTTCATTTTCCGTATGCGGGAGTTCGAACAGATGGAAATGCAGTTCTTTATCCGCCCTGGCACTGAGGGTGAGTGGTATGCTTACTGGAAAGAAGAACGCATGAAATGGCATCTGAGCTTAGGGACTTCTCCTGAAAGATATCATTTTAAAGATCACGTGAAACTGGCGCATTATGCAAAGGCGGCAGTGGATATTGAATATGAGTTCCCGATCGGTTTCAAGGAAGTAGAAGGTATCCATTCCCGTGGAGACTTCGATCTTACCCAACACCAGATTTATAGTAAGAAGAAGTTACAGTACTTTGATACCGAGATCAATCAGAACTATGTTCCTTATGTGATAGAAACATCTATCGGTCTGGATCGTATGTTCCTGTTGACAATCTGTGAGGCATATGCGGAAGAGGACCTGACTAAAGATGGTAAGGAAGATAGTCGCGTTGTGCTGAGATTCCCTGCTAAACTGGCTCCTACCAAACTGGCCATTTTCCCATTAACTAAGAAAGATGGTTTACCCGAAATCGCCAGGGAACTGATGGACCAGTGTAAATCTTCTTTCTATTGCTTTTATGAAGAGAAAGATGCGATCGGTAGACGTTACCGCCGTCAGGACGCTATTGGTACGCCTTTCTGTGTAACAATCGATCATCAGACTAAAGAAGATAACATGGTGACTATCCGTTATCGGGATAGCATGGAACAGGAAAGAATTCCTTTAGATAAAGTAAAAGAGATCGTATTAAACGCTATCAGCTAGGTAGCATTTTGGGTGCAGGGCGAAGCCCTGCAAAAAGCCCTTCGAATTTTTAGTGATGATGCGAAGCATCATCACTAAAAATTGGTCTTTGATTGAAATAAATCAAATTTACCCGTATAACTCCAGGTGAATATCATGTCTGTCATACCCCATAGCCATGATCCGCTGTTTCGCCTCATCAATCATCTCCTTCCATCCGCAGAGAAAGAAATAGGCCGGCCTTTTGTCCAGGGCCAGTAATTCCTCATAGATCAGGTGTACGTATCCCTTATGACGCGTCCAGGAATTATCTTCCTGAGAGAGTGTAGGCAGGTATTTAAAGCCTGACAGCTGATCCTGCAGTTGCCACATTTCTTCTGCATAAAGCAGATCGCATTGCTGCCGGCAGCCATAAATAAGATGTACGGGCTGATGGGGAATGCCATGGGTATGGATATGGTGCGCCATGGCCCGGAAAGGGGCTATACCGGTGCCTGTGCAGATGAGAAAGAGTTCTTTGTCCAGTTGTTCGGGTAAGGTGAAGCTGCCCAGGGGGCCTTTCAGCACCAGTTCACTGCCCTCTTTCACTTCATTGAAGAGGTAGGTGGTACCCGCTCCACCCTGCAGCAATACAATGACCAGTTCGATTTCATTGGTCCCGTTCGGCGGAGAGGCGATAGAGTAGCTTCGCCAGCGTTTATTCTTCTTTTCGTGAATGGGAAGATCTAGTGTAACAAACTGACCAGGTTTGAAGTCAAAGCAGTCCTTCTCCCTGATCTGTATCCAGAACCGTCTTGTATTAGGCGTCTCCTGTACAATACGGGTTACGTAACCATTATACCATTGTTCTAGCATTTGAGTGGAATTTCTCTTTTAAATTTAACGAAAATAGTCCGTTTTCGATTTCTTCGTATCTTTGCCCCCCTCATGAATATACAGGCTGTTTTACAACTGTACCAGCGTGATACCCGGCTGCAACAGCTGGTTAAAGGGATCAATTTGTCTGGTCCGAACTATTTTCAACTTACGGGATTGACCGGCAGCGCCACTACTTTTGCAGCAGTAGGGGCCTGGGAGCTGGCTGCTTCCTCCAATCACCTGTTCATTTTAAACGACAAAGAAGAAGCCGCTTACTTCCATAATGATCTGGAACAATTGAGTCAGGCCCTGGATATCTTCTACTTTCCGGACTCCTTTAAGAAAACCGGTCAGTTTAACGAACTGAACGGAAGCCATAGCATGTTGAGAACGGAAGCGCTGATGAAGTTCTCCGGTCCCGGTATCAACAAAAAGATCCTGGTTACTTACCCGGAGGCACTGTGGGAAAAGGTATCTGCATCTGTAGCTTTCAGCGCCAACATGGTACAGCTGAAAGTAGGGGATGTACTGAAAGTGGACCCCTTACTGGAAAAACTGGTAGGCTGGGGGTTCCATTTTACTGACTTCGTTTATGAACCAGGACAATATGCCCTTCGCGGGGGTATTCTCGATATCTATTCTTTTGGCAACGAAAAGCCTTACCGTATAGAACTGTTCGGAGAAGATATTGACTCTATCCGGTTGTTTGATCCGGAAACGCAGCTGAGTGAGCGTAAGCTCTCCCAGGTGACGCTGATCGCCAATATGGATACCCATGGACTGGATCATCAGAAAACTTCCCTGCTGGAGTTCTTACCATCTAATACAGTGGTATGGATGAAAGACCCGGCTTATGTGCAGGATGTGATCCTGCAACTGGAAGAACGGCTGGATGCTTTTCTGCAAACAGGACAAAAGGTAAAGGTGGATGATGATGAGAAGATGGACCTGTCGGAGACTGATTTCGTAAAAGCACATCCGCTGATGCAACAGCTATTGCAGCGGAATTGTATCGTGTTTGGGAAAAGGCAGTGGTGGGAAGAAACCAATCACCCCTTTACCCCTGTCAACTTTGAAACGCAGGAACAACCGGTCTTTAACCGGCAGTTTGAAATGCTGATCAAAGACCTGGATGGGCACGACAAGAAAAAGTATTCCCTCTTCATCTTTGCAGAAAATGCCAAACAGCTGGAAAGGCTGCGCAGTATTTTCGAAGACCTGAAAGCAGAATTTTCATTTTATCCTATTGCCGTTCCCGTTAGCCACGGGTTCATAGATCATACACTGAAAATAGTTTGTTATACCGATCACCAGATCTTCCAGCGTTACCACAAATACAAGGTAAAGCAGGCGTATAACAAGAACAAGGCGATTACGCTCAAAACACTACGCGAGCTACAGGCCGGAGATTTTGTGACACATATCGATCATGGTATAGGTGTGTACAGCGGTTTGCAGAAGATAGAAGTGGGTGGTAAAATGCAGGAAGCTATCCGTATCATTTACAAGAACAGTGACCTGTTGTATGTAAATATCAACTCCCTGCATAAGATCAGTAAATATACCGGTAAAGAAGGAGTAGAACCCCGTGTGAATAAACTGGGTAGCGATGCCTGGGATAAGCTGAAAGAAAAAGCGAAAACACAGGTAAAGGATATTGCAAAAGATCTGATCAAACTGTATGCTGCACGAAAGGCAGAAGAAGGCTTTGCCCATTCTCCTGATACGTATCTGCAAACAGAACTGGAAGCATCTTTCCTGTATGAAGATACACCGGATCAGAGCAAGGCTACTGCTGATGTGAAGAGAGATATGGAATCTCCTCATCCAATGGACCGGCTGGTATGTGGTGATGTGGGCTTTGGTAAAACAGAGATCGCGGTACGTGCTGCGTTTAAATCGCTGGTAGATGGTAAACAGGCAGCTGTACTGGTACCCACTACTATCCTGGCTTTCCAGCATTACAAAACATTCTCCGAAAGGTTAAAGGATTTCCCCTGCACCGTTGATTATCTGAACCGCTTTAAATCGGCTAAAGAGAAAAAGGAAACTTTACAGCGACTGGCAGAAGGGAAAATAGATATCATCATTGGTACGCATGCTTTATTAAGTAAAGATGTTAAGTTCAAGGACCTGGGTGCATTGATAGTGGATGAGGAACAGAAGTTTGGTGTAACTGCGAAAGAAAAACTGAAACACATCAAACTGAATGTTGATACACTTACACTAACGGCGACGCCTATTCCAAGAACGTTACAGTTCTCCCTGATGGGTGCACGTGATTTGTCTGTTATTAATACACCTCCACCTAACCGGCAGCCGATAGAAACGGAAGTACATGTGTTTGATCATGACCTGATAAGAGATGCGATCTATTATGAAATAGAACGCGGCGGACAGGTATACTTTGTGTATAACCGTGTGAAAGGACTGGGAGAAATGACCAGCCTGATACGCGGATTGTGCCCGGATCTTGCTATTGCAACGGCACATGGACAAATGGAGGGACATCAGCTGGAAGAGGTGATCATGGATTTCATCGACCGTAAATACGATGTACTGGTATCTACCAATATTATAGAAAGTGGGGTGGATATTCCGAATGCCAATACCATCATCATCAACAATGCGCATCACTTTGGATTAAGTGATCTGCATCAGTTACGCGGACGTGTTGGACGTAGTAATAAAAAGGCATTCTGTTACCTGCTGGCACCTCCTATCAATACATTGCCAGCGGATAGCCGTAAGCGTTTGCAGACACTGGAACAGCATAGTGAACTGGGTAGTGGTTTCCAGATAGCTATGCGTGACCTGGACATACGTGGAGCAGGTAACTTATTAGGTGGGGAACAGAGTGGTTTTATGGCGGAGATAGGCTTTGATATGTACCAGAAAATCCTCGATGAAGCGATCCGTGAATTAAAACAAAATGAGTTCCGTGATCTGTTTAAAGATCAGCTGGAAGAGAAGAAGGATTATGTAAGTGATTGTACGATTGATACTGATCTTGAAATCCTGATCCCGGATAGTTATGTCGAAAGTATACAGGAACGTCTCAACCTTTACCAGGAGCTGGATAACATCACCCTGGAGGCTAAACTGCAGGATTTCGAGAAAGCTTTACAGGATAGATTTGGTCCTGTACCTGATCAGGTAAAAGACTTGCTGACTACTATACGTTCCCGTTGGATGGCTATTCAGCTTGGCTTTATAAAGATGATGCTGAAGGAAGAAAAACTGCGTTGTTATTTTATCAATAACCCGGATTCCCCTTTCTTTACCTCTGCTACATTTAATCACATGCTTACTTATATTCAGACACGTGTGAATAATGCGAAGCTGAAACAGGTAGGTAAGAATTTTATGCTGGTAGTAGATAATATAAAATCGATGAATGATCTGCATGATTTCCTGAAAGGAATGACAGATTCAAGGAAGTAATAAAGAGATAAAGCCCGGTATCTATAGTACCGGGCTTTATTATTGTTTTATCTTACTAATGTTACTGTTCCTTTTCTACTGAATGTTCTCCCTAAATAATCTTTCCCCTGAATCATCCATACATAGGTGCCTGCTTCTGAAGGAATGCCTTTGAACGTGCCGTCCCAGCCTGTTGTCAGCGATTGCGTGCGGAATACTTCCTGTCCCCAGCGCGACCATACACAAAAGAAATCCAACGCCGGTACTCCCGGTGAGATGGCATGGAAAACATCATTGCGTCCATCATTATTGGGAGAGAACGCAGTAGGTACGTAGAACTCAGGGCCCTTATATACTTTTACATGCAGGGTATCTTTATCAATACATCCTTCCGGAGATGTTACCGTGAGATAATAAGTCTGATCTGATTGCAGATAGGCCATTGGTGCAGAAGAATGACTATTATCCAACCCGTTATCAGGAGACCAGTTGTATTGCAGGTTTTGACCATTCGCAACCGCATTTAACTGTAAAGGTTGCCCGTTGGCAACGAGTGTATCACGTCCTGCATTTACATGGAGGTCCAAAATTGAAACGGGTACAACAACGGTATTGGATACACAGTTATCTGTACTTACAGTATAGAGAGACGCCTGGTAATTTCCACCTTCAGGATATGTGTAATTCAGGAGCTGTGTACCACGCGTAGTACCATTCCCCAGATCCCAGTGCCATTCCTGCAAAGCAATAGCAGGCGTAAGATCGGTGCCAATGAACTGAACGGCGAAGCCAAGACAGGCATTTTCGCCGGTAGCGCTTATCGCCGGTGTCGCATATGCCTGCAACGTTTTCTGTATCTCATCAGTGCATCCTTCTTTGGAGGTTACCTGTAAATGTATATCGTAAGAGCCGGTAGCGGTATAGGTTACTACAGGGTCTTTAGTATCGGAGGTCTGCCCATTCCCAAAATCCCAGTTCCAATACGCTAACGAACCTACGCTAAGGGTCGTTTCATCTTTAAATTGCAGTTGTTTTCCGGTGCATAATACCGGCATGGAAAAGTCTGCCACAGGGTACGTCCCTATTGTTACGGGTTGTTTCATGGTATCGGATACACAACCGCTGTTATCTTCTATCACCATTGTTACCAGGTATTTCCCGGGTTTGGCATATTGGTGTGGAGGTGGCTGAGAGACGGTATATGTAGTACCGTCTCCGAAATCCCATAACCAGCGGGTAATGGTCCCGAAAGACCTGGAGTTGTCTCCAACGGTGACAGGTGTACCATCACAGAAAATCTGACTGTTATCAAATTCCAGTTGTGGGCGTAAGGCAGCGCAGAACTGTTGTTTATTGGAGCTGCCACCGGTACCGGCTCCAAAGCCCCAGTATACTAAAGGACTGTTGTTAAAGATATCTTTTACCAGATCTTTTTGAAGAGATAACCTGGGTACATCATCCATGCTAACATCCATTTGTTTGGCCGTAGCATCCCATTTAATGCGGAGAATATGCCAGTTGCAGTCTTCTATATTATCGCTGCCATTAAGGGCTGTAACAGGCCCCGCAAGGTTATTTGCCGAGAGGTGATCTGCGACACCATTCATCTGAATAGCCAGGTGATCAAAAGAAGGGTCGTTTTCGTCATCATTCTGCCAGGTATCTATAATTACGCCAAGAGAAGGACTGATCCCTTTAAAGCCAATACCCTGGCCGGTAGATCCCAGGTTGGTACCTTGTGTTTGCAGCACAAATGCTATTCCGTCGGCACCTGTATCATCTTTGCAACCCAGGTTCACATCAAAATAATAATCAAAAGAATTATTGAGATCGATCTTATTCTTATTCCATACGGTACCACTGGAGTTGCCAATATCTTCGGTAAGTACATAACAGTTACAGGTACGCTGAGTGGCTGTACCGTTTAGAATATAAGGTGTTTGCAGTTGGCCCAGGGCAATGATCTGTATACATAGCAGCCCCGTAATTAGCCATATTAGTTTCCCCATAAGTGGCATGTAAGAGGTAATATATATAAAAACCCTCTTGTAACATATAGGGGCAACGAACGTTTTAGCTGATAATCTTATATATCTATAATCGTTAAGTATTGGGCATTGATTAGCCGTAAAAATATTTTAGGGGGATTTATGGAATCTTGTTCTTTGGTAGCATCATAATAGAAAATAAAAAACAAATCATATGAAAAAGGTAATGTTTATACTGGCAGGATTATTCTTATCGACCCTGAGTCAGGCACAGCAAACAGACAACAAACCTCCTGTAAAGAAAATTGAGGTAACAGGTTCAGCAGAGATGGAGATTACTCCGGATGAAATCTATTTAGATATAGCGCTGAGGGAATACAAGAACAAAACAACGAAGGTGGAGATTGGGGTACTGGAAAAACAATTGCAGAAGGCGGTACTGGATGCAGGTATTGCACCTGCGGATCTGACCGTATCAAATGTATTTGGGAACAACTACGAACAGTGGTGGGTGAAGAAGAAAAAAGTAACTGATTTTATGGCGCGTAAACAGTTCCGTTTGAAACTCAGTAAACTGGATAAAGTAAATGCAATACTTGGAGCAGTTGACGAGGAAGGTATTGAAAGTGTAAACATCAGCAGTTATACCAGTAGCAAGATGGAAGAATACCGTAAAGAGGTAAAGGTAAAAGCATTGCAGGCAGCTAAGGCAAAGGCGGGCTATATGCTGGAAGGTATCGGAGATAAGATAGATGGTATACTGGAAGTACAGGAAATCAATACAGATAATTATTCTGATGTACGTCCTTTAATGGCAAATGCATATATGAGAAGCGATAAAGCGATGGATACAGAATCGGCCATGCCCGATATTGATTTTAAAACGATCAAGGTAAGAGCAGAAGTAAGAGCGGTGTTTTTCATTAAGTAAGAATAAATCAAAAAGCCCCTGTCCGTATTACGGACAAGGGCCTTTTTTATAAAACAAACACACGACTATCTTATCAATTGTCCCACCATACTTTATCAGCCAGTGTAGCCTTTTGTATCGCCTGCGGATTTGCACTGATCTCATTCAGAGGATACAGGAACCTGCGGGGAATAACAGCCACGTTGTTATTGGTAATCACTTTTAGATCAGGGTACCCGGTACGGCGCCAGTCTGCATAACCCTCCTGTGAAAAGAAGTTGGCCGTGTTCTTTTCTTCTATGATCATCTGTAAAGCATTCGCTGCAGTCAATGTACCACGTAATGATAAGTAAGCCTGTGCAGCAGCGCCGGTCGTATCAATACCCAGCTTTAACAGGTTGGTTGCAACAGCGGCCCTGTATACGGGTTGCGCAGCAGCATAACCGGAAGTGATATAAGTAGCTTCTGCTTTCAGGAACATTGCTTCTGCTGCATTCAGTACGTATACATTAGAAGCGATACCGCCATAAAAACTTCCCGCTACAGAAAAATCTGATAAGGTACCGGCTCCGGCGCCGATCACATTACCGGTATATAAGCCGGTCCCTTCTGCTTTGCTTACCAGGTAAGGCAAGCGTGGATCACTGTGCGCTTTAAGAGAGTCTACATATTTTGATGACAGTGTTAAAGTAGTGGTATTGAAAAAATGCAGATACCATGGATTAGATGAGGTGGATGTTCCAGTGTAAGGGAAAAAACAATCATCGTCATTGCTGCTCATACCGTTACTTAATGCAGCGAGCGCCAGTGTTGCCTGTGCAGAGGCTGTATAACCGGGCGCTTTTGTAAGGTGCATATAATAACGGGCTTTGAGCGTATATGCCATCTTTGCCCATTTGGTCATATCACCGCTATAGAAATAATCATCTGTAGAGGGAGTAGTACCGGTACCTGCATTTACTTCAACAATAGCGCTGTCTAATAAGGCCTGAATAGACTTGTAAATATCTTCCTGGGCATCGTAGGCCGGAGTGGTATTACCGACGCCGTTAAACGCCTGGGAATAAGGAATATCTCCCCATAGGTCTGTAGCATTGCCCAGTGTATAAGCAGTTAGTATTTTAGAGATACCTGCATACATACTATTACCATTTGCCATGGCCTGCACATTCAACAGGTGCAGGTTATTCATTTCCGCTACATAGTAAGAGCCCCAGAAGTCATCGAAGGTAGAACTGGTGACCATGTAATTGACCGTATTCGGCAGTGGCTGATTAGGTACGCAATTCTGCATCCACTGATTAACGAGCGAAGACCCATTACCAGCTGCGATGTATTGGGATATACCTGCTTCCAGAGGTGCCAGCATCAGGCTTTCTGATACAGAGGAAGGCACATTTGGATTGTCATTTACATCCAGGTATTTCTTGCACCCTGTAAATGCAGTTGCTGCGAGGGTGATTATGATGATGAATGATCTTTTCATGTTGTAAATAGTTTGCGTTTAAAAAGTGATCCTGAGTGTGCAGTCAAATGAGCGGGAAGTAGGCGCTGAGAATGTATAGATTCCCAGTCCGCTGTTATGGTTGCCCCATGAGTTCACTTCCGGATCACCACCGGTGAAATCAGCTGCTTTATGAATCCACAGGTTACGCCCTGTCAGCACAATAGACGCATCTTTGAAAGGCATTTTGCCCAATAATTTTTTATCGAAGTTGTAGGACAGTGACACGTTACGCAGTTTGATGTAAGAATCATTCTGTATAACGGCTTCGGTTATACCGCTTATCTGCTGGAAGTATTGCTGACCTGTTACTGAAACAGTATTAGCAGTACCGGTTGCGTCACTGATGCCTTTTACCACCCTGTCTGCCCTGTTTTCAGTAGGTTTGGATGTACCGTAATACAAGCCATAACCATCATCAGAGTTTAGGATATCTCCACCTTGTTTGGTATCGATGAAGAAGCTGAAACCGAATTGTTTGTAACGCAACATGTTGGTGATACCGCCTGTCCAGCGTGGCGTGATATTACCTACGATACCATATTCATCTGATGCGTAGGGTAAACCTGCATCGTTGATTTTTAACTGGCCATCTGCTGTGCGGGCGTATTTAGTACCGAATAAAGAACCCCATGGCTGGCCTTCTACCGCGTAGATAGTACCGATGGAGGTCTGATGCAGGCCACCACCAATTTCCAGCACTTTTGAATTCAGCTTGGTATAGTTAATGGTAACGTCCCAGCTGAAACTTTTTGTTTTAACAGGAGTAAGGTTCAATAATACCTCCACACCTTTGGTTTCCATTCTGGCGGAGTTGATTGTCGTAGAGGAGTAGCCGGTAGAGTTTGCCAGTGAAATACCAGATACAAGACCATCACTCATTTTTCTGTCGAAATAAGACGCTTCCAATCCTATCCTGTTATTGAACAGCTTTGTCTCCAATCCTATTTCAAACTCTTTCTGCAATTCATTTTTCAGATTAGCATTACCAAGAGCGCTGTTAATGAGGAAACCATTCTGTCCGTTATAAGGGAAGTTAAGGTTGCTGCTGGCATCACCGGCAATAATGGCCTGTAAATATGGTGTCTGAGTAGAATAAGGAACTACGTTATCATTACCTACAACAGCATAAGAAGCTCTCACCTTGGCGAAGTTGACAGTCTCCTTTAATTTGTCTGTAAATAATTCAGAGAAGATGAAACCGGCTGCAGCAGAACCATAAGGGTAGTAAGTGTGATTGGTTGCTAATACGGAGCTGCCATCATATCTTCCACTGAGAGAGAGGATGATCATCCTGTTATAATCAACTTCTGCCTGTGCATAAAAACCTACTTTCCTGTTTCTTGACATGGACTCTGTGTAGGTCACAGTAGAGGCACTGGCCATGTTGTAATAGCCTGGTTTTGCCAGTCCAAGACCTTTAGCCGTCATATAATCCGAATAATTGGCGTATATGTTGTTACCCAGCATCAGGCTGGAGTTGAACTTACCTATCTGTTTCTTTAATTGTACGATGAAGTCGTGATTATACTGACGGAAGTTCTGATTGTTTGTATACAACAGACCGGTAGTATAAGTAATGTCGTTTGTATTCACATGATAATTCAGATGGTCCGTATAAATATCGGCACCTATTCTTTCAGTAACAGACAACCAGTCGGTTGGTGCATATACAAAAGTGAGCAATGGTAAGAACCTGTTGACGGTAGAAGTATTCAGTACATTGTCCAGTACCCAGTAAGGATTGTTACGGCTGTAGCGGTATAAGCGCTGTGTACCATCCGCATTCTGATAAGGATGGAAGTCGTAGGATACAGGGCCCATAAATACTGTCCAAAGAGGATTTTCCAGTCCATATCCTTCCGGCATTTTGTGGTTCAGCACATTGCTGTAAGTAAACTGGAAAGTGGAGCTGAGTTTACTGGAGAGTTGTGTATTATATTTTGCAAAGATGCTATGCCTGGTATAATCAGTATTAGGGATAGTACCCTGCTGATTAAAGTAGGAATAAGACATGAAGTAGTTGGATGTTGCATTGCCTCCGTCCACACTGATGGTGTTGTTGGTAGTAACACCTGTTCTGAAGAAATCTTTCAGCGGATTATGTCCGGGTACTTTCTTACCGTTTGCGGTGAGGGTATCTATTGCAGGTCCCCAGGAAGTACTGGCTTTGGCAGTTTCTCCGTCTATATATACGCCTTTATTGCCCTGGGCATATTTGTATTGTCTGTCGGGGAAAATGGTATTTTCAAATGATACACCTGATGAAAGGGAAACGGTTGGTTTCCGGTTGGTATTGCCCTTTTTAGTGGTGATAAGCACTACACCTCTTGCACCGGCAGATCCGTACAATGCGGTGGCCGCAGCGCCTTTTAGTACGTTAATACTTTCGATGATACCCGGATCGATATCTGCTAGGCGGTTTGTTCCGGGGCCACCGTCAAAGGCTGCATCGGTTTCATCGTTGTTGATGGGTACGCCATCCATTACGATTAATGCCTGGTTTTCGCCGGCGATGGAAGTAATACCGCGGATAACGATACGTGCAGAGCTACCGGGCATTCCGGAAGAGCTGGTGATCTGTACACCGGATACTTTACCGGTGAGAGAGTTTAACACATTCGGTTCTTTAGCCCGGAGGATCTCATCACTCTTTACTTCCTGGGAGCTGAATGTGAGGTTGCGTTTTTCTTTTTTCACACCCAATGCTGTTACCACTACTTCATTCAGATCGCTGGGATTTTCTGCGAGTGTAACAGAGAGATGATCTTCACCACCCAATGTGATTTCCTTTGTAGTGAAACCCACGGCACGTATGGTGATGATGGCACCGGAAACCGCATGTAGTTTAAATGTACCGTCTTTTTCGGTGATGGTACCTTTGGTCGTGCCTTTAATAGTGATAGTAGCATAACTAACCGGATGTTTACTTTCATCGGTCACTGTTCCTTCGATAACTCTGGTCTGTGCAAAGGTGAGGGAACTGCATAGCAGTCCCGCAAGCAATGCCAGCAGGTAATATGAGTTTCTTTTCATACAACGAGATTAGATATTGGTTTCTTATGTGAAAAAACGTCCCTATAAGCCATTCACGTGAACGGCATTCAATGTTGGTTCTTAAAGTTCATTGTCACTTACTTCAAAGTAAACTCAGAATGAACTAGTTCTTTTTATTGTTCTTAACTATCTATGGGCAGATATTAACCGATCAGAGAAGAGAGGGGTGAAAATGGGGTGAAAATGGGGTAAAACAAAAAAAGTCCCACCTTGAGAGGCAGGACATGATGGAAAAAGATTTCAAAAAAACGATGATCAATAAGTGTTACTAATGTTTACTTTAAATTTTCCGTCCGTTAATGGTGTTTCATTACCACCATTCTTTAAAATGCCGGCAAATGTGCCCTCGGCATACTTACTATTTATGCTTGTAATTTTAATTGTAGCGCTTGTACTTGTCCAGGACGCAGTTGAATCACTCAGGTTCTTGGAGAACAGTATGAAAGCATGGTTTGCTTCAGTAAATTCTCCTGTAGTAAGTGTGTCCGGGAAGATGATGGTAACAGCGAGGAAGCTGTTGAGGGTACCAACCATACCTTGTATGGTTAAGGCTTTTTTGCCAATACCGACAGTGTCTTCCAGGTATCCGGAAGCGGTATTGGCAGAATAGGCAGTGCTGTCAATAGAGAACGAACAGGAACCTGAAGCCAGCACTGCTTTATCTTTTTCACAAGAGATTACGGTAAACGTAATCGCAAATAGGCACAAAATTCCCAAGAGGGATTTGAGTTTCATAGGATAGGTAATTTCTCTAGGTATAGTGATAAATAGGACTGCAAAATAGTGAGAAAAGAACGAATTAAATAAAATATTTATAAGTTTTTTAACAGTTTGTAGTGGGGTATTATCGAAGTAGTTGGAAATGAATAGATAAAAAAAGACGGATTACATCGTAATCCGTCTCTCTATTATTTGAAATTATGTTTATACGTCGATCTTAGCATATTTTGCATGAGACTCGATGAATTCTCTGCGCGGAGGAACTTCATCGCCCATCAGCATACTGAATACGCGGTCTGCTTCTGCAGCGCTTTCAATCGTAACCTGTTTTAGGGTACGGTTTTCCGGGTTCATGGTAGTTTCCCACAGTTGTTCTGCGTTCATCTCTCCCAAACCTTTATAGCGCTGTATGGTTACGCTGTCTTCTTTGCCACCTGCAATTTTGAAGATCGCCGCTTTACGGTCTTCTTCTGTCCAGGCGTACATCTGTTCTTTGTTTTTCTTCACGAGGTATAAAGGTGGCTGGGCGATGTATACATAACCCTGTTCAACCATGGCCTTCATATAACGGAAAATGAAAGTGAGGATCAGTGTTGCGATGTGACTACCATCCACGTCGGCATCCGTCATGATGATGAGCTTATGGTAGCGCAGTTTGGAAAGGTTCAGTGCTTTATCATCTTCTTCTGTACCGATGGTTACCCCCAGTGCGGTGAAGATGTTCTTGATTTCCTCGTTTTCGTAGATCTTGTATTCCATCGCTTTTTCCACGTTCAGGATTTTACCCCTTAACGGCAGAATAGCCTGGAAGCTACGGTTACGGCCTTGTTTAGCCGTACCACCTGCCGAATCCCCTTCGACCAGGTACAGCTCACAGATCTTAGGATCACTTTCGGAGCAGTCTGCCAGTTTACCTGGTAAGCCACTGCCACTCAGTACGCTTTTACGCTGTACCATCTGACGTGCCTTACGGGCAGCCTCACGGGCCTGTGCAGCCAGTACTACCTTATTGATGATCGTTTTGGCATCACGGGGATGTTCTTCCAGATAGGCTTCCAGTACTGCAGCTACAGAACTGTCAACTATACCCATTACATCGGAGTTACCGAGTTTGGTTTTAGTCTGTCCTTCAAACTGAGGTTCAGGAACTTTCACGCTGATTACAGCGCTCAGTCCTTCACGGAAGTCATCACCGGTTACTTCGATCTTTGTTTTTTCGAACAGTTTGTTCTTATCACCATAACTTTTAAATACACGGGTGATAGCACGGCGGAAACCTGCTACGTGTGTACCTCCTTCTATGGTATTGATATTATTTACGTAAGAGAAGATATTCTCAGCGAATGAGTCATTATAGATAATGGCTACTTCTACTGCCACATTGCTATTTGGCTCAAGGATATCTACTGAAATAGGTTCAGACAGTAATGGATTACGGCGACCGTTACGATCCAGCATCTGTACAAACTCAGTGATACCACCTTCGCTGTAGAAAGTTTCACTAAAGAAATTACCTTCTTCGTTTTTCTCACGTTCGTCCGTTAATGTGATTTTGATCTTACGGTTCAGGTAAGACAGTTCACGTAAACGACCTGCCAGTATCTCGCGATTGTAGGTAGTATCTTTAAATATTTCGTGGTCGGGTTTGAAGTGTATAGTGGTCCCTGTTTCCTCTGAAACGCCTATCTCACGTACCGGGTACTGAGGAGCACCGCGCTGGTATTCCTGTTCAAACAGTTTACCATCACGACGTACGGTTGCCAGCAGCAGGCTACTCAGTGCGTTTACGCAACTGACACCCACCCCGTGTAAGCCACCGGATACTTTATATGTGTTCTTGTCGAATTTACCACCTGCGTGTAATACGGTCATTACCACTTCCAGCGCAGAACGACCTTCTTTGGTGTTCATACCGGTTGGGATACCACGACCGTCATCTACGACACGGATGGAGTTGTCTTCACAGATCGTAACATCAATATTCTTGCAATAACCTGCCAACGCTTCGTCGATGGAGTTATCCACCACTTCATACACCAGGTGATGCAGCCCTTTTATACCGATGTCTCCAATATACATGGCCGGGCGTTTACGTACCGCCTCAAGCCCTTCTAATACCTGTATACTATCCGCATCATAACCATTGCTGGCAGGGGAAGTTGCTTGCACTAATTCTTCGCTCATATTTGGGTGTAAAATGTGTTTAGAGTTGAATTCTCGTGAATTGTGCAAATATACGAAAATTGAGGCTTATTTCCATGTTTAATGTCCATATTTCTACATCCTCATATCCACAAATCAGATGGGCGCATTTTTACCCAGCGCCACCTCTTTTAATCCTGTGAAAAGTGTCTTCCATACAAGGTTAAAAAAGGATTTCTGCGGATCGCGGGTAAAGTGAGGATATACTATCCGGGTTTCCCCTTTGTCAGGATTACTGTCCTTAATGACCAATGCATTGGCGAAAAGGGTGATCAACCCCTTCTTTTTGTATTCATGGGTACCTTCTTCTTTTTTCAATATATTGATTTTCAAATTGTTGTATAAGAAGTTCACTTCTCCATCGGCCTCTTTTTCGTTCCCATTCATATTGAAGGTGACATCGTCTATCTGGCAGGACTTTATTTCTATCTGGGCCAGGGGCTTTAAAATGGGGTTCAGTTCCTTACCATCCATGCTTTTGACCTGCCCGGAAACGGCGAATGCGCCGGACCTATCTTTCAGGGAGAAGTCGAAACGGGCTTTTAGTTTACCGCTGTTCATTAATACAGCGTCCATATCGGCTATGAAATGGCTTTTCTTAGCGATCATGGAATCTATGTTGGTGATATTGCGGAAAGTGCCGTGCAGGTGACTGAAGGTAATTTTACCCGCTTCCTGGGTCTTGGGATTTATTTCTGTGTAGGAGACTTCTGCCTTCTGTCCTATAAGTGTATCTATATATATAGGTAAGGCCAGTTTTAGCAGCAGTTGATTTGGATACTGCCCCAGTTTGTTACCGGGAGGCATTGGCAGCATACGATTGTGGTAAATATTCACATTTCCCGTGGCGATGTCCAGTTTATTGGCCCAGAGTACCTGTTGTTCCAGTAATAACCGGGGTTGCAGCTTATATAAGGTGATGTTGTTCAGTTGAACATCGTAGCGGTCGCGCTGGGTTTTTGCCCTGATATCAAACTGTTGTTTGTTATAGCGGGGATCTACACTGAACTGTCCTATTGTAAGGGTTTGCTCTGCCGCGCTGTAGTTCACATCTCTTATGTGCAGCCAGTAGAGGCTGTCAGGAGTACGGTATTTATAATCTTTCAGGCCTATCTCGTAGTTGTGGGCATAGAGGAACCGGGTAGGGTCGTTCAGGGCCAGGGAATCGATCAGGAAATCTTTCACATGTACTTTAAGCTGGCTTAACTGGGTTATTACCAGGCTACTATCTTTTTTTACATAAGTATATTTCAGGTTGATATTATCCAGCAACAGGGAGCCTAAATACAGGGAGTGGATCTTTTTATTGATGTTCTGATAGGCGTCTTTATGTACGGTGGTATCTATGTTCTGGCTGTTTAATTCCAGTACAATGCTGGGATTGTGAAATTCCAGGGCGCCGGCGCTCAGTTCTTTATGACGGAAATAGCGGAGCACTTTGAAATAATGCAGGTTTACCCGGTCTGCACTGAAGGTATATAAGAATTTGGGAGCTTTGTGTTGCTGCTGTAGTTTCTCGTAGATAGCAGCGTCTCTTACCAGGCTTACATTGTATAAGGCAAGGCTGCCGGTCAGGATATTAAGGTTCAGGTCGGCATACTGCAGGGTATACAGGCTATCGGACATTTCCTGAACATATGAGCGTAACTGAAGGCGGGCCTGTTTGCTCCATTGCAAACTGAGGTACCAGGTAGTGGCGAGTATCAGTAATATGATAATACCTATAGTGAGCAGGGCTTTTTTCCAGTATTTTTTTATGAAGGATTGTTGTTGCATCATGAATAATAGGCCAAATTCATACCAAGAGATAAACTGGCCTGGATCAGATTATGAGAGAAATATACCAGAGATCCGGGACTAACCCCAAAAACCAGTGAGCACTAGTATTCCCAATAAGCTCCCGTATTTGTAGTAAGCGTCTTAAACAAAGCATAGGAAGAGCATAAACTCTCTTGTAAATTCTTTATAACCGTTAACAAACTACTATATAACAGGTATATAAGCCCTATCTATATAAGTACGGCTTATATACCTGTTATATAGGGGTTATATAGCGCTTATATACGGGTTATATACCTGAAAGCACAGAGTATCAGTAGGTTATCAGTACCAATTAATATTTCTGTGCTTTTTTACTACTGATTAACAATGTATTAAAATATAATAAAAATTATTATACCAATAAATGGTGAAAATTTCGTGTCGGTCCAGTCCCCCTATTCCGACCGGGAAAATCCCTCCCCTTATTGTAACGTAACTGTCAAAACGTTCCCCATTAAATTTCGAATACCTATTTTTGTGACGGTATTAACAACAAACGAACGGGATTGAAAGACATACAGGACATATTATCACTGGCTATACGGCAGCCTGCAATGAATGATCAGTTGCAGCTTGTTGGAAATGAAGCCGTTGCAGTCCCGGACTGCCTCGATTTCGGTTTACAGCGTTTCACCTACGACCGGCCATTACCGGTAGATGATGTGGCGATGGTAGTGTATCAACCGGCTAAAAGAGGGCAATCGGCGGCTGTGGAGCTGCGCTATTGTGTGGCAGGTAATAAATATTGTCAGAACCCGGGATGTACAGACCAGGCATGTGCGGAAGGCAGTAAAGAGAATTGTAACCAGAAACAGCCTTCTATAGACGTGATTACGGTGCGTTTTCAGCCTGCATTCATCCAGTCATTACAAAAGGGGGCAACCAGCAGCAGTTCTGCGCTGTTTGATATGCAGTCCCGCAAGCCATTCGTTAAAACCATCCAGCCCAGCACCAAATCCAAACAGGTACTGGAGCAAATGGTCCACCATAATTATGAAGGAACGCTGAAGAACATCTTTTTACAGAGCAAGGCCCTGGAATTGCTGTTATTCAGTTCAGACCAGTTTGTGCAGAACGATACTGATGAACGTTTTGGTTGCCGGTTCCTGACTCACATGGAAGACCGTCAGAAAATAGAAAACGCCAGGGGGATATTACTGGAACAGCTGGATGCACCTATTACCATCCGCGACCTGGCCCGCCGCGTAGCCATGAATGAATGTTACCTGAAGAAAGGGTTCAAGGCCATGTATGGTACCACCATTTACGATTATTTCCAGAAAGAGAGAATGGAGAAGGCGAAGAGCCTGTTATACGAAAAAGGAATGTCTGTGTCTGAAGTAGCGATACTGATGGGCTACTCCTGTATTTCCCATTTCTCTACTGCTTTTAAGAAGCATACGGGTTTAAAACCCTGTGAACTCCTGCTGCGATAAGGGTTTATCTACAAGATATTGAAGCTCCTGGCCACGGTCAGGAGCTTTTTAGTGTATAGTTTTCCCGTTTCGATCATTAGTTTTCCCGAATTGAAAAACACTCCCCGGAATATTGCCGTTTCTTTGTATCACGATCGGCAGATATCTATCCTGATCTACAATTTATAAGCTTCCTTATCAGATTTGACCATGGAAGAAAGCTTGCGGAGCGAATAAAAGTGAGTAAAGCCATTCAATTTTTTGCACCTCCTCAAACACCATATTTGACCTTTTTGAAAGTGCATTCGTCAGGTAAGCTTTCGACCGTAATTACATAAAATGGCTCCGACATCCGTCGGAGCCATTTTTATTTATTGTAAACGTTAATTAGTACAAATGAAAAACCCCGCCCAAAAGAGCAGGGTCTGTCCTATTTATCCCTATACCTATGAAATACTTGTTTGAAAACCTATTCAGTTATGGTACCCGCTTCGTTAATCAACACTGCTTTTTCTGTACCGTTATCCTGAATATTTACTTTATAATACGCTGCAACATCTGATCTCTCAATTCTCCAACCATCTTTTATGGTAGCTGCCGGATATTTAGCTTTTACTGTTGTTGCTACTGTTTCCGGTAACTTATCTCCTGCATATGCGCTGCGTGTTGCTACCCACTTACCACTCTCATCATATTCTGCTGTAGTCTTAACTTCTTCTTTGGTAAAGTTAGCTACCCAATGTCCGCTATAGTTCTTGGACCACTTCGCGTCCGATCCTGAAAAGTTCTGCTGAAAAGCATCCTTAACAACTACCGGTGCTACTACTTCAGTTTTAGCAACTACCTTCTTCGTTTTTTTCGCTGATTTTTTTTGTGCAAAAGTTGTGCCGGAAGATACCAATGCCACACAAATTATTAATATTAGCTTTTTCATGTTTCAGATATGGTTTTTCGTGACTGACTGGGTTAAGTTTTTCAACTTATCATTTCTTCCGACGTAGTTACCAAAACAATGCCAAAATCTTTAGGCGAACCAATGCACTGTAAAAATACAAAAAATATCAAAAGATCGCAGCAATTGCTTATAAGTCCCTTTTAGTCCTTTCTGAGCCAGTCGAAAATCCGTAACTTTGCAGAATTTTAATCAACTTACTTATTAACGTCAAAGGGCACCTAATTGTTTTATGACCAGCAAATATCAGGAATATAATCAGCTGAACTTACCGCAGATAGAGAAGGATATATTGGCGCGCTGGGAACAACACCAGGCATTTGAGCAGAGCGTGTCCCTGCGGGAAGGCGCTACGCCATTCGTTTTTTATGAAGGACCACCAAGTGCGAACGGGATGCCCGGTATTCACCATGTTATTTCCCGTACGCTGAAAGATCTGGTGTGCCGTTATAAAACAATGAGTGGTTTCCAGGTAAAACGTAAAGGCGGATGGGATACCCATGGGTTGCCTGTGGAATTAGGTGTGGAAAAAACGCTCGGTATCACCAAAGAGGATATCGGAAAGAAGATTTCTGTAGAAGAATATAACAAAACCTGTCGTTCTGAGGTATTAAAATATAAGGATAAATGGGATGACCTGACCCGTAAGATGGGTTATTGGGTAGATTTGGAGTCTCCTTATGTCACATTTGAGAATAATTATATAGAGAGCCTCTGGTGGTGTTTGCAGGAATTGTATAAAAAAGACCTGTTATATAAGAGTATCAGTATCCAGCCATATTCTCCGGCAGCGGGTACCGGTTTGAGTTCTCATGAACTGAACCAGCCAGGTACTTATAAAGACGTAAAGGACACCACTGTGGTGGCTATGTTCAAAGCGCAGGAATCAGATAAGTCTGCTTTCCTCTTTGAAGCCGCCAGGAAAGCTGACCCTGCTGCCGAAGTCTTCTTTATGGCATGGACGACTACCCCGTGGACACTTCCTTCCAACCTGGGTCTTACTGTTGGTGCTAATATAGAGTATGCACTGATCCGCACTTTTAACCCGTATACCCATCTACCGGTAAATGTGATCATGGCAAAAGACCTGATCAGCAAATACTTTAAGGCGGAAGGGGAAGATGGCGATTTTGGGGCTTATACTGCAACTGATAAGATCATTCCGTGGCAGATCCTGCTGGTATGCCGTGGCAGCCAGCTGGAGAATATCCGCTATGAGCAGTTGTTACCTTATGTACAGCCTGAAGAGGGAGATCCGTTCCGTGTGATCCTGGGGGATTTCGTCACTACCGAAGATGGTACCGGTATCGTACATACCGCTCCCGCTTTTGGTGCGGATGACTATCGTGTAGGAAAGAAATATGGTATCGGTATATTGATACTTGTGGACAGACAGGGTAAATTCCTGGATGAAGTAGGTGAGTTTGGTGGCAGGTATGTAAAAAATTATAAGAGTGATCCTGAATATAAGGATGTGGACGTGGACATAGCAGTGAAGCTGAAACTGGAAAACCGCGCCTTTAAGGTAGAGAAGTATGAGCATACTTATCCGCATTGCTGGCGTACACACAAGCCGGTATTGTATTATCCGCTGGACGCCTGGTTCATCCGCACCACTGCCCTGAAAGACAGGATGGTGGAGCTGAACAAAACGATCAACTGGAAGCCGCAGGCAACAGGTACAGGACGTTTTGGTAACTGGCTGGAGAATATGGTGGACTGGAACCTGAGCCGTAGCCGTTACTGGGGAACTCCGCTGCCTGTCTGGCGTACGGAAGACGCTGAGGATGAGGAACTGGAAGTGGAAGAGATCTGCATAGGCGGAATAGAAGAGCTGCGTACAGAACTGCGTAAGTCATTTGATGCCGGTATCATGGAGTATACACCTGGAACAGCCGGTACGAACAGCCTGGAAGAGTATATCAGTTACCTGACATCCGACCTGCACAAACCTTTTGTAGACAATATCGTACTGGTAAGCCCTTCCGGGAGGCCGATGCGCCGTGAACCGGACCTGGTGGACGTATGGTTCGACAGTGGCGCTATGCCTTATGCACAGTGGCATTTCCCTTTTGAGAACAAGGAATCCTTTCAGAAAAGTTTCCCGGCGGACTTCATAGCAGAAGGTGTGGACCAGACACGTGGCTGGTTTTATACATTGCATACGCTGGGCGTAATGTTGTTTGACAGTGTTGCTTATAAAACTGTGGTGTCAAACGGACTCGTGTTGGATAAGAATGGCATCAAAATGAGTAAAAGTATCGGCAATGTGGTCGATCCATTTGCCACTCTGGAGCAGTTTGGAGCGGACGCAACACGTTGGTACCTGATAACCAATGCTTCTCCCTGGGATAGCATGAAATTTGATATTGATGGGATCCGTGAGGTACAGCGTAAATTGTTCTCCACCCTTTACAATACGTATAACTTCTTTGCGATGTATGCCAACATCGATAGCTTTACGTTCAAAGAGGCCTATATACCGCTGGAGCAGCGCCCGGAAATTGACCGTTGGATCATTTCGGTACTGAACACACTGGTAAAAGATGTAACAGGATATTTTGATGAATATGAACCTACCCAGGCAGGCAGGGCTGTTCAGTCATTCGTGGATGAACACCTGAGCAACTGGTACGTGCGTCTTTGCCGTCGCCGGTTCTGGAAAGGTGAGTACGAGCATGATAAGATATCAGCTTACCAGACCCTGTATGAGTGCCTGGAGACACTGGCTAAACTGATGGCGCCGGTATCTCCGTTCTTCTCTGACTGGTTATTTGGTAATCTGAATGGAGTGAGCAACCGTAGTGATGTAAAGTCCGTACATCATCTGGATTTCCCGGTAGCAGTATCTGCTGCAATTGATGCTGACCTGGAAGAAAGGATGTTACTGGCACAGGATATTTCCTCACTGGTATTATCTCTTCGTAAGAAGGTCAATATAAGGGTGAGGCAGCCTTTGCATAAGATACTGATCCCGGTGCTGGACGCAAGGATGAAAGAACAGGTAGAGAAGATAGAAGACCTGATAAAAAGTGAAGTCAATGTAAAAGGTATTGACTATCTTACAGAAACAGAGGGCTTCATCAAGAAGAAGATTAAGCCAAACTACAAATCTCTGGGTGGGAAAATGGGTGCAAAGATGAAAGCGGTAGCCGCTGCCATCAGCGCATTTAGTGCAGCAGATATCGCAACCCTTGAGCGTGACGGACAGTTTAATCTGCTGATAGACGGGGAGCAGCTACCTATACAGCTATCCGATGTAGAGATTATTTCTGAGGATATTCCTGGTTGGACCGTAGCTAATAAGGGCGCCTTAACTGTTGCGCTTGACATTACTATTACTCCCGAACTGCAGGATGAGGGTAACGCCCGTGAATTAGTCAATCGCATACAGAAGATAAGGAAGGACAGTGATTTTGCACTGACGGACCGTATACAGGTAAAAGTGGCTGCAATAGATAGCCTGAAATCGGCGATTATTAACTATAATGACTATATTTGCACGGAAATTTTGGCAGATAGTATAGATGTGGTGCCGGAATTACAGGAGGGACTTGAAATTGAAGTAAATGATCTGAAATTCAACGTATTAGTTAACATAAAAAGCTAATTCCCCATGGCAACAAGCAAGAAAGTTGCTAGTACAAAAAACCAGAAGGCGGCTCCGGCTAAAAAAGTAGTGGGCAAGCAAACAGTACCAGCTAAAAAAGCTACTGTTTCACCCCCTGCAAAAAAGGCAGCAGCGCCTCCGAAAAAGGTCGCTGTAAAAAAGGCAGTGCCTAAAGCTGCGGCTAAGCCTGTTGCTGTTTCCCCAAAGGTTGTTGCCAGTAAAACCGTAGTGACCAAAGCTGCCCCACCATCTGCAGCTAAGAAAGCACCAGTAGCGGCTCACGTAGAGCAACCCGTTAAAAAGGCAGCGGCCCCTGCTACGGCCGCTTCCCAGAAAGTGCCTGATACAAAAGTGGCAACGCAAAGTGTTGTTGCAGAAAAAGAAAAACTAATTTCAAAGCCAGTAGAAAACGAAGAAATAATGCCAGTAAAGAAAGAAGATAAAGAAAAAGTTGTTGCAAAAGATGCAGGCAAGAAACCAGCAGATAAAGTACAGAAGACCGATAAGGTAGCTGTAAAAGCTGACAAACCGGCCGAGCGTACTGATAAAACCGATAAAAAAGGTTCTAAAGCAACAACGCTGGTAACTTACCAGCCTGAGTTTACGAAATCAGTATTGGATCAGCCTGAGGCTCCATCCGGTCCTGTTTATCGTTACAGTGATGTTGATCTGCTGGAATTTAAAGACCTGATCCTGAAAAAGCTGGAAGCAGCCAAGAAGGAACTGGTATACCTGCAGGGCCTGATTACCCGCAAGGATGAAGCAGGTACTGATGACACTGAGAACAAATACATGAGCATGGAAGATGGTAGCGGTTCTCAGGAAAGAGAGCAGCTGAACCAGATGGCCAGCCGTCAGATCCAGTTCATCGATCACCTGGAAAAAGCAATGATCCGTATAGAAAACAAAACTTATGGTATCTGCCGCGTAACCGGTAAACTCATCGACAAAGCCCGCCTGCGTGCAGTACCACATGCTACCCTTAGCATTGAGGCCAAGCTGGCGAAGAGTAAATAATTCAGACTTTCCGGAAGGACAGATCCTGATCACATTTCCATTAAGAACATTACACCGGAAAGTACCGGTAGTGTATTCATGGAAGTAAGATCAGGATTTTTTGTTTGAAGAATTTATTTTGAATGTGTTTTTGCGGGATTTTGCCCTGCACCCCAAATCAAACCCATAAAAAAAGCATCCCGGAAGGATATCCGGGACGCCAGTAAAAGTAAACAGGGTGATCAAGGAGATTATCTTAATGAGACCTGTCGTTGTCTTTGGGGTTTGTTGAGCTGCCTGGCAGCCAGATAAACAAGTCCGGCAGATGCCAGTCCGATCAGACTACCCACTCCTATACGTTTGGCCTGCTTCTTACTGATTGCCGGCAGGCGTATCCTGAATTTCTCAGGGCTGGCCTGTGCAATATCCAGTAATGGCTCCATCCATGGGCCGGGAATGATCTTATCAGCTACTTTCTCTATACACTCATCTTCTGCGTTGAATGCTACACCAATGCCTGCTTTCTGTAAAAGATTACAATCATCTGCACCACTTCCCACATAAATCACATTCTTCGGCATGATATGGTATTTATCCGAGATGTAATGAAGGATGTTGCTCTTGCAATAAACCGTTGCGTCGTCGGCATCACTGCACAAGAAGTATTCCGGAATCGTCATTTCTCCTGTAGCCACACTATTATCTAAGTGAAGTCTGTTCGCAAATACAAAGTCCATCCCCAACTGATTCTTTATATGACGGGCTACACACTCAAACCCATCCGTTATAATTCCACATGTATAACCTCTCTTCTTTAATTCTCTTACTACTGCTTTAATATCAGGTACCAGGGGAATAGCGTCGGCAACTTCCAGCAATTCTGCCAGATTGTGCTGGCGGAATAACTGAGCTGTGCGTTCCAGTAAAGTGATCTGATCTTCTGCCTGCTCTCTGATTTGCTTTAATGTAGCAGCAAAACCAAATTCTGTAGCTGCTGTAAGGAGATAATCTTCAGTAAAGATGGTTTCATCTATGTTAAAGATCACCATTTTATGCAACTTATCAATAGATTCCAGAATAGAATATTCCATCTGCTCCCGGATGAGATTGATATTACCCAGTGTTTCCAGGTTTTCCTGGGGGATATTTTCCGCTTTTTTCAGGATGGTGCGGGATACTTCCCGCGACATTTTACTTAGCTGTTCCCAGGTCTGCATAGCGTTTTCTACCCTGCCTATATTGGCTTCGGCGATCCTGGCGCCCTGCATATGCATATCTATCAGTAACCCGATATCCACCCCATAATCATTTTCAAACTGGACTTTGGACAAAAAGGATTTGCGCGCTGCGATCATTCCGCTGAGCGGTTGTTTGAATTCTGATAATTCAGGGAAGAGTATACTTAACAACGGTTTGGCTACCAGTTGGGTAACCCTGCCTGCCTGTCTTTCGAAGTAAGATTTTACAAAGTCAGCTTTATCTTCCACGATAGGATCTGTGAGCAGGGCTACAATATTTTCCGGGTAGGTGAGGATATCTCCATCCACATACATGACAATATCGTTCTTTGCGGCCATCATCCCCTCTCTCATTGAAATCCCTTTACCTCGCTGGCTACTCGTAATTACCCTTACTTTCTCGTTCAGGGCTTCTTCTACAGTATTATCGGTCGAGTTGTCGTCTACAACAATGATCTCTATTTTCCTTGATGTTTTTTTAATGGTTTTAATGACCTGACGAATAGTAGCGCCTTCATTCAAAACAGGAATAACAATGGAAATCATAGGCAATGCTTGTTGGTTAGAAGATGAAGAATAGCTTATCGTCCTTTTGACAAGATTAGCAAATTGCGTCGAAAGGGCGCAAAAATGGTACCAAGCAAGATTCCTACGGTTGTACCCGCTGATTTCCTATTTAAACTCCTGCATTTCCACCAGTTTGCGGTAAATACCATCTCTGGCAAGGAGTTCATCATGCGTACCTCTTTCCCTGATCTCGCCACGGTCCAGTACAACGATATCGTTGGCATGCTGGATGGTAGAAAGGCGGTGAGCGATGACGATGGTGGTACGGTTCTGCATCAGTTTGTCCAATGCGTCCTGTACCAGTTTTTCCGATTCTGTGTCCAGGGCAGAAGTAGCTTCGTCCAGGATAAGAATAGGAGGGTTTTTGAAGATGGCACGGGCAATGGTGAGGCGCTGGCGCTGACCACCACTCAGTTTCATACCACGGTCGCCGATTACGGTATCATACCCGTTTTCCTGCTGTATAATGAATTCGTGTGCATTGGCAATTTTGGCGGCCCTGATCACTTCTTCTTTGTCTGCGTCCGTTTGTCCGAATGCGATATTATCGAAAATGCTTTCATTAAAGAGGATCGCTTCCTGGGAAACCATGCCCATTAATGCGCGGAGGTCGTGCATTTTTACATCGCGGATATCTTTGCCGTCTATCAGGATGCGGCCATCTGTTACATCATAGAAACGGGGCAGCAGATCGGCCATGGTGGTCTTTCCTGCACCACTTTTCCCAACCAGGGCCACCATACGGCCTTTAGGAATGGTGAGCTGGATATCTTTCAGTACAGCAGCTTCCTGGTATTTAAAGAAAACATGGTCGAATGTGATTTCTTTTTCGAAGGTGTCCAGTGGAACGGTTTTTTCTTTATCCTTGATAGGGTTGTCGATATCGATCACACGTAATACCCTTTCCCCTGCAGACAGACCTTTAGGTAATGAGGTGAATGCAGAGCCGATCGTTTTTGCCGGGGCAAGGATCTGGAAATACAGGGCCAGGTAACCGATAAAGGAACCTGCACTCAGTTTACTGGAATCAGACAGGATCAGGTGACCTCCATAGAGCATAATAATGATCACGACCAGTACCCCTGTTATTTCAGAAACAGGGGAAGCCATTTCACGCTGGTTCTGAATAGATTTCACTGTTTCAGCAAAAGCGTTATTATCCTTATCGAATTTTCTGCGGATGAAGTTTTCTGCATTAAATGCTTTGATAATACGGATACCGGAAAGGGTTTCCTCGGTAGTATTCAATATTTTCCCCAGCAGGTTCTGACTGGCATTGGAATGTTTTTTCAGTTTCCGGGAAAGGGAATTGAGCAGAAATCCCGATACCGGGAAGAACAGTAGTGTGAAAAAGGTAAGTTCTTTGGAAATATAGAACAGGGCGATAAAGGTAGTGACGATCACCAGTGGTTCCCGGAGGATGATCTGCAGGGAAGTGGCCACAGATGCCTCTACTTCTACTACATCACTGCTGATGGTGGAGAGCAGGTCGCCTTTACGCTCATTATGAAAAAAGCCCAGGGATTGTGTACTGAACTGATTAAACAGCTTTTCACGCATTTTACGCACCATGTTTACCCGCATGCGTGTGAGTACCTTCTGGCTTAGCCATCCGAATAGGTTTTTAAGTACGATGGAGATGAAAATTATGATACATACGTATACCAGTACACCAAACTTGCCGTAGGCAACTATCTGTTCGTTGAGATAAAAATAGAATACCTCTTTAAAATACGTGAATGTAAGGGAAAATGAAGGCAGGTGGGTAATGATCACCTGGTCACCGGCTCCGAACAGGGTATTCATCAGGGGAATAATCAGGGTAAAGTTCATCAACCCGAAAATAGTATAGAGTATAACATATACCACATACTCCGGAATAAAGTGATGATAGGGTTTTGATAAACTGAGGAGCCTGAAAAAAGTCTTCATCTTACAATTATTTGTCTTATCTCTTTATCTTTCTGGAAACGGCTTATGATTTTATCTTTCAGCACATGCCTGTTTCCTTATCTTTGCCAAAGAGGATTGAATGAGGGTGCAAGTTAATGTACATTTAATTTTCAGCCATCAAAACCTCAAATTTTAAGATTATGCAGGAAAGTAAAAGACAGAAACAAGTCGGGCAGCTGTTACAGAAAGAGCTGAGTGATATTTTTAACCGCATGGGATTTAATATCCTGGAAGGTGGAATGATTTCCATTTCTTCGGTGCGTCTTACTCCGGATCTGCTGGAGGCAAGGGTATATCTGAGTATGTTCAAGATCGCGGATACCGCGGGGATGATATTACGTATCAAGGAAAGAATGGGAGAGATAAAGAAAGAGCTGGGAAACCGTGTGGGCAAACAGCTGCGCCGTGTACCGGAATTGTCTTTATTCCTGGATGATACGCTGGAATATGTGTTTAAGATGGACGAACTGTTCAAGAAGATCAAAGAAGATGATGAGGGGAAGGAAAATAAGTAAACAGGCTTAGTGCTTACGTAATAAAACATGATCTGGCAGTTTGCATTCCGTTATTTCAGGGCAAAAAAAAGTACCAATGCCATTAATATTATCGCCTGGGTAAGTGTGTCGGCTATTGCGGTTGGCGCAGGAGCGCTGATCATTATCCTCAGTGTCTTTAATGGTTTTGAAGGACTTGTAAAGTCGTTATACTCTTCTTTTTATCCATCCGTAAGAGTTAGTGCTGCCAATGGTAAAACTATCCATCTTACTGCACAGCAGCTCCAGATGATAGCTGGTTTAAGAAATGTGGCCCACATGACGGAAGTGGTGGAAGAGAAAGCCGTACTGCGTTATGGGGAAGGAGACCAGACTATCGCTATTCTCAAAGGGGTAGACAGCAATTATAATAAGGTAGCAGAGGTAAACAAGAGCATTGTACGCGGGCATTTCGATACCGGCGATGATATTGCTTACCGTGCTGTATTGGGTATAGAGCTGGAAATGGCCCTTGGGGTAGATGTGGAACGGAGCCTTATTCCTATTTCGGTGTACCTGCCCCGCCGTAATGTGAGCAATATGGTATTACCGGAAGATGCATTGAGCAGCGGTATCTTATATCCTTCCGGATCTTTTGCTATTCAGCAGGAGTTTAACAGCAAATATGTGATTACGAATATTGCATTCATGCGGCAGTTGCTGGAAATGGGCAGGGATGAGATGTCTGCACTGGAGATACGGGGGAAAACGGGAATCGATGACCGGATACTGAAAGCAGACATTATCAATACATTAGGAGCTGATTATAAGGTGGAGACGCGGTATGAACAGAACCAGTCGTTATATGCGATCATGCAAACAGAGAAATGGGCAGTGTATGTGATTATGAGTTTTATCCTGGTGATTGCCGCCTTTAATATGATAGGATCGTTATATATGCTGGTGATGGAAAAGCAGAAAGATATTACTATCCTGACGGCGATGGGGGCCAGGTCTTCCACAATTACCAGGATTTTCCTGGCGGAAGGGCTGATTATTGCCGGAACGGGTACCGTGATAGGATTTGGGCTGAGTATCCTGTTTTGCCTGTTGCAGCAGCGGTTCGGGTTGATTAAACTGGAAGGCACCTCCTTTCTGGTGAGTGCTTACCCTGTGAGTATGCACCCGGCGGATTTCCTGCTGGTGAGCGCCACGATTGTCGTGATAGGTGTCGGGGCCAGTTGGTATCCGGCAAAAAGGGCCGGGAGGCAGGGACTGGAGTTGAAAGCGACGTAGCTACAAATACGGGGCTCCTTAAGGGCGCCTTAAATGTAAAAAGCTCCTGAGAAGATTCTTCTCAGGAGCTTTTTAGCTATATATGAATATTAGTAATCTCCGAGGTCTGCCGGTGCAGGTAACTGTGCTAACGCTTTAGCCAGCTGCTCGTCGTTAGGAGCGATACCGTGCCATTCGTGATGACCTTCCATGAAGTCAACACCTTTGCCCATGATAGTTTTCATCAGGATAACGATAGGCTGACCCTGGCCGGTAAGGCTAACCGCCTTTTCCAGCGTAGTAACTACCTCATCCATATCATTCCCGTTCATGTGCAGTACTTTCCATCCGAAAGAGGCAAATTTTGGTTCCAGGTCACCTAATCCGGCTACATCTTCAACGGTACCGTCAATTTGCTGACCGTTCCAGTCGATAGTGCAGATAAGATTATCCACTTTGTGGTGAGGAGCGAACAAAATGGCTTCCCAGTTTTGTCCTTCCTGTAATTCGCCGTCGCCATGCAGAGAGAATACAATGCGGTCGTCGTTATTCAGTTTTTTAGATAATGCAGCACCGATAGCTACGCTCATACCCTGACCAAGAGAACCTGATGCTACCCTCACACCAGGAAGGTGTTCATGGGTGGTCGGGTGGCCTTGCAGGCGTGAATTCAGCTTACGGAAGGTCGCCAGTTCTTCCTTGGGGAAGTAACCGGAATGTGCCAGTGCACTGTAAAATACCGGAGAAATATGTCCGTTGGACAAGAAGAAGATATCCTGGTCTAAACCATCCATATCAAAAGGCTGCGGCTTATGCTGCATAATTTTGAAATAGAGGGCGGTAAAAAAATCCGCACAACCTAATGAGCCACCTGGATGGCCGCTTTGGGAGCCATGTACCATGCGAACTATATCCCGTCTTATTTGAGTAGCAATTTCTGTCAACTGAGGCATGATTGTTGGTAAGTGTTTAGATTCACAAAATTAAGAGAATATTAGATATATTCAGACATAATCACGTCTAAATACGTATTTATGTCTGCCAAGTTATCAAAACTTTTCAGTTTTTCGATTTATCTGATACACATTTGATTGAAATTAATATCTTTGTCATAACCAAGACCCCTCCGATGGAGAATGTTTTAATTGCTACAGTTCTTAGTTTCGTGGTGACCTACTTTGCAATTCCCGTGTTAATACGGGTTGCTGAATTGAAACATCTCTATGATGAACCAGATGAACGTAAGTCACACAAACTACGCATACCAACTTTAGGGGGCATTGCCTTTTTTTCAGGATTTATTATGGCTTCTGCCGTATGTGTTCCCGCATTGGCAGATTCTCCGTTCCAGTATATGGTGGCTGCATTCCTCGTGATATTCATGGTGGGAATGAAGGACGATATAATAGGTCTTTCTCCTCTTAAGAAATTGATCGGTCAGCTGGTAGCTTCTTTTGCAGTAATATATCTTGGTAACCTGCAGATCACCGGCATGTACGGATTCCTCGGAATCGGTACCCTGGCCCCTCATTTCAGTCTGTTACTCACTTACTTTACTTTTCTTGTGATAATCAATGCGTTCAACCTGATTGATGGCGTAGATGGCCTGGCAGGTAGCATTGGTATGCTGGTTTCCGGTGTTTTAGGTACTTATTTCCTTTATACCGGCGACTTACTATATGCAGTAATGGGGTTTGCAATGGCTGGTGGCCTTGCAGCATTCCTGATCTTCAATATTTCTCCTGCACATATTTTTATGGGTGATACCGGTTCCCTGATGATAGGGTTGGTAAATTCCATCCTGATCGTGAAATTCATAGAGGAAGCGGGTAACCCTGCCGGTAAATTGCCCGTAGAGTCCGTACCTGCTGTAGCGGTCGCTATCCTTATTCTTCCACTCTTCGATACATTAAGGGTGTTTGCCATCCGTATGTTCCAGGGTAAATCTCCTTTTGCGGCAGACCGCAATCATATTCACCACTATCTGCTGGCGCTGGGTCTTAGCCACAAGCAAACTACCCTGGTATCTGTAACGGTAAATGCCGCTTATATTGCGCTGGCTTTTGCGTTACAATATATGGGGACTACTTACCTGCTGGGACTGATAGTAGGTACTGCCCTGGCTCTGACTGGCGGTGTGTACTGGATGAAGAGAAGGAAAGAATCCATGCTTCGCCCGGTTGTTATTACCGCAATACAGGACGTTGTGGAATCTTCGTCTCTTGCGCAGTCGAAAATATTACGGGTAAATCCCAAGGGAATTCTCCAGGACAAATAATTCCAGTCTTAATTTTGTAACCCTTTAAAGCATTCTTCGAGTCGTTCCGACTTTAGAATTTCAGATAAATCCTGTAGGTTTGCACGCACTTAATTATTTTTTGCTATGCAAGACGATCTAACGTTAATTATGGATGATGCTGCCGATTCCATGCAAAAAGCTATAGGACACCTGGAACTGGAACTCACCAAGATCAGGGCCGGTAAAGCAAATCCTCAGATACTGGATGGAATTACGGTAGACTATTATGGTGCGCCTACTCCGCTTCAGCAAGTAGCTAACGTGAGTGTGGCCGATGCACGTACCCTTACCATACAGCCATGGGAAAGGAATATGCTGCAACCTATCGAAAGAGCTATTATAGCTTCCAATATTGGTATTAACCCACAGAATGACGGTCAGATCATTCGTATGTTCCTGCCCCCGCTTACAGAAGAAAGAAGAAAAGAATTTGTAAAACGTGCAGCCGGTGAAGGTGAACAGGCCAAAATTGCTATCAGGAATATTCGCAGGGATGCTATTGAAGGTATCAAGAAACTGCAGAAAGATGGCTTAAGTGAGGATACTGCTAAAGATGCGGAAGCCGATATTCAGGAACTTACCAATAAATTTATAGACCTGGTCGATAAACATTTTACACAGAAAGAAAAGGAGATCATGACCGTTTAGCGATCTGTTTTATCTTATAAAAGACTCCGTTAGAAGGTAACTTCTAACGGAGTTTACATTTTAAGCTTTCTTCCTGTTTACCAGGTACATACCGGTAAGGATAATCAGCATACATCCTACCTGTAATAAAGAGATGCTTTCCCCGTCCACTAATCCCCACATCAACGCCACTACAGGCAATGCATAGGTGACCATAGACGCAAACATACCTCCCGCTTTATTGATCAGGATATAGAATAATACAGAAGCAACGCTGGTACCCATGATACCCAGGGTTACACTGGCCCCGATGGACTGCCAGGGAACATCCGGCCCTGATAACAGGCTGAAAAATCCGGAGCATATCAATACAGGTAAGGCAAACAGTCCGCAAAAGAACAGCGCTACAGATCCCAGTTGCATGGAGCTGAACCCTTTCAGGTGATTATGTACGAGGCTGATATTAATGCCATAACAAATAGTAGCAAGTACGATCCATAAGCCATAGTACCAGTAGCCCGCATCAATTCCATTGGCAGTAAATAATAATATCACTCCCAGAAATCCTATACAGATACCCAGTAACTGCTGTTTTATAATTTTCTGGTGGAAGATGAAGAAGCCTGCCAGTATAGCCATCAACGGAACAAGACCGTTTAACATACCTGCCAGGGAACTATCCACGTGGGTTTCTGCAATACAGAAAAGATAGGCTGGCAGCAGGTTTCCGAGTATTCCCGAAAGGATGATAACGGGGATTTTTTTCCTGGGTGTCTGCCCGATAAATTTTATGAAAAAAGGTAACAGCGATATGCCGGCAGACAGGATGCGTAAACTTGCCACCTGATAAGGGGTTAGGCCTATGAGACCTATTTTCATCAGGATAAAGGAACTACCCCAGGTTAATGATAATAACAGAAAAATAGTCCAGTGAATTGTGCGTTGGTTCAAGGTTGATCATTTAGGGACCCAAAGGTCTGTATAAATTGAGGATTTTTAGTTGAAAAGAACACTATGGTTTGTATTTTGTTGGAACAAGAAAAACAAAAAAATTGGCCATGAGCAAGATTAAATTATCAGATATCAGCACAACGGGCCCTAAAAAGCTGGACGAGGACAAGATAAAAGCGGACACAGAGGGGATGTTGATCCAATTGGATGAATTACAGAATCTGCTGTATGCTGAACGTAAGTGGGCTGTGCTGATAGTTATACAGGGAATGGATGCCAGTGGAAAGGATGGCCTGGTAAGCCATGTAATGAGCCGTATGAATCCATTGGGCGTAAATGTGCAGCCGTTTAAGGCGCCTACTCCGGAAGAAGCAGGACATGATTTTCTGTGGCGTATACACAAGTATGCACCGGCAAAGGGAATGATCCAGGTATTCAACCGCTCTCATTATGAAGATATACTGGTACAGCGGGTACATAAATGGATAGATGATAAGACCGCGCATAAACGAATGGATGCCATCAATGATTTTGAACGTTTGCTTGTGCAACATAACCATACTAAAATATTGAAGTTCTACCTGCACGTATCAGAGGAAGAGCAAATGGAAAGACTGAAAGAACGGACTCAAAACCCGCGCAAAATGTGGAAATACAATGAGAATGATATTAAGGAAGCGGCCTTATGGAAAAAATATATGAAAGTATATGAGGAAGCCTTTGAAAAATGTAATGAAATACCATGGACCATAGTGCCTTCGGACCATAACTGGTATAAGGAATATATAGTAGCTAAAACGTTGAGGGATACACTGGTGTCATTGAAAATGAAATATCCTGTATTACCGAAGTAATCTTCTGATGATGAGATCAATATAAAAATTTAGCTATTTTAGCGAATCCTTTCGTTCACCTTAAAAAAGTATTGTTATGTCATTCCTCAAAGAATTTAAAGAGTTTGCTACAAAAGGTAATGTAATGGACCTGGCAGTCGGCGTCATCATTGGTGGCGCCTTCGGTAAGATCGTGACGTCACTGGTGGAGAACATTCTAATGCCGGTAGTTGGTTTAGTTACGCCTGGTCAGAGTTTTGTCGATAAGTTTTTCCTTTTAAATGATAGTAAGGGAGGCCATTTTGATACGTTGGCAAAGGCGAAGGAAGCAGGTGCGCCTGTATTTGCATACGGGGCTTTTTTCCAGAGTGTCATTGACTTCGTTATTATCGCGTTTTGTATTTTTTTGCTAGTGAAATTTATGAATAGTCTTACCCGCAAGAAAGAAGCTGCACCAGCTGCAGCTCCGGAACCAACTACACAGGAAAAACTGCTCATGGAAATTCGTGATGAGCTGAAAAAGAGAGCATAATTAAGTTTGTATTACCCACTTATCCTGCTGCAGAGAAAACTATTAGTTAGTTTCCTATTTTTGCGCCCGGGACAATTTAAATACGAATGAGAAAATCCATTTTAACCGCTATTTGCGTTTTGTTATGTTTTGGTATGCTGCACGCGCAAACGGACTGGATGAAGAAATCCAGGGAAGAGGCCAGCAGTAAGATAAAGAAAGATGCCATTGATACTACCCACTTCCCCTGGAAGAAAGGAGCTATTCTCAACGTGAATGTGAACCAGGGAACGCTGAACAACTGGGCTGCGGGCGGTGATAAATTCTCTTTTTCCCTGGCATCCGCTTTTAGTGCATTTGCCTTTTACAGAAACGGGAAGCATAACTGGGATAATGTGATTGACCTTGCTTACGGGTATGTGAATACTACCAGTTTAGGTGGCCGTAAGAGTGATGACCGTATAGGATTGACATCCAAATATGGTTATGAAATTGCCAAGAGCCTGTACCTGAGTGCGTTGGTAGATTACCGTTCCCAGTTTACGAACGGTTACCTGTATGCATCTGATACAGCAAAGCCACAACTGGTATCCCGTTTTATGGCACCGGCTTATGTGCTGTTTTCTCCCGGTCTTGATTTTAAACCCAATGACCAGTTATCTGTATTCTTCTCTCCTGTTACTGCCCGTTACGTAATTGTGATGGATGATCACCTGGCAGCGCAGGGCGCTTTTGGTGTAGACACAGGTAAACATGTTAAATCTGAGTTTGGTGCTTATTTTTCCTTTAACTGGGTAAGCCAGATTGCGAAGAATATTGTGTACAAAACCAGGTGTGATCTATTCTCCGATTATAAACATAACCCGCAGAATATTGATGTGTTCTGGACCAATACCCTGAATTTGCAGGTAAACAGGCATATATCCGCCAATATCTCCCTGGATATGATCTATGACGACGATGTGAAAGTGTTTGAAAACACCAAAACCGGTGTGATGGGGCCCAGACTGCAAATAAAAGAGGTTATCGGGGTCGGGTTTACGGCAAAGTTCTGATGAGCGGGATTTTGCCTACTTTTGGTAACCTTTGCACCATTATATGAATGATCATAGTTACAAAATAAAGCTCCCACAGTTTGAGGGACCGTTTGATCTCCTGCTTTTCTTTATAGAAAGAGATGAGCTTGATATCTATAATATTCCTATCAATACCATTACGCAGGACTTCCTGACTTATATCCATCACCTGGAACAGCTGAATATTGAGCAGGCCAGTGAGTTTATACTGTTTGTATCTACCCTGATGCGTATCAAGGCCAAAATGCTGATCCCGCGTAAAGAGCTGGATGAGCAGGGTATTGAGATAGATCCACGGCAGGAACTGATAGATAAGATCATGGAATACAAGCGTTTCAAACAGGCAGCGGCAGAACTGGCAGAAAGAGAAGCCGACCGTATGCTGCAGGTGAAACGTGGTAATATTGCCAAAGAACTGGCTACCATTGGTGAGCTAACCAGCGAAGGTACTGAGGTACAGACGCTTACGCTCTTCAAACTGACCAAAACCTTTGAAAAGGTGATGCAAAGAGTGAAGCAGCGGGATAACAAGCCCCAGCACGTTGTATATAAGTACGATTATACGATGGAAGGCTCCCGTGAATACATGATAGAGCTGGCCAGCAAGGAGAAAACCATGTCATTTGAGAAGATGTTCGATCATTGCCACGACCGTGTACATGCGATATTCCTGTTCCTGGGTATGCTGGAACTGGTGCAGATGAAGTACCTGGGGATTATGGTAGGAGAAGGACGTAATAATTTTATCATCGATTATATAGAACCAGAAGACCGGGAAGTAGAAATTGCCGGTGTTTTCGAATGAGTGAAAAAAGAAACCATATAGAAGTAGTTTCCTTACCGGAATATGCACATACAGACCCTAAGTTTGTTGTGTCCGGCCTGTGCGAACTGGGAGATGGTTTCTTTGCCCAGAATGGTATTGCGCACCGCCACGATTTCTATACCATCTACTGGATCAGGAAAGGGCAGATGCAGCATACCATAGATACAGTTACCCATGCTGTAAAAAAGAATATGTTATTCTTCCTGGCCCCGGGCCAGGTGCATAAAATGGAGTTTAGTGAGAAGGTGGAAGGGTATATGATTGCCTTTCAGGATGCCTTTATGTGTCTGAAAGACCAGGCAGCCACCCTGATGGGCATTAACTCATCCCTGTTCTTCAATAACCAGTTCAGCAGCGTGATCACCCTTAACCCGGAACAGGAAAAGGAGTTTGATATGCTGGTACATATGATGATGAAGGAGCTGAGACAGCAGGCTACTGAATATGAAACGGCTTTACACGGGCTGTTGCGTTATTTCCTGGTGCTGGCTTCGCGTATAAAGGGAAGCAGTATGATCGCCACCCCGGAACAGCATGCTACGCATAACAGTTCCCAGTTTCTGCAATTTAAAAACCTGATAGAAGAGAAATATACCATATTAAAGAATGTATCGGATTATGCTGCTTTATTGCATATTAAACCCGTGCTGTTAAACGAGATCAGCAAACAATTGTCTGGTATCACAGCAGGAGAGCATATCCGTAACCGCGTTATCCTCGAAGCCCAACGTTATTTATACAATACCGACCTTTCTGCAAAAGAGATAGCCTACAAACTGGGCTTTGAAGATCCCCATTACTTCAGCCGTTTTTTCAAGAAATACACCAGTCAGACGCCCTCAGAATTTAAGGAAGCGTCCCGGGCGAATGTGTAAGTAAAAAAAATAGTCCACCACTTAAGTCTTTTTATCCATTTCCAATATTTGTTGCAACAGTTAATTTTGTATTGTAATTCGGAAGTGACAGAAGATAAAGTGAAAGAGACAACAGATAATGTGAAAAGATCAGGTAGCTGGCATAGTTATGGGGCAATACCCCGGATGTCTGCGAATCCTGAAGGCATATCAATATCACATCCTTCAATAAAATTAAAAAACTTAAAACACTAAATTTAAAATCATGGCAACCTGGAAAATTGATCCAACTCACAGTGATGTAGAATTCAAGATTAAACATTTAATGATCACCAATGTTACTGGTTATTTCGGTAAATACGATGCAACCGTAGAAACTGCCGGTGATGATTTTACTGACGCTAAAATCACCTTTGAAGCGGATGTAGCAAGCATTACAACAAAGAATGCAGACCGTGATCAGCACCTGCAGGCAGAAGATTTCTTCCATGCAGCACTGTATCCTAAAATTATTTTCGTATCTACTTCTGTAAAGAAAGTTGACAACGAAACTTTAAAAATAAGTGGTGACCTGACTATGCGCGGTGTTACTAAACCAGTAGTATTAGATGTAGAATATAGCGGCATTGTTAAAGACCCATACGGTCAGACTAAGGCAGGCTTTGAAGTAAAAGGAAAGATCAACAGAAAGGAATTTGGGGTTTCATTCAACGCAATAACAGACAATGGTGGCGTGATGCTGGGTGAAGAAGTGAAATTGCAGGCTAGTGTGCAGTTAGTGAAACAGGCGTAAGGCGGATTTTCTGGCGATAACCATTGCAGCTAAAGAACAACGGACAGGATAAGGAATCAACAGCAAAAGGGGGAAACGGAATAACATTAATGCAATGGGTGTGAAGTGAGAATTTGTTGAAGGATTGATTGCCAGAGATAGTGTGTAGCCGGATGAAGCAATTCATCCGGCTTTTTGCGTGTGGAGAAAAATCTACGTAACGTGTTTATTTGTGAGACAAAAAGAAGTAGTATTTTGAGACACTAATCAATGCTCATATTCTTTAATCCATACAAAATTTTTTAATCATGAAGAGAACTGCATCTGCTAACTGGCAAGGTACCGGCAAAGAAGGGAAAGGAACTGTAAGCACTCAGTCAGGCGTATTAAGCAACACCGCTTATTCTTACAAGAGCCGTTTTGAAGAAGGTATTGGTACTAACCCGGAAGAGCTGATAGGCGCTGCACATGCCGGCTGTTATACTATGAAGCTCAGTTTCCTGTTATCTGGCGCTGGTTTCACGCCCGAGAACATCGATACAAAAGCGACTATTACTTTAGATAATGGCGCTGTTACCAGCAGTCATCTGGAAGTAACTGTAAAAGCAGCAGGACTGGAGCAGGACAAATTTGCTGAACTGGCAGAAGACGCCAAGAACAATTGTCCTATCTCTAAACTGCTGAACGCAGAGATTACACTGGACGCTAAACTTGCATAAATAATTTGAGGAGCGTAAATCTCCCGATTTATTGATAGCTCCGTTAAGTGCGACGTGTTACAAACACGTCGTGCCCAACGGAGCTATCGACTTTTGGAGCACTATTTTTGTTCCCTTGCAAACGTCAAATTATCCACTCTTTTCTTTAATCCATCCATTCCCTGCATAACAATATATCAGGACCTTTGTAGTAGAAAAAAGGAGATATTGTTATGGAAAAGATCATTCACAGGGCAGCGTCCCGGAGCTTTTCAAATCATGGCTGGTTGCAGAGTTATCATACATTCAGTTTTGCAGGATATTACAACGAGGAACGTATTCATTTTGGCGCATTGCGTGTATTAAATGATGATATGGTAAAGGGCGGTATGGGCTTTGGTACACATCCGCACGATAATATGGAAATAGTTTCCATTCCCTTACATGGAGCATTGGAGCACCGCGATAATACCGGCAGACATGAAGTGATCCGTACAAATGAAGTACAGATTATGAGTGCTGGTTCAGGCATTGTACACTCAGAATTTAATGCATCGAAAACTGATCCTGTCAGTTTTTTACAGATATGGGTGTTCCCTAAATTACGTGATATCACGCCAAGGTATCAGCAGCAGGCATTTGAGCCTACCGGAAGGAATAATAAATTGCAGGTAGTCGTGTCTCCTGAACATGAAAGTGGTGCGTTACTCATTAACCAGGACGCATGGTTTTCATTAGGGAAATTTGATGCAGGTAATACTGTGGACATTGTATCGAAAATGGCACAGCAGGGAAGTTATTTATTAGTATTGGAAGGAGAGGTGGAAGTAGCCGGAGAAGTGCTGCAACGCCGCGATGCTATTGGGTTAACAGATTTTGATAAGGTGACGGTGAAGGCACTTAAAGCAACAGAGTTTTTGTTGATTGATGTTCCAATGAACTAATATCTGTATTAAAAGATAATTTGGATGTATAAATTATTTTGGAAAGGGTTATCACGGCGCAGTCCGGTGATAACCCTTTTTTATTAATTGTAAAAAGGTTTGTAACTTAGAAATACGTACTAACAGGCTATTGTATTTGCGACAGAAAGATTGTTTTTCTTATCATTCACGCTAAAATCAATACATATGGAAGTTTCCGCTCAAATTTCAGAGCTTGAACAGATTAATGACTGGAAGGCAGAAGTAGAATCTGCAAGAGATGCCATCCGGTCTATGCGTAGCCAGCTTGAGCAGGCGGTATTACGCACTACAGATGAAGATGACCGAGTTCAGATCGAACATTTTCAGAATCAGTTTATCCGGCAGATGGAAGTAGCTGATGAAATGCACCACGACCTCAGGCAATCCGCAAAAAAGATCAATGGCAAGCTACCTGTGTTACATGATGACAGGCCGGTAGATAACCTTGAAACGCTGAATGACCGCATGCATACATTCAGGAAATTATATAGTGAATTACAGAAAGAGTTTGGTGAGTTTATCGCCTTCTCATAACCTAGTCAAATTTCAATTACGACTGACGGAGTTACCGGATAGCTTGTGCAGGTAAGTATAAATCCCTGTGCAAGTTCCTTATCCGTTAATACTTCATTCCAGGCCATCCATGTTTTCCCCTCCCTGCAACGGGCCGTGCAGGATCCACATACCCCGCCCCTGCAGCTATATGGGAGGGGATGCCCCTGTGCCAGTGCAGCATTCAATATTGTCATGTTGCCTGGTACGGATAAATGATACTCTCCTTTATTTGTTCTCAGCAATACTTCCTTTATCGTATTATCATCCGGTTTACCCATCCTGGCTAACTGAGGAGAGGTGTTCACTACAAAGTTCTCTTTGTGTAACTGTTCTTCTGCAAAGCCCATGAAGGTGAGCGTGAGCATAATCATGCGCATGTAATCGGGCGGGCCACATACGAAGAATTGTGCATCTGAATGATTAAAGCGCATTTGCGATTTTACGAGAGGCTCTAATAGAATATTGCTAAGTCTTCTGTAAGCTGACTTGTTTTCTTCATTGTCATTGCTGAAGAAATACATTAAATGTAACTGGCTGTTGAATTGCTTTTCCAGTTTTTGCAGTTGATGATAGAAGATCGTACGTTCGTGAGAAGTGTTGCTGTATATTAGTTTTACGTGTGTATCCGGTTCGGTATGCAGAATGTGTTTCAGCAAAGAGAACAGTGGCGTGATACCACTGCCGGCGCCGAATAAAAAGATATCTCTTTTGTTTTTATGATCGTTCAGTGTGAACCTGCCGGAAGGTTGTATACAGGTGATAGTATCCCCTGCTTTCCAGTTGCGCAGGATGTGCCGGGAGATCTCTCCATTTTCTTTTTTTCTTATCGTAACGGCCGGAAAAGGATCAATACCGGGGGTGGAACTGAATGAATAGGAACGGCGGTATTCTGTACCGTGTAAATTGATGAGGAAGGTAAGGAACTGCCCCGGAAGATAGGAGAAAGGTGCTCCTTCCAGTATGTAAGTAAATGCGTCAGCTGTTTCCCGGATGACCTCTTTTATCTGGAGACGTAAGTACAGTTCGTTCATCGGATAAAAGTAAAAAACAAAAGCCGAAGCGCATACGCCCCGGCTTTTGTTTTTTTTACTTATTGTATAACCTTATCAGGCAGTAACTGTAATCTTATCTTTCAGCATTTCCCTGGCCACTTTAGCGATGCCGGTAGCATCGTAACCACATTCGCGGTGCAGATCTTCGGGTTTGCCATGTTCAATGATACGATCCGGGATACCCAGGATACGTACGCTGGCTTTATAACCATGCTGCGCCATGAATTCCAGGATAGCGCTACCGAACCCGCCGGTGATAGCCGCATCTTCAACCGTGATAACCTTGTCGAATTCGCTGAATATCTCATGCAGTAAGGCTTCGTCCAGTGGTTTCACAAAGCGCATATCGTAATGGGCAGGCTGTAAGCCATCTGCCAGTAGTTCTTTGCATGCTTCTGTAACGAAGTTACCGGGATGCCCCAGGGAGAGGATAGCAATATCCTTACCGCTGCGGATCTTACGACCGGTACCGATCTTTATTTCTTTGAACGGCTGACGCCATTCCGGCATAACACCCTGTCCTCTTGGATAACGGATCACAAAAGGTTGTTGCATGGTTGGCAACTGGGCGGTATACATCAGGTTACGCATTTCTTCCTCATTCATCGGGGCGCTGATGATCACGTTAGGTACGCAACGCATGTACGCAATGTCGTAAGCACCATGATGGGTAGGGCCATCTTCACCCACAACACCCGCACGGTCCAGGCAGAATACTACAGGGAGCTTCTGGATGGCTACATCATGGAGAGCCTGGTCGTAAGCACGCTGGAAGAAGGAAGAGTAGATGTTACAGAATACGCGCATCCCCTGGGTAGCCAGACCGGCAGAGAGGGTAACGGCATGCTGTTCACAGATACCCACGTCGAAGGCGCGGTCCGGCATCTGTTCCATCATGAATTTGAGGGAGGAACCGGAAGGCATGGCAGGAGTAATACCCATGATGGTTTTATTCAGTTCTGCCAGTTCTATGAGGGTATGACCAAAAACGTCCTGGTATTTAGGCGGTTGAGGTGTTTCTACTACTTTTTTGAAGATTTCTCCGGTGATTTTATCGAACAGTCCGGGTGCATGCCAGGTGGTCTGGTCCTTTTCTGCCAGCGCATAGCCTTTACCTTTGGTGGTAACGATATGCAGCAGTTTGGGGCCGGGGATATCCTTCAGGTCCTGGAGGGTATCAACCAGTTTGATGATGTTATGACCGTCGATGGGGCCGAAGTAACGCAGTTTGAGCGCTTCAAACAGGTTACTGGAGCTGGACACTACGCCTTTGAGGCTGGCTTCCAGTTTGGATGCCATATCCCGGGTAAAGCGTTTGCCGATCGGCAGTTTGCCCAGCATATGCCATACATCATCTCTCAGTTTGTTATAGGTTGGAGAGGTGGTGATGTCTGTTAAATATTCTTTCAGCGCGCCCACATTCGGATCTATGGACATGCAGTTATCGTTCAGGATAATGAGTACGTTCGCATTGGCAACTCCCGCGTGGTTGAGGGCTTCGAAGGCCATACCGGCAGTCATGGCACCATCGCCTATCACAGCAATGTGCTGGCGGTCGGCTTCTCCTTTGTATTTGGAAGCGATGGCCATGCCCAGGGCAGCGGAGATGGAAGTGGAAGAGTGTCCTACACCAAAGGTATCGTAGGGGCTTTCATCCCTTTTAGGGAAGCCGCTGAGGCCTTTGTACTTACGATTGGTATGAAATACGTCCCGGCGTCCGGTCAGTATTTTGTGTCCGTAGGCCTGATGTCCTACATCCCATACCAGCTGGTCATAGGGGGTATTAAATACATAATGCAACGCTACGGTCAGTTCAATCACACCCAGGCTGGCCGCAAAGTGCCCGCCATGTACGCTTACTACGTCAATAATGAACTGGCGGAGCTCTTCGCTCACTTCATGCAACTGCTCTTTACTCAGCTTCCGCAAGTCCGTAGGGGTTTCGATCTTGCCCAACAGGGGGCCCGGCGTTATATTCATACTAATTGGATGCAGGATTTTAATGAGCAAAAATACAGATTAATGTGCACATGTCCAGAATCCATTCATCTGCACATTATCACATCTGCACATCTGCTCACCCACTCATAACATTTGGGTTCAGGTGGGGGGACGGCAACGCTATTTTTGAAATGTAGGAGTAGTTTACTAATTTCAGGATAGATGTTTAAACGAATATCAAAATATTGGTGGTGCCAGTTGCTGGGGTGGTTGGCTTATTTCGTGGTCAATATCTTCTTTGCCTATTCATTTGCGGGTGACGTAGAAACCTCTTATGTGATCAATCTGTTGCTTATTATGGGCTGCGGGCTTGTAGCTACGCATGTATCCAGGAGTATCCTGGTGCGTATCAACTGGTTTCAGTACAGTTATGAGGCGCAGATGTTGCTCTTTATTCTGTTAACGGTAAGTTCCGGGGTCTTTATTTATGTGGAGTATATCATTGTAGGGAACTTTTTCCGCCATTCCTGGCAGCAAAAGGGATTTACGGATACGAAAACGGTGAATTACCTGTTATCCATGTTCCTGATTACGGCTATCTGGTGGCTGATCTACTTTGTATGGCATTATATAGAAAGGAGCGGCAACGCTCAGGTAGATAAGCTGAAACTGGAGAGTACGGTAAAGGAACTGGAGCTGAAAACGATTAAGGCGCAGTTGAATCCACACTTTATTTTTAACGCCCTCAACAGTATCAGGGCGCTGGTGGATGAGAACCCTAAAAGGGCCAGAACGGCTATTACGGAGCTGTCTAACATCCTTCGAAGCTCTATGCAGGTGGAAAAGGCAGAAACCGTCAGCCTGGAAAATGAGTTGAATATAGTAAAGGATTACCTTGCATTAGAAACGATACGGTTTGAAGAAAGATTACAGGTAAGGTATAACATTGACCAGGAAACGCTGGTGTTGCCTATTCCTCCTATGATGTTACAGACATTGGTCGAAAACGCGATTAAACATGGTATTTCCCGTACTATTACAGGTGGAATGGTGATCATCAGCTCTTATGTGAAGAATATGCAGCACGAGATCACGGTGGAGAATACGGGACAGATAACGGAAGAGCGGTCAGAGCATGGGTTTGGTCTGCAAAGTACCCGGCAAAGGTTAAGCCTGCTATACAGCAAAAAAGCATCCTTCGATATTTATAACAAAAACGACGAAACGGTAGAAGCGAAAGTAATTATGCCGTTATTTTAAATAATAGTAGCTCATGAAAAAAGCTTTAATCATTGATGATGAACGCCTGGCCAGAAGTGAACTGAAGAAATTACTGGCAGATCATCCGGAGATAGTGGTAGTAGGGGAAGCTGTAAATGCGAAAGATGGTCTGGAGAAGATAGAAACACTGCATCCCGATCTTCTTTTCCTGGATATACAGATGCCTGACAAGACAGGATTTGACCTGCTGGCAGAACTGGAAAAGGCCCCGCAGGTGATTTTTACCACGGCTTATGATGAGCATGCTTTGAAGGCGTTTGAATACAATGCGCTGGATTACCTGTTAAAGCCTATAGAGCCGAAGAGACTGGCGGATGCGATCCATAAGCTGCATCAGCTGGAAGAGAAGGAGAGACAGGCGGAAGTGGGCGCTATCCGCACCATTCTTTCTGAGAACGACCAGGTATTTGTAAAAGACGGAGATCGCTGCTGGTTTGTGAAACTGCAGGAGATCCGTTTGTTTGAGAGTGTGGGCAACTATGCCAGGGTGTATTTTGAAGGGAATAAACCTTTGATACTGAAGTCTTTGAATGCGTTGGAAGAGCGATTGGACGAGCGGACTTTTTTCAGGGCGAACCGTAAGCATATTGTGAATTTGCGGATGATAGAGAAGATAGATACTTACTTTAACGGCGGGTTATTACTGGAAATGCGTGGAGGGGAAAAGATTGAAGTGAGTCGCCGGCAGGCGGTGAAGTTTAAGGAGATGATGAGTTTGTAGGACAATTGTATAAAAAGAGAAGGCCAGCATTAGCTGGCCTTCTCTTTTTCTTTTACAGAAAGAATTAATTATTTAAAGACGGGTGCGGCATGCACGGCGTCGGCAATTTCTTTGATGAGAGAGGTATCTTTCTCAATAGCGTTCCCTACTACGATGATATCAGCCCCTGCTTTGCAGTTAAGGTAGGCTTTTTCAGCGTCACGGATACCGCCGCCAACGATAATGGGGGCGCTTACCTGGCTGGCCACGCGGGCGATCATGCTTTCGGTGATGGCTTTACGGGCACCGCTGCCGGCATCCATATAGACTACTTTCATACCCAGCATTTCACCGGCAATAGCTGTACACATGGCGATATCGTCCTTGTCTGCAGGGATAGGGCTGGTATTACTGATGTATGAAACAGTGGTTGGGGCACCGCCATCAATGACCATATAACCGGTAGAAATTACTTCCAGTCCGCTTTTCTTTACCGCAGGGGCGGATAAAACATGCTGACCAATGAGTAATTCCGGATTACGGCCTGATATAACGGACAGGTACAACAGCGCATCTGCGTAGCGGGAAACCTGGGAAGGGCTTCCGGGAAACAAAACTACCGGAATGTCACAGCTGCTTTTAAGCTGCTGAACACACTCATCGAGGTGATGAGTAATTACAAGACTACCGCCGAGAAAAATATAATCGACTTTAGCAGCAATGCATTTTGCAGCCAGGTCGGTTATTCCAGCAGGAGTAACCTTGTCCGGATCAATTAGAACCGCAAAAGATTTAACACCCTTTGCTTTCTTTTCGATGAAGGAATTGTAGATTTTATTGAGCATTAAAATAGCATTGTTCCGGTTGTCGCAAATGTATAAATTTTTCGGTAATAAGTCACATTGTTAGATAAATATGCATGCGATTCATTTTTGATTCGAAAAAATGCACTGCCCGCCCGGGTTTTATTTGTCTTAACGTACAAGCATTAGGCCATTCTCCACAGAGAAACGGATAACTGGCTAAAAGGTTACTTTTTACTCATATGCAATAAAAATATATTTTTTTGCTGGCTTGAGCAACAGAAAATTTGCAGGAGATGAGGCCGCTGGTACTGCATATTGCTACTTTTTAATGTGTTATAGATGTGTTAAAGAAGGTTGGAATGGCTTTAACAGCATGGTTTTCAGGTAAATTAACGAAATCAGTCAGTTTTTGAGATTGCCTGAAAGTGAGTGTGGTGGCTGGTTTTAGCGTTTCTTACACTGAACCCTTTGTTAATGATTTGTTATTGAGGCCTTAAAATTTCAAAGAAAAATAACATGCCCTTACATTTGTATTCAAATAGGGTTTTCATAGGATAGTAACAAATTGAGGGCGCCTTTCCAGGTGCCCTTACTTTTTTCCCCACAATCAGATTCCTGCTTATTTTTAGAGAATTCTCCTTTTATTTTCGCTGTTTATTGGTTTTAGCATGTTCCTGCTCTTATTATTCACTGCTGACATCGTTGGCTGATAAATACATTCCCGACTATAATTCTATTACATGTTACAACTTTAAGTTGAAATTTTTATCATTTTATTATATTTTTTCTTTTTTTACCCTCGTTGATCTAATAAAATGAAATATTTCTGACTAATATACAAGATACTATCTCACTATAAATTTTATTTATATTTGTTTTTGTATTAATTTTATTATGGTTACTGTCCTATGAAAAACCAAATATTACTACAGGCGTGAATCCTCATGCACGTAAAAATGACTCTCGAAAGCAATGGTTTATCCATTGCTTTTGTTTTTGAGGTACTTTAGATTGGGTTTTATAATTTGGATTTTGTATTTTTAGTCTTACAAATTTAATATATGATGAAAAAGCTGTTGTTTCTGCTGTTGGTAGTAATTGCCACAGCCGCATCAGCCAACGCCGCCAGCGGAAGGAAGGAAGGAGAAAATGATAAGCTAAAGGAGAAGGGGAAGGAAAAAGAGGGGGAGAAGTCAGCTACTGGGTGTAAAGCCGCTAACTGCGATAGTTCTGATAAGGCTGCAAACAAGAATGTTATACGTCCCAGCCGGGTAGAAGAATACGTGTGGATGTTGCCCAAAGATCAGGACGGTGATAAAATGTATGAAGAAGAACTGAAAAAAGGGGTCCTTGATCTGTATAAATGGTATTTACAGAATGAATCCCGTGTAAATAACAGCGAAACACTGAAAACAACCGGAAAAGAGGTAGCCTTTCCTTTTAAGGTAGATGCTAAAACCTTACAGCAGTATTTCCAGTTCGTAAAGAATAATTTTCCAGGTTTAAGTGAGGATGATCTCACAGATGGTACAAACACTGCCGCTACACCTAAGAAACAGCCTGTAGCCAACCATAAAAAATATGCTCCTGTAAGTGTCAGGGATGATATGGAAAGTCAGATGACTCTTCCCGTTACTAAATAAATTGTTGTCTTGCCATAATGCATTTGGAGTTTAGTTATAATAAGGAGGATGTATTGAATGCATTGCGCTATCATTTCATGCAGCAGGGTGAAACGAAAGTTTTCCGCAATACACTGTTTATTCTACTGACAGTAGCAGTAGCAGGCTATGCCTATAGTATAGTAACTGTTGGGGCTATGTTGGGTATTGTTGCTATGATCATATTGATTACACTCGTATTCTGGTACCTTCTGCCAGTATCTATCTATAATAAAGCCGCTACATTTAAAGACGATATCCGTCTTCGTTATTCTGAAGAAGGTATCATCATTTCTACACGTAGCAGCGAATTCCAAAGAGAATTATCCTGGAGTAATTTTACCAAAGTGATAGAAGCGAAGAACTTCTTTTTTCTTTATCGTGGTAAAAAGAATTTTTTCCTGGTGCCTACCAGCGCTTTTGAAACAGAAGCCGAACAGAAAGAATTTGGCAGGTTAGCGAAGAATAATATTCCATAAAAAAGTTAAAGCATAAAAAGAAAAAGCTCCTCAATAACAATAAGGAGCTTTTTCTTTTTATAAGGAGAAGTTATGAAATACGGCAAAGTGTAAAATGTGATTCATTGTTTTGTCTCCTGTTGCCGGTTGTATAAACTGGTTCATATAACCGGCTTCCAGTTTCAGATTGGGTTGTAATGCAAATCCTGGTGTAATAAGGAAACGGTTCTGATCTATAAATTTATCATTGATCTTATTGTTCCAGAGGTTCATGAAGAATTCATTCTGCAATGCTAAGTAGAATGGCGTCGTCTTCTCTTCTTTACGAATAGGGAATTGCGTGCGGTTAAAATAACGCAGGCGATGACCGTACTTCCAGCTTTGTACATTATTGTGTACAGTTGTCTTCTGTCCTACCCAGCGTTCCTCCAGCCGTACCCTGTGCGTCATTGTAAACCTGGAGTTGGAGTGTTTATAGATAAACTGTTCGTATATACGATGTTCGGGGAACCAAGCAGCAGCGCCATCACTGTAAGTAGTTACATATGCATATCCCAGCAGGTAACCGGCCTTTGTACCTGGCATGTATTGCAGCCCGGCGCGGTTAAGGATCTGTCCTTTGTCGCTGATGCCATTACGGATCCTGGCCTGGAAATCGAAAGGGACAGACCAGTGTTTATCCAGTTGGGCAGTACCAAAGTAGGCGTACCAGTTCTGATAAGCCTGGTTTAATTTCTGAGCAGACAATTGTGCAATACTCCAAAGCAGGCATATAGCCAGCAGACAAATGTTCTTTCGCATATAGTTCCGTTGATCCGGTAAAAATATAAAAAAATCCCGGGCGATAGCCCGGGATGTACGATTGATTGTTGACCAGTTGTATATGTTAGAATTTCAACCACCAGTTTTTAGTGCCTTTGGTGTCTCCGCCAATCGCCGCCGCCGCATCATCATAACTGGCTTTGTTCTGTGTTTGTTCACCGGTGGGGTAAGTAATACGGTAAGGTACAAACGGTGCATTAGGATCTAAAGAACCGTTGTAAGGCGCCAGGAATAATGAGTCACCACCAGGTTTTTTGAAATCCAGGCGGATGCGTTCAAACCATGCCTGGAATCCCTGTGGATATAATGCCAGCCATTTCTGGGTGCCGATTACATTTTTCCAGTCAGCAGCATTGTAAGGAACACCGGCAATGTATTCATCTACACCGGTGGTAATGCTCCAGAAATCCATAGATGCTTTGATACCATTTGTATAATGAGTAGCAGCATCACCTACTGTATAACCGCGTGCTGCCGCTTCTGCCAGTATGAATTCTACTTCGGGGTAGGCCATTAAGATAGCAGGCATGGCAGAAGAATAGATCTTGGTACCAGGAAAAGAAAGATCATCCGCTGTTAGTGATGTCCTGGATGGATCATTCGCGGTAGTCCCATAACGCAAGCCTACAAAATTTGCCGGATTGTTCTTTGTTGGTCTTGCATATACAGGCAACCGGGGATCATTCACGCTTTTCATATAATCTACCAGTGTAGTGCTTACAAAGAAGTCGATAATAGACCTTTCAGTTTCATCCATAGGGAACCTGTTAGGAGTAACACCCGGATATATAACCTGTGCATTATTAGCATTGCTGGTCATTGCAGCCTGGTAATTTGCCTCTATAAGACCTTTTGCTTTTGCAGGATCGGCATCTGCCATACGGATCGCTAAACGCAGCAGTAATGAATGTGCCAGTATTTTCCATGAAGCTACATCTCCACCGTAAATAACATCTCCGGCGCCAAAAGTTGGTTTTGATTCATCCAGTACATTTATCTGAGCCTGCAGTGTATCTGCCAGTGAACTGTAAATGGTTTTTGCATCATCATATTTCGGCGCAATGTTCGTACTTAATTTTAATGCATCCGTATAAGGCACATTCACATAAGTGTCTGTCAGTACCTGAAATAGCCACGCTTTAAGGATTGTAGCAATGGCATTCTGATTAACGGCCGCCGGATTGGTACCTGCTTCATTATTCAGCTGAATGATCTGTTCCAGGTTATATAATGATTTATACAAGGCGGTCCAGAAAGCTGCGTTATTTCCTTCGTCAATTGCATACTGGCTGTCTGCCACTCTTGAATTACCAGACCAGTATTGTGCATAATGCATCGCGAAATATCCATTCTGTAATGTGCTGTACAAAATGTCCATCGCACTTTTTTCTGCACCTGTAAGCAGGAAAGCAGGATCTGAGGTCGTTGGTTTTGTCGGGTTGTGATTGATATCATCCAGTTTATTACAGGCCGCTAAAAGGAGACCGGATAATAAAATAAGACAACTATATTTTAGCATTCGATTAAGCATTTTCATAAAATTTAAAATGAAATGTTCAGGTTAACTCCATATGACCTTACTGATGGTAATGCGCCACCCTCTATACCCTGTACATTCGAGGCAGAGTTAAGAATGTTGGATGGGTCTACATTGGGTGCATTTGATTTTATGAGCCACAGGTTACGTCCGTATAAAGAAAGACGGGCATTCTGTGCATGTACTTTTTTATACCATGCCGCAGGTAAATTATAACCCAGTTTCACTTCACGCAGGTATATATAACTGGCGTCATACAGGTTGGCCCTGCTTAACAGTTTACCCTCATTGCTCTGGAAGTAGGTTGCGGCATCCAGTACTGTCTGATTTGGCTTGCCATCAGCTGTTACGCCTTCTGCAATGATACCTTTTTCACGTACACCATTGGCTGCTGTGATATCCAGCAGACCGGAACCTTTGCCATACATGTTGGTGTATGAGAAGAAATCACCACCATGCTGAAAGTCTACCAGTGCAGACAGGTAAATACCTTTATACGAGAAGGAATTTGTTACACCACCTGTGTAATCAGGATAGGCGTTTCCGATAGGAACAGGATTAGGTGTGATCATATAAATGCCGTTATCTCCCACTATCCTTTGTCCTTTGTCATTATATACATAATCTGTACCCAGTAATGTACCCAGTGGTTTGCCTACATAAGCGGCCACGGATACTTTCTGAGTACGACGGTCTGTTCCGATTAATAATACAGGAAGAGAGGTCTGGTACTGATCGATATCAAGGTTCAGCAGTTTGTTCCTGTTACGTGCAATGTTAGCCCTGATATCCCAGCGGAAGCTGTTTTGCAGGCGGACAGGGTTCAGGTCAACTCCTACTTCTATACCATGGTTTTGCACACTACCACCATTTACAATTGTATTTACAAATCCGGTGGCAGAAGAAACGGGTAAAGGAATGATCTGATCTTTTGTAACACGGTCATAGTAAGTAAAATCCACACCAATACGATTATCAAAAAACTTAACCTGTATCCCTGTTTCATATTCCCGGCTACGTTCAGGTTTGAGTGTTTTATTGTATTTGGTAGAAGACAACTGTGTTGCAGGGTTACTGCCAAAAGGAGGTATAAAATCATAAGTATCATAGATCTGGTAAGGATCTGTATCATTACCCACCATGGATACACTTGCACGCAGCTTACCGAAGCTGAGCCATTTCCAGGTTTTCAGCAGGTCTGAAAACACAAAGGCTGCAGAAGCTGAAGGATATATGTAAGGATTATTTTTACTTATGAGGCTGGAGCTCCAGTCAGCACGGCCGGTCAGATCAAGGAACAACAGGTTTTTATATCCGAATGATGCGGTCGCAAAAGTAGAGTTGATCTGCTTTTCATAGAATTCATCGATCGGGGTGGCCGTTTGTACAGAATTATTCAGGTTATATACACCCCGGATGGTCAGACCACCTGTCGTGGAACCTCCTGTGGTGGTCCATTTACGATGCATGACATTACCACCCACTAATGCATTAAATTTCAGGTCACTGGAAATATCTGCTTTTATATTAGCCGTTAACTGATAGTTCATTTCCCTGGAGGTACGAACGCGTTTGATATAAGAACCAACAAAGTAATCTTTAGCGGTCCTTTCTTCTTCCAGTGTATTATAATCATCCATAAATACCCTGCCGCTGAAACTTAACCATTTGTTTGCTTCATAGTCCAGTCCTGCATTTCCATACAACCGGTTACGGCTATCTGATTCATAATCCATGTAACGGTTCCAGTATGGCCCGTTGCTGGACGCCGGTGTGGGATCGCTCCATGATTTTCTGTTCCAGGTGATTTGTGATCCGTCTGCATACTGATAACGTTTTTCCATTTCGTTATCTAACTGGCGCTGACCATACATCGTGAACTGCAGTGTTGGGTTGGGACCGGTAAAACCTGTTCCAGGTCTGCCTTTTGCATCCAGCATACTATAATTTACAGAAGCTGTTCCCGTTAATCCTTTTGCCACTTCGTAGTTGCCACTGAAAGCAATATTATTACGTGTCATGTAAGCGCCTGGCAATATAAATTTCTGATTCATATTTCCGTAAGACAAACGGAAGGAACCTTTATCATCATTTCCGGCTATTGCAATATTGTTGGTGAGTGTGAACCCCGATCTGTAGAAATCCTTCACATTATTGGGATGTGCTACCCATGGAGCTGTCTGTCCGAAGTTAGGATTGCCTTTATCTTTATCCCATGACCAGTAATGCCGTACCTGTTGTCCTGATAATTTTGGTCCCCAGGAAGCATCATCTGCATATTTTACCAACAGGTCATAGCGACCCTTACCGTTGTTGTCATCGTAAGTAGCATGTGCTTCGTCGATGAATCCTTCAGGGTGCTGATTATAATAGAGCGTATCGAATTTACCACCGGTACCACCACCATATTCGTTCTGATATTTAGGTAATACAGACACCTGGTCTACCTGTGCATTGATGCTATAAGTAACGCCTATACCACCAGGAACATCCGGACGTTTTTTAGTAGTGATCAGCAGTACGCCATTTGCGCCACGACTACCATACAGGGCAGTAGCAGCAGCACCTTTCAATACGGAGATGTTCTCAATATCTTCGGGATTAATATCCTGCAGAGAGGAACCAAAATCATAACCACCACCACCATTCTGTTGTCCGGCAGCATTGGTATTATTATTTACAATAGGAGTACCGTCTACTACTATAAAGGCATTGTTATCTCCTAATATAGATTTGGGGCCACGGATGGTTATCTTGGTGGACCCTCCCATTGAACCTGTATTGGTATTGACTTGCAGGCCGGGGACTTTACCAGAAAGTGCATTTACGAAATTTACTTCTTTGGCTTCCTGTACAGCGTTGCCACCAACTTCTTCCACTGCATATCCAACGGAGCGCGGGTTCTTCTGAATACCTAATGCAGTCACTACTACTTCCTGTAATTGTTTTTTACCTGTGGATGCAGAAGTGAGTGTAATTTTTAATGAATCGTGAGAAGTGATGGGGATTGATTGTTCACCGAAGGAAGCAGCGGATACTTTGACGGTATCTTTTGAAGATACTTTTATGGAGAACTTACCATCTACACCGGCTGCTACCGCTTCTTTCGTAGCCGAGTTCATTATTTTTGCGCCAGGAATCGGTGTACCGGCGGGTTCTTTTACAACGCCTCTGATAGTGAACTGACCGATCTCTTTTTTAAGCGTATTAGCGTCGGCGGGTACTATTAACGCAGTATCACTGCCTGGCTTTACAGTAGTATCCTTTGCTGCTGTGGCAGCAGGTTTGGTACTATCCTGTTTGGTTGCAGTGGTAGAGTCTGTCTTGCCTTTACCTGTAGTGTCTGTGTTTGGAGTGATGACTACGGGCGTTGCTGTTGGCTTAACAGTGGTATCTTTCTGCTGAAAGTACGTAAGGTTCAACAGGGGCTGGTTAACGCTTGTGCTGGCTTTTGCAGGGCTAATGCTACAGAAAAAGGCACAGCACAGCCATAACCAGTTAAGTACATGGCTTCTCATTTTGTATTGAAAGATTAGGTTACAAATTTTTTTAGACGGGTTTCCGTGTCCGTCTTATCGTATGATATCTAGGTCCACTTATAATACAATCGAAATGACCGGTACAATGAGAAAGGCTGTCATTTTTATTAATTCCCCCTGTTATAATTCTTTACTCATTTCGTAATGCGGGATGCCAACTTCCTCAAATTCAGCGCCCTTAACGCTGTATCCTAATTTTTCATAAAAGCCTTTTGCTTCTTTTCGTGCATGCATCATGAGATGAGTAAATCCATTATTTTTTGCCTGTTGTTCTGCAAACAGTATTAGTTGGCGACCAATCCCCTGCCCCTGAGATGCATTATCTACGGCCATTTGCCGTAATTGTACGGTTGTATCATTGAATGGTGTAAGGATACAGCAGCCGGATAACGATTCATTTGTATAACATCCCAGTAGTTGATCATTTATCTCCTTCTGAAGATATTCCTCTGTGTAAGTGAGGCCCAGCGGCTTTCTCAGCACAATATCCCGCAGGGTTACCATATCTTGATAGGCGGCGCTACCATATTCAATGAAACGAAAACTTAACATTCATTATCTATTTGTACAGCACAATTTCCATTGGCGATATAACAAACACCTTGCCAACGGAATGTCTATGAAGTGATTAGAGAAAACAGGCGACGATAATCTTATCTACTGATTTTACTTCGAGCAGACTATCGTGAATAGCTAATGCATTTGGATGGGTATCAGTACAGATTACTTTTTTAATGATCCCACTGTTTTTTATTTTCTGAAAACCACTGCCGGCAAAAATACCGTGGGTAGTGATGACTGATATTTCAGACGCGCCGGCATCTATGTATGCCTGGGCAGCATGAATGAGGGAGCCTCCGGTGCGGATCATATCATCATAAATAATAACGGGTTTGTCTTTCACGTCTGCGCTGATAGCGGTAATATGGGTTTCATCTCCGGAAATACGTTTTTTGAATACAAATGCAGCCTGTACGTGCATGTCATTGGCCAGGGATTCTACCCATTTGGCCCGGCCGGCATCTGTACTGGCCAGTACGAAGGGGCGGCCACCAGCCAGTTCCAGGGCAGCTTCCTTTACCAGGTCTTTACCGTAGAGGTGTACCGGGCGGATCCCGCCTTCGAAGTAATAGGTAATACCGTCTACATGCAGGTCTATCATCATGATCTTATTGCCGGTAGCGGTCTGGGGCAATGCAGAGAACAGCAGGGCCCGGGTCTTGGCCTTTACGATTTCCCCCTGTTTCACCGCCCGCTCCATAGTGGAATACCCGAAAAAAGGGATGACAATGTTCAGGGACACAGCTCCCTGCTGGATACAGCCATGGGCAATATCAAATAATTCCAGTGTTTCTTTATCATCAATGGTCCCCCCTACCAATATTACTTCTTTCCCTGCTACCTCACTTTTTATGCGATGATAATGCTCTCCATCCGGGAAATCCCTTATATCTATTATTCCTTCTTCCCATTGCGCCAGTGCTAACAACTTGGTTTTCAGGTACTGGTAACGTTGAGTCGCAAATATGATCTTATGAGGCATAATGTTTGAAATAAGGAATAAAGATAGTAATATAGTCCAAAGTCCAGAACCCGTTATCGTATACGGGATATCAGTTGTGGACAATTTTTAACGTTTTATTTGCGCAGGGAAAAGTAAATTTGGGCGATGCCTAGACGAATTAAAAGACTTACCGGATGCATCGGAGCATTATGTTTTTACCTGTTATTCTGTCTGCAGCATGCCAATGCGCAGGTAAAAGTATCTGGTATGGTGGCAGATGCAGACACAAGAACTGGTCTTCCGGGAGTAACAATTATCAACAAAAGTACACGGAGTGGTACCATCACGAATGAAAGTGGCCGTTTTTCCATAGACGCGATGCCCGGGGATTCCCTTGAATTTTCCATGCTCAGTTTTTACGGGAAGCAGTTATCAGTACCTGCCACTTCCATGTTCATCAACGTATATCTTTCCAAACGCATATTTGGTTTGCAGGAAGTGCAGATCCGTTCAAAGGATTATCATCAGGATTCTCTTTCTATCCGTCAGGAGTACGGGAAGTATTTTAATTACCATAAGCCTGGTGCGATGGATGTGCTGAAAACATTACCATCCAATCCTATTACGGCGCTTACCTATCTGGTACCCAGCAAGGCACGTAAACGTAAGGAGCATTTCCAGGAGCAGCTGGTATACTGGGAAAAAGAGAAATTCATTGATTACCGGTATAATCCGGAACTGGTGGAACGCATGACCAAATTGAACGGGAATGACCTGGATACCTTTATGCATCGTTTCCGTCCGGGATACCAGTTCATAATGGATGCTTCGGAATATGACCTGTTGTTATATATCAAACAAAGCTTCCAGCAGTATCAACAGGAAAAGGCTAATCCTGCGAAAAAAGAAGAAGAAAATTAAGTAGGTTGATTTTTTAATAAAAGAGCAATTTTTTGTGATGATGCTTCGCACCATCACAAAAAATTGGAGAGGGTTTTAGCAGGTGAAGTCCTGCACCCAAAAAATTCTTCGCTAATTTATAAGCGTTCCGTTTAATCGTAGCAATTGTGTTTCCGCTAATTTGATATTATACCGGGCATTGATCAGCCGGTTAAATCCATCTTCCAGGCTTTGCTGTGCTTCCCTTAATTCTATAGAAGTTGATACGCCCTGTTTGAACCGTTCCAGCGCTACCATCACATTTTCCCTGGCCAGTACCATATTTTCTTCTTCCAGTGTTACGGCTGTTTTATAGTATTCGTAATCCTGAAAAGCAGTGCTGAGAGAGAGGTCTACTTTTGTACGTGTATTTTCCAGCATCAACTGTTGATAATCTACATTTAGCCGGGCATCCTGTACCTGTCTCTTTACATTGAACCCATTGAAGATGGGAATTGTAGCAGAGAACCCATAGTTCAATATGCCGTTCTGGTTATATACAGGGCTGAAAGAGTTGGTAGCTGCATTAGAATTAACGCGGGAATAATTATATCCGGAGTTGAAATTAATGACCGGGAAATAATCGCCTTTGCTCTCTTTTAATTGCAGCCGGGATACGGTGAGGTTTTGTTGTGCCACCAGTAACCCCGTGTTCTTTTGTAAGATCTGCTGACGCAGTTCTCCGTAAGATAATGACATGTTCAGCGGGATGCTATCCTGTACATCGTAACCGGTATTACCTGCTTCTACTGCCATTAACTGATTTAATGCGGACTTACTTTGTTCTATTAATGTCTGTTGTCTTAAGTAGGCTGCTTTCTGTGCATTGTAATCTACTTTGGATTGCAGCCAGTCTGTTTTTGGGCCTAAGCCAGTCTGGAACTTTGCATCCGATAGTTTCACTCTTTCTTCAGAAATAGACATCTGTTCCGATACATTGCGCAGTTGTTGTTTTTGCTGCACGATGTTATAATAACTGGCAATGATATTGGCCACACTATTCACCAGCTGATCTTTTACGGCCAGCTCTCCCAGGTTGCGCATAGCTTCCAGTTTCTGACGGGTGGCAAACATTTTAAGACCATCAAAGAGTGTCCATGAAAGACTTACATTGGCAGAGAGGTTTCTGCTGTGGATACCACTGGTATCACGTTTGGAGCCGTTAAGGAACTCCTGTTTGGTTTGTGTGGTGTTCCATACTCTGGAGGCGGTACCGTTTATACGGGGAGCGAATGCGAAGTTCGCATACGCGTAATCGTTAGCAGTGATAGCAGCATCGTTTTGTGCCAGGCGGATATCGTAGTTGTTCTTCAACGCGAGATCTATCGCCTGCTCCAGCGTGAGTATTTTTTGTGCCTGTGTTGTAAATCCGCACAGTAAAAAGGAATATAGAAGTATACGTTTCATGTGATTGCTCTAATTAGTGTACAGTAACAGCGGTCCTTTCTTCTTCGATCTCTTTTTCTCCACCCTGTTTCCTTCTTGATAAGAACGTGTACATGGCCGGTATTACAAATAAAGTGAGGATGAGAGAGAATACAATTCCCCCTACAATCACAATACCCAATGGGATACGGCTGGTAGCAGCAGCGCCCAGTGAGAGGGCGATAGGCAATGCGCCCAGCGCCATGGCCAGACTGGTCATCAGGATAGGCCGTAAACGCATGGCGGATGCCTGTATGGCTGCAGAGGCTTTATCTGCACCTTCATCGCGTTTATGATTCGCAAACTCCACTATCAGGATGCCATTCTTGGTTACCAATCCTATCAGCATGATTACCCCTATCTGTGAGAATATATTCCAGGTCTGGTCAAATAGCCACAGAGAGAATAATGCACCTGCGAAGGCCAGTGGCACCGTCAGCATAATGATGAACGGATCGACCCAGCTTTCGAACTGTGCTGCCAGTACCAGGTAAATGAGTACGAGGGCCAGTATGAGCGCAAACATGGTGTTGGAACCACTTTCCGCATAGTCTCTTGAAGAGCCGGAGAGTGCTGCTACGTACGAGTCATTGAGGACACCCTTCTTCTGAAGCTTATCGTAAATACGGTACATCGCGCTGATACCGTCTCCGATCGTTTTACCGGGGGCAAGACTGGCAGAGATGGTCGCTGATTTATAACGGTTGAAGTGGTAGATGATAGGCGGACTTGTCTCCTCTTCTATCGTTACCACGTTATCCAGCTGGATCGCTTCGCCGCGGCTGTTACGTACGTATATGTTCTGCAGGTCTGTAGGTTTATCGCGGTTGCCGCGGAAAACCTGTCCCATTACCTGGTATTGTTTACCATTTCTTACAAAGTAACCATATCGTAGATTACTTAATGCTAATTGCAATGTTTGTGAGATATCATCTACTGACACACCTAATTCACTTGCTTTCGCACGGTTGATCTGTAAGCGTAATTCCGGTTTATTGAATTTGAGATCTACGTCCACGCCGGCAAAGGTGGGATCATTATAGGCCTCTTCCAGGAATTGCGGCAGAACGGCAGAGAGACTATCGAAATTGATATGTTGTAATACAAATGATACGGGGAGTCCGCTACGGCGACCCACCTGTATGGTTTGTTGTTCTATTGCAAATACTTTCCCTTCGGGGAAGCGGAACATGTTTTTATTTACCATGTTCACGATCTCTTTCTGGGAGCGGGTACGATCATGAGGTTCTGTCAGTACTACGTTGGCAAAGCCGCTGTTAACAGCAGCGCTTCCAAAGCCCGGAGCGGTTACTGTGATGAGGATTTTCTTTTCCGGTATGGAATCTACCATGAACTGTGTAAGTCCGTCCATGTAACGTTCCATATAATCGTAAGAGGTCCCTTCTGGAGCGCTGATGGAGAGGCGGAACTGGCTACGGTCTTCTATAGGAGCCAGTTCTGATTGCAGGGATCTGAACACGAAATAAATGAGGGCCACGCAGCCTAATATAATAAGTGTAGCCACCCAGCGCATGCGCATGAATGCTTCCAGTGCGCGTTGGTAACCCGATTCCATTCCTGTAAAGAAGGGTTCTGTTTTTTCATAGAACCAGGAGTGTTTATGGGTTTTACGGCCCAGCTTCACATTCAGCACAGGCGTTAATGTTAAGGATACAAAAGCAGAGATGAGTACGGCACCAGCCACTACGATCCCGAATTCCCGGAACAGTCGCCCTACGAAACCCTGCAGGAATACGATGGGGAGGAATACGAACGCGAGTGTGATGGAGGTAGCGATTACTGCGAAGAAGATTTCTTCTGAACCTTCTTTCGCCGCCTGCATGCGTGGCATACCTGCTTCTATTTTCTTATAGATGTTTTCCGTTACCACGATACCATCATCTACTACCAGTCCGGTTGCCAGTACAATGGCCAGCAGTGTTAATATATTAATGGTAAATCCGCAGACGTACATAATAAAGAAGGCCGCTATTAAAGATACCGGGATATCTACTAATGGGCGGAAGGCCATGAGCCAGTCGCGGAAGAACAGGTAGATAATAAGGATTACCAGTACCAGTGCCACGATGAGGGTTTCTTCCACTTCTTCTATCGATTTCCGGATAAACCGGGTATTATCGATAGCGATGTTGGTAGTAATATCGGCAGGAAGGTCCTTTTTCAGTTGTTCATAGCGTTTGTAGAATTCATCGGTTATGGCCACATAGTTAGAACCAGGTTGTGGGGACAGGGCGAGGGCCACCATCGGAACGCCGGATTCTTTGAGGATGGTTTCTTCATTTTCAGGCCCCAGAATAGCCTGACCAACATCCCTGAAGTGGATTACATTCCCGTTTACGTTTTTTATTATCAGGTTGTCGAAATCATCTTCTGTATTTAAACGGCCAAAGGTACGTACTGTCAGTTCCGTTGCATTACCGGCAATTTTACCGGAGGGCAATTCTACGTTTTCTTTGGTGAGGGCGGTTTGAACGTCTGCAGGAGTAAGGCTGTAGGCAGAGAGTTTAGCCGGGTCCATCCAGAGGCGCATAGCATATTTCTTCTCTCCCAATATGCGGATGGAGCTGACACCCGGAATGGTTTGCAGTCTTTCCAGTAATACATTATTCGCATATTCAGTTATTTCCAGCTGGTTGCGTACGTTACTTTGTACGGTCATGGAGAGGATATAATCTGAGTTAGCATCTTCTTTGGACACAACGGGAGGTGCATCGATATCGGGCGGAAGGCTACGGAGCGCCTGGGATACTTTGTCTCGTACGTCGTTGGCCGCAGCTTCCAGGTCTATTCCCAGTTCAAATTCAACAGTGATATTGCTGGAGCCCTGGCTGCTGCTGGAGGATATATTTTTGATACCGGCAATCCCGTTAATGGATTTTTCCAGTGGTTCTGTGATCTGTGTTTCAATAATGTCTGAGTTGGCACCGGCATAAGAGGTACGTACATTCACTATAGGTGGGTCTATGGCGGGAAAATCCCTTACTCCCAGAAAGTTGAATCCCACAACGCCGAATATCACTATGATAATATTCATAACGATGGCGAATACAGGACGTTTGAGTGATAGAGAGGGTAGACTCATTATTTTACCTTATTATATTTTAATGCCACTCCGGTTTTCAATTGTAAAATGCCGCTGGTAATTACTGTATCCCCTACACGGAGCCCGCTGGTGATCTGTACGTTGTCTGCATTGCGGATACCTGTTTCCACGATGACGAATTTGGCCCTGCCGCTGTCTGCGATAGCTACTTTTTTATCTCTTGTGCCGGGTATTACTGCCTGAGTAGGCACCATAATAGCATCGGGCATATTTTTGAGAGCGATGAGTACTTTAGCGAAAGAGCCCGGCAATAGTTGTCCGGTGTTAGGAACGATGGCCCTGATCCTGATGGTACGGGTAGACAGGTCGATTTTAGGGTCCATGGCATAGATGTTACCTTTATATGTATGGAGGTCTCCTGCCACTTTGAAGTCAACCATGTCACCTTGTTTAATAGCGGTGCGATATTTTTCAGGAACAGAGAAGTCTATTTTAAGCGGGTCGATCTGTTGGAGTGTAGTAATAATAGTGGTAGGAGACACGATGGCACCTAAGCTAATGTTGCGTAAACCCAGTCTTCCGCTGAAGGGAGCACGAAGTTCTGTTTTTTGTAACTGGGTGCGGGTGTATTCCATATCTGCACCGTAGGCGCTCACCTGATTGCGGGTAACGTCTACATCCTGCCGGCTTATACCGTTGATCTTCAGTAGGTTCTCCTGACGTTCGAGGGTAGTTTTGGAGAGTTGCTGCTGTAGTTCCAGTTTTTGTAACTGAGCTTTCAGGTCTTCGTCGTATAGTTTTACGAGTAAGGTACCTTTAGCCACGTTGGTACCTTCTTTAAAAAAGAGGCCTACAACTTTGGCGGTAATCTCTGGCTGCACCTGTACTTCTTCATTACTTTGAAGCGTCCCGCTGGCTTCAATGGTTTCATTGAGCGAGCTGGTTTTAACGATATAAGCGTCTACCAGGAGGTTCTTTCCGCCACTACCACGGGTTTGAGATTTACCTGTAGCTGATGGTTCACCGGGTTTAGTCGCTCTTTTGTAGATAAAAATTCCGATGGCTGCTGCTACTGCCAGATAGATTATAATTTTCAGGATCTTCTTATTGCCGGCCATGTGCTTGCTTTTGTTTAAATTGTAGGGCTAAACCCGGGCAAATTTAATAAATGAGAGTGCTGATAGGGAAGGGTGAGTGTTAATTAAAGTTAATCATGTCTATAGAAGGTTCAATAGGATGTTGAATGGCAATATGGCTTAAGAAATGCCTGTAAATAGGGTTTCCGGGGTCTTTTTACCTGTAATACTTTTTATTAATAATAATGGAAACCCTTTATGGGTATGGGTTTACGTGATATACAACTAAAGTATATGATGTAAAATTCATGTGCGTTCTTGTCAATTCAATAAAAATTATATTTTTGCACTCAAGTTTTAAACCAAAAACACTTAAAATTATGTCAGACATTGCATCAAGAGTTAAAAAGATCATTATTGACAAATTGGGCGTTGACGAAGCAGAGGTAACTCCTGAAGCCAGCTTTACCAACGACCTGGGCGCTGACTCTTTGGATACGGTAGAACTGATCATGGAATTCGAAAAAGAATTCAACATCTCCATTCCTGACGAACAAGCTGAAACTATTACTACTGTTGGCCAGGCAGTTGCTTACCTGGAAGAACATGTAAAATAATCTTACTTAATCAGATTTGTTTTAATGCTGCAACCGAGACGCGTAGTCGTTACAGGTTTAGGCGCACTTACACCGCTCGGCAATTCCGTTTCAGATTTCTGGAAGGGGTTGACTGGCGGTGTATCTGGCGCCGGGCCTATTACACAGTTTGATGCTGCCAAGTTCAAGACACGTTTTGCTTGCGAACTGAAGAACTTTGATGCAACTCACTTTCTGGATAAAAAAGAGGCCCGTAAGATGGACCCTTTTACGCAGACGGCTATTATAGCCGCTGACCAGGCAGTGCAGGATGCCGGAATAAGCCGTAATTCTGTTGATGTTGACAGGGTGGGGGTTATCTGGGGTTCAGGCATTGGTGGGATGATCAACTTCTGTCAGGAGATTAAAGATTTTGGTCAGGGGGATGGAACACCGCGTTTCAGTCCATTCCTGATCACCAGGCTAATACTGGACATAGCTGCAGGGCATATATCTATACGCCACGGCTTCAGGGGACCCAATTTTTCGGTGGTGTCTGCCTGTGCCTCTGCTACGAATGCCATTATAGAAGCCATGCACTACATCAGGTACGGCAGGGCAGATGTGATGATCACCGGCGGTTCGGAAAATGTTATTAACGATGCCTGCGTAGGTGGTTTTAACGCCATGAAAGCCCTATCCGAAAGAAACGATGACCCGCGTACAGCTTCCCGTCCTTTTGACCTGAACAGAGACGGCTTTGTTATGGGAGAAGGAGCCGGTGGGCTGGTATTGGAATCCTATGAACATGCGATGGCAAGAGGTGCCAAAATTTATGCTGAACTGGCCGGAGGCGGCGCAACTGCAGATGCCCATCACATTACGGCCCCTCATCCGGAAGGATTAGGCGCCATGAATGTTATGCGGCTGGCCCTGTCAGATGCCGGACTACAACCCCATGAGATAGATTATATTAATGTGCATGGTACTTCCACTCCCCTGGGAGATGTTGCGGAAGTAAAAGCGATACAGCAGGTTTTTGGAGAAGATGCTTATAAAATGAACATCAGTTCTACCAAATCCATGACCGGGCATCTGTTAGGTGCAGCCGGGGCTGTAGAATCCATCGCGGCTATTATGTCTATTGTTCATGGCATTGTCCCTCCTACCATTAATCATTTTACGGACGATCCTCAGCTGGATCCCAAATTAAATTTTACCTTTAACGTCGCACAACATAGAGAAATCAACGCTGCATTAAGTAACACCTTCGGTTTTGGTGGCCATAATGCCTCTGTTATTTTCAAAAAATTTGTTGCTTGATTGTGTGAAATTACTTCCAGGATTTTTATATCGATTTGTTTACAAGAAAAAGACCCTTTACAAGGATCTTTACAACTTACTGGGCTTTCATCCGGGCAACTTCGCATTGTATGAAGTGGCGTTAAGTCACCGCTCCAGCAAAGAGAAGTTCCTGGAAAGCAATGAGCGCCTGGAATACCTGGGTGATGCCATCCTCGGCGCCATTATCGGCGACTATCTCTTTAAAAAATATCCCTACAAAACAGAAGGATATCTTACAGAGATGCGGTCTAAGATAGTGAACCGCCAGCAGTTGAATGACATCGCTATCAAAATGGGGTTGCGTAAGCTCACCATTTATGATAAGTACAACAGCTTCCTGAAAATAAGCCAGATCTTCGGTAATACACTGGAAGCGCTGGTAGGGGCCGTATATCTGGATAAAGGGTATAACCGCACCAAACAATTTGTTCACCAGCGTTTGCTTGTGCCTTATATAGACCTGGAACTGCTTGAAAGTGTGGAAATGAACCACAAAAACAAGTTGTACGGCTGGGCTAACAAGCATGGTAAAAACCTCGAGTTTGACCTGCTGGAAGAACAGATGGACAATGGCCGCCGCATCTTTACCGTAGGCGCTGTCGTTGATGGGGAACTGATCTGCAGTGGCAAAGCTTTCAATAAGAAAGACGCCAGCCAGATAGCTGCCCAGCAGGCTATAGAATTACTTGGCCTGGGAGAAAAATAACTCGCCTTCTATGCATCAGTTCTGACTGATGCTCCCATTTCTTTGTACCCTCCGATATTATCCAGACTGGCCGATTATTTACAACGTGAAGACATGTTGTGAGGAATGCTGTGCGTGCTGTCTTTTTCCTGTTGTATTTTGCGCGGATGCCTCCTGGCTGCAGGCTTTATACTGAATTGATGAATGGTTAATATCAGTACTATTAAATAAAAAAGCCGGGTATACTTATTCATAGAATACAAAGAAAACGCCGGGACGTGACAACAGTATGTCAGCAGTCTTTACAGATAATATTCTTTCAGTTCCAGCACAAGTAGTTTCATTTGTGTAGTAAGTTCGGCAGGTGTGATAATCTCAACATTATTCCCCCATGTTAATAGCCAGCGTCCAAATGCGAATAAGCAGGGAAAGAGGAAGGTCATCTCCATACATTCTCCTATTGCCTGTTCTTCTGTAAAGCCGTAAAAGAATTTGCTTTCTCCTATGCGGCGTGCTGTTGCCTGTGACGCTTTTATCTTAATCAACAGACGGGGGGTGTCTGTTTCCCCATATTTGTCCATATATTCTTTCAGCGAAATGCGCTTTGTTTTATCATAGGTAGTACTCGTTAAAGTAAGTCCTTTGATACGGTCCATGCGGAAGTCGCGATAGCCCTTGCGCAGTCTGCACCAGGCAATGAGGTGCCAGGTACCGCTCATGAAGACAATGCCGATAGGCTCTACTTCGCGCTGCGAGAGTGTTTCATTATGATACGCGAAATAATCCAGTTGCAGTACCAGTTGTTGCCCCAGGCTATGCTGGATATCGCTCATAAAGCGGTTAGGAAACTCTTCCGTAACGGGGGGCCGCCTGCTGACGATCGCAATATTATCTTCCAGTGATTCGAGGAAATCCTTTTCGGTGCCGCGTAATACTGCCTTTATCTTTTGCATGGCACTACTGAACTGTTTGCGGTTGGAATGGTCGCCCAGGTGGGTCATCAGTTTTTCGCCTGTGAGCAGTGCTGCGGCTTCTTCCCTGCTGAACATCACAGGTGGCAGGTGATATCCCTCTACCAGGTAGTAACCCGTACCAGCCTCTGCACCTACTGGCACACCAGCTTCCTGCAGCGCTTTAACGTCCCGGTAAACAGTACGCAGGCTGATATTAAAGCGATCTGCTATTTCAGCAGCTTTCACTATTTTTTTGCCCTGCAGCTGAATAAGAATGGCAGAAAGACGGTCGATTCTGTTCATACAGCAGCAAGTTAGAATAAATATGAAAATATTTACCGCAGGGATTAAACTTCTGCTATAAGAGCAAGTCTTAGATACAGCAAATATTTGAGAGTAACGGTTTTGAAAGTGTGAAAAAGAAGACTCTGTAAAATATTTAAGAACTAGATGCTACAGTACAGAATATAGGTTAAATGGTAAGCCCCTGCAACTCATTGCGGGGGCCTTTTTTTGCCCTCCCTCCAACCCAAAGAATTTATTTTCATTAACTTATAGTTAACAGATATCAAAAGGATTCGTTTTACTTTTGGTGTAAGCAAAATTCAAATGAGTTTTTTTAATGGTTAATTTGGGGAGGGCCTGATTTTCATCAGGCCCCTTTTTATTTTGCTACCTTCCTGATCATTTTAGTTTGTAGTTTAGAGTTTCTGGTCTGTCTCTAATGGCGGGCCACAGTACTTTAAACCAGGTAATTTGGCGGGCTCCGAAAATATCAATCAAGTAACCAACGAAGAGCGGGAACTGTGGAATGCATTCAGGAAAGGGAATGAACAGGCTTTCAGTGATATCTACCATCAGTTTTCCGGTACACTTTATAACTATGGATATCACCTGGCTGCTGATGCTGCACTGGTTCAGGATGCTATGCAGGACCTGTTTTCTGATCTGTGGCGCACACGAAAAAATCTATCTGAAACTACCTCTGTCAAGTATTATTTATTCCGTTCCCTACGCCGTAAGCTGCACCGGCTCTCTGATATCAAACAATTACCGGAAGATCTTTATCCCCTTCAAACAGAATCTGCGGAAACTTTAAGGATACAGGGGGAGGAAGATATATTGCAGCGACAGCATTTACAAAGATTAATGGGCCTGTTGCCGGCCAGGCAGCAGGAAGTAATACGATTGCGCTTCTATGATAACTTCAGCTGGGAAGAGATTGCCGGTATATTACAAATCAATGAGCAGTCTGTACGGAACCTTGTTCAGCGGGCTGTGGTGAAGTTGCGGGAGTTGTGGTAAAAATATTTCCTTCCAGGTGAGTTAAATTCATCATTTACTGTCTTTAGTATAATAATAGCTATGGATTATTCTGTATATGACACAGCAGATTTTGTTTGTAATGATTCTTTTGTAGCATGGATACAGCACGGAGAGCAGGCAGATTTCTGGAAAACTGTTGAAGAACAATACCCGGAGAAAAGAGCTGCCATGTCAGAGGCAAGAGCGATCATTACAGCTGCCAGCAGTTTACCGGCCTTTACATTGAAGGATGAGGTGAGTGCAGAGATATGGAATAATATCAGGAAAAAACCTGTTACCCGCTGGTACCGGGCGGCAGCAGCGGCTGCCATTTTTGCTTTGGCGACCCTGTGGTGGCTGATGCCGCAGCAATCCCATAAAAAGGACTTTGTCTACAGGCAACTGCTGCGAAAGGCGAAGGTGGAACATCCTGTAGAAGTAGTGAATGAGGGTAAAAAACCGATGGCAGTGAGCCTCCCCGATGGGAGTTCAGTATTGCTGCAACCGGGTGCCCGCCTGAGTTATCCTGCTTGTTTCAGCCATGGCTGCCATAGAAAGGTATTCCTGTCCGGGGCTGCCTTTTTTGAGATTTACCGGGATGCGAAACAGCCCTTTGTAGTGTATGCCAATGAGATGATCATTGATGTACTGGGGACCAGCTTTGCAGTGAAAGCATATGAGGAAGACAGCCTGGTGGAGTTGCTGGTGAAAACAGGGAGAGTAGCGGTATCCGTACAATCAACGGACCAGCAGGTGATCCTCACTGCCAATCAGCAGGCCATTTTAACACGGAGTACACTGCTGGTAGACGTGACATCGCTGCAGGAACATAAACCCCTTGCAGCCACCCTTGAAACGTACTCATTCGTATTTACGGATGCACCGGTAGATAGTGTAATGAAAACGATAGAACAGGCCTACGGTGTGCATATTACTTATGATAAAGCTTTGCTGGCAGATTGCCGGTTAACTGCATCGCTGTATGATGAGCCATTGTATGAGAAGATCCGCCTGATCTGTAAAGCGCTGGAAGCAAGTTGTATAATAGAAGGAAACGATATAAAAATATCAGCCAAAGGATGCCATCAAAACGTTATTGAAAATTAAACATCTGCTACAATTATGACAACCATCACTTAATGAAAAAAAGCCAGCGGTATGGCCGTACCACTGGCTAATGATCTTCAACCACGTTGCCTTATACCCGCTCCACTGGGATAAGCCAGCCATTCTATTTCCCACTATTAAATAGGAACACAATCCAAGTTATGAAAAAAAGATTACGAATCCATGATTTAATCCTTCTAGTCATGCGGATAAGCGTATACCAGCTTCTATTTGCCACAGTATTAAGTACAATTGCTTTTGCCAAAAAGAGTGATGCTCAGGAAATCTTCAAACAAAAAATATCACTGGACGCAAAGCAACAAACGGTTGCCAAAGTATTATCACAGATAGAGCAACTTGTTGATGTTAAATTCATTTACATCTCTTCCCTGGTCAGTTCTTCCGGAACGGTGAACGTACAGGTGAAGGACCAGCCACTGGGGAAGGTGCTGGACGACCTTTTAACGCCCCTTAAACTGAACTATCAGTTATCTGGCCGGCAGATTATACTTAATCGATTACGCGAGTCCGCAGAGGGCTTTATGGCAGTCCGGATATCCGGTACGGTCAGTGATGATAAAGGCGTGCCTTTGCCGGGCGTAAGTGTAAAACTAAAAGGCAGCACGGCCGGTGCTACAACAGATGCCACAGGCAGTTATGGCTTTAACATCCCCGAATATACCGGGACATTGGTATTCAGCTATGTTGGTTTCAACACCAAAGAGGTGGAGATCAATGGAAAGAATATCATTAATGTAGTCATGGAACTTTCCTCGACTTCGCTGAATGATGTAGTGGTAGTAGGATATGGTGCACAGAAAAAAGAATCGCTGACCGGTGCCATTGCTTCCGTAAACAGTACAGATATCGGTAGTATTCATGCCGGTGGAACAGTGAGCGCCGGACTGGCAGGTAAGATTGCCGGTGTATCCTTCCGGTTGTCTGATGGCCGCCCGGGAGCCAGTGCGTCTATACAGATCCGTAACATGGGTAACCCGTTGTACGTAATAGACGGAATTCAACAGGATGAAGGACAGTTCAATAATATTGCACCTAATGATATTGAAAGTATCACTGTACTGAAAGATGCCTCTGCCGCTATTTATGGATTGAGGGCTGCGAATGGTGTAGTTGTGGTGACTACCAAACGCGGTAAATTAGGCAGTCGCAATACCATCAATGTAAATATGTACAGAGGATGGCAGAACTGGACACGTTTCCCTAAAACAACGAATGCTTATGAGTGGATGCTGGGGAAAGCAGATGCGGAAATGAACCAGTATGGTCATACTTCTATTACACCGGATGAAATAGAAAAATGGAAGAAGGGCACAGAGCCCGGATATAAAAGTTTCGACTGGTACAACTTCATTGTAAAAAAGAACGCGCCGCTTACCCAGATGAACCTGAACTTCAGCGGAGGTTCCGACAGGATCAATTACTATGTTTCTGCTACTCATCTGAAACAATATTCTGTACTGGGAAGAGAATTCACTTTTGAACGTACCAATATACAGAGTAACGTAGAAGCACGGGTGTCTGACAATTTTAAGATAGGGGCACAGATCAACGGACGTATCGAAACGAGAGACCAACCGGGTGTACCCGGTGGAGATGATTACTGGGAGGCCCGTTTTGCCATACTGCGTAACACTCCGATAGAACGCCCTTATGCAAATGATAATCCTGCTTATCCCAATGACATAGGTCATAATAACGAGAACTGGGCATTGCAGAATAAGAAGCTGTCTGGTTACTGGCGTAGCGACTGGCGCGTATTGCAAACGAATCTTACCGCAGAATATCAGTTCCCGCTGAAAGGATTAACAGCACGCGGACTCTTCTCTTATTACTATGCGAATGAGATCATGAACGGACATGAGTATACCTATGACGTATATACGTTCAATCCTTCAGACAGCAGCTATAAAATAACAGGCGGTAGTTCCAATCCGTACAGGGAAAGGCGTAACCGCACCATCCTGTCTCCTACCGTTCAGGTACAACTGAACTACAACCGTGTGTTTGGTGCGCATACTGTAGGCGCTACTGTTGTTGCGGAAAGGATCAAGAGAAGGGACCTGAGTTCCTATGTACACTCTGTACCTACTACCAATGATCTCCCTTTGATCTATTTCTCTACGATGGATACCTATAATGATGCCGATAATACAGAAGCCCGTTTAGGGTATATCGGCCGTGTCAATTATAATTATGCCAGTAAATATTTTCTTGAAGTATCTGCCAGAAGGGATGCTTCATGGAAATTCTCTCCTGATAAAAGATGGGGCACTTTCCCTGCAATATCCGGTGGATGGAGAATTACAGAAGAGAAATTTGTGCAGTCACTGATAGGGCACAATGTATTGAGCGACCTGAAACTAAGGGCTTCCTATGGTAAACTGGGAGATGATGATGTAGGTATTGGGGCTTATGATTACTTATCAGGATATAATTATAATGCCTCTACAGTGATACTGGATGGTAAGGCTGTGATAGGTTCCAGCAATAAAGGGGTGCCTATCCGGAATATCTCCTGGTTTGTCAGTAAAACACTGGATATAGGTGCCGACTTTGGTATCCTGCATAATAAAGTGACAGGTACGGTTGATTATTTCAACAGGAAAAGGACAGGATTGCTAGGTGCGAAATATGATATCCTGGTGCCTAGTGAACTGGGCTATTCCCTGCCTTCAGAGAATGTGAACAGTGACCAGGTATCTGGTGCGGAAGCATCGCTGGCTTATGGAGGGAAAGTAAATGATGTGAAGTTCAATATAGGAGGCAATGTATCTTATGCCCGTGCAAAGAATTTACATACTTATAAACCTGTTTACAATAACTCACTGGACCATTACCGTAATTCTACACAGGAACGTTACAGTAATACCTTCTGGGGATATGAAGTAAACGGACAATTCCAGTCGCAGGAACAAATCAATAACTACAAAGTAAATATTGACGGATCAGGTAATAAGACATTATTACCGGGAGACCTGATCTATAAAGATCAGAACAATGATGGGATCATTAATGATCTGGACCAGCGCCCAATCGGTTATGGTACCGGCAAAAACCCTATCATCAATTTTGGTATTAATCTCGCTGTTTCCTGGCATGGATTTGATGCACGTGCAGATTTTTCCGGAGGTTCAGGTTATTCCTTTAACCGTAATTATGAATTGAGAAACCCTTATCAGAATGGAGGTAACCTGTTGGCGGATATTTATAAAGACCGCTGGCACAGGGAAGATCCTTTTGATTTAAACAGCAAATGGATTCCCGGTAAATATCCTGCATTGCGTTTTAATAATGGTGGACATAGCAACTACGGCAACAATTCTACCTTCTGGTTAATCAATGTACACTACCTCCGTGCAAGGACCCTGGAGCTGGGCTATACTATTCCTAAAAATATACTCAGCAAGGCAAAGATAGAAAAGGCCCGTTTCTATATTAATGGTTATAACCTGTTCTCCCTGGACAACATGCATAATGTTGGTATTGATGCGGAGATCACAGATGATAACGGTCTTACCTATCCGCAGAGTAAATATGTAAATGTGGGTTTTGAACTTTCGTTTTGATTTTTTAATTACAGAGATAATGAGAAAGCATATTCTTATCATATCATCCTTCCTTATATTCATCTTAGCGTGTAATAAGGACGCCGATTTTTTAAATACTGCTCCCAAAGATATCCTTACTGATGATGCCGTATGGAAGAGTGAAGACTTAACCTTGTCCGTACTGGCGGATTTGTATAACCGTTATCCGGAACAACAGACCATTACCAACTGGGCAGAGTACACGAATTTTGATGAGGCATTCCCTTCTGAAGCCGGTAATTACTGGCGGACCAAACAGGTGGATTATCCCTACGACTGGTGGAACTTATGGGATTATGGATACTTCCGTGACCTGAATCTTTTTGTGCAAAAATGCCAGGCTGCAGATCAGTTATCTGCTGATGTGCGGAACCGTTTTGTATCAGAAGCAAGATTTCTACGCGCTGCACTTTACTTTGAAGAAGTAAAGAGAATGGGGGGTGTTCCTCTGATACTGGAGCCTATGGAGTATAACTTCAGCGGAGACCCTACTTACCTGCAACATGCCAGGGCAAAAGAATCTGACATCTATGATTTTGTGATTGCTGAAATGGATACTATCAAGGCGATCCTTCCGGATGATGCCAGTATTAAGGCAAGAGCTACCAAAGGACTCGCGCTGGCCATGCAGGCACGTGCGGCTTTGTATGCCGCCTCTATTGCCAAATATGGTACGAGTACGCCTACGGTTACTTTAGCGGGTGGAGAAGTTGGTATTTCTGCGGATAAATCTACCGCCTATTATACCAAGGCATTAGCTGCTGCACAGGAAATTATCAGTGGTGGAAAGTATTCCCTGTATAAAAAGAAAACAGAAGATCTGCAGGACAACTTTGCTTCATTGTTTTATGATAAATCGAATAACCCGGAAGTCATCTTTGCACAGGATTTTAAACTGAAGAGCGGGAAAGTAGAAGACTGGACATTGAATAATCAGCCCTGGTCTTCCGCTGAAGAACAGCAGGGAGGCAGGGTGAACCCTTCGCTGAACCTGGCACAGTTGTATGAGAAGCTGGATAATACTTATAGTCCTTTCGTTACCAATACCGGCAGTGATTATGTATACTATGATAATCCGCTGGATATTTTTGCAGGCAGGGATGCACGCCTGGGTGGCACCATCATTTTGCCCGGTACTAAATTCAAGGGCGTACCACTGGACATATGGGCAGGAGTGATGTACTGGAAAGGCGGTCAGTATAATATTATCACAGGAGATAACTTCGGTGATCAGGACAGTATTCCTGTTGCCGGTTCGCCTAAAAGCTCACAGGTAGTAGGCGCGGATGGTCCTGTAGATGGACTGCAATTCAGTGCCCAGACGGGGTTCTACGTACGCAAATTTATGGATCAGACCGTAGGTTCCGGACAGATAGGAACAAGAAGTGAAGTATGGTGGGTACGTTACCGTTATGCAGAGGTGTTACTGAATGCTGCAGAAGCTGCTTTTGAACTGGGGCAAAGCGATGTTGCCGCTACTTACATCAACCAGGTACGTGAAAGGGCCGGATTTACAATACCACTTACTACTATTACTTTCGACAGAATTGTACATGAAAGAAGGGTTGAACTGGCATTTGAAGGACATGAGCTGTTTGATAATAAACGCTGGCGTCTGGCACATAAAGTATGGAACGGAGAGACGATCAGCGCTGCTGATCTGGTGACGAATATTGGTAAGGCGGATAAGGTAAATACAATGATATACGGGTTATGGCCTTATAAAATCTATAATCCGGGGAATGTCAATGATGGCAAATGGGTGTATAAAATCGTGAAGCCATCGAATGTTACTGCGGCGCATCGCTTTAAACTGGGCAACTATTATTCCCAGATAGGCTCTGATATCCTCAGTAATAATCCTAAGCTCATTAAAAACCCTAATCAGTAAAAATATTTCACATGAAGAAGATAATATACCTGGCATTGTGCATGGTGGCGTTGTCCTGTAAGAAGGATAATTATGATAGCCCTTCTGTTACTTTACAGGGCAGGATCACCTATCAGGGAGAAGCGATCAATGTAAGTTCCAAAGATGTTACGTTTGAATTATGGGAACCGGGATGGGGGAAGAATGGTGCGATTACCGTGAATATTAATGAAGATGGTTCTTATTCGGCGTTGCTTTTTAATGGTAACTACAAATTGATAATACCGCCTTCCCAGGGGCCTTTCAGGTCTGTATTGAATAATGAGACCAATTCGGATACGGTGCGTTTGCAACTGAATGGTAACAGGACAATGGATATTGAAGTGATGCCGTATTATATGGTAAGGACGCCGCAGTTTTTATTGACCGGTACTACGGTGGGCGCTACGTGTAAACTGGAGAAGATCATTACAGATGCCAATGCAAAGGATATTGAAAACGTGTTTCTCTATCTTAATCAGACAGCATTTGTGGATGGAACTAATTACATTGCAAGGACCAGTATAGCAGGGAGTGATATAGCAGATCCCGATCATATCAGTCTGAATGTGGAAGTGCCGGCCAGTACTTCTGCCAATGGCAGTACAGGGGACCAGCGTTATATTTACGCGCGGATAGGCGTGAAGATCAGTGGGGTTGAAGACCTGTTATTTTCAACGGTACAAAAGATTGATCTTTAATATGACTGAACTCCGGATGCGTCCGGAGTTCGCATTTTGCATGTATGAAAACATTCAATGAAAGACCCGGTAACGATAGCCGGACGACGGGTGAAGATATCCAGTCCTGTTTACGACTGGGAGAAACATGGAGATCTGGGCGATCCTGATCTGAAATATGTGGATATCAATGAAGGACCTGAGATATTGAAACACGGGAATAATTTATTCCTGGTGTATTCGGGTTCCGGATGCTGGACGGATAACTACACGTTAGGGATGCTGGTAGCAGACGCGGGCAGTAATATCATGGATCCCGCCTCGTGGAAAAAACTGCCGGCGCCGGTGTGTAAGCAGGTGCCTGAAATGGGGGTGTATGCGCCGGGGCATAATTCATTTTTCACCTCGCCGGGTGGTAAAGAGTCCTGGATCCTATATCATGCGAACGATCATTCGGGGGACGGATGTGGGGGAAAGCGCTCTCCACGCATGCAGCAATTCACCTGGAATAAAGATGGAATGCCTGATTTTGGGGTTCCTGTATCTACGCAATTGTTATTAAAGGCCCCGTCGGATAAATGAATATCTATTTTGTTAATATATTCTAACATGATTAGTTGATGCTTGCATTTTGCTGATTTTGCCCCTTAAATTTTTTTTGTTAACGCCCTGCTGACGAGCACCATAATTGAATATAGTGCAGTATATTTTCATTGCATTTCATGTAAATTCAAGCAGCCGATTACCAAAACCATTTATTCCTCTTTTTATGCCATCAATCGTTTTACATTACGTTATCATTGCGGGCATTACAGTCATGTTTATTTTAGTGAACAAAATCTACGGATACAAGACTAAAGTAGACGTAAGAGAACATAGTGAGCACCAACTGTAGTCAGAGACGCAACTTCAACTTGTTAAACCCAGAACCCCTAACCAGCTTCTACTGTTCTTTACAGACAGTATCAGGTATCAGCATGCCTTTCAGGAGGAGTATTTGTTAGTCTATAATATTCATGGACTATCAATAAGAATTTTAAGAATCGGCAGGATACGGTTAGCTGAAAATCTATTTCACATTAAAAACAAACCCTATACCGTATACGTTTTTAATGCTGATATTGGTATTGTGCTGGAAGTATTTGCGGAACCTGGAGATAAACACGTCGAGGCTTCTGCCAACGAAATAGTCGTTGGAGCCCCATACTTTGTTCAGGATCTCTTCGCGTTTGATTACACGGTTTACATTATGGAAGAATAACACCAACAGATCGCATTCACGAGGCGTGAGTATGATTTCTTCGCCGCTTTCTGTGATCAGTTTTAAAGAATCCACAAACAGCTGGTTGGTACCTATGCTGATTACGCCCTGTTGTTGTAACTGGTCTGAGGAAACAACAGGTTGTTTCCTTTTGATGATATTGCGGATGCGCAGCACCAGTTCATCTACATCAAAAGGTTTTACCACGTAATCGTCGGCGCCTATTTTCAGACCGTTGAGGCGGTCTGTTTTATCTCCTCTTGCAGTGAGAAAGAGGAAGGGTACATTGTTATTTACTTTCACTACACGGTCTGCCAGTTCAAAACCGTTCAGTCCGGGCAGGTTTACATCTATCAGCAGTATGTGGTAAGCATCCGGTGCTTTTTCAAAAACACCCAGCGCGGTAAGGCCGTTTTGTTGCCAGTCCACATCAAAATCCATCAGTTCAAGGTATTGTTTAACAACATTCCCCAGATCTGCTTCATCTTCTACCAGAAGAATTTTGTGTTTCATCCCTTATAATTTAATCAGGAGTGTATCGTCCCCGTTTTACATCCTTTGTTCATGCCTGGTTGATAGCATTCGTTATTCAGGTATAATGATTACAAATGTACTTCCTTTTCCGGCTTCACTTTCTACTTTTAATTTCCATTGATGAGCATCAATACATTGTTTCACATAATGCAGTCCGAGTCCTAATCCTTTTGAGTATTGGGTAAGATCTTTCTGATGCCTGTAGAACTTATCAAAAATATACTTAATCGTTTCTTTTGTCATGCCGATGCCGTTATCGCTTACGATGATCTGTATTCCTTCCTTATCCGGAGTAATGGCTACTGTGATCTGTTTAAGCGGCTGCAGGTTATACTTTACGGCATTGTCCAGTATATTCAGCAGCAAAGTGGCAAAGTGGAAGCTGTCTGCCTCTATGGTAATATCGCAGGGATATTCTTCGTAGGTAAGGTGTAGGTTTGCCTCGGAGAATTTAATGCTGAAATCTGTAAGGATATCCTTTACAAGAATGTTGAGGTCTTGTGGTTCTTTATGTACAGATAGTTTATCTATAGCGGCAATATCGAGTACCTGTCCTATCAGCAGTTTCAATCTTTGTGATTGTCGTTCTATGATTTCCGATAAAGATCGCAGGGCAGTCTTATTATCGAGTATCTTTTCGTTCTGAATATTTTTATTGGCTACCATGATTGCCGAAAGTGGCGTATGGAATTCATGGGTGATGTTATTGATGAAATCTGTTTTTACATCGGACAGATGTTTCTGTTTGATCCAGTTGCGAAGCGTAATGATAAAGAGGGTGATAATGGCCAGCATGGATAACAGGGACATGGTCAGCATCGGCCGCATTTGTTTGAATACCATTTGCCGCCTGTTATAAGGATCTGCGTGAAAGGTGAAAAAGATGGCGTAGGTGTAAGGTAATGGGTCTGATACGTTCAGGCTTAATATCATACTCTGATCGTCCGGTGTTTTCAGATTGCCGAAAATGTGCAGGCCTGTCTGCTCCTGCATGGCGCTGTCGATCAGCAAATATTTGTTTCGTCCATCGTATATGTTCACATACTTCATATCGCCGAACATCAGATCTATCCTGTGTATGCTCAGCAGGTATTTTAATGAATCCGTGATATGTTCTTTCTCTTTTATACTCGCCAGCAGGCTGTCTACTTTTTGTTCTTTGATAAGAGAATTGAAAATATTATTTAAGAGGACCTGTGTTTCTTTATTGAATGCGGCGGTATCTGTAGCGTGTAATCTTTCCAGCTCTTTGAACTTTGGCGCTATATAGCTGTCGATGATCTTTTTACCGCCGGGGAATAACTGATCATTGACGATGGCACGGGTATAGTCTTCCTGTATCTGTCCCTTCTTTTCATAATAGAAGCGACGGTTCAATAAATCATACGTGTTATACACGAGAATGAACTGAACGAGTGCAAGTACAAGAAAACAGATAACTGATGTTGTGATGTAAATTTTAACCGGATGCGTCATGAAATAATTCCTGAAGGACAAATATATCCTTTCAAGTGACAGTTTTTCCCTCATCCGTAAATTTCTCATCATATATAAATATCGGGAATTTAATTTTCATTTACAATCTATTAAACATTGTTTACAATTGGTTTGCTTTTTATTGACAAGTTTTAAATGGTTGTAATGCTAATTTAGTGCCCTTATACTCTTTGTGCTAAAATACCACTAAACACGTACTCAGTCCAGGCTGTGAGCTGCAAATCGCTATTAACCTTTCCGTTATGCCTTGTAGCTTACAGCCTTTTTTATCAAACTTTTTAAAACTTTACGCTGACCTTTGCCGATGAAGAAGAAACTAAGAATACTCGCACTTTTGAGCCTGACATTTGTAGCCGTGCATGGCGAGAGTTGTAAAAATGATACTACTGAAAAGATTAAACTGGAAGTACCTTCTGCAGATGCTCCGCCGCTTACCTGGCAGGAACACTGGTTCGAACACAAACAGCTTGTAAAGCGCGTTTATTATGATGATAATGTGGCTGTTTACTATGATGATGCTGTTGACAAAAACATCACCTGGCCAGCAAGAAAGATGGAAGACATCTGGAAGTATGTAAAGAAAACCTATGGCACTTTTGGTAAAGAAGGACGACTATATGTAATACTGCATAGTGGTAAATATGGTGGCGGTCATCCTGCTACTTATTTTGATGAAAGTCATGACTACCGTAATGTAATTGACGTGGGGCAGGCGGGTCTCTGGACAGACAGCACCGGCTGGAACCTGGGAGCTACTGCACATGAGGTTGGACATATTGTGGAAGGTGGATCTAAAAACGTTCATAACTCACCTGCATTTCCTATATGGGGAGATAGCAAATGGATGGAAATATTCCAGTACGATGTGTACAAAGCGCTGGGATGGAATGATGCTGCTACCAGCCTGTTTGCAGAAATGCAGACCAAACATGATGATTTCCCGGTTGCAGGAGCGCAATGGTTCCGGAACTGGTTTTATCCTATCTATAACGAGCATGGCGGTACTGCTACACTGAACAAATTCTTTGATCTGCTGGCTAAGAACTTCCCTAAAAACGGGAATGCTTACAGTCGTAATATGAACTGGGGAGAATTCGTACATTTCTGGAGCGGAGCTGCCGGTGTTGATCTGAAGGCACAGGCTACACTCGCCTTCGGTTGGCCGGCCGAGTGGGAAACACAGTTTCAGCAAGCTAAGAAAGACTTTCCTGCTATCTCTTATAAGTAGTTTTACAGTCCTTTACCTATCCTCTAAGCACCGGTGTTTTAAACACCGGTGCTTTTTTGTGTGTATTCTTCTACACTATGGTATTACAGCCTCGTAATTTTCCTGTAAAAGAGCCCTTTTTAGCATACTGGCAAATATTTTGTTCTTAAAATAATGTTAACGTATGGAGAGGTATACAAAAACAAATCGCAACTGCCGCCGGGTATTCCGGAGGTAGCATCATTCAATTGTTTTTATGGAAAAGCATACTGTTACAGTTTATATTGAGGGCCGGTCCTATCAGATTGCTATTACGGTGAACAACATGGTTCATAAAACCACTTATGAAGTGATTACAAGCGGCAACATCCTGAAGGACTTTTCGCCCGAAGCAGAGGAAGTAATCCCTGAATACATCAGCTGGCAGGAAGATGCTGCTGTAAGGCCGGAAGAGCGGATTAAGATGGTACAGAGTGAACAGATAGCCCGAATTATCTGGACGGACATATTAGACATGATGGAAAGCTGATTCTGCTTACTTTTGTGCAACATGTACAAAAGGGAGTATGATGCAATTATAGTGGGTTCAGGCCCCAACGGACTATCAGCTGCTATTGCAATGCAACAGCAAGGGTTGTCCGTCTTATTACTGGAAGGGAAAGATACTATAGGAGGGGGATTGCGTTCCGCGGAACTTACTCTACCCGGATTTACCCATGATATTTGTTCTGCTATTCACCCATTGGCAGCTGGTTCTCCTTTCTTCAGAAAGCTACCCCTTGAACAATTTGGCTTAACTTATCTGCAACCGGCACTACAGGCTGCCCATCCCTTTGATAATGGCACGGCCGCCATACTGGACTCCTCACTTGACAATACGGTACAATTTCTTGGTAATGACGGCGAGGCTTACAGGGACTTAATAGCTCCTTTGCTGAAAGACTGGCCACTGCTGGCGCCTGATATCCTGGGTCCCTTACACTTCCCTGATCATCCGCTGTTAATGGCAAAATTCGGTCTTAAAGGGCTGCTGCCTGCTACCCAACTATTAAAACGTTTTAAAGGAAAGGAAGCGAAAGCATTATTTGCCGGGATGGCAGGGCATTCCATGCTGCCCTTGTCCAGCCTGACTACTTCCGCCGTTGCACTGGTGCTGCTGATAAACGCGCACCTGGGGGGGTGGCCTGTACCTAAAGGCGGGTCCATGGCCATTGCTAATGCCCTGGGAGATTATTTCAGATCATTGGGAGGAGAGATAGTGACTGGCGTATATGTGCGTTCTTTAAAGGAACTCCCGCCTGCACGTGCGGTATTGCTGGACGTAACCCCTCAGCAATTATTAACCATTGCCGGAGAGCGTTTCTCTTCTTTGTATAAATGGCAGCTGCAACACTACCGTTATGGTATGGGCGTATTTAAGATCGACTGGGCACTGGACGGGCCTGTTCCTTTTACGGATGAAGCATGCCGCAGGGCCGGTACGGTACATCTGGGCAATACCATGGAAGAAATAGCCACCAGTGAATACAAGGCTGCCAATGGGCAACATGCCGAACGCCCTTTTGTATTGCTTGCACAACAAAGCCTTTTTGATGATACCCGTGCTCCGGCAGGTAAACATACCATATGGGGCTATTGCCATGTGCCGAATGGTTCTTCTGTTGATATGACAGATGCTATCGAAAAACAGGTGGAGCGATTTGCTCCCGGCTTCCGCGATCTGATCCTGGGTAAGCATGTGATGAATACAGTGCAGATGGAAAACTATAATCCTAATTACGTAGGTGGGGACATCAACGGTGGCGTATTGGATATTACGCAGTTGTATACACGTCCCGCATTACGGTGTTCGCCTTATAATACGTCGGCAAAAGGCATATATGTTTGTTCTTCTGCTACACCGCCTGGTGGTGGTGTGCATGGCATGTGTGGCTTCCACGCTGCAAAAAAAGCATTGAAAGATATTTTCAGTATCCGCATTTAAACTCCATTAACAATCCGTTTAACATCTATTGACATGTTTGTGCTCTTTCTCTGACTATATTAGTAGAGATGTACCCAGCCCGTGTGTGACCCAACGTAAGCGTCTATGAAAAACGAATAATTCTCAACCAAAATAAAACCCAATCTATGATTCTCAGGATCTTTACAAAGTTATCCCTGTCAGCTTTGCTATTGTGTGGTATGAGTCGGGTCTATGCCCAGACGGATATTACTGCAAATGGTGGCGTTGTGACCGTCCAGTATTCAAATGGTAATGTTGCCGAAAATTACCAGAATCTGATGGACAACAACGTCAATACAAAATATTATATCGCTCAAACAGCGTACTGGTTGGGGTATCAGTCGACTTATACGGCGATCGTTACACAGTACACCATTACTTCTGCCAACGATGCTTCCGGCCGTGATCCTAAAAGCTGGACGCTGACCGCTTCTAATGATGGTAATACCTGGACTACCATTGACACACGGACCAATCAGACCTTTGCCAACCGTTTTCAAACAAACACCTACACCTTCTCTAACAGTACCGGCTATCTGTACTACCGTTTAAATGTTACTGCCAATAATGGTGATGGTGATTCTCAACTGGCGGAGTGGCACCTTGCCGGTTCTGCTTCAGGGCCTGCTGCCCCGAGTGATCTTTCTGTTACATTATCTACCTATAAGGCTTCTCTTAGCTGGTCTGATAACGCTACTAATGAAACAGGCTTCCAGATACAAACCTCTATTGACGGTATAAATTTCAGTACCATCTATACTGCGGCTGCAAACCAGCATGTATATGCAGATAGCGGTATAAGCGCTTCTACTGCGTATGAGTATCGCGTCATAGCTGTGAATGCGGGCGGGATCTCTGCACCTGCTGTTGCTTTTGCATCTACACCTGCGGCGCCTTCATTAACGGATATCACTGATTTTACAAATGGTGTTATTACTGACCAATACAGTACTACCGGTGTAGAAGGTATTGCCAAGGTTACAGACAACAGTGTTTATTCCAAGTATCTGACTACACACAATGCAACATGGCTGAACTTTAAGTTGCCTGCTGGCGGTGTTGCTAAACAATATGCTATTACCTCTGCCAATGATGCCACTGACAGAGATCCGAAAAACTGGACGTTCCAGGGATCTAATGACAGCATTAACTGGATAACCCTTCATACTGTAACAGGACAGGTATTCCCTTCCAGGTATCAGAGAAGATTGTATCTGATCAGCAATACTTCTACGTATACCCATTACAGATTAAAGATTACTGCTAATAACGGTGGCGCTTATACACAATTGGCAGAATTACAGATCTATGGTACAGGCACGGGTACTGTTGATACAAGCATTCCTGCTGCACCATCCAGCTTAATTACACAGGCTGTTTCCGGCAACCAGATCATACTTGACTGGGCAGATAATGCCTCCAACGAAACCCGTTATACACTGGAAAGATCTACCGACAGTACTAACTGGGGTACTTCCTTTACAATGGACCCAAACACTACACATTTTTACTCACTGGAACTGTCTCCGTTAACTACTTATTACTACCGCTTAAAAGCAGTGAACGCGAATGGTTCTTCTGCATGGGTATATGCTAAGAATACCACCCTCACCAATGTACCTCCGGCTACCTGGAAGGAACACTGGTTTGAACATAATCAGTTACTGAGCCTTGTATACAGCAACAGCAGCGTGAATATTTATTATGACAGCGCTACACCTACATCTATTACCTGGATGAATCAGGACTTTACAGATGTGTGGAACTATGTAAAACAGAACTACGGGACCTTTAGCGATCCTAAAGTAAATATGGTGTTCCATAGCAATGGTTATAGTGGCGGTCATCCTGCTACTGTATTTGATTCTTCTCATGATTACCGCAATGTGGGAGATCTTGGCGGAGAATGGAGTACAAGAAGCAGCTGGAACGTAGGTGCTTCTATTCATGAAATAGGACATGTTGTTGAAGGTGGTAGCAAAGGGGTGAAAAAATCGCCTGCATTCGCTATCTGGAATGATAGCAAATGGAATGAGATCTTTATATATGATGTGACCAAACGTCTTGGCTGGACTGCTGATGCACAGCAAACATATAATGATGTAATAAACGGACAGGATAATTTCCCAAGACCAGGTACGCACTGGTTTAAGAACTGGTTCTATCCGATTTATACACATGCAGATTCCAGTGCTGCGTTAAACCGTTTCTTTGTATTATTATCACAGTATTTCCCGCAGCATAATGGCGAATATACCCGTGATCTGAATATGGGAGAGTTTATACATTTCTGGAGCGGCGCTGCTCAGTATAACCTGAAAGCACAGGCCGATACAGCATTTGGATGGAACAGCACTTACGAACAACAGTTCAAACAGGCACAGATTGACTTCCCATTCACTTATCCGGATGTACTGGCTGCTCCTATCGCTGTTGTTAAACCAACACATTTACCGTCCTGCCTGCAGATATGGCCTAATCCGGCAGCTAATACCGTGTATTTAACATTACCGGAGGATAAGCAGTATACGATAGATGTCTACTCCGTTTCCGGTGTTAAAACGTTATCTCAACGTATTAAAGGGACCAGCAGTACGCTGAATGTTTCTAACCTGCCTGACGGATTGTATATCGTTACCGTAACAGATGGTAAAAAAGTGATCTCTAAAGAAAAAGTAGTTGTGAGCAACAAGCATAATTAGGATATTATTACTGAGCAAAATCCAACTATACGAGGGTGTACCGGAAAAACGGTGCACCCTCTTTTCTTAATGTTTCTTAGCAGCAATGTATTCCTTCTGCCCTACCCCATATTGCTTAATGAAACATTTATCAAAGTAGGAATGACTGTTAAAGCCTACTTCTGATGCTACCTGGTTAATGCTTAGTTAGTGGCTTTGCGGGTAACTTGTGTGGCATAGCAGGGTTCTCAGGATAAAAATGTATGGTATGGGTAATTTACCAATAAATGGGACAATCTTCTCATTTTAATAAATATTCAATAATTAACCCCCGTAACTTGTTATTTTTATGATGTAAGTGATTATCAATTAATTTACAGGTAATAATGAAAATAAGAGAATCGATTATCCGGAATTGTTTTATGCTTGGAATTGCAGTTCTTGGAGGAGTAGCACCGGCCATAGGACAAACACAAAAGGCCGTTGCGCTGTACAAAAATCCCGCTGCCACAGTGGATAACAGGGTGAAGGATTTATTGAAGAGGATGACACTGGAAGAGAAAGTAGGGCAGCTATGTACCCTGCTGGGCTGGGATATGTATGAGAAGAACGGGGACTCGGTGGGAGTAAGCGCCGCCTTTAAAGATGTGATTGCAAAAAGACATATCGGTAGCTTCTGGGCCACTTTAAGGGCCGATCCCTGGACGAAAAAGACGTTAGAGACCGGGTTGTCTCCTAAGTTGTCTGCGATGGCGACCAATGCTTTACAGAAATATATGATAGAACATACCCGCCTGGGTATTCCGTTGTTCCTGGCTGAAGAATGTCCGCATGGGCATATGGCCATCGGTACAACGGTGTTCTCTACTTCTATAGGACAAGCCAGCACCTGGGACCCTGCACTGATCAAAGAAATGGCGGGCGCTATTTCTCAGGAAGCGCGTGTACAGGGTGCGCATATTGGTTACGGGCCGGTACTGGACCTGGTGCGTGAGCCCCGCTGGTCGAGGCTGGAAGAAACCTACGGCGAAGACCCTTACCTGATTGGACAGATGGGTATTGCTATGGTAAAAGGTTTCCAGGGAAATAACATTAACAGCGGTGTGAATGTGATCTCTACACTTAAACACTTTACAGCCTACGGATCTCCTGAAGGAGGGCATAATGGCGGCATTGCGAATACCGGAAGCCGTGAACTGAACACCTCTTACCTGCCGCCTTTTAAAAATGCTATACAGGCGGGAGCATTGTCTATTATGGCTTCTTATAACTCTATAGATGGAGTGCCTTGCAGTTCCAATTCTTTCCTGTTGAAAGATGTATTGCGTAAACAATGGGGGTTTAAAGGATTCAGTGTTTCTGATCTGGGGGGGATTCCCGGTCTGAAATCGAACCATCATGTAGCGGCAGACATGGAAGAAGCAGCTACATTATCTATGAACGCGGGATTGGATGCAGACCTGGGTGGAGAGGCTTATGGAGATGCATTGATAAAAGCTGTGAATGATAAGAAAGTAACAATGGCTACTATTGATACAGCAGTAAGCCATGTACTACGACTGAAATTTGAAATGGGCCTTTTTGATAAACCTTATGTAGATGTTGCGACAGCAGAGAGAACAGTAGGTACAGCAGCACATAAGCAACTGGCAGAAAAAGTAGCTGCGGAGTCTATCGTGTTACTGAAGAATGAGAATGGCACCCTGCCTTTGAAAAAGGCTGTAAAGAACCTGGCGGTAATAGGCCCGAATGCGGATAACATGTATAATCAGTTAGGTGATTATACTGCTCCCCAGCCGGAAGAGAAGATCGTTACTGTGCTGAAAGGTATACAGGCAAAGATATCTTCAGATACAAAGTTGAAATATGTAAAGGGATGTTCCATCCGCGATACCTCCAGGGCAGGTATGGACGCAGCCGTAGCAGCAGCAAAAGATGCAGATGCGGTGATCCTTGTGCTGGGTGGTTCCAGTGCACGTGATTTCGCCACGTCTTACCAGAGTACGGGTGCAGCGGTCGTGAAATCAGCAGAGAATGCAGTGAGTGATATGGAAAGCGGAGAAGGGTTTGACAGGGTAAGCCTGGACCTGATGGGATTACAGAATGAACTGATGCAGCGGATCGTCGCCACGGGCAAACCGGTGATCCTGGTATTGATAGAAGGCCGTCCGCTGAATATCAACTGGGCAGCGCAGCATGTTCCTGCTATTGTAAATGCATGGTATCCGGGTCAGGAAGGAGGAACGGCGGTAGCCGATGTGTTGTTCGGTGATTACAATCCTGCAGGACGCCTGCCGGTTTCTATCCCTAAATCAGTAGGACAGCTACCTGTTTATTACAATTATAAGAGCGCTTCCCGGCATGATTATGTAGAAATGGATGCCAGGCCGCTTTACAGCTTTGGCCACGGATTAAGCTACTCTACGTTCGATTATAAGCAGCTTGGTATAGATGTACAGGAGAAGGCCACACTGAAAGTAACGGTGAAGCTCCAGGTAAAGAATACAAGTGCGGTGGCAGGGGATGAAGTAGTTCAGTTATATCTGCGTGATGATGCCAGCTCTGTGGTGACTGCTGTGAAGCAACTGAAGAAATTCCAGCGTATTCATTTACAGGCGGGAGAACAAAAAGAAGTAACTTTTGAGCTGTTGCCGGAAGATCTGATGTTGCTGAACATACAGAATAAGTGGGTAGTTGAACCGGGCAGTTTCACTGCGATGGTAGGGGCTTCTTCAGAAGATATCAGATTAAAGGAAACCTTCCAGGTGAATAAGGCAGTAGAAATAAGTAAGTAACCGTGATGCATTAAAGCTCCGTGTTTGTAGCGGCACATTAAACAACAAAACACAGACTCCGTAAAAGTCCCCTACCATTTGCGATTTAGGGGACTCTTACGGAGTCTGTTAAAGGGGATATAAATATTGCTACAAACACGGGGCTCCTGACGGAGCCTATTTGTTTTGTTACAAATACGGGGCTTCAGAGCCCAATTGGAGCGTATTTAATTAAACATCGGTAAACTGCCGGTCGTTTGTTGTTTTTCAGGAATACCAACAATAAAGGTAGCACCATTATCTATTTCACTGGTAGCTTTAATAGAACCATGATGCTGTTCCATTATCTTTTTACAGATGGATAAACCTATGCCGGTCCCCTCTATTTCATGATAGCTGTGCAGACGTTTGAACACGATGAAAATATCATCTGAATACTGGCTTTCGAAACCAATACCGTTATCTTTTACAAAGATCCTGTAATAGTAACTATCTGCAATTTCAGGATGTTTCTCCTGCTCCGCATAGATATGTATTTCTGGTGTTACTTCCTTCTTTCTGAATTTAATTGCGTTGCTGATGAGGTTATAAAATACCTGCTGCATTAAGACAGGGATAACGAAAACTGCCGGTAAAGGATCTATAATGATACGGGCATTTGTTTGCTGGATCTTTATTTCCAGTTCATTGACCGCCTCCTTCACAATATCGGTGAGATCAGCAGGTACGAAGTCGCCACCCTGAATAGAATGCCTGGAAAAGCGTAGGAGGTCACTTACCAGTTGCTGCATGCGGATAGTGGCATTGGTGATCTTCATTACATATTTATCAACATCATCTGTGTTTGTTTTCTTCTGAATGATCATATCACTGAACACACGGATTTTACGCAGGGGCTCCTGTAAGTCGTGAGACGCGATGTAGGCAAACCTGTCCAGTTCTTCATTGACTGTTTTCAGGTGAATATTGTTCTGTATCAGTTGCCGGTTTAATTCTCTTATTTTCCGCTCAGAGGCTTCCCGTTCTTCAATCTCTTTCTGGAGAGAGGCATTGGTGTTCAGTAGCTTTTGTTCCTGTGCAATGAGTGACTGTGTTTTGCGATAAAGCTCTACGAAGAGGCCCACCTTAATCCTCAGTAATTCCGGGTTCACAGGTTTATAAATGAAATCAACGGCCCCTACCTTGTAACCTCTGAAAATGGCTTCGTCTTCATTGTGCGCAGTAATGAAGATGATAGGCACATTTTTCAGTTTATCCCGCTGATAGATGAGCGCGGCTGTTTCGAAGCCGTTCATATCCGGCATTTGTACGTCCATCAGTATCAGGGAAAAATCAAATTCCTTTAATAATATTTTCAATGCAGCTCTGCCGGAGTTCGCTTTTACTATGATATAACTCTCCCTTTCCAATATGGATTCTATAGACATCAGATTATCAGGCCTGTCGTCTACGACTAATATTTTAATTGGATCTTGTTGTTCGAGCACCTTTGAATTTTTTCGAATGAATATTACCTATATAACCATACCCGCATTAAAGATAGCAACTGGTCTATTTTCAACGGTTTGGTGATATAATCAGAGGCCCCTGCATCGATACATTTCTCCCTGTCGCCTTTCATTGCTTTTGCGGTTACTGCAATAATTGGCAACGCGCTGTTCTTATGTTCCCTGCGGATTTTCTGCATTGTTTCATAACCATCCATTTCCGGCATCATGATATCCATCAGTACCATATCTATCTGGTTGTTTTCACTCAGGATATTGATGGCTTCTTTTCCACTTTCTGCTGTAATAGTGTTGATGTTATAACGTTCAAAAGCTGTGGTGAGGGCAAACAGGTTACGTACATCATCATCTACTACCAGTACATTTTTATGGATCAGTACATCCTTTTGTGAACGAAGATCTTCGATGAGCTGTCTCTTCTCCGGTAACAGAGCATTATGATTGATGTGCAGCTGCATAATGGTTTCTTCCAGTAGCAGGTCCAGAGAATTAACGCCCTTCAGCAGTATTTTATTGGCGTACTGTTTCAGTTTCGACTTTTCTTTATTAGAGAAATCTTTTGCAGAATATACGATTACAGGTGTGGCATTATACCTGTTCATCGTATTGATATTGGCCACAAATTCGGCTCCTTCAATATCAGGTAACATATAGTCTGCTATGATACAATCATATGAATATTTATTTATCAGATCAATCGCAGCTTTCCCGTTCTCCGCAAACTCCATTTCTATCAGGTCTCCGTTATTCAGCATCCTGGCTATCTGGGAGGCATCCGGTTCATTGTCTTCCACGACCAGCACTTTCTTCTGCTTACGGCTATCGAGTTCTATAATATTGTTAAACAGTATAGTTAGCGCTTCCGTTTTCAGCGGTTTTAAGTTAAAGCTGCGGGCCCCACGCTGCATGGCCAGTAACCTGTTTTCTTCTCCTGATATCAGGTGGATAGGAATATGCCGCAGATTGATGTCGTTCTTAAACAGATCAAGTACCCTCCATCCGCTGGCATCCGGTAATTTTACATCGAGTGTAACTGCTATCGGGTTGAACTTGTTGGTGAGATCAAATACTTCTCCGAAGGTGGTAGCTACCACTACTTTAAGGCCCATCTCATGTGCCTTTTCCTGCATGATCTTGGCAAAGCGGACATCATCTTCCACTATCAGCACTACCCTGTCCGTATCAAGAATATGTGTTCTGTCATCACCAATTTCATTGATGATCTCATTTAATCCTTCAAGATCTTTAGTATCAGAAATTTTGAGAGAAGGGATTGTCTGAATCAAAGCGGGATTGTAATTGTCATCTCCCAGTTTATATCCGCTTACACTTACGGTAAGACTGCTTTGTTTTTCTTTTCGGATAGAAGAAGGATTGTAGTTGAGCGGCAGGAAGAGCGTAAATGTACTACCTCTGCCGGCTTCACTTTCCAGTTCAATGGAACCACCTAACAGGTCGGCAAGACCGCGACTGATGGATAATCCAAGACCGGTACCACCATACTTACGGCTGGTAGAACCTTCTGCCTGCTGGAATGCTTCAAAGATGATATTCTGTTTGTCTTTGGAGATACCGATACCGGTATCCTTGATCTCGAAAGCCACTACACGGTCTGCAGCATCCAGGCTGTAATTCAAGAGTTTCCAGTTGCGTTTTGCTTCGTAAATGCGGAGTCTTACTTCTCCTTTATCAGTAAACTTGAACGCGTTGGACAACAGGTTCTTGAGGATCTGATTGAGACGCTGTACGTCTGTTTCCAGGCTCTGTGGCAGTTGTTCATCCATATCAATACCAAAGCGTAAGTTCTTGCTTTCAGAGATATGTTTGAAGGTCGTTTCCACGAATCCGACCACCTCGTTGAAGCGCACCTTGATGAAGTCTGTAGAAATGTATCCGGACTCAATCTTGGAGAGGTCAAGGATGTCATTGATTAATTGAATAAGGTCATCTCCGCAGCTGTGAATGGTTTTCGCATAACGCACCTGTTTTTCATTCAGGTTACCATCATGGTTTTCGTAGAGCTGCTGTGCTAAGATTAAGAGGGAGTTCAGCGGCGTACGTAACTCATGCGACATATTCGCAAGGAACTCTGATTTGTATTTGGAAGTCAGCTGCAACTGTTCTGCTTTTTCTTCCAGCGATTTTCTCGCTTCTTCCACCTCTTTGTTCTTCTCTTCTACTTCCTCTTTCTGTTTTACCAGCAGGTGCGCTTTATCCTGTAACTCTTCATTCGTTCTTCTCAACTCATCGGCAAGGGACTGTGATTGTTCCAGGAGGTCTTCTGTTCTGGAGTTCGCCTCGATGGTGTTCAGTACGATACCGATACTTTCTGTCAGCTGACTTAAAAAGTCCAGGTGAGTCTGACTGAATGAATCAAACGATGCCAGCTCGATAACGGCTTTGATCTCTGTTTCAAAGAGTACCGGTAATACGATCAGGTTAAGCGGTGCCGCTTCTCCTAATCCGGAAGTGATTTTAATATAGTTGGAAGGAACGTTTGTTAAGAGTATTCTTTCTTTTTCTACTGCGCACTGTCCTACCAGACCTTGTCCCAGAGAGAATTCGCGGGACATGCTGACTTCATCTCCGTAGGCATATGCCGCAAAGAGTTTGAGTTTAGGATTTTCCTGGTATTCTTCCTGTTCAAGGATGTAGAACATACCTTTCTGTGCATTCACCACCTGGGCAAGCTCTGAGAGGATACGGCGGGTTACCGTGTTCAGGTCTTTTTGTCCCTGCAACATCTGGGTAAACTTTGCCAGGTTGGATTTCAGCCAGTCCTGTTCCTGGTTACGCAGGGTTGTTTGTTTCAGGTTGGCGATCATCTGGTTGATGGTATCTTTCAGTTCTTCCACCTCACCTTTCGCATCTACGCGGATCATCTGGGTAAGGTCACCTTTCGTTACGGCGGAGGCCACATCAGAGATCGCACGCACCTGGGTGGTAAGGTTTGCCGCCAGCTGATTTACGTTCTCTGTCAGGTTCTTCCAGATACCGGAAGCACCAGGAACGCTTGCCTGTCCGCCCAGTCGTCCTTCAACACCCACCTCCCGGGCCACGTTGGTTACCTGGTCGGCAAATACCGCCAGGGTATCGATCATTTCGTTAATGGTTTCTGTGAGCTGTGCCACTTCTCCGCGGGATACGATGGACAACTTCTGTTTGAGGTTGCCGGTAGCCACGGCGGTCACTACTTTCGCAATACCGCGCACCTGGTTGGTAAGGTTGGAAGCCATCATGTTCACGGAGTCCGTTAAGTCTTTCCATGTACCGCCCACACCCTGTACTTCTGCCTGTCCGCCGAGTTTACCTTCTGTACCTACCTCACGTGCCACACGGGTTACCTCGAAGGCGAAGGAGTTCAGCTGGTCCACCATGGTATTGATGGTATTTTTCAGATCGAGGATTTCACCTTTAACGTCTATCGTTACTTTCTTGGATAAGTCACCCGAAGCCACCGCTTTGGTTACCTCGGCGATATTACGCACCTGGGAAGTAAGGTTACCCGTCATCTGGTTTACGGAGTCTGTTAAATCCTTCCAGGTACCCGCCACGCCCGGCACGAATGCCTGACCACCCAGTTTACCATCGGTACCCACCTCACGTGCCACACGGGTTACCTCCGAGGCGAAGGCGCGGAGCTGGTCCACCATGGTGTTCAGCGTTTCTTTCAGCTGGAGGATCTCTCCGCGTACGTCCACCGTGATCTTACGGGACATATCCCCGTTTGCCACGGCGATAGCCACATCAGCGATGTTACGTACCTGTGCTGTCAGGTTGCCCGCCATCTGATTCACGGAGTCTGTTAAGTCTTTCCATGTTCCCCCTACGCCCGGCACGTTTGCCTGTCCGCCGAGTTTACCTTCCGTACCTACTTCACGTGCCACACGCGTTACCTCGGAGGCAAATGCGCGGAGCTGTTCCACCATGGTATTGATGGTATTTTTCAGTTCCAGGATTTCACCTTTAACGTCTACTTCAATTTTACGCGATAAGTCTCCGTTTGCCACCGCAGTAGTTACTTCCGCAATGTTACGCACCTGGGAAGTCAGATTGGACGCCATGATATTCACGGAGTCTGTTAAATCCTTCCAGAGACCTTCCACGCCGGGTACATCTGCCTGACCGCCCAGTTTACCTTCGGAACCTACCTCACGTGCCACGCGGAATACTTCCGAACCGAATGCATTCAGCTGGTCCACCATCGTATTGATGGTATTTTTCAGCTCCAGGATTTCCCCTTTTACGTCCACGGTGATCTTACGGGAGAGGTCACCTTTTGCCACGGCGGTGGTTACCTCGGCGATGTTACGCACCTGCGCAGTGAGGTTGGACCCCATCTGGTTTACGGACTCTGTTAAGTCTTTCCATGTACCACCCACACCCTGCACTTTCGCCTGGCCGCCCAGCTTACCTTCTGTACCTACTTCCAGTGCCACACGGGTTACTTCAGAGGCGAAGGAGTTCAACTGGTCCACCATGGTATTGATGGTCTTTTTCAGTTCAAGGATTTCTCCGGCCACGTCTACGGTGATCTTTTTGGAAAGGTCACCATTTGCCACGGCGGTGGTTACTTCGGCGATGTTACGCACCTGGGCTGTCAGGTTGGACCCCATCTGGTTCACGGAGTCTGTTAAGTCTTTCCATGTACCGCCCACGCCCTGCACTTTCGCCTGACCGCCTAATTTACCTTCTGTACCTACTTCCAATGCCACACGGGTTACCTCAGAGGCGAAGGAGTTCAGCTGGTCCACCATGGTATTAATGGTGTTCTTGAGTTCAAGTATTTCTCCGCGTACATCCACGGTGATCTTACGGGAAAGGTCACCTAATGCCACCGCGGTGGTTACGTCGGCAATATTACGTACCTGTGCCGTCAGGTTACCCGCCATCAGGTTCACGGAGTCTGTTAAGTCTTTCCACACGCCCCCTACGCCTTTTACTGTAGCCTGACCACCCAGTTTACCTTCGGAACCCACCTCGCGGGCCACACGGGTTACCTCGGCGGAGAAGGAGTTCAGCTGGTCCACCATGGTATTGATGGTGTTTTTTAGTTCCAGGATTTCTCCTTTTACGTCCACGGTGATTTTACGGGAGAGGTCACCTCTCGCCACGGCGGTGGTTACCTCCGCGATATTACGTACCTGGCCGGTAAGGTTGGAGGCCATCTGGTTCACGGAGTCTGTTAAGTCTTTCCATGTACCGGCCACCCCTTTTACTTCAGCCTGTCCGCCCAGCTTACCATCCGTACCTACCTCACGGGCCACACGGGTCACCTCGGAGGAGAAGGAATTGAGCTGGTCCACCATGGTATTGATGGTATCTTTCAGTTCAAGGATTTCTCCCTGTACGTCTACTGTAATCTTTTTAGAAAGGTCGCCTTTTGCCACGGCAGTGGTTACATCAGCGATGTTACGCACCTGGGCTGTCAGGTTACCCGCCATCTGGTTTACGGAGTCCGTCAGGTCTTTCCAAACACCGGCCACGTCTTTTACCTTGGCCTGTCCGCCCAGTTTACCTTCGGAACCCACCTCACGGGCCACACGGGTCACCTCGCGGGAGAAGAGGTTCAGCTGTTTCACCATCCCGTTTACCTCGGTAGCAATACGTGCAAATTCCCCTTGCAACAGGTGGCCTTCAATTTCCAGGGGCATTTCCTGGGAAAGGTTTCCTTTTGCAACGGAGCTGATTACGTGTGCTATTTCGATGGTAGGATGTACAAGGTCGGATATGAGGGTATTGATTGAAACAACCGCTGTGTTCCAGGAACCACGTGCTGTACGGGGCATCTGTACACGGTGGTTCAGCCGGCCCATTTTCCCGATTGTATTACGGGCCAGGGTCAGTTCTTCAACCAGGGTTTCATTGAGAGAAATAATATCATTAACCGTGTCACAAATTTTGCCGCTCAGGCCGATACTGTCTATGGACATCCGGACAGAGAAATTTCCGTTTTTAACCTCAGATAATACCTGTAACAACTGCCGGGCATCCAGTTCATCGGACAGTGGTTCGTACGTTCTTGTGGAATCCTGTGGAGCTTTTTCCACACTATTAACAGGCCGAGCGTTTAGCCCAGCTGACTTTTTCCGGGTAGCCATTATAAAGGTATTAGAGTATTAAGGACTATATCCTGGTAATGTATTCTTTTATGGTGCTCAGTTATGATATTAAAAATCTTTATACATTGTGCATGTTGTTACATATACATCATAACTTTGAAGTAGTAATTTTGTGGTATTTTTACAAATAATACATTAATCAGATGCAATTTTTAGGCCATTCAAAGAGGCTGATTCTTCTTGCAGAAGACGATATTGATGACCAGGAACTGCTTGAAAATGCATTTGGGGAAATAGATCCTTCCTGGCAGTTGGTATGTATACCCAATGGCAGAAAGTTCATCAAATATCTTGATACTATTCAGGACGTAGATCTTCCCGCTTTGCTTATACTTGATTATAATATACCGGAGCTGACAGGTGTGGAGATAGTAAAGGAATTGAATGATCATGCCCGCTATCTCGCTATCCCTAAAATCATATGGAGCACTTCCAGTTCACCCGTATTTAAAGCCATGAGTATTGAACTGGGTGTAGCAGACTATATTACCAAACCGAGCGATCTGGCGTCTTTCCTGACTATCGCCAGGCATATGTTGTCATTTGTGAAAGAATAAACCAGGGTATTATAATTTCAGATTTTAAAATTAACTTGTGTGTGATAACACATTGTAAGTTTTCCATTGCCCTAATTTTCCATTGAACCGATAGTAACCTTGCCACGAGCCCCGAAACGAAACATTATTGGTAGATAACAACAATTCCGCATGCAAAACATTGCAATTCAAGGAGATAAGATCATCCCTATATTAGACCATAAACCCGAAGGCGCCGGACTTTGGTTACAGGCAACCTATAACATTCAGAGTAGCCAGAGAGGAGGCATTACCGAAATACATAAAATCGGGCTGGACAAAAATGACCTGCTGGAATTTGTGTTTGATGATAACACTACCTGGCTTTGTGGCAGTGATACGCTGAATATACTGTTCCCTGAAGCCGTCCCTGCCGCTAACCGCTCCGGAGAGGACAACACTTTCCAGATCCCTTCTTCCATAAAAGCAAGTGGGGCCGACAGGGGTATTGCAGGCGATATCGTGATCAGGCTCATACATCACTTTGTGAAAACAGACCTTGATACCAGAGTAGCTGAGATTGCCACCCGCATAGAGGATAAAAAACTTGAGAATAAAACAGGGCTATACCTGCTGGACAGTAACTTCCAGATGCAGCCCTTTAAACCTGCCGATGCAAACAAACCGTACCTGCTTTTCCTGCATGGCACTGCTTCTTCTACCACCGGCTCTTTTGATAAATTAAAGGGAACACCTGAATGGGCAGAAATATGCCAGACCTATGGTCGTAATATCATCGCATTCCAGCATCGTTCATTGACAGAAAGCCCCTTGCAGAATATATCTCAACTGGTGGCACAATTGCCGGATATAGCGACCCTGCATCTCGTGAGTCATTCACGTGGTGGACTATTGGGAGAGATCCTTTGCCGCTTCAGTATTACAGACGATCATAACAAAGGCTTCTCAGCGGCAGAAATAACACTGTTGAAGAAAGAAGGCCGGGACGGAGACATTGAGAATATCAATAAAATCCAAGCGGCTCTTGCCACGAAAAAGATCAGCGTAGCTAAATTCGTTCGCGTTGCATGTCCCGCTGCAGGTACTACGCTCGCCTCCTCGCGGACGGACTACTTCTTCAATATCATTGGTAACCTCACCGGCTCAGATTCATTCCGGGAACTGATAGCGGCTGTTGTCAACACTAAAAATGATGTGAATGTGTTGCCGGGCCTGGAAGCAATGGACCCTGAATCTCCTTTTATTAAAGTGCTGAATGATGCTACTTTCGATGGATTCATAGAAAGCCCGTTGTCAGTCATCTCCGGTAACTGTGGTTTAAAACCGGGATTAAAAGCATTGCTGATCATAGCCGTTAAACTGTTTTTCAGACGGGATAATGATCTTGTTGTGAACACCGGTTCTATGTACCAGGGGTCTAAAAGGACAACCAACCTTCAATATTTTTTTGATAAGGCAGATGATGTAGACCATTTTAGTTATTTCGGGAATCAGGCTACCGTAACGGCGCTCAGTAATGCATTAAAGCAGATAGGTAATGCACCTGTTCCGGGATTCTCCACGATGACCAGAGAAGAGGCGCTTGCGGCAAGAAGTCTGATCGAATCAGGTGCACTCTTCATGGATCATGTAACAGGTAAACGTCCGATCGTGATACTCATGCCCGGTATTATGGGCTCTAATTTGAGTATCGGGGATGATAGGATATGGATCAACTACCTGAATTTTATTACCGGTGGACTGATGCAGTTAGAATCAGGTCCGATTACCGCAACCTCTATTGTTGCCACTTCCTACAGAAAACTGGCAAATTTTCTTAATGATACTTATGACGTTGTTACTTTTCCCTTCGACTGGCGGCTGCAACTGAACGAATGCGCAACATCGTTTAATAATAAGGTAGAGGAATTATTAAAATTCAATCAGCCGATAAAAATCATCGCACACTCTATGGGTGGAGTGGTGGTAAGAGATTTTATTGTTACAAATCCGGAGAGATGGAAACAACTAAGAGATTCATCCGGCTTTCAGCTGTTATTCCTTGGTGCACCACTGGGAGGCTCTTTCCGCATTCCCAATGTATTATTTGGCAGAGACCCTATCATCGTTAAACTCAGCCTGATCGATATTATCCATACGAAGAAAGAACTCTTACAAGTATTCTCGCAATTACCGGGTATCCTCAGTCTGCTGCCGCTTTCAACAGATGGTGATAACGATATGGGCAGCGATGCTATATGGGCGAAAATGAAAGCAGCATTTGGTGATGATGACTGGCCTGTTCCATCAGATAAACCACTGGAAGATTTCAGGGCATACCGGGATGCTGTTAACAAAACAGTTATAGACTACAAAGGCGCTGTTTACATTGCAGGACACGACAGGGCAACTCCTTATAGTTACCAGATAGACGAAACCGGACTTACATTCCTGAGCACGAGTGAAGGTGATTCAAGTGTAACATGGGATTCCGGTATTCCGCAGCAACTGATCAAAGCAGACCAGGTGTATTACACGGGGGTAACGCATGGACAACTGGCGAATGATAACAGTCTGTTCGGTGGCATAGCAGATATCCTTTCCGACGGCAGGACCAGCTTACTGAGTAAGCAAAGACCCGTCATGCGTGGTGAGACAGAAAAAGTGTTCAGAACACCCGACATGCACAATTTTGATCTTTCAGCAGCAGGTGTAGAAAATACTATTCTCGGTACGGACACAGAAACTCCCGAAGAGGAGGGCAATGAAATACCCGTGAAGGCGTCTGTCAGTCAGGGTGATCTTTTGTATGCAGCTTATCCGTTGTTAAACGGGCACTTTAAAGGGGATGGTATATTATATGCAGAAAAAGCAATTGATAGCTACCTGAAAGGTGCATTAACCAAAAGGCATAAACTGGGTTTATATCCCGGCACTATAGGCAGCAGCGAAGTATTACTGACACCTTATCTGAAGTTAAAAGGTGCACTGGTTGTGGGATTAGGTGAAGCCGGTACCCTCACTGCATATCAACTCTCGCTGACGGTAGAACAGGGTATCGCCAATTATTTATTATTCCTGGAGAGTAATAATGAGGTCCCTGCAGTAATAGGAATCTCTTCATTGATCATTGGCTGCGGTTATGGCGGATTAACTATAGAGAATTCTATAAGAGCCATCTTACAGGGTGTACAAAGAGCGAATACCAAAGTAAGAAAATTACAGGGGCGGAATGCAAGGGTAGTAAGCCATGTGGAGTTTATAGAGAAATATGAAGACCGTGCACTGAATGGCTGTTATGCACTGCATACTTTACAACGTGAAAACAGCCGGTCATTTGCTATAGATATTGACAATGACATTAAAACGTTGTTAGGACGGGAAAGACGGGTGTTAAAGGACCAGGCAGAAGGCTGGTGGACACGTATCACCGTACAGCTGATCAACAAAGAAGGAGAAAGCGATAAGATAAAGAGATTGCAGTTCAGCGCCTCTACAGGTGGAGCAAGGGAAGAACAGAAACAGCTTTCCAGCAGTCTGGATATTATATCATCCCTGATCAAAGAAATCTCTACCAGCAATGAGTGGTCGAGGGAAGCGGCAAAAACGCTTTTTGAATTGCTGATCCCCAATGATTTTAAAGAGCAGTTTAAGAAACAGGCAAATATCTGCTGGATACTGGATGAGAACACGGCCGCTTATCCGTGGGAACTATTGCATGACGGGCTTGTCGATAACGAGCCCTTGGCAGTTAATGCGGGCATGATCCGTCAGTTAGCGACAAATAAATACAGGTTGACCATCAATGCTGTTACAAAAAGAACCGCACTGATTATTGCAGATCCACAGACAAAAGGATACCTGCCTTCATTACCGGCAGCATTCAAAGAAGGAAAACGCGTAGCTGAGATCCTGAGAGAAGAGGGATTTGACAATAAAGAGATGATCCAGCAATCCTCTTTCAGTATTATAAAGGCACTCTTTGCAGATGATTACAAGATCATTCACATGGCAGGGCATGGCGTATATAACAAGGAATCCCCCGAAGCATCCGGAATGGTCATAGGAAATAAGATCTTCCTGTCTACCCGCGAGATCGGGCAGATGAGTACAGTGCCGGAACTGGTATTTGTGAACTGCTGTTCCCTTGGAGAAGTAGATGGTGTGGAAGAGCAGTTCTACAGCGAACGTTATCAGCTGGCCGCCAACATTGGTGTGCAACTGATCCAAAATGGCGTGAAAGCGGTGATTGCGGCAGGATGGGCCGTAAACGATGATGCAGCATTTGATTTTACAGACCAGTTCTATACCGCCATGTTCAGTGGTTGCACTTTCGGGTACGCTATACAAACAGCCAGGAAGTACATTTATGAACACTACGATAAAAGCGAAAATAATACCTGGGGAGCATACCAGTGTTATGGTGATCCTTTCTACAAACTGACAGACGTATTGTACAGAGGGCCGGAGGAAACAATCAGTTTCGTCATGCCACAGGAAGCAGAAGATGCGTTATTCAACCTGCTGAATAAAGTGGAGATGGGAGAACAGCCCGTAGAAGAATACCTCAAAAAACTGACGGCTATCTCAGCAGCTGTAGACAAAGCAGGCTTACGCAATACGGCCATCACGGAAAATGAAGCAATGATCTATGCGGAACTGGGAGAATACGATATGGCAGTGGCTAAATTCGAGCAGTTACTGAAAGCAGAGAATGCTGCATTCTCCTTGCTGGCAGCTGAAAGTTATTGTAATATCAGTTGTAAAAAATGTATATCAGATATTCTGCTGTTCCCCAAGGACAGAACAAAGCTGATTGACAGGTTTAACAATGTGGTGGCATACCTTAGCAGTTTAACGAAACTCTCAGAAACCGCAGAAAGATATATGTTGCTGGGCCATGCCTTTAAATACAAGGCGATGTTCGCGACAACCAACGAGCAGCGGAAAAAGGCATTACAACAGGCAGGAGAATATTACCAGAAGGCTACCGGCATCAATCATACCGTATCTAATGAGGTCTGCGCACTGGAAACGGATATCCTGCTGGCTTTAATGAATGGGACTACCGCAGGCATTGACGTGGAGAATAAGCTGAATATATTCCTGCAACAGGATAGAACGCCTTTAGAAATATTTAATATTAAACTGGTGGTACTGTTGATACAGCCTTCAACTGATATGCAGGGTGCTTTCAATATGTTGTATTACACCGCAGGATCACCCGGAAAGAGATGTATCGTAAAGGAACATCTTCAATTCCTGTCTATGGCCTTATCCTGGTGTAACCAGGCTGAGGGGAAAGACTCAATCGATAAATTAATAAAAGATTGGGTATAGTCAGCTATTTTTGTGTCCAGCAATGATTAATGAAACATTCTATTTAAAGCAATATCAGTCACAGCCGGAGGATACAAAACTGGTGATCGACATACTCTCTGTGTACCTTTATCCGGTAGAGCGGTACATGCTGATCGATAAAGTACAGCTGATCAGGGAAATTCCCCAGAACGGAATTATTGAAATTCTGCAGGAGTTAGTGGATGCCCGTCTGGCTATGATTAATCTTGCCGGTAATTATTCATTAGTACCTGAATTCGGGTTTTGCCTGTTCCCTGTCAATATCATACGGCCGGGCTATCTCCGGTTGCTGGATAATAAAACGTATTCTTTCTATAGCACCAGCGCCAGGTTGCAGGAGCTGCAACAGTTACTTGTTGCTTATTTCACGGGAGAGAAATCACTGCTCATGCAACCAGTCAGGAAGATAGAATTTGAACTGGCGGAGTATTTCCCTTATTTATGTTACCTCTTGTATTTTCCTGCATATGAGCCACTGCTCAAATTATTCTCTTCTGAGAGCATTGTAAAGATTTATGAGGCCACTATAAAGTATAATCTGCTGGAGATGCCTGCCATCAGCCAGTTGTATGCCTTTCAGAAAAAGATGAATGCATTCACCGATCCGGAGCTATTATTACTGGAAGGGGATTTCAGAGAAACAGAAAATGTGTTTTCAAAAGCGGTGCATCTCCTGTATAACAGGGAACCGGAAAAAGCATATGCTGCTTTTGAACAGGGCATCAAGCTGCAACGGCAAACGGATAAGAAGAACAGCATCCCCAATGCACCTTTATTTTCTTTCCTGTATGCCCTTACATTAATTATACTACCAGACGAACAGTCTTACCCTATTATCAATAAAATTACGGCTGCTTACGAAAAGAAATTATTTCCGGTGATAACACCTGCTATCTGTTTACTGCATTTTCATAATGGCAGAAAGGAGAAAGCGGAGAATATCCTTGGGATATTGTTAGAAACAAATGCAAAACAACCTGGCAGGTATTTACTGAGTTATCTTTCCCTGATCTGTTTACAACTTTTTCATCCGAAAAGTAAATTACTGAAGACCTATCAGCCTATCATGAAAATGATTGTAAACAGGGGAATAGAATATCAATACAGATTGCTGACCTATGAATACCTGTATCTTTTTAAAGAGGATGGATATCAGGGGCATACCGCGGAGTTTAATGAACTGGAGACTTTTATCGGGAAGAAACCTGCGCTTTCTTTATTGCAAAAAGTGCCTGACTGGGAAAGGTTGCTAAATACATTGCTGATCACTAATGAGAATAATAAGAAAGAGAAAGTAGCTGTTGAGTCAAGGCTTATTTATCTGATAGATTTTTACAGCTATGGGATACAACCGGTCTTACAAACGAACCTGGGTGGAGAATGGAGTAAAGGCAGGAGTGTGGAGTTGAAGAGATTGAAAGATGGGAAGGTAGAAGGCATGACGGACCAGGATTTCAGAATAGGCGCTACCGTGATGAAAGAAACGCATTACACTTATGGAGGGGAATCTTATATTTTTGAAGAAAAGGTATGGCAGGAGATTGCGGGTCATCCGTTTTTATTCCTGAAGGATCAGCCGGCTGTGTCAGTAGAGATTGTAAAAGGAGGCCCCGAACTCTTTGTAAACAAAACCGGCAAAGGGTTTACTTTCAGCAGCAACGTGTCAGATGCTACTGGAGATACTGTTATTGTGAAAGAAACGATGAACCGGTTGAAGGTAGTGAAGCTCACTCCGCAGCAGCGTGGGTTACTGCAAACATTAAAACAGATAGATGTCATTCCTGCCGATGGTAAGGAGAAGTTATTACAGGCATTGCGTAACATTGGTACACATATTACTGTGCATTCCAATCTGGATGAAGCGGCGTCTGATATCAAGAAGAAAGAGGGAGACACGCGTATCCGTGTACAATTGTTACCTATAGGCAATGCATTAAAAGCGAGCTTTTTTGTGAAGCCGTTTGTAAGTGATCCTCCTTATTGCAAACCAGGAGAAGGGGCGAAGATCATTATCGGGATGATGAACGGAGAGCGATGTCAGGCGATCCGTGACCTGGATGCGGAGAGAGGGAATATGGGCATATTGCTGGCGTATATACAGCAGGCGATCGTGCAGGAAGTAGATGACGATACTATCATCTTTGAAGACCCGCTGGATTGTTTGCAACTACTGGAAATTATACAACGTAATCCGGAGATAGCAGTGGCGGAATGGCTGGAAGGAGAGCGGTTTAAGATACGCACGCAGGTGAGTGCGTCTAATCTGCGTGTGACCGTAAAGAAAGCAAATGGGCGTTGGTTTGAATTTAACGGAGAGTTGAAGGCAGATGAGAATACGGTATTATCGCTGAAAGAATTACTGGATGCTACAAAACTGAGTAAGAGCCGTTTCATCGCTTTGCGAAACGGCGACTTCCTGGCGCTGACCAATAAATTATATAAGCATCTTAGTGAGTTAGCCAGCATTGCGCTTGAAGAGAAAGACACTATTAAAGTGCAGGAGCTGAGCGCACATATGCTGGATGAGTTGCTGGAAACTGCTGGCAGTGCGGAGACGGATGTTGTATGGAAAGCCAACCGGAAGAAATGGGAAGAATCAGCTTCTTTGGTCCCGGAAGTACCTGCCACGTTACAAACCACTTTACGTCCTTACCAGGAAGAGGGTTTCCGCTGGATGGCCCGTTTAGCTTCCTGGGGAGCAGGGGCCTGTCTGGCAGATGATATGGGGTTGGGTAAAACGATACAGGCGATCGCTATTTTATTATACCGTGCCAGTCAGGGGCCAGCACTGGTGGTTTGTCCGGCTTCTGTATTACCTAACTGGACGAATGAGATCAACAAATTCGCGCCTTCCCTGCGGCCTGTATATTTAAATGGTGGTGACCGGGAAGAGATACTAAAAGCCAGTTTGGCTTATGATGTGGTGATTACCACTTATGGTTTATTACAATCGGAAGAGAAAATATTCGCCGCGGTTGACTGGTGCACAGTAGTACTCGATGAGGCACATACTATCAAAAACTTCCAGACTAAAACCTCTAAGGCGGCGATGTCTTTATCAGCCGGATTTAAGTTAATTCTCACCGGTACCCCTATACAAAATCATCTGAATGAAATATGGAACCTGTTCAATTTTATCAATCCGGGTTTATTAGGAAGTTTGTATGATTTCAATAAAAACTTTGCTACACCGGTAGTATATAATCCTGATAGTACAGTAAAGAAGCATCTGCGAAAGTTGATAGCTCCTTTTATGTTACGCAGGACTAAAGCCGGTGTATTAGATGAGCTACCGGCTAAAACAGAGATTGTGAAGATGGTGGATTTATCACCTGATGAAATAGCCTTTTATGAAGCGTTGCGTTTAAAAGCAGTGGAGAATCTGAAGAAGTATGGCAATGTGCATGGACGTCAGCATCTGAATGCACTCACTGAAATTGGGAAGTTACGAATGGCTGCGTGTAATGTGCAGATGGTGGATAGTTCCATCAACATCCCTTCTTCCAAATTATCTGTATTCCTGGAAATAGCTACAGAGCTGATTTCTAACAATCATCGGGCGTTGGTATTTAGCCAGTTTGTAAAACATCTTGAGCTGGTTAAACGTGCTTTAGACAACCTGGGTATTTCTTATTTATACCTGGATGGCTCTACGCCTATTCCTGCCAGAGAAACATTGGTAAAACAGTTCCAGTCCGGTACAGCAGACCTCTTCTTAATAAGCCTGAAAGCGGGTGGCTTAGGTCTTAACCTTACTGCAGCGGACTATGTGATTCATCTTGATCCGTGGTGGAATCCTGCCATTGAGGAGCAGGCGTCTGACCGTGCGCATCGTATAGGACAAACGAAACCGGTGACTATTTACCGGTTGGTAACGAAGCACACGATTGAAGAAAAGATCATTGCATTGCATCATAATAAGCGGGACCTGGCAGATCAGTTATTGCAGGGTAGTGATCAGGCGGGAAGATTATCAACGGAGGAATTGATGAAGTTAATTACGGGTTAACCCTGATCACTTAATCGGGGTACTAGTCTGCGGAGAACGTGATACATCCTGTTTTTTCTGTCTGTAGCAGCGATGATGTATTTGTTTAAAGGGTATTTATCTAAGAGATTATTTATTCCAGTAGCCAGTTTTTCTACATCTTCTTTACCCATGTTGGCAAACTGATGAGAGAAGTTGATTACTACTGTGTTGGGAAAACAGAATGTGCTGTCCCAGTAGTCAGTATGTATCTCTTCTAAAGAATGTTTTAAAAGGAATGTAGTGTCTTTATCAAATAATCCACTATCCGCAAATTCTCTGGCTTTAGATAACATAGAAGCGGAAACGTCTATGCCAATATAATGAAAGTTAAACCTGAAGGTTTTGTTGAAAGCTAATCCGGATGTTAAAGGCCCACAGCCAAGGTCTATGAAAGAAATTCTATTGCTGGTATCCGTAAATGAAGTCGCAAAGAAATCAAAGGAAGAAGAGAAGGATTCTATTGTGCTACAATACTGCTGACGCATGTTGTAGTAACAATATAAATCTATCTTTTCCTGTGAGCTGTACTTCGTTTGCAGATCGAAGTTCGTCCTGCCATATTCTATTACACACAATTTATTATAGTCATGATCATTGCCATAAATGAGAGAAGGCGGTTTTGTATCCGGATGATTTTTGACAGGCGTTACAACTAAATTATTAAATACAGTGGTGAATGTTTCATCAGGAGTATCCACAACGGCTGGCTTCTCAGTAGCAAAGTTCCCAGAAAGGAATTGTGAAGGGCGAACAGATAAATACCCGCCTTTAGAGCGTATGAATTCTATCAACCTGAAATAAGTAATATTATTAGAAAGGATGGCAGGATTACCGGTAATAAAGAGTTGTTTCTTTGCCCTTGTAATAGCTACATTCAATTTACGATCTATCAGCATCCCGTTTTCTTCCATATTATTGGAAAGGAAATCTATCTGGTAAAACTGGTTTACACTAAAAGAATAAATGATGATATCCCGTTGTGAACCCTGGAAACGTTCTACTGTATCGATCGTTAATTGATTCAATACGGGAATATCCAGTTTAATGATCTCCCGTCGTATCAATGCAATCTGACTTCTGTAAGGGGTAATAATACCCACACTTTCTTCAGGAGAAAATACTAATCCATTTAATTGATATAATGTATAGATGTTTTTAAGCAGCATGGCAGTAATAGCTGCTTCATGTGAATTCGTTTTATTCGTTTTTTCATTGGTGTTCCTTTCCGAAGGGATAAACGCAAGACGCTTGGTAGCAATCAATGTTTGTATGGCATCAGTACCATATTGCTTAAATTCAAGAGGGGCTTTCTGATGCGCACAGGGAACTTCTTTCAGCTCTCCGTTATAGAATGCATAATTAGGGAATAATGCAATATCAGGATGCATACGCCCCTGTTTATGTAACATGCTCCAGAAAGGAGAGTTCTTATCATCTTTATGCAGACTGTATAATCTTTCAAAGAGAGAATTGCGCCTGTCATATAAGCCCATTGCATGTAAGTGCGGATCATTCACCTGAGACTCTACCGGCTTTTGTAATACGACTGCCGGCAGTTGTTTGTGATCCCCTATCAGAATGAATTTATCAATTGCGTTCGTGCCCTTTCCGTTTTTAGCAGAGAGGATACCTAACAGATGTGGCTCTAATATCTGCGAAGCCTCATCAATAATTGCTACCTGGAAATGTTTGATACGGAAAAGTTCCATCCTGCCGGAAACGGCTGCTACTGTTCCTACAAAGATCCGGTACTGCTGCACGCGCAGTTTTACCAGCTCTCTGGAATCGCAATCAGCAATCGCTTTATCAAGGAGACGATCGCGGTGTTTAGGATCGCAGGAGAGTGAGGATCCAATGCGTATATAAGCGGGTGCGTCTACTATCGTATCCAGAGAATCACAGATTTCATCTACTGCCCTGTTTGTATAAGATAACAGGAGTATGGAACAGCCCATCTTATAAAACTCTTTTACCATCTCCTTTAGTGCAATAGACGTTTTACCTGTTCCCGGCGGGCCTACCAACAGGAAGTAATCACGTGCATGTTTTGCTTTGCGTACTATATCATCTACTTCTGCAGAATGCCGGGTAGCTATTGCCGGAACATCTCCCGCATGCAACATGGGCGGTCGCTGGTTCAATAATAGCGTTTTACGATCGGTGTTAGCCTGTAGGAATGCATATAGTCCCCTGTACATAATGCTGTAGGCAGCGTCCAGGAAATCGTGCTCTACTGCATATTTACTATCAACGGGTAAAACGGACTGATTACGTTGCTGCTGCCGCAGACGTATAGTAATCGCATCATGATGCAAAGCTTCAATGGCCCCTTTGAAGATTTGTTTATTGGTAACATTATCGTCCTGGTTATTCCTTTGATAAAGAATAACGATATCTCCCTGCCGGAAGTTGGGCAGGAAATTATCATCATAAGCAGGGATGGTGAGCGTTACTGTAGATGGTATCTTTTCTGTGTTATTTTCAAGAATAGTGAGATCTGTTAATATCTCCCCTGATTCCATTTTTTCGTCTAATGTAGACAGCCATAAAGAAGAAATACCTTTGCTGCCTTCATAATCAGCCCCACCGGTTTTTGAAATATAATGTTCTCTTGTAACGAAGGTGTAAAAGCTATGAAAATAAGCAGACTCCGTTACTGAGGAATTATTAAAAAAGGATTTAAAATGATTGATCTGCGGAACAATAAACCGGTTAAGGAAATTTTCATTCAGCTGATTATTGGTGATCAGTGTTTCAGGAGAGATCTCATCTATCTGTGCCTTGGTAGCATTACCTGTATGATCCGCTGCAATTGTTCTTTCATCAGCAACAATCAGGTTACGGATATTAAGGATCTCTTTGATCACCGCCATAAAAGGTTGTGAGAGTCTTAGGTTAGCCTGTTCATCTGCGTATCTCGAATAAAAAATAAGGGTGTCTAATTTCTTAAATGATACACCTAATATTTTCTGAATAATGATCTGGTAGATGAACGCCTGTGCTTTATGATTCTTCCCTATTAATTCAAAGTTGGTATCAGGGGACGGCGCTTTACCTGATTTTAATTCTATCACAAACTGTTTATCCGTATTCAATTGCAGATAATCGAGTCGTCCCTGTACACCCAGGTGTTCGCACATGAACGCTGGTTCCAGGATACCATACTCCCTGTCGATTCCTCTGGAAGGGAATACATTATTTACTACTTTCCGGATATTGTTAAACTGTTCAACAGTGCTTTCAAAAAAGGTAAATACTTTTTCCTTGCTGTTGAGGTCCGCACAAGTGGCAAATTCCAGTGGCGCTGCTTTAAATGCCTTTTTCATGGCGGTTTTATAGACTACCGGCTCATGAGGTTTCTCATTCACAAATTCATCTAAGAACAGGTTGGCAGCATTACCCAACAGGATATGACTGGTATTCTTAGTCGCTTCAAACCTGCTCTGGACATAGTTCAGCGGATGACTGCCATATTCTTTTAAACACTCTGCCAGAGAGCTGATATCAATTAAATAATCGGGTTCCAGAATGATCATATCAGGAAATAAGATCCCATGATCATCAATGGTAACATCTATTAAGTTTAACTGACAATCCGTCCATAACCTGGCTACTGTTGGGGCAAATTCTTCATTATATTTAATCCTTACAGGATCTTCTGTAGGCATTTTCTCTGCGAAAGCATAAATGTATTCATCATCTGCATACAGCACATCTACCCTTATTCTCTCATGTTTTTCCCCTTTTATTCTTTGTGCTGGTTTATATAAATCTATTTCAGGTAAGAGGATAGACATGTATTCCGGTATGGGGATATCATAAAAATGACTGACTACATTACACAATGCTTTCAGGTCATGCAGGTAATCCTCTTCGGAAGGATTGAAGCCGGCATACAGCACGTTATTCGCATTTACACGAAAAGTATTGATCTGGTATGTTCTGCGGGAAGGAAGTTTTGTTTTTTTACAAACGTAATTAAGTCTCGAAAATAAATTCGAGAACTGGATAGGATCTCCGGCTGTCATATCCTTACAAACCCGTTCCAGTAAGGAACGGAGTTTCGGATATTTATCTTTTATAGTGGTGGACTGATAATGTAATTCACTTAACTGATCGAAGAATTCAACCCCTGTAACATTCATAATGTATGGCAATATACGACGAAACAGAAAAACAGGAATATATGGCAAATATATTATCTTCGTATGTAACTTGTTAGCATTTTAAAGAAATCCCAAGTATGTACGCATTCTGGAACAATTCCTATTACCTGATCATTCTTGCCCAGATATTCTGTGTAGCTCATGCTATGAAAAAGGGGAAGAAGGACTGGATATATATCATCATTTTTCTTCCTGCTGCAGGAGCTATCGCTTATTTTATCCGGGAAATATTGCCGGAGATAAACAGGGGAGAGTTCACTTCTAATCTGCAGAACCTGTTCCTGCCTAATCATAATATTAAGGAATGGGAACGGAGAGTACGTGTTGCCGATACCGTGACTAATAAACTACAACTGGCAGATGCCTATGCGCAGCAAAAGCAATATGCCAAAGCAATAGCATTGGCGGAATCCTGTCGGGTTGGGCACCATGCTAATGATGTGGGGATTACGCAGCGCTTGGCGAGGTTGTACTTTTATAATGAACAGTATGGGGAGAGCATTGCCAGTTTTAAGAAACTGTTGTCGTCGCGGAAGGACCAGATGAATAACCAGGAAGATGAGTTGTTGTACGCAAAGGCGCTGGAAGGGAATATGGAGTTGGAAAGAGCGGAAGAAGAATATAAGAAGGTGATCAGGGTACATCATTCTCTGGAAGCGATGTATTATTATGGATTGATGCTGAAGAAACAGCGGAGGAATAAAGAAGCCGCTGCACAGTTCCAGGCAGTAAGAGATGAAATAGAATTACATCCAAGATATGTGAGGAGAATGAATACACAATGGGTGAGATTATCCCGGAAAGAAATGGCGGGGTTGTAAAAATGGCCCGGATTCGCTATTTTTAGTAACCATGATGAAAAACACATTCCTTTTCCTTGTTGCCCTGTTTCTTATCAAATATGGCAATTGCCAGTCGGTTCAGGTAGATCTTACCAAAGAAGTTGGCCAAATGAATCCTATCTGGGCCTGGTTCGGATATGATGAACCTAATTACACTTATATGAAAGACGGCACAAAGCTGCTGTCTGAAATTGCTGCCCTTAGCCCGGTGCCGGTATATGTGCGGGCGCATAATCTACTGACCAGCGGAGATGGCGTGGCCGCTCTTAAATGGGGGTCTACAAATGTGTATACAGAGGACGCTGATGGTAATCCGGTGTATAGCTGGAGAATTGTAGACAGCATTTTTGATACGTATATTAAGAGAGGGATGAAGCCCCTTGCGCAGATCGGTTTTATGCCCGAGGCATTGTCTACACATCCCCAGCCATATAAACACGACTGGCAGCCAGGATTACCTTATAACAGGATTATCACCGGCTGGGCTTATCCACCTAAAGATTACAGCAAATGGGGCAACCTGGTATATGAGTGGGTAAAACATTGTGTAGCCAGGTATGGGCAGAAAGAAGTGGAAAGCTGGTATTGGGAAGTATGGAATGAACCGGATGGTTATTACTGGAAAGGTAGTCGGCAGGACTTTTTTAAACTATATGACTATGCCGCTGATGGGTTAAAAAGAGCATTACCCACTGCCAGAATAGGAGGATGTAACAGCACTGGTGGTGCAATGAAATTCCTCGATGCTTTCTTAAAACATTGTTTATACGAAACGAATTATGCTACCGGGAAAAAAGGAAGTCCTTTAGATGCAGTGTTGTTTCATGCGAAAGGTTCGCCCACTATTGTGAATGGTACTGTAGTGATGGATGTACGGAATCAGTTAAGGAACATTGATAACAATCTGAAGATCATCAGTGGTTATCCGGAATTAAAAGAACTCCCGATCATCATTGGAGAGTCAGATCCGGAAGGATGTGCCGCCTGTGGTATGAGTACCAATCCTGAAAATGCCTATAGGAACGGGACGATGTATTCGAGTTATACGGCCGCTTCATTTGCGCGGAAATATGAGCTGGCGGAAAGATATAGAGCCCATCTTACAGGAGCAGTAAGCTGGTCATTTGAATTTGAGGACCAGCCTGTTTTTGCAGGGTTCCGGGACCTTGCCACTAATGGTATCGATAAGCCGGTACTGAATGTTTTCCGTATGTTTGGCATGATGCAGGGGAAACGTGTGGCGGTTACTGCCAGCAATATGTATCCCCTGCAAACAATACTGGACAGCAGCGTAAGAGCGAAGTCTGATGTTGGTGCTATCGCCTCAAAAGGAGAAAAGACGGCAGGGGTGATGATCTGGAATTATCATGACGCAGATACTGCGGGAATTACGCAAACTATATTGGTAACAGTAAAAGGATTGCCAAAGGGGAAAGTAAAGATGACGCATTACAGGATAGATGGTGAGCATAGTAATGCGTATACAGTATGGAAGAAAATGGGTTCTCCGTTACATCCTACAAAGGAACAGTTTCTGGTATTGGAAAAATCTGGTCAGTTACAACAGTTGACAGGTACACAACTGGTTAGCGGTAATTATTCAGCGAAGATAACTTTGCCTGAACAAGGCGTATCGTTCATTAAATTTGATTGGTAGCTTTGATAAAAGGACGGAGATCCGGGATGTGCTGCTTTGAAAAATAGTAACTTGCAATAAGAGAATGCTTAGGTTATGCAATATATTTTAGAAAACCCTGTACACGGGGTGATTGGACCAGAAAAATATAAGTGTACTATTTCCTGGCGCAATGGGAAATTTATTACGGACGAGCCGGTTAAATCCGGTGGTCAGGACGCAGGTCCTGATCCTTATACGCTGCTGTTATCTTCCCTGGCGTCCTGTACGCTGGCTACATTACGCATGTATATAGACCGTAAAGGCTGGGCTATCGATAACATCGAAGTGAATGCGAATATGTACCAGACAAAGGACGGGGATAAATTATCGACCACCATCGACCGTGATGTTAAATTCCTGAGTGAGATAACAGAGGAGCAGCGTAAACGGTTAGCACAGATAGCGGAATCCTGCCCGGTTTCTAAAATACTGGGAAACCCGATTGCGATCAGGACGTTTACTTTCAGTAATGCGGATGTTGAGAAGAAGATAAATTATACTAATGGAGATGTAACGGTAGTGTGGAAGCCTGAGTTGTGTAAACACTCTGCACGTTGTGTGAACGGGTTGCCGGAAGTGTTTGATGTAAATGCGAAACCCTGGATAGATATGCAGGGCGCTACTTCGGACCGAATTATGGAACAGACAGCTAAATGTCCTACAGGAGCGCTGACAACTGTAAAGAATAAGCCTGAACAGCAAGGTTAAACCAAAGCACCTCATCGGGTGCTTTTTTATTGTTTCATCAGCTTAAAGGTCTTACTAAACGTAGAGCTGTTAATACTCACGAAATAGATACCTGGTCGCCAGGCAGATGTATTGATCGTATTCTGCGTCCCTATATTCCCTACTATTAAATTCAGGATTGTTCTGCCGCCCATGTCTGTTACCTGTAACAGGTGTTTCTGTATGCCCGCAGGAAATGTATAAGTCACTTTATCTACTGCCGGATTAGGATAAATCCTTACTACTACCTGTTCAGTTGGTTTGGTATAAGCCACTCTTGCTTCCACTACAGGTTTTTCTGCCTCTGTAGTATCTGTCATTGACTGGCCGAAGGCAGCAGCCGGTATACACAGGGATAAAAATAAGATCGCTCTCAGGAATCTTTCTTTCATAGGGATATGGTTGTAGGTGCTACGACACATATAAACGATAAATACTATGAGTTTATTACAGGAATTCAGTAATAATATTAGCTTTACCGCCAATTATATCCATTATGAGTACTTGGAACTATCGGGTAATGAAGAAGCTGAACGAACAGGGTGAATATGAATTCGGCATCTACGAAGTGTATTATGATGATAACGGCAAGGTTATATCATATACAATGGATTCCCTGACGCCTGTCCGTTCCTCCGCAGAAGGTCTTGAAGAAGAGTTCGAAACCATGAAAAGAGCCTTTAAGGAGGAAGTACTCACCTACGAATAACAGCTTTCTTCTCTGAAAACTAAGTTTTTCTTTTTAAAACTAAATCTTTAGTTTTAAGGCTAAAAGAGCCTTATGCGTATATATATCTGGATATTATGTACCTGCCTGTTAAGCTTTGGGGCTGCCAGGGGACAGTCGATAGACAGGAACAGGGTAATGGAATACCTGCAGGACCAGCGTTATGAAGACGCAATAGCCTATCTGAAACAGGGCATAAACGATAATAACCCGAGAGAACTAGCCTTACTGGCTTATACTTATTACCAGGCGGGAAAGATCTCAGAAGCCGCCGGTAACTATGGGAAAGTATTACTGCTGGATAGTAACTACGTCCCTGCCCATCAATACCTCGCTACTATACAGATGCAGGAAGACCTGCCCCTGGCCGCAATGGTGCACTATAAACGCATCGTTACCTTACAGCCGCAAAATGCCACTGCCTGGAAACAACTGAGTTTTGCCGGATTTGCCGGACAGGTGAATGATTCCGCTTTTGCCTGGCTATGTAAGGCCTATGAGTTAAAACCTTCAGATCCCAGGGTGGTATCGCGTCTGGCAGAGGAATGGCTGGAAAAGAAGCGGTATAATACCGCTGATTCGATCATTAACCGCTACCTGACTGCTGATTCTACGAATCCTTATGTGTTAATGACAGGCAGCAGGACCTCCTTTTTAAAGAAGGAATACCCGCGCACGCTGCAATTTGGCCAGAAACTGATCGCCCAGAACAATGTTTCTGTCAATACGTTTCTGTATGTCATTGCTGCATGTTACAACATGAAAAAATATGATGATTGTGTATCTGTATATGAATACCTGGATGCCCGGCATGCTACTTCGGAGAACATCATCTATTACACGGCAATGGCTAAAACCCAGCTAAAGAAGTACGGGGAGAGTAATACGTTGCTAAAGCAGTGTATCAGTATGGGGCTGTCTGCCAGCCTGGATAACTATTACACAGGTATGTCTGCCAACTACGAGGCAACAGGTCAATATAAGCCTGCTATTGCCAGTCTGGATACTGCTTATTATCTCTTCCATCAACCTTTGCGGCAATACAGTATTGGCCGCATTTACGATGCCCGCCTGAATAACGAAGCTACTGCCCTTCGCTATTACAAAAAGTATTTACAGTTGTATAAACCGGATGCTACCGGGGAGGAAAAGGAGATCTATAAATATTTAAGGTCCCGTATAGAGAAATAGCTAAGCCTTATCCATTGGATAGGGTACTGGTAATCCTGGGATATAATAGTTCCCTTACTTCGTCAGGCACTTAGATTCTAAGAAGTATTGTTAAGAAAAGGGATTGAACAGGTATTGATAAGGTTCATCCTACGTTTATCCTACGTTGCGAACGTAGGATGAACGTAGGATGAACCTTATCAATACCTGTTCAATCCTACTTTACATAGGGTCTTATTATAATCTGTGAAGGTGTATCATACTGTTCATGTATCATTTTTAGTATCGTTGCGTAGTAATTCCAGGCTCTCCAGGTATTTTTTTTATAATGAAATGAAATTCCACTTATCATTGCGATGATTACATCAAAAGAACAAAAGAACTTGTACCATCATTTTAAAGTCATGGTGTAATTTTATACATATGGAAACAATCAGCTGGCAGGATTTTGAAAAAGTAGAACTAAGAGCGGGGACTATACTGGAAGTGATAGATTACCCTGAAGCCCGTAAACCGGCATATAAAATACGGGTAGACTTTGGAGAATACGGTATTAAATGGTCCAGCGCTCAGGTGACCAGACATTACTCCAAAGAAGAACTTATAGGCCGGCAGATAGTAGGCGTAATTAACTTCCCGGAAAAGCAGATCGGTAAATTTATGTCGCAGTTCCTCGTTACCGGTTTTGCGGATGAAAACGGGGATATTGTATTGACGGCACTCGAAAGACCGGTACCCAACGGCAGCAAACTGATATGACTTTTTTATCTATATTAGCTTCATGAATCCTGTACCTATCCGGCGTCCATTTGTATTATCCGGCGGCGGAGCCCGTGGTTATGCTCATCTGGGAGTGTTAAAAGCATTTGAAGAACAAAGTATTTTCCCCGAAGTTATTGCGGCTACCAGCGCCGGCTCCATTGCCGCTGCCTTCATCTGCGATGGGTATAATACTGATGAGGTAAGGCAGATATTTAAACTGCATAAGCTGGGACTTTCCATGCAATGGCGTAACTGGAGTTCCGGGTTCCTGTCATTGAAGAAAGTGGAACAGGTGCTGAAACAAACTCTTCGGCATACCACGTTGGAATCTCTTCCTATCCCTTTATATATCACGGCAACTAATTTTGTAACAGGAGAGCAGGCCATTTTCGACAAAGGGCCGATTATTCCCGCAGTGCTGGCAGCTTCCTCTATCCCGCTGTTATTCCAACCAGTGATGATAGACAACGTCCCTTATGTAGACGGAGGGCTATCCGGCAACCTGCCCGTAGAGCCGCTGATAGGAGAGTATAGGGATATAATAGGGGTACATGTAAACCCGCTGACGCCCTATAACCCGGCAGGAGGGTTTTTATCTAATATGGACAGAACGCTGAATATGGCCATCAGTGAACGGGTATTGAAAAACAAATTGTTATGCAGCCGCTTTATAGAACCCGAAGGGTTGGGGGAATTCGGGATGTTCGAATTTAACCGGCTGGAGAAGATTTATATGATCGGCCTGGAATATGCCCGGCATTTATTGGAAGAGTATCCTGAAAAATAAAAGATAATATGAGAAATTTTAGCCCTATCTTATGAGTGAATTCCTGTTAAAATTCACGGAGAATCCGGTTGTTAAAATCCCTTATATGATTCTTAAGAGCATAACTTTTTTTCTGGTCGCCATCTTTGTTGCAAATGTTTCATTTGCCCAGTCAAAGGCAGATATTATCAAATCCATCAAGAAAGAATTTAAGGATATCAATGATGATAATTCCTTTAAAAAGGTAGTACTCGAGAATGAGGAGTTTATGGAACATATGACGGACCGCGGAGGTTCGTTAACGGGATACTATAAAGACGAAAAACTTTGTAAGATCGTAGAATGGATAGGGATTTCCAATGGTATCTACATCTCGGAATATTATTTCAAAGAAGAACAACTGATCTTCGTATATAAAGCATTTAAGGCGGTTGTATATGATATAAAGAAAGGTGAGGTTGATTATGATCAGACAGGGGTGAAGTTTGAAGGGCGCTATTATTTTAATGACAAAACATTGATTGATTCTATTACCACCGGTACTAATCCATTTAAAACAGAGCCTAAAGATTTTCCTGCAGAAATAGAGCAAGATCAGCAGTTACTTGCCAAAAAGAAGAAATGAACAAAATGAATAAGGCGGTTAAAAATGGTTGTTGGCGGAAGAGATAAACATTCCTTATTTTTGGGTTAAATAACCCTCATGAAAACCTCAATATTCCTCGTATTCCTGCTTATTATAGCAGGGTGTAAAAAAGACGATACCCCGGCTCCCACTTACACAATGGACCAGTTATACGCAAATTCCATTACAGATGCGATGGTGGCGGATAGTTCAGAGATCGTAGATAGCCTTCTTCCTATTACAGCTACTAATAGCGCCCTGCAATGGAAAACGATTAATGGGCAGACGTATGTACTGATGTCTACATTTATGCGTTTCCCTTCCAGTTATCCCGAGGGAGATTCCATTACGAATACATGGGGTGACTCATGGCTGTTCATTCCTGCACAGATGAAAAACCGTCTGGCAGCCAGTTTTACTGCTTCCTCAGATACGATTATGCGCATTTGCCAGTTGCTGGGATTACCACCTGTTAACAGTCGTAGTAATACGCATATTGTAGATATGTGGGTGAAAGCAGATCGTTTGAACCGCCCGGCAGGGAACCCTGATATTACGACTACCACTACCGGTGCAGCATTACTTAATAGTGTACCGCCTTCGTTTGGCGATTGGTTTAATAATTATATTATCTACGCGTATTATCACACATTACAGTCTGCTACTGATTTCCATTATCCGTGGACACGTCTTGGTTATACTTATGACTGGGCGCCTGGTGCGAAAGAAGTGGGACTGAGTGAATATGTCTTACAAGCCAGTTCAGGTTGCTGGGTAGAGAAAGTACGAACGGCACAGGATTATTTTAAAAATTAAGAGAACGCCTGCAGATGTTGCAGGCGTTCCTGTTTTTATTCCACTACCGGGAATGAAGATATTCTTAATCTGGCCCCGCCCATAGGGACCAGTGTTAATTCTGTTGCTGGTTCTGCTGTTTTAACAGGGCTTTGTGGCAGGATGCCTGCCAGTCCGTACTGATCTATCCCCCAGGTAGTGATCTTCTTACCCCTGGCTTTGATCATGATAGGAGCAGTGGCATTGGTAAACGGATCGTTATTCACCGGCCATTCCTTTTTAACTACTTTAAAAGAACTGGCAGGGTTTTTCTCATCAATCAATAACCCATAGTTCCAGTCGGACCCTGGTTGAATCTCAAAAGAAGGCCATTTTTCGGGGTCCGCGTTTTCCTGCCAGTGAGAATCGCCGATCGCTGTTTTCTTACTATCCTGTTGTATATAATTTTCTTTGATCAGCAGGGAGTAAGTGAGCGGGCCATAGTTCACACTGATACTGTTTTTATTCCTCTCCCACTTACGTACGGAAAGGTCCATTGGCAGTTGCAGGGAGATCTTATCTCCATTCTTCCAGTTATTACTGATCCTGATATAACCGCTGGCATTACTGGCCAGCGTAATGGCTTTGCCGTTGATCCTGAGCGCAGGGTTTTTACACCATGCAGGAATGCGCAGGTACAGCGGGAAAGTAACTGCTTTCGGTGTGTTAAGCGTAAACGCCACCTGGTCGTTAAAAGGGTATTTCGTTTGCTGAGACAAGGTTACTTCTGTGCCGTTACCCACTTTAGCATGCACTTCGTTTTCGAAATACAGTTGTGCGGCAAGCCCGTTATCCGGAGTCGCCATCCAGCTATACTCTGAATAATACACCCATCCTGCGGAGTGGTTATGCTGGCAGCAGCGGCTGCTGAAAGGGTTCATCATCAGGAAAGGCCCTTCATTGGCAATACCAGGCGCATGGTTCTTGCTGTCGCTTACCACCATATTAGGAGCTGTCAGGTAACGGAGCGCCCTGTAATCAGGTGTAAAGGCCGCAGAGAAGATATTGAAGGCAACGTCTTCTGCATTATCTGCCCAGAAAGGATCGCCGGTAATACCGAGTAACATATTATCCGAAGTGATCTGTTCTACCAAGCCGCAGGTTTCAACTGCCTGCCGGGGATCATCATATCCTTCGCGGGCATTTTCATCTGCGCCGAACATCCCGCCGGGCACCTGTCCGTATTTTGTACGGACCATCCTGAAATCATTATAGGTAGCATTGATATCTGCGGTACTGCCACTTTGCAGATAGTACTGTGCCGGTTCGCGGAAACATTCTGCCACGTTCACATTGTGCCAGTTGGGGAGATTATCTGGCTGACGCCAGTCGGAAGTATTCTTGTCTATTTTGGTCGCCAGGTCGAGCAGGAATTTATCCCCGGTAAGGTTATACAGCCAGTATACGCTGTACAGGTTATCCCCTCCCCGGCTTTTCTCCCAGTAGTCTTCCAGGAATTTATCATCCGGAATAGAGAGTTGCCATTTAAAGTACTTCGTCATCACCTGGATCACCCTGGGGTCTTTGGAGTATTCATAATAAGATTGCAGGCACCAGAGCATGGGCATGTTTGTCCAGAGGTCTCTTTTGCCTTCGCCTTTTTCTACGGCAGGGCCAAAGTCGCCATTATCACGTTGATTATTCAGCACCGCATCAAGCCAGAATTTAGCTTCTTTGATCATGTGATCATCGTGTAATACATAACCGATATCTGCGTATCCTTTTAACCAGTAGGGTAATTCTTCCCATCCGTATTTTCCTTTTCCTTCTTTGCTGAGCCAGGCATTATCCTTTTTGGAAAGCCAGATGCTTATTTCACCGAGGTTGCCGGCCAGCCCATCCCGTTGCATTTCCAGCGCTTTTCTCACCCATCCTTTGGGAGAGACGCTGGCAACGGGTAGCCTGGTGAAATGTTCTTTTTGTAAAGGAGACCTGTTTGTGAGATAGAAACTGTTGGAGCCTGTGTTGGCAGTACGCTGTACTATTTCAGCTTTCTGCGCATGGAGCTGTGGAGAAGCTGCCATCAGGAACAGTAACGTGGAGCCGATTAATGTTCTTTTCATTTTTTAAAATTGGTTATCTAAAAGTAAAAGATAGTGACTGAAAGGAGATATTCAAAGCATTTAGTATGAATGGTGAATCATCAGATAAATTTATTATAATTGTAATCATTCCAATGTTATGAATAAACGACTGCTGTACGTATGCTGCTTTATTGTATCCTGTATTATTGTGTTGTCGCAGTGTGTCAGTAAACAACGTTCAACCGGCCTGAGAGGAGAGCAGTTTGCAGGTGCGGCAACTTGTGCGGGTTGCCATAAAAATATTTACGATTCATACCTTGCTACAGCACATTATAATACTTCTCATCCCGCATCCCAATCTACGGTTAAAGGCAACTTTAATGATACATTCATTTACAGCAATGCGATGAAAGTAGTGATGGAAGCAAGGGATAGCGGACTATTTCAGGCAGGTTATGTGAATGATACGTTACAGGAGCTTCACCGTTTTGATATTGCTATTGGTTCCGGCAGGAAAGCGCAGACCTTTCTTTACTGGGAGGCGGGCAAATATTTTCAGCTGCCGGTATCATACTTTGTCTCCGCGCATGCCTGGGCCAACAGTCCTGGCTTTCCTGCTGCTCATCCTAAGTTCGACAGGATGATACCCAGTACCTGCTTTGGTTGTCATAGCTCTATGGTGGGAGTTAAAAGTACGGAGATGACAGGACTGCATATCACGGAGCAGTTTGAAAAGAATCAGCTGGTATATGGCATTGATTGTGAACGTTGTCATGGCCCGGGGGCAGAACATGTGGCTTTTCATACGGCACATCCGCAGGAGCAGCAGGCTAAATATATGACAAAGACCGGCTCCCTGAAAAACCAGCAAAAACTGGATATGTGTGCTGTTTGTCATTCCGGACTAAAAACACCTCAGAGATCCGTATTTGATTTCAGGCCGGGAGATAAATTATCAGACTATATCTATGCCGATATTACCCGGCCCGCCAAACCATCCGAAATGGATGTACATGGTACTCAATACCAGCTATTTACCGCCAGTAAGTGTTATATAAAAAGTGAAAACATGAACTGCTCTTCCTGTCATAATCCCCATTCGGGTGACAAACAGGAAGTTTTCTCACAGCGTTGTATGAGCTGTCATACTACTGCCAGTCATAATTTTTGCAAATTGACCACCCTGCCCGAGGCCGTACTTGCAAAAAATTGTATTGATTGTCATATGCCAGCCTTACCTTCCGGTAGTATCACATTACTCACAAACGGACATCTCAGCCCTACCCCGGATTCCATTCGTACACATCTGATAACTGTATACGGGGATGAAACGAAGAAGGTCATTGCCCGTCTTACAAAGAAATTATGAAACCACACATTGCCGAAGAAAGAGCCAAAATGCCTGAAGGCACTAACAAGGTGTTAGATAGAAGGACCCTTGCCACTGATAACAGAAACCTGGTAAAGTATCTGAAAGAGGGCGTATCCGTAATGGATATAGGATGCGGTTCGGGAGCCATCACCAAAGGGATCGCTGAAAAAGTAGCACCAGGAAAAGTAACCGGTATTGATTCCAGTGAAGCATTGATAGCCCAGGCAATAGCATCGTATCCCTACATTCCTAACCTGGAGTTCAAGGTCGCGGACGTACATACTTTTGATACCCCCGGGCGGTACGACCTGATTACTTCCGCAAGAGTACTGCAATGGTTACCAGACCCCAGGGAAGTACTCCAGAAACTTAAAAAGTTTCTTAAAGAGGAGGGCGTAATTGCCATCCTTGATTATAACCATGAAAAAATTAAATGGGAGCCTGCATTACCTGTTGAAATGAAGCGATTCTACGATGCTTTTTTACAATGGAGGAAAGAAGCTGGCTTTGATAATGCTATTGCTGATAACCTGCCGCATTTGTTTGCAGAACTGGGTTTCAAACATATCAATGTAGAAGCGCAGCATGAGCTTACGAAAAAGAGCGATGCAGATTTTGCCAGCAAAGCAGGCATATGGTCTGAAGTAGCAAAAACAAGAGGACAGCAACTGGTGAAAGATAATTATATTACAGAAGAGGAAAGACTGGCAGCTATAACAGCGTATGACGCCTGGATTGCCAATGAGGGAGAAAGCATGCAAATGTATTTGCTGGCGATAGAAGGAAGTGGTGTATCTGGCATTAACATTGCGGATTAATTTATGAAAAACAGTAGTTATGAAAACGTTACTGATACCTGTTGATTTTACCGCCACTTCTGATAATGCAGTAACCTTCGCCGCGGAATGGTGCAGGAAGTATGAATATGAACGCGTTATCCTGCTTCGCACTTTCTACGACAATGTCTTTGATCATATTGTATTATCAGCGGAATATGCTCCGGTAAGCCAGGAGTACCGGCAACAGGAAAGAACGGAAACCCTGGAGAAGATGGGAGTTTTATCAGAACAGTTAAGAACTGCATTAGGAGATGGTATTACGGTGACGACAGCCGTAAGTGAAATGCCTTTATTAAGAGCTATTTTAAGCGTGATACGGGAAGAAAAACCTGAGATGTTACTGGTAGGCAGTGATAACTACAGTTATTCCAGTGGCAGTTTTATTGCAGGAAATGTCATCGCTATTGTAAAGGCCAGTCCTATAAGAGTGTTGATAGTACCTGCCGGCTATACGTACCAGCCGGTGCGGACGGCATTAGTACCATGCGACTATAACTCAATGGCCGTTATGGATAAATTTAATAACCTGCCTGCTTCTCCGTTGTGGACAGCTACAAAATTGCTTGTGCTGAATGTAGATGCTAAAGAGAAATATTTACATCCTGATGAAGCATTTAAAAATGCAGAAAATAACCTGCACGAATATCTGAAGAATTTCAACCACGAGATCATTTATAGCAATGAGAAGAATGTGGTGGATGGGATCCTGAATGCTACACAAACCAAGGACGTTCAATTGATCGTGGCATTACGGGGCAAGCGTAGTTTCCTGTATTACTTAACACATAAAAGTATCTCCGAAGCCATTTACCGTAATGCAAAAGAGCCTGTATTAATCCTCAAATAATAATTTATTATATTTGAGGATGATGAAGTGGTTATTCAATTTATTGTTGTTGGTATTGGTTTTTTCATGTGAAGAAGTCAGGAAGCCTGCTATTACGATACCAGCCCACCCCATTATCGAGCAGAAGCCATTTGTTTATATAGAAAGAGCTCATCTGAATGTAAAAAAATACCGGATTACATTTAAAACGGCCTTCGACTTCCCTGATAAATTAACACAGGATACCAGTTTCTATCTCCAGGGTAACTATGTAATGCTGTATGATAAAGTGAAAAATAGTATGGATACGGCAAGGCTTGATAATACTGATTACCTCCATCGTCATTTAGCATTACGTGATCTCACCGACAGTCTTCAGGAAGTAGTGTTTAATATTCACTGGATAGGAGATAACGATATACCTGCTGATGAATTTGTCGTATACGATGGGAGTTCTTTGACTACACTGGTATTCGCCGCTCCGGATTCCTGTGAAGTAGCAGACAGTATATATTAATGAAGAATAATTTCTTCCTCAGAAAAGTTCTTATACACCTTTCCTTGTCCGAATCCATTTATATTGATGGCGTGCCTGTTTTTCCTGTTATGGAAATATATTTTCTTGCCCATGTAAATAGCTCTCTCCAACAGAAATACTTCCCTTAAAGAACCTGAAGTAACCCTATAGAAATTCCGGTTATCATTTGACACAAGATGATCGTCGGTGTGCTGGGTAAGGTTCATAAATCCTTTCCCATTTGTTTTCAGTAGTTTGATACCAGCAGCTTCCAGCTGATATTTACCTGTATACATTTTTCTTGGCCTTAGTTCGTCTTCATTATTGATAAAGAATCTTTCAAAGGCATCATTATCCTGTAAATAAATAATCTCCGAAGTTTCATTACCGACTGCAGAGATAAATAATTCCTTTGTTTTTTTAGTAGAGAATCCATCTGCTATTCTCAGTTGATCATCATGTTTAATAGCATTTAAAAACCGGGTATCTTTAATGGTAATCCTCTTTTTACCACTCTTTTCCATCCTGCTTTTAAGGTCTTTATCATCATAACCATAATCCATTACCTGTTCATCATATCCTCTGAAATGATAAAAATCATCCTGTGCCAAACAGACTCTCCCCTGTACATCCCACCATCTTTTCTCGCGGCCGATAAAAGGGGGTGCAAGGAAGATATTCCGGTCTTTACTGAACTGTTTATTGATGTATGTGGCGAAGCCCACCCCAGTGTAATTATCTGCATCCAGACTGCACAATATATCCCCTGTGGCCAGTCTCAGGGCCATATTCTTGGAGTGGCTCATATGGAAATAAAGAGGGTCGGTAGTCCTGTAATAAGTTAATATTCCGTTATCGATATACGGTTGTAATTCACTTTTAGCCCAGGTGTACAGATCATCTCCGGAGTTATAATCGAGCAGGATAAATTCAACATCCGGATAGTCTGCATTATCCTTTATGTTCTTCAGGAGTGTATTTTTTATGTGCATTGCACGATTCATGCACACCGTGCAGAACGATATTTTGTGGTGTACCATTTTGAGGGTTGGTGTTATGGTGTAAAGGATAACACCCCCGGTTGTAAATTGTTCATTCTTAAGGGGCCGGTCGTGGTATTCAAAAATCAATCAAGGCCCCCCGATGATGGGGGACCTTGAAATATATTTAAGATACAGCGTCCTTGCCTATTACGGTCCAGTCTTCGTTGCCATGTCCTGCCTTTATCCAGCGGTCCATTTCAACGGCAATGGCAGGTATTACGGCTAGTTTTGTGCCGCCGTGGGCCGCAGCGTCCATGAACAGCTGGGTATCTTTTCTGGCCATGTTTAATTCCCAGGAAGGGTTGTTGTAAGTACCGGCAGACATCCTTTTTAATCTGGCAGGCAGCATGGCTCCCGGGTTCCATGAATCAAACAATGCACTGATATCGCTAATGGGAATGTGTAACGCTTTAGCAAGAGAGAGGGTATCTGCTATACCGGCGGTGAAGGTTACCAGGAAGAGGTTACCGATCAGTTTCATACCGGCCGCTTTACCTTCTTCTGCGCCGAAGTTAATGAGCTTGCCAGTCAGTTTGGATAATTCCGGTTCCAGCTGACTGATAACAGTCTGATCGCCGGATACCAGCATGTAACCCGTGCTTTCCAGTGCGTTTTGAGGCCCCATGAATACGGGGGCATGCAGGTAGGTAAATCCGCGTTCTTTCCACTCTTTGGTCCTTTGTATGGCACCTTCTGCGGATGTGGTGGTATGATCTATAATAATGGCACCTTGTTTAAATCCTGTGCTTGCTGTTGCGAGTACTTCGTTTACAGAAGCATCATCTTTTAATGTAACGTGAATGATGTCTGCTCCTTTTACGGCATCTGCAACGTTCTCAAATGCTTTTGCACCTTCGGATTCCAGTGCAGTGGCTTTTGCCGGTGTCCTGTTCCATACCTGAACGCTGGCACCTTTTTTTATCATCGCCTTTACGAAATTTGCTCCTAAGAGCCCCATACCTAAGAATGCTACCATTGTATTATTGTTTGTACAAAGGTAAGAGGTATTATAAAAAGAAAGCTCCTGGTTATTAAGTGTCTGACTTTTTGAGGGCACTTAATAACCAGGAGCTTTCTTTTATATTTTAATAACCAGAAGTGTTGGAACTCCACCGGGGTGTGCTACCCTGATAGATAACGAAGTTACCATCGTCCTGGATGACTGCATAACTGCCATCATAGCCATGTGTATTGGATGACCAATGAGCCGCATTACCGGTATCATATAATACCAGGTTACCATCGCCCTGCATTATGGCACGGTTAATAGCGGAGTTGCAGCATGTCACAGAACTCCAGAGGGGCACATTGTAGTAATACAGTACCAGGTTGCCATCACCTTGCATAACCACGATGAAACGTCCGTCGGTAGAACGTATTAACTGGCCTTGTGTTAACTGGTCGCCAGGATTAAGTACATTGCTACCACCTAACGTTACAGGGTACAGTGATTTCAATGCGATCTGATCATAAGCGGAGAAGCCTGACCAGGTGTTACCGCAGGTGCTGCCATTCATTACAGAAGCGCCATCAGAAGAAGGGGTACTTGGAATTGGAATAGCAGCGGATTCACCTTGTGGCTGCCAGTTAGTATGACGTAAGCCGAGGCAATGTCCCAGCTCATGTGCTACCAGCAATGTTAACTGTGAGGTGCTGGTGATGCTGTATGTGAGTAAGGTATTTTCAGAAATATATACTGTATTAAAAGCTTTGCCGGTAGCATAAGGAAAACCGGATTGTCCGCAAACAGATGTTCCTATGCCACTGTTCTGCACAACGGTAATATCAGCAGCAGAGGCGGTGTATGTTCTTGTCATCTGAATACCTGATCCTACGGCATTATAGGCTGCAATTACATTATCAAGGATGGTACTCAGGTTAATGGAACTGAATGAGCCTGCATTCAGATAAATACTGATATTCCTGTATGCAGGAGCTATCAGGTAAGGAGAACGGGCCTGTTCTGTTGTTGGTCCCTCCTGATAATCTTTCACACCTTTGAAGAAGATGATATCACCCTGAACGATGTAGCGGTCTTTCAGCTCAACAATTTCTTTCTGTGTGTAACCTTCTTTCAGGATCCTTTTTAAAACGGGATCTCCGGGAGTTTGCTCTGTGCCGGTTACTTTATCGGCATCTTTGTTTTTGGAACAGCCAATGGCTAACGTGATTAATAACACGACGTAAAAAATGTACTTCTGTTTGAACATAATAATTAGGGTTTAAGTTGATAGTTATGAGAACGAGATGGGGATTCTGGTTATTTAATAGTGCTACACGGGTTACTTTCGGGTCCAAATTTAATATAGGCTACTGCGGTGCTACCGCATATAATATTGTTAAACTAAAAAGGATAAATAAATCTGTATAGGAAAAGCTATGTATGGCTTTTGAAAATACCGTACATAGCTTTCCTGGATGTTTAAAATCCTCCGTTTGCTTTTTGAAGATTGATGGTGGCATTCAGATAATCGTATACCGCCATTATATAATTCTGTTCTACTGTACTGATAGATTTTTCTGTATCCAGTAAGTTGTTGTATTGAAAACTACCCAGTGCGAATTGTTTTAACTGATTCTGATAAATGGTCTGAGACAGTTCGTAGTTCTTTCCTGCCTCCTGCAGATTATTCAATGCATTATTCCTTTCGGTAGAAGCCTTCGTGATCTCATAATTTATATCAGCAGTTTTTTGTTTCAGATGTAATGCTGTTTGTTGAATGAGCATCCTGTTTTCCAGTATATCATGATGATTTTTAAAACTGGCAGTTAATGGAATGGATATACGTAATCCTAAATAACTAAAGGATGACCACCATTCGCTTTTAGTATAATTGAAATTGTTATTCACAAATTGCCCCGAATAGTTGGCAAAGAATGATACGACCGGTAAAATATTTTGTTTAGTCATTTTCAGTTGTAACTGATCTCCCTGCTGCGATAAAAGCAATTGTTTTATCTCTGTGCGGTTAGTAGCATCAGCCGTTGCTGGTTGGAGATCGGGCAATGCATTTTTACTTAATGTATCGGCTATTACGATTTGACTTTCTGCAGGAATATTAACCTGGTATTTTAATTCTTCTATTGCCAGCTTGTAATTTTGAACAGATTGCTGGTATTGTACTTTTGCATTCTCATAATCCAGCTTTGCGTGTAAATAATCATTCTCTATTAAACTACTTACTTTGTATTTTCCATCAGCCAAAGTATAATATTGCTTATAACGTTGTTCATCATTTGCTGCAATCTTTTGCTGTGCGTCTTTGAGTAATACATTTAGATAAGCCCTTGCGATCATCATTTTAATATTGATTTCCGCTTCCCTGTTTTTTTCCCGTTGCAGCTCTGCTTCGTTCCTGGCTATTTTAATAGCCGTTGACAACTGGGGTTTATAAAGCGGTTGATTTAAATCGAGTCCGAGGACAGTTAAATTCTTTGCACCCAGCGCCAGTAATTCAGGTTTATCTGAATTGCCAAATCCCTGAGGTATGTAAGTGGCCTGTATACGTGCATTATAACGGACTTCCCCACCTGCTTTGATCTCCGGTATCCAGGCTGTTTTGCTCCGGTTAATATTGGTTTGTGCGATGTTGATGTCGTACTGATTGGCCTGTATATCATAGCGGTTTTTCAATCCCAGTTCTAACGCCTGTTGTAGCGTTAAAGTTGTTTGTGCATAGGATGCTGTAGAGAATAATGTACCTATGATAGCGATAATTCTTTTCATTATTGATTGGTTTGAAATATTAATGGGCGATGTCCATCTCTTTCGAATGCGGTTGCTTTTTATAGCGGATAGCTAAAACGATAGGCACACATAACAAAACGGTAAAGGCTGCAATAAGGAAGCTATGATCATAACTGATGAGTAGCTGTTGTTTGGAGAGCGCCGAATCAATCAGCTGGTGAGCAGCGCTGGTAGCTTCATCAGGCCCCATGCCGCTATTCTGAAGCGTTTGTGTGTAGGACGCAATTGTTTCAGTGCTTTGAGGATTGTATTGACTGATGTTGCCTATCAGACTACTTCTTACCACTGCATTTTCCTGATTGATATAAATACCCATTAACGCTACACCTAAAGCACCACCCAGTTGCCGAAGCATATTGGACAAGCCAATGGCCTGGGCAAGGTCTTTACCTGTGAGTCCGGCTGTTGCGAGGCCCAGTACCGGCATGAGCATAAACAATGCGCCGAATCCTCTTAAAATAAAAGGCCAGAAGAAGTTACTGCTGTTTGAATCCGGAGAAGAGAAGGAGATGAGAATCAATGGAACTGCCGTCATTATCATTCCTAACATGATGATGATTTTGGGATTCAATCCTATTTTCTCCTGCAGAGTTTTCACTACGATCATGGCGGGAATGGATATCAGGGCCCCAGGTATCATAAAGGCGCCGGTTTGAGTGGCCGTCCAGCCTAAGGAGAGCTGTGCGAATAAGGGGAAGGCAAAGAGTGTCCCGTTAAGAATGATGCCGATCAACAGGTTTAGTCCATTACCCATTAGCAGGTTGAAGTTCCTGTACAGGCGGAGATTGACTGCCGGATAATCGATTTTCAATTCTCTTATTACAAAGGCGACCATGAAGGTGATTGCTGTAATAAAACACCAGATGATCTCACTGCTATCGAACCAGTCTTTTGACGAACCTTCCTCTAAAACATATTGCAGGGAACCAATACCTACTACCAGGCAGAAGATGCCCGGCCAGTCGATCCGGGGTTTTTCTACCCCGCTAAGATCAGGAACATGGCTCCATGAGAGGTAAGCAGCCATTGTACCGATAGGAATATTGATAAAGAAGATCCAGTTCCAGGAGAAATTATCTGTGATGTAACCACCCAATACCGGTCCGAAAGAAGGACCTATGATAACTCCCATGCCGTAGATAATCAGGCCGGTTGATCTTTTATGGGGCGGAAATGAATCCATGATAATACTTTGTGAGGTGGATAATATTCCACCACCACCCAGGCCCTGGATAAAGCGCCAGAACACCAGTATCCATAGATTGGTAGAGAAGCCGCACATTAAAGAAGCCATGGTGAATAAGGCGACGGAACTGGTAAAGTAAGCCTTACGGCCAAAGAAATTAGAGAACATCCCGGATAAGGGGATGACGATCACATTGGCAATACTATAGGCTGTAATCACCCAGGCAATTTCGGTAGTAGTAGCCCCGATGCTACCGCTGATTTCACGAAGGGAAACGTTCACTACTGTTGTATCGATCAGTTCCAGCAGGGCGCAGGAGATGGCAGTGACTACAAGGATAGCACGTTTTGCCCCGGTAGGGTATGTAATAGCTTCCATGTTATTGGACTTTAATCTTTAGGAAAGCGCTCAGGCCGGGATATAAGGCCGTTGGCTGTTCTCCGTCAATGCTGATGCGTATAGGAAACCGTTGGGTGATCTTGATGAAATTGCCGGTGGCATTATCCGGAGGTAATAAGGAAAATCTTGCACCGGTAGCACCGAGGTATGACTCCACTTTACCGGTTAGTTTTAACTCCGGGAAAGCATCTAATCTGATCTGAACGGATTGATTGGGTTTGATCTTATCCAGTTGTGTTTCTTTCAGGTTAGCGGAGATCCATAAATGATGATTGTCTATGACAGCGCATAATGTCTGACCGGCAGAGATGTACTGTCCTTGTGATACGGAACGTTTTGTAACGATACCGTCAAAGGGGGCGGTAATATAGGCGTGACTAAAGTCTTCTTCCGCCAATGCCAGTTCTGCCATCTTTTGTTTTACTACGGCCTGGGCAACTGAAATCTGTCCTTTTACTGCTTTGGCGCTGGTTTCCTGTCCCAGTGAGTTAGAATAGGAAGAAGCCTGTTTGTTCACCGCCTGCGTGTAATTGGCTTGTGCAACCTGCAGGGCAGCAGTAGCAGTTTCAAACTGTTCCTGTGTAGCGGCTTTAATTTTAAGTAAGTTATTGGTTCGTTCCAGTTCCTGTTTGGCTTTATCAAGGTTAGCTTTGGTCGCTAAAATATCCTGTTGGCCTGACTGAGCATTCTGTAATGAAGACTGAGCATTCTGGAAGCTGGCGATAGCGCGGATATCAGAAACGCTTACATCTGCTTTTGCATTTTCCAGTGCAGCCTGTGCCTGTTCCAGCTTGGCTTTTAGAGCTATGGTGTTGAATACGATAAGGGTATCTCCTTTTTTCACCTGCTGGTTATCCCTGAAGCGTATTTCATTCAGGTAGGCGGTGACGCTGGAACGTACCGGAATGATGTTTCCGTCTACCTGGGCATTGTCTGTAGTTTCATATGCTTTGCTGCTTATCCAGTAATAGCTTCCTGTACCAGCTATGATAATAACGATGAGGAGAATGATGATCAACATCTTAGGTTTCGTCTTCTTAGGTGCTTGTTGTTCCATTTTATTAAACCATTTTATTTTTATACCGACTATTTGGTATCTTATAGAGATATATAATACCGACCATTTGGTATGTAAAGGTAGCTGGTTTATTCAATTCTCCAAAAATATATGAGGGGGTATGTTTTGTATTTGGGAACCAGTTGTTTGTAGGAGTGGGGTTAAGGCAGGATAGGGATTAACTAAAGAAGCTCACAATTTCCTGTGAGCTTCTTTTTAGAACATCAGTAATACAGCCCTTCGTAGATCCAGGGTCCATCAGGATATAACCCGAATCCTCTTGGTGTATCACCCTGAGTCCAGTGTGCGGCTCTGAATACCTTATTATCGTATGTCACATAATCTCCAAGCACATATGATTGAGAAGAAACCCAGTTAGCAAGAATAATAGAACTGTTTACAGAAAGATTTTTAACTGAGGAATTCTCTGTTCTGGAATAGGTACTTGTATTAAGCAGGCAAAATACAATACATAATAATGGCATTACATTGAGGGTCCTTTTCATAACGGGGGGGTTAAATTGAGTGATATAATGGGGACAAATGTATAAGCAGTAACTGCAATGATAATGCAGTGTTTAAAAATGAAGATAAGCGGTTGAAAATCAATTGTGAGATAAAATAAGTATGTATGATACTCAGATTATCAACTTTATGTAAGTTCTGCCCATATCTCCCTGAAATCCTCATCCCTCAGGACCGGCCCCATATCGTATTCATAATATTCAGTGGAAAACACCTTTTTGCACTCCTTTAATATCTCCATGCATTTATCTTTATCACCTGTTTTCAATGCAATTTTAGCCAGTAAGGTGTAAGGTTGATTATAGTAGTTCCTTCCAAGTTCTTTTGCAATCAGGGATTTTTCCGTTGCCTCTTCCAGTATTTGAGGGGCATCAAAGCCATAGGCCAGCCTTGCGTATTCTATCAGAAATTCTCCCCAGTAAAGGTTTAAGGTAAAATCCTTTTCGTGTTTGTATACTTTTGAGAAGAGGGCCCTGCCTTCTTCAAATAACGCTATTACCTTTTCCTGGTTTTGCTGTTTGTGGTAAATGACTGCCATTGCTTTTAGTACATTGGTAGCATATACGGGGAAAGTCCAGGTAGCCGGTTCAATTGTTTGTCCTTTTGTGAAGTATTTAAGGGCAATGGTGTAATAAAGTAATTTCTCTCTCTTTATTCTTTTGGCAGCCTTCTCAAATGCAGATCCCAATTGATTCAGGAGCCGCTGATTATCCGTCTGGTAATCGGTAATGGACGCTAATAATTCAATTGATATATCGTTTAATTCTTCCGCATATTCAGGAGAGATCTCGTATTGCTGATATTCCAGGACTCTTACAAGCGCTTCTGACCAGGTCAGAAAAATGATAGGTTCTTTTTCTGTAAAGCGGGTGAGTGCTAAATTGAATTTATTGAGAAACCGGGAATGCCAGTAGTGGTTTTTGCTGAATGGAAAATTCAGGATGCGGAAACATCCGTGGATAAAAGAGGAGACGACAGACTCCGAGTATGTTGTAAAAGCGAGTTCAAATAATTCAAGGACCTTCAGGAATTCATCGTCTGTGAACTCCTGAGTGATCAGCATCTTGTCGAGCAAGGCGTTGGCCAGTGGTGCATTAACCAGGATATTCTCACTTTTTTTCAGTGCGTCTGAATATTCATCAATCGCTTTTTGAATGTTCAGCAGTTTGTCTGTTTCCTCCCCTTTCAGTTCGGAAAGAAATTCATAACATTGGGCCCGTTCTCCGTAATGCGTATTCTCAGGATCAATTTTTTCCGCCAGTGTAAGAATGTCAAAAAGCTCTTGAACAATCCCCTCCTGATGTTCTTCTTTTATCTTGCCGCAAATCAGATCATAATACCATAGAGAATAGATATTTGCATAGGCTTCTAGTAGTTCCGTTTTGTATAATTCCAGCTCTTCTGCATTCAGACTATTCACCAATGCTGCTATTCCTGCGATATCTTCTTTGTCTGTCAGCTTTTCAAGGGTTTCCTGAAACTCGTTCTGTTCCATAATGTTGGCTTCGTCTTCTTTTGGGATTTAAAGTTACTACTTTCATCTTTGGTATTTTAATATTTGAATTGCATAACTTTAGAGTATGAGGAAAACAGAGACAGCGGGAGATTATCTGGAGCGTCATGGGAAGGAGTATTCCGATGCGGGGCAGTTTAATGTGTATAAAGTGGATGAGCATTATAAAGGCGTTTCTTCTCCACCCGGCAGACGTGACTTTTATAAGATTTCCCTGGTCCTCGGTACGGAAGGAGTGATTTCTTATGCAGATAAAGTGATCCATGTAAAGGATAATGCCCTCGTTTTTGGTAATCCCATGATCCCTTATGCCTGGGAGGGGTTGTCTGAAAGGCAGGCGGGTTACTTTTGTCTGTTTACAGAGGAGTTTGTTAATAAGCAATTGAAAGGGGACAGTCTTTCTGAGTCTCCTTTATTCCGGATTAATGGCAATGCGGTGTTATTCCCGGATCAGCAATCGATGGATTTCCTGGCAGGTATCTTTGAGCAGATGCTGAAGGAGATGGCCTCTTCCTATAAAAACAAGTATGAGCTACTGCGCAGTTATGTGCAGATCCTTATGCATGAGGCATTGAAGATAGAACCACCGGAGCATATTGCTCATACATTATCATCGTCTGATCGTATTGCCGGTCTGTTTCTTGAGTTGCTGGAAAGGCAGTTCCCTGTTACGTCCCCCCGGCATGTTATCCAGCTTAAGAATGCCGGTGAATTTGCGCGTCAGTTATCTATACATACGAATCATCTGAACAGGTCTTTAAAAGAAGTGACCGGTAAAACAACCTCGGAACATATTACAGAGAGGATGATAAAAGAGGCAAAGGCTTTACTGCTTCACAGTAACTGGGATATTGCAGAAATAGGCTATTGCCTGGGTTTTGAGCATCCTTCCAACTTCAATATCTTTTTTAAGAAACAAACGGGTCAAACGCCTAATCATTTCCGGAGGCAAATTGTTGTCAGATCATAATTATTGATTTGATTCGCATAATTCTGGCGCTTATTCTCCTTGCTATCTTTGTACCACAAAACAGATAATGCAATGGAAAATATTAAAGACAAGGTTGTTGTTATTACCGGCGCCAGCAGTGGCATGGGTGCAGCTACTGCCCGTAAGCTGGCTCTTTTGGGCGTTAAAGTGGTATTGGCCGCGCGCAGGGAAGATCAGTTAAGGGCGATGGTAGCGGAGTTGGGCGAGAACTCTATGTATGTAAAAACAGATGTTACCAAGCGTGTGGACCTGGATAACCTGATTCATCAGGCAATAGAGCGCTTTGGCCATGTGGACGTGTTATGGAATAATGCAGGTATTATGCCGCTTTCCTTTTTTGAAGAGGGGCTTGTAGAAGAGTGGGACCGGATGATTGATGTTAATATTAAAGGAGTGCTGTATGGTATTAATGCTGTGCTGCCTCATATGCTGGGAAGAGGACAGGGGCATATTCTTACTACGTCTTCTGTGGCTGGTTTAAAGACGTTACAGAGCGGTGGTGTGTACAGTGGAACAAAGTTCGCTGTGCGGGCTATTATGGAAACATTACGGGAAGAAGTAGCTCAGACGATAAAAGTAACCACTATCTACCCTGGAGCTACGCATTCTGAATTAGGACATGATATTAGCAGTCCGAAGGTGAGGGCGTTGTACGGTAACCTGGAGAACATGGTTAAGATGGATGAGGAAGCGATCGCCAATGCGGTGATATATGCGATCAGTCAGCCCGGGAATATTAATGTGAATGAGGTGGTCTTGAGACCGCTTGGACAGACGAGATAAATATGACAGGGTATTCTCAAAAAATACAAACTTGTTGGTATTTTTTGAGAATACCCTTAATCCTACCTTGAGAATAGTTTTCTATAGACGTTATGTGATATACCCCTTTCTTGTTTTATTAACCTCAAAAAAGTGTTTTATGTCTCGTGAATCAATTCTTGCTACTGCAGCCGCAGAAAACGGTACAAAAGAATCTCCTAAGGAATCAAACAGAACAAAATATGGTAAATGGTATGGTCTTGACGGTGTAAAATGGTGCGCCATTTTTGTAAGTTTTGTGTATGATCATGCCGGTAATCCATTGGAACAAATAGATAGCGTACATGGTTATCAGGCTTGTCAATCCGGTTACAACTTCTGGAAAAGAAAGGGCAGGCTAACAAAGGATCCTCAGCCGGCAGACATTGTTTTATATGACTGGGACGGCGATGGAGTTTGCGACCATACAGGCATTTTTGTAAGATGGATTGATGCAGGGAAAACGAAATTTGAGGCATGGGAAGGTAATACGACCCAGGGCAATGATAGTGATGGCGGAGAAGTGATGTTACGGACACGAAACAGATCTACGGTACGCGCTTTTGTCTCTCCGCTTGCCCTTGAGAACGCGTCTCCTCTCAATAATAATGATGTCCTGGAACGGGGAGATTCCGGTACTGATGTAGTGGTTTTGCAAAAGATGTTGTTCGACCTGCATTTCAAGATTACCGTAGATGGTGATTTCGGTCCTGAAACAGAAAATGTGGTAAGGCAATTTCAAGAGAAACATCATTTAGCAGTTACAGGAAAAGTAACTACTGAATTATTCGGTGCTATTCAGGAAGAAGTGAATCAGCCGCGTATTGCAGACCCGAAATTTACGACTGGTTCATACCTGCGTAATGGGGACGCCGGCAGTGCTGTATTGGCTATTCAGAAAGCGCTTAATAAAAAAGGAGCCAATCCTAAACTGGAAGAAAATGGTGTATTCCAGAGTGCTACTCTTTCAGCGGTGAAGGAATTCCAACAACAAAAAGGGCTTGAGGTAGATGGTATAGTTGGCCCGCTGACATTCACGGCATTGGGCATTAACAATACCGTAGCAATGGTCGCATAAAAGAATCTGTTCATAACAAAAGGGAATAAGCATCATATTGATGTTTGTTCCCTTTTTGTTATCAGCCATAACTATTTATATAACGCTGCATTGAACTTGTAAATACCTGCATCGCATTTCCTTCAAGATCCTGATTTTTAAAAGCACCATACATAGTGTCAAAGCGGAGTCCTGACGTTCTTTTGTAAAAGTCGTAGAACTCGGATTTTGAAAGTAATATCTGATTGGGATAGCTGTACATAACTGCTGTGTGGCGTTTGCTGGGGGAGATGTAAATACTGTCTCCGCATAAAATGGTCCCGTCAGTGCCATCGTCATGTACTATCTCAGTTAGTTCAATTTATTTGTTTAGGGTTAACAATAATTCATCCAGTTTTTTCAGGGTTGCTAACATTCCTTGTTCCATGCCCATTTGGATGACCTGTTCCAAATCTGAAAGAGATTTATACTTAACGATGGTTTCTACTAAGGCGTTTTCGCCTTTATCTGTAAAGGTTACAAGCCATTCTGCACGGGGCAGGTCTTTATTTATTTCGCCTTCTGCATTACTAAAAGCATCCGAAGAAGTGTAGTAGTCAATTGGTTTAATTTTAAGATACTCAGTATACCCCCAATATTCTGTACCGTTGGGTTCTACCATTGCATAATGCCAGTGACCTCCTTCACGAAAATCCATTGACTTAGTCTTGGTGGTTAGCGGCGCCGGCGCAAACCATCTGTCAAGCAATTCACTTTTGGTATAACAATCCCAAACTAATTGCCGGCCGGCTAGAAACTCGCGTCTGATTGTCAGCGTATTTTTTTCCTTATCTGTAATGAAGTCGAATTGCAAATTGTGTGTCATTAATTTTTCTTTTTAATAGTTAATAAAAGTTGATCGAGTTGCAGAAAACGGCTTTCCCAAATCTTCCTGAATTGTTCCAGCCATTTGTCTATTTCTTTCATTTTGTCAATTTCAAGTTGATAATATATTTCCCGGCCATGCTGTTCCTGTTTCAACAGTTCGCATTCCGTTAAAACTCTCAGATGTTTTGAAATTGCTTGTCGTGTCGTATCAAAATGCTCGGCAATAGCATTAGGTGTCATTGCCTGCATTGCAATTAAAGCGATGATGGCCCTCCGTGTGGGGTCGGCAATAGCTTGAAAAATATCTCTTCTCATGGAAGTGTTATTTCAATTTGTTGATTCTACCTAACCGTACCGTTTGAATTATTATTTCCTTATCATCGGCAGGTACTTTTCCTTGTTGTCAATAATTACCCAAAGAATAATTGCGATCAATACAAATACGATGGGTAAACCTGATGGAGCCATGCTGATGTTGGCAAGTAGAATACCCGTCAAAACAGGTAAAATAACAATTGCGCCAAGTGCTCTGGTCCTGTTGAAGATTAATAACAAACCGCCAAGAATTTCTATGGCTCCAACCAGCGGAAGAAGCCAGCCTATTTCTATAAATGCTTTTACGGCTTTCATCATTTTCTCAGGCATTTCCTTAGGCATCGGCATGTAGTGGAAGAATTTATCCAGTCCCGAATTAATAAACAGCAGGCCGGTCAGCAGGCATAAAATAAAAAGGATTTTACTTTTCATAATTAGTTATTTATATAAGAAACCATTCGGTTGCAAATATAAGTGCAACTAATTGGTTTCGCAAAATAATTTTAAGAAATTTCTCAGGAGTTCAAAATTTGGAGATGTTCATCTGGGAGGAAATGGATTACCTGAAAGAACTTGCGGGGCCGCAAAGCCATTTACTAAAGTTACCGCTTATTATAACAGTATTTTCAATATTTGAAATTGCAATAAAAATGCAGACAAATTGCAATTTCCTGCAAAAGAGTAAAGACAATTGTAGTTCACAAGCGAATGGTCTGTTTGCTTCTAAAGCACCCATTTCATCTTTTTGACAAATTGTATTAATATTAGAGACAATACAGAAAAAACAACCACAACTGTCCAGTCCTGCCAACTATAGATTGTCACATCAAGCACTTTTCTTAGAGGTATAATCCAGTAAGATAACATTGTTATTAATATGCAAATAGCTATAGCAATCCACACGTATTTATTACGGAATACTTCTGTTTTAAAGAAAGATATTCCTTTTTCAAATGACATATTAAAAACATGAAGGATCTGGGAAAAAATGAGGGTATAGAAAAGTATATTATTGCAAAGTTCAGGACTCCACCTCTCTGCGTTATGCAACCATTCATGGCTGGTTAATACCGCACCAATGGTTGTGATTGACATAATTGTAGAATAAACAAAAATGGCGGTCCACCTTTTTTTATCAATGATCGCAATATTAGGTGAATAGGGTTTCCGCTGCATGATGTGCGGTGCCGCTTTGGTGAGGCCGAGGGCCAGGGCGGGGAGCACATCTGTAACCAGGTTGATAAATAATATCTGCAATGGAAAAAGCTGGAAATGCAAATTGAAAACAGAAGCCGTCGCAATAATTAATAACTCACTGAGATTGCAGGACATCAAAAAGACGACAAATTTTCGGATATTATCAAAAATCGCTCTTCCTTGCCTGATTGCCAGCACAATGGATGAAAATGCATCATCTTTCAATACGATATCTGCCACTTCCTGCGCTACCTGGGTTCCTCTGAGCCCCATTGCTATCCCTATATCCGCTTTTTTTAGCGCGGGTGCATCGTTTACACCGTCGCCGGTCATGCCTACTACCATTTTCTTTTCCTGGTAAAAAGTAACAAGATCCAGCTTTTGTTGTGGGTTTACGCGCGCAAAAACAGTGGCCTTTAGCCATTTGGCTTTATCATCATCTGTTAAATCTTTAAAGTGCTTCATCGAACTGCCATGCACTACTTTATCGTCCTGGTTAGCCAGTCCTAAACGTTGTGCAATATTTTGGGCAGTGGCTGGATGATCACCGGTAATCATAACTACTTTTATCCCGGCCGACTTACACTCCTGAATGGCGGCCGGGACTTCAGGCCTTGGCGGGTCAATGAACCCTATCAACCCGGCCAATGTTAAGTGGTGCAAAAAGTCCTTTTCCTTTTCTTTGGAGTTCCTAAACGCAAACGCCAGCATTCTTAATCCTGATTGTGCCCGGTTTTCTGCCGCTATAAGCCATTGCTTCTTTTTTTCTTCCGTAAACCGGACAATGTTATTTCCTTCCAGCACCGATGTGCAGTGTGAGAGTAATTCCTCCACCGCGCCTTTGGCGGCTATATAGTAACCCTGGCTACTGCTATGATGCAGGGTTGCCATTACCTTTGCTTCAGATGAAAAGGGGATTTCATCCGCTTTAGAAAATTGATGACGATATTCCTGGGCCGACTTTCCGGAAGCATAAACCATTTTTAATAATCCTGTCTCCAGCGGATCGCCGGATTCTTTTTCAATACCATTCTCAAATTCGTAAGAAGCAGTATTGCACAATGCAGCTATGCGTAGCAGGTGCTCAAAGGCGGGCTGCCCGGAGATGCTTTCATTCTCCATCCACCGGATGGATATACCGGGGATATCCACATCAATTCCTGAAGCCGCACCATTTACCTGGACAAATGAGACTTGAATTTTGTTTTGGGTAAGCGTACCTGTTTTGTCCGTACAAATCACATTTGTTCCGCCCAGTGTTTCAACCGCTGATAGTTTCTTCACGATCACATTGTGCCGGGCCATACGTAGCATTCCAAAGGCAAGGGCCAAAGTGGCTACGATAGGCAAACCTTCCGGTATTGCTGCAACGGCAAGGGCAATGGAAGTTTCAAGCATGGTTACCAGTTCGTGACCGTTTAACAACCCGGCAATAAAAACGATGATTACGAGTGCTACTGTTATCCAAATCAGTTTTTTACTAAATGACTGTATTTTCTTTTCCAACGGTGTTGCAGCCTGTTGTGCCTGTTGGACCATTGTAGCGATTGCACCGAGCTCTGTAGACATGCCGGTATTGACGACTGCTGCATACCCATTCCCCAAGGCCACAAATGTTCCTTTATAGAGCATGTTTATACGTTCGGCTAATTGTACATTGGAGGGCAAAGGGAGGCTGTTTTTTTCAACGGGGAGGGATTCGCCGGTTAGCGCTGATTCATTGGTTTGCAATTGTGATGACTGTATTACCCTTGCATCGGCCGTTACCATATCACCCGCTTCCACAAACAGGATATCTCCGGGCACCAATTCTTCCGAAGGTACTTCCTCCCGCTTACCGTTACGCATTACCCTGGCAGGAATGGTGGTTAGCTTTTTGAGCGCCTCCATTGACCGTTCGGCCTGAAACTCCATAAAAAAACCAATGACCGCGTTTATAAATATAACCGCTGTAATGGCAATGCCATCCAGCCATTCCTTGAAGAAAAAGGAAAGTCCTGCAGCGATGGCCAATAGTAATACAAATGGACTTACAAACTGATTTATCAATACCTGGAACAAGCTTGTTTTCTTACCTGCTTCAATCCTGTTATAGCCTGACACTTCAAGTCTTTCTTTGGCTTCGCTGGAAGACAGGCCGCTTTCTGCATTAGTATGAAGATCCTCAATAATGGTTAAATGGTCTTTTACCCATGGTTCTTTTATATCATTAATAGACATATTGGCTATAATATTAAATTCGTGTTCATTACATTTTCATTCCTCCCATGCCCGCGCCTTTTTTTAGCACCAAAGCGCTGTTGAGTAAATAAGCACCGCTGGTTACAATCAATTCTCCCACTTTTATTCCGTGGAGTACTTCAACTTCATTTTTATTCTGAATACCGGGTTCAATTACCCTGTTCTCATATACGCCTTCGCCTGTTTTTACCCAGGCGGTTACCATGTTGCCAATCAGAATAGCTGATTTGGGTATTACCATTGTTTTCCTATCATTTCGCCTGATGTTGACATAGGCCATCATTCCTGGCTTTAGCTGATGCCTGCGGCTGATTATTTGGAAACGCACGAGGCTGATTTTCTGGTCCGGTTCTATTGTAGGGTTATCAAAAACCGCGGTAGTATTAAAGACTTCACCGGGGTAGGTATCAAATTCAACGGTGACAGATGGCTTTTCATGTAGCCATTTTAATTCGCTGGTGTACATCTGAGCCTCGATCCAGATTGCTGATAAATCGGCCAGCCGGAAAAGGGGGCTTCCTGTTTCCACATATTGCCCTTCTCCAACAGAAAGGTCAACGAGGGTACCGGAAACGGGGCTATAATAGGTAACAAGCGGGGAAGCTACGCGAGTCGTTTCCAGGAGGGCAATTTGCTCACCGGTAAGTCCGAGTAACAACAATTTCTTCTTCGCTCCATCTACTAACTGATCCACAATCTGTTTCATGGTAACGAACTCCGCCTGCTGTTGCAGGGCATTCAAATATTCGTTCTCGTATGACAATAATTCCTCGCTGTAAATTGCATATAGCGGTTGGCCCGCTAACACCTGCTGTTGGGGGTTGTTCACAAATAATTTGTCGAGCCTTCCCCTGAGGCGGGATGTGATTACGGTTATTTTTCTTTCATCAAAATTGGTAGTTCCCAATAATGTAGAGTATTCAGCCATTGTTTTCACCCTTACCGTGTCTATATGAATGTTCGCATATTCTTCATCGCGTTTGGTAATGGTTACCATATCCATACCAGTATGGTCCTGCATGGTGGTATTACGATTGCCATGTTTCTGCGGTTTGTTATTTGGATTTCCCCCGGAACATGCAATCTGGCCGGATATTATGACGTAAAAACCAAAAGCAATTATGAGGACCTTGTTTTTCATGTCTATTCCGGTTTAATATTTAATGATGGCTTCACCGTCGGTGAGATAAGCTGCATCCATCGCAATTCTGTCATTTTGTGTTACCCCATTTAGTATTTCCACTTTGTTCATACTCCGGTAGCCGGTTTTAACAACTTTTGGCTGAAAAATATGGCTGCCTTCCCTGGTTATCCCAACCTCAACCCATACAATTGCCACCTCGCCCAGGTAGTAAACACTGCCGGCCGGCACGGTCATTGATTTTACCGGAACAGATATAGTAGCATCGATCAATGAATTTTGCTTCAAATTCCCGGACTTATTAGAAATATATACCCTGGCCTGCGTGAATTTCTGTCCATCCTGGTACAACTGTTCAATCAGTTGAATGGTTGTCTGAATTGGTTTGCCGGGCAGCAACTCACTTGATATTGTTACAGATTGGCCTTTATAAAGATATTTCTCACTTTCCTTGTTAAAGGCAATGATACCCCAGGCCTCTTTAAAATCGTTTATACGGAAAAGCGTCTGGTCTTTGCTTACGTATATGCCTTCCCGGATACTATTGTCGGTTAGCAGAGATCCCTGGATAGCGGTTGGCGAATTGCCTGCATTGCTCATTCCACTACCCATGCTACCGGAAGAATTGCCTGTATTGCCCATAATCGGGGCAGGAGAGGAATTAACCAATACATAACCGTCAACGGGGCTGTATATTGGTATGGAAAAAGGGCTATTGCCGATTTTTCCAATCTGTTGCACCTGGGCGCGGGTAAGGCCCAATAAAAGTAATTTTTCCTCAGCCTTGCGTTGCAGCACTGTATCATTCGTTTTCTGGCGTACATAGAGGTACTCTTCTATATAAGTGTTTAGTTCGGGGCTGTATAGCTCAAGCATTTTTTCACCTTTATGTACATGTTGATAATTGTATTTTACATATAGTTGTTCAATCCTACCGGCTACCCGAACCGACACTTTCCTGTCCCGACGCGTGTCGAACGCGATATATCCATTGCCGGTTATAGTAAAATCCGTTTCAGCGAAAACCGGCTGTGTTAACTTTTGCCGGGCAATGACGATACGGTTTGTTGGAAGGGTATTCCAGTGGGTTTCGCTGGTTGAAGTATCGGTCGGCATTTCATTACCCGATGTATTATCCATACCCGGCATTGAATGATGATTTATACTATCATTTATGCCGGCGGCCGGCGTGGGTTGATGTATATCATGTTTTTTTTCCTCCTGGTGGCATCCGGATAGAGCCAACATCAATGCCACGAATATGGCATTGGCGAAGCTCCTGTTATACCCTTTATATGATTGCACCCTGTTCATAATTACTTTATCTCTCTTTGATACTCAAATTCGCTTTGTATAGTAAAAACCTGACCAAGTTTATCAATACGCTCCAATTCCTTCATCAACAGCATATTCCATGCATCGAGCAATACAAAAAAGTTTCCTGTGTTTTGCCGGTAAGACAGCAGGTTGCTTTCAAGGTTTTTCCGGTAAGACGGCAATATGTTCTGATCGTAGTTATCCAGTTGTTCTTTCTCATACATCAGCATAGTTATTTTTTCATGGGTCATCTGCGTAACCATGAGTTGCATGACAGCCTTTTCCTTTTGCATTGCTTCTATTTCAAACCCCATGGATTTAACGTCGGATTTATACATTTTGGAAGACCATGGTACGATAGGAATGGTGACCATACCCATGATTGAGAACTGATTGTCCATACCAAACATATGCCCGTGTGCAATCTGCACCCCAAAATCCGGGCGGGAACCAGAGGCCGCCAGGCGCTGGTTCAATTTCATTGATTGAATACGGCTCTGCATGGATAGAATATCGTCTCTCAAAAATTGGGAGCTATCGAGTGCTGATAAATAATCGCTACTGTAATCCTTTGGTGATAACAAAGTATCGATAAGGAAAGGAGTATTTACATCCCGCACCATCAGGGTGTTAAGCCCGATATTGCTTTCAGCAATTTGCGACAGCGACATTGTTTTCATATTTGCGAGTTCGCCAAGTGATGCTTCCGCTTTGAAGATGGTGCCCAAATCAGCCTGGTTATAAGTGTACTTGTCTTTGGCTGTCTTAACCAGCATATTGAGCAATTCGCGGTATTCCTTTATCAGCTTCAGCTTCCGCTCCGCTATGTAGCGGCGATAATAGTACAGCCGGGCCGTAAAATGAAGAATATTTATTTGCCACTTAAGATCATTTTGCTGCACATTTTCCATAGATGCCAGATAGTCCCGTTTCGCATTCAACCTCCGTGTATTGGGGATCATCTGCTGCACCGAAAGCATAATACCAGCCTGGTTATCCGGGGATTGCTCCTTTATCATAGATAACCGGTAGGGAAAACGGTCTAAAGCCAGGGATACCGTAGGCGGCATCCAGGCCCTGGCTCCTTCTGCCAACAAATGGATGGAATTTATTTTTGATTCATAAGACTTCAACTGCGGATAGCTTTTGTCGATTTCAGTGAACAGGTTCGGAATAGTCATCCATATAGAGTCCTGCGCGTGAGACGCGGTAAAAACCGATTGAGTAATAATGTATAATATGACTAATTTTGTATTCATGTCGTTATTGACAGTTGTGTTTATTCATTTATTTCCAACACCACCAGCTTACCATACTTTTTTAGTTCCCATTCTTTTAACAGGTTATAAATAACAGGAAGCACAATCAATACAAATAAGGTGGAAGTGATGAGGCCGAATACGAATGGAATGGCAATTGGTTTCATCACGTCGCTGCCCGTGCCGGTGGAAGCCAATACAGGAATTAACCCGATGATATTGGCTAATACCGTCATTAGCAGCGGGCGTACACGCTGTATAGCGCCAAAAAGAATGGCCTCTTTTAGAACGGGAAGTGTGATATTCTGCGTGTTGTTCCCTTTTTCTGCGGCCAGCTTCCGGATAGTATCGTTCATGTATGCAATCATTAGTACCCCGGTTTCCACCGCCACGCCAAATAGGGCAATGAAGCCTACTGCTACGGCCACAGAAAAATTCACATGGTAGTAGTAAAGGGAATAAACGCCGCCTATCAGGGCTACCGGTATGCTAACGAATACTACTACTACCATTGTAAAGGAGTGGAAGGTTACGTACAGAATTAATGCAATAATCAATAAAACAATGGGTATGATGATTTTTAGACGTTGCTGCGCCCGCACCTGGTTTTCGTATTGGCCGCTCCATTCTATAAAATACCCCTGGGGCAATTGCTTAAAGGTTTCCTCAATTTTTCGTTTTGCCTCGTTTACAACCCCTCCCATATCCCTTCCGCGGACGTTAAACAATACGGTCCCTCTTAACATGGCATTCTCGGAATTAATCATTGGAGGGCCTTCTGTAACTTTTACATCCGCAATTGCGGAAATGGGAATAACGCCGTACTTCATTGTTTGTACGGGGATACGCCGTATCTCATCAATGTCGTTCCGGTATTCCTGTGCCAGCCGGAGATTGACGCTGTAACGTTCTCTGCCTTCGACCGTTGTTGTCAGTATCATTCCACCCAAAGCGCTTTCAATGACCATATTCACATCGTCAATATTCAGCCCGTACCGGGCAGCATCTTTGCGGCGAATTTTTATATCGAGATATTTGCCGCCCGTGAGCTGTTCCACATATAGGTCTTCCAATCCACGGATATCTTTTAGTGCGGCTTCTACCCTGCGGGAGATGCCATAGATCGTATCGAGGTTTTTACCGTATATTTTCACCCCAACATCGGTTCGGATGCCTGTGGAAAGCATGTTGATGCGGTTGATGATTGGCTGTGTCCATCCAACTACTACACCGGGGATCTGGATTTTCCCGTTCATTTCTTTAATCAACTTTTCTTTCGTCATACCGTCGCGCCACTGCTTCTTTGGTTTTAATACGATAATGGTTTCAATCATGCTGATGGGAGCATTATCAGTAGCCGTATAGGCGCGACCAGCCTTGCCTAAGACATTTTCCACTTCGGGAAATGCCTTTATAATTTTGTCCTGCAATTGCATTATGCGCTTAGCTTCTGAATTGGAAACATCGGGCAACGTGACAGGCATCAGGAGCAGGGAACCCTCATCGAGGGGAGGCATGAATTCAGAACCGAGGTTAATAACAAGAGGTACACTACCTGCTATGATGGCAAAACACAATACCAGTACCGTTATTCTCCATTTGAGACAAAGCCTGGCAACAGGTTTGTAAATGGTAATAAAGAAGTTGGACACGGGGTTTCTGCTTTCGGGTACCAGCTTACATTTCATAAATACCCGGGTGAGCATGGGAGAAACGGTAATAGAGAGAATGGCAGCGCCGATAAGCGAAAATGTTTTGGTCAATACAAGAGGGGAAAAAAGTTTTTTCTCCTGTCCTGTCAGGAAAAGAATAGGCGCAAAGGAAATAATCATGATGATTACTGAAAAGAAAACAGACCGTCCCAATGTTCGTGAAGATTCTTCGATAATAGCTATCCTTTCCTCTTCAGGTATTTCCCCGGTATGGCCGATGCGTTCCTTAACTTTTATTGATTTTTCGCTTTCCATCGCACCCTATGTTTTTTGATTTTTAAGAACCCGGTTAGTCAGTGCCCGGTAAGCATTTTCTGCCATTACAATACCCGGGTCTACCACATCGCCAATTGCCAATGCGATACCCCCAAGAGACATTATATTTGAAGTGACACCAAATAATTTCATTAACATAAAACCGATGAGAACAGAAAGCAGGATAGAGAAAATGGCGACCAGACCACTGCGGATACTGAACAGGAACAGAATTACGGTGATGCACACAATCAGGATTTCCTGCCACAAGGCCTCTTTCAACGTACTGATGGCTGCTGATATGAGGTTGCTTCTGTCGTAGGCCGTTTTAAATTTGACGCCGGGCGGCAATCCTTTTTCTATGTCTTTCATCCGTATTTTAGTCCTTTCGATAACGTCTTTCGCATTTTCACCAAAGCGCATGACTACAATACCGCCTACCACCTCTCCCTCCCCGTTTTCTTCTACGATGCCTAATCTTAAGTCCGAGCTCATTTGTACGTCAGCGATATCGCTCAGTTTTACGGGGATTGATTTATATGTACCAATGGGTATATCTTTAATATCTTCCAGGCTGGTAATATAACCCTGCCCGCGAATGAGATAACCGGTAGCATTCATTTCATAGAGGCTTCCCCCTACGTCCCGATTATTAGCAGAAACTGCACGGGTAACATCCATGAGGGAAATTCCAAAATACACGAGCTTGTGAGGGTTAACGGTAACCTGGTAACGTTTTTGAAAACCACCAAAAGAAGCTACTTCACTTACACCCTCTACGTTCTGCAGGGCGAATTTTACGTACCAGTCCTGCAAAGCTCTTAGTTCTCCGAGGTTGTAATCATTGGAATTCAATGTATACCAGAATACATGCCCGAGGCCGGTGCCATCCGGGCCCAGTCCGGGGATCACGCCCTGTGGCAAAAACTTTTGCGCATAATTCAAGCGCTCCAATACCCTTGTGCGTGCCCAATAAATGTCTACATCGTCTTTAAACACTACAAAAATAAAGCTCATTCCAAACATGGAAGTGGCACGGATGGATTTGATAAGGGGGATGCCCTGTAGGTTGGACACCAATGGGTAAGTTATCTGGTCTTCTATAATCTTCGGGTTACGGCCCATGAATTCAGTAAGAATAATAACCTGGTTCTCCGAAAGATCGGGCAGTGCATCGACCGGCGTTTCTCTTATGGAATAAATACCACCTGCCACAATCAGCATGATACCCATCCACACAAAGAAGCGGTTGTGAATTGACCAGGAAACTATTTTTTCAATCATTATAAATACATTTCATTGTAAATCTTCAATCCTTTATTACTTTTTGTTTAACAAAAATATTTGGTGAGCGATTCAACGGTTTCGTTTTCTGTACAGATACAGTAATAGATTTTCTGCCCTTCCTGTTTGCGACTGACAATCCCGGCGTTTTTTAGGATATTCAAATGCCGGGAAACAACCGGTTGCTGCAGCTTCAGTTTTCTGTAAATGACTTTTGCCGAATAAGGTTTGAATCTCATATTAAAGATTTTTCAAAATGAAATCTACACGCTTGTCAGGCGGCATAACCGGAACATGAATTACCGGAACCGGGAGTGCTTCGTATATATCGGTAAGCAGCGAATGAATTCGTTTTTGAGCTGACTCATCTTCCTTTCGCGCATAGTCCTGTTGTAGCGGAAGGCAATCGAGAATGAAAATTTTCCGGTATAAAACCTTACTCAACGCTTCCTTTAACTTTTTATCTTCTGGCAGATTCAGGAAACGATAGTATGCGAGTGCATCGGGAATTGCCCGGTCAAGGAAAACAACATCATTGGGAGAAAGCGAATTTTCCTGCTCAATCTGCATATCAAGAATGCCGGACTGGAACTCCTTCTGATTTTTTCTGACATCCTCTACCGTTCTGCCTTTAATAAGCTGAGTATCGAGGTAATGTCGGGCATGTTCAATAGTTGTTTTGTATCCCTTTGCGCCAAGTAAATTAACAATCGTTGTTTTTCCTGCTCCCGGACCACCTGTAATGACGTACCAATTTGTTATTTTTCGAGTCATTTCCATTGTATTTAACAGCGTTTAACCCCTATTGGTCAGTGGGGTTAATTTTCATGAATGCTGTTTCAAAATCCAGCTCACTTTGTACATTTTATGGAAATTATCGTAATTGATAAGCTCCTTATCTTCCTTTATAGTGGCATCTAATGCGTCGTGAAAGGGATGATTATTAGGGAATGCCTTTTTTAGGTTCGATTTTGTAAGGGGCTGTAATACATCAGAAGCGTTAGAGGTAAAAAAATATGTAGGGGCATATTTTTCTGTTTCTTTCGGAGAGTGTGCAAGGTGGGCATATTTGTATATTACAATTAGTTCTCCGGGATTAAGAACTGTATACCCCTTGTCCTTTGTGGCTGTTTTTGAAGTTAACGGTTCCTTCTGCGCAATAGAGTGCTGATTGAATGCCAGAATGCTTCCCGTCAGCAACAATAGAAAATACATCTTTTTCATTGTTTAAATTTTAGGTGTGGTTGAGTTTATCTTTTAAAGAATTGACTTGTAAAATTCTAGCTTAGCAATCAGAAACAGGGTGGAAATGTTTTGAGATCTTATATTCTGAAAACCCTGTTAAAAAGAAAAATGGAGATGAATATTTTGCCAGGTAGCCCAATAGTGATAATTAATTCCCACGCCTCATAAATAAGGACAAGAATTATGGCTTTATTCGCTTCTCTTTATATCAGATTTTGAACTATTATGAAGTTACGACCATCATCGGCATAATACTATGACAGCAGTTAAAAATGAACATGACTTATATCATGTTTTTAAAAACCGATGGATGGAATCTGCTTGTGGCAGGATGTATGCAACTATCCATAGTTGCCGATATAACGAGTAAGATCTATGCGGCCTTAGCAATTTACTATATAATGTGATGGCTATTTCCGAATTTGCAAAGCACATCACAGAGTTATCTTAAACCAGAAAACATAATATATTTAATCCTTATGTTGCTTTGCTTAATGGCCAGGCGCGACAGTTGCAGCCATTTTTTGCAACACTTTACAGGTACTATGGATAATTGGGATCCGGTAATTACAAATGCTTTGGCAAAAAAGCATCATGTTATCCTGTTTAATAACAAAGGAGTAGCCACTACAGGGGGCAAAACATCTGAAAGTGTTTCTGAAATGGCTAAGGACGCAGTTGATTTTATTAAAGTACTTGGTTATAATCAGGTTGATTTAGATTATTTAAACAAATTGTAATTTAAAGGACGCGATTTTTTAATTATACCCAGTTGATAATATGTTTATTATATTGAAAACCAGCATACCGTATAGCACTGTCGACATGGAATTCAAAATTTCCTTGATTTTTAGTGATTTTACTTCAAATGGATACTAATGATACCAGAAGCAAACTTAAAAATATCATTGACGGAGTTATCATTGAGGTGGCAGCGGATAATTGCACCGCAACCAGGAATATCCTGTGCGCAAGCTTTAGCACAAGTACAACGGTTAAAAGAGATTTCGAAAGTAAAGCAATCACAAAAAAAGAGCAGGTCGAATTCTTAATTGCATTGCCTGTAATATTCTCATATTGGGCTGGGACTCAAAATCGGAGGATTACCGGCTTAAAAAATGGGAATTGACAAAGTCAAAAGTTGATAAAGTTAGCTGCACAGGATCGAGAATTGGGAAGCATGCAACATATGTATAGGATATTATTGTCAATTTGGCTTTATCTAGTACAATTGGATATGTTAGAACCAAATTGACATAAAATGAGCAAGTTAATTGGAAGGGAGAAATAATTAAATCTCAAAATAGGAAGAAGCTTGTAATAGCATATTAACCAGCGTGTTTATAGAAACGTTCAAGGATACCTGCAGCAGGTAGTAAAGATGATTTAATGAAAGCGTTTGAGCCTATAAGCTAAATATCTCCGATGGCGTACTGTTTTGCATTTCCGATGTGGGTGAGCCTTTGGGCAAGAACATGATTTTTATAAAGGTGCCATTGTTTGATACGATGAAGGCCTCCCCATTTATATTTCCCGTCAGCCCTTTTACCAGTTGTAAACCGGTCCCAAAGTTGTCTTTGCCGGCATAGGGAAAGCCGATCCCATTGTCTTTAATGACGAGGCTAGCGACGCCGTGCTCGATGGAAAAGGTAACAACGATTTCCGGATACAAAATGGTTTGATCGAATGCATACTTGAATGAATTGGTAATTATTTCATTTATTATCAGTCCGAGGGGTACACCTTGTGAGACATCGAGTTCAATAGGGGAAATATCTAATGTAACAGTTACGAATGTGCTGCTACCAAGTGCATCCTGAAGGTGCTGTACAAGTTCGGTGATATAAACTTTCATGTTGACGGACGACACGTTCTCTGTTCTATAAAGCTTTTGATAAAGCAGAGAGGTAGCGTATACACGGTTTTGGCTGGTTTGCAATGCGAAATGAGCATCTCCACTTAGAGAATCGGATTGTAATTCGAGGAGACTTACGATGGTCTGCAAATTATTCTTAACGCGATGATTTACTTCCTGCAGTAGCCATTCTTTTTCGGTGACGAGGTGTTCCAGGTGTTCGTTTTTGATGGCCATTGTCTTATTGTTGCGCTGTTTGAGCTGGTATTGCCGGTAGAGCAAGCCTATGACGACCAGCGCAAGTACAATACCAATCATGGTGATGTTGCGGATCAGGTGAGCCTGTCGCAGATTGGTGGCCTGCAGGTTGGTTTTTTGGGTGAGCAAAGAGATGGAATCCACTTTCTTAGAGGTTTCGTATTCTACATCCAGTTGTTGAAACTGGCGTGTTTTGACATCGTTGTGGAGTAAATCGTCTTGCGTTTTGTATTTGAGTAAATCGTAAAATGCTGCTCTATAATTTCCTTCGGCCGAATCGACCTTGTAGCTGATATCATATCGGGAAACCCATTCAGGCGAGGTGGGCAACAGCGATACAGTCATACATTTATCGAGGTACAGGCGAGCTTTTGCAATATCATGCTCATTCAAATGATACTTGACCAATGCTATGCAAACGCGGTTGGCCCACTCCGCCGCCAGTGTGTTTTCTTCAATCAACTTTTCCAGGATAACAGCATATTTGTACGCTTTTTCTTGTTGTTTCCAGACGTAGTATCCGTCCATGTATACCATTCCCATGAGGGCTTTTACTCTGGCATTAGAAGAATCGAGCAAGCCCCGGGGAATCGCATCTAAAACTTCAAGGGCTTTGCGAGACTGGTGAAGGTCAAGATAAGTGCGGCCTAGTACATAAGCCATCAGCAGTGCATTCGGACCATCTTTGTGCTGTAAAGCTACGGTCAGTCCTTCATGATAATACGAAATGCTGATCTCTGCTCTGCCGGCGTTCCGGTATAGCGAACCAAGCAGATTGTTAATCGTAGCCATTTGCATACTGGAATCGTTGGTCGCCTTTGCAGCTTTCAGTGCGAGTAATGCATATTCGAATGCACGTCTGTAGTCTCCCTGGTTGTTACAATTCCTGCCGAGTAATTCATATGCATCCTGTGTTTTTTTATGCCCAATGGCCTCATATATTGCCACTGCCTGGAGAAGATATTCATTGGAAACTGCGTATTCTTCCTGTATGCTATGCAGATCGCCCAATGTGGTGAGAGCCCATCCTTCAAGCACCTTGTCTCCTGCCTGGTGGAAGGCCTTTACCGCAAGGCCCGTAATTCGGATACGTTCCCTGCTTTGAGAACTATCTGAATAATTATAAAAGGCCTGCAGCTCAAAATATGCCAGTCCAAGCAAACGTTGACTATTGCTTTTTTGCAACAAGGGAATGGATTGCATTACGGTCGCCTGACCTTCCTTCCTCTTTCCTTGTTCCGTGAGCATAAACCCTTTCATGAGTAACTGGTGGCCTGCCAGTTCCTTCGACTGCACTATTCGATTTAGCCGATCTGCTTCGGTCAAACAGGCATTTGCGCTGTCCAGGTTTATTGCTAATTCGCCCTTCTTCCAGATATGGTACTCTGCCAGGTGTATGAGTGTTTTTACCCGTGTGTAGTTGTCGCTGGTATTCGTCAACTCATGCCTGAGTGAATCGGCCTGGAGCAGACTGAACTCCTGAGCTTCCGCCGGGACGACTGCTGAGGTCATTATAAGCAATAGGAGGAAGCGCATGAGAAAGTTGTTTAAGTATGCAATATACGGGTGCTAACAAGACGATGTGATAAAGTTGTCTTCAAGTGTAGGTATAGCTGGAATTGGTTATGTGTAAATCAATAATCCTTGGGTATCTTTCTCAAAACCAGTTCATTGTCAATATTTGTTCCAGTTGTCGGATCTCATTGGAGTATATCGTCTTTTTCCGTTTGCCGAAATGCAGGGTGTTTTCCACGTGCGGACTTCCCTCCCAGGCGAGTTTAACCGATTTAAGCGCAAGCTCTTTTTTAGCAAGAAAATCCGGTATTACGGCGAAGCCTTTTCCCTTACTTAGGCAACGCAGTATAGAAGAGAAATAAGGAACTACATAGTTTGGCTTAAGGTCTGGCAGGCAGTCAAAATTCGCCGTCCAGAAATGCTCAAGGTACTCCATATCCGCTGCAGTGGTGTACCATATCTGCCCTTTCAGCCATTCCCTGATCGCCGTTCTTTCATTTGTCAATACCAGGCTATCAAATTGTTCGGTATCCGTTTCATTGCCACAGATTAAAATGATACGCTCTGTAGTAAACGGTATATATTCCAGGTTTGTTTGACTGCCCTTTTTCGGGGTCAATATCAGATCCAGTTTCCCGGTGTCAAGTTCTTGTAGAATTTGGCGATACTCACCAAACCGTAAGACAAGATTGAAGGGTAATTGTGTAAGGTGTTCTTCAAGGGTGTATTTAAAGATTTCAAACCCCATACCTACGCTGATCGTTGGCTTCTCCACTTTGGAATTTCTGTGGAAGGATTCTTCTGCTGACTCCAGTTTGTTGATAGGGTCTATTATACAATTATATAGTATAATACCACGTTCCGTGGGTATCATCTTCTTTGTTACCCGCTCAAACAAGCGATATCCGGTATAAGCTTCCAGGGAGTTTAGATGAACACTTACACCGGGCTGGGAAATAAACAGTGCTTGCGCGGCAGTAGATAGGTTGCCCGTCTCGTAAACTGCTTTAAATGTTCTAAACCATTCTAAATTCAACATGGCTTAAGGTTTTTTAAATTGACTTATGTTAGATGTATCATATAAGCCATTTAAATGCCATTTGCCAATAAATAATATAAAAATGAAACTTAAATACGCAATGTGTTGAAAATCAATTATTTCACGGGATGTTTAGGTGAACAGGAAAATATTACTGGCGCTGAGCTCCGAAAATATTGGAGTCGTGTTGATTTTTACGTCCAATATTTTCGGAGTCGCATTAATTGGTTTCCCCATACATTCATAGATCTTCCCGCCTGATTTTCAGCTTACCCATTTTTGATTCCAGTGTCGTAGGTTTAATATTCATTAATTGTGCTGCTCCATTGGAGCCACGGACGCGTCCATTCGCCTGTTTGAGTATCGAAATGATATATTCCCGTTCTGTTTCAGCCTGGGTGTTTTTTACATCCTCAAGCGTTTTAATCACATTCGTGGTTGGTATTGTGTGACCTGTAAGTTTTCGTTTCAGTTCTAATTTTGATTTGCCGTTATTGAGAACGGCAGCCTGTTCTATAACATTTTCAAGTTCCCGGATATTTCCCGGCCAATCATAAGCAATCATGTCTTCCATCATTGAAGTGAGAATGCCATGGAACGGTTTATTAAATTCCCTGCAGAATTTTTCCGCAAAATAAATAGCCAGTTCTTTTATATCACTTTTACGTTCCCGCAATGAGGGTAATGTAATAGGGAAAACATTCACACGGTAATATAGGTCAAGCCGGAAATTTCCTGCAGCAACTTCTTTCTCCAGGTTACGGTTAGTAGCAGCTACTACACGAACATTCACCTTTGTAAGTGAACTACTACCAATACATTGAATTTCCTTCTCCTGCAAAAAACGCAAAATTTTCACCTGCATCTCAGGCAAAAGTTCTCCTATCTCATCTAAGAAAATAGTTCCACCATCAGCCTGTTCGAACTTACCTTTTCTTTTTTCCGTAGCATCGGTAAATGCGCCTTTTTCATGACCAAATAGTTCTGACTCTATTAGCGTAGCCGGAATAGCCGCACAATTTACTGTGATGTAGGGCGCATTTTTTCTTGGCGACAATAAATGAATGGCCCGCGCCAGTTTTTCTTTCCCGGTTCCACTTTCTCCAAGAATTAAAACTGATGTATTGTAAAACGCGACCTGTGCAGCAAGGTCTAATGCCCCTAACAGAAGATGGTGGTTACCGATAATGCTCCGGAATTCGGGGTAATTCAGTGAATCTCCCTGTAGCTTTCTTTCTGCATTAGCCTGATCATATTTTGAAATGGCCGGATTGTCTCCGTAAATTAGTTTTTCAGCCACTTCTTCCAGACTCGTTCTCAAATGGTCCAGCATGGAAATGTGCTTGTTCGTGTATATATTACGTTGACGATTATAGAAAAAGTAGTGAAATGATAGTCCATTGCTTAGCACAACAGGAAATACGAGGTAAGATTGTATATTGAAAGTTTCAATCAACGTTTTTTGAAGTGACGGTATATTCGGCTTTTCACTGGCAGGTTCATTGTTATAAATGGTCGTGTTTATATCCACATGGCTGTTTGCGAGAATTACAGACAGCGCTGTTCTCTTCAGATTTGTAATTGTCAGCAGCTCTTTTTCTCCAATAAACTGGTATTCATCGAATCCAATGCGCAAATACCCTTTATCTTTGAATTGAACAGTATTGAGTGGTCTTAGTCCAGATTTGATAAGATCGAATGGTATACAAGATTGCATGATCCCGGCAATCTTCAACAACTTTTGCTGGCTATCCGAATTTTCATTGCTTATTTCTGTTAACTGTTTCTGTAAAAGTATTTCCTGGTTCGTTTTTGCTTCGAGACTATGCGCATGCCGATACCAGGCAATATCCAACATAATCAGCAAGTCTTTTTTCCTGTATGGCTTAACTAAAAATCCATCAGGATAAGTCATCTTCGCTTCTTCTAATACTTTCTGGTTTGAATTGGCCGATAAATAAACAAACGCAATATGCTCAGATTTTAATTTCCTCGCAATATCGATACCGGAGCGCTCTCCCTGTAAACGGATATCAAGCAATACAATATCAGGCCTATTCCTTTTTAAACTCTCTTCTGCTTCTTCTGCAGATGCAGCTATGCCGCTTACTTCATAGCCCGATCGCTGTAATACCTGCTGCAGATTACTGGCTACAATGAATTCGTCTTCTACAATCAGTACCTTTTTTGTCATAATTGCAGCTGCTTAAAAATGAGGATATATTTAGAAATTATAAAATATTTAGACATTACATATAGAATATTGTACCGTCCTTTATAGACATCGACCAGATAGGTTGGATACAGGTTAAAACTACGTTTAACAAACTTTTATTCAAGATAAAAAAAATCTGCCGCTAACCTTTCATTATTAAAATAATACGACCAATCATTACTGTGTTTGTTTTTCCACCGGAAAATTTATTGCCAACTTTACCTGACAAACTTATCACATTTCTTAATATTATCGCAATGAAAATTCGCAGAATATGGGAGATAGCCTTCTCAAGGTTTTTGCGTGTCAAAAAAGGGCAGACTATTGTTTTAACACAATATCATGTAAAAACTTCCTATCAGGATGAATTTCTCGAAGTTTTAGATCGATATGCGTTTAGCTCCCTTCAGGCAACCGGTAATGCAATGGCAGAAGCATATTATGAGAGAGGAGATAGCTGTATCATGTGGATGATAGAACGATGGAGCAGTTCTGCTTTTTATAAAGAAAATAAAAGAACTACTGCAACAAAAGCTGTCGGTGCTTTAGTTGAGATTGGAATGGCAGGTCCGGTTGAAACCTTTTTTCTACAAGAGCTGGAATTATTTTCTAGAGAAATTAGCCGGGATGCATTAACCATCATGTTATTTGTAGATGTGAAGGCTGGTACAGAAGAACATTTCAAATCAATAAACCGTAATTTAATGCCTGCTCTCCAGAAGTCCCCCGGTTTGTTGTTGTTTCAGTTAAATCAGGTAGTTAACCACAAAACCCAGTTTGTAATTTATAAGAAATTCAATAACTGGGACACATTTCAATATCATCTAAAGGAGCCGGCACTTGATCCTGTAATGAAGTTCCTGCAAACCTCCATCAAAGAATATCCATTTGAAAATGGATATCATCACCTTATTCAATTTGGACAACTTTAAGGAACTCTTTCCCCTTTACGCCTACTATATACCATCACTAACAACCGGCTCTTTCAGTCCGGTCATATCGGATATTTACTTCACCGCGTGCGCATCCTGACGGGAAAAGAATCTGTATGACAAATTCAACTATATATTATCAGACAACCGTGCATATTACTTTTTTGATAGCACCGATTAATACAGTGATTTTAGAAATCGAATTATAGAACTGAGCTTTGATGGTAATAAAGGAAATATATAAAAGCGACATTATTGTTGACTCATCTCATTCCTTCAGCAAGAGAGCAAGCACCTAAAAGAATTATCTCAAACAGACAAAGAATTATTAAACTAAAAACAAACGCAATGAAAAACAAGACACACTATCACTCAGCGGAGATCAGCGGCGTAAATATCTTTTACAGGGAAGCGGGCCCCGCCAATGCTCCGGTTTTACTGTTGTTGCACGGCTACCCAACCTCTTCACACATGTACCGTAACCTGATCAATGATTTGTCAGACAAATACCATTTGATTGCGCCCGATTACCCAGGTTATGGAAGAAGTGAACAACCACCTATGGCCGATTTTGAATATAGTTTTGCAAACTATGCCAGGATTATAGAGGAGTTGCTGCAGCACTTGCATATTGAAAAATTCAGTCTCTATCTAATGGATTACGGTGCTCCCATTGGCTGGACACTCGCCTCAAAACACCCGGAAAGGATAGAGAGCATCATTGTCCAGAATGGCTGTTGCTATGAAGAAGGATTAGAAACCTTCTGGGATCCCATTAAGGCTCTTTGGAAAGACAGAAATGACAAAGAGGCTATTAAAGCTTGTCAGTCCTTTCATAGCCCCGATGGATTGAAGTGGCAATACACACATCATGTTCCGGATGAAAGCATTATATCTCCTGATAACTGGGAGATCGATCTCAGGCACCTGCAACGTCCTGAAAACGACAACATACAGATCGCGCTGTTTTATGATTACCAAAACAACGTAAAACAATATCCTAAATGGCAGGAATATCTGCGTACAGCAAATCCGGAAATGTTAATTGTGTATGGGAAAGACGATTATATTTTTCCTGGTGTTGGTGCAGAGGCGTTCAAAAAAGATGTAAAGAACCTGGAGTTTCATCTTTATCCAACAGGACATTTTGCGCTTGAAAGTTTTGGTGATGAAATTGCAGCAACCATACGGAACTTTTTAGACAGAAAAGTGGGCGATCGCAAGCTGGATGGAGCATTAGTTCAGTCAGTATAAAGCATTGATTAAGAATACAACAGCCCCAAATTTGTAAAAGGGTTTATACGCCGAAAGGAGCTTTGTTGTATCCTATTGTAAACCTTCTAAATTAAATCTGTTTTTATGAGTTCTTCAGACAACACGAAGCCCCTCGGAATAAAGCCACAAAATGCTGTAGCCGGATCACAAGATCCGAATGGGCAAATACCGGAGATAATTGTTATACCAGATGAATGTGGCGATTCGCTATGGGATGATGTATTGGCGCAATATCCGGACCTGACAACAATCATCAGCAAACTTACAGTTCCGGAATCGTGTCAGATCCCTTCCCTTTTAAAATCGAGCGCAACCAAATCATAAATAGTAATGAATTATGCATCATTAGCATTTACAGAAGCGGTCAGGGATATGCAGGAGAAATTGGGTAGTCGTAAAAGCTATGCCCGTTTGGAGAATAGAAGCTATGTGGATGGGCTCACGGGGAATGAAACGGGGTTCATCTCGGACCGGGATAGTTTTTATATGGCTACTATTGGGGAGAATGGATATCCTTACATACAACATCGGGGTGGCCCCCAGGGTTTTATTAAAGTGCTGGATACAAAACAGTTGGGTATTATCGATTATAAAGGCAACGCCCAATATATTACTGTAGGTAATATTACCACCAATAATAACGTGGCATTGATTATGGTGGATTATCCCACGAGAACAAGATTGAAATTGTATGCTAAAGCCAGGATTGTCGAACCGAAAGACGATCCTGCGCTGTACGCACGACTTGACCTGGAGGGCTATGAATTTCGTCCGGAAAGAATGATGGTATTTGATGTAGAAGCTTACGATTGGAATTGTCAGCAACACATCACACCCCGGTATTCCATTGAGGAAATCAATAAAGCTTTTGCTTCACAAAGCAAATATATTTTACAATTAGAAGCCGAATTAAAAAAATTGAAAGAGAGACCCGTTGCTGACGGGTAAGATAAAACTTATTAAAAATGAAAATTAGCCGTAAATTAAAGAAAGACAGTCAGGTTGCTGAGCCGGCGCCCTTTGAGATTCATTCCATCCAATCGCTTCTTGCGAGAAATAAAGAAGGAGAAGCACCTTTTTTTTGCGAAGAAATGTACCTGATTATCTGGATCCTCAAGGGTGCTGTAAAAATAAGTCTTGATACAGATGTGTTCCTTATAAATGAAAACGTGTTTTTCTATGCGAAGCCTGGACAGCTTTTTACAATGGAGATTGATGAAGAGGCAAAAGGTTATGCGATCTCTTTTGTGGAAGAATACATTGAATTAACTGATGTCAGATTGGCCGGTTTATTTCATATCCCGCTTTTCAACCGGTTTAACTCCATACCGATCATCCATATATGGGGTGATGCGATAGCCTTAATGGTATCCTTAGCTGACGAAATGATACAGGAATATAATAATGCGCTGGATTTGCGTTCGGACATACTGAAGGGATACCTGAAGATATTCATGATCTATTTATGCCGGCAATTAAAACAGGATGGCCAGGGCATTTACGGGTCCCGGAAGTCTGATCTGGTTAAACTATTTTTTAAACAACTGGAAAGGCACTATGCTTCCAAAAAGATGGCGAGAGAGTATGCTGAGATCTTATCGGTATCCCCCAATTACCTGAACGATGTGGTGAAAGAATTGTCGGGACGCACGGTTAGTCATCACATACAGCAGCGGATTGTTCTTGAAGCGAAACGAAGGGTGCTTCATGACGGTTATAGTTTGAAGGAGATTGCTTATGATCTGGGATTTTGGAATCCTGCTCATTTCAGCAAGTATTTTAAGAACTGCTCCGGCATTAACTTTACCGAATTCAAAAAAGGGCTTTCAATGTAAATGAACGATCGTTTATCTGATAGAAAAATATAATTATGAAAATAGCTTGGCTTTTTGTGGTCTTTTTATGTGGTGCTTTATTGCCTTTGCAGGGTGGGCTTAATGCCAAACTGGCGAAATCAATCGGCAGCCCTATTTATGCTTCTATGATCTGTTTTATCGTGGGAGCACTTGCCATGGGCCTTTATGTTCCTTTTACAAAAGAAACATTCTCCTGGCAATTGCTTAAGGGCAGCTATATTACGGCAGTGTTGGGTGGTGGTGTCATTGGTGCTGTATTCATTACGGGAAGTATGCTGGCGCTTCCAAGACTAGGTATGGCACTTACGTTCGGGCTTGTGATAGCCGGGCAGGTTATCATTTCAGTATTGCTGGATCACTTTAGTATCCTGGTCGCAGCGCAGCATCCTATTAACATTTGGCGCGGCCTTGGTATGCTGCTGATCATTGCGGGAGTTGCTATAGTAGAAAAATTTTAGAGAAATCATCAGCGCTATTAATACTTCGAACAGAGAAAGCCTTCAAATCGTCAGATTTGAAGGCTTTCGGATTTTATACTGACCCTGGGTTGCAACTTGTCATTTGCTTTCTGGAGTTTTTATTTTAAGGTGTTATTATTGATGTCCTTTATAAAGTGTATTATACCGTTCATGTAAAATGATTGCTGATCGTACATACTCAGGTGACTACCGTCGGCACAGTACAAAAACTGCCCATGTTGTACCTGTTGGCTCATCCATTTTATATGTTCAGGGTTCATTTCATCGTATTTAGCGCCTATAAACAGTGCTGGCACAACAATCTCTTTCAGCCGGTCGCTTATATCCCAGGTAAGTAAACCTCCAATAATGCCGAATTCACTAGGGCCCTGTAATGCCAGATAATAAGGCATATTCAGTTTACCCAGCGCCCTTTTGAGAGGTTCCGGCCATTGCTCTAATGGCAGGCGACAAATAAACTTAGCATAAAAATGCTTTGTTACAAGTTCGGAATACTTCGGGTTAGCATAATCGTTCCTGGCCGACAATTCATTGATTGTGTCGAGTACTGCAGAGGGCAATTGTTTCACTAGCACCTGCTGAATATAATTGTTAAACTCCTTTCCGCTTGACACCATATTCGAGATGATCAACGCTTTCAGATGTTGCTGGTATTTTATCGCATATTCCATAGCCAGCAGGCCACCCCACGAATGGCCGAATACGTAAAAATTTGATGCATCCAGCTTTAATGCCTGCCGTACCTGCTCAACCTCATCCACGGCACTCACTACGTTGTAACGGCTGCTGTCACCTGGTTTATCACTATTGCCATTACCCAATTCATCATAGTAATAAAATTCTATTCCTTCGCCCGGGAAATAACTTTCAAATGCTTCCAGATAATCGTGCGGAAATCCTGGTCCCCCGGCAAGCAGGAGCACCTTTATACTGGGATTATTGCCAATCCGTTTTGTCCATACGTTGAAAATACCTTTAGGTGTCTTTATGGGTACCATTTTGACACCTCCTGTTTGCACGGTCGTTGTATCCGTAATAAAATAGTCAGCCTTATTGCTTTTTGCGTCTGGAGCCGAGCAGTTAGCAAGCAGCATCAACCATATCATGGATGCAATCAATGCGAACGTTTTTTTTAAATACATCATCTTGTTATTTTAATACTGATACTAATTATGGTTTTTCATTGTTTTTTCAATTTCGATGCAAAACTCTGCAATGAAAATCATATGTTAATTACCCTAGGATAATTAATGGTGCTAACAAGTAGTTTAATCATGCCTGAGTTGCTTTCTGATACGACTTAACGACTGGGGCGTCACATTCAGGTAAGTGGCGATCAGATAATTCGAAAACATATTTAACAGATAGGGCTCCTCCTCAAGAAATCTCTTATACCGATCAGGAGCAGGCAATGTAAGTAGTGTATTGATGCGATCATAGACCTGTATAAAAGCCTTTTCGGTCAACAGACGCAGCCAGTGTTCAACTGCAGGCGATTCCCCGACCAGTTTTTTTAATTCATCTGCAGAAAACCGGATAGCGGTTACAGGTAACAGGGTATCAATGGTGAGTGTGGCTGGTTGGCGGGAAAGAAAACTTCTATAGTCTACGGCAAAAATATTCTTTGTGGTGCTTGCCGGGCTGTTGAAGTGAAAAAACCAGGTAATTGTTTTTCCTTTGAAATCGGTGAAGTAGGAAATACATTTTCCTTCAATGATAAAGTAAATATATTGGCATACATTACCTGCTTCCAGCAATCGCTTTCCTTCGGCGAAATTTACCAATCTACAGTTTTCTTCTACCAGCTTTTTTGTCGCATCATTAAGCACAACGTCCTGCGACATGTAATCCAGAAAAGGAGTGCAAAATATTGCTTGATTAATATTATTGCGTGAAGGAAGAGTGATCTTTTTTTTCATCACCGTACAAGCGTGTGTTTTTAGCTGTTTTTTAACACAAATGAAAATGATTTAAAAGAAAGCAACGATTAAAATTATAAGCGTTCCTATTAATTAAGTTATTTGTCCAATCACATACTTCTTTTCAAATTTGATCGATCAATCTGGTCACCCCTAATTATCACTTTAAATTTTATATTATGAAAAAGAATATTGTGGTCGTGATGTCCACTGTAATGGGCGTACTGCTGGTACTTGTATCATTAGTTTCCTTTAAGGGTACGCTGAGGCAGCACACAACCGCTAAAGAGGAAGATAAACCAACCATAGTGCTGGTACACGGGGCTTTTGCCGATGGATCTTCCTGGAATAAGGTAATACCTGCTTTACAGGAAAAAGGTTACTACACGATAGCCGTTCAAAATCCATTAACCTCCTTAAATGATGATGTCGCGTTTGTAGAGCGGGCTATCGCAGAAGTAAAAGGGAAGGTGATACTGGTAGGTCATTCATGGGGAGGCGTTGTTATTACCCAAGCCGGGAACAACGAAAAGGTCCAGTCGCTTGTATATGTAGCCGCTTATGCACCGGATGAGGGGCAAAGCATTGAGAGTCTCAGCAAGGATGCATATGAGGTGAGAAAAATGTCGAATGTGCCGGGGCTTGCAGATCCTGTTGTTAGTAGTGACGGTTATATACGCCTGAAAGAAGAAACGGTTGTAAACCATTTTGCACAGGACCTGCCAGCACAGGAAGCCAGGATCATTGCAGCCGGACAGGGGCGCTTTCACTTTAGTACCATAACAGCCAAAGTAAGTAACCCTGCCTGGAAAAATAAGCCAAGTTTTTATGTTGTCTCGGACAAGGATCATATGATATCACCACAGCTGGAAAGCGAGATGGCCAAAAACATTCATGCCACTACTTATCACGTGGATGCAAGCCACGTGGTTATGCTGTCACAACCAGCAGCTGTCGTAAAGGTGATCCTTGCAGCGGCCGGTGGTAAATAGATAGGTCGTAATATTTATTCTTATGATTTAATGTTTTTTATGAAAGATCAGATATTTTATAGAACGGTCGAAATAGATGGGCTGAACATTTTCTATCGTGAAGCCGGTACAGCAGCGCACCCGGTATTACTATTACTACACGGTTTCCCTTCCTCTTCACACATGTACAGAGACCTTATTGCTGATCTATCGGGTGCATATCATATTGTTGCTCCTGACTATCCCGGGTTTGGGCAAAGTAGTGCCCCTGACGCGCAACAGTTTTCGTATACGTTTGATAATTTATCGGTGATTATTGAACGCTTTATTGATCACCTGCAACTTCAGAATATCAACCTGTATATCCAGGACTACGGCGGTCCAATAGGGCTGAGAATCGCCAGCCGTCGCCCAGAATTGATCCGGTCACTTATCATACAAAATGCGAATGCGTATCATGAAGGTTTAGGACAGGCATTGGAGCCTTTGGTCACCTATATTCAAAAACCGGATGTCGAACAGGAGAAAGCAGCCCGTTTTTTCCTGACATCAGCGGCTACTAAATGGCTGTATCTGAATGGCGCCAATGATGAAACCCGGATAAGTCCGGATAGCTATATAACCGATCAATATTATCTTGACCGGGCTGGAAATGACGAAATACAACTCGCCCTTTTCCGGGATTATGGAAGTAATCTTGCCCTGTACGACGAATGGCATAAGTATTTTAAAGAGCATCAACCTAAGACATTGGTTGTATGGGGGAAGAACGATCCCATGTTTATAGCACCTGGCGGGAATGCTTATAGAAAAGATCTCCCCGAAGCGGAAATAATTCAAATTGATGGAGGGCATTTTCTACTTGAGGAGCATCACGGACTTGTTGCTGACTTAATAAGCCGTTTTATTCCTGGCTGAACTGAATTCGTAAAATGACACAAGTGAACGGCGAAGGCGAACTAATCGTTACTTCGCCGTTTCTATTCTTTATTAATGGCCCAATTTTTTTGTGTCTTCAATTGAGCGGATAAATGCAGCTGCAGCCTCCTCTTCCGTAAGACGTCCATCATATCCTACAAACTTATGACGAATGACCATATTTCCGTCAATGACAAATCGTGTAGGAATTCCTATTGTTCCGAACTCCGTATAGTATTTGTTTTGAATGCTATCTTTTCCTTTTTCATCAAACACAACGTGAAAGTTATAGTTATACTTTACCATGTCTTTTTGCACAAGACTTTTATATTGGGGTGATTTCTCACGTGTGTCCACAAAAAGAAAGGCTACGGTGGTGTCATTTGCATATTGCTTTATTACTTTATTGACCATTGGAAAATCTTTATGGCAATAGTAACACCATGTTGACCAAAAATACACGACCAGCACTTTATTTTTGAAGTCAGAAAGGCTTACAGTTTTGCCGTTTATATCTAACATACTGAATTGGGGAGCAGGTATATTATATAGCGTATCGACGGGTGTTTGCCGATATTCGGTATTTGAATAACCCGGCATGGAAACAGACGTGCAAAAAAGCAGCAGGTAAAAGAAATGTTTTTTCATAATTGATGTAATTTCGATTACAAAAATATCAGACGAAATACGGTTGAATGTTAAAAAGGAGCACTTTTCTGTTAACTAATGTTAACTGAATATTTATGAAAGCGTTATAGTGTAATTTTATCGGGTATTATGAGGAGAGGATTGAAGTTTACATTCTTTGTTGCAGTAATTGCCGTATTGCTGATTGTGTTGTCTCAGGTCTATTGGGTGTATAATAACTTTAAAGTCAGTGAGCGTAATTTTATAAATTCAGCGAAGTACGCATTGAAGAGAAGTGTCAGTTTATACCAACTGCGGCAGAGTGAACTTCCTACGTCGCTGAAGTACAAAGATCCCTCCCTTACATTTTTTCTGAGAACAATTCCTAATCGCGATTCCATTGCTTTTGATACGCCTGCGGTTATTAAACCATTTCATGCTGAATTTTTAACAGTCAAAATTGATGAGTATAATATAAGTGAAGTGAGTGCTATCATGGTAGGAGTAAACCAGGACCTTTAATAACATTCGAGGATGGTAACTACTTGTCCCTCCTGGCTTGTACTGTTGCAGTAACTTTGTAATATCCACTTTAGCCAGAATATCATTCACTGTTCTGACTGGATGATTGGCGGAATCAGATCATTTAAATCTGGTGGTAATAGCATCCCCTGATGTTGGTGATTGCTTTTAAATACGCCTGATAATGTTTTGCCTCTTGCCATAGTCCCTATAACACAATAAGCGTCATATGGTTAGCAAAAAAGGCGTATTTTCTTAAAAAAACTGCATAAAAAGCAAAGCCGTCCCAAATACTTTTGAGACGGCTTATTTTCTGCGGGGTGTAAGGGACGAAGTTCGAACCTGTTTATGGAAAGTTTATCTGCAATTCAAGCATTCATCAGTAAAAATAATTTTCAACTATAATATTAGTAGAAAAATACTATTTGGCTGTCTCTTATTTTCTTCTGAATAAGAAATGAAAATGATTGTTCGACTTCTACCCCCCTCCTGCGTTACGGAAGTTATTTTCAAGACGTACAACAAATTCGAAAAATGTCTATAAAGCTAAGGTAGTTTTATGCCTGCACTCTATGACCTCAAAGCATTGAATATAATTCTGGTTGGATTTTCAACAAAAGACTAGATAAATATTAAGCTGCGTATTTAATAATGGGATTATCAAATTCTTCTAGCATCAAATTTCCAATACGGAATGTCTGCGCTAACTGTTATACCAAATTTCGATGAATTTAAACAGTTCTCATTTTGCTGGGTCAATCAACAAAGTGATAAAGTTACTGATCATCCCATTTCTTAGGTAGCGTATTACCAAACTCTTCATATCTTGGGTTCTCATTGATAATTATTAAATTAGCCTTCGTCCTTGTAATCGCTGTATAGACAATTGAATCCATCCTACTAATACTGTCTTTTGTAATAAATGGAATATACAATACAATATTCAGCAGCTCCCATCCTTTGAAACTATGTATTGTACACATTTTCAATCGGCTGTCTCCCATCCAGAATATTTTCTTATTAGTTTTCAGTTCCTGATCATCTTCAAACACATGATTCACACCAATTTTCTTCTCCTTAAAAAAATGCACAACCTGTAATCCAATCTTATGTGTAGGTAGCAATATAACTATATCGGACGGGTGTTCCCCGGAGTATGTTAATCGTCTATAAGAGTTAAAAATATCATTTAACCATTGCCCCCGAGCTACATTTCGCCATACGATGTGCTCATGTAGACTATTAGTCCGTTCAATTTTTGAAAGTTTTACTTCCTGATTAAGTCCAAATATTTCACTAAATCGATTAGATATTTCAGCAATTCGATTGGGTAAGCGATAAGAGGTAGTTAAGTCAATATACGGATCTTTAAATCTATCAAGCCCAATGCGTGTAACCCGCTTATCTAACCAATCAAGTTCACGCTCATAAATATTTTGCTTTTTATCACAAACAACAACCAGTTCATCCCGGGAGGTTAAAAAGTAACTCATTAATAGTTCATACCATTGATAATAATAATCCTGTCCCTCATCAATTAGTATAGCATCGTAACAATCCACAGACTGCCCTCTTATTGCAGATTTTACTTTATCTGGAATTGTGATTCTAAAAAAATATTCTAAGGCCTGCTCAAAGCTTTCATCATTGTCATAATTATCCCTCTTGGGGCCTTGTGGCCATTTAACACCAAACTTATTTAACCTGTCTTTGCAAAACCCATGAAAATGTGCAAAAGTGAATTGATCCCATCGAAAATTAAATGGTGTTCTTTGAATCATATCTCGGATATAATGCCAAAGAGTGATGTTGAAAGTTACGATCAATACATGCTTACTCATAGAAGCTAACTTTCCCGCACGATATGCTAGTGCTTGTGTCTTACCACTACCTGCTACACCTCTTATTCTATGATGACCCGGTTGAGGTTCTGCTATTTTTGATTGATTTCCTCTTAATGTCAAAACAGTTCCCTGTTCTATGCTATGAAAGGGAGGCAATAACCAAAATAGTAATTCTTCATTCCACTCCTCTTTCCAGAAAGAAAATAATCGATATGCGTCCGGAACAACCTCCTGTAGCTTTTCCACCGTTAATGCATCTCTTCCTATAAACGGGAAATATTTAAAATTTTCGGGTTTAACAGGTGTACCTAATACATCCCGACATTCGGATGTGGTAGAATTATTGCAATAAATACCAGTTTTAATAAGTCCAAAGTTCTTTTTATTCAAATCTACAGCTTCACCTATTGCTGGAACTAGCTGATTTTGAATATTATCTTTATAATGTTCTACTTGATTTTTGGGATGCTTGACGTCATAACTTCCATCCCTGGTATTCACCTTCAGACTTCCTTTGTCAACCTTGTAATGCTTCAAGTCCCAATCCTTGACTTCATAGATCATGAGACCGACCTTTGGATGAAATATTATGATATCAGGCCTAGCCCCGTTTAGAAAGGGTTGAACAAAGATCAGCCAGCCGTTATAAGTTTTTAAATGCTTGTAGTCTTCAATTTTATTGGTCTGCGTCCAATCTTTATCCTTGGGGAGATATAAATCTAAATATCGAACCAAAGCCAGTTCTCCTGCTGTTAAGGGTGTCCTTAACTGGTTAATCTGATCCCATGAAGGGTATAGGCGATTTGAATGCATTCTTCAAGTTTTCAAATTTGAAAGCTGACACACATTTTCTAAAAGTTTCCCTATATTAAGTAAAATATATAACATCCTCAAATTCAAATGTACTTTGAGCACTTTTGAAAAGCCATCCGTCTATTTTTGCTATAGGCACTGTCTTAATGACATTAAAGATCGTCTAACAGACCTGTTTGACATCTATATAGATCCCGAAGAGCAACCAAGTAAGTCTAACTCCTTCAGATAATAGTACCTACAAGCTTGAACAGAACGATTATTTCTTGCAAATTATCTATATCAATTGCTAGTGGGATCTCTTTATATCCAAGCAGGAAACTAATTTTAGCCCGATGTCTTCCATCCTGAAAGACAATCTGTTTACCATTATCAGAGAGGTTTATGCTGGGAGGATCAACAAACTGTTTGTTTTCCCAGCGATCAAGAATTCGGGCAATTCTAGAATCATTTAGTTTTTCACCAGTGAAAAGCGATGAGCAATCCACTTCGTAAAAATCGGCAAGCTTCATAAAGGATGATGGGGCTATCAATTTAACAGCATAACGACCTTCCTTAACCGATTGACTTATATCCAGCAATTTGCTTTTATTGCGCCCCCAAGCCCATTTTGGTATGATCGATTTCAGTTCTTCAATTGATTTGCAAGTATACTTGACGATAAGATCATCATGAATAGTATTATCATCCATTAATAATACTGTTTAAAAGGGAGGCCTCAAGTTTTATCAACAATACAATTACGCCGTCTTTATCTTTCTCCATCCAGAATCCTTGCAACAGTCCCTGCAAAATTTCATTTGTTGAATCAGCAGGCATATAAAAATCGGGCATATATAATATTTAGAATAAATATAGGTTACTTTGTCAGCATTATGACGTTTATGATTCTGAAACATGTTGACCAGAATTTTACATAACAAGTACTAATTGTGTTAGCTGAAACTTACTTTTTTAAGTATATTTGTTTTAATAGCATATGGTTTAAATCAATGATTTACAGTTTTTTGTTTGCTATGTGAAGTCGTGTGCTAAAATAAGCAGTATATGAGATACTGCAGTGTTCTCGTGTTTGTTATATTCTAATGCCTATATCTAACTAATTAGTTATATCTGCACCTGCATCACCACTAAGTTTATATGTATTTAAACTATAAATTAATTAATGGAGGCTCCGAAAAAGACTTTAAAAATTTTAACAATAGATGGGGGTGGAATAAAGGGACTGTATTCCGCAAAAATCTTGGAACAGTTTGAACAAAAATTTGGATGTATTTCTGATCATTTTGATATGATCTGTGGTACATCAACGGGTGGGTTAATTGCATTAGGGCTGTCACTGAAAATTCCGGCTGCGGAACTAGTAGCATTTTATGTGGATAAAGGCCCCAAGATTTTCCCGCCCTGGAGGAAATGGTTCTTGTTAAACATTTTTGACAGCTTAAGACAAGCCACTTTTTTTGGTAAGTTTTCCGACAAAAATTTAAAGAATTCCCTAAAAAGTGTTTTTAAAGATCATGTGATTGGCGATAGTCACAATCTTTTATGTATACCCTCATACCGGGTCACAGAGGGGAAAACAAGAGTATTTAAAAAGGATTATGGGGACCTGGATTGCGATGATGCTACCCCTTATGTAGATGTAGCACTGGCAACAAGCGCTGCACCTACTTTTTTTCCGATGGCAGAACTACCGACTTGCGATAATAATCAATTTATTGACGGGGGGGTATGGGCGAATAACCCTACTCTGGTGGGTTATGTAGAAGCGGTAACCAGGCTCCTTGGCCCAGACAGCAAATATGGGTATAATGCTTTGGAGATTCTTTCCATTAGCAGTCTTGAAATCGGCGCAGGGAGGCCTGTAGGATTAAGACGTCATCGGGGGTTTTTGGGATGGAAGAACAGCTTGTTTGAAACGGCAATAAGTGGACAAAGCCAGTTTGCTGAATATTTTATGAACAATATCAAAGCGATTAGTCCTGTTCCTGTACATTATGTACGGATACCCAGTCACGTTGTCGGATCAGCGCAGGAAAAACACATACAACTGGATAATGCCTCAAAAAAGGCTCTGAAGTTAATTTTAAGTAAGGCTAACCAGCAGGCCACAACATTTAGAAAAAATCCAGATGTCGCTACTTTTTTCAAAACCAAGAAAACATTTGTATTAAAATAGAAGTATGGCAAATTGCAATGAACTATTCTCGCACTACAATAGGGTGATCCGTTTAAGTGAGGAAAAGAGACAAGTTTTAAGGGCAGTCCGGAACCGGCTACGCGAAAAAATGGCAAAGAATTATTCCTTGCTGAGATTTGATGAACAGCTTGAATTTCATTCCCAGGGCTCTTTTGTAATGGATACGATCATTACCCCCAAAGATGATGACTTTGATCTGGATGACGGTGTTTATTTTGTGGGAAGTCTTTCACCAAACCAAAGACCTCCTGTGAGTAAATTTCACGAAGCGGTTGTATTGGCTGTAGGTCATGATGAAGATTATGCCAAAGTTACCGATAAAGACACCTGTGTTAGGGTAGCTTATGAGAAGGAAAAATTCCATATAGACCTTCCGATCTATTACGCGAATTCGATTTATAACCCCAATTTGGCTCACTTGCCGGATGAATGGGTGTTGAGTAATCCAATAGAGTTCATTGATTGGTTTGAAAAAAAGGTAATGTCAGGGTTTAAATCTGCTTACCTGGTTGAAAACAGGTTATATACTGAATATCAACAATGGCTTTCCGATATCAGAAAGAAGGACGCCCAGTTGCGTAGGATGGTACGTTATTTAAAAGCATGGGGAGATGAGTTAAGAGGCGATATGCCACCTGGAATAGTAATGACAATTCTAGCTGCAGAGAATTATTTCCCACATGAGCAGGATGATGTAAGTTTGAAACATACCCTGGAGAATATCGAAAAATTCCTCAAAGCCAATGGATGTAGTTGTCCGAGACCTACAACGCCGAAAGGAGAGGATCTATTTGCGTCCTACAGTAATACCAGAAAAGAATATTTTATGGATCGCCTTGCTACCTTTGTCAACTCTGCAAAACAAGCAATAGCGAGCGATAATCAGAAGGAAGCCTGTCTGAAATGGCAGAAACATCTAGGTTCACGTTTCCCATGCTCCCTGGCCAGTGATAAAATTGAAGGCGCTACGACCTATTCTCGTAGCGCAATTATAGGAGATTCTGCAAACAGTGCCTAATAATGATAATTTGGATCGGATGATGGACTTTGAGAATGCAAAGGCAATTGTACTTCAGGAGTTGGGCCAGATAGAGACGATTTACGAATTAAGCACTGAGGAAAAGGAGCAACTGAAGTACAATGTCCATTCCACTTATCTTTCAGTGGATACGGAGTTTTTGGGTAAAGAAGGTGTGGTACAGAGTATCACGTTCCATATTCACCTCCCAATGAGTTTTCCGATGGTGATGCCCAAAATCAGTTTGCCTGTGGTTGAATTGGAAAAATACCGTTCTTTTCCTCATATTGATGAAAAGGGTGGAATTTGTCTGTTTGACGATGATACGACCAGAACAAACCCTGAAAATCCAGTTGGTATTTTGCTATCATGTCTGCGTAGGGCAAAAGAAATCATTGAACAAGGCCTGGCCAAAACCAATTACAACGATTATAAAGAGGAGTTCCTTGTATATTGGTTATACCGCTACAACGGTGAACCTGATTTGGATATGGCAGTGTTGCAACTGTTTAGCGGTGATCCTGACCCGGCAAAGGTCAACATGATTAAACTTGATGAACCTTTACACCTGTTTAGTTATGTAGTGCATCAGAATGATGAAAATGCAACGACTTTTTTAAATTATCTTGGCTTCAGGAAATTGTCCTATAAAGATCAGCCGATCTGTCACCTTGGACCTGTTTCATGGAATTATGTCCCGCCATTTAACCTAAGGAATAAAGATGTTAAGCAAATTGTCTCGCGGTTGCCAAAGGAAGTGGTAAATCGTTTTAAAAATTTTATCAATTCAGGTAAAACGCCGAAGTTTCTAACCGCATCTGTGCTATTAAATGGAAGGTACCACCTAATAGGATGGCGGCATGCAGACTTTAAGGTAGTTGGCAAACGCAAGGGATTTAGGAATGGTAAAATCACCAACTATGAATTGCTGTCTTCACTACAGGCCAACGATCCCGTCGTAAGAACGAGCCCTCAAGAGTATTCACCGGACCAAAAGCAATTAAGATCAATCGGGAAGATCTTTGACGCAAAGGGCAATAAAAAATTTCTCGTAGCCGGACTGGGAAGTATAGGGTCCAACCTCATTTATTTTTTAAATACTTACAATGACCCGGAATTTCGTCTAGTCGACCCAGATGACCTATCATTAGATAACATAAATCGTCATCTGTTAGGGTTCATCTACTCGGCCCGAGGTAAGGCTGTTGGTGTAAAAAGTTACCTCATCCATAAAAATCCTTTTCAGAAAGTCGAGTATAGGAAGGAATCAGTACTGGACGTAATGCGTAACGCCCCAGAGTTTGTTAACAACGCGGATTACATTTTCATCGCCATCGGGAAAACGAATATTGAGCAATATTTGGGATCACTGGTTGAAAGTGGAAAAATAACTAAGCCTATGTTTATTCTATGGGTTGAGCCTTACCTAAGTGCTGGCCATGCCGTTTATCTCCATCCAGGAAGCAGACCTTTTCGTAGTTATTTTGAGGATTACGAGTTGTTCAAATATAATGTAGTACATAGAGATGCTTATCTCAGCAACCATCCGTTACTCCACTTGAAACAAGCGGGATGCCAAACCACATATGTGCCATATGGTATGGTAGACATTACCCTATTTCTATCTGGAATTTTTCCATACATCAATAAAATTATCAGCCATGGGCGAAAGGATTCATGTGCCTTGAGTTGGGTAGGTGATCTTGATCAGTTAAGAGCGCTGAATATTCCACTTTCCGATTTTGCAACTAGCGTTAACGAAAGAACCATAACTATACATGAAGGCTGAACAATACAAAGTTGATGACTACATATTTCACATCAGTGATACTGTACTTGACATCATGAAATCTTTTATCCAGGACGCCAAGTGGAAACCCGAAAGTGGCGGTATTCTGCTTGGACAAGTGAAGGATAAACAGGTGTACGTACAGAAGGCATCAGTCCCATGCCTTTTTGATCGTGGAAGCAGGTACGCTTTTCATCGAGATAAAGCTGCTGCGCAAATTATAGTTAACTATGAATTTGTCAATAGCAGCAGAACTGTCACTTATTTAGGGGAGTGGCATACCCATCCTGAGGAATATCCAAATCCTTCGCCTCAGGATTTGAGGATGATTAATGGTCAGCATGCCCTCGGTGAGCTCCACATCCCCTTTTTAATAATGGCCATCCAAGGTATATCAGGGCGTTACGTTGGAATGTATAAGAATAACCATCTTTCTAAGGCTGTCAAATTATAAGGTATTCTTTAATATTAGTTTAAATTCAGAAAGATGACAAGCAGCAAGCGGTTAGAACAGCAATACAAGCATAATCTAAGTGATTTTGCCAGTTGGGACCAGAAAGTTCCAGCTGTATCCGTCTAACCCAACATTTTTTGAAACAATACTCAGAAGTCCACAAGTATTTCTGCCTTGTATAATTTCACAGTGCGGCGACCCACCCAATTGAAATTTAATTTTAAAGGCTCAGTAATAGGCGCCTCCTAGAACAAACTAACTGTCAATTCTTGTGAGTGAGGTCAAGAATTTATATTAAGTCTGCGGATATATTTTTCATTGCATCAAAAAAGTCTAACAATAAATAATTTTCTCTCTTTTTTTTAGATGAAAGCATTAAATACTCTCCAGGAGTTGGAATCTTCAATGGAATAATACCGCTATAATATATTCTTACTAATTTTACAAATTCTTGAAGTGATTCATTGGAGTTGTGAGCGATATGATTCCTTAATTTTTTATAGTCTCTTAATACCTGTAAATTTGCTGTGTATGGAAGTTTAATTGGATGACCATTTTCTAAAAAGGTTTCAGCTCTAGCAATAAGGGCATCCGGGCTATTCCAATCCAGGAAAGGCATTCCAGACTTAATAAGTTCTTCACAATGAGTAAAATCTTTGGGCTTTAAGTAGGATTTTATCACAGGGCGTTTAGATGATTGTTTCTCCAAACAATATAAAATAAAAATTTCTTTTAAGAACCCCTCATATTTTCTAAATCCTGCAAAAAAAATGGATTCTACAAGTAAAATTATTTGCGATTTTGTAAGTTCCCCACGAGAAAATTTTTGGTGATTTGAATAATCAAATTTCTGAAGACGGGTGATTTCTTTAATGAAATCAGCATATGAAGCACTTATTTTGATTCTGTGATTGGCCATAAATATAGCTTATAATGCATCAATAATCTTTTTACAGATAAAATTTGACCGATACACTCTAGCACCAGAGTCCGTTGTCCCTCTTCTAGAATAATTTATAAAATCTTTAAATTCTTTACCGTATTGAGGAGAGTCTATATTGTCTGAGATTTCATCATACTGAGCACTTAAATTGTCTAATGCGACCCTGATCTTTCCAATAGATTTTTCATTAATACTTTTCTTCAAGTTTTTATCCAAATTTTTTATTTGAAAAAGTAAATGTGCCATAGAAGCAAATAAGCTATAGAATAAGTGATTTCTCGAAAAATTAGTATTTTTCAATTCTTCAGGTTTATAAATAGAACCTATATAACTCATTACTTTATCAAATCGTGCTTCGATTTCCTCTAAATTATCAGCCTCATCTTCATACTTCTTATAATAGATTTCTACCCCTTTATTTGTCTGGACTCCATCAATTAAAGCGACCATTAAATCTCCAGCTAGCTCCGCCTCCGCCATTCTTGTCACTTTTGATTTTGTCAATATACCTCCATTTATAAAATAACTAACATATCTATACCCTAAACCGTATACCGTCTGTTTAAAAAAACCTAAATATTTTGCATTGAATATTTCTTGCATTTCTAGTTTAACTGTATACGAATTAATTCTTGCAAAAATGTCAAGGATTTCTTCATAAGGAACATCAAAAAGTAAATCTACGCCTAACTCATATTTTAGAAATTCTTTCTCTAATCCATTAGGCAAAGACTGATATGAAAATTTGGAGAGTTCCTTATTATGAGCCTTTGACAGTTTAAAATCTCCATTATAATATCCTAATATAGCTCGTAATCTTTGTTGCCCATCTACAACAACTCTAATATTTTTTCCTCCTTCCAGCTTTTGAGTTATTATTATTTTAGGCATGGGTTTGCCTCGAAGAATTGTATCAATTAGATATGATTTCGCTTTATCTGTCCAGACCGATCGCCTCTGGAAATCTGGAGAAAGCTCTATCAATCCATTTCTCTCCCATTCCACAAAATCAGCTATACTATAAGCTCTTGTATCGAAATTTTTCATACCATATTGCATTAAATAGTTTATATAATATATTTACTTTAATTTTTATAATTAAAAACTAGTACTAGTGAGAATCTTCTTGCTAAAATCTCGTCTTTTACACCCAGTAAGAATTGATTGTTAAACAAACTGATTCCTCTAGCTTTGATTATAGCAAAATACAAGTAAAGGTTTACTTATTGAAAGGTGCATCATTGGAATTATTAATTAGGAATAACCAATACAAATGTTCAGTTAATAATTGTTGTAGAATAGGCAAATCCATAATATATCAAACGAAAGCAGATTTACCAATACTTATTTCCCTTATGAAAAAAATAGCTAATTGATTAATATAAAGCTTTGTAAATTTAATAGCCTGAAGTTTCTGAGGTAAAATTTGCATAAGAGCAAATTTTCAAGTTAAGGGATTTCCTTCGCAATCAATAGTAATAAGAAATTCTCAGTCAATACTATTTGAAAGTTTTAAGTTTGAGAATTCTATTTTTAGATTCATTAAGGTATAATACCATTAGGCCAAACTTTAAGCATACGTATTATAATAATTATCGACAACCTCTATATCCTTTTATCTACTCGGTTTTTGTAATCTGCTTATGATGCAATTTAGAAAGTGAAGCCAAGGTGTCCACCCATGGCTTACTGCTTCTATTAATCCTTATTTTTTCTTTGTCTTCTTAATATTAATCAACGCCAAATCAACCAGTACTCTTGGATCGCAATTAATCAAATCCGCTAATCTTATAAACTCATTCAGGGTAAATATAGAGTGATCTTCGATCCTCTTTCTCAAACTATTATAATTCAAATGGAGATCTGATGCCGCTACAGAAGGTGGAATTATCTCAAATATCTCGGCAAAATTTGCCAATTTATTTGCGTCTATTAGTTTCTTTATTGTTTGATAGCGTTTATCACTCATAGCTCCAAGAAGTAACCGAAGGTAATAATCCGCTAATTATATGTATTGGAATACTTATATAATGACAATAAAATACTACGATATGTAATTATAATACTACATTTGGTAGTTTATTTCTTTGTTTGTAACTTTAGAAAGTTAAAAAATATTTTAGCTTTGCGCTCGAAGTAATTAAGCGCATTGTCTATTGTTCTCGTCCTGCAAACGTGAGAAATTTAAAGGAAGCGAGGAGCGGTAGGCGTGCCCACCTTAAAACGTGGGCCCTCTTACTCGTTTCCGGGCTTCTCACGGCCAGCAGGACAGTAAGATGTGGCCTGCGTTTTTTATTTCCGCAGGTCAATATTAAACCCAAAAATTGACCGCAGCATGAATCCACTCGCTAAACACTACACCTTCGAGCACATCGTTCTGAAGCATGGTATCCCACCGCAAAGAATCCCTTTCTTAAAGAAAGTATATACGGATAACTGTCATAGCTTAATTGTTCTCCGGAATAAGTTAATAGAATTGAGGTTAAACAAATCTGAGATGACCGCGATATTAACATATCATGGTGCCGTTATAGCAGGTGTAGCAATCCCACAATGACTCCCATTCATTAGCCATTGGCTGCCCTGATCAAATTAACCAAAAATAACTGTTAGCTATGGTGACTCCCCCATTACCATTGATCCTACTCATTGATGATGATCCCGACGAGTATTTAATATTAAGCATGTTTTTCACTTGTGACATAGCCAGATTAGACTGGGCAAGTCAGCCACTTGCGGGTGTTAAGAAAGCTGAGTTAATAAGACCTAATATTATTATCCTTAACCAGTATATTCCTGGCTTCGATGCCATAGAATCTGTAAAGCAAATAAAAGCAGTAGAGTCACTGCGAAATATACCTATACTCATAAGTACAGGAACTATTAACCCAACAGTGAAAACAGCCCTTCTGGATGCAGGAGCAATAAACGTGCAGGAAAAGCCTATTCTGGTTGGGGTATTAAACAATATTATCAGCCTCCACTTATGTACACCCGGAAAATAACGATTGGTAACACCATTGTTTATCTCGCAAGTTTGCCTGGAACAAATTTGGTACGCGCAAGAATTAAAGGAGATATGTATTACGTACATAGAGAAAAAAATGCAGTTACAAAGTTTGTAATACCATCTGATCTTCCTATAGAATTACAGGAACGCATTATCTGGGCTGTAGATAACTACTTCCGACTTCGGAAATAATTTATATACATCATTAACTGAACTATTAAACGTTACCCCATGCAATTAAAGAAAAAACTACAAACGTTTTCTAAACACTATCATGGTAGTGTAATTGACAGAATGAGCGAAAATGAACTAAAACACTATTCCAAAGTACTTAATTGGAGAATAAGAATATTCTATTGGTTTTTCCTGATATGTAAAGCAACAGGCTTTAAAGCTGATAAATTAAGGCGGCATATCCTTTTCTTATATGAGGTCTGTGTATACGTTCACTTTGCCTACAAACGTAAAGTAGCAAGAAGGTTAATAAAGGAAAGCCCGATACTACAAAAATATATTGCGATGGGCGTTATTCGTAATGATGAAGGTCCTTCTGATAGAAATGTGTAATAAGTAACCTTATTGTCGTTCTTTATAGCTTATTGTTATTAATTGTTTTTTGTCTGTTATTGGTTTGAAATAGAAAGGTGTTGGTATTTCACAGAATATAATATGTCTCTTTTAAAACCCCTTCATGAAGGATGTTAAAAAAATCTTTGGTGATTTCGTACACGTTTGTACACGTTTGTACATAAGTGGTAAAGTGGTTTTTCGCGTTGTTATATCTTCGTTTCTTCAATATATTTTTAACCCACAAAACAAAAAACATGAGAGAAGAACAGGATGAAATTCGCAGGAGACTAGATGTATTAGAAACAAAAATAGACTTGCTATTACAATTGGCAAGAGATGATGGAAATAAGCATCCTCCGCTATCTATAGAACAGGCAGCAACCTACCTCCATCTTTCTGTATCAAGGATATACTGCCTGATCAGTGAAGGTCAGTTGCACCCCTTGCAGCGAAAGAAGTATGGTCGTATCCTTTTTAGGCCGTCAGACCTCCAGGAATATCTTACACAACAGGAGAATAAAGCAGCATAACTATTACTCACTTCTTAATTCATTATATGAGTATTGTAAAAGAAAAGTATAGCGGTAACAGGGTTAACCTGATTTACCAAATGTTATGTAATGAAGCAGAACAGGCACAACCCAAAGAATACGATGTGCGGGTAGATGAACTGAAGGTTGTATCCCGTACTAATGACCCTGAACGTTTCTTCCAACACGAGGATTTCATACTGCCTGATACGCGTTATGTCACTGTTTGTTTATATGATGGTGGTTCACGCAGGTGTACCCGTTATGTGTTATTGCTAAAAGAGGAAGAGAGTACAGCAAAGGGAACATTGGATGGTATAGAACATACCATAGGGGAGAAACTACAACAGGAAAGGCGGCAATGGCAATATGAGTTATTGCAAAGAGAGAATGAGGATTTAAAGGAAAAGCTTGCAGATGCTGAAGAATACCAGGAACAACTACAGGATACTGTGCGGCAAATGCAAGGAGAGAAAAGCTCAACAACCAATAAGATCACGGAAACAGTATTAAACTTTGCGGGGCTTTATTTTTCCAAAAATCCACAGGTACTAGGCGGTATCCCGTTATTGAGTGATTTGGTAAATTCTGGTAGCATTCCCCCTCAGCAATCCACCGAGAGGGCTTCTTATAGCAAACAGGAAAGCGGCGATGCCGGAAACATAAAACCCACAGAACAAAATACAACCACATTACGCAAAACACTGATTCTGCTGTTTCCTGAGCTGTATGCCGAAAAGGTAGAACGTATCATTCAGTACCTGTATGCAAACAACGAGCTTGCAGATCAGCTACTGAGAATACTCCAACAAGCCTGTCCTGATGAGGAAGAAGAGGATGAAACTGAGCTGGCAGCATAATAACAATATCTAACCATTAAAATGTCAAATACCATGGCAAAGCATCTGTTAACAATAGAAATAGAAGCAAACAGCCGCAAGGAAGCCGAAGATAAACTGAGCGGAGTGATGCTCATGTTAGGCGTATTGTACAAAATAGATCAATCAAGTGTTATAGGTAATGCGGTAAAGCTCTGGGTTCTTTGGGAAGCCATCATGAATGATTGCAGTCCTAAAATAAGCCCTTATCACTCAGCTGTAAAGTAACCCGTCAAACAAAGAATAATTTATGAAGCCTCATAGTTCTGAATCACAACAACAAGAGATTTCCATGCCATCCAAGCCCAAACGGTTAACACCGGAGTTTCTTCGCAAAAGTTCGGGTTTACAGGATTTAAGTGACGAACAGGCAATGGAGATCATAGACAGTTTATATGCGCTTGCCATGATCTTACTTTCTGTAACTCTTCCCAACACCGGGGAAGAGTTACAGACACCCATGATTGCAGAATATATCAATCCATTACCCGAACAAAATAGAATAGCAGCATGAGTAATTTAAATGCCTTTGCCAAATTTGGTAACTACCCTAAGAAGTTTACACAGAAAGTCACACAAAAGGTAGCGGTAGCGTATACACGTGTATCCACCAAAGAACAGGGTGCGTCCTGAAACCTGAGGCTGCGTAAGTAGCTGAAGGGTGCTGTAGCAAAGATGGAGGTAGGCCCTCCGGTAGCGGCTGGCAAGAGCAGCTACCAAACCACCCTAA
>NZ_WRXO01000006.1 GCF_009758125.1 Chitinophaga oryziterrae
GAATGGAAGGTCATGGCAGGGAAAATATCTCCTCATCAGTAGATGTAAGTCGTACCATTGGCTGGTTTACATCGATGTACCCGGTGTTATTGAAAAATAAAGAAGATACAGGTAGCTTATTAAAAGGTATAAAAGAACAACTGCGTAGCATCCCCGACAAAGGGCTGGGTTATGGATTGCAACAAACAGGCGTTACAGAATGGGACCTGCTATTTAATTACTTAGGTCAGTTAGATAGCAGCAGTGGTAAAAGCCTGCTGATGCCGGCCGACGAACCTTCAGGCTCCGGAGTGGCATCAGGTAACCGGCAGTCAGTAAAGATAAATGTGAACAGCATGGTGCAAGGCGGCGAGTTATTTGTTCACTGGAACTATAGCAAACGTCATTATGAAGACAGTACAATAGCACAGCTCTCATCAAATTATATCACTGCTCTCACCGCCTTGATCACTCATTGTGTATCACAAACAGGGGCTGTGTTTACACCTTCAGACTATGGTCTTGGCAAAGAGATCAGTTACGAAGAACTGGATAGCTTCCTGAACGAAAATGACGCTGATACCAACGATATCATGATCTTCTAAAAAAGAAAAACAAAAAAAATGAGTATAAAAGAATTTGTTCAGAATCTTGAATCAAAAGACTTTTATCTGGCCGTTGAAAATGAGAACCTGGTGCTGCGTGGAAAGAAGAATGCTCCTGTTAGTAAAAAATTACAGGGTGTAGCCGATGCTTCAGAGATCATCAGCTATATTAAAGAGAATAAAGCGGAACTGATAAAGTATCTCTCTACAGTTCCGCAGGGGACTAAAAAGAAAGAGAATGTTACTGCTATTTACCGTTTATCACCCATGCAGGAAGGATTGTTGTTCCATAGCCTGTATGACAAACAAAATAGCGCTTACAGAGAACAGCTTACCTGTGAATTTGATAATCTGAATATTGATATTTTTTCCCGTTGCTGGGACCTGCTTTTGCAACGGCATAGCATCTTACGTACAGGTTTTCAGGTAGATGCTTTTGAGATCCCTGTTCAATGCGTTTATGCAGATAGAAAGATGCCTGTTGAGATCATAGATCTGCGCGAGATGGATAGCGTTACACGTGATGCTGTGATGAAACAGCAACAGTTGCAGGACAGGAACACGCAACTTGATTTCAGACAGGCGCCTTTAATGAAGGTCACTTTGTTCTGGCTGGGAGATACGCGTTATATAATGTCATGGACATACCACCATATTCTTATTGATGGATGGTCTATGCACTTGCTTATTAATAAATTCCTGACATGCTACGAACTCCTCGCTACAGGAAAAGAGATACCGGCGGGAGAGGAAGACAGATACGAAGACTTTATCCGTTATATTGAAAAGACAGACAAAAAGCAGGAAGAACAGTACTGGAAGAATTACATGCAGGGAGTAGACACCGGTACCCTGCTTCCTTTTATAGATCTCAGCAGAGATCGCAACAAGGGTGTAGAAAGTTATTGTGAAAAAACAGTTGTATTTGAGGAAGAGCAGACGAAGAGAATTCAGTCGTACGCACAAAAACACGGCATCACAGTGAATACTGTAATGCAAGGTGTCTGGTCATATCTGCTGCACCGGTATACTGGTTTACAGCATGTCACTTTTGGGGTAACTGCGTCCGGCCGCCCGGCGGACCTGCCCAACGTGGAAAAGAGGATTGGTATCTATATCAATCTCATTCCTTTACATGCAGACTTTAGCGGACAGCAAACAGTGATTGGCTGGCTGCAGAATATTCAGCGGGAACAATTGCGGGCCCGTGAGTATCATACCTCGATAGGTAATATCCAGAAATGGATAGGAGTGCAGGGGGATTTATTTGATACTATGATCACATTCCAGAATTTCCCGGTGAATGAATCTGCCACATCTGCATCAATACCGCAGCTGAAGGTATCTGGCCTGCAGATGTATGAGCAGTCAACTAATTATCCGCTTAGTATCCGCATCGCTCTGACTGCGGATACGGTTATTCAATTCATTTATAAGAACAGCCTGTTGAGTGATGCGGACCTGATAATGATCAACCGGCACTTTCAGGATATACTGTTACAGATAACCGGCAACACTGCCCTGGAACTGAAAGATCTCCGTCTGCTGTCTCCTGAGGAGGATCGTGATATCATCGCTTCCTTTAGTGCCGGCAAACGAAATCAACATGCATTTGTTCATACTTCGATAACCGCTTATTTCTCTGAGCAGGTCGCGAAAAATCCTGCGGCCATTGCTTTGATCTGTGGCAATGAACGGCTCAGCTATGGAGATCTGGATGCCCGTGCTAATCGTCTGGCTCACTATCTGATAAAGCTGGGGGTAAAAGAAGAAATGCTGCTGCCTGTATGCCTGCAACCCTCCGCAGGCATGATCGTGAGTATTCTTGCCATCATGAAGACCGGTGCTGCATATGTTCCTGTAGATCCGGGTTGTCCTGCCGAAAGATTCACTTATATACTCAGAGAAACAGGCGCGCGTTTTATACTGGCAGATGCGGGAACAGAAGATATATTGGATCCGGATATCAACATAATCAGCCTAGATACACATTGGCTGCAGATCAGCATGCAACCGGACACTAGTCCTGACGTACACGTAAGGCCAAACAACCTGGCTTACGTGATATACACCTCAGGTAGTACAGGAATGCCTAAGGGAGTAATGATAGAGCATCAGCAACTGCTGAATTATGTATCCAATGGCATCCGTATGTATGGCGCTGCGGGAGCTGGCGCGGGAAGTTTTCTGCATTTATCCTATACATTCGATGCTTCGTTAACAGCGTTATTTGTTCCTCTTTTACAGGGAAGATCACTCGTTGTAGGTCAGGGCAACTCCGTAAATGCATTTGAAGATCCGGCATTAACAGCCAATGCGCCATATGACTTTATCAAAATAACCCCCGCGCATTTACCGTTGCTGGAATCGATGATGGGGGCAGATGGTGTAGGCAATCTTACCCGGAAACTGGTAATAGGCGGAGAAGCATTACATGCAGGTTATTTACAGTTCCTGTTTGATGCAGGGACCGACATTGAAATTATCAATGAATATGGCCCTACGGAAACGACTGTAGGATGCACTACATGGAGTATCAATACGGCCACTGGTCCAACAACCAGGGAAGGCAGCCTGCCTATAGGCAAACCGCTGGATAATACGGTGGTTTATATCGTTGACGTCAATAATAGCAACATACTTTGTCCTGTAGGTGTGGCTGGTGAACTTTGTATTGCCGGTGAACAGGTGGGCAGAGGTTATCTGCATCAGGAGGAACTTACCGCTGCCAGATTTGTAGAAGATCCTTTTGCACCAGGCAGGATGTACCGTACAGGTGATATCGCCAGATGGCAGGCAGATGGTAACCTCGCTTTCCTTGGCAGGACCGACGATCAGCTGAAAATAAAAGGGTATCGTATTGAGCCGGGAGAAGTGGAAATGCAGATACAGCAGACGCCGGGAGTGAAACAGGCCGTGGTAATAATGCGTGAGGACAAACATCATAATCCGGTATTGATAGCATACGTGGTGGCGGATGAACAATTTGACGAGGTGCTGACAAGAGAATTGCTTGGCAGAAGGCTGCCCGATTATATGGTACCAGCCATATTATTCAGAATAGATGAAATGCCATTGACCGTAAATGGTAAAATAGACAGGAAAAAGCTGCCTGCGGTAGATACTTCCCTGCGCTCTCTGAAGCAATATCAGGAACCACGCAACGAAACAGAAGAAAAACTGGTCCTCGCCTTTCAGGCATTACTGGAAGTACCAAAGATTGGTATCAGCGATAATTTCTTTGAGTTGGGTGGCAACTCGCTGCTGGCAATCCGTTTAATTGCACTTATCCGCAAGCAGTTCGGTAAAGAGATTGCAATAAAGGAAGTATTTGATCACCCGGATGTAACTTCATTGGCACTGAGATTGGAACAGCATACAGACGTAAAGCAGGCGGTGATCACGAAATATCCGGCAAACATTTCTATGCCACTTTCATTCGGACAGGAAAGACTGTGGTTTATGTATAACATGCAAAAAGGGACGCAGCATCAGGTCGCATGGGTATTCAGACTGATGGGACAATTAAAACCCGATGCACTCGAATCAGCGTTTAAAGCGATTGTCAGCCGGCATCATATACTCCGTTCTGTCATAAAGGAAGAGAATGGAATACCTTATCAGGTGATTAAGGAAGCAGATCTCTGGCAGATGAATATAATAAACGAAGAAGACATAAGAGGAAACGGGGCCGGAAAAGTAGATCGTTATATTAACAGAATGCTTGGGTATAAGTTTGATCTGTCCGAAGACCACATGTTAAAGGTAACGCTCATCAGGTTGGTGGAAGAGAATAGCTATATGCTGGTTACGCAGACTCATCATATTGCTTTTGATGGCTGGTCCGTAGGTATCCTTGCGGCTGAACTGAGTGCATTGTACACTGCTGCAATAAAGGACCAGACTCCCGCATTGCCGGTATTGCCGGTACAATATGGAGATTTCGCTATCTGGCAACGCAGCCATTTGTCAGGCGGACTGCTGGAAAATAAACTATCATACTGGAAACAGAAACTGCATGATGTTGCGCCGCTGGAACTACCGCTGGATTATCTGAGGCCCGCCATTCAGAGTTACCATAGTGCAAATGTACAATGGCATATCGGGAGAGAATTGCTCGATAAACTGAACACGCTTTCCCGCAGTGAAGGAGCCACTTTATTTATGACACTGCTCAGTGTCTTTAAGGTGCTGATATTCCGTTATAGCGGCCTGACGGATATTTGTATCGGTACTCCCGTTGCCGGCCGGTATCAGGAAGAAGTGGAAACGCTCATTGGTTGTTTCGTCAATACCATTGCACTCCGTACACACCTGGATGCAGAACAGCCATTCCGGGACCTTCTGAGAGCGGTGAAAGAGGTGACATTAAGTGCTTATGAATATCAGGATATTCCATTCGAGAAAATTGTACAGGCATTGGACCAGGAAAGGGATATGAGTCGTTCTCCTTTGTTCCAGGTGGTGTTCGCGCTGCATAATACACCCCGGATTGAACCATTGGAAATGCCGGACGTACAATTCTTCCCGGTTATAAAGGACCATGCTACCTGTGCATATGATTTGGACCTTGATGCCATCGAGTCTGCAGATGGATTATATCTTTCGATGAATTATTGTGCAGATCTGTTTAAGGCGGAAACCATTCACAGGATGCTCATTCATTACACAAATCTTTTACAGGCAGTTGTTGAAGCGCCGGATGTTGCAATCTTCGATCTGAAATTATCCTCTCTGTTGGAAGACCATCAGTTTGCGCTTACATTTAACACAACAAAAACGGAATATCCGGAAAATGAATCGGTCACAGATCTCTTCAGCTATCAGGTGAAAACTACTCCGGACGCGATTGCATTGGTATACGGGGAACGGCAGTACACTTATCATGAACTGGATAAAGAGAGTAACAGACTTGCGCATCTGCTGCTTGCACAGGGTGTAAAGGAGGGGATGTTCGTACCTGTATGTATTGAGCGTTCCGCAGCACTTATCATCGCAATCATAGCGGTGTTGAAAACCGGAGCGGTCTATGTACCCGTGGACCCTGATTATCCCGCAGAACGTATCTCTTACATGCTCAATGATGTTAACGCGTCGGTATTCATCACAACCTCACAATACATTCCTGCGGGAAACGTCCGTGTAATTAACCTCATTGAGGAAAAAGAACATCTCCTGCAACTGCCGGATACGCCAACGGGCGTGACTGTCAATGCAGATGCACTTGCATATATTATGTATACTTCAGGTTCCACTGGTAAGCCTAAAGGAGTAATGGTGGAACATGGAAATATTGTAAGCCTCGTAAAAGGCGTATCGTATGTTGACCTTTCGCCTGATACTACTCTTTTATCCACTGGTTCTCCCTCATTCGATGCTACCACAATAGAATACTGGGGCACCTTGTTAAATGGAGGCCGGCTGGTGATGTGCAGCCAGCAGGATTTGCTCGATGTAACATCTCTGGAAGAGATGATCACTAAGGAACATGTAAATACAATGTGGCTTACCAGCGGTTGGTTTGGACAGGTAATAGAAGCCGATATCACCGTCTTTTCTCATCTCAGTACAATAATGGTAGGAGGAGACCGCCTTCCTCCTTCACATATCGACCGTGTTAAAAGGTATTACCCTGATCTGAAGGTTATTAACGGATATGGTCCTACGGAAAACACGACCTTTTCACTTACTTATGAGGTGCCGCAGATGCAGGGCCTCAGAGAAATACCGATAGGCCGTCCTTTGTCAAATCGTATTGCCTACGTGTTGGATGCGTATCATCGTTTATGCCCGCTGGGAATTGCCGGCGAATTATATGTAGGTGGCGCCGGTTTGTCAAGAGGGTACCTGAATCAGCCTGAACTTACAGCAGAAAAATTTACCGGAATATCTTTTGACGGGGGAGAAGAAGTCCGTCTTTATCGTACAGGGGATATGGCCCGGTGGATGGAAGATGGAAACATAGCATTCCTCGGAAGAAAAGACAGCCAGGTGAAGATACGTGGATATCGTATAGAACTGGGAGAGGTAGAACAGATGATAGAGCAATTGCCGGATGTTAGTCAGGCCGTCGTTGTAGTGCTTAAAAATGATATGGGGCAGCAGCAACTGGTGGGATATGTAGTGACGGGCGGCGAGGTATTTCAGAGTACGGAAGCTGTCGCTGTTCTGAAGGAGCGTTTGCCAGCCTATATGGTGCCTGTAGTCATATACAAAGTGCCGGAAATACCCCTGACAGGTAACGGGAAGGTAGATCGCAAAGCCCTGCCTGCACTTGCGCTTCGCAATACTTTTATAGTGGAATATGAAGCTCCCCGGAATGCTTTGGAAGAAGCTATTGCGGCTATATGGGCAAGATTGCTGGATCTTGAAAAAGTAGGGGTTAATAATAACTATTTTGACCTGGGCGGTCATTCACTCCTTGCTGTAAGGATACTATCATCTATTCGTAATGAGCTTGCAAAGGAGGTTACGATCAGGGACATCTTTGAGTTCCCCACTGTTGCAAAGCTGGCAGAAAGGATAGAAGAAACAAACAATGGGGTCCTGTTACCGGTTATCCAGCCCGGTGCACATAACGGGAAAATGAAATTATCCTATGGTCAGGAACGTTTGTGGTTTATTGATAAACTTACAGGAAGTGTGCAGTATCATATGCCATGGGTATTCCGTTTACATGGTGATCTGGATGCAGATGTGGTGGAGGCTTCTTTCAGGGAGATCATTAATCGTCATCAGGTATTACGTTCCGTAATCACGGAAGAAGAGGGGAATGTCATGCAGTCTTTGATGCCTGTAAGCAATTGGAAAATGCTGCGGCTCAATGAGGAAGAACTGACATGCGGACTGGATGAATATATCTGCGGACTGATAGCTCAACCTTTTAATCTTGCAGAAGATTTTATGATAAGGCTCACGCTGCTGAAAATCTCTGATAAGGAACATGTACTTGCTATTATCCTGCATCACATTGTTTTTGATGGATGGTCCATTGGTATTATGGTAAATGAACTGGTGGAGTTATACAAAGCCAGTATGGAAAACCGGCCGGCTGTCCTGCCGGAGTTACGGGTACAGTATGCAGACTACGCTCATTGGCAGCGTACCTATTTATCAGAAGAGGTCCTGACCGGAAAACTTAGTTACTGGAAAGAACAGTTGTCAGGCATAAGACCCCTTTCATTGTTCACAGACTTTCCGCGTCCTGCAGTACAGAGTATAAGGGGCGGAATAGCCCGCAGGAGGCTTGATAAGGAGCTAAGTGAACGCTTGACGGCCTTGTCTGCAAAAGAGGGCGCAACGCTCTTTATGACTATGCTGGCAGCGTTTAAAATTGTATTGTATCGTTATTCCGGACAGTCTGATATTTCTGTGGGTAGTATGGTTGCCGGGAGGCAGCAGAAAGAAGTGGAAAATCTAATCGGGTTCTTCATCAATACGCTCGCACTTCGCACAAATGTAAAGGAACAGGCCAGCTTTACAGAACTGTTACAAGAGGTGAAAGAAGTGACCCTGGCCGCTTATGAACATCAGGATGTACCGTTTGAGAAGGTTGTGGAGGTATTGGGCATTGAAAGGGATCTTGGCAGAACACCTTTATTCCAGGTAACATTTACCTTACAGAATATGCCTGAAGGAGATGACTTAAACCTTGGTACAGTAGAGGTGACGGATAATGCCAGCGGAGAGATTACATCAAAATTTGATCTTAACGTTGAAGTAACGGAAGCGCCGGAAGGACTTTACCTGTTGCTTACATACTGTAGTGATCTGTACAGGAGTGAAACAATAGAACGTTTGCTTGATCACTATGAAAATGTGCTGGAAGCAGTAGTGGCAAATGCTAATAAATCAATAGGCAGCCTTACGATACTTGAACCCGAAGAAACGTATCAGCTGTTATCTGTAAGAAAAGGACCTGAACTAATACTCCCCGGCAACAATAATATTCTTGATCTCTTTGAGGCACAGGTGCAGGCAACCCCGGATGCACCTGCAATTATCTTTGGAGAAGAGCGTCTTACCTACGCGGAACTGGACGCGGCAGCCAACAGGGTAGCTCATTTTTTACAAAAGATGGGAGTAAAAGAGGAAATGCTGGTACCGCTATGTTTACGCCGTTCTGTTAATCTGATAACAGGTATACTGGGTATACTTAAAGCTGGTGGCGCCTATGTTCCTTTAGACCCGGATTATCCTGCGGCCCGTCTGGAGTATATCCTGAAAGATACAGATGCCCGCTTTGTACTGGCGGATGCTTTCACAGAAGAGTTCTTGCCCGATGGCGTTACGGTGATAAGCTTTGATACTTATTGGTCGCAGATTAGTCTGCAGCCTTCCGGAGTACCGTCACGTAATGTATCAGACCGCACATTGGCTTATGTGATATATACTTCTGGTAGTACCGGTATTCCAAAGGGTATGATGATAGAACATCGTCAACTCTTAAATTATGCACTGAACGGATTGGCGCTATATGGCGGAAAGGGTGAAGGTGCCGGCAGTTTTATGCACCTGTCATATACTTTCGATGCATCCCTGACTGCCTTATTCGTTCCGTTGCTTGGCGGAAGATTGCTGGTATTGGGCAGGGGGGAAGGAATAGAGGCGTTTGAAGACCCTGCATTGACTGAACATGCGCCTTATGATTTTATTAAACTAACGCCGGGGCATTTATCCGTGCTGGATGCATTAGTGGGAGCAGAGGGGCTCCGTGCACTTACAGGAAAGATTATAGCAGGTGGTGAGGCATTACATACACGTCATGTACAATTTCTGGCAGACGCGGGTCTGGATATGGAAGTCATTAACGAATACGGGCCTACGGAAACAACAGTTGGTTGTAGTATTTACCGGTTTAACACAAATGCCGTTTTGCCTTTAACAGATGGGAGTCTGCCTATCGGTACCGCACTGGCAAACACAAGTCTGTATGTAGTGGATATCAATAACCCTGAAGTGCTTTGTCCGCCGGGGGCAGAAGGAGAGTTATGTATTGGAGGCTCGCAGGTGGGACGTGGTTATCTCGGTCAGCCGGGGCAGACAGTTGCAAAGTTCCTGACAGATCCGTTCAGTAAAGGATCAGGTGCACGGATGTATCGCACGGGAGATAAGGTAAGATGGCTGTTGGACGGGAATCTGGCCTTTCTGGGCAGAATCGATGAGCAGGTAAAGATCAATGGTTACCGTATAGAGCCGGGAGAAATAGTATACTGCCTGCTGAAAGTCGATGATGTAAAAGACGCAGTAATAATAATACATGCGGAAAAGTTATATGCATATATTCAGATAGAAGAAGAAAAATATCCTGATCTGACCCGGACAGGAATGCTGATAAGCAGGGCGATGGCTTTTGTCGCAGAACAACTGCCATCTTATCTGCATCCGGCCGGCATTATCCCCGTACATAAATACCCGCTTACTTCACATGGTAAAACAGATAAGAAAACACTGGTAAGACTTTATCCGCCGGGAATGCTGAAAAGTGAGCATACTGGTCCTGCAAACAGTACCGAAGAAATGCTCGCTGTTATCTGGCAGGATCTGCTTGGTTTGGATCAGGTAGGTGTGCTGGACAACTTCTTTTCGCTTGGCGGGCATTCCCTTAGTATGGTGCAGATGTTGAGCCGGTTGAGAGAGTACGGGATAGAACTCACGCTGAAGGAACTCTTTAATGCGCAGACGGTAAGAGATCAATCAGCGCTTATCCATACCCTTAAGCCGGAAATACAGCATCCCCATCTCATTCAATTGAATAACGTTACTGGGGGAGCTCCCGTATTTATATTACCGGGTTCAATCGGACTTTCTGATGACTATGAGGAATTGGCGGCTCATTTTGTGCATTGCCCGGTATATGGTATTCAGATGGAAGGAATATACCCGGGAGAAAAGCCGCTTGATAATATCGCTGATATAGCGTCCCTCAATATCGAACGTATCAGGAAAGTTCAGGCAGTGGGGCCGTACAGATTTATCGGACATTCATTCGGTGCACATGTCGCGTTTGAAATGGGCCGGCAACTGGAAACAGCAGGAGAAATTGTCGGCTGGATCGCCTTACTGGACGTCGCGGCAGATATGAAAGCCGGTAATATTACAACTGGCATAGTAATGCAGACAGCAGCCGACGTATTTAGTGCCCACAGGCTCCTTAACGAGGAATATCTCAACTGGGGTGATAAGTTGGAGGCAGAACTGAAGGAACTCAGTATTGGGCAGATAGTGCCCCATATAAGGGCATTCCTGAAAACGGTAAGCCCTGCGCCGGCAAATATTGATCATCTGTTGAATCAGCTGGATGTGCGTATTCATAACATGTTTATTACATACCATCCTCAGCAGAAAATCAGCGCTCCCCTGATTATTGCTCCTGCGTCCGCAACCAGGCTGAAGGAAAATGACTATCTGGAATGGGTGTCTTATAGCACTGAATCAGAGGTAGTTATACTGCCCGGTAACCATTTTACCGTAGTAAAAGGAAAGGGCGCGACATCCTTACATAAATTTTTAACAGAAAAAAACTAACCTAATTGTTCTTTCGTACGAAGAAAGGTGTACCTTAGGATCATGAAAGAGATTAATCAGGAAAACGAGATAAATGAGCCTACAAAATCCGAGTTGGAGATTTTGCAGGTGCTCTGGGAGCATGGTCCGTCTACTGTGAGGTATGTAAATGATATATTGAACAATGAAAAGAAAGTAGCGGTTCAATATACATCTACTTTAAAATTGATGCAGGTAATGCTTAAGAAGAACATTCTTAAAAGAGATGAATCTTCCATGCAGCATACCTACATGCCGGCAGAAGAGGAGCAGAAGACTAAAACCGTGTTGCTGGACCGTTTTGTTAACAGTATGTATAAAGGCTCAGCGTCAAAATTGATGATGCAATTGCTCGGAAATAAAAAAACATCTAAGGCAGAACTGGATGAAATCAAAAAACTGCTGAAAGATCTTGATATGGAATAGTTGTTAATCTAAAACAGACATCTCATGAACCCTCATATGTTGAATAACCCGTTAGATATTACATACATCAAATCCATCTGCTGGACCCTCATCCATTCTCTGTGGCTTGGAATTGCAGCAACAATACTGGCCGTACTTGTACTCGCATTTACCCGGAAAAGAACAGCGGCGCTGCGCTACAACTTACTGGTGGCAATACTGCTGATCTTTACGGGAGCTGTTATAATAACCTTTATAGGCGGACTTGGAAACACAACCGGTATAACGGAAGATGCTTCTTCTGCTAACGGGCCTGTTTATATGCTTACAGAAGTTGGTAATACCATAAAAGACGGATTGCAGCACAAGGCGGGTTTTCTGACAACGGCAAACAACTTTCTTAATGACCATGCACAGACGGTAGTCCTGATCTGGATATTCATTATTCTGATTAAAAGTATACAGTTGCTTGCAGGCCTCTATAGTATCAACAGAATTCACAGGCAGAAAACAACAACTGTCGGCGAAGAATGGATAACAAGACTGGATCTTTTAATATTGAAAATGGGTATTTCAAAACCCGTGCTTATACTACAATCCGCTGTGGTGAGTGTACCTCTGGTCGTTAACTTCCTGAAACCGGTCATCCTCGTTCCTGTGGGCATGCTCACAAAGTTACCCGTAGATGAGATAGAGGCCATCCTGCTTCATGAACTGGCACACATACGCCGGAAAGACTTTATCGTAAACATTTTCCAGCAGTTGATAGAAACGCTTTTCTTTTTCAATCCTTTCCTGTTATGGCTGTCCGCACGCATCCGTGAAGAAAGGGAAAACTGTTGTGATGATGCTGCTGTAGAATATCTCCCAAAAAGAAGTGTACTGGTGCACGCACTTGTATCCTGCCGTGAATTTGACCTGAGCAGAACTCCTCAGCATGCTCTTGCATTCCCGGGTACAAAAAATCATTTACTCAGCAGGGCAGAACGTATTCTGCACCGGAAAAATAAACCTGTCAACAGGGCGGAGAAGGCAATCCTGAGTTGTTGCTTTCCCCTGATAGCAATGATTTTGATGTTCACTATGCAGTCTTTTCGCGTAAAGAATGTGCATCAGCATAACCCCATTGTTTTACAGCAACCAAAAGATACCATTATGCCAGTTGTATCAAATACCAGCACAAGAGTAGAGGAAACGCTCAACGGTGTATCCTTTTATAAATATACCTTCAGACGTAATAACGTCTTGTATGTAGTACTCGCAAACAAAAAAGAAATCAGGTCTCTCACTATTGATGGACAGCCAGCTTCTCCCGCACAACTGGAAGAAAAGCGCAGCACTATTAAGAAGTGGATGAAAGACTGTGATGAAATACTGGCAAAACCTCTCGGTGGATTAAAAGGCAATATCACGCATGTGAAAAATGCTGATCCGGGCCATCCCCGGATAAAGGATATTACCGGATTAAAGGGATCACTGTCTGGTCTTGGTGGGCTGAAGAATGATATCACGCCGGCGGACAGCGCTACCCACAGTTATTATGACAAAGGTTATAAAGTGGTCATGGCAAAAGCTGTTCCGCTAACTGTTTACTATAAAGGCAAACAGATGTCCGATGAAGAGATTAAACAACAACAGGCTACCATCGGTCCTATTGTAAAAGACGCAGTTAAAAATTACCATTAAGATTCATTGCTAACCCATTTTTATGAAAACTATCTTCTTTGCGGCGCTTGCCACAGGGCTATTCTTTTTGTGCCCCTATACGATGGCTCAATCAGGGTCCGGTAAAATTTCCGGTTTGATTACTGTAGGGAAAAAGCCTGCAGACGGAGCTACCATTTCTTTGTTCAGGGCAAAGGATAATACACTTGTAAAAGGGGCTATCACCAACGAAACCGGAAAATTCGAGATTGATAATCTCAGGCCAGATACTTTTCTTGTGGGCGTTAGTTACCTTGGCAGAGGAAATTATCTCACGACTCCAATAACCCTTTCTGATGCTAATTCCATTGTGGAACTTCCTGTAATAGACCTTGGTGGAGGCAATAATCCGGTAAACCTGAAAGAAGTAGGCGTCACTGCACAAAAGCCATTTATAGAGCGGAAAATAGACCGGGTAGTGATCAATCCTGACGTACTGATCTCCAATGCGGGCTCGAATGCACTGGAAGTATTGGAAAAAGCACCTGGTGTACAGGTAGATGGAAACGTTATCAGTTTAAAAGGAAAACAGGGCGTGGTTGTATTTATCGATGATAAACCCACTTATATGTCAACGCAGGAACTTGCAAACTACCTGAGGTCCTTGCCTTCCGGCTCCATTGATATAGTCGAGATTATGACGAACCCGCCTGCAAAATATGATGCCGCAGGCAATGCTGGTGTAATAAACATCAGGATGAAAAAGATAAAGGTCAAAGGCTTTAATGGAAGCTTCAGCACAACTTACGGACAAGGACGCTATGCGCGTTCCCTCAATAGCCTTACTCTCAACTACCGCTTAAATAAGGTGAACTTTTTTGGCGTGGGCAGCTTTAACATGACCAACGATTACCAGGACCTGAATATCAAAAGAACATATTTTAAGACAGATGGAAATGTCGATGGCGCTTTCGTTCAGGAATCCTATATCAAAAACAGGAGAAAAAGTGGAAACGTGAGGATGGGGATGGACTACTATATTTCTAAAAAATCAACCTTCGGCATAGTACTTAATGGCGTCTCAAATCCGTCTGATTCCCGGTCCAGAAGTCTGGCAGACATGCTGAATGCCGGAGAAGTGACAGATTCTGTTATCACTTCTTCCAACCGGCAGGATGAAAAATGGAGGAGCGGGAGTATTAATCTGAACTACTCGTATAAATTTGACAGTACAGGTAAGGAAATAACAGCAAATACAGACTACATCGCTTACAGATCAACATCAAACCAGTTGCTGCAAACCAACGTTTCTCTTCCGGACCATACATTGTTTAGCAGTGCTGCATTACTGAGCACCTCCCCCACGGATATAGATATCCGGACTGCAATGCTGGATTATAAGAATCCTTTTAAAAAAGGTGGGAGCTGGGAAGCGGGCTTTAAAGCCAGCTTTATCAATACTGATAACAAAGCAGATTTTTTCGATCAGCACAATGGTGAAAATACGGTGAACTATGATCTTACTAATTACTTTAAATACAATGAAAAGATTAAAGCGGCATACATCAGTTTCAACAAAGATTTCAGGAGATTATCCGTACAGGCAGGGCTTCGCTTTGAAAACACAGAGATAAAGGGTCACCAGCTGGGGAATCCTGAGAAACCAGATTCCTTATTTACCCGGAAGTACAATAGTCTTTTCCCTACGTTTTATCTCTCTTATAAACTGGACACTACCAACACGAATGAACTGGGATTTACCTACGGCAGAAGGATAAAGAGACCCAATTATCAGGATCTTAATCCGTTTTTATATCCATTGGATAAGTATACGTCCTTCGCTGGTAACACCTTTTTACAGCCTGCATTTTCTCAGAATTTTGAACTGTCCCATAGTTACAAAAATCGCATTACCACAACCCTGCAATACAGTCGCATAAAGGATGTAATTCAGGAAACGATTGAAGTGAACAATGGGTATTTTACAAGCCGGCCAGGCAATATTGGCACGCAGCGCAACTTTGGTATCACCGTCAGTACAAACTTCAAAATTACCGGCTGGTGGACCGTCCAGCAACTATATACAGAGTTGATCAATAATAAGTTCAGCGGCTTATTGTACAATAACCAGCTTAATACTGATGCCACTTACTGGATGTTGAACATGAATAATCAGTTCACCATTAATAAATTATGGAGCGCGGAGATAGCCGGTTTTTACAGAACAGACATGGCTAGCGGGCAATTTCTCACGGACCGTTTATGGACCATGAGGGTAGCAGTACAAAAGAAACTGTTCAAAGGGAATGGCAACATCAAAGTATTATTTAATGACATCTTTTACGCCTTCCAGCCACAGGGCAGGATCGTTAATCTTACAAACACATCGTCCACCTATCATAATTACTTAGACAGCCGGTTACTGATGATCACATTCAGTTACAGATTTAATAAAGGCGCCACCCTGAAAGCAAGACAAAGTGGTGCCTCTGATACTGAAAAAAGCCGGGTCAGTGGCGGATGATCTCATGAATTAGCAACAGGTTTAACCGCGGCTATGTCACCGAATACTTCTTCGGTTTCATGCCTGTATGCTGTTCAAAAACTCTTGAAAAATGACTCAGGTTGGTAAAACCAAGTTGGTACCCCACCTCAGAAACTGTCAATCGCTTTTCCTTTAGTAATCTTGCTGCTTCCTGCATCCGCATCGACTGGTAATATTCAAAAACACCCTTTCCGAAGGTCTGCTTGAACAGCTTTCGCATTTTAGGTTCGCTCATGCCGGCTTCTCTGGCTAGTGAAGCGATGTGGGGTGGTTTGTCCAGGAGCGACTGCAAACGGAATTTGATGGCGTAAATAGCTTTTATATCATTAATATGCATGCTGCTTGTTGGCACAGCTTCCCGTTGCATCAGCAACGCAAAAATGTAGCAAAGCAGTTCTTCGCATTTCAGCTTGCAGTAATGACTTTCCAAACTTTCCGGTACAGTTGGATGCAGGATTTCGCTGGCGGTTCTGATCATTTCGGGCGAAATGCTGGTTTCATATGCAAAGTTGTCTTTGGCTTCCAAAATACTTATAACCACCGGGTGTTGTATGCTCCCGAAGAATTGAAGCAGATATCGCCGCGGGACCGCAATCGTCACACTTCTGAAAAAGGTGTTTGAAGGCATGGTAAGCACTGAAGAAACGGCGTGTGCGCAAATAAATACACTGGCTTGTTCGGGCATTAGCTGTTTTTCCTGTTGTACGGAATAGGGGAAAATGCCGCTCAGCAAAAAAATAATATCATCCTGTCCTTCAGCAAGCTCATTGGTGCGCTCCAGCAAAATTTCTTCATGCAGATAATAATTACGCATCATCATTCGCAGGCCGTTTTCCCAGGAAAAACCGGTGATATATCCTCCTCCCTTACTTTCCGGAATGTGGAAAAAACGCCCTTGAATATTTGCTCCAATAGCCCGGGCAAATTCCAATATAATTCCCGATCCATGTTTATCAGTTACCGATATTTTCATTTACGACTATTTTTATAGCATATATGGCTATTTTGTCTCTAAAGGTAAAGATAATTTTGCCGGCATCAAATTTAGAAACATATGCTATTACAAAACAAACAAGTGGCTATCATCGGTGGTGGCCCCGGGGGATTGACCCTCGCAAGGCTATTACAGGAACAGGGCGTGGACATAAAAGTCTATGAAAGGGATGCTGACCAATATGTACGTCCGCAGGGATCTGCACTGGACCTCCACATGGATACAGGATTAAAAGCCATGACCGTCGCCGGATTGCTGGATGAGTTCAAGAAGAATTATCGTCCGGGCGCAGATAAAGCAGTGGTCGTTAACAGCCGGATGGATATCTTGTTCGATGAGCGTGTGGATAAACCTGAGGTAGCCTTTGGACATGAACATTTCCGCCCGGAAATAGACCGCGGTCCATTTCGGGATATGCTTATCGCCTCACTGAAAAAGGAAAACGTGATCTGGAATGCCAGATTTACTGAAATCAAACCTTCAGGGAGCGGTTGGGACATATTCTTCGAAAACGGCACCAGCGTTTATGCAGACCTGGTGATTGCGGCAGACGGAGCAAATTCCAGGTTAAGGAAATATATAACAAATATCCGTCCGGTCTATTCGGGTGTAACAGCCATTGAAGGGAAAATTTCCGATGCTGAAAAGCATGTTCCCAGGCTTTGGCAGCTCATAAATGGTGGTAGTCTGTTTGCGCTGGAAAAAGGCAAAACCATTTTCTGTATTACCAAAGGTGATGGCACACTTACTTTTTTGATCGGGTTAAAAACACCGGAAAACTGGCTGGAAAACTCAGGTATCGACCTTACGGACAGGGCTTCGATCGCTGCGTGGTTTAAGCAGGAATTTGCTGCCTGGAGCCCCGAATGGCAAGAGCTGTTTGCTACTGATGCACTCAGTATCACCCCACGTCAGTGGTACCATTTCCCGACCGATCAGCACTGGAAGGCGCTACCAAATCTCACAATGATCGGAGATGCTGCCCATCTTATGCCGGCTTATGCAGGCGAAGGGGCCAATCAGGCGCTGGCCGATGCACTGGACTTATATGAAGCGTTATGCTGCGGGGAATTTAATACCATTGAGCAGGCCATTGCTTCCTTCGAAGAAAAAATGTGTAAGCGTGCAGGAGGTATAACGGAAATGACCCTGCGATTAACAGAAGGCTTCCACACAGAAAATAATCTTCAGTTTTTGATGGATCTTTTCAAAGATGCTTCCTGATGGTTTACTCTTCAAAAACGACAGGCATGCTGCAAACAAATGCGGCAGCATAGCGGTTTATTGATAATTCCTTAATTTGTGTCCTCTATGGAAGCAAATGACCTGAACGTTTTAAGGACCGCGATACAGCGCTTTGTACCACTGACTGACCAGGAATGGGAACTTTTAACACCTCATCTCCGATACCGTTCATTGGCAAGGGGCGAAAAATGGATCAGTGAAGGACGAAAGGAACAGGATATGGGGATCGTGCTTGAAGGAAATATGCGGCATTATTATACCCGGGACGGAGAGGAGAAAACAACTTATTTCTACTTTGAGCGTCACCTTGTCAGTTCCTATATCAGCGCTATAACCGGTACACCTTCTCTGCTGACCATCGAGGCCCTGACAGATAGCCGGCTGCTGGCATTCTCCTATGCTCATCTGCAAACCCTGTATGATCATTCACCGAAATGGGAAAGGTTCGGGCGGCTCGTGGCCGAGTACCTCGCTATCGGGCTGGAAGACCGCATGGCAGGATTGCTCACGATGAGTCCTGAAGAACGTTATCTCCAGTTATTAGAAGGAAATAAACAGAAGATCATCGAGAGGGTCCCACAACACTATATTGCCAATTATCTCGGCATCACGCCCGTAAGCCTGAGCCGTATCCGTAAACGGCTGCTGGAAAAATAATCCCGTCGTTCTTTTTATTATCTTTTGTTAACGTTTGTAAGGACCCGGTGTTCGATCTTTGTTCTATCAAAACATGAACACAATGAAATATCTCTTACAAGCAGAAGCGATTGTTCCTTTTTTCCTGTCAGTTGTTTTACTCAACATGTTACCCATACATTTTGCATGGTGGGCATGGATACTGTTGTTTTTAGCACCGGACATCAGCATGGTCGGATACGCCGTCAATAACAGGGTGGGAGCATTTATCTATAACCTCTTTCATCATCAACTGATAGCCATTATTGTATGGGGTATCGGGTTGTTGCTCCAGCAGCCATATGTTGAGCTGGCAGGTCTCGTGTTATTGGGACATAGCAGCCTGGACAGGGTGATGGGTTATGGCCTGAAGCGGACCGAAGGATTTAAATTTACCCATCTTGGTTCTATAGGAAATCGGTAAAAGGGATCGCATCCGCTACTGCACGTAAGCTGGCAGTATTGCAGATCTCAAGGAAAAGTATGATGAAAGCGTTTTAACGCTAAAACCTTTTTTTCAACTATCCTCATTAAATGGGCCGGTGTAATAATTGACCATTGTCATTCTTCAATGTAACCCAAATCACATTTTAATTCCTGTATTAATCGTTCATTTGCGATGAAGACGATTTTATTTGGTTATTTATTTAATATCATTTTATAAGAATTAAACATGACCACCACACAAGCATATTTGCAAACCTGGATGGAAGCCCGTACAAGATTTACCAATTTATTAAAAGACATAAAAGAAACAGACCTGACTAAAAAACTGGTCAATACTAAAAATAGTGCAGGGTTTCTCATTCGTCATATTGGCGATGTAGAATTATTGTTTGCTAAAAACGTATTCGGTGCAAGCGAAGTAGAAGTTTCCGCTAAAACTGTTATTGCACAACATGATACTGGTGAATGGACTAACCTGGCCGAGTTATTGAAATACCAGCAATATGCTTTTGATAATCTGAAAGCGATTATTGAAAAACAAGCAGAAAGAAATTGGCAGGAATCAGTAATCACCAAAGAGTTTGGCACAAAGACGAAAGCGGAAGCTATTGGCAGAATTATTTCACATACGGCTTATCATGCAGGACAATTATCACTAAACTTAAAATATGGGTGATTATTAGCTGTAAAAATGATTGATCAGGGGCTGGGGCTTCCAAAAAAAAGAACATAGCCATCAGCATCTGTTACCTCAAATCCGCGCAGCCCATCGTCATCGTCCCGGAGGGGTTGGCGAAATATTATACCGGTTGAACTGTATTCCTCAAATAAGGTGTCAGCGTCTTCCGTAAAAATGTACGCATCCCAGCGGGCCCATTCATGCCGGGTATGATTGGGGACCGGTTTTATGTCATCAGCAATTGCCTTCAACATAATGGAAACAGAATCGCGGCCCACAATAGCAAAAAAAGGATCGTTTTCAGGGCCAATATACCGAACTCCGAATCCAAGTTGATTTACATAAAATGATACAGCATCTTTTATGCTTGAAACAATAAAAAATGGGGAAATGTAGGAAAGGTTTGACATTGTTTTACATAAGATTTATCGGGTAATGTCCCGGGTTGAAAAATAGCGCTAAAGTGTTTGTTCTGAGGTGCGCAAAAAACTTTCAATCCGGGCAAATTTTTGTTCCCCAGCCTCTTCAGAAAAGCTATCAGATTGCATATGGGCTGCCCATCCCAGTGGTGTTCCCTTGTAAATCTTATCTTGAACATTAAGCCTTGCACCTGCCTCAACTAACAGTTTTACACAATTCAGGGAGCCCGAACTCACTGCCTGGTGCAAAGGTGTAGCATGGCTATGGAAGCCACAGATAGCCTCCGGGAACCCATTGGGATCGATATCCATTTCCAGCAGGCGTTTAACCATGTTTGCTTTTCCATAAAATGCTGCGGCTGTAAGTGCTGTCAGCTTTTCATCGTTACTTGCCTGTGCCGCTAAATGATTTATATCGTCTATACGTTCCAGGCAAACAGCAACCGCTAAAGTAAGCTTATCCCCGCGGTCAACTAAATGTAGTGCGGCTTCCACATTTCCATTTGTTAATGCGACCATTGCGCCACAGGGTAAAGCTCCCGCATCTATCAGTAAATCAATCATCGCAATCTGTACTCCACATTCACGCGGAATACGACCGGACACTACTAAACCAAGTGTATGGTCAATTTGATCCTGATAGGTGTCTGGCGCTTCATATTTTACCGCATCTGCTAATAAGCGGGTTATTTCTATAATATTGGGTGGCAGTTTATCGATTCGGATAGGGTTATCGGCTACAAACCAAAGCAAATAAGGGTCTTTGAAATAACCTTGCCCTTCTGTGTGCAATCTGTCCTTAACCAGATCGGGGTGTTTGGAAATCAGGTCCGCCAGTTCAGCCGTTCTACCGGAATCTATTGCTGCTATCGAACGGTGGAAATCTGCTATATTTTTCATAATGCTTAAGTTGGAATAAGTTTAAACTAAAACACACCTTTATTACAGTTTTAATAAATCATTCAAACACGATTCGCCTTATCTAAAATTATAGTTTTACCTGAAGGGAGGTAGTTAAAAATAAAAAAATAATCTGACAGGTCGCAGTAAAACCGCCATAAATTCCATTTTCTCAAATTTTATACACTATATAATAAGCGGTTGTCACAGGCAAGTCAGTAAATACGTAACTTGCGGGCTTAATAAAAAGTGCTTATGATAAATGAAACCGGAAAAACTGAATTTTGGGAAAAAAACTTTATCGAAAAACAGGAAATGTGGGGTTTCGAACCATCACATTCGGCAGTATTAACGAAGGACTTTTTTCTTCAAAAATCCGTCAAAAATATCCTCATACCTGGAATTGGTTACGGACGGAATGCGCAAATATTCAGAGACAACGGAATAGCGGTAACAGGGATTGAGATATCACAAACTGCTATTGAAATGGCAGGAAAACATTACGGAACAGAGATGCTTATCTATCATGGTTCTGTAACAGATATGCCATATGATAAATGCCTGTACGATGGGATATTCTGCTATGCTTTAATTCATTTACTGGACAGTAGCGAAAGAGCGAAACTGATCCTCGACTGCTATAGTCAACTGACAGAGAATGGCTACATGGTTTTTACAGTTATTTCAAAAGAAGCCCATACCTATGGTAAAGGCAAATTTGTCAGCAAAGACCGTTATGAAATATTCGATGGAGTTAACATGTTCTTTTATGATAGAGAATCGATCAGGGAAGAGTTTGGCAAAGCTGGATTATTTGACATCACCGAGGTTACCGAGAATTTTCCATTCTTTTTAATTAAATGTAGAAAGGAGGACATAAAAAGATAAATAAATGAAGACAACAAATAATGAAGAACAAATACGAGAAGCCCTGAATGCACACTGGCATGCATCGGCAGCCGGCGATGCAAATGCGGAACATGATATTTACGATGATGACGCCATCTGTGATTATCCCCAGTCAGGCGAACGAATCCTCGGACGGAGCAATTTGCAGGCCTTGCGAAGTCATCATCCGGGTAGGCCGTCAGGCTTCAATGTAAAGCGAATCCTCGGAAATGGCGATCTCTGGATCACAGAATACACAATCACCTACGAGGAGCAACGGGCATACACCGTGAGCATTATGGAGTTTCGCAACGGTAAAGTCGTGCACGAGACGCAGTATTTTGCGGATCCTTTCGAGGCGCCGGCCTGGCGAAGTCAATGGGTTCAACAAATCGTGTGACGCTGCAAGTACATAACTACTTTATTTAGCCTTAGGCGTCTTTTCTGTTTTCCATTTAATAACATGGTACACCGCTTTGGTAGTCCCCACATTTTTAAGACCATGCAATTGATTAGATGCCTGGAAAATGACGGAGCCTGGACCAATACGTTTAGTAATGCCGTTTACGGTCGATTCAACTACCCCTTCTTTTATAATGATCAGTTCTTCTTCGGGATGTTGATGCGGAGGATGTGGAGCCTCTCCTGGATTCAACGTAGTTACATGCAGTTCCAATTCATCTAGTGTCGGTGTGGGGGCCTGAAAGAACTGGCGCTTTTCTCCTGTTTTAGTAGGCACTGCTTTGATATCGTTCCAGTCGTATATAGCAGATGATAAGGGAGGCTGCGGGTCCTTATGTGCAATAATGGCCATTGGGATACACATTATCAGTGCAGTGATGCAAATAAAAGTTATTTCTCGTTTTGTCATTGTATTGGGTTTAAGGAAAGTTAATTTACGAAACATTGGTTATAATTTTGCGGGCAATGACCAATGAAAGACCTGGAAAACTTTCAGCGGATGAAGTTCGCCGTTCTGCTTTATTATACCTGTCGAACATGGGTGCATCAATAACTCCATTGTAACATATTACCAGCCGGTCCGCTGATTTGTTGTCCAATCCGAAATTTCTTATTCACATAAATCATAAAAATTATCTGTAAGATACCGGTGATTTAATGAGTTAATTTTTATATTCTGAGAGGGGGAGATGCTCCTGATAAATTGGGTATATTTATAATAGTATAGCATGTACGGAAACCATCAATGAATCAGTCCTGATGAAACCCTTTTTTAAATTTTAATCTTAACCCTCAAAGTATGAAGAATCCATTAAGTGTATTTCCCAAACAGCTATTGTCCATAGCTCTTATGACAGTTTTAATGCTAAGCTGTAAAACAGAAAAAGATGACGTTATTAAAAAGGATTCGGCCGTGGCTGTGGTACCTCAGATATCGCTGACGTCGGTTATAACTTCCGGTTTAAGCGCTCCTATGCAGTTTGTGCATGCCGGTGATGGCAGTAAACGTGTTTTTATTGTGCAGAAAGCAGGCACTATAAGAGTATATGATTCTACCTTTAATTTTATTTCTGTATTTGGCACCGTATCAAATGTGAGTAACAGTGGTGAAAGAGGTCTGCTCAGTATGGCCTTTCATCCTAACTATTCAGTGAATGGTTTTGTTTATGTTTATTATACTAATACGGCAGGCAATCTTGAGCTTGCCAGGTATCATGTAAACAGTGGTAGTCCGAATACGATGGACGCTGCATCAAAAGTGATCGTATTGACCATCCCGCATCCTACCAATGCAAACCATAATGGAGGAGAGCTTCACTTCGGTAGTGATGGGTACCTGTATTTATCTACCGGCGACGGTGGTGGTAGTGGAGATGTTCCCAACAATGCACAGAATACTGCTGTGTTGCTGGGTAAAATATTGCGCCTGGCCGTTAATACTTCTGCCACTGCGCCATATTATACTGTTCCTGCGGGCAATCCTTTTTCAAATGAAGTATATGCTTATGGGCTGCGTAACCCCTACCGCTGGAGCTTTGATAAAGCCACCCAGGATATGTGGATAGGTGATGTAGGGCAGGATTCGTGGGAGGAAATTGATTTCCGTGCAGCTGCTGCTACATCAGGCGCTAATTACGGATGGCGCTGTTATGAAGGTAACGCCACATATAACTCTTCAGGATGTACGGGAACAAATTATATCTTCCCTGTGCATGTTTATGCTACACAAAATCCTGCTGCAAGTATTACAGGAGGGGTGGTTTACAGAGGGGCTGCATATCCTGCTTTGCAGGGCTGTTACCTGAGTGCTGATTTCTATTCAGGCATTTTTTATAAGATTGTTTCTAATGGCTCCGGATGGGATGTTACTACTCAAACACTTTCCCCGACCGGAATTGTGGATTTCGGAGAAACTGAAAGCGGAGAGGTGTACGTTGTATCCAATACCGGGAACAGTGTATACCGCGTTACATCAATCTAAATGCTGTATTTAATACATCAGGACTGTATAAAAAGGGCTGACCAAAGGTTGGCCCTTTTTATTATCAGGAAAATAACAGCATCCTTAACCTGTAGTTGGACAAAACGGGGGAGGAGGCTACAACAAATAATGAATAAGAAATATGGATATTCCATACCTGACAAGCGAACATTGATTATTTAAAATTCCTGCCTGAAGGGAAAATCTCTCCCTGTACCATCTTAGCTGCCTGTGTCTTTTTACTTTTAACCGGTTGACGGTCTGCATTTTTTTCGTCCGTGAGGGAGAACGCAGAGATCTGTGGCATATCCCCCTCCGGTGTAACCAGTTTCTGTAACAGCCCTGACATATCGTAACAACGTTTTGCAATGACGTGCGTAACTTCGCCCTCTCTTTGCAATCTGCCTTCTACCATAAGCAGCCTCGAAGTCACGATTTCCTTCCTGTATTTATCAAACAGTTTTTGAAATACCACCAGGTTGGCAATGCCTGTTTCATCCTCCACCGTGATAAAGCAGATGCCGGAGGCCGTGCCTGGTCTTTGTCTTACTAATACCAGCCCGGCTACCCTTACCCAAGCTCCGTCCGGCAGAAGAGTGAGTTCCTGGGTGGAAAGGACATGATGTTTTATCAATCCCTGCCGCACGAAGCTGACCGGATGGGCTTTTAAAGACAGCGTTGTAGAAGCGTAGTCCTGCAGCACATGTTCAGAAGCTGACATTTCAGGTAGCTGTACCTGCTCTTCAAAGGTACTCTCAGAGGGCTGGCCGGTAAACAGGCCCAGTGGCCGGTCGCTAAGGGACGATGCTTCCCAGAGTGCCTGCCTCCTGTCCATGCCCATGGAGCGGAAAGCATCGGCATCCGCCAGTTTCTCCAATACCGTTTGTGATACCCCTGCGTCCCTTAGCGCAGGAATGCTCGTATAAGGCTTATTACGGGCAGATACCAGCGCGGCAGCATCTTCTTCCCGTATTCCCTTTATCTGCCGGAAACCGAGCCGTATAGCACAGTATTTACCCGCTTTTTCTTCCAGCCTGTTATCCCAATCTGAAAGGTTTACATCCGCAGGCCGGATCTCCACGCCATGCTTGCGGGCATCTATAACAATCTGTGCCGGCTGGTAAAATCCCATCGGCATACTGTTGAGTAATGCCGTGGCAAATACGTCCGGGTAGTAACATTTGATCCAGCTTGAAACATAGACCAGTAATGCAAAACTTGCCGCATGGGATTCAGGGAAACCATAACTGCCGAAGCCTTCCAACTGCTTAAATACCCGGCGTGCGAATTCCTCTGTATAACCTTTGGACACCATACCATCAACAAGCTTTTTCTCATATTGGCTCACCAGGCCTTTTGCCTTAAACGTGGCCATGGACCTGCGAAGGCCATCAGCTTCCGCCGGTGTAAATCCTGCTGCTACGATAGCGATCTCCATAGCCTGTTCCTGGAACAAGGGAACACCTAATGTCCTGCCCAGGATCTCTTCCAGTTCTTTGGATGGGTATTCTATTGGCTCCTCACCATTACGGCGCCGGAGATAAGGGTGTACCATGTCGCCCTGGATCGGCCCTGGCCTTACGATGGCTACCTCGATTACCAGGTCATAAAAAGTTTTTGGTTTCAGCCGTGGCAGCATGGACATCTGCGCACGGCTTTCAATCTGGAATACGCCGATCGTATCCGCATGGCTAATCATTTCATAAACTTTTGGGTCTTCCTGCTCATTGATTTTTGCCAATGTAAGGTCAAGGTCATAATGTGCTTTCGCCAGATCAAATGCCTTCCTGATACAGGTCAGCATGCCCAATGCCAGTACATCTATTTTAAGGAAACCTAATGCCTCAATATCATCCTTATTCCATTCTATATTCGTCCGGTTTTCCATGCGGGCATTCAGGATCGGGCACAGATTGGATAACTTACCCCTGGTAATCACAAAGCCCCCGGTATGCTGACCGAGTTGGCGCGGAAATCCTATATACTGCTGCGTGAGCTCCAATACTTTAAGCAGGTGCTTATCTTTCGGGTCAAAGCCGTTACTTGATCCGGCCTTCCCTTCCAACCATTCAGTTGAAAGCTCATAACCGGATTTGGCCAACTGGTCTACTGCGTCAACGGATAAGCCCATCGCCTTGCCCACGTCCCGTACAGCACCCTTCCAATGCACCTGTGTTACTGTTGCAACAATGGCTGCACTGTTCCGGCCATATTTATTGTAGACGTATTGCATGACCTCTTCGCGCCTTTCATGTTCGAAATCCACGTCGATGTCGGGTGGCTCGTCACGTGCATCAGACATAAATCGTGCGAACAGCAGTTTGAATTTGGAAGGGTCAACGGATGTTATGCCCAAACAAAAACAAACAACCGAATTAGCCGCAGATCCGCGCCCCTGGCAAAGGATATTACGGCTTCTGGCAAAACGTACGATATCATAAACCGTCAGGAAGTAAGGCGCATAATCTTTTCGGTCCATGAAATCCAGCTCATACTGGATGGTCTCTTTAACGTTTAGGGGAATGTCATTGCCAAACTTTTCTTTTGCACCCTGCCAGGTCAGAAACACAAGTTCTTCCTGCGGTGTGCGTCCTTCGCTGGTAATTTCTTCAGGGTAAACATATTTCAGCTCATCGAGTGAAAAGGTGCAGGCCTCTGCTATTTCCTGTGTTCGTTTTATTGCATCGGGATATTGCCGGAATAGCCGCTGCATTTCACCAATGGGTTTTAGATAACGTTCACCATTCGGGTGAAGAAGGTAACCGGCATTATGAATGGTTCGCTTTTCCCTTATACAGGTAAGGATATCCTGTAACTGCCTGCGCTCCGTATTGTGGTAATATACATCGTTGGCCGCCACTAGAGGAACATTCAGTCGGGCAGATAACTCTGATAACCGGTATAATTTTTTCTGGTCATCGCCGAGGTACGTTCGGGATGCACCCAGGTAAAGGTCCTTTCCGAAGGCCTGCCGGTATTCATTAAGTGTATCCTTGAACTTTGGATCATAATCAAAGGATGTATTCAATGCTGCCGGTGGAACGGCAATAAACTTTGTCCCTTTCGCATATTTGTAAACATCCGCTTTGTATAATTCACACTTGCCTTTTTCGGTCCGCAGATTGCCTTCGGAAAGCAAGGTGGAAAGCCGGCCGTAAGCTTCTATAGATGTCGGGTATGCTAAGAGGCCCGGGCCGTCTAGTAAATCCAGCCGGCAGGCAGGGATAATCTGTATACCGTTTGCACTGGCAGCAACATGCGCACGCACAATACCGGCCAGCGTATTATGATCAGTAATGGCAATCTTTTTATAGCCCAGAGAAGCTGCATGCGCTACCAACTCTTCCGGGTGTGAGCCTCCCCGTAAGAAGGTAAAATTCGTAGTGACTTGTAATTCTGTATAATCCATAACTCATCAAATCGTGATCACGCAAAAACTCCATGTATAAACCATTCCGGTTTGTGTTCATCGTAATGTCCCAACCGGAAAATCCAGTACCGTGCTCCCTGTTCATCCTCGACCGCATAATAGTCCCTGTGCAAACCATTTTCCAGCCACCATTCCCGCTCTATCCGTTCCGGTCCGTCCGCTTTGATGACCTTATGTATTTTCCCTTTATAGATGAACAGCATCGGTGGGTAATCAGGTATCGGTGCTGTCACTTCTATGAGCTCCGGTTTCGACAGCAGGCATATCGGCCTTGGCCTGTCCAGCCGCCAGTCAGCAGCGGGTTTTTCTTCCAGCGAAGCAGCCAGCCTGAAGGATCGTTCCGGCCAGTAATGCTCATCGGGAAGATAACGACGTATGGCACCCATACCCAGCCTTCCTGCCAGCCGGTCCAGCAGGTTTGCGACTCCGGCCTGATGACCGGCCCCTGTATTCCACAGCGAGTCCTGTACCTGGGAGAGATCTTCAACTACAGGGGCTTCCAGTATAAAGACTTCAATACCCAAAGCAGGTGTTATCGTGGAAATTTTCAGTTCAAAGAGTTTAAATAAATGTTCAACATTGCGGGTTGGGCGGTTCGTGCCAATCTCGATTTGCTGAATATTACCATCTATACGGAACCCCTTGAATACTGCGGCCCGAAGGCCTTTCTGTTCTCTCTGTAAACGCAGGCACAATACTTCCAGAAGTCTTCTAAGCGCTATTTCGATACCGGTGGCCGTACGGATCGGTTCAAGGCAGGGCAACCTTTCCTGGTACAGCTCAACAGGCCGGATGAGTTCAATTATTTCTTGTGAACGGCCCAGTGCCTGGTCCAGCCGGTCCAGCAGGAGCTGGCCAAAGCGCCGGCGCAGCGTCAGTCGTGGCATGCTGATAAAACTGTTGATGCGGTACAGGCCCAGTTTATGCATGCGCTCAAGTATTGGCTGTTCCAGCCGCAGGGCTGCCGGTGGCAAAGGTAGCAGGGCATCAAGCAATGCTCCCGGTTCAACGATCGGTGATACCTGGCCGTAATGGGAGACCGCCCAGGCGGTACCGATGGTATCTGCAATAGCGGCACGGACATCATATCCTGCACTTCTCAGTTTAGTAACGATCTCTTTCAGGTAAGGGCGTTCGCCTCCCCATAAATAGGCACAGCCACTTACATCCAGGATTAACCCGTCCGGTGGATCAACCGCTATTTCCGGAGTGTACCGGAGGCACCATATCGCGAGTGCATGCAGTAGCTTTTCAGCTAGCTGTGGATCTTCATCGAATACCTGCAAAGAAGGTAAAGTGGCCCTTGCATCTGCGACTACCATACCATAGTCAATACCCAGGGCCTGCGCCGCAGCGCTGGCCGCTGTGATCACCTTACGGCCACGCTCCTGTACTGCGACCACAAAGGGGAGGCCTTTAAGCTCCGGTTTGCGGAGCATTATCCGGTCCGTTACCAGGTGCCGGAACCATATCGTAATAAAACGCCTGGACATATCAGGCGGTTTTTGGCAGTTGATGATCAGGTGCAGCAACAGCATCCCGTTTTACATTCCGGAACCTGCCTGCAGACCAGGCTATCAGCCATGTCCCCGGTTTGCCATTTCGGACCTTTTGTAAGGTCACGTTCCAGCAAGGGCTGCCAACGCCTGGCAGGCCAGCTTCCTGCTCGCCGGCAACCGGCTTGACCACCCAGCGGCAAACGCTGGCTGTAGCGGTAATATTACGGGGGCTAAAGTGATGCATAAGCCCTGTTACCCTGCTTTGCTCAACAGCAAGCTGCAGGCGTCTGGATTCGGTAAAGCCTGTCTCTTTTAATTCCCCTACGACAACTGCCATTGATTCGCATTTCAAAGCTTCTTCTACGGCCCATAATAAATCCTTTTTCCTTGTGATGTCAATGAAGATTACCCGTTCCGGATCTATGCCGAACATCTTTAAAGCCGGCGGAAACACTGCCCGATTGGCACTGATCCAAAGGCAGACACCGTCTCCCTGCTGCATCAGACGGCCTGCAAGACCTGCCATAAAGCCTGTCGTAGCCGCAGCATCTTCGGGAGTATTGCTCAGGAACTCGTGTATGGCTCCCGTTGGAAAGGTATTGCCCGGAAATGCGCGTTCCAGTGGTCCAAGTCCAAAATTAAACTGCACTCCTTCTAATGGCCCTTTCATGCCCTGCAGGGAAAGGATCTGCTGCTGCAGTCCTCTTATCAACTCTATTTTATCTGCGGCTGCTATCATCTCAAATATTTTCATAAAATTACTAATATTATTAGCATTATAGTGCTAATAATATTGGCAATTTAGTGTGATGCCACAAAAAACTTTTTTTACCGCCAACATAGTCCAGTCTACGCGCCACCATTAATCAAGATCATGGTAGAAAAGTTGGTTTAAGACGCAATCGCCCCCTCAGATTGACGTTTTCACCCCTCATAGCTTCGAAAAGTGCTGGGTACATTTGTGAACCAAATCAATTTATTATGCGAAAGTTAATCATGAAGATGTCGGTCTCTCTCGACGGTTTTGTATGCGATTCCAATGGCCGGAATGATTGGGTCTTCAAGACAGGGGACGAGGAGTCATTGGCCTGGAGTGTCGGGAAGATCAGGGAGGCTGGGCTAATCATCATGGGCAGGAAGTCGTTTGAGACAATGGCGCCTTACTGGCCGACTGCGACCGGGCCGTTTGCCGAGCCGATGAACAATATTCCCAAGGCCCTCTTTACAAAAAAAGGATTTAAGGGCATCGATCCTGTGGATACGACAACTGCGGCTTCCTGGGCTGAGGCGCGGGTTTTCGATGGCGATCTTACTGAAGGGATCAGGGAACTTAAATCCGGGTCCGGGAAGCCGATTGTAGCAATTGGGGGCGCGGGATTTATGCAGAATCTCATCGCAACGGGTCTCATCGATGAATATCATCTGGCCATTCATCCTGTCGCATTAGGTTCGGGATTGCCAATTTTCACTGGTCTGGAAATGCCGTTTTACCTGAAGTTGGCGGACGTAAAGGTTTTCCCGAAAGGAATCGTAGCACAAACTTACCGCATATAAGGGTTATATTCAGATAAATAGATCAGCATGCCTCGTTTTCTTTCCGCTGTGCTGCTACTGCTGTTCTCCGCCGTAAGCTCAACCTGCCCGATCTTTGTCAGGGTGAGTAACAACGGCGAATCCTGTGAAGAGCTTGCAGGTGGAGTGATTTTGACCGTAGATTTGTAAGATTATCTTTTGGCTTTTAATCCATATCTGTCAGGTCCTGAACAATACAAATAACAATTAAAAAATAGTACTATGAGAAAGCTGGTTTTATTTATGCATGTATCGCTCGATGGTTTTGCAGCAGATGCAAACGGCGGGCTGGATTGGATTTCTTATGACAGTGAATTGCAGCAATATGCTGACGGAATAGTGGCTACTGTTGGCTCTCCTGTATATGGACGGGTAACTTATGAACTGATGGCAGGTTACTGGCCTAAAGTGCTCGATAATCCCGATGCAAGCGAACATAGTAAGGCACACGCCCAATGGGTAGATAAAGCAACAAAAATTGTGTTTTCCAAAACCATGAAAAAAGCAGCGTGGAACAACACTATAGTTATAAATGAAAACATTGCCGAAGAAATAAATAAGCTAAAACAACAACCAGGGAAAGACCTCGTGATATTTGGCAGTCCTGGACTGGCGCATTCGTTTATGGAGCTTGATTTAATTGATGAATACCAGCTTACGCTTAACCCGGTACTATTGGGAAGTGGTATACCTGCATATCAAAATATAAAAAACAAAACCAATCTTAAGCTGGTAAAAGCAACACTATTAAAAAGCGGAGTAGTGGGATTACATTATGTGAGAGTGTGAGATTAAGCTTCTTGCGATAGGTTCAAAAAAAGGGCTTCCCTTTTTTTGAACCTGGTCCTGATAAAAAGCTCTTAATCAGAGGGAATCCAATTCCTCAATTTAAACATGTACAGAGTTTATTCATTTACATTAATGATCGCCAGTCTTTATCAGTCCCGCTAATACTCATGTAATTAATTATTTTCCTGGTCAATTTTTCGAAATCATCATAACTGTTTTTTACTGCACCTAAATGTGCGCCAATGGCACCATCGGAAGGCTTTAAAAGGAATATAGGCTTTCTGGCTTCCATTGCCATGGGGATCAGACTGTGATAATGTTTTAATAAGGCTAAACAATATACATCATCATTGATATTTATGCTAATGACAGCCTTATTGCTTAGTACAAATTGTCTGAATACGTTAGGTATTCTATTGGCCCATTTTAAATATGATTTTACAGGTCTGCTTTCTTTGATCCCGTGTTGCATTACTACGTATCCTAATGGTGCGATAGCTGCAGTAGGAAGTTCTAATGAAGGTTCTGGATTTCGACTAAATCTATCTGACCACTCTCTCTGCCATGCCTCCAGTCTATTACCAAGGTTCTTTAATCCTTGCAAAGAAAACAAATCTGCAGCCATTGGTACCACTACAAAATCAGCCGCTATCAGGGTAGCCCTATTTATTGCTCCGAAGTTTGGTCCCATGTCAATAATACTAAAATCAGCATCAAATCGCTCGCCTGCCTCCTTTATGATTCTATAAAATGATGACACAGTTCTGAAGGCAGCTTCATCATAGTTTAGAGAACTCAGCCAGCTACTGCTTAGTTTGTCTTCAAAAAGCGACAACTCCAGGTCTCCAGGGATTAGTCCAATGTTATCGTTGATTTTTTCAATGTGAGCAGGAAGAATATCTCCGATCCCTCTGTTAACTGGTTTAATGCTTTCTAATATAGTTGGCCTTGACGAGTCATTATCATAAATTTCTTGTAGCCGTTCATCATTTAAAAACATTGATGTCAGGTTTGTCTGAGGATCTAAATCTACAGCTAAACACTTATAGCCAAGTTCCGCCAGCATATACGTAATATGATAAACTAATGTTGTCTTGCCAACCCCTCCTTTATTGTTAAAAAAAGCTATAGTTTTCATTATTGCTTTTTGTAAATGATAACTCCAAAACTAGTTGCCTGGTCTACTATAAATCTAGGTTCAGGCGATCCATTCTTTATGAGTGCAGCAATAGCTCTTTTAACTCCTACATTAAAACTATTTATAAATCCAAGATTCTTGGCGGCTTCTGCCAATGTTGGATTTCTGTAGTCATTTTTATTGGGAAAGTTTTCAGGACGTGCATCACCATATAGTCCCCCAGGATTGGTAATTTCAATACGATCAGAAAACTCGTAAAATTTTATTGGAGCGTTAGATTGATAGTCACGATGAATAATTGCATTATAAAGTAACTCTTGAATTGCAGATGCCGGGTAAATTGATGAATACTCTTCACCCAATTTTACTTGTACACGCTTAGCAATTTGTGATTTTATAAAATCGTCCATCACTCTCATTTGTGTAGTTAAATCTCCATGAAATCTATACTCAAAATCAAAGTCACTCACTTCATCTGTACCAACAAATCGTACATATTGAACATATGAACCTGGTAAATAAAATAATGGATTTTTACCGAATAACAAAATTCCTGCATGAGTTGGCATATCAGCCTTTGGATCGTAAAATTTTAAGGAAGAAAGCTGCTGTTTAATTTCCCTTCCATTTGCTTCAAGAGTTTCCCTATCTATAGCTGTAGGTAAATAAGATAATTTGAAGATATCTACGCTTAGATCTTCAAGGTCGCTACCATAGCAGGGTAAGGTATCAAATGAACGGACAAAAGAGGATCTCTTTTCACTTAAAATTCTTTCTTCGGCTTCATTAGCAATGCTTTTGCGTGGTCCCACCCTTACACAGACTTTACCATTAAAACGCACAGGAGGAACATGAGATGGCTGGACCTCTACAACTGCAATATCTCCCTCGTCAAAAGTAAATTTTTTGACAGTCATGGCTGGAGGTGGAACAATTCGTCCATCAGTACGAAAATCCATTAGCAATTGAAGAAATCTTTCATCAACACTAATTCCAGCAATTTTACCATCATCATGTACACCAATGATTAAATAACCGGGCTTCCTGTTCCCTGCCAGATCATTGCAAAAAGAACAGATTGCTTCACCAAACTTATCCCGATTGGTTAAAGAAATAGTTTTTTCAACGCTATCAGTCTCTAAAGTGGGTAACAATGCTAATAATTCTTCCTGTGTAATCATCTAGTATAATAAATTTTCGTCGATGGGTAAAGTTAATGAATTAAAATCATTACAAGATTTCGCCATTGAATAACTTAAATCAAATTATATTATTTTATTTTAATATGTGTTAGTTGAAACAAATATTTTGGATTTTATCTTCTTTTACAAACCATCTACTTGATTTTTACTATGAAAAAGAAGAAGATTACCCTAATGCCAATATCCTGGCACAGCCTGCATATTTCATCGTATTTACAACATTGTTGCTGATGGGGGTACCCATTTCAAGTCCGACAGATAGTATGAACGTCCAGGAGTCATCCGGCTTCTGTCCTCCTTCTAATTGTAATTCGATACGTTCTCCTGTATAATTCTGTCCTGTTGGTTGCCACGCTGTATAAGCAGCCGGAGCAGCGTCAGTGTCTTTCCTTGTAAACACAGGATAGTTATAGTGCAAATCTGTAATAGCCTGTAGTGAAATTACGAACCGGAACAACGGATACTGCCAGGGAATGAACAGGTTTATTTCCGGCATCAGGTTAGGCAACTGTACCCATGCACTACCGGTTTCTCTTATAATCTCACATTTCAACGGATGTCTTACCACACCATCAAAAGGGTTCTTTTGCGTAATGCGGAATCCTTCCAGGAGCTCCCTGTGCTTCGAAAGCAGAATAGACCGTTGTCCTCTCAGATTTGCAGTATCCTGCAACTGCATCACTTTGCATAATTTGGAAAACTGAGGTGCAATGTTGTGGTCTGCAAGATGCCGTACAAACAACACTGCCCATCTGATTCTGGCAGCTGCTCTTCCGCAACCTTTCCATTCGAGATTGTTCTCCCGCGTTCTTTCAAAACTTTTAGCTGTTTTGATTTTCTTTTTGGATGCTCCGCCGGGGCTTCGGACAAACGTACCATCCATATCTCTTCTTTTGTAGGCGGATAAACCTCCGATTCTTCCGGTGAAATCGATACCTCCTCTAAGTTGGGCCATATTGTGTGGGGTCTCTGCTACAATTTACCCAAAATCTGTTATTAAGACAAATATAATTGCTATATAAGCCCACTCTAAATAAGGTGGGCTCGTAGAGCTGTTGTATAGGACTTATAGTGGGCTTATATAGGGCTTATATCACCATAAGCACTGAATATCAGTAGGTTACAAGCCCCCTTAAATTAGAGGTCAAATACACTTAATTAATTGATTCTGAATGTATTGATGAAACCCTTTATTTTGCAGCGTTTAATTGGGCATTTACTGAATGCATCTACAACAGCTTCTATGATACTTACATCCGATTTGGGTAACTCTCTATTTTAGTTAACAGCAGCACCAATTCTCTGGAGATAGAATCTTTATCATAAGAAGGATTTTTTTCTATGATACCTGCCAGATAATCTAATGATACACTTAATGCATCCGTAATTTTTACAAGCACTGGCAAGGGCGGTTGAACTTCTCAGCAAAATGACCGGCAACATAAAAGTACCATCCGTTTTTTTAAACGCTGTAAAGAGCCAGACGAAGCAGAAGGAAGTCCAGGAAGCAACCGCCATCAGCACCACGGCTTCGGGCTTCCTGCATCCAGCAGTAGACACCGTCTATCTGCCGGATTCTACTACAATATACAAATTACGCTTCCATGACCGCTGGCTGGACCTTACAGGCGAAATAGGAAAAGAGCCGGTTATTAATTACCGGTTCACGGATTCGATTATCATCACCGCTTATCAGCGGCATAAAAAAACTTACGTAGATGCTTATAGTCTGAATCCAAATGTTCACTTAACAGGTATTACTGCGCTGAGGATGATAAACAGGCAACATTTTTCAATCGGCCCATACGCTGGTTACGGATGGAATGGAAAAACGTTTACACCTTCTGTAGGGATCTCGTTACAATACTCATTTATAAAATTCTGATTATGCGAAACATAAAATATATCGTTATCCACTGTACGGCAACGCCGCCTTTAACACCGGTTGCCGCCATACAGAACTATTGGAGAACACAGCTTCACTGGAAGAATCCCGGCTACCACTACATCTTACCTGCAGATGGTACTATACGGCAGTTATTAGATGAAGAGCTGGTTGCAAATGGTGTTGCGGGTTACAACAATGTCTGCATTCATGTTAGTTACATTGGCGGTGTAGATGGAGATAATAATCCTCAGGATACGCGGACGTTAAGCCAGAAAGCGGCTATGTACTATATCGTTTGTGTACTGAGAGAAAAGTATCCTGCGGCTGTTATTCAGGGGCACAGGGATTTCCCCGGTGTGCACAAGGCTTGCCCATCGTTTAATGTGAAGGATTGGCTGAAGGAATTTATACCGTAATTATAAAAAGTAAAGGAGATTGTACCTCAATCTCTTTTACTTTTAAAATCCTTTAATAAAGAATTAGAAAGATACATTTTTGAAGATACGGTAGTAACTCAATTTGATTACATAATCTTCGCGCTGGATGTTGTTGATCAATAAATACACCTTATCTGACGTGAATATTAGGTGAAGTTAAATTGAAAAACAAATCCTGAACCCATATTCCAAAGCTAAATCAGGGAACTAAACAGTCAGATGCAGTGTATTTATGATCAACAACATCTGCCAATCTACGCTGTCATAACATTTAAACTGAGTCATTGCAGAAGATACTGAATTTAAAAAATTGGGGTCTTTTTTATTATATTTATTGCTCATTCATTAACACCTGCCATGAAATTTTACAGCTTTATTACTTTTCAGCAATAGTTTATTCGCACAATCATGAATCAAAATATTCAACAGAAGATAGATCAGTATAAGAAAACTGCACAGAGAGATCAGGGCAGCGATTCAAAGCCTGTGCCATCTAAGCCTGTTCATGTTGATGGTTTAGCTCAGGTAATCCGTTCTCAAAAGGACGCTGAAAACTTTATGGCTGAACTGGAATGTATTGTTAAACGAGCACAATAAGTAATTATATTTTCTATATTGAAATAAAAAGGGATAGCCTATCCCTTTTTATTTTCGACTTGATCCTGGCTTACCTGCAAAGTACAAAGCATTTACAGAGGAAATGAACCGGTAAGATTTTGATGTTGCACTGTCCGGTTTTGAACAAGATCACATAATACTTTTCAAGGTCTGATATGATCAGGGTTGTAACAAATTATCAATTAATCCCTGATGACACCGTTATTTATACAAGCTTAAAATATGTATATAACCTGGCTTGCAGTGTCAAAAAAAAAACGTTAATTAGTATCACCATTTAATCTCCTTATAACCGGATAGTTAGCCTTTCTATATGCCCGATTTATGTAATCCTATTCACTGTATCAAAATCCCAATCCGTATCATGCGGTACCACCATGCATTTTTCCAAAACTATTACCGTTAGTATTACGAATCCACCCATACCACAATATTCCTGGAAAGGCGATTGCCCGGGAACTATTGGGTATTGCGCAAATTCCGGCACTTATTATGCAATAAATGTTCCTGTTGGGGTAACTTACCAGTATTCTTACGATAATTCAACCTGGACCAGTATGTCTCTTCCCCCCAGGTTTTATGTTGCCTGTGATCAGAGCCTGAGTGTTTATATCAGGGCCGTAGGATGTTCGGGTAATGTATCTGCAGCTTATCACCTGAATGTTAGGGCGCTTAGCGATAAGATATGCTTCCCTCCGGGACATGGGCAGCGAGTTGCAGAGGATAGCATACTGTCTCTTAAAGGGACAGCGTCCATTGAAACGTCCACTAAAACTTTTAAAGTGTATCCTGTTCCAGCGACTGATAACCTGAACATCTTATTGAATAATACGATTAAAACGGCCGCCGCCAGCCAGTCTATTAAAGAGGTGAAAATTATTGATATTTCGGGTAAAATAACCAGGCAGATTATATATGGCGAAGGTATCAGATCAACCAGTATAAATGTAAGCGGTATAAGGCCGGGTATTTATATTATACAGGTATTTAACGGTTCTGTATGGCTGGGGCAGAAAATTATTATCCAGTAAACAGTAGATCTTATTACTATAGTGCAGTCCCGTAAAACCGGTAACTTTAAATGACTTTTTTTAAACCCTGTTAAATCCAATTATAAGTGTCTGCTCTCCCTAACTAAAATCTAAAAGAGCTTTCAAGTCCAAAGACCTGAAAGCTCTTTTAATTAGAAATGATTAAGCCGTGATATTGTCCAACTGTGGTTCCTGAACGTTTTCCGTTTCCTTGGATGTCAACACCCTTAACTTATCTATTTCCAGCTGATGCAATTGTTTTTGCAGCTCGGTCCGTACTTCTTTGTATGCCGGATCATATGCGAGGTTGGTATATTCAGAAGGATCATTTACCAGATCATACAGCTCATACTGGTTGTAATAAGCGCCCGCTGCATCAAAATAATAACTATACTTCCATTTCTCTGTACGGATACAGCGGATACGATTTGCTGCATTTACTGCAGACCATTGACTGTTGGATCCTGCCTTTGTATCATCGTAAGTAAATAATATACTATCCTGTACAGGAGTGCCATCTTCCATGACCGGCAACAGGCTGGTGCCTGCAAGTCCTGTTGGAGGGTTTGATACATTGGCAATCTCCATGAACGTAGGCATGATATCTACCAGCGTAGCCAGGGCCATTGAATTCTGAATAGGGTGACCTGAAAACAGAACAGGGTTGGATATGACCAGTGGAACCCGTAATGCTTCTTCGTAAGCTACAAAGGTTTTCTGACGCAGTCCTCCGTGTGCAAGTCCCATTTCTCCATGGTCTGAGGTAAAGGTAACAATGGCAGTTTCAGCCAGGCTTTTTCCGTTCCCTTCTTTGGCATACAATTCTTTGATCAGTTTACCGATCTCTTTGTCAACCAGGGTTAACAGGTATCCATAGAAGTTTATATAATTTAACTTTTGTTCTACTGTAGGCAAAGGTCCTAACAAGGCATCCATCCCCAATAAGATTTGTTCCTGCGCCATCGGCTTTTTATTAGCCAGTAAATGCTCATTCACAGTGTCGGGCAACCCGATTTTTCTTCCCGACCAGGTATCAGCGTGATACCCTGAGGTTCCTGCTGTTTTGGGATAAGCCAACACATCGTGAGGGTTCACCAGCGATACGATAAGGCAATAGGGTTTGTGGTTGCCTGCTGCCCTTTGCGCTTTTACCGTCTGCAGGTATTTGATCGCTTCTGCCACATACCTGGCGTCATGATTGGCAAATCCTCCTCCAAAATTTAAAGGGTTCACATCTTCTCCTGCATCCGGCGCTACCCAGCCCATGGCGCCAAATAAAGAAATATCCGCAGGTGTCAGGGTATCGTAATTGGTGACAGCACCGTTGCCTGCAACACCTTTACTCATGTGCCATTTACCGCGGTACTGCACATCATAGCCATCATTCCAGAGTACATTCATTATGTTGGGCAACGATGTACTGATAGTAGGTTCCGAAGGCGATAAGGGACCACCTATGGTCAGTGTTTGGGAAACCTTATGTTTAGCGGGATAAATCCCTGTAAATAAAGTTGTCCGGCTGGGTGAACACATACAGGTATTACAGAAAGCCCTGTCGAAACTAAAACCGTTCTTTTTGAGAAAGGTAAGCGTTGGCAGATTTTCTGCCTCCCATCCCGGAGGGAAATGTTGTGTAGCCCGCTGCTCGTCGGTAATGATGAGGATCATGTCTGGCTGTTTGCCAAGTTGTGCTAACTTCTTTTTGAGGTCCATGGTGTAATGTATTTATTTGAGAAATTGGGAGAAATACTAGTTACTTCAAGGCGTTTTGACTTGTACCGATTATAACATCCTGTTACTATCAACGTTCGTCTCTTAATAACTAAATATTTCTCTTTTTGTTCAAAAACTCATTATATAAACCCGGAATCAGCCTCCTAAAATACCATCGTACTTAAATCACAAATGAATTAGCACCAGGCTTAAGCGCATATGTTTTAGCTTTCCACATAAATACACCCGACGTTTTCACCGGCAGACTAATATTGATTTTCCACTTACCACCCTCTAAAAGATATTTGACAGCAACTTTCCCATCAGGGTGGGGGATCTCGCCGCCTACATTTGTCAAAGTGCCTAAATGAGGCTCAATCTTTATTTTACTGAAACCTGGCGCATTACTGTCGATGCCTAAAACGGTACGGTAAAACTCGATATTAGGACTTGCACCCCAGGCATGACAATCAGAGCGGGTAGTGTTGATGTCGGAATACTCAGCCCAGGTAGTAAGGCCCATGGCTAGGTTTTCACGCCAGATACCCAGCCAGCTCATATAATCATTCCCCCGGCCTGCTTTTATCAGCGCCTGATTCAGGTAGTATTTAAAGTAAACAGTGCATTGGGTTAAACTTTTATCGTTCAACAGCCCGTTAACGACAGCTGGCATATCCGTAGCGGGCACTATGCCTGTAAGTATGGCCAGTGAATTAGCATGCTGTGAATACCCGGTCTTTTCTTTAGTATCAGCATACAGTTTTTTAACCGGGTCCCAGTACTTATGCTGGATGGTAGCCTTTAACTGTGCGGCTTTTTGATTATACATCCTGGCATAATCGGGCATACCGATTTTTGCTTCCATTTCCGCCGCCCACTGGTACGCCCAAAGTAGTTGCAGGTCATAAACAGCCGCGCAGCCATCCTCACCTTTAACATCGCCGGCCAGATTACCGGCCCAGTCTACAAACGCCCAGTAAGGGGTGTTTTTTACGGAACCATCGGGTTGCTGATATTTGCTGAAAAAATCCAGTATGGCCCTTTCACCAACCAGTTTATTTTTAATAAAGTCATTATCGCCCCGGTACATCCAGTAATCATGCAACATGCAGATGTACCATAACGAAAAGGTGGATATGATCTGTGTGCCTTTGGTAGGGTAACAGCTTCTGGTAATGCCTTCGGCGAGGCGTGAATGGTCGATCTGTGTGAGGGCATTACGTGCCAGCCGGTCATCGCTGGTATTATAGTAAGATATCAGAGCTTGTATACGCGTATCGCCAATGTATTGCAACTGCTCATAGTAAGGACAGTCCGTATAGGATTCCCAGGCGTTCAACCTCGCTGTACGCCAGCCAATATCCAGTATTTGTTTTATTTCGTTGTTATCTGTATTAAATGCGGATGCCGGTTTAAAAGGATAACCGGTGAAAGTGCCATAAATATCATCCAGCACCAGCGGATCATTTTTGGTTTGTACCAGTATCCTGATGTAACGATAGGTACGGAAGTTCAGCGTTGTAAAGGTCTGTCCCTTGCTACCGTCTGCGATGAGGCTGTCTATTCGCCCTATGAACTGTTTGCCGGTTATATCATTACGATTCCCTTTAGCGCTGTTATTATCGAAAAGTGATTCGGCATAACCTAATGAAATACCTGCGTCCTTGCCACCGCTGAAATTAAGTGTTACGTAAGCGTTTGTTTCAAAAGTCTGGTCAAGCAATATCGCAATGTTTGTATTGGCGGGGATAGTTACTGACGTCTTTTTTCCGGGAAAGGCTGGCGGAACGGTGACACCAACAGCGCTGCGTAATACAGGAATACGCTGGTAAGTCATTTCCATTGGTGGCAGTGTTGAAGGCACCAGTGCCCAGTCGATCCCCCATGCGGTGCCTTTCAGCTTTCCGTCCATCAGCTTCGCTGCAAGCGGCCACTTACTGTCATCATAATCTGCGGCTGTCCAATCGCCTTTAACCGCCTGGTTCATGTCTACCATTTCACCTTTGCTGGCAGCAAAAAACCAACCCGGAACAGGCACATGTCCTGTATCGCGCATGCATTTCCACGTATTGTCAGTGTTCAGTATCTCTTCCGTCAGCGAATTGCCCTGCAGTATAAAACCTGTACGATTGCTGATCTGCGCTTCGGGACGGTACTGGGCCTCATTCCAGACAAGTGCGGCTACTATATTTTTTCCTGTAGAGAGATAAGGTGCGAGATCAACTGTTTCGTAATTCCAGAAATAAGTGTCACCACGCGCCGGGCCAAGTGAAACCAGGGTGCCATTCACATATAGTTTATAACGGTTGTCTGCCGATACATGCACTATATAAGAAGCTGGCTTACTATCCAGGTGAATACTTTTGCGGAAATAATAAACGCCGTATTCAGTGCCGGGATCATTGGGGGCAGCTATCCAACTGGAATTCCATGGCCTGTCGGGAGATTGGGCATAACCGTTTCCTGTCAGTAAAATTAATATTACAATGAGAAAGTATTTCATTACAAAGTATTTTTATTCATTATATGCTTTCGCATCAAGTCTGTACCCGTTTTTTAACTGATCTGAAGCAACCTCTATCTCCACCTGCTTTTTCTCTCCCTGCATTAGTGTAAAATAAGAATCATTGATCAGCACTGGTAATATTTGTTTCCCCTTATTATCCAGTAGCTGTACCCGTATGCCTGCAGCGACTGATCGTGTTGATCGATTCGAAACAGTATAAATAACCCCCTTGCTGGTTTTTAACGGTGCACTGATAGAAATCTCTGCTGCCGGCAGTGTATTCAGCGAAGTATACTTCCCTGCCAGGTAAGTATTTTCTGATAACAACTGTCCATTGGCTGCGTATAGTTTCAGACGAAGAAAGTAAACGTCAGAAAGACCCGCAGTATCAGTAAGCATGGTAAAAACATCTTTCACAGAACTCGCATTTACCTGTAAAGTCGTTTTTTTCTCATATTGGCTCACCGCTTTGCCATCTGCATTATAAACTGTTGCAGATGCTGTGAGGTGATGAAGTGAATAGTTTTTATTGTTAATGACCTTCACCATTCCGGACGCAGGGTTCCATTGGATATGTACCGGTTCACAGGCGGACCTGGCCCCGAAATAAGCGCCGGTGAGATCATAGTAATAATCATAAGTCTGCCAGATCATGGAGGGATAGGCCGACTGGCTCATCCAGATCAGCATACCGGAGGCATCCTGCCACATATGATCGTTCCATGCTTCAAACATGGCTTTCATCGTTTCGAGGTTCAGCAACTGTGCTTTCTTACAAAAATCTTCCAATGATACTGCTTGTCCATAGCTTCTGTTAATATCATTGATATATTTTACGGGATCTGCTCCGCCACCCATTGCTCCGTCTGTGCTGAAGAAATGCCTTGCCCACATGTTATCTTTGCTCTTTACGGAATCCGGAGTAGGGGCTACCCAACAATTTGGTGGCATAAATTTTTTGAAGCTCTCAGGATTTACAAAAGTGGCCATGCCCAGTTCACTGCGCATCCCCCAGCTGTTTGCTGAGAAAAGGTAGCCGTTATGCGGATCGGTAAAATAGGTCTTAGGATCTGTATTCGCCCATATACCGCTACCCGAAAGATTCCTGCTGCCACCATAAATAGAGAAATTCGGGTTTGCTACGCCGGCATTGGAACGGGGCAGATATAGCCTGTAATCGCCGTCATAAGTATGGATGGCCGTGGTGATAGCATTGCTGAGATCTCCATCCGGATTGCCTCCGGGTACGCCTTCATTAGCACCACACCAAATGACAATAGAGGGGTGGTCCCTGAACTTTTTGAGCTTTTCGATCACGTTATCCTTAAACATAGGCAGGCTGTCTATACCGCCCATGTTATTCAGCCAGAAGTCATCCCATACCATGATACCGTATTGATCACAGTATTCATAAAACGCATTGTCCGTTACCTCGCCTGTCCAGTTGCGGATCATATTAAAGTTCATGGCCTGATGCAGGCGGATACGGGTCTCGTAATCCTTTCCTCTTGCTTTCAGCATATAATCAGACATACCCCAGTTGCCGCCTTTTAACAATACAGGTACCTGGTTGACGTATACCCGCATAGGACCATTCAGAGAAGTGGTATCAGCAGATATTTTCCTGATACCGAACGACTGACTGATCCTTGCTGTTTCGAACGATAATTTACAATTATATAAAAATTGCTGACCATAGCCATTGGGCCACCAGAGATGCGGATATTGCATATGCTGGGGCTGTAGACTGATCTCCTGGCTACTTCCAGGCGCCAATCTCACTTCGTCGCTGCTAATGATAATATTCCCCGGGGAAATCACTGCTTTTAATTTCCCTGTAACAGTAACAGGAGAGGAGTTAATGACCTGTGCAGATACCCTGATAGTCGCTGCAGTAGTATCCGGCATATCTGCACGTATCCACGGATCAGAGATACTCACAGGACCAGTGACCGTCAACGCTACCGTATCGGTAATCCCGCTGTTTAGTCCGGGTACTGCCGGCATCCAGTCCCAGCTGCCACTGCAAATGTAGGTAGGGCTTTCCCGGTTGGCAAGATCATGATCGGACCTGGGAGGAGAAACCAATACCGCTATGGCATTGGCGCCTTTGGTATTCAACAGGTCAGTAATATCATAGATTCCCCGCTGTATATGCCCATGCAGGTAACCAATCTGTTTTCCATTGAACCAGATGTCAGCGTATTTATTGATCCCATTGAATTTCAGCCATACCCGCTGATTATTTTTAACCGTCATGGCCGGGAATTCGGCCCGGTACCAGAACGGCCGGTTATATTTTTCTTTATCAACAGTATAGATGTTATCCCCGTAATCCGGGTCTTTTTCCTTACCTGCTTTCACATAGGAATAGAATACGGTACCAGGCACCACTGCGGGGACCCAGTCTTTATCAGGAAAGCCTGCAGTGGCAATCAGTGAAGGAAGACTCTGTTGCGGACTTATTTTCCAATGAAGCTGCTGACCATATAGAGAACTACCGATAACATGGAATATTAGCAACAGTACAGTTGACTTCATAAGTGGTAAATGTTTCCACAATAATATAATATTTTGCTAAACCGGTTTAGTAATAACAAAAATAAAGTTTCGCCGGCGCTTTAAACAATTTATGAATAGCCGTATATATATTATGATTATAATAATTTGTTAATGGTCTTGTGTGAGACATTCTTTTGTGTTTTATTTGCTAAATCAGTTTAGCATATTTCACGTATATGAAAAGTATCCTTTCTCTGCTACCGGCGGGTGTTTTAGGGATTTTAGCAATAACAGACAACCCTTCACCTAATTAAGCATGGGCAGAACATTACAATATCTGCTGTTGATAATGATCAGTTTTTCCTCGCAGTCAATGGCGCAGAAAGCCTGGTATATCGATGGCTATCACGGCGGTGTCTGGGGGCATTACCCCGCCTGGAACACCCGATTTATGGCAGACCAGTTACGCAAACATCCTCAATGGAATATAAATATTGAAATTGAACCGGAGACATGGGATAGTGCCATGGTTGCAGATGCTACAGCTTACCAGGATTTCAGGAAGTTATTTGCTGAAGGCAGGATCGAATATGTCAATCCTTCCTATGCCCAGGGTTACATGTTCAATATCTCAGGCGAAAGCATTATCCGGCAGTTCCAGTATGGCATGCACAAATTACAACAACATTTTCCAGATATCGTTTTTTCTACCTATTCCTCTGAAGAACCCTGTTTTACCAGTTCTCTGCCGCAAATACTGAAATCACTGGGTTTCAGATATGCTTCTCTGAAAAATCCGAATACCTGTTTTGGCGGATATACAAGAGCACACGGCGGAGAGCTGGTAAATTGGACAGGGCCGGATGGTACTGCTATCCTTACTTCTCCCCGTTATGCGATAGAAGCACTGTCTGATAAATCCACCTGGCAGACCATCGCATGGAATAATAGCCCGGAATACCTTTCTGCTGCACAACGATACGGCATTCGCCATCCTGTTGGAATGACGCTGCAGGATGCCGGATGGAAAGGTGGTCCTTTTCTGGGAGATAATGCTACATATACAACCTGGCGCAACTATTTTGAAAATATAACCCTTCACGATAGTGCAACTACATGGAAGGTATCACAGGAAGATATACTTGTAAGCCTTGTCTGGGGCTCACAGATTACACAACAGCTTGCGCAGCGTGTACGGCTTGCCGAAAATAAAATTATACAGTCAGAAAAACTGGCTGCTATGAAAGTATGGAATGGCAGTATAACATGGCCCCAACAGCTTTTTGACAGGGCATGGCGTACCTTGCTGCTGGCGGAACATCATGATTGCTGGATCGTACCTTATAACGGTAACCCTGGAAATACATGGGCGGATAAAGCGGCTGACTGGACAATGTCTACACGTAAAATATGCGATAGCATTAATAAAACAGGTTTGAACTATTCTACCGGTATAACGGTTTATAATACACTGGGGAAAAATAGAAAAGAAGTTGTTTTTGCAAACCTCCCTGCCGGATGGAATGATGCACAGGTTACTGATAGCAAAGGGGAAAAGATAATTTCTCAATTGGTAAAGGATGGTATTTTATTCCTGGCAACTGTTCCTGCGATGGGGAGTACCGTATACCATCTTCTGCATACACAGCAGGAGAAAGTAACTCCCGCCCTTAGACGAACGGGTACTGGTTATTTGCTGGAAACAGACCTCTACAAGATAATGATAGACACGTTACATGGTGGTGTCATTAAAAGCCTCATTGCCAAACATCTGCAAAACAAAGAATTTGCAGCTGAAAAGTTTAATGAACTAAGAGGGGATTTTTATGATAAAGGCGGTTTCAGGTCATCAATGGAATCACCTGTAAATGTGACTATTCAGGAGGCCGGCCCGCTAAGGATTAAACTGTTGCTCAAAGGACTGATTGCCGGTGAATCTTTTAAACAGACGATCACATTGACGGCAGGGGACCCTAAGATCGATTATAACCTGGAAATAGACTGGAAAGAGAATACCGGTATAGGGCAGCCGTTTGCGAAAGAAAGGTATAAATGGGAATTACCGGCCAAGCCTTTCTATAACGATACCTGTAAACTGCTGGCAGTGTTCCCTTCTGCATTCAAACAGCAACACGTGTCTAAAGATGCGCCGTTTGATGTAACGGAAAGTAAACTGGAAAATACATTTTACAATAGCTGGGATAGTATCAGGAATAACGTTTTGCTGAACTGGGTAGATGCTACGGATGGTAAATACGGAATGGCGCTGTTCAGCGATCATACGACCAGTTATACACATGGTACGGATTTCCCGCTGGGACTGGATATTCAGTATTCAGGCATGGGCTTGTGGGGACGTAATTATACCATTGACGGACCTACCACTGTCCATTACGCAATCGTACCTCATGCCGGCAACTGGGAACAGGGCCATATCAGCATGGAGAATAATAAATGGAATGAACCATTGCTTGTATTCAACGGGAACATGGCCGGGCAGTCAATGTTCCAGGCAAACGGAGCGCAGGTGAGCGCTGTGATATGGGAAGGGGATGGTATGCTGATCAGGCTGTTCAATCCTTCTGCAAAGAATAGTCATGCCAGTCTTTCTTTTACAAAGGAAATCAACAGCGCTGCCCTGGTGGAACTAAACGGCAAACAACGTGCGTCTCTTGCCGTGATTAAAAAACAGGTACTGCTGGAACTGCCTCCTTTCGGTATCCGTACCGTTAAAATTAAAAGAGTATTATGATCAGGTTAATTACAGGATGTATACTTATTTGTACGATAAGCAGGGCTCAGTCGCCCGCCGGCCTGGTAAATCCCTTTATCGGGGCCAGTACAAGTGCGGGTGCTGCGGGTATCTATCATGGGCTGGGTAAAACATTCCCCGGGGCTACCACTCCCTATGGTATGGTGCAGGTGAGCCCGAATACGATTACCGGTGGCGACAACGGTTCCGGCTATAGCTATGAACATACAAGTATTGAAGGATTTGCGTTTACGCAGATGAGCGGTATTGGCTGGAATGGAGATCTCGGGAATTTCCTCGTAATGCCATTTACGGGCCCTTTAAAGACCAAAGCGGGCAAACAGGGTACACATGGTGAAGGATACCGTTCAGACTACCTTAAATCGAGCGAAAAAGCGGCTGCCGGATATTACTCCGTGTTGTTGTCCGGTTATAATATTAAGGCAGAGATGACTGCTGCTCCGCATAGTGGCATGCTCAGGTTTACTTTCCCTGCCGGTCGGCAGTCGGGGATACAGATCGATCTTGCCCGTCGTGTAGGTGGGACTTCCACACGCCAGTATGTAAAGGTGCTGAACGACAGTACTATCACAGGCTGGATGAAATGTACCCCTGATGGCGGTGGATGGGGGAATGGCGATGGACATGCAGATTATACCGTGTATTTCTATGCGGTGTTCAGCAAGCCCCTGCGTAACTATGGCGTCTGGAGCGCAGACATCCCGGATAGCTGGACACGCAAACTGGAAGATGTGGAGAGTGATCGTTATCAGCAGCAGATAGGTAAGGCGGAGATATTAAAAGGAATAAAGGAGAAGGAAGGAAAACACCTGGGCTTTTTTACCGGATTCGATACAAAGGAAGGGGAGCAGGTACAGATGAAAGCAGGTATCTCTTTCGTCAGCATGGATGGAGCGGCTCATAACCTGCAACAGGAAATCCGTAACTGGGATTTTGATGCTGTCCGCAACAAAGCGCATGACCAATGGAACAGGGAGCTTGCCCGCATTAAAGTATCCGGTGGTACGACAGAAGAAAAGAAGGTATTCTATACGGCTTTGTATCACACAATGATAGACCCCCGTATCATACAGGATGCAGATGGGAAATATATGGGGGGAGATGGAAAAGTACATACCAGCAGTACTTTCAATAAACGTACTATCTTCAGCGGATGGGACGTGTTCCGCAGCCAGATGCCGCTGCAGACACTCATTCATCCATCACTGATCAATGATCTGATCAATTCCCTTATTACACTGGCTAAAGAGAAAAAAAAGGATTACCTGGAGCGCTGGGAACTGCTGAATGCCTATTCCGGCTGTATGCTGGGAAATCCCGCCGTATCTGTTATCACAGATGCTTATGCAAAGGGTATCCGTAATTATAACGTGCCGGAGGCTTACAGGCTTTCTGTAAATTCCCAGGAAAAGTTTGGCAATGGCACCCTCGGTTATACACCGGGTGATCTCAGTCTTTCCTATACACTGGAATATGCATACACCGATTGGTGCGTATCCCGCATGGCCCAATGGCTGCATCATCCGGAAGATGAAAAGAAGTACGCCCGGAGAGGAGAGAATTATAAAAATGTATTTGACACGGAGAAAGGCTGGTTCAGACCCAGGGATAAAGAAGGTAAATGGCTCCCCTGGCCGGATTCCGGAAGGATGCAACCCTGGTATGGTACCATGGAAAGTAATCCTTACCAGCAGGGATGGTTCGTGCCGCAGGATGTGGATGGTATGGTGGCGCTGATGGGGGGGAAACAAAAGGTAATCAGTGACCTGGAACACTTCTTTGAACAGGCGCCGGAGAATATGATGTGGAACGATTATTACAATCATGCAAACGAACCGGTACATCATGTGCCCTTCCTGTTTAACAGGCTTGGCCAACCCTGGCTGACACAGAAATGGACAAGAGCCATCTGCCGAAGGGCGTATCATGATAAGGTAGAAGGACTGGTAGGCAACGAGGATGTTGGACAGATGTCCGCATGGTATGTACTGGCAGCTATTGGCTTACATCCTGTATGCCCGGGGGATACCCGTCAGGAAATTACCAGCCCCGTATTTGATAAAATTCAAATGGGAAAGTTTACTATCAAAACGATCAACAACTCAGCGGAGAATATTTATATACAAAGTGCCCGGCTGAATGGCAAACCATACAGCAAGTGTCACATAGACTTCAGGGATGTTGCCAAAGGAGGCGTGCTGGAACTGGTAATGGGTCCAACGCCGAATCAGCAATGGGGTATCAATAATTAATCTAAACCAAATGAAGAAACTACTGCTTCTGTTTATCGCTGCAACCACTTTACAGGCAAATGCGCAGCAACATCCTGCACCTTTTCAGAAAGGCGACCGTGTCGTTTTCGTTGGTAACAGTATTACCGATGGTGGGCATTACCATTCCTATATCTGGCTGTATTATATGACCCGTTTCCCCGACAGGCGGATCACCTGTTTGAATGCAGGAATAGGAGGGGACGTGATCGGTCAGATCAATGATCGTTTTGAAGACGATGTGCTTTCAAAAAAGCCTACTGTACTCACCCTTACCTGGGGCATGAATGATACCGGCTATTTTGAATGGTACCGCTCAGATGGAAAGGACACTATGCAGAAAAGGATACAGCGTTCCTATAACAATTACGGCATAGTGGAGGATAAGCTGAAAAAACGTTCCGATATTAAGAAGATTTTCATCGGCGGCTCTCCTTACGATGGGACGGCAAAATTCAATGATAAAAATATCTTTCCCGGAAAAACACAGGCCATGAGTGAAGTGGTGACTTTTCAGGAACAGGCGGCTAAAAAGAACAACTGGCCTTTTGTTGATTTTTACCATCCCATGATGGCTATCAATCAGCGTGAACAACAGCAGGATTCTACTTTTAGCCTCACGCCGGGCGACCGTATCCATCCGGATAATGACGGACATATGGTAATGGCATACCTGTTCCTGAAAGCACAGGGTCTGGTGGGTCAGCCTGTGGCCACGATGCATATTGATGCCGGTACAAAGCAAGTGAAACAGGCGGCAAACTGTAAGATCAGTACTGTAACGGGTACGACTGATGGTGTCAGCTTCGGTTACCTTGCGCAGTCACTGCCTTATCCGTTGGATACTGTTATCCGTGGATGGGGTAATAAGCGTAAACAGTCGGATGCAATGAAAGAAGTGCCTTTCATGAAAGAATTCAACCAGGAAGTGTTGCAGGTGAGCGGACTGAAAGCTGGTCGGTATGACCTGCTGATGGATGGTGAAAAGGTTGGTACTTATGATGCGGGACAACTAAATACAGGAATAAACCTGGCAGAGAATCCCCGTACACCGGAATACCAGCAGGCTATTCAGATCAGTGAATTGAACGAGGAACGCTGGGAAATTGAAAGAAGACTGAGAATGTATGCCTGGATGGAATTCAATGTACTGAGAGAAAAAGGAATGCTCTTCAAAGATAATAATGCTGCCATGGATACCGTAAATGCCTACGCGGCCACTAATATATTTATTGGAGGTAACAGGGATAATTTTTCCCGTGCCCGTTATAAGGCGCTCCGTGAGGCATGGCAACAGGAAATGAACGTGCTGACGGATAAAATTTATGAGATCAATAAACCACAGCTACATAAAATTACCATTGCCTCAGCCAGATAACCGGAAATATGAAACAAACATTTTTATTATTGCTTTTCGTACTGGCAGCCGCAGTGGGGATGGCCGCGAAAGTGGATACCGTCAGCACTTCCAGCAAGGATATGCACAAAGATATCAAAGCGGTGGTGATCACTCCGGGCGACTATAATTCCGGCCGTAAATTTCCCGTGCTTTACCTGTTGCACGGGTTTAGCGGGAATTACAGCGACTGGATCAAAAAAGATCCGGAACTGACCCACCTGAGCGATGAATATCATATGATCATTGTATGCCCGGACGGGGATTTTGCAAGCTGGTATTTCGATAGTCCTGTAAAAGCCGGCTCAAAGTATGAAACATATATATCCTCCGAACTTGTCAGTTGGATCGACAGGCATTATTCCACTATTGCCAGCCGTATGGGCAGGGCCATCACCGGTCTGAGCATGGGTGGGCATGGTGCGTTGTATCTCGCTTTCCGGCATCCCGGTACCTTTGGTGCGGCGGGTAGTATGAGTGGCGGGGTAGACCTGTGCCCATTCCCCGAAAGCTGGGACCTCGACCAGGTACTGGGTAAATACAGTGAAAACCATGTGCGCTGGGAAGAAAACAGCGTGATCAACATGCTGTATCTCCTTACGCCCAACTTACTCGATCTGATTATCGATTGCGGAACAGATGATTTCTTCAATACGTATAATAATAATTTGCACGAAAAATTGCTGGAACGTAAAATTCCACACGATTATACCGTAAGACCAGGCGGACATACCTGGGAATACTGGTCGAATTCCATCAGGTATCACACCTTGTTCTTCCATCAGTTTTTTGAGAAAAATAAATAGCAAATTTTAATTTGCTAAACCGGTTTAACAGTCGTATTTTTAGTGTCATAACACGTTATTCAACCTAGTCAGCAGAAGAATTCAGAAAAAGGGAACACACGTCATGTCAATTTGCTAAACCGGTTCATTTACCAGTAGACCGAACGGATATATAAAACAGCACTATACCACTATTCACTGATACAAGTAAACCACGTTATTTATGTTAAAACGCTGCTTTCCTGTTTTTGTACTTATGGCATCAGCATTGGTCTGGTCCTCATGCAGAAAAGAAGGCTTCCTGGCTGCAACAACCACCACTAACCTGGATGAGAAAACCGTATTTTCCGACAGTTCCAGGACGGTTGGTTTCCTTGCCAATATCTACTCCAATGTGGGACTTAGTACAAGCCTCAGCCGCTTTTCTTATAATTATATTGTCTGCGGAGGACTGGAAGCTGCCTGCGACGAGGCAGAGCCATCACATGCTTTTTCCACACCGGCCACACAGTTCGCTACCGGTACGGTGAATGCGGGCATTATCGGGGAAGAACCTTATAAGACCTGCTACAGCAACATCCGCGCGGTGAATGTGCTTATTAAAAACCTTCCCAACGCACCGTTAAGACAAGCCTACAAAAACCAGATGCTTGCCGAAGCTCACTTTCTGAGGGCCTGGTATTATGCTATTCTGACAGAACACTACGGCGGCGTTCCGCTGGTAGGCGATACCCTGTTGACATATGATGTGCCCATTGTGGCAAAGAGAAGCACTTATGCAGACTGCGTAGATTATATCCTGTCTGAATGTGATGCGGCGGCTTTGACACTGCCAGCAACACAGACGGGCCTCAATTATGGAAGAGCCTCCAAAGGCGCCTGCCTGGCATTAAAAGCTCGTGTGCTGTTGTATGCCGCCAGCCCTTTGTTTAATGGTACTACGCTGCCTTCCGACGCTGGCGGTGCAGGAGTAGATCCGGCACTGGTAGGCTATCCTGCTTATGATATCAATCGCTGGAAAGAGGCAGAAATTGCTGCACAGGCAGTGATCGCATTAGGGGTTTATTCGTTGAATCCCAGTTTCCAGGGATTGTTTCCTCTCCGGGTAAATACAGAATATATTTTTGAACTGATGCGGCCTGGTGGTAACAGTGACCTGGAGAATATGTGCCTGCCGCCTTCAAGAGGAAGTAACGGTACCGGTTCATTCCCTTATCAGGGACTGGTAGATGCATTCCCCATGAAGAACGGTAAACCTATTACAGACCCTGCTTCCGGCTATGATCCCAATAACCCTTATAAAGACCGTGACCCCAGACTGGATTACAGTATCATCCACGATCAGACCGTGCTACTGGTACGTACAGGCAACGGGCAAACAAATGGCTCCGCACCGGTAAACATCTATGTAGGTAACTATAATGGTGTCCTGACCGGACAGGATGCTGTACATCAGGGTACCATCACGGGTTTTTATAATAACAAAATGCTGGACCCTGCGGCAATTGCCGGTACGCTCAGCTTTGGCAGCAACAGGGTATTACCGCAGATGCGCTATGCTGAAGTATTACTGAACTATGCAGAAGCTGCCAATGAATATGAAGGGCCTACAGGCAATGTGTATGCAGCAGTGGAGGCTATACGCCAGCGTGCAGGATTAGATCCCTATCAACTGCCCATAGGGCTCACAAAGGATGACATGCGGACCTGGATACAAAATGAACGCCGCTTAGAGCTGGCCTATGAAGGACACCGGTTCTGGGACGTGAGAAGATGGAAGATAGCCCTGCAAACGGAAAACGTCCAGTCTCAGGGAATGGAAGTGAACCGCAACGGAACTGCTGCTACCTATAAACTGTTCAATGTTACCAAACATAATTTCCGTCCGGCAATGTACCTGTGGCCTTTCCCGCTTTCAGAAACGGGTAAGTCGCCGGAACTGATACAAAATCCCGGTTATTAATCTTTAATCATTTCACGTTATGAATCGTTACATACTCATAATAGCCATCTGGCTGTTCTCATCCTGCAGAGTAGAAGAGATTGCGCCCCTAGCAGAAGCGCCAAAGAATGTCACCGGGAGCTGGAAAGTCATTAAAGCTACCAGGAACGGTACAGATATTACAACTGCTTTCGACTTTACACAGTTCAGGCTAAAATTTGATTCTACAGATAATTATATACTGATAAACAAGCTGCCTTTTCTTGTGAATAAGAACGGAAAATATAAACTGGATGATCCGGCCTATCCGTTTAAACTGACAATGACGCCTGATGGAGGTTCTGCTGTATCAACCTCCTTTAATTATCCGACGATTGCAGGCATCAGGCAACTGAGCCTCACCTTCATTCCCGGCTGTGAACTGAATTCCTATATCTATACACTGGAAAGGGAAAATTAAACCTGATTAATAATATGCTACCACGTTTAAATATCAAAGGACGGAAGATCTGGATGCTGTCCGCATTGCTGATAGTAGCAATAGTCTTCAGCTTCTGCCATATAAAGATTACCAAAGTCACCATCCCCGCTACAGCCCAGGTGGGGGATGTTGTTCCCATCCAACTGGACCTCGATATTTCCTGTAATTCAGATGGGTCGGACAAACTTATCATAGGGGTACTGATGCCTAAAGGCTGGAAAGGCACACAAAACATGACGGCTACCTATAACAGCAGCAAAGGGAATGGCAGTTTCACTATGACTCCGCTGACCACCCTGGCCCCGCATAGTGATGGGAAGAACTGGCCGGATTATATGAGGGCTACTTTTGGTATTGCCGGCAACCTGATAGATGATATGGAATGGGTGGTGATGCAGTCGGATGTGCCCTTCACCTATGCTAACAATGACAAGATCACCGGTTCTGTCAATCTTAATCTGAAAGTAGGTGCGGACGATAACCCCACCATCGTAAAGCTGGCCTATGTGGTGGCCAATACTACCAATGGTTTTACTTCTGATAATTTCACTGATGGAGGTTATGGCGCTACGGCAGAATATTATAATGAATACGTAGGGGACTGTTTCTCGGTAACCGGTGGCAGCGGCGACCTGGTTGACTTCTGCAATCCGCAACTGACAACGATCTCTCCGCCAAAATCCCTGGATAATGATCTGGTTACCTTCACATTTGACTCCAATGTAGTACAAACCGGGCTGTCAGGAAATGATGAACTGTATCTGTGCGCTACAGGTACGACCAATGATGGTCAGACCATCACTATCTGTGAGCAGACAGACAGAACACGCATGAAACCCTTAGGTGGTGGCAGGTTTGGGATTACCATCTGGCCACGGTCTTTCTTTGGCGTAAGCGATAACCAGACTGTTACCAACATGACCTACTTTATTACGGATAAAACCGGTACAAAGCAGGTCGGATACGGGAACACCGCGGCTCCTTTTACTTATAAGTTTAAATGTGGATGACAACCAAAATTATTTCTATGCGCTATTGGTACTACAATATATGCCTGATCGGTGTTATCAGTCTGTGGGTGCTTCCGCAAACCACATTCGCCTTTCAGTCCCCCAAAGATACGATTGTCCATCCCGGATGGGCAAATGGGACTGTTGTCAATGAATTCAATGAACCACTGGCCGGCGTAAAGGTCAGTGCTAAAAATAACAGCAATACCGTATTGACAGATAAGAACGGGCATTTTGAAATAGATGTTCCGGCTGGCAGCATGCTGGTATTTACCTGGAAGGATTATTATACAAAAGAAGTAAAAGCAGATCACAGTATAACCGTACAACTGACAGATGCCTTTCTAAAATCACCGAAGCAGGTGGATATGTTGTACGAACGGATAGATCGTTCGAAAGTACTGGGTTCCGTATCTACCATTTATACCAACCAACTGACCACTACGCCTGCATCCCTGTATGTATACGCTTTCCCCGGGCAACTGGCAGGTGTGTACACCAAACAAAACAGCGGGTTCACATCCTTCAATCTGAGTGACATATCTTCTCCATCTGTCATCGGGCAAACATTGGTGAACGGAAATTCCAACAACAACCGTTCTACAGATAACGCAGAAATCAGCCTGAACGTTCGCGGACAATCTCCCATTACAGTGATAGATGGGGTACAAAGAGAAATATCTTCCATCGACCCGGAATCTATCGAATCCATTTCTGTACTGAAAGATGGTTTATCTACATTATTGCTGGGCAATAACAGTTCTCACCCGGTAATACTGGTTACGACCAGAAGGGGAGAGCCGGGTCGCCCGCATATCACCTTTACCGCGCAGACAGGTACACAGCAGCCCCTGGGCATGCCTAAACCATTGCCGGCCTATCAGTACGCTTACCTGCTGAATGAAACATTGACCAGTGATGGCAAGCCTGCATTGTATTCCGCAGACGATTTCAATGCCTATAAACAACATACGGATCCTTACGGTCATCCGGACGTGAACTGGTTTAAAACACTGCTGCGGGATAATTCTCCTATCTCGAATTATAAACTGAATGTAAACGGTGGCAGCAATATCGCCCGCTATTCCGTTTCCCTCAGCTATTTCGACCAGGAAGGTATTTTTAAGACCAGTCCTGCCGTTAATTACAGTACCAACAACAGTTTAAAACGCTATATCATCAACTCCGATGTTGCGGTACAGGTAAATAAGAACCTGAATGTAGACCTGCAACTGTTTGGCCGTGTTCAGAATACAAGAGAACCCGGCAACGACTATACGAGTCTTTTATCTGCAATATATTCTACGCCAAACAATGCATATCCTGTCTATAATCCGAATGGTTCTTTCGGAGGTAATAACATAGGAGGTAATACCGGCCCATATAGTAATAACCTGTTGTCAAGATCGCAGTTCTCAGGATACACGCAGAACAATACCAATGATATCCTTGCGAACGTAGATCTGAATTATAACCTCAACAGTGTATTGCAGGGGCTCAGTGCAAAATTGAAAGGGAATTTATCTTATCAGTCCATTACAGGGCTGGACAGGAGTTTACAAAACCCTTCCTATGCTTACATCGACAGCTCTTATGTTGTTTATGGATCAACATCGGCCCAGAACAATATTTTTCGTACCGTATTCACATCCCGGCAGTCCTACGCACAGTTTAGTCTGAATTATGACAGAACTTTCAACAAAAGCAGTGTGAATGCACAGGCGATGTACGACAGGAAATCAATTGTAGCTAATTATGATCTGGCTTCCAATACTACGAATGCAGGTATACGGGCAGGATATGATTATGATCAGAAATATTTTATCAATGCAACCCTTATCGGAAGTGGTAATAACCGTTACCCACCCGGTAATCAATGGGGACTGTTTTACGGTGCCGGCCTTGGCTGGGAAATGGGACGTGAAGATTTCATCAGGGAGCATCTTTCCTGGATCAACGGATGGAAATGGAGAGCTACCTATGCAAAGACAGGCAATGCCAATATTGACCTGAATGCGGCCTTGTACTATGCTTACTCACAAACCTATGCTTCCAGTAACATCGGAAAGAATTATCAGGTAGGCACAGGTTATACCAACGTGTATTACCAGTATGAAGGTACGCTGGCTAATCCTTATATCTCATGGGAGAAAGGCAGCAAGTTTGATGTAGGTACAGACATTTCGTTTATGCATGACCACCTGCAACTGACGGCAGACTATTACCATGATGTTTATTCCGGTATCCTGGGTTATCGCGGTAATTCCGTCGCTCTGTTGGGTACTGCCTGGCCGCTGGAGAATATTGGCAAAAACCTTTATCAGGGTGTAGAACTGTCCCTCACCTATAACAATCACGTGGGTAACTTCAATTACTTCGTAACAGCAAATGGTAACCTGGCTTATTCAAAGATCCTTTTCAGCGATGAACTGGCTACTCCTTATGCATGGAACAGAAGGACAGGTTTACCCGTAACAGGTACCTTCTATGGCTATACGGCCCTTGGACTTTATCAGAATACTGAAGATGCTGCCAGCAGTGCACATATCGCAGGATATACGCCACAGCCGGGAGATATTAAATACAAAGACCTCAATGGCGATGGAGTGATCGACGACTTTGATCAGTCAACCATCGGTGGCAAAAAACCGCTGGCTTTCTTCGGACTCACAATGGGGGCCAATTACAAAGGTTTCAATGTTAGTTTTGTTTTACAGGGTGTGGCCAACAGGCAGATCAACGTCCAGAATAATGTGATCGATCATTTTGGACTGGATTTCTCCACTACCAGCGGACAGGCATATGAAAGTGCGACAGGCAGATGGACACCGGAAACAGCAGACAAGGCTACACTTCCCCGACTGGCAGTATCAGCCGCCAATAATAACTCGATGTTCTCCACTTTTTATCTGAAGAGTGGTAACTACGTCAGGCTGCGCAATGCTGAAATCGGGTATTCACTTCCATACAGCCTGTTGAAAAGACTACGTATCTCCGGACTGAAAATATTCGTGGATGGAGAGAACATCTTTACTATCGCAGGATTTAAAGGAATGGACACAGAAGTTATGCCATACAATTATCCTATACAGAGAGTTGTAAGTGCAGGGGTAAGTATTAAGCTATAAATGAGATTGAGCCATGAAAAATTATATCAATAAAATATCCACGATACTGCTGATAGCTGCCATACTTGGCGGATGTAAAAAGTATGAGCAGTTTCCCGTAGATAAGGTGACCGGTAATTATGTTTTCGATCCGCTGGATTCTGCGGGCGTGAATGCACAATCTTTCCTGTATGGCGTTTATGCCATCGTCAAAAATGGCCATAACCGTGTCGGTAACGATTACCTGGATGCAGCGTCGGACGATGCTGTTTCTTCCCGGACAGGTGGTAATATCCCGGTAACGCTGATCACTACGAATGCCGTGACTTCCTTCAGCTTTCCGGGAGCGGAGAACTTTTGGGAAGGTACCAGTCTTTCCCAGGCGCCCACTTCTTCCGGTGTGCCGGATGCTTTCTGGGCAGGGGTCCGTAATGCCAATATCTTTATCAATAACATCGGTGTGGTACCCGTAAAAGGAGGATTGAGCAATGGTACAACTACTGCGCAGTTGTGGAGGAGTGAAGCCAGGTTCCTGCGGGCATATTTTTATTTTGAGCTGGTAAGACGCTATGGCGGCGTACCCTTACTGGGAAATAAGGTATACGATATTTCAGATAAACTCGACTTACCCCGCAGCAACTTTGCGGATTGCATCAACTATATCGTCAGTGAATGTGATGCGATCAAAGACAGCCTGCTCATGGCGCCGGTAGCAGATGCAGATAATTACCGCGCCACCAGGGGGGCCGCTATGGCACTGAAAGCAAAGACATTATTGCTGGCTGCCAGTCCGCTCTTTAATGGCGATAATATTGATAAAGCCAACCCGCTCACCGGCTACACCGATTATGATGTAAATCGCTGGACGCTGGCAGCACAGGCGGCTAAGGACGTGATGGACCTGAATGCTTATTCCCTGAATCCTGTATTTACACATATCTTCCTCGACCAGAATAACAGAGAACGCATCTTTATCCGTCCGGGCAACAATAGCACCAATATCGAAACAAATAATGGCCCTGTAGGTTTTCAGGCAGGTGGCTCTGGTAATACCAGTCCTACACAGGAACTGGTGAATGCCTTTCCTATGCAGAACGGTTTGCCTGTTACAGACCCTGCATCCGGTTACCTGGCATCTGATCCATACAGCGTATTGTCTGCTGTTAAACGGGACCCACGCTTTACTGCCACCATCTTTTATAATGGCGCTAACTGGCTTAACAGCACCGTACAAACCTATGAAGGCGGTCAGAGCAAACCTAATACCTCTTTACAGCAAACAGTCAGTGGTTTCTACATGCGCAAGTTCATGGGAGATTTCGAAAGTGCGGGCACTTACAGCAATCACTCTTCCGACTGGATCGTGATGCGCTACGCTGAAATACTGCTGGAATATGCGGAAGCCCGCAATGAGGTGGAAGCAGCGCCACAGGCAGATGTGTATGATCAGTTGTATGCGCTCAGGGCACGCGCTGGCATCGATGCGGGAGCAGGTGGGAACTATGGTCTTGCACCCAATATGACACAGGCAGAGATGAGGGCCGCGATACAGAATGAATGGAGAATAGAGTTCGCATTCGAAGAGCACCGGTATTTTGATATACGCAGATGGAAGATAGCAGAAACGGTCATGAACCAGCCGCGTACAGGAGTATCCGTGGTAAAGAACGGCAACTTCTATACTTATAATCCGATTACTATACTCAATACAGTGTTTAAGAAAAATCAATATCTGTATCCCATCCCTTACAATGAGGTGGCAAAGAACCCGAATATGAAACAAAATCCGGGATGGTAGTCTTCTCAATTATTAAAAAATATAAACGAACAGATATGCGGAAAATAATACTGCTGATTTGTGTTATTATAAATATACTTCCCGGCATGTTGCTGGCGCAGTCCCGGGTGATCACCGGCTCCGTGCGGGATATTCAGAGCCCGTTACCGGGAGTGTCTGTTTTCGAGAAAGGTATGCCGGGAAACGGGGCTATTACTGATTCCGAAGGTAAATTTAAACTAACATTAAAAGGGGCGTCCAATGTGCTCATATTCCGTTTTTTGGGGTATGTGACCCGTGAGTTGAATGTGACTGGCAGGCATGAGGGGATCGATGTTACGATGGCATCGGATAACCAGGCCCTGGATGAAGTGGTGATAGTGGGGTATGGTAAAACGACCCGTATCACCAATACAGGATCTGTGAGCACGATCAACGCCGCAGAGATCAGGAACGTTCCAACAGCGAACGTACAAAATGCCCTGTCGGGCAGATTGCCTGGCTTCTTCTCGCAACAGGGGTCCGGTCAGCCGGGTAAAGATGCCTCAGATTTTTATATCCGTGGTGTCAGTTCACTGAACCCTGCTGGTAATAAACCCCTGATCATCGTGGATGATGTGGAATATACCTATGATCAGCTACAACAGATCAATGTAAATGAGATCGCTTCCATCTCTGTATTGAAGGATGCTTCTACTACAGCCATATATGGTATTAAAGGGGCGAATGGTGTACTGGTAGTGACTACCCGCCGTGGTAAGCTGGGTAAGCCCCAGATCAATGTACGTGTGGAAAGTGGCGCTCAAACGCCTACGAAGATCCCTAAATTCCTGAACGCTTATCAATCAGCTACACTGATCAACCAGGCAGAGACCAATGATGGCCTGACCCCTGAATTTACTCAGCAGGACCTTGACCTGTTTAAGAATAAACAGGACCCTTATGGTCATCCTGATGTAAACTGGTATGATGCTATCTTTAAACGGTACAGCTTCCAGGAGAATACCAACCTGGATATTTCCGGTGGTAATGAAACGTTGAAGTACTTTATTTCCGGCGGAGCATTGAACCAGAACGGACTGGTACGTTCTTTCCCTGATCCCCGCGGCACCGTTAATACCAACTACAATTTCAAAAGATATAATTTCAGGTCTAACCTCGATCTCAGGGCTAATAAGACATTATCAATGCGCCTGGACGTTACGACCCGTTTCTCCACCACCAATTCGCCTAACCTGAATGCGACCAGTGCACTGTCTGAGGTATTTGACTTCAGCCGCTTAACACCTTTTACGGCCCCGCTCATTAATCCTGATGGTACTTACGCCTATGCCTACTCGCATTTCAACAGCGGACATCTGCCTACATTGAATGCAAGGCTGGCTACCGGCGGATATCAGAATTCGAAGAGAACGGATTACAACATCGTATTCAATACTACCCAGCAACTGGACGTGATTACGAGAGGTCTTTCTCTGACCGCACGTGTGGCCTATTCCAGCCAGGAACAGTATACCAGGGGAACGGGTAACTACGGTCCCATTCCATCTTATCATTACGATCCTGCTGATAAGTCTTACCAGTTGAATCCCGCAGGTACCTATGTGTTTTCGAACATCTACTATACTGGTAACACCAACATCTATACGAATAATGTCAATCTGCAACTCTTTTCCAACTATGACCGTACTTTCAACCAGAAACATCATGTAAGCGGCCTCATACTGTTAAATCAGCAGTCCCAGACATTTGATGCGTATGATCAGCTGGACCCGGCATCTGTAGGAGTACCGGCTAAATTTCAGGGGGTATCATTTTCCGGTAATTATGAGTATGACGGGAAATATCTGTTAGACCTGAAAGCGGCGTATAACGGTACAGACAGGTTTGCTTCTAACCATCGTTTTGGCCTGTTTCCGGCAATCGGACTGGGGTATAACCTGTCTGGCGAAAAGTTCTTCAAAGAAGCTTTCCCTGTGTTCGGGTTATTCAAGGTCCGTGGTTCCTATGGAATTGTGGGATCGGATGTGGCGCCTAACAACAGGTACATTTATGCACAGAACTATGTACAGAACAATGCTACTTATTCTTTCGGAGAATCGCCTACCAGCTACAGGATGTATTACGAGGGCAGTCTTGCCAATAGCAACGTGGTATGGGAGAAACAGAAAGAGACGAATATCGCCATTGACCTGAACATGCTGAAGGATAACCGGCTTTCTGCCACCATCGAGTTGTTCCGTAATATCCGCTATGATCAGCTGATCGTACCGAACAACGTACCGGATATCATTGGTATTGGTCTGCCGGCAGTGAATGTGGGACGTACACTTAACCAGGGTTTTGACGGACAGATCGGGTATCACGGCAGTACTGGTGATGTGCAGTGGGGTGCTAACTTTGTCTTCTCCTATGCAAAGAACAAAATATTATACCAGAGCGAGGCTTCTCCGGCATACCCCTGGCTGGCCCGTACCGGCCAACCTCTTAACCAGCCATTCGGTTATCATTCTTTAGGCTATTATACACAGGAAGATATTAACAGGATAGAAGCCTATCAGGCATCTAATGGTGGCAGTAATGCCGGTAATAAGACTATTGCTGCGCCTGATAACGGGTTGCCTTTGCATCCGGGAGATCTCAAATACCAGGACCTGAACGGAGATGGTTTTATCAATGTCTTCGATCAGCGTGCTATCGGACATCCTAACCTGCCTAATACCAACCTGGGTCTCAACTTGCAGGCATCCTACAAAGGGTTCAGTGCGAGTATACTGTTACAGGGCTCTTTTAATTACAGCTTTATCATTACAGGTACTGGTATAGAACCATTCATCGGGCAGTTCCAGCCCATTCACCTGGAAGCATGGACACCTGAGAATGCTAACAGTGCAATGTATCCGAGGCTGACGACCAATAAATCTTCGGTGAATAGTCCAACTTATTACCCTTCTGATTACTGGTTGGTAAATGCGCATTATATTCGTTTGAAAACAGTGGATATCGGGTACCAGTTCCCGACCAGGATGCTGCCTTTCAAACTGAACAGTGCGCGTGTTTATATGAGTGCATATAACCTGTTCACCTGGGATAATTACCGGAAATATCAGCAGGACCCTGAAATCAGTACCAACACAGCGGGGGATGCTTATATCAACCAGCGTGTGCTGAATGTGGGTTTGCAGATAAGTCTTTAAAATATCAAACATGTTCCCGACTATCGGAGATCTCATCAGTTATTTGTTCCATATTCCTGTAAAGATCAACTTACAGACATTCGGTACTTTTATGGCCCTGGCTTTTGCCGGGGCCTACGTGGTATTTGTGGCTGAGTTCAAAAGGAAGGAAGCTGATGGTACTATCCGGGGAATGATGGTGAAGGAAACGGTAGGACTACCACCTTCTCCGCTGGAATTGTTGTTAAATGTCACCCTGGGTTTCCTGTTGGGGTATAAGGGGATAGATGTGCTGCTGGCACTGTTTCGCGGGGCTGATCCCGCGCCTGGTTTTTTATCCCTGCAAGGGAACCTGATAGCAGGGGGGGTATTTGCGCTTGTCTGGGGCATATGGGTGTATAAAGACAAGCTGCCTGAATCAAAGGAAGTGGAGCGTTACAAACATCCATACCAGCTAATGCCTTTTATCGTGTTTATGGCAGCTTGCTGGGGATTTACAGGAGCCAAGCTGTTTGATGCTGTGGAACACATCCAGGAGCTGCGCTATGTGCCGCTACAGGTACTGCTGGCTCGCAGCGGATTTACTTATTACGGTGGACTTATATTCGGTGGACTGACTTGTCTGTACATCGGGTACAAAAATAAGATCAGGCTGATCGATATGGCGGATATTGGTTCTCCGGGTATGATGCTGGCATATGGCATTGGCCGTATTGGATGTCAACTGTCGGGCGATGGAGACTGGGGCATTGTCAACCGGTATGTGAAACCCGGATGGATACCGCAATGGGCCTGGGCTTCTACCTATCCGCATAATGCAATAGATGCCGGCGTATATATACCTGGCTGTACCCTGCAGCATTGTCATCAGTTGCCGATGGGAGTTTATCCCACACCGTTATATGAATCGGTGCTATGTATCCTGTTATTTTCCTTCATGTGGATGATCAGGAAAAGATTAAGAACGCAAGGGGCGATGTTCTGTTTATTCCTTATCTTAAATGGTGTTGAACGCTTTTTTATTGAGCAGTTGCGCATCACACCCAAATATTTCCTGCAACTAAGCCAGGCACAGATGATTGCGTTGTTATTAATAGCTGGTGGACTGGCCGGATTTGTTTGGTTAACTATGATACCTTATTTTTCGGGTGCAGGACGAAACCCTGCCAAAATTTCAAGGTTATGAAAAGAATGATTCTTACTCTCACAGGGATATTGCTTTTTTGCCATATGCAGGCGCAGGACCTTACACAGCTGCATTTTAAAGTGGAAGAAGCGCCTGAATGGTCTGCACTTTTCATCAGGAACAATGGCTGGTTTGGAGGCGACGGAATTTATACCATTCCTTTTAATGGGGTGGAGAATAAGCCGGCAGACAGCCTGCTTTTCATATTCAGCGATTCCATGATCGGTACTATCTCAAACGACTCACTGCAGCCGGGTTTCCGTATGGTGCATAATTCTGTTGCCATCATGAAAGGAAAAAATATTGACTTTGCATGGGGACATAATGAGCAGGACGAATCTGTCTCTGTTTTTGAACCGAATACCCCACGTACTGAAAAGACGGATTACTACTGGCTGGGCGACGGGTTTGTGAATCAGGAACAGCATAATACGCTTTATATATTTGGTTACCGTGTACGGAATGTATCTGAAGAAGCCTTTGGCTTCAGGGAAGTAGGGAATACGCTGATCAAAATCCCGGCAGGCACACCGCCTCCTTTTACCGGATATGAACAGATGGATACGCCTTTCTTTTTTACAGACAAAGGAGGACAGATTGGTTCTTTTGGCGCCGGCATCTTTGTAAATACCGCTAAAGCCGGCGCTCCTGCACCGGATGGTTATGTGTACATATACGGTGTACATGGGATGGACAAACAGATGGTAGTGGCAAGGGTAAAACCGGCTGTCTTTGACCATTTCAATCAATGGCGTTTCTGGGATGGTACGAAGTGGAATAAAGACATGAACAAAGTGGCAGATGTTACCAGTAAAGTATCCAATGAACTGAGCCTGTCTCCGCTGCCGGACGGGCGCTATGTGCTGATCTTCCAGGAAGGAGGGATGGGCATGACTATCGGTATGCGGATAGGAGCCAGTCCTATAGGGCCTTTCGGACCTGTTATCCGCCTTTGGGATTGCAGTCGCGATGCGGAAGAGAAAACCTATGTCATGTATAACGCCAAGGCACATCCCGCACTTTCTGCACCGGGAGAGCTGCTGATCAGCTATAATGTGAATTCTCTGGAATTCTTTACGGATTTGCCAAAGCACCCTCATTTATACCGGCCACGGTTTATAAAACTGAAATTTAATTAATGAAGCATTTATTATCAGCCTTGTTACTTTCGATTGTAACGATCATCACCGGCTATGCCCAGGACGATCTGGTGAAGTATGTTAATACAAGGCAGGGGACCAATAGCAAATACGAATTTTCATATGGCAATACGTATCCTGCTACGGCATTGCCGTTTGGCATGCACTCCTGGACACCACAGACAGGGAAGAACGGAGATGGCTGGAAGTACCAGTATTTCGTGCATACTATCCGTGGTTTCCAGCAATCGCATCAATGTAGTTCCTGGGTAAATGATTATGCTGTTTTTTCGCTGATGCCGGAATCCGGGCAGTTGGTAGTGAATGAAGATGAACGTGCTGCTTCATTTAAGCATGAACAGGAAATTGCACAACCGGGATACTATAAAGTAACATTCGATAATGGGATTAAAACGGAAATATCTCCTACAGAAAGAGGGGCACACTTAAGGTTTACTTATCCGGCAAATAAGAAATCTATAATAATCCTTGATGGCTACACGAAATTCAGTAAAGTTAAAATTATTCCGGCTGAACGTAAGATCACCGGATATGTCAACAACTGCCGCTGGGCGCCGCAGAACTTCCGCAATTATTTCGAAATCATCTTTGATAAATCATTCAAAAGTTATGGTACCTGGGAGAACCACCATAATGTGGTAAATGCGGGCAATGCCGAAGCAGAAGGTGAAGGTGCAGGTGTTTATATTGAATTTTCAGCAGAACAGGTGGAAGCTAAAGTAACTTCTTCCTATATCAGTCCGGAGCAGGCTGCATTGACTTTACAACATGAACTGGGTCAATACAGGAAATTTGAAGATACTCACCGGGCTGCCGATAAAGTATGGAATACACTGCTGGGCAGCATGAAGACAGAAGGCGGAACAGCAGAAGAAAAAGCGACCTTTTATTCCTGCCTGTACCATGCCAACCTGTTCTCTCACCAGTTCTTTGAATATGGAAAGGACGGACAGCCTTATTATTACAGTCCTTATGATGGTAAAGTACACCAGGGATATATGTATACTGATAATGGTTTCTGGGATACGTTCAGGGGGCAGTTCCCGTTGAATACCATTCTGCATCCCACCATGGAAGGAAGATATGTACAGGCCCTGCTGGATGCACAGCAGCAGTGTGGCTGGCTGCCTTCCTGGTCATTCCCTTCAGAGACGGGCGGTATGCTTGGCAATCATGCCATTTCCCTGTTAACGGATGCATGGGTAAAAGGTATCCGCACCTTTGACCCGCAAAAAGCCCTGCAGGCATATTTCCATGAAGCCACCAACAAAGGGCCCTGGGGAAGTGCCAATGGTCGTCCGGGATGGAAGGAGTATTATGAAATGGGGTATGTACCTTTTACTCAACAGACGCAGGGCGCTACTGCATGGACACTGGAGTTTGCCTATGACGACTTTTGCGGGTACCAGCTGGCAAAAATGACGCAGCAGCCATTTTACGAAAATGTATTCAGCAGGCAGATGTATAACTACAAAAACCTGTATGATTCCATAACAGGTTTCATGCGGGCCAAAGATGCCGGGGGGAACTGGATCACTCCCTTTGATCCGCTCGACTGGGGAGGCCCTTATACAGAAGGAAATGCATGGCACTGGACCTGGTCTGTCTTTCATGATGTGCAGGGACTGATCAACCTGATGGGGGGAGAAGAAAAGTTTACCGCTAAAATAGATTCCGTATTCAGTATACCCGGTACCATTAAGGTGGGTGGATATGGTCAGGTGATCCACGAAATGACAGAAATGGCGGCATTTAATATGGGACAGTATGCGCAGGGGAATGAGCCTGTCCATCATCTCGTGTACCTGTACAATTATGCAGGACAGCCGTGGAAGGCACAGCAGCATGTCCGGCAGATTATGAAGACCATGTACAACGCTACAGAGAATGGTTATCCTGGTGATGAAGATGAAGGGCAGATGTCTTCCTGGTATGTACTAAGTGCAGCCGGATTTTACAGTGTTTGTCCGGGTACCGACCAATACGTGATCGGTAGTCCCCTGTTCCCTAAAATGACCATTACATTAGAGAATAGAAAGCAATTTGTTATAGAAGCGGAGAATAACACCGCGGAGAATATGTATATTCAATCTGCCAGCCTGAATGGGCAGCCTTACACGCATAACTGGATATCCCATGCAGATATCATGAATGGGGGAACCCTGCACCTGGTAATGGGGCCACAGCCGGCTTTAAACAGGGGGACCGCCATAGCAGACCGTCCTTTTTCACTCTCCGCAATAAAACAATAACATGAGAATATTCAATATTACCCTCATCATCAGCCTGTTTTCGGGCAGCCTGTATGCACAGCTACCCGATTGGACACTGGGCCCTTTTAACAGGCCGCCAGGTGTCAATCCGATTATCCGGCCTGATACCACCACACAGTTCAAAGACCCTATGACTAAAACCATGGTAGGGTGGGAGTCCAATGATACCTTTAACCCGGCAGCAGTGTTAAAGGATGGAAAAATCTGTGTACTTTACCGGGCGGAAGACCGTTCAGGGAAAGGTATCGGCATGCGTACCTCCCGGATAGGGCTTGCTACCAGCGATGATGGGATACATATTGAACATCGTTCCCCCGTGCCGGTGCTGTACCCTGATACAGATGCACAGCAGGAGTTTGAATGGAGGGGAGGTTGCGAAGATCCCCGTGTGGCCATGACACCTGACGGTACTTACCTGGTATTATATACGGAATGGAATAATAAAGTGCCCCGGCTGGGAGCTGCATTGTCCACAGATCTTATCCACTGGAAAAAGTATGGACCTGTTTTTAAGGGTAAATTCAGAGAGATGGCCTCCAAATCAGCCTCTGTTGTTACCGAAGTAGCTAACGGGAAACTTGTAATCGCCAGGATAAAAGGGAAATACTGGATGTACTGGGGCGAAGAACATGTATACGCTGCTACTTCCGCTAACCTGACTGACTGGACGCCATTGACAACGCCTGATGGAAAGCTGAAAGAACTGATGTCGCCGCGGAAAGGGTACTTCGATAGCCGGCTGACGGAATGTGGTCCTCCGGCTGTGAAGACAGATAAAGGAATAGTATTATTGTATAACGGTAAAAATGACGAGTCCCGGGGAGATAAACGTTATCCTCCCGCTGCTTACTGCGCCGGACAGGTATTATTTGATAATAATGATCCTGAAAAGGTGCTGGCACGTCTTGATGAGCCTTTCCTGGTACCACAGGATGCCTTTGAAAAGAGCGGACAATATCCTGCCGGTACCGTGTTTTTAGAAGGACTGGTGCTGTTCAGGAATAAATGGTTTCTCTATTATGGCTGCGCAGATTCAAGAGTAGCGGTAGTAGTGGCCAATAAAGTAAATTGAGATCATGATGAGCGCCAAGCCAAATTTCACGGAAAGAAAATACCTTGCTGTTTTTTTATTTGTGACCTCCCTGTTCTTTTGCTGGGGAGTGGCGCTAACGCTGGGAGATGTATTGAACAGGCATTTCCAGAACGTATTACATATCTCGAAATCACGGTCGGGACTGGTGCAGTTATCCCTGTTCGGGGCCTATGCAGTAATCGGCATACCGGCAGGGATGTTCATAAAAAGGTTTGGTTACAAAAGAGGGATATTGCTCGGACTTTTACTATATGCACTTGGTGCATTCCTGTTCATCCCCGCAGCGGAATCAGCTTCATTTAATTTTTTCCGCTTTGCATTATTTGTACTTGCCTGTGGACTGGCTACGCTGGAAACAGCGGCGCATCCTCTGGTGGCGGCGTTAGGAGATCAGCGTACCAGCGATCAGCGGATCAATTTTTCACAGTCCTTTAATGGGCTGGGAGGGGTAATAGGACCTGCCATCGGGAGTTATTTCATCCTGAAAGCAGGACAGGAGCATTCGGAAGACCTGGTGGCCGTACGTGATCTCTATATAGCTATCGGGCTTTTCATCACCCTGCTGGCGGTGGCTTTCCTGTTTATCAAATTGCCCGTTATGAATCAGTCGCAGGACAAGAAAGATGTTATTGAAGTAAAACCGCTTGCGCAACAGAAACATTTCATATTTGCGGCAGTTGCTCAGTTCTTCAACGTAGCAGCGCAGGGAGGAACATGGGCTTATTTTATTAATTACGGACATGATGTGATGGAGCTGAGTGATGAAAAATCGGGCTATTTCTTTTCATTAAGTATGATGATGGTAATGATCGGCCGCTTTGCGGGTACGGCGCTGATGCGCTTCATTGCTCCTTATAAACTACTGGCGGTTTTTGCCGGTATGAACATATTGATGTGCATCATCGTAGCCCTGCATTTTGGCTGGATCTCGTTTATCGCACTGATAATGATAAATTTCTTTTTCAGCATAATGTTCCCCACCATTTTTAGCCTGGGGCTTAAAGATCTGGGAAAGCATACGCAGCAGGCTTCTTCATTTATCGTAATGGGAGTGGTAGGAGGAGGGATCTTTCCACCGCTGATGGGGCTTATCGCTAACCATAGCGTGGCAACAGCTTACTACCTGCCTATTATTTGTTATGTGGTGATCATGCTGTTTGGTTATAATTATCCAAGGCTGGTTAAAACGGCACACTAAATTTTAATTTATTTTGATCTTAAATAAGTATTTGTGAAGAAATTAAGAATCAAAGATATTGCTAACGATCTGAATATATCAAAGACCGCTGTATCGTTTATCCTGAACGGAGTGGCCCAGGAGAAAAGGATCAGTGAGGAACTGGTGGAACGGGTGGAGAGGTATATCCGGGAAGTGGGCTTCCGGCCAAGCCCTATTGCCCGTGGCTTAAGGACAGGCAAGTCGAATATTATCGGTTTGATGGTGGAAAGTATTTCTGACCCCTTCTTTGCCACTATAGCCCGCCTGATTGAGAACATGGCGTACAAACAGGGATACAGGATCATATATTGCAGTACAGATAATGATACGGAGAAAACAAAAGAACTGATCAATGTATTGCGGGAGAGGAACGTGGACGGTTATATTATTTCTCCCCCTCCCGGAGTGGAGAAGGAGATCAATGAATTGATCAGGGCGGGTCTGCCGGTGGTGATGTTCGACCGCTATCTCCCAAAGGTAAAAACGGATTATGTGGTCATTGATAATGAGTTTAGCGCAGAAAATGCTACACGGTACCTGATCCACCAGGGGTACAGGAATATTGCCTTTATCACCTTTTCTTCTTCTCTTACACAAATGAAAGGGCGGATGAAAGGATATCGTACCGCACTTAAAGAGGAAGGACTGAAGCCTTATGTGATGGAAATTGATTTCACACCGGAAGAAAAAGTGATGGTGCAGGGGGTACGCGAATTCCTTGCCGCCAATCCCAAACTGGATGCGGTGCTGTTTGGGGCCATACAGGCCGGCTCCTGTGGATTAAAGGCCATTACCCAGCTAAAGCTGAAAGTCCCCCAGGACCTGGCTGTAATCTCATTTGATGATCATGATATTTTCGAACTTTTTTCTACACCGGTAACAGCGATTGCCCAGCCGATTGATAAGATAGCGCATAAGGTGATCAGCATTTTGCTGGAAAGGCTGGAGGAAGGGGATAATGCAGCAGCGCCGAAGGAGATTGTGCTGAAGACGAAGTTAAAGGTGAGGAAATCATCGGTGCCGGCTAAGTGAAAATGTATTGACATATATATTTCCCGGACCATAATTTTATAGTATCCAGCAATGTTTTATCCAATGGGTGTCAACGGTTTGTAGCGATGACACCCGGGTTAATGAATAGTTGTTAATGTCCTACTGTTTCCCGTTTTTCAAGGTGTTGTAATATTTCCTGTTTTTCCAGCCAGGGCGTCCGCATCTTCTTTTGAGACATCAGGTATAACTGATCTCCGATATGCTTGCTGTCAGGTTGGGATGCATTACCATAACTCAATAATACCCTGGCTTTTATTTTTCTTCCAAATTCAACCAACGCCATATAGCTATCTCCATAAACCGCCCGCATGTGCCCGTCAGGGTCCTGGCCATATTCGATTGTTCTATAGATACCTGCGGCTGCAGGGCCTCCATTACCGGCAAAATCATATGTACCTCCGCGGAAACGGAACAACAATCCCCATGGAATTTCCAGTGTACCGAATGATTGGTATACTTCCCTGGCGGCGGCAGAAAGCAGTTTCACTGCCATAGGCTTGTCGCTCAAGCCAGCCGGGGTTTCTACGGGGTTCGAAGGGTCCCAGGGAACATTAAACATAGTGAGGCTTAATTTACTGAACCAGTAGATGTATAATAAGGCACCTGTGCTGGAACTATCCGTTTTACGGTCCCAGCGTCGTAAAACATCTGCTGCAGCCAGCGCTGCGGGTTCCGGGTATTGTTGTACAGCGGCAAGCAATGTGTCCAGAAATCTGTCTGCTACTTCCAGGCCAGTATTGAATTTGTATTGCTGCAGATCATCCAGGGTAACCGCGAAATTATTTTTGATCATATTTATCGCTCTTTGTGGCCGGAACTCCATACCAACAGGTGAAATGTAGGAAGGGAAATCTCCTGGCGACAGTATCGGCGGATAGGTACAATACCATGGCGGATCATTCGCATTCTGAATAAAGCCTGTCGGCGGATTAAATAGTTTGGGCATTTCATTATATCCCAACGTGGTATCCCAGTTATTTTTCGATGTGCTGCCATCAACAACACCATGCCAGTAGTCCCAGTTGCCCGTATCTCTGGAAGGTACATTACCCCCAAAGAAGTATCCGACATTGCCGGCCTTATCTGCATAAATTACATTAAACAATGGTAATTGCATGCGCCGCAAAGCCAACCCAAATTCCCGGTAATTTTGTGCTTGTGCCATCAGATGCCATTCGAAAAAAAAGCGGGTATGGTTCATTCCCGCTATCTTCATTGTGTAGGCTTTATTATCTTTTGTTGCCAGTACAGGTTCATTGCCCGCATATGCCAACAGCGTAGTGTCGGTTTTTATAATGCAATCGGGCTGTAATACCTGCAACAGCAGGGTGTCGTAACGGAATGGCATGATAACGCTGTCTTTTACATAACCTCCGTCTTTTAAAGGATAAGCATAGGTATCCACTGCATCAATGGTATTTACGGTATGTGTCCAGCCTAAATGTTTATTAAAGGCAATAGTGAGTACTGGCATACCAATTAACGTAGCACCATAAGCGTTAAAACCCGGCGCCTGCAGATGTGCTTCCATGAAAGTGTAAAAACTGCTCCAGGGCAGGTGAGGATTGGCTAACAGTAAAGCATTCCGGGTTGCAGACCTGGATTTGCCAATGGCATAAGCATTGGAGCCTGGCTTGAGTATATTGGGGTTACCCATATCTCCAGCCGCTAAAAATTCCAGGAAAAGTACATGAAATCCATGTGCAAGCACATCCTGCCCTGTTATTGGAAGCACCTGTTTCAGGGCCGGACCGATATGCTGTGGCCAGGCGGCGGCATAGTCATTGATACCGGCTACAAAAGCATCCAGGTATTCTTTCATTTCCGGTTCCTGTTGCTGATAACTTTCCGCTGCCAATGCCGGAATCCTGAACTGGGTTATTATTTTCGCACCGTCCTTATAAGCGGAGCCCCAGTATTCGGCAGCACGGCCACGTGCTATGCCATAGAGCTGAAGTATAAGATTACCGTGGTTATGCATCTGCGACCATCCAAATGCATAATACATGCTGCTGATATCTTTTCCGTAGATATGTGGCACCCCGAAGGTATCCCACAGAATGTCCGCATGCCGCGGCGAATACACCTTTCTGGCATCCGTCGGGGACTGTGCAACTACCTGCAAACAAAGTAAACAAAGGGAAAGGGAAAGTCTATATTGCATAGGATGATGTTTTGTATACTATTTAGTTACATAAGGTAGTATAGCAGCAGCCAGTAACGCTGCGCCCGGTGATTTTACAATACTGTTGTGATCTCCGGGTATTGTAAAGGATATACTGCTGTGAGCATACTGCTTCCATTTCCGGATATCCTCTTCGCTATATTCACCTGACGAGGCCTGAATCAGTAACAAAGTTGCCTGAATATTTCCATGTACCTGGTAAGGAATCATTATGCTCGCCAATTCCAGGTCAAGTACGCGTAATGCCAAAGACAAGGACTGACTGCTTTCTGCTATATGGGTAGTGATAGTGCTCCTGATTAAATCTGCTGCTGCTGTAAGGGATATTCCTTTGTCAATATTGCGTAGTACACTTATCCATGCAGGTGCCGGAGAAGGAATCAGTTGATGTTCTGATAGATAAAACAACATGCCATCAATTAATTGATCTGCCAGCGGTTGCAGCTGCTGCAAAGATTTGCGTGCATCCGGAGGGGTATCTATAAAAACGGCCCATTGAACTATTTCCCCGGCCGCCTCTAGTTGCTGAATAATTTCATAAGCTACAAAACACCCGAATGAATGAGCTATGAAGCGATACGGACCTGCAGGCTGCTGTGTTTTAATCCAGGTAATATGCTGTTGTGCGATAGCCTGCATCTCATTCATTGGTTGTTCGTTTTCATATATCCCCATCATCTGTAATCCATATACTGTTCCCATTTTACTGAATCCTTTTGCCAGCGCTGCATATCCTTCGCTTGCACCACCTGATCCGGGCAAGAGGAAGACAGGGGCAGCAGCGCCGCTTGCAAGCGGCAGTATATGTGGAGAAGTTTGGGTTATTACAGGTATACTATTATCTCCCAGGAAATCTGATAATGCTTTAATCGTAGGATGATCAAATATATCGCTGACAGCGATGTTAAGCCCCAGACTTTTTTTGATAGCTCCAATTAATGATATGGTCAGCAGAGAGTGACCTCCAAGTGTAAAGAAGTTGTCGTATATGCCTATCCATTCTACTTCCAGCACCTGTTTCCAGATTTTTGCCAAAGCAGCCTGCAGCATAGTTTGTGGTGGAGTGTATTGATCCTGCTGCAGCTGATCCGGGCCTGGAAGTGCCTTCCTGTCTACTTTGCCGTTATTGGTCAATGGGATGGCTTCCAGTAAGATAATATGATCCGGAACCATATAGTTAGGCAAATGTTTTTTTAGATGATCCAGGAGTTTTTCTTCTGCAAAAACACCGGAGCATGTAACATATGCGATGAGTTTTTGCTGCGCCGCTATTACCACCGCCTGGTGAATGTCAGGCGATTGCTGCAATACATGAACAATTTCCGCTGGTTCAATGCGATAGCCCCGTATCTTCAATTGTTCATCGATACGTCCTAAGTAGGCAAGATTGCCATCTGGTAACCATTTACCAAGATCACCTGTGCGATATATTTTTTCCTGTCTTTGCTGCCGGAAAGATGCTGTGATGAACTTGTCAGAGGTAAGTTCCGGGCGATGCAGGTATCCTTGTGCAAGGCCAGCGCCTGCAATGCAGATTTCTCCGGGTATGCCGGGGGGAACTGGTTGCCCGTTGCTATCCAGGATATAGATATTGATCTGATCAATAGGTTGACCAATATGAATGACCGTATTGTCCGTGACCTGGAAGACATACGTTGTACAGCCTACCGAGGCTTCTGTTGGCCCATATTCATTTACAATTGTTGTGGGTGAATTGATCAGAAAGTTTACATGCGCAGGCAACAATGCTTCTCCTCCTATAACCAATGTAGCAGCAGGGCATTTTTCTTTTCGCTGTTGCATAGCAGTGTGCAGCAATGGCAAATGCGCTGGAGTCAGTTTAATAAAGTCATAAGGCGCATATTCCCAAAACAAGGGATCTTCAAATACGGTAGACTGCGGATAATTGCTGATCGCAACAGCTTTACCTGCCAGCAAGGGCATAAACAAGGCTGTGATAGCTGCGTCAAATGTATAGGATAGATGTATGAAACTGCCATTATCACTGCTTTCCCGGTTGATGTAACTGGTTTTTTCGTTAGTGATATAGTGTAACAGATTAGCATGGCTGAGCATAACACCCTTGGGGATACCTGTACTACCGGATGTATAGATCACATAAGCCATATCTGCAGGTCCCGGGTTTTCGTTTATATGCTCATGTGATACTATACCTTCTTCCACTGTAATATATTTTATTGTTACAGGAAGCTGCCTGGCGGAGCTGTTGTTGCAGAGTATCAATCTGGCAGCAGTTTCCTGCAGTATATGTGTGATGCGCGCGGCAGGAAAGGTGGTGTCTATAGGCACAAATGCAGCACCTGCTTTCAATACTGCCCATATTGCTATCACCATATCTATGCTTCTCTCCAGATACAAGGGTACCATATCGCCTGTTTGAATTCCCTGTTGGCGGAGGTGTGCAGCCAGATAATTTACCTGTTCATAGAATTCAGCATAGGTTAGCGAAGTATCTTTTGCAATCAGGGCCGTTGCCCCGGGTGTTTGTTGTACCTGAACAGCTAATAGTGATAATACCGTATGGTTGTTTGAGTTAGTGTCTGTGTAATTCTTTTCAGCGAGTAACTGTTTCTTTTCTGCAGCAGTTAACAACGGCAGGTTGCCGACAGGCATTATTGGGTCCTGAACTATGCCTGTCAGCAATACCTGGTAGTGCTGCATCATGCGTTCCATAGTATCAGCGAGCCATAAATCACTGCGGTATTCTACACTAAATACGAGTCCTTCCCGGGTTTCGAGTACAGACCAGTTAATGTCAAACTGTGTGGTATCCCGCAATACCGGCAAACCTTCCAATGCAACGTTGCCTAGCTGCAAGTCTGGGGCCACAGGCAAATTAGGCATTCCGAAAATAACCTGGAACAGTGGGTGCTGTACTGTATTTCGTTCCTCTACTACTGCTTCTACTATTTTCTCAAATGGCACATCCTGGTGCTCAAATGCTGATAAAGTAACCTGTTTTACCTGTTGCAGCAATGCTGTAAAAGTAAGATGATTGTCCAGCTTTGTTCTTAATGGAAGGGTATTGATGAAAAAGCCGATCAGGCCTTCCAGTTCCTGTTGCTGACGTCCGGCAGCGGATGTACCCACACAAATATCCGTTTGTCCGGAATAACGATATAGGAGTACTTTAAATGCAGCCAGTAAAGTCATGAACACAGAGGCCCCCTGCGATTGTGATAATTCTTTGATAGCGGTGGTTAATGTTGCAGGTAAAAGACAGGTACAGGCAGCACCGGCATTGCTTTGTATCGCAGGACGACTGAAATCGATGGGCAACTGTAACGTGCTGCATGTTTTTAATTGATCCTGCCAGTATGCTAGTTGTGATGCCAGCTTTTCAGCGGTGAGACAGGAACGCTGCCACAAAGCAAAATCTGCATATTGTAATGGCAAATTCGGTAAGGGGGAAGGATTACCTTCTGCTAATGTTGCATATAAGGTAGTAAGCTCCTGTACCAGGATGCCGGCAGACCACCCGTCTGCCGCAATATGATGTAGGGTAAGTATCAGCGTAAAACTTTCCGCTTCATTTATTACCAGGTGGGCACGTAACATATAATCGGCAGACAGATCAAAGGGTTGGTTGATAAGCGTCCGGATATTTTCTTCAGATAACGGGCCATTGATAGTAATCAGCTGCCACTCTGCAGTTGTCCGGATTACCTGTGTTGCCTGCCCGTTTACTGATCTGATAACAGTACGTAATACCTCATGCCGGGATATAACGGTACGTATTGCATTTTCCAGTACAATCAGATCTAATGATCCTTTCAACTTCAAAATGGCAGGCATATGGAATTGTACGCTGCCGCTCAGTTTATCAATAAACCACAACCTTTCCTGGTTGAAGGAAAGGGGAATATTTACAGGCCGCGTGCTGGCGGAAATCAATGGTACAATTTCCCCAGGTACTTTCTCCGATATAACAGCAGTCAGTTGTTCAACAGTAGGATGAAGAAATAATTCCTTTACAGACAAAGTAATGGATAATTCTGTACGAACAGCGGCGGTCACACGCATGGCCAGTAAAGAATGCCCTCCCAGTTCAAAGAAGTTATCATGGATGCCTATACGATCCACTCCCAGTAAATGCTGCCAGATTGCTGTAAGTGTTACGGCAATGCTGCCGCTGGGAGCTACATACTCATGGCTATTTATGTTTGTCGTATTAACGGGCAATGCGGATTTATCTACTTTACCATTGGCATTAAGCGGAAACTGGTCCATGGTGATAATAACGGCTGGAATCATATATGCCGGAAGACGCTGTTGCAGAAACGACTGCAGTTGTATGCTGTCATAATCTGGTTTGGGTACCACATAACCCAGGAGTTGTTTTCCTGCATTGGGGTGATCGTGTACGATGACCAGTGCTTTTTCAACAGCAGGAAATTCCCTTAACACACTTTCTATTTCTCCGGGTTCAATACGATGGCCTCTTATTTTCACCTGATCATCCGCACGCCCAAGAAAGACAACATGACCTGCTTCATTCCATCGTGCAAGATCACCGGTTTTATAAAGCCGTTCGCCTGGTATAAATGGATGGGGAATAAATGATTTTGCTGTCAGCTCCGGACGGTTCAGATACCCGCGGGTAGTCCCTGCTCCACCTACATATAGTTCGCCTGTTATCCCTGGGGGTACCAGCTGTAGATAATGATCAAGAATATACGCAGTCCGGTTATTTAAAGGGATTCCTATGGGGGTATGATCTGTTAATCCATGAATATCTATGCGGTAACTTAAAGAAAATGTGGTATTTTCAGTTGGGCCATAAATGTTGCTGATGGCGATCCCGGGACAAGAGGCAATTACTTTGGCCACATGTTTTTCCGACATTTTTTCACCACCAGTCAACACAGCATCCAACCCGGAAAAAATGCTGATATCTGTGTCTGCCAATTGATTGAACCATCCTGTTGTGAAAAACATTTTATTTACATGATGTACCTGTAATGTAGTTTTCAGAACATTAATATCCAGCAGCTCATCTTCTCCGCTCAGCACAAGTTTGCCACCATTTAGTAAAGTGCCCCAGTATTCAAACGTGGTAGCATCAAAAGCAACGGAACCTGCGGATAAAATGGCATCGGCAGGAGTGAGGGTAATATAATTGGGTGCATAAATCAAACTGGTTACATTACGGTGTTCCACCTGTACCCCTTTGGGACGGCCTGTGGAACCGGATGTATACATGACATATGCCAGGTCTTCGGGCTGTATTAAGACAGACAGATTTGTTTGTTGTAATGGAGAAAAATCAATTTCATCTGTACAAATAATAGTAGTGGTTTCCGCAATTGTTTTAAATCTGTTTGCATAATTACTATGGGTAATACTCATTGTATTGTTTAAATCCGATAATACAAAGCGGATGCGGTCATCCGGCCAATTGGGATCTATTGGTGCATATGCCCCACCTGCCTTAAGTATGGCTATTAGCGCTACTATCATATCCAGCGACCTGGGCATGCACACAGGAATAAAATGGCCGGTCCGGACACCTCGCTGTTGCAGGTAGACAGCCAGTTGTGAGGACCGGTTATCCAGCTGCCGGTAACTGAGTAATTTTTCGCCTTCAGCTACAGCAATATTATCCGGGTACCGCGATACCTGCAACTGTAACAGATCAATAATGGTGGAATCGGCCGGATAAGGAACAGCTGTATTATTGAAATCGTAGAGCAGGATTCTCTGTTCATCGCAGCTTATCATAATTAACCGGTCTATGGGCATTTCTGGGTTTTCAATGATTGAGCGCAGCAGCTGTTGATAATGCAATGCCATCCTTGAAATTGTGGATGCTCTGAACAGATCGGTAGCGTATTCGAAACTTCCGTTGATAATATTTTCGGCTTCCTGAAGAGAACAGGTAAGGTCAAATTTGGCAGTTGCAGGATCACCGTTTTCATGGGTTAGTGTCACGTCACCTAACTGAATAGTCTCCACTGCAGGAGTATTCTGAAGGGCAAACATTACCTGGAAAAGCGGACTTCTGCTGATATCACGTTCTTTAACCACTGCTTCTACAATTTTTTCCACTGGTACATCCTGGTGATCAAATGCGGCAAGTGTGCTGAGTTTTACATCCTGTAGTAATTGATTAAATGACTGATCGGGATTTACAGTGTTGCGTAATACAAGTGTATTGACGAAAAAACCCACCAGTCCTTCTAATTGGCGGTGCTGCCTTCCGGCAATAGGGCTGCCTACACAAATATCTTCCTGATGGGTATAACGGTACAGTAATACATTGAATGCAGCCAGCATGGTCATGAATAAAGTAGTTCCCTGTTGCCGGGATAGCTGTTTCAATTGTGCGGTAGTATCATTGTCTATTGTAAAATGATGCACAGTACCGTTGAACTGCTGTACAGCAGGTCTTGCGAAGTCCACAGGTAGTTGCAGTGTAGCTGTTCCCATCAGCTTTTTTTTCCAGTAGGATAGTTTCTCCGCTAATACTTCATCTGTTAGTTTTTTCCTTTGCCACAGGGAAAAATCTGCATACTGGATACCTGATATGGGTAATTCCACCGCAGTACCATGTATGCCGGCGTTGTAAAGTGTAACCAACTCATTCACAATGATAGCAGCGGACCAAGCATCAGCTGCGATATGGTGCAGTGTAATGACGAGTATATGTTCTGTATCGCTAAGTCTGATAAGTCCGGCTCTAATTGGCTGCTCAATGGCCAGGTCAAATGGGGTGGAGGTGAGCTGTGTGATCTCTTGCTGCAACCATTCGCTGTCATTTCCGGCGGGTGCCGTGATAGACCGTAGCAACGAGGTTGTCGGCGGCAGGATGTGCTGATAGGGCAAACCTGCATTTTCCTTAATCACAGTTCTTAATATCTCATGCCTGACTATAATTTGCTGTAGAGATGCAGCCAGTATTGCTGCATCCAGGATTCCATTGAGCCTTAGTACAACAGGAATATGATAGGGTACACTTCCTTCCAGTTGGTCTATAAACCATAGCCTTTCCTGATTGAAAGATAACGGTAACCTGCTATCCTGGTTACGGGGCTGAGCCGGAATGTTGTTGCCGGACATACCTGATTCCCGGAAATATGTCAGGAGTGAGGCTTTGTGAGAACGTAGCTCTTCCAGCAGTGTTGGATCAATGATCAGATCCTTATGGACCTGTACCAGCAGTTCCTCTTTTTCATACACAATACTAATACCACTATTGTTAGCCCTGTTGAGTAAATTGATAGTATCGGTTAATTGATGATCGTTCATGGGCTTGGCTTTTTAACTTATAAGTTGAATGTTCTGATATTTGTTTCGTCTGATTTTACAGACGGCCTATTTACCTGAATATGCAGTGCTAATGCATGAACGGTTGGCAATTTGAAGAAGGTGCTCACAGGAATGGCGATGTCAAATTTCTCCTGTATCGCAGCTATTACCCGCATAGCCAGGAGGGAATGACCGCCGGCTTCAAAGAAATTATCATGAATACCAATTTCTTTGAGAGAAAGTAATTGCAACCAGATATTAACAAGTTCCTGTTCCGTTTGATTAGTAGGCGCTACAGATGATTGTCCTATTTTGCGGTTTGGTATAATACTCAGGAGCGCTTTCTTATCTGTTTTTCCACTTGGAGTAACAGGTAATGTATCAATGATGATGAGCGTAGCCGGTACCATGTAATGTGGCAGTTTACTACGTAACCAGGTGAATACTTCTTCGAGGTCCGGATGTGTGGAGGGTACAATCAGCCCTACCAGGCGTTTATCACCATTTTCGTCGGATGTGGCTAATACTACGGCCTGACTGACAGCAGGATGTTCCTGTAACACGTTTGCGATTTCTTCAGGTTCAATTCTGTATCCACGGATTTTTACCTGCTCGTCTATTCTGCCTGAATATTCAATATTCCCGTCTTCCAGCCATCTGCCGGTGTCTCCGGTTTTATATATCCGTTCGCCAGTATTCATGGTTACAAATCGTTCATCTGTTAATGCGGATCGATGCAGGTATCCACGCGCCAGTCCCGGACCGGCCACACATATTTCCCCTTTTACTCCCGGAGGACAAAGTCCGCCCCAGGCATTTAATATGAACACCTTTACATATGCGATGGGTTTACCAATGACCACGGTATTGTCCTGTAAAACAGGTGCATCCGTGAGAGATGTACAAACTGAATTTTCCGTAGGTCCGTAAGCATTAATGACGCGTATACCTTTACTCATCATGTATTTTGCGTCTTCAATCCGGAGTGTTTCTCCAGCAGATACAATTGTTTTTATCGGTCCGAGTACTTCCCTGACTATTCTTTGATAGGAAGGGGGCAAGGTGACCAGTGAAATCCCGTAATGCTGCACCAGCGATGCAAAGCCTTCCACTGTGAGTAGTTGTTCTTCCTGTGGTAATACCAGTGTGCCACCACTTAACAATGTATTAAATATCTCATAACAGGAAGCATCGAAACTAAACGATGCAAACTGTAAAGTGCGCATACCAGGTGTTAATTGCAGGGCTTCGCGCTGACTCCGGGCAAGATTTACAATGCCGCGATGTTCTATCATTACACCTTTAGGTTTGCCGGTGGAACCAGAGGTATAAATTACATACGCCAGTTGTGTTGCTGCCGGCAGTTGCAGTGGTGCAGTTACAGGCAATGCTGCGATAGCTGTGGCGGCAGATTCCAATAGTATTGTTTCCGGCAAATGAACTCCCTGTAATTGTTGCAATGTGACGGAATTAGTAATAATAAGCGTAGCCTGGGTATCAGACAGCATATAATTGATGCGTTCAGCAGGATATGAAGGATCTACCGGCACAAATGCAGCACCTGCTTTTAAAATGGCCAGTATTGCAATGACCATCTCTGGTGTGCGGTTAATACAGACAGGCACTAACGATTCTTTGTTGACACCCCTTTGTTGAAGATAGTGGGCCAGCTGATTGGATCTTGTATCCAGTTCCTGGTATGACAAAACATCTTCCCGGAACATCAATGCTGCTGCTGCCGGCGTTAATGTTACCTGTGCCGAGAACAGATCGATAATGGTATCGGTGTCATTGAGCTTATAGCCTGCGGGAGTATTGTTAAAGGTTGTTGTTAGTTGTTCCGTTTCTGTTGTAGTTAATATTGGAAGTAAGGCAATAGCTGTTTGCGGTGTGGTTATTGCCGCCTGCAGGATCTGTTCAAAGTGGGTAATGATACGGTTGATAGTTGCTTCTTTGAACAGGTCTGCATTGTATTCTACACTTACTTCTATGTTGGTTCCGGTTATTGCAAGAATGAACGTGAAATCAAATCTGGCCGTAGTTTGTGTGGCAGCCACAGGTAATAGTTGCAGCTGATCTAACTCCAGTGCAGGCGTTTCAGGGGTATTCTGTAATACCAGCATTACCTGGAACAGAGGACTTCTGCTTAAATCACGTTCTTTGCCTGCTACCTCCACTACTTTCTCAAATGGTGCATCCTGGTGTTCGTAGGCATCTAGGGTGGTCTGCTTTACCCGGTGTAGTAAAGTACGGAAGTCAGGATTGCCGGATAAATCTGTACGTAAAGCCAATGTATTGACGAAGAAGCCGATCAATCCTTCTGTTTCCTGTTGATTTCTACCGGCAATGGGGCAGCCTACACATATATCTTCCTGTCCGCTATAATGGTATAATAAAACATTGAATGCAGTGAGGAAGGTCATGTAAAGGGTTACACCTTCCTGTAGTGAAAATGCATGCAATGAGGCTGTCAATGAAACCGGAATAATTCTTTTGCAGACGGCTCCATTGGTTGTTTGTACCATTGGTCTTGGATAATCTACTGGTAATTGCAGCGGAAGGATTCCGGATAGTTGCTGTTGCCAGTAGTTTAGTTTCCTTTCCAGTACTTTACCACTCAGATGCAGGCGTTGCCAGATGGCATAATCCGCATATTGAATAGCAGGTGTGCTTAAAGACGGTGTTTCCTGGTTATTGTAGGATTTGTAAAGTCTGGTGAGTTCGTCTACAATAATGCTGATAGACCATCCATCCACAGCAATATGATGCATCGTGAGTACCAGCACGTGCGTTGTATGAGACAGGCGAATCAGTTCAGCACGCAGCATATGTGAATTCTCCAGATCAAATGGCGCATGTATCAACGAAGTTATATCGGCCTGGCTATCCAGTTCTTTCCAGTTCCAGCTGTTGGCAGGCAGGATGTGCTGGTGGGGCTGGCCATCATGTGTGCGGATCGTGGTACGCAATATTGCATGGCGGTTGATGATGGTTTGTAAAGCCTGTTTCAGTGCGGACTTATCTAATTCTCCTTCCAGCCGCAGGATGGCAGGCATATGATACGCAATGGTCCCTTCCAGTTGATCAATGAACCATAAGCGTTCCTGGCTATACGAAAGTGGGATACGATCGGGGTAATGATCTGTTGTTGTAACCGGCGACAATGGAGCATTGTTATTAGCAAGTATATACTGTGCCTGTGCCGCGATGGTAGGATGCTGAAAGATCTGTTTAACGGGCACTTCTACCTGTTCCTGTTTGCGCAGTGCTGCGGTTAACCGCATTGCAAGCAGGGAATGACCACCAAGCGCAAAAAAATTATCGTGTATACCTATCTGTGGTATGTCTAACAGACTACTCCATATTTCAGCGAGCGCAGTCTCCTGCAGGTTTCTGGGTGCCTGGTAGCTGGTTGTCTGCCAGTTCCTGTCTGGCGCTGGTAATGCCTGTTTGTCGATTTTTCCATTGGACGTCAAAGGGAAGTTATCCATTTCTATCCACATAGCAGGAATCATGTATGGAGGCAATTGGGGTGTCAGCCAGGAAATGATCCGCTCACGATCAAATGTCCGGCGGACAGAGAGATAAACGACCAGTTGCTTTCCGCTACTGGTATCTTTAGCCAGTACTACTGCTTGCAGGATATCTTCATGCTGTACCAGCAGATGTTCTATTTCTCCGGGTTCTATACGATATCCCCGGATCTTCACCTGATCATCTATCCGTCCGCGATATTCGATGGTACCATCCGGCAGCCATCTCGCCAGATCTCCTGTGCGGTACATGCGTACACCCGGCTGAAATGGATCGTTGACAAAACGGGCGGCGGTAAGCGTTGGCCTCTTCAGATAACCATTGGCTACGCAGATTCCCGCTACGCACAACTCTCCTGTGATACCTATTCCACATAATCTGTCTTTCCCGTCCAGTATATAGATACTCATATTTTGCAAAGGCTTGCCCAATGGGATATGTGTACTTTCCGGAGTAGTATGCATAATATGATGACAGATATCATCAGAGGCCTCCGTAGGCCCGTAAGCATTAACCAGTGGAATCCTTTGGTAGAGAGGATGTTCAAACCATTGGGCCACCAGGTTGCGCGGCAGTACTTCGCCTGTTACCACCAGATATTGCAGATGAGATAAAGGGATGGTTCTTTCCTCCTGCAGCAATGTGGCCATATAGGAGGGTACTACCTCCCAGATGGTTACCTGATTGTCCTGGATTAGCTGCATTAAGGCTGTTGGCTGCAATACCAGTTCTTCGCTGTAAATACTGGTAGTTCCCCCTACAAGAAGCGCCACCAGCATCTGCCATACGGAGATATCAAAAGTGGGAGATGCAGTATAAGCTACATTACTGCCATATGTCAGTTTTAAATCATTTACTTTGGCAAAGAGATGGTTCAGCATCCCTGCATGTGTTACCATAACACCTTTGGGCTGGCCGGTAGAACCTGATGTATAAATAACATAGGCAATATCTTCTGGCGTAACGATTACCTGTGGGCGCGTAATAGCCTGCCTGCCGATCGTTTCTTTTAGTTCCACCACATCCATAACAAGTAATGCCGGAATGGACTGTAAATGTTGTTTGCCCAAAGGACTTACTATGGCAATGGTAGCACCGGTATCATTCACCAGGTATTCTACTCTGTCTGCCGGATAATTGATGTCCATAGGAACATAGGCGCCACCCGCTTTCATAATGGCGAGTATAGATACTATCATATTGATAGAGCGTTCCATACTCAGCAACACTAACGTGCCATTGGTTACACCTTGCTGATGGAGGTAGTTGGCTAAACGATTGGATTGCTCCTCAAGTTCGTTGTATGATAGCTGTCTGGCTTCCATCTGAATAGCAATACCTGCCGGTATATGTTTGCCCTGCAGCGCTATCAGGTCCAGTATAGTGAGAGTTGCCGGATAGCTTACCTGTGTATTATTAAAGGTATGGAGGAGTTGCTTTTCTTCCGCAGGGGTTAACAACCGGATGTCCATGGCAGTTGTTGCCTTTTGTGAAGATATCTGCAGCAGAACATGTTCAAAATGTGCTGCAATAGCGTTCACATATGCCTCCTGTAATAATGATGCGTTATAGCTGAACCGTACAGTGATTTTTTGCCCGGAAGAGATAGCAAGGCTGAGAGGGTAGTTAGTTTGTTCATTCATCTGCACATTGCCGGCTTTTAATTGCCATTGCTGTGCTGTCAGCAGGTTGTTTACCGGATAGTTCTCAAATACAAGCAGCGTATCAAACAGGTCTCCACTAATACCCGTCCAGCGCTGTATGTCTATCAGAGAAGTATATTGCCAGTTACGACCCTGGCTTTGTTTGTTTTGCACGTCCTGTAACCATTGCACAAGCTTTTCTTCTTCTGTAATTTCTGCGTGTAACGGAAGCGTGTTGATATAAAGACCTACTCTTTGTTCTACACCGGGTAATTCAGCAGGGCGGCCGGATACCGTTATACCGAAAGTTACATGCGGATTGTTGGTATAGCGATATAACAGTAATGACCACACTCCCTGCATTAAGGTATTTTGAGTAAGATGATGTTCCTGTACATATGTCTCAATAAGTGTAGCATCGATCTGAATAATATGCTCCCTGTAGATGCCCTCTCCTTTGTTCCTTGCTTCTGTGGCAGCAATGAAGGGAAGCAGACAACCTTCCTGTATTCCGGCCAGATAGCTTTGCCACCAGGTTTTTTCTGCCACCATATCTCTGCGAAGCAGGTAATGAATATAGTCTTCATAACGATCTTCCACAAATACTGGTAAAGGTTGTTTTCCGGAAAGGGATTCATATGTTTCCAGCAATGCCTGCATGACAACAGGAATAGACCAGCCATCCAGTACAATATGATGAAAGGTCCATTGTAACCGGTATAGCTTGTCTTCCAGTTGCAAAAGAGTGATGTGCATGAGTGGTGGCTGTGTGAGATCAAACCCACGTACTCTGTCGGCTATTTCAAATGCTTTAATAGCTTCCTGTTGCTGATGATGCGAAAGATCGCGATAATCAATAACCGCAATTTTCAATGGCGTTTCATTGTACGCGCATTGTACGGGAATTGCAAATACATCATTATAAAACCCGGTACGTAAAATGCTGTAATGGCGTAATACTTCATTCCAGCTTTGTTCCAGTCGTGCCGGATTTACCCCCGTCAGTTCACATGCAAACTGGTCGATGTAAGCACCTGACCGCTGATCAAATGCATAGTGGAAGAGGATGCCCTCCTGTAAATTACTTAATCTGGAAAGTCCCGTTATTTGCTGGTGACGTGGCCTGCCGCGATAAGATGTTGCCATAAACTGATCCAGTTCCGTAATGCTGATAACATCTCCGACACCATAATCAGAAGGCGTAAATACCGGTTTTGAGACAGAAAGACATTGATCAATTATTCCCTGCAGGTGTTGCATAAAGGCATTGGCAATATGCCGGATACTGGTATCCTTAAAATGAAGCATACTATAGTTCCATTGCAGGGTTAATGTGCCGCCTGTTACCACTGCATTGACCGCCAGTAAATAATGTACCGGTAAGTTCTGTGGGATAACAGATGGTACCGGTTCTCCTGCCTGGATCAGCGCATCCCGCTGTACCATGTTATCTGTTTGCCCGAGATAATTAAATATCACTTCCCATGGATCTTTTCCCTGCAGTTGTTCCGCCTTATTCAGATACTTTAATACGCCATATCCAATTCCCTTATCCTTTATTTTCCTTAATTGCTCTTTCACATTTTTAATGGCTGTATCATAAGATATCTGGCTGGGTACTGATAATACTATCGGATATAAGCTGGTGAACCAGCCCACCGTGCGGCTGATGTCCGCACCTGTCAGCAGATCTTCTCTGCCATGGCCTTCCAGCCCGATCATTATCTGTTCATGGTGGTTCCATCGTGTGAGCGTCAGTGTAAGAGCTGTCAGCAGTAAGTCATTTATATTGGTATGATAAGCTGCCGGTGCTTCCTGTAATAACTGGCGGGTATGGGAGACGTCTAATATCGTGGTAAGCTGGGATATGTCTGCCATGTGCAAAGGTTTGACTGCGACATTATCCGTACGTAAGGGATAGCGGAGTGCTTTTATCTGCTCCCAGTAATGTTGTTGCTGCAATAATCCATCGCCTGTTCCATAACTGATCAATGCCTGATACCAATCCCGGTAGGAACTGGTTTTAGGTTGCAGTAGTTCTCCTGCTAACAATGTTTTCAAATCTTCCAACAGGATTCTCCAGGATACCCCGTCTATTACCAGGTGATGTATAACGAGCAGTAACCTGTTATGCATTACGGCATCAGGGGTTTGTACCCATGCTGCAGCACCCAGGAGACCTTTTCTGATATCAAGCTTTCGCTCGCATTGTTCCTGCAGGCCGGCCAGTATTGGTAGAAGATCGTCATTTGTATTGCGTATATCTTTAATGGTTAGTTCTCCTTCAAAGGTACCATACGACTGCTTCCAGACATCTTCTGCCCATTGATAAACAAAACGTAATGCGTCATGATACCGGAATAGCTGATGCAATATCCCCGTAATTTCCTCAGCGCCGAACCGCTTGTCTATCATCAGGGATATACTTTGTGTAAACGGAATGGATACATCTGTGTAATTTTCAAAATACCATTGCTGTACTGGTAATAAGCCGCTGTCGTTGCTCAGTAACCCCTGCTCTGAGATATTGGTACTTTGTACCTGTGCGTAAAAGTGCGCGGCTATTTTTGCAATGGTCTGCTGATCAAAGATGTGGCCTACTTTCAGGTCAAATCCGGCGCGTCTGGCTCTGCTAACCATTTGTATGACGATGATGGAATCACCTCCCAGCTCAAAGAAATTGTCGTGAATTCCCACGATAGCAATATTCAATAAATCCTGCCAGATGCTTACCAACTCTTTCTCAAGTGGATTTTCAGCTTCCGCAGTTACTTTGTTGTCAGCATGCGCAACTACTTTTTCTGGTGCCGGCAGGGCTTTCCTGTCTATTTTCCCGTTGGCATTGAGAGGCAATTGTTCCATCGGAATCAGGAAGGCGGGGATCATGTATTCTGGCACACGTTCGCGGATGTACTGTTGAATACCTTCTTTATCGAAAGTTGTTTCCGGTACAATATAGGCCGCCAGTTGCTTGCTATGTCTTTGCTCATCTGCCACTACGGTTACGATCACCTGTTTTACCTGTGGTGCTTGTTGCAGCACGCCTTCTACCTCACCCGGCTCGATACGGTAACCACGTATTTTTACCTGGTCATCCGCACGGCCAATAAAAATAACATTGCCATTTTCATCCCATCGGGCAAGATCCCCTGTTTTGTACAAACGTCCACCAGGAAGGAAAGGATGTGGAATAAATGCGAGGGCCGTTAATTCAGGCCGGTTAAGATAACCCCTGGTAATACCAGCGCCGCCTACATACAATTCACCTGCAATACCAATTGGTACTGGTTGTAAATAACGGTCAAGAATATATGCAGTACGATTGTTAAGCGGACGGCCTATAGGCGTTGGGGTGCTCAATCCCCGCTGGTCAATCCTGTAACTCAGAGAGAACGTGGTGTTTTCGGTAGGGCCGTATATATTACTTATTGCGATATCGGGATAGGTTGCTGTCAGTAAAGCCACATGGCGTTCAGACATTTTTTCTCCTCCTGTCAATACCGATTTTAAATGGGCAAATACCGTTATATCCGTATCAACTAATTGATTGAACCAACTGGTAGTAAAGAACATTTTTGTTACCTGGTTATTTTCCAGTGCTGTTTTTAGTATGGCAACATCCAATAACTCATGTTCTCCGCTCAGGATAAGACGACCGCCATTTAAAAGTGTACCCCAATATTCAAAGGTGGTAGCATCAAAAGATACAGAGCCGGCAGAAAGGATCGCATCTGTTTCCTCAAAGGCCATATAACCTGGTTCAGATACCAGGCTGGTGACATTCTGATGTGTAACCAATACGCCCTTGGGCCGCCCTGTTGAACCGGAGGTATACATTACATATGCCAGGCTATCTGCCTGAAGTATTATCTCCGGTGCAGGAGCCGTTAACAGGTCTGCTGTCAGCATGTCTGCACAAATAACGTGTAGGGTTGAACGAATGTTTTGCAGCCTGTCTTTATAACGATTGCTGGTTATTGCTACCGGACTGTCTAAATCAGATAATACATAAGCAATACGCTCATCCGGGTAAGCGGGGTCGATTGGTACATATGCACCTCCAGCTTTAAGTATAGCTATGATTGACACTATCATGTTCAGCGACCGGTGCATACATAGTGGAACCAGGGTGCCAGTGGTTACACCTTGCTGTGCAAGGTATCCTGAAAGCATAGAAGAAGATGTATGCAGCTCCAGGAAACTCAGCGACTGACCATCTGCCACTACTGCAACAGCATCCGGTCTTGTTTCTACCTGCTGCAAAAACAGATCAATAATGCTCGCTTTTGAGGGATAAGATACTGTTGTGTTATTGAATGTGGTTAAAACCAGTAGCTGTTCAGCAGGAGTAAGGATACTCATCTCTTTCACGCTGGCGACCTGTTTGTCGGCTATCTGTCCCAATACCCGTTTGAAATGCTCTGCAATACGCATGATATCAGTCGTCTGCAGCAGATCATTATTGTAGTTAAATAGCAATTTAATTTTTTCACCCGTGGTGATGATGATCGTCAACGGATAGTTGGATATTGGTTCTGCCTGTACTTCCGTGATTTGCATCGGCCAGTCCTTTGCATGTAATATTTCACTCACCGGATAATTCTGGAATGCAAGTGTGGTATTAAACAGATCGCCTGTAATCCCGGTCAGACGCTGAATATCATTCAATGCTGTATACTGCCATGAACGGCTGTTCAGTTGATCTGTTTGTATCTGGCGGAATAAATCTGTCAGTAGTAATTCACCATGGAGGCTGGTGGTAAGTGGTATTGTATTGATGTACAATCCTACCCTTTTTTCGATGCCAGGGAGCGTTTCAGGTCTGCCTGAAACAGTGATGCCAAACATTACCTGATCTTTACCCAGATACTTGTGCAGCAATAATGCCCAAACACCCTGCATTACGGTATTCATAGTGAGATGCTGCTGTTGTGCCCACCGGGTTAATTTGCTGGTTACCGCAGTATCGAGTGTTACGGCTGTCTCTTTAAATGATCTGGTGCTTTTTGTGCTACTTTCACTTTCAACAAATGGAAGCAGGCAGCTTTCTGTTACGGATTGAAGGTAGCTGCTCCAATATTGATCTGTTGCAGTTTTATCCTGCTGATAAATAAATCTGATATAATCTTCATATTTATCTTCCTGCTGGATGGAAGGGAGATTCCCTTTCAGCAGACCTGCATATAATTCCAGCAGTTCCTGCACCAGTAGCGGGAAGGACCAGCCATCGAGCAGTATGTGATGAGAAGTCCAGTAGAAGCGATATTGAGTGGCGTTCCATTTGATTAGGGTTACCCGCATCAGTGGCGCTTCTTCAAATGCAAAGTGCCGGTAACGGTCCGCTGTTTCAAATGCGTTTAATTGCCGTGACTTTATTTCTTCCGAAAGAGAACTGTAATCCAGTATAGTTACCGGGAGCCGTACCTGCTGATACACTACCTGAACCGGTATGTTGAAGGCATCATAATAAAAGGCACTACGCAGGATGGTGTGTTTTTGCAGCAAATAATCCCAGCAGCGGGTAAACACTTCTTCCTGTACCTGGTTGAGTGTGCATCTGAATTGTTCTGTGTAAGTGCCTGCGGATTCATCGTACAGGCTATGAAAGAGCATGCCTTCCTGTAACCCGCTCAGACGATAGATACCAGCTACCTGGTTTCGTCTGCTACGGTTATTGTGAGGGGTATCCAGAAATTGGTCCAGTTCCTGGTAGGTGATCCATTTATGAAGGTCGTAGTCGGCAGGAGTGAAAGCTGGCGGCTGTTGTCTGCAATGGTCAATAATCGTCAGTAGTTGTGCCTGAAAAGCCTTTGCTAATTCGATGATAGTGGCCTCTTCAAAATGGAGCCGGCTGTAACCCCAATGTAAGATCAGTTCATTATGTTGTATTGCGCCGTTGATGAAAATTTTATCAAACACCCGGAATTGTCCACCCACAGGGTGTCCTGTATTTTCGCCGGCCAGTTGTATACGACCGTTGCCGGCTACCAGATGATCTGTCTGACCTAAGTAATTGAAGCCCACTTCCCATGGGTCGCGCCCTTGCAGGGCCTGTGACTGCCGGAGGTATTTCAATGCACCATAACCTAATCCTCCATCAGGAATACTACGTAGTTGTTCTTTTATTGATTTTATGTAGTCTCCGGTATCGTTATTATTGCCAGGTTTTAAAAGAACAGGATACATATTGGTAAACCAACCTACCGTACGGGAGGTATCTATGTTGTTAAACAGGTTTGTCCGGCCGTGTCCTTCAAGTCCAATGGTAACAGTATCTGAGGCATTCCAGCGGGTGAGCGTAACCGCGAGCGCGGTTAACAGTATATCATTGATGTCTGTATGATAAGCTTGTTGCACATCCTGTAGAAGCGCCCGTGTATGTTCGCTGTTCAGGCAGATTTCGTAGTTTCCTGTATCGCGCATGAGTACCGGGCCTGCATGTATTTTATCTGTTTTTAACACTGCCTGCTGTGAAGAAATTTGTTGCCAGTATGGCTGTTGTTGTAATAATGCCGGTGTGGCAGACCAGTACTGTAGCGCTTCCTGGAATTGCCGGTAGGAGCTTGTTTTGGCGCCCAATACCTGTTCTGGTGTTTTGGCGCTTCCGTTATTAAGGAGGAGTTGTAAATCTTCCAGTAAAATCCGCCATGATACGCCGTCTACGACCAGGTGATGAATAATGAACAGTAAACGATTTGATTGTTCGTCTGCCGGTGTAAGGAATAATACTGCACGGAACAATCTGCCCTGCGCCGGGTTCGGGGACTGCTGATAATTTTCTCCTGCACTTGATAAAGCAGTTACCCAGGTAGCGGATTGCGTTAAGTCAACTATTTCAGGTGTTATTGTGGCATCACCGTAATGCTGCTGCCAGGAAGAAGCCTGCTTCGTATAGAAGAATCGCAGTGCATCATGATAATCAAATAGATCTCTGATGGCCTGAAATAGTATTTCATGCCTTATCTTTTTATCTGTTGCTAACAGCAACTGCTGATTGAAGTGTGCGTCCTGATCCATATTGGTTGATACGTACCATTGCTGAATAGGCAGCAGACCTGCAATTCCTGTTAGCCTCCCTTGTTCTCCGGTTACTGCCGGAACAGAAATATTTGTTTGCAGTAATTCGGCCAGGGCGGCTACGGTCTGGTATCTGAAAAGGTCGCGGGGAAAAAACGTATAACCCGCACGGTTTGCTCTGCTTACTACCTGAATGGTAATAATGGAATCGCCACCAAGTTCGAAGAAATTGTCGTAGATCCCTATTTGCTGCCTGCCCAGCAATTCCTGCCAGATGCTGGCAAGGGTCGTTTCAATAGTATTCCGGGGGGCTGTGTAACTGTTGCCGGAGTAGTATTCGCCATCAGGTGACGGTAATGCTTTGCGATCCACTTTTCCATTAACGGTAACGGGCAATTGATCCAGTGTAATCAGGTCCGCAGGCAGCATATATGCAGGCAGCCGCTGTTTCAGGTATTCGAATACTGCTGCTTTATCGAAATCCGGTAAGGGAACGATATATCCAATCAACCGTTTATTCAAGGAATGATCTGTTTTTACAGCAACTGTTGCCTGAGCAATATGGGTATGTTCAGATAAGATGTTCTCAATTTCACCCAACTCTATTCTGAATCCACGTACTTTTACCTGATCATCTATTCTTCCTGTATATTCAATATCTCCGCTATCAAGCCACCGGCCTACATCTCCGGTTTTGTACATTCGTTCTCCCCATGTCCCGTCAAAAGGATTATGCACAAAACGTTCGGCTGTCAATGCAGGTCTGTTCAGATAGCCACGCGCCAGAGCAGCGCCGCTGATACAGATTTCGCCGGGTACGCCAATAGGAGATAAGTTACCGTGTGTATCAATGATATGAATTTTTACATTGGGAATGGGTTTACCTATCACCACCGTATTATCCTCCAATACCGGTTGCTGTGCAATGCTCACCGTCACTGTGTTTTCGGTAGGGCCATACCCATTCAGTATACGAATACCTTTGCTGAGGATATAGCGTCCATCCTCCCGGTTAAAGACTTCTCCAACTGAAAGAACAGTTTTCAACGAACCCAGTACATCCCTGATGGTATGCAGGTAAGATGGGGGAAGGGCCGCCACTTCTACCTTGTGTTGATGAATAAGTGTGGTCAGTAGTTCAGCAGATAATAATGTTTCTTTGGTGGCAAGTACCAGCAAACCTCCATTTAAGAGAGTGTTGAATATTTCGTAACAACTGCCATCAAATCCAAAGGAAGCAAATTGTAAAACAGGGGTGCCGGTATTGATCTGCAGAAGATCTTTCTGTGAGTAAGCCAGATTTACGATACCTCTGTGTGGCACCAATACGCCTTTAGGCTGGCCTGTCGATCCCGAGGTATAGATGACGTAAGCAAGTTGTGTAGCAGCGGTAGCGGGTAAAGGAGACGAAGCATCGGCAATGTGTGGCCAGTCCTGATCTAAACAGATACGCGAGATATCAGCTGGTAAGCGGTCCGCACAATGATCGCTGCAGACTGCAATGGTTGCAGCTGTATCCGAAAGCATGTACCGGATTCTTTCATCCGGATAATCCGGATCTATAGGTACATAAGCTCCTCCTGCCTTCAGAATAGCCAATATAGCTACAATCATGCCTGTGGAACGTTCTATACATAGTGGAACAAGCGTTTCTGAAGTAATCCCCTGGCTGCACAGGTAACGGGCCAATTGTGTAGAGCGTTTATCCAGTTCCAGGTAGGTCATCGTCTCTTTTGCAAACACCAATGCAATGTCATCCGGTGTAAGGAGCACCTGTTGTGCAAATTTATCAGGGATACTTTGCGACAGCGGGTAAGATACTGTTGTGTTATTGAAGTGTTGTGTCAGCAGCTTTATTTCTTCCTGTGGTAATAGGTTTAAGGAGGCAATATCTGCAACAGGTTGTTGTAATATGGCTTGCAGCAATATTTTGAAGTGTAGTGCCATACGGCGAATGGTAGCAGGCCGGAACAGGTCTGTGCAATATTCAATACTGCCATTTAACCCGTCTGATGTTTCATTTAGAGATAAGGTAAGGTCGTATTGTGTCGTATTCCGTAAAACAGGTTGTTCTTTTAATGCTATTGTACCTAATTGTATGGTGGGTACCGGAGGTGTATTTTGTAAGGCGAAAAGCACCTGAAAGATGGGGCTGTGACTCATGTTGCGCGCAGTCACCACTTTGTCAACAATTTTTTCAAATGGAATATCCTGATGCTCCCAGGCATCTAGTGTAGTTTGTTTTACTTGTTGCAGCAGTTGTTCAAAAGATAGATTGCCTGACAGATTGCTCCTTAATGCCAGGGTATTGACAAAGAATCCAATCAGGCTTTCTGTTTCCTGGTGTGTTCTGCCAGCTACAGGTGTGCCTATACAGATGTCTGTTTCTCCGCTATACCGGTGTAGTAGTATTTTAAATGCACTGAGCAAGGTCATGAATAAGGTACTGTCATGCGCCAGTGAAAAACGGTGTAATGCATCCAGTGATGCCTTGTCGAGGGTAAAATGATACATGGCGCCACGGGAACTTTGTTCGGCGGGGCGGGGGTAGTCTGTAGGCAATTCCAGTACAGCTACGCCGGTGAGTTTTTGTTGCCAGTAGGTTAACCCGTTACTGATATGATCAGCGGCTAACTGGTTTCGCTGCCAGATGGCATAATCGGGGTATTGTACAGATAGCGTAGGCAGCTGAACGGCCTGCTGGTTAATGCCCGCTTCATACAAGGCAATGAGTTCTTTCACCAGTATGCTTACTGACCATCCATCTGCTGCGATGTGATGCAAGGTAAGTACCAGTGTGTGCCGGTCAGGTGCATGTCGGCTTAATTGTGCACGCAGCAGATAGTCACGGGCAAGATCAAACGGTTGATTGATGAATTGATATATTGCTGTCTGGTCGGGGATGTTACCTAAATGGGATATTTTCCAGTTGTCAGCCGGTTGCACCTGTTGAAAGGGAATGCCGTCAGTTGTATGAATGATGGTTCGTAATGCTTCATGCCTTGCAACAATGCTGCGTAATGCATCTTCCAACGCTGTTACATTCAATGCTCCATTCAATTCCAGAATGGCTGGCATATGGAACTGTGTGCTGCCGGTTAGTTGATCCAGGAACCATAGCCGTTCCTGATTAAAGGATAATGGGATCAGCGCAGGGCGCATAGTAGCCGTGATGGCTGGCATTGCCGTTAGGGGTGCCTTCTCGTGAATGAAAGCGGCCAGTTGTTGTATCGTAGGGTTGTGGAACAGGTCTTTTACAGATAGTTCTACTGACAATCCTTTCCGGATGGCCGCTGTAGCCCTCATTGCCAGAAGAGAATGTCCTCCCAACTCAAAAAAGCTATCTGTTGCACTGATCCTGTCGATATGCAGTAATGTTGTCCATATGTTTTCCAATGTCTTTTCTATAGTGCCGGAAGGTGCTGCATAACTCTGCCGTGTAGACATACCAGTTACTGGTGGCAGTGCGGCTCTGTCAATTTTACCATTTGCATTCAGCGGCAGATTAGCCAGCGGGACTATATACGATGGGATCATATATTCAGGCAACTGCTGATGCATGAATAGTTGGAAGGTATCGTGATCGTAATCTGCTGCGGGCACAATATAGGCAACCAGTTGTTTGCCTGCTGCCGGATGGAGGTGAATTGTAACATATACTTGTATAATGCCGGCATAACCATGCAATACCTGTTCTATTTCACCGGGTTCAATACGATAGCCACGGATCTTGATCTGATCATCTGTACGGCCTGCGAAGAGGATGTTTCCATCTGCTTCCCATCTTGCAAGGTCGCCGGTTTTGTATAACCGTTCTCCAGCCCGGAAGGGATGCGGAATAAAGACCTGCGCCGTTAGTTCCGGTCTATTGAGATAGCCGCTGGCAACACCTGCGCCACCTACATATAATTCTCCCGGAATACCAATGGGTACCGGCTGTAAATAACTATCAAGAATGTACGCAGTCCGGTTATGTAATGGTTTACCTATAGGTATTTGTACCGGAAGATTTTCCGGTTTTATAAGATAGCTTAAGGAGAAGGTGGTGTTTTCCGTAGGACCGTAAATATTACGGACTTCAATATGGGGATATGCTGCAATTAGTTGTTTGACATGTTTTTCGGATAATTTTTCCCCTCCGGATAAAATATTCTTTAATGTGGAGAATACAGTAATGTCAGTATCTATCAGTTGATTAAACCAGCTGGTAGTAAAGAACATTTTGGTGATAGTATTCTTTTGGAGAATTGTTTTCAATACGTTCACGTCCAGTAATTCCTGTTCTTCACTCAGCACCAGTTTACCACCATTCAGCAGCATGCCCCAGTATTCAAATGTTGTGGCGTCAAAAGCTACAGACCCTGCGGACAATACCGCATCTTCCGGATGAAAGCTCATATAACCCGGTTCGCAGACCAGGCTGGTTACATTGCGGTGTGTTACCAGCACTCCTTTGGGGCGCCCTGTGGATCCTGAAGTGTACATCACATACGCAAGGTCTGCAGGTTGCACAGGATGGTGAAGAGTCGCAGCATCAGTCAATTCCTTTAATTCATCAACATTAATAATCCGGACAGATGTATGTTTAGCGCTTATTCTTTCTGCAAATCTGTTGCTGGTGAGGATGACAGTACTGCCTAAATCCTCCAGCATAAAGGTGATTCTTTCATCCGGATAAGCTGCATCAATGGGGGCATAGGCAGCTCCCGCTTTAAGTACCGCGAGCAATGCGATCATCATATCCAGGGAGCGGGGTATGATAATCGGAATGAGGGTACCCGGTTTTATCCCCTGTTGTATTAAACAGGCTGCCAGCCGGGAAGACTGCATATCCAATGCTCTGTAACTGAGCGTGTTGTCGCCTGCTACTACGGCAATGGCATCCGGATATATCGCTACCTGTTGCAGAAAAAGGTCAATAATAGAGGAATTGACGGGGTAATCTCTTTGTGTATCATTAAAGGAATGAATCAATACATGGCGGTTTTCCTGATCAGATAAGGATAACTGGCCGATATTAACTTGAGGATCATCAATGATGGCGCGCAGTAATTGCTCATAGTAACAGCTCATTTGTTCTATGGCAACAGCCGTAAACAGATCAGTGCAATATTCTATGGCTAACTGAAGGCCGCTTGCGGTTTCTCTGAGCGAGAATGTCAGATCAAATTTAGACGTTTTATTTTGCAGCGGTTCAGAGAAGGCTTTCATCTGACCTATCTGAAGGTGGTCCAATTCCGGGGTATTCTCCAGCGTAAACATTACCTGGAATAATGGATGGCGGCCTGTTTGTTTGCCTGCAGCCAACGCTTCTACTACTTTTTCAAAAGAAATATCCTGATGGTCGAAGGCGGATAGGATCGTATGATTTACCTGCCGCAGATTGTTTATAAAAGATGATGATGCCTGTAATGATGTCCGCAAGGCTACGGTATTGGTAAAGAAACCGATTAGCGCAGCCGCTTCATCACTTGTTCTGCCGGCAACAGGCGTCCCCACGCAAATATCTGTCTGGCCGGAATAACGGTATAACAATACTTTGAAGGCAGTGAGCAGGGTGGTGAAAATAGTAACGCCTTCCTGACGCCCCAGGGTACGGAGTGCGTCTGATATAACAGGAGACAATCTGGTTGTATGCGTTGCTCCACGGGTACTCTGTATGGGGGGCCGCGGATAATCTGTTGGTAATTCCAAAGGTGCCACCGCAGCCAATTGCTGTTTCCAGTATTGAAGTTGCTTATCTTTCAGATCTCCAGACAGGTAAGACCGTTGCCAGATTGCATAGTCGGCATATTGAATTACAGGGTCTTTTAATGCAGGAAGCTGACCGGTACTGAATGCATTGTATAAGACAGTCAGTTCCTGGATCAGGATCCCGGTGGACCATCCGTCTCCTGCAATATGATGAATCGTAAGTAATAGCAGATATTGTGCAGTATCCTGCCGGGTGAGTTGTACCCGCAGCATATGATCTTCTTTTAGATTGAAAGGACGATCTGCCCATGCCTGGATCGTAATTTCATCAGCGGGGTATTCGTATTCCTCCCATTCCCACAGATCTTTTGGTAATATCTGTTGATAAGCGTTGCCGTCTTTTTCTGCAATGACCGTGCGTAATACTTCGTGTCTGTTCACGATAGTACGGAATGCAGCCAACAGTGCTGGTTTATCGAGGTTTCCGGATAATCTGACAGCTCCGGTGATATGATAATGGGTACTTCCTTCCATTTGATCGATAAACCACAAACGTTCCTGTCCAAAGGATAATGGAATATGTGATGGTCTTGTTTGTACAGTTAGCGGAGGCAGCAGGTCTGTAGTTGCTTTTTGCTGAATAAACAAGGCCTGTTGGGAAATAGTTCGTTGTTCAAATATTGCCTTTATTGGTACTTCTATGGCAAAGGTTTTGCGGAAAGCGGCTACCAGCCGCATGGAGAGCAGGCTATTGCCACCTGTTGCGAAGAAATCATCGTATATTCCTGGCTGTTTGATGCCTAAAAGTCCGGTCCATATGGCGGCTATTGTCATTTCAGTCTGATTCCGTGCTGCTACCCAGGGTTGGTCAGATAAGGCCAGGGTAGGAGCAGGCAATTCCTTTCTGTCTATTTTACCATTTGAAGTAAGGGGTAGCTGATCCAGCGCAATCAACAGGGAAGGCACCATATATTCAGGTAGTGCAGATTGCAGATCGGTTAGTAAGGCTTCCCTGTTAAATATTCCTTCCGGTACGAGGTAAGCCAGCAGCCGTGGATTGTTTTGTGTGTCTTTATCTGCTATAACAACAGCTTCTTTTACGAGAGGACTGCGTAGCAGTACACTTTCAATTTCACCGATCTCTATTCTGAATCCCCGTATTTTTACCTGGTCATCAATTCTTCCGAGGTATTCAATATTTCCATCCGGCATCCATCTGGCATAGTCACCGGTTTTATATAATCTGCCGGCTATATCAGGCCGGAAGCTATCTGTTATGAATTTCTCTATATTGAGTGCTGCTCTGTTCAGATATCCTCTGGATACCTGAACGCCGCCTATATGGAGTTCGCCTGTAACGCCTACCGGCAATACTTTGCCGGCTTTGTCCAGGATATAAAGCCGGGTATTGCTGATTGGTTTGCCGATCGGCACCAGGTCAATGGCGACCTGTTTTGGTGCACACCAGCAGGTAACATCTATGGCCGCTTCAGTAGGGCCATAGAGATTATATAATGTTGCTGCAGGAATATTATAATGTACATCCAGTACCTGCTGCGCTCTTAAGGCTTCTCCGCTGCATATGATGCGTTGCAGTGGGAGCTTGTCTTCCGGGGCAACAGTTTCCAGAAAAACTTGCAGCATGGAAGGTACAAAATGGATGGTTGTAATATTATAGTAAAGGATAGCCGCTTTTAAATATGCTGCATCTTTATGCCCCTGTGGCTTGGCAAATACCAACTGTGCGCCTGTAACTAAGGGCCATAGCAATTCCCATACGGATACGTCAAAGCTGTATGTTGTTTTTTGTAGTACGCTGTCAGTAGCTTCCAGACCAAAATAATCCTGCATCCAGCGCAACCTGTTTACAATACCACGATGTTCATTCATGACTCCTTTGGGCTGGCCGGTGGAACCGGAGGTATAGATAACATATGCCAGGTGATGTGCCTGCACGTTGGCGGGAGCCTGTGGAAGAAGGGTGTTGGCTGGAGGCAACTCCTGTGGAAGAACTATTTCAATATCTTCTGTCAGATAACCTAATGCCGGCAGATGTTTTGTATGAGTGATCAGTAGACGGGCCTGTGTATCTTTCAGCATGAAGATAATACGGGCCGCCGGAAAATCCGGATCTACAGGTACATAAGCTCCTCCTGCCTGGAGAATGGCAAGAATGCTGATAATCATATCAGGAGACCGTTCCAGACATAAGGGAACAAGGACATCAGGCCCTACTCCTTTATGTTGCAGATATAACGCAAGATGCGAGACTTTTTCCTGTAACTGCGCATAGGTCAGTACCTCCTCTTCAAAAAGAACAGCAGGAGCATCGGGAGTAAGTGCTACCTGTGCCTGGAACAAGTCAGGTAAAGTAGTTGCTTCATAATCAACATCAGTATTGTTGAAGCTTTCCACGATCAGTTGCTGTTCCTGTGTGGTTATCCAGGAGATGTCTTTTAATTGTTGCGCAGGTGCTATGGCAAACTGGTTAAGCATTTCCTGCAGATGCCCTGCTATAGCCTGTATATATTCATCCCTTAGCAGAGATGCATTATAACTGAATTGAAACTGCAAGCTGTTACCTGCAGTCACATTGATGGTGAGAGGGTAATTACTTTGCTCTGTTACTGCAATTTGTTGTAAAGACAGCTGCCAGTCTTTTGCAGTAATAATTTTATTTACCGGATAATTTTCAAATACCAGGAGGGTGTCAAAGATTTCTCCCTGTATACCGGTGATACGCTGAACGTCGGAGAGGGAGATATGCTGATATTTATAATGCTGCAGCTGCTGCTGTTGAATACCCTGTAACCAGGTATCAGTCGAGCTTTGCTCATCCACCGTGATACAGAAGGGAATGGTGTTGATAAAAAGCCCGGCTCTTTGTTCTACTTGTGTCAGTTGTGCTGGTCTGCCGGAAACTGTGATACCATATATCACTTCCTTATTGCCGGTATAGCGGTATAACAGATATGCCCATATGCCTTGTACGAGCGTATTGAGAGTGATGTGCTTTTGCTGAATATATTGCTGAATGTGTGCTGTTGTTTGTGCGTTTATATCCAGCGTGTGTACATAGTATTGGCCGGTACCCATGTTGCGGCTGGCCGATGCCGGGATAAAAGGTAATAAAACCGGGGTACTGAAATTTTGCAGGGTTGTCTTCCAATACTGCCATTCTTGCTGTATCGGACGATGCTGCAGGTATCGGAGGAAGTCTGCATGATTGTCCGGCATTTGTGGTATAAGTGGCTGCTGTCTGAAGAGCAGCTCATATGTTTGCAGGAGTTCCTGCAACAAAACAGCTACAGACCAGCCATCCAATAAGATATGATGGAAGGTCCACAGCAGATGATAGCTGCTGTCGCTGGTACGGATAAGCGTTATGCGCATGGGTAATGCCTCCTGCAGCATAAAGCCCTTTTGACGGTCTTTTGCAGTGTAGGTGGTTATAGCGGTATCCTGTGCCTCCGGATCAAGCTGGCGGAAGTCTTCAAAGAAAACAGGCAGGTTTATTTTATCATGAACAACCTGCAGTGGGATACTGGTGAAGTCATGATGAAATGTCGTACGAAGTGCGCTATGTTTTTGCAGGAGGAGTTCCCAGCTTTGCAGAAAGATATCCTGCTGAAGCTTTGGAATGCTGGCTGATAGTTGATCTATATAAGTTCCGGCATTCTGATGGTATAGGCTATGAAATAACATGCCCTCCTGTAAGGCACTCAACCGGTAAAGCCCTGTTACATGCTGTCGTCTGGTGCTGTTCATCCAGGTGCTGTCCAGAAATTGATCCAGTTCTTCGTTGGTTAGTACATCACCAAGATCGAAATCTGCCGGTGTATATACGGCGCTTATGCCGGCCTGTTCTGCACAATGATGGATAAGTGTTGTAAGTTTTTGTTCAAACAGTGTTGTAAGTGACCGGATGCTGGCTTCATGGAAGTGTTTAGTGCTGTATTGCCATTGTAATTGAAGTGTATCACCGGCTATAATGCTATTGATGCTGATCTTCTCTTTTATAATAAAGTCTTCGTGTGTATATGCTCCCAGGGCGACGGCCTTATCCATTTGTCCCAGGTAGTTAAACACAATATCCCATGGAGTGGATGCCTGCAGGGAAGGTTGTTGATATGTATAACGGAGCAGACCGTAGCCGATGCCTTTATCTGGAGTCTTCCGTAATTGTTCTTTTATCTCTCTGACAGCCTTACCTGGTGTAATATTAGGAGGAAGAGACAGCGCTACGGGAAACATAGAGGTAAACCAACCTGTGGTACGGCTCACATTCAGTTCTGTTATGCTGTCCTCGCGGCCATGACCTTCTAACCCGATTACAACCTGGTTTATTTGTTTCCAGTCGGAGAGGGCCAATAGTAAGGCGGTAAGAAGGACGTCGCTGATATTCGTGTGATAGGCCAGTGGAGCTTCCTGTGACAGAAGCCGGGTAATGGCCGGATTTAACCGGGTGGTTATTTTGTGTGTATCCTTTGCTGTTAGTTCTGGTGAATAAATCCTGTCGGTAGGTAATGGCTGATATTTTGCCATCACCAACTCCCACCAGGGCAGTTGTGACAGGAAGCGTGGTTGCAGCGGTGCGGCTGTCAGAGCCTGCTGCCACTGGCGGTAGGAGGCCGTCTTTGGAGTGCCGGCGATAGTAGAAGTAGATTGCGACAGGATAGCAAACAGGTCTTCTGTCAGAATCCGCCATGATATGCCATCTACCGCCAGGTGATGAATTACCAGCAGTAATTTGTTCCGGCTGGTTCCTGTAATGAATAGAATAGCAGAAAGCAGTTGTCCATGTTGAATATCCAGCTGATCTGACAATAAGCTGGCATAGGTAGCAACAGTATCCTGAATGGCGTCTTCCGTGTTGTTTTCCGGAATAAAGGTGACCACTTCTGTTTTAGTGGGGGTTCCGTAGTATTGTTCATTGGCGGCGTAATAGAAACGCAGGGAATCATGTTGCAGCAGCAGTTGGTCTAGTGCCAGGGAAATGACAGGTGCAGTGATAGTCCTGTTTATATCTATCGTGGCATACTGGGTAAGCATTGCCTGTCCGGATTGTGCATGCTCCAGGTACCACTGTTGTACAGGCAGCCATCCACAGTTACCTGTTAACGTTCCCTGTTCTCCGATAACTGGTGTTTCAGTCTGATCATGTATTATATTCGCAAGTGCAGCAATGTGCTGATAGGTAAAAATATCTTTCGGTTGTAATTGATATCCAAACTTGCGGACGCGGCTGATAATCTGCAAAGTATTGATAGAATCACCACCCAGCTCAAAGAAATTATCATAAACACCTATACGGGGAATGTCCAGCAGTTCCTGCCAGATGTCAATCAGTCTTGCTTCTGTTTCATTGCGGGGAGCTACATATATTTGCCGGGCAGTCACTTCCATTTGAGGATCCGGCAAGGCTTTTTTATTGATTTTACCGCTGGGTGTCAGTGGAAGTTCGTTTAGTTCCATTAATAAAGAGGGGATCATATATTCCGGCAGCTGCGCTCGCAGGAAAAGAAGTACATTTTCTTTATCAAAGACATCTGCCGTTACTACGTAAGCTATCAGACGTTTGTTTCCCTGCTTGTCATGATTCACTGTCACTGCTGCCTGGCGAATTTGTGAATGCTTTAATAACAGGTTTTCAATCTCTCCTAATTCTACCCGGAAGCCACGGATCTTTACCTGTTCATCCATTCTTCCCAAGTATTCAATATTGCCATCAGGCAGCCACTGGCATAAGTCGCCCGTACGATATAATCTGCTGCCAGGGAGCGTATTAAACGGATCATTGATAAATTTCTCTGCAGTTAAGGCGGCGCGGTTAAGATACCCGCGGGCTACCTGTACCCCTCCGATATGTAATTCCCCGGCTACTCCTATGGGGCTGGGGTTTCCTGATTTGTCCAGTATATAAAGTTGTGTATTGGTTATGGGTTTACCTATCGGCACTATCTGGAGTTCCTGTAAGCCCTTGTCCGCGTGCCAGCAGGTAACTTCAATCGCAGCTTCAGTTGGCCCGTATAAATTATATAGTTCGGCTTCTGGTAATGTGTTCCGGAATGAAATTACCTGTTGTGGCTGTAATGCCTCCCCGCTGCAGATAACACGTTTCAGAGAGGGAACTGTTCCGGGTAGAATATTTTCCAGGAACATGTTCAACATGGAAGGGACAAAATGCAGGGTGGTAATATGAAAGTGGTTGATGACGGTTTTCAGATATTCAGTGTCTTTTTGTCCTTCCGGTAAAGCAAATACCAGTCTCCCTCCTGTCATCAATGGACACAGTAATTCCCATGCAGACACATCAAAACAGAAAGTTGTTTTTTGCAGTATAGCATCGTTGCTATTCATGCCGAAATAATTCTGCATCCATAGCAAACGGTTTACTATTCCGCCATGCTCATTCAGGACGCCTTTAGGAGTTCCGGTAGACCCTGAAGTATAGATAACATACGCCAGATGATGAGGCTGTATATCAACAACCGGCGGTATGATCGGTTGCTGTGCAATTATTTGTTGTTGTTCATCCATGAAGAAAAGTACAGGCGTTACCGCAGTGAAACGATCTTCGTACTTCCTTTCTGTAATTAACAGGCCGGCCTGTGTGTCTTCCAGCATGAAATCAATGCGGGAAACCGGATATGCCGGATCTATAGGAACATAGGCTCCACCTGCTTTTAATATACCCAGTATGCTGATGATCATATTGAGGGAACGTTCCAGGCACACCGGTACCATTACATCTGGTGCCACTCCTTTTTGCCTGAGCAGATGTGCCAGTTGTGCAGTGGTATCTGACAGCTGCTGATAGGTAAGCGATTCTGCTTCAAATTGTACAGCTATTGCATCTGGTGTCTTTTGCACCTGTGCCTCAAATAAATCAATAAGCGTATGATTATCAAAAGGTGTAGGGGTAGTGTTGAAGGCCTGGATTAATGATTGCTCTGCAGGAGGTATCACCATTATCTCTTCCAACAATGCATCCGGGCGGTACAGGAATTGTTCAAAAATAAAGAACAGTCTTTGTGCAAGCATATTTATTTCAACAGCAGAAAAATAACGCATATTCCAATCTATTCTCAGCTGTAAAGGTTGTTGTGCACCATAATCCCGCCACCATAATTCCAACGGATACCTGCCATAGTGGGCAGGGATATCATAAGTGACAGCGGAGAGCCCTTCTCCAAGATACAAAGAGAGGTCTAAAGCTGCATAGTTTACAACTACTTCCAGAAGATGATCCTCAGCAGCATTTATTTTGTAATGTCTGCTTAAATCACCTATCAGATAGGCCTGATGACGATAATCTTCCCTTGCCTGTACAACTGTCTGTTTCATCAATGCAGCCACTGTTAACTGAGGGGTATAACTGCCCAGAAAGGGCAGAATACCAGTGAACATACCCACAATGCCCCGTAGTTGTTTATTGCGGCGCTTATGCAAAGGAGTACCAATCGTGAAGGAGGATTGCCCGGTGGTACGAGCGAAGTATAAGGTCAGTGCTGCAATGGTTAATTGTTGCAGACTATATCCTGTTTGTGCCAGCAATGCTTCCAGCACATGCTGTTGCGCAGGTGTAGGATCAATGATAACAGTATTGCTTTTCTTATTGTTCCCAGCTGCAGGATAGCGTGGTTGAAATAATTTTGATGGTCGCTGAGCGATCCGTTGTTGCCAATATATAGCATGCTGCTGATATATAGAACTCTGCCGGTAAGCATTGGCCTGAATGGATTCTTTCTGGTAGGAGGGGAAACGGAAAGAAACCGTATTTCCTGTTACTAAAGAAGTATACTTTTGGGAAATATACTGTTGTTGGGCGGAAATGCCAAAGCCATCTGTTATAAGATGATGATATTTGAAAAAGTGCCAGTGTTCTGTAGCAGATATTTTCAATAGATAGTGTTCGGATAGCAATACGTTCCTTTTCATTTCAAATGAAGTATTAACTACTTCATTCATCCAATCAATGACTGCTTCCTGTGACTGATGGCTAAAATCAAGGATGATAAGTTCCAGGTGGTGGTAATCATCGTCAAAGTAAACGCCTGCTTGTTCTGCAGTGGCATCAAACCGCATACGGAACGCGTCAAAAACGGTAGGCATTGAATTGATAACAGTGGTAAATACCGCTATTTGAAGCGGTCCTTGTATTTTCGTATAACCGCCGATATTATAGTAAGTACTTTCCGTATTAATAAGCTGATCTATATAAACATCATATTGTGATGGATGTAGTGGTACCAGTTCTAGTGACATATCTGTTTATTTGGGTTTCCAATGGGGAATTAGTTTTTCGTGATAATTTGGATAGTTTCCTGCGGATAAGGCATAAACCTCCCGCAATGGGCAGACAAAAAAGGATTAATTATTAAGGAGAATCTGTAGAGGGATTTCAGGACATCAATGTTTTTTCCAACTGAAAATAATCTTTTAAAATTTTTGCTTAGCCCTGCTGTGAAAGGGTAGGGGAAGCAAATAATTTGGCAACTGATAATACGTAAATGATAATTTGTTTTGTTCTGCAGATATAGCTATCGCTAATGTAAGTACATGGCTAACAATAATATATTATAAAAGAAGATGATCGGGTTCCAAAATCATAAAAGAATGGCTGTAACCTCATGGTTACTATAATGTTACCGGCTGATAACTTTTTTTTTTGTTCAATATAACCTTCACTGTTATATGGGTAGTATTAGGATTAATTACAAAATATAGTATTTATTTACAGACGACGTAATTTAGTAAACAAATTTAATACACCAAAAAAAAATGACAGTATTCCTGGTTATCTTGAAAAGAATCAATCACTTTATTACAGCGGCATGTTTTAACGCTGAATTTCCCTTGCAGTGAAGTGCCAGAAGATTGGTGTTGGTGTTGTATTTTTGGCTGTTTTTAATTGAATTGAGTAAACAAATTTTTAATCTTTCATAAAGAAGGATATATCATTTTAAAAATGAATTCGACAAGGCTATTTTAACCCAGATAATACTTAGTTATGCCATTTCATGTTTAAAGAAGTTCTTCTTTGTTCTTTAGAAAAGAACAGATATCAATATTCAATTTAGCTAACCTGTGCTTTTCTTTCAAAAATTCTTCTTCATGTAACGATAACGTACTTCGGCTATTTCCTGTCCAATTAAATCAGATAGTTTAAGGATTTCCATTTATTTTAATCGATACGCTACTACTTTTTTTGCATTAAAAGTAGGTACGAATACTATTCGCCGGACAGGGTCAAACCCGATATCGGCCGTGTTCATCTTTTCTGCATGACTGTCCAGCAAGGTTTCAACCTGGCCATTGGCAGTAACATAAAAAATATAACCTACCCAGGCGGTAACTATATAATCCCCGTTACCCACTGGCTCTATACCATCAATATTTTCCGGTACTTCCGCAATTTGCGTGATTTGCTTTTGCGCATTTGCTTTTTTCAGCAGTTTACCTTCGGCATAAACAAGGCCCTGCCCGCTGGCTTTTAAACCATTAGCACCTTTTACTTTATCAAGGTAAAGAGAGGGTACATCGTTTTCAATGCGCCATATCCGCCCTTGCCTGGAATCTGAAACAAATACGATCCCCTTATCTGTGACAGTGATGTCATTAAGCGCAGTTGCACTATTTACCGGAATTTTTTTTGTTACTTTTCCTGTTGCGATATCTATTACTACCACATCCGTAATATCAGCAACGTACAACCTGTTGCCATATCTGCCAAGCCCTTTGGGAGCATTCAGGCCAGATACCCAATTGCCGGTATAGTTCGTTCCATCCATGTTCAGTTTACCTACACCACCTTTGCCGTCGGCATCCCATCCGCCGCCATCAATCAATGAAATATACAGGATACCTTTCTTGAAATCGGGTAGTACAGACTCAGGAACGGCCACAATGGTATCCGTTTGCCATATCTTTTCTAGTTGGTGGTGCTGGGCAATAACGAACAAGGGAAAACAGGCTAGTAAAATGGATATCAGCTTTTTCATAATATGGAGTTTTAATGATTAAGGAAGCGGGATAGCATATTTCGAGGGTTTTCTCTAATGTAAAATAAAAACCCCATATTTCATAGGACAACTTAAATTTGTACATGCCTCTGGCAGGATATTCCGATGAATAAGCAACGTCACATTAGTAGCAGTCATATCGTCAATATGTTTATCTATGGATTCAGAATTAATTATAACAAAAGCATCGGGTGAGGCCGCGAAATTTTCAGAAAGCAAACTACGGAGTTCATTGCAGCATTCAGGTGCCACGAATGAGCAAATTGACAATGTAGTAAAGGAAATTTCAAAGAAACTATATCCGGGTATTTCTACAAAGAAAATATACAAAATGGCATATGGTCTATTGCAGGGAAGTGCAAGACCTCTGGCTGCAAAATATCGTTTGAAAGCGGCAATAATGGAATTGGGTCCTTCCGGCTTTCCGTTTGAAAAATATTTTGGTGAAATCCTTCGTCACCAGGGATATGGGGTTAAAGTTGGTGAAATTGTGCAAGGTCAATGTGTGCAGCATGAGGTGGATGTCGTGGCTATTGTGGATCATTTGCAGCTAATGATCGAATGCAAATACCATAATTCACCCGGGACAATTTGCGACGTCAAGATACCGCTATATATACATTCCAGGTTTAAAGATATCGAGGCCCAGTGGCTGAAATTCTCAAAGAATAAAGCTATTTCTTACCAGGGATGGGTGGTGACCAACACCAGATTTTCTGATGATGCCATTCAATATGGAACTTGTGCCGGTTTGAAATTAATAGGTTGGAATTATCCGGCAAAAGGTAGCCTGAAAGACATGATAGACACATTGGGGCTTTACCCGATTACTTGTCTTACATCATTGACCGGGCACGAAAAAACAATCTTACTTGAAAAAAAGATCGTACTCTGTCTTGAACTGAATAATAATAAGCATTTGCTGGAAGAGGCAAGAGTAAGTCCGGCCAGGATAGAAGCTGTAATGGAGGAAGCAAGACTACTTTGTGCCCATCTGAACGGAATTGACAAATCATGAGTATAACTTATTACCGGATATTTGCTCAGGCTGGTAAGTGCGGATACCATATGAAAATCATATGTAGTGATGACTAAAATCAGTTAAAATAAGTAATGTAATCGTGATCTTGTACGAAAACACGCAAGTATGGATCAGACATACATTCACCTGTTAATAACCCACCTTCCGATTTTCGGTTCAATATTGGGTGGGTTGGTTCTCCTGCATGGAATTTGGACCAAAAGTAACCAGACGACAATAGCCGCATATAATGTTTTTATCATTTCAGCTATTGGTGCCGGAATCGCATATCTCACGGGAGAAGCCGCAGAAGAGACGGTTAAAAATATTCAGGGTGTGGCAAAGAACAGGATTGATGCACATGAAGATTTTGCAATGATAGCGCTGGTCTCACTAATTGTTCTGGGTATCGCCTCACTTATCGGGATATTTCTTACCGTCAAAAAATCCCCATTGACCAGAATTGTTTCAATTGTTATACTGCTGATCGCACTGGTTAGTTTTGGCTTAGTTAGCAGGACCGGATATTTGGGTGGGAAGATCAGGCATACGGAGCTGGATAACAGCACGACTAATACTACTCTGCCGGCAAATGGCGGGAAAGAGCAGGACTAACTGCATGCCCGTTGTCAATGGGCATCTTATAGTATTGGTCCTTTAATGAAAGAGGTAGTATCTTAAAGTATCATAAAATCACCCCAATTTTGCAAACAAAAAACCTTCAAACGGAAGTAGATGCCAGCTACTTATACAAAAGACTGGCCGAAACAGAGGAGGACAAAACCGTTGCCGATGTATTCAGGCAAATGAGTGATATAGAAAAGGGACATGCCGAAGTATTTTTGAAGAAACTGAATACGGGGTCCGCTATTTTACCTCCGCCGTCCTTCAGGGCCAGGATACTGAACCGGATAGGAAAGATATTTGGCTACGATTATGTACTTGGAGTATTGATGGATACTGAAAAAAGCATCTCCAATGCGATGATCCATGCAAAGAAACAGAGCGGTGCCATTATAACAGGCAGCGAAACCAATCACGTTAAAATATTGCGCGCACTACTGGATAATGAATCTAAAGTAACCGGAGCAAATCTGGCCAAATTTGAGAGCAGGCATCGTTCTGTGGGAGGAAATGCGTTAAGGGCTGCTGTATTGGGTGGGAACGATGGATTAGTATCTAATTTCAGCCTCGTAATGGGTATAGCAGGAGCTACCTCAGGGCAAAGCGGGGTTTTGTTGGCGGGGGTGGCGGGTTTGCTTGCAGGAGCTTTATCTATGGCTTTGGGCGAATGGATATCCGTGAAAAGTTCGCAGGAACTATATGAGAATCAGATGGAACTGGAGAAGGAAGAAATAGAAACTAACCCGGAAGGAGAGGAAAGGGAGTTGGCACTTATTTACATGGCAAAAGGTATCCCGGAAGAGCAGGCACATAAGATGGCATCGGATTTAATGCTGAATACAGAACACGCACATGAGATGTTGGTAAAAGAAGAGTTGGGCATTAATCCTGAAGAACTAAAAGGTTCTGCAATAGAAGCGGCTGTATACTCCTTTATACTATTTGCTATTGGAGCTGTTATCCCGGTGTTGCCTTTCTTTTTTACCAAAGGTGCTACGGCTATAGCAGTAAGTGTGGCATCCAGTGCTACCGGATTATTTCTGATCGGGTCCGCAATCACATTATTTACAGGGAAAAGCATCTGGTATTCTGGTTTCCGGCAGGTAATATTTGGACTGATAGCCGCAGCTATTACTTTTGGAATAGGTAAATTAATTGGGGTATCACTGGCTGGATAACGTCTGCCATAGAGAAGCTTCCGTAATCGGGTTAAATATCGTTTTTATATTTATTGCTGCTTTTGTAGCATAAGGCGCCTGTTGCAGCGAAATGAGCATATGTAAAAAAAAGCCCGCAGACACAACGTCTGCGGGCTTTTTTTGCCGTATTTACTGGCAGGAAGGAGGTGTTTGATGATCAGGGGGTATTGCTCCCCTCATGGCTTGTGATAACTTCAATAAATTGCTCATAGCAGCATCCACTGAAAGGCCATTTGCTTCGCGGATAAGCTGGAAAATATGATCAGGACGCACCACTATATAATCTGTGTTAAGGGAATTGGCGACATTCTTAAAACTTGTAGGTGTCACATTCTGCCAGGGCTGAGCCTGTATGATAATGAACCGTGGTGAAGTGCCATTCCATCCGGAAGCCGCAGAGGCAATGTGGTCCTTCATAGCCTGCTCATTTGTGCAGTAGTTGCAGGAAAGCGCCATTCCGGGAAGTTTATTATTGTAGATCGTAAGCCCACCGCCGGTATTCTGAGCCGTTACACCCAGCAATGATGGTGCATAGCTGGCATAGGTTTGTCCAACACTTTGATTAATCCCGCCAGTAATAGTATTCCAGACGGTAATAACCCTGAAGCCGGCACGCTGATTATATTCATCTGTTTTAGCAACGAACTGGTTCAGCAAACTTTGATTGGGCCAACTGTTGGGATAAGTGTAACCATAGCCAGAGGGACCTGAAATCAGATTGTCATTAGCGGTGGATGTCTGCCAGTAATAGTTGAGCGCTCCGGGCATTGCATCAAGCATGGCAGGTGAAAGCGTCCATCCCATTGGAACAGAGCCACGGTCAGGGTTATTCCACAGCTTGCGCATCAGATGTTCTACATACTGCAGGTTGTCTCCATCACTTAATATGAAAGCCACATAAATCTTGTTTTGCAGTGCCGGTTTCGGAGGCGTTGGTTTAATATTTACTGTTCTGGGCATACCACTATGCATTGTCAGGTTTGTACCCCAGTCGCTCGCAACGGTTGCAATGCCATAGGTAGACGCCCTTCCTACGCCTGCTCCTTCTTCCGGCCACCATCCCATGAAGTTTGAACCAGCTGGCATAGCCGATAAAAAGCTGTTCAGTAGTTCACTTTCACCAGATACCGTAGGGTCCAGCCATATAACCGCGGCACCCAATGCTGTTGCATATTCACGTAGGGCCGCTTTATGTACTTCCGGGTTTAACCCTATTAATATACGGTGATCAACGTTGGGCCAATAAGAGTTATATATCGTCTGATATACCTGCAACTTACTGGTAAACTGACCGCGTAAATCGAGCAGCACAGGTAAATTATACGGAGCGGACGTTAACCGTGATAACAGGGATGGAGAGGCAATGAGCGCTTTCCGGTCTTTTGCAAGCATTGTGGCCAGGTTAACGGTATGTATCTGAGCAGGGTCGTAAACGATCAGACCGGATATCTCACTGCGATATTTAGTGATAAGGTCCCACTTGTCTGCAGGCTCAGACCAGTTCAATCCCAGCGACTGCAACCAGGTATATTGTCCTTCTGCAAACGCATCCCCTTCATAAGAGAAGATGCGCGGTTGTGTCCTGTTAACGATGCCTTTCAACGATGCAAACAGATACATCTCGGGAGAGGAGTTATTCTGCTGTACGCCGACCCAATCCACCTTCGTATAAGCGCTACCCCGCCAATATACGCGTAGCTCTATTGATTGATTATCTGCCGGCATGGTAAAGGGCAACGTAAAACTTGTGTAGTCTGCAGCTATTGGGAACTGTTGACGTGTAATCGTCTGGGAGGCCAGAATCTGGCCGCTTGTAGCATTTCTGACATCTATGTCCACCACAGGGTCGTTATTGGCTGTATTGTTGTCTATTTTCATCCTGAACTCAGCTACATTTGGTCCTGCCGGGACATTAGTGTCATAGGGGCCATAAATCATATGGTCATTTGGGGCATCGATGCCGGTCTGGCAAAGCCAGCCATCAGTCTCTAACCGTCCTGTTTTATGACCAAGAGAGGGGCCTTCGCCTTCCCAACGGGAGGACGTTTCACGAAGAATGATCAGGTCCTGCGTTTGCGCTGATGAAGGAAAGGAGGGAAGGAGTTGACCGGATGGCCATGTTATCTGGGCCATTGAGGGCATGATGAATAACAGAAGCAAGGGTAGGCACACCGCTGCCTTCTTAACAGATGGGTTAATGGGTTTGATCATAGGTTAATGCTTAATGTAATGAATATAATAACGTGACCTTATAAAAATAAGGATTTAAAGTCGCTTACACAGCTTTACACCATTGCTCCTGAGTACCTGTACACAGACTGAACAATAAGATTTAGATCAAATCTTCCTAAAGGGCTCTTCCTTAATATACTTAATAAAAAAGGCTCCGTTTGTATCCGGAGCCCTTAGCTGTTTCTTTTTTTCCTACGCTGGCATTACCCAGATCAGGTTAATTGGGTATATTCTCAGATCTTGTTTTAAGACCACCCCTATAAGAAACTTCTAACAATAAAACCATAAAAATTGTGCCATTTCTGTTCCCCGCTTTCTTAGCGATTTTTTAAGAGGAATATTCTTCCAGGTGAGGAAAAATAAAAGCAGTTTGAGGAAATTAATCTCTGTTTATATGGGCAAATTATTGGACTCGTTGATTGTCAAAAGAGAGCAAATATTTATTATTCGGATGGCATAAGTTTTGTGCTCTTCTGAAAAATGGCACTATGAAAAAGTTACTTGATTTTTATCTGGGCCTGGCATTTATCTTTCTCTTTATTAGTTGTAATAATAGCCCCTCTTCTGATAGTGTAAAAAATGCAAAAGATTCCAACGCTGCAAAGATTGAAAGTCGAAAAGGCGCAGAGAGCCCCGGAGATTCGCTTGCAGCAGTTCCATCCAAAGCAGATGCTGATTTTCTGGTGAATGCTGCCAGTAGGGGAATGATGGATGTGCAATTGGGCCAACTGGCGCAAAGTCATTCCACTAATCAGGGGGTAAAAGCATTTGGGACCATGATGATTAAAGATCATGGTGAAGGAAGTATAACATTGAAAGACCTTGCTGCTGCGAAGAGGGTGACCCTTCCGGCTACTGTATCCAATCGTCAACAGAAAGTAATAGACAATCTGCAGAAGAAAAAGGGGGCAGAATTCGATAAGACTTATATCCGCATAATGGTCAGCAATCATAAAAAGGACATTAATGAATTCGAAAAAGAAGGGAAAAAGGGAGCTGATCCGCAAGTAATGACTTTCGCTAATAACAGCCTGGCAATGTTACGCAAACACCGTGATTCTGCTATTGCTTTACAGAAGCTACTAGGCATAAATGATATAATGGAAACCGCGCCGTTAATCAAATAAGAGCTCGTTTGCAGGATTTTTGCCGGCTTTTTTAAGAGATATTTTATTCATTGATATATTATTTCTTATGAAAGCGGATAAATTGAATATTGTTCGTTTTGCACCTAAAGGGGAAGACAGCTTTTACGACGCAGTAGTAACAAAAGTTGCTGCTTACTTTGAAGTTCATCAGGTTTCTCCTTATGCTAATACGGAGATGTGGGTAAAGACAATTGTGATGCTGGCCTTATATTTTGTGCCGTATGTACTGATGGTTACCGGCGTAGGGGCGGGTAACCTATGGCTGTTTTTCGGCTTGTGGTTTCTGATGGGAATGGGTATGAGCGGGATAGGAACTGCTGTTATGCATGATGCCAATCATGGCACATATTCTCCTGATAAAAAAGTAAACAATTTTATCAGTCATATCCTGGAAATCATTGGGGGATATACTGTTACCTGGAAAATCCAGCATAATGTATTGCATCATACCTACACTAACGTAGCCGGACTGGATGAAGACATTGACAGCATCATATTATTGCGCTTCTCTCCACGTCAGCCCCGCTATTGGTTTCACCGGTATCAGTACATCTATGCCTGGTTTTTTTATATGATAATGACACTGTTCTGGATGACCGCGAAGGATTACCTGCAGGTAGTCCGCTACAAGCAACACGACTTACTCATTAAACAAAAAGTTTCGCTGAAGCAGGCATTATTACGCATTACTGTGTATAAACTGTTTTATTATGCTTATATATTAGTATTGCCCATATTGTTTGCCGGCCAGCCATGGTATTTTGTTGTTATGGGCTTTTTATTAATGCATTTTACGGCAGGATTATTCCTTTCCTGTATTTTTCAACCCTCACATGTTGTGGAAGAATCGGCTTTCGCATCACCTCTGCAAATGGATGGCAAAAGGCATATGGAGGATACCTGGGCTGTACATGAAGTAGCTAATACGACTGATTTCGCCCCGCACAATCATATCTTATCCTGGTTTATCGGCGGTCTTAACTACCAGATAGAGCATCACCTGTTCCCGGGTATTTGCCATGTCCATTATACGAAAATTGCGCCTATCGTACAGTCTGTTGCCGAAGATTATGGGCTTCCCTATCATGTACAGCCAACTTTTTTACAGGCACTCCGTAAACATGCGGAAATGCTGAAGATGCTTGGGCGGGAGTAGTACTGATCTGTGGCAGTTACATGAACTTTTGAACTGTGATACGGGCTCAGTTTTTGTACCCCGAACAGTACATCACTCATACATTCAATTGATTTATATGAAAATCTTTATAGATACTGCTAATCTCTCGCAGATAAAAGAAATCAATGAATTAGGTATACTGAACGGGGTCACTACCAATCCTTCCCTGATGGCTAAAGAAGGTATTACTGGAAAGCCCGCCATTTTTCAACATTATAAAGACATTTGTGAAATGGTAGCGGGCGACATCAGTGCGGAAGTAGTAGCAACAGGTTTCGAAGAAATGATAAAAGAAGGGCAGGAGCTGGCGGGTATTCATCCGAATATAGTGGTAAAAGTCCCAATGATTAAAGAGGGCGTAAAAGCCATTAAATGGCTCACTGAAAATGGTATACGCGTGAATTGCACCCTTGTTTTTTCTGCCGGTCAGGCAATACTGGCGGCGAAAGCCGGAGCTTACTATGTATCCCCGTTTATTGGGCGCATAGATGATACCGGTTGGGATGGCACTGAACTGATCGACCAGATAGCCCACATTTTTAAAGTACAGCAATACCAAACTCAGATATTAGCGGCCTCTATCCGCAGCAGCAATCAGATCCTCAATTGCGCGGCGTTGGGTGCACATGCATGTACAAGTCCGCTTGAACCTATTCTGGGGCTATTCAAACACCCTTTAACAGATATTGGCCTGAAGAAATTTCTGGAAGATGCACAGAAACATGGATGAATGGGCATACACCTTACCGGGTTTGCTGCGTAGCTACTCATCAGTTCTGAAGGGAGAGGCCGGTAACCTTTCCTTATTAAATAAATTGGGGTTTACCGGATTATCTGCCCAGGCATAACGAACGTACCGAGGGGCCGTAATCCCGTCACTCCATACAATTACTTTATCTCCTTCTATCCTGGCGTTGGCCCAGACAAATTTTTTATCGGCGCCGGCAATCGCGAATGCTGACAGGGTATCTTCATCTATAGTTATTAATCCTCCGCCTGTATTGGTAAAGCTGATAATGATCTTATTTCCTTCGATAACGGACGATTCATAAAGAGGACCGGAGTACGTAATATTTTCTTTATAGGCCACTTTCATTGCTGTGAGGGCCAGGCGTTCGCCAACGTCTTTCTTATCTTCAGGATGAATGTCATTCCACTCGCCAAGATCAATAGCTACAGCCATGGCCGTATTAGGGACAGATAGTGATTTAAGTTGGGATTCTCTCAACATTGCCCAGTTGCTTTCTGCCGGCAAATAATTGTAATCCATAAACCCCGGCAACTGTACATACAGAAAGGGGAGAAGGCCCTGGTCCCATTTACCCCGCCAGTCACTGATCAGGGCAGGTAATAACTTTCGATACTCTTCTGGCCGACCTGCATTACTCTCTCCCTGGTACCAGCAAAATCCCTTTACCGTATAATTGATTTCCGGGGCTACCATCGCATTATACAAAGTAGTGGGTTGATTCTGAGAACTTAGCATGTCTACACCGGTAACAGGGGGAGAAACAGCGCCCACTTTATACTGCCAGTCACCTTTTAAATCAACCGTATCGGTACCTGAAAAAATGTAATAAGGTTTGTCCGGTACAAAGCCGCCTTTGCCGGTGGTATTGGTCACCCGAACAACAAATACGTTCCTGCCGGCTTTCAATATATCCGCGGGTACATGATATCTGCGTTGGGGATATTGATAACCGGTACTGCCTACCTTTTTACCGTTAATGTAAAGCTCGTCCGCATCGACAATCCTTCCCAGGAACACCTTGGCCTGTTTACCGGCCATAGAAGCCGGTAAGTCCATCTCCCGGCGGTACCATACCACTCCGTTCAAGTCCCTGATTCCCTGGTCTTCCCAGTAACCGGGAATATGGATATTCCGCCATCCTTTAGGAAGAAGTGAAGGATCATACCATTTAGGCGTATTAGTGAGCCCCGCATCGGGCTTAACGGGAGTTGATACCGGCTTCCGGTTAAAACTATTCACGTAAGCCGTATCTTTATTTCTTTCACTTGTCGCTGTCAGTAACGGGAAATCTTTCAGTCCATCTTCACTGATCCATGCTTCGATAGGTGTTCCGCCTACACTGGCATTGATGATACCTACAGGTACTTTATATTTTTCATGGATTCTCTTTGCGAAAAAGTAGGCTACCGCAGAAAATGGTCTCACTTCTTCGCCTACAGCGGGTTTCCAGTACCCGGTGGGTAAATCGGTCTGAGGCCCTTGAAAGTTCGTCCGTGTGGGTATCCAGAACTGTCTGATCTGCGGGTAATTTGCTTCAGCAATATCACGTGCATACGTGACATCATGAATATTCATCTGATGGACCATATTCGACTGACCACTGCAAAACCATACATCACCAAACAATATCTCATGCAGGGTAATTTTATTACCTGCTATAATGTCCATACTATAGGGACCACCGGCTTTAGTGGGGGGTAAATGCACCATCCAGTTACCGCCCGCATCGGCTTTCGTTCTATATACTTTGCCATTGAAGCGGATTTGCACCCGTTCATTGACAGATGCCCATCCCCACAACTTTATTTTTTCATCTCTCTGAAGGATCATACTATCCCGTATAAGTCCGGGTAGTTTCACCTGGGCCGATCCGCTGAATAACGAGAATAGGAATAGCTGAATGATGATGAATCTTTTCATAGAAGGATCATTATCAATAACAAAAAGGTATGAAATCGCATATAATCATTTTTGATCAGTTACATACATGGTTTCAGGAGGTCCCAGAAAACCTGGCTCCGTATCTCCAAAGTCTAACACCAGTTTCTGTAAAATAACACCCGGACTTACCATCCAGTATTTTACAACATGTTTTCCCGGCTTATCAATGCTGTGCCTGCTTGATTTGATAATGATGTTTTCTGCCACCCATTTATCCCAGGTACCGGAAACTTTATAATCTTTATTGATACTGATGATCTGTGGCTTTTCATCATCCACTGAAATGGCATATTGTAAACCCTCTTCTTTATGCTGAAAATTCAGGGTAGGAGAGTGGTAAGTATTGATGGAAAAATCGCCTTTACTATAGGTATAGATCTCATATTCCAGATGTGGTGCATGCTCCGGTTGCTGCTCCGCAGATGTAACCGGAAAAGTGCTGATAGCGGAGCCGGTCCTGCCCAGATCAGGCAGTATCTGCCATTTTATTTTATCCGTGTTAATTGCTTTAGTATAGTGGTCCGCCGCAATAGAAACACCTCTTTTTTCTACCTGTTGAAATACTTTTCTCTCTATGCCTGCCGGCATTGTAGCCCGCATTAAATCCGGTGTCGCTGGTTCTTTTCGTGAGATGGCAGAATCAGCGTTTACATAAAACACCTCAGGCATTTTCTGGTGTTCCGGCTGTTGCCAGTAGGTGTAACCGATATGGGTCTGGCTCATCATGTGATTCCATTTGCCATTGTTCAGCCGGTGATATTGACCCGTAATCGCAGAATCTTTTGCATACAATTCCTTTGCATTGTCTGCATATACATTTGCCTCTTTCCATTTGTTGGCATAAGCGTTTTTATTCAATGCCACATTGTAATACAATTCATTCAGGTTGGCACATGCTTTTACAGGGTGCAATACAAGCTGGAAATAGGCGTCCTTATATTCAGCAGGCAATGCATCTCCGGTCTTTTCTGCTTTTTTGAGCAGATCGTTATAATCATTCACAACAGTTAACCATTCATTGCTGGCAAGGCTGTAAGTATCAGCATCAAGTAACTCAGGTTTTCTCCTGGCATTGTACTTTGCATATTTGCCCAATATGTCAGCAATATCTTTTGCATACTGTTTACCGAACTGTTGACCCGCCCATTTCTCACTGTAGCTTTGCAGATCATTTGCTCCGATCTTATCCGGGTTCCAGGCATAATCAAGGAAAAATGAAATGGGGAACTCCATGGGTTTAATGTCCCCTACATTTACGATCCATATTTGCCTCACGTTATATTCCCAGGCTAAATGCATTTGTTCCCAGATACGTGGTAAAGGATTTGTATTAAGCCATTTATAGTTCCTTGGATCACCAACATAATCAAAATGATAGTAGATGCCGTAGCCGCCTTTTCTGGGCTTTTCATTCACTTTGGGCAATTTTCTGATATTCCCCCAGTTATCATCACAAAGCAATAGCGTTACATCATCCGGTACTCTCATACCTTTGTCGTAATAGTCCTGCACTTCTTTGTATAAGGCCCAAAGCTGAGGGGTTTCACTTGCAGGCTTGCCGGTTACATCTGCAATGATCGCCCTTTGATCACTCACTATTTTTTCCAGCAATGCGGTTGCCGTCTCTCTCGACATAGGTTCATCACCGTCGCCCCGCATTCCCACGGTCACTATCTTTTCATTATTGGCTCTTTCCATGCCACTCCGCCAGAATGCTTTCAGTTTTACTTCATTGCTGTCATAGTTCCATTTTCCACTTCCATACCTCCTCCACTCATCATGCGCTTTCATCAGGGGTTCATGATGTGAGGTACCGATCACGATCCCGTATTTATCTGCCATTTTTATATTCAGTGAGTCATCATCATAGAAGGCATTTCCCCACATAGCCGGCCACAGGTAATTCCCTTTCAATCTTAAAATGAGTTCAAAAACTTTTTCGTAAAACTGATGGTTAAAGCCGCCGAATTTTTCTTTACTCCAACCAGATAATGCGGGCGCTTCATCATTAATGAAAATCCCCCGGTATTTCACTTTAGGAGCATCGCTGACCGATACATTTTTTTTAACGAATATATTTTCCTTCTTTTTTACAGGCACATCTGCCCACCAGTACCAGGGGGATACGCCCAATTGCCTGGATATCTCAAATACACCATATGCTGTTCCTCTTCTGTCGCTTCCGGTTATGATCAGACTGTTGCCCGTGCTTTTTATAAGATAGCCTTCCCATTTGTTTTTTAAGACATCAACAGATTTAATGAGCGCCGATCTTTGTGCAGATCCAATAATAATAGCAGTTTTTTGTGGTACTGTTGCAGTAATGGGTAGTTTCATTCCCGTAACCATTTCAATATCTTTCTGCAGGCAGATGGCTGATTGCTGCACCAGCTCATAGTCATTGGGATCGACACAGATCACTGCACCGGCAAGAGAAAATGTCTTATCCGACGGCTTATCAATAATGATGGACTGCGCATGACAGTAAATAGCCAGTAAGCTTACCGTTAAGAAAGATATGAATCGTTTCATGTGTTGATGAGTTTTAAAAACCAATACTATTTCCGCCATCCACAGGCAATACGATGCCTGTAATAAATTTGGCAGCATCACTGGAAAGGAAATATACGGCCTCGCCTATATCAGCAGGTTGTCCCATAATTCCCATGGGTGTTCGTCCGAATACTTTTGCTTTTCTTTCGGGATCGTCATCTAATGCTTTCGCTGTCATTTCAGAATAGATAAATCCCGGGGCAATCGCGTTTACCCGTATGCCTTTGGAAGACAGTTCAACTGCCATCGCTCTGGTCATGCCGTCAATGGCCGTTTTACTGGCAGAATAGGCGATTACTTTAGGTATCCCGTATTGGGCAGCCATGGAGCTGATATTGATGATACAGCCCGACTGATGCCGCAACATATTTTTGGTAACCTCCCGGCTCATAGCGAAAACAGAAGTAAGGTTAGTCAGGATTATTCCCTGGAACTCCTCGTCTGTTACTTCTGTGAATTCCTTTTTCATATTAGCGCCTGCATTGTTTACCAGTATATCGATCTGACCGTACCGCTCAATTACATCCTGTATAAAAACAGGGATTGATGCAAGATCGGTTACATCACAGGATATGGCATGGCATAAGTCGCCCAGTTTTTGTTTAGCACTGTCCAGCCTTTCCTTATTTCTTCCTGCTATGATGACCTGAATGCCCTTTTGCACAAATTTTTCGGCAATGGCAAAACCAAGGCCAGACCCGCCACCTGTCACAATTGCTAATTTTCGTTTCGTTGCTATCATCTTTATCTTGTCAGTTTAATGTTCATGGGAGTACTGTAGGGCGCGACGACCCGCCACTGCGAAAGTGTAACATCATTAACGTGTAATTTTTCATATGGACAACAAACTACTTACAGGTATTTGAGATGCCCGATTTTATAAATTAAAGCCTTTAATCTGCAATCGGTTGCTAAGATCGTAAAAAAAATCAATTTTTATAATTTGTTTTCAGGGAGGAGGCTCTGATAACTAAATCGGCACGCAGGGTAATGGAATTGGTTGTATATAGGTTACTGAGTCCTTTAAGGTGGTTAATTATATTGGTAGCAGCCGTATTGCCTACAATATCTCCCGGATAGTCAATGGTAGTAAGGTTTGGCTCGATAACCCTGCTGATGGGGTCATTGTTGAAGCCTGCAAATGCCACGTCTTCCGGAATACGCAGGCCTTCGGCTTTAAGGGCGAGCATGCAGTACACTGCAGCGGTATCATTAGCTGAAAATACGGCATCAGGACGCTCTTCAGGGGGTAAATCCAGTATATACCTGGCAGCATCTGTTCCGGCCTGTTCCGAAAGTGTGCTGGTTAAATGAAATTGTTCAATAAAGGGCAGATTGTAATCCCTGAGCGCCTGCTGGTAGCCGTTGAGCCTTTCCTGGTAAACATTCCTCAGTACATTCCCGCCCAGGTGCATGATCCGGCTGCAGCCCTGCTCTATAAGGTGTTTGGTGATAGCATAAGCCGCGCTGAAGTTATTTATAACGATGGAAGTGCTTTCATTATGAGGAGGAACACGGTCGAAAAAGACAACGGGTATCTTCCGCTGGAAAAAGGGATCTAAATGGGTGATTTCCTTTGTATTATAAGAAAGAGAGATCAATAGGCCGTCAACTCTCTTATTGAACATCGTCGCAGCATTCAGCTTTTCCTTCTCTACGTCCTCAAGCGATTGCGCAATAATAAGATTATAGCCATGCCTGTTGGCCACATCTTCCATCCCTGCCAGTACTGATGACATAAAATGGCTGTTAAGACGTGGTACGAGCACCCCAAGCGTATGGGTTTGCTTGCTTCTCAGACTACTTGCAAAGGTATTTGATTGATAACCAAGTGATTTTGCTGCATCCACAATCTTTTTCCTGGTGGTTTTGCTGATCATGGGATTATCATTCAGTCCCCTGCTAACGGTGGCTGCAGACAGATTGAGGTACTTGGCTATGTCATATATGGTTACTTCCCGGTCTTCTGGCATATTATTCTGGCTTATTTATCAAAGGAAGCGAACTTTTTTTGAATATAAAAATGCAATCGGTTGCGCCTTTCTCATTTTTTCTTATAGTCGCCCAAATTCTCTTACATGCGCAATAGTACGTGAACAGGGCAGGGATCGACCATACAACCATTGCCAGTGTGCTCGTCAGGTTAGCTGCCTGTGCGGGTAGAAATGCAGGAAAATTGCCGCTCCACTGGATAATTGAATCTGCATTAACTATATAGTACGATACCTTTTGTGACCTGTTCAATCTTTAATGGTAACCGGAAAACACTAACGGTAATCAGTGTACCCCTTCCAGTTATAAAATTCCTGTTAGGAGTGAGGGCGCTCCCTTAGAAGAAAAACAGGCATGACTACTTAACAAAGTGCGATACAGTTGGTTCACTACGGAGATAAGAAAAAAGGAGAGGAGTTTTGCAATAGTCATGTGAACAAATCAATTTTAGATTTGTTTACATGAGCTTTGATGGGAGCTGAAATATAAGTTTATACTAAAATATCGGGCTGGTAGCAGCAATAAAATAACCCGGTTAACCCCCAAAATAATCCGGAACAACAAAATCCCGACCCATATGGGTTCATGCGTATTGGAGAAAAGCCTTTATATTTGCGCCTCATGAGTATATATACTACAGCAGGGACCGTTACCATTACCTGTCACAAACGTATGATGCCTTACCTGGAGCAGGAAGTAAAGGATCTTGGATTTAATGTGGAAGAAACGTTTATAACCGGTATAAAGCTGAAGGCTACGGTAAACGAGTGTATTAAGCTGAACCTGAACCTGCGCTGTGCCAGCCAGGTATTATATAGCCTTAAAGCATTTGAGGCCATTAACGCAGACGAAGTGTATAACAATCTGTGTACCTACCCCTGGGAAGATATATTGCCGGAAACCGGCTATTTCTCCATTACCAGCAATGTCAGCAATGAAAGCATCAATAACAGCATGTTTGCCAACCTGCGTGTAAAAGATGCGGTAATAGACAGGATGAGGGATAAGACCGGTACACGTCCTTCTACCGGTGCTGCCTTAACAGGTGCAGTCGTTCACCTGTTCTGGAAGAATGAACATGCAGAAGTTTTTATAGATACATCGGGAGATTCACTCGCACGCCACGGTTACCGCAAAATACCCGGTATGGCGCCTATGCTGGAATCATTGGCTGCTGCTACCATCTATGCTTCCCGCTGGGATAGAAAAAGCCCGTTCGTGAACCCGATGTGTGGTTCAGGTACAGTCGCTATTGAAGCCGCTATGATCGCTACCAACCGTAGCCCGGGCCTCTTCAGGACCAACTACGCTTTCATGCACCTGAAAGGATACGATGAACAGGTATATATAGACGAAGACGCAAAGCTGGAACAACAGATAAAAGAAGTGCCGGGCCTTCGCATCATTGCTACGGATTACAGTGAAAGAGCCATCGATAACGCACGTAAGAATGCGGTAGCCGCAGGTGTGGCAGGGCTCATCAAATTCGCTGTATGCGATTTCGCGGATACAGAGATACCTGCCAATGTTCCCGGCGTATTCTACGTGAACCCGGAGTACGGTGAACGCCTGGGAGAAGTAACTGAACTGGAAGAAACTTATGGCCGCATCGGAGACTTTATGAAACAAAAATGCGGTGGTTACTTCGGATATGTATTCACCGGAAACCTTGAACTGGCAAAGAAGATAGGTCTTAAAGCCAAACGACGTATAGAGTTTTATACCAGCACGATCGATTGCCGCCTGCTGGAATATGAATTATACAGTGGTACACGCGCAGTGCCTAAAGAAGCAAAAGAATAGCCTATTCCAGGGCTATTCCATTAATATCGGTGGTTAATATGTCACTCATATAATCGAAGAACGGACGCATGTTTTTAAACGTCTGTGATGCCTGTTTTACAAATGAGGGGTCTAATACTTCTTTATCTGTAAACTTCTTCATGATTAAAAACTGTTTGAAACGCAGCAGATCAATCGCTTCATTATTAATATCAAAACCTTTAGGCGCTGTCTTTATCTGCTCCCCCAGTAATTCTCCGAAAGTACTCACGAACGATTTACTTTTTAAGATCTTCCTTAAAGGAGTGGCATCAAAAGCAATTTCATCCCTGATACGTTTAAGGTCTTGCGGATTCGGCGCCCAGAACCCACCACCGATAAAACTATTACCTGGTTCTATATGGAAATAATAACCGCCACGGCGTAGTTTGGTAGCCCTTGTAAAGCTGCCGGCCCAGTTTATTTTATAAGGCGTTTTATTATTAGAAAAACGGGTATCCCTGTAAATGCGTTGCAGACTCTTTTTACCCGATGGTGTTTCAATCAGGTCGTGCATATTAAGCTCCTGTAACAATGCTTCCGCAAATTCCTCTATATTAGACTGCGCCTGGATAAACAGGTCTTTATGATCATTAAACCAATCCCGGTTATTATTATTTTTCAATAACTCCAGGTATTTTAAACTTTCTTTCAAAATCTGCATGTTATCAGGATGCTTTAAGTACGTCTATACAATTCTTCAGGTGTTTAAGCCATCCTTCATCAATGGTTTTGTCCTCATTTGATTGCGTTAAGAGAAGCTCTAATAAAGGCAGGAAATCAGTATCTCCCAATTCGGCTATGGCTTCAAATAATAACGATCCGAATTCAGCGGTAGAAAGCTCCCTTGTAATAATACCTTTTATTCGAACATCTTTTCGTTTCGCTAATCCGCTGATAGCCTCAAATCTTGTCTCTTCATCTTCATCGTCAATCCTGTCCCATAAAACGTCGGTTACATCGGGTATATCGTAATTCCCTATTCCGAAGGTTGCCCAGCTTCTTACAGAGGGGTCCTCGTCTGTTGTCAGTGCTATCAGTATGTTTACTGCTGCTTTATCCTCTACGCCAACCAACGACTGAGCAACAGCTTCTCTGATATCTTCATTTTCATGATCTTTTAATGAAGCAATGATGGCTATTTCTTCGGAACTTAAATTTTCGTTGTCATTTGAAATGTCTTGCAGGAAGGATAACAAAACATCCGGCTCTTTACTGTCTGGTAATCTGAAACTCATGTAAGTTGATTTAATAAACTGGCAACAGGTTAAATTTTGTCTTTAAGCCATTTATCCTGGTATACAATTTTACTGGATTCCATTTGTTCTATAAGATACTTCGCATCATCACTTATCAGTAATAATTCTTTTTGTTCTTTTCTTAAAAACCTGGTAGTCACCATCTGTTCAATAAATATATTGAGGGAATCGTAAAAGCCATTTACATTTAATAACGCACAAGGTTTTGAATGATATCCCAGCTGTGTCCAGGTAAATACTTCCATGATTTCTTCTAATGTTCCGATACCTCCTGGCAGGGCGATAAACCCATCACATAACTCGGCCATTTTAGCCTTGCGCTCATGCATGGTCTTCACCACGATCAGCTCCGTCAGACCATTATGAGCTACCTCTTTATCTACCAGCCTTTCCGGTATAATGCCAATTACTTTTCCTCCCCGGCTCAGTACGGAATCAGCAATATGTCCCATCAGGCCCACATTGCCACCGCCATATACCAGCTCTATACCTTTTGATACCATTAATTCAGCTAATTTCTCACATTCAAGGAGATAAGAAGGATGATTCCCCGGATTGGATCCACAAAATACGGTTAGTCTTTTCATGAATGTAAAAGTAGGGACAAAGCAGAATAAGGCCAAAGGTTTTCATATATTTGACAACTTATCCCTATAATTAATGTCAGACAGAACAGATTTAAGAGACCGCTTGTATGAAAAATTGTGTAAGGATGAACAAATAACTACTTACCGTTTCGTATGGGAATACACTACTAAAATAACGAATACGGCAATACTCCGGTATAAGTATCAAAAACTAATTAAAGATGATTTACAAGAGCAGATATTGAAACAGCGCATTTCAATGAAAATTGCGCGCATCATTTGCTCAGCAATATTCATAGTTCTTATATGTTTAATGACACATTCATTTTTTGAAGATGGGGTGCCGACGGGGTGGTCTCTTTTCACTCTTGTCGTTTTTAATTTATTCGTAGGCACTATGACTTTCGGAATGTTATACAGTCTGAAACGAAATAATCAGATTGAAATTTCTTCTCAGCAAATAAAATTAGAGGAAAAAACATTTTCATGGGATCATATCCTGGATATGTATATAATTATAAAGCCCATAAGAGGATCAAAATATGATAGCTATAATTATATCTTGGCTTTATTGTTAGATACAGGTGAGATTTACAGATACTCATTAGACGAATATACTATTGCTGCAGAGGAATTTACCTGGGAAGTAAGTGCTTATTTAGAGCATTTCCGAAACAGGCAAAATCGCATTTACCAATAATTTCATTTAATTTTCCGGCACAATTGAATATATAAAATGAGGAAACCGCTTATTATCGCGACAGCCTGTCTGTCGTTATTCACTTTCGCTGCCTGTAAAACTATGCACAAAACAACTGCAGGAGAATTGATTACCAATATGTCTGTACCAGGACCTGTAAAAACCGGCAATCCGGTAATGTTAACATTTACTGTACGTAACACCTCTTCAAAAGAATTGAAATTCTGTAAATGGCACACCCCTTTTGAAGGCTTCAGAAATTCCATCTTTACCATCACCGATAGTAAAGGAGAAGAAGCCAGATACAAAGGAGCGATGGCCAAGAGGGTGATGCCTCCACCAGCAGACGCCTATATGGCTGTACCTGCAGGTGACAGTGTAACCGCCACCATAGACCTGTTAAAGGCCTATGATGTAACGACCCCCGGTAAGTACAAAATTACTTATCAGTCCAGCGGCATCAGCGGACTGGAAAAGGTGAACGAGACTTCTTTCACTGTAACACAGTAATTAAATAGCTCTTTCCGGTATATTGTTATATCCGAAAAGAGCTTCTGAACAGGTTCATCCTTCGTTTATCCTACGTTAAAAGACGTAGGATAAACGGAGGATGAACCTCTTTTGAAGCTTACCAGTTGCTCTTCAGTAAATCTGATTATTATAGCTTATTCCTCATTAAGCATGGTTACATGCAGATAACAAAGACTACCTCAAACAGCGTTACAACATACATTCCAAACAGGAAATAAATTTCACTACATCCTAAAATATTTACTAAATTGATAATATTAAGTAATTAACCACGTTAATATTACCTATATACCTATAATACCTTAACGAAAAACTCAAATCCCTCAACATGAACATTAAAGTTTCCTCACGGCTACTTTACGCCAGCCTGTTTTTATTAACGAGCTTTCAGATCGGCTGTTCCAAGCCTGAAATGAAAACACTTCCCCTGGCAGACAAGTCCGTAGCAGCTGCAAGCGCCGCAGCAATTACAACCTTCGTACATCCCGGTGTGTTAAATACACAGGCAAGCCTGGAACAGGTAGCTGCCGAAACCAACGGTGGTGATGTGACCCGTCTGGCATCTTATCAGAAAGTGCTTGATTATATCAACAGCCATGATTATCCCACTTCATTCTATGCTACCGTAGTAGTAGGATCAAATGGTGCATCATCTCCATCTAAATCACAGATCAGGAAGGATGCAGAGTTAGTGTATGCACTGGCATTACGCTGGACTAAAACCGGTAATGCTACCTATGCTCAACAGGCGATCGGTATCTTAAACGGATGGTCTTATACGTTCCAGAATTATGCACTGTTGAATTCATCAACCAATGCCAATCAGCCGGCACTGGAAGCTTCATGGACAACTCCAAGTTTCGTTGCTGCTGCTGAAATCATCCGTTACTACAAAGTAAACGGAGTAGGTGCCGGCTGGTCTGATGCTGATATTGCACAGTTCTCCAACTACCTCAATAACGTGAAGAACAACTATATCAATAACATTCCCGACTATAGCAATAACTGGGACGTTTCTGCCGGTTATGCGAAAATGGCCATCGGAATTTTCCTGAACAGCACTACCGTTTATCAGAATGGTTACAACTTACTGCTGGCCAATCTGAACGATGTGATCGCAGCAGATGGTACCTGTCCTGAGCTGTGCGACAGAGAAGACTGTGTGCACTATCAGTATTCATTGACCGCCGTTGCATACGCAGCAGAACTGGCAAAAATACAGGGCGATAGCTCTCTGTGGACTGCCAACGGAAACAGGATCAGCAAAGGTTATGATTTTATGAGAGCGGCTTACGCCCGTACCACCGGATGTAACTACTGTACTACCTCAAGCACAGTATTCCCAGGTACAGAAGTAGCATACAATCATTTAAAGACCAGCAATCTGAAATATTTGAGAGAATTACAGGATCCTCTTGGTGTAACTTCTGATAATACGTTTTTAGGCTTTACTTCCTATACGCATTTCAACGTTCCCAGCCTTTAATTAAACAATATATAGGTAATATAGATGCCCTTACAGCCAACAGGCTGTAAGGGTTTTTTGTCGCAATCAACCTCCACATTTGTCGTATTTACACACCATTTTCCATCAGGATACCCCTTAATTTCGTATGTAAATACACGAAAGATGGAAAACTATATTCTGGAAGAAGATATCAGTGTAATGTGCATAACGGCCACCTCATTTCCGGATGGCGTAATGGCTGCTCATGAAAAATTACACGCGTTGTTCCCTTTTTCAACAGAAAGAAAATATTATGGCCTTTCCCGCCCGGATGAACAGCACGTTATTATCTATAAAGCTGCTGTAGAAGAATTAATACCAGGCGAAGCAGAAAGATTAAACCTTGAAAAGTTTATCCTGAAAAAAGGAGAGTACATTAGCATCGACATCATCAACTATATGAATGATATTCCTGCTATCGGAAAGGCATTTCAGGAACTACTGACAGATCCCCGTATCGATCCCAATGGTATATGTGTAGAGTGGTATTATAATAAGACGGACCTAAAATGTATGATAAGAATTCTATCAAATCAAATCTGATAAATCATGGAGAATAACAAAAAGACAAAAGTCGTTTACTGGATCACTACAGGGCTGCTGGCCGCATTTATTTTACCCGGTATTTTCTTTCTGAACAGCCAGGCGGCATTGGAGGGAACAAGACATCTGGGCATGCCAATGTGGTTTCACTGGGAACTGGGCATAGCTAAATTTATAGGGGGGATTATCCTGATATTGCCATTCTTCCCCAAACGCCTCAAAGAATGGACATACGTTGCTTTCGGTATCGATTTCATCTCTGCGGGGATCGGGAATACCGCGGTAGATGGATTAACCCCCATGATCCTGTTTCCGGTTATTATGTTTGCAGTGCTGTTGATCTCTTATCTCACTTATCATAAATTGCATCCGGGGAAATAAAAAAAATAGCGGCATTGCCTATGCCGCTATTTCTATTAAAATATTCTGGACTTTCTGCAATTCCTCACCTTAGCGTCTTCTCCATATTATCCGGTGTAATAGTATAATTGGCACTCGGATAAAATAATATTAAATTTAGCAGCTCTAAACATTCCCATATGAATCGCATTTCCATCGTTATTATTGTACTGGCTACGTCATGTATGAACAATCCAACTACTAAGAATAAGGAACTGACGAAGCAGCAGGCCCAAACCTACCTGGACAGTTACAACCAGAAGTACCAGAAATTAGTCATCGCGCAGAACGAGGCCCAATGGAAGCTGAATACACGTATTGTAAAAGGAGATACCATCACGGGTAAATTAGCAGATGCGGCGGATAAGGAGATGGCGCAATTTACCGGTAGTAAGTCTAATATCGATTCCGCTAAGAAATACCTGGCTATCAAAGACCCGCTGACGCCCTTGCAGATAAAGCAGTTCGAAGTCATTCTCTTTAATGCGGGTAACAACCCTGCTGTTGCAGAGGCTATCGTGAACCGCCGTATTGAGGCCAATAATAAACAGACGTCCCTGTTATTCGGATTTAAATACAGCATTGATGGCAAACCTGTCACTACCGGCGATATTGATGCTATCCTGGAATCTTCTACAGATATTAAAAAACGTCTTAAAACATGGGAAGCGAGTAAAGAAGTAGGGAAAGTATTGAAAGACGGATTGGACTCCCTGCAATACCTGCGGAATGCTTCCGTTACACCATTGGGATATAAAGACTTCTTCGATTATAATGCCCGCGAATATGGTATGGGGGAAGATGAAATTATTCAGTTAACACATCAGTTCATTACAGAGGTATGGCCGCTGTACCGCGAATTACATACCTGGGCAAGATATGAACTGGCTGCAAAATATAAACAACCTGTGCCTGACTACATCCCTGCTGAATGGCTACCTAACCGCTGGGGGCAGGACTGGTCCGCATTGGTAGATGTAAAGGGACTAAGTATCGATCCTGTGTTGAAAAGCCATGGTGCTGAGTGGATGGCACATGAAAGCGAGAACTTCTACAAGAGTATCGGCTTCGATTCCCTGCCTGCTTCCTTCTGGACTAAAAGCAGCCTGTACCCGGTCCCTGTTGATTCTCCTTTTACGAAGAATAACCATGCTTCTGCATGGCATATGGACCTCGATCATGATGTGCGCTCACTACAAAGTATTACACCTACTACAGACTACTGGAGTACCGTACTACATGAATTCGGACATATCTATTATTTCCTGTCATATTCCAATCCTGATATCCCTGTTATTTTACGTACCGGTGCAAACAGGGGTTATCATGAAGCATTTGGTACAATGATGGGATTGGCCTCTCTGCAAAAACCTTTCCTCGAGAATCTGGGAATGATCAAAAAAGGCATACCTACCAATGATACCTTAAAGCTCTTAAAGGAAGCGCTCAGCTATATCGTAAACATTCCATGGGGGAGTGGTGTAATGACGGAGTTCGAATATAACCTGTATGCGAAGAAATTGCCTAAGGATCAGTATAACAAACGCTGGTGGGAGCTTGTAAAAGAATACCAGGGGATAGTGCCTTCTTCTCCACGGGGTGAAGAATATTGCGATGCTGCCACTAAAACGCATATCAATGATGATCCTGCTCAGTACTATGATTACTCTATTGCTAATGTGCTGGTCTTCCAGTTCCATACTTATATTGCGGATAGCATCTTACATCAGAACCCGCATGCTACCAACTACTGGGGAAATAAAGCAGTGGGAGATTTTCTGCATAAAGTAATGAGTCCTGGTGCAAGTATTGACTGGCGCGAGCTACAGCAAAAATCCATTCATAGTGATATGAGCGCAAAAGCGATGGTAGATTACTTTAATCCTTTGATGAGTTACCTGAAGAGGATTAACCAGGGAAGGAAATATACACTACCGGAGAAGCATACATTCTAAAATTCATATAGAGGGCTGTATCAATCTTTGATATAGCCCTTTCTTGTTAACCATTCATTGCCTTGGCGCCCATCACGTCCGCCTCTGTCTCCAATGCCGGATCATCATTCACAGGAACTCCTTCTTTCATCTGCATGGTCGCCTGTACCCGTCCCTGTTTCTGCTGCGCAACATGCCACGCCTCATGCGGCAGATGTTTCTCCTGCCCGGAGCTGATATGTATATCGGAACCCTGTGCATACGCCAGTGCCTGCAATTGTGATGGCTTATCAGAGTTATAATGCACTTTTACATCATCCATAGACACGCCGGAAAGATTCTCCACCCCGCTCTTCAGATTATCCGGCAGGTTGGTATTATTCGCTTTTAGCTGTGCCGGCTCTTCCTCTTCTTCCGGTCCCCCCTCTAACTGTGCTGTAGCCGCAGACATTAACTGCGCGGTCTCTTCTTCCGGTTTCTCCATCAACTGTGCTGCCACAGGCTCTTCCTCTTCGGCAACTAATTGCGCCACCTGCCTCTGGGACACAGCAGGATAAGATATACCGGCAGCAGAGGTATTGTGAGCATTTGAACGGTCAGATGATTGTCTGGACTTGGAGTATTCAAGGTCTTTTGCCATAGGGAGTGAATTCTAAGACCCAATTTACAAAAAAACGGAGAATTAAGAATATAATGTATTTTAGCACCTCATAAAAAGTGACCATGGCAAGTAAAATACCCGTAACGATAATAACCGGTTTCTTAGGCTCAGGAAAAACCACCTTAATCCGCAATCTCATCCAAAACGCTGATGGCCGCCGCCTGGCAGTCATCGTAAATGAATTTGGAGAAATGGGGATCGATGGAGAGATTCTGAAATCATGCTGCACCAATGAAGAAGATGTACTGGAACTGAGCAATGGCTGCCTTTGCTGCACCGTACAGGAAGAATTTCTTCCCGTAATGCTCAAACTGATGGAACGCAAAGATACCATCGACCATATCATCATCGAAACATCCGGACTGGCACTGCCTAAACCATTATTACACGCTTTCAACTGGCCTGAACTGAAACCTCAGATCACCGTAGATGCTGTGGTTACCGTTGTAGATGCCGTGGGACAGGCAACCGGTGAAATATGCGACAGGGAACGTGTACAGGCCCAACGCCTGGCAGACGACTCTCTCGATCATGAAACACCTATCGAAGAACTATTCGAAGACCAGTTGTCATGCGCAGACCTGGTCGTGATGACCAAAAAAGACCTCATCGGCGACGCTGAATTCGATGCCGTTAAAACGATCATCGCTAATAAAGTTCGCCCAAACGTAAAGATGGTCTCTGCTTCCAATGGTATACTGGCCACCGATATCCTGCTGGGCATCAACGCGGAGGCAGAGAACGACCTGGACAACCGGCATTCTCATCATGAAGAAGACCATGCCAACGGCCTGGAACATGAACATGATGATCATATAGATTCAGTAGTAGTGGACATCGTTGCTCCACATACACCCGAAAGCCTGGTAGAAGTACTGAAAGAACTGATCGAAGAACATGAGATCTACCGCGTTAAAGGATTCATCAACATAGAGAACAAACCTATGAGGATGGTATTACAGGGCGTATCCAGCCGCTTCGAACACTACTTCGACCGTAAATGGAAAGAAGGCGAAACCCGCAAGACCAGTCTGGTTATCATCGGTGATGAACTGCATGAGAAAAACCTGGATGCTGTCATCAATGAAAGGCTAACCGTTAGCACCGCAAACTAAATGCACTTAATTCCTACTATTCCGGGAGGCTGGAACCCCAACGATGAAGGGGTTTTCCATATTCAGCAAACTCCCGGTGATATCGTTTTCCTTTCATCTGCCGACACAGAAATACACTCACTGAATAATGCATACCGGGAGATTTATCAACCCGGTATGCCTGCTTTAAGGATCGCCAATCTTGTTTATCTTAAACAGGAACTAACGATCGATAAGTACGTGGAGGAAGTGATAGGAAAGGCGAAACTGGTCGTTTGCCGCCTGCTGGGTGGCAGAAATTACTACCCATATCTCTTCGAAACAATCAGCATCACCTGCGAACAAAAACAGATCCCCGTATTATTCCTGCCGGGATATGATGCGCCGGATGTAGAACTGCTGAACAGCTCCACCGTAGAAGCAAATATCGCTGATACCGTCTGGAAATACCTGTGTGGCGGAGGAAAACAGAACCTGATCAACTGCCTGAAATATATCTTCCAGGCTATTTTCAATCTGCCTTATTCATTTGCTCCGGTACAACGCATCGCTGACCTTTTTTTGTTCGATATCAAAAGAGGAATTATTTCCCAGGAGGAACAACGGGATAATAACTTGCCAAACGTGGCCATCCTCGTTTATCAGACCCACTACCTGGCAGATAACCTGGAACCGGTACATTACCTTGCAGCGAATCTGAAAGGCATCAACCCCGTCATCGCTTTTGTCAATAACCTGCGCGACCAGAATACCTGTAACGATTTATACGATCTGCTCACGAATAAGGGTACACGTACTATTGATGTCATTATCAATACCACCAGTTTCTCCATAAAATCGCTGAATGAAGAAGATGATAATTTCATCTTCCTGAAAATAAACGCACCTGTTATACAGGCGATCTTTGCTTCCTGTACAAAAGAGATCTGGCAGGATAACCTCTTTGGCCTTACGCCTACAGACGTGGCCATGAATATCGCCCTGCCGGAAATCGACGGACGTATCATCACTACTGCGGTCTCTTTCAAATCCTCCCTGGGCAAAGATGCCCTTACCGATTCGGATATCCTGAAATACAGCACCCATCCGGAAGGCTGTGATGAAGTCCTTGCATTCACCCGCCGCTGGATAACATTAAAACATAAGACCAACGCGGAAAAGAACATTGCGCTCATCATGCCCAACTATCCCAGCAAGGATAGCCGTTTAGCCAATGGGGTAGGGCTCGATACCCCTGCCAGTATCGTTGGGATCTTACAGGCTTTACAGCAAAAGGCTTATCATACGGGAGAATTCATTCCAAAGGACAGTGCAGAACTGATTCAACTGATAACAAATTATGTAACGAATGATATGGATACCTACAGACCTTACCAGGTAAGTATTTCCATACAGGACTTCGAAAAATATTATCAGCAGTTATCTCCCGTATTACAACAGAAAGTTACACGGCAATGGGGCAATATAGAAGACTCTCCCAACTATAATAACAACGAATTTATTATCCCGGGATTTTTACTGGGTAACATCTTCGTTAGTATCCAGCCTTCCCGCGGCTATAACCAGGATGCAAAGGCTATCTATCACTCACCTGATTTACCGCCTACATACGCATACCTGGCTTATTACTTCTGGGTAAATAACGTGTTTAATGCAGATGCCGTGGTACACGTTGGCAAACATGGTAACCTGGAATGGCTGCCTGGTAAAAGTGTCGCTTTAAGCAAAGACACCTGTTTCCCGGCTGCTTTACTAAAACCCGTTCCTCACTTCTATCCCTTCATCGTCAACGATCCGGGAGAAGGTACGCAGGCTAAAAGAAGGAACCATGCTGTCATTATAGATCACTTAATTCCCCCTATGACAAGGGCGGAAACTTATGGTGCGTTAACAAAGCTGGAACATTTGATAGATGAATACTATGAGGCGTATAATATAGATCCTAAAAGGACTTCCAGTATCAAGGCGCAAATAAAACAATTAGTAACCGAAACTGATCTTGAAACAGATTTACAATCTTCCGTAAACGATATTGATGAACTGCTCGTTAAACTGGACGGTTATCTCTGTGAATTAAAAGAAGCACAGATAAGGGACGGGCTCCATATCTTAGGTAAAGTGCCGGAAGGAGAACAGTTGACAGATCTGCTGATAGCCTTGCACCGTGTACCGGTATCGGGTCAGGCTGGCATCACGCAATCCCTGGCTAAAGCACAGGGATTATCATTCGATCCGCTGAACTGCAAATATGAAGAAGCATTTGAACAAACAGGTAACGATACATTTGCGGATTGCAGAACGAATGGGGATGTTGTAGAAAAACTGGAATTACTGGCAAAGGATATGGTCAATGAATATATCAACAGTGATAAACCTCATCCCTTTACCGGCACCTTAAATAAATTACGCAGCACTACCGCTGAAATAAGCAATTTACTGACCGGTTTAAACGGTTATTACGTGCCTTCCGGCAGCTCCGGTGCACCTACACGCGGAAGGTTGGATGTGCTGCCTACAGGGCGTAATTTCTATTCTGTAGACGTTCGTACCATCCCCACCCAAACCGCCTATAACCTCGGCCTTAAAAGCGCTGATCTGATCATCGAGAGATATCTGCAGGAACATGGCGATTACCCGGAATCCATCGGTCTTTCCGTATGGGGTACTTCCACCATGCGCACCGGCGGGGACGACATCGCCCAGGCATTTGCCTTAATGGGCGTAAAGCCCGTCTGGCAGACTGCCAATAGGCGTGTGTCCGACTTTGAGATTATCCCCCTCATCTTGCTAAGACGCCCGCGTATAGACGTCATGTTAAGGATCTCCGGCTTCTTCAGGGACGCATTCCCGGACGTGATCTCCTTATTTAACGCCGTCGTGGAAAGGATCGCACAACTGGATGAACCGTTAGATCAGAACCCCGTGAGAAAACGTTTCTTAGAGGAAAAGAAAGAATGGCAGGAGAAAGGTCTTGATGAAAGCAAAGCATATAAAAGGGCCTTATTCCGCGTCTTCGGTTCCAAACCGGGTGCTTACGGAGCGGGACTACAGGCAATGATAGATGAGAAAAACTGGCAGACAAAAGAAGACCTTGCCAAAGTATACATCAACTGGAGCGGCTACGCCTACGGCAGTGACCGTATAGGGGAATCCGCTCATGAAGTATTTGAAAAACGCTTATCCGATATCCAGATAGTGATGCATAATCAGGATAACAGGGAACACGATATCCTGGACTCTGATGATTATTACCAGTTCCAGGGTGGTATGGCCAACGCCGTACAAACCGTGAAAGGAGAACAGCCGGAGATCTACTTCGGCGACCATGCCCGTCCGGAAAATCCAAAGGTAAAAACACTGAAAGAAGAACTGCTGAAAGTATACCGCTCAAGGGTAGTAAATCCAAAATGGATAGAAGGCGTAAAAAGACATGGGTATAAAGGGGCTTTTGAGATGGCGGCTACGATGGACTACCTGTTTGCTTATGACGCTACTACCGGCCTGGTAGATGATTTTATGTACGAAGGCATCACACAGGAATACCTGTTCAATGAGGAGAACAGGAAATTTATAGAAGAAGTAAATCCCTGGGCTTTGAAAGATATGTCGGAGAGGATGCTTGAAGCAGTCCAGCGGGGCATGTGGAAAGATCCAAAACCCGCCACGCTGGAACGCTTACAAACCATTTTTATAGAAAGCGAACGTTAGAATATATTCGCAACCAGCTGCAATGCACCATACTTCTTCTCCGGATTGAACATTGCCGTGGCAGATAATGGTACATGATACTTGAACAGCACTAAATCCCTGTTCATGGTAATCCCTGTATTCACAACATTGGGATGATTTCCGTAAAAATTCTGCTGCTGTCCAAAGGCAAATCCTCCACCAACAAACACATGTACATTATAAGTATCGCCATTGTACAACGTCTGGTCCAGCTCCACATAATGTGAATAGGAGGCCTGAGCATCCCCGTTCTTATTGATATAATAATCCCTTCCCAGGAAAATTGTATTCCAGCTGACGGTCAGTGGTAACTTCATCGGGATCTTATAATTCAGACGTACATCAACAAAGTGAGACGTTGTCGTCTTACTGTAATCAAAGATATCCGCATTGGGAAAATCACTGAAGTTATTGACGTCCCAAACAGACACATTGAAATTCTTATTGGTGTACTGAACGTAATAGTCAAACTCCTTGTAATCTCCCGTGAAACTTGCTCCACCCCAGAACCCTGCCTCGAAATGGCCGTCTTTGGTAGTATAGTGCATGTTCACGTCTGTAATGGGTGAATTGGAAACTTTAAACCCGCGCCATATATACAGATTCCTTACCTGTAGATTCATACTGAATGGCTGGTATTTTTTAACCGGAATAGTGTCGTTTGAAGCGCCCTGTGCGCTTGCGTTAGGGGCATAGATTCCCAGGCATGCAGCCAGAAGGCTTGCATTTATGAATGCTTTCATGATGTTATTATTTTAAAAGAAACAGATACATTGCAGCTGCCAGACTAGCACCTACAACCGGGCCCACAACAGGTATCCAGGCATATCCCCAGTCGCTGCCGGCCTTTTGTTTAATAGGCAGAATTGCATGTATGATCCTCGGACCAAGGTCCCTGGCGGGGTTGATGGCATAACCCGTAGTTCCGCCCAGTGCAAGACCGATCACCCATACTACGATAGACACCGGTAATGCGCCAATAGAACCCAACCCTATAGGTTGATGACCGCCGGTTATTTCAGCGCCGGTAATGTAAAGGATACTGATGATGAGTATGAAAGTACCGATCACTTCACTGATAAAATTATTCGGCAGGTTCCTGATAGCGGGAGAGGTACAAAACGCGGCCATTTTAGCGCCACCGTCTTCGGTACGGTCGAAATGATCTTTATAAAATACCCATACAAAGAAGGCTCCAATCATAGCACCTATAAACTCTCCGGCAATGTACGTGGGTACATCTGCCCAGGGGAACTTACCGGCTATGGCGAGTGACAGCGTTACCGCTGGGTTTAAATGCGCTCCGCTGTACGGACCGGCAATCAGAACGCCTACGAATACGGCAAATGCCCATGAGGTGGTAATAACGATCCAGCCGCCATTATTTCCTTTTGTGTCTTTCAAAACTACATTGGCTACTACGCCGTTGCCGAGCAATATCAGTACGGCAGTGCCAATTATTTCTGCGATGAAGGGTGTCATGATAAATGATTTGAAATTGTAATTAAGTGGGTAGAAAAGAAACGCGAAACCTATTCTTCAGACCATCCTCTTGTTCTTTCTACTGCCTTTTTCCAGAAGCGAAGTAACTTCTCCGTTTCCTTTTTGTCCATCGTGGGTTCAAACTTCCTTTCAACTGCCCATTGCTTTTTCAATTCATCTATACCCGACCAGTAACCTACTGCGAGCCCTGCCAGGTAAGCTGCTCCCAATGCGGTTGTTTCCAGTATCTTCGGACGGATCACAGAACTACCGAAAATATCCGCCTGGAACTGCATCAGTGCATTATTGGCTACTGCGCCTCCATCTACTCTCAGTTCTGAGGATTGTTTACCGGAATCAGATTCCATACTGGTTAACAGGTCGTACACCTGGAATGCAATACCTTCCAGTGCGGCACGGGTAATATGTGCGGACGTTGTACCTCGTGTGATACCTAAGATAGCGCCACGGGCATACTGGTCCCAGTAAGGAGCGCCCAGGCCGGTTAATGCAGGCACAAAGTATACGCCGCCATTATCTTCAACAGAAGCGGCCAGTGTCTCACTCTCTGCTGCTGTCTTAATAATACCTAATCCATCACGCAGCCATTGTATTGCGGCACCGCCAACGAATACACTGCCTTCCAGTGCATACGTCACTTCGCCATTGATCTTCCACGCAACGGTAGTCAGCAGATTATTCTTGGAGAGCACTGCTTTATTGCCGGTATTCATCAGCATAAAACATCCTGTGCCATAAGTGTTCTTGGTCATCCCTTCTTCCACGCACATTTGTCCGAACAGCGCTGCCTGCTGGTCGCCGGCTATACCTGCAATAGGGATTTTGGTAGCGAAGAGGGTAGTGGCAGTATTGCCATATATTTCACTGCTCTGTCTTACTTCAGGCAGCATGCTTTCAGGAATGGTCAGCAGTTCCAGCAGTTCTTTATCCCACTGCATGGTATGTATGTTAAAGAGCAGGGTACGGCAGGCGTTGGTAACGTCTGTAATGTGCATACCATTACGGGTAAACTTCCATATCAGCCAACTGTCGATCGTGCCGAAACATAATTCCCCTCTTTCTGCTTTTTCCCTGGCGCCTTTTACATTATCTAATATCCATTTTACTTTAGTGCCGGAGAAATAGGCATCTATAACCAACCCGGTTTTCTCTTTGATCATATCAGAGTAACCTTTCTCTTTCAGCTCATCACAATATTTAGCAGTACGCCTGTCCTGCCAGACGATCGCATTGTAAACAGGAATACCTGTTTCCCTGTCCCACACAACAGCCGTTTCACGTTGATTGGTAATACCTATGGCCGCGATGTTGGTTCCGTTAAGGTCTGCTTTCGCCACTACTTCTGCAGCTACGGACGACTGGCTATACCAGATCTCATTGGCGTCATGTTCTACCCATCCCGGCTGCGGGAAGATCTGTTCAAATGGTTTTTGTGCCACGGCTACAATCTCGCCTGCATGGTTAAAAATGATTGCACGTGAAGAGGTAGTACCCTGGTCCAGGGCAAGAATGAATTTTTCAGTTGTGTTCATATGGAATTCTTTTATGTGATTAGTTTAACGTATATCCTTGGGCTAATTGAGTGAAATCGGTAATTTCATTTTGTATCCAGGATGCATCGCGTCCTAATTCCTCCGCCATGATCTTCGCAACGGCAGGAGCCGCAGCAACGGCTGCACGGGCATCCAGGAATAAAAGACGAAAACGGCGTCCAAGCACATCTTCCACCTTTCTGGCATATTCGTTCTTAACGGCCCATACTACCAGCGCTTTGATATATGGGTATTGTGGATGAAGTTTTTCTCCAAGAGATGGATTCGCTTCAATGAGTTTTTTTATCCCGACAAGATCAGACCCGTAGAAATACAAAGGATCTGTATGAGGGATACCGGAATAACCATGGATATGCAATTGCTCTGTGGCACAGGGCTTATTGGGCAACACACCGAGTTCAATGGCTTTCTGCACCGTATCCTGCGCCATGCGCCTGAAAGTGGTCCATTTACCACCTGTAATGGTAATTAACCCGGATGCAGAAACAATGATTTTATGACTGCGGGAAATTTCTTTTGTTTTAGCGCCTTCTCCCTGTGGTGCTGCCAGTGGCCTTAACCCGGCAAACATCGCCAGCACGTCGGAACGCTTGGGCTTTCTGGTAAGATAATTACCGGCCGTAGTAAGGATAAATTCTATCTCTTGTTCCAGTGCATGCGGTTCCAGTTCAGGATGATCACGCAACGTATCTGTTGTACCTACAATGATCTTATCATGCCAGGGCACCGCAAACAATACCCTTCCATCAGAAGTTTCAGGGATCATCAGGGCATATTCACCGGGCAGGAAAGACGGGTCAAGAACAAGGTGTACACCCTGACTCGGCCGTACCATATGAGGGGCATCCGGCCTGTCCATATGTAAAACATTATCAACATATACGCCGGTGGCATTGATCACTACCTTGCCGGTCGCCTTATAAGAAACCCCGGTTTCGACATCTTTCGCGATAATCCCGACAACTTTCGAATTGTTATCTTTTACTAAGGTTTCTACTTTTACGTAGTTCAGCACGGTAGCGCCGTTTTCCAAGGCCGTCTGGGCAATATTTATGGCCAGGCGGGAATCATCAAATTGGCCATCATGGTACACTACGCCGCCTTTTAAGCCTTCCTGTTTAATGGTAGGCAGGTCAGCAATAGTTTGTTTTCTGCTGATGTATTTAGAAGGCCCTAAACTGAGCTTTCCGGATAAAAGATCGTAAAACTTCAGTCCGACCGTATATTTCAACACATTGAACCAGGTGTAATTGGGTATAACAAAAGTTTCGTTCCTGGTCAGGTGAGGAGCATTTTTCAGTAATAACCCTCTCTCATGTAAGGCTTCCCTTACCAGTCCGAGATCTCCCTGTGCCAGGTAGCGGACCCCTCCATGTACCAGTTTGGTGGCTTTACTGGAAGTTCCTTTGGCAAAGTCTGCCTGCTCCACCAAAAGGGTTTTGTAATTGCGGGTTGCAGCGTCCATCGCTATTCCAAGGCCGGTGGCGCCTCCTCCGATAATGATCACGTCCCATTCTGTAGTTGATGATAGCTGTTCTAATAACTGCGATCTGTCCATAAAATAAGTAATTTAAACCAATCGAAAGTTTCTTTTAGTTTCCTTTTGTTATGTAAATATGTTTCGTTTTGTTATTATTTCCAAATTTTTCTTTGTTTTGCTTATTTTTTAAGAAAGCATTAACCTTGTACTATTGTTCAAAGCCATTTTGCCCAAAAAACACGTTATAAAGAGAAATATGAAGTTCGAATCCATGTCACAGCGTCACGCCTACATATTGGAAAGGTTAGAATCAGAAGGGAATGTTCGGGTGGCTGATCTGTTTGACGCACTTGATGTGTCCGCAGTTACTATCAGGAAGGATCTGAAGATCCTTGAAGATAAAAAACTGTTGTTTCGTACACATGGGAATATCAGCAGAGTCAATCCCTACAGTAAAGATAGAAGTGTCCTGGAAAAGGAAAATATTTTAGCTGACCAAAAATTTCGTATAGGTAAGAGAGCTGCAGAGATGATAGAGCCCGATGATGCTATTATTATCGGCTCGGGTACTACCGTATTATACCTGGCAAAGGCTATTCCGTCGGATTTGAAGCTCACCGTACTCACTTCTGCCATGAATATCTCTATGGCGTTATTGGACAAAGCGAATGTTGAAATTGTACAACTGGGAGGGGTCGTTCGCAAAACCTCTACATCCGTTACCGGCAACTATGCAGAAAGCATCCTGGATAACTTCACCTGCAGCAAACTTTTTTTAGGGGTAGATGGGATAGACCTGGAGCAGGGCTGTACCACTTCAAATATGATGGAAGCCCTGCTGAATAAAGCCATGATCCGTACGGCACAAAAAACGATCATACTCACCGATTCCTCTAAATTCGGTCGCCGGGGATTCGGAAAGATCTGCCCTTTAAATGATATAGATCAGATCATCACCGACAATGGTGTCAGTAACACCATGGTGCGTGAACTAGAAAACCAGGGCATAGAAGTGATTATTGTGTAATATTCTTCTTCTTGTATAAAAACAGCTGCCATTTCTCTTCGGCTACACCGGCTTTATCCATCTCTGCACGACCTAATATAAAAAACAGGTCAGACAAACGGTTGATATAAGCAGGGATATAATCATCCACAGTATCTGCTTTCATAAGCGTTACCAGCAGTCGTTCCCCTCTGCGCATCTGCGTTCTTACCACATGACACAGGGCAGATATTTCATTACCACCAGGCAGTAAGAAATAATCGGATTTGCTGGTCATCGCTGCCTCTAATTCATCTATCCACTGCTCGCAGAATGCTGCTCCGTCTACCGGTTTCGGATTAGGGTTTTCCTTTTTGCAATCAGACGGACGTGCCAGATGAGACATCATATCCATCATATCTTTCTGGATCTTCATCAGATTAGGCTGCCATTCATGCTCGTTACCTAACTTAGCACGTAACAGGCCAATAGTGGAGTTCACCTCATCCAATGTGCCATAACAATTTACACGTACATCGTCTTTGTCTACGCGACTACCACCAAATAATGCGGTAGTACCTTTATCCCCTTTTTTAGTATATATCTTCATAGCTTAAAAGTATAAATTCCACCAAAATCTACCTTTTCCATCATGATCTGATGTAAAGGAATGTGATTGAATAAATGCATGGCACAGCGGATAACCCCCGCATGTGTGACAATAATTATTTTTTTATAAGAGGATGATTTTACCTCATCAATAAATCCGCTTACTCTTTCTAATAACGTTATTAATGATTCTCCGTTAGGCGGGGATAAATGGATGTAATCCTCTCCCCATACCCGTAAGGCGGCTTCATCGATCTCATCCCATTTCTTTCCTTCCCAGTCCCCGAAATGTAGTTCCATTAAACGGGCATCGGTAACAGGAGAGGGGGATAGTTGTTTTGCTAATGCGGTACACCTGAGTAACGGGCTACTATACACTATATCAGCAATGATAACAGGCAGATAAGGCTCATCAGGGACCGGTACGTCCAGTTGCCCGTAACAGATACCCGCTGCTATAACAGGCTTAATATGTCTTATAAAAGAAATCTCCATAACGCCAATACTGATAAATAAAACACCAGTTCATTCAATTGCTGTGTAGCGCCTAAACAATCGCCTGTATATCCGCCGATCCACTTCTTAAAATACCAGCCCAGATAAAGTGTTAATAATCCACAGGGGATCACACTTAAAAACAGATATGCGTTAAAGTGAAATGCCAATACTGCAATAAATAATGGCAACAGCCCGGTTATAATGGCTGTAAATAGCCCCCACCAACTGATCTGTGTTGCTAATGGTTTTATTTTAGACAGATCGTCTTCCCTTGAATAATGCATGAACCGCAAAAAGAAAACAGGCATGGTCCTGCTCACTGAATGCGCGGCTACATATAATATCAGTGTATCTGCGAGGTTCGTAATAAGAATATCTGTTCGTTTAGTAGCAAGAGGATCAGATAGCTTCGTAAGAAGTGTATCCGTCAGTTTAGTCACAAGCGTAACTTTCAATCCAAGTACTACAATCAGTGCAATAACCCCGTAAGCGCCTACCCGTGAATCTTTCATGATCTCCAGTATACGCTCTTTCGTCCATCCACCACCAAAACCGTCTGCCACATCAGCTAATCCATCTTCGTGGAAAGCGCCGGTAACCAGTAAGGTAGCTCCCAGAGAAAGGAAAGACGCAATCCAGGGATCCTTAAAAAGGAAGAAAGCGCCATAATAGGTCAGCGCACCTGTCAACCCCACTATAATCCCTACCAGGGGAAAATAACGGCTCGATTTATTAAGATCTGTCACACCAATATTTTTTGGCACAGGTATCCGTGTAAAGAACATCAATGCTGTCAGGAATACGCGTATTTCTCTTTTAATCATGCTTTATTAGATACACCGGCAGATTCAAAACTGGCCATTTCATTTAAAAAATTTACTGCTGATTTTATAAGAGGATAAGCCACTGCGGCGCCGGTCCCTTCACCTAATCTCATTCCCAGATGTAATACCGGTTCTGCTTTTAGCTTTTTCAGCATTAAAGCATGGCCCTGTTCATCCGACTGGTGAGAGAAAATACAATAGTCCAGTACATTTGTATCAATACCTGCTGCGACCAGTAATGCAGCAGTAGTAATGAACCCATCTACCAGTATGACCATTTTCAGCTCCGCTGCTTTTAACATCGCTCCGCATATCATCGCTATCTCAAAACCACCAAAGGTTTTCAATATATTAAAAGGCGTTTTATCCAGATTGGCATGATAGTCCATCGCTGCTGTCAGCACGGCTGTTTTCTTCTTCAACCCTTCATCGTTCAACCCTGTACCTCTGCCAATGCATTGTTCCAGTGGTAATTCACATAACAGGCTCATGATAATAGCTGCAGAAGAAGTGTTACCTATTCCCATCTCACCAAAACCAATCACATTACATCCTTCTGCACAGATCTCCTTCACTATAGCGGCTCCTTTATCAATAGCCGTACTGCATTCGGCTTCGCTCATAGCATCCCCGGTCAGATAACTTTTTGTACCATGACCCACCTTCGCATTGATCAGATCAGGATGTGCTTCAAAATTAAAGTTCACACCGGCGTCCACTACTTTTATAGCAATTCCGTTCTGACGGGAGAATACATTAATGCCCGCACCTCCCTGCAAAAAGTTATACACCATCTGGTAAGTAACTTCCTGGGGATAAGGACTTACACCTTCTTTAGCTATCCCATGATCACCTGCAAATACGACAATAGCAGGATGATGCAGGGCCGGCGCTAACGTATCCTGTATACAGCCGACCTGTAATGCTATTTTCTCTAACACACCTAACGCTCCAAGTGGTTTGGTCTTGTAGTTGATCTTATGTGTTAATGCCGCTGCCGTATTGCTATTAACGGGTTGAATGTCGAATGTGTTCATTTGTCTATTTAATTTTAACCGGGATACCGGATACCATAAAAGTAGCGCTGTCCGCTTTCTGTGCAATATATTGATTCATCCATCCCTGCAGGTCCGTGAATTTACGGCCCATATCAGTAGCTGCATGAATACCCATACCTATTTCATTAGAGATAATGATCAGCTGCATTTCCTGTTTGATAAAGGTATCAAACTCCTCCTTTGCTTCATTAAGAGAAACTGTGAGATCATAATTAGTATCTGTAAAGAAATTAGTCAGCCATAATGTTACACAATCCAGCACGACTGTCTTATTGGAAAGAGATAGTTTACTCAGTTCCTTTTCTTCCTCTATATTCTCCCAGGATGTATCCCTTTCACTTTTATGCCTTTCTATCCGGGCTTTATGCCCTTCATCCCAGATCCTTGAAGTGGCCAGATACACAGGTTTGTCAGATAACGATCTCGCTAACTGTAATGCGTAATTGGTTTTACCGGACCTTTGGCCGCCTGATATATAATGGATCATCTGTTTATATGATTATACTTTGCACCAATTGCTGTAGCTAGTTTTTGGGATAACCCCAGCTGAATGAATCCGCTGTCATTATCAATCACTGTGGCCGATTTTACCTGTTTTAGATAAGCATTATAATAAGAAACAGTGTCTTCAAATGTACCTACATTGATCTTTCCATCCGTGAAAATATACAAATGAGCGTCAGATCTCATTAATTGATGAACAATAGCAAACCCCGCTTTCATATTGGTTTTGCCACCGGATTTTAATAATGTTACTGTTTGCATTAACTGTTCTGTATCCACCGTAAATGAAGATAATAATTGTGCGTCGTCATTACTCAGTGCCACTGCTGCATACAAAATCCTTTTGCCTTTATAATGAGCGATAGTATCCTGTATCAATCCTTTTATATAAGCGATCTGCTGGTCTTTTACCATAGATCCGCTGGAATCGATTAAGAAGATAATATGCATCGCTGCTTTAGAGGCATTGCCCCTTAATTTCAACGTTACTTTATCTGTTGATAAATAATGCTGAACAGTGGCTAATACATCTACAACTGCTGCTTTAACTAAAGGTTGTTTAACTCCTCTGTAAGCAATGATCTTCAATCCTTTTTTAGCACTGGTCACAGGCTTCTTGTATTTCAGATGCTGCTGTGTACTCTTCGCCTTTAATAAATATTGCTGAAGCGTTTCGTCTCGCCCTCCTTTTCTTCCTTCGGGGACTGATTCTCCCTGTTCTGCTGAGGACTTTTATTTTGTGAGAAATTTTTAGAACGATGAGATAATACAAAAGCCATTACTTTATGTACATCCTCACTATCTGCTTCTTTTTTATCATGATAGGCTGCATGTGCCCTTGCTGCTTTCATTAGCAGTATATCGGCCCGTAGCCCTTCTACCTGGTATTGTATACAGGCATCCGTAATCTCCTCATGAATAATATCCGGCAGAACAACATGTAATAAATTATTCCTGGCCCTGATAATGCGTTTGGATAATAAGACCTCCGACTCATTAAATAATGCGCAAAACGCCGCGGGATCAGCATCGAACAGCAATCGCCTGTTTACGATCTCCATACGGGTGGCCCTGTCCATCGGTGTTTTAATGGTCACACTTAACCCAAACCGGTCTAACAGTTGTGGCCTTAATTCACCTTCTTCCGGGTTCATGGTGCCTACTAAGCAGAACTTACTTTCCTGCCATTGCGAGATATGGTCCCTTTCCAGGTAATAACCGCCACCGGAAGCTGCATCTAACAATACATCCATCAGGTAATCGTTCAGCAGGTTTACCTCATCAATGTACAACACCCCATGATTGGCGGTTGCCAGCAAGCCCTTCCTGATCTCCGTCTTTTTCTCATTGATCAGTGTTTCCAGTTGCACCGTACCTAACACCCTGTCTTCTGTTGCTCCAATAGGCAGGTTCACAAATGGAAAGCCGGGCATGAGGTTACTCAGTCCGCGTACCGTGGTGGTTTTACCGGTGCCTTTATCGCCGAGGGCCAACACGCCACCCAGACTCGCATCTATCATGCAAAGTATCAGTGCCAGTTTGAAATCTTCCTGTCCGCTGACAGCCGTAAATGGAAAAGCCTTCATCATATGAAAATATTATAGATCCAGAGACATCCTACTCCAATTGAAAATAAGCCTACAATGGCATTCATCGATTTAAACGCTACCTGGTTCCGCTCGATGAACCTCGATACAGAGAACGCCAGTACACAGCTATAAGTGGTCATGGCCAGTATAATGCCTGCACTCTGCAACACAATGATCCCGATAGCCGTGCTGGTGTTCTCAGAGGCTAATACAAGGGCGATCGCACAGGCGCCGCCTGTTCCTGCCAGTCCGTGTAACATGCCTACCCAAAACGACCTGCTAAGCGGGTTCATTGCGATTTCCTGTCCCTGCCTGCCATGTATATGCAGGGCGTTATTTATATGCTCATGTTCGGCAAATACTTTATGTGCGGCCATCATCTTCTTCAGCTTATGATTACGCCGGATGGCCGATATCCCCAGCCATATCATCACAGGCCCTACCGCCATTTCTGCATACGCGGAAATATTCAGCGGTAAGGCCGACTTTAACAGTAAGGCAAAGATGCTGAACAATATCAGGGATAGGGAATGCCCTAATGCCCACTGAGAAGATCGCCATATCAGCCTGGAGGTCCTGATCTTATTATTGGCCCTGTCAGACGCGAGTACGGATACGGCGGCCATATGGTCCGGTTCAAAAGAATGTTGTATTCCCAATAATATTGAATCAGCAAATAAGTATCCTATCATATAATTGTATCATTGGCATCGATCAATAATATCTGTAACGTCACATCCGGAATAATAGCCTGGCAAACTGCATAACATGCAGCCGCCAGTTGCTTAAAGAATGGTTCTTCCGCAGTAAAAGGAAATATCTCCGTTAAACGCCTCGCCATATTTAAGTCCAGTATGGGTAAACATTGTTCATCACTATATCCGCATGCTTTTGCCAGGTTGTAAATAAACTGCTTATCCCAGCTCGACTTCCCGCTATGTGTATCCAGTTCTCCCTGGGCCAGTTTAGCTGCTTTCCCCAGCATAATGCCCATGGTTACTTTCTCTAAAGAAGAAGCCTTTATTTTATCCAGTGTTTCACCGATCCAGTTACCATATTGTATAAAAGCAAATTCCGGTAAATGAGGAAAACGTTTTCTCAATATATTCTCCGATCTGCCACCGGAGTTAATCACAATCTCCCTGCATCCATTCGCGATCGCTACATCAATGCCCTGTGTAATACTGGCTATGTAAGCAGAGGCACTAAACGGTTTCACTATGCCGGTAGTACCTAATATGGAAATCCCGTCTATAATACCGATACGGCTGTTCAACGTCTTCTTAGCGATCTCTTCTCCATTCACGACAAACACTTCTACATCCACACCTTTATCTATCTTATACTGATGCGTAATAAAATGAACAGCATCTGTGATCATCTTCCTCGGCACAGGGTTAATAGCCGGTTCTCCTACACCAATAGCCAACCCTGGCAAAGTAACAATACCAACCCCTTTCCCTCTGATGAATCTGACATCACCGGATGTATTAAAAGATACGGTACAACCTATCGTTGCACCATGTGTTACATCAGGATCATCGCCTGCATCTTTGATGGTGGTACAGGTCGCATTCTTCGTAGTAAATGAACTGTTTACCTGAAAGGTCACTTTCTCCCCTAAAGGCAAAGTGATCTCTGTCTCACTAATATCTTTTTGTTGGATGAGCGCCAGTAACGCCGCTTTTGCACAGGCAGTAGCACAGGCTCCTGTCGTGTATCCCGTTCTTAACGGGCCGGCGGGTATTGGCTGTAAACTCATTCCAGTATTTTATTTAGTTGAGATAAAAGCTCTTCTTCATCATATACCGGGAAAAACGTTTTCGGTAATTCCGGCCTTGTAATGATGACGATAGGAATGCCTGCATGTATGGCGGCTGCGATCTTGATAAAAAGAAACCCGGAATCCCCGCTTTCCTTTGTAATGATCCCGTCTATATTATACTGATGAATGATAGACAGTTCATGTTGCAGGTCGTCTGTTGGCATTTCCAGTATCAGGTCCTTTACGGGAAAACCTGCTTCTTCTGCAATGGCTACTGACCTTGGCAATATCCTGAAAATAGTTGTATGATCAGACCAGTAGGGCTTTAATTTCTCTATAGTCTGAACACCGGTCAGGGCTAATAAATTATTAACCGGATGATGATGTAAATAGTCTATAGCAGCAGGGTAGGAGGGCAAATAATGGATAAGGGGATGAGCGAGTCTTTCCGGATAAGTACGTTCAAAACGTAATACCGGCACATCCGCAGCTTCATAAATGGTCTGATGTAATCCTTCTGCAAAAGGATGACTGGCATTGATGATGACCTGTACATCCTTTTCCTGGCAAAACGTTGCCAGACTCTCTTTTGTAAAGGCGCCAAAGCGATAGTTCCCCGGTTGGAAATCAGTTTCAGTTTTAGTTGAATAACAAAACTGATATCCCGCTTCCTCTAGAATACCTGCTACTTTCTTCCCTTCTGTTGTTCCGCCAAATACTAAGATCATATCTTTATCTCTTTACCTGTTCTGAAAGTATGTTTCCACTCCGGACTATATAAATGCGACCTGTTCTTCCTTGCTCCAATAGCTGCACCTACAATTACCAGTGTCGTCAACGTTAATTTATTATCCCTGATGATCTTTGCCAGATCTTTCAATTGCCCCGTATACACCTCTTCATCTTTCCACGTTACTCTATATAAAACAGCTACAGGCGTTTCGGCCTCATAATGCTCTAATAACTGTTCCTGTACAGATTTAGCAATCGTGGCGCTTAAAAAGATACACATCGTTGCCTTATGCTTCGCCATCTCATTCAGCTTCTCATTCTCCGGTAAAGGGGTCTTACCTGCACCTCTTGTAAGAATAATGCTCTGCACCACTTCAGGAATCGTAAACTCCGATTTTAAATACGCTGCTGCTGCCTGAAAAGAGGATATGCCAGGTACAATGTAATAGTCCATTCCTTTCTCATCGAAAATGGTCATCTGCTCCTGTATGGCGCCATATATAGAGGGATCGCCGGATTGTAACCGCACAATCATATGCCCTTTGGCATAATGGGTATCCATTAATGCTATCTGCTCTTCCAGGGTCATGCTGGCAGAGTTCCTGATAATTGCGCCCGGTTTCGCGTAATGCGTTAGTTCCAAAGGAACAAGACTACCGGCATATAAAATAAGATCTGCTTCTTCCAGTAGTTGTTTCCCTTTTACACTGATCAGTTCAGCATCACCCGGACCAGCACCTACAATAGCTACTACGGCTTTACGTAATACCTGTTTATCTACTGCAATGGCAATCGTATGTTTCTTACCGGATGATAAGGATATCTTTTGCTTTTCCAGCAACAGCTCTTTATTCCCGGATAACAACATTGCTGATGCTTCTGAAACACTGTGTACGCCTAATTTAGACATTACTACTTCGGAAGGGTTCACAACAGTTTGTGAGTTTAACTCATCTGTCGTATAAGTAACAAAAGGAATATTGAATGTTTTAGAAAGATCAATAAATGCTGCTTCATCGTGTTTCACATCTATAGAACCTAATGCCTTTACGGATTCTATTGCTAAATGTTCTTCTGCCAACCGGAATCTGAAGGATGCCAGTAACAGATCAGATTCAATATCACGGGAACATCCCATACCTATATTTAATACGGGAGCATAGTAATATAAAGAGGGACACGGAACATCATAAATTTTATAAGTCACTGCTATAAACAGGGAATACTTAGAAAAATCTATCTCTTTATAATCATAATAACAATCAACAAAAGAAGGTTTGGATTTTTCCAGATAAAGAGTTCCTTTATCTTTAATATCCAGTAATAAAGCAGTTGGTTTGTTATTCACAAACAATGAGATCTGCTGATTTAAATCACTACCTGATTTCCAGTTAAACTGAGCTGCTAATGTATCCAATGCCCACAATTGCTGTATATCACTGGATGTAGTAATCACAGGTAAAGCACCTATCGCATTGGCTAATTTAATAGCCAGCTCATTGGCCCCGCCAACATGCCCGGATACAACAGACTGTACAAACGTTCCATGATCATCCATGTTCACCACAGCAGGGTCCTGCTTCTTATCAGTAAGATAAGGCGCAATACTGCGTACACAAATACCTAAAGCTCCTATAAACACAAGGGTATCAAACTTAGCAAAATCCTTTTCTAAAAAGGAGGTGATGCTTTCTATATTATTCAACCTTGTACTTACCAATACAGATTTAGAAAACTCTTTCTGGATACGAAGCCCCAGTTCTACTCCTTTATCTGTACTCGCTATAATGGCAGTATTATTCATAATTTTTCTGCTGTTAAAATAGTAATTGGATTATGTTCGTCTACTCTCAACGTAATAGGGTCCAGTAAATGATAATTCAACTGTTGTATACCTGTGATAAATTGTTCTTTACTTTCTTCTTTTACGGCATTGATCACTAACCGCCCCTTAATATTTAAATGGGAATCAACCAATGCAATCAGCTCTGTCAGCCTGTTCCCATGCCCGCCTATAAATATAGCATCTGCCTGCCCTTTTAACTCTTGTAAAAAGATATCTCCCATTACTTTACTTATACCAGGTGTAGAATGCTTCCGTGTATTTATATCAAATAACTGACTGCATTCCGGTCTTTTCTCAAATGCTGTAACCTGTAAAGCCGGAAACTGTTTCTTAGCTTCTATAGAAACAGATCCTGTACAAAAACCTATATCCCAGAATGAAGTCCTGTTATGCAAATCCAGTTGTGAAAGACTTAACAGCCGAACAGACATTTTGGTAATCATATTAGGTCTGTTCTCCAATCCTGCAAAAGCAGTATCATGGATACCAAATGCTTTAGGCTTCAAAACAGTCCTTACTAATAACACACAGTTCAATGCATTGAAGGAAGATCCTACTTCCTCAAGCGATAAATAACTAATCCTTTCATCAATCCCTTCCAACGCTTCTCCCACAATCACAGAATAGTTATCAAACCCATATTCCAGCATTCTCTCCGCAATCGCCGAAGGAGTTTTAACCCCATCCGTCAATACACCTATCAGAGAATACCCTGAAATCAAAGCAATATCCAGTTCATCCCACCCCCGCCCATGAACAGAAGTATTACAAATATGCTGGTAAGCAATATTACAACGATGACAAAGCACCTGTAAACTATTAAAATGAGGATACACCTTCATTACAGCACTGGTATCTAACCTCATAATAGTATTAGCAATCCCATAAAACAAAGGATCTCCGGAAGCAAATACAACTACAGTCTGATTAAACTCCCGATATCGTTCTATCAACCGCCCCATATCCCCAATAATATCAATCCAAACATGCCCCTCCGGTAAATAGCCTTTCACTAACTCATAATGCCGCTTACCACCCGAAAACACACTATGTAAAGGCAATATACTTTTCACTTCATCCATAAATGAAAAAGCAGGATTGTTTGATATGCCTATTATTATATACTCCACAATGTTGTTTAGTTAAGCTCCGTTAGGAGTTCCGTGTTTATAAAAAAATGCTTAGTTTGATTACATAATCTTTGCGGCAGGTGTTGTTGTTCATAAATACACCTTATCTGACGTGAATATTAGGTGAAGTCAAATTGAAAATAAATCCTGACCCATATTCCAAAGCTAAATCAGGGAACTAAACAGTCAGATGCAGTGTATTTATGAGCAACAACACCTGACAATCTATATTCAAATTATAGCGTCAGAAACTTAATAACTATCAAAAAACAACACAGCATCCTTTTGTTTCCGCTTCTCCCATTCCAATATCTCCAGCTCCGGCTTATCCGAAAATTGATCTACATGTCCGACGCACAAATAAGCTACAAGTTTATTGGCGGGAGGCGCTTTAAGAATACTTTTCACTTTTTCAGGGTCTAAAATACTCACCCATCCAATTCCAATATTCAACGCCCTGGCCATTAACCACATATTCTGCACGGCACAGATCACACTATACAATCCCACTTCTCCCATGCTTGTTTGTCCCAGTACAGGGCCAACAGCTGGTTTGTAAAACACGGCTATATTAACCGGGGCTTCTATGATCCCTTCCAGTTTCAACCTGATATACTCCTGCTGTTTCTCATCTTTAAAAACACCGGCCGCCTTTTCATTCTCTTCACAAAACGTTTCTTTTATCTTTGCTTTTATCGTCGCATCTTTTATGATCACAAACTCCCAGGGCTGTGAAAACCCTACCGAAGGAGCATTCAGCGCCACCGATATCAGCTTCGAAATAATATCGTCTTCTACAGGAGCAGCAATAAAACGATTCCCCCGAACATCCCTTCTATTCAAAATCAGCTCTTCCAGTAACCCGGCTTCTGCATCAGTAAACTTTCTCATGATACTAATGTATTTACAGTAAACGCTGCATTCACAATACTCGCGGCCACATTACTCCCGCCTTTACGCCCTTTAATGATCACATAAGGCACCTGCTTCATCGCCTGCAATTTCAACTTAGACTCTACCACATTCACAAAACCCACCGGTGTACCGATAATCCCCGCAGGATTAAATTCCGGGAACTGATCACATAACTCAAACAAGGCAGTTGGTGCATTGCCAACAACAAACAATGCTTCAGGATGTTTCGCAATAGCGATCCGCATACCGGCCTGGCTCCGTGTTAACCCTTCTTTCTCCGCTAAAGGGATCGTCTCAGGATCATTTAAATAACAATACACATTCACATTGTACCGGTTAATAAACTCTTTCGTAATCCCGGATTGTACCATCGTTACATCCGTCACGATCGTGCCTCCGTTCGTTAAATACTCATGCCAGCGTGAAATAGCATCTTTATTAGAGAGATATAGATCCTCATATTCAAAATCCGCTGTAGTATGTATACACCGGATAATCGCCCACTGGTCCGCCGCACTGATATCATGCCTATGCAACTGCTCCGCTATCTGCCTGAAACTCTCATCCTGTATTTCCTGTCCGGTCTGTGGCTTACGGGCAAGATACCCGCGAGGCGTCACCAGGAAATCCTTAAACTGATAAGTCTGGGAGTTTCCCACCATCACCAAAGAGAACATATCCACCAGAGTAGTATCAAACTCCTGTAAAGTAGTAATCGTAATCTGCTCTTCCGGACGCGTTACCTGCCTGATGATAGCCACCGGCGTCTCAGGAGCCCGGTGCGCTAAAAAGATCTCCTTAAACCGCTCCAGTTGCCAGAACCGCTTCTTGCTTCGCGGATTATACAAAGAGGTCACAAAATCCCCCGTGGCGGCTGCAAAGATCCTTTTTTCAATCGTCGTCCACGGTGTCATTAGATCTGATAAAGAAATACAGCAGAAATCATGGCCTAATGGTGCCCCTAACTTCCCGGCAGAAGCAATGAATGCACTGATACCCGGGACCGTCTGCAGATCAAGTTCCTTATCAGGGCGTTTGCTGGCATACTCATACACCAGGGATGCCATGGCATAAATGCCTGCATCTCCGGAACTGATCACCACTACATGTTTCCCCGGCTCACAACTGTTCACCGCCAGCGCTGCACGCGCTTCTTCTTCTGTAAGATCTTTACCCACGGCTACACATGAAGGCTTTAACAGATGCTGTATAAACTGGAAATAATAACTATACCCTATCACGATGTCCGCATCCGCTAATACCTGCTGCGCAAGAGGGAGAATGTAATCCTGTCCGCCCGGACCAATACCTACTACACTTAACTTCATACTTTCTTTAATATAAGTAATGAAAAATAGGGGATCTCTCTATCCTTCAGATCATTGATGTCCGTAGTAATAAATTGCTGTGGCGTACCTAAACGTTCACAATAGACAATATTCAGGTCTTTAATAAAAGGCATGATGCCGCTAAGAACACTGCGTACTTTAATCAATACCACCGTATCAAACTCTTCTAAATAACGCGCTATGTTTTTAGCACGCGGAAGAATCGCGATCTTCTCATTCAACACCGCCAGCGGTAACTGATGCGCCGCAGCGCCCAACAAAAAGGAAGGCACTCCCGCAATGATCTCTACATCTAATTTATGCTGCCGGATATGCTTCAGCAAATAAGCGAACGTGCTATAGAAAGAAATATCTCCCTCACTTACAAAAGCAATATCCAACCCATTGTTATAATCCGTAAGCATCTCCTGAAAAGTCTCTGCATAAGTCTTCTCCGCCTGTTCCCTGTCATCAGACATATTCAGGAACATCCCCCGGAACTTACTTTCATCCAGGTTATAATGTTGTAAAATGCCTAAAGAATAACTACTCCCCGGTAAAGACCCCGGATAATAGATCCTGTCCACCTGCTGCAACACCTGCAATCCCTTCACTGTTATCAGCAAAGGATCTCCCGGTCCTAACGAAACGCCATATATCATATCCCCAGGATCTTTTTAAATGTAGATAAAAACTTCCCCTCAATTTTCTCATCCTCCTCAAACAAAATCCCTTTCACCGCCAGATGATGCCCTACCTGTTCTTTCCCCACCTCTTCCTCAAAACCAATAATCTGTGTTCTGTATTTACACAACTGGCAATTCATATTGGGATTACCGGTTTCCACTTCTGCTATACGCTCATCCAAAGACTGTAACAACAACTCATCACACTCAAAAGACCCCGTATACACAAACTCTTTATCAGAGCCGGCGCTGAACTCCGAAACCTGTGCATATATTTTCTTCAGCAATATACCCGTAAATAAGAAGATAGGAAGCACGACCACCCGCTTATAAGGTAATAACTCCACCACAGGTAAAATGTCCTTTAAAAGGGGCTGTGTAACGCCAATAAAAGCCGTTGTGGCAAAGCCAAAACCCATCCCTTCCCATAACATCCGCGTTAACTTGGCAACGTCAGAATTCGCGTCCGGGTCGGAAGTACCACGACCTACCACCAATAAACACGTATCCTTATCATAAGTACTAACGGCAGCGATCAGTTTCTTGCACAACTGCAAAACAGAAGGCGTGATACCGATATGTTTCCCCAGCCTGATACGCAAATCAGCATACTGGTTCTGCAACGTATTCATCTCAAAAGGAATATCATTCTTCGCATGACCGCCCGCAAATAAAATAGCCGGGATCGCAATAATATCACGCACACCGGCCACATACATCCGCTCCACCGCCGCGGCATATACCGGGTGAGAGAACTCCAGGAAACCATAATCAACAAGGCGGTCGGGATACCGGAGTTTCAACAACTTCACCAGTTCCTTAAAGCCTTCAACTCCTTCAGGGTCGCGGCTGCCATGTCCACAAATTAAGATGCCCTTCATAGTGTTTCAAGTGGGTCCGGATATTTAAAAGCATAACCTAAGCGCTGCTTTAGCTTATCCGAATTGATGATTTTAAATTTATTCCCGCCGGCAATAAAAGTGGGTAATACCAACCCAGCTTTTGATGCTGCCAATGTATAAAAATCCTTCCTCAAAGGATGCACGTCCGAACACGCATTGAACACTTCCCCCCAGACACCCTGACGAATAATCTCCGTAATAATAGCGATGCAATCATCCTGATGTATCACATTGATCGGGGCATCCCCATTCTCCACATTGGTTTTTCCCGCTAAAAAACGCCCCGGCTGACGATCATACCCTATCAAGCCTGCAAAACGCAACACCGTACAATCCGTATGTGTGCGGAATAGCTCCTCCACCGCTACCAGTGCTTTCCCGCTGCCCTTCACCGGTTCAAAATGGTCATCTTCAGTCACTACCCGGTTCAGCTCCGGATATACAGAAGTGGAACTCACAAACAACACATGTTGAGCCTTTATCAAAGGAAGCAGCAAAGACATCTGCGCCGTATGATACGCCACAATATCCTCCCTGCGTGCAGGAGGAACGTTAATGATCAATATCTCAGATGCCAGAAAACCGGAGAGCTGATCCCCGGTAATCTGCGTATCAGTAATCTGTATCTGATAAGGAATGATTCCCTTTTCCTGTAATAATGCAAGTTTATCCTGACTGGTAACCGAGCCATGTACCCTATATCCTTCGCGCAACAAATGCGAAGCCAGAGGTAAGCCCAGCCAGCCACAACCTAATATACTAACCGTTTTCATCAGCAGTCCGGGCGTATTTATGTTTTAAATATAAATCAGCGTATAAAGATATGATTATAGTGATAAAAGTAAGTCCTACAATATTGTTTTGCAGGTCTGATAACTCCAGAAAAGGCATGATTGTGCTCAGTACTTTATACAAAGGAATGGCAAAACACATGATCGTGATCAGCACATTCAGCTTAAACCGGTGGCTCTGGATCTTTTTCTGATCAAAAGTCTTCAGTAGTTTACTTAACAGCAGGGAATCACAGGTGCCCGTCATAATCAGCCCCAGCGAAAATACCAGTCCGCCAATAATAGCATATATCCATTGGTTAGACACCGAAATAGCATACCCGAATGCTGCTATCTGGGAAGATGTATCGAAGATAAATCCAAAGATCACCCCGGTAACGATCACGGTAAAAGGATTGATAGAAGTACTGAACGACTTCGGCAACAGCCATTTCCTCACACCACTCAGTTGTCCCTGACTGTTCCGCATTAACGCGATCAGGTTAGACACCCCTATAAAAAACAACATCACCGTAGACATCCACTCCACCACAATATCCAGCATCGCCGGCATGGCAAAGTTGTTTTTCAATATACAGAGCGTCAGCGCTATCGCCGTTACCATAATCCCATGCCCGAAAGTAAACAGGGTGCCTACCCAGCGGGTCCACATACTTTTAGTTAAGTGCAACCGATACGTATACCCGTCAATGATAGTAATATGGTCCGGGTCCAGTCCGTGCCGCAATCCCAATACCGCCAGTATAATGAATCCCGTAAAATTATGATGCAGTTCTTCCATAACAATATGTTTAAAAAAAGACACTTAATGTTCCTTTCAGATAGAATGGGGTACCTGGTGTATTATGAAAATCAAAGACAGGAGCAGGTTCTCCTTTCAAACGCGACTCATCATAAAACTGTGCCTCTGCCCATTGCTCATTAAATATGTTCTCAGCGGAAACCCCCAGCTCATACCTGGCGCTGGTATACTTCACCACGGCATCTGTGATAAAATAACTTTTTGACTTTACCGAGCCATCCTCGGTGGCAGGGCGCTCTCCCATATAACGGTAACGTAAACTCGCACTGACGCCCTCTCTTAATTTAGCGGTCAGTCCACCGGTAGAATTCCACGTAGGCTGCAATGGCAAAAGGTTCTCACCTTTGGGCGCATTCACCAGTGTCCCATGCGCATAGTTCAGGTTCACATCTGCCCATAAAAAAGCATTCAACTGGTAACGCACAGAGGCGTCAAAACCTATCTTCTTTACCTCCCCGATATCTTCAAAACTCCCATCATCCGCTACGAACACGTACTCAGCACCTTCCTGTAACCACCATGCTGTTAAACTCACCAGTACCCGGCGTCCTATTTTAAAGTTAGTGCCCAGGTCTGTTCCATAAGCGCCGGGTACCGGATTGGCATTGGCTTCCTTACTCACCACCGCCTGCACAAAATTGGAATGGAATCCCGATCCTGCTTTAGCGAACAATGTTACATTCGTAGAAATATCATAATACAGATCAAGTTTTGGATTAAAGCGGTTTACCCATTTATGACCGGAATTTTCGGGATGTAGCTTATCCTGGTAATTAAAGTTAAATACATCATTCCGCAGCCCCAGTGTTACATTCCATTTAGGATGAAAATGCCAGCTCTCATTAATGTAAAAACTAAGATCACTGATCTGCGCATTACCAACATCATCTATACTCAATAACTGACGGGCCTTTACATGGTCCCTGCCACGATGTAACAGGTCTGTTCTGGTAGTAATGCCCGCCTCAGAACTGAGGTTGCCGTCCGTCCTGTTATAAGCGCCTTTATATCCAAATAGATCCCTGTTTTCCCATTGCCTGATCTCATCACCATTAATAGTATCATTCATGAAAAAGGTAAAGTTGGAGAAGAGGTCGAAGATATTCTTCGTATAATACAACTGGTTCTTAAAAGTACTGTTATCCTTAAACGTAGTAATAGTTTTCAGGTTGATATTCGTCCTGGAAGTACGGCCCCCTTCGGAAGGGTCAACAGAGCCCAGTCTGTCCAGCTTACCTGTTTCCACGGCTCGTAAAGGCAGTTGTCCGGATGCATCCCAGGTACTGTTAAACGTAGAGGCCGTGAACATCAGGTCTGTACTTTTGCTGATATGCGCATTATATCTGGCAAAAATATTCAGCCGTTTATAATGCAGCTTATTGATGAAATAACCATCATTATGCATGTAGTCTGCCGCTATATAAGCATTATCATTCCATTTTTTTACAAGAGGGTTCTTATCCAATAGATTCAGCATCAGTAATGCACGCTGACTGTTAAACATGCCATATTCCACTTTTGCTACATTATTATCCAGCTTATAAAGTGAATTAAACAATGCAGCGCCGCTCACAGAAAAATCGCCCAATCTGGCATCATAAGGTCCTTTATAGAAACCGGCTTTACCTACTATTTCAGGGATCATAAAGTGCATGTCCGCATATCCCTGTCCATGTGCATGCGTGGGCATATTCACGGGAATGTCATCAAAGAAAATAGCGAAGTCTGTACCATGATCATTATCCGTTCCACGCACAAAGATCTGTTCTGCCTTTCCTCCACCGGCATGCTGTGCAATGAACAACCCCGGCACTGTACGTAATAAGTCCTGTGCTGACTTTACCGGTTGTAACTGCATCGCGATCATATCCATCTTATTCTCTCCCTGACGGGTAGTAGAAGCGGATACCGTGATTTCGGAAAGATTCAACAGGTCCGCTTTGAGAGAGACATTCAAACGTACGGTCTCGTTATTTTTTACTGTGATTGTTTTACTTGTTTTAATATAGCCTGTATAAGAAAATACGACCGTATATTCTCCGGCATGTAAATGTGAAAAGGTATATTGCCCGTTTTCATCGCTCATCATACGCTTATTCACTTCCGGAATAAATATGCTGATACCGGGAATAGCATGCTGATCGATATGATCGTTAACAGCACCGGTTATGGTGGACGTTTGTGCTTTGGCCTCTATACCGCATATGAATGCTGTAAATAAGAAGACCTTATTTATATTTCTATTCACGTGATGGGGTAGGGGTTAGCTGTTAAAAATGATACTTTCTTCTAATAACGTGTCTCCAATCAAATGTTTCACTACAATCTCGCGGGCTATCTGCGGATTAACGCCGCCATACCATACTCCTTCGGGATGAATGAACATAACAGGGCCTTTATCACATTGCCCCATACATTTGGTGCGCACTGTGTGTACCCCGTCATTCAGTTCATACTCCGTAAGGTGTTTTCTTAATTCTGCTGTGTTGTCGTCTGGTCCTGATTTGTTTGTGCAGGTGCCGCCGTTACAGATAAATACAATTTTCTGCACTTTGGTCAGATCTTTAATCGCCATACCTTTTACAAATTGTTTTAATACAGTTAATTACCCGTTAACGATTAAACAAAACCTGGGGAATAAGGTGGCGGGACAAACACGATGCATCATGTTTGTATCACCCATGCTTTCTTCCCGAAGCGTTGGATAAACTTGGTTTGTGGCAGGTCTTCTGACTCGTTCCGCTTTTAACGCCTTCCCATTCAGTAAAGAACAGTGGCAGAGAGAATGTTAAAAGCAATGATAGAACTTACAGCAGCGGGAACTGTCCTGGATTCTCACCAGGTTCCCTTTTAATTTTATCTCAGTAGAGATAAAAACCAAAAACGCACCTAAAAGTAGTTAAAATTTGATAAACAGCCTGAGAAGAATAATAGCGGTGACCATCAGGAAGGTAACAGCATGGTTGATATACATCACCTTTATCAGTTCCTTTTCAAAGATGAACCGGGGATGGTCCCCTATATAAGGCTTTTCTACCACCACGCCATCATAGGTATTAGGGCCGCCAAACCGGCAATGGAGAATACCTGCCAGGGCTGCTTCGGGGTAACCGGAATTCGGACTGGCATGCTGATGCCCATACCTGAATATATATACAAGCCCCCGTTTGCTACCCGTTACCAGCACCATTAACAGGGCTGTTAAACGGGCGGGAATATAATTAGCCACATCATCCAGCCGGGCCGCAAAACGCCCGAACAGGCGATACCTTTCCTTTTTATACCCTATCATGGAATCCAGGGTATTGATCATCTTATAGGTCATCATAGCGGGTACACCGCCAATCGCATAATAGAACAGGGGAGCTATTACCCCATCACTCAGGTTCTCGGACAATGTCTCGAATACGGCTGTCCTTATCTGGTTCCCGTCTAAGCGGCTGGTATCCCTGCCTACTATCCAGGATAGACGTTTACGGCCGGCTTCCAGGCCATTGGTATCCAATTCCCTGAACACTTCCCTGCCTTCCTGTAAAAGGCTGCTGTTGGCTAATCCGTAAAAGACAAAAAGACCACCTGTCCAGGGTACATATAACATCAAAACAACAAAGAACACGGCCACAGCCCCACAAAGTATCAATGTAAACAACATCCCCTTCACAAACCTGTAATCCCCTTTATTCAACCAGCGTTCACCTTTATCTATCACGGTACCGAATAAACGGATAGGATGGGGGAGCCAGCGGGGATCTCCCAGCAGCAGGTCTGCTATATACCCTACAATTAAAGCGATCAGCTTTTGGTCCATGCTGCGATTCCTTTTACAAGTAATGCATTCTTCTCAGGCGATTGTGTAGCTACCCTGAAATGCTTCGGTGTTAACGTTCTGAAGTTAGAAGCATCGCGTATCAATACACCATATTCATGTAATAAAAATGATTTCAGTTCTGCGGCTGTCCCTTTATCTGTCTGACATAAAAAGAAATTGGTCTGGGTATCGAATACTGTCACGTACTGTTTCAGTTCACTCATCAATGAAGCCGTATCCGCCAGTAATTTATCTACCGGTAAAGCTAAGGATGCTGCATGTTCAATAATATACAATCCTGCTTCAATCGCTAATGCATTCACCGACCAGGGCATTTTATACTCCTGTATATGCTGAATGATCTCCGCATTGCCCAACAGGTAACCCAGTCGTAAACCCGGTATGGAATAGGTTTTGGTAAGGGATTTTACGATGATCAGATTCTTGCAGTCGGATAATATCTGCACCATCGACCGTCTGCTTTTTGTAAAGTCGGCATATGCTTCATCCAATACAAAAATAGTATCAGGATAATGCCTGATCCACTCCCATAATTTAGGAGGAGATACGATATTACCTGTAGGATTATTAGGATTACCTAAGAAAACAAGTGAGGTATCAACAGGGATAAAATTCGGATAGTACTCCCATTCTTTAAACCGCACATCCATATCATTCGCTACACAGGCATCTTCATACTCTGCAAAAGCAGGAGTAATAATAGTCGCAGAAGAATTCCGGTAAGCATGTGCAATTAAATAGAACGCTTCTGTAGCGCCATTCGTTACCAGCACCTGTTCCGGTATCAGGTTATGCCACGTTGCCAGCGCCTTTTGCAGGCGTTGTGCATTCACTTCGGGGTAGTTATTCAGCTTATACAGACTGTCAGACAAATGTTTTCTCAATCCATCTGCCAGTCCTTCGTAAAATACATTAGAGCTAAAGTCGGCTTTGATCTCCTTACCGAATAAATACCCGTCATCCCCATGCCCGTTTAACATACGTTTATTTTAATTGGCTGTAAATATAAGTAAGATCAAGATGCTCCCGAAGATGGGCAGCCAGCTTATCATACTGTTCATTTTTAAAAGTATTATAGTCAAAAGGGACCACAGCGGCCTCTGTTTTTAACAGGTCATTGATCACCACTTCATTATCTAAGATACCATGGATATAGGTCCCCCAGCAGTTATCATCTAACCAGAACCCATCTCCGCTACCCGTTGATAACTGGTTCAATGGATGAGTACTGATAGTAACTCCCATATGGATCTCATATCCTTCACAAACACCTTTGTCCTTATAAGTAAACGTACATTGAGATGTCACCTTATCTTCCGTCAATACGGTCTGTACAGGTAATAATCCCAGTCCCGGCATCATTTCCACACTGCCTTCCACATGAAAAGGATCTTCTACGCTTTGCCCCATCATCTGGTATCCGCCACAGATACCAATCACCGTTTTACCATTCTTATGTGCATGTACGATCGCTTTCGCTACACCATTGTTTTTAATATCCACCAGATCGGCAATCGTATTCTTACTACCCGGAATAATGATAATATCTGCCTGTTCTATCTCCGCCGGATTATTACTGTAAAAAAGGTGTACGCGTTCATCTTTTTCCAGCACATTAAAATCTGTAAAGTTGGATAACCTGTTCAACAATACCACAGCTATATTCATTTTCCCTTTGGATGCTGTGGCATGTTTCTGTTCTAACCCAACAGAATCTTCTTCCTCAATATGTATATCTTTTCTGAATGGGACTACACCTACTACCGGTATCCCGCACAACTCTTCAATGGTCTTTTTTCCGCTTTCGAACAAACGCGCATCTCCCCGGAATTTATTAATGATAATACCTTTGATCAGCTTTTTTTCTTCTGGTGTTAACAGGGTTATGGTGCCATATACACTGGCAAATACCCCGCCTCTGTCAATATCCGCTACTAAAAATACATTGGCATCTGCATGCAATGCCATCCGCATATTAGTGATATCGCGGTGTTTCAGGTTCAATTCAGAGATACTGCCAGCCCCTTCCAGTACAATAGGATTATATAAAGCAGATAACCTGTCATACGCTGCTTTCGCCTCTTTAAACAGCTCTTCTTTGTTATTCCCCATGAAATAATCATAGGCCGACTGGTTCCCGATCGGTTTCCCCAGCAACACCACCTGCGAGCTTTTCTCTGAAGTAGGCTTCAGCAACACGGGGTTCATATCCGTACTGCATGGTATGCCACAGGCCTCTGCCTGTACCGCCTGTGCCCGGCCTATCTCCAGTCCGTCCGGAGTGGCATAACTATTCAGCGACATGTTCTGTGCCTTAAAAGGAGCGGGGTGATAACCATCCTGTTTAAAGATGCGGCAAAACCCGGTATTGATAATACTTTTGCCAACATCGGAAGCTGTGCCAACAAACATAATGGGCTTTAATCTTTGCATGTGGTCAAAAAAATTAATCTTGCAAATGTACTATCTTTGTCCGAATGAAATCTCGGTTTTTAATTGCGGCTCCATCCAGCAACTCCGGTAAAACAACCCTTACACTGGGTTTATTAAGGTTATTACATAACCGGAGTTTACAGGTGCAACCTTTTAAATGCGGCCCTGATTACATTGATACAAAACATCACACTGCAGCGGCAGCGTCTCAGAGTATCAACCTCGATACATTCATGATGAGCACGGATCACGTACAATCTTTATTTCATAAATACGATGCGGATATCTCCATCGTCGAAGGTGTTATGGGACTCTTTGACGGGGCCGACAGAATGAAAGGCAGCAGTGCTGAAATAGCCATCTTATTAAATCTGCCAGTTATCCTGGTCATCAATGCCAAAGCGATGGCCTACTCTGTAGCGCCTTTGTTATATGGCTTCAAACACTTCGACCCGGCGGTAAACATCGCTGGTGTGATCTTCAATTGCGTGAACACAGAAAGCCATTACCGGTTTTTAAAAGAGGCTTGTGAAGATGTAGGGGTAGAGGCATTGGGATATGTACCTGTCAATGAAAATATCAGGATCCCTTCCCGTCATTTAGGGTTAAATATTGGAGATGAATATGATTATGATAGCATCGCCGATCATATCAGTAAAACAGTAAACGTAGAAAGATTACTGGAGATCACTACCTCTACTGCTTCGATTCCTTATACACAAAATACTCCTCAGACAGGTACACTAAAAATAGCGATCGCAAAAGACGAAGCTTTCAACTTTACTTATTACGAGAATATAGAAGTATTGAAGCAATTAGGCGAAGTCACGTACTTTAGTCCCATACACGATACCATCCTGCCTGAAACAGACTTACTATACCTGGCCGGCGGTTATCCCGAACTTTACGTAGAAGCATTATCCGCTAATGCTGAAATGCGTGAAAAAATATTCAACTATTGTAATAATGGTGGCCGGGTAATAGCAGAATGTGGAGGGATGATGTACTTAGGGAAATCTATTACAGATAGGGAAGGGACCAGCTACCCAATGGCGGGATTTTTAGACATTACTACTTCAATGGAACAGGCTAAATTAACGCTGGGGTACAGGACAGTCACGATCAACAATAATATATTAAAAGGGCATGAGTTCCATTATTCTACTTACAAAGAAGAAGGAGATCTTGTGAAAACAGGAGAAGTACAAAACGCAAAAGGGATCAACGTAAACACGCCTGTCTACCAGCAGAAAAATGTAACAGCCTCTTACATACATTTCTACTGGGGAGAGCATCAGTCAAACAATGCATTGGACGCATTCCTGTCAATTTTGAACGCATCATCTAAATAATACACCACTGTTTCAGGGGCCTTGCTGCCTGGTAATACATCTCTTAAAGGCAATACCATCTTGGGATATTCATCAATAAACTCTAACTTATCATCCGCCGGCAGATCGAAAGACTTCATCAGCCGCTTAAATCTTTCCAGCTCTATTCCCCAATACCGGATATACTTACTCTCACTTACACTTAACTCTATCAGCAAATCCTTTTGATGGAACAGCAATCCAAACTCTAACTGGCAATCCTGTGTTAATTCAGCTTCATATCCCGACAACTCCCTCAACACAAACTCTTTCTTTAACGGCATGGTGGTAACGCTTTCATCTTCAGTCAACCCATATACACAGCTAACATTGGCCGGAAACGTCTCTGCCAGTTCAAGGAACAATTCCCACAAACTACTATTATCAATATTGATAGTCGCCTGAAAGCGATAAGGCAGTCGTGGGTTCTCATTCATGAGCAGCTTATATCCTTCTCTGATATTGGCTCTCCTTCTCTTCATCAGGATCTCGTCCAAATCCGGACGGTAATCCAGTTCCTGGTCTGTAGGTATCTTTACTGTAAGCGGTAGTTCTAACATATATGCAGCAAATATTATTATTGTCCACAATAAACTCCGTCAGGAGTCCCCTGTTTAAAGATACTATGAATGATGCAGGATTTTCGCCCGCAATATTTTTAATCCGGAAACACCTTCCAGGTCTTCCACGTCAAATTGCTCCACGTCCACGTCCAGCAACCTTTCACCCTGCAATACTTTAATATAACGCCCATATTCCTGTGCTTCCACATCATTGGAATATACGATCGTTAGTTTGCCCGGTTGGGTGATCCGCTCAGGACTACCTTTAATATGCGCTTTATCTATCCTCTTCTTCACGATCTCAAACCGTGCATTATAACTGCCATCCACATCAAATCGCTTCTCATCCATTCTAAACCTAATATCAATATGCGACTGATACACCAGCACCAGCGTTGTCACTTCTAACGGATAAGGTAATACGGGGCGCAAATGATAATGCGCCTGTTCCATCTCACAAATCACTCTTAACTGCCACATGCGCAGTGCATACAACTTCTTCATATTAAACTCCGCAAAAGGGGCGATGGCCGCACCTACATATAAATTATGCTCTACGCCGTCCGTCTTGAACCGCTCATAGTAATGCTGGAAAGCTTCCTGCGCTTCAACCTGTCGCTCATCAATAATGGTTGCCAGCTGCTCATTGATCATCGAAATAGTCGTCTCATACTTTCTTCGATAAACATGAAAATCAGTATTGAAATATTCATAGATCACTTGCATCATGGATTCATTCGTCACCTGTCTGATCCTGGGATGTACCTTTCTGTTCAGATAGTTATCTATATACTGTTCTGTACTGGCCTGTAAAGGTAAAGCCAGTTCTGCCAGGTATTTATTCAGTTGTTGCTCCATATCATAAGAAGCTTCTACCAGTTGCTGTGTATTCAGTTGCACTAATATAGCTGACAACGCTTTCAGTTGTTTCTTCAGGTCCTTCTGTATACTGGTATTCCGTGCTTCAGAAGAGCCCTTGATGTCCACCTGTCCATATAAAGGATATACATCCGGAAACACGATTTCCTGTAGTTTATAATCCTGTGCTAACTGTTTATTATAAATAAACCTTTCCGCTTCTGCCTTAAACTTCCAGTACACACTGGAATGAATGGTAGTATATTTATCCTGGATCAGTGCCTGTACCTGGTTCTGTAATTCAGCGCTTAACCGTTCAATAGTATCCGTGAGGAACGGCATTAATACTTCCAGCTTATTCGCATTAATACTATTCAGCTCTTTCGGCCTGAAAGATACCACTTCCAGTACGCCGAACAGCACATCATTCTTCGCAACCGGCGCCAGTATAAAACTCCTGATCCCCTGCGATAACATATTTGCTGCCAGCGTACCCGTAGACAATGCCGTATCTGCCACGGCAAAATAATGTCTTTCCTGTATCACACTACAGTACGACTGACTACACATCAGTTCCGTAGCCTCGCCACCTCCGCCTTGCAGAATAAAGCTACTCAGCTGCTGCCCGAAGGGATCAGGGCCAAACGTTCCATCTTTGAAAGCGGTAAACCCTATCTGCACATCCGGGATCTGGTAAATAGAACGGAAGATAGACTCAATACTCTCCCTGAATCCATTTGCATTAATCCCCAGCAATTTCTCCTTAAGAATAGACACCGCATTTTCAATGGTAGCGTCAAAAAGGTTCATAATTGAAAAGCCACGCATCAACCAGCTATCCAGCGGGAATTTCTCTTTCCAGAGGGCAGTATCATCAAAGTTATTGATCAGCTGGTCAATGTCTGCTTCCGTTAAAGGAACGAATTTCTCCGTAGGAGTGATATCCAGGAAGTCCCCATTATACAATATCCTATAGTGCTTGGTGATCCCTGTCGCAGTAGGGATATCATAAAAGAGGGGATTACTGAAATTGAGATGAGTACCATAATATTCATTCAGTATGATACAACAGCTCATTACATAATACTGATGGCCGGTCATCCCCCTGATATTAATCTCAAAATCGGGCCCTGCTGCCTCTAATATCTTCTTAAACCGCTCCGAATGATTGAATATAATGGTAGTAAGCGGGATACTCACCGCCTTAATTTCATTCTCGCTAAGTACAGGAGGGAAGTAATCCCTCAGCAGCTTACTAATAAGCACTGCCTGTTCATTCAATAACGCAACATTCTCTATACCGGTCCTTAACTCAGGAAACCTGGCAACTTCTTCCAGCAGGGCCTGGGCATTCACATCTCCTTTTTCGGCCAACTGTTCAAAAGCACGTATCGGCTCCTCAAAACTGAGTTGTAACTGAAAAGGCGTATCCCAGAGTAGATGCATAGTCTTTATTTACTAGCCCAAATTTATCAAATTTAAATTCAATAGGAGGGAGTTATAAATTGTGCTGTTGGCTCAAACTTTTTTCGCATGATTTGTTCTGTTATTAAAATATATTCTTAATTCTTTGTAAATTGACATTTGGGATTTCTTATTGCCTTCAAACAATGAATTTGCTACCCGCTCAGATAATGAAAGCTTGTTTAAGCCTGACTAAAATACAATTGAGATGAAAAATGTAAGAGATATCAGTTTTTTTACTTTGTTTTTGTTCACTTGTTTACAGGTATGTGGTCAAAACCACTCAGCTTTGAATGAAACAAACTCAAAAAATGGTGTCTTAGCTCCAAAGCCGGCATTCCGTGATCCGGTTTATGACGGCGCAGCCGACCCGATGGTTATTTGGAATCCGCTGGTGTCGAAATGGTGGATGTTTTACACAAACCGCAGAGCCAATATGACTAATTTACCGGGAGTTAGTTGGGTGTTCGGTTCACCTATCGGCATTGCTGAATCCACTGATGGTGCGAATTGGAAATATTTAGGTACTGCAAATTTTAATGATCTGCCGAAAGAATGCGGAGCAAGGGATTCTACAACCTTTTGGGCTCCCGATATTGTGTCAGGTGACGATGGCAAGTGGCACATGTACTTAAGCATAGTGCCAGGTATTGACGTTAAATGGGGCCTTCCTGGTTTTATTTCTCATTTAAGCAGCACTAACCTTCGCGACTGGAAATATGAAAATCGCCTCACTCAACTGGGCACACAGGTAATTGATGCCGATATTTTGCGAATGCCTGATGGGATGTGGCGCATGTACTATAAAGATCAAAGAGGCTACTCGCATATCAATGTGACAGAAAGCAAAGACCTTTACTTCTCATCTACCCCCAAAGAAGTACTAAGGACTAACGGAGAAGGACCCATTGCTTTTCAATGGAAAGATTATTATTGGCTGATTATTGATACCTGGAACGGGCAGACAGTTCATCGCTCAAAAGATGGCAATACCTGGGAGGTTCAACCCGGAAGCCCTCTTATGCCCGATGGGCAGGGAACTGGTAAAGATGATATTCCTAATGCATTGCATGCTAACGTTGTTATCAGTAATAACAGGGTATATATGTATTACTTCACTCATCCTGGCAGGATAGGAGCCGATAAAAATAAAGATACTTATGAACAGCGACGCACTTCTGTTCAGGTGGTAGAATTAAAGTTGAATGAAGCGGGGTGGCTTACAGCCGATAGAAACAAACCAACCTACGTAAAACTTTCACGACCTAAGTAGTATATCGGAAGGCATTATTTATCTGCATTCTCGAACATGTATGCGGCAACGGGAAACAAAAAATACTGTTACAGCCTGAATGGCAAAATTCCGAAGCGACAAGCTTCGGTACAAAAAAGTCGGATTTGAATAAAACAAAGCCACTTAATTTTCACAATCCTAAAGGAACTAGTTGATATATCAAATATTGGGGACTTCAAATAAAAGTTGAGGAAAAGATTATTTATTCATGGCCGTTTCAAATTCGAAACGGCCATGAATAAAGTCTTATCGCTTAAACATTCGAATGAATACCCTGCTTATAACCATTCGCCCCAGCCCATTCGTTTTATCCATTCCTGATTATATGGAATTTTTGTATTTGCATATTCTTGTTCCAGGTTACCGGTAACCCGGTTGACAGTGGTATAAAATGGTCTTGTACCAGGTGCCATCTCTACCAGTTTGGTTACTGCATCAGCAATTTCCTGCGGGTCCATTTTATATTCATCGATCTTTCCATACATAATGCCGCCGAATTTTTGGATTTTTTCCAACGCTTCGCTGCCATAAGCTGCTGTTATCTCCGGCCTGTCAGATCCATTTTCCGGTTTCTCACTAATACCTGTCGGATAGGCGCCGGGTTGAAGCGTTACCGTTTCAATCCCATAGTCCTTAACCTCATAACGGATAGTTTCAGTTATTCCTTCAATGGCCCATTTCGATCCATTATATGGCCCGAGATACGGCGCGGTAATTAAGCCCAAACCACTGGTAATATTAATGATCAGACCCGAACGGTGCTCGCGCATAGACGGCAGCACCGCAAGAAGATTCCGTACGGTACCCCAAAGATTTACTTCGAAAATATTTTTCATTTGTTCAATGGATGTTGCTTCGAACAGCCCAAAACCTGTTATTCCCGCATTATTGATTAATACGTCGATCTGCCCGTATTTTTTGACTGTTACTTCAACAGCAGCATTTACTGATTCTGCGCTGGTCACATCCATTTCAACCACTTCGATGTTAGGTATAGCGTTCAATTCCTTTGCTATACCGGCATTTTTAGTGGCTATACTACGCATAGCCGCAATTACCGTGTATCCCTTTGCAGCGAGGTCCAAAGCCATCAGCTTTCCGAATCCGGAACTTGTTCCGGTTATTAAAATCGTCTTTGACATATGTTCTTATGTTTAAATCTTAATAATAAGATAGTACACAAAGGTCGCGGGAACAGTACGTCCGGGACAAGGACATTTAAAGCAAAATACCTGTGACTTTTATCACAGTAATTAAGGGTATAGAATGACATCACGATATTTGCGATCAAAAATGTAAAAGGCTTTTCAGGAGAGATCGTTAGCCTGGTCATTTTAGTCAGTCACCAATTTTGAAATTGTAAAAACGGCCATTTATTGTAGATTTGTTTTATTGCGATTGATCTATGTTTAAAGCTTTCGAAATTTACTTAAAGGAAAAAGCAGACCTGACACCGGACGAACTGGATGCGGTGCGTGCTGTTAGTATCGAAAAAAAGATAAGGAAAAGACAATATCTCCTTCAGGAAGGTGACGTTTGTCTTCATAACTGCTTTATTGTAAAAGGTTGTCTTCGCTCTTACAGGGTTGGCGAGGACGGAACGGAACACATACTTCGTTTTGCCGTTGAGAATTGGTGGATCAGTGACCATGAAAGTTACAATACCGGGAACCCGTCAAAAAGCAATATAGATGCGTTGGAAAACGCTGAAGTTATATTGATAGAAAAAACGGCCTTCATTTATTTAATGACAAGCATACCCAGATTCAAGAACTTTATAGAAGGGCTTAAGTCGAGGAGTTTTGATGCCAGCCAAAACAGGATAATGAGCAATATCAGTGATACCGCCGAAGAAAAATATCAGTATTTCATGACATCTTTCCCCGATATTTTTTATCGCGTTCCCTTGCACATGATCGCTTCTTACCTGGGTGTATCAAGGGAAACCTTAAGCAGGATCAGAAGCAAGTTCTCTCATAAATAATACAGGTACTTCTCACCCCGTCAAGCTCATAGGTGCTTAACCTGCCTTCCGTTTTTTTTATGTTTTAAGATCATAACATGCATAAGGGCGACTGCCATGTGTTTTTCACCATAGCAGACGCCCTTTTTATTTTAGAAAGATTGTTTAAACGGCGTGTATAACTGGCTTTCTTGTCAGCGATGGCAGCTTTATACCGAAATAGCCCGCGTAGTTAAACAGTTGATGTTGTTGACCCGCCTGGTTCAACCAGTCCTGGATAGTATTGTTCTCATAATTAGGGTCCAGGTTGGCTGTAAAAGTAACGTAGTTATTTTGTGGTTGCTGGTAACCAGCGAGGAGGAATAATTCTCCAAGTAGTTGAAAAACCTTTTGCAGCTTAATCTGCTGCTGCTCAAAGGTGACCGTAATTGCAGATGCCGCTGGTTTGGGTGAATACAGATTACCTGTAGCAGCGAGCCCTTCTGCAACCGGGAAATTGGGAACAGCATCATTTGTATTCTGATAATGCCATGCCGTAGGCAATTTGGCATCCAGGTCATCGGCAAAATCGCTGTTACCGGAGGCCGGTGCTGCAAAAGTAAAAAGGGAAATGTTGTCGGAGGGCAACCCTTTCCGTTTAAGCGTCTCTACATAGTAAGACGCATACACGTTGGCCATATTGCCGCCCAGGCTATGTCCCGTAATGATCAGCTGTTTGCCTTTACCGACTGTATTGGCTAACAGATAATCGATAAGGAACTGGTCAGATCCCAGCGAGTCCTGCATAAGCAGCATACTCGTGAAAGCGACATAAGCCCCTGCGCTGACACAGGGCATTGAAGTATTGGCAAAAGGCCAGTATGCCAATGCTACATCCAGGTCCTCCAGGGCCCAATCGACAAAAGTATCCCAATCGTTGAAAATACCATTGGTAACAACTGAGCCTCTGATGGTCAGCGCATAATTTTGCCCGGTAGCGTCTACCGCAACAAATGCGTAATTGGGGTCAGTTACCTGGCCGCCATTCCAGACTATTTTCCAGCCCGGCATGAGCTTTCCTATGTCCAGGACAGGATCGTAGTCCATGGCTACATTACAAAGTTGTACAGCATTCAGCGCATTTTTAAGTGGGGTACTGTTACTGATTTTTGGTTCCATAGAATTGGTTTTGAGGGTGAAAAATAACGGGAATATAACTGGTTATCCAGGGGTTAGTCTTCTTGCATTCACTATATTAAGTTAGTAAATTTATTCAGATTCCAAACAAAATAATAATTGCATTAACAAAAAACGTATTTATATAAGCCTTATCGAAAAGATATAATTTAACAAGACCAGAAGTCAGTAAAAGCCTGCAGAAGCCGCTGTTTGCGGGCTTTTCTATAATTCTTCCGGTTTATCCTGTTAACCGGACTTGAATGTTAAGCAAATAATTATTTAAGCAGGGCCCGCTTACCATATGTAAACAAAAGAATAAAGTCATCGCAATACTTTGTTACGAAATAAGTCGAAAGCACCGAAGGTATTACACTATATTACAAAGAAGTTGACATAACTTTTAACCCGCAAAAAGAAAATGGATAAATTTTTTTTAACAGTTTCACAATTCACGGATTTATCTGCTGATAGTAAACAGGAACTTTCATCTTGCCTGGAAGAATTAACGCTTCCCAAAGGACACATTCTTGTAAAACAAGATGCGGTTTGTAATTTCCTTTATTTTATTGACCGCGGTTTAACACGTACTTATTATTTGAAAGACGGAAAAGATGTTACCGATTGGATTAGTGATGAAAATTCTTTTGCTTGTTCTATTATTAGTTTCATTACCCGGAAACCCGATAGACGGATAATCGAGTTGTTAGAACCTTCCGTTCTTTTTTCAGTTCACTACAACGATTTGGAAAGCCTTTGTAGTAAACACCATGACATTGAGAATTTTTTCCGGAATCTTGTAAGTTTTGGCTTAGTACAATTGCAACAGAAGTTTGACGACCTGCACTTTGCAAGTGCCTTGCAACGCTATCAAACCTTAATGACTACTCATCCGACATTTATTCAGCGTGTTCCGCTTGGAATGATTGCTTCTTATCTTGGCATCACCCAGGAAACTTTGAGCAGAATTCGTTCGCAGATTTGATTTTTTGACAATTATCAAAGGAAATTATTCACATAGTGCTGTTCTTTGTGGTAGAAAATAGCAATGATATGAACACTACTCTCTGGATTCTTCAAGCATTGATTGCTGCTGTATTTTTGTATTCGGGCGTGCAAAAATCAATTTACTCCGAACAAAAATTAGTGGCTAACGGAAATACCGGCGTTGAAGGTCTGCCAACTGGTTTGATTCGCTTTATCGGCATATCAGAAATTTTAGGGACAATAGGAATTATCCTCCCTTTGTTGCTTCACATTCTTCCAATCCTGACAGCAATTTCCGCCATCTGTTTTGCCGTTATTATGATTCCTGCCGCTATCATTCACTACAAACGACACGAGCCAAAAAATGTTCTTAACAACTGCATTCTGTTTCTAATGTGTGTATTTGTCGCTTATGGCAGGGCATAATTAACGATATCTGTCGTTTCATGAAAACATTACAATTCAGACAATGATAATTACTAAAACAAGACTTCCTGCAACTTCGCTGCTTAACCGGCAGGCTGGCCCGCTTCCGGCAGATAGTTGCAGGAGGCTTTATAATTTTCTATTCCTATTTTCATTCATTTCAATTGGTCCCGTACTTCCATTAAAGCATATCCTAATAAATTTTCACCTCTCCAGGATTGAGGATTAAAAACTTCAGGATTATCTTCAGCCATTCCAATTCCCCACACAGCATCTACAGGACTGGCTTCTACCAACACCTTTTCATCTGTTTTTAACAGAAATATCTTTAGTGCAGGATGTTGGGTAAACTTGTGGAAATTACCTTCCACCACAATCCGGAACTTATGTTGCTCCCAAAGATCAGCATCAAAATTCTTCACCTTTCTTCCCAGTTTCTTCGCTTCTGCCGGAGTAGGTGCTTCCAGTATTTCGCTGATTATGTCATCATTCCCGAATAGCTTCGCTTTGGACGCCATCATCCAGTGTTCCGCTGTTAAGTAGGCATTCCCTCCAACATGAAATGTGGAAGGCCACCACTGACTAAAACAGCTCTTCGTAATGCTCCCGTCTTTAGAAGGGCGGTGTCCCCAGAAGAAAAGGAATTGAACATTTTCTCCTTCCTGAGATTTCTTAATAAGCCAATCGTTATTATACTGCATCTTCTTTAAATTTTAATAGCTCCTGTGCCAGTACCTCATGTTCGGGCAACACAAAGTTGCTCCCGAAAAACACCTTCTTAACAGAGATTATACCTGCTATATTATTATTGAAAAGCTCAAGTTCTTCGGCCGGAACCCATAACTCTTCATGGATTACACCACCCACATTTTGGACAGTATACTTTGAATAATGTTCCTCATTCAATTCAAAGGCAGTTACAATCCCGCAAAACCCGGAGAATTCGTCTGCTGTATTCCATTGGAATGCAATTTCTTCAGCATATTTCTGATTCAGTACCGGATAAAATATCGGTTGCCAGTCGAGCCTTGGTGGAAATTTCTTCCAGCCTGCATCAATGATTAATGCCAGTTCCTGTATACCAACCGGACGATATAATGTGATTGTTTTCATTCCAAATCATATACAGTTACTTCAATATCATTATCAGAAATACCTTTAATGATCAGTGGCTCTATGATCTCCCATTTTCCTCCTGCCAGCCCACAGCCAATTCTCGGCATATGTACCGTAGCATTTAAGTTTCTGGCAAAATCACCCACTTTATTAAGGCCCGCTTCTATAGCTTCATAACGGACCGGGGGATTTCCCTTTTTATCATTAACTATTTTATGCTGTCCAATAATATTAGCGATCCAGATGTTATTTTCTACTTCTACAAATTGTACCTCACCGAGTTTAAAATTATCCTGCGATTTATACCATTCTCTGAATTCGGTTTCGGGTTGTTCCCAACGGTCCGACAATGCTAATACAAAGCCTTTTCCCCAACGTCCAATATCATTACAAATATGAGCGATGATCACACACCCCTCAGCATCCGGTTTTGTTGCATCTCCTTTTATATACTTTATTTCCTTTCTCATTTTATTATGAGCTTACTTCTTTGTGTTAAATTAACGCAAAGGAAATATAAATTTTCGAATTATAATAAATTATTTAAAAAAGGTATAAGGGGTTGCTGATGGATTTCTGGTATTTAATAATTATCCTGTTTGATAATCAATATTTTAATCAGTATAGGAAAAGGGGGTAGCAGGATTTTATGCCCTATCGATCTTCTGCTCCCCGCGCAAGTAGCATAATCTTCGCGCCAGATGTTGTTGATCGATAAATACACCTTATCTGACGTGAATATTAGGTGAAGTTAAATTGAAATACAAATGTTGAACCCATATTCCAAAGCTAAATCAGGGAACTAAACAGTCAGATGCAGTGTATTTATGATCAACAACTTCTGGTAATCTACACTGCTCCCCGCGCAAGTAGCATAATCTTCGCACCAGAAGTTGTTGATCGATAAATACACCTTATCTGACGTGAATATTAGGTGAAGTTAAATTGAAAAACAAATCCTGAATCCATATTCCAAAGCTAAATCAGAGAACTAAACAGTCAGATGCAGTGTATTTATGATCAACAACTTCTGGTAATCTACACTGCTCCCCGCGCAAGTAGCATAATCTTCGCGCCAGATGTTGTTGATCGATAAATACACCTTATCTGACGTGAATATTAGGTGAAGTTAAATTGAAAAACAAATGCTGAACCCATATTCCAAAGCTAAATCAGGGAACTAAACAGTCAGATGCAGTGTATTTATGATCAACAACATCTGTCATAATATTCAAACTGAGGCAGTATCGAAAATCAGACAAAAAGACATTAAATTTAAACATCCAATCTCCCTCACATGACCTCATACATCTTTTATCTGCTCATATATCCTTTACTGTTGCTGTTAAGCTTATACATAGGGGTACTCTTCGCCAGAAGGGTGCTGAAGAAGAAATATGAATGGAATGGAAAACGGGTTAGTAGGGTTTTATGCCCTGTTGATCTCCTTCTCCCTGGCACAGGCGGCCAGCCATCACAGGGAAAGAGTGGCATACATCCATGAAACAGGCGATAAAATGGCGTTATTGATCCAAAAGAAAAGGAAGTAAATGAATTAATGGGATTGATTGAGCAGATGGAGGATGTGTACTACAGACTAATGTACTCATATCATGAAAATACGCCACATCTGATCCTGTTTATCCTCGTAATTTTCTCCCTGCTGATAGGCGTGTTGATGGGATTTATTAATAAGGTCCATCATAACCAGATGCATATTTCCGCGGTCATCTTTATCATAATAAGCTTTCTTATTATAAATACGATTCACGACCTGGATGCGCCTTCCCTTGGTTTTATTAAACCCGGTTTTGAAGATCTTGGGGATGTGAAAGAGTCCTTTGACCTGTACTTTAATAAGCGGTGAGGCATGGCTAAGGCTACTCTCATTCATGTCTGAAGCATGGCTCCGCCTACTCTCAGCCATATTAACCGCGCACTTTGACAGGTATGCCTGCTGTAACCGCTCTTCAATGACAGAAACTGGAACACCTTCCTTCAGCCATAAAATGGCCTTCCCGGTCATCTCCCGGTATAAGGGATACTCCTTTACCGCAAACTGCCGGTAAACAGCCGAAGCAAGACGGGACGCCACCCGCATCCTCGAGGAACTCTCCCTGAACCCTGCAAAAGCTTTATCTTTCTTAATCCTTTTACCGGTAATAGAGCTTTGCAGGCGCACATAATACTGCTCTCCCTGTAACCGGTATACAGTGAGGCCGTCTTGTGTCCCTGTAAAGGGCGGAGGTTCAGATGATATCCATTTTGCCATACCCCTAATTTACTGATTTTTTCCGGATAAGATCCAGTCTAAAGCCGCTCTAACCGCGCACTTTTATACACCCGAAAAGCAACTCCGCCACCCATCCTGCGTTACCCCTTCGTTAAACAACGTAGGATGAACGCAGGATGAGCGAATCTCATTACTATCTGTTATCTTTATCCACGGATGTACGATAATGCAATCAGTGAAAAAGAGCTTTTAATAAAAGTTGCTGCCGGTGATGAACAGGCATACCGGCATCTATTCCACCTCCATTGGGATAATATATACAATGTTGCCCTGGCCCTCACAAAGTCCGTAGAACTCGCAGAGGACATGGTACAGGACATCTTCCTGAAAATATGGCAAAAAAGAGCACAATTTGTTGGTATTGAACGTTTTGAAGATTATCTCTTCATCATGGCCCGTAACCACATCTATACTGAGTTAAAAAAACGATCCCGCGAAGATACCTTCCGCGACCAGATCAAAGACTATTTCGAAACCAGTGAACATAACGCCGATATCTCCCTGCTTACCAAAGAAACCCAGGAGATGATCAACCAGGCTATCGGCCAGTTGACTACCCAGCAACAACTCGTATACCGCCTTAGCCGGGATCAGGGCCTTTCCCATGAAGAAATAGCCGAAAAATTAAATATCTCCCGGAACACCGTCAGAAATCATATCGTACAGTCCCTGAAAATCATCAGGACCTACCTACAGCACAAAACCAACGGCTGGCTGCTGGTTTTATGCCTCCTCAAAATATTTTTTCGTCAACCATAGTTCATACCGGTTATTTTGTAGTCTTTATAATGGACACCTTTAATTATGAGCGATTTTAAAGATCTCTTAGAACGTTATCTGGCAGATAAGCTATCGCCACAGGAAGCACAGCACTTTCTCGACAACATCGGGAATGATGAACTACCGGCTCACCTGGACGCTCTCCTGCGCGAAAAGAACTTCAGAGGGGTCCCGGACCCGGAACGCGAAGAAAGACTCTTTCAACGCATCATGGAAAAAGGTAAAACCCGCACCATCCCTGTTAAAAGATGGTGGACAGCAGCAGCGGCGGCAATCCTTATATTATGTATCGCCACCTGGGGGATACAAAGACAACAACACCAGCAACTGGCGGCTAAATTCATCAATGATGCGCAGCCAGGTAAACAAGGGGCTATACTTACATTATCAGATGGTAAACAGGTAACACTCGATAGCCTGTATAACGGTACCGTAGCTACGCAAAACGGTGCAACACTATTATTAAATAACGGACAGTTGGCGTATAATAAAGATGCTGCCACCGGCACAATAGCTTATAATACACTCACCACCACCCGTGGAAGGCAATTCCAGCTGGTATTACCGGATGGTACCAGGGTATGGCTGAATGCGGCTTCTTCCATTAAATACCCAACAGCCTTCACCGGCAATGAAAGAACTGTAAACATTACCGGGGAAGCTTATTTTGAGGTAGCTGCAAACGCAGCCATGCCTTTCAAAGTAATACTCAGCAACGAAACAACAATAGACGTATTAGGAACACATTTTAATATCAATGCTTATGCGGATGAAAACCGCATCCAGGCAACATTAACTGAAGGTGCAATAAAAATAAACGCAGCCAGCCAGTCTGTTACCCTCTCGCCAGGGCAGCAGGCCATCATCACAACAGGAATAAAAGTTCAGCAGGCAAATATAGACCAGGCCCTCGCCTGGAAAGAAGGACTATTTAATTTCCAGGACATGCCTTTCGACGAAGCAATGCGCCAGCTTGCAAGATGGTACAACATTGATGTAGTCTACGAAAACGGCATCCCGGATATAAAATTTGAAGGTGAATTAGGACGAGATGTAAGTTTATCAAAGATCTTATTCTTCCTCTCTAAAGTAGATGTACACTACCGCATTGAGGATGGGAAACGACTCGTGATCAGCAAATAAAAAGGGGACAGTAGTTTATATAATCAACCAAAATTGGAGAGATGATAAAAGCAAAAACTATTTGCTACAGGACATGTATTGTCATAACCATGCTATTCTTTAGTGTCAGCATCAACGCACAGTCAGTTACATTTTCCGGGAAAGAAGTACCGTTGGAAAATGTATTCACTGCCATCAAAAAACAAACAGGTTACGCTGTTTTCTATACCAAAAATATGCTGCAGAATGCCAGACCTGTAACATATGATGTAAAGAACATGCCACTGCTGGATTTCCTGAACATGGTACTCAATAATCAGCCACTGTCTTTTGTTGTAGAAAACAAAACAGTGATGATAGTGCCTAAAAAAACAGATGTACAGATAAGCATACAATTACCCGTAGAAGGTGTTGTAAAAGATTCAGCTACCGGTAACCCCTTACCCGGCGCTACCGTGGCGGTATTCACAAAAGGCCGCTTCGTTACCACCGATAAAAAAGGCCATTTTTCTGTGGATGCCGTAAACGGGGACCGGCTCCTGATATCCTTCATAGGATATAAGCCTTATTTCATCAACGCTGATCCGGGTGCAAACCTGGATATCACACTTGCGCTACAGGAAACATCCCTCAAAGAAGTGATCGTTTCCAACGGCTACCAGAAAATAGACAGCCGTAAACTCACCAGCGCTATCACCACCTTAAAAGCGGCTGATATCGTAGTGCCCGGCATGTACTCCATAGACCAGGCGCTGGAAGGTCGTGTGCCCGGTCTCTTCGTCGTGAACAATTCCGGTGAAGTAGGGGCCTCCCCTAAAATACGTATCCGCGGTACTTCTACTATTCTCGGCAGCCGTGAGCCTGTATGGGTAGTAGATGGAGTCGTAGTAAACGACCCTGTCGGCGTAGATCCGCAGACCATCAATGACCTCGACTTTGTGAACCGCCTCGGCAACGCTATCTCAGGCTTAAAACCTTTCGATATAGAACAGATAGATGTACTGAAAGATGCGTCGGCTACTGCGCTCTACGGTGTTCGCGCGGCCAACGGTGTAATAGTCATCACCACAAAAAAAGGCCACGCCGGCCCACCGGTAGTCAGCTTCAACAACGCTACTACCTACACCCGCCGTCCCCGCTACACAGATCATAACATCAACCTGATGAACTCCCGCGAGCGTATAGATTACTCCCGCGATGTGATCAACAGCGGCCTGGCTTATCCTGCTAATATCAACAACATAGGATATGAAGGGGCTTTAAATGATCTGTACACCGGTAAATCTACCTATGCAGAATTCGAACAGAACGTGCATACACTGGAAACCAATAACACCGACTGGTTCAGGATCATTACCCGCGATGCCATCTCTACCCAAAACAATCTGAGCATCTCCGGTGGTAGTGATAAAATAAACTATTTCGCTTCCCTGGGTGAAGCCACGCAAATGGGTACACTAAAAGGTGAAGGCGTAAACCAATATACCGCATTCGTAAAGCTAAATGCCAATATGACCAAAAAACTCAGTTGGGAATTTAACTTGCGTAACAACGTGGAAAAAAGAAAATACGTAGCTTCTTCTGTAAATGCGCTGTCCTATGCATATGGCACCAGCAGAGCTATCCCCGGTTATACAAACGGTAACGACCTCAGTTACTACAAGTCATTCGATCCTGTATCGTATTCCTATTACAACTTTAACATCGTGAATGAAATGCAGCATTCACAGGATGTAAGTAATATCACAGGTCTTAATCTGAATACCAATCTGAATTATAAATTCAATCCCAACCTCAATGCTACTGTCCTGTTTTCCTATGCCAATAATAATACAGGGGAAGAGATCTCTTATGAAGAGAACACTTTTTATGCGGCCAGCTTAAGAAGAAGTGAGTATAAAGTGAGTCCCGATCCTGCCCAAACACTGTTGCCTTATGGGGGAGAGCTACAGGCAAATAACATACGTAACAGCTCATACCTGGTACGCGGACAGGTAAACTACGGTAAACCAATCGGAAAAGATAGGGTAGATGTGATCGTGGGGACAGAAGTATCTTCTAATACCTATCGCGGATTAAAAACCGTAAGAAGAGGATATATGTCAGACAGAGGACAATCCTTTGCTCCTATAGATCCTGTAAAATATCCTGCCTATGCAAAATGGGCTAATATCACCAATGTAGATCAGATACAGGATGGTATTACCAATCTGGCTTCCGGCTATTTCTCCGGTAGTTATACGATCAACAGTAAATACATTCTGAACTTTAATACAAGAACGGATTTCTCCAATAAATTCGGTGCCCGCAGTCGTGAAAAATTCCTGCCTACCTGGTCCGTTTCCGGTAGATGGAACCTCTCGGAAGACTTATTCAAAAACTCAGAAACAGTGAATATGCTGGCACTGAGAACTTCTTACGGTTATCAGGGCAATATGCTGGAAAACCAGACCCCTGAACTCATCATCAAACAAGGTTCCGTAGACCCTGTTACTGGTCAGTACTATTCAAATATCGCCTATTATCCTAACCCTAATCTAAAATGGGAAAAGAACGGTGAGGTGAATACCGCACTGGACTTTTCCCTCTTACACAACAAGATCATAGGGTCAGTGACATACTTCTATAAAAAGACGAAAAACGCTTTCCTGGATAAACAGGTGAGTGACGTGAACGGACGTACTACCTACATCGTAAATTCAGGTACCATCGAAAACCAGGGGATAGAAGTAGCCTTTAGCTTTAACCCGGTAAAGAGCGGTGGTAAAAACGGATTCTCATGGAGGATAGATCCGCAACTGGGTCAGGTCATTAATAAACTGCTGGCGAAGGCCATTAACAACAACGGATTGAATCAGTCAGTGGGCGTATCTAATGCCAACACCTATGCAGCTTATCTCAAAGGCAACCAGATCATCAATGATAAAGCTGTCAATACTTTCTATTCATACCAGTTCAACGGACTGGATCACCTGAAAGGAAACCCTACCTACAAAAATGACGATCCGTCCAATGCAGATAAATACAAAGGACTTACAACCGACCAGGTTTACCAGCAGGTCATGGCTCCATCCGGTAACCGTGTCCCTACTATCCAGGGCGGTATCAGCAACTCATTCACCTATCATAACTTTAGCCTGAGCTTTAACTTTGCCTATAGCCTGGGATCTAAGATCAGGCTGATGAAATTATATACAGGTGCAGATAATCGCTCCATCTTGTATGGTTCCGCAGCCCCTCTGCCGGAAAAGAACGTCAACCGCGATTTCCTGCGCCGCTGGCGCAAACCGGGTGATGAAGCGAACACAAACATCCCCGGACTATTATCAGGTAACGACTACGCAAGAACGCTTACACACTGGTCGGTCGGACAGCCATACCAGTATGCCGATAACATGTGGCAGATGTACGATAACTCAGATGTAAGAATAGCCAGCGGAAACTTCCTGAAACTGAAAACAGTGAACTTCCGCTATGCACTGCCGGATAACCTGCTGAGGAAATACGGGATGAGATCCGCGTCCATAATGCTGGCAGGTACCAACCTGTACACCTTTGCCAGCAAAAAACTGGAAGGCCAGGACCCTGAACAGGCTGGCTTTGATAACACCGTTCAGTTATCTGCCCGTCCAACTTATTCTTTCGGTATCGATGTGTCATTTTAAAAAACAGTGCAATGAGATCAATTTATTTCTTTCTTATAATAATACTGGCATCAGGCTGTAAGAAATTCCTGGACGAACAGTCGCAGAACCTGCAATATGCCAACGACTGGCAAAAACTGGAAGAAGTCCTGAACGGTGATGGGTACATGGCCCATATCACAGCTATTAATGGTAGCAGCTACCGCTCAGACCCTAAATCAGCTTTCTTCCCCTGGTTAAATTCAATGGATGATGATATCACAGAATGTGTAAAATCTCCATATTACTATGATGCAAGGGATGACGTGTTCGGATTCTATACCTGGCAGGCAAATCCCTTTGTATCTAAAGCCTACAGTGTCAGCAGCGATGATAACTGGCCCAAAGTATATGTTAGCATCAATGCAGTGAATATCATTGCACAAAAAGCAGCAGAGCTGAAAGACAACCCGGCAGAATTAAAAAGGATCAGGGGAGAAGCGCTTTTCCTGCGGGCTAATTATTACTTCTACATGATAAACACCTATGCAGTTGCTTATAATCCTGCAACAGCAGCTACAGATCCCGGTGTGCCACTGAAAATAACTGAATATGTAGAAGATAAGTTCTTCTCAAGATCAACAGTGGATAGTGTCTATCGTCAGATGCTGACTGATTTGAATGAAGCAGAATCCCTGCTGGATGGTGTATCACAATCTTCTCTGTACCATGCGGACGTAAACGCGGTAAACATCCTGCAAAGCAGGGTCTACCTCTATATGCAGGATTGGGAAAAAGCGGCGGCGGCGGCGGATAAGGTCATCGCCAGAAGACCTCAGCTCTTCAACCTGGCAGGTTATAAAGCGCATACCAGTTTCCTGGCTACGGGTTCTCCGGAATCCATATTCACACAGGGCGGTAATGCCATGATCTTCCTGATGCCGGAAAATGTCCCCAAGAACTTCCAGCCTTCAGACGACCTGATGAACCTCTACGAACAAACAGATCTGCGTCGGGGCGCTTTCTTTGAAATAGATAACCTGGGCAAGTTCCGCTACACTAAAATGTACAGGTCTTCTGTTTATAATGTGACGCCTACGGAAATATTCTCTGATAACTTCTTCCTGCGTAATGCAGAGGCTTATCTGAATAAAGCGGAAGCTACTGCTATGCTGGACAAATCGACAGATGCTATCGCGGCCATCAATACACTTAGAAAGTCCAGGTTCCTGCCTGCTGATTACACACCGGTGGATGCAACAGGGGCTGACCTGATCAATTTCATCCGCGACGAAAGAAGACGTGAACTCTGCTTTGAAGGACACCGCTGGTTTGATCTGAAACGGTATGCCATCAATACGAAATATCCGTTCTCCAAAGTGATCACACATCCTTATTCAGACGTAGCGTATGGCTCTGCGCCTTTCCTGAAGGCCACACTTACCTTGCTGCCAGGTGATCCTGATTATCTGGTCCCTGTCCCTGCTGCGGCCATCCTGTACAACCAGGGTGTGTTAAAACAAAATCCCGCACGCCAGGACAGAACATTCTAATTCATTTTTAAACAGGAAACTATATGAAGAAATATATAAGTCTTTTGTTGCTCACCGCGGTGTTATTCTCCTGCAAAAAGGACCATACACCTGCTCCGTCCGCCAGCATAAATGACCCTTTTATCCGTATGGATAATGCGGCCAGCGATGCAGATCACCAGATTTACCTGCTGTATAAATCAACCGGCGTACCTGTATTATATACGGATACCCTTACCACCAGCCCGTTGACGCTGCTGAATGTAGGATATCATATCACCAGCTACGATTCACTGGTCACCGTACGTTACCTGCATAGCCAGGATGATGTCCTGTCGGGTGTCAATTTCGTCAAAGACGAGATCCTGCCTTCTCTGGGTGCTGGTTTGCGCCCTTACTCCATATTGCTGGCCGATTCTGTTTACACATATAACATCTACAAACAACAGGTCATCCTCAATGCTTACCTGGGATTACAAACACTGGCTGTAGGCAGGGTAGGAGAGATAAAAACAATGCCGGAAGATGTACTCAAAGCATATAAGAAGGATATCTTCAAAAACATTCTGTTGACACAACTGGCGCAACATGATGATCTGCTGAAAGACTTCTACGCAGTCAGCGCTGCCTACTATAATAAATATGCTTATGGTGATGGAAGTTACCCTGGTTATATTCCCTATCAGCCCAAAGAAGCATACGGATTGCTGACAGATGGTACCGAATATCCCGGTTATTATCCTACCGGTGACCAAACAACAGACCTGGCTAATTATCTGGATGTGGTACTGGTATTATCAGCAGACGAATTCGCACAGAAGTATGCTGATTATCCGCTGGTATTGACCAAATATGATCTCCTGGTAAAAGTATTAACAACTTTAGAATTTAAAATGCCATAATAATGATCAGATTTCTTTTATCAGCGATGCTGCTGCTCCCTGCTGCGGCCATCGCGCAGGATACCTATTCCCTCAAAGGTTCCGTTGGGAAGTGGGATGCACCGTCCAAAGTATTCATGTATTATGAAGATGCCAAAGGAGAAAACAGGTTTGATTCTTCGGATGTAAAGAACGGGAACTTCGAATTCCATGGCTCCGTAGACAAAGCCCGTAAAGCATCTTTACTGCTCACATACAATAAAGTAAAGTTTAAATTCTTTATGGAAGTACTGCTGAAAGTACGAAATGAAGAAGACTTTAAAAACGCCAGCTTAGACGTACTGAACTTTTACCTGGAACCAGGTGAAACCAGCATTACCTCTGCCGATTCATTGTATAAGGCAACCGTAAAAGGCTCCGTGCGGAATACGGACCTATCTGCTTTGAACCACGCCCGTACACCTGTATACAATGATATGAAGAACATTATCTTCAGTTTCAATGATGCGGCTTCAAAAGGAGAATTTGATGAAAAATCCATTCTGAAAATGGAAGCAGACTATAAGAAAGATATAGAACTGTTGAAACAGACAGAACTATCCTTTGCAAAAACACATACGTCCTCCGTGATCTCCCTGGATATCCTGGATAAATATGTAGGATCAGAATCCGTGAGCCAGGTAACAGGACCTTTATTCAATGCTTTAAATAAAAACATTAAGACGTCGCCACAAGGTAAAGCATTACAGGAGCAGATCGCACAGTTCAAATTACTGGATATCGGTGCCATGGCTCCTGCCTTCTCCCAGACAGATACCTCCGGTAACATGGTGTCTTTGTCTTCTTTCAAAGGCAGATACGTGCTGGTAGATTTCTGGGCCAGCTGGTGCAGTCCCTGCCGTGCAGAGAATCCGACAGTGGTGCGGGCTTATAATGACTATAACAAAAAGAATTTCACGATCGTAGGTATTTCGCTGGACAGGCCCGATGGCAGAAGCAGATGGCTGAAAGCCATCGCTGATGATAAACTGCCCTGGACACAACTTTCCGACCTGAAAGGAGGAAAAAACGAAGTGGCCGTATTGTACCATGTAAAGGAAATTCCCCAGAATTTCCTGGTAGGTCCTGATGGCCGTATCGTTGCCCGCAACCTTCATGGCAATGCGCTTTGGGAAAAACTGGCCACCTTATTAAACTAATAAACTCATCATAATGAAGACATTGATCACCAGTGCACTCACTTTACTGTCATTTGCCGGTTTTGCACAACAACAATTTACCATAGAAGGCAAAGCAGGCAATTTGAACAGCCCGGCTAAAGCATACCTGAACTACCGCGATACTGCCGGTACGATAATATTAGACTCCGCAGATGTCGTAAATGGTGTATTCACCTTCAAAGGCGCTGTTACCGATCCCATAGATGCCGGCCTGATGCTGATGCACAACGGAGAACCGGTCAAAGGCGCAAGAAGTGTGGACCGCACTTTCGTTATGCTGGAAAAGGGCAACATCAAAGTAAACACGACGGATTCATTAACACATGCTACTTTATCTGGCACCCCGCTGAACATAGACTACAACGCGATGGTAAAAGCAAAAGCTCCCATGGAGAAAAAGCTAAGGGATCTGGCACAGTTGCGTATAGCTTACCAGGGAGAAGGCAATACAAACTTCGATAAAGAACACGGTGCTGAAGTACTTGCAGCAAGGAAAGCATTCGAGGACTACGATCTGGGTTACATCAAAATGCATCCCAACTCTTATATGAGTCTGATGATCCTCCAGGTATACATCAATTCTTTGCCTGTAACGATGACAATAGAGCCACTTTTCAACGCTATGTCTGCGGATATACGCGATTCCCGTCTTGGCAGGCTTGCCGGGGCTGAAATCGCAAAATACAAATTAGTAGACCTCAACGCACCTGCTCCTGATTTCACCCAGGCGGATACCGCCGGTAAAATGATCAGCTTATCCTCTTTTAAAGGCAAATACGTACTGGTAGATTTCTGGGCAAGCTGGTGCAAACCCTGTCGTGCAGAAAACCCGAACGTGGTAAAAGCCTTTAACACCTTCAAAAATAAAAACTTTACCGTAGTAGGCGTTTCCCTGGATTACCCCGGTGCAAAAGCACAATGGTTGAAAGCCATCGCGGATGATCACCTGGAACAGTTCACAGAACTGGCCGATCTGCAGAGCGCAACGAATCCGGTTGCTGCACTCTACAACGTAAAGGCTATCCCCCAGAACTTTCTGGTAGGCCCCGACGGGAAGATCATTGCGAAAGATCTGCGCGGTGAAGAATTACAGGAAAAATTGGCCTCACTCTTAAACTGACCCATATGAAACTAATCACTGGTCTCCTTGCCTTGTTACCACTGGCAGGATTCTCACAACAAAATTTCAGCATCAAAGGACTGGTTGGTAAAACAACCCGGCCCGCTACGGCCTGGCTTTCTTACATGAAAGAAGAAGGACAGATGGTAACAGATTCTTCGGTCCTTAAAAACGGTGTATTCTCCTTTAAAGGGACCGTAAAAGAACCTGTAATGGGCAGGATCATCATGGTACATGAAGGAGAAGACAAACTGACATTAAGAAACGCTGATTACCTGGTAGTACTCCTTTCCTCTGGTACCATTACCATCAGTACCAAAGACTCACTGATACACTCATCTGTAAAGGGCTCGCAACTGGTGCTGGACTTCGCTGCCATGGAGAAAAAGAAGGACGCGGAAGAAGCCAGGTTAGTCAATCTGATGACGGAATTCGAAAATACGCCCAAAGCGCTCCAGGATAAAAAAGCCTATGGTGAAAATTATCAGGCCACTTTTGAAGACATCATCGTAAAAAAAGCAGCCATAGATTTCGCTTATATCAAAGGTCATCCCAACTCTTACCTCAGCCTCTTATCATTAATATGGCATCTGACAACAGAGCGCCTGGGTAAAGTTGATTCGGCCTTCAATTCATTGGCAGCGCCATTAAAACAAACCGACCTTGGCCTGGCTATTGCCAAAAAGATCGATAGCCGCAAAACGATATTGATAGGAGGTAAGGCGCCAAACTTTATATCATCAGATACCACAGGCACTAAAATTTCTTTATCCTCTTTCAAAGGTAAATATGTACTGGTAGATTTCTGGGCAAGCTGGTGCAAACCCTGCCGTGCAGAAAACCCGAATGTGGTAAAGGCCTTTGATACTTACAAAGATAAGAACTTCACCGTCCTGGGTGTTTCCCTGGATAAAGAAGATGACAGGGACAAATGGATCAAAGCCATCAATGACGATCACCTGGAACGCTGGACACAGGTATCCGAACTTACAGGATGGAGAAGTGAGGTCGTAGGTCTATACAATCTGAAAAGCATTCCGCAGAATGTGCTCATAGATCCCGGCGGAACGATCATCGCAAAGAACCTGCGGGGAGAAGAACTGCAACAGAAGTTAGCATCTCTATTTCATTAACCAACTACAAGCAGAGGGCTCCGTCAGTAGCCCTCTGTTTGTAACTACTACTCAAAATCTTAATAAGATGGTAATATACACCCCACACATCATATTTTAACTTTGCAGGGTGCCACAAAGTAAAGGGTCTGCAATGAACAACATTCTATTAATAAAGAAAGGGGATGAGAATGCCTTTGTAGAGATGTATCACCGCTTAAATGGACGGGTCTTCAACTTTTTCCTTAAAAAGACCCGGCTGCCGGAAGTAGCGAAAGACCTTACCCAACAATGTTTTATCCGTATCTATCATTACCGGGAAAGCCTCTCCGAACAGCATCCGGTAGAAAAGCAGGTCTATATCATCGCCAAATCCATCTATATCAATCATCTCCGTCTGGAAAACAGGCGTAAAATAAGAGAAACGGACTATTCCGGTGAACGGGCCGATTACGAATCGGATAACCGTTTCGAGATCAATGACTACCTCAATAAAATAACCCTCACATTATCCCCCGTACGTAAAAAGATCATTCTCCTCAAAGTACACAAAGGGTTGTCTAACAAAGAAATCGCGGAAGAATTGTCTATCTCCGTGAAAACAGTGGAAAACCATATCACCAAGGCCCATCACCATATGAGGGTTGTTTCCGCAGAGTTAATGATCATTATGGTCATCCTGCTTTGTTAAGGAATTGTTACCAGTAGGGGATACCCGGGTAGCACGGTGTACATATATACAACATGAAACCAGACGACGTTTTAATAGATAAGTTTTATAGCGGAACATGCACACCGGAAGAAGCAAAGCTGGTCATGGACTGGTTCATGGAAAATGAACAGGAAGAAGATTGGGAAGATGCGCCGGAGAATGAATATTCAGCAGAAATGTTATCCGTGGTCCGTGCCAACACCTTCGGTACAAAGGTCATCCGATTATGGCCAAAGATAGCAGTAGCCGCCAGCATATTATTAATAGGTTGCCTGTTCTTTATGAAAAAGGAACAACCGGTAAAACATGTAGTAGCTATAGCAACGAAAGCCGTATCCAACTGGACTTCCATCACCGCTGCCAATAAAATGAATATCCGATTAAAAGACGGATCTGCCATCGTACTGGAACGCGGTGCTACTATGCGCTACGATTCCATCGCCTGCAGAACGATCTATCTGGAAGGAAAGGCTTTATTCACCGTAGCTGCCAACGAACAAAAGCCTTTCACCGTAAAAACGAAAGGTTACTCAACGATTGCATTGGGAACATCCTTTATGGTATCCGCTGTAAAAGGTTTTCATGTGAAACTCTTCTCCGGTAAGGTATTGATAAGAACGAACAGCCGGAAAGATATCTACCTGCAACCGGGAGAGGAACTGGTCTGCAACAAAATTATACGGGTATCACACAAACCAGAGATCATACCTGTTAAACACAAGAGTATCAGCATAGAGAATAATAATATGGTGTTCGATAATGCACCTCTGAAAGATGTACTGGAACTGTTCAAAGAGAAATATCATATCAGTATACAGTATGATGAACAGAATCTCTCGGGCGTGTATTTCACCGGACAGGTCCTGCCAACAGACAAAATAGAACTGATCCTGAAAACGATCGCCAGGATCAATAATCTTACACTCACTTCCAAAGACGGTACTTATATAATTCTGTAAGCAAAATTCAATAAAAATTAATCAAAATGGGACAAGCAAGAACGCTGTTCAAGGGTATTTTATGCCTGTTGTTTATCATGTTCATGAGAGAGAGGACAGTAGCACAGAACGCAGTATCAGACGTTCATGGTACTGTACTCACTGCAAAAGGTGAATCACTTCCCAGCGTAGCTGTACAGGCAGTGGAAAAGGGGAGCGGACAAAAATTCAATACGCTCACAGACCCTAACGGGGATTTCATATTTCATAATTTACAGGTGGGTAAACAATACGATTTTAATTTCTCTATTATGGGATATGAAAAGAATGATTACCTCGGCTATACCGTAGATAACAAGGGTAAGAATTTACTCATGGTGCGCCTTACCGAGAAAAGCATTGGCCTGAATGATGTGGTGGTAGTAGGCTATGGTACACAGAAAAAAGTGAACCTTACCGGCGCTGTTTCACAGGTTGATGCAAAACAGTTCGCAGACAAACCGGTGGCTAATGTGGCCCAGGCTTTACAAGGAGCTGTTCCCAACCTCAACATTACCTTCGGTGACGGTCATCCCGGCAGTACCGGCAATTTCAACATCCGTGGATATGCTTCCGTTTCTAACAGTAACGGTTCTCCGCTGATCTTAATTGATGGTGTGCCGGGTAATATAGACATGCTCAATCCACAGGATATAGAAACCCTCACCGTATTAAAAGATGCTGCTTCTGCGGCTATCTACGGTGCAAGAGGTGCTTTCGGTGTGATCCTCGTCACGACCAAACAGGCGAAGAACGGTAAACTGAGTATCAACTACGGAACCAGCTACAGCTCTCAACGGATGACTAGTCGTACCGACTTCATCACAGATGGTTACACACAGGTGAACCTGGCCGACATCGCTTTCTCCCGCAACGTGGGTAACTCCTATACCGGCTACAACGCAGATGATATGGCGGAACTGAAAAAACGGCAGACAGATAAATCCCTGCCTTCCGTAGTCATCCAGAACCGTAATGGTCAGAATCAGTACGTTTACTATGGTAGTACCGACTGGTGGCACTTCCTTTTCAAGAAAAGTCAGCCTGGTCTGGAACACCATTTCAGCATGAGCGGCGGTAACGACAAAGTGGACTTCCTCATGTCCGGTCGTTACTACCAGCAGAAAGGCATGTTCCAGGATTACCTGCGTCAGGACGTTTACAACGCCTATAACTTCAGGGCTAAAATAAACGTACACGTTACTTCCTGGTTAACTGCCTACACAAATACACAGTTCGGCGCCAATGATTATACATGGCCTGGTTATAACCAGAACATGACTGGTATCTATAACCACGCAATGGCTTCCTATGTGCCTAAAAATCCTGATGGTACCTTTACCTTCAGAACTAACCTGAATAACTACGGTGCTTACGAATATGCCGATTTACAAAACCGTAAGTCCCACGGTGGTAATAAGAATTACAACTTAACAGAGAACGTTGGTTTCAACGCCAATATCGCTAAAGGTTTATCCCTGACCGGTAACTACGCTTTCCAGTTAGATCCCTACAGCGATTACCAGCGCACCGCTTTCATTCCCTGGTCTGTTAATCCGGGTATCATCAATAAAACCGGTAATGATAACCTGACTGAAAACACACACCTCGATCAGCATCATTCCGTGAACCTCTATGCTACCTACGGGAAAAACTTAGGTAAACATAACCTGAAAGCAGTGGCAGGCTATAACATGGAATTGCAGAAATATAAACTCAATACCATCGGACGTCAGAACCTCTTATCTGAAGACCTGAACCAGATCGACCTTGGTACCGGTGCGCAAACGACCGGTGGGAACGCTTCAGAATGGGCATTACTGGGTTACTTTGCCCGTGTGAACTACGACTACGAAGGAAAGTACCTGTTAGAACTGAACGGCCGTTATGATGGTAGCTCACGCTTCCCTGCTAACCAGCGCTTCGGTTTCTTCCCTTCCATTTCCGGTGGATGGCGTATCAGTGAAGAAGCATTTTTCAGTCCGGTTAAAAACATAGTGAACGAATTAAAACTAAGAGCTTCTTACGGTTCACTGGGTAACCAGGACGTAGGCAACAGCAACCTGTATCCCTATGTACCGGTAATGAAAAGCTCCCTCAGCAAATGGGTGGCCGGTGGCAACCAGGTGCAGACCTTATCCGCTCCTGATCCTATCACACCACATTTCACCTGGGAAAAATCAGCTTCTACCAATGCGGGTATTGACGCGGCTTTCCTGAAGAACCGCTTGCAGATCAGCTACGACCAATACCGCCGTAAAACCACCAATATGCTGATCCCCGGTAAAACATTGCCTTCCGTATTCGGCGCTAAATCTCCTTTGCAGAATGCGGGTGACCTGCTGACCAAAGGGTTCGAACTCTCCGTGAAATGGCAGGATAAAGGCGAACTGGCGGGTAAACCGTTCTCCTACAGTATAGGCGCCGTGTTATCGGATTACACGGCTAAGATCACCAGATTCGATAACCCTGAAAACCTGCTGAGTAATCACTATGTAGGAGAACAGTTAGGTGAGATCTGGGGATACAGCATAGATGGGTTTTTCAAATCAGCAGCGGAAGCACAGAGCTGGACTATCAACCAGGATTATATAGACAGGGACCAGCGCGTGACCTCTCCCGGTGAATGGAGCAAGCTGCATGCCGGTGATCTGAAATTCAAAGACCTGAATGGTGATAAGATCATCAACGAAGGGAAAAATACATTGGCTGATCATGGCGATTTACGTCGTATCGGTAACTCATTACCCCGTTATTCTTTCGGCTTCAATGCTGGTTTCAACTGGTGTAATTTCGATCTGAACGTATTCTTCCAGGGTATTGGAAAACAAAACTGGTACCCGAACGTGGAGTCTTCCAAATTCTGGGGCCCCTACGGCAGACCATACACTTCCTTCGTTCCTAAGGATTTCGAAAGCAAGATCTGGAGCGAAAGTAATCCCAATGCTTACTTCCCGCTGCTGAGAGGGTATGCGGCCTACTCCGGTGGTGAACTGAACGTCAGCAACGATAAATACCTGCAGAACCTGGCTTATGTCCGTTTGAAGAATTTAACGCTGGGGTATAACCTGCCGGTATCATTAACAAAGAGATTTAAGATGCAGAAACTGCGTGTATACTTTACCGGTCAGAACCTGTTCACCTTCACAAAAATGAAAACCAAATACATCGATCCTGAACAGGTGAGCCCCAGTGCAAATGATGCAGGTGGAAGGGATTATCCTTTCTTCAAGCAATACTCTGGTGGGTTTGATATTACTTTCTAATTTTAAAAGCTCTTAATAAGATGAAAAGGATGCTGTTTTTCGCCGGTGTGGTTTTACTGTCAGGTTGCTCGAAATTTCTCGACAGACAACCACTGTCACAGATATCTCCGGATAATGGATTTAATTCAGAGAGTGAATTACAATTGTACGTACACTCTTTTTACGATAACATGTTACCGAACCCGGATGGTGAGGAAAAAGGTTTCACCAGCCTGTATGGGGAAACGTCCAACAATATTGTGCTGACAGGCCTTTCCCCTCAGTTGACAGGCAACCGTAGCGTACCTGTGTCCGGCGGGGGATGGGACTGGACCAGCCTCCGTAATGTCAATTACTTTATACAGAACTATAACCGGGGCGGACTGGATACCAGTATCACTTACAAATACGTGGCCGTGGCGAAGTTCTTCCGTGCTTACTTTTATGCAAACATGGTCGCGCATTTCGGGGACGTACCTTTCTACAACAAAGTGATTGAAACAAATGATACTGCCAGTCTGAATAAACCCAGGGACTCCCGTACCCTGGTAATGGATTCTGTGCTGAATGACCTCGATTTTGCCATTGCGCACCTCGGTACAGGTAAAGACGTGGCTGAAGTAACAAAGTGGACGGCACTGGCCTTAAAATCGCGTGTATGCCTGTTCGAAGGGACCTTCAGGAAGTATCATACCGAATTCTCTTTACCTGATGCGAACGGCTTCCTGCAAAAATCAGCAGATGCGGCGCAAACTATCATGAATGCCGGTGTATATACCATCTACAAAAGCTCTCCTGAAATCGCTTATGGCAACCTGTTCTCCTCTTTAACGGTCATCCCGGAAGAGGTGATCCTGGCAAGACAATACAGCGCTGCTTTACAGATCTATCATAATGTAAACTATTACACTACCGCGCCTTCTTTCGGTAAGCCCGGCCTGGAAAAGAGCCTGGTGAACAGTTACCTGATGAAGGATGGTTCCCGTTTTACGGATATCCCTGGTTATACTACCATGCAGTTCTACCAGGAAACACAAAACCGTGATCCCCGTTTATCCCAGACTATCCGTACACCTGGTTACAAACGTATAGATGGGAATGTTACTTTGGCTCCTTCTTACGGTGGCACCGTTACCGGTTATCAGTTGACTAAGTTCGTGACATCAGCTGCGAACGATGCGCTGCTCCATTCCTATAATCCATTGCCGGTCATCCGTTATGCGGAAGTGCTGCTGAACTATGCAGAAGCAAAGGCCGAACTGGGAACGATCACCCAATCAGACCTCGACCTGTCCATCAAACTGCTGCGCGACAGAGTCGCGATGCCCGGCATGGACATGGCCGCTGCCAACATAGCTCCGGATCCTTACCTGGCTAATCAATACACACACGTATCCGGTATCAACAAAGGTATCATCCTGGAAATCCGCCGTGAACGCCGTATAGAGCTGGTAATGGAAGGTTTCGTCTGGAATGACATTATGCGCTGGAAAGAAGGACACCTCCTGGCTGTCCAGTATAAAGGCGCTTATTTCCCCGGAGAAGGTAACTACGACCTGGATGGAGATGGCGCTACAGATCTGATGATTTACTCCGGTACACAGCCTTCCACACCTAATGTACAGTTCTTAAAACTGGGAACAGATGTGGTACTGGAAAATGGTGCCAGTGGTGGTAACATCATTGTAAACGGTACTATACCTAAAACATTCAATGAAGAAAGAGATTACTTATTCCCTTTACCGACAACAGATTTGCTGTTAAACCCAAGATTGACACAAAACTATAAATGGTAAGGTTGTCAATGATGAAGAAAGGTGCTCCCGCTACTATTTAGTAGCGGGATTGCGCTACGCATTCGCCTGTTTCCTGTACAACACCGGTGTAAGGTCTGTATGCTTCTTAAAGTAGTTACTGAAGTGGGTAGACTCTGTAAATCCTAACTGGTAAGAAATCTCTTTAATAGGAACATCCGTATTCTGTAAAAGTGATTTCGCTTCCGCGATCGTTTTATCTGTGATCCAGGTACCGATGGGTTTCCCTGTTTTACTTTTAATTACATTACTGAGATAATTGGCATGTAAGTTTTGAGCATCTGCATAATCCTGCACCCTGAATGGTTTATCTGCTTTCCCGCTCATCAGATCTCTGTAATGTTGTTCCAGTGTACGTTTAAAGTTCTTCACGATCTGAGAACTGCGGTTACCTTCATAAATAGGATTATAATCTTCCCAGAAATATTCTTTTATCTTCAGTAATACAACAACGAACAGGTTACCTATCATCCTGTTCTTATAAGGTGAATTGGAAAAATATTCTTTTAATATCTGTAGATAGAGCTGTTCAAATTCTGAGAATATTTCAGGTTTTAATGTTTTGGGATGTACTGTTTCAGCCAGTAAGAAAGAAAATTCCTGGAAGATATTAGGATGTACGTTCTCTTTAAGGAAAGATTCACTGAGCGTTATTAAATACACCTCTTCCAGTGTATGCCATTCGAATGACTTATAATGCCCCGGATTGGTAAAATAGATAGTACCTGGTTCCGTAGGAAAGGTGTGCGCATCCGTTGTATATTTCCCGCTGCCATTTTTTACAAATACGAAGGAGTAAAAATTGGCCCTGTAAGTGAGGGAAGTGTAGGGGAGCTTATCATGAATATCCTTCAGGTTATGAATGGTGAACTGTGTATTGGCATCAATTCTATCTGTAGGTAAACCGAAATGTACGTATTGCTCCATCAGGCTGTTAAAGGCCAGTATTTTCTCTTCTTTCTTTTTCCTGCTCATAAAGAAATATTAAACCTTTATCGTTTTCCACTTCCCTTTCTTAAAGAAGTACCAGGCCAGCAATGCGATACCTGTTTCTGCAACCGGTACGGCGATAAAAGCACCAGTAGCCTTCAAATTTAATCCTTTTGACAAAAAATAGGCCAATGGTATCTGGAATGCCCAGAAGCAGATCAGGTTAATGACGGTCGGTGTTCTGGTATCACCTGCACCATTCAACGCCTGTGTCATCACCATGCTCAGTCCGTAAAAGATATAAGCGGACCCGATGATCTGGAGCGACAGGGTACCGAATCCTATTACGTCTTCATCAGGTGTAAAGAAGCGGATGATAGGAGTGGCGAAAAACAGGAACAAAACCATTACAAAGCCGGTAAAGATGGCGCTGTATTTTGCGGTGAGCATCACGCTTTGTTCTGCACGTTCTATCTGTTTGGCCCCCAGGTTTTGTCCTACCAGCGTAGCGGCGGCATTACTGAGGCCCCAGGCAGGCAGCATAAAGAACACGAAATTCCTGATGGCTATCTGGTAACCGGCAGAAGCGGCGGTACCACCTGTTTCTGCTACCAGTCTTGCCAGGATGATCCAGCTACCGCTCGCAATCAGGAACTGCAGGGTGGCAGGCCATCCTATTTTGATAATCGATTTAATAATAGGTATATCTACCCTGAAATGTTCTCTTTTGAATTTCAGTATTCTGTCACCATTAAACAGGTGAAAACACTGGTAAATCACACCACAGCTTCTCCCTATTACCGTAGCGATGGCAGCTCCTTTTAATCCATATAAGTGAATGAATATGGGGCATAATATGATATTGGTAATACTGGCTACCCAGAGGCTTCTCATTGCCATTGCGGCATCTCCGGCGCCACGGAAAATCCCGTTGATCAGAAACAGCAATATGATACTGATGCTCCCGCTGAACATGATCCTGGTGAAAATGGCCCCTTCTTTTACCACTTCCGCACTGGCTCCCATAAACGCCAGTATATCCGCAGCAAACACGACGCCTGCCACACTTAAAAGCAGGGTAATGCCCAAAGATACAAGCAGGGACTGGGCGCCTGCGTGTGCGGCGTCTTCCGGGTTCTTTTCACCAATTCTTCTGGCCACAATGGCGGTAGCAGCAGTACTCAGTCCTATCGCAATGGAATACACCAGTGTAATAACGGATTCTGTCAGTCCTACGGTAGCAATGGCGTTCTGTCCCAGTTTACTTACAAAGAACATATCCACCAGTGCAAACACGCTCTCTAAACTTAGCTCCAGTATCATTGGTATCGCCAGCAGGAACACTGCTCTGGGAATACTACCCTGCGTATAATCCTGTTGTTCCCCATTCAGCGATAATCTCACAATACCGTATATCTTTTTAATTACGCTCATATTACAAACTTACACCTTTTAAAAAATTTCCCAACGGTGTGGATATGCCAAAGTAGGGGGGCGATTACGACATAAGAAGATAATAGTCACTACTATTAACTAACAGCATGTTGGTTCAATCTTTTAAAAAGCGTAACTTTATTAAAGTTTATATACATATTACTCATATATAATAAAAAAGATTATGAGCAAGCTAAAAAAATGGAGAGTTCTGCCAAGATCAATAAACTCTTGGAAAGAGGTAGACAAGCATAGTTGGGATTTAAGTTTTTTTGAAGAAACAGGAGATCCTGATTTCATTACAAAAATTGGAATCAGAGCAGGAATAAACGCTATAAATGAAAATAAAGCGATGAACCTTCCAATAACATACATGGCAGATGGTTGGGTTGTTCAAAGAATGCCTCAAGGCGATGTTGTACGTATCGCAGAAATAAAAACTCCGAAAGAAGTTACCCGGAATAAAAAGTTAACAAAAGGATCCGTTTTGTATGTCAAAAAAAGCAGCTAGTCGTATGCGTGTTTTTGCCGGACCAAATGGATCAGGTAAAAGCACAATTATCAAAGAAATACAAAAAATTGTAAAGACGGGTACTTATATTAATGCAGATGATATAGAAAAGGCTAGTAGAGAGAAGCGATTTATCAATTTAGGGGATTATAATGTAGAATCTACCCCAGAGGCCTTTCGCAAGTATCTTGAAAATTCTACGCTTGCAGCGAAAGCCCGTCAGGAAGGTTTTAATATAGGATTGTCATTATCGAATAATGTTATCACACTTACCGATGAAACTCATTCTTATGAAGCCGCATTAATTTCCGATTATCTTAGGAATTTATTATTGACCAAAGGTGAAACCTTTTCGTTTGAAACAGTTATGTCCCATCGCTCTAAACTTGACATGTTCAAAAAAGCGCATGAGGCAGGTTTCAAAAATTATCTCTATTTTATATCTACTGAATCAGCTGATATTAATGTTAAAAGGGTCGAACTAAGAGTGAAGAAAGGTGGACATCCCGTTAATGAAGAAAAAATACGGGAGCGATATGTTCGGTCAATGGAATTGGTCAGTGAAATGATTCCCTTCTGTCATCGTTGTTTTATACTGGATAACTCTTTAGAGATTAATCGCCTGATAGTAGAAATTGAAGATGGGAAAACAGTTAAAATTCTCTCAGATGAAATACCTGCCTGGGTTGAAACATATATTTTAGAAAAGTTAGGCGTATAAATGGTGATAAACAGTCTCTGTTTTTAGTGGAGATAAGATATACAACTTCTTACTTTGGGACTTACAAAAGAGGTAGCTTATAACAAGCCGGAGAATGCAGTATTACCTGTTCTTGTACCATACCAGGCAAAGGAAATATAGCTTTTATGAGCGAAAAGCTACCGGTGTAAGAGAAGTATGCTTTTTAAAGAAGTTGGAAAAGTGGGCCAGATCATCATACCCTAATATAAATGATATCTCGGAAATATTCCAGTCGGTTTGCTTTAATAAAATCTTCGCTTCCTGTATTACCCTTTTACTGATAATATCAGTAGTAGTCTGACCAGTATTTTCTTTTAATACTTTATTCAGATGATTAACATGCACGGCTAATCTGTCTGCATAATCTTTCGGCGTACGAAGCTCTAACCGCCGCTGTGATGCTTCAATAGGGAACTGCCGTTCCAGCAATTCAATAAATAAAGAAGAGATCCTTTCCGAAGCATTCTGTACGGAGCCAAGCGAAGACATTGGCTGCAACTTCTGTCCGTAATGAATGACTTCCAGCACAAGATTCCGTAGCAGATCATATTTATACAGGTAATCACCGGCCAGCTCTTTATACATCTTCCGGAAAATCAGTTCCAGTTCATTGGCTTCTTCCTTCGAAAGCTGAAATACAGGTAATTCTCCCGGCCGGAATATGGGCAAATCATCCAGTATGTTTTTAGACAGAAAATCTGCTGTAAATATGCAGAAGAAACCTTGCTGGTCAGCATCCTGAGGTAGCCAGTGATAAGGGATCTTAGGGGTTGCGAAAAGCAATGCACTTTCCTCAATATCAATCACTTTATCTGCATATTCTGCCCTGTTCCTTCCCCGTATCAGGCTGATTTTATAATAATCTCTACGGCTGTAAGGCATGATACGTGTGCCGTCTGTTTTATTATATAGCTTCTCCGTTTCAAATACATTGAAATGCCCGATCTCCCTGGTAATACCTTCGGGAAGACTGGCAGTCGCTCTCTGATAAAAATTATCTACGGATGTTTTGCTGATCATATCATTTAAAATTCAAAGGTACAAACAAACGGGGCACAGACAATCTGGCCCCCGTTCTATAATTCTGAAATTACAATTGCATGCCGCCAGAGATCTCTATTCGCTGTCCATTGACCCAACGGGCATCTTCTGTACATAAGAAAGCGACTACCCCGCCAATATCTTCTGCCACACCTGGTCTGCCCAGCGCAGTTACGCTGCTTACAAACTGTTTTAGCTGTTCATTGTTCCTGAGATGTCCTCCGCCAAAATCCGTCATGACAGCGCCGGGAGCTATGGTGTTTGCTCTTATGCCCCGTACACCCAATTCTTTGGCCAGATAACGTGTGAATATCTCTATTGCTCCCTTCATAGATGCATAAACAGAAGAACCTGTTACTGCGATACGGGTGAGGCCGGAAGATACATTCACAATACCTCCTCCATCATTGATGAACGGCAGCAATTTTTGTGTCAGGAAGTATACGCCTTTAAAATGGATGTTCAGCAGTTCATCAAACATGTCTTCGCTGACGTCAGCAATGGGACTATATCCGCCAATACCCGCATTGTTCACAAGATAATCGAAATGGGTAGCATCAAATGTATTGCGCAAAACATCCTGCAGTTGTGTGGTAAAATTACCAAAGCTCTTCAGATCCCCGGTATTGAGCTGGAGCGTTGCTGCCTTTTGCCCGGCCTGCTGTATCTGTGCTACTACCCCTTGTGCATCCTGCATCTGGTTATTGTAAGTGAGGATAACATCAATTCCTCTTTCTGCGAGGCGTAAAGCCATGTCTTTACCCAGGCCCCGGCTACCGCCTGTAACAAGCGCTATTTTATTTTTCTGTTCCATCTTGTGTTGTTTTTATACTGCAAAGGTGGCAAACTTATAAACCCGCTGTTTGAACATATCAATCCGTTATTTGCGAAATTCAATCATAAACAGAAAAGGATAGCAATTTGCTACCCTTTTCTGTTTATCAGATGATCATCACCAGGGGATTTCTATCTGTATTTCCTTGCTTTTAACGCCTTCCAGGGATAGCAGGCTGGCTTTGGCCTCCAATCCCCCTGCAAAGCCCGTAAGGGCTCCTGAAGCCCCAATAACACGATGACAGGGAACAATGATAGAAATGGGGTTCCTGCCATTGGCAGCACCTACCGCCCGCACTGCTTTCGGATTCCCCAGTTGATTAGCGATCTGGGTATAACTGCGGGTTTCGCCATAAGGGATGGTTAACAGGGCTGCCCATACTTCTTTCTGAAAGGCTGTTCCTATCGGGTCAAGCTCCAGGGAAAAAGTGTTCCGTTTCCCTTCAAAATATTCATTCAGCTGCCGTTCTGTTTCCAACAGCACAGGATGAGTATTATTCTCCACTTCCGCTTTAGCATGTACCCTGCCCGGATCATCATTTTCCCAAAGAATAGCAGCAAGCCCCTTATCACTACTGATGAGTGTTAATCTCCCTACGGGAGAGTCCATATATTTATAGTGATATTTTATTACCATGAATAGCTAAAAATACGACACTATCATTGAATCTCCCAATCCTTTACCCTCACCGTCACCCCATGTTCCTGGTCCCAGCCGCAATCAACATGGAAGCGAAACGTATTCTCACTATCAATATAGATACTACAGTTCTTACCGAGTTGCTGCCATACTTCCTGCGGAGTAGCTAACAGGGGTTTCTCCGCATCAGGCATCTCTAAATAATTATTGAAAATATACGCTTCCAGCGCTGGTTTAAAATCTGCTTTATCCAGCGCCTCTTTCACAAAAGCAATAAGCGTTGTGCTCATCGCATCTTCCTCTCCGTCAATATTCAATTCAGCCGCTAATTCACTCCAGGCTGGCGTTACTTTTTTCTTTAACGTCCATTTGTAAGTATCATCAAATGTAAACGTACCCAGCCCTTTTATCTTTACATCATCTATAGCAGACCGGTAACGCCGTACCATAGACCATACCACATCATGATATAACAGGAACTCTTCCCTTAAATAGCTCTGATCTCCGACAATACTATCCACAGTAACAAGATAATAATTGTGTTTCTCCCATTTAAAATAAGCCCCGTTCTCAAATAATACGGGCGCACTGATCCTGATCTCCTTCCTTGACAAAGCTGCACTGGGATCCGCCCATTTTTCAAACGCAGCGGCCCGCGTTGCAAATTGTTGCTCATTTTCCACCCGTGTGCCATTGGACAGATACTGAAATACTACATTGCGGGCGCCATTCAAAACGAATGGTTGTGTAAAAAAGAGCAGAATCAACTGATCAGCATCCGCAGCAGTAGTAGGTAAAACCCCTGGTACATAACGCTCCGTCAAACGAAGGAACAATGCCTGGTTATTGGCGGCGGCTACTGGTTTCAACTTGTCGCTTGTACTGATCTGTGCAAGGAACAGGGTAAAGCTGTCCGCTATTTTTACCGGGGCAGTATTTGAAAGGACCGCCCACACAGCGCCATAATCCTCCTGATTAAGACTAACGAACAATTGATAGCTGAGAGAAGGATTGATCTCTCCGCTCGCCTTCCCGAACGGGAAGTAAAGAGATTTTTCATGAGGCAATAAGGTATTTTCCTGCAGGTATTGCTTATAGCGACTTATGGCAAAAGCCTGATGCTCCGCGGCCTCAAACTGTAAATGATAGATATATTCCCCATTGGGGACCAGCATAGACCGGTGATCAAAAGAGAGCCTTCTCCAGCCGACATGTAAAAGATACCATTTGAAATCTTCCGGGAAGGGGTTACCGGCCAGCAACTCACAATCAGCAATCGCTTCATTTGTATACTGATAGGGAGAGGATGGCGCTTTCTCATAGGGGATACCCGCAACGGCAGATTCGATCATAAGGAGTTATATTAAAACTTTGCAATGTATATAAAAGCGGGGAAAGAATATAAGTTGTTTGAATTTCATAACTTTGCCGTATGAACAAAGCTGAAAGCGCGCAGGATTTCTTTGGTAGCAAATACCCGGATCTGAAAATGACAGATCAGTTTACTGTATTTGAAAGAAAGGAGTTTGCCCGCAAAACAGTAGCTTACAACAGAAGGGATTTTTACAAGATTTCTTTGTCATTAGGTACCGGTCGTTTACACTATGCTGATAAAGGTGTTGAAATAGACCGCCCCGCCCTGATATTCTCCAATCCAATGATTCCCTACGCCTGGGAAGCTATTTCAGAAGAACAGGAAGGCTTTTTCTGCCTGTTCACCGAAGGCTTCCTGAAAGACCGGGCCCTGAAGGATTCCCCGCTCTTTAAAATAGGCAGTAATCCCGTATTTTTCGTCGATCCTGCACAACAGGAATACATCAGCTCCATCTTCCGGAACATGCGCCGGGAATTTAATTCAGACTACATTCACCGGTACGACTTACTACGTAACCACGTCCACCTGTTACTGCATGAAGCCATGAAAATGCAGCCGGTGGAGAACTATTTCAAACACCAGAACGCGGCTGCACGTATCGCGTCGATGTTCCTCGAACTGCTGGAACGCCAGTTTCCCATCGATTCCCCGCAGTATGCCTTAAAATTAAGGACTGCCAATGACTACGCAGAACACCTCTCTGTACACGTCAACCACCTGAACCGTGCCGTGAAGGAAGTAACCGGTAAAACCACCTCAGTCCATATCTCTGAACGCATCCTGAGTGAAGCAAAAGCATTACTGCAACATACCGGCTGGAGCATCAATGAGATCGCCTGGAGCCTCGGCTACGAATACCCGACCTATTTCAATAACTTCTTCAAAAAGCAAACAGGCGTTACTCCCGGTTCCCTGAGATAACTGTTTGAATTTCTTAATCACCTGTCTTCGGGAAAGGTTGAGTGTGATCATGCCTGCAAATGATGAGCATCATTATCCATGATCATCCCTGAGCGTAAATTTGGGTAATATAAAAACCCGAATATGGAAAAGCTCATCGTAGCTGCTGACTTCTCAACAGCCTCCCGGAATGCCGCCAGATATGCTGCTGATATGGCAGTACAGATTAATGCTGAAATCATCCTGTTTCACGTAATCGATGTGTCAATACTGATCTCAGGTATATCTGTAGCCGCAGATTTTTATACTGGTATGGAAAAAGATTCAGAGGAAGAGTTGAACAAGTTAAAAGAGGAATTGATCACGAGAACAAAGAACAGGATACCTGTATCTGTTAATAGTGTAAGTGGTTTAGTTGTACCTGAATTAACCAGCATTTGCAATGAAGTAAAGCCATTGGCAGTAATAATGGGTGCACAGGGAAAATCGGCAGTGGACAGGGTTTTACTGGGGAGTAACAGCGGAGAAGCAATTCAAAGACTGAATTATCCGGTATTCGTTATTCCTTCAGATACTGTTTATACCACTGTGAAAAAAATGGTGCTGGCTTGTGATATGCAGAATACAAGGGCACTGCCATTCAGCAAAATAGAAAAATTCGTGCGGCTTTTCAACGCACAATTACTGGTACTGAACATAAAGACATCGGAAAAAGATACGAAGAATGAAGTTGAATTGGTTGAAAATACATTAAGTGCATTAACCCCTGCTTACTATTCGATCCATCATGATAATGTAGAAAAGGGGATCAACGAATTTATAGCAGAAAATCAGATCGATTTATTGCTGCTGGTCCCTAAAAGCAGGAACCTGCTGGCGGCAGTTTTTCACAAAAGCGTTTCAAAGAGGATCTGCTGGCATCCTGCCATACCAGTTATTACATTACCTGAATAAAAATTACATCATGATCATCAAAACAGTAGAAAATGCTATTAAACATTGGTGGATATCCCTGGTGCTGGGTGTCCTGTTTATCCTTGTAGGCATCTGCGTGCTGCTTACTCCTCTTGCATCCTACACCATCTTAAGCATGCTGTTCAGCATTACCTTTTTTATAAATGGGGTACTGGAGATATTTTTTGCTATCGCTAATAAAGACCATCTGGATGGCTGGGGCTGGCAATTTACAGGAGGGATCATTGATCTGCTCCTGGGTGCTCTCCTGATGTCCATCCCGGGTATATCCATGGTAGTGCTTCCATTTTTTATAGGCTTCGGATTGATGTTCCGTTCTATGATCATCATGGGGCTTTCATTTGATCTCAGAACGTATCAGGTTCCGGGATGGAGCTGGCTACTGGGTCTTAGCTTACTGGCGCTGCTATTTTCTTTCCTGCTGATCTGGAAACCATTATTCATAGTAGTGTTTACTGCAATGGCATTTTTTGGGGTTGGGATCTTTAGAATTCTACTCTCAGTGAAACTGAAATCGCTGCATAATATTACCCGGATATAGTCTGCAATTAAACAAAATGCCACGAAGATAATTTGTGGCATTTTTGTTTAATGAAAGGCCGTTTTCATTTTCTCTTCCAGTTGCTCCCCGGACCAGCTGCCTGATATCATGATCCGGCGGATGCTATATAGCGGATCATCGGAAAAAGAGTGACGGTCCAGTTGAAAGGCGGCTTTAAATCCTGCTGCTTTAACATCTTTCACTACCTGCTCATTCCATCCTCCAAAAGGATAACCCAAATATGAAACGGTTTTACCCGTAATTTTTTCCAGTAATTGTTTAGGATGTACTAACTGTTTCTGGGTATCATATGTACTGACCTTCGAAAGATTCGGATGGTCCCAGGTATGACAGGCAATAATATGCCCGCTGTCTGAGAGTGATTTGATCTGTGCTGCTGTCATGTAATGTGGCTTTCCGATAGAAACGGTCATAATGAAAAATACGCCTCTGAATCCATATCGCTTTAATATGGGAGCAGCAACAGTATAATGCTCTTCATGCGTGTCATCAAAAGAGATCATTACCGCTTTAGCAGGTAATGTCGCTCCATTATGAAGATAGGCGTACAATTCATCCGGGGTAATACTATGGTAACCGTTTTTATTAAGCCATTGCATCTGATTGCTGAACTGTGCCGGACTAATATACAGGACATTATCCGGATGACCACCGGATGCATGCATGTTATGATAACATAATACAGGTACCTGCGGACGCTGAAACAATAGACACATGACCAGGGAAAGAATTTTATAAGTAAACATATTACTGATATTGAATGTAAATTGGTGAAGGATATAATAACAATACTTCTTCAGGTTGCATGATCTTCCCGTTGGTCAGATCATTCTTATAAAAGAGTTTGAAACCTGTATACTGTACTGGTTCTTTTGCTACGAAATATTTATAGGAATCTATCTTTTTTGCAGGATAACCAAAGCCGTCCATGTTTATCACGATCTGTACTTCATCAGAACGCCTGATATTCCCGTAATGGGTTATCATCGCCTGGGTAAAACGGTGTACGACTAATATTTTTGGTGGCAGATTATTTTGCTTTACAAGCCCTGAAAGATATTGGACAGCATAATTGATATCTGCGGCATCAAAAGTGCCGATCTTGGTACAGGGTACAGAACCGTCTTTCATAGAATATTCCGGATCGATGCCCAGGTGTACATGGGGCATACGCAGATATTTTTCCAGTGTGGGGATTTCTTCCTGCAAGGTGCTTAAACCTACCTGTATATCAAGAAATACGATGGCATTGATGCCTTTTGCCATCTGCAATATACTGTCGATCTGGCTAAAGGGCATTCGAAGCCTGTATTTGTGGTCTTTTCCTGGTTTCCCCTGTGCGGTAATAGCGATATAATGAAGTGCAGGCTGCACAGGGAACAATGTATCTGCCTGTTCCCATTTTTTTACTTCCTGCAATAATTTCATTTTCATAGCGGCAGGGGGTAACGCTCCCAGTATTCCCATCTGGGTGGAATAAAGATTCCCATAGTAAGCTACTATTCTTTTATAAGGAAGAATAGCTCCTGATAAGGGAGGCTCATTTTCGACCGGCCATTTAAGAGAAGGTTTGTAGTGCCGCAGATGCAACATTTTTCTGTAATAACCTATGGTATCTGTTCTTGCCGCTGGTTGGGAAACGATGGTGTCAGTCTCAGTCGGGGCAGGAGCTGCTGCATCTATAGGGGGTTGGTTACAGGCCGCAAATAACAGTATTGGTAATAGCAGTAGTTTCATAAAGACGTTTTATGATTCAATGATTAATACGATCGCTCCCTGAATATTTCCCTTTCTCAGTTTTTCAAGTGCTTCATTGGCCTGATCAAGCGGAAAACGATTAATAGCCGTTTTAACAGGGACCTGCTCTGCTATTGCCAGTAATGAGTCTCCATCTGCGCGGGTAAGATTAGCAACTGATTTTATAGATCGTTCTTCCCACAATATGTCATATGAGAAGGCCGGAATATCGCTCATATGTATACCACCGCAAACAACCGTGCCTCCTTTGTCGAGGCAGGATAAGGCCAAGGGTACCAACGACCCGTATGGTGCAAAAATGATAGCAGCATCCAGTTTTTCGGGAGGTGTTTCCAGTGAATTGCCAGACCATACGGCACCTTCTTCAATCGCAAATTTTTGTGCCGCTGTATCCCCCGACCTGGTGAAGGCGTAAACAGACTTATGCTTAAACCGGGCAATTTGAGCCAGAATGTGCGCAGCAGCGCCAAAACCATATATGCCGATATTTTGTGCATGCTGATCGATCATTTGCCAGGAACGGTACCCGATAAGTCCTGCACATAAAAGGGGGGCGCCACTGGCATTGGCATAAACAGCAGGCATAATGAAGCAATATTGTTCCCATGCTACTGTATATTCTGCATACCCGCCATTCATTGTATAGCCGGTAAACAGTGCATTCTCACAAAGATTTTCATGATGCTGAAGGCAGTATTTACAAGTCCCGCAGGTATATCCCAGCCACGGAACTCCTACAATATCTCCCGGATGCAGATGTGTAATATTTTTACCGGTACTGACCACTCTTCCTATTATTTCATGTCCCGGGATCAGTGGCAGTTTGGGATTTTTTAATTCCCCGTCCATAATATGAAGGTCCGTTCTGCATATCCCGCAAGCCATCACTTTGATAAGTACCTGACCGTCTGCGGGAACCGGCAGCGGCAGTGTTTTCATAACCAGGGGAGAACCTTCTGTTTCCATAACCATGGCCTGCATTGTATCCGGTAGTGAAGCTGTCATCATGGGGGTGATTTAATAACTACAAATGTAGCCACCCCGCTTTGGACCATCAATGATGGTAGTCATTAATATCATTGATCCTTATTTAGTTATGATGAGAATCACCGGGGGTATTAACCTGGGTCATTGTTTTGCCTGACAGACAATGTTACTTTTGGAGGTATAAAAGCACCCGTTATGTCCCCTTCAGAATTATTTCGCGCACAGGAAAAAGGAAAGACCTGTATTTCTATCATTATACCATTTCAGGATAAAGTGTCTGTGAAAATACAGGTGAACAAAACCATTGAAAAAGTAGAATGCCTGTTGCAGGGAATTTATTCTGAAGATGAAATACGAAAATTTCTGGTAGCGCTGCACAAATTACAATACCCCATGTATCAGCAGGGGATAGGGATTTATATTACGGAGGGGTTTGTTAAGCTGGCCGTATTCCCTTTTATGGTCAAAGAAAAAATTCACATTGGAGAATCCTTCTGGGTAAAGGAATTGATCTGTCTGGATTATTATAAAGTAGAGTATTATGTATTGCAGGTTTCAGAAAACTTAATTAATTTATATAAAGGGAAGCTTAATAAGTTAGAGAAAGTAGAAGATAAAAGATTCCCTTATTCATTGGAACAATATACGCCGGCATATGCCGGAAGCATACAGATAAAAGATACGGTTGCATTGAATAAAAACAAGGTGAAAAATTTCCTGCTGGCGGCAGATAATAAATTGTCCCATTACCTGGGAGAAAAATTACTTGTTTTATCGGGGCCGGAAAAACACCTTATGCAGTTTCATGAAATAACAAATCATTGGACACATATAGTAGGTAACATTACAGGTAACTATATTGATGAGCCGCTTTCTGTACTCGAAGAAAACGCATGGCCATTAATGAGAGACTGGCTGGACAATCATAAGGAAGTGCTGGCAGGCGAATGGCTGGCAAAAAGGGCGCTGAACAAAATCTCTGACATCCGGGAAGTATGGCGGGCTGCAGTGGCTGGAAAAGGGATAATTCTACTGGTCGAAAAGGATTATGCATTACCGGCTTATCAGGAAAGCTCGGATGGAGGCATTCATATAAAACCTCCTCATACAACATACCGCATCATTTCCGATGTAGTGAATGAACTCATGAGGATCGTACTGGAAGAAAATGGAGAAGTAATTATTCTGAAGAATGGATCGCTGGATAAGTATCACCGGATGGTATTGCTCACAGAATGACAAAGATCATTGTTTTTTTCTCTCGTGATCATTGTCCGGCGCATGTTATAAGTCTAAATTTAGGGTAGTAATCAATTAACCACTTAAAATATTTTATCATGAAATCAGATCTTCAGTTACAACAGGACGTTATGGACGAACTGTTATGGGAACCTGCCCTCGAGGCAGCAGAGATTGGTGTATCGGTAAAGGAAGGGGTAGTTACATTAAGCGGTAACGTAAACAGTTACAGTAAAAAACTGGCTGCGGAAAAAGCTGCTAAACGTGTAAAAGATGTAAATGCAGTGGCAGTGGATATCCATATTAAATTATCTTCCGAAGAGAAAAGAACGGACGAAGACATTGCCAAGGCTGCAATGGATGCGCTTCTCTGGAACACATTCGTACCTGCCGGTCATGTAAAAGTACAGGTGGATAACGGATGGATAACATTGGATGGTGAACTGGAATGGCAATACCAGAAAGATGCTGCTGTCAATGCCGTGAAAGATTTACAAGGCGTACGCGGAGTCAGTAACCTGGTACAACTGAGACCGGGACCTACAGGCGTAATCGTAAAAGATCATATTAAAAAAGCCTTGGAACGTATCGCCGATGTAGAAGCAGACCGCATCGATATTATTACGGAAGGACGTAGCATTACCGTGAAAGGTAAAGTTCGCTCCTGGAGTGAACGTTCGGAAGTAGAAAGGGCCGTATGGGCTACTCCGGGCGTATGGAGCGTAAAGGATGAACTTGTTATAGCACCATGAACAATGAGGGAGGGCTATTTTTGCATAAGGCAACAGGCAGGGATTTCCTGTCTGTTGCTTTTTAACTTAAAGACATGGAAATGCTACGACCCGATTATATTTTCGAAGCCAGCTGGGAGGTTTGTAACAAAGTAGGAGGCATCCATACCGTAATATATACAAAGGCAAGATTGCTGCAAAAATGGGATGATCATTTTATCATGATAGGCCCGGAACTACAAAAGGATACTGAAATTTCCCCGGAATTTATAGAGGATAGCAACCTTTTCCCTGCATGGAAAGAACAGGCATTGAAAGATGGATTGCACGTGCGGCTGGGCTACTGGAATATTCCCAGCCGGCCGGTGGTCATACTGACCGACTTTACTTATTTATATACCAGAAAGAATGACATTTTTGGTCACCTGTGGCTGAAATACGGACTGGATTCACTTAGTGGCCAGTGGGACTATATTAATCCCGCCTTGTTCGGCTATGCTGCGGGTATGGTCATTGGCAGTTTTTACCACCACCAGCTGAAGGCGTCCGGAACTGTTATTGCACAATTCCATGAGTGGATGACAGGCGCCGGTGTATTATACCTTAAAGAGTATGTACCTGAAATCGCTACCGTCTTCACTACACATGCTACCGTTGCCGGCAGAACACTGGCTGGCAGTGATCAGCCGTTCTACAGCCTTTTCAAAAAACAAACAGGTGATCAGGTCGCTGCCGGATACCGGGTGGTATCAAAACATTCTCTGGAAAAAACAGCAGCGGTGAATGCCGATTGCTTTACCTGTGTAAGCGAATTTACCGCAGGAGAATGCATACAGTTCCTGGATAAACAACCCGATTTTATTACTCCTAACGGATTCGACAGTGCTATCGTACCGGAACCGGCCGTATTTGACGTTAAAAGGGCGCAGGCGCGGACCCGCGTTTTACAGGTGGTAAAAGCATTACTGCAACAGGAAGTGCCCGAAAACAGCCTTCTGGTGATCAAGAGCGGCCGGTATGAATTCAGGAACAAGGGAATTGATATACTTATTGATAGCCTTGGACTTTTGAGGGCCGTACCTCCCGAAAACAGTATCGTGGTGGTCATATTTGTACCTGCCTGGGATACAGGCCCGAGACCGGAGTTATTGGAACGGTTGAAACATCCGGACATGCGGCATCCGCTTACCGGCGAAATACTCACGCATCAGTTAGTGGGGGAAGATACAGATCCTATTTGCAGGCGGATGCGTCTCAGAGGCATCGATAACGCACCGGGTAATAATCTGAAAGTATTGTTTGTGCCTGCATACCTGGAGGGCCGGGATGGTATTTTAAATCTGTCCTATTATGATTTACTGCCTGGTTTCGATCTCTCTGTCTTTCCTTCGTACTATGAACCATGGGGATATACCCCCATGGAGAGCCTTGCCTTTCATGTGCCGGCTATTACAACCAACCTGTCTGGCTTTGGCATAGCTGTAAAGAAGTTACCAGGCTATAATGGGAACGGATTGTACATAGTGGAACGGAACGACGAAAATGATCAGCAGGCAGCACAAAAAATTGCCGATATCATCAGGGCTTATGCCGCATTCCCGGAAAGTAAGAGAATAGTTATAAAGCAGGCCGCTGAGGCCATCAGCAAACATTTCCTTTGGGATGCCCAAATTGAATGGTATATGAAAGCATACAGCTTTGCGTTGCAGAAAAAAGTAAAGGCTGCAGTAGCAAAATGATATCAATCATTTGAAAACCAATTTAGGTCATTGTTATATATCATGTAATAATGTCAATTTGTATAAGCTAAAACCCTTGATATGTTAGGTTCATTAACACAACAACAAATAGACGAGGTGTTGTTCCGGAATGTGACGGGACGTATCGGTTACCATAATGGGGAGAGAGTGTGTATAGTACCTGTTAGTTATGCTTATAACGGGGAACATGTGATCGCACATTCAAAGGAAGGAACGAAAATTACAATGATGAGGAAGAACCCCAATGTTTGTTTTGAAGTGGATGAAATGACAGATATGAGCAACTGGTCCAGTGTCATAGCCTGGGGTTTTTACGAAGAGATCACAGCCGAAAAAGAAAGATATTACGCAATGAAATTCCTGGTAAGCCGGCTCATGCACCTTACCATAAGCGAAACGGCCAGGATCCCTCATATGGAAGGCCGGGATACTGCTGAGGTTTATAAGCCGGAAGTAATAAGAACGATCGTATTTCGCATCAATATCGAAGAAAAGAAGGGGAAATTCGAAAGAACGATATTATAGTGTCGGGAATGCTATAAGTATAAGGAAAATAAGGCTTGCCACATGGCAAGCCTTATTAATGCGCGTGCCGGCGGCTATTAATACCAAATAAAGTGTATAACGGACAACTACCTACGATACCGGTAATTAAAAATATAAAGGCAATGATCATAAGTACTATACCTAATGTACCTGATATCATCTTTACATAATATAAATATCCAACTGTTAATGCCAGCAATATGCGGATGATGCGATCTGCTTTACCCATATTTAGTTTCATGGTATTTTTTTTGATGATGAAATAAAGGTAAATACATAATTGCGGGGAAACATTGATGGCGGTCAGGGCTTTAAATGATCTGAATCTCCCGGCCGTTAATGAAGGTCATTTATCCGGAAGAAAAGGGAGCGTAAATTTGTTTTAAATCCTACTGCTATGAGAGGTAATATTTTCTCCCAGCCATTCATCATCTCTAACCTGATCAGCTTACTGATCCTGATCATTGTTCTTGCTAAACCCATATTCGGCAGAATGCTGATATCACTTATTTTTATAGCAGCAGCAATTATTAATACTGTCGTAGCAATTACTAATCCTGATGTTTATAAAGTATATGAAAGCCTTGCAGCACTACCTGTATATGAGGATTTTATCCGGGGCCCTTTCAGCCTTCATATTACAACTTATGTTATAATCATCGCGGCAGGCCAGTTAATGATAGGATTAGGGCTTGCTATGAAGGGGATGTACGAGAGCATTGCCCTGGTGGGAGCGATCATATTCCTGCTGGCAATAGCTCCGCTGGGTGCAGGTTCTTCTTTTCCCTGTACTGTAATACTTGCACTGGCCTGTGGGATCCTGTTAAGGGAAGAAAAAAGGAAATCCTGGTTCACATTATTTTTAAGGCTTAATTATTAAATCCCTTTGTTCTTATAAAAACACAATCATGAAAAAGATCTTAGTTATACTAAATGGAGGAAATACACATAATACGATTTCTTTTGCCTGTTATATGGCTGGTTTCACACAGGCCAGGCTGAGCGCTGTTTTTCCGCATGCTATACCATATGGGAAAGAACCTGCGCTGAAACAGGTGTATGGATCGGCCTATGTGGAATCTATTGTGGAGTCTGATCTGTCAGTAAATGAATCCTATGTCATTGAAGTGCAGAAACAGCAGCAGCTTTTCACCGAAATATGCGAAAGCAGAGGCATTCCCTATCATCTGTTCAAAGAAAATGAGGTGACAGCAGAAGAGCTGATCGAAGAAAGCCGCCTGGCAGATATGATCATATTAGACACCACGGCAGATATTAGACATCATCAGAAAGATGAACGGGATAAACTCACCAGGTCGCTGCTCGCTAATGCAGAATGCCCGGTTATAATTGCACCGGCTATTTATGAACCTATCGACGAAATCATTCTTTGTTATGATGGGTCTGCATCTGCTGTATTTGCTATGAAACAACTGACTTATCTGTTACCCGGACTTGAAAACACTAAAATAACGGCATTACAGGTGAGTGACGACAATGAATGGAAAAGGGCGACGAATTGCAAGCTGAGAGAATGGCTGGCAGATAATTACAGGTATGTAAATGTTGAAACAATAAAAGGGACGGCTGAAAAAGAGCTGTTTAATATCCTGATGAAGAAAGCCAATACATTGGTGGTAATGGGCGCTTATGGAAGAGGGGCCGTATCCCGGTTTTTCCATCAGAGCATGGCAGAACAATTCCTGGACTTATCTCCGTTACCTGTATTTATCACACATTATTAATTTTTACATTCTTCTATATTAAATTAAAGTGCAGGATTTCCTGCACTTTTTTTATTATAAAAATCTATTGATTGTACTGATGGAGTGTGTATTTAAAATACTGAATGTTATTGTGTTATAATTTCTAATAAATTTGTTGAATAAGATGACAAAAGTGTAATTTTGTAATTGTTAATGGCTCCGGAATTATTTTAAGACACTTAATACCTAAAATCTTCTTTATATGGCCACGATATTACTCATAGAAGATAATAAAGATATCCGTGATAACACAGCTGAAATTCTGGAAATGGCCAATTACAAAGTCCTGACCGCTTCCGATGGCAAAATCGGCGTACAAATGGCGGAAGAAGCCCATCCCGATCTTATTGTTTGTGATATTACAATGCCTGTATTGGATGGCTATGGCGTTATTCACCTGTTACACAAAAAAGAGCACCTCAGTAATATCCCGTTTATTTTCCTGACGGCAAAGGCAGAGCGTGCTGATATGAGAAAAGGAATGGACGCGGGAGCAGATGATTACATTACAAAACCCTTTGATGCAACCGATTTACTGAACGCCATTGAATGCAGGCTGAAGAAATCCGCCTTACTGAAGAAAGATATATCCACTGGTATTGATGGCATGCAGATATTGTTATCTGCCACTTCCGGAAAGGAGGCCCTCTATACACTGAAGGAAGAACGTAATGTTAATTATTATAAAAAGAAACAATCTGTATACACCGAAGGTAATCACCCCAGTTGTCTTTATTTTATCGTAAAAGGTAAAGTAAAAACCTACCGTCGTAATGAGGATGGAAAAGAGCTGATCACTGCAATATATAAAGAAGGTGATTTTATAGGATATGTTCCTTTACTGGAAAACAGTGTTTATAAAGAGAATGCAGATGCAATAGAAGAAACTGAACTGGCTATCATCCCACGCAAGGATTTTGAAGAACTGACCCATAGCAATGTACAGGTTTTACAGCGGTTTGTACGGCTCCTTGCCAGTAATATTGTAGAAAAGGAAATGCAGCTCCTGAATATTGCTTATAGTTCATTACGGAAGAAAGTAGCTGATGCACTTATGTTCATCACCAGGAAATATAACCAGTCAGACAGCGAAAAATTCAGTATCGATATTAGCCGGGATAACCTGGCAGCCATTGCCGGTGTCGCGAAAGAATCCCTCATCCGTACACTGGGCGATTTCAGGGATGAGAAATTAATAACTATTAAAGATGGGGAAATCTTCATTACAGACAGTAAAAGGATGGCCGGCATGTTAAACTAACCGGGTCCCGGTAAATTGGTTTTATATACCTCGAACCAGGCCACAGTTGCAAATCCTGTTACCAGGCACAGAAAGAATAGAAAAGGAGAGATCGTCGCTAACCCGAATAATGTACGTACAGGCGGTACGAACAGGATGATCGCTATAAACACCAGTGAAACAGCGATGATCACCGGGGCCAGCGGGTTATGGTACTTCATCGTCTTTGTAATATTTTCTGTAAAGGAGCGGTTTGTAAATGTGAGAAAAATATTACTGAAGAGAAGCGAGGTGAACACAAGGGTGCGCGTTTCTTCCAGTGAATAATACCCCATGGATATATTGTATAAAGTAAGTACCCCTGCTGCGATGATCAGCCCCTGTACAATACTGATGATCATTTCATTTGAATTGAACAGACTTCTGCTTGTTTTTCTTGGAGGCAGCCGCATCAGGTTATATTCTACCGGTTCTTTTTCATAAAAAAGGGAACAGGTAGGACCCATAATGAGCTCCAGGAAAATAATATGAACAGGAGAGAAGATATTGGGATATTTCCAGCCAAGCAGTGGAGGAATAGTAGCTGTTAGTATAATGGGAATATGAATGGAAATGATATAACGGATGGCCTTTTTAAGATTGTTATAGATCTTTCTGCCCTGCATAATTGACTCAGGTATTTTTTCCAGATTATCATCTATGATCACCAGGTCCGATGCCAGTCTTGCTATTTCAGTACCTTTTTTACCCATCGCAATACCTATGTCTGCTGCTTTCAACGCTAATCCGTCATTTACTCCGTCTCCGGTCATGGCTACCGTTTCCCCGTTAATTTTCAGCGCTTCCACTACCCGTAGCTTTGCCTCCGGGAACATGCGCGCAAATATCGAAATATCCCCGACTGCTTTATGAAGTGCCTCATCTGTCATGCCCATTATTTCCTCGCCGGTAGTATATCGCTGATAATTGTTAAACCCTGTTTTTTCTGCAATATTTATCGCCGTTTCAGGATAATCCCCTGTTATCAGTTTTACTGCGATCCCTGCTGCATACAGTTGCCCGATGGTGTTGGCTGCATTAGCCTTCGGCGGGTCATACAGACTCAGTAATCCTTCAAAATGCCAGTTAAAGTTATCCTGGTTTTCCGGAAAAGGACCTTCATGCATGGCGCTGGCTACTCCCAGTACCCGGTAGCCTTTGGATGCCATCGTTTGAATATGTGTATTTACCTTTTCAATCGTAACCTTGTCCAGCTTACAAACACCCATGATCCTCTCCGGCGCACCTTTAGCCGCTGCCGTGAAACCGGTACCGGCTGCATATACATGTGTCATCATGGGTGGTCTGCCTTCCAGCGGATATTCATGGACCATGGCGGGCAATGTACTCCCGCTGCTATCCTGCGCGTTGAATGCCTCAAGGATCGCTTTTTCCATACTGTCGAACGGATGCTTCTCACTGGCCAGCGCTGCATAATGTAAAACGGAACCTTTATCGGTCAGCTCTCCGCTGAGATGATCATAGATCATCACTACTTCCATCCTGTTCTCAGTAATGGTACCCGTTTTATCCAGGCAAATCGTACTTACTCCGCCCAGGTTCTCAATTGTCTGCGGGTGCCTTGAAATGATCCCTTTACCTGCCATATAATAGGCCCCCAGTGCCATAAAAGAAGAAAAAGCTACGGGGATCTCTTCCGGTATGGCGGCCATTGCAAGTGTTAATCCCAGGAGTATACTGCCGGTGATATCCCGGCTTTTTATAAAGTTAAGTACGCAAATAATAATGAAAGCACTGATACCGAATATAGTGAGTCTGGTAACAGTATGTCCCATTTGCACCTGCAGGCGGGTCCTGGTCGTTTCATTTGTGCTGATGGCCTTGCCCAGTTTACCAAGTGCTGTATTGTTGCCGGTGGCCGTCACCCTGCTGACGCATTTACCGGTATTGATCGACGTTCCCTGGTATAAGAGCCCGGTGTCCTTAGCAACAGGCATGGCCTCTCCGGTCATGACGGATTCATTTACGGTAAGGTCATTAGCGGTAATGATCTCCGCATCTGCAGGGATCAGGTCCCCTTCAGCCAGCAACAATATATCTCCGGGCACCAGGTCTTCGGTGTCAATTATTTCTTCCCTGGCATTCCGTATCACGATTGCTTTGGGTGCGGTATACAGCTTCAGTGCTTCCAGCGCACGGCTGCTTTTTGTTTCCTGGTATACAGAAATGGCAGATACCAGCAACATGGCGGAAAGCATGGTAATACCTTCCGCAATATCCCCCAGTATGAAATAAATAAGACATGCTGCTACCAGCAGCAGAAACATGGGCTCGCGTATTACACCAAGAATGATAACAGAGAATTTCCCCGTATGCTTTTCCTGAAAAATATTCTTTCCATATCGTTCCCGGAGTTCCAGGACCTGTTTGGGCCCTAAACCTGTTGCTACTTTGTTGACGATCATTACTGGTTAATTATTATAGAACGATATCCTGTATAACCTGAAATATACTTTCACGCTCTGCATTGTTAATATTTTCTATTCCTTTCAGCAATGCGTCCGGGTTGAAAGAAATACTGTTAATGCCATGTCTTACAAGGAAAGTCGCGATCTCAGGAATGTCGCTGGGGGCCTGTCCACAGAAACCAATAGGTTTACCCGCTTTCCTGGCCTTTTTCAATATCTCGGATATCAACTCAAGTACGGCAGGGTCCTGTTCATCAAATAATCCGGCTACAAGATTGGAATCCCTGTCTATACCAAGCGTTAATTGTGTAAGATCATTCGAGCCAATGGAAAATCCATCGAAAATAACAGCAAATGCTTCACCCTGTATAACATTGGAAGGGATTTCTACCATTACATATATTTCAAGTCCGTTTTCTCCTCTTTTAAGTCCATTCTCTGCCATTACTTCTATGACCTTTCTTCCTTCTTCTACAGTACGGCAGAACGGGATCATTACCTTTACGTTTGTCAATCCCATTTCATCCCGGATGTATTTAATGGCGGCACACTCCATGCCAAAACCTTCCCGGTATAACGGATGAGAATAACGGGATGCTCCCCGGAAGCCCAGCATAGGGTTTTCTTCTGTAGGTTCAAACTGTTTACCTCCTATAAGGGAAGCATATTCGTTCGTTTTGAAATCACTCATTCTTACAATCACTTCTTTCGGATAAAAAGCTGCTGCAATAGTGGCAATACCCTGAGATAAACGTTCAATAAAATACTGTTGCTTACCTGAATAGGCCTGTGTAATTAAATCGATCTGTTTTTTAATTGCCGGATCTTCCAGTTCATTGTACCTGACCAATGCCATTGGATGGATACCGATGAAAGAGTTAATGATAAATTCCATGCGTAACAGCCCTACACCGTCATTAGGCAGGAAGGATAATTTGAATGCCAGGTCCGGATCGCTCATAATGAGCATGGCTGCGGTCTTTTTGGGAAGAACGACACTATTGTAGTCAATGGTCTCTTTACGGAAAGGTAATATATCCTTGTACACAAATCCTTGTTGACCTTCACTGCAGGATACCGTTATTGACATGCCGTCTTTTATGATTTCAGTGGCATTGCCTGTACCTACAATAGCAGGTACTCCCTGTTCACGGGCTACGATAGCGGCATGACTGGTACGTCCTCCTGTATTGGTGATGATAGCGCCTACTTTTTTAAGGACCGGGTCCCAGTCGGGACTGGTCGAATTGGTCACAACGATGTCCCCGGGTTTTATCTGCCAGGCATCGGCAGGGGATTGCAGTATCCTGGCAATACCCGTTGCTATTTTTGTACCGATAGCCTCACCCTGTACCAGTACATCCCCTTTCTTTTGTAAGATGTATTGGGCAGCGGTATATTGCTGCTGCTGTGAATACACTGTTTCCGGTCTTGCCTGTACTATATATAATTGTCCGTCAATACCATCCTTTGCCCATTCTATGTCCATCGGGCATTTGTAATGTTGTTCTATGTCGGACGACCATTGCGCGAGTTGTGTTATTTCATTGTCATCGAGTACGCATTGCCGCTTTTTATCTTCCGGGGTATCAATATTCTGTATTTCAGCGGAATCGGCTTTATAACACATGGTCTTACTTTTGCTGCCTGTTTTTTTCCGTATGATGGCTTTTTTATGCAGAGATAATGTTGGTTTGAAAACGTAGAACTCATCCGGTTCTACAGCTCCCTGTACAATATTTTCCCCCAATCCCCATATGCCGGTCACAAGTACCACATCTTTGAACCCGGTATCCGGATCAAGTGTAAAACAAACACCGGAAGACGCAATGTCCGAGCGTACCATCAGTTGGATACCTGCGGATAATGCCACTTTACTATGTTCAAATCCATTGTCTTCCCGGTACTTAATGGCCCTGTCTGTATATAAAGAAGCAAAACATAATAAGATAGTATCGATGACGGATTTTTCCCCGCTGATATTCAGAAAAGATTCATGCTGTCCTGCAAAACTGGCCTTGGGCATATCTTCTGCCGTAGCGCTGCTGCGCACGGCAACAGGCTTTGGTGCAGCACCACACAACTGCTTATAGGCATTAGTAATGTCTTTTACTATTATATCAGGGATTTCTGCTTTCAGGATCAGTTCTCTTGCGATGGCGCCTACCTGTCTCAGATTTGAATAATTCTTATGGTCCAGTTGTTGCATCAGTTTTTGTAATGGTTCCCAAAGATTATTAAAGTCCAGGAAGGTCCAGTACGCAAATGCCGTCGTCGCAAATCCGTTTGGTACTTTTATGCCCTTTGATGCAAGCAGATTATACATTTCTCCCAATGATGCATTCTTTCCACCTACAGTACCAACATCTTTGATACTGATCTGAGAGAATGTTTTTATAAAGGATTCCATTTTCTGATTATTTATTATGTGCTATGAAAAGAGGCCATTGTAATTCCTGTACAAGTATATCTGCCATGCTGGGGCGGAATAACCTTGATACAAAACTCCGTTGATAAGCACCCAGTACAATAAGTATTTCAGTACCCTGTTTCCGTAAATGGTCCGGAATCTCTATTTCGGGCTGGCCTTTCAGTACGGTATATGCAGCCTGATCGTTATGCCGTCTCATAAACTCTTTCATCAGTTTATTATCAGGCAGGTGAAGATCTGCCTCATTGCTTTTAACTGTTATTACTTCGGTCGGAAGGTCATTCAATACAGGTAACAGGTAGCTGAACATTTTTATAGCATATATCGAAACCGGTGTACCATCGTATAGCAGATTTACTTTCCTCACCGTTGTATAGTGCTTTGGCACAAGCAATACAGGGCATTGCACCTGGGTCAGCAGTTCACTGATAAAATGTGTGGGAGGTGCTTCCGTATAACGGTTAAGTGTTTCATTCGCATCTATTATCAGCAGGTCCGCAAAAATACTTTCATGCACCAGCTCTGACAGGGCAATACCCTTATCACGATGTATAGTATAATTCAATCCGGCCTGCTGGCAGGCAGATTCAAACTTTGCAACTGATTGGTCCCTTTCATTGAGGTCCTGCTCTGCGAGTTGCTTTAAGGTCAGATAGGAATCCTCTTTTTCATTATAGAGCTGATATACGCTCCGGCTGCTATAGGTCTCGTCTTCCAGGAAAACGCCCACAATATGGGCCTCATTTTGTAATCCCAGCTGAACCGCGTATTCAATAGTGCTTTGAGAGAACTTGAGCCCGTCAAAAGCTGCAATGATCTTTTTCATATGATCGTAGTTTAATGATGAGCAATAAAGACCGGCTGATTGGTAGTTCTTAGTACAGGATCAGCATGGCTCGGATGCAGGAAATTAGAGAGCTTATTCCTTCCGTATGCTCCCATTACTATGAATGCTTTTGAACGCTGTAATACAAGCTCCAGTAAGCCTATTCTTACATTTCCCGGTGATGAGACGAACTCAATGTTTTTATAATGCATATGCAGCCATTCTTTCAGCTTATAACGTTCTTCTGCTTCGGGGATCGTTTCTTCCTCATTGATACTTACTACGACTGTCCGTTGTTCGTTCAGCTGAGGGAACAGGTATGTAAATTGTTTGATCGCAAAGATGGATGAAGGCTGTCCGTCAAGTGTGAATACCAGTTGTTCTATGCCTTCAAAGGTAACCGGCAAAATGATAACAGGGCATTCCGCATCGGCCAGCACGTCTTTTACCAGACTTGTAGGGATGGGTTCCTGTTCAGGCAGAAAGGAGGTTTCCACATCCAAAAGGAGCAGATCAGCATAACGGCTTTCCGTAATGATTTCCTGTACAGGATTGCCTCTGTCGCGGTGTACTGTACAATCAATTCCTCTTCTTGCACAGGCTTCCTGAAATTGCTCTATATTATCTTTACAGCAATGTTCTTTGACCACGCTGATATCATCCGTTATGCTGGTGCCACACATCGCCGCCGACTGCGCGATCATATCTGCAGGGCGGAGTTCATTTTCCTGGTTTTCCAGGAATACACCTGTTAGTTTTGACTTAGAGAGATTACAAATAAATGCGGCGAAATCGAGCATCTTTGTATTTAACTTTATCGCATCAGTTACAAAAAGTATCTTTTCCATGAGAGAGGGTTTTTATGTTACCAAAGATAGGCTGTGAGCTACGTTATTCCGATGAGTTGGGTCACTGATAATAATGATCTGTATCAATAGAAAAAAAGCCGGCAAAAGTGATTTGACTCACCCCTGCCGGCTATATTTAAAGCAGGAACTACTACTTAATAGCGATCTGCAAACTTGCAGTAGCCTTTTTAGCTTCTTCTGTTTTAGGCAATGTCAGTTTTAATACACCATCCTGGTACTGCGCTTCTATTTTTTCTTTTATTACGGCAGGAGGAAGTGTAAAACTGCGTGAGAAGCTGGTATAATTGTATTCCTGACGGCTCAGGTTCTCTTCTTTTTCTTCTTTTTCTGCACTAATGGTAAGTATATCACCATTTACATCTACTTTAAAATCTTCTTTTTTCATTCCCGGTGCCGCCATTGACACTTTAAAGAACTCCTTGTCCTCGCTGATATTTACAGCAGGTACGGTGGCTGAAGCCCAGGAACGCCCTCCATTAAAATCAAACAGGTCTTTCCAGGGTTTAAAAAAATCATCAACTACACTTGGAAACAGGGTAGTCGCTTTTGTTAGTTCTTTAGACATAGTTACCTCCTTGTTTTTTATGTTAAATGAATAATCGAATTATTGTTTTTCCTCTGCATCTTTTTCAGCACAGCATTGATCTTCTCTTTTCTTTTGTAAAGTTTTTAAGATCTTTTTCCGGGTCTTTGCACCTTTACGCGGAGCAAATAATACACCTGCCGCACTACCGATAATTGCTCCGGCTGCCAGCAATGCCATGTTTTTTTTACTACGTTCCATATATAGTATTTTAATGTGAAGAATCGGGGATCAAAACAAGAACACCAAATTACAGCATATAAAAACCGGCATCAATGATCATCCTCAAATCTTATGCTGATTTTCATCACCAGGTACTCATCGTTACCGCCGCATTATTGAGGACCAGTTGATACAGCCTGTCAACATCTTCTTTTTTGCAAAGTGCAGTACCGGGATTTAAAGTTGCGGCCGTCCCGCAGGCTACCCCATATCTGGTAGCTGAAAGGAATCCTGCACCATTGGCTAACTTCAGTACAATACCAGCAAGCATACTATCGCCGGCCCCGACCGTACTTATACTTTTTACCACAGGGGCAGGTACTAATACCTGTTCATCGCAGGTAACAAGAAGTGCTCCTGATGCACCAAGGGATACTACAACTGCTGTGCTTTGCCGCTTTCTTATGATCGAACGTGCTGCGGCCGCAATGTCATCTTCCATCAGATTATCATGACCCGTTAAAGTGGTTAATTCTGCCAGATTCGGTTTCAGCAGATATACTCCCCCTTTTAAGGCTTGTTTTATGGCGTCACTGGACGAGTCAACTATTAATTTGGCGTCCTGCTTTTTGGCTATCGCTGCGATCTCTCCCATAACAGATGGGGGCATACCGGGAGGGAGGCTGCCACTTACTACGATAAATGTATCAGAGGTGCACTTCTTTAACAAGTCCAGACAAGGTTTCCATTCAGATTCAGTAACCTCCGGACCTGGCATTCCGAAACGGTATTGCTGGTTGGTAGACGTGTCCCTTACCACCAGATTTTCCCGGGTATGTTCTTTGATCGGAATGTTAATGGAAAGAATACCCTCTTCCTCTATAAGCTGGGAAAGGTACTTCCCGGTATACCCTCCAGAGAGATAAACCGCGGTAGCCTTTTCCCCCAGCTTCTTAATAGCCCTGGCTACATTAATGCCTCCGCCTCCGGGTTCGAATACAGGGGCGGTACAGGCTAGTTTTTTCTCAGGAAGAAGTGACCGGATAGTAGTGCTTTTGTCGATGGCGGGATTGAAAGTGATGGTGATGATCTGGTTCATAGCTGTGGTATTTAAGTGAACTCTACAAAGATCAATCAATTCATTAAGCCGATCAATGATCCTGGTCATTGGAAGTACGTACAATGGTCATCGTTAAGTTTGTTTGTTCCAACAATCTTAAAATGCTATATTTATAATTCACATATAGCTTTTTAGTATGTTTTGATCATGTGCCAGCTAGGTCTTAAATACTAAATACGAATTATGAAAGATTTTGAAGCTTCAAAAGAGATCGGGTTTGATGCCTTATTTAATGGGGCATCAATTGGTATAATCATCACTGATGAAGAAAGCAGGATCCTGCAGGCCAATTCTTTCCTCCTGAAACTGTTTGGTTATCCTCCGGAAGAGATTATTGGCAGGCATGTAGAAGTACTGATGCCATCCAGATTCAGGGAAAAGCATGTGCATCACCGTACAGATTATCAGCAGCATCCGCGCAGCCGCGTGATGGGGGCCGGCCTCAACCTGTTCGGTACACGCCGTGACGGAACAGAATTCCCGGTGGAAGTAAGTCTGGGCCCCTATACCTCGGAAGGCAGACGTTATGTGATCGCTTTTGTCAGCGATATCACCAACCGCATAGCAGCAGAAGATGATTTAAAGAAATTGAATGCTGAGCTGGAAGAAAAAGTGACCGAAAGGACCTCGTCCCTCAACCAGATCGTATTGCAACTGGAAGAACAAATGCGTGAAATAGAAGCAAAAGATCAGGAATTGCGCATCGCATTGGATAAAGAGAAGCAACTGAATGAACTAAAGTCCAGGTTTGTGTCCCTGGCTTCCCACGAGTTCCGCACACCACTCAGCGCTATTCTTTCCTCTACTTTCCTGATCTCGAAATATGCCCAAAATGGCGACCTGCAGCAACAGGAAAAACATTTAAAAAAAATAAGTACATCCGTTAACCTTCTCACAGATATCCTGAATGACTTCCTGTCCGTAGGAAAGATTGAGGAAGGAAGGGTAGAAGTGAGGTATGTTGTTTTTAATATCTGCGATTATCTGAAAAATATTGTAGAGGAAATGAATAGCCTGTTAAAGCATAAACAGGAAGTCAGATACGTGCATGAAGGGGAGCAGGAAATAGAGCTGGACCCATCCCTGTTAAGGCATATCATGACCAACCTGATCTCCAACGCCATAAAATTCTCACCGGAAGAAAGCAGTATCCATATCGATACAAAATATGAAAGCGGGTCGCTGGTATTGAAAGTAAAAGATCATGGAATGGGTATCCCTCCCGAAGATCAGCCTCAACTGTTCGGACGCTTCTTCCGGGCGGCCAATGTTACCTACATCCAGGGTACAGGGCTTGGATTACATATTATCGGGAAATATGTGGAACTGATGGGAGGTAACATTACAGTAGAAAGTGAATTGAATAAAGGTACAACGTTCATTATAGTATTTAACAGCGAAAACAGGGCCGGCTGAAAAAGCAACCCCGGCCCTTGCCTGAAAAAATTAACTGTGCGCAATAAACACCGGTACACTATGTCGTTCCACTACATTTGTTATAAAACTCCGGCGGAAAGTCTGTGATAACCCGGACCGGCCATAGGCGCCGGAAACAAGGATCGGCTTATCGATCTCACTCAGCCATGTATTCAGATATTTTTTAGGATCTGCATCCATCTCATGGAAGATGATATCATCAAAATGATTGGTAGCAAATTCCCTGATGAGCTTTTCCTGTGGAATACCTTCCCCTGATTTTTGCTCCGCATACAGCAGAATCGTTTTTTTATGGCATAACTGGGGAAATAAAGCGGCAAAACTCCTGATAGCATATACAGATGATTTGCTGCCATCATAAGCCAGTACAACACTCTCCGGAAATACTACGTTTTCGGGGGTAACAATAACCGGGCATTCAGTATTATGTAATGCATCTTTCAGGTAGTCATTAGGCGTTTCCAGTCCCAGGTTCTCGTAAAATTTCTCACTGCCAATGATCATGAGGTCCGCAAAACGGCTTTCCCTTTTTAATTCCTGTAATGCATAGGCGGAACTATCCTGATGTACACGGAATTCTATCCCGTTCTGCAGACATTGCTCTTCAAATTTATCTATACTTTCCTGTATAAGTTTCGGGTCCTTGTTCTCCACTAATGGAATAAGGTACGCAGCATTGCCAACATAGGCATAACTCTCGGAACCTGTGAAATCTGCCGGTGGCAGAAATACACCTGTTAGCAGGATGGGTTCATAAGTATTCATATTTCTGGCAAACTCAAATGCAGCGGGAGAAAAGTGATTGCCATCGAAGGATAATAATATCTTTTTCATATTAAGTGGGTTTATATCTCAAAATTATCCCCAGATTCTGTGCCATACAATGATCATACAGTTAGTATACGATTGATTGGGATCAGCTTTTCTGATGATGCTGCTCATTGAATCCCTGTTATATTAGATGTTCCTTTGTTATACAAACCCTTTTAATATGACAAATAGTAATACTGCTATTGCTAATATTTTTCATCGGATCGCATCTTGTTACAGGTATCTTGGGAACGATCATTATGATCAGATGAAGTCTTATGACAGGGCAGCTGCAACCTTACATCAACTGAAAGAAGACATTAGTGCTGTACCCGAAAAAGAAGTTGGTTTCACAGATGTAATCCGTAATGAAATAAAGGAATTCCTCGAAACAGGTACTATCAGCCATTACCAGCGTTTTAAACATAAAGTACCACTGGAATTACTGGAATTGCTGGAAATAAAAGGTTTTGGACCTGCTATCGTAAAAGCGCTGCATGAACAATTACATATAGACAACCTTGAGCAACTGACCTCCGCAATAGAAGCGGGGAAGCTGAATGAGGTTACAGGTTTGAACCCTCAGAAAATAGAACATCTGAAACGGAGCCTGAAACTACATAAGGACCCCGAATCAAAAATATTACTATGGGATGCCATTTCAAAAGGAAATGAAATTCTCAGCTCGCTGAAACAGATCCCCGGTGTGGAAAATGCTTCTTTTTCCGGTAGCCTGCGCAGAGGTTGTGACACGATAGCGGATATAGATATTGTCCTCCAGGTAGCGGAACGCAACCGGGAGGAATTTCTGGTGTACTTCCTGCAGCTACCACATATTGAGAGTGTCGTGGGATCTGGCTGGAACCGGATCTGTGCTATATTATACAATAACCTTCAACTGGATATCAGGATGGCCACAGAGCCTTCCTTCGGGGCGGCTTTATTGTATTATACAGGTTCAAAAGACCACATAGCACACCTCGAGTTACTGGCAGAACAAAAGGGGTATACACTGAACAGGGATGGGCTTTTTGAAACGGTTACCGAAACTTATGTGGCAGGAAAAACAGAAGAAAGTATTTACGAAAAACTGAATATCCAATATATTCCACCCGAACTCAGGGAAGGCGGAAAAGAGATCAACCAGGCGTGCCGGCATATGCTGCCCGAATTAATTACCCGCCACAACATAAAGGGAGATATGCGTTTGTATGCAGATCATCATACGAGTGACGGTCTGCATACGATGACGCATTATGTGACGAAAGTTTTTCCTCATTATGAGTATTTAGTGGTTACGGAGAATAGTGAATACTTCCATAACGGGAATAACAGGGATTGGCTGCATATGATCGACGCGGCCAATGCCGACCTGGGATGGAACTTTCTAAAGAAAGGGGTGACCGTAGAGCTATTACCGGACGGTACACTGGACTTACCTGATGAACTATTGCAACAATTCGACTGGGTAACGGCAGTTACCTATAAAAGGTTAGACGCAGATATTACCAGCCGGTTGCTGGCGGCCTGTGAGCATCCGCTGGTGAATTGCATCGGTAACCCTTCCAACAGGATAATCGGAAAACGGCTTCCTTCTATGGTGAACTGGAAAGAACTGTTCCAAAAGGCTGCTGCTACAGCTACTGCATTAGAGATTAATGCGCTCCCTTACAGGATGGACCTGCGGTATGAACTGGTAAAAAAGGCAATAGAGAAAAAGGTGTATTTTGCCATCAGCAGTTGTGCCGAAACCCTGGCACAATGCGATTATTTACAACTGGGAGTAACAATTGCCCGGCGTGGAGGGTGCAGCCGTGCAAATGTATTGAATACGATGCATTGGGATGCTATCGAACAATTTAAGCTGGCACGTCAGAATGCATTGGCCATAGAAAATCGATAATTACGTTTAATGAAATATATATTCATATTATGGCTGGTTTTCTCTTCTATACCTGATACCTATGCCCAAAGCAAAATGCTTTGGCTGCCGGAACAATGTAAGACAAACCGCAATATCCTTTTACAGTACCTGGAACAATGTGACTCATTAGGACTGGATAAAAATGCTTATAATTTTGATCTCCTGCAATCGCTGGACGAAAAGCCGCTTACAGAAGATTCTATTAATACGGATAAATCGATCACCTTATCTGCCATTCAGTTTTTCCATGATGTTGCTTATGGTAATACGGTCCCTCATCTGGAATTCAATGGTATTAATGAGGTGACTAACTGCGTAGATATCCCCGGTAAATTTTATCGTGCATTAGAAGAAAATACCTTCAGTGAATTATTAAAAGAAGTAGAGCCGGACAGTCCTGAATATATAAACATCAAAAAGAAAATAGTACAGTATTTAAGGGAGCTGGCCGATACTACATTACATCCCGGAACAATAGTTTCCTACCTTGTAGACAGTACCAACCGTCCTTTAACAGAGAAACTTTACCAGTTAGGGTACCTGGACTCATTAGACTATCACTTGCCGGAAAAAGAAATGCGGGCACAATTGCGCAAAGCGCAGCATATGTTCGAGTTTTATGAAGATGGCGGACTACGGCCGGACGTTATAAATGCACTCAATGTCCCACTGACAGAAAGAATAAAAGAACTGCAATCCTCTCTTAATGTATTCCGTTGGTTAAATTGCTACAGGCAGTCAAAAAAGATAGTTGTTGTAAATGTTCCTTCTGCTAACCTTTTCCTGTATGCAGGAGACAGCACATTGTTGAGCTCCCGTATGGTAGTAGGGAAGCCAGGTACGCCTACACCTACCTTATCCAGCAGGATCACGGAACTGGTGATGTTCCCTTACTGGACAGTACCCCATAAAATCGCCACCAGGGAATTATTACCTGCTATCAAAAAAAGTATTCCTTACCTGGAAGCGGGTAATTACCAGGTGTTGGACAAGGGGGGAAGTATACTGGACCCTTATAAGATCGACTGGAAGACACTGAACACTAAGAATTTTCCGTACACGATCCGGCAGATGAATGGCTGCGATAATTCCCTGGGCATTATGAAACTTAATTTTTATAGCCCTTACGACGTATATCTTCATGATACCCCCTGGAAGAACTTCTTCTCCTATAATAAACGTTATTTCAGTCATGGATGTATGAGAGTGGAGGAAGCGGCCGCATTGGCAAAAGCGGTACTACCGGAAAGGGCAGATCAAATAAGTGAGCTGGCAGCTACCTGTATCGCTCCCTCAGGAAAACCTCTGACAATGCAACTGAATGAGTCAGTACCCGTATTTGTATTATACCAGATAGCCTGGCCGGATAACGCTGGAACAATCCGGTTTTTTGAAGATACTTATCATAAGATAAAATGAAGGCAGTAACAAAGCGTTACTGCCGGTAAGTTATTCCGCTACTTTTTTACGCGTAGCAGCTTTCTTTTTGGGCGCAGCCATCTTAGCAGTTGCTTTCTTAGGCGCAACTCTCTTAACTGTAGTTTTTTTAGCAGCCGCTTTCTTTGGCGCAGCCTTTTTAGCGGCAACCATCTTTGGTACTTTATCACCTTCGGCTCTCGCTTCCGATAACCCTATTGCAATCGCCTGTTTCCGGTCTGTTACTTTTTTCCCGCTACGACCACTTTTGAGTTTCCCTGCTTCCATTTCCTTCATCACCTTCTCAATTTTTTCACTGCTTTTTTTTGAGTACTTTGCCATGTCGTGGAGTTTAAAGATTAATAATGAAATACTTGTATCAAAAGATGCGCCAGTTGGTACTTTTTTTGTTGACACAACTCAAATTTCACGTAATATGACCAGCATTCTATGGGGAGAAGGGGAGCAGCTTGATATACTGCAAATGTCTGTCCGTGCCTTTGTAATGTTTTTTATCGCATTATTGTTAATCCGTTTAGGGGGGATGCGTATCTTCGGTAAAAGATCCGCTTTCGATACGATCATTATTATTATGTTAGGTGCTGTGCTTGCCCGGGGAATAGCAGGTTCATCTCCTTATTGGTCTACTGTAGCAGCTTCCGCCGTAATGATAGGCATCAACAGGGGATTGGCATGGTTATCGGAAAGATATATAAGGATCAATAACCTGATCAAAGGAAAGCCCTTATTGATTTATGAATCAGGACATATACTCTGGAAGAATATGAGCATAGCCGCCCTGACTGAATCCGACTTAATGGAAAGTCTCAGGCTCGAAATAAAGGAACCTTCACTGGATCACATTGAAAAAGCTTATATGGAAACAAACGGCAGAATAAGCTTTATTACAAAATAGCTGAATGAAAAACTTTTTAAAGAAGCTCGGCCCCGGATTGATAACCGGCGCCAGCGATGATGATCCATCCGGTATTACTACATATTCCCAGGCAGGCGCACAGTTCGGTTTCGGTATGTTATGGACAGCCCTCATCACTTTCCCTATGATGGCGGCCATACAGGAAATGTGCGCAAGGATAGGGGCCGTTACCTCAAAAGGCTTAACCGGTACATTGAAATCACATTATCCAAAATGGATACTATACCTGATGTTACTGAGCAGTTTCCCTGCTATCATCTTAAACATAGGCGCGGATATCGCCGGTATGGGAGCCGTTTCAAACATGATCATCCCTTCCGTCCCTTCTTATGTATTTACCGTAGGGTTCACAGGTCTGATCATCATTAGTATGATCTTCTTTTCTTATCAGCAAATAGCCCGTATACTCAAATATGCGTGCCTGGTCTTACTGGTATACCTCATCGTTCCATTCCTGACTAAAACAGACTGGTCGCAGGTACTGAAAGCTGTCTTCATCCCTCATATCAGCTTCTCCAAAGATTATATCACCACTTTGGTCGCTATCTTAGGGACGACTATTTCTCCGTACCTGTTTTTCTGGCAGGCCACTATGGAAGCTGAAGACCATAAAAACCTGGTAGTGGATAAAAGAGTGCTGACAGATATAACAGAGGATGTAACCGGCGGAATGTTCGCATCTAACCTCGTTATGATGTTTATCATCCTCACCTGTGGAAACGTACTTTTCAATAACGGGAAACATCAGATCGATACTGTACAGCAGGCTGCCAATGCGTTAAGGCCCATTGCAGGAGAGTTCTCCTATCTCCTTTTTGCAATAGGCGTAATAGGCACCGGTGTACTGGCTATCCCCGTATTATGTGGTTCCTTGTCTTATATGGTGGCCGAAACCTTCGGCTGGGAAGAAGGACTTGATAAAAAGTTCTACCAGGCAAAACCTTTTTATGGGATCATTATCCTGTCTATGCTCATAGCACTGGCAACTAACTATATAGGTGTCAGTCCTGTTAAAAGCCTGTTTTACACCGCCGTACTATACGGTTTAACAGCCCCGGTCATGGTCCTCGTTATATTGCATATCAGCAACAACAAAACCGTGATGGGGGAATATGTAAACAAACCCTGGTCAAATATCCTCGGCTGGATCACCTTTATTTCCATGACAGCCGCTGCCGGCTGCCTTATATATTTTCAGATAGTGTGATCACCTGTCCCGGTGAAGTCTTCAGTATAAGCATGGAAGTGGTTATTCTTTTCCCGTTCACAAGGGCCCCTTTCTTCCAGGGGACCATCACCCTTAACTCATTTCCTTTTTCACTAAGGATATTTATTTTCCCAACACGACCATTCACCTGCTGTGCGCTCACTAAAAATGCGCCGGCTGCCCGCAGGTTTGTAAAACGCCCGTCGGTACGCCAGTTAGGAAATAAGCGTATCACCCCATCATAACTCTGCATTAAACATTCATTGATCACTACCGGCAAAGCAAAGTTCTCGAACCAGATGCCCATATGCGCCATATACATATAATCTGTCTGGTCATTATACCGCCCATGCACCTGCATTACCACATCCGTCGCTGTTCCATCAGGTAACAACGCATATTGTACCTGCCGCTTAAAACGCTCAATATCCAGCATCCCTATCCTTGCCGCCTGCAGGTTCATAAATACAAGTGCATTCCCACCTTCACTCTGCTGGTTATAATACGTATTCTTTAATCGTTGCATAGTCGTATCATCGGAATGCAAGCCATGATCCTCTCCGGGGAATACCGTTATAAGCGCATTAGGGACGTTATAAACCACTTTGTCGTGTTCTCCTGGCACAGACACATAAACATACCCGTATTGAGCGGAACGGGCTGTAGGATAAGCAGGGAAATGTGCCAGTATCTCATCCACATCGGCCAGTAAAGGTTCATGTATTTTCAGGATTCCCGTGGCCTCTTTGAACGCATTAAAAACGAACTTAGTTAAAGTAAGATCAACTGAACAGTCGTAATTATATTTAAATCCTGGTCTCAGGCCATATAATTCAGGAGGGATAGTAGGGAAGATGTGATAGTCTTTATCTGCCCAGCGATCACCACCATGAGCATCCGGCCGTTTCATATACGCTGCTAAGAACTCCACAGCAGCTTTAATAGGCTCGTAAGCCCTGTTTCTGAGAAAGGCGGTATCCCCCGAATACAGGTAATGCCACCATAACCCCTGCACGGCCCAGGGTGTTTCACATACTTCCCATCCCCAGTCGGGAACAGGATAAGGGTTCATCGTCATATTCACCGGATACGCAGAATGGGGAAAGTACGCCCCGGGTAAACCATAATATTCTTTTGCCCATTTCCGGCTTACCGGCATCAGGGATTCTATCAGGTTCACATAAGGAAGGTTTTTTTCGAGATGATTACTGCTGAAGGTCATCCAGAAAGGTTGCTGGGTATTATAATTCATATGGTAATCCCCATGCCATGCCGTACCGATATTGTTATAACTCCAGTTGGCAAATAACCCCGGACAGACAGCGCCGTCCTTTGCCGCACAATTAAAGAAGTAAAGATTGCGATACCAGAGTTCTTCCAGGAATTTATCACTTAACTGCACGGAAGATTTACTCCAGTACTCATTCCATACAGTTACATTCTTCTCAAAGGTGGTATTGAAATCGGGTATGAAAGTCTTTCCTGTTGCCTGTTTGATCACAACATCTTCTTTCCCTTCCAGCAGTAGCACCTGTGCTGAAAAATTGTCTTTTTTTAGCAACGCCGCTTCCAGGGTTTTCATCTCTTCCTTATTCCCGTTCCAGTTGGTCCTGCTTGTTTTCTCCAATGGCTGATTCACTTTCACATGCAGCTTAAATGCTTTATTCTCTCTGTTGTCAGCAGAGGGCAATACCTGGCTGAAAGAAAGCTCACCTTCGGGTAAATCTTCCTTTACGGCATAAGCAGGAAATTCCGCCGGAGTAGAAGGATCTGGCATTACCCGGATCCGTTCAAAAATATTAGGTTGGGGAAGTCCTGCTTTATCCACCAGTTTCATCTGCAGTACATCGTGTTGCATCTCTGTAAAGATCCGTAGCTCCAGTTCTTTATGATCTGCTAACAACCGCACGGTACATAATCCGTTAGAGATATCCAGTGTATGCCCCAGCAACTGTACTTCCCGTCCGTCAAAACCTAACAACACAGATCCGCAGGGGAAGGGCCTTGGGTATTTTTTACGATAATTATCACCGGACATCTGGTTATACTGATTGTACCAGGGATCATCAGAAAGGTTAGTGAGGGTATCGGAGATCTGTTTCACCTTATTAAACACGTAATTAAAGTCTTTCAGCTCTTCCTTATGCTCTTCTGCAAGTCGTATATCCCACACGTTATTATGTCCGAAGTAAAGGACGATCGCATCAGGCCGGGTAGTTACCACTACGCCCATAGCACCGTTTCCTAAAAGGGCGCCATCAAAAAAACCGGGAGCGGGTTTATTAAAAATGAGAGGATGTTTCGCAGCCTGGCCGAAGCTGGTTAAAAACAGCAGTTGTAAAATGGGTATGAGGAATTTTTTCATAACGTTCCCAAAATACAAATCTCATTGGTAAAAGCATTAAATTTGTACGGATTAGCCATGAAAATAACCCGGTACATACCCGTTAAAGCTTTACAGCCATTCATTAAGACTTTCATGATCATTGAAAGCGATAATGGTATGGAAAATAAGATATTGCCGGATACTTCCCTTGTAATGGCTTTCAGGTTAAGAGGTAAGATTACGGACTCAAAAGAAATATTATCCTCCTCTTCCATCACCGGATTAAGAAATGCCCCCCGTTTAATAAGTTATTCGAAAGATGCTGCTACACTGCTGGTTACCTTCACAGAAGGAGGGGCGGCTGCATTCTTCCCTTTACCCTTACATGAATTGTTCGGTAGCAGTATTTCACTGGATAATTTCATGCGTACGGATCAGATAGAAGATCAGTTGATGAATGCTGTCAATAATGAAGAACGGATCAGCATCATGCAGCATTTTCTTTTGTCCAGGTTAAAATCCCCCAACTCAGATGCGCTTATCCTCAGCGCTATACAGCAGATAAAAAATACGAACGGAGGTCTCAGGATAAAAGATTTGTCTGCTGATTTGTATATCAGTCAGGATGCATTCGAAAAGAGGTTCAGGAAGATAACGGGGACTTCTCCGAAGCAGTTCGCAGGAATAGTACGTTTGAAAAGCATCATCGCACAATATTCTGATGCCACGAATTTAACCGATATCGCTCATTCCGCAGGTTACTTCGACCAGGCACACTTCACAAAGACGTTTAAATCCTTCACCGGACAAACACCACAATCATTTTTTACGACTCCAATGCGGTGGTAAAAGAAAAAATTATAGTTTCACTTCTTCTACTTCAGACTTATCAAATTCTCTTTTGAAATTTTCTTATAAAAAAAGGGCAGACAAATATACTTTGTCTGCCCTTTAAATGAGATTATATATATTATGAATGCTTTACCTTAGAAGTGCTAATTACTCTTTTTTTAGGTATAAAGCGTTTCTTCTTACCCGTTGCTTTATAATGAGCGATAGCATCGCTGATCATTGATCTGTCTTTTGTAGTTAACGGCCTGGGATCAACTACCAAATTCACGCCTTTAGGTTCTTTAATGTATCCCATGGTTTTATAGTTTAAAATATCTGTTAATAAGTTTTACTGACGCAGGAGTAAAGATAACCATCCTATGATTACCTATATGAGTTGCACCTAACATTTTTTGACTGTCCCGGCATATGTGAATTTACTAAAAATTATCTATCTACTGTTGTTCCTCGTTCGTGACTCAGTTTAATTACATAATCTTCGCGTCAGATGTTATTGCTTATAAATACACCTTATCTGACGTGAATTTTAGGTGAAGTTAAATTGAAAAACAAATCCTCAGCCCATATTCAAACGCTACATCAGGGAACTAAACAGTCAGATTCAGTGTATTTATAAGCAATAACATCATAACTAAGCCACTACTATCTCCCGTCATTCCTCCTCCTGATCCTCATCATAATTCTTTAAAAAGAATAAAATAACCTTTGCATGGTTTAAAAGAACTACAATGTTGCACAGTTTTCACATACCCGTTTTAGGATTGAGTTATTCTATTGATACACCTGTAAAAGTGGCCCGGTTTGGCATTTCATCTGTTGTGTCAATAGTGGAGGATGAGCTGATAGAGAAGATGAGAGAATATTATTGTACGCAGTCGGAAGAAGAATATATTGCGATTACTGTAAAAGACGAGGATTACCGTGCCAGGAGAATAACGGCATACCTGGATTTACTGGACAGGATCGTGAAAAAGCAGATGGACGTTTTAAAAGAAGAACCTTTTGAAGAAGGTAAGGATATTGTAAAGTACTTCGAAATGCTGCCCGCACATTCGAATACAAAAGCACTTTACGATCAGATGCTGGCAGCAGATAATAAAGCGGTACTACAGGCACAATTAAGAAAAGAAATAAGGCAGGGTGCGATCGATGTAAACATTATGGCAAAGATCGATAATGGTACCGGTGAAAACTCTGATGCACTGGCCGCATTAAGAGGTGTGGCGAACAGCACATTGAAAACAAGTGTTGTTTTATCAGCAGGATACAACCCCCGTCTCTATAATTATGTAACGAATTTCAGTTGCTTCCACCCTTATGGTGATAAAAAGATCATCCTCAAGGTAAGTGATTACCGCTCTGCTCTGGTACAGGGAAAGCTGCTGGCAAAGAAAGGTATCTGGGTATCGGAGTTCCGGATAGAATCCGGACTAAACTGTGGCGGCCATGCTTTTGCTACGGAAGGGATGCTGCTGGGTCCCATTTTAGAAGAGTTTAAAAACAAACGTACAGCATTGAGAGCAGAACTGGAAGAACTGGCCAACGTAAAAGACCTGCCACTGAAAATAACGGTACAGGGAGGGATAGGCACTGCCAACGAAGACCAGTTCATGACAGAATATTATGAAGTAGATGGTACCGGCTGGGGGAGTCCCTTCCTGCTTGTTCCTGAAGCTACCAATGTAGAGGAACATACGTTACAACAACTGGCCACTGCAAAAAAAGAAGATTATTTTCTGAGTAAGGCGTCCCCTTTAGGCGTCGCATTCCAGAATTTCAGACCCAGTACTTCAGAAGAACAACGTAAACTACGCATTGAGAAAAACAGGCCCGGCAGCCCCTGTTATAAGAAATTCCTGGCCACAGATACCGAATTCACGGCAACTCCCATCTGCACGGCTTCCCGTCAGTACCAGGATTTAAAAATAAAACAACTGAAAGCCAAAGGTCTGCCGGCGGAAGAACTCCAGGCAGAACTGGATAACGTTACCAGCAAAGACTGCCTCTGCGAAGGACTCAGTGTATCCGTATATCTTAAAAACAATATCCCGGTAGCACATAACCTTACTGCAGTTACCATCTGCCCAGGCCCCAACCTGGCTTATTTCTCCGGAGTATTCTCCCTGAAACAGATGGTAGATCATATTTATGGTAAGGTGAACATCCTGAACAATTTACCGAGGCCCAATATGTTCATCAATGAAATACAGCTATATATTGATTACCTGAAGAACAACAATGTAAAGCAGAAATTCAGGGATAACCTGCTGGAAGGTATTGAATACTATAAAAATCTGCTCCCTTCTTTCAAAAGGGAAACCAAACAATATTTAAATGAGATGCTGGACCAGCTAAACGGTCAGCGCCAGCTCTTATTAGAAATTAACCCCTTAAATTAAAGAGAGAGTATTATTTTTACCCATTATTTTCTATTTATATGGAAATGAGTGATGGGGAGTTATTGCAAGCTATAAAGAGGGACGACACTGCTGCATTCGAGATCCTGTACGACCGTTACTGGAAAGCATTATATCTCAAAGCCTGTCAGCGGGTAGATAAAGACGAAGCCAAAGACATAGTTCAGGAGGTCATGTTAAGCCTGTGGCGCCGCAGGAATGCTGTTTCTGCTGATAAGGACGGGGAGCTGGGGCGTTACCTTTTTACAGCCATTAAATATAGGGTGATCAGTCATTATGCCTTCAGTGCCACTGAAGTAAAAAATGCAGAACTGTTTGATGTGCTTGATAATCATACAGATGTATTGGAAACAAAAGAGCTGAAGGCCCTGATTGAAGCCGCCGTAAACCGGTTGCCCGCCCGTATGCAACAAATATTCCGGATGAGCCGGGAAGATGATCACTCTATTGCGGATATCGCCAGAATCCTCAACCTTTCCGAACAAACCGTTAAGAATCAACTAACTGAAGCGCTTAAAAGACTCCGTACCTCCCTTCAGACCAATACCCCCGGCGAGTGGGCCCTGGTCATCCTCTGTATTATTTTAAATAAATTTTAAAACCGACTAGTACCAAATCCCTTTTTCTGAGATAAGGTAATAAACTAGTCCACGTTGCAAGCAAAAAACATCAAACAACTCCTCAGGCAATACCTGCTGGGAAAGGCACCGGAAAAAGAATCCGGGGTCATAGACCAGTGGTACGACTCCTTCAATGAAGACCTTCACCTTACCAAAGAGCAGGAAGAACAGCTCCGCCAGGAAATGTGGCAACATATCCATCCGCAAATTAAGGTTGCTAAAACCTTTTACTTGCAGGCTGCAAAGGCTGCTGCGGTGGCCTTATTACTGGCAGGCGCAGGGCTTACCTACTTCCTGGTAAGAGAACGACCCGCTATATTCACCGAGATCATTACCCGCTCAGGTGAAAAGAAGACAGTGACCTTGCCAGACGGAACCATTCTGTCCATTAACGCGGGTTCTACCATCCGTATCACCGCCGAAAGGACCCTCAGCATCCTCGACGGGGAAGTGTTCTTCGACGTGAAAGGAGATCCCCGCAAGGCATTTATCGTGGAAAGCGGCCCGCTCACTACCACTGTACTGGGTACCTCTTTTAATATTACCGCCTATAAAGCGCTGCACAACCTCAGCGTAGGGGTCGTTAGCGGTAAGGTAAGCGTGAAAGGATACGGTATACTGGCGAAAAACCAGGCCCTGGTATACGATAAACAAACAGGTACGGGTAAAATAGATTCCCTCGACCAGCACTCACTGGAATGGCAGCAGGGTAAACTCCTGCTCAATGACGTCTCTTTCGATGAGATGGTAGTAATGATGCAGAAAAACTTCGGTATCACCATCACCGCCAACCAGGAGGAAGTGAAAGCGACCAGGTACACCACCGAATTGTCTACCGTTATGGAGCCTGTAAAGGCCGCAGAAGTACTGGCAGCCATCCATCAGCTTAAAATCAAAGCAACAACCAATCAAATTCTGATTTACAAATAAACAAGGTACAGACCTCTGTGCTGAAATTCCATGTCACTCACCACTCAATGCCTGAACTACGTATGAAAAAATTGATCAAAACACTCAGAAAGAGAGTGCTGGCAATTGTCCTTATTTTCACGTCCGCCTTATTACCTGCCTACGCAGGTCAGGGGCAGATCCTGAAAGAAACCAATGTCACCATCAACCTGAAAAGCGGTTCCCTGGAATCTGCCATCAGAGAACTGCAGCAATCCACGAAAGTTACTTTTGCGTACGACAAACAACTGCTCAGCTCATATCCCGTTGGTAATTACTCTTTCTCCAACGAACGACTGGATAATGTATTGAAGACATTATTACAAAACAAACAGCTGGGCTTCCAGGAAGTAAATGACATCGTTGTCATCAGCAAATTGCCTGCTGGCACTACACAGGATGCTCCGGCCAAACGTGCAGATATCATTATTTCCGGTACCGTAGTGGATGAAAACGGTAAAGGTATGCCTGGTGTAAGTGTGGCGGTCCGCGGTGTAAGTACCATGACTACCACCGGTACGGATGGTAAATTCAAAATCATCGTGCAGTCTCCGGAGGCTGTATTGGCCTTCAGCTTCATCGGTTACGAAACGGTAGAAATGCCTGTTGGTACAAAAACTACGCTCAACATACAGATGAAAGTGGCGAGCAAATCCCTCAGTGAAGTGGCGGTAGTAGGTTTTGGTGTACAGCGTAAAGTAAGCCTGGTAGGCGCTCAGTCTACCATCAGAGCAACTGAATTCAAACAGCCTGCTGCTGATATCACCACTATGCTGGCAGGACGTGTAGCCGGTGTGGTAGGTGTACAACGCTCCGGTGAACCGGGTAAAAGCGGGGCTGATATCTGGATCCGTGGTATCTCTACTTTCGGTGATGGTAACAGCTCCAGCCCATTAATTCTCGTTGATGGGGTAGAACGTTCTATCAACAATATCTCCGCTGAAGATATCGAATCATTCACCATCCTGAAAGATGCTGCCGGTACTGCCGTATATGGTGTACGTGGTGCAAACGGGGTAATCCTGGTGAAAACGAAAAGCGGGAAAGTAGGAAAACCTCAGATCTATTTCGATTATAATGAAGGGGTGAACACCTTCACGAAAAGACCCGAAATGCTGGACGGTATCTCCTACATGAACCTGGCCAACGAAGCGGTAACTACCCGCAACCGTACACCGGTTTACTCCCAGGAGTATATCAATAATACAAAGAACGGGGTAGATCCTTTGTTATATCCAAACGTAGACTGGATGAACGCTGTATTTAATAAATATGGTCATACCCGCAGCGCTAACTTAAATGCCAGCGGTGGTGTGGAAAATGCACAGTACTACGTATCACTGGGTTACTTCAACGAAACCGGTTTCCTGAAAACAGACGAACTGGCGAAGTATAACTCTTCCCTCAAATATAACCGTTATAACTTCACCAGTAACCTCAACCTGAAAATCACTAAAACGACCAAACTGGATATTGGCCTGCAGGGATATTTCTCTAATGGCAACTACCCGGGTATCAACACTGCTGATATCTTCCAGAGCGCTATGGACGCTGCTCCGGTGGCCTATCCGATCATGTATCCGGGCGGGCTCGTTCCTGGTCAGTCCTCTAATGGTGGTTTCAGGAACCCATATGCAGACCTGACGCGCAGAGGTTACCGCAACGAATTTAAAAACCAGCTCTTTTCCAATATCAGGGCTACACAGGACCTCGGCGGGCTGACCAAAGGCCTGACGGCTACCGCCATGTTCGCGTTTGATACCTACAATCAGAACTTCATCACCAGATCTAAAAGAGAAGATACTTACTTCCCGGACCAGGTGAATCCTTATAAGGCGGATGGATCATTAAACCTGATCAAAACATTTACCGGTGATGATTACCTGAGCTTCGATAAAGATGACGGTGATCGTCGGACTACCCGTAAATTCTATACGGAAGCGGCCCTTAACTACGACAGAAGCTTTGGTAAACACCGTGTTGGTGCACTGGGATTATTTTACTCCAGCGACCTCTCAAATACGCTGGCAGGTGATTTCATCAGCTCTATTCCTGAAAGGTCATTAGGTACTGCCGGAAGAGTCGCTTACTCATACGACGACAGATACTTCGCTGAATTCAACTTCGGTTATAACGGTTCTGAAACATTCGCTCCGCAAAACCGTTTCGGGTTCTTCCCCGCTATAGGTTTTGGCTGGATAGTATCTAACGAGAAATTCTTCTCTCCACTTAAAAACGCTGTTTCCTTCCTGAAATTCCGTTACTCAAATGGTAACTCCGGTTTGAGCAGCACAGGTACAAGATTCCTGTACATCACCAACCTGAGTACTTATAATGATGCTTACGGCTTCGGTAAAGCATTCAGCAACACAGGTGGTATCAATATAGACAGATACGCCACGAACGTACAATGGTCCGTGTCTAACAAACAGGACCTCGGTATGGAATTCCATACTTTAAATGATCACCTGTCTGTAATCTTTGACCTGTTTAAGGAACACCGTACCGGTATCTTCCTGAAAAGAGCTTCCAATGTAGACTTCATGGGGCTTCAGAATCAGCAGTATGCGAACCTGGGTATCGTGAATAACAAAGGACTGGATGCAACTGTTGAATACAGCACCCGCATCGGTCAGGTAGATGTGCAGTTCCGCGGTAACATCACTTATACGAAAGATGTATTGATTGAAGATGATACCCCTCCGCAGAACTATCCATGGATGGAACATCGCGGAAACAATGTACTGGCCCGCTATGGCTATATCGCAGAAGGATTGTTCAGAGATGATGCCGAGATCAAGGCAAGCGCTGTGCCGGGTGATAAGAACGCTGTAATGCCAGGTGATATCAAGTACAAAGATTTAAATGGAGATGGCCTGATCAATAACTATGATGTAACGAAAATCGGTCGCGGTGATCTGCCTTCTTTAGTATACGGTTTTGGTTTTAACGTTGCTTACAAAGGCTTTAATATCGGCCTGATGTTCCAGGGTATTTCAAACGCAGACCGTATGCTGCAGGGTTCTGCCATCATTCCTTTCAACGGTGGGGGTGGTGTAACCAATGCTTATGCTATTGCGGAAGACAGATGGACTGTAGACAATCCGCGTCAGGATGCATTCTACCCACGCCTTGCATATGGCGAATCTGAGAACAAGAACAATACACAGGCCAGTTCCTGGTGGGTAAAAGATGTAAGCTTCATGCGTTTGAAGTCAGCGCAGATTGCCTACAATCTGCCATCCACATTCCTGAACAGGGCAGGTATCCGCAATTCATCTATCTACCTGCAGGGTATCAACCTGCTTACCTTCAGTAAGTTCAAACTCTGGGACCCTGAGTTGAATACGAATAACGGGACCAGCTATCCGAATGTGAGAACGGTTTCCCTTGGCATGAACTTAAGATTTTAATCCACTAAGCAAACGATTATGAAAAAGCTATTATACATTTTCACGGCTTTAATTATATTTTCATCCTGCTCCAAATACCTTGACCAGGTACCGGATGACAGGCTTACTACTGAGGAAACTTTCAGAACATGGGGTACTGCGCAGAAATTCCTGGCAGATGTATACCGTCGTGTACCGGATGAATTCGGACAACGTAATCCTGGTTCTGATGAATGCCGCGGTCTGTGGACTGGCGGTTGTGATGAAGCTGATTACGTGTGGAGTTTTGTACAGTCCAATGATGTGAACATCGGTAACTGGGATGCCAATTCCGGTTTCGTAGGTGATTACTGGAGAAACTATTATCGTGGTATCCGCGCAGCCTCCGTGTTCATTGAAAATGCGGATAAGATCACGGACCTGAGCCCGGCCCTGATCACCCGTTACAAAGCAGAGGCAAGAGCGCTGCGTGCCATGTACTATTTCTACCTGATGCGTATCTATGGCCCTGTTGTATTACTGGAAGAAAAGGCAGTCCCCGTAGATGCGAATTTACAGGTGCCCCGCAGCTCTTTCGATGAATGCGCTACCTATGTAGCAGCGGAACTGGAAAAAGCATCCGCAGATTTACCGGTTGCGCCTGCCAATGATCAGGACTATGGTCATATTACAAAGGGTGTTGCACTGGCATTCAGGGCCAACGCGCTGATGTTTGCGGCCAGCCCTTTATACAATGGTAACGCAGACCTTGCCGGCCTGACCAACAAAGACGGTAAACCACTCATCAGCCAGTCTTTTGATGTGAACAAATGGAAGACCGCTGCAGATGCGTATAAGTCTTTTTTAGACCAGTTCGTACCCGGTACTTATAGTCTGTTCAAAAAGAACGATGCCAGCGGTAATTACAGCCCTTATCTGTCCTGCCGCGATGTAATCCTGACCGACTGGAACCCTGAGGTGATCTTCGCAAGGGTAAAGAACTCGCTGGGTTCCCGTCAGTATGAACTTACTCCTTATCACAGCGGACAAAGTTCCCGTGATGTAAAAGGAAGTGGTGGCCTTGGCGCTACGCAGAACATGGTGGATGCCTTCTTCACAGCCAACGGAAGAAGTATCAGCGATCCTTTATCCGGTTATGTAAGCTCCGGTTATTCTGATTTTCAGTCGCCCTATGATACACATACAAAGAACATTTACAACCAGTGGGTAAACCGCGAACCCCGTTTTTATGTGAATATCACCTATGATAACAGCACCTGGTTAAATACATCTTTCGGAGAAATTAATTCCCGCTTTTATTACACCGGTAATTCCGGTCTGAAAGCAGGTGGAGGAGACCACACAACAACAGGTTATGTTGTACGTAAGGCAATGGGTCTTGGGAATTGGGACGTGGGTGGCCGCACACTGATCCTGATCCGCCTGGCAGAAATCTATCTCAGCTACGCAGAATGCGTAAATGAAGCAGATCCTTCCAACCCTGATGCACTGAAGTACATCAATCTCATTCGTGAAAGAGCTGGCATCCCATTGTACGGTTCTGCAGCATTACCCGCTCCAACTGGTCAGTCCGAAATGCGCGAAGCGATCCGTAAGGAACGCAGGGTGGAATTAGCGTTTGAAAACAACCGCTTCTTCGACGTGCGCAGATGGAAAATTGCAGAACAAACTGAGAATGGTCCTATGTACGGACTAAACATCAGTGCGGATTTGCCAGACTTTCTGAATGTGGTGACCTTCGAAACACGCGTGTTTAATAAACGCCACTATTTCTTCCCGATCCCGTCTAATGATGTAAACAACGACAAGCAGTTAGTGCAGAACCCGGGATGGTAATCCGTTAAAAAACTTTCATCATGAAAACTTTCATCTTTACCACCTTATTGCTGCTCTCTACTTCCTGTAGTAAGAGCAGCAGTGTGGTGGACCCACCGGTAGTATTACCTGTTGTATCTTTTACCGCAAAGGATGCTACTGCCGCTTTTAATTCGTTCAACACAACTTTCTACAGCACTACAGACAAGCTGTATTACTCAAACACGGAACGGAAAGATATCGGCGCCATATGGACACAGGCCGTTTACTGGGACCTTGCAATGGATACCTACAAACGCACCAAAGATCCTGCCCATCTGGCCATGATCAACGATATCTACCAGGGTGGTTACAACCGCTACGATCATTACAACTGGAATAATAAAACCACCTGGTTTATTTATGATGATATGATGTGGTGGATCATCTCCCTGGCCCGTGCGAATCAGATCACCGGCAACGCGGATTATCTCGCTAATTCCATAGCAGGGTTCCAGCATGTATGGGATAACGCTTATGACAGCACGAACGGTGGTATGTGGTGGGATTTTAATCATACAGGTAAAAACTCCTGCATTAATTTCCCTACCGTGATCGCTGCTATGACATTGTATAAGATCACAGGAGATAAGACTTACCTGGATAAGGCTAAGAGCGTATACAGCTGGGGCGTGGTGAACCTCTACGATAACACGACGGGCAGAGTTGCCGATAACAATATCAATGGTAACAAGGGCTGGTCTGATTACACTTACAACCTGGGTACTTTCATCGGCGCTGCCGTGATGTTGTATAAGGAAACAGGGGAGCAGTCTTATCTTGATAATGCTAAACTGGCTGCTGATTATACACAGAAAAGCATGTGCGATAAAGACGGGATTATGCCCGCAGAAGGCGACTGGAACGAACAGGGTGTACTGAAAGCCATATTCGGCCACTACATCATGACGCTTATCACAGACGCCAATCAGCAACAGTATTTACCCTGGATCAGAAAAAATATTAATACCGCCTGGGGCAACCGGGATGCCACCCGTGGTATCACCTACAGGAACTATAAAGTGGCCTGCCCGACAGGTATTGTGCAGTCATACGAAGCAAGTAGTGCCGTTGAAATGATGCAGGTATGCCCGGCTGAGAAGTAGTTGATCTGTCCTATCTAAAGCCTGTTTAACCCCTGAAGCGCCGTCAGAGCTAAAAGCTCTGCGGCGTTTCCAGTTGAAAAGAGTTGGATAAATTTGTATTGGTCGGGTAAAAATAGTATCAGTTTTTGGCTTCATTTTGCCACTCATACCAAAGAGATCCCCTATCATTTGGAAATATTAAATATAACTGATACCTTATTGCCATTAAGTAAATATCGATCATGCCAGTAAGTAGACGAACCGCGTTAAAACAGGTCTTATTAGTGTCTGCGGGGATAGCGTTGCTGCCTTCGTGCCTGCACACTGCTCCTGCCTCTTTAAAGTTGAAAAATTTAGATGTAAATGGGGATGATGAGAAGATGCTGGAAGAGTTGGCAGCTACCATTATTCCTACTACAAAAACACCCGGCGCCAGGGAAGTAAAAGCACAGCAGTTTGCCCTCACCATGATGGATGATTGCTTCAATAAAGAAGCACAGCAGAAATGGACTATAGGGATGAAAGAGTTTGAAGCGCTTTGCAAAAAGAAGAACGGACATTCGTTTGTAAAATCCACCCCGGCAGAAAGGGAATCCCTGTTGCAGTCGCTGGAAAAAGAAGACGCATCCAAAGTGCCTGCCGCTCATTTCTACCAGGTGACCAAACGTTTGACCGTACAGGCTTACACCAATTCAGAATATTATTTAACAAAGGTGGAAGAGTACGAACTGGTTCCGGCTCGTTTCCACGGAAGTATTCCCGTTAAAGATCTCACTAAAAAGACGCTCTAATTTTTCAATAGTATGGCTAACATCAACACTAGTGCTAAAGACCGCACGTTCGATGCCATTGTTATAGGCTCGGGTATCAGCGGTGGATGGGCAGCAAAGGAATTCACGGAAAAGGGACTCAAAACCCTGGTGCTGGAAAGAGGCCGTGATGTTAAACACTTAAAGGATTATCCTACCACAAATATGTATCCCTGGGAATTTCCTCACAGAGGGGAGGTCCCGGAGGCGATAAAGGCAGAAAACCCTTCTATCAGCCGTTGTTATGCTTTTAAAGAAGATGCCATGCACTTCTTTGTAAAGGACAAGGAGCATCCTTATATACAGGACAAACCCTTCGACCTGATCCGCGGATACCAGGTAGGGGGTAAATCCCTGATGTGGGCAAGACAGACACAACGCTGGAGTAACTTCGACTTTGAAGGTCCTGCAAGGGACGGCTTTGCGGTCGACTGGCCTATCCGTTATGAAGATATCGCTCCCTGGTACAGCTACGTGGAGAAATTCGTAGGTATTTCCGGTAATAAGGATGGTATTCCCAATCTGCCGGATGGTGAGTTCCTGCCTGCCATGGACCTTACAAGGGTAGAAACCTATTTTAAAGACTTTGTAGCCGCTAACTATAAGGACCGCCACGTGATCTACGGTCGTTGTGCACACCTCTCAGAACCGCAGCCTATTCATATTGAACAGGGTAGGGTAAAATGCCAGAAGAGGACCTTGTGCCAGCGCGGGTGTCCGTTCGGGGGCTATTTCAGCAGTAACTCGTCTACACTGCCCTGGGCGGAAAAGACCGGTAATCTCACTATGCGTCCTTTCTCTGTGGTACATTCTATCATCTATGATGAAAAGAGGGGTAAGGCTACCGGCGTAAGGGTGGTGGATACCAATACCAAAGAGATGACGGAGTATTACGCTAATGTCATCTTTGTAAATGCGGCTGCTGTAAATACGAACCTCATATTACTGAACTCTGTCTCTCACCGCTTCCCGCAGGGCTTGGGCAATGACAGCGGCGTATTGGGTAAGTACTTTGCTTTCCATAACTACCGGGGTCATATCTCTGCCCAGTATGACGGGTTTAAAGACATTACCACAGATGGACGCCGTCCAACCAGCGCTTACCTGCCAAGGTTCAGGAATGTGCAGAAACAGGAAACTGATTTTCTGCGTGGTTATGCTGCCGGCTTTAATGGCGGCCGCCGCTTAACCTCTGACGATAGTGGTTTTGGGGTTGGATTGAAAGACAGGATCTCCAATGAAGAACTGGGGCCCTGGTATGTTGGTTCTCATATGATGGGAGAAACGATCCCTAAAGAAGAGAGTCAGCTTACTTTGGATAAAACCAGCAAAGATGAATGGGGTATTCCAACCGTACATATCAATGTTGGTTATGACGATAATGACGAGAAAATGCTGAAGGATTTCTTTGAGCAGATGACCGAAATGTATACAAAAGCAGGCTTTACCAATATCAAAACGGGCGATTCCCACCAGGCACCCGGACTGGATATTCATGAAATGGGCGGGGTACGTATGGGGCATGATCCTAAAACATCCATGCTCAATAAATGGAACCAGCTGCATGCCTGTAACAACGTATATGTAACAGACGGCGCCTGTATGACTTCCACCTCTACACAAAATCCATCCCTGACTTACATGGCCTTAACGGCAAGGGCAGTTGATCATGCTGTTACTGAACTGAAAAAAGGGAATATATAAGAACTGAATAGGAATTGAATAGGTTTATCCTACGTTTATCTTACGTCTTTTAACGTAGGATAAACGTAGGATAAACCTGTTTTATTCCTGTTCAGAAGCCCTTCAGTACCTTTTAAAGATATAAACAAAGAGAGGGATAAACCGGTTTTTCCGGTAAAACCGATATCTTCTGTACGCGAGCCTGTACTACAATCTGTCTAACACCTGTTATTACTACAAATATAACTCCCCTATAAGCCGACCTTATATAAGGTGGGCTTATAGGGGACTATGAGGGGGCTATGAGTGGGCTTATATGGGGCTTATAGTACCTTATACACTGGATTGTCTCAGGTTATGGATACCCGTAAATTATGAGTATCCCGTTCTGATATAAGTTTAAACATGAAAGAAGCCCTGCCAGGAATCCTGACAGGGCTTCTTTCATTGATAAAACCTGCATTATTCATTGATCCGGAACTTCTCGGTAGCTCCGATAACATCCTTGGTACAGGTCATAGCCTGCGTTCCATTCTCACTGGAAACATACTTCCCGTTATTCCCTCTGAAAGAAACAGAGCCATCCGCATTCTTAATCCAGTCAAATTGTTCCCATGGGCCAATTGCTGTACGGTTGCAGTTCATCGCCTGTGTCCCGTTTTCAGAACATACGTACTTATCGCTGTTTTTCAGGGCTACTTTACCGCCACCGCCGTCAAGCACTGCAAACTGTTCCCAGCCCTGTGCAACGGTACGGTTACAGTTCATTGCCTGCTGACCATTCTCAGAAGACACATAGAGCCCATTAGCGCCTTTAATTGTCACTGTCTGCCCGATTGGTACATCACCAGTATTGCTGCCAATAACGGGCTGCGTAGGGCGCGTAGCCGTCAATGCGATCAGTCCTTTCAGCATCTTCGCACCGTCGCCTGTTAAACGCAGGTAATAATCAGCAGAACAGGGCACACCATCTTCATCCAGCGTAACGAAAGAAGAACCGGCAGGGATCATAGAGGCATTCTCCGCTGTCTTGGCGATCTGGTTCCCTTCGTTATATTCATCAAACATAGAAATATAGATCCCCTGGCAACCTACACGGACCATATTATAAAACTGTCTCCACATAAAATCTCCATGCGCACGCTGACGCTCCTGTAAATCTCCCGGTAAGATACAAGGCTGATAGTCGATACCATTGGCATTACAATAAGCCTGGTCCGGCGTATTTACATTGGTATAGAAATTATCTGCATCACCTACATTACCGATACGTCCAACCATCCAGGGAGAGATCATATTCAGCGCTTTGTAGGTATCGATAAAGTTGGGTCTTGAATCGCTGTTCTGTTCGCGCCAGTGTGTAGGTATTCCGCCAATCACATAACAACCCTGGCTTTTGAACCAGTTAATTACTTCCAGGCATACCGCAGCAGACCAGGGATGATTATCATCATTAAATCCAAATCCCCAGATACAAACCACAGGTTTGCCATTCTGCCTGGCATACGCTGAGGATGCAGTATAGGCAGACATTTTATTTGTCCAGTCTGTCTTTAATTCCGACTGCATATTCGTCCAGCCGCTTACATCGTACATGATGTAAAACTTACGGCCATAGGTCTCTGCCGCTGTCTTTACTTTCGCAGTGATCGCATCCCGGATCGGGCCTTCCTGTCCGTTCGGATTAAAGCGCTGTAAGGCAGCAGCATCAATACCATTCTGCTGCATCCACAGGAAATGTGTGTTCACTGTCTGGTCTGTAAAGGAGGAAAACAGTTTCGCAGGCTGACCGTTATTGAGGTTAGAAAAGGCTGTCTGGAAAGTAGTGGAATAATCCCTTACGTCCGGCCAGGATTTAATACCAAGATTGGTAGGGGAAGGTGGCTGTGACCAGTTTTGTGTATAGTGCCACCAGGCATTAATCGGAGAGCCGTCTCCCGTGCATGCAAACCAACCCTGATAACCAACGGTTACTTTACCGACCACATCTCCGGCAGGAGACGCCTGGGAAGTGACCGCCAGGGATTTCGCATTTAATTTGTCCGTCAGATCTTTTTTGGAACAACTCACGGCTAACAGGCTGATAGCCGCAAATAAAACACTGTTTAGGTTTTTCATTTTGCTTTACATGTTTATGATGAGGAAAAGGTAGACGATATAGGTACCGGCAAAATTGGCTACAGGTTTACATAAAACGTATATGGCTATCCGCTTAGTATGCAGAGGCAGAAATATCCGGCAGTTCCTTATAAATAATAACGCTTCTTCAGTTTGGCTACAATTTTATTCATTCCGGCTACTGCCGGATTTCGGGAAGAGCTGACTTTTGCAATACAAAAAGTAACAAACATGAAGACAATTTTCATCACAGGCGCATCAGCAGGCCTGGGCAAAGCAACAGCCAGGTTATTTCAGTCAAAAGGATGGAAGGTGATTGCAACCATGCGCAACCCGGAGAAAGAAACTGAACTGACCCAACTTGAAAACGTGATCCTGCTTCCCCTTGATATTACAGATCCTGAGCTGATCAACACCACTATTAGCCGTGCATTGGAGCTTACAGACATCGATGTGGTCTTTAACAATGCAGGATATGGTTTAGTGGGCGCTTTGGAGGATAACACCGATGAGCAGATAACCAAACAGATTGAAACCAATCTTACAGGTGTATTGAGGGTAACAAAGGCCTTTATTCCTTATTTCAAGAAAAAGAAAAGTGGATTGTTCTTAACGACCACCTCAGTTTGCGGGTTCTCGTCCAATCCTTTATCATGTGTATACAATGCAACGAAGTGGGCCCTGGAAGGCTGGAGCGAGAGTATATCTTATGATCTTGCACAGTTTAACATAGGAATTAAGACGATTGCCCCTGGCGGGATAAAAAGCAATTTTATCAATGTTATGCAGGTTTCGGCCAATAGCGAGTATGATGCATTGAACAGCCGTTTGGGTGAACTCTTTAGCGATGGTACGCTCATAGAGTTTACGGAACCGGAGACGATCGCGGAAGTTGTTTACGGGGCAGCTACCGATGGAAAGGACCAGTTGAGGTACCTGGCCGGAAATGATGCAAAAAGAATATTTAAGCAGCGTCTGGAGCAAGGTGCGGAGGCTTTCAGGATTGGAATGAAAAAGTTGTTCAATCTTAAATAAAGCGAAAAAGACAGTTCCGGATGGACTGTCTTTTTATTTAAACCAGGCAGGACGTTTTTAAAACCGCTTAAATCAGATAATACAGGACTGATAAGCCTTTGGTGTAGTACCTTCCGTCTTCTTAAAGATCCGTACGAAATAATTAACATCAGAGAAGCCACAGAGCTTACTTACCGTACCTATATTATGATGAGGATTGCTTAATAATTGTTTGGCCAGCTTCACTCTTTCCCTGTTAATATATTCAAGCGGTGTAATACCGAATTGTTCTTTAAACCATTTGAAAAACATATTACGACTTAAATAAGCCTTTCTGCTCAAAGCGTCTACTGCTATCTTTTCAGTAAGGTGCTCATGTATATAATTCAGCACATAATTCAGCCTGTTGTGATTATTATCAGCATTACTGTCCAGGACTACCTGTTGCAGATGCTGTGTCTGTATCAGGCGGATTAATAATTCTTTCAGATGAAGATCAGCATAGATGTTTTTAGCTTTATCCGTACTGCTGCAAACACGGATCAGTTTATTGATCAGATCTGTTACTTCATGATCATTCTCAAAATGGTATTGATTAAAAGTGAGATTCCAGTGATGTTGTTCCTCTCCGGTATTATAATAATTATCAAGATAATTCACCGTATCCCTGATATATCTATCGTCAACTGCCAGGGCAATACACTGGGTAGGATTATCAGCAGATGCTTCCGGGAAATCAATGATCATTGTTTCGTTGGGAGGAACGATCACCGTTTCTCCGGGAAGATAATCAAAGGAAGGTTTATCGAAAAGATGCATCACCTTTTTACCACGTATCATACTCGTGATTACCATATCACTGAATGTTAAAGGGACATGTAATGCATGCTGATAGCTCTCAAAAATATTCAGTTCACAATTTTTCAGATTGAAGATACGCCTGTTCTCTATCAGCGTCTGCAATTCCTGTGGCCTCGTAAGAGTTGGCTGCTGCAATAAGTTTTTCACCTGAGTGGAATTTGTTCTCTCAAGTTAACTTTATTCTGTCAAAATTAAAAGTGTTATTTTGTCCTGTTGTCAAGTGCATATTTCAGCAATGTAGAAAAATTCTCACTGTCAACTTCAGTGCTTCCGGTTCTCTGTCAATATCAGGCCGGGTAAAATATATTGGTGCAGATGTTATATACGGTGTAAGTATTGCGCCGACGGTTTTGTAATACATTGCTTCAAGTTCATTTAAGTCATTTATTGGCTGGTGATTAACCTGCTGAAGTCCTTCCATATTGATGGCTTTTGCTGCACAATCAGCGGGCACTATGTTTAAACCGCTATTTAAGCTATCTACCGGTAGTTGAATCATATTTCCGGACTGTCTTATAGTAGTATAGGAGTTCGGGGAGACATCGGGGAGTGTTATGGAATTGGAGATACGTTGAACATAGGTTGAACATACTTGGGGCATTTCCGAAGCATCAAAGTATGTTCAACCTATCTCGTAGCTATGTTCAAAGTATGTTCTACTCTCAGAGACACAGTCATCTCCTCTGGCTGGGTTTACTGTGAAATCCTGGGAAAACTTCCTAAGGGAATAAGTTTTGTTGGCTGGGTTTTACGCGGAATATTTGGCTGGTTTTCCGTGAAATACTCAAATTATTCGCCAGAGGTCAATTTTTCTATATCATCCAGATCCTTATGTCTGCCTGCCGCCTTTTTCGCTTCGATAAGATTATTTAAATGTAGAAACCTGATTTCTAATCCTTCCTCATTAAAAACCTGTGCTTGTGGAAAAGCATCATCAAATTCTACTCCATTGAAAATTGTACCCATCAGTTGTTAAGTTTCCTGCTGGAATGATAGCTTTTATCTAATTTAGGCTGATCTGACATAGAAAAGCCATAGGCCTGAGAAATAAGGTAATATGCCTGGCGTAAACGTTCTGGGTAAGAAACGTGCTTGTTGTACACATTTGCAGCATCTGCTTCTTTAAATGTCATCATCCTGAATGCAGTTCTATCGAATTTATAATCAGCCATAGACAAATTTAGTGATAAATGTACGAATTCGGTGGCAAGAAGGCAATTTGTAGTAAAGGCTACGAAACAAGGTATTGGGAATTCGTTAGTTTTGAATTAATTTATATTGATAATTAATTAGTTATATGGATTTTTAATTTATTTAACAGACCTCCAATTAGGGAGCTTGTTATTGAATATAGAAAAGGTAGTAAAGCTCATCTCTCAATCTTATGGGCATCATCATCCCAATAAGTTGGGTGAAACACAAATCCAATCTTCTTTACATCATCGTAGGTAAAATCGTTGTTTTTAAAAACCTTAACCGTTTTTAAAATTGGGCTGATCACTATCCACCTCCCAAAACGGCAGTTGTAGAATCAGTAAAGAAATTCTTTACTGAAAAATCCCAAGACGCCGAAGAGTCAGGCTTAATTGACTTCAATTCATATTCCATTTGATGCCAAATTTTAAACACGTCTCCAAAAGCCAATAAAATAGAAGAATGGTCCTCTGTCCAATGTGCATAAAAAACCCCTCCAGTCAGGATTGGCAGTTTATCTTCATTTGTAAGCTTCAAATTCAAATGGGCACTATCCCTTTTTAGATTATATTTTACTAAGACTTTCGATTTTACAATTCCCATCAGAATAGACATATTTTTGAGCCATAACATTCCAGCCCATAAAAAATAGAATAAGTACAACAGCTAATTTTTTCATGCGAATGTGTTTTATTTATTTTAATGTGCCCAGTAAGTCCATTGTTCGCAATGTCATTTTGAAAATGTACAAAGTTTCGACTATGTTATGTAAAGAACTTTAAATTTGACTAAATCAAGCTAAGCTATTTCCGAATAATAATAAAGTACGATTGTGCTATTAATAAATACGAAAACATTCGATGCTACTTAGGTGTTACTGATATTGCATTATTGTTTAACGACAAAATAAATTCCACTATGAGCAATACAGCCACTGCTGTGCCTAAGTCCGATCTGGCCGCACGCCCTGCATTCAAACCAAGGTATGATCATTACATTAACGGAGAATGGGTAGCCCCTTCCAGCGGAGAATACTTTGATAATGTGTCTCCCATTGACGGTAAGGTATTCACACAGGCTGCCCGGGGCAATGCCAAAGACATTGATAATGCAATAAATGCCGCCCATAAGGCCTTTGAAACATGGAGTAAAACAGGCGCTGCCTACCGCAGTAACCTGATGCTGAAAATTGCCCAGGTAATAGAAGATAACCTGGAATACCTGGCCATCGTAGAGACCATCGATAATGGTAAAGCGATCCGCGAAACCAGGGCAGCCGACCTGCCACTGGTAGTAGACCATTTCCGTTACTTTGCGGGTGTGATCAGGAGCGAAGAAGGTACGATCAGTGAACATGATGAGAGCACTGTCAGCATCAATCTACATGAACCCATCGGTGTGGTAGGGCAGATCATCCCCTGGAACTTCCCGCTGCTGATGGCTACCTGGAAAATAGCTCCCGCACTGGCAGCAGGCTGCTGCGTTGTCGTAAAACCGGCAGAACAGACGCCCACCAGTATCATGTGCCTGATGGAACTGATAGGTGATATCCTGCCCAAAGGCGTACTGAACATTGTAACCGGCTTTGGCGTGGAAGCAGGTAAACCCCTGGCATCCTCACCCCGTGTACAGAAAGTAGCCTTTACAGGTGAAACCACTACCGGTCGCTTAATCATGCAATACGCCTCTGAAAACCTGATCCCTGTTACCATGGAATTAGGGGGTAAGAGTCCTAACATCTTCTTTGAAAGCGTCGGGGACGCTGATGACGATTTCTTTGATAAGGCCATTGAAGGCGCAGTCATGTTTGCCCTTAATCAGGGTGAAGTATGTACCTGTCCCAGCCGGTTACTGGTACATGAGCATATCTATGATAAATTCATGGAAAGAGTGATCCAGCGTACCAAGGCCATTAAAATGGGCAATCCACTGGATAGCACCGTGATGATGGGCGCCCAGGCCAGCGATGACCAGTACCAGAAAATACTCAGCTACCTGGATATCGGTAAACAGGAAGGAGCGCAGGTATTGTGCGGTGGAGAAGCATTCCACCAGAACAGTGGCCTGGAACATGGTTACTACGTGGAACCTACCATTCTGAAAGGCCATAACAAGATGAGGGTATTCCAGGAAGAGATCTTCGGCCCGGTATTATGCGTGACTACCTTCAAAACGACAGAAGAAGCCATTGCGATAGCCAATGATACTTTATATGGCCTCGGTGCCGGTGTATGGACACGCGATGCCCATGAGCTGTACCAGGTGCCAAGAGCCATCCAGGCAGGTCGTGTATGGGTGAACTGTTATCATGCTTATCCGGCACATGCTCCTTTTGGAGGATACAAGAAATCAGGATTTGGACGTGAAACACATAAAATGATGCTGAGTCATTACCGTCAGACCAAAAACATGCTGATTTCTTACGACAAGAAAAAATTAGGGTTCTTTTAAATAAGACGTTATGCCAGACAGGATTTTAGCCACAGAAGCCGCTATTGAACTGATAGAGAAACTAAAATTGCAGTATGGGAATTTAATGTTTCATCAGAGTGGTGGCTGTTGTGATGGTTCTCAGCCTATGTGTTTTGCAGAAGGAGAATTTAAAACCGGGCAAACAGATGTGTGCCTGGGAGAAGTTGCCGGTTGCAAATTCTATATGGCCGGAGACCAGTTCGAATACTGGAAGCATACGCAACTGACATTGGATGTTATTCCGGGGAGAGGCAGCAGCTTCTCCCTGGAAATTCCATTAGGAGTAAGGTTCCATATCCGCTCCCGCATCTTCTCGGACGAGGAACTGGCCAGATTAGATATTTAGAACAAACTTTGCTGAGATACCGTATTCAGCGGATTGTCATTTCCAAGTGGAGGCAGATTCGGCCACTCCCAGGCCGCATTTTTCTCTTTATTATCAGGTCTTGCTTTTCCTCCGCGGATAGTATATACCGTCTTATATGCCAACTGTTCTGAAGGCATTTCATAATTGAGTATTTCACGTACGCCCGTAACTGATAGGGATGGATCAATCCATTGCTGCGCAATGGTGGGTGTTATAAAGAGGGGCATGCGGTGTTTATTATCCCCGCTGTTATGAATATTGCCCATCAGCGTATTGGCCGGGCGGGTAATTACCGTATAGGTACCGGAACGTATGATCTCTCCGGTAGTTGTATCTACTTCGTCCCTTAACTGGTAAAGTCCCGGGATATAGAAAACAGGAGCGTCCTGTACATAAACCAGATAAGGTACTTTATTCTTCCAGCCGTTAATCTGCCGGTGTTCGTAAATCCCGGTAACAGGGATCAGGCAGCGGTTATCTTTTATCCTGTACCAGTATGATTTATGATCATCAAGAATTCTTTCACTACGGGCATTCAACATACCGGTACGACGACTCGTTCTTTCTTTGGGATCACTTATATACAGAGGGTCTACACCCCATTCCATAGTAGTAAGGCGGGGCGTATTGTCGTTGGTATATATCGTATAAAAGGATGGTAAACGGTGACCTTCCACATGCACCAGTGAATCATGATCCAGTGTGGCATCTATGATCAGTGCAGGAAAGGCTTCGGTCGTCAGCAGTATATTAGTATGAAAACAGATGTCGTAGCACATCACAGGTTATTTTATTAGTTCATAAAAAGGGACTTCCATTTGTTGTTCTCCGGAACGGATCACCGCTGTCACATTACCAAATTTCAGATTGAAATCTATATCTATGCCATCATCACGGTTTACCTTTATTCTCCCGGAAGTTTTGATATAGTTGCGTATTTTATCGGCATAAGCAGTGGTCATTTTTTTTGCCCAGTCTTCATCCTTTAGCGTATTAATATACAACACATAAGGAGAACCAGGCTCGAATAACTCCAGTAACTTGTCTCTTTGTACAGGATCACGAAGATCTACTAATTTGCCCGAGTAATTTACCAAATGCCGCTGATGTTCGTTCGCAGCATCTTCATCACTATAATAAGTGGCCATAAAGCCGGTGCCGGCTATTAACCCTACCCATTGGAACCGCTGTACTACCAGGAAATAGTCCTTCAACAGGATCAATTGCTGGATCCTGTCTGGCGTTAAAGGCTCAAAAGGGTTGTATGTATTGTTTTTTCGCAAAGACCCTAAAGATAAGTCGTTTATTTTCAGTACTAAAAAGAAATGACAACGTTAAAAGACAAATATTATTTTATTTTATCTTTAAAATAATTATATATTTACTTAACTGTATGTGTCCCCTGTAAATTATTGTATACCTATAACCTAAAGAATGTTTAACCGCTGCCCGAAAATTGTTTGGAGACAAGTTTTAATAATCCTTTTTTTATCTGTCAGCCAGTTTTGTTATGCTGCTTCAGATACAGATACTTCCAAAAGTGCCGGCATAGAAAGTTATGTCGAAGGAGTATTCAATAAAATCAAAGAAAAAGGAAGTTTCGTTAATTTTCTGAGTAATGAAAACCTGGGCTCTCTGCCGGTTGGACTCGTACGGGAAATCAATGGGAAAGTATATGTAATAGCGATAGACAGCGCCCGTGTCACTACTACGGGGGCCTACTTCAGCGCTTATTTCCGCTTTACTTTTCCCGGTACGCAAAGCGACCTTATTTTCGGCGGAAAGAATATCGCATTCACCCCCGGTGGTATCGCCGCTTCTTCCTCTACGAAGTTAGTCCTGCTAAAAGATAAAGACATTACGCTGAACGAACACCTGGACCTTATATTCCCCGGCGATGGCAGCAACTTTGTTGAATGGGACTGTAACGGTTTTAAAGATGCGAATCTGCATGGGAACTTTGAATTCGACAGCTCCTGGTTACAACCCGAAGATCCTAAAATACCGAAGTTAAAAGCGCAACTGAATGTGAACGTACATGATCTTAACAACATCATGACCACCGTTGATATTCCTGCTTTTCATATCCACGGTCTGAACGATTTCAGTTTCAAAGTAAAGAATGCCGTAGTAGACATGAGTGATATTGAAAATCCGGGTGGATTGATCATCACTTCTGATATGCTCGCAGATCCTGGTAGTCCGCTGTTCTGGAGAGGATTTTACTTACAGGAACTGGAAGTAGGGTTACCGCAGCAACTGGCTTCTAAAGACGGTCGTCCGAAAGTAACGGTACGCAATTTTATCATAGATGACCAGGGCATCAGCGGGGCTTTAACTGCTGAGAATATCGTAAAACTGGGAGATGCCAGCGCCGGAGGCTGGCCTTTATCAATCGATAAAGTCGGACTTAGTTTCAGTAAGAATAAACTCAATGGCGGTACCCTGGGTGGTAAGATGCAGATAGGCTTCTTAGGTGATGATCCTTTAGCCTATGATGCTACCATCAATATGCGGGGCGATGATACCTATTATACCTTCGGATTACAGCTCACTGCCGAGAAGAAATATTCCTTCTTCGCAGGGGAGATCACCCTCAATAAAGATTCCCGTATCCAGATCTCTAAAACAGAAACGGACTTTATTCCTATGGCTACTCTCAACGGGAAAGTAGACCTGAAGAAAAGTCTGTTGAATATAGAGGGAGTATCGTTTCAGAACCTGGTGCTTTCTACAAAGAAACCTTACGTACATAGTGGCGTATTCAGTTTTGAAACCACCGGCAGCAAAAAAATGGGCGGTTTCCCCATAGGCTTCGATAGCTTACAGATTGGTATCTCTGAAGGGAAAGTTGCCATAGGCGCTACTGTGAGGCTCAACTTCATGAACTCCAGTGATAAAGGTTTCGGTGGCAGTACTTCTTTTGTAGTGACCGCTGCACAGGAAGAAAGCAGAGAAACAGTGACTGTTAGCGGTCACCAGATAGAGAAAACGACCACGCACTGGAAACTGGATAAAGTAACGATCAATGATATTTCGCTGATGGTGAAAGTGATGGCTTTCCAGATGAACGGACAGCTCACCATTTTCGATAACCATCCCGTATATGGTAATGGCTTCCGAGGCTTCCTGGAATTCACGATTCCTGGTCCTATCCCCAAAGCAAAGGCCACCGCTTATTTTGGTTCAAAAGACGATTACCGCTATTGGCATGTGGACGCCTATATCGGCGTTACCATTCCTATACCCCCTATGTTGCAGATTACGGGTCTGATGGGAGGAATGTCTTACCATATGGAAAGACCGGCGCAATTCGACCCGTATGAGTCCAGAAACGCTATTGATCAGAAAGGAGGGATGAAGGAACTGAGTGAAGTGTTCCAGTACATTCCTTCCAAAGATGCCGGACTTGGGTTCATGGGTGGGGTATCGCTGGCGCTGGTACAGCAGATGGTCGTCAATGTGAACGTGGGACTGGAAATACAGTTCGGTATAGACGGCGGCTTCCGTTACGCGCAGTTCGATGGTGCGGGTTATGTGATGCATCTGCCTATAAAGGCCGTGAAAAAGGAAGAGACGAAAGGGGATGATGGGGCGCCATTATGGGTGCAGTTTAAAATGAGATTTGATAACGTCAATAATACGTTCGATGCCAGCGCTAAAACATATGTGAATATAGCCGGTGTGGTAACGGGTATTCATGAACGCGGCCTGGTTGGTGAATCCGCATTGCATATTGCACCGGACGACTGGTGGTTCTACATTGGCCGTCCTTCGGAGATGTTCGGTCTATCGGTGTTTGGCCTGGCGGAGATCAAATCCTATTTCATGATGGGGACGCATGTGGAGGATATGCCGCCATTGCCTGTTGAAGTAAGTGAAGTGTTTGATGATGTCAATACCGACTTCATGGCCATGGAAAACACCATGAGTACAGGTAGAGGGTTTGGGTTCGGCGCACACTTTAAAACCAGTTTCTCCTTCGATTATGGCGTGTACGGAGATTTCGCGATAGGAGCAGGGGCTGATATCCTCTTACGCAATTATGGCGAAGCAAAGTGTAAAGGTAGTAACAGTGTCATTGGTTTTAATGGATGGTATGCTTCCGGTCAGGCTTACGCATATCTGAAAGGAGATGTAGGTATCCGCGTAAAAGTATTCGGAAAGAAAAGAGGGTTCTCTATCGCCAAATTATCTGCGGCAGTACTCGTACAGGCAAAACTGCCTAATCCTGCCTGGTTCCGTGGTATGGTGGGTGTGAAATATTCCGTACTGGGCGGAATGGTGAAAGGAAAGGCAAACATTAAGGTAGAGCTGGGCTCCCAGTGCGAGATCATGGGTGCAAAAGAACTCGATATACAGGTGATCAGTGATATTAAACCGGATGATAAATCCAGTGATGTAAGTGTATTTGCTACGCCGCAGGTAGCCTTTAATATGCCGGTAGCAAAAGCCTTCTCTATGTTAAATGAGTATGATGAAGTGGCTACCTACCGTATACAACTGGATGAAGTGAAACTGCTGAATAACAATGCGGCAATAAATGGCACAACTGCAATAAGTGATGATGGTTTATCCGCTTCTCTTAACCTGCGTGATATATTGCCACCACAGAGCAACCTGACAGCTTCTGCTAAAGTACATATCGAAAAACAGAATGGCGGTAACTGGGATGCGCTGAAGAACGCTTCCAATGCGATCGATTATGAAACGAAATCTGCTGCATTCAGCACCGGTGATGCGCCTGATAATATTCCGTGGGAGAACGTAGCCTATGCTTATCCACTGAAGAGACAGTATAACTTCTATCCTAAAGAATATGGTAAAGGGTATATTAAACTCAAGCGTGGACAACCATACCTGTTCGCTGCTGTAGACAATAGTGGCAAGAAATGGAAAGTAACGGCAACACTCAATAATGGGGCTACTCCTGTTCAGTATGATGAGAATATGGCACAGGTGAATTTTGATATCCCTGCCAATATGACCAAAGAAGCGGTCTATACTTTCAGTATCATGCGAACTTCCGGAGATGGGGAATTAGCCAGTAATAACGTAACAGTAAAGAGAAATGAAACTGTGACAGCAGATGGAGATACGACCAGCATCGGTAATACATCTTTAAAAGGTACAGCCACATCCGGCGTAAGCAAAGAAGTAATGGGATATAGCTTCCGTACCAGCAAGTATAACACCTTCGTAGAAAAAATGAGTGCCATGTCTGATCCCCGCGATCTGTTTGATGTGGCTACCAATTATATCAGCGTTATCGGTCAGCGTTTTGATGCAGAGGAGACCTTCGATAAGTTTGAAATAGAAGGAGACGCTTCCTTTAGCGTAAAACCGTTGATCGCCCTGAAAGCGGGTACCAATAACGGCTGGCTGCAGAATAAACTGATGCCTTTACTGTACAATGGTTATCCTTTTAATCTTGCTGTGACTATCACCCGCGATTTGACCGTAACTGGCGGTATCCCGCCTTTGGATGCCATCCGCCTGTATAATAATGATTACACCCTGTACCAGCTGGAAGACGCCGCAGTGAGTGATGGCATTGCACTAAGTAAATCCGGCCGCTGCCGCTTTATGTATTATGTATCATTTGTGGCCAATGATGATTACCACGAGTTGCTGAATAAAGCGAACCGTGTGTATCTCAATGGGGGAGCCGCTTCACCAGGTATTGCCCGCTTACTTACTTCTACCTATCCTGATCTCGACGGGAACCAGTATTATCCGGTAGAAATGAGTTACCGCCTGCCTGGCAGCAATAATATCACATCGTCAATTACCCGTAGCATCTATTATAAACTGTAAGTGTATGCATCGCATATTAAGTGCCTGTTTGTTATCTGGACTATTACTCTTATTCTGCCAGTTTGCACAGGGGCAGAATGAACACCGCATTGTTGGACTGGCAGACGCTCATCCGGATAAGATCCGTCTGCGCTGGTCACCTGCCAGTACTATCGTATGGGAAATGGGGAATAAATACGGCTACAATGTAGAACGGTTTACCATTGCCATCAATGGAGAACTGGTGGCTCATCCCCAGCCATTATTACTGACACCTCAGCCTTTAAAACCATACACCCTGCAGCAAATGGAAACGGCCGCGGAGAAGAATGAGCAAATCGCCGTGATCGCAGAACTCATTTACGGTGAGGCCCCCGAAAAAGTGAAACCTGAAAACGGGATCGGCGTCTACTTCGAAGGACAAAACAAACTGGAATGGCGTATGGGCATGGCCCTGCTTTCCTGCGATCTCTCCGTAGATGTGGCAAAATGCGCGGGCTTATTCCTGCAGGATAATAATGTGAAAAAAGGAGAACGTTACGTATACCGGATCGCTCCTGCACAACAACCCAAAAACCTGGTCATTGATACGGCTATCGTAGTGGCTTCTGTTGATGAACCGGCATTGCTGGCCCGCCCGCAGGAACTGGCCATCGTTTGTGCAGATAGTACTGCTACATTAGGATGGCTCACTAACTTCAGTCGCAGCATGTACAGCACTTACATGATAGAACGTTCTACCGATGGTAAATCATTCAAACCGGTTACCGATCTGCCGGTCATTCCTACCGCTCCGGATAAAGGCGGGTTCTCCTATTACCAGGATTCCCTGCCCGATAATGAAAACAGGTATTATTATCGTGTACGTGGTATCACCCCATTCGGGGAATATGGCCCTTATTCACAAACAGTAGAAGGCATAGGTGTGGTGTCGGTATCTGACCGGCCTGTAATGGATACCATCATCGTAATAGATAATAAAAAGATCGCTTTACGCTGGATGCTGCCTGGTAAATTATCACAGCAGTTAACAAAAATTATTATCACCCGCGGCAGTAATGGCAAAGGTCCTTTCTTACCGGTAGCAGAGTTTAAAAAGCCCGTATATGATTATGTAGATGAAAAACCACTGGGTACAAATTACTATCGTATCAAAGGAATTACGAAGAGCGGGAAAGCGGTTTATTCCTTCCCATACTTTGCACAGATCATAGATACTATTCCGCCTGCTATGCCAACAGGACTGGCGGGAAAAGTAGATTCGACAGGTATTGTACGTTTGCAGTGGGCTAATAACACGGAACAGGACCTCAGAGGGTACCGTGTATTCCGTGGCAACAGTGCAAGGGAAGAATTCATGGAAGTAACGAAAGAGATCCTGTCCAAGAATGCATTTCAGGATACGATCACCCTGCATACGCTTTCTTCCAGAATATTTTACAAAATCATCGCCGTAGATAAGAACTATAACACCTCAGACTATACGGCATTTATCATGCTGAAAAGACCTGATACGATCGCTCCTTCTGCACCGGTTATTGCACAGGCATTCCGCTCTGATAGTTTAAAGGCTATCATACTGGAATGGCGTAACAGCAGCAGTGAAGATGTAGTGAAATATAAACTGAGAAGGATTAATGTAAAAGATAGTCTGAAATCAGATATCGCCGAATGGGATACAACTGATCACCGCCAGCGCTACATGGATACAAAAGTAGAACCCGGGAATACCTACTACTATGAATTGATAGTGGCCGACGACGCTGGTAACAGTGCAAAAGAACTCAGCGGAGATATCTGGTTCGAAACAGGGATACGTCCTTCTATTGACGACTGGAAAGGAGAGCTGGACAAAGAGAAGAAAGCCATCCGTCTTCAATGGGAATATAAGCAGCCCGGTATAAAACAATACCGCATTTATCGCGCAAAGAACGACTCACCTTTCCTGTTGTATACTACTCTCAATGGTAGTATCAGCAAATGGGAAGACGAAGAAGTCATCCTTGGAAACATCTATAAATATAAAATAACTGCCGTGCTGAAAGGTGATGTGAAATCAGAAATGAGTAAGGTAGTAGAATTGAGGTTTTGATCTCATAAAACCCTTAACCTATGAAGAGATTTTTATCCATACTGTTTTTTATCTGCCTCCATTTTGCTGTTAATGCCCAATATATGACCGTGGAAGTGAAGGTGACCCGCCTTGGTACAAACTATACTGATGGGAATTCCTATGGCTCAAGATTCCGTTTCTACAGGAATGTCTGGGATAATTACCCTTTGTACATCCAGGGGCAGCAATGTATTAAGAGAGACGAACGATTCGAATCGAATGAGAATATCTTATTTTCTACATACACGACTTCTTATCAGTCATTTAAACTCATCCTGGTTACCCATGATGAAAGGAAATCCGGAAGCGATGACTGTACGGCACAAGGTGTTTCAACCATCACTACCAAACGGCCGGATACACACCAGGCAAGCGCGGAAATAACCATTAATCCCGCTGATCTTGCTCCTGGTGTATTCGTTCCTATGGGGCGTATGACTACCTGGGATGGCAGCACATGGGCATATGCAGAGTTAAGCGTTAGAGTACCGGTTCCAACTCCTTCATCACCGGTAATGACAGAAGGTACCTCTGCCAGCAGCAATACCTTTTGCTCCAGTTCGAATGTAAAACTCGCCACAAATGTATCGCCGAATGCCAGCGGACTGCGTTATGCATGGCAGTATGCCGTACAGAATGAAGATTATTTAATACCTAATCCTGATAAATGCTTCTGTAATTATATAGATCCTTATAATGGTTGCGGTCAGTATGTAACTACTACTACAGAAGGACAGGATGGTATTCCATATACATATACAGAGTGGGTACCCGGGTATGACTGTGATTATCCGGATGAGGTGTATACACATACCTGGCATAACCTGACAATTACGAATGCGAATACAGATCCTTTTGGGAATTTTATACCGCAAAATGCTATATTCTCCACACCTATTACGGCTACTACAAATGCTTATTTCAGGGTAAAGGCCTCCAGTACGGATGGCCTGGAAAGTGGGTTCTCGCCTGAAACGGGATATACATTCCAGCCTGCTCCACCAACTGTAAATGCCTCTCTGAAAACAACCACGCCTTCCTGTTATCATCAGAATAACGGTGTTATAAACCTGGCAGCAGGAGCTGTTACCAGCAGTTTTAGTGACATCCGCTGGATACTGAGAAAAGGTGCTAACAATACCGGCCCTTGTGATCCTGGTTTATCTACCGGGTCTTCCACCTGTGGAGATGTGGACTGGAGTGATGGCTCTGTGCCGAAAGGAAATGCTATCAATATAACAGGACTTGCCCCGGGCGATTACTCTTTATGGATATTGAATCCCGGTACTGATGCCGGTAACTGTTACACTCCTGTCAGCGTACACATCGATGAACTACAGGAACTGCAGATAACACCCGGCCAGAAGACGGACGTGAGTTGCTTTGGTATGGGAGATGGTAAAATAAATGTATCAGCCAGTGGTGGTAACGGTACGAATACCGGTTATTATTTTACGCTTACAAACAGTGCAGACCAGGTGATCCGTGCAGAACAACGTGCTTCGTCCAATGCGATGTTATGGGAGAATCTGCCGGCAGGTTTCTATAAAGCACTGATGCATGATGGTACCTGTTCCGATATTAAAGTAGCTGATATTGAAGTGAAACAACCACCGGAAATCGCTGGTAGTACAACGCCCGTACAGCCTGATTGTATGGGACCTGCAAATGGAAGTATAACAGTGACGGCTACCGGCGGAGGCACTACTTTCCTCTACAATCTTTATAAGAACAATATTAAAGTACAATATTCGGCTGTGGTTACTGATCGCAGTTATACATTCAGCGGACTGGATGGGGGAGACTATAAAGCGGAAATCATCAATCCGGATTATCCTGCCTGTGTTGGCTGGAGCGGTCTTCAGACATTGAATGCTGTAACGCCTTTGGCTTTGCAGCTTGCTGGGCGGGATTCCGTAAGCTGTAACGGTGGTAACGACGGACGCCTGTTGCTGACAGCCACAGGTGGTACCGGCAATTATCGTTTCGGCTTTACGGGTAATGACATTGATAATACTACCGGTGAATTCAAGTCGCTGTCAGCAGGTACTTACAGTATCACGGTGCAGAATAAAGCACTCACCTGTAATGATAGTGAGGATGCGACCTTCACTGTATTCCAGCGTGCAGCCTTACAGGTAGTGATTGCACCAACGGAGATTTCCTGCCGGGGAGCTGTGAATGGAAAACTACAGGCAAATGTAACAGGTGGTTCCGGTTCCTGGAAGTATACCTGGCAGCAATTAAAGAATGGGACCTGGGAAGGCAGTCCATTCTGGTTTAGCACAGATAAACTGATAGAAGGATTGGAGCCAGGTACTTACCGTGTCATCATTGATGATAATAAAGCAACAGGTTGTAGTATAACTTCTGCTGAAGTTACACTCACAGATCCTGAGCTGGTGGTAATATCAGACGTCACCGTACACGATGCGGTATGCCTGGATGCAGGTGCATCTATCAGCATCACTGCTGCCGGTGGCGATGGTAATCTTACTTACGCTTACTCTACAGATGGTGGTGTTACTTATACTGATTTCACAGCTACCACCCCACTATATACAACTGCTGATTATACATTAAAAGTAACGGACGGTAATGGTTGCCGGGCAGATGCTGACCATACATATTCAGTGATTCTGCCTCCCGCAGCGCTGGACTTTACCACGCAGTTATCCGCTTATAACGGATTTAATATTTCCTGTCTTGGCGCCGGAGATGGCAGTATCACCGTTACGCCAACCGGCGGTAATGGTGGCGCTTACACAGGTTACCAGTATAAACTGGACGATGGTACATATCAATCTTCCGGTGTTTTCGATCATCTCGTTGCCGGAACGTATACCGTAAGTGTAAAAGACGGCAGGGGATGTGTAGTCGCACATACAGTTGTGCTGCGTCAGCCTGCTATCATGATTGCGGCCGTGAAAACGGATATTGATTGTTATGGCAGTGCGACCGGTACGATCATTACCCGCATCAGCGGGGGAGCCGCCCCTTACAGCCTGACCATCAATGGCCGATCTGTTGCGGTGGACCAGCTTATCTCCAATCTGGCTCAGGGTGATTATACCCTGCATATCAGCGATGCAAATGGTTGTTCAAAAGATTCAGCTATCAGTATTGTATACACCTATCCGCAGTTACAACCTGCAGATATTATCGTGAATGATATCCGTTGTTACGGTACTACCGGTAATGTTGAATTGAATACGGCTGGTGGCGATGGTACTTATGCTTATACTATTATCAGCAATGGATCGTCTTATACAAGTGGGGGTGCATTGAATGCCGGAGACTACCGCTTCCGGGTTACGGATGGTCATGGCTGTTCTGCAGACTTTACAAACACTGCGCATATTACAGCGCCGTCCGCACCTGTTACTTTCACTGCTGTTCTATCTGATTACAACGGGTACAATGTTTCCTGTGTGGGTGGTAATAATGGTTATGCGATCATTACTCCAGTCGGTGGTAATGGCAGTACCTATACTGGTTACACCTTTACATTTGATAATGGCGCCTTTACAGATAACGCCACCGTACAGCTGATCAATGCCGGTGATCATGTTCTTAAAGTACAGGACGCAAGAGGATGTATCGCAGAGAATACGTACACCTTTACACAATCTCCTGTAGACCTGGGCATCAGCCTGGTGAGCAAACAGGATGTACAGTGTGCCATTGATCCAAATGGTAAACTGACTGTAGCGGGTAGCGGTGGAGTAGGTAGTCTGCAATACAGTATTGACGGTAAGAAATGGCAGGCTTCTCCTCTCTTTGAAAACCTGACGGCAGGTACTTACAACATCATCGTAAAAGATGCCAATGCGTGTAGTAAAACATTAGCCGTAGAGATCAATTCGCTGAACCCGGCTATACTGATAGACAATATCACCCTAAATGATATTATCTGTTATGGTACGAAAGGTTCATTCACGATACAGTCGCATGGTGGTACAGGAACCTTACTCAGTCAGTATTCACTGAACGGTGGCGATTATATTACTTTCAATAATAGCACTGCGCTGGATGCAGGAGTGTATACCATACGCATTAAAGACGGGGCTGGCTGTAACTCCGCAGTAAGCAACCCGGTAAGTATTACGGCTCCTGCTGCTCCATTAAGTACGGTGATTACGCCATCTGCTTATAACGGTGTACAGGTATCCTGTTACGGATTAACAGATGGTAGTTTCTCTCTGGCTACAACAGGTGGTAACGGAAGCAGCTACACGGGGTACACCTATAGCGTGAACAATGCAGCTTATACAGCTAATAGCAGTTTTTCAGACTTAGCCGCAGGTACATATGCTGTGAAGATCAAAGATGCAAGAGGTTGTATCATCAATGAAAGTGTCACTTTACAACAACCGGATCCGCTTGCTATCAAAGTAACCGGCATACAGCACCTGGTATGTGGCGCTGATCCTACCGGTAAGATCACTGTATCAGCTACCGGTGGTACCAATCCATATACGTACAGCCTGGATGCCGACAACTGGCAGGCACAACCTGTATTCACTGTGTTAACGTCCGGTGGTTATACCCTGATGGCAAAAGATGTGAACGGATGTGCTGCTCAGGTGAGTGCGACCGTTAATACACTATATCCTGCTATCAGCGCTGTAGAGGATATCACGGCAGTACGCTGCTTCGGTGAATCGAATGGGGCCATCCGTGTAACAGTGAGCGGTGGCGACGGTGCTTATCAATACCAGTGGACGACCCCTGATCCGTTAAAAGTACCAGCCGGTAATTACACGCTTACCGTAACAGACGGTAAGAACTGTACACGTGCATTCAATTACACCGTTACACAACCAGATGCGTTACAACTGGAATACAGTGCGCCTGCCATCTGCGACGGATTAGCAGAAGGGGTTATTACAGGCACTGCTACCGGTGGCACGGTCCCTTACAGTTATGCTTCTGATAACAGTGGCTGGCAATCTGAAAATAGCTTTACCGGTCTTAATAAAGGCAGTCATACTATTACGGTGAAAGATGACAATGGCTGTATCGTTGCACACGATCTGAACATAGCTACGGTCAATATCAAACCTGAAGTGAACTTCCTGGTGGCTTCCCGTAAGAATGCACTGGATACGCTGATCGTAAAAGAAATCAGTGTACCTGCACCGGATGAAGTAAGCTGGAACTATGATGCCAGTGCTACCTTCCTGGGATATGACAATGGCATGCCGCTGATTAAATTCAGTAAGGCCGGTATTTACCCGGTCACCATGACTGCCCGCTTCGGACAATGCACGTATTCCCTGGAAAAGGATATCACTATTGCAGATTACGATCCGCTGGCCGGACCTTCATACGTTACGCCGGTGCATGTAATTGATACGGTGATGCTTTCGCCAAATCCTAACGACGGTAACTTCCAGTTCAAGGTAAAAATGAACAGGAAACAACAGGCCATTGTATGGGTGTACGATGTCAATGGCAGGATAGTAGACAAACGACAATATCCGCCTTCCTTACAGATCAGCGATCAGTTTAATCTGCCTAATGAGATCAGCAGTACTTATATACTGAGAGTGATCACGGAAAGTGAAAGCAGGGATGTACGTTTTATCATCAGCCATTAACCTATAACTATGAAGAGGATCATTATATTTTCTTTGCTGATAACAGCGCCTGTAGCATTAAATGCACAGGCGCTGGATCAGCTGGGTGTGAAAAAAGGCGTCACTATGAGTGGTTCCATCAGCTCCAGCACTACTGCTTATAAAGCCAGTGGTATAGATAGCAGGCGCGATCCGCTGGCCTGGTACCTGAATGGGAATATCAACATCAACCTGTTCGGGTATGCGATGCCTTTTTCTTTCAGCTATAGTAATCAGGGAAAACACTATTCCCAGCCCTTTAATCAATTCCGTTTTGCACCTTCCTATAAATGGGCCAGGGCTTATATTGGAACTACCAGTATGAATTTTAGCAACTACACACTGGCCGGTCATCAGTTCAACGGGGTAGGGGTAGAATTAAGTCCGGATAAGTGGCGCATCTCTGCTATGTACGGAACATTGCTGAAGGCAGTGCCTTTTGACGTACTGGTGCCGGATAGTTATAACCGGGCAGCATTTGAAAGAAAGGGCTATGGTTTGAAAGTGGGTTACGAGAATCAGGGTAATCTTTATAGTATGGCAGTATTCTCTGCAAAGGATGATCCGAAATCCATTCCTTATATTCCTGCTGATGCAACTATTACTCCCAGACAAAATGTGGCCGTTGCTTTTAATGTGCGTCAGAGTATCATGCAACATGTATTTGTGGATGTAGAGTATTCCGTTTCAGCATTAAACCGGGATGTGCGTTCAGAGAAAAATGCCTTTGACAGCAGCAGGGGAACATCCAATTTATTAAGTCACTTGTTAAAACCAACAAATACTACCCGCTATTTCGACGCTGTACAGGCAGGTTTAGGGTACACGGGGACCAACTATACCATTCAGTTGCGTTATGAGCGTGTAGCGCCTGATTATGTCACATTAGGGGCATATAATGTGGTGAACGATATGCGTAACATCACCATTTCACCTACTGTACAGCTATTCGGAGGTAAAGTGAACCTTACCGCCAATGCTGGTGTGCAGCAGAACAACCTGGACCACAGCAAGACCAGTGACGCCAAACGTATAGTGGCCAATGTGAATGCGGGGATCATTCCCAATGAACATTGGGTGATCAATGGCGGTTATTCGAACTTCAGCAGTTATACCCGCGTTCGTCCGCTGGTAGATCCTTATTTCAGCGCCCCGCTGGATACGCTCGACTTCTACCAGGTTAACAACACCTGCAACGGTATGCTGATGTACCGCATGGGTAATAAAGAAATCCAGCATGCCATCACACTGAATGCTTCATACCAGTATGCCAGTGATAAGAGCAGCGCACAGGATGCAGTAGCTAACCTCAGCAAATTCCTGACTACCAACGTCAGTTATTCATACAATGTACAGCCCCGCTCTATATCGGTAAGTGGTTCTGTGAATTACTACAAGAGCAATGCCGCGGCTGTTAATACTACCTTTATGGGGCCAGGTGTAAACGTGACGAAACAATACTTTGAGAAAACACTGCGCACCGGTTTGTCTGCCAACTACAACATAACAAAGGCAACCGCAGAAGTACAGGGTGTCAGCAATGTAACGAACAGCTCGTTATTCAACACTGCCTTTAACATCAACTATTCTCCTAAAAAGAAAGAACAAAGCCATCAGGCTCATAATATCGGCGCTTCTGTAATGTGGCTGTTACGTGGGGCCACAGGTGCACAGAGAGGATATAACGAACTTACAAGCACACTGAATTATACTTATTCATTCTGACGCCTATGAAAAACGTTGTTATTATTGTCATTACGGGGATGTTCTCAATATTGTATAATGTTGAAGTATATGGTCAATTTTCTGCTCCTACAAACCTTTATGTGTGTGTGGATTACGGCTGGAGTTCTTCTGGCTCTGTAAAGCTTAGCAGTGGCGAATATATGGGAGGCACCAGTTACAGGCCATCAACAGGTACAGGGGTTGTATATGTTGGAACTATTTCATCTACCCCGACGTTCTATTTGATACTTAATAACAATGATGCAAGTGCGAGTGATCAGTTTAATAGTACAGATATTTATCCTGTTGGGAGTGGACTCACCGGCCCCACTATACCTTTTTATGGGGACATTAAAGGCTGGAGCAATGATAAATATGTAAGGTTTGTCTATGAAATGCCGGCCCCTAATACAATGACAGTTACTTCTCCCGCTTCTTCCGGTCAGTTTTGCTCGAATCAGGTGATAATACTTAACAGCAATAATAACTTTCCGATAATGAATGATCTGTATGTTACCCAGCATATCGTCATAGAATATAATGTCAGTGGCTCTTCTGCATGGAAATCAATAGATTCTATCGGGTATTCATATTATACCGGATTTTATCCGGAAAATGTTATTCCTGAGATACAATCCACTCAGCAAAACATACGTTTCAGGTGCAGGCAGAAGGCGGTATATGCGGATGCAACCTATTACTCACCCTATAGCACACCAACAGCCTACTATACGATCTTCCCTCCGCCACCGAATACAGATCAGAGCAAAATTATTGTCACACCTGCCTGTTATGGTCAGTCAAACGGGAAAATAACCATACAGGGCAGTGATATCAGGGCCGGATATGCAAATATGCGCTGGATTCTGCGCCCGGGTTCTACCTCAAGCCCCTGCGATCCCAGTCTGAGTGTCGGGTCTTCCAATTGCGGTGATATTGTGGACTGGAGTGATGGTGTTAAACCGGTATCAGATGGCGTGAATGCAACGAATATTGCTCCCGGTACCTATTCTTTATGGCTGGTAAGTCCGGGTGGGACCATTGGTAATTGTATCAGGGCCTTCACCGTTACAGTACCTCAACTAACGGAATTATCTATCAGTAATAATACTGCGCAAACTACAAATGTTTCCTGTTATGGCGGATCTAATGGAAGCATTGGTGTAACAGCCGCCGGTGGGGATGGTGGCAGTACCGGTTATTATTTTACTTTAAATACATTGGCAGGAACAACAGTGAGTGCAGAACAGCATACTGCTGCCACAAATATGTTATGGCAGAACCTGCCCGCAGGAGATTATGTTGTTCAGGTAAGAGATGGCACCTGCTCAGTTATTAAAACATTGAATGTTACATTAACGCAGCCTGCACAGATCACAGGGTCTGTAACAACGGTCAATCCCACCTGTGCCAATCCGGGTAATGGAAGTATAGGAGTGACAGCCAACGGTACTGCTGTAAACTACACTTTCAACTTATATGAAGGGGCTGTGTTGGCAAAAACATCCGGACGGACTACCGCAAATAACTATTCATTTAATGACCTGGCAGATGGTAATTATACTGTTGAAATCATCAATGCAGACTATGCAAGTTGTGCTGGCTGGACTACCTCCGCAACGCTCACTGCTGCATCCATCCTTTCCTTACAACTGACGGCAAGAGATTCTGTAAGTTGTAACGGTGGTAATGACGGAAGGTTAGCGTTTTCCGGTAATGGTGGATCTGGTAGTTATCAGTACACGATAGGTGCTGTAACCAATACAACCGGTGAGTTTACCGGATTATCAGCCGGTGATTATACCGTTTTACTTAAAAACCAGGGAACAGGTTGTAATGATGAAGTGGTGCAGGCATTTACTGTATTTCAGAGAGCACCATTACAGGTATCATTACAAAAAACAGCTATTACCTGCAACGGGGCGAATAATGCTATATTAAAAGCAGTTGTTACCGGTGGCTCTGCAGATTATAAATATACCTGGCAGCAATATCAGGCAGGTGCCTGGGTGGGAAACAGCTTCTGGTTCAGTACCGACAATACTATTGAAGGACTTGGTCCCGGTACTTACCGCGTGATCATCAGTGATAATAAGTCGGTAGGGTGTACCGTTACTTCAGATCAGACTACGTTCACGGACCCTTCGCCTGTAACCATTTCAGGTGTGACCGTACACGATGCTGTCTGCCTTGCGGATGGGGCCTCCATCAATATTACTGCCGCCGGCGGAGATGGTAATTTCTCCTATGCATATTCAACAGATGGTGGCAGTAACTTTACCGGTTTTACTGCGGGTACAGCATTGTATACGAACGGTGATTATACATTAAAAGTGACCGATGGCAACAATTGTACAGCTACTGCCTCCACGACATATAAGGTTACATTACCTGCAGTAGCGCTGGACTTTACTACCCAGCTCTCCGGGTATAACGGGTTTAATATTTCCTGCTCCGGACAAAATGATGGTCGTATCAATATTACTGCGTCAGGTGGAAACGGAGGTACCTATACCGGGTATCAATACAAATTGAATAACGGCGTTTATCAAACCGGCAATGTTTTCGATCACCTCTCGGCAGGCACATATACCGTAAGTGTAAAAGATGGAAGAGGTTGCGAAATATCTCATACCGTTATCCTGCATGAACCTGCTATCATGATCTCTGCTGTAAAAACTGATATTGATTGTTATGGTAGTTCTACCGGTACAATTATTACCAGTATCAATGGTGGAGCGGCGCCTTACAGCCTTACTGTAAATGGCAGATCTGTTCCGGTAAATCAGCTTATCTCCGGACTTTCACAGGGAGATTACATCCTGCATATCAGTGATGCGAATGGCTGTACAAAGGATTCGGGTATCAGTATTGTATATACCAGGCCTCAGTTAAACCCGGCAGGTCTTGTACTGAGCGATATTCAGTGTTATGGTACTACCGGTAGCGTTACACTGAATGCAACTGGCGGCGACGGGATTTATACTTATTCGATGACGGATAATAACTGGGCTACACAGTCTGCATATACCAGTGGTGCCGGTCTTGTTGCCGGTGATTATAAGTTTCGTGTAACGGACGGGCATGGATGCACAGCAGATTATAGCAATACAACACATATAACAGCTCCTGTTGCCCCGGTAACTTTCACAGCGGTATTATCCGATTACAACGGGTACAATATATCCTGCTATGGCGGGAATAATGCTTATGCAGTGATCACCCCTGCGGGCGGTAACGGAAGTACTTATAGTGGTTACACGTTCGCATTGGATAACGGTCTGTTCACAAATGCACAAACGGTACAGCAGATCAATGCAGGCGATCATATACTGAAGGTACAGGATGCAAGGGGCTGTATCGTTCAGGGGACTTACACCTTTATCCAGTCCTCCGCAGTACTGGATATCAGCCTGGTAAGCAAACAGGATGTACGCTGCGCTGTTGACCCGGATGGAAAGCTGACTGTTGCCGGTAATGGGGGCGTAGGGAATCTGCTGTACAGCATCGACGGCAATAACTGGCAGTCTTCCCCTGTATTCAACAACCTGACCGCCGGTGATTATACGGTATCTGTAAAAGATGTGAACGCCTGTAACAAATCATTGGCAGTAACTATAAGCTCTCTTAATCCGCCTATCCTGGTGGACAACATTACCCGTAACGATATTATCTGTTATGGAGCAAAAGGTTCACTTGTGGTACAATCGCATGGAGGCTCCGGGACCTTATCAGATGAGTATTCACTGAATGGTACGGATTACACTGCATTTAACAGCACCACACAACTGGGTGCAGGTGTTTACAGGATACGCATTAAGGATGATGCAGGCTGTTATTCATCAGTAAGTGATCCTGTCAGTATTACGGCCCCTGCAGCTCCATTAAACAACGTGATTACAACATCCGATTACAACGGCTTGCAGGTTTCCTGTTACGGACAGACAGATGGTAGTTTCTCTTTCTCCACAAGTGGAGGTAACGGGGATAACTATAGCGGATATCAATACAATGTAAATAATACAGGCTATACAACTAATAATAGTTTTAGTGATCTCCCGGCAGGTACTTACTCCGTAAAGGTAAAGGATGCAAGAGGATGTGTGCTGAATCAAAGCGTCATTTTACAGCAACCGGGTTTGCTTGCGCTAACGGTTACGGGTATTGAAAACCTTACTTGTGGTGCAAACCCTACCGGTAAGATTACCTTATCTGCTGCCGGTGGCACCCTTCCTTATACTTACAGCGTAGATGGGGATAGCTGGCAATCCCAGCCGGTATTTGATGCGTTAACTGCAGGTGGTTATACATTGCTGGCAAAAGATGTGAACGGATGTGCAGTACAGACAACAGCCACAGTGAGTACACAATATCCTGCTATTACAGTAGTGGATGATATAACGCCGGTAAGCTGTTACGGAGTGGCTGATGGGGCTATCCGTATAACAGTAACAGGAGGTGATGGTAATTATCAATACGAATGGAATACACCGGACCCATTAAAAGTTGCTGCCGGTGATTACACACTGAAAATAACAGACGGTAAAAATTGTACCAGTTCATTTATCTATACTGTTAGCCAGCCAGACCAGTTACAATTACAATATAACGCACCTGCTATCTGCGATGGATTAACAGAAGGCGTCATTACAGCCACAGCAACAGGTGGTACACTTCCTTACACCTATGCTGCTGATAACAGCGGATGGCAGTCGGGAAATACCTTTAGCAACCTTAATAAAGGCAGTCATACACTCACCGTGCAGGATGCTAATAACTGCAAGGTTACCCAGGACCTTAACATTGCTACTGTCAATACCAAACCGGAAGTAAACTTCCTGGTGGCTTCGCGGAAAAATGCGTTAGACACGCTGATCGTAAAAGAGGTGAGTGTACCGGCGCCCGATGAAGTGACCTGGGACTATGATCCGCGTGCCACCTTCCTGGGATATGATGATGGTATGCCGCTTCTTAAATTCAATCAGGCCGGTACTTATAAGATAAAGATGACCGGCAGTTTTGGACAATGTACCTATTCTCTTGAAAAGGATGTGACGATTGCTGATTATGATCCGCTGGCAGGTCCTTCTTACGTGTTGCCGGTACATGTGATCGATACGGTGATGCTGTCTCCCAATCCCAATGACGGTAATTTCCAGTTCAAAATAAAGATGAACAGGAAGCAGGAGGCCATTGTTTGGATATATGATGTAAGTGGCCGGATAGCAGGTAAAAGGCAATACGCCCCTTCGCTGGAAATCAGCGATCAGTTCAATCTGGCGAATGAGATCAGTACCACCTATATACTCAGAGTGATTACAGAAAGTGAGAGCCGGGATGTACGTTTTATTATCAGCCGTTAATTCATTTTGTGAGGAGAGATTATTGAGGAGTATGAGCACTTAATTATACCTATACCTTGAAAAAGAATGTGATGAAAGCATTTATCAGGATTACCCTTTTTTACCTGTTGAGCATATTGATACAACAGTCTGCCATAGCGCAGCAATACCCCGTTACCGCCAGTACGCAGATCATACCGCCTTATAGCGTATACCTGCCCGACTATGCAGTTCCCGGCAGTGATAAACTACGGGTAATCCTGGTCCAGAATGACCTCACACAGCCCTCCTACGAGGTAAGGTTGCGCATGACAGTGGAAATGAATGGAGCTGTGATCATGCGTACCTCGCCCGCGTTTACCCCTAAGCCCCTGGTACTGAATCCTGGTATACCTACTATCATCAGTGGTGCAGATCTGTATGATTATCTCAACAGTAATAATATAGATTTCAGCGGAGGGTTCAGTCGCGAGACTTACGACCGTACCAAGGCATTACCCGAAGGCGCCTATCGTATCAGTTTCACTGCATACGACTACCGCCGTTCTGATGTTCAGGTAAGTAATACCGGTGCCAATATATTCTTCTTTCAGAAAAGTGAACCACCTGTATTAAATCAGCCTGTCTGTGATAGCCGTGTAGTGAAGATAGACCCACAGTTCCTGACATTCAACTGGAGCAGCCGTAACACGCCCAATCCCCTGGAAGGCAGTGGTACGGAATATGTGTTTTCGCTCTATGAGATCAAACCTAAGAACAGTAACCCCGATTATATCGTTCGCAGTACACAACCACTGTATACCACTACAACAGCAACTAATACGCTTATTTACGGCCCCGGTGAGCCCCAGTTGATAGATAGCATGGACTATGTATGGATCGTGCAGGCCCGTGATAAAAGCGGCAGGGATATGTACAGCAATCAGGGTTACAGCAAAAGCTGTAAGTTCAGTTATCTGTCCAATAATCCTTTTGCGGTTAATAACATCGGCAAACCAAAATTGAACGGGGAAGCTACCGGGGAACGTACCGCTAAACTCTGGTGGCCACTGGCTACCGGAGGAGGGATGTACAATGTAGAAGCTTACCGTGTACAGTACCGTGCCGCCGCAAAAGATGGGGAAGAATTCGATTGGTTCACCGAAGAGAAGGAAGCCGATTCTACGCTCGCATTATATAACCTGGAACCCGGTCGTGCATACGAAGCCCGTTTGCAATGGCGTGTATCCGGCATATATGGCCCTTATAGTGACCTGGTCACTATAACAACAGAAGCATTGCGTACTTTCTCCTGTGGGGAATCCCCACAAGTGCAGCTTCCGCAGAACAGCCAGCCGCTACCGGTGGCAGTAGTTGGCATGCCGGTGAAAATAGGTCATTTCGACGTGTTGCTGACAGATGTAAGTGGCAGTAATGGGGTATTCTCAGGAAAGGGAAGGATCATCACTCCGGGCTTTGGTATGGGGCTCTTAATGGAATTTAAGGGAATCACCATCAATACGGATCTAGTGGTGATCCGTGGAGAAATGCAGGCAGTAACATCAGGCATAGATAAATTTGTCAGTGATGCCGTGAAGGAACAGCGTGGCGGAGCAGATGTAGGAAAGGTGAAAACCGGGGATATTGTACCGGATGTAACAACCAACCTGCACATCTTCAGTAAGGATAATATTACAGTTAATACAGACGCAGGCACCATTACTTTAAAGGACAGCAATACCGGCAATGAGGAAGTCATCAACTACAAGGATAAAGGCAAAACATTGCCACTGGTATTGGAAGATGCTGATGGTAACCTGTATAACATAGATAAGAACGGAAAGGTAACAGCCGCGGGCACACGTGATAAGAGTCTGGCAGGTAATACGTCCGCACTGGCGGCACTCAATACCCTGCAACTGGATAGTGGCGTAGTGAACTTTACCGCTGCCACCACCAACCGTTATGCATTTGATAGCTGGAAAACCAGTTATGAAGGCAAGCCTGTGCTGGATAGCAGTTATGAAAAACTGGCTAATGGCAAATACAGGGTAAGTGCCAAAGCGCTGGTGCCGGGAGAACAGGAAGATGTATTGGCTACCCTCAGTAATGCAGGTAGTATCAATACGGACAAAATCAAGTTTGTAAGCGGGAAAGGTATTGTATATCCTTCCAAAAAGAATGGTAATACCTGGACAATCACCATAACAGGTGGTCCTGCCGGTGATGCGCAGGAAGTGTTTGCTGTATATCCGAAGAGTGATGGACAGTATATCAGTATGGGTAAATTGCTGGTAGCCAGTTATGCGCCTGTACAAAAGAAAATAGTGCTGGTGCAGGTGGGCATGCAAACACTTATTCCGCAGGAAAGTATTCAAAGTAGCCTGGAACAGGTATATTCTAAGGTAGGAGCAACATATACACTGGAAATTGATACTACCTTCCGCCGGAATATAACCTGGGACCAGAGTGGTGATGGCCAGTTACAGGACACTAAGAGTGCTTTCCTGAGTAATGGATTTACCGGAGAGGAAAAGGCACTGAAAAAAGCTTACAGCAAAACACATACAATAGATGATAATGCTGTTTACCTCTTTATAGTGAACGAAGCCGCCACCGGTGATGGTGATCTGCTTGGTAAAATGCCGCGTCAGAGTCAGTTCGGATTTATATTTACGAAAGGAGCGTCAAACACTGATATCGGGCATACCATCGCACATGAAGTCGCCCATGGCGCGTGGACACTTGAGCATACATTTGCTTCAGGCATAGGATTAACGGCTATGACTACAGCAAATCTGATGGATTACAAAAATGGTAACGAACTACTGAAATACCAGTGGGACGTAATCCATAGTCCGGGACATGTATGGGGTATCTTTGAAGACGACGATGGAAGTGGTCTGTATAGCGGGAATTATTTGCTGGTATCCGATTACCTCATCAATGATGCAAAAGCCGCGGATTATATAGTGAATAATAGTATTAACTACGTGGTACCTGACGGAAGTATCATCAGGTTAAGCAAAGATGTAAAAGTGACTTTTGGCGGATATCTGGTGGTAACCGGTACAAGTAATGCATCAGGCATGTCTAAAGACGCTATTGGGGTAATTACCGGGTTCTATAAGGATAGCAAATACTGGGTTGCTAATTTCAGCAATGGTAATTTCTCAGGGTTTTATCAGGATGCTGACAAGAATAAAGAGAAGTATGTATTTACAGATGAAGGAGGAGAAAAACTGGTAGTAGCAGGAGTGGAGTTCTCAAAATGCAAGCTGGCATTCTACGCAGGTTTGTATACGTCCAAACAGATGAAATACTCAGATTTCAGCGAGATCAAATTTAAAAATGACGAGCGGAAACTGATAGGCGTGAAGGAAATAGCAGGTAAGACATGTATCGATTGTGAGTTGCCTTTGGAAAATAAACCACAGGATATACAGGCTGTTCTGAAAGAATTATATACAAATCCTAATAGCTCGTCGATTGATGATAAGATGGTTGGAGTAAGCGAAGCGAACCTGAAGAACTTTGTTTGCATCAAAGATCGCTTTAACCTGATAAAGAATATTGCTGATGGCTTTGTGGTTGGAAATGATGACGAAATGTCTATCATCAAACTGATCAGAAGTGCGCCTGATGACCAGGTAATTCCTTTGCTGGATAGTCTGCAATCTGACAAGGACGGATTACTGGCATTGATGTTCAAGGATATAGACGGAGAACAACTGGGTGATTATTTCAGCGCGATGTCGCAGCTTTTCTTCAGAAGTAAATCACCGTTGGAGTGGGAAGCTATATACCAGGAATTTGACAAGAAAATAGAAGCGTTCTCGAAGACACATTCTCCGGACGACTGCGATTACTTCTATAAGCTGGCGGAAGAAGAGGTGTATGTTACAAAGAGGTTTACCAGCGATGGCGTCAACCATGTGCATTATCAGCAATCATCAATTGCGCCTTTTTTCTCAAATGATGGAAAGGTAGCCATTAACTTCTATGATGATTATTGCAAATCGGATCTTATCCCTAAAAGTATCGATCAGTTGATCTCCTCTAATTCATATCAGGGGAAGCCATTTACACTGGTAAGGATATTTACGGTAGAGAAAGATGGATCGGTCACAGAGGCTTATATGCCGGCAATCAGCCTTGTCTATGTGGCCAATAATTATATGAATTATGACATCATGGTGGCAGTCAATAAGCTGATTGCAGTACTGGCGGCCAAACAACTATCCACTCCTGGAGCCTCCCCATGGGTATATCTCTGGGCTACGGTAGACCTGGTAGTGTCTAACGGAAATCTATATATAGCAGAGAACCAGGATGAGTTAAGCAAAACTGAGAGTGGTAAAAAGTTTATTGAGAAATGGGAAACAGTTAATACCTGGGTGGCAGTTGCACAGGGAGCCAGTGCCCTGTATGGTATCGGGAAGAACTATGTGAAATTTAACCTGGCCGTAAAAGAATTGAAGGCAGCATTCAATGAATGGAAGTTTAAGGATTTTGAGGAGCTTAGAGCAAAGAACCCGGAACTGGCAGCGAAACTGGAAGCATTTGGCAAGGTAGGTATTGGTAAGCTGGATGACCTGATTGCGGCTTATGAACTGAAGTTGCAGAAGGTGATGCAGGAAGTAAACTGTACACGTGAAGTGGCAATAAGAATACTGGAAAACGATGGTATCTTATTTTTACATTCACCTACTTCCGGGGCAAAGATCCTTTATGATACCAAAAGTGGTACCTTCCTGGTGGGGGCTTTTAATTCTGATCTGAAAAATATTCTTGAAGAATTGAATTACCCGGTTGTTACAGATTATGCTACTTTAGAGGCGAAAGCGAATCCACAATACCTGGTGCCGGCAGGGCAGAAGTTTAACTTGTTAAACGTTTCAAAGGAGGTGGTAGATTATTTCTCTAAAAAAGGAGGATTCTTTAACAGTGTGAATGCTAAATGGATAGATGCGGCAGTTGCACAAAAAGTTGATATAATTGTAGTTTCGGACGCAAGTTATCTATATAAGGTAGGAAAAAATGATATGTTGGAATTAACGGGATTCGGGAAGGAAATTCACCGGTTAGAATGGAAGCATGGATTCAGGTTTGATCCTGAGAGTAAAATGATGCTGCCTCCTTCTAATGCCAAGGCGGCAGGGTTACCAACCCTGACCAAGCTATCGGATTGGAAGATTGTAGACTAGATTAAAAGAAATTATATGGACTTTGATTATTATATGCCTTTTCTGAAAGAAAAGTTTGGTCACCTGATAGAGAAATATCATCTTGAATTCATTGCTCCGCCCAATGAGTATGAAGCTGTCCTTGCAAATGAGCATGTGAAGATCAGGATGTTTATATTTTCAAGGGAAGATGGAATGGGAATATTTGTTACGGACCTTAAAAATAACAAAGGGGACCATCTGTTAAATATGATGAGTAAAATGGGAAAGAACAGCCGGGAAGAATTTAAAAAAGCGGAGGCGTTGGGGTTGATGAATCACGAAGCTGATGATAAGGGAGTAAAAAGAATTATTGCAGGAGCGGCATTTCTTTTAGAAGAATACGGTGATAAGATTCTTAAGGGCGATTTTTCTGAGGTAGAAGGTTAAAATGCGAATACGGATTTCTAAGGAATATGGAAATAGTTTAATATTATTGTATAATATAATCATATCTATATAACCATTATTCTATGTCCAACTGCAAAATTGTACTGTCCCTCAGCCTGTTGTTTTTAATGGCCTGTAGCAAAGACAAAGACGAAAACACGATCATCACAGATCCTCCGATGGGATTTGTTAATAAGAAAGGGGTAGATTTCAATACAGCAAGTACCAACGGAAGCTGGTACGGTAATGTAGTGAATCTGAAGAGTTACTGGTTTTATACCTGGGGTACCACTTTACCTTTCGAAAAGCAGCCCAATAACGCAGAATTCGTCACCATGTTCTGGGGTAAAGGCAACGTAACTGACGAGAACATCGCTTATGTTAAAAAATGGAAAGACTCCGGCAGGATAAAATATGTACTGGGGTTCAATGAACCTGATCTGGCCGATCAATCCAACATGACAGTAGACGAAGCGCTGGCTTTATGGCCTAAACTGGAAAGCATTGGTCTGCCTCTGGGCAGCCCGGCAGCATCCTGGCCAACCCGCGACTGGATCTACAGTTTCATGGACAAGGCGATCGCACAGAATCGCCGGGTAGACTTCATCTGCGTACACATGTACGTTGGGCTTGATGATGTTGACTTTGTGAAAGTACTGCGGGCTTTGTATGAAAAATACCATAAACCTATCTGGATTACAGAATTCGCTACCGCAGATCAGGATGCTAAAACCATGGAAGCAAACAGGTACACAGCAGAACAGGTACAGGCATTTATGCAAAGACTGTTGCCTCAGCTGGATTCCATACCTTTTATACAGCGTTATTCCTGGTTCTCCGGTTCACCCACCAGTACCCGGTTATGGCCTTCTGCTTTAGTGAAAGCAGATAGTACGCTCACTCCACTGGGTAAGTATTATTCAGAGTTCAAGCCTAATACAACGGTAACAGCCCGTTAATTACCTGATTATCACAGGCCGCAGAAGTTCATACTTCTGCGGCTTTTTATGAATATACCCAAATTAGTTCCCTGCTGTATTGGTTTTTTATTACTTTTATCCGGCATTCAAAGGGGATATAACATAAAGGGGTTTATTGGAACAGGACAACTTACACGATGAGCGGGAGTTGCTCAGAAGAGTCTCGGCAGGTGATGAAACGGCGTTTACTGTTTTGTTCAATACTTATTACCCTTTATTATCTACACACGTCTTCCGCATTACACGCTCTTTACCCGAAACAGAAGAAATTATCCAGGACGTCTTTTTTAAGATCTGGATGAGCCGGGAAACCTTACTTATTGTAGAACAATTCAAACCTTACCTATGGGTGATGGCAAAAAACCGCGCCCTGAATGCCCTGAAAAAGATGGCCAGGGAGCGTGATAACCAGGCCACCTGGCTACGTAGCGAGTTCCGGTCCGAAGCAGATACCCCCGATCCCCAGCTTATTTACCACTCCCTTATAGACGAAGCCATCGGCAAATTACCACCACAGCAGCGGAAGGTATTCCTGTTGAGTCGCCGTGAACGCCTGAAACAGGCCGAAATAGCCACTCAGATGGGTATTACCGTATCAACTGTCAAGAAATACATTCAGCTGGCTACTGAGTTTATAAGTGAGTATATAAAAGAAAGATACCACATCTATCTACCCCCGGTTTTACTGGCAGCAGTTTTTTTTTAAAGGCATATCTACTTTTTGATATTTCATATTGTCCTGTATATAGTAATCGCTATGGAACGAATAAATTACCTTTTTCACCGGTATTATGAACAAACGGCTACAGATGAAGAAGTCCGCGAGCTGATGGAGCTGCTGAAAGACCCGTCTCAGGACGCCCGTCTGTCTGCCATGCTGGAACAGCAGTGGGAAGGGCTTGTCGCTGCCGATCCGCGCTTTACGGCTGCCGAAGGGTTGCCGGTGCTGAACAGGGTACTGGGCAGGGAAGATAAAGTCCGTTTCCTGCCACGTTTACGCTGGGTGGCAGCAGCGGCAGTTATATTCCTTGGCGGAGTGACCGCTTTCTTATGGCAACAGCCTGCAAAAAAGTCCCAACAGGCACAGGTAATCATGCCGGGTTCCAACAAAGCAGTGCTTACATTGGCAGACGGTTCTTCCGTAACGCTGGACAGCACAGGGAAGCAGGTGATCAGACAGGGGAATACCACCATTATGCAATCCGGTGGCCAGTTGGAGTATACTACCAACGGCAATAGCAATACGATCAGTTATAATACTCTGCGCACACCACGTGGCGGCCAGTTCCACCTCACACTGCCAGACGGCTCCGCCGTATGGCTGAATGCAGCGTCTTCTGTCACTTATCCGACCGCCTTTACAGGGGCCGACCGTACCGTGAAAGTAACAGGGGAGGCCTATTTTGAAATAGCAAAAATGGCTAATAAGCCTTTCCGGGTAAAGATCAGTGAAACAACTGTAATAAATGTTCTGGGAACGAATTTCAATATCAATGCCTATACCGATGAACCTTTTACCAACACCACACTGCTCGAAGGCAGCATAGGAGTAATGACAGGAAATAATCAGCAGGTGGTCCTGCGGCCGGGCCAGCAGGCAAGAACTACCGGTACCGATGTGAAAGTACTGGACAATACGGATATAGACCAGGTAATAGCCTGGAAGAACGGTGCATTTAATTTTGATGGTACCGATCTCTCGTCCGTATTGCGCCAGCTTTCACGTTGGTACGATGTAGATGTGGTATTTGAAGGGAAGATACCTCAACGCCGCTTTGGAGGCGCTATTCAACGCAATCTGCAGTTACAGCAGGTACTGCGCATACTCGAAAAAATGGATATAAAATTCAGAATGGATGGACGGAAGCTGATAGTGGTACAGCAGTAAAACAGGAGCAAAGATCGTAAAAAGAAGCCGTTCTACGGACGAGGTAGAACGGCGATGGTTATGATCTCATTATAAAAAAGGTCTGCTCAGACTTTATCTATTTATCAACCAATAACCTTTACAAAAGTATGCATTTTGAAGCTTTTTGTAACCGGGATGCTATTGTTATGTTTTTTAAGCGAAGCAAACGCTTATTGAACAACTACCGGTTAAGTATCCAAACACTACGTGTTATGCGATTATCAACCATCATCATCCTTGCCTGCTGTATACAGGTAAGCGCTAAAACCTATTCGCAAAGTATCACCTATTCCTGCAGGAATGAGTCCCTGGAGAATGTTTTTAAAGTGATAAAGCAGCAGACCGGCTACCTGGTATTCTATGATCAGAACGAGCTGGACGTAAGTAAGAAAGTAACGCTCGACATTAAGGACCAGCCGCTCGAAACGCTTATCCGGCAGGCGCTCAAAGATCAGCCACTCAGTTATTCTTTCGAAGACAAAACGATTATCATCACTAAAAGGTCGATGGTAAATCAGATGCTGGCCGATATCAAGGTGCCACAGATGATCTACGGATTTGTGGTGGATGAAAGAGGGAATCCTATAGAACAGGCTTCTGTGATGTTGCTGCCTTCGAGAAAGCTGATGGTTACCGGTCCAACCGGGCGTTTTAACTTTCCGGATATAAAACCGGGCGACTATACATTAAGGATCTCGCATTTAAGTTATGAGAAACAGGACCAGCATATTACTGTTCCTGATGGTCCGGCATCAGGGTCGTTCACTGTTAAGATTATCATGCATATCTCTCTGACGAAACTAAGTGGGATCACTGTAAGTACGGGTTATCAGCAGATAGACCAGGCAACAGCTACCGGTTCTTATAATGTAATCACCGCCAGGGATATTGAAGCCAGTCCGGCCCTTAACCTGATGGAAAGGCTGGAAGGTACTATTCCCGGTGTACGCTTCGATCTCCGTAATAATACCATTGCCATCAGGGGTACGAATTCATATGGCGGGAACACCCCACCACTGGTTGTCATTGATGGTTTCCCGGCTATGGATCAGAGCCTTGTTAAAAATCCGGGGGGTACCATTGCAGCTACTACATTCGCTACCAACAATGCAATTATAGCTTCTTTTAACCCTGCTGATATCCAGAGCATCACTTTCCTGAAAGATGCGGCGGCTGCTGCCATATGGGGTGCGCAGGCTGCCAACGGCGTAATTGTGATAGAAACAAAAAGAGGCCGTAAGGGGATGTCTACATTCAATGCCACTGCCAATGTTAGTACATCAGCACCGGCAGATATGTCCAATCTCAATGTGATGAACAGCAAACAGTACATCGACTTTGAAAAGGAACTCTTTGACCTGAACTATTTTGCTGATCCGGCCTCATACTGGCGCTATCCGGCACAGGACGAAGCGCTGGAAGATATGTTCCAGGTACAACGGGGTGCTATTACTGCAGAAGAAAGAGATAAGAGACTGGAAGCACTGGGTAAAAAAAGTAACCTGGACCAGATAAAGAAATACCTGTTACAGAGCGCTGTTTCCCGGCAATACAACCTTTCTATGTCCGGTGGTGGTGATAACAACACCTACTACGTTTCAGGTAATTACTCCAAAGACCGTCCCGTTTTCAAAGGTAACAGCGCGGAAAAGTATTCTGTAACGGCCAATCTGACCAACGACCTGCTACAGAAAAGAATAACAATGACGACAGGTATTAACCAGACATACTCCAACAGTACGGTGAACAACGCGGCACTTGAAGCGATGAGCCCGGGTGCTAACGGCTTACGTCCTTACGAAATGCTGGTAGATGAACAGGGGAAATCCATTAACCGCTATATCGCTTTTACGCCACGTGTAACGGACAGCCTTACACGTCTGGGGTATCTTCCATGGACATTAAATTCTATTGATGAACTGGACCGCAACAATACCATTTACAAGAGTAGTTCATCAAGACTTACTTCTCAGCTCAGCGCTAAAATCACTGACTGGATCCGTTTTGATGTTTCGGGTATGTACCAGCGTGCATCAACGGACATGAAGAACCTGGCAGAATTGAATAGTTACGCTACGGTAGACCTGGTGAACACCGGTACCACTATCGTAAATGGTAAACCTGTATATGGTGTACCACTGGGGGGCGTATACAAACTTAGTAACTCTACATCTGAAGACTATACATTGAGGATACAACTGAATGCAGATAAGTCCTGGAGAAAAATCCATCACCTCATCGTGATTGCGGGTAATGAATTCCGGCAGACAAAATCGGGTGGATTCAACCAGACAAGATATGGGTTTAATACAGATCTGGGTACTTCTGTTACTGTAAATCCTACAGTACCCTATACTACTATATACCGTTATGGGAAAACCCTGCCCTCTGTAGATGGTACTATTTATGCAAACAGGAAAAGATATCTGTCTTATTATAGTACTGCCAATTATTCACTGTTAGACAAATATCATCTGTCTGGTAGTGTTCGTTTTGACGATTATAGTATGATAGGTGTAGAACGCAGAAAACGTGCAGTACCCTTATGGTCCGGTGGCGTGAAATGGGATATGACAAAGGAAAAATTCATGCATGATATCAAATGGCTGGATAATCTTTCCATACGTGTTACAGAAGGTATCGGAGGCTCTGTAAGTGCAGACGGATCTGCATTTACCACTATTAATCTGTATGGTACAGATGCACTCACTCAACAGGTATATGGTACCGTTGGTCTGCCCGGTAACACCATGCTGGGATGGGCAACTACCAGAACAACCAACGCTGGCTTTGATGCAGACCTGCTGAACAGCAGGCTCTCTGTTTCATTTGATATCTATAAAAAACATACCTATGGTATTGTTACTGCACAACCCGTGAATTCTACTTACGGATGGAGTTCTCTTTCTTTCAATACGTCAGATATGACCAACCATGGTGTGGAACTGAATTTAAATGGTACTATGATCCGGCAGACATACTGGACATGGAGCGCCAATTTTAATATTTCCTATAACACCAATAAAGTAACGGACGTTCGTTTCCCTGATAAGGTGCAGGACCCGTCCAGTTTATCCCAGATCATTTCTGGCTATCCGGTGGATAATGTGTTCGCATACAGATGGGCAGGACTGGATAATAAGGGCCAGTCGCAGGTATATACTGCTGCCGGAAAGATCATTACATCTGACATGTATTCTTCCGACAACCTGAAACCGGAAGACAAAAGATATATGGGGCGTAGAACGCCACCTGTTTTCGGTGGATTATCGCAAACAATCCGTTATAAGAATATCAGCCTGTCGGCACGCATGTCTTACTACCTCCGATATAAAGTACAGAAGCTGGGTATCAATAGCACATTGTATCCTACCGGTGGTTCCTACCAGGGATTCCTGTCTACAAGCAAAGAGCTGGCACAACGCTGGCGAAAACCAGGTGATGAAGCCTTTACGAACGTACCAGGTATAGTAGGAAGTAGCTTTAATAGCATTACCCGGTATTCACTGGCTGATTTTAATGTGATAGATGGAGATCATGCACGCCTGCAACAGGTAACACTGAGTTATACGCTGCCTGGATCCGTAATAAAAAGGCTCACATTCCTGAGGTCATTGACAATGGGCGCTACAGCCAGCAATCTGGGGATCATCTGGAGAAAGAACAAAGAAGGAATAGACCCGGATTACATATTTGCTGGTCAGTATAATTCACTGCCACCTTCAAAGAATTACACTTTTAACATTAATGCTTCATTTTAACATTTCAGATAATGACCAGGATCATATATACTTACATAGCCTGCCTGCTGTTGCTGGGAAGTACAGGATGCCGCAAATATGTGGAGATTGAACAGCAGGGAAAACGTACCCTGCATTATACAACGGATTACCAGTACCTGCTGAACAATACATCTGATATCGAACCATCATACTATTATCCCGTAGTGGCCAGTGATGATTATGGCCCCGCTGATGACGGTTTTCTGAACAGATTAGGCAGTGCAGAGGCGAATACCTTTATATGGGCAGCCGATTTTTTCGGAGATAATGCAGACCCTGACTGGGATAGAATGTATAAACAGATGTATGTGTTTAACCAGGTAACTACCGGCGTAATGAATAGTGATGGTGGCAGTGATGCTGATAAGCGGACTATCCTGGCGGAAGGACAGGTACACCGTGCATTTACCTACTTCTCCCTCGTAAATATTTATGCAAAACAATATGATGCGGCTACCGCTGCTACTGATGCGGGCGTTCCTTTAATATTGAACCCCGACTTCACTTCAAGTCTTGTACGTGTTTCTGTAAAAACTATCTATGACCAGATAAACAGCGACCTTACACAGGCCATTCCTAACTTACCTGATATATCAGCGCTGGCTTACAACCCGTCTAAGACGGCTGCGTATGCCATCCTGGCGAGGGCTTCCCTGCAAAAAGGTGAGTATGCGGATGCGGAAAAGTATGCAGACAGTGCACTGACACGACAGAGTGCCCTGGTGAATCTGAATGACTATATTGCCAGTCCGGTATCTTATCCAACAAAATATAAAGATCCCGAAATGATCTTTACCAAAAGTCTGTCTGTGAGTTCTGTTACATTACCGCTGAGCGCATCATTATTAAGTCTGTTCGATGCACATGATCTGCGTTATGAATTATTTACAACAGATGGTAGCACTTTTACCTTTAACTCTTTTGCTGGCCGTGGTTATTACAGACCTCGTCTTAATTCGGACAACCCCCTTACAGGCCCTACAACAGCAGAGATGATGCTGATCAAAGCAGAAGCTGAAGCAAGGGTGGGATCTTACACAGCGGCTGTTGACATCCTGAACACGATCCGTCAGAAACGTTTCCGCCCGGCAGACTATATAGCGCTCTCCGCAGCAAATGCTGCTGAAGCATTACAGCTGGTGATCAATGAAAGGAGAAGGGAACTGTTATGCAGGGGCCTACGCTGGTTTGATCAGAAACGCCTGAACAAAGAAGCTGCATTTGCGGCTACGGTAACAAGAGTATACAAAGGAGGAACTTATACACTGGAGCCTAACAGCAACCGGTATGTATTCCCTATACCGGCTAAAAATATATTGTTAAACCCGGAAATAACACAAAACCCAAGATAGCGTAAACAACAACATTAAAATTCAATCACTTTTTATGTCTAAACGGAAAATACAATTTTTCGCTTGTATGGTATTGTTTGCCCTGTTGGGTATGAGTACACTTGCCAGCGCACAATGGCGAAAAAAGAAAAAGGTGGTGGCTGCAGCCGCACCGGCATCAGATTCTACCAGGAAAAAAGAACCACCTAAAATAAAGCCTTACAAAGATGTCATTACAAAGGATATGACTACCAGCAGGGGATTCTTTACGGTACATACGTCTAAAGATGACAAGTACTATTTCGAATTGCCGGACAGTCTCTTTAACCGCGATATCATGATTGTGAGCAGAGTATCTAAAGCCTCTACGGAAATGCGTAACGGGGCCAGTGGTTATGCTGGTGATCAGATCGGAGAAACGGTATACCGCTTTGAAAAAGGACCGCAGAACAAGATCTTCATGAGACGTATTTCCTTTGCAGAATACGCAAAAGACAGCAGCATCTCTATTTATGCGGGTTTGCAGAAAAACAATATCATGGCTATTGTAGAGGCGTTCCCTGTATTAGCGTACAGTGCGGATTCTGCCGGTGTAGTGGTAGATGCCACGGATTTCCTGAACCGTGATAATGATAACATTTATTTCCAGCGGGCGGCGTTTAAAGCAAGGGCCGGCATGGGATCGCAGGTGAATGAACGGAGTTATATAAAGACCATTCATACTTTCCCTACCAACGTAGAGATTACTGCGGTGAAGACATACACCGCCGGACTTAATCCTACAGCGGCCTGTTATACTGTGGAGCTGAATGCGTCCCTGGTACTGTTGCCTGTTAAACCTATGCAGCCAAGGTACATGGATGATCGTGTAGGGTACTTTGGTGTAGCGCACAGAGACTATGAAACGAATCCGCAGAATGTACAGTACGAAGTGATTGCCCGTCGCTGGAGACTGGAACCCAGGCCGGAAGATGTTGAGAAATATAAAAGAGGTGAACTGGTAGAGCCCATCAAACCAATTGTATTTTATATAGATCCTGTAACTCCAAAGCAATGGGTGCCTTACCTGATAAAAGGAGTGAACGACTGGCAGAAAGCATTTGAACAGGCAGGTTTCAAGAATGCGATTTATGCCAGAGAAGCGCCTACGAAAGAAGAAGACAGCACCTGGAGCATAGACGATGCAAGACATGCGGCTATTGTATACCGTCCTTCTGAAATAGCAAATGCAATGGGGCCCAACGTAGCTGACCCAAGAAGCGGAGAGATCCTGGAAAGTCATATTTTCTGGTACCATAACGTGATGCAGTTACTGCAGAAATGGTATTTGATCCAGTGTGCGGCGGTTGATCCACGTGCAAGGAAACCGGTGTTCGACACCACCCTGATGGGAGACCTGGTGCGTTTTGTATCTTCTCATGAAGTAGGTCATACATTAGGTCTGCTGCATAACTTTGGTTCCAGTTCCACCGTACCGGTAGAGAACCTGCGTAATAAGGCATGGGTAGAAGTACATGGTCACACACCATCCATCATGGACTATGCACGTTTTAACTATGTAGCGCAGCCGGAAGATAACATCAGTGCTGCCGGATTATATCCACGTATCGGTGACTATGATAAATGGGCCATTGAATGGGGTTACAGATGGCATCCTGAATATAAGACCGCAGAAGAAGAGAAACTGGCGCTTACTAAAGTAGTAACAGATAGTCTGGCTAAGAATCACCGTCTGTGGTTTGGTAGCGAAATGGAACAATATGACGCAAGAAGTCAGAGTGAAGATCTTGGTGACGATGCAATGAAAGCCGGCATGTATGGGATTAAAAACCTGCAGCGAATTATGCCGCATATAGCGGAATGGACTGTCGTACCCGGAGAGTCGTCATTAGAAATGCAACATACCTATGAGGTCCTTTTCTCTCAGTATGCACGTTATTTAGGTCATGTGATGAAGAACATCGGGGGCATCTATCATAATGTAAAGTTATCTACTGAAGCAGGTCCGGTTTATGAGGTAGAAGATTATGCCCGTCAGAAAGAAGCTGTAGCGTTTATCTGTAAAGAAGTACTGGCAACGCCTATGTGGCTGAATGAAAGGAGTATCGTAGAGAGGCTGCCGATGAATTTTACCATTGAGCTTTCCTCTTTACAGATTGAACTTATCAATGGCCTCATCAACAGGGACCGTCTTAGCAGGATAGTAAACCAGGAGGTAAATGCGAAGGACAAAGTGTATACTATACAGGAATACATGACCGACCTGAACAAAGGTGTCTTCACAGAAATTTATGCAGGTAAGAACATTGATATCTACAGGCGTGATCTGCAGAAGATCTATGTAAGCCGTTTGCTGGAAGAAGCTACTATTGCTCCGGATGCCTATACTATGCTGGGAAACTACAGCTTTCATATGTATATCTCAGATTTACCTGAGATCATAAAAGATAATCTTCACCAGTTGCAGGCGCTTTGTAAGAAAGGAATGCAGAACCCGGCGCTTAACAAACAAACGAAACTGCATCTGAAAGAATTGGATGACAAGATCACAAAGAAGTTAAAAGCACCAAATGACAAAGATGCATAAATCCCGGTCTATTTCTATAGCGGGTCATCGCATATAAGCACATAAACATCCGGGCCCTGTTCAGGGACCGGTTAGATTTAGATTTTATCCCCTGCTATGTCCGTGGCAGGGGATTTTGTTTTCACGAACCACTGTCTGAAGCCGTGAAATATCAGCACTAATGGTCTGTTACTGCTAAACCCGGTAGTAAGGCCGTATTTTACTTTCTCTGTTTCAGGCTGGTAGGTGTGAAAAAGCCTGTCCCAGATCATAAATACACCACCAAAATTCTTATCGAGATAAAGGGGATTAGAGCCATGATGTACCCTATGTGCAGAAGGGGTATCCATAATGCCCTCTACAGGCCCTAATTTGTCAATTACTTCTGTATGAAGGAAGAACTGGTAAAGCAGGTTTAAACCGTAAGAAGCCGCTATAAAACCAGTTGGCAGCCCTATCAGTGCTGCCGGTACAAAGAATACCGGGCTTACCAGCGCGCTGAACCAGTTCAGCCGGTAAGCTGTTGTTAAATTCATCAGAGGGGAAGAGTGATGAATGAGATGAAAGGCCCATAATGGCTGCCATATATGTGATATCCTGTGAAACCAGTAATAAAGGAAGTCGGCCACTATAAAGGTGATCCCAAAAAACCACCAGGTATGCGGTAAATGAACAGGTGCAATGCGGGTGGCTAACCCTATAATAGCCAGCTGATAACCGGCAAACAGTACTTTGGATACCTGGAACCCTGCCAGTATGAGGAGGTTGGTCGCTGTTTCCTTCACCTGATAAACTTTTTTATCATTCCGCCAGCTCCAGCATATTTCCGCCAGTATTAACACGGAAAGAAAAGCCAGTATTATTAACCTGTGATGTCCCGGAATATGCATGATCGTTGATTTTAATACAATAGCAAAGGTCTGCCCATTATAAGCTGTTTTTTGGGTAAAAACCAGTGAAACGGACAAATAAAGGGGTGAAGTGGCACTTTCATACGGGATAGTACCCCCATTATGAGTTTGATTATTCGTAAATTTGTTGCCGGATAATAGACTGATAGCAATGAACAAACAATTAATGATCTTTAGCACGGTAATGTTGTTTTCCCTTTTTTGTAAAGGACAGGAAGACTGGAAACTGAAGCAAAGCAAAGAAGGAATCGAGATTTACACCAAACCCCTTGAGAATTCTCATCTCAAAGGTATCAAGGTAAAATGTGCCTTACCCGTTACTTTATCACAGCTGGTTACTGTTATTATGGATGTAAATACAGCAGCAGAATGGGTATACAGTACAAAATCAAGCACTTTATTAAAGAAGGTAAATGCGGGCGAACTGTATTACTATTCAGAAGTAAGTTTACCCTGGCCTATTAGTAACCGCGATTTTATAGCCCATTTAAAAGTCACGCAGGACCCGCACACAAAAGTGGTCACGATAGACGGACCGGTAGTCAGCAATTACTTACCTGAAAAGAAAGACATTGTCCGTGTCAGAAGCTCGTATGGTAAATGGGTGCTCACTCCTCAGAAGAATAACGTAAAGATAGAATACACCCTGGAAACTGATCCGGGTGGTTCATTACCTGCATGGCTCGTAAATCTTTTTGTAGCGAAAGGTCCTCACGAAACTTTCAAAAACCTGAAAGTACAACTGAGTAAAGCAGAGTATAAAAATGTAACGCTTGCATACATTAAAGAGTAAATAATAACACTCCTCTGATCGGTAGTAACTCAGTATGATTTTTAGATGCAGGGCAACGCCCTGCAAAACCCTTAATCAAAATAAATCAAACTGAGCTACTACCTATTGATCAAAATTTTGTTGTGAGAATAAAATTTGTATAAATTAGCTTTATTATAGAGTTGTTAACCGATTGTTTGTTCAGGATTGTACATGTGATGTATTAGTTAACCTATACAAAAGACTCGCCTTATTCTGCTATAAGGGAGTAAATATTTTCTCACTTCTAAAAAAAATTTGTAACCTATCTGGTTACAATGTATCTTTGATTATGATCGAAACCATAGCACACAAAGGGCTACGGTTGTTGTGGGAAAAAAACGATCCCGCAAAACTTCCGCCCATGCAAGTGGATAAAATCACACGTATTCTTACGGTCTTAAATGTAATTAAAACCGTAGAACCATTGAAGAAAATACCCGGGTATAAATTTCACTATCTCAGCGGTAATTATGAAGGCTTCTGTGCTGTTTCAGTCACAGGTAACTACAGGATCATATTCCGTTTTGAGGAAGAAAATGTCTACGATGTTTATTATTTAGATTATCACTAAAAAGACACAAATGAAGCGCAAGATGAAACCATCCCACCCTGGTGCAATTCTCAGGGAGGATGTCTTAAAAGAAATGAATTTAACTGTCACAAAAGCGGCAGAAATATTGCAGGTAAGCCGCAAGCAGCTTTCTGAGGTTGCCAATGAAAAGGCGGGTGTTTCTCCCGAAATGGCCTGGCGTTTAGAGTTGGCCTTCGGTATAGAGGCACAGCTTTGGCTGGATTTACAATCCCAGTATGATTTATGGAAAGTGCAGGAAAGCGGCAAGGTTGCTCATATCGCCCGCTATGTTCCCGGAAAGGCGATGTAGATTATTGAGCAATTTGCCTAAATTTATAGCAAATTCCACGAAAACTTGTATGTAGACGGCTTACATAATGAAAAAGAACTGCTGCAACAGATAGCACAGGGCAATGAAACCGCGTTCCGTTGTTTCTTTGACCATTATACCCCACTCATTTTTACCTTTGTAGAGCGTTTAACCAGGTCTAAGGCCGATGCAGAAGAGATTGTGCAGGATACCTTTATGAAAATATGGACCAGCCGTGAAAGCCTGCCTTTTATTGATAAACCGGGACATTACTGTTATGTGATTGCCAGGAATAAAGCCCTGGATAATATGCGTAAAATAGCCAGAGACCAACGTTTACTTGATCGGTTATGGCTTAGTTTTTCGGGTGAGGAAGATAACAGCCTGGAAAATGAATTACAGTCACAGGAATATTATCAGTTGATAGATCAGGCATTACTCCGCCTTCCCCGGCAGAAACAACTCGTTTTTAATATGAGCCGCAGGGAAGGGTTAAGCCATATTGAAATATCCCGGCGACTGGGCCTGTCTAAAAGCAGGATCAATAATATACTGGTAGAAGTACTTAAATACATTAAATCCTTCCTGGAGCAGCATTCTGCCCTGATTGCCATTGGTTTCTGGATCAGCAGCTGGGACCAACTGCTGTAGCATAAAAAAACTTTCTCTCAAAACGGTTATATGCCGTAGTCAGAATCGTCATACTTATAAATATACTCAACATGTCCACTCAAGCAGAAAGGTTGCGGTATTTATTGCGACAATATATGGACGGCCGCTGTTCTAAAGAAGAATTGACAGAACTATATGCTTCACTTGAACATGAAACCGTGGCTGACCTGCTGGATGAAGAATTCAGGCAAACCCGGGCTGGTCCTGTTGCAGAGGAGGTAGACTGGGACCATATGTTTAACCGTATTGTGAAAAAGAAACCCGCAAAACAGGTAAACATCCGCAGATACGCTGCCGCAGCTGCCGCAATGCTGCTATTGGTCATCGCAGGCGGTTTCTACCGGCATACGCATAAAAGCGATCCTGTCCGGCAGGATATCATGCCCGGTAGTAATAAGGCAATCCTGACACTGGCCGATGGTAGCACTATAACACTGGACAGCGCCGGTAACAGGCTGATACAACAAGGGAGAACCGCTATTCAGCAACAAGGTGGAAAACTGCAATACAATGCGCGGAATTCAGATGGGAGCGTCAGCTACAATACGCTGTCCACTCCACGTGGCGGACAATTCCGGATCACCCTGCCGGATGGTACGGAAGTATGGTTGAATGCCGCATCTTCTTTGAAATACCCTGTGGCATTTACCGGAAAACAAAGAGAAGTTACCTTAACAGGAGAAGCCTATTTCGAAGTAGTACATAATGAAAATATGCCTTTCAGTGTCCACGCAGCAGGAATGAATATAAAAGATGTGGGGACCCGTTTCAATATAATGGCCTATACCGATGAAGCAGCAATAAAAACAACACTGATAGAAGGTGCGGTAAATATATCCGATGGAAAGAATGATCACCTGCTAAAACCTGGTCAGCAGGCAGTAGGAATGGACATCCGGGAGGCTGATGCAGACGAAGCCATTGCCTGGAAAAACGGGGAATTCTCCTTCCATCATACCAGTATCTATGAAATAATGCGACAGTTATCAAGATGGTACGATGTAGACATCAATTATAAAGATTCACTGAACATCTACCTGAGTGGTAATATCACCAAAAATGTATCTGTATCTGAAGTATTTAAAATGCTGGAACTGGCAGGAGATGTTACATTCAAAATAGAGAATAGAAAAGCAACCGTTATGAAACAATAATACTTAAACCGCAAACATAAACTCCACGAAACTATGCAACTCTATCCAGCTTGCAATAGCAGGCGTATGCCCGCTATTGACCTGTCTAAAATCTTCCCCTGTATGAAAATGACAATCTTCCTGACCATAGTAGTATTCCTGCAGGTGAGTGCGACAGGGTTTTCTCAACAGAAAATCTCATTGTCAGAGAATAATGTTCCGCTTGAAAAAGTCTTTAGAGATATTCACAAACAAAGCGGGTATAACTTCCTGTATAATGATCGCCTGCTTGCGCTTGCAAAGCCCGTAAGTATTCACATAAAAGATGCTGTGCTGGACGATGCATTGAAATTATGCATGAAAGACCAGCCGCTTTCTTATGATATCATCAGTAAAACAGTGGTGATAAAAATGAAACCTGCAGATAGTCAGCCGCAACAGCCGGTAAAGCTGATAGGGATCACCGGAAGGGTTACAGATAGTGCCGGCGCTCCCCTTGTAAGAGTAAATGTGCAGGTAAAGGGTACCCAGACAGGCATCACCACAGATGAAAACGGCAACTTCTCATTGAATGTACCGGATAAAGAATCCGTGCTGCAATTCTCTTACATTGGTTATGCTACAAAGGAAATTGTGGTAGGTGATAATACCACTTTTAACATACGCCTTATTCCGTTTGTAAGCAGTCTGAATGATGTGGTAGTGGTAGGATATGGACAAACACAGGCGAAAGTCCGTGTAACAGGCGCTATCTCCACATTAAAAGGAGAAGAGATCACGACTACTAAAAATGAGAACGTTGTTAATATGCTCACCGGTAAAGTGCCTGGTATGCGCATCCTGCAAAAAAGCAGTGAACCGGGCGCCTATGATAATGTTTTTGATATTCGTGGACTCGGTAATCCTTTGGTGGTAATAGATGGTGTACCAAGAGGAAGCGGCGACCTGTCGCGTATGGACCCTAATGAAATAGAAAGCATCTCCGTGTTAAAAGATGCCACTGCCGCCATCTATGGGGTACGTGCTGCAAATGGGGTGATACTGGTCACCACAAAGAAAGGCACAAAGAGTGAGAATGGTAAATTCGATATCACTTACTCCGTTAATCAAAGCTGGCAGCAATTCCTGAACGTTCCGGAAAGTGTGAATGCCATCGATTATATGACACTCAAAAATGAACAGCAGAAAAGGGATTTTGGCAATAACTATTTCATACAGATGCCGCCTGCTTTTTCACAGGCGGATATAGACCTGTATAAGAACGGTACTTTACAATCTTCCAACTGGGTAGATGCTACTATGCGGAAATTTGCTCCTGAAATACAACATACTTTAAGTGTAAACGGAGGCAGTGAGAAAGTAAACTACTTCTTTAACCTGGGTTATCTTAAACAGGATGGTATGTTTAAGAGCGGAGATATGAATTATAACCGCTGGAATTTCCGTTCTAATATCAATGCCAGAATCACGAACCGTTTAAGAGCGCAGATCCTTACTTCCGGCTATCTCGATACAAAAAATCAACCGGGCGGAAGAGGCGTATGGGAAATGTTTAAATATACCTGGAACCAGTTGCCTACTGATCAGATCTATGCCAACAATAATCCGTTATATCCTCACCTGGAGCCGGATAACGCTAATCCGGTAGTGATCACTAATTCAGATTATGCTGGCTCTCAGATGTATAAGAACAAAAACTTTCAGGGGCAGTTAGGACTCGAATATGACGTTCCCGGTCTTAAAGGACTAACAGCAAAAGCCATGTATAACTATGGTTTTAATATCAATGATAATACACAGATAAAGAAAGCCTACAGTCTGTATCAATACGATCCGCAGAGCCAGCAATACCTGGCAACATTGGTTAACACACCTTCTACTGTGAACCGTAATTACGGGAATACTACTTCCGGTTTATTCCAGTTATCGCTGAATTATAGTAAACGGTTCAACCAGGTACATAACGTTACAGGGTTGTTATTATATGAGGAAAGTGATACAAAAACAGATAACTTCTATGCACAAAGGGAATTCTCCCTGGGCATCCCTTACCTGTTTGCAGGGGATGTGAACAACCAGGTAGGATCTATGGATGGCGGTGGTTTGGGAGAAATCGTGACCCGCGGACTGGTAGGGAAGTTTGGATATGATTTCAAGTCGAAATACATCCTCGATTTTAGTTTCCGTTATGATGGTTCCAGTAAATTCAATGCTGCCAGACAATGGGGATTCTTTCCTGCAGCTTCTGCAGGATGGCGTTTGAGTGAAGAACCTTTTATACAGCACATCATTCCTTCCCGTATCCTGAGTAACCTGAAGGTCCGTGCTTCCTATGGCAAAACAGGGGATGATGCATTTACTGCTTTCCAGTCATTCTCCGGTTATAACTACCCGGTAAACGGATATATTTTTGGTGGCAATTATATAAACGGCCTGGCCTCAAGAGGAGTCGTGAACCCTAACCTTACCTGGTTAACGGCCAAAACTTTAAACATAGGATTAGACCTGGATTTATGGAGAGGGTTAATAGGTGGTTCTGTTGATTACTTCATCAGGAACAGGGACGGATTACCTGCTACAAGGACCACTACATTACCCGGTACTGTGGGCACTAATCTTCCGCAGGAAAACCTCAACAGCGATCGGACAAAAGGAATAGAATTCCTGCTGACCCATCGTAATCATATCGGTGAGTTCACCTATAATATCAGCGCTAATATTTCTTCCACCAGAACAATGACACGTCATGTGGAACAAACACAGGCAGGTAATTCTTATGAGAACTGGAAGAACTCCCAGCAGGACCGCTACACCAATATCTGGTGGGGTAAACAATACGGAGGGCAATACACCTCTTATGATCAGATTTATAATCATAATGTAAATGCGGGTGGTGGTAATCAGAATGTAGTACCAGGAGATTACTATTATACCGATTGGAATAATGATGGCGTAATAGATGCGAAGGATGAATCACCTATTGCTGTAAGAGACCTGCCAATGATCAACTATGGTGTATCTGTCGGTGCCGGCTGGAAAGGATTTGACCTGAACATGTTATTACAGGGAGCTACTAAGTTCTACGTACAATACGCGGAACAGATGGCCTCCCCTTTGATGTACGGAAGAAGTTCCCTCACCCAGTTCCTGGACAGATGGCATACGGCTGATCCTGATGCAGATGTTTTTGATCCTAATACAGTATGGGTGCCGGGTTATTATCCTGCGATGGGTTCTCCTGTTGCAGAAGGTTCCCGTGCAGTGCAGAGCGCTGCTTACCTGCGCATTAAATCTCTTGAAATAGGATATACACTGCCGGTAGTCCTGTTGCATAAAGCAGGTATACACAGTGTAAGAGTATACATCAACAGTTACAATCTGGCCACTTTTACAGGTCTTAAAAACAGTGATCCCGAACATCCCGGTGTAGTAGCAGATGGCACAGATTGGAATTACTCTCAGGGAGGGTACAAATATCCGATGAACAGAACATACAGCTTAGGTGCCAGTATCACTTTTTAAAATGTACAACCACATGAAAAAGCTACTTATAATTTTACTTTTTATATCCTGTAATAAATTAGACGTACCACCATTGAATATCATCCAGGACAAGGACGTATTCAACAATGAAAATGGTGTTACGGCGTACATGGCCACTATTTATAAGGCCCTGCCGATAGAGGACTTTTACTATCGCCAGGAAGGCAGTGGTTTTGACCGCGGATGGGAACTGTTTTATCATCCCGGGGCTTTATGCGGGGAACTGGCAGGGCCTTATGGCGGTACCGGCGATGGGGCAGGAGGCTTTGGCTACTGGCCTTATGCAGATATCCGTACGGTGAATTACCTGATAGAAAACCTGCCAAAGAATGCCATTAACTTTTCGAAAGAGAAGGTGGATCAATGGCTGGGCGAGGCTTATTTCTGCCGGGCCTATTTTTACTTTGCCCTGGTGAAAAGATATGGGGGGATTCCCATTATCAAAACAGTACAGAACTACCCGGAACAGAGCCTGGAAGAATTGCAGGTACACAGGGATAAGGAAGTGGATGTCTGGAAATTCGTTGCTGCCGATCTGGATAGTGCATATAACCTGATGCCTGAAACCAGCGCCAGGGGAAGAGCGAACCGTTATGTGGCTGCTGCCCTGAAATCAAGGGCCATGTTATACGCTGGGAGTATTGCAAAATATGGTTCCCTCAACTTTGTAGCCGGTGATGCAAGGGACCAGGGATATGCCGGTATTCCTGCCGCTGAGGCGAATGCTTTCTTTCAACAGGCATGGGACGCAGCGCATTTAGTGGAAGGTCATTACGACCTGTATAAGAAGAAACCCGATAATAAGGAACAGAACTATGCGGACCTTTTTTTAGATGGGGATAGTCCGGAAAATATACTTGTAAGGGATTATTCTCTCACCAGCAATACTGCTCATAGCTGGGACGCTACCATGACCTGCCGCTACATGACGGCAGATGGCCTTTCCCGTGCTTATCCAACCCTGGAATTCGTGGAACGTTTTGCAGGTAGTTTACCTGTTGTTAACGCTGATGGTACGCCCCGTCGCTTCAACAATACAGCGGAACTTATGCAGGGGACGGAGCCCCGTTTACTGGCCACTGTATACTTCCCCGGCGCTACGCTCAGAGGGAGGCAGTTTGACACCCAGCGGGGGATATATGACCATTTCACGGGAACAGCGGCAGCGGAACTGGGTAACAATCCACCTAACCTGTCTTCCCGTCATTTGTCCGGAAGTACGGATGCGCTCTATAATGGCAAACGTATTATCGGTTTCACCGGTGTTAGCACCAATGGTGATGATATGACCCGCACCGGTTTTTATGTACGCAAATATGTAGACTATAAACGGGATCAGTCGCAATGTGGTCTTTACATGAGTACCCAGAGCTGGATTGATATCCGTTATGCGGAAGTGTTGTTGAACCGTGCAGAAGCTGCGATGGAATTAAACAATACCAGTGATGCTATCACTATCCTCAACCAGATCAGGGACCGTGCCGGTGCACCTGCTGTTAGTGGTGTGATTACAATAGATACCGTGAGGAATGAACGTTGCAAAGAGCTGGCCTTTGAAAAACAATTCTGGTGGGACCTGAGGAGATGGAGGATTGCCGACAAGGTACTGGATAATACAAAATTCCATGCCCTGCTTCCTTACTATGTAGCGGATGAAGATAAATACATTTTCCTTCGCGAACCGGAACCTTTCCAGCGCTCCTATACTTTCGAAAAGAAGTTTTACTATGAACCCATACCCGGAGGCGAATTAGGAAAGAACCCGAATTTATATCCTAATAACCCGAACTTCTAAAATTGCCATCATGAAAAATATAATAACCGCGTTATTTTTATTCTCCGCAATAGCCTGTACTAAAACCGATAATCTTCCTGGTCCTGATGCCGGTTTTAAAGGCAGACTGATAGACAGTACTGATAGCAAAAACAATTTCCTTACAGAAACCGGTGGCACACAGATTAAGCTGGAAGAACTGAGCTGGAGCGCTACACCTACTCCTCAGTATATCCCTTCTAAATCCGATGGCACATTTGAGGATACTAAACTCTTCAGTGGTCATTACCGTGTTACGCCTGTTAATGGGGCCTTCTGGCCGGTTGCGGGTATTGAACTGGATATCAAAGGACTTACCACGCATGATTTTCAGCTTACACCATATCTGCGTATCATCAATTTTGAGCATCGTTTATCGGGAGATACGCTCATCATGCGCTTTAACCTCGATGCTCCTGTTAAAGAAGGTTTACCTGCAATTATTGATGTAAAACCTTTTGTGAATGTTGATAGTTATGTGGGCAGTGGCGCTACTATCAGCCAGTATACTGATCCTAATAAAATAGACATTAACAGTAACTGGTCTGATCTCATTGCGCAAACAATTTATGAAGTAAAAGTTCCCGATCTGAAACAGGGCAGAACATTTTATGCAAGAGTAGGCGTGCGTGTAAATGATAGTTACAAACAGTTCAATTATTCAGAAATAATAAAGGTAGAAGTACCCTGATAATATTGACAGAGTCCGGTATAATGATAAAGTGACTATTAAGTAACAGCTACCTTAACCTTTACCAAAATACATTTTACATTGGGGTAATGCCCGCCGGATTCTTTCTCTATCTGTAGCTGTTGTCGCAATTACACCCGTATATTGCCGTATATGCCCCCTGTATAACTTATTTAATAAGGGTAGATTTACAGACACCAAAATATTAATGCCATGTTTACTAACACCAAAGCATTCAGCGGATTTTCAGTGAATGATATACAGAAGGCTAAAACATTCTATCATGACGTATTGGGGTTAAACGTTTCTGAGAAGCCGGAAATGATGATACTAACATTACATATAGCAGGTGGTACGGACATTATCATCTATCCAAAACCTAATCATACCCCGGCAACTTTTACTATCCTGAATTTTCCTGTAGAAAATATTGATAAGGCTGTTGACGAACTGACCGCTAAAGGTGTGAAATTCCTGCATTATGACGGGGAGTTGAAAACAGATGAGAAAGGTATTTTCCGTGGTGGCGGGCCATTAATTGCCTGGTTTGCAGATCCGGCAGGCAACATCTTATCAGTGCTTCAGCAATCCTGATAGTATATCAATGCTTTGCGCCAGTTCTTCCGGTGTACTGGATGCAAAGCCCAGACGGGTAGCGTTTACCTGCAGTGTTGCATTTTTATGCCATAGGTTATCGGAGAAATAGAGGTCTTTCTGCAGTGATTTTTGTGCCAGTGTAACAAGGTCAATTGCAGGATCGAATGTAGTCCATACGGCCATGCCTCCATCCGGTACCTGGAATTGTACATAATCAGCTAACTGTTCTTTCAGCAGCTTGCAAAACACATCGCGTCTTTCTCTGTACACACGTAAAGACTTGCGCAGGTGTTTTTGAATAACACCACTCTGCAGTAGTTCTGCCATGGCATTTTCCAGCATGTTATCTCCCTGCCGGTCTATGATCCTGCGTAGTTTGGCAAGGTGCTGAATGACATTCTCTGAACCTACCAGGTAGCCTACACGAAAAGCCGGAGAGATCGTTTTTGTAAAAGACCCGCAGTATAGCACCATGCCCGACTGGTCAGCACTAGCCAGTGGCAGTAATGGTTTGCTCAGGTAATGGAAATCATAGTCATAATCATCCTCAAAAATGATAAAGCCATATTTCTCTGAAAGGCGCAATAGCTGTATCCGCCTGTCTGCGCGCAGTGCTACGGTAGTAGGGTAGTGGTGATGGGATGTCACATATACCATTCGTATCGTTTGTTGCTGACATACCTGTTCCAGGTGATCCACATCCATTCCATATTCATCCGCTTTTATCCTGATAATATTCGCGCCCGCCTGAAGGAAGTTCATATTACCGCCGCCTGTCCAGCTGAGTTCCGTCACTACCACATTATCTCCCCGTTCCAGGAAGCTGGTACTGATCAGATATGCACCCATTACGGAGCCTCTTATGATCAGTATGTTCTCAGGAGTAATCTTCAATCCCCGGGTCTCATTCAGATAAACGGACAGTTCCTGTCTCAGCCAGGCAGATCCCTGTGTATCGCCATAACCAAGTCGTGCATAAGCATTGCCTGTCAGCAATTGGCTGCGATAGGCCCTTGACAGGTCTTCTAATGGCGCCAGCCTGGCATCGGGAAAACCATCATCCAGGTGATAGGTGTACTTTGATTTAATAACTTCCCTGTTCAGATGTGGGGCCTCTTTAAACGTAAAACCAGCCATTTTAGCGGGGTTTATACTCTCTTTGAGTAACTGCTGAGGTTTAATCTCCGGCAGGTGTTTAGCCACAAATGTTCCGCTACCGGCGTGACTTTCCAGCCAGCCCTGTGCCAGCAGTTCATCATAAGCCTGCACCACCGTTTTCCGGTGGATGTTCAGCTGCTCCGCCAGCTCTCTGGTACTCAGCAGTTTATGCCCCGCCTGTAAAGTCCCTTTTTTAACCAGTTCCATTAACTGATTGGAAATCTGCAGATATACCGGTTGACGGACTGTCTTATCTATTGAAAGAAGGGTTGTAAGTGCCTGCATAGTAAACTGGACTACTCGTTTTGTTTAAATTGGACGATTATGTCCATCCAATAAAGATACAACTTTGTAAAAAACAAACACATGGCAAACCTAATTCCCAGCCGTTTAGCCAAACGCGCCCATTTTGATGCAGACACTATTTATCCCATCCTGGATGAGGCCTTCTTTTGCACAGTAAGCTACGTTGCTGATAATAAGCCGTTTACCATCCCTACCGCCTTTGTACGCTACGAGGACAAGATCTACATCCATGGATCAGTAGGTAGTCATTTCATGCGTGAACTGGAAAAGGGGATACCGGTATGTATTGCTGTTACCCTGGCCGATGCCCTGGTAGTGGCTAAGTCGGCTTTCCATTATTCAATGAATTACCGTTCTGTGGTAATATTTGCTGAAGGAGAGAAGATTGAAGACCCGGAGTTAAAGAAAGCGATGTTCCAATGGCTCACGGAGAAAGTTGTACCTGGTAGCTGGGATTATGTGCGGCCTGTTAAAGAAAATGAGGTGAAAAAGACAACAGTGTTAGCATTCAAACTGGACGAAGCATCTGCAAAAGTCCGTACAGGGATGCCTATTGATGATGAGGAAGATAAAACACTGCCGATATGGTCTGGTATTATTAATCTGGAAACTAAAAAAATGCCTCCGGTAGCTGATGAATTAAGTCAGCATATTCTCCTTCCGCCACACTTACAGGGGTAGTAAGTTTTTATTCATTGTTTGTTTCCCAAATAAGATTTCGGGGAACTATTCTCTTCTGCTTTCTACGGTATATACAAAGCTGTCAGACCTATAATACCCTATGTTATATTCGATCGGGCGTTCGCCCTGGTCATATACAAAACGTTTTCTTACCAGCAATGGTGTGCCCGGTTCTACTTCCAGTTTAGCCGCTATGAATTTATCTGCAGCCTTTGCACTGATTTCCTCTTTGGAAAGAGTGGCCGTTACCATATGATCTGTCTCTAAAATATCATACAGCGGGCGTTTGAAATCCTCATCACCGGTTAAACCTACTCTTGGATGAAAATAGGAGATAAAATAAACGAATGGTCCTTCCGCTTTGCCCCTTAGTCTTTCCAGTTTCAGTACTTTTTTCGTCATACTGATATCAAAGAAATTGGCAACAGTCTCATCGGGGATAGTCCAGGTAACGTGCAGTTCAAAATTCTTGATACTGATACCCCTGGCTGTCATTTCCTGCGTAAAACTCAGCCAGTTCTTGGATTTTGAGCTGATAGCAGGTTCTGCCACTTTAGTACCGATCCCTTTCTTTCTGATCAACAGACCTTCATACACCAGTTTGTTTAATGCCTGGCGTAAAGTAGACCTGGAGATGGCCAACTGCTTTGCTAACTGCACTTCGTTTGGTAAGAATTTGCCCTCAGCATACTGGGGATCCTTGATAATCGTGCGCAACAGATTTTCGGCCTGTAGATGCAGTGGCAAGGGATTTTTGTGATCAATACTAAAATTCATAAGTGTAAAAAAGTGAAAAAATACCTAAAAATACAATTTATTTGTAAGTATGTATGATCAATCGGCGTTACTAAATCACAGTTGATTATTATTTATATATTTATAAGCAATTGATATTTAAATATAAATGATTAAAGTTGTCCAAAATGTTAAAATTTTAAAATAATTCTTGCTTTAGTAACATGTTGTTTATATGTTTGTACATAGTTATTTGAGAAACCCATGAGAAACATTGCTATAGTTCCCGTTATTGTAAGCTGTTGGTTACCCGGTATTTTTTTTGAGAAAGCATATTCACAATCGAAGCTTGCAGATACTATTCTTACTGATAATCGCCTGGATACTATCCAGTCCCGCGCGCTTCGCCTGCTGACAGGCTTTGCTGCCGGAACTTCATATGGAGAGGTGTGGATCAGGGATTTTAACACATTTATAAAAGGTTCTTTACAGGTACAATCAAAGGAAAGAGTAAGAGAGATGTTGCTGTTGTTCTTCAAAATGCAGGGCAATACAGGAGATATCGTTGATGGCGTGATCGACAGCAAAAAAGCAACGGTGGGGTATAAGTACCGTTATGCAGAACTGGCGCCAGGATGGGCCGCACATAAAAACACGGTGGAAACGGACCAGGAGTCATCGTTAATACAGGCAGTAAAAAAATACATTGATGTTACCGGTGATACGTCTATACTCAGAGAAAAAATAGGGGATAAGATCGTATTGCAGAGAATGGAAGATGCATTAACTTATATACTCAGGGAGAGATGGTCGGCCCGGTATGGATTAGTGATTGGCGCTACGACTATCGACTGGGGCGATGTACAGCCTGAAACAGGCTGGGGGGTAGCGATCAATGATAAAACAAAATGGTCAGTTGATATCTACGATAATGCGATGTTTGTGATTGCGATAAATGATTTCTTACAGATCAAACCCCGTAATTACAAAGCGACCAAAGACTGGCAACAGGTAGCAGAAGGTGTAAAGAAAAATGTACGTAAGCATCTATGGATGACGGCGTCTCAAAAATACATTCCACATATTTATCTGAACGGTAGCCCTTTTTCTAAAACATTCAACGAAAGAGGAATTTTATATACAGGAGGTACTGCCTGTGCAATACTGGCGGGTTTCCATACACCCGCAGAAATTGCCGCTATTAACCGGCAAATGGTACTGGCGGCTTCGAAAGAAAAACATGCTACCATTGGGATAACGGTGTACCCGCCTTATCCCGCCACAGAGTTTCCAAACATGAAACCTTATGTTTACCAGAACGCAGGTGACTGGACATGGTTCGGAGGAAGAATGATTCAGGCGTTGGTGCTAAAAGGATTTACCAAGGAAGCGTGGAATGAATTGAACCCGATCATTGACCGTGCAATAGAACACAAAGGGTTCTATGAATGGTATGATGTACAAACAGGAGAACCGAAAGGCTCCGGAGACTTTAGAGGAGAAGCAGGAGTGCTGTTTGATGCCATCACGCTACTAAGGCAGTGGGCAGCCCAGAATAAATAAGCTTTTTAGAAATACAATTCCCATCATCTAAAAGATTCGTTATGAAAAGGAACGTTATTTATGTCCTTGCATGCATTCTATTCTCCATGAATGCAATGGCCCAGCTGAAGATAACCGGCCGGGTCACCGATGCAAAAGATGCATCACCATTACCCAGTGTTAATATTGTCATCAAAGGTACCACCAGTGGTACTGTCACAAATGTAGACGGAAGTTTTACATTACAGGTGCCTGATGCAAAATCTGTACTGGTATTCTCGTATACGGGTTATTCTCCTCAGGAAATAACTGTAGGCTCTCAGACAAATTTCAGAATCTCTTTAGCGCAAAAAGTAGGGAACTTAACAGAGATGGTCGTAATCGGTTATGGTACCGTGAAAAAATCTGACCTCACCGGTTCTGTTACTACTTTGAAAGGGGAACAGCTGATGGATAAACCTGTACCGAATATCTCACAGGCATTGCAGGGTAAAGTTGCCGGTGTGGACGTAAACGTTAACAGCAGCACTCCCGGCCAGGTGGCTAAAGTGCGTGTACGTGGTATCGGTTCCATCAACTCTAACATCGATCCGCTGTATGTAATAGATGGGGTGATCGGCGCTGATGGTAATGCCATCAACCCAAATGACATTGCCTCCATCGAAGTACTGAAAGATGCCTCTTCTACGGCTATCTACGGTGCAAGAGGTGCAAACGGTGTGATCATGATCACCACCAAACGCGGTGTTCGTGGCGAGTCCCGTATCACTTACGAAGGTAATGTGAACGTGAGTACGCTGGCCCGGCACCTGAAAACATTAAATTCAGATGAGTTTGTAAAAGTCTATAACCTGGCTTTTGCAAATGCGACCAAGTTCGACCCGAACGGTGGTACCTGGGCTCCTCCTGTCCAATTAAACCATGCCAGTCTGCCAAAGCTGTTTGATGTAAATGACAAACCGCTTTATAATACCAACTGGGAAAAAGAAGTATATAAACCTGCTGTTTCTACCAGTCATTACCTGAACTTCCAGGGCGGATCGGATAAATCATTGTACAGCCTTTCCCTGGGTTACCTGGACCAGAACGGTCTGATGATAGAATCAGGGTTTAAAAGATATTCAGCCAGGATTACCGTGGATAATGATGTGAAAAAATGGCTAACAGTGGGCGGTAACTTCTCACTCATTCAAAGCAAACAGAATGTGGTGTCTGATGGGAACGGTTCTCTGAACGTTCCCCGCATGGTGTCTGAAGAAGTACCTATCGTGCCGGTTAAATATCCGGACGGTAGTTGGGCTGGTAATAACGATATCGCAGGATTGGAAGGAGGACCAAACCCAGTGCATATCGCTAAAAGCAGGGATACTATCACTAATACCCAGCAGACAATGGGAGATGTATACCTGTTGTTCCACATCGCAAAAGACCTCGACTTTAAAACGGACCTTGGTTATAATCTGAGTTCCTCAAAGAACAATTTCTATTCCGCCAGTGATCTGCCCCACCTGTCACAGGATCAGGGCGGTATTGGACGTGTATCCAGCGCTACCAATACTTACTGGCAGTCTGAAAACTATCTTACCTGGAACAAACAGGTAACGCCGCATCAGCGTCTGACTGCTTTACTGGGGGTGTCCTTCCAGGAATACAGACAGGAAGTCGTACTGGCTGAAACACAGAATTTCCTGGACGACTTCTTCCAGTGGGAATACCTGAATGCAGGTTCTGTTCGTTCCAATACCGGGTCCATTGGTTACAGATGGGCGATGAACTCTTATTTTGCGCGTGCTACCTATAACATCAACGAAAAATACCTGTTTACTGCCACAGGCAGATATGATGGGTCCTCTAAATTCGGTGCGAATAACAAATATGCATTCTTCCCGTCCGCAGGTGCTGCATGGCGTATTTCGCAGGAAGATTTCATGAAAGACACCAAATGGATCAGTAACCTGAAACTCCGTGCCAGCTATGGTGTTTCCGGTAACCAGGAAATTGGTCAGTACCAGTCTATCGCTCAGATCCAGCCAAGTACGACCGTGTTAGGTGGTGCGAGTCAGTCAACCCTGTTACCAAGTTATATCGGTAACCCTAATCTTAAATGGGAACGTTCACTACAGGCAGATGCAGGTCTGGAATTCAGTCTTTTTAAAGACCGTATCAATATGAATATTGATTACTACAGACGTACTACGAAAGACTTATTATTACAGGCGCCTATTCCATGGTCTGCGGGTATGCGTAATGCCAATGTATACGAAAACGTAGGTTCTGTAAGAAATACCGGTATAGAAGTGAATCTGAATACCATCAACGTACAGACTAAAGACTTAACCTGGTCTACCAATTTCATTTTCACTACCAACAAGAATAAAATACTGAAGCTGAATAATGGTAATGCAGATATCTTCCCTGGCCCTAACTTCCTCGGACAAACGAATGTATTGCGCGTTGGAGAGTCTATCGGTTCTTTCTATGGGATGACCCGACTCGGTACTTACAGCACCGATGAAGCTGCATTGGCTGCAGAACACAGTTTAAAACCAGGCGACAGAAAATACAGGTACAATGCAGACGGAAGCAACTACTACAGCATTATAGGCCGTGCCTATCCTAAATGGACCGGTACTATCAGCAGTACCCTTGCTTATAAAGGCTGGGACTTCTCATTCGATATACGTATTGTACAGGGTGTAAACACTGCTGCTACTTTCAAACACTCTACCGAAGACAGGCAGACACTGGCAAACAGTCTGAAGACTGTACTGGACGCCTGGACTCCGGAACATCAGAACACAATGGTGGCACAGGTACGTAGTTATAAATTCACCCAGGATTCTCACTTTGATACCTGGTGGGTTGAAGACGGCTCATATATACGTGGGCAGAACTTTACACTGGGATATACACTGCCTGATGCTTTCAATAAGAGGATGAAGATTAATCGCCTGCGTATATATGCGAACGTTCAGAATTTATTCCTGATTACCAAGTACACAGGTTATGATCCGGAAGTAGATACATTCAATTCTGGTTATGGCGCTAATAACGCGTTCTCACAAAACCTGGATTTCTTCTCTTATCCACGTCCGCGTGTATGGAACCTGGGTGTATCACTTGGCCTTTAATCAATCAAAAAACTAACAAAATGAAGACGTCAAAATATATAATTATAGCAGCGTTGATTCTGCTGAACTTCTCCTGTAAAAAGTTCCTGGAAGAACATCCTACCAGTTTTATACCTCCGGACGCAAACCTTTCCAGCGCTAAGGTAGCACGCGCTTTTGCGAATGGTTGTTATACCGATCTGCAGGGCTTTTTAAATGGTCAGAGCGGTTCTTATGGTGGTAATACTTACAACCTGATGGAATTTATGACCGGTAAGGCGAATAGTGACCTTGGACAAACCGGCTTTGTCAATTTTCAGAACCTGAGCTATAATGCCACTTCCTTTTATGTAGACACCTGGTGGCAACATTTATACCTGGGAGTAGGTGCCTGTAATCTTGCATTGCAAAGTATTCCTCCCATCAGTTCTGTAACAGACACCGCTAAAACCAATATGCTGGCAGAAGCGCATACATTACGGGCATTGTATTATTTCTATCTGGTAAGGATGTATGGAGCGGTGCCCAAGGTAACAACCGTGCCTACGACACTGGACCTGAATCTGCACCGTACTCCTGCCAAAGCGATCTATGACAGTATCATCATACCTGATCTGCTGGAAGCAGAAAAATCTACCCTGTCATGGTCCAATACTACCGGTGGTGTATCCATGAGCGCAGTAAAATCTATCCTCGCAGATGTATATCTTACTTATGCAGGTGCTGCTATCAATGGCGGACAGGAATTTTATGCAGAATCAGCCAAGCGTTCCCTGGCAGTTATTCAGAATGGTGGTTATTCACTGTTCCCGAATTATACAGATATGATCAACCCTGCTAATAAAAATACAGGTGAGTTTATTTTCCAGGTACAGTATGCGGCTTCTGTTCCATCTACAAACCCGCTTACTTCCCTGACTATTCCAAACTATGCAGGTATTTCCAAGTATTCGGATGAATATGGCTCTGTGTACCCGACACCACAGTTCATAGCTTCATTCCCTGCCGGAGATAAAAGGGTGGCAGAGAAACAGTTCTTTTATACAAGCTATAACAAGATCAATGGTTCCGGGATCAAAACATTCAGTGGCCCGTACATCTATAAATGGTTTGATGTGAATGCTGTGACCAATACGGCAAAGTCCGATCTCAACTTCACATTATACCGTCTGGCAGATGTATACCTGATGTATGCTGAGGCTTCCAACCGTGCAGAAGGAGCTCCCAATGCCGCGGCTATCGGTTATGTAAACGCCATCCGTGCCCGTGCAACCCTGGCGCCAATAGGAACCCTGTCTCAGGATGCCTTTGAACAGGAAGTATGGCTGGAACGCTACTTTGAACTGTGTTATGAGAACAAAATGTGGTTTGATATGATCCGTACCCGGAAAGTACATAATGACGTGACAGGTGCCTGGGATAACTTTGTAGGACATACTACCGTTTTCGGCGGAACATTCGCCGAAAAACAGTTGTTATTCCCGGTCCCCAAACAGGAAAGCGATGTCAATCCTAACGTGTTGCCTAATAATACTGGTTTTTAGGAATTGATATATAATTAGTTAGATAAAGGCCGGACCTTTCCGGGAGAATTTTATTTGCATTCCTGAGGTTATGTATATATGTTTGTACATAGAAGGATTTTTATGAGAATAAAGATGTTATTGTACAGCTGTTTATTTTGCCTGGGGGCTTACGGACAACAGGTAAAAGAATCATTCACCTCCATAGAACTGCAACCTACTGTTGCCTACCTTAAATATAAAGGAGCAGAAAGCCGGATGGTCCGGCTGCTGTTTCATGGTGGTAACAGCTATTCTCCTGGTAAGGTCCGGCTTTCTTTTAATGGCTTACGGGACAGTCTGGATATAGCTGCCAGCGATACCGGGCTAACATACTACGAACTGGCCATTCCTGGTGCACCGGTAAAAGAAGATACGCAATTAAGTATCCGCTATGAGGCAAACGGACGGATTTACACGGCCCGCTGTATGGTATCACCCACCCGTAAATGGAATGTGTACATCATGCCGCATTCTCATGTAGACGTAGGTTATACCAATGTACAGGAGAAAGTGCTGGCCATTCACATGAATAACATAGACGAGGCTATCAGGATCGGACAACATTCCGAGAACTATCCTGCTGAAGCCCGTTTTAAATGGAATACAGAAGCCATATGGGTAGTAGACAATTACCTGGCTCGTGCTGATGAGGAAAAGAAACGGATTTTCTGGGATGCTGTTAAGAAAGGATGGATCAACCTGGATGCTGCTTATGGTAATATCAATACCAGTGCTACCAGTCCTGCTCAGTTGATGCATATGTTCGCCACGGGTACCCGTCTTGCAAAAGAGCATGGTATACAGATACAGTCAATGTTCCAGGGGGATGTTCCCGGTTCTTCCTGGGGATTGTCAAGTCAGGCCGATATTACAGGTATCAAATATTTCCTCAGTGCACCTAATGCGTCCGATCGTATCGGCACCGCAGATTCATGGCGGGATAAGCCATTTTACTGGACTTCCCCTTCAGGTAAACAAAAGCTGCTTTTCTGGCAATCTTCTCCCTATTCTGTTGGTTATGCGCTGAAGGGTAGCAAGATCCCTAATTTCTTTACAAAAGAAGACCCCAAACCTTTTTATACGGGTAAGCCTTCGGATAATTTCCTCAACCCTTATCTCTTTAACTACCTGGCAAAACTGGACCAGAAGAACTTTCCTTACAATATGACATTGCTCACCTGGGCAATGAGTGATAATGCACCTATAGATCCTGAATTACCGGATGCCGTAAAGGCATGGAATGAACGTTATGCCTCACCGCGACTGATCATTACTTCCGTGAAACAGTTCTTCCAGGACTTTGAATCTACTTATAAAGATCAGATCCCGGAAGTTTCCGGAGATTACACCGAATACTGGACCGATGGTATTGCTTCCGGAGCAAGGGAAACGGGCATTAACAGGAATGCTTCTGATCGTTTACAACAGGCAGGTGCTATCTGGGCAATACGTGGTAAACAGGCGTATCCTGCTGATGCCTTTGATAAAGCGTGGACGAACATTGTGATGTTTAACGAACATACCTGGGGCGCCTATAACAGTGTGTCTCATCCGAAAGACCCGAAAGTCGTTTCCCAATGGATGTACAAACAGGCGTTTGCATTGAATGGTAAAGCACAGACAGAAGCGTTGCTGGCGGATGCTGTAAAAGGCGGGGACATTCCCAATTCTATAGACGTATACAATACACTGTCTGCAGAACGCGCAGGACTTGTCCTTATTCCTGCTGCACAAAGTACCGCGGGAGACCTGGTAAAAGATAATAAAGGTAAAAAGATCCCTTCCCAGCGTTTATCTACAGGAGAGCTGGCTTTCGTAGTGGAACACTTTCCTGCTTACTCAAAACAACGCTTTACTATTCAGAAAGGAGCTGCTTATTCAACTACTCATGCAACAGTAAAAGAGAACAGTTTACAGAATGGTATCTACACTATAACGCTGGATACTAAAACCGGTAATATCGTTCAATTACAAAAGAAGGGTTATACCCCTAACCTTGCCGATTCTACAGGTCTCAATCAATATACTTACTTACCGGACGATGCCCTGGATAAGATTCAGTATGCCGGCGATGCTACTATCAGTATCAAAGAAAAAGGCCCGCTGGTTGCCAGCCTGCTGGTATCTTCTTCAGCTCCCGGAGCGAACAGTCTTACCCGTGAAATAAGATTAGCAGCAGGTATTGATAATATAGAACTGATCAATACTATTGATAAAAAAGCCATTGGTGATAAAGAAAGCGTTCACTTTGCATTCCCTTTCCGCGTACCGGCCGCACAGGTGAGGTATAGCATTCCGTGGGGAAGTATCAACGCTGAAGCAGACCAGTTGAAACATGCTAACAGGAACTGGTATACGATGCAGAGATGGGTGGATGTTTCCAACAAAGACTTTGGCATTACCTGGTCTAGTCCGGATGCTCCTTTATTTGAAATCGGCCAGTATACTACAGGCGGATTACTGGGTAGTCTGGATGATCCTAAATACTGGCTTCAGTTCACGGAGCAGCAACCGGTTATCTCTTCCTGGGTGATGAACAACCTCTGGCATACCAATTTCCGAAGAGACCAGGAGGGTATCACTACTTTCCATTATTATATGCAGGCGCATAATGCCTATAGTGCAGAGCAGGCTAACCGTTGCGGACTGGAGAATCATCAGCCACTGGTAGTGACGCCTGCTGCCGGTCCGGCAGAAGAATCCCTGTTTTTCAATATCAACGCAAAGAATGTTTATGTAGAGAATATAAACCCGGCCAGGGATGGCAGGGGGGTATTACTGCAACTGGTAAATGTACAGGATGAACCAGCCAGCGTTACCTTAACAGGTAAGAACAAACTGAATGTATGGGAAAGCAATTTGCTGGAAGAAGATAAAAATACTCTCAACAACACATTCGATATACCTGGCAGAGGTGTGATAATGATTCGTGTGGCAACTAACAAGAGCAATGAAAACTAATACAGAATGGCGTAACTCCGCGCAACCTTTACTACCTGTTCATATAGCGGAGGACCAGCAGCAAAAAGGATATGATATTTACCCTGTTCATGCATTGGAAGAAGGTAAGATCCATGAAGGATATACGGGTCTGGCCAAATGGATGAGCACACAGTATATAGTATTGATAGATGGTTATGCCGGTGTATTGTGGCCTGTCATCTATGATGCGCTGGACGAAGAATTTAAAAGATTGCATGTGAATGTTCATTGGCACTTTACAGAAAGCCTGTATAAAGATGCCGCAGTAATTGACGGACTGGTAACACCCTTTATAGGGAAACCAGGTGAAGTGTGGGGAACGAAAACAACCTTGACATTAAGTGATTTTTTCATCCCCACAACTATTCATGCGAGTCCCGGTTATGACCTGACAATTGTAATGGGTACAGGCGCCGCACTCACGAATCAGCAAGGCCCCGTTGTATACCTTGAGATTGCTAAAAATGAGTTGCAATATCGTATGCGTGCCGGTTTTGTTACAAATCTGGGTAGCAATTCCACTACAGCACATGCAGAAATGTACAAACGTTTTTATTTCGTAGACTGGGTAGTGCTGAACGAATACAAATGTACGTTGCTGAACAGGATCATGATCATGGCAGATACGCAGTGGTACGATACTTTAACCTGGATCACGATTTCCGATCTGAAAAAGGGTATTGATCATCTCACCCGTTCCGTGTTCAGAGTAAGACCCTGGTTTGAACCCGGTGCCTGGGGAGGGCAGTGGATGAAAGAACATATAGCAGGACTTAACAAGGAAGAAGTCAATTATGCCTGGTCGTTTGAAATGATAGTACCTGAAAACGGTGTGTTATTTGAGAGCAGCCGGAACGTACTGGAAATACCATTTGAATGGATGATGTATTTACAGCACGAAAATATTCTTGGTAAACATGCCGGCATCTTCGGATATGAATTCCCTATCCGTTTCGATTTCCTCGATACATTTGATGGCGGGAATTTATCTATTCAATGTCATCCTTCCCTGGCTTATATCAGAGAGCATTTTGGGGAAACCATCACACAGGATGAAACATATTATATCCTTGATTGTAAAGAAGACGCTTATGTCTATCTTGGGTTCCGGGAAGGTATTGATGCCGGTATATTCAGGAAAGAACTGGAGGACAGCAGGGATAACAACAAGCCCCTGGAAATTGAACAATATGTACAAAAGCATAAAGCAGGTAAACATGATCTTTTCTTAATTCCCAATAGGACCGTACATAGTGCCGGTGCTAATAACATGGTGCTGGAGATCAGTGCTACGCCGTATATCTTTACCTTTAAGATGTACGACTGGCTCCGCCTGGGACTGGACGGTAACCCAAGGGCCATCAATATTGCACATGCATTTAATAACCTGGATTTTAGTCGCCAGGGTGCTGAAGTAACCAAACAATTACGCTCAGTACCAAAGGTGACAGAAAGAGGGAAAGACTGGCAGATCATACATGTACCTACACACGCAGATCATTTCTACGATGTACACCGTCTCGAATTTGATACGGAGATAGTGGTAGAGACCAATGGCTGTTGTCTTGTAATGATGCTTGTTGAAGGTACTGCTGTAGCAATTAACGGGCAAGCCGTTTTCCAGTATGCGGAAACATTTGTGATACCCGCTGCAGCAGGAAAATGTGTGATCAGCAATAAAGGAAAAGGAAGGGCTAAAGTGATTAAGGCATTTTTAAAAGAGGAACATTATATTTTCAAGAGTATACGTTAAAAGATTCCATGCAACAACAATCTGATAAACTGGTACTAACGACAATGGTAGCCTGCTTAGGCGGTTTCCTGTTTGGCTTTGATATGGCCGTTGTTTCAGGCGTATTACCACTGGTACAAAAACAGTTCGGCCTTACCTCTTTCCAGGAAGGCTGGTTCGTATCCTCTGCACTGGTCGGTTGTATCATCGGGGTGCTTTTCTCCGGTACGCTCAGCGACCGTTTTGGAAGGAAAAAGACATTGTTCCTGTCTGCCTTGTTTTTCCTGCTGGCAGCACTGGGATGTACTTTCCTGCCAGACTTTTCCCTGATCGTCATTGCGCGTATACTTGGCGGAATGGCAGTAGGTATTACTTCCAGTGTAGTACCGTTGTATCTTTCGGAAATTGCACCTGATAATAAAAGAGGGCGGCTGGTTACTTTTTACCAGCTGGCCATCACCATAGGGATCTTTAGCGCCTATCTCAGCAACAGTTTATTGCAAAAGCTAAGCGTTGAAAATATCAGCACATGGCGTTTGATGTTTGGGGTAGGCATGCTGCCGGCCGTTTTATTCCTGCTGGGATTGACACTCATCCCGGAAAGTCCCCGCTGGCTGAAAGAAAGGCCGGCCGCAACAGAAGATACAGGTTACAAACAACTATTCGAACCTGCCTTGCGCAGGGCGTTACTGATAGGGATATTGCTACCCCTGTTCTCACAGTTCAGTGGTATCAATGCTATCATTTACTACGGGCCAACCATTTTGTTAAAAGCAGGCATCACTTTAAGCAATTCATTATTGAGTCAGCTCTTTTTCGGCGCAGCCAATGTATTGTTCACGCTCATCGCTATCTGGAAAGTAGACAGTCTGGGTAGAAGGCCCCTTTACCTGTGGGGGACAGCAGGCGCCACTATCAGCCTTATACTGACCGGCATCTGTTTTTATACGGGAGCGACCAGTGGTATCCTGTTACTGCTTTGTGTACTGTCTTTCCTGGCATTCTTTGCCTTTTCTATCGGCCCGTTAAAATTTGTGATCGCAGCAGAGATCTTCCCAGATGGGATCCGTGCAAAAGCATTATCTCTCAGCATCATGGTCATGTGGATAGCAGATACGATAGTAGGGCAGTTAACGCCGATGTTATTACATTCACTGGGTATTGCAGAAACATTCTGGTTCTTTGCGCTGTTTTGTTTACTGGCATTTATTGCAGTGTATAAATTACTTCCGGAAACCAAGGGGAAATCCCTGGAACAAATTCAAAGCCATTGGAAAAACTTAATACATTAAACCATTCCGTTGCAGTAGGCGCGGATATAGGAGGCTCACATATTACCACTGCGCTCATTGATCTGGAAAACAGAGCACTGATTGCAGGTTCATACTATCGTACTCATATAGATGCCAATGGCAGTGCAGAGGATATCATCCGCAACTGGGCGGAAGTGATAAGGAAAAGTATGGCTGCCGCCACCGGTACTTATAAGATTGGCATCGCCATGCCGGGCCCTTTCGATTATGAGAAAGGTATTTCATTCATTACCGGCTTACATAAATATGAATCGCTATACGGACTGAATGTAAAGGACCTGCTGGCGGTTGCCTTACAAATACAGCCACAGCATATAAAGATGGCCAATGACGCCAGTTGTTTCCTACGGGGAGAACTTTTCGGCGGCGCTGTGAAAGGGGAATTAAATGTAACAGGTTTAACGCTCGGTACCGGCTTTGGTTCTGCCATTGCAGAAAACGGCATCGTAAGGGACGGTTCTTATTTTGATCTTCCCTTTTTGGAAGCAAGAGCAGAGGATTATTTCTGTTCCCGCTGGCTGGTAAAACGTTATCATGAATTAAGCGGCAGGCAGGTAGCGAATGTAAAAGAAATAACTTTATCATCAGACATATATACCACCACTGTATTTCACGAATTTGGTATTAACCTCGCTTTGTTTTTAAGCACATTGGATAAAGTACCTGAACGAGTGCTCCTGGGTGGTAATATCGCACAAACATATCAGTTGTTTAATCCGGGATTGCAGGAAGGACTGAACGAAAAAGGATTGAATATCTCTTTTGTATTGTCAACACTTGATGAGAATGCTGCTCTCCTGGGCGCTGTTACTATTTAACCCCGAAGAATTACTTTCTCACTTGATGCGATTGCCGCCTGATATCTAAAGAGGCGCTGATGTGTGTATCCTGCTTTTGATATATCTTTCTAATATTCTTAAAAAAGAGTATATTTGGTTGTCTGAATATCATATCGCCTAATGAGAACGCTGTCCCTATTATCCTTTTTTACCTTACTACAGGTATTTGCCTTCGCGCAATTTAAAGTTGTAGCTGAAGGCCCGGTATTCGATGAACCAGAATCTGGCTATGCCAAAATCCTTCAGATGAAAAACGGCAATACTCTTTGCCTCTATATCTCCCAGGATGAAACGATTGATGTAACCATCTATGATGCAGAGCATTTCCGGAAAGTACAGAAACACCTGGAGCCATCATTGGGAGGCAGATCAAAAGGTTTCCGTATCAACAGTATCTTCGAAATTGCCGGAGAAGCCGTACTATTCATCAGTGAAATCAATGATAAACAACCTGTATTATACCGCATACAGATCGATGGCAGTACCGGAGAGCTGAAAGACGCAGACAGGATCGCAGAAGCAAACAGGTACTCCTCAAGGTTCAGGTCCATCATCCCTGAATACAGACCGGATTCTTCCTTTTTCCTGCGCAAAGATCCCGACAGTGATTATTACGGACTTGTCATCCTGCATAACAATGATAATTCTGCCGATAGAAGGGCTATTGAAGTTGTGTTGTACGACAGGATGCATAAAGTGGTGAACAAAGGATATTACGTACCACCTTTCCCTCGCTACAGATTCTTCGACTACCTGGATATGGCAGTAATGGGCGAAGAGAAAATAAGCATCTTTGGATATGCGTATGACCAGATCGCCGATGATTATAAAGACGGACAACTGGTAATGTCCAACCTCGACAAAGGTGTGGATCACATGATCGCGAACGACGTACCGGTAAGAGACGGGCAAATCATAGACAGCGCCACTGTAAAATTCAACCCTGTTACTAAAAAACTGCTCTTATTGGGCGCTTCTCATTTCCAGGGCAACAAAAAGGACCAATATGCCGGTTTCCTGGCCATCCTGGACCCATATACCCAAAAAGCGGAGAAGGAAGTGAACATATATCCTGAAAAAGCAAATGCCCGTAAAAAGGAGCTTTTTGGGCAAAAAGAGGTATTCACCGGTATGCCACAACAGTTACTCATTGAGAATGATGGTGGCTTTTCAGTTGTATACGAAGAACTGACCCGTTCTGTGGTAACGCCTTTAAATGGGGGTACTTATATTTACTGTTACCTCGATAATGCAGCTACGGCCACCTTCGATGTAACCGGCAAGGAATTAAGCAGCAGCCTCATTCCTAAATCACAGACGATGCGTTACTTTGAAGTATCTTCTTTTTACCTGACAGACAGGGTGTCACTGCCGCAGAAACTGGTGAAAGGCGACCAGTATAAATCTTTCCTGTACCTGGATGGGAAAGATAAAAAGTATGTGATCTTGAATGATGTGGAAGAGAATGAAGCAAATATAAAAAAAGGACGTCTTACAACGGTTCGCTCGCTGAGCGAATGTGATGGTTTCTATTATTTACTGGAAGGAAACAGCGACCTGCCAGTCAGGAGTTTTATATTTGGCAAACCGGCACAGGATATCCATAACATGGCCATATTTACCGTATCAGATTATGATAAGGATAATAATATCTTCGTAACGATGAAAGTGGAAAGGAATGGAAAACATAAGAGTGCCAGGGTGATATGGATCAGGCCCTGATCACTTACAGGTTTTCCTGCTGTAACTTTCTTTAACCGGCATTGTCCGGAAGGAATTGCCCGTGCAATTATTTAAACAGGAAGCCCCATCCTCTATAATTCCTATCATTTTGAGAAAACCCTTTCATTTTGACACAGGGCCTTACCCCATATAATCTTGTACAAAATTAATAGCTCTTCCTGGAATAGCCTGATAGCGCTGATTCCCTATGATTACAATTATAAATTTTCTTGCTGGCATTTCATTTGGTTTCATGTGTCCGTCCACTTCTTATTGTAAAGCGAAAAACTTTTACAATGGTCACCTGGGTAATACTTAAATAAAACTGATATAATGAAAAAACTAGTACTAGCAAGCATCTTTCTGATTGGCATCACAGATTATGTAAAGGCACAAGATTCAACAGGTCCGAAAATACCATTCGATGGAATTGAAACAAACTGGCAGAATGGAAGTGACCGGAGGGATTCTTCCGTATTCCATGGGAAATATTTTGTACCCTCCGTTATGATGGATATAAACTATACACATTCATTTAATAACCCTAATGACAATACGGTAGTAGGATCAACTGCGCTGGCCCGCAATAATGAAGTGCAGTTGTCTCAGTTAAGTCTTGGTGGCGATTTTTATTATGAGAATGCAAGAGCAAAGGTAATGCTGCAGTTTGGAACAAGATCGAATGTAGTACCAAGAAATGATCTCAGTCCATATAGAGGACAATATCAGCTGGCGAATGTTTACCGCTACTTAAGTGAAGCATATGTGGGGTATCATTTCAATAAATGGTATGGAATTAATGTAGACGCCGGGCTTTTTATGTCATATATAGGGCTTAATTCATACTACCAGGTGGAAAACTGGGAATACCAGGCATCTTTTACATCCGACAATACCCCCTGGTTTTTTAATGGAGTGCGTATTCAGATCTTCCCTTCAAAGACGCTTAAGATCGAACCATGGATCATTAATGGCTGGCAAAGTTATGGTAAGTTCAATAAAATGCCGGGCCTGGGAGCCAATATCACATGGAATCCGAACAGCAATCTTAAACTCCTGACCAATGATTATTACGGTACCGATGCTGCCGGACTTCCGGAGAGGAAAAGATTTCATTCCGATAATAGCTTGCTTGTAAGGTATTATAATAAACCTCAATCAAAAGGGATCAGTAAAATGGCCTTTTCATTGACCGGTGATCTCGGCTTCGAAAAAGGTGGGGGAGTAAATGGTTTTAAAAATGATTCCTCTAAAGGGCCAGCTCAATATTTTTTAAGCTCCATGATATATAACCGTATCTGGTTTGCAAAAAACAAATTTGCGTGGACAATCGGAGGTGGTGTGATGACGAATCCGGGACGCTATCTGGTGTTGTACCCTACCGGTCAGGCAAGCCCATTACCTGATCCTAATAATCCTACTCAAACCGAAGGGAAATATCCATTCAGCGCGAATCCGGGAGATCAGTTCAAAGGCTGGGACTGTTCCAGTAATCTGGACTGGATGCCTAATCAAAGTTTTCTCCTTCGTTTAGAGTATGTACACAGACACTCAAGTGTGCCTTATTTTGCAGGTGCGGGAGGTGTGACTTCACCTAATGGTTATACGACTACTCCGTTGCCGGCAGATTGGAGACCTGACCTGGTAAAATCTGAAGATAGAATTATTCTTGCACTGCTTTTTAGATTATAAATGATCTTGCCTATCCTATGAATTCCTGCGTACAGGACAATAACAAAAGCCTTATAATTTCTGATTTATAAGGCTTTGTTATTTTATATACAACTATCTCTCAGCATTTTCATGTAAGTCGCTCCCTTATCTCTTGCAAAATTGATATTGCTTTCCGGTATTTTTGATGAATCAGGATAATGTTCCAACGCTTTGGTAATATCATCCTCACGCAACAGATGTAACATGGGATATATGGACCTGTTCGTATAGTTTTCCGGATCATCGGTTTTCGTGTCCGCAAACTGGTACAACGGATGGAAACTGGCCAACTGGTAAATGCCATCGTATCCCCGTTGTTTCATCAGCTTTTCTGATTTAAATACAAAATCGAGATACTCGTCAAGCGAAGGAAATGCGTGAGGGAATATGAGCAGCGTGGTGGCAATAGAGGCTTCCTGGTCCATCCGTTTGCATTCTTCCAGCAGGGCATCTTTACCTGCACTTACAGTTGTAGCGTGCTCGACCTGGTAATGGACCGACTGTTGTTTTACAACTCTGGCAGCAAATGGGCAGAAGTTGCAACCAACTACCACTACTTTGATCCAGGTTTTAGTTTGTTCAATAATCTGAAGATCATCACCCATAATTACAAATGTAACATTGTGTAACCAACTTTATGTCATTCCGGCCCAATGATTGTGTATACATAGAAAACAATCTATATGAATACTTTTAAAATTGATTATAATAATGACACCGTTTGGGTAGAACAGGAGGACCCCGCCAATTTCACCGTTCATCTGGTGGGAGGGGACGTAAAGCTGGTATTGAAACAGGATAATGAAGGTGCTAATCACTGGTTCAAGGCTGGCACGGACAATGCGACTGAGGAAACCAGTGCAATAGGTGTAGCAATTGATACATATCTGCTGAAGAAATGACGACAATCAGTTACGTGTCATAAATTAGATATAGAATTAAATCCTATATTACTGCTGTAAAAAATTAAATCGTGAAAGAAGCAAAAATATACAGCCGTAAACAGGAGATTGTCAATGGACTGATTCATGGATCAGGTATTATATTCGGGGTAGGCGGTTTACCTGTTTTAACAGGACTTGCCGCATCGCATGGTAATGTTCCGGGAGTTGTGGGGGCCGGTATTTATAGTTTTTGTTTCCTGTTGTTGTTTACCTGTTCTACAGTGTATCATCTTTCCCAGGAAACTGCTTTAAAGAACATCTTCGAGATCTTTGATCACATCAGTATTTATTTCCTGATAGCAGGTACGTATACGCCTTTCCTGCTGATATATATGAATGATGCTTTCGGGATTAGCCTCTTATCTGTATTATGGGGGTTAACCATTGTCGGGGTCTTGTTCAAAACCTGGTTCACAGGTAAATTCAATATGGTTTCCACAGCTATTTACTTATTGATGGGATGGATAATGGTAGTAGGTGGAAAGAGGTTCTTCCTTGACCTGCCATTACCTGTAATCATTCTGCTGGCTGTAGGCGGTGGGCTGTATTCTATTGGTGTATTCTTTTATGTGTGGGATAAATACAAATACACACATGCAGTATGGCATTCACTTGTATTTGCCGCAGCCATTTGCCATTATGTGGCTGTATTACTGGCGATGTAGAATTGTTTTTACCCGTAATAGGTTATATAGAATGGGATTGTTGCTTATGTCATTTAAATTCATTCGTCTGCAGATAAGGAAAAAAAAGAAACTATCCTAATCATTATCAATACCTAATAGCGGACGCGGCCTTAAACGTAGGCCAGTAGCGGGGATTGTCCAATGTTAACAAAAATAGCCGCTTAGTTGTATTTTATTAATATGAGGTTCAACTTATATTTGTGTCATCTTCATACAACGAATGATTCCACCATAAAAGACCTAAGACATTATTATTTAACTGACTGCATATCAAGGTATGCTGACTGTATTTTACTTGTCCATGAAAACCAATGTACCTTTGATTGCACCCCCTTTAGCCTTCCAGAAATGGAAGGCTTTTTCTTTTTAGTTATATTTGACATTCAGGGACATCATATCGTGTGAAAAATCCAATTAATTATGCCATCTGTAAACCTCTTTTCTGATTTGCTGGAGATTAATAAACAAGAACAGCAACCAGTTAATATATTCATTACTAACGCAGTACTGAGTGGAATAGTCAGCAATATCCATCCCGGAATTGTAGAAATAAGAACTACCGACAATAAACGTTGCTTCATTGCCATCGAAAAGATTGAGGCGATAACAACTATTTAAAATACCCCTTGCAAGACTTTAATGGAAAACACTACACAAAAGGCAGAGAATTCCCTGCCGGCATTGATTCGTAAAGTATTGGGAAGCCCTCATTCAGAACAGGGGATAAAAGCACAGATCATACAACTGGCTTCACAAAACCTGCATGTTCCCGAAGTATTGACCGCATTGGTGGAGGTATTGCCGCTTACAAAAGATAAGGAAACGAAAGATAGATTAGTGTTCTTCATGTCCGGACTGAATACTTCCCGCTTTACCGACCTCAATGCCTTGTCCGATGCATTACTGGAACTGTTTAAGACAGAGAAGGACCGGAATATCAGGACATCCTTATTAACCCGTCTTCGGGATGGATTACACCAGGACCAGCGGCTGGCGGCTTTCTTCATCTCTCTGAGCGCAGATGGGTCCCTGAGTGAACAGGAACGGATAGTCGTGCAGGATGCTATCAGCACATTACCCGCTGTTTCAGAAGAAGTTGCTCTGGCAGCTTTACTGAAAAACGTTAACTCGCCTGCCGTACTGCAGTTACAGGCCGTGGAACTGGCAGAACAATGTATTGTATGGACTGAAAAGATTGTAGAAGGACTGAAACCTTACCTGGATGTTAAAAACGACCGGGGTATCCGTTTCCGTATTCTTTCCCGTTTATCAGAAGCAAAACTGCTGAATATCGAGTACGCACCTGTGCTCATTGGTATATTACGTACTGATAATGATGCATATGCACGCGATAAAGCTTTAACAGCTTTAGGGAAGATAAAACCATGGAATGCAGACATCATCACGCAGTTGTTCTGGTCCGCTGCTCAGGATGGAGATGAAGTCGTGCGTCAGAACGCCCTGAAATAGCAACATGAATTGCCTGAACTCAGCAATGAACAGTTGACAGAGGCTGGCAGGTTTATTATCTACAGAACGTTCGGCAGGAGTAAGACTTACTTTGCTGAACATGCTGAAACCTGTTATGCGTATCCCTGAAATAAGGGAAGCGGTAGCGGGTGCGTTCTCTGCTAACCCCGGTGTGTTTGACGATGCAGAATTCAATACATTAACAGATCTGCTGGCCCCTTATGCAGGCAGGGACGAATATATCAACCGCCAGTTGATGAATAGTGTCACGGGGTTACCCAATACGGGACAACGTAAAAAGGTATTGAGCCTGCTTATCAATAAAGTAAAGATTGATACCATTCTTGCGCCTGTACTCTCTCTCTTTGAAAAGGAAAGGGATGAATCTCTCAGGGAAATTCTCTTTAACCAGGTAAAAGCATTATCCGTATCCCGTCATCCGGAGCTGGTGGATGTATTCTGTACTGAATTAACAGAGCCGGGTTCTCCGTTCAGAATAACCTGTGCAGGTATTCTGGCTAACGTAGCAGAACTTTACCCGCAGGTAGTAACTGCGCTGGAAGATGTTTTGTTATATGATAATGACAGGGAACTGGTACGCTTAAGTCTGGATGGTTACCTGCGCCCGGGAGTAGAAAAAAGATTTGATATACTGTTGGCTGTGGTAAAGAACGAAATGATAGATACATTATCCAGACAAAAAGCATTGGATGCTATTATGAAAGGTACGATGAATGATCATCAACAGGAAGAACTGACAAATGCACTCTCTGGATTAAAACCTGATACGCTTAGAACATGATAAATAAGAACTCCTGTTTGTTTCTGCGAACAGGAGTTCTTATTTACTGATTGATCTTTTTCGACAGTGCGACAAACTCCTTCACGCTCAGGATATGTTTATCACTTCCATATAACGTTACACTCAGCATCGCAAGTCCCAGTTCTTTCAACGTAGAGGTAGCCCCGGGGAACAAAATGTGAAGTATCGGGTACATCCAGCTTAGATATTTGTAGGCAGGCAGAAGGTTCTTCGCGCCTTTGGCTGGATGCATAAAACCAGGCCGGAAATTATACACTGCCTTAAAAGGTAATTTCATCAGATCATTCTCTGTTTTACCTTTTACCCTTGCCCACATAGACCTGCCTTTTTCTGTACTATCAGTGCCCGCACCGGATACATAACAGAACACCATGTCTTTATTCAACCTGCTCAGCGTTTCCGCCACATGCATCGTTAAGGTATATGTCATTTTGGTATACTCCGGTTCCTTCATACCTATAGAAGACACGCCCAGGCAGAAGTAACAGGCATTATAACCACTTAATTGATTTTCGACAGGGGAGAGGTTGAGAAAGTCGGGATGTATGATCTCCTTTAGCTTAGAATGTACAACACCGGAAGGTCTTCTGCTGATAGACAGCACAGCTTCTACATCGGTATTTAACAGGCATTCCTGCATAACACCTTCGCCTACCATGCCGGTGGCTCCTGTAATAATTACGTGTATCTTGCTCATAGAGCTGTAATTTACTTATATCTACCCGGATATGTCCATCCTGATCCTCAACAAATTCCCCACATTACGCCAATTAATATTCATAGGGCCGGGTATATGGGTGTTTATCCGTATAAAACGTGGCTGGTATGAAAATTGATGCAAAAAGAATATTGAAAAACCAGCGTCTTTAGATTGTCGAGTGCCAATTAATTCCTGATCATTTCTAATTATTAAAAAATTTAAACCATTTCCACATGAAAAAGCTTTTCCTCCCCTTTTTTGGGATGCTGACTGTTGCGTCTTTTATGTTTTCAGGTTGCTCCAAGCAGGAGTCCAAATCTACCGCGGCTCCCCAGGATGCGGCCACAGTAGCCTACAGCATGACCGCTGTCAATCCTTCAGGGACTGTCACTACGGATGCCGCGGGTGCGGGCCGTCTGAGTACAATCATGAACGACCCATCCATCGCATCAATTCCTTCATTAAGGTTTGATCTCACCTGGGACTCGATTCTGGTCAGGTTCCGGGAACTGAAGTTCATGGCACAGAGTGGGCCGGACCAAATAAGTTTCGGTATTAAGACAGACCGGGTTATCGACATCCTGGACAGCGTTTCCCTCGGAACTGTGATGCTGCCACTTGGGACCTTTGAAAAAGTGAAGGTCTACGTCCGTGCAGAAGGAGACTCAATCGTTCCTGCTGTATTGATGAAGGGACACATCACCTGGCAGGGAACCGACATCCCTCTTGAAATTGTAATGATCGGGAAAATTGAACTATGGGCTAAAGGAACTGACGTAGTAGTAAGCCAGACCGGTATCAGCCTGAATGGGGATCTGAAGATAGACCTCAACGTTGTATTGACCAAGCTGCAGATCGGCGACTTTGAAGGCACTTTCAACGAGGGTAAGCTGAAATTAACCATTAACCTGGATAAGGATAGTGACAACCGTATAAAGACTGCATTTGAAAATAGTATGTCGGTTGAACATAAAAAGGATTAACTGATAAAAAAAACGGCCGTCATCCGGCCGTTTTTTTTTATCATTATCTTCAAGGGGTGCAGGTTATCCGGCGCCGTGAATTCGCCCTATTGTTTCGGTAAACTGAAACCAAAAGTACTGCCTTCTCCCGGTTTACTATCCACCCAGATCTGTCCGCCCTGGGCCTCAATAAATTCTCTTGAAATAGAAAGCCCTAATCCGGTCCCTTGTTTATCCGTAGACCCGGGTACTTTAAAATAACGGTCGAATATCCTGGGAAGATATTTTTCATCTATTCCTCTGCCATGATCCTGCACAGTAAACCGGACCATATTTTCAAAAACAGCGGTACTTAATAAGATCTCTCCGTCTTCAGGAGAATACTTAATTGCATTGGTTAAGAAATTCGTTAACACCCAGGTCGTTTTTTCCGGGTCAGTTAATATCTTTTCATGAGAAGAATTGTCTTTCACCAGCAGGGAAATCTTCTTTTGCTGCGCAGGTACACTTACTGTATCGATAGCATTATTGATAATAACCCCGGGAAGAACAGGCTGTATCTTCAGTTGTATATGCCCGGTCTCCACCTGGCTCATATTCAGCAATTCACTGGTGATCTTTAACAGTCTGTCAGCATCATCATTGATGCTTTTTGTTAACTCTTCCTGCTCTTTGTTCATACCGCCAACACGACTGTCAGATAGTAATTGAGCGCTCATCTTAATAGATGCAATAGGTGTTTTTAGCTCATGGGAAATAGTAGCAATAAAGTTGGTTTTTGCTTCATTCAGTTCATGGAAAGGTGTAATGTTACGCAGCACAATTACCTGCCCGATCACCTTCTCATTATTGTTTACATTAAAGATGTCAAGATGAAAATAACTTTCTTTCTGATCAGCATAAATCTTCAGTTCTTTCTCTTTATCATGGTCCTGCAGTAAGTTGCGCATGAGGTCATTATGTAATGCTATATCAGGGGCATACTGTCCCATGATCTCCGTTTCCTTTAATCCCAGTAATTTCTCTGCAACCTTATTCATGAAGAGTAATCTCCTGTTTTCATCCAAACCAATAATCCCGTCGTTCATCTGGTTGATAATAGTATCTATCCTGCTCTTCTCAAATTTAATTTTAGCAAGATTACTATGTTCATATTCATCCAGTTTCCCGGCCATAATATTAAACGCCTGGGCAAGGTCTCCGAATTCATCGTGCTGGGAAAGTTGGATCCTTTTGGAATAGTCTTTATTGACGATCGCCTTGATCCCATCGGAAAGCGCTTTCACCGGCTCGCTGATAATACCAGGAAAATTAACAGCCAGTGTAAATGCGACCAGTGTCAGCAATCCAAATATGACCATCAGCCAGTTGCTGAAAGTCTTCGCGTTCATCTCCGCTACATTATTCTTCCTTAAAATCGCCTGTTGGTTTGCTGTATTGATCAGGTATATTTTTTGTCGTATAACGGAACGTATAGAGTCATTACCCGGAGAACGTTTCAGTTGTTCGAACATCTCGCGGACAGCTGCTGTAGCTGCGGCTTCTCCCGGTTCTGTGATATTGGCTTCCTGTTGTTTCAGGTTCTTTTCAAACAGTTGTACTCCGGTAGGATCTTCCAGTAATTTATCCAGCAGTTTCAGCATATTATTGCTGTAAACAAGTGTTTCGTAGTTATCTTCCAGTATCAGGCGGGCATCATTCTTCATTACATGGATAGACAAAATGCCAAGGATGCCTGAGATCAGGATGGCAATAAATAAAAAACCAATGCCTATACTTAGCTTCGTTTTCAGGCGCATGTTATGATAAAATTACAATATCGATATCCGATTCAGACAACTTACCGGGCAATTGTAAAAGCCCCCGTCAGATTGAGATCAGACTTACCGATACATATCGTCGTAATGTTTTTCTTCCGCCGAATGTATAATACTTTTAGCAATATTTGCGCTTTTCACATTAATCAGGTCAATGGCCAGTTTAAATTTTAGCGTACGACGGCGGTATCATGCTTTTCAAAGAAGTTATATTTATCAGTTGATCCCTTTGGCATATACAGCATGGCCGTACACATACAGTTTTTAAAGGATTTACTTTCGAGGATATGATAGTTGGGACAACTTTTACAGGCGCTCCAGAAACGCTCTTCATAGGTGATCTCATTATAGGTAACGGGTTCAAAACCTAAGCGGGAATTCATTCTCATAATTGCCAGTCCCGTGGTAATACTGAAGATCTTAGCTGCAGGATATTTCTTCCTGGATAACTTAAAAATACGTTGTTTGATGGCAGAGGCGACACCACGTTCCCTGAACGCGGGGTTCACAATCAGCCCTGAATTGGATACAAACTCTCCATTTGACCAGATCTCTATATAGGAAAATCCCACCCATGTATTGCCAGTCGTTACTGCAATCACCGCTTTCCCTTCTCTTATTTTCTCTATGATGGCCGCAGGAGAACGTTTGGCTATGCCGGTACCACGTACTTTGGCAGACGCTTCCATTTCATCAGTGATGATCTTTGCAAATTGTTCGTCCTCTTCTGTAGCCACTCTGACTATTATATCTTCCATTTTATTTAATATTTAAGGTAATGGCGACTTAATTATTAAGCCGCCATTGGTTACACCTCTATAACCTGACATTTACAGCAACAATTAATCGGTTTCGGTTTTTCTTAGGTCTGGTTTCCACAAGTGCACTTAATAAAACAACTTGTATCAGATTCCGGGTTTCATGATTTGCTGTATATACAGAGAGAAAAGTGTTACGGGCATTTTTGTTTGTACTTCCTGCCATTCTCTTCTGGTGCAGGCACCCTGCAGATTAGAGAATGAAAAGATAAATACATTCTCTACAGCAGTCTTTACCAGCTTGTTGCCTTTATTATAGATTTTGTCGGCTAATTTCATGCAACGTTCAACCTGTCGCAACTGATGGTCCTGCAGCATCTTTCCGGTGTAGGTCGTCAATACTTTGAGCGACATATATACGCTACCGAAGACAGGTTCGCGTACAATCTCTTTTTGTATTTCCGGGATTTCGTCGGCTATTTCTGCTGATACTTCATACTGGTTCATGGTAAAATCATTTGAGTATATGCAGGCCAATGGCATGCCCGTTCTTTGTATAAATCAGTATGCCTGGCTGTAATGCAATGCCAGTAATGGTTAAGTAAATGGTATAGGGTGGGGCAGATGTAAAGGGGAATAAAAAACCCTCTCATTTTGAGAGGGCTTTATCATTATGATATCTGATACTCTTCTATCTTCCGGTATAAGGTAGCTAAACCGATATTCAGCAGTTTAGCAGCTTCGGTCTTATTATTCCTGGTATGATGCAATACTCTTATAATATGGAGTTTCTCTACACTGGCCAGGTCAAACGCGGATAAAGTATGTACTGGCTTCTCGTTAGTCTGTAACTCAAAAGGAAGATGCGCGACAGTCAGCTCCTCACCGCCAGCCATGATCACGGCTCTTTCCAGCACGTTCTTCAACTCGCGGATATTCCCTTTCCACTCATGCAGTTGTAGCTTTTCAATAAAAGCATCGCTGACAGCCAGTTTTTTCTGATTGGTTTTGGCAGAGAAGACCCCTACGAAATATTCTGTCAGTACCGGGATATCCTTTTTCCTTTCCCGCAGCGGAGGCAGGGTGATGGCAAATACATTCAGCCTGTAATAGAGGTCTTCCCGGAATTGTCCTTTTCCCGCCTCCTCTTTGAGGTCGCGGTTCGTAGCCGTAATGATACGCACATTCACTTTAGTAGGTTTGGTATCACCCACTTTAATGAATTCACTGGTCTCCAGCACCCGCAATAGCTTGCTTTGCAGATCAAGAGGCAATTCTCCTATTTCATCTAAAAAGATAGTCCCGTTATTGGCCTCTTCTATCAATCCTTTCTTATCCCGTATGGCGTTGGTAAAGGCTCCTGCTTTATAACCAAACAGTTCACTTTCCAGCAGTTCCCGGCTAAAGGCGCTGCAATTGAGGGCAACAAAGGGTTTACCGGCTCTTTTGCTGTTATTATGAATAGCCTGCGCAAAGACTTCTTTCCCTGTACCCGTTTCTCCCAGTAACAGTACGGTAGTATCCGCAGGAGCTACCTTCCTGGCCTGCTCTATGGCTTCTTTGATCACACGGGAACTACCCAGAATGCTGTCGAAGCTATATTTCCTGCCCACCTGTTGCTCCAGCTTCTCAATCCTTTTCTGTAGCTGTACCTTTTCAAAGGCACGGTTCAGCAGGGGGATAATACGGTTGTTATCGTCTCCTTTGGTGAGATAGTCGAATGCGCCATTTTTAATCGCCTGTACGCCATCGGGGATATTTCCGTAGGCCGTGAGCAGGATAATTTCCAGTGAAGGATGCTTTTCTTTCAGCGTTCTGGAAAAATCCACACCGCTGCCATCAGGTAGTTTTACATCACATATAATAACATCTACCTCTTCTTTTTCCAATAGCTTTTGTGTTGCCTTGATGGTTCCCGCTTCCAGTACCTGGTATCCTTCTAACGTAATAATCCTTTTCATCAGGCTCCGCAGCTTCTCCTCATCATCTATAATCAGAACACTTCCGGGCATAAAATAATTTATCGCCAAAATTAAGGTTTTGTTAGAGAAATGCCGCTATTATACTTTTTCGCCTAAGATAATTGTCTATACGTCAAACATATTTTAGCACGAAATTATCCTATGATAGTTTCGTGCTAAATTCTTTTATATGCATACGGCTTCCTGGCGCTACCTGTTCCGTTTAATAGCCATCCCCTGTATGGCGTTATTGTACTTTCATCCTATGCAACTGTCCATACGTCAAAGTTATTTTAACGGATATTCCTTCAGGGATAATTTCACGTTAAAATTTACAAGATGCAACGTCAATCATACCTGGACTGGCTCCGTATTCTCGCTATCGTTGGGGTCTTATTCTTTCATTCCGCTATGCCTTACGCCGCAGAAATGGACTGGCACATCAGGAATAAAGAAACAAGCAACCTGTTATTGGAAATGAATGCATGGCTGCACCTGTTCCGGATGCCATTGTTGTTTTTCATCTCCGGTACGGTCAGCTATTATATGCTTCAGAACCGGACCGGTAAGGGATTTATAGGACTGCGTTTCACCCGCCTCTTTATCCCGCTTGTATTTGGTATGCTGGTTATCGTTCCGCCACAGGTATACATGGAACGGTTAACCGAGGGCTTCAAAGGGAACTTCTGGCACTTCTATCCCAGCATCTTCACTACAGGAGCCTATCCCAAAGGGAACATGAGCTGGCATCACCTCTGGTTCATCCTATACCTGCTGATCTATGACATTATTTTTGCCCCTTTATTCGTCTGGATCATCAAAACAAAAAACAAACCCCTGCAATGGATGGCGAAAGGGAAACGGATCTACCTGCTGGCTATTCCCGCTATCATTATCTATAGCAGTATGACTATACAATTCCCCGAAACCAATAACTTAGTGCAGGATTACTGTTACTTCCTCTATTGGTTATGTTTCCTGCTGGCGGGGTTTATCTGTATTGCCAATAGCAGTTTGATGGACAGCCTGGAAAGGAACCGCCGTTTTTCTTTAATGATCGCATTCACCAGCATCATCGTCATCAATTATATTCGCTGGAATGATATTCAGCCATGGGATACAATCACAAACTGGAAAACAGACCCACGTACTTATATTTTCCTGGCATTAAGAGTTGTTTGTGCATGGGGCTGGGTATTCACTGCTATAGGATATGGAAAGAGATACCTTAATAAAAGACACCCGGTATTAAACTATCTCAACCAGGCAGTCTATCCATTTTATATATTACACCAGACCATTATCGTGATCCTCACCTATTATGTTGTACAGACAACTGAAACGATTGGAATGAAATATATCTTTACTGTAATTGTCACCTTTTTACTAAGCATGGGGATCTTCAATATCTTTATAAGGCCATATGCTATTGCACGTTTTTTATTTGGTATGAAATCAAAACAAAAACTAACCTATAAGCAGCCGGTTATACAGATGGAAGAACAATCAGTCATATAAAAATCGTAATTTTTCTATCATGAAGAAATTCTGGAAATATTATTTCCCTGCCATATATGGCCTGTTGATATACTTTACCATCCGTCTGCTGCTGGATACGGTAACCGGCATGAAGTTCTGGCAAAGGCCCTGGCAGACAAATTCTTTCGAAATGTTTATCTCTGTTTTAATGGGATATACATTTATATGGGTACAACATCGCCTTTACAAATATTTCGATACAAAATGGCAAAAGGAATTAAGCTATAAAAGAGTTTTAAAAGAATTCGGATATATTTGTCTTGTCTCATTTATTTTTCAGAATATTTTCATAATGCCAGTGGCCATTTTTACCGATGATGGGGCACAATGGTATGATGTGGTAGATATCAACATAATACCAACGCTCTATAGCATCATTTATTACGGCATCAGCAGAAGTAACACTTTCCTGGAAGCCTATGTAAACAACAGGCTGAAACTGGAAAAAGTAGTATCGGATCAGCTACAGGCAGAACTAAAGTTCTTAAAATCACAACTGCATCCTCATTTCATCTTTAATGCCTTAAACACTATCTATTTCCAGATGGATGAAGACGTATCTGCGGCTAAAAGAAGTGTGGAAAGATTCTCCGAACTGCTCCGTTATCAGTTATACGATCAGGAACAGACGGTGCCTGTAAGAAGAGAAATTCAATACCTGGAAAGTTTCATCAGCCTTCAAAAGGTAAGGGCCTCAGATAAATTATCTTTAAGAGTAGAATTCGATCCTTTATTAAATGATCAGCAGGTATATCCTTTATTATTCTTTCCCCTGGTAGAAAATGCATTTAAATATGTAGGAGGAGGTTATAAGATCTGTATCAAAACACTGTTGCAGGATGATCATATTATATTCCGGATAGAAAATGATATCCCGGATAGTATACCTTTGGAGAGGGTAGGAGGAATAGGATTGGAGAACCTGAGAAGAAGACTGGAACTTTTATACCCGGATAAACATACTTTCAGTATAGATAAAACTGAAAAGGATTTTACAGTAGCGTTAATAATCAAAGCAGCATGAAGATAAAATGTATAGTAACGGATGATGAGCCTTTTGCAAGAAAAGGATTACAGGGATATATAGAGAAAGTGGATTTCCTGGAACTGACAGGCATTTGTGAAAATGCGATAGAACTCAATTCCATGCTAAAACAACAAGAGGTTGATGTATTATTCCTGGATATAGAAATGCCTTATATGTCCGGTATAGAGCTGTTGAAAAACTTAACGAACCCACCTAAAGTAATCTTTACCACTGCGTATGAGAAATATGCGATGGAGGGATATGAACTGGAAGTGCTGGATTATCTTCTAAAACCTGTTTCCTTTGAAAGGTTCTTAAAATCTGCGAATAAGATTTATGATTACTTCAAACAGCAGCAGCAGGGGGCTGCCGCCGAAGATTACTTCTTTGTAAAAGCAGATAACAAACTGGAAAAGATCAGTACTGCGGATATTCTTTTCATAGAAGCAATGGAAAACTATATTGCTATTTATATAAAAGACAGAAAGGTCATTACACATTTGACATTAAAGATGATACAGGAAAGATTGCCGGTGGCGGATTTTGTCCAGCCGCATAAATCCTATCTCGTAGCTATGAATAAGATAGATGCTATAGAAGGTAATGTACTGCACATTGCAGAATTCGAGGTCCCTGTATCAAAATATCAGAAAGAGGATGTGCTGATGAAAGTATTGAACAACCGGATGCTTAAAAGATAACCCAACTCCTTACCGAAACGCCTGCATTAATTAGATAGCAGTTTAAAATATACTACATTATTGCAACTTTGTTGCAATAATGTAGTATATTTGTTCCTCACAAATCCGGAAAAGGCCTGATCCGTTAATCTTACATATTATGCAAACTAATCGTTTACCAGTAACGGTATTGAGTGGATTCCTCGGTGCCGGTAAGACTACTTTGCTCAATCATGTCCTGCATAACAAAGAAGGCATGAGAGTGGCTGTCATCGTGAATGACATGAGTGAAGTGAACATCGATGCACAACTTATCAAAAATGAAAATACCCTCAACAGAACAGAGGAACGCCTTGTTGAAATGAGCAATGGCTGCATCTGCTGCACCCTGCGTGAAGACTTACTGATAGAAGTAGAGAAACTGGCCAAAGAAAGGAAATTTGACTACCTGCTGATAGAAAGCTCCGGCATCAGTGAACCTTTACCAGTGGCACAAACATTTACTTACCAGGATGAGGCCAATGGAACAGATCTTAGTAAACTTTCCCGCCTGGATACGCTCGTTACCGTAGTAGACGGATTTAATTTCTTAAAAGATTATAGTAGCATTGAAACATTGCAGGACAGGCAGGCTACTGATATGGAAGGGGATTACAGGACCATCGTCAATCTGCTCACAGACCAGATAGAATTTGCCAATGTCATCATCCTCAATAAAACCGATTTAATGACTTCTGAAGAAGTAGGGATACTAACGGCTGTAATAAAAAAACTAAATGCCGGCGCCCACATCGTAACATCTTCCTTTGGTAAAGTAGAACTCAAAAATATCCTCAATACCAACCTCTTTGACTTTGAAGAAACCAGTCAGAGTGCCGGATGGATAGAAGAACTCAGCAAAATACATCACACGCCTGAGACAGAAGAATATGGTATCGGCAGCTTCGTGTACCGCAGTCGCCGCCCTTTTCACCCGGAACGTTTCTGGAACTACCTCAATGATAACTGGCATTCCAATATTATCCGTAGTAAAGGGTTGTTCTGGTTAGCTTCCCGTAAGGACGATGCGCTCAACTGGAGCCAGGCAGGAGGCAGCTTAAGAGCGGAACGCGCAGGCGTATGGTGGTGCAGTATGTCCTATAAAGAAAGACTCCGTTATGCTTCCTTCTTAGATAATAAAGAGGAAATTGAAGCAAAATGGGACAAACAATTTGGCGACCGGCAAAATGAACTCGTCATCATCGGTAAAGGATTAGACAAAGAAACTATTATAAGAGAACTGGATACCTGCCTCTGTGATGAAAACGAAATTGCTGCGATGGAAAGAGGAGATACCTTCCGCGACGTATTTCCCTGCTGATGAAATTGCACTTAACGCAAACATAACACAACGCTAAATTTTGGCTGCATATTTTCACACCGCAATACAATTCGCCAACTTTTTTGTGTTATAATGAAGAATCTGAATGATGCAGAGCTATTATCGCTGGTAAAAAAGGACGATGAAAAGGCATTTGAGACTTTAGTGTACAGGTATAATATTACCCTGTATAAATTTATATACGCCCGTATCAGGGATGAACATGATACCAAAGACCTCCTCCAGGAGGTCTTTATCTCTTTCTGGAAGAACCGCCGGAATATTGTAACGGCAGACCGTATCCTCTCTTATTTAACACGTGCCGCATATTATGCAGTCATAGACTGGCAGATCCAGCACAAGAAGGTGCTGGCGCGTCAATCCATCTTACTTGAAAAAGACGAGCCAACCACCTTCCCCGTAGAAAATCAACTGATCTCATTAGAGCTGAGAGAGGCAGTAGACACCGAAGTAGCGAAGATGAATGATACCATGCGTAAGGTATTTATATCAAGTCGCTGGGAAGCAAAATCCATTCGTGAAGTAGCCGAAGAACACGGCCTTTCAGAACAAACCGTCAAGAATTATATCTCTCTTGCTCTTAAAAGAATACGTCTGCGCCTCAATACAGACAACTGGATACTTGTTTACATTTCCTTAACATTGTGTTCACAATTCCTTAATGGTACCACCTGCCTGCTTTAAAGACTTTACTGATGAATGCAGACATCATCAGACAAAGCTGCCATATTAGCGCTTTTAAAAAAGTATAGGTCCGGCCAATGCACGCCGGAAGAAATAGCACGTATACACGACTGGTTCTATTCTTTTGAAACAGAAGACGATCCGGAATTTGCAGCCGCTGCCAATGAAGCGGCCGCCAATGTAATGGCTACGTTATTCCCCCGTAAAAGGATAAGGTATATGCCTCTCCTGCGGGTTGCGGCTATATTGCTAGTGATCGTTACAGGATTGCTCTTCTTTTTCAGACCACAAAAGCCTGTGCCGGTAACATATGCACAGATCAATGTAGAGAAAGGGAAACGAAAAAAACTCACCCTGCCCGATGGTACCGTTGTTACACTCAACGCACTCTCTGAATTAAGTATACCATCCAACTTTGGAAAAAACAACAGGGAACTGTTCTTAAAAGGAGAGGGGGTTTTTGATGTAAAGAGTGATGAAACGAAACCTTTTATCGTACACACCGGGGAATTAAAAACCATTGTGCTGGGTACTTCCTTTGATATCAAAGCCTATCCGGGTGAAGATGCTATACAGGTAGCTGTATTAACAGGTAAAGTGCGTGTAGAAAAGGAACAGGAGGTCGTGGCTGCGGGTATCGAACATAACCAGGTGCTTACCTATACTTCAAAGGAACATCATATCAAAATAGCAAATGCTGCTAAGATAGCCGACTGGCAGGCTAATAACTACTATTTCGATCAGGCCACTATCCCTGAAATAGCGGACATACTGGAAAGACAATACAACATCAGTATTAAATTAACAGGTAGCACCAAAAGGACCTGCCGTTACACATTGCAGCTAAAGAATGAGTCTATTGAACATGCAATGTCTTTACTCGCCCAGTTATCAGGTATCACATACCACATTAATAATCATGAAATTAAAATTAATACTGCAACATGCGAATAAAAAGTAAAGCGCTCACCTCTATATCACGGCAGTTGCGCCTGCTCCCCGTATTTTTCTTTTGTCATGCGATTTGTTTTGCCAACAGTATGAATGGTCAGAACATCATCATCAACGTGAAGGACACACGTATTAGTTTAGATGTTAAAAAATTACCGCTTAAAGAAGTATTTCTGCTTATTGAACAAAAAACAGGTATTTCAATTGGTTATAATGCAACCGCTGTAAATGCCCGCCAACTGGTGAATTATAAAGCTGAAAAGGCTTCCCTGTCCGCTGTTCTTGAACAACTGCTGGAAGACTATGAAGGCTCTGTTAAACAGGTAGATGATAACCATATCTTCCTGAAAGTGGTTAAAAAGAAAGTAACTGTTGTAACGACCGTTACCGCAACTGTACAGGTAGTAGTAACCGGTGTTGTGACGGATGAAACGAATCAGCCTGTACCTGGTGTAAGTGTGTACGAGAAAACGACCAAAAAAAATACTACTACTGATATTTCCGGTAAATACAGTATTGCTGTGAACACCGGTGATGTACTGGTATTCAACTTTATTGGTTATGCTCCGGAAGAAGTTACAGTAACAGGAGAACCTACTATCAACGTAAAACTGAAAGTACAGAACAGCCAGTTAAGAGAAGTAGTAGCCATCGGTTATCAGTCTGTAAGAAAGAGTGATTTAACAGGTGCTATTTCCAGTGTAAAAGCAAGTGAGATGAACTTGTCTGCACCTACTGTTGGACAGGCGCTCGTTGGTAAAGTAGCCGGTGTGGTAGTCGCCCAGGTAAGTGGCGCTCCTTATGCAAGTACCAGGATCCGTGTACGTGGAACCGGATCTATAAACGCTTCCTCTAATCCGTTATATGTAATAGATGGCTATCCCGTGGATAATACTAATAATGATATTTACATTAACCCGGAAGATATCGAAACGATCGACATCCTGAAAGATGCTGCTTCTGCTGCTATCTATGGTTCAAGAGCTTCCGGTGGTGTAGTACTGATTACTACCAAACGTGGTAAAAATAACACCAAAGGTAAGTTTGAATATGATATTCAGACAGGTATCAACCAGTTAGCGAAGAAAGTGAAGTTGCTGAATGCCGATCAGTTCTCCCAGTTGATGGTAGACGCCCGTAACAATACTTACCACGACTTTGTTGTGAATGCCAACAATCCTGCTCTTCCCTGGAATGATAATATGTACTCTGATGATAATGCTACCCGTGTGAAAAATGTAGGTAACGCCAACGCTGTACAGGTAGACCCGGATTTTTACGATTTCGCTTCTCAGAAGATCATCCATTCTAAATATAATACAGACTGGCAGGACGAATTATACAGAAATGCCGTATTCGCAAGACATAACCTGTCGTTCTCCGGTGGTAAAGATGATGTTCGTTATTACATCAGTGGTGGTTATCAGAATCAGGATGGTATCGTACTGAACACAGGTGTAAAGAAAATAAACCTGCGTGCAAACATCGATGGAAAAGTAAACGAAAAGCTGAAAGTAGGATTGAACATTTCTTACACCAATAATCAGAATAAGGAAACAGAAGAAGGCCGTTGGGACCACAATCCTATCATGGCAGCCTTATTGATGTTACCATCGTTCCGTGCATATGATGAGAAAGGCAACATCGCCAAGAACGAAGTAGCCAAATACTCTTCCACATATGGTTTCAACAGCTTTGAAAATCCATTGGCACTGGCTAAGGAAATTAATATCACCAGGAGAGGTAACAGAGGTACTTATAATGCTTATGCTGTTTACCAGCTTTTGCCGGCATTATCATTCAAAGCTAACCTCGGTATCTCCAACTACGCTGAGAAGTATAATTATTATTATCCTACCAGTCTGAGCGCTGGTGTAAGTGCACCATATTCTGTAGATGCAAAGAATGCTGCCAATGCAAAAGTAAAGAATACTGTTTACCTGGATAAACTGGGAGAATATACCCTTAACTACAATAAACAGTTTAATAAACATAAAATAGATGTACTGGCTGGTTATACCGCCCAAAAGACAACGAACGACGTAGTAGGCGTAAAAGCTACCGGATTTGATAATGACCGTATCCAGGACATCAGTGGGAAAGGGGCAGATGCAGCTTATTTTAGCTTAACAGATGCAATAAGAACTACTACCACTTTATTGTCTTACCTGGCACGTGTGAATTATGCCTATGACAGCAGATATTTCCTCACAGGATCTTTCCGTACAGACGGTTCTTCCCGTTTTGGCCCTAAGAACAAATGGGGTGCTTTCCCTTCTGTTGCCGCAGGATGGAATATCTCTAATGAATCTTTCTACCATGATTGGCTGGGTCAGCATTCTACCCTTAAATTACGTGCAAGCTGGGGTTTAAGCGGTAATAACAATATCGGTGATTACAATGCCTTACAGGTAATGGCTACGGGGACTTCAGCCGTTGTATTCGGTAATAACGTATACAACACTGCCTATGCCGGTGATATCAAGGATGAGAAACTGGGATGGGAATCAACTTCTCAGTATAATACTGGTCTGGATATCGGATTATTCAATGGCCGTGTAACAGTGATCGCTAACTATTACCTGAGTTATTCTTACAACCTGTTATTTAATCAGCCTATTTCTGCTATCTCTGGTTCTAACTACATGCTGACTAACCTGCGTAATTCAAAAATACGTAACAGAGGTGTAGATGTACAGATTGATACAAGGGTGATAGATAATAAAGATTTTCATCTTAATTTCTCTGGTAACATTTCTGTAAACAGGAATAAAGTACTGAACATGGGTGGTGCCAGTACTATTTACACCGCTGGTGCAGAACGTTCTTACAAAACACACGTTACACAGGAAGGACATCCAGTGGGTATGTTCTACGGTTTTAAAGTACTGGGTATCGCTACTGCGGATAATTATAAGAAAGTTGCGCCGTCGGCCTCTTCATCCAACCCAATGCATCCCGGTGATCTTTATTTCTACGATAAAACAGGAGATGGTGTAGTAAACGATGCGGATAAAGACATCATCGGTAATCCTTACCCTAAATTCACTTACGGTTTTAACCTGTCTGCTACTTATAAAGAGTTTTATTTCAGCTCTTCGTTTAATGGCTCTTATGGTAACCAGGTGCTGGACGGACAAGATTATTACCTGTATAATATGGAAGGTTCCGGTAACCAGTATGCGGATGTTGCACAACATTTCCGTTCTGTTTCAGAACCTGGTAACGGAAAAGTATATCGCCCTTCAAGAGCTGGTACACAAAGTAACAGTACCCGTTTATCAACCTTCTACTTACAGGATGCTTCTTTCTTCAGATGTACGAATGCTACACTGGGATATAATTTCAAATTCCGCTTCCTGCAGGAAAAACTGGGTATCAGCAAAGCCACTTTGTTTGCCAGTGTAGATAACGCCTTTACTATTACAAAATATAAAGGGTATAATCCTGAAGTTGATTACAACGTAAACAGTACTACCAATTCAAATTTAGCTCCGGGCGTAGATTATGGTATGTATCCATTGGTACGTGCTTATAACGTAGGTGCTAAAATTGCTTTTTAATTCATTCTAATAAGTATCAGAGATGAAAAATAAATTATTCATAATATCGATGTTTGCAGCTGCGGTGGTATTCTCTTCCTGTAATAAGGACCTGCTGGATCAGACAAACCCCAACTCATCCACCATATCTGATTATTTTCAGTCAGAGTCTGATGTGTTACTGGCTGTGAACGGTATATATCAGTCGTTAAGAAGTAGTAACTGTATCGGTGAGAACAGTGGATTATTTACAGAAGACCGTGCCGGCAATACCGGTGGTATTGACGTACAATCCAATTCAGGTGAACCTTTTCAGTTCAGTGATTTTTCTATCCTGCCAAGCAATTCTTACCTGAAATCACATTGGACTGCATTATACCAGTCTGTTAGCCGTGCCAATATCGTACTGTCAAATATAGACAATGTGACTTTTGCCAGTGCGGATACAAAATCAGGTTATATTGCTGAAGCAAAGTTTCTCCGTGCCCTGATATATTTTCACCTGGTACGTAAATGGGGTGATGTTCCTTTGGTGACAAAACAATTAACTTCTACAGAAGTTCCTCTGTATACTTTCCGTGCAAAAGATACGGCCGTGTATGCACAAATTGTGGCAGACCTGAAAGATGTACTGGCTAGTCCTTTGCCTGACTTTCAAACGGGCGCTAACCTGGGCCGTGTATCTAAAGCAGCAGCAAATGCGTTGCTCGGACAGGTATACCTGACCAGGGCAGTTACCATCAGCAGCAGTAATAAAAATGAGGACCTGGCGAGTGCGAAGACTTATCTGGAAGCCTGCTATAACATGCGTTCGTTCAATGCGCTGACAGATATTCCTTATGCAGATGTTTTTGACGTGTCGAAAAAAACAAGCAATCCGGAAACTATCTTCTCACTGGTATACAAACAGGGAGACATCAATAATTCCTCTTCTATCGCAGCCAACAATCAGGCCGCGGGAGAAACGATCAACTCTCTGAAAGTAGCGACAGGTCTTGGTGGAAGTGTAAGACATGATCTGGTAAATGAATACGAATCAACAGATCTCCGTAAAGCATTTTCTATTAAGTATGCCAATGCTACTAACGTAAAAGACTGGTTCATTACCAAATTCCGTGATACAACTTCAGCTGCAGGTAAATTAGGTTATGGTGGTAATGATTGTCCTGTTATCCGTTATGCAGATGTAATCTTGATGCTGGCAGAAGTAAATATGTACCTCGGTGACAACGCAACAGCTATCAGTTACCTGGATATGGTACGTGTAAGAGCCGGGTTACCTGCTTACGCCGTATCTGTTACAGATGCTGATTACATAGCGAAATACCCTACACTTAAATTAGCTATCCTGCATGAGAGAAGAGTAGAACTGGCTTTTGAACAGAAATACTGGTTCGACGTGATCAGATTTTTTACAACGGATGAACTGATCGCTTACTACCATGCAAAAAATCAGTTGGACTTCGGAAGCCCTAAGCTGGCTAACTTCAGCAGGAAAGACCGTTACTTCCCGATCCCTTTGGATGAGTATAAACTGGACCCTGTTAAAATGTACCAGAACCTGGATTATTAATTCTTTGATAACGCCATAAGTATGACATGCTTATGGCGTTTTTTATATGTCCGGGATATAATATGTGAATTTTACATATCTTTGCGCCCATTCTATTCTGTAACCGACTTTATTAAACCGTTGTATGGGACAAACGAACTTACCCGAATTCTTTAAATGCGATGATTATTTTATCGATGAAAAAGTAGGACTCCTCAAATTTTCAAACGCTTACAAGGTGTATGGCGAACAGGGACAGCAAATTGGTAATATCCAGCAGGTTGTTCCGGTATGGCATAAAATACTGCGCCTGTTCATTAGTAAAGCAGTATTTCCTTTTGCACTGGATATTAAAGACATGAACGAAGTTGTGGTAGCAAGTATTCGTCGTGGCTGGACTTTCTGGTTCTCTAAAATCGACATCCTGGATGCTAATGGTGAGAAGATAGGCGGTATCAAACAGAAATTTAAACTGATGAAGCCTCTGTTCCATATTACTAACCAGTATGGGGAAACAATAGCACAGATTAAAGGCGACTGGAAAGCCTGGAACTTCAGCATTGTGGATTCCAGCGAAAAACCATTAGGCGCCATCACTAAAAAATGGGCCGGTATCCTGAAGGAAGCGTTTACGACTGCCGATAAATACCGCGTAACCATTGAAAAAGATTGCCCGGAAGATGTAAATAAAATAGCCATCGTTGCCGGTGCTATCACCATTGATATGGTACTGAAAGAATCAAAATAAGACAAAAATAGATAAAGGTTTATCTCAAAAGTATTAGCAGACACTAAAAAGGCTCCGTCAGGAGCCCCGTATTTGTAGCGAACGTTTTTATCCTCCTTAACAGACTCCGGAGGGGGCCCCTTCTAAAATTGCCAATATCAGGGAATCTAACGGCGTCTTTTTTGTTGTTTTATTTGCTGCAAACACGGGGCTCTGTCAGGAGCCTTTTATGTTTTTGCCGAAACACAACAGTAAACATTAATAGCTACAAACGGGCATTTAACGCCTTGTTAATAGTCCCCTCAAAACGACCCCTTACTCACACTTCACATATTAAATTTTCTTCCCAACACAATAAAAGGCAGGATTTTGCGTAACTCTTTCCGTGGGTTACTTAATATTTACCTTTACCTGCTTTGCGTTTTAACAGCCTGATAATCATTATATAGTTATTATTGTAAATTTTAATATAAATTTGCGTAATTTTCGTCTTAAATAGTAATTTAGACACTGGTTAAGCTTCCTTTAAAAGACGCCAAGACCTACTGTATTCAATATGAGGCCGATCCTATGTCTTTTTTTGATTATTGTGCAGTTAATTGCGAGAGGGCAGACTGCTGTGCCTCCACCGGCCATTTCACCACCAGCCAGCTCTCAGCCGGCCGCTCCGCCAGCGGACAGCATGAAAGCGAAAAAAGGGAATTTTGAAACCGAATTTAAAATGAAATCCGGTAGTTTTCTTGGTTTTGGACAGGTGAACCTGGGGATGGGAGAGGTAGGATTTAAAGTCGTTGTTTTTTGTGAAAGTAAACAGAAAAGCGCCCGGCTGGAATTCCGTATTAACACCCCCAGAGGTAAAAAAAGCAGGAAGATCGGTACCCTGAAGATCCCCTTTACCGGCGATACCACATACGCCCTGAAATTTACAGGTAACCCAAAGTATTCCAACGGAGTACACGATGTCTATCTCGTGGCTAAAGGCGGTAGTCCTTTTAGTATTACTTCCATCTCCTTTGAACAGGAATACTAACGACTTTTACTATCTTCACAATTCAATCAAATTAACCACCGGAAATGCCATCTATCACTATCAGCCTGATTCAACCGGATGATAATCAAACTATAGCATATATAGTAAGGAGTGTATTAACCGATTTTGGTTTGAACAGACCAGGTACTGCATTTGCCGATACGGCGCTGGACCATTTATCAGAAATATACAATGTTCCGCGTTCTGTTTACTACGTAGCAAGGGTAGATGGTGAAATTGCCGGAGGAGCCGGTATTTACCCCCTGGAAGGTGGCCCTGCACATATCTGCGAGCTGCAGAAAATGTACCTGCTGCCTGCATTCAGAGGTAAAGGGATTGCCCGTACTATCATTGAAAATTGCCTGGATTTTGCCCGTAAAGAAAATTACACCCATTGTTACCTGGAAACGATGCCCGAATTAGTACAGGCCGTTAAATTATATGAATATTTTGGTTTTTATCACCTGGATGGGCCTCTCGGTAATACAGGTCATTTCACCTGTATTAACTGGATGTTAAAAGAATTATAAATCTTTAATAATTTTTTCTATTTTAGGTGTGTGGTTGACACCATAAGAATTTATCAACCGTTATGAAAACTAGTTCGTACTAACTCAAAGAATTCTGTAGCGCATCACCTTGTCACATAATATTTACAGCCATATGCTTAGAAAACCCGTGCTGTATTGTTAACTATTGACCCATTGCCTGCTATTCTTTAACTATTAAACCACGTTATGATGATTATCCGAAACAAAAGTGTGTAAACTATAGGGATGTTATTGCATTCCCTGTAGACCCAAATCTATCATGCCGGTAACCAGCTGTTACCACGGGCATGTCATTTCTAAACTGTCAAACTTAACGTATGAAAAATTCAGACCTGTTGAAGGCCCGGCATTCCCATGCCTGGCAGTCAATACCACTGTGCATGAAACTAATTCTACTCCTTTCCGTATGTTTCTTACCCACCGCTCTCTTCGCCCAGGATATCACCTTAAAAGGGAAGGTCCTGGATAAAAACAATGAACCCGTTATTGGTGCTACGGTGAAAATAGTTGGTACTCCACGTGGTACCACTACCACTCCTGATGGTTCTTTTACATTAAGCGTACCTGCAACTGCACAGTTAACCGTAAGTGCTATCGGTTTCCTGCCGCAAACAGTTTCCGTAAAAGGGAATGGACCCATGAATATCGCGCTGGAAGCGGATACTAAAGGTCTTAGTGAAGTAGTGGTAGTCGGTTATGGTGCGCAAAAACGTGAAGCCGTTGCGGGTTCCATCGCTACTGTAAAAGGAGCGGACCTTATCAAATCTCCTGCTACCAATTTATCCAACTCTATTGCAGGCCGTATGCCAGGTGTCACTGCTATGCAAAACAGCGGTGAACCTGGTAATGACGGTTCTTCCCTGCGTATCCGCGGTTCCAACACACTGGGTAACAATGATCCGCTCGTTGTTATTGATGGTGTTGCTGCGCGTACCGGTGGATTGGAAAGGCTCAATCCTGTAGACATTGAAAGCATCTCGGTACTGAAAGATGCATCTGCTGCTATCTATGGTGCAAGAGCTGCGAACGGGGTTGTACTCGTTACTACCAAACGTGGTAAAAGTGGTAAACCTCAGCTTACGTATTCCTTTAACCAGGGATGGTCTCAGCCTACACATATTCCCGATATGGCAGATGCTTCACAATATGCACAACTGCGTGATGAACTGAGCCTCTATCGCGATGTTCCCGCCAATGAATGGGATGCTGCCTGGAAAGTGTACAAACAGAATGGCACCTATACCTCTCCTGTTACCAACAAGCAATGGGATGTGGCTTTCGGACAATCAGAAATACAAAAATATAAAGCCAATAATGATCCCTGGCTGCATCCTAATACCAATTGGTATAAGGCTACTTTCAAGGACTGGTCACCGCAATCCAATCATAGCCTGCAGATTTCCGGTGGTACGGATGCAATGAAATACCTGGCTTCTTTTGGGTATCAGTCGCAGGACGCTTACTACAAAAAATCAGCTACCGGTTATGATCAGTACAGTTTGCGTGTGAACCTGGACAGCAGGGTGAATAAATACGTGAATGTAAGCGTTGACCTCATGGGGCGGCAGGAGTACCGGCATTATCCTACCCGCAGCGCCAGCGATATCTTCCGTATGCTGATGCGCGGCAAACCTACTGAACCTGCCTACTGGCCTAATGGGCTGGCTGGTCCGGATATAGAATACGGTAACAACCCTGTAGTCATCACTACCGACCAGACCGGGTACGACAGAGACAAACGTTACTACATGCAAACCAATGCCCGTTTAGACGTCACCGTTCCCTGGGTGGATGGGTTGAAACTGAGTGGTAACGTGGCATTCGACAAATACCTCAAACGGACTAAAAAATGGATGACCCCCTGGTACCTCTATACCTGGGACAAAAAAACATATGAAGCAGATGGTACCACGCCATTACTCGTAAAAGGTAAACGTGGTACGGACCAGGCTACCCTGGCTCAGGGGGATGAAGACCAGAGTAATATGCTGTTACGCGGATTGCTCACTTACGATCATACCTTCGATAAAAAACATACTGTTAACCTGGTATTCGGGGTAGAGCGTGAAACGGTCAACTCTGATAACTTCAACGCTTCCCGTAAGTATTTCGTTTCTTCTTTAATAGACCAGATGTTTGCAGGAGGAGATCTTGAAAAAGATAATGGCGGTAGTGCCTGGGACCGTGCCCGTCTCAACTATTTCGGACGTGCGGCTTATAACTACAAAGAGAAATACCTCGCGGAATTTGTATGGCGTTATGATGGTTCTTATATGTTCCCATCGACGTCCCGTTTCGGTTTCTTTCCTGGTGTAATGGCCGGATGGCGCATCTCTGAAGAGAACTTCTGGAAAAATAATATCCATGTGGTAAACTATTTAAAACTCCGCGCATCCTGGGGGAAACTGGGGAATGACCAGATTTATTATGATGATAATGGAGATGGTACGCTCACTTTGCAGGAATACCAGTATTATTCTACTTATGGCTTTGGCAGCTATGTGTTGGGCAATAATGTAGTGAAATCATTGTATGAAGCACGTATCCCTAACCCATACATTACCTGGGAAGTAGCGAATAATTATAACGTTGGGTTGGATGGTTCATTACTCAATGGTAAACTCTACTTTGAACTGGACGCCTTTATCAATAAACGTTCAGGCATACTGGTAAGAAGAAATGCTTCTATCCCTCAATCTACCGGTATGACGCTCCCTGCTGAAAATATCGGTAAGGTGGATAATAAAGGATGGGAATTCCGTATAGGTTATACTGATAAGATCGGCGCTGATTTCCGCTATGATGTAAGTGTAAACGGCGGTTATTCTAAAAACAAGATCATTTTCTGGGATGAAACACCCGGTGCGCCTGCCTGGCAACGTTCTACCGGCCAGCCAATGAACACCGCTCTCTACTATGAATATGACGGCGTATTCAGAGATTTTGATGCTATCAGCAAAAATACAATCGATTACAGTGCATTGACGAATAACCTGCGCCCCGGTGATATGAAGTACAAAGACATTAATGGGGATGGTAAAATTAATGGCGATGATAAGGTGCGTAACTCCAAAAGCACCCAGCCTAAGTTTACCGGCGGCCTGAATATCAATCTGGGCTATCGCAACTTCGACTTCTCTGTTCTCATGCAGGGGGCTGCTGGTGGGGCTTTGCCCATTAACACGGAATCCGGTGAGATCGGCAACTTCACGAAAGACTACTACGATCATCGCTGGAGCCCGGATAACCCAAGCAGTGTGGACCCTCGTGTAAACGACCGTAACGATACTTACTGGTCTACCGGCAACACTTACTGGTTGCGCAGCACCAACTACCTGCGTCTGAAGAACCTGGAGATAGGCTATGGACTGGGAGATCTGTTTAAGAAAAAAGCAGGGATCAGCAGTTTCAGGGTATATGCCAACTGTCTGAACCTGTTCACGATCGATAACCTGAAAATCCTCGATCCGGAATCTATCAATGGTAACGGTCAGTACTATCCGCAGTCAAGGGTCATCAATGCAGGCTTTACGTTAACTTTTTAAGTAAGCAAGTATGAAACAGTTAATAAAAAAAATATACATTGGTCTTACCTGTGCATCTCTGCTTACAGCAGGTGCCTGTAAAACCGATTTCCTGAATACAAAGCCATTGGGCGAAGCTACTACAGATGATGTTTGGAGTGATCCTGCATTAACAGAAGCATTCGTGAATGAAATATACAATGGCCTCAGCAGTGGCGGTTTCCTGGAAACCATGCTGGCATCTGCTACAGATGAAACCATGTTCACACATAACTATGGTCTCAAAAATATGGTGGAAGCTACTATCAGCCCGACCGATGCCGAATATGTTACCAACAGGGGTACATTCCAGTGGGGCGAAATGTACAAAAGGATCCGTGCCTGCAATGTATTCTTTGCCAACGTGAATAAAGTACCATTTGATAAAGCCATGGTAGGACGCAGGCTGAGGGGAGAAGTATACTTCCTGCGCGCATTTTACTATCACCAACTGCTACGCGCCTACGGCGGTATTCCTTTGATAGATTCTGTGTACACACTGGATGACAAAGACTATACAAAAGCCCGTAATACTTTCGCAGAATGTGTGGACCATATCACCAGAGACTGTGATTCCGCGGCCTATTATCTGCATGGTACAGAAGGGGTGTCTGTAAAAGGCCGCGCTAATGAAGGCGGCGCACTGGCATTAAAATCACGTATCCTGTTATACGCTGCCAGTGATCTGCATGATCTTCCTACCGCCAAAGCAAAATCCGCCGTTATAGCAGCGGCCCCAACACCGGAAGTACTGGCTTACCCCGCCGGCGACCGTACGGCACGCTGGCAGAAAGCTAAAGATGCTGCAAAGGCGGTAATAGACCTGGGCGTTTATTCCCTGGCATTTCCAAACCCTGTCAGCGCGACCGAAGCCAGCGCCAATTACCAGGCGATGTTCCTGAAAGATAACAGTGAAAGCATTTTCTCCCGTTATTTTGTAAATGCTAAATCCGAAGCGGGAGGGCAGATAGGCTTGTACAATGGCTTGAACGGGTATCATAACTGGTCCGGCAATACGCCTACCCAGTTGCTGATAGACGATTACGAGATGAGCGATGGTACCACCTTCGACTGGAACAAAACTGAGCAAAAAGCTAATCCCTATATCAACCGCGATCCACGCTTTTATGCCACCATCCTTTATGATGGGGCCGACTGGCGCCAGCGTCCTTCAGATGTAACTGCCAAAGACCCGGCTAACCAGGTACAGGCAGGTTCTTATGAAGTGTGGGATGCAGATAACCAGAAGGTAGTCCCTAATCCGGGACTGGATACCCGTCAGGGCCCCGTGGAAGACTGGAACGGTAGTTTCACCGGTTACTACATCAAGAAGTTCATTGATCCTACGGTGGATGCACAGTATTTCCGCCAGGAAGTACCTTATCCGTTCTTCCGCTATACCGAAGTGATCCTGAATTATGCAGAAGCCTGTATAGAGCTGGGCCAGGAAGATGAAGCCCGTACCAACCTGAATGCCATCCGTACCCGTGCCGGTATGCCGCCCATTACGGCTTCAGGTGCGGCTTTGAAAACAGCTTACCAGCGTGAACGTGAAATTGAAATGGTATTTGAAGAACAACGATTCTTCGATGTGCGCCGCTGGATGATTGCCCCGGCAACTGTAGGCCGCGCCCTGAAGGGGATTAATGTGACCGGCAAGCTGAAACCCGGCAGCAAGGTAACTTTATACAAGTATGATCTGACTAGTTACAACTATACCTATACTCCTGTAACACTGGTAAATGAAAACCGCCTGTGGCTGGATAAGATGTATTTCATGCCCATCCAAAGGGACGAAATGAACCGTAACAGCAAACTGGTGCAGAACCCCGGGTTCTGATATCTGAAGAAAAACCGTATGAAGAGATGGCTTGCTTTGGCAGGTCATCTCTTTTTTGTGTCTGAAATCCTATATCCCTTCATCATGGAAAGCCCATTCCTTCGGCATTCTTTCAGCATTCCTATATCGTTTGGATATAGGAATGCCGGTAGAATGATATAGGAGTGATATAGGAGAGATAAAGGAATGATAGTAGAATGCTAGTAGTAGCCTGCGTTTTACTCTCGTTTTAACCGTATTAAACGCCTCTTTTCCACTCATCAAATAAATAGTAAGCAGACTTGTTTTAAGCCCCTGGTATTTCGTAATTTGGCTTTGGCTTTAATCACAATCTTATTAATAACCATGTTTATGCACAAAATGAGCAAGATGTTTGTGCTGGCAGTTATTGCAACTGCCGGTATTTCCACTTCGTACGCATACACCGGTGGACCGGACAAACCAGGCGCAACTGAAATTCCCGTTAAAACGGATGCAGATAACGCAGGGTTGAAACTGCCCGCAGGTTTTGGCGCTTTAAAAGCGATTGACGGTCTGGGACACACCCGTCACATTGCTGTTACTTCTTCCGGGGAGATCTATGTAAAACTGGACAGGCCCAAAGACGGCAAAGGCATCCTCTTCCTGCAGGATACCAATGGAGATGGTAAGATCGATAAACAAACCGGTTTCGGTAATTACGGAGGTACAGGCATTTATGTAAAAGGTGACTATCTGTACGCTTCTTCCAACACAGAAGTATTCCGTTATAAACTGGATGCTAAGCAACACGTAATAAATACGGAGACTCCGGAGAAGATCATCACCGGTTTGATCGACCGTCACCAGCATGAATCCAAATCACTGACACTGGATAACAATGGTAATATCTACGTGAACATAGGCGCCTATTCTAACTCCTGCCAGGTGAAAGACAGGACCAAAGGTTCTATGGGGATGAAACCATGTCCGGTATTGGACTCGGCAGCCGGTATCTGGCAGTTTAAAGCTGATAAGGCTAATCAGACTTATGGCGATGGCGTTCATTACGCTACCGGTTTGCGTAATGTAGTAGGCCTGGACTGGAACCAGCAGCAAAACCAGCTGTTTGTTATGCAGCATGGCCGCGATCAGCTGCATGACCTGTTCCCGGACCTGTACACCGAAAAACAATCTGCTGATTTACCGGCAGAATGTATGTATGCCGTAAAGAAAGGATCTGACTGTGGATGGCCTTACATCTACTATGATCCTGAAAAACATAAGAAAATGCTGGCTCCGGAATATGGTGGAGATGGTGTTAAAACAGCAGGTGAAAGTGCAGAAGACCCTGTAGTCGCTTTTCCGGCCCATATGGCGCCTAACGGCTTATTGTTCTACACAGGTAAGCAGTTCCCTGAAAAGTACCGTAACGGGGCTTTTATTGCCTTCCACGGCTCATGGAACCGTTCTCCTGAAGACCAGGCAGGTTACTTTGTAGTATTTGTGCCTTTCAGGGATGGCAAACCTTCCGGTAAATGGGAGGTATTTGCAGATGGTTTCGCAGGTCCGGGCCCGGTTAAATCCCCCGGTCAGGCATTGCACCGTCCATGTGGACTGGCACAGGGACCTGATGGTTCTCTCTATGTATCTGATGATGTAAAAGGAACAGTCTACAGGATTGTTTATAAGGCTAAATAAGATGAAGAAAATTTTAATGGCAGGCATGATGGTAGTCATGGCCTTGTCTGCCGCTGCACAGGTAAAGAAACAGGCGCCTGCAGGTACAACTGCGTCAATAGCCAGGGGGAAAGTGCTGTATAAACAGATCTGTGCTACCTGCCATCAGGCAGATGCAACAGGTGTTCCCAGGATGAACCCTCCTTTGATTAAGACGAAGTATGTACTGGGCGATAAGACAAAGCTGATTAAGGTATTGTTGCTTGGACTGAATGAGGATGTGGAGATAGAAGGGGAGTATTACTCCAATCCTATGCCTTCACAGGCAACTTTGAAGGATGAAGAAATAGCGGATGTACTTACATTCGTCCGCAATAGCTTCGGGAACAAAGCGCCCGCCATTACCCCCGGACAGGTAAAAGCTGTCAGAGCAACTATTAAATAACAGGGTTTCAAACGCTCTCCGGTAAACGCAGTTATAGCGGCTTTAAACGCTTTCCAATAAAGCGGGTCATAGTGCTTTCCAATAAAGCGGGTCATAGGGCCGCAGGCCCTATAAATCCCTTATATAAAAATACCCAACACCGAAGGTGTTGGGTATTTTTATATAATCATTTTCAAACTTTTATTTGATTCAATCAAATACATAGTTGCTTTTATCAAATGTATTTTTAAAATTTGTTGAAAATTAGGGACATGTCAGTGAATCTTGAAGTTGTGCAGGAGGTAAGTGATTTTAATGGGTACTATACAGGGCTGGTCGAGTTGTTAAACCGCCATATATCAGAAAGCAGCATCTCTTTATCCGCGTTACGTGTATTGGTAAAAGTAAGACAGGAAGAAGAAATCACCGCCGGTAAACTGGTGGAAACACTGGGTATAGATGGCGGATACCTGAGTCGTATGTTAAAAGCATTCGAAGGTAACCACCTTGTGTCTAAGCGAAAATCAACCGCAGATGGCCGTACCTGGTTCCTGCAACTCACTGCAAAAGGGAAAAAGCTCCTGGAAAGCCTGGAAGAGCAATCCAATGCTCAAATAAAGGAATTGCTTAGCCCTTTGGCAGATGATCAGCAGAAAGGGCTGGCAGCCGCTATGAAAACGATCCGTCATATCCTGTCGGAAGAAAGTCAGCTTAGCACCAGCGATATCACATTCCGCCGGCAGTTACTGCCCGGTGATGCCGGTTATCTCATTTACCTGCACGGTTCTCTTTTTGCAAAGGAAGCCGGTTTTAACCTGGCTTTTGAAACCAGTGTATGCAAAGCCTTCTATGAATTCCTGGAGACCTACAACGCCTCTAAAGACCAGGTATTCCTGGCATTACATGGCACACAGATCATCGGTTCTATTGTGGTATCTGCCTTCTCCAGGTATGTAGTACAGATAAGATGGTACCTGGTACATCCTGATTTCCGGCAGATGGGCTTAGGCAAAAAACTGCTGAATGAAGCATTGGATTTCTGCCGTGAAAAAGGGTTCCAGAAAGTATACCTGATGACAACAAGTAAACAGGAAGTCGCTACTAACCTGTTTAAAAAAACCGGATTCCGCAAAACCGGAGAGAAACAATTAAGCATGTACGGACAACAATTATTCGAAGAGCGGTACGATATGGACCTCTGATTTTCCTGTAGATATTTACCGGCTGATAATCGTAAAAAACGGTAAAAATCATACTATCCCATTTGTAAAATGACTACAAAGTGACTACAAGAAAAAATACCCTGTAGTAATAAATGTCTCATAATCAGTAATAACTAAAAATGAGTCAGGACAGCCATTACCTGACTGCTTTCCCATCTCCCTGAATTCAGCTAATATTGTAATATTATATTAAATCAGCATAAGACCCCCCGTGCAAAAAGCAACTTTAGGAAACAACAAAATTCAGCTATTCTTTTTCAATGTAATGGGATTAGCGGTCATTTCTCCTTTGTTTTTAGGGAGAGTTGAAGTAAAAGAACAATTACCTGTAAGAAAGGATATTATTCAGGCTGTTCATGAGCCTGAAACTGATACGATCAGCATCTCTATAGTAGGAGATTTAATGGTTGGATCAAGCTATCCGTCTGCTTATTTTTTACCGGGAGATACAGAAGGAAATATTCTGCAGGCGGCAATGACATTATTGCAATCTACAGATCTTCGTATAGGCAACCTGGAAAGTGCCGTTTCCGACAATGCGCCATTATACAAACAATGTGGCGGTAATCAGTGTTTCGCTTTCCGCACTCCGCTGAAATATGCACAATTTTATAAAGATGCCGGCTTCGATTACCTGAACATCTCCAATAACCACTCTTTTGATTTTGGAATGAAAGGGGTTGAACACACGCTGGATTTTCTGGGAAAGAATAATATCCGCACCAGTGGTGTACCACAACATCCCGTAGATACACTCACGGTCCGTAATACCAAATTTGGCTTTGCTTCTTTTGCACCGCATAACAATTGCCTGGATCTGAATGATGATTCTCTGGTAAAGGCTACTATTACAGCGCTACGCCCGATGTGTGATGTGTTGATCGTCTTTTTCCATGGCGGCGGAGAAGGTGCTTCCAAAAAACATACGCCAAAGGGAAGAGAGATTTTCTTCGGACAGGACCGTGGAGATGTAAGGCATTTTTCTCACATGTGTGTAAATGCAGGAGCTGATCTGGTAATAGGCTCTGGCCCCCATGTAGTAAGGGGAATGGAGTTATATAAGGAGAAATTAATTGCTTACAGTTTGGGTAATTTTGCAACTTATCATCAATTCAATTTAAAATATCCCAATAATATTGCACCTTTGTTGCAGGTAAAAATCACGAACAAAGGAATTTTGGCGGAGAATAAAGTGTTCTCTTTTTTACAGGAAGGAGAGGGAGTTCCCAAAATAGACAGTACTATGGGGGCTTTCAGGTTGATTCGGACATTATCAGAAGAGGATTTTGGATTTAAAGAAGTGGGCGCCGGGACTTTGTGGTAAAAATGTGTTTGAATGAAGAAATTACTAATTTTTATATCTTTCTTTACGCTTTCAACTGCTCAGGCGAAAGAGAGAAAAAAGAACAAGGAGAAAACAAGACACCATCTTTCTATCTTCCACAAGAAGAAAAAGAAAGTAGTCTCCCTGCCAGCCGCGTATTTAGCACCTGATGTAGATACGATATCGATCAGCGCCAGCGATAGTAACAATATTAATCATATGCTCTCGGTCCTGGAATCTGAGTTAGGCAAGCCCTATAGAAGAGGGGCTATTGGTCCTGACAGATTCGATTGCAGTGGCCTCATTAAATACGGGTTTTCTCATATAGGGTGGATTTTACCCCGCAGGGCTACCGATATCGGGCAGCTGGGACAAACCATCACTACGGAATCCTGTTCTCCCGGAGACCTGCTCTTTTTCTCAGGTCGCAGACGTTCAAAGAATAAGAAGATCAGTCATGTTGGCTGCGTCTACAAAGTAGAAGACGGTAAAATATTCATGATCCATTCCAGTGATCAGGGCGTGAATATCACTGATATTACCAACAGCCGGTATTACCAGGAAAGGCTTATTTATGCCAAACGTTTATTCGAGGCAGATAGCACTTCTTCCATTATTCCCGCAGAGTTACCCTGCAATTAAATCCATAATTGTGTGTTTTTCCTTATTTTGAGTGCTGATCCCACGGGTCCGAACCAAAAACAATCATATGGATACACAGCAACTGGACATGAACAGGAATGAAGATGCCATGCGCAGGGCACTCAGCACCCTTAAACAACGCTTCGCCGTCATCGAACAGGGCGGAGGCAAAAAGAACCTCGAAAAAGTCAGAGCAAAAGGAAAATTAACCCCACGTGAACGTATTGCTTATCTGCTGGATAAAAACACGGATTTTGCAGAAATAGGCTCCTTTGCTGCATATGATATGTATGCAGAACATGGTGGCTGCCCCGCAGCTGGTACTGTAGGTGGTATTGGTTATGTAAGCGGCCGTCAGTGCATGATCGTGGCCAACGACATGACGGTCAAGGCGGGGGCCTGGTTCCCGCTCACCGGTAAAAAGAACCTGCGTCTGCAGGAAATAGCGATGGAGAACCGTCTGCCTGTGATCTACCTCGTAGACAGCGCCGGTGTATATCTGCCTATGCAGGACGAGATCTTTCCGGATAAAGAACACTTCGGCCGTATTTTCCGCAACAATGCCCGCATGAGCGCTATGGGAATTACCCAGATTGCCGCTGTTATGGGCAGCTGTGTGGCCGGTGGCGCCTATCTGCCTATTATGAGTGATGAAGTGCTGATGGTGGAAGGGAACGGCTCTATATTCCTTGCAGGGCCTTACCTGGTGAAAGCAGCTATAGGGGAAACAGTAGATGCCGAAACCCTGGGAGGAGCGGTTACCCATACAGAGATCTCCGGTATCGCAGATTATAAATTCAAAACAGACGAAGAATGCCTGGACCATATCAAAAAGATCATTGGTAAACTCGGACATCCGGCGGATGCGGGATTTGATCGTATTGCGTCTGCACCACCGGAAAAAGATCCTGCTGAGATTTACAGCATCATTCCGGAAGACAGTACCCGTCCTTATGATATGCTGGACGTGATAGGCCGTATAGTGGACCGTTCTGAATTTGATCAGTATAAAGAAGATTATGGTAAAAGTATTCTCTGCGGGTATGCCCGTATTGATGGCTGGGCAGTGGGTATTGTAGCTAATCAGCGCAAGATCGTGAAAAGCAGGAAGGGAGAGATGCAGATGGGAGGCGTTATTTATAACGACAGTGCGGATAAGGCAGCCCGTTTTATCATGAACTGTAACCAGAAGAAAATTCCACTGGTATTCTTACAGGATGTAACGGGATTTATGGTGGGCAGCCGGAGTGAGCATGCCGGCATTATCAAAGACGGCGCTAAACTGGTGAATGCGGTCGCTAATTCCGTAGTACCCAAGTTTACCGTGATAGTGGGGAACTCTTATGGTGCGGGCAACTATGCGATGTGCGGCAAGGCATATGATCCCCGTTTTATTTATGCATGGCCTAATGCAAAGATAGCTGTAATGGGAGGGGAGCAGGCAGCCAAAACATTGTTACAGATCCAGGTAGCTTCCTTAAAAGCAAAAGGTGAAGTAATCACTCCGGAAGATGAAAATCGTTTGTTAACAGATATTATGGCGCGTTATAATACACAGACAACTCCATACTATGCGGCAGCGCGTTTATGGGTGGATGAGATCATAGACCCTGCGGATACACGTAAAATATTAGCCGCCGGTATTACAGCTGCTAACCAGGCACCTATGGAAGCGGGTTTTAATTTGGGTGTTTTTCAGGTGTAGATATTATCTTTGCGCGCTATGTCGGAAGTTATTGTTTATACGGATGGTTCTTCACGCGGTAATCCCGGGCCGGGAGGTTATGGAATAGTACTGATGTGGAATAGTGTCCGCAAGGAATTATCGCAGGGATATCGCAAGACTACCAACAACCGTATGGAGTTGCTGGCGGTGATCGTTGCACTGGAAGCCCTGAAGAAGGACGGATTGAACGTACGCATCTTTACAGACAGCGAATATGTAGTAAACAGTATTGAAAAAGGCTGGTTATGGAACTGGGTAAAGATCGGGTTTAAGGATAAAAAGAATAAAGACCTGTGGCAGCGGTTTATTCCTGCCTATAAAAAGCACCAGGTCAAATTTACCTGGGTGAAGGGGCATGCTTCTAATCCTTTGAACAACCGTTGTGATGAATTAGCCACACAGGCAGCGGATAGCGGAGACTGGCTGGTAGATACCGGCTTTGAAGCCAGCGCTGCTTCTTAATAAAAAATCCCCGGTGTATCATACACCGGGGATTTTTTTATCTAACCATTCGTTTTCTTCTCATTCAGCATTTTGGTAATCTCTTTATTCCTCGCCACCTTGGCATTGGAGAAAGCATTATTCCCCGTTTTATCTTTAAGTGCAGGATCAGCCCCTGCGTCCAGTAAGATTTTCACCAGTTCCACATTGGCATTGCTTACGGCATACATCAGGGCAGTAGCGCCAAATCCATCGTCCAGGTCTACATCAGCGCCATTTCTCAGCAGTAATTTGACAACATCCGCGTTTTTATTATAGACAGCAGTAATGATCAGGTTTGCTTCAACAAATCCCTGTTTTATAATGAGGTTGACGTCAACACCTCTTTTTATAAAATCCTTCATCGCTATTGTGTCCCCTTTTACGACAGCATCATACATACTGTCATTCATGCTTTGTTGAGCAAATAACATCGACGTAGACATCAGTAATAAAATTACGAGGGCAAGTTTCTTCATTTTAATAGAATTTTTTGATCTTGGTTTATTGGTACAGTGTTCCCTAATAGGCTGATTTGCTATAAAATATTCATTTATAACCCTTGAGTCCTTATTTAACGTGTTACATTTTCCCTTAAATGAATCTTATATATTTCAAATATATAATTTAATTAATTTATTTTCTAGCATTAACAATAATTAACATTGTAATAACGATGTAGTGGAAAGCTGATAATAGAGTTTTATCAGAAAAAGGGAAGAATGATAAAAGAGAGGTTAAAAAGGAGTAAGAGATGATCTCCCTTACTCCGTATAGCATTAGTTTTTTTCTACAAAATTTCTCAGAGAAGCACCGGTGATGGAAGTCCATCCTTTTTCGAAGCTTGTTTTCGCAAAATCGGGATTGTTCTGCGGGAATGTTTCTAATCCGGTATGGGTTAGTTTTAACCTTGTTTTATCACCTTCAGGGAATAATTCCCAGGTTACATAAGAAGCTCCTTCATAATCCTTGTATGTCCAGGTATGGGTAAGTTTCCTGCCGGGAATTACCTCAGTTACCTTGCATACGTGCGTATACGTTTTATCCTTACTTCCGCCTGTAAATTCAAATTCAAAACCCACTTCAGGTTTAAATTCCTCGAGCTTAAAATACCATTGTTTCATCTGATCATTATCAGTAATGGCTTGCCACACCTTTTCAACAAGTGCGTTATAAGTCTGTTCAATTACAAATGGTTCGTTTTTCATCTGTGTTTATTTTTTTTTATTGGTGTGCGTTTTTCTTCTTCTAAGAATTTCCCTAACGCATCTAATTTGCTGGTCCAGAATTCACGGTATTGTTCTATCCAGTCAGATACTTCGTTTAGCTGTTTCAGTTGTACTTCGCAATACCTTTCCCGCCCCTGTTGTTTAATCACGATCAGGCCGCATTCTGTTAGTATTTTGATGTGTTTGGATACGGCTGGTCTGCTGATATCAAAGTGATCAGCGACAGCATTTTGTGTTAATGACTGCCTGGATACCAAATGAATAATCTCTCTTCTGGTAGGGTCTGCTATGGCCTGAAATACATCTCTTCTCATAATATGAAACCTTTCGGTTACAAATGTAATGAAACCTTTCGGTTACGCAAATAAATATTGTATGAGGGAAATGTAACATGATAAATTAAATTTGTATGAAAGCTTTGAAATATGTTTGTAACAGATTACATTTGCTGCACTTAAAGTTTGTGAATGACCTTATATCAACTATTCATTTTACTCTTCCAGGGACAAAAATTCAAATCGTAAACTTTATCAGGACAACCGTTATATAGCAATTGATAAACTGTTACCTATGCGTTCATAATATCCATTATTATTCATATACCGTGCGACGTTACCTATCTGTAGTTCATTTACTGCAAACAGTTTCGTATTACGTTAGCTCAAAGTAAAATTTACCATTAAGGCAAATTGAAGACATTCATCTATATATTAATTATCTCCCTGGCAGGAGGCTTCAATACCTATGCCCAGATGCAACGCAGTAGCCTTTTACATACTAGCAGCGGAAAGGGAGATCTAATGGTATTTCCGCTCATTGAGCCACTATTATACCTATCATGGTATTACTATGAATACTACCCTGTCTTATACCCAGTTCTATAACCGTCAGCCCGATAGCAGTTTCGTGTATTTCAATACTAAAAATATTCTCCTGAATCATGTGATGTTCCTTGGAAGATTTTCTATACAGGGAACTGCATCGGCAGCTTTGAACAGTGAATATGAGTTGTATGGGACAGATGGTAATGGATGTGGGCGGTGATGCCGCCTGGACAGACGCAATAAAGGTGCTGTTGTCACAGGCAGATAATTTACTGAATGCCATACAAACTTATGATAATACTGCCCGCCTTAAAGGATGGGCCAACCAGATAGATACATCCCGTTCTTACGTACGCCTGAATAGCCCTGTACTTAGAAAGTATGGCGGCGGTTTACGTGTAAAACGCATCCGCTCATATGATCACTGGAATGCGATGACCAAACAGAAAGAATCTGTTTATGGACAGGAGTATTCATATACTACTACCCGTACTGTAAACGGACAGGATGAATTGATTAGCAGTGGTGTTGCTACATATGAACCAAATATCGGTGGAGAGGAAAACCCCTGGCGTTTGCCATTGCAATACAATATACAGGTAGCCGCACTGGCCCCCATAAGTATGGGCTATTCGGAATTGCCGCTGGGAGAAGCGTTTTATCCGTCCCCATCTGTTGGTTATAGTAAAGTAAGGGTAAGAACGATTAACAATAAAAATGTTCGCTCAGCCAATGGTTACGAGGAAACCTGCTTTTATACAACATATGATTTCCCGACGCTGACGGATATGACTTTACTGGCAGATAGTAAAAAAAGGTATAAACCTTTACTTGCCAATTTCCTGAGAATAAATGCTAAACACTTCCTGGCGATTAGTCAGGGCTTTAAAGTGGAACTAAATGATATGAATGGGAAAGTACGGTCCCAGGCGCAATACCCCGAAACAGATCCGGTGAACGCGATTTCTTATACAGAGAATTTTTAAGGTTGCCTACCAACCTGGAGAGAAAGATGCATTCTACCATCGTTACAGCTATGACCGGCCTTTGATATGGGGCATGATGGTGCCACCGGAAATATGGTGGCAAAAGATGTGGTTGGATTTGCATTACATTACTATGGTAACAGAGACTATCAATCTGTCAATAACTCAGTAGCACCATTTGCGTCTGTCCCCGGTTTAAGTTCCTTATTCAACGGTAATATATCTGCTATCAGCCAGTATCTGCCTTCTTTGGGTAATGCTTTGTTATATTCCTATAACTACGACGTTCTTAACAGGCTTAAAAAGATGCAGGTATCCAATGGTTTAAATACCACTACGAATAACTGGACGCCAGTCGCTTTACCTGATTATAAGGAGTCTATTAGTTATGATGCAAATGGCAACATTCTCACCTACAATCGCTATGGTAATAAGGCTGCTCCAAACAAACAAATGGATAGCCTGAGTTACAGTTACAAAACAGGTACAAACAAACTTGATTTCATAAAAGATGATATTGCGGATGCTAATTACGATAATGATATTGATAACCAGTCTGCTGCTAACTATGATTATGACGCTATCGGAAACCTTATAAAAGACAATGCTGGCAGTATTAGCAATATCAGCTGGAATGTTTACGGCAAGATTGCTGCAATCACTAAAACGGATGGTACTACTATTAGCTATACCTACGATGTGGCTGGTAACCGCGTTAGCAAAACGGTGAACGGTGTACAGACCTGGTATGTACGTGATGCAGCGGGAAGTGTGATGAGTGTTTATACTAAAGGAGATAACGCGATTAACAATGGCGCAATTTCACAAATAGAGACGCACCTATATGGGACTAACCGTTTAGGTATTAATACATTGAATACCAATGTGGATACCAGTATAATACCAGAGACAATTAATTTAGCTGGTCTTGGTTCAGGATTTAATATTAATTTTATTCGGGGTAAGAAGTTCTTTGAGTTAAGTAACCATTTAGGTAATGTACTGGCAACAGTATCAGACAGGAAGATCAGCATTTTCACAGGAAGTGTATTCGATCATTACGAAGCTGATATTGTTTCCACTCAGGAGTATTATCCATTTGGTATGCAGATGCCGGGTAGAGGATTTAGTAGTAGTAAATACCGTTATGGGTTTAACGGGCAAGAGAAGAGTAATGAGATTGATTCACGTGGAAATCATAATACTGCTGAGTTCTGGGAGTATGATACTAGGATTGGGAGAAGATGGAATTTAGATCCTGTATCAAGACCTGGTGTTAGTGATTATGCAGGATTAGGTAATAACCCAATTAGAAATATTGATCCGAATGGAGCCTTGTTTTTTGGTCTATTTGGTTCGACTTCGGAACAGAGACAGGGGGCGAAATCTTTTGTCAATGAGAATGGAGGCGAGATAAGGAATAAATGGTCTAGCAAAATTTTCTGTGCAGGGAGGAGCTGATATAGCACGCTTATTGGAAGAAGGAGGTGCACCATGGCCAACCAACGCATTAAGAGGTCAATGGGGAGAAGGGTTGTATGCTTGGGAAACGAAAGCCGAAGCGCAAGCATACTTAGATACTTATTTGAGTAGGGGCATTAGTATGTCTATACTTGAGTTTAAAATAAGTCGTGCACAATTAAGCGCACTAAAAACACATACAATAATTGTTGGCACAGAGGAGGCTACTTTGTTTTTTGGTAAATACAGCCGTATATATGGAGAGGGAGCTGCGCATGGTTTTGATTATTTAAAGGCGCAAACAGGGAACTATGGAGTTGAACACTTTTTTAGCAAGGACGCTTTTCATTTATTTAATGCACGAAAGTTATGATTTATAAGTATGCTATTTTAAGAGGTATTTTTGGCGTTGCTATTTTTATCGATGTTGAAGAAATTATAAACCCTGAAATAATAGAAGGGGATCTTCAAATAATAGAAGGTATTTATTTAAGAATAAACGGTTCTCTGCCTTTTTTGTCTCAACGAGATATTGAGAAATATATAAAGAGGTCAATTTTGGAGTTGTCAGAAGTTATTAATCAAAGGTTACATGGTTCTCCGGTTTGTTTTTATATAAAGTCAGTCGAGACTAATCCAGTTCATTTTCAGGAAGAAGGTTTATATTGTGCAATGAGAGGATGGTTAGCCCAAAACTATGATCTGAAATTAGAACCTGTAGGGGTTGAATATAGTAAAGAGGAAAAACGATTTATATTCGATATTTAATAACGGTATTATCTGGTAAAAAATATTCCAATAGAGCTGTAGCCATTATCGGATAATGGTTGCAGCTGATTTTGAGAAGATTTAAATTCCCCTCTATATCCGAACCCAATACAGGGGTACAGGGTTATGCGTTTTACGTCATGTAATATATGCGTCCTTTATAAAATTCAATAGCTCGTTGTAGCTCGTTGGATATTCATGGTAATATATGTCTCCAGAAAGTCAAAGAGAGCGCGCATTTGAGGTATAACGATCTCTTATCATTGTATTCTTACTAATCACCGGCTTCTCTTTTGACAACCGTTGCACCATAATGAGATTTGATATCATGAAGATGAGTGTTTCTGTGATTGAGCCAATCATCAAATAGGGTCCACGCTTTTTACTGGACACATGGACGTACAAAGGAACGAATACAATAAAATGATAGATATAGAAGAATTTACTTTGTTCTTAAATAACACATTTGGGGAATCTATTATATATTTTTACTGATTTAAATCAGAATTATTTTTCGTTGAGATAGACTGTTTAAAAGATCCTAATAAGAAGCTCTCAGTTGAGGTAGCTCCGGATGCAGTTAAATTGTCATCTGTAAATAAAGCTCCTTCTATAGATTTTTCATTACGTGATCATTCTTTTACTTCTTTTACGGAAGCAAAGAGCTATTTGTTGAAAATTCATAAAACAAGGATATACATTGCTTTTAGTAATTATACGCCAGAGTAATGGAATCTGGGCGAAATGACAACAAATGGCATGTTCGATGGGCTTACAGCCTCATGAAAAATAGTTTAGCAGATTAAGGTTGGCATAAACAGGAATCAGGTTGAAAAATTGGGAGGCTATAAACAATCCTTCCATTTGTCAGAAAACCAGATTTTCAGTAACTTAATAGAACACTGAAACGAATTTTTTATACCATCTCAAAATAGCCTTATCCCCATTTCGGGAAGAATGGGGAATCATATATACTACTACCGGAAAGATAGAAAAAACCGGAAACATTACTTTATCCGCCAGGCTCCCGGAATAGTGAAGCAAACACCTGCCACGAAAAGAGCCGCTGCCGATTTTGGTGCTGCCAGCAAGAGCAGTAGCCTGCTTCGCAAGGCCCTTCATCAATACACCCGGTTTTGTTATGATAACTCGCTGCATTTCCGTCTGAATACGAAGATGGGAGAGATCTTACGGGCCGATGTCAATCACCCATCCGGACAACGGACCCTGATAGCTGCCAATATACAATTCCTGCGGTATTTCCAGTTCAACAGCACGGCCAGTATTCAGCAGCTTTTAAAAAGCAAGCCTGCTATTGAAAAAAGTGATACAGGTGATATCAGTATCTCATTCCCTGGCACTTTTAACCACAGCAGCCATGCCTTACGTAATACCACTCATATAGCCATAAAGGCTATAGGCTTATCGGTTAATTTCGCACGGGGAACTACCCGGCAACAGGAAAGTAATACCGCTGTAATCAAACGCGGGGAAAAACATACCCCAGTTACGTTGACGATGAATATGAACAGCAAAGACATTACACTGATCCTGCTGGAAGTACAATCCTTTTATGAGGTGAATGGACAGCTGCATCTATCTCAAAACAGGCAAGGACATGCCCTGGATGTAATGGCGGTATTCCCACCGGTAGAAAAACCTGTAGAGCTGAAAAGAAAGTATCGGAATAAAGCACCCCGGTTGTGGGTACCATCTGCCACTCCGGTAGGAGGTACTTTGATGATAATACCTGTTAACGCTAATTCCCTACCGGAGGGATAGCATTGCTCCGTTATCCTACATAAAAATATTGATTTGTATGTCTTGGAAGCCTGCTTCTGATAGCTTTGCTATGCCCGTTAACAACTTTTTCCACTTGAAACAGGAGCAAATAGTGTAAATGGACAATGATTTTGCCTTTATACTCCTGGAATGGTTCCCTCAGGGCAGCTTATTCTCCTCAATTCCTCTTTTTCTCCCCAACTCCGGTACAGGTCCAACCTAACCTTATGTCTCCTTCTACTATAATAGTAGGTTACTATAGCTTTAACCCGAATGTACATGCCATCAGCTTCTGGTTAATCATCGCCCGAATATACCTTAGGTGTATGCAGAAAAGCCGCTCTGTTCTGCCTGATATGAAGGATGGCCCGAAGCATAGAGACCGCCAGTATCGGTACAGTGAAAAAGGCATAAAGCGTTGATTTGTTATAGAAAGAGGGTGGGATAGCCAACAACAAAGTAGCTGCATACAGCCCCATTACACTTAGCCAGTAGTTATATCCGGGGTAAATGAAATCAACATCCAGCCAGGCATCTGCAAGCATGAGAAGGGATAGAACGAAGAAGATGGTCATTAATAACAACCGGGGTAAGAGCAGGCATTGAAACACTTTATGAAGGTACATGCGCTGCCCGGATAACCGAAGCATGTCTTTCCGCAGGAAACTTTTCAAATGGGCTACCTGGGTAGCTATCCATCGGGTACGCTGCTTCTCGAATACCTGCGGGCTTTGTACTTTTTCATCATAAATGTAAGCATCTTCGATGTATTCAACTACAATGTTTCTTTTTACCAGTTGTACATCTACTTCTTTATCCTCGCCGGTATTATTTTGAATAATGGGTAAGGCAAAGATCGTTTGGATGGTATCGAATTCAAATGCCATACCGGAGCCTATCAGGGCAGAAGAAAGCCCAAGCACTCGTTGTCCTTTTCTAAAAATAGTGTTATTCATCTCTTCACTTAATGAATCAAGAATAGCTACAGGGATGTTTCTATTCTTCGCAGTTCTATGACATTGCACTGCTTTCCAGCCACTGTGAAAAGCATGGTTGATCTTTTCTAGACAGTCCGAAGACATGAGATTATCTGCATCGAGGATCAGAGCAATATCATGTGATGCAAGTTTACTCAAAGCCGTATTCAATGATTTAGCCTTCATACTTTTATCAAAATGCACTTCAATAACATTAACCGGTATGGCTTTTAGCCGGTTAACTGTTTCTGGTAATAATGAATCTGCAATGACGGTTACATTGTATCTGTCTGAAGGATAAGATTGTTTCAGTGCATGCGAAGCAGTATGAACGATGATAGAATCTTCTTTGTAAGAGGGAATTAAAACCGCAATACGTAACTTTTCAGGATGAGAGGTATACTTGTTTAAAGTACCCCATCTTCCGGCTACAGCCAGCATGAAAAGATAGCTGACGCTTGCCAGCAGGTAAATGAAGAGGGCGATGAATAAAAGATGAAACGTCATCATGGTGATTGAATTGGGACTAAACAGGATCAGAAATGGGCATAACAATAACAGGCTACAGTGTTCGCATGTAGATACAGTAATAAGGTGATAAATGTAAATTGGTTTTTCCTGATAGGGATGGTAGGAATTATTACGTAAATGTTGAGACTTAAATAGATTATTACGGGTTAAATGCTAACCCTAAAATACAATAAAAATAAGACTCTGAAATTTTATTTATAGTCCGGTTTAGCTATCCAAAAATTCAATTCTCCCGGAAAATATTTATTTTCACGCTGGCACCGGGGCAAATCCCCGTAACTTTAAAATAATGACAAAGGAAGAATACAAGGCGGCTTTTGACGAAGAAGATGCAGTAGGATGGCTTTCTATAGATAAGAAACTGGAGGAAATCTATGGAGATACAGAGCCAAGGCATTACGCTCCCCCTCTCCATTACGCAGCAGGAGGGGAGGACCCTATTGACGGCTCCAGTATCTATGACAGCGAAAAACAGTCGTTTCACAGGCATATTATCAGTTATGGTATGTCCGAATTATATTATGACCTGGAGAAGATAGAGGAGCCTTTCAGTAAATGGGGTTTTGAGTTCACTTTTAGGATCAGGCCTTTTGAGGGGGATAAAGAAGATCCTTTATGGGTGATACAGATGATGAATAACCTGGCTAAATATGTCTATAGCAGCGGTAAATGGTTCGAACCTTATCATTTTATCCCTGCTAATGGTCCCATAAGACTGGATACGGACACAGACATCGTAGGACTTGCATTCGTCCTTGATCCCGAACTGGGCGTAATCCAGACGCCAAATGGAGAAGTATCTTTCCTGCAAATGGTAGGATTAACATCCAAAGAAACAGAAAGATTGTTAGCGAGCCCTAAAATAGCAGATGTGGAGAGGCTGATCAATGAGATGAGAGAGACAAATCCACTGCTGATTACAGACCTTACAAGAAAGAGTTAAAATAGGAAGCCGGATGTACAACATCCGGCTTCACAATGATTATATAATCTTCGCGTCAGATGTTATTGATCAATAAATACACCTTATCTGACGTGAATATTAGGTGAAGTTAAATTGAAATACAAATCCTGAACCCATATTCCAAAACTAAATCAGAGAACTAAACAGTCAGATGTAGTGTATTTATGATCAATAACATCTGAGTCATTGTACCTTAATTACCAATTGAAAAATTTACAATAAGTTTTAACTCTCAAAATTTAACTACCATGAATCAAAACGAAGATCTAATGACAATGCTGCAAATTATGACCAGCGCAGATCCTGCACCTATCCTGATCGGCGGCATTTTAATCGGAGCGAACTAAGTTCACCGGTTATAATTGTTAAAAGGGCACCTCAAAATTGAGGCGCCCTCTTCATTTTATTATATATTACTCTCATTCTGAGGTAACGGATATCTTGCCCACACATCATCATCAGGCCTGTCCTTTGGCAACGTTCCCAGCAAGCCATAACGTCTTGCATCTATCCACCAATGACCTTCCATAAACAAAGAATAACGCCTGTTGTATAGCAGTTCTGTCAGTAATGCAGCAGAAGTAACGGCACCCGCATAAGCAGGGAGATTATGTGCCGTGCGGATACGGTTTAAGGCTACAATAGCATCCGGAAAAGCACTGGTCTGAATTTTGGCTTCCGCATAGATCAATATTAGCTCTTCATTACGGATAATACTGACAGGAGAGTTAAGAGAATTCCAGATAGTAAGGTCCCGGTTACCGGTTAAGCCACTCTGACTCGCAGAGGAAGTACGCAGCGCGGTTTTATTGATACGGTCATCACCCGCTACGATATCATTGACAAAAGAAGGATTCGCTACCCTTACTTCACCATTACCATTAGGCGCCAGGTACATCGTATTGGCCAGATCACCACCATTGGTAGAGAAGGAGTGATATACACCTGTAGTAAGCGTACCATTCAGATCATAGAAGGATTCGTTAAGCGCAGTTAAAGCCGCCGTCCAGTTCTTCCGGTAAGTATATACCCTGGCAGCTAATGCACGGTTGAATTTGAGCAAACCGGCCGCATCTTTGAACCCTAAAAAGCCATCAGACAAAGGGAACATGACTTCCGATCCGGTAAGGTCCGCCTTACCATCATCCAGGAATTTAAGCACAGAGTCCATCACCACACCAGGATCAGTGATTACAGGGCCCAGCGTTGCTCCGTTAGGAACAGGGATGCGGGCGCCGTTGGAATCCGTCATGTTGATATTGAGTAGCAACTGGTAGCCGATCAGCGTTTTGGCAAAACCGGTAAAGGCTTTCTTTTGTGCATCAGAAGCAATAGCGCTACGGGTGTTCCTGATGGCATCCAAAAGAATGAAACACTGCCTGATCACCTGGTAACGGGAAGCCCAGGGGTTGGTAATGTAGAACGTGTTATTGTCCAGTCTTTTAGTGCCACCACCTAAAAGATCTGTGGTATAACGGGGTTCTGCACCGGAGAAGCGGTAAATCTCTCTGCCGATAACACCGGTACCATCCAGGTAGGCAGCAATGTTATTACGCATTCCGGACTCTGCACCTGTTACCAGGTTAAATAAATCACTTCTGGTAGGATTAGCAGTGATCCCATCTACTACAGGAGTATTCAGACTGTTGATCTCTCCTTTCTGACAGGCACTGAACGATAGCAGTATAATAAAAGCTGCAAAATACTTATTCATATATAATGATTTTAAATTGATCATAAATCTATACCCACGTGAAAACTGGCTCTCTTGGAAGCAGGGAACGGCGTAACGTCCACTCCTGTTGATAACCCGTTACTACCACGACTCTGCGCTGTTGTAATCGTATTACTTCCGAAGTTGGAAACTTCAGGATCATAACCAACGTATTTTGTCCAGGTGAAGAAGTTATTGGCAGAGATACCTACCCGTATACCTTTGATAATATTCGTGTTTTTCAGCGGGACATTATAATACAGCCCTATCTCACGGATACGCAGATACGATGCATCCTGTACATAAATGGAAGCATCTCCTGCACTTGGACGATAAATGCCTGCCTTAGTTCCGTTGATGAGATTATCGAAGTCGGGAGAAGTAGCGCCCGCATCCGTTAACAACTGCGTGAGGTTGATATTATCTCCACCTTTTTTCCAATGGATCAGGAAGCGGAAAGAGAAGTTTTTGTAGATGGTTAACTCATTGAAGAAACTCATCTGGAACTTAGGCTCCGAATTACCTATTAATTTCAGCTCACTGCCAACAGTTCCTTTGATCTGTGTGGCCGGCTGTCCTTCTTCCAGGTAAAAAGTTCCCAGTGAATTACCGAATGCACCGATCGCATAAGGTGGTATCAGCAGCTTCGTTACTTTGGAACGGTTCATCCACCAGTTGATAGTGGAATTCCATTTGAAATTGGCGGTGTTAACAGGTACCAGCGTAAGTCCCAGTTCAATACCCTGGTTTTTCAGGTTACCGCTGTTCTTCCACTCAGATGCATAACCGGTAGAACCTGGCAATGAATGACGCAATAATACATCATAGATGTTCTTGTTGTAATAAGTCGCTTCCAGGCTTACCCTTCCGCTCAGAATACTTACATCCAGCCCTGTTTCAAATTCTGCCTGACGCTCCGGTTTGATGGCCGGATTACCTTGCAGGTTATCTACCAGTATACCGGGATACCCGCCGATATTACTGCCAAGCATACCGGTAAACTTACTGCTGTAAGGTGGTACGTTACCGGATTGTCCATAAGCGGCCCTTATTTTCAGGTTCTCAACACCTGCCATGTTCCAGAACTTCATCTTGGCAATATTCCAGGAGAGGGAACCTTTAGGGAATACGTAGTATTTTTTATAATCCCCGTTATTGGTAGATCGGTCGAAACGTACGCCTGCACTTAATGTGATCGCCTCTATGAGGGAGAGGTCTTCCTGTATGAAGAGACCATTATCACGGTACTTCTGACGGAACTGATGAGTGGTCGTGTTCGCACTGGCATCCAGGTTACTCTGTCCGGAAACCAGGTTGGTGGCTACTGTGAGTATATTATCCATGAAACCTGTTTCGAGGGTGGCGCCCGCTGTACTGGTTAAACTGATCTTATCATTAGGCGTAAATGTATTGGCAAAGAAACCACCGATATTGGTATTGATGTTATTGGTGTTACCCTGTATGGAATGCCCCTGCTGTCCGTTCTCTTCGAATTGAAGGTCGCGGGGGAACAAGGCGGCCGTTTTGTAGTTGTAGTAATCTACGCCACCCCGACCAATAAACCTGGTCGTAGAGCGATCATTCTGTTGTATACGGATATCGAGGTTGGCTCCACCCACAAAACGGTTGGTCTGCTCGTTGTTGCGCATCTTATCACGCGTTTCCAGTGGATTGGAAGCTGCAAAAGGATTACGGGGATATTCTCCCAGTGCATTAGGATGCAACTCCACAAAATCCGGAGTAGAAGATAGGGCCACCCCGTAGCTAACGCCATTGTTATCGTTATTCGTAAGACCTCTGTCGGAAGAGGAATTGATGTAATTGGTAGTAACGCCAAGGGAGATACGATCACTGATCTTATGATCAATATTGAGGCGGACAGAATTGTTGAAATACCCCGTGTTTTTAACAATACCTTCTTCCTGGCGACGGTTACCGGAAAGATAAAAGGTTGTTTTATCACCACCACCGCTGATGGATAAGCCGGTGTTTAATACCTGTCCGGTTTCCCCGTACATTTCTTTTTCATAGTCGTAGATCTTGCCGGCGCTTTGGGCAGCGTTAAACTGTGCTTTATAGGCATCACGTCTTGCCTGTACGGCCGGATCGGGATTGTCTCCTGTACCGGCCAGGTCGGCTGCTGTTTCAGCAGTAAACTGGCGTACGCCCATCAGGTGTCTTACTTTTACAAAGCCCAGTTCCTGGTTTACGCTCACTTTCGTTTTACCTGATTTCCCTTTTTTAGTGGTGATGATAATTACACCGGCTGCTGCTTTGGCGCCATACATGGCCGCTGCAGATGCGCCTTTCAGGATCTCAATGTTTTCAATGTCTTCGGGGTTGAGGTCTGCAATACGACTGGATGGATTATCCTGGTTATTGGGGTTACCGGCCGTAGCTGCGCCGGAAACATCGTTTAAACCGGCAGGAATACTGCTGTTGTTAAAGAAGACCCCATCCACCACATATAAGGGCTGGGAGTTCCCGAAGATGGAAGTGATCCCCCTCATCTTTACAGAAAAACCACCACCGGGAGCGCCGGAGTTGGCGGTAATGAGGGCGCCGGGTACTTTACCGCTAAGGGCAGCGTCGAAAGTCTGTGCAGGGGCTACGCCGTTGAGTTCCCGTCCGGAGATGGTGGCCACGGCATTGGCGAGATTACTTCGTTTTACATTCGTAGCAAGGCCCGTCACTACCACTTCATCTAAACGGGCAAAATCTTCCTCTAAAGAAATATTCAGTACAGAAGTAGCTGGTGTCAGCTTTAAGGTCTGGGTTTTGTACCCGGTATAACTCACCTGTATGGAAGGTGTACCGGCAGGGACGGTCAGTGTGTATGCGCCTGAGGCATCTGAAATAGTACCCTTATTGGTGTTGGGTACCCTGATGGTCACTCCGGGAACAGGTCTGCCATTCACGGCATCCTTTATGTGACCGGAAATGTTTTGCTGCGCAAATAGTGCGAGAGTGCTGCACAGGCAAAGCAGCACCAGCAAGCTGGATTTTGGTAGAAACATAGCTTGTTCGATTTAGAAAATGATGAATGATAATGAATGCTTACAGCAGCATGATTCTGGATTTTTGTGGAATATTACTTTTGTTGTGGTGTCCTGCAGGTACGGGCAACATCTGGGTTTCAACAAAAAACGCCTGCCAGGATTATTCTCATTAAGCCGGTCTTGTTATAACGTTATATTCATATTTAGCAGATTACGAAAATTTACAAGTATTTTCTTCTTTTTTATTTGGTTTTAATAAGTTATATTTTCAACTCGACAACTTCCATATAGGCGCAGATTAAATCGGGAAAATAAATTATTTTCACCCCTGATAATATGAAAGAAGAGGGGATAATAAGCGAAGATGCATATGCAGTACGCCTGCAACAGGGCGATGAACTGGCCTTTCGCTACGTCATGGACCGGTACTTCGCCATTATCACCAGCTTCACCAAAAGGATACTCTCAGACAAAGCCGCTGCCGAAGACATTGCCGAAGAGGCATTCATCAAATTATGGCAGCATCACGTAAACGTCAGTACTTTCCAGTCGATCAAAGCATTCCTCTACATTACCGCAAAGAATGGCTGTTTGAATCAGCTGCGCCAGGAAAAGAACCTGGAACGCCGTCACCAGGACTATACCACCCGTATGGACCAGGAGATGAATTTCATCGAAAACGAGATCATCCGGGCGGAAGTAAAGGCGGAAATCTACAAAGCAGTGTCGCTTTTGCCTGAAAAGATGCAGCAGGTATTCCGTTTAGGCTTTATTGAAGGCCTTCCCAACCGCGAAATAGCCCGTTTACTGGGTATCTCCGTCAATACCATCAAAGCACAGAAATCGCGTGCTATGGAGCTTGTTAAAGAGAAATTACAGGGGAAGGATATCTACCCCCTTGCTATTATCCTCCTGTCCCTTTTAAATAAATAAAAAAAAGTTGCCCCCCGACTAACCCAAAAGGCATTGGGCTGTGTTTGTATTATATCAGCCATTCGTTTTTATGAAAGAAACAGAGATCGACCAATTACTTCATATTGCCGCATTGATCAGCAGACAACGGGCTGGCGCTACACTCAATGACAGGGACCAGCAGGTACTTAACAACTGGATGGCCGAGAACCCTGCCAATGTGGAGCTATTGCATGAAGTGATAGAAGTACTGGACACTCCTGTGGAAGACGGGGATTTGAAAGCATCTGCCGACCGGGTATATGAGGCGATCGGGTTTGTAACGCCTTTTGCAAAACCCGTTCACAGGGTACATTTCCTGAGAAACAGATGGTGGTGGGCGGCTGCCTTACTTATTGGCATTACAACAGTTACTTATCTGTCCTACCATCCTGCGCCCAAACAGGCGATCGCCCTAAAAATCAAACCAGGCAAAGATGTGGCCGTACTTACCCTGGCCGATGGTACCACCATCACGCTCGACAGCGTGGCTAACGGCATTATAAGCCAGCAGGGCAATGTCAGGATAACAAAACTGCCTACAGGGGAACTGGTATATACCCCGGAAGGTAGTAATGGGCAGGAAACACTGTACAATACCATGACCACCCCCAAAGGAGGGCAATACAGACTAACCCTGCCGGATGGCTCAAAAGTATGGCTCAATGCTGCCTCTTCCATTACTTACCCGGCAGCTTTCGCCGGTAAAGAACGAACAGTAACTATAAAAGGAGAGGTCTATTTTGAAGTTGCAAAGAATGAAAACATGCCTTTTCATGTGAAGGCGAACAATATAACTGTAGACGTATTAGGGACAAGTTTTAATATAATGGCATATGAAGATGAACCAACCATTAAAACAACATTGATTTCAGGTGCCATCAAAGTAAACGGGCATCTGCTTAAACCTGGTCAGCAGGCCGTAAACGAACGGATAACAGACAATGCGGACATGGAAGAAGCCATCGCATGGAAAAATGGTCTTTTCGAATTCAATCAGCAATCCATCGTATCCATTATGCAGCAGATCAGCCGCTGGTACGATGTAGACATTAAGTACGAGGGGAATATAAAGAGCAAAACATTTACCGGGCAGATTTCGAGATATGCAGACATCACAACGGTATTACAGAAACTGGAGCTAACAGGTGGCATCCATTTTAAAGTATCAGACAGGACAGTAACAGCTATGCCGTAATAATCTATACAGCCAACAAACCAAAATCAGAACAAAACGATGAAGCCAACGTTTCTTAACAGGGGGCGGGATATCCGTATGCTCCTGCCAGCCAAAATCAGACTGACCATGAAATTAACATTTCTGATCTTATTCGCGGCCTGTTTGCAGGTGAGCGCCAGCAGTTATGCACAAAAGATCACTTTGTCAGAAAAGAATGCATCATTAGAGAAAATCTTCCGTGTCATCAAAGCACAGACGGGATACCTGTTCCTGTTTGATGACCAGCAATTACAATCTGCCAGAAAAGTGACCATCGAGGTGAAAGAGGCTTCCATCCAGACCGTACTGGACCAATGCTTCCAGGACCAGCCACTTGCTTACCGCATCGTAGACAAAACGATCATTGTACAACCTAAAGGAATAGTAAAAAAAGGCCCCCCTTTCGTCATACGGGGTGTCGTGACCGACGATGAAGGTCCGTTAGAACATGTTACGGTACAGGTAGAAGGCAAAGGCATTGGTATGACCACCAACGCAAAAGGAGAATATGATCTTACTGATCCTAATGTTGATGAAGAGACCATACTGATCTTCTCTTTCATTGGTTATGTTCCTCAAAAGATAAGGATCGGTAACCGCCATACCTTAAACGTAAAACTGGTACGCGACAGGAAAGTGCTGGACGAAACAGTGATCATCGGTTATGGTACTACTACCCAGCGTAAAAGTACCGGCGCTATCAGCAGCATCACTTCCAAAGAGATCGCTACCCAGACTATAGATAACCCTCTTACCGCCTTACAGGGCCACATTCCCGGTGTGCAGATCACACAGGATAACGGTTTACCCGGTGCCGGCGTGAGAGTACAGATACGCGGACAAAACACGGCTGCGGCAGGATTCATTCCCTTATACGTGATAGATGGTGTGCCGTTCACCTTATTTAATGGCGGACAACCTACTACTGATGCGCTGAATGCGTATGGTACCAGTGGCGCCAATGGTAATATCAGCCCGTTCAGCATGATCGCTCCGGAAGATATTGAACGCATAGACATCCTCAAAGATGCCGATGCTACTGCTATATATGGTTCCAGAGGCGCTAACGGCGTGATCCTGATCACTACCAAAAAAGGACGTAAAGGCAAAACATCTCTCAATATCAATGTATCTAACGGTATCGCTAACGTGAATCGTTATATCCCCATGATGAATACACAGGAATACCTGCAGATGCGTAAAGACGCTTTTGCCCATTCCGGCGTTACTCCTACCACTACCAATGCTAAAGACCTGCTGGTATGGGACCAGAATGCTTATACCGACTGGCAGAAATGGGCTATCGGTGGTACTGCTCATTATACCAATGCGGCCGTATCTGTATCCGGTGGAGATGCACAGAACACTTTCCTGTTCAGCTCTGACTATCGTAAACAAGGCACCGTATTCCCCGGAGATTTTGATAACAGCTCTCTTTCCGGCAGACTGAATGCAGGACATAGAAGTCTGGACGACAGATTCAATATGAACGTAGGCGTGAACTACTCTTACGCTAAGAACAACCTGCCTCAGACCGATTTAAGTTCGCTGTATGATCTGCCACCAAATTATCCTATCTATAATGCGGATAATTCATTGAACTGGACACGTACCAATCCTTTGTCTTATCTAAAGAAAAAGTATAATGGTCAAACCACTAACTTTATCAGCTCTGCAGATATCTCCTATAAAATATTATCCAATCTGACAGTAAAAGCAAACCTTGGTTTTACACAGACTATACTAAAACAAACGGTAGCCATTCCTGCCAGCTCTCAGAATATTGCAGCTACTGCAACACCTGCCGTGATTGCAGCTGCTAACAATCTGAGCTCTGCCAATAACGGCAATGATAACTATATAGTAGAACCTCAGATAGAATATACTACTGGTATTAAAGGTGGAAAATTACAGTTGCTGGCCGGAACAACTTTCCAGCAGAGTAAAGCAACCGGCATCTCCTTATATGGTTCAAATTTTAGCAGTGAATCATTGCTGAACTCCATCTCAAGTGCAGGTACTATTACGGTGAGGTCTAACAATTACTCCGTGTATAAGTACAATGCAGTATTTGCCAGGGCCAATTATAACTGGCAGGACAAATACATTGTGGATGGAACTTTCCGCAGGGACGGCTCTTCCCGTTTTGGTCCTAACCACCGCTTCGGGAACTTTGGTGCAGTAGGTGCTGCCTGGTTGTTCTCCAAAGAAAAGTTTATGGCGGATATCCCTGTCATCAGCTTTGGTAAATTACGTGGTAGCTATGGTTTAACCGGTAATGATCAGATCCCTAATTACCTGTATAGTGCGTTGTATACTTCTGCATGGACAGGCTATAATTATCTTGGTACCAATACACTGGTACAAAACAATATTTCCAATCCTGATCTGCACTGGGAAACGACTAAAAAGCTGGATTTTGCCCTGGAATTGGGATTATGGAACGACCGTATCCTGCTTAAAACCGACTTTTACCGCAACCGGTCTTCAGACCAGTTAGTGTACATTGCTTTACCAACTCAGAGCGGTTTCGTTAATTATACCGGTAACTTCCCTGCGCTGATTCAGAATAAGGGATGGGAATTTGAAGTAACGACTACCAATATCCAGTCTAAAAGTGTGAAATGGACTACTTCCCTGAATGTAACCATTAACAGGAATAAACTGATTTCATTCCCGAACCTGGCTACCTCCAGTTATAGCACCACCTATGTTATTGGTCAGCCTATAGATGTACAGTTGTTATATCATTATACAGGCGTAGATCCAACTACAGGTTCCCCTACCTTTACTTCCAAAGGTGCGACTCCTCAGTATGCTACCGACAGAGTTCCAATGAATGTTGGTCATCCGTATTACGGTGGTATTACCAACAATATCTCGTATAAGAATTTCACGCTTGATTTTACCTTCCAGTTCAATCACCGCAATGGATTCAAAAACAGTACCCTGACATCTAATTTCTATCCATATGGTTATGGGTATACGAACCAGAGCACTGCTATTCTTGACAGATGGAAAACAACAGGGGATAAGGCTTTCTTCCCATCTGCCGGTGCTAATTATGATCAGGCTTATTCTAATCTGGCCAGTTCTGACTATAACTGGGGAGATGCTTCCTTCATCAAATTCAAAACGCTGAGTCTTACTTACAACCTGCCAAAGACATGGTTGCAGCATGTACATATGTCTGGTGCTTCTTTGTATGCACAGGGACAAAATCTGTATACCTGGGCTAAACAAAAGTATGCGTACGATCCTGAAACCACACTGCCCGGAACAGGCCCTGGTTTAGGTACAGGAAGGTATTCTGCTTTCCCGCAATTACGTACAATGGTAGTAGGTCTGAATCTCTCATTCTAAAAATTAATGATCATGAAGAACTTTGTATATCTGATAATGGCAACGGTACTGTTCTCTTCCTGTGAGCGTTACGTGGATATTGATAAAGCGCCTAATCAGTTACTGATTGCGGATGCTTACAAACAGGATGCTACAGCTACCAGCGCTGTACTGAATATATATTCTGATGATGTCACAACTTATAGCCTTGCCAATTTTACTTACCTGGGCGGAGTGGAGTCTGATGAAATGTTATATACACAGGCTACCACTCCTGCTATTACAGAATTTGCACAGGCAGCGGTTTCTATTACCAATGCTAATGTGTTAAATTATCTCTGGTCCTATCCCTATTCCATCATTGCAAAAACCAATGTGGCTATTAATGGCTTAACAGCTTCCACTACATTAACGACTACCGTTAAAAGTCAGCTGTTAGGTGAGTGTAAGTTCTTCAGGGCTTTCACTTATTTCAACCTGGTGAATTATTTTGGAGGAGTACCGCTGGCACTTACAGGAGATCCATTGAAGGATGCGTATTTGCCAAGAGCATCAGCGGATTCTGTATGGGCGCAGATCATCAGCGACTTAAAAGATGCTGAAACCCTGTTGCCTGCTGCCTATACCGGAACATTAAGGACAAGGGTAAATAAGTATGCGGCATCCGCCTTACTGGCACGTGCTTATCTATATACAAAAGACTACGCAAATGCTGAAACAGAAGCCTCTAAAGTGATTGGTGCTACTGATATTTCCTACACTTTGTCTGATGTAAGCACCGCATTCTTAAATACCAGTAACGAAACGATTTTCCAGATAGCGCCTACTACATCCTGGAGCAGTTTCCCTTTCATGGGTACGTATTATATTTCTTATGGACAGTTCGTATTGTCTCCTTCTTTAACGGCATCATTTGAGGCAGGGGATAAGCGTAAAACTTCCTGGACAAAAGACAGCGTGATCAGCAAGTATAAAATGGCGGGCGGTGAATACAATGTTGTTTTACGCCTGGCAGAACAATACCTGATCAGGGCAGAAGCAAGGGCTCAGCAGAATACCAATCTTATCGGTGCGCAGACGGATCTTGATTCTGTAAGGGGCAGGGCAGGACTGCCAGCTACTACGGCTGCTACACAGACTACTTTACTGACAGCTATTGCGCAGGAACGTAAAGTAGAATTATTCGGAGAGTACAGTCACCGCTGGTTTGATCTGAAACGTACAGGAGAGGCGAATACTGTTATCGGTGCATTAAAACCAACTACCTGGAAATCCACAGCAGTACTGGCTCCTATTCCATCTGCGGAAATTATCAAGAATTCCGCTTTGGTGCAAAACGACGGTTATCCAAAATAAATAAAACATATGTCAACAATTAAATTAGCCGGCTTTGTACTCGTTAACCTGTCATTAGCCTTATCTGCTATGGCGCAGGGTACTTACCAACTTTCGGGCAAATTAGACGGTTTAACCAACGAAAAGGTTTACCTGAATAATGATGGAGATAAGACAGATTCTGCCTTTGCCAAAAACGGTGCTTTCAGTTTTACCGGAAAGATCAGTCAGGCTTCATATTATATGCTTCGCATAGCAGGAAAACAATACAGGGCAGCTGGATTCTTTATAGCTCCCGGTAAAACCACTTTAAAGGGCCATGCAGACTCTTTAAGTAAGGTGGTGATCACTGGTAACCCTTACAATAAGCAATGGCAGGAATGGCTTGTAACCTGGGGGCAGATCACGGAACAGGCAAGACCTATGTACATGCGTCTGGATTCTGCTTCTAAAGGGGGCAAAGTGAAAGAATCTCCTGAAGAAAGGAAGATTTTTGATGATGGGATGAAGTCGCTGGAAACACAGACAGAGGCTGCCGTTACCGCTTTCATTACAAAATACCCGCAGTCGCCGGTATCTCCGTTCATCATCATGGACCGTTTTGTAAACTATCCGAACCCTGAGATGGAAGCTAAGACCTGGGCGATGTTAGGTAAAGAAGCGAAGGGTTCTTTTTATGGAAAGAAGATTGCGGAACATCAGAAAATTGCTTTAAAAACAGCGATAGGGGCCAGGCCTGATTTTGCAGTAGCAGATACGTCCGGAAAGATGGTAAAATTATCTTCTTTAAGAGGGAAATATGTACTGGTAGATTTCTGGGCAAGCTGGTGCGGGCCTTGCCGTAAAGAGAATCCGAATGTGGTAAAAGCATACCAGCAGTATCATGATAAAGGATTTGATATTATGAGTGTATCACTGGACACCAATAAAGATGCGTGGATGAAAGCGGTTACAAAAGATAATCTTACCTGGAATCATGTAAGTGACCTGAAAGGCTGGAAAAGCCCGCTTGTAACGGAGTATGGGATACATGCAGTACCTACCAGTTTCTTATTGGATAAAGACGGGAAAGTAATTGCGAAAGATCTTCGTGGAGAGAAACTGGAAGAGAAGTTGAAGGAATTAATGCAGTAAAGTAGTGAGTGTTCGTGATTAATAGAGAAGGGCCTGCAATTGCAGGCCCTTCCTCATTTTAATTCTGCGGAGCAGAATGATATAATGTGCCATTGAAATTACCCGTTACTACTTTACCACCGACTGTGATTGTATAATTAATCGTGTAATTATCTCCTGAATGAGAAACATTCACCGTACCAGCAGTAACGCCCGTGATTTCTGTGCCTGCACCAGCTACGTTAGTCGCATTGTATCTTACAACAGCGCTGGAAAAGTTCTTCTTCACATCATAGGCTCCGTTATTCCTTGTAAGGAAGTCGTACTTAGGATAATTCAGTGTATCAACGAAAATCTGTACAAAGTTTTCTATGTAGTCAGGGGCCACACCGATATTGGTGATCTTCAGTCCATCTGTACCATTCCAGTAAGCATAATCAGCAGTATAGGCTTTCCCGTCCAGGGTAAATGAACCGCCTTTAACAGTTGATTTATTCTCGTCTTTTTTGCAGGAAATAGCAAACAGGCTTACAGCCAGCATAAACAGGGCAATTTTCTTCATAGGTTAAGTTTTATTTATTGAGAATCAAAAGGTTTTCCACCCGTAATCAGGTTTTTATGTAGGTTTAAATGTAACAGTTCACTCACAGGATATTCCTGTAAGATATGAATAAATATTAATATATCTATAGATAGTACTTCAGTTTGATTACATAATCTTCGCTCCAGATGTTATTGGTCAATAAATACACCTTATCTGGCGTGAATATTAGGTGAAGTTAAATTGAAAAACAAATCCTCAACCCATATTCCAAAGCTAAATCAGATAACTAAACAGTCAGAAATAACATCTTACAGGTTATTGTAGAAGGACTGCATATCGCCGGCCAACTGATCGTAAATAGGTTTAGTGAATAACATAAAGAGGTCCTGGGGAGGAGGAGGGGGAATATCAGAGCCACCGATCTGGCGCTTGTCTTCTTCACTGAGCGCCCTTTTATCACCTTTATAGGTACCGAATTCATTCTGCCAGGTATAACTACCGGGAAGACGGTTGCTGCGGATGATCTTATTGCTGGGAACATCTACCAGTTGGTAATCCAGAGCACCCTTAGAGATAACGCTGGCCCGGGTAACATAGATAGTTGCTCTGACTGTCTCGTATCTGTCGATGAATTTACCGCTGGTATCTTTGTAACTGCCTGTTACAATCTCTTTGGAAACATCGCGCTGACTTCTATCCACATAGGTTTGTCCGACTACGAAATCATAGAAGCGCAGTTGCAGGTATTCGTCGGCCTGCAGGTTGTTACTGCGGGCAATACGTTCGTCCGTAAACTGAACAAAGCGGTTGATATTACGTTGTTGCAGGTTGCGGATCAGGATATCCCTGAACTGGTCTGCGCTGAACTGAAAGTAGGATGAGTTGATTTCCAGTTCACTTATTACTACGTTGACAACCCCTCTGTTAAAAGACTCGTCTCTTAATTCGGCAGCGTTGCGGTAGTTGTTAATTAATTTAAGGGCAGCGTCGAATTCATCATAAGCTCTTCTGGCGCTGGCTTTATCCTCTTTCTTTAATAAAACAACGCCTCTCTGATAGCGTACTTCCGCCGCATTTTCCTGAGCGCCGGTAATAGCGTTACGGTAGTCTTTAGGCGTCACTACAGCCAGTGCAGCAGGAGAGGTGTGAATAATATCGTAGAGGGTTTGGAGTGAGCGGTATTCCTGTCGTACATATTCCCATTTCAGGGGGTTGTCAGAGGCCAGGTAACCATTCACTTTGTCTTCGTGCTGGTGTTGGGATTGCGCATATGCCTGAGGAAGCAGTTGCAGGGATGTAGTGTGCTGGGGATGCTTTTGTAATTTCTTTACAAATGCCTGTACGGCCTGATCGTAACGGCCTTTGTTATACAGTTTTTCCCCTGATTTACATGACAGAATGAATAGGATAGGTGCTATCAGCAACCAGTAACGGTTTTGCATATATTTCTCGATGTGTGTATAATCCTGCTACTTTATGTATCGTCTCATCTCTCTGTCGTTTTCACGCTCTCTGATACTGTCTCGTTTATCATGCAGCTTCTTACCTTTACCCAGTCCTATTTCCATTTTCGCATATCCTTTTTCAGAGATAAAAATGCGTAATGGAATGATGCTATAGCCTTTCTCTTTTATCTTCATTTCCAGTTTACGTAATTCCCGTTTTGTGAGCAGTAATTTACGTTCCCTGAGTGGATCATGATTATAGAAGGTCCCGTGCGTATAAGCCGAAACGTGGAGGCTTTTTACGTACAGTTCTCCGTGTGAGAAATAGCAGAAAGCATCATTGAAACTCACCCTGCTGGCGCGGATAGATTTTATCTCTGTACCGGACAATACAAGGCCTGCAATGAATTTATCTTCAATTGCGTATTCAAAGAATGCTGATCTATTTCTTAATTCTGCCATTTATTTTAAGTGACTGGCCAAAAAATGATGTTAAACAACAACATTTCCTGGCCAGCCTGTATTTATAATGTTCTTAATTCTTAAATAACACAAGCAGCTCTGCTAACTTGGGTTTCAGTTCTTTACGATCGATGATCAGATCGAGGAAACCGTGTTCCAGTACAAATTCTGCACTCTGGAAACCTTCCGGAAGATCTTTCTTGATCGTTTCCTTGATGATACGCGGACCGGCAAAGCCTATCAGCGCTTTAGGTTCTGATACGTTAAGGTCTCCCAGCATCGCGAAGGACGCGGTAACACCACCCGTAGTAGGATCTGTCATCATGGAAATGTACGGTAACTTGGCGTCTGCCAGTTGCGTTAATTTAGCGGACGTTTTAGCCATCTGCATCAATGAGAACGCACTTTCCATCATACGTGCACCACCCGATTTTGAAATGATCATCAGCGGCATTTTGTGCGCGATACAATAATCAATAGAACGGGCAATCTTTTCACCTACAACAGAACCCATGGAACCACCGATGAAGGCGAAGTCCATACAGGCTACGACCAGGTCGTTATCCATCACTTTCCCAACACCCACTCTCATGGCATCTTTTAATCCTGATTTCTTCTGGGCCTCTACTAACCTGGCACCGTAAGGTTTCAGGTCTTTAAAGCCGAGGAAGTCCTTCGGATAGATATTGTCAAAAAGCTCTTCGAATCCATTTTCATCAAAAATGATATCGAAATATTCTGCAGAATTAATACGATTGTGATAATTACATTTATCACATACATAAAAGTGTTCTTTCAGGTCTCTGACCGTGACGGTTTTTTTGCAGTTAGGACATTTGTGCCACAACCCATCCGGCGCTTCCTTCTTCTCACTTGTAGACGTTTGAATGCCTTGTTTAATGCGCTTAAACCAGCTTGACATATTGTACTATTAGGTTACAAAATAGTTGTGCAAGATACAAATTAAATTAACTTCCAAAGTATCTCATTCGCAATATTATGCTTAAAGTACCTGGGAACCAGTATTTTGGCGGGGAAAGATATATATTTAATTCAAGTAATAGGAGATTTGGCTGATAGGAGATAAAATAAAGCCCTCCGTGAGGGGAGGGCTTTATTTTAATATTGATTAATAACGAATTACGCGTTTCTGTTGATGCAGTTCAGATCAGCAAATGCTTCTTCCAAACGTTTTACAAAGGATTCTTCACCTTTACGCAGCCACACACGTGGATCGTAATATTTCTTGTTTGGTTTATCCGGTCCTTCCGGATTACCCAACTGACCCTGCAGGTATGCTTTCTTAGACTCGTAGAAGTCGTGAACACCTGCCCAGTATGCCCACTGCATATCTGTATCCAGGTTCATTTTAATTACACCATAACCCAGTGCTTCCGCGATCTGGTGTTTTGGAGAACCTGAACCACCATGGAATACATAAAACACTGGTTTAGCAGCAGTCTTGAATTTTTCCTGGATGAATTCCTGGCTGTTCTGTAAAATCACAGGGCGTAATTCTACATTACCCGGAGTATATACACCGTGTACGTTACCGAAAGCAGCTGCTACGGTGAAACGGGTACCGATCTTGGACAGTTCTTCGTAAGCGTAAGCTACTTCTTCAGGCTGAGTGTACAGCTTGGAGTTGTCGATACCGGAGTTGTCAACACCATCTTCCTCACCACCGGTTACACCCAGTTCGATTTCGATAGACATACCCAGCTTGTTCATGCGCTCGAAGTATTTCAGAGAAGTTTCGATATTCTCATGAATAGGCTCTTCGGAGAGGTCCAGCATATGGGAACTGTACAGCGGCTGACCGGTTTGCTTTTTGAAAGCTTCACCTGCGTCCAGCAGACCGTCGATCCATGGCAACCATTTCTTGGCAGCATGGTCTGTATGTAATACTACAGGTACACCATAGTATTTGGCTACTTCATGCACGTGTTTTGCACCTGATACACCACCAGCAATATTGGCCTGCAGCTTATCGTTAGGCATTCCTTTACCGGCATAGAACTGTGCACCGCCGTTAGAAAACTGTATAATTACAGGTGAGTTAACTTTTGCAGCGGCTTCCAGTACTGCGTTAACAGTGTTTGTTCCTACCACGTTCACGGCAGGCATTGCGAACGCATTGTTCTTAGCATCATTGTACAGCGCATCCAGCTCTTCGCCGAATAACACGCCAGCTCTGTATTTTCCCATAGCTTACGAATTGTTTTACATTTAAGGACAGCAAATATAAGTACTTAATAGTACTTATTATAGCGTTTAAATAGACTTTTAGCGGAAGGCCGCCATTATTTCCCTGAAATACGCGGGAGCCTCTAATAACCTGCTTCCATACCAGGAGTACATTTCACCGTCTACCAGCAGCACCTTTGCCTGGGGGAATATAACCTGTAATGCTGCGATATGTTTATCTTTAAAGGGGTAGGGTTCTGAGGAGAGCAGGATTAACCGGCAATCAGTTCCCTGTAACTGGTCCGGGGTAATAACAGGATACCTGGGTTTATCTCCGAAGATATTTTCCAGGCCGCAGGCCTTCATCATCTCATTGATAAAGGTATCCCCACCCGCTACCATCCAGGGATCTTTCCAGATAAAGTAAGCTGCTTTTATGGGGGCTAAGGCAGGCAGGCCCCTGAAACCTGCCATTATTTGTATGACTAAATCAACAGCTTCGGGGCTATGGCCTGTAATCACTCCTAACCACCGGATCATCTCCATCGCATCCCGCAGGTTATGAATGTCACTCACCCATACCGGGAATTCTTCCATTAAGGCTTTCACCTGTTCCGGTTCGTTCTCTTCTTTATTAGCGATGATAAGGTCTGGTTGCAGGGCACGTATCTTATCTATATGGAGTTGTTTGGTGCCTCCTATACGGGGTTTTGTCCGGAACCATTCGTCGGGGTGAACACAGAATTTAGTGATACCGGCAACGTCGGCGCCAATATGATATAATAATTCCGTCTGAGAGGGGACAAGCGATATGATCCGGCGCGGCGGGAAAGGAATAGCTACCCGCCGGCCCAACTGATCAATATAAATAGGATTAATTTCCAAGAGCCTGTATAATGTCGTATTTGGTAACAATATGATAGTTGCCGCTATCGTCTTTGGTTAAGACGGCGCCATTTTCCTTATTAATATAGACAGATAGTTTTTCTATAGGCGTATCCATCCGTACTTCCGGGAAGGCCGGCTGCATCACCTGTTTTACATGTGCATCTTTTAAGTTGGCATCATCTATCAACCTGATAAACAAACCGTTTTCAGAGATGGCGCCTATTATTTCGTTGTTATGTAATACCGGGATATGCTCAATATCGTATTTCTTCATTTTCACGATCACGTCACTTACTTTGTCTTCCGGCCCAATTGTTACCAGTGGCTGATTACGGCGGGCATTCACCACGTCTTTCACGGTTTTAACGTCTAAGAAACCGCGTTCCATCATCCACTGATCATTATATACCTTGCCTACATAACGGCTGCCATGATCATGAAAGATCACCACTACCAGGTCGGTCGGCTTCAACCGGCTTTTCAGCTGCTGTAGCCCTGCAATAGCGGAACCGGCGGAGTAACCCACGAAAATACCTTCTTCTTTAGAGATACGGCGGGCCATGACTGCGCCATCCTTATCCGTTACTTTTTCGAAATGGTCGATGAGGGACATGTCGTAGTTCTGTGGAACAAAATCTTCTCCTATCCCTTCTGTGATATAAGGATATACCTCACTCATGTCCAGTTCTCCGGTTTCATGGAACTTTTTCAGCAGGGAACCGTAACTGTCTATTGCCCAGAGCTGTATATCAGGATTTTTCTCTTTGAGATATTTACCGGTACCGGTAATCGTTCCGCCTGTACCTGTGGCTACTACCAGGTGGGTCACCTTTCCATCTGTCTGTTTCCAGATCTCCGGACCGGTTTGCTCGTAATGGGCATCGCGGTTGGCCAGGTTATCATACTGGTTCATGTAGTAGGAGTTGGGTATTTCCTTTGCCAGCCGGGCTGCTACTGAATAGTAAGAGCGGGGATCTTCCGGTTCCACATTGGTAGGGCACACGATCACTTCGGCGCCTACGGCTTTCAGGATATCTACCTTTTCTTTGGATTGTTTATCTGTAGTTGCGAAAATGCATTTATAGCCTTTCACCACGGCGGCAAGTGCCAGTCCCATACCGGTGTTACCGGACGTACCTTCTATAATGGTACCGCCTGGTTTTAACAGTCCCTTTTCCTCTGCCACTTCTACCATCTTCAGCGCCATACGGTCTTTAATTGAGTTGCCCGGGTTAAAGAATTCTACTTTTGCCAGTACGGGGCAGGGTAATCCGGCGGTAACGCGGTGTAATTTCACTAACGGGGTATTTCCTATTGTTTCAAGGATACTATTGCAAAAATCCATATGATGAGATGTTGAATTCCAGCGAAAATAAGGAAATAAAGTTAACTTAAAAGGGCCTCGGAAAGGGGTAGTGCATCAGTTTGATTACATAATATAATCTTCGCGTGCCAGATGTAGTTGATTAATAAATATACCTTATCTGCCGTGATTATCAGGTGAAGTTAAATTGAAAAACAAATCCTAAACCTATATTTCAAAGCTAAATTAGCGAACTAAACAGGCAGATGCAGTGTATTTATGATCAACTGCATCTGGCAATCTTCGCTTTGATAATTCAACTGAGTCACTACTCAGAAAGGCTTCGGAAGATACTTATCCAATACCTCTTTATAAGCCGTATTCTCCTATATTTGCAATATGAGTCAGCGGATTTTTATAACCGGCATAGGGACCGGGGTGGGGAAAACACTAACAGCAGCCTGCATTACAGAGGCGCTGCAAGCTGATTATTGGAAACCCGTACAAACCGGCCTGAAAGAGGGGACAGACACAGATACCGTACGTGGGTTGCTATCCAACCCGGTATCAGTATGCCACCGCGAGGCATATTGCCTGGAAGAACCCGCTTCACCGCATCTGGCTGCCCGTATGGAAGAAGTGACCATCAACGTAAAACGCATTATTGAAGTAGCTGAAAGCCTGCAACCTGCTAACCGTCCGCTGGTGATTGAAGGTGCAGGTGGACTCATGGTCCCCCTGAATGAACAGACATTCACGATCGATTTTATACAACAATTACAGGCAAAGGTGATCATCGTTGCCCAGAACTACCTGGGTAGTATCAATCACGCACTGTTAACTGCCCGTGTGCTGAAACATAGCGGTATCCCGGTGATGGGATGGGTTTTCAGCGGCGATTATCATAGTAATGAGGAAGAAGTGGTTTCATGGAGCGGGTTCCCGCACCTGGGCCGGATTCCCAGAACGCCCCTGGTAGATAAGGCATTTGTGAAAGAACAGGGAGATAAGTTATCTTTGCGGACAACAACATATTTTTAACCTACTTGTTAACAAAAAAGGATATACGAAAACAATACCTGGAAAAACGGCTCAATCTTCCGGATGACCTATCTACCACGCTAAACAGGCAACTGCTGGAAAAATGCAGGCAGCTCGATCTCAGCTCTTTTACCCTGGTTCACATCTTTCTGCCCATTACCGAAAAAAAGGAAGTGGATACCTATGCCCTGGTTGACTGGGCCAGGATTGCATGGCCTGATGTACAATGGGTATTGTCTAAGTCGGACCTTAGCACAGGTCTGATGTTACACTACCTCTGGGAACCCGATACCCTGCTGGTCAATAATAAATACGGTATCCCGGAACCGGAAAGCGGCACCCTGATCCCCCCTGCGATGCTTGATCTTGTCTTTGTTCCCCTGCTGGCATTTGACCATAAAGGACATCGTGTGGGATACGGAAAAGGGATGTACGACCGTTTTCTTCAGGAATGCAGGCCCGATGCCACTACCATCGGGTTGTCCCTGTTTGACCCGGTTGATTCAATTACTGATACAGATAGCCTGGACGTGCCACTGGATATGGTGATCACCCCGGGTCTTATCTATCAATTCAAGAAAAAATGATACAATACCTGAAAGTTTTATTATACCCTTTTTCCCTGTTATATGGCCTGGTGATGTGGGTCCGGAACCGTTTTTACGATACCAATGTACTCACGGCGGTGGAGTTTGACCTGCCCGTGATTGCGGTAGGTAACCTCTCTGTTGGCGGGACCGGCAAAACACCACATGTGGAACACCTGATCCGGCTGCTGAAAGACAAATACCGTACTGCCACCCTTAGCCGGGGATATAACCGCCATACCAGAGGTTACCTGCTGGCAGATGCGCAAAGCACGGCGGCACAACTGGGAGATGAACCCATGCAGTTCCATCAGAAATTCCCGGATATCAGCGTTTGTGTAGGAGAGGAGCGCATGCTGGCCATACCCCAGTTATTAGGAGAACGCCCGGAAACACAGGTGATATTGCTGGATGATGCTTTCCAGCACCGCTCTATCAAACCGGGCATGAATATCCTGATAACGGATTACAGCCGCCGTTTTACAAAAGACCATGTAGTACCCTTTGGCCGTCTGCGGGAAGGCCGCAAAGGATATGAAAGGGCCAATTGTATCATTGTTTCGAAATGTCCGCCGGCTTTATCAGAAGCAGAAAAAGCCGCTATCAGCAAGGAAATAAACCCGCTGCACGGCCAGCAACTGTACTTTACCTCTTTACAGTATGGCACATTATATGACATGTTCAGTGGAGAACCGGTAGATGTGCCGGCTGATACCACCCTGATGCTGGTATGTGGTATTGCCCGCCCTGAACCGCTGTTACAGCAGTTGAAAAGTACACACGAACAGGTGTACCTGCTGTCTTTCCCCGATCATTATTACTACGCCGGTCATGATCTGGAAAAGATTAAAAAAGAACTGGGAGACTTACCAGGGGATAAAAAAATGGTGATTACCACCGAAAAAGACGCCGTACGCCTTCACCTGCTTGAAGAACGCCTGAAGGAGTTAGACATACGCATTGCCGTTATGCCGGTAGAAATATCTTTCCTGTTCGGGGAAGCATATTCATTTAATAATTATATTTTTGATTACGTGGAGCAGTTTGGAAGTAACCATGATTAAATGTTACGAGAATGACAAAAAGTAAAAAACCTCAAAAAAGCAACAGCACCCAAAATACATTCAGGGGTACTGTACAAATAACCCGTTCGGGTATGTCCTTTGTAATTGTAGAAGGACAGGATAAAGACGTAATGGTAAGGCAACAAAACCTGAATACCGCGCTGGACGGAGACGAAGTGACAGTCTCTGTTATCAAGCAGGGTAAGAACCAGGGCCGCATGGAAGGTGTGGTAACGGAGATCATTACACGCAAGAAAACAGAATTTACGGGTACCCTGCAGGTGAATAAAGGCTTTGCCTTCCTGATACTGGATAAATCCCTGTTCATGCCGGACATCTATATCCCGGCCAATGTACTGAAGGATGGTAAGACCGGCGATAAAGCGCTGGTACGTGTGGTGAGCTGGGGAGACAAGACCCGCAAACCTGTGGGAGAGATCATTGAATTACTGGATGCCACTAATACCAATGACCTGGCCATGAAGGAGATCCTGATAGAAACAGGGTTCCCGCTCAGCTTTCCGGAAGATGTGATAAAAGAACTGGCACTGGTGAAAGAAGATATCAATACCGATGAAATAAAGAAGCGTAAGGACTTCCGTAAAACATTGACGTTTACGATAGATCCTGTTGACGCAAAGGATTTCGATGATGCGATATCTATTAAAAAAATGCGCGGTGGCTGGTATGAGATCGGTGTACATATTGCTGATGTAAGTCATTATGTACTGCCCGACACCTCCCTGGATAAAGAGGCGTATAAACGTGCCACCTCCGTATATCTGCCAGACCGTGTATCTCCTATGTTGCCGGAGAAGATCTCTAATGAATTGTGTTCTCTTCGTCCCAATGAAGATAAACTTACCTTCTCTACCGTTTTTAAAATGAATGAAAAAGGAGAGATCAAAGAACACTGGATAGGCAGAACTATCATTCACTCTGATCATCGCTTTACTTATGAAGATGTACAGGAAGTGATTGAGAAGAAAGCCGGACAGTATGAAGACGAAGTGCTGTTGTTAAACACGATCGCACAAACACTCCGTGCGGAAAGGTTTAAAAATGGCGCTATCAATTTCTCTTCACAGGAAGTACGCTTTCAGCTGGATGAAAATGCGAAGCCAATTGGTATTGTCATTAAAGAAAGTAAAGAGGCTCATCAACTGATTGAAGAGCTCATGCTGCTGGCTAACCGTACGGTGGCCGAGTATGTATTTAATATCAAGATAGGTACTAATCAGTCCGTACCTTTCCCATACAGGATACATGATACACCTGATGAAGAAAAGCTGAAGGTGTTTGCCGTATTTGCAAAGAAATTCGGGCATTCACTGGACGTAAGCGATCCTGATAAGTTAGCGTCTTCTTTCAATGAGATGCTGGCCTTTGCCAAAGGCAAACCAGAACAGCATGTACTGGAAACCTTAGGTATCCGTACAATGGCCAAGGCGGTGTATACCACCGGTAATATTGGTCACTATGGATTAGGATTTGAACACTACTGTCACTTCACCTCGCCTATACGCCGTTATCCGGATGTGCTGGTACATCGTGTACTGGCAGAATGCCTGGTCCATGATGTACATCCGGACAAGAACATGGAGAGTAAGTGCAAGCATTCTTCTGAAATGGAACGTAAGGCCATGGAGGCGGAAAGAGCGGCTAACAAATACAAACAGGTGGAATACATGCAGCAGTTCCTCGGGGAGGAATTTGAAGGCGTGGTAAGTGGTGTGGCGCACTTTGGTTTCTGGGTAGAGACCGTGGAAACCAAGTGTGAGGGTTTGGTAAGCATACACAATATGACGGCCAAAGATGAGTTTGTATATGATGAAGGGGAGTATGCACTGGTAGGACAGTATACCGGTAAGAAGATCCGTATCGGGGACAGAGTAAAGATCCGGGTAGTGGCTGCCAACTTAGTGAAGCGCCAGCTGGATTATGATCTGATCGAAGACTGGGGAGACGGACCTGATGTATCATCGAGGCCTCAGTACCGTCGTAAACCTGCGGATGATACCAGGAGAGGTACCAGCAGGAAACAGTCCGGTGGTAAGAAAACTTCCTCCGGAGACAGACGGTCTTCAACAGGCGACAGAAGATCTTCCTCAGGGGAGAGAAAATCTTCCTCAGGAGAAAAGAAATCTTCCGGTGGAAGATCAAAACCATCTACAGGAAAACCTAAAAGAAAAAATGATTAGAAGCATATGCATTCATTTCAGGAATTAACCGTACAGTTTGGAGAACATTTTAACAGAGAACATTTCCCGGAGCGGCCTAAGAGGCTGTATGAATCGGTAACCCATATTCTTAAAATAGGTGGAAAGCGTATTCGCCCCGTCCTCAGTATCATGGGGAACGAACTCTTTGATAATATACATCCGGATGTATTCCAGGTGGGTATTGCCGTAGAGATGTTCCATAATTTCACCCTGGTACATGACGATATTATGGATAAAGCGCCATTGCGCCGCAACCATCCTACCGTACATACCCTGTACGGGGAGTCCACCGCCATACTGGCCGGAGATGTGATGCTCATCAATGTATATGATTACCTGAACAGGGTCCAGCCTCATTATAAACAGAAACTCATATCTGCCTTTAACAAGGCTGCCAGGGAAGTTTGTGAAGGCCAGCAGATAGATATGGACTTTGAGGAGATGGAACCTGAACAGGTACATTACAATGACTATGTAAATATGATCGCCCTTAAAACATCCGTACTGCTGGCTGCCAGCTTACAGATGGGCGCTATTATAGGCGGGGGAAGTGAATATAACCAGCAGCATATCTATGAGTTCGGGAAGAACATAGGTATTGCTTTCCAGATCCAGGACGATTACCTGGATGCCTTCGGGGATCCTGAAAAGTTTGGTAAACAACAGGGGGGAGATATCCTGGTGAATAAGAAGACTTTCCTGCTGCTGAAAGCCCTGGAAATGTGTAACCCTGCCCAACGGACCAGACTGAAAGAGTTATTATCTTCTAATCCGGATGATAAGGTAGCACAGGTATTACAGCTTTTCCACGACTGTAAAGTAGATGAGTGGGCAGAAAAGGAAAAGGACCGTTTCCAGCAGATAGCGTTTGAACACCTGGAGAGTATCGCGGTATTATCGGCCCGTAAGAAACCGTTAATGGAACTGGCCGGTTATTTACTGAAGAGAGAGCATTAATTTTGATATATTCGCGCATCGCTAAACCTGGAAATGTTATTCACAACTAATTGATATCACCCAATGTCTAAATCGCTTTTTAGAAAAAAATCTATTGCTGTAATATTAAAAGATGCACATGATGGTTTAACGGAGGGCCATGGTGGTGGTGGTAGCAAATTACAAAAAGTATTGGGTGTAAAAGATCTCACTGCAATGGGTATTGCAGCGGTAATAGGCGCCGGTATCTTTTCCACGATCGGTGAAGCCTCTTTCCATGGGGGCCCGGGTGTTTCCTTACTCTTCATTATCACCGCAGTAACCTGTGGTTTCTCAGCGCTCTGCTATGCCGAATTCGCATCCCGCGTACCGGTGTCCGGCAGTGCCTATACTTATTCTTATGTAACATTCGGAGAACTCGCTGCCTGGGTAATCGGCTGGGCGCTGATCCTGGAATATGCCATTGGGAACATTGCCGTGGCGATCTCCTGGAGCGGCTATTTCAATAACCTGCTGGCCGGGATAGGGTTGTCATTACCTTCCTGGCTTACCAGCAACTACGATAGCGCTACTGCGGAAATTGTAGCATCTGCCCCGCATATTGCCGGTGTACCGGTGATCCTTAATCTGCCTGCTTTTATCATTGTGGTGCTGGTTACTTACCTGGCTTACCTGGGTATACAGGAGAGTAAGCGCAGCGCTAACTTCATGGTAGGGTTGAAGATCCTGGTGATCCTGTTCGTAATTGCGGTAGGTAGTTTTTATGTGAATACCAATAACTGGCACCCTTTTATGCCTAACGGATTCTCGGGGGTCATGAAGGGCGTTTCTGCTGTATTCTTTGCTTATATCGGTTTTGATGCTATCAGTACAACGGCGGAAGAATGTTCTAATCCCCAGCGCGATCTGCCTAAAGGGATGATCTATTCTCTCATAATCTGTACGGTATTATATATTCTTATTGCGCTGGTACTGACAGGTATGGTGTCTTATACCCAGTTGAAAGTGAATGATCCGCTGGCCTTTGTGTTCCAGGCAGTACACCAGAACTGGATTGGGTACATTATCTCTGTAAGTGCGGTGGTGGCCACCACCAGCGTATTACTGGTATTCCAGATCGGGCAGCCAAGGATATGGATGAGTATGAGCAGGGATGGTTTATTGCCTAAGCGTTTCAGTAAGATCCATCCGCGTTTTAAAACACCTTCCTTTGCCACGATCATTACTGGTATCATAGTAGGTGTCCCGGCTTTGTTCCTGAACCTGACGGTAGTAACTGACCTTACCAGTATCGGTACTTTATTTGCCTTTATACTGGTATGTGGCGGGGTATTGCTGCTGCCTCCCCAGGAAAAGGCTGATCCTAATAACAAGCGTTTCCGTCTCCCTTATATTAATGGCCGGTGGATCGTCCCTGTGATCATTATTGCATTTGCTTACCTGTTCCGTGAACAACTGCCGCAGAAGTTTTCTTTTGATGGTGGCTGGGAAGTATGGAAGCATAATATCCCCTTCTTTTTCTTTGCCGTTGCAGCAATTGTATTTTCCGTATTGTCTTTTGTGCGCAAGCTGTCACTCATTCCGGTGCTGGGGCTGTTAAGCTGTTTTTATCTGATGACTGAGATTGGTTTCAGGAACTGGGTAGTATTCTCTATCTGGCTGATGATGGGACTGGTTATTTATTTCGGATACAGCTACCGGAACAGCAAACTGAACCAGGTAAGACGTATCACATTGGTTTAGAATATTTTAAAGGCTGATTTTGTGCTATGCATTTTTTTATGTATATTCATATTAGCTCTTTAAAATCAAATTTTATGAATCTGCTACAACGAATTGACCGTTGGGGCGAATCTCACCATCCTAAATGGGTGGATGGAATTCGTGTCCTGTTAGGAATTTTTCTGTTCTGGAAAGGGGTGGTTTTCATACAAAATATTGATGTTCTTAAAGCGGTGATCACCCAGAGCCCCGTAATCACGGTATTATCTTTCTGGCTAGCTCATTACATTGTCTTTGCTCATCTGGCAGGTGGTGTTCTCATCACATTCGGTTTATTAACGCGAGTTGCCATCATAGCTCAGATCCCCATTTTAATAGGCGCGCTTATTTTTGTACATACCCCAACGGGGTTATTTAACGTACATGGAGAAGCCGGCCTTTCTATCCTTGTTCTGCTGTTACTGGTCTTCTTCCTAGTGGAGGGCAGCGGCCCCATTTCTTTCGATGGATATATGCGCCGTCACCCGGCATGATGATCTTTACTGGTGGTCAGGATGGCTGATCTTATGGTCGTCCTGCCACTGGTATTTGTGTATCGTCGCCCATTTTTCATAGATTTGCCAATCATATGAAATACGAGATCGGCGATAAGATTCTGTTATTACATTCTAAGGAAGAAGGCACTGTTGTGGACATTATCAATACCGAAATGGTAATGGTAGAAGTTGGCAAGGTAACTTTCCCTGTGTATCTCGACCAGATAGATTTCCCCTATTTTCACCGCTTTACAGCTCCCAAAGCGGTAGAACCCACCCGCATAGTACCGGGATGGGACATTAAACCAGAGAAAAAGCAAGAAGTTTTCAAAGAAAGTAAAGGCGTATTCCTGTCTGTTTTACCGGTATTCCTGGTAGAAGGGTATGAGGAGAATGTGCAGGTATTGAAATTTCACCTGCTCAACGAAACGAATATGGCCTATCGTTTTCAGTTCCAGGTATGGCTGCGCAATAAGCTGGAACTCGAAATCCGTAATGAGATCGATCCTTTTAAACACTTTTATCTCTCCGACCTTTTATTTGAATCCCTGAATGATAGTCCGCGGCTGGAATTTACGTTCTACCCCAAAGAGAAGGACGCTACACTGGCGCCGGCTTATCAGAAGATCTGGAAGATAAAGCCGAAACAAATGTTTCAGCAACTGAGTGAATTACAGGCCCGCAGGGATGCTACCCTCAGTTATCCTTTATTTGAGAAATATCCGTTGAAGGAGAAGTCGGCCATCAGCGAATTTGAAACGGGTAATATCGGTTCCCTGGCAGCTACGGGTATTACGACCCCTGTACCTGTTGAACCTCCATTACAGCCCAAATACGAACTGGACCTGCATATAGAGAACCTGTTAACTGAATGGAGAGGTTTAAAGAACATTGCGATCCTGGCGATACAATTGAATGAATTTCAGCGTTACCTGGACCTTGCCATTTCGCATCATCAGCATAGTATGATCGTGATACACGGACTGGGAAGGGGCAGGCTGAAGGAAGAGATCCATGAAGTACTGAAACAGACGGCGGAAGTAGAACGTTTCGTCAATGAATATCACCCCCGCTACGGCTATGGGGCCACTGAGATATTTTTCAGACATTAGCACCTTAATTCTATTACTTTTGCACAAACTACAGACCGTGCTATCGCTTTGGGAGTAATCCCGACGAGGAAAGTCCGGACAGCATAGGGCAACGCACCACCTAACGGGTGGGGCCTGGAAACAGGTACAGAAAGTGCCACAGAAAATAACCGCTCTGCAAAGAGTAAGGGTGAAAATGTGGGGTAAGAGCCCACGTTCCGTAATGGTAACATTATAGAAGGGTAAACCTTGCGTGCTGAAACGCCATGTATACGGTCGATTGAGGGCGGCTCGCCCGATGACCGAGGGTAGGCAGATACAGAGGGCGTGTGAACGTCATCGCAGATAAATGATAGCATCACGGGCTTGCCCGTGAACAGAATCCGGCTTACAGGTTTGTAGTTTTATTTTTGTATCATTAGGAAATCAGGCAATGACTCAGTTTAAATGTTATGACAGCGTAGATTGGCAGATGTTGTTGATCATAAATACACTGCATCTGACTGTTTAGTTCCCTGATTTGGCTTTGGAATATGGGTTCAGGATTTGTTTTTTAATATAACTTCACCTAATATTCACGTCAGATAAGGTGTATTTATTGATCAACAACATCCAGCGCGAAGATTATGTAATCAAACTGAGCCACTACCAGAAATCAGGTTAGTAAGCCTGTTCCGAAATCAAATAATATCTTCGTTAACTAGCTATTAAGCAGCAAATAAAAATGAGGTTAACAGAATTATCGTATAAAACAACCGATTGGGAGATTAAGAATCTCGAATTTGATAACGTTAGTTTAATCGTTGGTAAAAATTCGACTGGAAAGTCGAAGACATTAGGTGTTTTAGATCTACTGGGTAAAATTATTACCCAAAAAGTAAGTCTGCCAGGAAGAGGTGACTGGAATGTAACGTTCCTTTCTAACGAATTCGGGGTTATTAATTATCAGTTTAAAACAGGCTTAACTATCGGAGATCCGATAGTTGAATATGAAAAAATAACAATAGGTGGTAAGATTTATTTGCAGAGAAATTCAGAGCGAACAACACTTTTTAGCGAATTAGATAAAACTCTGCAGGAAATCTATCCCCCTGAAGGTAAATTGACGATTCATACTACCCGCGATATAAAGAAATATCCTTACCTGGAAGAAATCATCAATTGGGCAGAACATTCATACGGGTTTAAATTTGGAATCATAGGGCCTGAATTACCTCATAATTTAAACTATAACCTGCTTAATGCAATTGATGATATACCTTCTTTGCATAAAACATTAAGTGAAGAAAGTCAGGAACGGGTCAAGTGTAACCTGGTCAAAATCGGATATAAGATTGATGATATTGTTTTCGCAGAAGGCAGCCCTACAAACTTCCTGTTTATTAAGGAATCTGATTTAGCAAAAACGCTTGGACATTATCAACTATCCCAAGGGATGTTTCGCAGCCTCTATATATTGATTTTTATAGAATACCTGCTTTCCCAAAAACAACCGGCAACTATCATTATTGATGATTTGTGTGAAGGGCTGGATTATGACAGGGCTACTAAATTAGGCAAGCTATTGTTTGATAATTGTATGCAGAATAATATCCAGTTAATCGCAACTTCCAATGATATGTTTCTCATGGATGTAGTCGATTTAAAATATTGGAATCTGTTACAAAGAGAAGGAGGAATCGTTACTGCATTAAATCCTAAAAATCAACCAGATCTGTTTAATGATTTTCAATTTACCGGTCTGTCTAATTTCGATTTTCTGGCTTCTGATTATATAGCCCAAAAAATTAAGAAATGACGAAAACGGCTATATTTGTTGAAGGACAAACGGAATTGATCTTCGTTAGGGAGTTATTGTTAAAAGTATTCGAATATCAGAATATATCGCTGGAATGCTTTACTCTCTTTACTGATGTAAATTTTCATGCTACAGAATATGCCTTTCCTAATGAACATGCAGATCATTATTTTCAGATAATCAATGTAGGGAGTGATCAAAGCGTTCTTACAAGAATTCTGAAGAGGGAACCACAAATGAAAAATGCTGGTTTTGGACGGATTATAGGCTTGAGAGATATGTATTCGGAAGACTATAAAAAACAGGTTAAAAATCATAGAATAGATCTCGGGATTAATCAAAAATTCATTGAAGGACATAGATCACAAATTAAATCAGACAATATCTTCTTTTCTTTTGCCATTATGGAAATAGAAACCTGGCTGTTGGGGTTAAGGAAATCTTTCGAACGGATGGACAACCAATTAACACCAGCATTTATTCAGCAGCATTTGGGATTTGACTTAAATAAAGAAGATCCGGAGAATATATTTTTTCATCCTGCAGATAATGTAGAAGAGATATTTAAACTTGTGGGGCAACGATATAGTAAAAGTAAAGGTGATATTAACGCCCTGGTTAGTCACATTGAAAGGGATGATTACTTAGAGTTGCTGGAGAGCGACAAGTGTCAATCTTTTAAGGAATTCTATCAATATCTGCAAATACCAACCACATAATAATTTATTTTTCTAACCTATAATAAATCCCTTATGCAACAAAAAGAAGAAAGAACCTGGGGAACACTCGCACATTTGGGCGGGATTATCGGTTCGCTGATTTTACCCTCAGTAGGTAATATTCTCGGCGCTTTGATTATCTGGCTGGTTAAACGTAATGAGTATACATTCGTTGATGATCAGGGTAAAGAAGCACTGAATTTCCAGATCACCGTTAGCATCGTGAGTGCCGCTTTAGGTATTATCAGTGCTATTAGTATGGGCTTCTGGTCATTAAACTCAATCATCTTCCACAGGGGGAATTTTGATTTCTCAGACATTACTTTTGTCTCAGGAGGTTATGGTCTGATATGGCTGCTCAATCTTATCTTTTCTATTATGGGCGCTGTGAAGGCGAATAAGGGAGAAGCGTACAGATATCCACTTAGCTGGAGAATTGTGAAATAAGGATATTTCAATATTAAAAAAGCTCCTGCAGGTATTTGTCTGCAGGAGCTTTTTTATGCAAACTCCCGGCAAAGTATTTTTGCCGGGAGTTTGTTTTTATCTATAGTGAGATTATCCTTTTTTAATAGGGTTTACCTTGGCTTTCCCTTTCTTCGGGGCCAGGTCACCTTTAACAGTAGCCGCCAGTTTTAATGCTTCATACGCATTTACTATGCCGCCGCTGATAGAGAGGTCAGAGAAAGGGACTTTCTCATCCGTATTTGGTTTGATCACTTCTTTGGTACCATCAGGTAAAGGTGTAGCAGATTTCTCAAGCACATACTTTAACTGTCTGGCACTCAGATCAGGATAATAGGAAAGGACCAGCGCCGCTACTCCTGCTACTACAGGAGAGGCCATACTTGTTCCGCTGGCGCTGCCGTACTTATTACCACCTGGTACGGTAGAATAGATCTGTACACCGGGGGCGAACAGGTCTACGCTCTTCTTACCATAGTTAGAGAAACCTGCAATCTTAGGGCCTTGTTTACCATTGCTGCTGGCGCCTACAGTGATGAAGTTGGCAGGGTGGGTATGGTCTGCGAAATCAGGGTTCGGGAAGTTATCCGTAGAGTCGTTGTTGTTACCGTCGTTACCGGCAGCATGTACAAGCAATACTCCTTTTTCATCTGCATATTTAATAGCAGCATCTACCCAGTCTTTGTGCGGAGAGAAACCTTTACCAAAACTCATATTGATCACACGGGCGCCGTTGTCTACTGCGTAGCGGATAGCCAGGGCAATATCTTTATCACGTTCATCTCCGTCAGGTACTGCTTTTACCAGCATAATCTTCACATTATCAGCGATGCCGTCCATGCCAACGCCATTATTCCTTACGGCAGCGATGATACCGGAAACATGTGTACCGTGGAAGCCGAACTGACCCATTACATCGTTGTTACCATAGTAGCGGTCGTTGATATCGTTGATATTATCTCCGATGATTTCTGCGCGTTTATCGGTAGGTTCGCCATCTGCCTGTTCTGCTTTCCGTTTCAGATCATCTACGTATTCTTCGAGTTCAGACTTGAAGTCGGCGTAAGTAATGTCCTGCTCACCAGTGCTTTTCATCAACCGGGACATAAAGTTCTTCGCCATCATTACCCCCTGGTCGGTAGTCTGGATGCTGTCCAGTTTACTGGTAGTGAAATCAGTTGTATGTAAGTAGCCGGAGAGAAGGTCTTCACATTTCTTCATGTTCTCCTGCAGGGTCAGCATCTTTTTGTAGTTGATCTTGTTTTCCCCTGTAGGTTTTACATATTTGCCTTTCAGTTTCTCCCAGTAGGCATATTCATTAGATTGTTTATCTAGAACGGAGTCCGGGTTGATATACAGTCTTTTATAACGGTAGTATTCGCGGGTCCCTTCATCTGTATCTTCTTTTACACTTTTACCGTCTTTGCCGCCGAGGAAATTCCATCCGTGAATATCATCCACGTAACCGTTTCTGTCGTCATCAATTCCATTACCTGGAATTTCTCCAGGATTTGTCCATAAAATGGATTTGAGGTCTTCATGTGTAGTATCTATACCTGAGTCTATTACTGCCACTATTACCGGGGTGCTTTTTTTGCCTTTCAGCAGGTCCTTATAGGCTTTTTCAACACCGGTACCGTAAACACTGTCTGTAGCGTAGTTTAGTAACTGCCAGTTTTTGGGAATAGCTGTAGTACCCTGACCATAGGATTTGCTCGTTGTAAGTGCAGTCACCATCGCAACACCACCTGCCATGACTGCCAGCGCTCTGCTAAATTTCATTAGATTATTTTTTTCTCAATAAGCTGTTTGCAATACGAATACCATATTTGGTTAAAGATATGTAAAATGTAATGTTTGGAGAGGGGCTTTAGTGATAAGCGAGTTAAAACATGGATAACTGAACAATGTAGGGTGGGTACAGGTTATTAAAGTAGCACAAAAGTTGAATATGAAATTCCAGAAAAAAGTATAATATTTAGTTTTTGAAGAATGCCCGGTAGCCTTGGCTATCAGGTGATTTTTCTCATAAGCATGGTTTCCGTTTAACGAAAAAGCGAGGTTCTCTAGCCTCGCTATTTTTTTGTAAGTATATAACGGTTGAAATTGCTGCTTATTGTATAAACTATAAAAATAAGGAGCTGAGTAACAGCCCCTTATTTTTATAGATCAAACTTAATTCCCTGAGCAAGAGGAAGATGTGTTGAGTAATTGATCGTATTGGTTTGCCTGCGCATATAAGCCCTCCATGCATCAGAACCGCTTTCACGCCCGCCGCCGGTTTCTTTCTCACCTCCAAAAGCACCACCGATCTCTGCACCGGAAGTACCGATATTTACATTGGCAATACCGCAATCTGAACCTGTTTGGGAGAGGAAGAGTTCTGCTTCCCTGAGATTCAGTGTCATAATGGCGGAAGATAAACCCTGTGGAACGCCGTTCTGCATGGCGATCGCCTCTTCCAGTGTTTTGTATTTCATTACATACAGGATGGGAGCAAAAGTCTCATGCTGTACAATTTTGAAGTTGTTCTCAACTGCTGCAATGCAAGGTTTTACATAACAACCGGATGTGTAGTTGTCACCTTCCAGTACGCCACCTTCCACCAGGAAGCTACCGCCTTCGGCCTTTACTTCGGTAATTGCCTGCTGGTATAACTGTACTGCGGCTTTATCGATCAAGGGACCTACGTGGTTGTTCTCATCCAGCGGGTTGCCGATACGCAGTTGCTGGTATGCTTTTACCAGTTTCTGTGTAAAAGCTTCATATACGCTTTCGTGGATGATTAAGCGGCGGGTACTGGTACAACGCTGACCGGCAGTACCTACGGCGCCAAATACGCAACCGATGAGGGACATGTCCAGGTCGGCGTTTTCGGAAATGATGATGGCGTTGTTGCCTCCCAGTTCCAGCAGGGAACGCCCCAGACGGGTACCTACTGCGGCGCCTACGGCCTTACCCATGCGGGTAGAACCGGTGGCGGATACTAAAGGAATACGTGTATCCGCGGCCATCCATTCGCCTAACTCACGCCCTCCGGTTACAAGGTTACAAACCCCTTCCGGAACATTGTTGGCACGGAGTACGTCCTGTATGATCAGCTGACATGCAATAGCAGACAGCGGTGTTTTCTCTGATGGTTTCCAGACACATACGTTACCACATACCATCGCTAACATGGAGTTCCAGCTCCATACAGCTACCGGGAAGTTAAAGGCCGAGATGATGCCTGTAATGCCCAGGGGATGCCATTGCTCGTACATGCGGTGACCAGGTCTTTCAGAATGCATGGTTAAACCGTATAACTGGCGGGAGAGCCCTACAGCAAAGTCGCAGATGTCTATCATCTCCTGTACTTCACCATACCCTTCCTGCAGGCTTTTTCCCATTTCATAGGAAACCAGGCGGCCCAGGGCTTCTTTGTTCTTTCTCAGCGCTTCCCCTGCCTGTCTTACTACTTCACCGCGACGCGGAGCGGGCCATAGACGCCATTCCTTAAAAGCAGCGGTCGCTTTTTCTATTACGGTATCGTAGTCTTTGTGACTGGCAGTTTTTACTTTGGAGATCACCTGACCATCTACCGGAGAATCTGCCTGGAGGTAGTCGCCGGTGGCTTCCAACCATACTGTTCCGGTGCTTACGCCGCTGTTCTCCGGCTTTATATTGAGTTGCTGTAAAATATCGTTAACCATGTAAATGAGAATTAAAGAGCAAAATTAAGAAAGGTTTTGGTGCTATATTATATTGAATATGACTCAGTTTGATTACATAATCTTCGCGCCAGATGTTGTTTATTGATAAATACACCTTATCTGACGTGAATATCAGGTGAAGTTAAATTGAAAAACAGATCCTGAACCCATATTCTAAAGCTAAATCAGAGAACTAAGCAGTCAGATGTAGTGTATTTATGATAAACAACATCTTATTGTCCCTTCTGAGTTGTCTGAGAGCTATAAGTGCTTTCGAAGATCTTATCGGCATTACCGGCTTCAAAGCCTTCGCGGCGTTGCTCCCGGGTAATGGACGACGCAGGGAGATGTGCGAACTGGGGCAACACCTTACGTTCTGCAAACTCTACATAAGAGCCGGCTATCCGGAGCGTCTCATTATTTGCAAAGGTGGCCGGGATCATTCTTGCAACGGTGCTACTTTGTAATAACAGGCCATCCGGACTGGTCTTTATCTTACCACCTGCATTGTTCAGCACAAAACCCTTCTTTTCCAGGAAGGCATTAAAATCCGCAACGGTATTATATCCTTCAGGGAGGTTTTGCAGGCTGATCGTAAAATGGTTCAGGTAATACCGGTTATAGATTACCCAGGCAGCATATTCACTTTCTGCGGCAAGGGCCTGATAATCCTGAATGGTAGGTGTACGCCATAAAGCGCTGTGCAGGAAGTTGTCTACTATTACACCGCTGTTCAGGTCCAGCTGATTGACAGGGTCCGTGATTACTTCGCTGGTGTAACTCGTAATGATAGCCTGTGCCTCTTTACTGAGATCTTTTACCCTTAACTCACTCACGAAAATACGCGGGTAATGGGGGGCAGGAGGGGCATACCAGAAGGCGTCCAGTTTCTTTTCCTTAAAGTGGTAGGGGTCTCTTTTCGTGTAACCGTAATGCAGGAAGATCTTTTCGAACGATTGTATACCCAGCTGCGGAACACCTATTGTCCTGAAGGCAATATGGTCGTTTTCAATGTCTTCTGCGCGCTGAATAATGTTCTCGTTGATCATTGCCTGTATGATGGCGGCAACATCAGGTACACGTTCCTGATAGCGGCGCATCAGGCCATTCAGAACATAATCTAACATACAACAATTTTAATATTGTTCATTATCATTGGGGAAATCCTTCGCTTTTACATCGTGGATATATGCCTGGGAGGCCTTTTTGATCTCCTCATATAAATTGAGGTATCTGCGGAGGAAACGTGGTTTAAAATCTTTGTTTATTCCTAACATATCGTGCATCACCAGTACCTGTCCGTCTACATGTTTACCAGCACCGATACCGATAATCGGGATACGGACGCTTTCTGCTACCTGTTTGGCCAGGGATGCCGGTATTTTTTCCAGTACAATGGCGAAACAGCCGGCGTCCTGTAATAAACGGGCATCGTTCAGTAACTTCTGTGCTTCGGATTCTTCGGTAGCCCGTACTGCGTAGGTTCCGAATTTATTGATGGATTGTGGCGTTAATCCCAGGTGTCCCATGACAGGGACGCCTGCTGAAATGATGCGTTTTACCGATTCCAGGATTTCTTCCCCACCTTCTATTTTCACGCTGTGAGCGCTTGTTTCTTTCATGATGCGGATGGCCGATGCAAGGGCCTCCTTGGAGTTCCCCTGGTAGGTACCGAAGGGAAGGTCTACCGTTACAAATGAACGCTTGATGGCCCTTACTACAGAGGCGGCATGATAAATCATGTTATCAAGTGTGATAGGGAGTGTGGTTTCGTATCCGGCCATTACATTGGCCGCAGAGTCTCCGACCAGTAATATGTCCATCCCGGCGTCGTCAAAAATACGGGCCATGGAGTAATCGTAAGCTGTTATCATGGAGATCTTCTCCCCATCGTCCTTCATTTTCTGCAGAATATGCGTTGTGATCCTCTTAACTTCCTTGTGCGTAGACATCGTATATAATGATTAAAAGCGCGTTAAGGTAGGCATAATCATTAAATCGGGCAAATCAGTCTATTTATTATGGCTAACCTCAGCGTAGAGGGATTGTATCAGGCCATCGGCCAGACCGATCTTGGGCACGTAGATCTCCGTAGCATCTGCCCAGCGCATTACGTTCACATAGATCTGTAAGGCGGGGACGATCACGTCTGCGCGGTCTTCCCGCAGGTTGTACAGGTGGATCCTTTCTTCTACGGTAAAACTGCTGAATTCTTTGTAGTAGTCCTTTAATACATCCAGCGTAAGTGGTTTACCTTCTTTGCGTTTGGAGAGGGAAAAGACTTTATTGATATTACCGCCCGAACCGATGACGGTGACAGCGCTCAATCCTTTGATCCGTTGTTTGATGGTCTCCTTCATATATTGCCACTGTTCATCCGTGACCTGTTTTTGCAGGAGACGGATGGTACCAATATTGAAAGATTCTTTATGTACGAGTGCGTTATTACTGAACAGGGTTATTTCTGTGCTACCACCGCCCACATCCACATACATGTAGGAACGGCTCTTATCAAGATGTTCCGCCACATGACTTTCGAACAGGAAAGAAGCCTCTTCCTGTCCGGATATCACTTGTATATCAATGCCGGTCTGTGTCTTTACCTTGTCAAGGATCTCGGCAGAATTGGAGGCATCACGCATGGCTGAGGTAGCACATGCCTTGAGGTGTTTTACCTCGTATACTTCCAGTAACAGTTTGTATGCCTGTATGGTTTTAAGCAGGTGATCTGCTCTTTTTTCGGTGATTGTGCCATTGGTGAATACGTCCACTCCCAGTCGTAACGGAACTCTCAGAAAGTTGACCTTGGTGAAATCCATTCGTCCCAGGCTGTTCGGCGATGCTTCTGAAATGAGCAGGCGGGCAGCGTTGGAACCTATATCAATGGCAGCTAGCTTCATATTTAGTGTTTATCCGGGTGCAAAAGTAACTAAAAATTACTTGTACTGCTTTTCATGAAGATAGCGGAATATCTCAATCTGGGAGCGTACTTTCTTGCTGCCTTCACGTTTGTATTCGTTCTTCTGATCGTTATCGAGGATACGTGCTTTCACGTTACCGCTCAGCTGGATATCCAGTATATCTTTCAGTTCCTGGCAGATATGCGGATCAAGGATGGGTACGGCTACTTCCACGCGATGATCGAGATTGCGCAGCATCCAGTCGCAGGAAGAAATGTAGATCTTTTCCTGTCCGCCCTGATGGAACACGAACACACGTGCATGTTCCAGGTATTCATCCACGATACTGATGGCCTGAATATCCTTCTTCCATTTTTTGTTTTCCGTGTAGGCACAACAGATACCCCTTATAATCAGTTTGATATTCACACCACTGCGGGCTGCTTCGTATAAACGGTTGATCAGTTCGGGATCGGAGAGGGAGTTCATTTTGAGGATCATGCTGCCACCGTTCTTTTTGCTGAGGGCATTCTTGATCTCTCTGTCCACCATGCGGGTAAAGAAGGAGCGCATGCTGTAAGGGCTTACGGGAAGGGTTTTGCAGGCTTCCAGTATTTTCACGTCATGTTTGGGACTTTCCAGGTAACTGAATACCCGGTTAATATCCGCCATGATGCTGCGGTTAGCCGTGAGCAGGCAATGATCTCCGTAAACGCGGGCGGTTTTCTCGTTGAGATTACCGGTGCTGACGAATCCACATTGCACGGTTTTGATACCAATGCGTTTTTTAATGACGCATAGTTTGGCGTGCATTTTCAGTCCGGGTATACCGATCAGTACCTTTACGCCTTCATCTTCCAGTCGTGATTTCCATTCCAGGTTATCTGCTTCGTTAAAGCGGGCCCTTAATTCCAAAGCTACAGTTACCTGTTTACCATTACGTACGGCGTTGGTGAGTGCATTAACGATGCGGGAGTTTTTGGCCAGGCGGTAAGCCGTTATCTTGATACTGATAACGTTTGGATCGATGGCGGCTTCCCTCAGGAGGTCGATGATGGTATCGAAGGAGTGGTAGGGAAGGTGTAGCATCACGTCCTGTCCCTGGATCACATGCATGACGCTGGTCGCTTCTGCAAACAGCGGATGGATGAAGCTCTTCCTGGCAGGGTTGATCCTGTCTGTGAATACGGAAGAGGGGAAGTCCATGAAATCCTTGAAGTTATGGATCCTGGCGCCGGGAATGAGGTTGTCTTTCCTGGACAGGCCCAGGCGGCGCATGAGGTATTCCAGTAACAGGGGGTCGATGTCTTTATCGTATACGAAGCGTACCGGTTTACCCTTGCGTCGCTCTTTGATGCCTTTTTCCAGCTGGTGGATGAGGCTCGTGGAGATATCGTTGTCTATATCCAGTTCCGCGTCCCTGGTCACTTTGATAATATGTGACAGGAATTTATCATAACCGAAGAAGGAGAAGATATGCGGGAGGCAGAAGCGCACGAGGTCTTCCATCAGGATGATATCGTGTTCCCCTTCTTTAGCCGGTGGTAATATGATAAAGCGGGGCAGGACGGTAGTAGGTATTTCTATCAGTGCGAATTTCTGTCTTACGGAATTATCCTGCCGGGCCAGTACTACGGCCAGGTAGATAGATTTATCGCGCAGGAACGGGAAGTGCTGTATACTTTCTATCATCAGGGGGATGATATTGGTACGTACCTCTTCATTGAAGTAGTTCAGCACAAACTTCTGTTGTTCTTTATTGAGATGTTTTTCTGTGCGGATGAATATTTTATGTTCTTTCAGTTCGTCTTCGATGCCTTCCCAGATGCGGTCAAATTCACGTTGCTGATCTATTACCACGTTCTGGATTTCGTCCAGGATCTGTTCCGGGTTTTCTTCCAGATGCATGCGGGCGGATTTACCTACTGTCAGCATCCTTTTAAGGGTAGCTACGCGTACGCGGAAGAATTCGTCCAGGTTGTTGGAGAAGATACCGAGGAAACGGATCCTTTCATGAAGGGGTACGCTGGCATCGGCAGCTTCCTGTAATACTCTTGCGTTGAATGCCAGCCAACTGATATCCCTGGGAATCATTTTCCTTTTTGCCGGCAAATTCTTTTTGCTGTTATTCTTCTTTTCCATTGCCTGTTCTTGAGTTATAATATCAAACGGCTCACTATTTGACAATCGCATATTATGGGCAATTAACGGTTGTGGTTATACTGTTACCACAACAATACAGATTTTGGATAATATCCAATGTTAAATTTATGATATGTACTAAAGATAAGATAATCTGTTGATAGAGAAGATATAATAGCAGTCTCTTTATGCAGATATTAACAAAAGCAGTAAAGGCTTGCCAAAACCCGGTTTTGGTAAGCCTTTACAACTATTATTACAGCATCAAAGTTTAACAACCCTGAATATGCCTGTTTTGCTGCCTCCTTCCAGTTTTAGTATATAAATGCCACTGGGCAGGAAACTGAGATCTTTACTGATCCTTGTTTCATGCTGCCTGATATTCCACTGCCTGAGTACATTACCCTGCAGGTCCAGCAGGGTAAGCTGCTTGTAAGACTGGTTATGCAGGTCTATTATAACCGGTCCGGTAGTGGGATTCGGATATACGGTATTCACGGTAGTTTTACTATCCGTTTTTACTGCCAGACCTGTTGTAAGAAGTGTAGTTGTGTCATGTGCACAATTATCTATACTGAACCAGTTTATTTTATAGGTACCGGAGATTACATGCAGACCGGTGTAAGTTAATGCCGGTAAAGTAATGGTATCACTGATCGTTTTCCAGACCCCACCGGTGTTCGGCAGACTGATAGTCCCGAAGGTCATACCGCTATGTCCCACACTTAATGTTGCCGGCGCCGTTGTTAACACCCTGAAACTGATAGTATAACGACCCGCAACAGGTACATTGAGGTTGCTGTATGCAAACCAGTTACCTGCGTAGAGGTTCGTGAAGTTCTGTCCGCCGCCAACATCTGTACAGGTTTGTAAATAAGGGCCGGAAGCATAGGAAGAGGCGGTTTCGGCTTCGGTTTTATTATTGACCGTACAGGTATAGCCCGTTACGGCAACTGCCGTTCCGGATACGCTACCTGCGGTAGCAGTAATGGTATAGGTCCCAGGTGTATTACCCGCAATGAAGATGCCTGTATTGCTGATAACATTACCCGCACCGGTAACAGTCCAGGTGGGAGTAACTGTGATCACACTATCATATTGGTCGTACCCCTTTGCCGTAAATTGCTGTGCAGCGCCCAAAGGTACGGTAACGGTATCCGCCGGTGTGATGCGGATAGTGGTTAATACGGGAGCTTGTTTCACCTGAACAACGGAACTATCGCTGATGCCATCAGCAGTAGCTTTTATGACATAAGTACCGGCAGCGGTACTGCTGAACAGGCCATTTGCGCTGATAGTAGCTCCGGAGACGCTCCATACGGGGGAGATGACCATCTGATTATTGTTCGCATCATAACCCGTAGCGGTGAACTGTTTTGTTTGCCCTGTATTCAGCATGGCCGTATCCGGTGTAACATTGATGCGCGACAAAGTCACGGAATCGGCATACAGAATATTAAGCCAGTTAAAGTTAAAGCCGGAAGTATTAGAATATATGCGTATGGTTTTGTGTCCCGGAGTGAAAGCAAGAGGGGCAGATGTAACTGTTATCCAGTTCTGCCATCCACCACTGGCGGGCAGGTTTACTGTTTGCAAAGTGGTGGTATCATCCATGATCTTTATACTGGAGGCAGTACTGACAGCCACCCTGAACTGTATGCGGTAGCTGGCGGAGTCCGGTACGGTAAGGTCATAATCAAACCAGGTACCACTACCTATATAACTGACATCCACACCACCACCTGTATCAGCCGTTGGTTCTGTGCAACATGAGTTGGAATTATCAAAGTTTTCCGCCTCTATTTTAACCGGTATGGGTTTATAGTTGGTAGCCCGCACAGTCATATCCGCGCTGCCGGAAACAGTTACGCCGTTTACCGTAGCGGTAGCTGTAACTTTGCCGGTTGTATCCAGTGTAGCCAGCCCGTTTGCTGTAATCGTATTACCGTTACCGGTAATGCTCCAGACGGGGGTGATGGTCATTGGACGACCGTTCTGATCAAGCGCTTTTGCCGTATACTGCTGCGTTTTTCCGGGTACAAAGGAGAGGCTGGAAGGAGAGACGATAATGGTATCTAGCACGGGTGTTCCCAACCCTTTCTGGTAGATGCGTACATAGTCTACTGTCATACTATCCGGCCAGTCGGCTTCAGTAATAGTACCACCCATACCGCCGCCAATGGCAACATTCAGTATTACATAGAATTGCTGATCAAAGGGCCAGTCCTTCCAGTCTGTTTGTGGGTTAACATAGGTATAACATTTAGTGCTGTCATATGTGAACCGCAAAGAATCGGGCGTCCATTCCAGCGCGTATACATGGAATACGGTATCTACATCAGGCAGGAGAAGGGAAGCTGAAAGATGCCCTCCATTCGTCCAGTTATTGTTCTGGGTATGTACAGTTGAGAGTACGGTACCGAAATTATTACCTACATGTTCCATGATATCCAATTCCCCGCTTTTAGGCCAGCCACCATAAGCGCTGGTTGTCGGCATCAGCCAGATAGCTGGCCAGGAACCGCGGGCACGTGGCAGTTTTGCTCTTACTTCCACTTTACCGTGCATAAAATCCATCTTACCCTGTGAAATCAGGCGGCCGGACGACCAGGGTTCACTGGTATTACCTGTAGGGAAATCCTTTTTACCTTTAATAATAAGGCGGCCATCCTTCACACGTATATTATCATGTGTTGTATCTGTGTATACCTGTTGCTCACCATTGATCCAGCCTTTGGGGCGTGGGTCAACGGTCCATTTCGTAGCATCGGGCAGCCCGTCAGTGTTAAATTCATCGTTATAGATCATGGTCCAGTTGGGGTTGCCTTCAAATATTACATTGCCTTTTGCGGGATAACTGCTGGCGTTGGAGTTTACAAGTTCCTGTCCGGATACGTATAATTTCAGTGTAGTACGTGAATAGTTGATGGGAGAGTTACCATGCAATTTAATATTGGCCATGGTATCGTTTACACGTTGTACATCACAGATAGTAACACCGGATGGAAGGTTAGGACTTGTCCAGTTAGCTTTAGTAAGTGTGGGTTTGAATACATCACCATGCAGTTTTGCAGGGATGATGGTACCGTTTTCCTGTCCCATCAGAATACGTGTATTGGTTAACGTGATACCGGTAGGATTAGGCGCCTGTACGAGATCAAAATACAAGATACCGGCCGCCTTTTTCCCATCAATATAATGTACTTCCACCCGGTTGAAATCCGTTCTTTGCTGTACACTCTGGAAATTGAAGGTGGCTTCTTCCCAGTGGTTGATCTGGCTTACCTTATAGGTGAAGTAAACAGCTTTGCTGTAATCATTACCCGGTTGCAGCTTAAACATGATCTCATCTTTTGTGCTACAGTACACCAGCATTTTAAATACGCTGCCATTGGAGAGATCAAACGAATCAGTCATATTACAGCCGGCGCTCATATACTCAAAACAGCTGGTGTCTTTCGTGAATTTTGCTACATGTGCGCTGGTATTAAGACCGGACAGATCGGGGTTAGGTACGCCAAACTCCACCTTACCGGTGGTGGTCGTTCCGGCGTAGTAGGTCCACCTGCCGGCGCAGGGACCGTTGCCTTCCATATCATCCAGTAAAAGGAATTGTGCTTTGAGTTGATTGCATAGCAATACACTCAGCAACACGAGAAGTGTTGAGATGTTTTTCATAACGGTTTATTTTACAATGAATAACAGGGGCAAGGATGTTCCCTTGCTTTTTAAAACATTATCGTGGAATAAAAAGTATCGTATCTATAGATTCGGATTAACTAACGCATCGGCACCAGGTATTGGCATCCGGTAATTAGCTTTGGTGATCGCCTGGGCAGGTTGCAGATCTGCCGGGTCTTTATCAGCATTAGCAGCCTCCACTTTTTCCAGCCTTACCAGGTCGAACCAGCGATTCCATTCTCCTGCAAATTCCCAGGCTCTTTCATTCACGATCGCATCTGCAAAATCGGCCCCGGATAAACCCGTTGGGAGGTCTTGCAGTCCGGCTCTTGCACGAACCGCATTCACGGCAGCATAGGCTTCATTACCGGGTGTACCGGTTGCCCTTGCCTGTGCTTCGGCATAGATCAGTAATACATGTGCATAACGGACCAGGATAACGGGATTGTTAGACATGTAGGTGGCCTTTGTACCGGATTGTATCGTGAATTTCTTATAATACGGATGTTTTGTAGTGGTTTCCTGCCAGGGAATCGTATCTCCGTTAATAACAAATTCGGTAGAGAAGGTGGCATCTTTCCTGGTACCGGCGGGGAAGTTATTAAAGAACCGCAGCTCCGGGAAGAAGTCGCTCCAGCCGCCTTCATTCTCCGGCATGGTTGATAGGCCGTAGAATGAGTTGTAGGTAGACCACTGTCCTCTTGTAAAAAGGGTGAACACATCTTCTGTTGTACCACCGGCAAAGACTTTCAGGTAGCCGCCCTGGTACAGGTCAAAACCATAGGTTGCTTTATTATCGATCACCTCTTTGGCCTTTGCGGCCGCCAGTGCGTATTTCGACTGGTCTTTCAGCGGCCATCCGGCTTCTGTAAGATATACATCTGCCAGTAATGCCTTCACGGAACCTTTGTTGGGCCTTCCCGGATCACGTTTGGTATTGGGTACCAGTTCCTCTGCTTTCGCCAGATCTTCTTCTATCAGTTTATAAACATCAGCAGGTGAACTCTTTGATAATGTAAGATAGGATGGTGAGTAATTCTCAGATGGAATAATAGGTACTTCTCCCCATAACCTGGTGAGCCAGTAATAACAAAGTGCCCGCAAAAAATAGGCTTCTCCTGCAATCGTGTTGATGGTGGTTTGATTACCATCCAGTACGGCAGAATAGTTATTGATGATGTTGGTGGTTGACTGGATGGTCTTATAACAACCCAGCCAGATGGGAGTCATCCTGCTATTCAGGGAGGATACATTGAAGCGGTCAAATTCCCTGAATTCTTCTTTGTTAGAACCGGGATGTGTGGTCAGATCATCACCTCCCATCGTCATCGCAATCTGTGACACGGTGGTAAAACCACTTGTCCAGGGCACCATTAAACTGCCGTATGCCCCTGTGAGCGCTGATTCCAGGCCTGCCATACTGCTGAGTGCTGCAGCGCCGCCCACCAGACCTTTGGGTTCTTCAGTAAGTTCTTTGCTGCAACCGGCTGCCAGGAACAGGCAAACAACTAAGTATATTCTCTTCATGTTCATAGTAATTATCATTAAAAACTAAGTGTTAATCCTCCTGTAATGGTTTTTGCATTGGGATAAGAGCCATAATCAATACCCTGACGGATATCACCTGCAGAAGAATTGGCTTCGGGGTCTATCCCGCTGTAACCTGTGATGGTAAAGAGATTGGTAGCACTGATAAAAAGCTTTATACCTGCGGTATTCTTCAGCATGGACTTTGGTATATCATAAGACAGGCTCACGTTTTTCAGACGAAGGAAATCTGCTTTTTCCAGGAAGCGGGTGCTTTGCGTAAAGTTCCTGTTGGTGGAACTGAATGCAGGAATATTGGAAGTTTCATTCACACCGGGGATATACCGGTCCTTTATATCTACCAGTGTAGCTTCCCTGGCATCACCACCGTAATACATGGCGGCCGCTTTGTTATAGTTTAATTTATCAAATCCGAAAAGCCCCTGCAGAAGGACGTTCAGGGAGAATGCTTTATAACTGAACGTATTGTTCCAGCCAATGGATGTTTTTGGGATCCCGGTGCCGATGACTGCGTAGTCACCTGCATCTATCACACCATCGTTATTCACATCCAGGTACCTGGAATCACCTGCTTTTGCGCCATATGCAGTGGCCTTTTCCTCTCCCGGTTTCCAGGTGCCGAGGTAGGTTAAACCCCAGATGGCTCCCAGTGGCTGACCCGGCATGATCACAAACTCTGATTGCGGAGACATGCCTCCACCTATTTTACGGTCATTTGGATCGAAGATCAGTTTTTTACCAGCGCCAATAGACGTGACATTATTTTTAATAAAAGAAACATTGAACCAGCTATTCCAGGTAAAATGATGGTGATCTATCACCATACCTTCGAGAGAAAATTCCCATCCTTTATTTTGTACGGAACCTACATTCCTGGTAATCGTATTGCCACCCAGGTATAAGGGCAGTGATTCATTCAGCAGCAGATCGCGTGTATCCTTAATGAAATAATCGGCCGCAAGTGCAATCCTGCCGTTAAATAATCCTATATCCAATCCCACATCCTTTTGTTCTGTGGTCTCCCATTTAAGATCGGGATTACCGATGTTACCCAGTACGATCCCATTGAGAAACGTAGCGTTGGTAAACGATGCAATCCTGTTGGAGTAAGAAGAAAAAGTACTGTAGGGATTTGCACCCTGACTGCCTGTAAGTCCCCAGCTGCCCCGCAGTTTTAAATTACTGAGTACGGATATGTCCTGGAGGAATGATTCTTTAGACAATATCCATCCCGCAGAAACAGAAGGGAAATAGCTGTATTTATTATTGCCCAGGAATTTAGATGCACCATCGCGTCTTAACGCAGCAGATACCAGGTATTTATCTTTAAATCCGTAGTTGACACGACCTACTAAAGAAAATAAAGCCCATTTGGTATACCCCGAAGAAGGACTGCTGGGGGTACCAAGCGCAAGGTTATTCCATTGAAAAGATTCATAGGTGAGATTGGATGCACCGGCACTAAAGTAGTTGTAGACAGATTGCTGGTATTCCGCTACAGCAGTGATATCCAGCCGGTGTATATTATTGAATGACCGGCTGTAGTTCAGCGTGTTGGTGTTCTGTAACCTGATCTCTTTATTGGAACGCAGGCTACTGGTAGCTGTACCGGAATTGGTCACCTTACCGCCAAAACTCTTATTCTCATATTCCAGGTAGTTGGCGCCATACTGCAGGTTAAATGTAAGTCCGGGTAAAATATCAAACTTAAAACCACCTATCATGTTGGCAAGCATCCTGTCAGTAACAGCCAGCCTGTCTATTGTGAGTGCAACAGGATTAGAGAAAACGGAGCCAACCGGATCGGCAATAGTATAGGTACCATCTGCTTTCCTCACAGGAACGGTTGGCGACCAGGTGATAGCCTGTGCTAAAGGACTACTGGGTCCATCAGCAGGGATATCAACATTCTGCGCTGTACTGTAAGAACCGGTGATATTGAGGAAAGCGGATATTCTGTTTGAAAGGGCCGCATTAATATTGGAACGAAGGGTGTACCGTTTGTAGCCGGAATTAATGATAACACCATCCTGGTTCAGGTAGTTACCGGAAATAAAATAACCGGACTTGTCATTCCCGCCTGCCAGGCTCAGAAGATATTCCTGACTGGGAGCGCGTCTGAAGATCTCATTCTGCCAGTTCGTCCCGCCTTTAGCGTAATAGTCGGCTATCTGTTGATCTGTAAAGGGTTTAGTCGTACCTACCGCTGTTGCATGTGCATTGGCTGTCGTCGCGAAATCACCCGCATTCAGCAGGTCCAGCTTTTTTATCACTGTGGAAGATGAGAGCCGGGTAGTGAAGTTCACTTTTAATCCGCTTTTACCACCTTTCCTGGTAGTGATGATGATGACGCCATTGGAGCCACGACTCCCGTAAATAGCAGTAGCAGCAGCATCTTTCAGTACCTGTACAGATTCGATATCATCCGGATTAATAGCGAAGAATTCCGCTCCTACAAAACCGTCTACTACATACAAGGGACCATTATCGCCATTGATAGAGTTGGCGCCACGGATCCTGATCCTTACACTGCCACCCGGAGAACCGGCCGCATTCGTAACCTGTACGCCTGATGCCCGGCCCTGCAGGACCTGGTCCAGCCTGTTCACCGGCTGCCCCTCAAATTCTTTGGAAGAGATAGAGGTGATGGAACTGGTAATGGAACCTTTTTTTTGTTCGCCATAACCTATTACTACCAGCTCATTGATATTGGAGGTTGACAACTGCAGTGTTACTGCTATTTCCGTTTTACCCGCTACCGGTACCTCTTCTTTGTTATAACCCAGGGATGAAATGATCAGCACTGCATTTTCGTCCGGTACACTGATCGTGTATTCCCCTTTGTCATTGGTCAGCACTCCTTTGGTAGTACCCTTTACCTGTATGGTAACACCGGGAAGTGGTTCTCCTTTGGCATCTGTAATTTTCCCTTTTATTTCCCTTTCAGCTATCGTCATCTGGGGAGCCGTATCATCCGGCTGTTTACGTTTAACAATGATGATCTTCTCCGTGATAGTGTAGGTGAGTGGCTGATTCCGAAAACAGGCATCCAGTGCCTGTTTCAGGGAGGCTTCTTTTAATTGCAACGTCACTTCATGCCCGTGGAATAATTGTTCATCGGTATACAGGAATGTATAACCGGTTTGTTTCCTTATCTCGTTAAAAACTTTATCCAGAGACGTATTGTGTTGGGAAAGGGTAACTGTTTGTGAAAATCCTGCGGCATTTACCTCCAGCAGTACAATAGTCATCAAAAGCGCCGTTAATTTCATAATCAGTAACGTTTTTGCTGATAAGCGTGGAATTTTTTTGTTCCTGGCAAAGCAGGTCCTCCTGCTTTGGGAAAAAAGCATCAATTGCATACATTTGTATGGTTTGGGTAAATAATGAATAATTGCGCTAAACGATTGTAATTTATTGACCTGAATTTTCCGGGAGCGGTACGAACGCTTCCGGTTTTTTTTGCCGGGTGGTCAACGTGGAATTCAAGTACAGGTATAAGAATATTAAGGACTCATCACTACAGCATTTAAATATTTTATGGTGATACAATGATTTGTTTTCCGCGTATTTCAAAATGAACTTCACCGGTAAGTTCCAGCGTATGCAGCAGTTGTGATACCTCTGCGTTCCTGGGTATTATACCCCGGAAGTGAGCCGGAACGGGCGCTTTGTATACAACGTCCACATCATACCAGCGGGCTATCTGCCTCATGACAGACTGGATATCATTTCCTTCAAACTGGAATGAACCGTTCTTCCAGGCTACTGCTTCTTCCGTATTCACATGGTCCAGTACTTCCATCGTACCGTTATGCCTGTTTAAACTGGCACCCTGACCGGGTTGCAGACGTTTGGCACTGCCGTTACCCGTTACTTTTACTGCACCTTCCAGCAAAGTCGTTTTTACCAGTTCTTCTTCTTCATAGGCCATAATATTGAATCTGGTCCCCAACACATCTACTTTCATCGGGCCGGTATTTATATTCACACGAAAGGGCAGGGCAGAAGAGTGAGCTACTTCAAAATAGGCTTCCCCGGTAAGTTCTACGTTCCTTTCTTTGCCAGTAAAAGCTGTCGGATATTTTAATGAGCTGGCGGCATTCAGCCATACTTTGGTACCATCCTGCAATTGAAGCTGGAACTGGCCGCCGCGTGGCGTACGCAGGGTATTGTACTGTACTTCGGCATTTGGTGTTGCACCATTATGCGTATACGTGAGGTGACCGCTGCCCGGTTTAATGATCTGTGTATTGCCCTGTTGTGCAAGCGTGCCGTTTACAGCACTATCCAGCGGAATTTGTGTACCGTCTGCCAGTACGAGCACGGCCCGGTTCCCACCGGGAGTAATAGCAGGTTGTACGGCAGCTATTGGAAGTGGTTGTTTGTGTGGTTGCAGCAGCAGATATGCGCCGGCGGAAATGATTAATAAGGCGATGGCAGCAGCAACAGCCATCCATTTGTAAAGCGTCACAGGTTTAGCGGCCGTAGCATGATCGGCAGCCAGTATTTTATCAGCAACCTTGTCCCAATAGGCGGTATTATAAGCAGTATTATCCGCTGGCATTCCCTCCAGCAGTATTGTTTCTATCTGCCGGGAAATGTTGCCTGTCTGATCTGCTTTGATCAGGTCTGACAATTCCTGTAATTCATCAACGGTAGCAGTATGACTGGCAGCCTGCAGAATCAGGTACGCTAAGCGATCTTGGACTTGCAATTTTTATCTTTTTAAACGTGGCTTTTTCAGTAAACGTGTTATTATTCCCCCCCAAAGAGTATATGCCCTATTATAACAGACGCCCGGGGATACATTTAGGACCTATCAACCGGAAAATATTTTTTACAGCTTCAGCAGCCATATTAAAAAGGCCGGTATTAGGTGCCCGGATGCTTCCAGGTATTTGCGGATGGATTGAAGGGACCTCACCAGGGAGTTTTTAACGGTATTGGGAGAAATGAATAGTTTTGCGGCAATCTCAGGAATTTTCAATCCCTTTTCCCGGCTGAGCAGGTAGATCCGTTTTGCCTGTGGGGGTAATTGCTGTACCGCATTACCTATTAGTTGCACCATAGCAGTGTATGCCAGGGTTTCCTCTGTGCTGTTGTCGCTTTCACTAACAGAAGCCATGATATCCATTGCTTTGTGATGGACTGCCTGATGGCGCAGATAGGAGAATGACTGGTGAAAAACAATGCGTAGGATCCAGGAACGCGGATTCTCTATATCAATCAGCTTGTCGCGGCTGATCCACAATCGTAAAAAGGTTTCCTGTATAATATCTTCTGTGATGGCGGCCGTTTTGGTAATATGCATTATAAGAGGGCGCAGTTGGGGAACATATGCATGAAAAAGCTTCCGGAAAGCCGATTCATCTCCTTCCGATATCAATTGGAACAGTTCTTTGTCAGTGTATATAGATGCATGCATTCATGGCTAAAATAACAAAAATGAAAGAAGCCGGTTCCAAAAATATTGGAACCGGCTTCTTTCATTATATTTTGTAAAACGAACTTACAGTCCGAATGCAGCTTTTACTTTATCAACATAGTCGAGTTTTTCCCATGTAAACAGTTCCACTTCTACGGTCTTTTCGAGCTTTTTACCTTTGTTAAAGGTTTTGGTAACGATCTTGCTTTCACGACCCATATGACCGTAAGCAGCAGTTTCGCTGTAGATAGGATTACGGAGTTTCAGGCGTTGTTCGATCGCGTAAGGACGGAGGTCGAAGATCTCTTCTACTTTCCTGGCGATTTCGCCGTCTGTCATTTTCACTTTCGCGGTACCGTGTGTATCGATGAAGAGGCCGCAAGGCTTGGCAACACCGATAGCGTAGGATACCTGTACCAGTACTTCGTCTGCTAAACCGGCAGCTACCAGGTTCTTAGCGATGTGACGGGTAGCGTATGCAGCGGAGCGGTCTACTTTGGAAGGATCTTTACCGGAGAAAGCACCACCACCGTGAGCGCCTTTACCACCGTAGGTATCTACGATGATCTTACGGCCGGTTAAGCCGGTATCACCGTGAGGACCGCCGATTACGAATTTACCGGTTGGGTTGATATGATAGATGATCTTATCGCTGAAGAGTTTCTGTAACTCGGGTTTCAGTTGTGCTTTAACGCGTGGGATCAGGATCTTGATCATATCGTCCTTGATTTTTGCCAGCATTTTCCCTTCCTCATCGAAATCATCGTGTTGGGTAGAGATAACGATAGCATCAATTCTTATAGGCTGATTATCATCGGAATATTCGATAGTTACCTGTGATTTAGCATCCGGGCGGAGATAAGTGATTTCTTTGTTTTCGCGGCGGATAGCAGCCAATTCGATCAGGAGTTTGTGTGCCAGATCGAGGGCCAGTGGCATGTAGTTCTCCGTTTCACGGGTAGCATAGCCAAACATCATACCCTGGTCGCCAGCGCCTTGTTCTTCCGGGTTTTTACGTTCAACGCCCTGGTTGATATCCGGGGACTGCTCATGAATCGCAGAGAGGATACCACAGGAGTTAGCTTCAAACATATATTCGCTCTTTGTGTAACCTATCTTACGGATCACCTCACGCGCAATCTCCTGCACATCCAGGTAAGCTTCAGATTTTACTTCTCCGGCTAATACTACCTGACCGGTAGTTACCAGTGTTTCACAGGCTACCTTAGAGGTGGCATCGTAAGCAAGAAAATTATCTATCAGTGCATCGGAGATCTGATCGGCCAACTTATCCGGATGTCCTTCGGATACTGATTCTGAGGTAAATAAATAAGGCATAAAATGATTACGGCTTTAAAGAGTTAGTATGATTTTGCAGTATAATTTACCATTATTTGGCATTTTGGTGGTATGCTTACTGGTAAACCGGCACAAAAATAAGTAATCTAACTATATTCTGTCGCTTCTCTAGGGAAAATATTCAGTTTTAACAATTTAAGCATAAAAAAGCGTCCCGGGAGTCTCCCGGGACGCTATATAAAAATCTTGTGAATTATTACGGATCGTTGATGAGTGTTACTTTCCGAGTAACTGAGCGTACAATTGCAGGTAATCTGCGAGATCTTCGTTGTTATCTTTGTAGGGAATAACGATCTTGCCTTTCTCTGCCTGTAATTCTTCTACTACTTTCGGATCTACTTTATCGCTGGCCAATACTACCGCATCAGCATATTTAGCAGCGCCTTTATTGAGGGCACTGTTTGTACCTTCTTTATAAGGTTCAAGGTCTTTTTCCTTGATCTGGGTACTGATGATCGCTTTTTTAATGAAGCCTGCGCCGAGATTTTCTGTAAATGAGTTCTCTTCCATGGAATACACCACTTTGGAGTGAGCGAATACAGGTTCCTTTTTGTAGGCTGTTTTCAGATATACAGGAATGAGTGAGGTCATCCAGCCGCTGCAATGGATAATGTCGGGAGGCCAGCCAAACTTCTTCACTGTTTCTAAAGCTCCTTTACAGAAGAATACTGCACGTGCTGCATTATCGTCGTAGAACTGTCCGCTCTCGTCAGTGAATAAAGCTTTGCGTTTGAAGTAATCTTCATTGTCCAGGAAATAAACCTGCAACCGGGCGTTTGGCAATGATGCCACCTTGATAATCAACGGATAATCATCTCCTTCAATCACAATGTTAATGCCAGACAGTCTTACCACCTCGTGAAGCCGGTGCCTTCTTTCGTTGATAATGCCAAACCGCGGCATGATCACCCGCACTTCCAGACCAGACTCATTGGACTTAATTGCCATCTTATTGATCATATTCGCATAATCTGTTAATTCCAGATAAGGCGACATCTCCTGAGCAATAAAAAGAATTCGTTTCTTTGTGGACATCTAATGCTGATATTAATGCAGAAAATTTTAATTTGGTTTGCAAAATTACGGATTTTTAACGGAATAAAGGACAATTTGGCACTTTTAACATCCTTTTAAGCAATTAATTATGTATTTGTTTAAGCAGAAAGACACACTAGACAGGCATTTATCAACAGCACGTAAGAATGGCAAACGCATTGGTTTTGTGCCAACTATGGGAGCTTTACACCAGGGACACCTGTCATTAATTGCAAATGCAAAAGAAAACTGCGATGTGGTTGTATGTAGTATTTTTGTAAATCCTACACAATTTAACGATCCCGCCGATTTTGAGAAATACCCCGTTACAATAGATAATGATATATTACAGTTAACAGATGCCGGTACCGATGTGCTATTTCTGCCATCTGTACAGGAAATGTACCCCGATGGGCTCACTGTGAAAACACATTATGACTTTGGCCAGCTGGAAACAGTGCTTGAAGGCGCTCACCGTCCCGGACATTTCCAGGGTGTTGGTCAGATCGTTCATAAACTCCTCGACCTTGTGAAGCCGGATAAACTGTTTATGGGACAAAAGGATTTTCAGCAGTGCCTGATCGTGAACCGCTTATTAAAGCTGATTCATTCCCCGGCTGAATTAGTGGTTTGCCCTACCCTCCGTGAACCTGATGGCCTTGCAATGAGCAGCAGGAACATGCGACTGAATCCTGCAGAAAGGCAAAATGCGCTTAACATTTACAAAGCACTTATCTATGTTAAAGATAACATTCATATCGCATCTTTCTCTGAAATTTTAAATAGTGCGGTGAATCAACTGAAAATGAACAAGTTCGATGTTGATTATTTGTCCCTGGTCAGCGTAGAGGAGGACGGTACGGTCACTTTTCCCAAAGAAATGAGTTCCAGGCCTTTATACCTGGTTGTTGCAGCCAAAGAAGTAAGTAGCGGGGTGAGGCTTATTGACAACATGCAGATGTAATTAATTATTCCGTACCTTTGCGAACGCTTAAAATCCAGCAGGATTACGTTATGCAGATCGAAATATTAAAGTCTAAAATACACCGGGCAGTCATTACAGAAGCCAACCTGCAATATGTAGGCAGCATTACAATAGATGAGGATCTGATGGATGCTGCGAACATGATCGAGTATGAAAAGGTGCAGGTAGTAAATGTAAATAACGGCGAACGCCTTGAAACCTATATTATTAAAGGTAAACGTGGTTCAGGAGTTGTTTGTATGAACGGTCCGGCCGCACGTTTATGTGCTGTCGGGGATATTGTTATCATCATCTCTTATGCTACCATAGACTTCGAAGAAGGCAAAAAACATACTCCCATTGCCGTTTTTCCAAAAGAAAATAATAAATTGTAAGTACATTAACCCCGTTTAAACGAACGACTATGCCCAAATTGCTTAAGACAATTATTAAGTTTATATGCTTTTTGGCCATTGGGCTGGGGTTGATATGGCTGGTGACCAGAAACCAGACTGAAAAAGATAAACTGGACATCATTAATTCCCTGCAAAGGGCTAACTACTGGCTGATCATCCCTGTGATGCTGGTTGGTGTCGCCAGTCACTGGTACCGTGCCGTAAGATGGAAGCTCCTGATGGTACCTATTGGTTATAAACCCACTACTCTTAATACGTTTTTTGCCGTAATGGTCGGTTATCTTGTGAACCTGGCGATTCCCCGCCTGGGAGAGGTGACCCGCTGCGGTATTGTAGCCCGCTATGAAAAGGTACCTGCGGATAAACTGGTTGGGACCATGATAGCCGAGCGTGCGGTAGACCTTTTACTGCTGGTCCTCATTATGATAGGTACTGTAGTTGTACAGATTGACCTGGTTGGGGCCTTTTTTACGGAACATGTGGTTATTCCTATCCAGGATAAAATTGGTAAAGTGAGTGGCGCCAAGGGCTGGCTGCTTTTGCTGGCTGTGGTGGTCGTAGTTGGATTAGGGCTGCTGGGGCTCCGTTTATTATCCCGTTCTAAATTTGGTATTACTATCCGTAATATGGCAAGAGGTGTATGGACAGGCTTTATCTCCATTGGTAAAATGGAAAGGAAAGGCTGGTTCATCTTTTACTCTGTGCTGATATGGGCGCTGTACTTCACTATGATGTACCTGGGCTTTATGTGCATGGAAGAAACCCGTTACCTGGGCTTAAAGGCTGCACTGGCGGTACTGGCTTTTGGTAGTGTGGGCATGATTGTAACGCCGGGTGGTATGGGCGCTTATCAACTGATCGTACAGAAGACGCTGATGTTGTATGGTGTACTGGAGACTTCTGCCTATGCCTTTGGCTGGATCGTGTGGAGCGCTCAGACAGTGTTGGTGATGGTGCTGGGTTTTGCCAGTTTAATCGCGTTGCCTGTCTATAATAAACCTAAGGCAGTTGCTGCGGACCGGTAGCGTAGATGGCCAGATGTTGTGATCATAAATACACTACATCTGACTGTTTAGTTCTCTGATTTAGCTTTGGAATATAGGTTCAGGATTTGTTTTTCAATTTAACTTCACCTAAAATTCACGTCAGATAAGGTGTATTTATTGATCACAACATCTGGCACGAAGAAACTTACCGGCTGATCATTAATTGAAATTAGCATTGAATTATTTCTATTTTTAGTGTGGGATAATTCAATTCATGTGAACAAAGTATTTTTATTCTTACTGCTCTTTATAGCAAACGGTCTGTTTGCACAGGTTTCTTACGTAAATCCGTTTATTGGTACCGGCAAAAGTAATGTACTTACCAGGTGGGGAAGTGAAGGCGGTGTTTACCCTGGTGCGGTAGCGCCTAACGGGTTTGTACAGCTTACTCCGCAGACCAGGGCTGCCGGGTATGATTACGGTGATCAAAGTATTCTCTTTTTTAGTTGTATCGCTCACTTTAGCGGGTTTCCTTCCGGTTCTTCGGGGGATTTACGGGTGATGCCGGTAAATGGCGGATTTAACCCGAGGCCGTTTTCTCATACAGATGAAAAGGCTACGCCCGGATATTATAGTGTGCTTTTCAGGGATAACGGGACATTGGTGGAAGCCACGGCTACCGGGCGCGCAGGGATGTTCCGGTTTACTTTTATGCCTCATGTGGTGCCTCAGATTTTTGTGAGCGATAGTGGATGGTATAAGGCGGTAGTGACTTTTAATGAGCCTTATCTGAGTAAGGAAAAGGTGGATAAGGGCTATGTGGTGACATTTGCTCCTGGTTTTTCAGAGAAGGTGATTTTGCTGAATGTGAGCGCTTCTACGGTGAGTAAGGAAAGTGCGGAACGGAATATAGCGGTTGAGTTAAAACCCGGTTTTGATAAGATAAAGGAAGAGACATATGCTAAATGGGAGAAGGCTTTATCTGTGATTACGGTTACGGATACTTCTGCTACTAATAAGACTATTTTTTATACTGCGTTGTATCATTCTCTCTTAATGCCCTGGATCATTTCTGATGTGGATGGGGTTTACCGGGGAGCAGATAAACAGGTGCATGTTGTTAAAGACCGGGTGGAATATGGTGGATTTTCTCCCTGGGATACTTTCCGCTCTTTACATCCGCTCTTGTGTTTATTGTTTCCTGATAAACAATCGGAGATGGTATTATCCATGCTGGATATTTATCAGCAGACAGGGTTCCTGCCTATTGAAACAATGACGGGCAATCATGCAGTGCCTATCATTGTAGATTCTTATCTGAAAGGTGTTCCGGGGATAGATAGTATACTTGCTTATACTGCTATGAAGAAAAGTATTGGGGATACTCCTCATTTACAGCAGGATATGGCGATTTATCAAAAGCAGGGCTATATTCCTTTTTCTTATTCAGAATCTGTTACACGCACCGTTGAATATGCTTATGATGACTGGGCGCTGGCTCAGTTTGCAGGACAGGTGATGCATAATAAAGATGACTATCGCTTGTTTATGGAGCGTAGTTATAACTATCGGAATCTGTTCCATCCTGCGGATATGTTCATGTTACCACGTAATGGAAAGGATGTTAAACAGGAGCCGGGAAATTCCGGTTATAAAGAAGGGGATAAATGGGTGTATACTTATTTTGTGCCGCAGCATCCACAGGAACTGATTAATCTGCTGGGTGGGGAAGTATCCTTTATACACCGGCTGGATACTGCGTTGATGCGCAACCAGATAGTTTTTGATAATGAGACTGTTTTCCATCTTCCTTATTTATTTAATGCAGCACAGGCAGCGGGTAAGACACAGCAGTGGATTGGCAATATTATGCATACACGCTTTAGTGCTACTCCGGGTGGATTACCTGGGAATGATGATCTTGGGTCTACCTCCAGTTGGTTTGTATTAAGTGCAATGGGCTTTTATCCGGTAGCTCCGGGTTTGCCGGAGTATAGTATAGGAGTGCCTTTGTTTCAGTCAATGAAATTGCATTTGCAGAATGGGAAGGATTTTGAGATTAAACGTAGAGGAACCGGGAATTATGTTCATTCTCTTGCTGTAAATAATGAGCCTTATAATAGTATGATGTTATCACATGCTGCTATTATAAAAGGGGGGGAGTTGGCCTTTGAGATGAATGATGCTTCTGCAGGGAAGATATCAGATTTATCAGGTAACCCTGGCCGGCCGGATTTCCATATACAGAACTACAAGGTTTCGAAAAGGATAGTCGCACCTGATGAACCCTTTAAAGTGGAGTTTACTATTAAGAATAATGGAAGCATGGGTACTATGCCCGTGAAGATATTGGATAAGGATGGATGGGTAATAGCGGAGAAGAATTGCCTGGTGGATAGTGGGTCTACTATTAAAGACGCTATCATCTGCAGGTTTTATACATTGGGGCTTACACCTGTTTTTATTGAGGGGAAAGAAATAGAGATGACTGTGCGAAATGCTCCTGCTGTTGATGCGAAAATAACGGACCTTACTTTACAGGCGCTTATCCCGAGAGATTCTATACAGCAGATAGCTTTTACGGTGCAGAATATTAATGGTAAGGCCGGGCATTTTGATATTCCTGTAAAAGTGGATAACCAGGTAGTGCATGTAGAGAAAGGCGTCATATTAAAGCCGGGTGAACGTGTGAGGGTTACTTTTCCTTTTGTGGTGAAACAAGATGGATGGCATACGGTGAGTGTGAATAAGGTGAAGGGGAAGTTTAGCGTGTATAGTCATCCTTTGAATACTGTTTTATTGGATTTGTCTTTGAGTAAAGATGCTGCTCTGGATAAGTCCGGGTTTGGGAATAATGGGGAGATCATTGGGGCTTCTTCCGGTGAGCCTTTTTTACTGGGTAAGGATTGTTTTGTAGAAGTACCTAATGCGCCCAGTCTTGATGTGATGGGGAATACACTGACTATGATGGCCTGGGTATACCCTATCGGACATGACAAAGGTTTGATCGATATGGTGACTAAAGGGGATAGTCATGTGTTGCAAACGGAGAATGGTAAGACACTGACGTTTTTTGCAGGAGGATGGGGCAGAGGAGATGTGACGGTGCCTGTGCCGGATAACTGGAAAGATCACTGGCATCATATTGCCGGCGTGTGTTATGGGGATAGTCTTAAATTGTATATAGACGGGCAACTAAAAGGGACAACAATAGTTTCTGATAATGTGAACCTTTCCGGGATCAATAAGTGGACGTTGGGAAGGAATGAGGAATTCCCTTCAGCGAGGATATTTAACGGATATATGGATAAAGTGAAGGTTTTTGCCGCTCCTTTATCTGAGAAGGAGATTAATGAGGTGATGGGGAAAAGGTAAACATTTAGCAGTTGTGCTATCCTGCAATAAAATACGCTCTGCACCATGCCTCGCGTTCTATGACAGGCAGGAATTGAATAAAAATCAAATAGTTTGTATAGATTAAATCAATAATGTCCGGGGGAACTAAAGGAAAAATTACTTTGAAAGGAATGGTGAGGGATTTTTAATGGTTATGATTTAACTTTAATTGAAATTTGATTTTTACAAATAAAAGTTATGAACAGTGTTTTCATTTGATGAATTTGATAAACGCTTTGCTACCGGCTCTTCTCTCGAGCTGAAGGCGCTGTTGCCTGTAGGTATCCAGGATGAGATCGGTCATTTCAACGTATTTAATATGTCGAAAATCCGGCAGACTGTTTCCAACACACCCAGTGAACCTTATCAATGCCGCACTTTTTACAAAGTCAGTCTTTTACTGGGGCATTCAAAAATCGGATATCCCGATAGCATTATAGATCTTTCGCAGCCTACACTTGTTTTTACCACACCCAAAAGCCCTGTAACATGGCTACCGCTGGAACGTCAGTCAGGGATGTGCTGTGTATTTACATCGGAGTTTCTTCATCCAACCCGGAGTGGTGTAATACTCGATGAACTGCCTATTTATAAATCACCGGAACATCCTGTATTCCCGCTGCAGAAAAGTGATGTAAAGAATGTAAAAGACATCTTTGAGAAGATGCAGACCGCCATCGCTTCTACTTATGCTTACAAATATGATCTGTTGCGTGCGTATACCCTTGAGCTCATTCATCTGGGGCAACAGTTACAGTCAATAACAATGCTTCATCCTAATCACAGCAATTTTGCAAGGACAACATCCCTGTTCATTGAGTTACTTGAAAGGCAATTCCCAGTGGAAAACCCCCGGCAAAGAATTAATCTGCGAGCTCCAAAAGACTATGCTGAAAAACTATCCATACATGTCAATCATCTAAACAAAATATTGAAAGAAACCACAAGCCTGACAACATCTGCATTAATAGCCGGAAGAATTCTCAAGGAAGCGCAGATTCTGTTGCGTCAGACAAACTGGACTATCGCTGAGATTGCAGATAGCCTGGGGTTTTCAGACGTTGCACATTTTGCGAAGTTCTTTAAGAATGAAACTTCTATTTCTCCCGGGGTTTATCGCTCACAACCCAAAAGTTTGAATTATACATAAAATGGATTGATCCTGCTATTGTGCGGATTACTCATTTGGCGGAATTTTGTACTGTTCTTAAATCAAAACAGTATAACAAATGAGTTCTTCAAAAATTGCGTTAGTAACAGGAGGTAGCCGGGGTATTGGTCAAAATATTGCATTAAGCCTGGCACATAAAGGCAACGATATCATTATTACTTATCTCAGCAATAAGGTGAGTGCGGAAAAAACCGTAGCCTCAATTCTGGCACTTGGGCGTAAGGCTGTAGCTCTGCCGCTCAACACATCGGATATTAAAGGTTTCGATGCTTTTGTAGAGCAGATAAGCGATACATTGAAGACCACATTTGGAACGAGCCACTTCGACTTTCTGATCAACAATGCCGGTACCAGTATTCAGGCTCCGGTTAATGCTACTACTGAAAGCCAGTTTGACGAGATGATGAATATTCATCTGAAAGGGGTTTATTTCCTCACTCAAAAGATGTTACCGTTGTTACAGGATGGCGGAAGGATTGTAAATATTTCTTCTGCGGTATCGCGGGTCTCTTTCCCTGGGGCATCAGCGTACGCGATGATGAAGGGCGGAATGGATGTGTATACCAGATATCTGGCTGCAGAACTGGGCACAAGGGGGATATCTGCAAATGTCGTAGCACCTGGGGCTATCTTTGGCGGAGGGGCAATGGAGGATAATCCTGATATACGGAAATTTGTGGAAGGAATAACGGCGCTGGGACGTGTAGGGTTGCCTGATGATGTGGGTGGCGTGGTGGCTTTCCTTTGTAGTAATGATGCCAAATGGGTGAATGGTCAGCGTATTGAGGTAACTGGTGGTATGTCGCTGTAATTATCTGCCGGATGTTGGAAGACGGATACGATTTACAAACAATGAAAAGTATCAGGAGATATTAAATAGGCTCCGTTAAGAGCCTATTTATGTTTTTCTACAAATATATCGGGGATGTATTAGTTACTTTACAACCTGATCAGGGGTTACTGATAATTTAACACATCATATCTGAAGATCGCTGTACTGGACCCATTTTTCCATATCTGCGCAATTCCATCCTTCATGCCAGACCGTTTTACCGGCAGCATTCCATAATTTGTGGCGCTTTCCATAGTGGCATAATTACCGATATATTCAAATGAAGAACCGGTAGACCTGTAAAGGATTAAGTTCAGCATACCGTTCTTATTCCAGCATTGTACGAAGTCTGTTTTACCGTCTCCATCGTAGTCCAGCGGTACAAGTCCTACATTACCATAGCCCTGAGGTGCAGTGCCAGTGTGAACGACGGAATAACCACTTCCGTTGGAGCCATAGACGATAATACCGAGTGCACCACCATTATTCCAGCATTGGATGATATCTGTTTTACCATCACCATTCCAGTCGGCCGGGAAGATGCCAACATTGCTGGGACTGATGTCTGTAGGGAGGTAGGCTGCCTGGTAATAGGAGGAGCCGGTAGAGCGATAAATGAAGATACCCAGTTTACCATTGTTGTTCCAGAGCTGGGCGATGTCTGTTTTGCCGTCGCCATCCATGTCTACAGGCAGGAGGCGGATATTACCGTAGCCTTGTCCCATAGGGGCATTCCAGGCAACGTTGAACGAGGAGCCATTGGAGGCGAATACAGTGAGTGCCAGTTGGCCACCGTTATTCCAGCCCTGGATCAGGTCACATTTACCATCCCCGTTAAAGTCTCCGGCTACCATCCCAACGTTTCCTGAGCCGGCGCCTGTGCTGGTTTGGTCACAGATGATGTTTGTGCCGGACCCGCCGGAGATGTTGTGTACCAGGATAGCAAGGTTGCCGTTATAATCCCAGGGGTGGATAATGTCCGTATTACCGTCTCCGTTGAAGTCACCGCTGACATAACCGATCGTACTCATTCCGGCGGCAGTGGTAGCATTGTAGGTTTCACCAAGTAGCGGGTTCGGACTGTCGTACATCACATAAGCTTCCCAGTTGTTGTTGGCGATGAGGTCATAGCTGATCCAGCCATAGCCATCTAAGCCCCACCATTGCGTCCATTGATTGAGGATCTTGAATGCCTGGCGGGCATCGTCATACCCGACGATTACCACGCCATGGCCACCACGAGAGGTGCCGGAAAGGTCGTCGTATACTTCATTACCGGGACCAAGATTGTCAAAATCCGGATATACCGGAAAGCCTAATATTACCGGCTCGCGGTTACATAAGTGCACGCGGATTTCTTCTACATTACGGGAAGGAAGTGCTGACCATGTGGTGTTCCTGAAGTAGAATGCCTGGCGACGCTGATCAGGATTTGGAGTGGACTGGTACCCATAGGCATCCCATGGATCATAAGGAGTGACATCCAGGGTAGACACACCCTGGTTTACCACAAGATTCAATGCATCACTGAAAAAGGAACCGCCACCTCCTTCAGAATTATCGTAGTGCGTCTGGCTGTACACATACTGCGGACTGAAAACATGATTGTTTGAGGTTAGTGGCCAGCCGATCTCACCTCTTTCATAATAACTTTTAGCGCCATATGCTACTGCCCAACTCACACAGCTTCCCTGTAAGCCCTGGTCTCCGGGGGCAGGGAATAAGTAGGCAATGTCTACTGCGCTGCAAAGGGCCGCAGTTTTTGCACCTTTTAAGCGGTCTTCACGAATTAATTTCCGGTATGCACCCTGATCCTGTAGGCGTGCACCGAGTGTACGGGCATTTGTTGCGGCGCGGGCCTTGTGGGTTTCTTTGGCTGCTTCTTTTTTACAGCCGAACATGATTGCTGACATACAGAGCAGCAACGTACAGATTTTTGTTTTCATCTGACTTTTGGGTTTGTGATTATGGGTAATGGAAAATGATACAGGGTTATTTAAGTTCGTGGCTATAGGTGTTTAACAACGGCAATTTAGGAAGATTTCAGGAAAAAGAACAAATACTTTTTAATGTGGCAGTGCCTCAGTTTGAATATTATGACCACGTAGATCAGCAACATCTGGCGCGAAGATTATATAATCAAACTGAGGCACTACCTTTAATGATTGATATTGGTGTTAACTGAATTTTAATGTAGTATGTACCGAAATTCAGACGTATAGAATTCTTCATTTTAGAGTAACGGTATCAGGATTTCTTTTGTTCGGGGATACCTTGATCACATCTATTGCCGGGTCATATAACTACATCATTCGTCTTAAATTCTACATCATCATTCCTCTATCTGCAATAGACGTCAACTTCCTGATATTTGATAATCCCGGAGTTCTCTTTATATATAATATTCTGTTACGACAAAAGCAGATTCGGTTAGCTCTGCCACCAGTAGACGTCCCAACTTTGTACCATAAAAACATCATTTCATGAAAAGACTAATTTTCATTTTAAGTATCACTATTTCGTCCATCTGTCATGGGCAGCAGCATAATACTTACCTTTTCGTCCCCGGTGCATGGGATGGGGGATGGGACTACGCAGCGGTAGATTCCATCTTAAGCGCACACGGAAACACCGTCTACCGGCCAACGCTTACCGGGCTGGGAGAAAGAGTGCATCTGGCAAACCCAGGCGTTAACCTGACGACCTACATCAACGACATTCTGAATATCATGAAATTCGAGGACTTGCATAACGTTATTCTTGTAGGACACAGCTACGGAGGCATGGTGATTTCCGGAGTAGCAGAACAGGCCCCTTTTCGCATAAAACAACTTATTTACCTGGATGCTATGGTCCCAAACAACGGAGAAAGCGCACGAGATGTATGTGGCGATCTATGGACTCCCATGACCAAAGGCAATATCAAAGATAGCATGGTTCTTTATCCCTTTGGTGCTACGCAAAAAGATGTCTCACAGCCCCTGAATACTTTTACTGAACCAGTAATACTTAACAATCCTATTGTCAAAAAAATACCGACAGCATTTCTCCAGATGACCAAAGACGGAAAAGGAAGTCCAGCCCACGACAAAATGGGTCTTTTAAGAGCAAAAGCAAGAAACTGGAAAATCTATACCCTTGAAGGCGGACATTACGCCATGCGTGAACAACCCGAAAATCTCGTGAGAAAACTGGAAGATATCACGCAACATTAATCATTAACTTTAAGTATGGAAAAAAGAGTGATCCATAATATAAAAACGATTAGTGAATACCATAAGGTAATGGGACTTCCCAAACCGGAACATCCCCTCATCAGCGTAATTGACTACGAATCAATAACCTTGCCTTGCAAAGCCAGCATGAGCTTTACCCTTGATTTTTACACTATCCTGCTGGACAAAGATTTTAAAGGCCGTATGAAATACGGTCAGCAGTCCGGTGACTTTGAAGATGGTGTAATGTTTTTCATGGCACCCAGACAGATATTTGAAGTCGAGCTACTGAGCACAGATCCGATCGACCGCTCTGGCTGGGTATTACTCATTCATCCGGATTTTCTTTGGAAAACACCACTGTCCAGGTCGATCAGGCAATACGAATATTTTGGTTATTCCATCAACGAAGCATTGTTTCTGTCCGATAAGGAACAAAAGTCCATTCTTGGCATTATGGAAATTATGGCACAGGAATATAGAAATAATATTGACAAATTTAGCGAGCCTGTAATCCTTGCACAACTCGAATTGCTGCTGACCTATGCCGACAGGTTTTATCAACGTCAATTCATTACCCGCAAAAAGTCGGGCCATTCAATTATTGACCGCCTGGAACAATTATTGGATGAATATTTCAACGAAGAACATTTGTCTAATAAAGGTATTCCAACCGTACAAGATATAGCTTCATCTCTGAACATATCGCCGGGGTATCTGAGCAGCTTACTAAAATTACTAACTGGAGAAAGTACACAGCACTATATACAGGATAGAGTTATTGAACATGTCAAAGACCAGTTGTCAACAACTGATCACTCAATAAGTGAAATTGCCTATATATTGGGGTTCGAGCATCCACAGTCCCTTAGCCGCTTATTCAAAGCAAAGACCAGTTTATCACCTCAGGAGTATAAAAAACAATTAGGCGCCTCAAATTGAGACGCCTAATTGTTTTTTAAGGTCAGCCCAACCAATCTGGGGCGGACTTGCTGTTTTATCATTTGCATCTATGATGTTCGCAAGCGCGCAAATCTGTTACAGGAATGAAGCCTGGCTTCACAATTAATAAAAAATATTTTCCGATTGTAACATTTTGTTTTTCACACTTCCTGCGGACAAAATCAAACAAACGTACCACAAGATAATTTCAGTAAAGGACACAATGGCTACTCTGAGTCTCAGTTTAAAGAGGCGGCCACCTCCAAAATCGTCACTATCCTCCATATTGAAAGCCACGCAGATTCCAGAGATAAATAGGAATATTATCAATCCAGACAGTTATTTGCGTCGTCCGGAGAGGAGATTTTGCCTAAGATGCATAGTGTCAAGCTTTTATTTACAATGTTTACACTTTTATTTACAATACAGATTCCTTAGGCAGAAATAAATCAAAGTATTTTTGTTGCATCAACTTTAAAAGGATACGTAAAATAAAAAGAAATGCCTTAAACGGATCTGATTTATCAGGAGATAATTTATGTTAATTAAACCTTAAAAAAAATATGAAAAAAGTTATTTATGCGCTGATCGTATTGCTGGTTGTGGTAAGCGGACTAGTATTTGCCAATCGCGAAATCAAAAATGAAACTTCTAAAAAATCAACCCCAAAGCCACTCTCTGCTGCTGAAAGGAAAGCCGAATTGAAAAAATGGGAGGCTACCCCTGAAGGTATAAAGTTCAAAAAATGGGAAGCGTCTCCAGAAGGTAAAAAAGTGCTTGCCGGTGCTGCTAAAATAAGTAACCAGATAAGTGATTCTACCAATATGGAGGCTGTTATAACCTCTCTTTCTCTTCCGCCAGGCTCACGGTTAGGTTTCGGAGTGATGGCCAGGATTAATGGTGACGATTATATTCTTAGTTTTGGGCTGGAAGGGTCCAATGAATTTCAGCAATTGCATAGCCTGAAAGTTAACGACAAAATAGTTATAAGAAGCCATTTTGTATCGTATGCGCCAAAGTATTCATATCCAATAGTATCGGGCGACTATGTAGAACGAGATAGTAAAATAATTTATAAACGTGCCCCTCGCAAAGGCGGTTGCTGAGTAAATAAATTATGAAATACATACACTAGCGAAATAGTCTTATTTTTTTCTTAAAGAAAAGTTTAAAAAGCTCCCCGATGTTAATCAGGGTGCTTTTTAAACTTTGTTTAATTACGCAAATTAATTACTTTCAGCTACCTGAGTAAGTATTTCGGTCAGTTTAGTTTCAAGACCTTTTCCAAATAAGGTTTTACCGATAATATTCCCGTCAGGACCAATCAGAAAGTTCTGTGGAATTGCACGAACGCCGTATAATTTAGCCGCCGAATTATCCCAGAATTTAAGATCAGAAAGCTGAAGCCATGTCAACCCATCCTTTTTGATTGCAGCCAACCATAGTGCTTTACTTTCTTTTCTATCAAGTGATATACCTACGATAGTGAAGTTCTGGTCTTTAAATTTATTATACATCTTAATAAGATTAGGATTTTCAGCACGGCAAGGTCCACACCAGGATGCCCAAAAGTCAAGAAGTACATATTTGCCTCGAAAAGAAGAAAGTTTAACCGGCTTTCCTTTTGTATCAGACATCTCAAAATCCGGTGCCCTTTGTCCAATTGCAGTCACTTTCATCTGCCGGAGGCTTTCGGCGAATTTTTTACCTTCAGGGCTATTTTTTACCCTTGCTGTTAATCCGTCAAATATGGGTTTTACTGCCTCATACTCTTGTTCATAAGCTACCTTAGGCAATAGTTCTAAACTGAGCATTGCGTTAGGATGGGACTGTATAAATTTTGTATATGCGTCTGTTGTCAGTTTGCTATACCTTTTTTTAAACGCCTCTAATTTAGTTTCATAATCCGGTGTAGACGTAGGAGATTCCTTGCCTTCCATGAAACGTTTATCCTCAGGGCTCATTTTGTCGAACTCCACGTCTACAATGTTATTGAAGTCGGTATTATCGTTATTGGAAGGTGTTCCGGTTATCTGAATACCTTCAACTGTACTACCTTTTGCTTCAACCTTGATAGTACCAGGTTCTATAATAACAGTACACTGTTCAAGACTATTTCTACCAACGCCTTTTGGGTCAAAAGTCAGACTTGCGGATACCGGCGTAGATGACGCTTTCCCTGTAAATTTAAAAAATCCATTTTTCAGTATTACGGAATCTAATATGTCTTTGCCATTAACAGTATATGCCAGGTAAGCCTTGACAGGCGCGTCATAAGTGCCGTATTTACCTTCAATTAAATATTTGCTATTGCCCTGAGAGAACGCAGTTAACGGAAATATTGACAAGGCCGCAATCGTTAATTTCTTCATATAATTTATTGAAAATTTAATGTAGTGATGTTATATTTAAGGTACTTCAACTGTAAATTTTGCTTCATCAGGAGGGAGACACTGGTTATCGTTGCAAACCATGAATTTCACCACACCTTTTACGGTTACCTTTTTCCCCTTTAATTTTATCTTTTGTTGAAATGTTACTGAAGTTTCAAAGTAACCGACTTCCATCATAAATTCAGGCTCCAGCCGAACAGTTGGTGCTGGCTCAATGGTGTTGCCCATCAGATCATAAGCCTTTGATTTTTCGAATTTAAATTTAGTTGGTTGCGGCCCACCAGGTTTAACATACATGGAATACAAATGCCAACCTTTATCCAGTGTAGCTGTTACACATACTAAAGCTTCATTTTTACTTGTTTTCTTAGCAGCATAACTCCACTTCACCGGATCTAATATCTGGCCAAACCCTTTAAATGCAAGAAAAGTGGCTATAACAAGGAGGATAACAGATTTTTTCATTTACAGCTTATATTTTATATCAATTATTAATTGCAGCATGCTTTTTTGTAATTTCTACCATCGCTTTCAATTTATAATACTCGCGATCTGAAGAACCCGCATAACCAATTCCTTCCATACGAATAACTCCCTGCGGGTCGATAATGAATTTATGAGGGGTTCCTTTTGCTCCTATCGCTTTAAAAAGCTCCATATCAGGATCCCGTAATACATCCAACGTAAGCTTAGTGTGGTTTACATATGCCTGAACAGATTCCTGATCTTCTGCAATATCTGTTACATACAGTTGAAAAGGCTGATCCTTATACTCTGTGGCCACACGCTCAAACGCAGGAAAGGCAGCAATACAAGGTTTGCAGATGGTACTCCAGAAATCAATCACCAGGATCTTTCCCCTGTAGTCTGAGATTTTAAAGTTTTTGCCATTCAACTTATGTATCACAACATCCGGAGCAGGCTTCCCTGTTGCATCCCAGCCGGCTTCCAATTCGTTATAATAGTGCTGGTAAGCTTCCTTTTGAAGTGCTATGGCATATTTTTCTGACTCACCCGGATGTACTTTCTCATAGACAGATTTAAGAGTTGTCAGCAATTTAGGGTTGGACTCTGCATTTCGAACAGCAGCAGACAGGGTATCTATCGCTTTCTGGTCTTGACCGGACGCTGCCAGTATTATTGCGTAACGGTTAATAAAATTGGGTTTAGAATCCTTGAAATAATTCAGATCTCTCATCTTAGGTTCCAATAATGCTTTTTGAATTTTTTCTAAAGCAGACTGGTTGTGTCCATTGTAACTATCGGACAGGGCAGATATTTCCAGGAATATCTCGTGGGCGCGTTCAAATTCGTCCTTAATAGCCCCGCTTTCGAGACCGGGTATAAATTCGTTCGAGATTTCAGTGATCCAATCAAGATGTTTTTTGTCATCCACCCATGGCTCCAGGACATTTGTTAATTCGAAAAGTTGAAGTCCATTATCAATAGTGGTTGTCTTTCTGTATTCTTTATACTTGTCTATGTTTTCCTGTGCCAGCCAGTTTATTGCCAATTCAGCGCGGAACGCGTTATATATCTTTTGATTGGTATTGTTTATGGGTTGTTTTTTTATCAAATCTTTATAAAATTTTTCCTGGTCCTGCACTTTGCCAAGTATTTTGAAGTCTTCAAATTTCTCTGCGATAGGATTGGACTGCTGTGCGCTGGCTGTCATACTGATCATGAGCACAATACCCACCCCCCTGAAGACATTAAACAACGTATTAATTCTCATATTTTAAATTTTAGATTTTAATTTAAAGGCAGCGGGACCAAACGATCCGCTATAAACTATTATTGATTATCTATTAACCCTTTGTTCTGGTTTAACATAAGTTCTCCGAATTTCATGGCGTAGCGTTGAGGCTTTAATGTATAAGATTTTACCACATTCCCGTCAGCGTCAATCAGGTCATGATTCGGTTTAATATGGTCATGGTAAACAGGATCAACCGATAAGCGACGCATGTCTGACCATCGCAGGCCTGAAAGCGCAAATTCTCTTACCCGCTCATCAAGAATAAAGCGTACCAGTGCCTGTTGGTCTGAGGCGACGTTTGAAGGTACTATGGCGTCTGCTACCGGCATTCTTTTAGACCTGAGTACTTCAAGGTCTGCTTTCGCATTTGAAAGGTCATTATTCCGGGCATTGATCTCCGCCCGCATTAAATACATCTCAGGTAAAGACGGTCCCAGGTCTAAGAAAAAATTGGGATAACGGCGAACTTGTTTTGGGTAAATAAATGTACCGAACATTTCAGTGTCTGAATAAAGCAGCAAACGTTTATCAGTTGTGCTAAAAAGAGAAGCAACATATGGAGTGTAAACTATTGCGTCGGCAAAATCCAACCCCCACACCGTAGTTGATATGTTGTAAATAGTTTGACTATTATTAGCTGCAAGTGGCATGTTTGACAATGCCCCTAAAAAGTTAACTGGAAACCATGTACTGTCGGTATCAGGATCCAAAACAACATTGTAATCATATAACGCTAACGGAATTGTTGATTTCGATGACTCAGAAAATGCGGCGTCAATATGTGTTTTGGCTGAGGTAAAATCCAGCATATTCATATACGCCTTCGTCAGGAAGAATTCAGCAGCCATTTTTGAAAACCGGCGTCTATGCACCAAGACACCTACATCTGGTAGTGCCTCTGTAAGATCTTTAATAACCGCCGAATAACATTCGCTAACACTTGAGCGGGTAAAAGATGTGCGGGTAACATCAGATGTGGTTATAATTGGTATACCCAGGTCAGTTGTAGCTGACGAAGGGTTATAGGGTAAAGAAAAATCATTTAAAAAGGCCAGGTTGCAAACGGCTCTGCCAACTTTTGCTTCGGCGAGTAACTGTTTTTTTTGCTGATCAGTACCCTCTGAAGATGACGTTACCTCGTTTATTATTTTGTTAAAAAGGTATAATCTCTGAATATAACCTGTAGCTGCTGTTATTTCCTGCGGCAATTCATTCGACTCATAAACTCTGTCTTCATACCTAAAGAGACGTTGCACCCTTAATGGTACTCCGTCTATATAAGTTTTCTGCAAAGCAACATCATCTCCCAAATACACGGGCGCCGACAGTGTAGTCTGCAGGAATGTACCATTTAATATCTGCTCATAATCATTCGTAGTTTGCGCAATCAGTGATCCTTTGGTCTGTATTTCCAAAAAACTTTTTTTGCAGGAGCTACCTAGTAGCATTGCGCAGACAAGCGACGTCATCAAAAAGTATTGTATTGATGGTTTCATGACTGTTAATCTTTTAAAGTGTGATATGGGCTCCTAATGTTATTGTTCCCTGTCCGGTACGCAGGTTTCTTATCGCGCCCGTGCTTCCATTTGTGAGCATTGGACCAATGTTTCCTAAAGATTGAAACTCAGGGTCGATGCCAAAATCATTTGCTTTCCATAGCATCAGATTAGAAACCTGTGCCCTGAATGTAACAGCCTGGGCGTGAATTCTCTTCAGGAGAGCGCTCTTAAGATCGTAGGATAAAGTAATATCCCGGACTTTTGCAAATGATGCATTAAAAACATTGGAGTTGGCATAGGTATAATAATTTGTGTTCCTATTGCCGCTAACTGCACTTGTAGCAGCATACCTGGGAATGTTTGTAAACTTCTCATCACCTGGCGCTTTCCAACGGTTTATAAACTCGCTGTGCATATAATTAGAGTAAGGCACGCCAGACCAAAAAGTATTAACATCACGAAACAGGACGTTACCGCCGTTATAGATAATATTGACTCCTAAGGCAAAGTTTTTATAACGAAAATAATTAGACAGGCCACCGCTATAAACCGGCTGTGAACTACCTTTATAAACTACGTCCTGCGCAGTTGATGCATTGGGTGCTGAGGTAATGGTTCGGTCAGCTTTTGTTATTTGTGGATCCCCGGAATTGTTTAAGCCTGCATAGTTGTAGGCGAATACTGTAAATGCAGGATGTCCTACCAAAAATCTTGTGGAGATCATGCCCGGTCCTGTTGTAATTGGCGCAGGATTGGCCAGTTGCGTAATTTTATTTTTGTTGTACCCCAGATTAAATGAAGTAGACCAGGTGAAAACACCCGTACTGATATTAAGTGAGTTGAGGGAAAGATCAATTCCCTTATTATCCAAATCTCCATAGTTACCAATGACTGAAGGATATCCCGTAAGTGGGGCAGTGCTTAGGGTTCCTATCAGATTACTTGTCTTCTTCAGATAAGCATCCACCGATCCGTGCAATATGCCGTTCTTTATTTCGAAGTCAAAGCCGAAGTTGTAGTTCTTAGTGAGTTCCCAGGTTAGTTTTTTATTTGCGGGTGCGGTGACAACCAGGCCAACTCCTGTCGGGTAATTCACATTTGTTTCAGCATGTAATATGTCCCAGGATGCAGCGGTACCAGGCGTAGGTGCGTTACCGGTGATACCGTAGGTGAGCCGGACATCCAAATGGCTTAACCATGTGACAGGTTGCATAAAGTGTTCGCTGCCCAGTGCCCATTTGCCGCCAATACTCCAAACCGGCCTGTTTTGGGCGGAGTTGTCAAAGCCAAATAAGTTACTCCGGTCTACACGCCAACTGCTGTTTAGGGTATATTTATGATTATATGTATAGCCCAGATTAGCATAGTATGATGATGTTCTTGTTATAACACCTTCTCCTCCTGTTATATTATTATCTAAAGTCCTTGTGCCACCGGGAACTGTTCCGGTAATTCCAGCACCCAATAATTCATAATTAACAGGTCTTGCTATCTGAAGCTGGTCGTCCCATCCTCTATAAATCACAGTAGTCGAAATTGGCGAGCTGCTGGTTGCTTCCTGTCCGGCCATTATGGTAAATTGATGCTTATCCAGCCAATTATGATCATAAAACAATTGGTTTCTTACTGTCCAGCTTTTCAGCATGTCATCAGTGGCGGTAAGTCGTCCACCAAAAGCCGGAACATTATAAACCGGGGTGCTATTGATCGTTGGCGCCTGCGTGAAGGTCATCACTTCATCCCTCACCGGATAGCTGTTCTGATCCAACTGAACCCGATTTTTTGAAGAGTTGATGCTGTAGCCAAAGGTTCCTTCATAGTGCAGCCCTTTTAAGATCTTTAATTTTACTCCGCTCACTATCCTGGTGGACAGTACCGTTCCTTTAGAATACCCTCTGTTGATTTCCTGCAACGGTGAATAATCCAGATTAATACGGCTTCTTGCCTGGTAATCTTCGCGAAGCTCATCACTGTAATTACCCATATGGTTAACCGTTAGCGGATTACCTGCCGGATCGGCGAAAAGCTGATAAGGCACTAAATCCAGGCTTGGTATGGTTAAATTGTTGCTACTTGTAACACGATTAGTTAAATCGGTTATCAGGTAAGCCTGAAGGTTTGTATTGAATTTAAAGTCTTGTCGTAAATTAATCTTGTACCGGTTGTCTTTTTGACCAGGCGTATTGTTTACTACTCCTGTATAATTAGCAGAGCCATAGAAAGAGTATGCCTTTCCGCCACCGGAAACAGATACGGTATGATTGGTGGTCGCTGCAGGCCGGTAAAAGTACTTTTTAACCTGACCAGCATTATCAATACGGGCAAGGCTGTCTAATTTCGCATTAGCCTGATCCTGGGATATCAGGCCTCTGTATGCGTCATACTGATATTGTAAATGTGGTGTAACAGGTGCTATCAACTGTACTGAGCTCCAGGAATTACCATCAACGTATTGAGGGAAAAGTTCCTCTGCCGTAGTTATAAACTGGCTACTATTCATTTTCTGAATATAGCTTAGGTCTGGAGTACCCTGAAAATTGTAATATCCATCGTAATCAATTTTCAGATTATCACCGGGGCTCCCTTTTTTTGTTGTAACTACAATTACACCGTTTGCTGCCTTGGCGCCCCATATAGAAGCGGCGGTAGCATCTTTGAGTATGGTGATGTCCGCAACGTCCTGCATATTGATATTCTGGATAGAATTATCCGGTACCTGAACACCGTCAACAACTACCAGGGGACCTCTTGTTGAATTAATAGAGGTCAGCCCCCTGATTAAAAAAGGGTTAGAGCCGGCGTCAGGAGCATTATTTACTGTTAAACCGGGAACTAAGCCATCAAGCCGTTGTAATATGTTTGTACTGTTAGACCTGTCATACATCGCATGCAGACCAGGTTTAGAAAAAGCGCCTGCACTTCGTTCCGGTGACAACGTCTGATAGCCGGTAGAATAGGTAACTTTTATCTCTTGCAGATCACTAATAGCAAACTCAAGCTGAATTGTACCCAGATCTGTCGATGCATTCACTTCCCTGCTGGCATAACCCACGAAAGAGATTATTAAAGTAGACTCACTGGCAACTCCTGTCAGGCGAAATGATCCGTCAGATCCTGATAGTGTAGACCTGGTCCCACCCTTTATTTTGATCGTAGCTCCTTGCAATGGCTGTTTCAGAACATTCACCACAACACCCTTCACATCTATGAGCGGGACAGCTGTAGTTTGAGTACTTGTTTGTATCGGATGGATCAGTATGGCTTTATTTTCCCTGTCAATGTTATAAGTCAGGTCATAGGGTGTAAGTATTTGATTAAGTGCAACTTCCAGGGGTGTATTCTTAAAAGCCACATTTACCAGTTTATCCTTTTCATCAGTAACTGACCATACGGAACTATAGCCGGTTTGGGTTCGGATTTCTCTGAACACTTTTACCAGAGAAATATTTTTTTGGTTGAGTGTAATACTTTGTGCTTTACTGGACGCACTCACTTGTAGCAATAACAAGAGTAAAATAATAGCAGATAGCTTTACATCCCTTAAAACATTAAGGGCACAGCGAGGGTGCTGCATAAAATCTGTTACAGAAATTTTATACATTTACATGCTTTTAAATCGTGAATTATCTTATAGGAAACGTTCATTCCCGATCACGTCGGAAAGATTTAAGAGTTTGAAAAGGGGTGTTCCAGCACTCCTTTTCTTTTCCTCTTATAGAAAAGATCATTTAATTATTTTCATGCTGTTTTGTGTTTTTTGGTAATCGTGATTTTACTTAATTGGCTGTATTTTGGTTGAAGTAAAAAACTTTGACTGTTCTGCCGTCTATTTTGAAGCGGACCTTTTTCGTCATTTCAAGAATGCTCAATACATTACTGATGTTGCTATAACGTGTGATGGTTGCCAGTACAGGAATTCCTTTTATCCCCTCATCCTGATATTCAATTTTAACATCGTACCACAAACTGATCTTTTGCATGGCGCTTGCCATGGTTTCATCAAACATGAAATACCCCTCTTTCCAGGCAATCATTTCTTCAACGTCTACCTCGTGCACTGATAATTTTTTCCCATTAAATAAGGCTTGCTGACCTGGTTTTATTCTCTTTATGTTATTGTTTGTTTCAATCTGAATGGCACCTTCCAACAAGGTAGCAGCTACATGGCCATCGCCAATGCTGGTATTAACATTGAAATGAGTACCTAAATCACGTATCACACCAGCTGCAGTTTTAACAGTAAAAGGCGCATCTGTCCGATGTTGCACCTCGAAATACGCTTCGCCATAAAGGAGTTCCACATCGCGGCTCCTGTGTCCAGGTTTTTCCGGGAAACGGATGGCGCTTGCTGTGTTCAGCCAGATTTTGGTACCATCACCCAGGTTTAACTGGTAAACCCCTCCTTTCGGCGTCCTGAGTGTATCGTAGGCTATCTGCTCAGCATCAGTGGTCGTACCCTTATTATAAGTAAGCGATCCGTTATCATTTTGTTGAATCACAACATCCGTATTCGGAACTGTAATTTTTTGTACGCCGCTGCCAAGCAGGAATTTTTTGCCATTCGCCATGGTGAGTTCAGCCTTATTTTCACCTGGCCTGATATCAGCGAGTGCAATCTTATTATTGTCAGCAGATAAGTGCTTGTGTGAGTTTAATAATAAATATGCACCGGTAAACAACCCAATCAGGACGGATGCGGCAATTGAGATAAATTTAAGCGAGAGCCGGCTCCTTCTGGCCAAAATAGTATCCAGTATTTGCTCAGCCTCATCTTCAGGAAGCTCTTCTTCAGACTCAAAATCATCCCAGAAATTGCTTAGGAGAGCGTCCTTTTGTTCATCGCTAAGCTCGTTGAACAATCCGAACAATTCAGACTGTTCCTGCGAGTTACACTGGCGGTGGATATATTTTGACAGTAAAAATCTTATTCTATCTTCAGACATTTGTTTAAACTTATTTAGCACAGGTTTCCCATGCATATATCTGTAAGACGATCAAAAGACCCAAACGTGCAAAAAAGATTCAGATTTTTTTTCCGACTTTTAAAAGTGGGTAATTATAATGAACAGGGTCAAAAAAAGGTTGGATTTTAAGGAATTCAGGGCGTTTCTAAAGTGACTTCTTATGGTTGGAACAGAAAGACTGAGTTTTTTTGCAATCTCAGCATATTCAATCCCTTGAAGATGCTTTAGTTCATAAACCAGACGCTGTTGTTTGGGTAATTTTTGTAAAGCGCTTTCGTACTTTACTTTAATTTCTGAAGCTTTGATATCCTCGAAAGGATCATCAGAAGTAGATTCTTTTGAGATTACACTAAGATGTGAAAGCACTGTAGACTCGCGTGAAGCCCGCTTCAGATGATCAAGCGCAGCATTCCTGGCCATACGATAGACTAAGGCATTAAAGTTTTCAATTTCGCAGGCACGACGACGCATTTTCCATATTTTAAAAAAAACGTCCTGGACAATGTCTTTTGAGATTTCTTTGGAGGAGGTTATCCCGAGAATGAAACCGTAAATCTTATTTTTATAGCTGTGAAAAAGTGTGGTAAATGCCTGCTCATCGTCAAGTGTAAGCTGATTAAGTAATTCCCGCTCCCTTTCATATGTTAGCTTTTGCATCCCGATAGTATAAAGTATATTGATATATTATAATTAATCACATTCTAATACTAAAACAGCAGTGATTAAGCCGCAATTAGTTTATATATTTTGTTAAACTTTAAAAAATATGCGTAATATATGAAAGAAGTCTAAATATTCAAAATAACTTCTTGATTTTGATTTATGAAATCTGTCCTATTTATAATTAACATCAATAAGTAATCTCGTTAAAGAAAATGGGAAGGGTGATACTCAAATCAGGGTAGCCAATGAAGATGAAGAGTTGTGTTCTCCTCCAATAATATCTATTACACCCTGGCCGTTTTTCAATATTTACTTTTATCTACAGAATTGCAGTTATTTTGGCATTTATTACCTGTAATTTAATCACAGTTCGCTTCTTGTTGTAATTGTCCATATAAGATACAATATATACGTCGTGCTTTGGGGCATCCTTACCTACAAACAATGTCCTTACCCAATCAATATCAGCATCCTGTGCATCTATAAAAGGATCACTATCCAGCTCTTCCTTATCTAGTTTATTTAACAATTTAGCTGTACAATACCGCTTTTTGATTATATCCAGTTTTTTCTCCGTACCCTCGCTGCTTGCGACTTGCGTAATATAACTGGTATAAAACTGCTTTAACATACTAATGTTCTGATCCGGAGCTGTTTTGGTCTGCGCCTTACATGTAACACTGAAAATAATTACTAGAAAGGAGATTAGAAGTTTTGATTTCATTCAATGCAATATTTGTGTAAAAATACATATTATCTACTTTGCTGCCGAAGGTGGGAGCTCCCCACAAGGAAATATAATAAAGGTCACCTCTGAAATTTGTGAATTTAGAATTAAATGTGATAACGGCTGCTGTTATTAATTTTCTTGTATATGAACAACTATAAAAATGCCTTTGAGTGATCACTAAATAAATCGTTTATGGGTAGTTAAATAAAATACAAATGTTCAGAAGTTTTTGGTGGCATAAACTATTTTTCTACTAATTTTATCACCTTATTGGTTATTATTATATAATGAAGCATAGACAGCTTCCAAATTAAAATTAATTATGGCTATTAAAATTACAGATGAATGTATTTTCTGTGGAGCTTGTGAATCTGAATGTCCGAATAACGCGATCTATGAGGGAGGCGTAGAATGGGCAATATCTGATGGCACAACGGTTAAAGGTGATTTTGTGTTGAGGGACGGATCTATTATTGATGCCAGCCAGCGCAATGCTCCCCTGGCTACCGATCTGTTTTATATTGTTTCAGATAAATGTACTGAGTGTCAGGGATTTCATGAGGAACCTCAATGTGCAGTTGCATGTCCGGTAGATTGTTGTGTACCAGACGAAATGTGCCAGGAATCTGAAGAAGAACTGCTGGTGAAGAAAGATAAATTACATCTTTAATAAGAAAGCATAAGGAATTATCGGTAACTGGTCGTCAGACACTAATTGCTGGCATGCATACCGAACCTAAATGGGGAGAAAAAGCTAATTGCATTTTCTCCCCATTGCTATTGTGAAATTTAATTTAAACCTTCATGTAACGGAATATTTGGGGAATGCGTCTTCCAATCAGAATGTTGACATGGACTATAGGCGTTTCGAAAAAAACTGTTAGGACGAACGATGGTTTGGGTATTTAACCAATATTGCTAATAGTAACCGTTTTTCAAAGGATGTGTATACGATTATAATTGTAACGCGACCTTCAAATATTAACGAGCTTGAATTGTCAGGTCTTTATTTTAGATCAGAATCTTCTATATAGCAATAAATATAAAAAACGTTCATTGGCCTGGTGGTACACTGTTTTCACATACACCATCTTCACAGATGTATCCTTCATCTCCTTTCTGGTTGCATATTCATCATAAGCCGTCATCCAGCTATCTATCAGATCTTGTTTCAGCGCAGGTAATGTCATTCTTATATCTGAATCGTAAAGGTGGGCAATCCCTCATTTTATTGAGTTATATCCTGGCAATTCATATGCTTACATGAACAGGGCGCTTGTATATATTGCAATGAAAGAAAAAGATAAGGCTTGTGAGGATCTTAAACAGGCAATGAAACAGGGTTTTACAGAGATGTATGGAGATGAGGTGAAGAAGTTGATTTTTGAGAAATGTATTTAGATGTATTGCCAGTGTCCAAGTCCTCTAAATGGCATGCTTTATAACTCGACCACTCTACTGGAATCGAACTTTTTATGATTGACTAAGTGGGAGTTAAAGTGAGAATGAAAATTGCAAAAAAAACACTACCGGTAGATTGTCGATTGCGCTCTGCAAAGTCCGTGGTATTCCTGGAAGAAAATCAGGAAGTGTGTTAATGTGGAGTCGGCCTTGTCACTGAAAAAGTCGTTCAACGCGCGTATGAAGGGTGAGATTGGTATAATGAAGGGTCAGCGTTGTTGGAATTTCTTGAACTGATATTGTATTATCAGTTCGCGGAATGTGGGTATGAATATGCCGCCACGCTTGATGATGCGGAGGAGATTAAAGCGTATCTTTCTGCATTACATTGGGAAAGGTAGTAGATCATAATCAACTCATCATTCATTATGATAATGATAAATTGATCTGGTATTTTACGGAGAATCCGGAGAACGTGTTTCTTTCAGCAAGGACAGATATAGAAATGGAGTATGGTTTTATTCCGCTACTCCAAGGATCTTGATTATTCAGCGGACTTCACTAATTTTGCCCATGTACAGCGGTATAGATGAGTTTATTTGGGTATAAGCTGCACTTTTACATCATTTTAATGTTTTTTACTAAGTATGACAAGTCCAATTGAGATGATTGCTCCGGTCCGGAAACTAGTTGACAAAATAGGATCGGAATATGAATATGAAATAGTTCCTATAAAGCCGGAGCCGGCGACTACTCCTGGGAATTGTTATTTTAATGTACAGGATAAAGTGGCTAAAGATGGCGGAAAGCTAGTCTATGGATGGGCCATTTGGTTGAGTGATATCATTTGCGAGGGAGAGCACCATGCAGTATGGGAAGATGAAGATGGGAATCTAGTTGATATCACACCTCCAAGTATACCGATAGCCAAAATATTGTTTGTTCCTGATGACAGATTTATGTATGAGGGGAAGCATATCGGGAGTATCAGGAACAGCATTGTAGATAATCCCCTGGCAGAGCATATTATTTTATTCGCCGGAATGAAAGACTTCCTGCTAAAGTTTGCTACCCGGGTAGGTAATGAAGAGCATCATTTCAGCACATTTACGGGAAATATCTATAATCACTATGACACCTTATTCAATAATGCATTGCTCTTTTTCAGGGCAGGAGCGAAGTTGGGAAGCGCCTGTTATTGCGGAAGCCTGAAACCATATAGTCAGTGTCATGGTAAAAATCTGCTTGCTTCTATGCAGAAGGTGAAGGATACTGTGATAAAGATGGATGATCTTGCTAAGGAGGAAAAAGCAAAGGAGCAAAACGAAGCTGATGAAAGCTAAATCGATAATAACTTTATCTTCTGTAGGAGTAGCCGCTTATGTACTGCTTTTGAGGTAAAATAAATTGAATATATTTGCATCCTATAATGCTACTAATCTCACATTAATGCAGCGATCCCACCTAAAAACAGTCTTTAAAGGCTTCTTATCCCTTGTTACTATTTATATTTTTTCCCTTTCACCTGCTTTGGCGCAGATGCGGCAGATGTACCTGGATACTGACGAAGATAACGATATCAGGAAAGTAAGTTTTTATTCGCCGAATGAGGGATATGTGGCTTTTGCGAATTGGATCGGCTATACGACTGACAGCGGCAGAACGTATACAAAGAAATTTATTACAGCCAGCGACGTCAATTACGGTAGCTATACGAACATCAATTTAACCTTCGGGTTTGGTATCCAGGGCGTGAAGGCCTTCGATAAGAACACCCTTATCGTATATGGAGATTATGGACTGGTACCATCTATTTTATATTCTGTCGATGGCGGAAATTCTTTTAAGCTGGTATTCTATTCACAGTATGATCCTTCACAACTGAGGACCGGGATAAAGGACATCGTTTTTCCTCAAAATGATAATATTGGCTATGCTGTCGACGCAGACCGTATTCTGAAGACGACAGATAAAGGATTGAACTGGTCTGTGCAGGCAACCCAGCCCGGCGCCTGGTTTGACCATCTCGAGGCGGTTGATAACAATAATGTAATTGCTATAAGTACCAACTATAATGCAAGCAGGCTATTAAAGACCAGCAATGGCGGAACGTCCTGGCTGTACATAACATTGCCTCAGACGGGCGTCCTCACCTACGCATATTTTCTGGACACCAACGTCGGGTGGTTAAGCATGAGTAGCGGGCAGTTTTATAAAACAATAAACGGGGGCCAGCAATGGATCCTTCAAAACGACGTTGACGCCACTCCCTTCAATTGCGATAAGATGCGATTTACCGACGTCAATACCGGCTATGCCCTTGTAGCTCCTTACCGGGTTTATAAAACAACAAACAGCGGCGTAACGTGGGAACCGCTCTCAAGGGAAAATAATTTCACTTACCTCGGTTATTCACATAATGACCTGCAGTGCCTTTCCTCAACACAGCTGTGGGCAGGTGGCGATCATGGATATCTGGAAATGACGACGAACGGCGGAGGAACCCCAATACCTGCTGCTTATTTTAAAACAGACACAACCGGAATGTATACAGCTGGCCACGTTCAACTATTGAATTTTTCCAAAACAGGATATCAATACCAATGGTTGGTTAATGGTTCATTGATAAGCACGGGCTATAACGCATCCTATATACATGATATCGTCAGGAGTGTTGATACAATACAATTGATCGTCTCTGCCGGAGGAGTTTCCGACACACTCACAAAATACCCGCAGTTTTATGCAGGGGGCATTCCCAAAGCCTCCTCCTATTATCCAAAATCGGGCAGTACAGGTACGTTCGTAACGATATCCGGTTCACAATTCTCCAATGTATCGGGTGTTTCGTTTGGTGGTACGCCTGCGGCTTCCTTTACTGTTTTGTCAGACACGGAGATGACTGCTGTCGTTGCCGGCGGCGCTACAGGAACCATCACGTTAAAGCAGTTTTATGGGAGCATTCCGGTTGGTGACTTCACGTATAATGCACCATCAGTTTCACCGCCTCCGGTAATCCAGACCGTCAGTCCCTCGGCGGGCGTGATAGGCACCACCGTAACAATCACCGGCAGCGGATTTAGTGCAACCCCTTCACAGAACAACGTTTTCTTTGGAACTGTTCCGGCACAGCTACAGTCGGTTTCTTCCGTGCAAATTGTATGTACTGTGCCTGTTGGGGCAAGCCTGGGTACCATTCAGGTGCTTAACAAAGACAATGGCCTTTCGGGAGAATCCTCATCCACGTTCAATGTGTCGTTCGCTGACAGCACTGAGAATTTTACACCTAATTCTTTTACCGAGGGCATTATTGTAAATAAAGGCGCGGGAATCCCCTCAGGCTTGCAGGGAAAAGACATCGACGGTGACGGAAAACCTGACCTGGTTTTAAATATAAGCGCAGCACAGGGCGATTCGCTAGCGGTTTACCGTAATACAACCAAAGGAGGGCGGCTTTCCTTTGCACCAAGAGTGAATGCCGGTTATATTTTCTACCCCGTATTCGGTGGTTTTGCTATAAACGATCTGGACGGCGACGGGCGTCCCGACGTTGTGATACCAACAAATGACAAGTTGGTAAAGGTGATTCGGAATGTAAGCAGTCCGGGCGTTGTTTCGTTTGACAAGGAATACCTGGTCCCCGCCGGAAAAGGCACCCAACAAGCGGTAATTGCGGATCTGGACAACGACGGGAAAAATGATATTGCAGTGACGTCATTTGGGGAATCTCTCATATCTGTAGTCAGGAATACAAGCGTGCCGGGCTCCCTGTCTTTTGGTGCCACACAGAATTTCAGTGCTTCAGGGACGGTTGTGGGGATCGCTGCCGGCGACCTGAACGGCGATGGGTTGAAAGATGTTGTCGCCTATCCCAATGGTAGCTCCACCGGTAGTATTTTATTGTTTCGGAATACCAGCATGCGGGGAAATATTTCTTTCGATTCATTTGTCAGTGTAAGCGTGCCGGGTGTTAGTTTTCAAGCTAGCTTTATTTCGATCGTTGATTTCGATAGGGACGGTAAATCGGATATTGTTATTTGCAATGACGATAATATCTGCATACTTCGAAACAATAGTACTATGGGGAACTTTTCCTTTTTGCCTCCTGTTGTCTTTGGTTTTGGAGGAAGCGGTGCTGGAGGATGTGTGTCAAATTTCAGCGGAAGTGTCAGACCTGATGTAATCCCTGCTGGTATAAGAGATAGACAGATCATCCTGGGAAAGAATACCTCCCTGCCCGGTACTCCCAAACTAGACAACATGGTATACGGACCCAGCGGTAACTCCGCCCGTATCTTTGCACGGTCAGTTGGGGCGGCGGATTTTGATGGGGATGGGAAACCTGACCTTGCTGCGTCAACCCTTTTGGATGCCAAACTTGTCGTTGTGTATAAAAATGCGGTCAATGTTCCGATCATCGCTCCTATGTGTACCGGTGCGCAAGGACATAACGCGCTGGCGTCCGATATCAGCGGAAACACTTATCAATGGCAGCAGGATACCGGCAGTGGGTTTACCAATGTCGTTCATAGTACCAACCTATACGACGAAACTACGTACATTCTGCAATTTGATAATACATCTGACTCGTGGAATGGGTATAAATACCGGTGCGTAGTAGATGGACGTTACAGCAGCACTTTTGTCCTGCAACTAAACTATAATGTCAGTCCCGGTTCAATCATTACAGCTACTGACACCACTTTCTGTCCTGGAACAAATGTAACCTTTACCGCAAACGACTCTACCGGCTATAAACATGATTATCTTTGGCAGTGGCAGATCAATGGAAAGAATACCGGCTATGTTTATGATAATACGCTTTCAACCAATACGCTGAAGGATCTGGACCAGGTGCGGGTGATTCTCATCTATATTGATGCTTGCGGCCTCGAACACAGAGATACCAGTAATGCTATAACCGTGCATGTAAATAGCTATCCTGCTTCTGTGCAGATAAGCGCATCCAACCTCGCGGCCTGTATGGGAACTCCCATTACATTTACAGCAACGCCTGTGAATCCTGGCAGCCTGCCGGTATATGACTGGAAGGTAAATAATGTATCTCAGGGGATAGATAATGGGATATTTACCAGCTCAGGCCTCAAAAAAAATGACCTCGTGCAGGTATTTATGAAAAGCGCTGCCACCTGTGCATATCCCAACCCTGCCCCGAGCAATGTGCTTACAATGGAGGTGGCGGATACGAGTGCGCTGTCCGTTAGCATATCAACCGCAACTTCTACCGTTTGTAACGGAACGGATGTGTTGTTTACAGCAACTCCAGGGAATGCCGGTCCTGTAGCCAGCTATCAGTGGACGGTTAACGGGATTGGCACAGGTACAAACGCAAACACGTTCAACAGTTCAACGCTGCAGGACAAGGACATCGTTCAGTGTGTGCTTACCAGTCCTAGTTCCTGTCGACTTCAGTATCAGGCAAACAGCGGTATAATTACAATGGCCGTGAACAGTCTCGTAATCCCATCCGTTTCTCTGTCGGCCAATGATACCTCTGTATGTGCCGGAAGTACAGTCGTCATTACAGCTCTTCCTGTGAACCCGGGTTCTGCACCTGTTTATCAATGGAAAAACAATGGAGTAATAATTGAAAATAATTCTCCGACCTATACCATCAGCGGGCTTATGAAAAATACAACGGTCTCTGTTTTGCTATGGAGTAGCGCTTCTTGCGCCAGCCCTGATAGTATCGCCAGCGCTCCTGTAATCATTACGGCCAATCCTGCACCCGATATCAGGATTTTCGGGGATACAGTAGTTGTTGTAGTAGGAGTTAAGAGCCATTTAACAGCTACCAGCTCCTATTCAGGCATGGATTTACAATATCAATGGCAGGATAGCACCCATTTACACACCTGGCAGGACATCAATGGAGCTGCCGGGACTACGATAGACTACGCACCAGTTAGAAGCGGCGATAAGATCAGATGTATAGGCAAGACCTATGCAGGTTGCATGGCTATAAGCAATCCAATTGCCATAAGTATTAATGTGCCTACATCTACACCCGGAACTCCGTCAGTCGGTACTGATTACCGCTGGTATCCCAATCCTGTAAGTTCAACGCTCTATATCCAGGACGAAAATCGACTTGACCAGATTTCCACGATTACTGTCTTCAGCACTTTAGGTACAAGGGTACTAATGATGAACAATACCGGCAGACAGGAAAAGATCACCATCAATGTGTCAATCCTGCCAAGTGGTGCGTACTTTGTAGAAACGAGAAGAAAATCTGGTAAAACGAGGTATTTTCAGTTCCTGAAAGTACCATAACGAACCGATGTTTCACAGTTAGCTTACTTGTATTTTCTATTAATAGCAACCTTTAAATCGTATATTGACAGGTTAGAAATTTATCCAACAGTGGCGAAGGAAAAGCTACTGTTAAACCGCAATTAATAACTAAAAGAAATAAGACACCGCTGACAGGGGATACCTAAACTGCCATAAATATCTGTGATGCCCTCTTCAGCAGAATTAAAGTAGCTAAAGGAATATAGCGTGTGACTATCACGCCTTTGTGGGCAAAAATCGCGGTTGATGAAGTTTTGTTTGAGTTCTTTACGATAGATAATTGGTAAAGGGAGACTACAATTTTTGCCATCCTTCAAAACCCTTGATAAGACTATACAGCAACATTATTTAGGCATCCTGAATTTCTTCGATAATAGAATGAACAGCGGAAGATATTAAAACAAGAAAAGCCGGAGATATAATCTCCGGCTTTTCGCCAAGTGCCCAGAACTGGAATACTATTGTTCTGGATACCAATGCGTTATGCTATCCGAGCGTCAAATAATTGTCTTAGAATTTCAATTTTGAAAAAGAGTGCTAGTTTTTCACACTTTCTAACTCTTTCTACCTGTCCAAACAAAGATAAGAAAATTAATCAATTTGTCAGCTTGCCAGAATTAGGTGTCTGGGTATTGGAATCTCGCACCTAATTATGCGAGATTTAGCGGGAATAGGTGAATTTACCTCAAATAAGTTAGAATAATATAATTAGAGTTCGAGGTTATTGGCATTTATGGTTAGTTGTATATTAAGGGGCGGATGAGTTGTTCCTCCTGGGTTCGGGTACGACTGAGAGTGGAGCTGGAAATTATTTGATAAGTGATCTATCGTATATTAATTTTATAATCCAGAGACATGTGCGCAAAAAGATTGCACACAGCGCGTTTAATTTTGTTGATGATATAACATTGTGAATTTTAAATGATTTTATAATGATTACTGGACAGACCACCACACGGTACCGTGGCGAGGCTTTTGATTGGCTTGAGGAAATCATGAAGAGTAGTTGGGATCAGAAGGAGTATTATGAAGGCTATATGGAGTTGTCTGAGACTTGGATACGTGAAAAAGCCAAGACGGCAAAGGAGGAACTCGAACGACTGGACAAGGAATATGCTTTTGAATTTGAGGAGTTGGGGGATGTTAATCAATTTGAGCGAAATAAACTGGGCGTGCTGGAAACCATTAATCCAAAGATCCTATATAACTCTTTGTTCCTAACTATATATACTTACTTAGAAGAAGTATTGCGGGAAATTTGTAAATCTCACTATTTAGATCACGACGATAAAATTATTCCCAGATACAAAAGGAATATAATTATTAACTACTATTCGATCATACAGAAATTTGGGGATTTTTCATCTTTAGAGCCGTTGTGGAAAGAAATTTTGCAGTTACGCGAGTGGAGAAATGATATTGTACACAATAAATATCCTAAACCTGTAATAACTAAGCAGATCGTGGCTGATCTTAACTTAACAATATGGGATTTCGTTTACGGCATTTATAAGTTGGTTGAATTGCCAGATGATCCGCCAACGAAGGCTCTTATTCCTAGAGTCTAATCCTTGAGCGTCAACTGGGCGAAAAACATGGGGAACGGATCACGACATCCCGAATCGAGCAGGAAGTAAGTGATTATTTCCCTTACTTCCTACTCGATTATACGATGTGTTAATCGCTTGATTTTACCTTTAATATCTCCCTTAATTTATGCGATTTGGCCAAATCTTCCAAGAATTGGTTCGATATGAAATCGGGAAGTTCAACAATTTATATATGCATTTTAGGTCACAAGGTGCCGTCCATATGGGAAGGGCCTTCTTGTGACCTTTTCCAATCAGCTATATCAAATACTAGAAGAGCTATCTGATAGATAGATTCAACTATTTCCTCTGCTTGTTCATCACTATAGTGTTCACATCCTGGGAAGGTTCTAAGCTCTTGTATAGTTAGCCTGCCCCTGTTTTCATCAAAATAAGAGTCCTGCCACTCGTCTGCATTATTTTTTACTACCATGTGTCTAGTTTTAATCTTGCAATATACCTTTTAACCTATTTCTTATTTAAGTCTAAAACATCTTTCAACTTATACAATTTTGCCAAATCTTCCAGAAATTGGTTCGATGTAAAATTGGTCAGGACACCCCGCATATCCGGCATTTATTATATTATTCTCCCTGATAATTTCCTGTTATGCATTTTTCTTGCACAAAATCATTTCTGCCATATTCCTGTTATGTGGCATTCTTTTCCTTACTGTTTTATCAGACACAAAATAGGTTGGCAGTCCCATTGTCTGGGCAATACCGGCGCGGACTTATATCATAGATATTATTAATCGGCCGTTATAGAAGACCGAAACCTTTTGCGGATTTATCTGTTATGAAAAACATGACTGAGGTATTTATTATTGCTCCTGTTATTTTGTTACTCATTGTACTCTTAGTTAATTACTATCGTGTCATATATCGATGGCTACTGCGTAATATAGTACGGCCATTATCGCCTGGATTCCCTATGTTCAGTCGTATTATACATAAAAATGATCTTTATAAGAAGACAGCCTTACCCTCTGTAAATATCTTACTAGCTAATACTAAAATGCTGGTCCTATCCGAAAATCAGCCTGATAGGATTCCCATTCATTTATACCTGCAAGAAATGGGAGTCCCAACCATTTTTTCAGTTAGTAGTCAGAATATATTAAATACATTGGATCATTTTAAGCCTGATGTGATCATTATGGAAATACCATTGCCTGATCTGGATGGCCTGGGAATGATAAAAGATATCCGGCAACACCCTGTGTCAACTCACCTACCATTAATTGCTATAGCTAACAGTATTTTTCCCGAAGCTGGAAGAAAGGCAATCGCTGCCGGGGCTGATGTCTGTTTATTTCATCCTATAGAACCAACACAGTTATTGGAAACGCTTAACCTACTTCTTGATTGTGGCGCCATTCCGATTTTTTCAGATCATAATATTTTCTAAACCCCATTGCCTGATTTAATTAACAAATTATAATAGAATTTACTTAGAAATACAATCAGGTTATTAAAGGGTTTCGTTAATACCGTTTTAAATTGCTGAGAGCAGGAGGTACTGAATGACATCAATAAAAATGGCTTATCCTAACCCGATGCCATAAAGCTCAACCAGTGAGTCCCCGTTTAAAAGTTAAAACTGTATGTTACCTTTTATGAAGAAGTGCAATTATATTTTGTATGTGGTTGAATGCCCTAATACCTAATGAATTAATCATGAAAATCACTTATTAACTCATCAATGCTGATCCAAACAATTCTCAAACGACATCATTTGAGTTTCTTATATGTAGGAACTATAATGCTTTTAGAAATTTCCCAGCTACTTTGAACAATTAAGGAGATTTTATATAATTTTTCCGTATCTTAATAATATAAGATAGTTTGTATCATCCCTCATGTAAACACTTGTTTGTCAATGAAATTCCCCGTCTCAAACTGGTTAAATGGGCTTATAGAAATTGGTATTACTCCTGAATGTGCTTCAGATACTAAGCGAAGCATAAGGTTGGTCAACACATTAAACATAGTCACTGGTTGTACTGCTTTAATTTTAGCTCCTGCCTTAGAATATGTGACTCATGAACCATTCACCCTGCCTGGAATGATAGAAGTATCTGGATTTGCCTTTTCTCTATACCTAAACTACAGACGGCGTTACTTCGCGGCATCGATCGTTATGTTATTAACGCAAACTTTGGCAGCGATTTATTTCGGAATTTTATTGGGTCAGGGTGTGACTATCAAAATACTGCTGAGTTCAATGATGATTACGTCAACATTTGTTTTCCAGGATCGCAGGGCACGTATTATTTCGCTCTTAGTGGGTATCGCTTCTATGTTTATCCTGAATCTCAATGAAAAATATCATTTTATGGTTCCCTGGTTTTTTGCCAGCGAAGATTATCTGCTCATACAGTTTTTAGCGGATGGGATTATTTGTGCGCTTACCTGGATTGTAGTTAATTCTTTTCATCGTATGTTGAAGCGCGCGAGTGAAAACAAAAGTAATTTTTTGCGGGAAACGAACCATGAAGTCAATAAGTCCTCTGATACGCTCAGAACAACCCTGGATAAATACCTACATGATGCTCCCTTAACCGGCCAGATTACCATGACAATAGAAGATCTTCGGGGGATTGATGCAGCTATTAAAAGCGTCTCTGAAATAGTCAAGAATGGATTAGATTTTACTAAAATTGAGGCCGGATTATCTGAGATTAAAATTAGTCTGTTTGAGATTCGCTTTCTGCTGGAAGAGATTCTACGTGAATACAGTGCTTCAGCAACTAAACATGGCGTATTGATACGTATCAATAATCTCACTGGCGTTCCCGATTGGATAGAATCAGACCGTCTAAAATTAAAAGCGATTCTTACCAATGTATTGTCCAATGCGATTAAGTTCAGTCATCTTGCTCAATCAACTGATTCATTGAATATGAATCAACCAACTGTTGATTTAAACATTAAGATGGACCAGGAAGTCCTGGTTATGGAGGTAGTTGATTATGGGGCAGGCATGAACCAGAAAAGGTTAGAATCGATCTTCTCTGGTTTATATGTCTCAGAAGAGAGTGGTTTAATGCAAGGCTATGGTGTTGGTATGGTGACAACTAAACACCTCGTTGATTTATTGGGCGGTTCTATTAAGGCAGTAAGCATCGAAGGAAAGGGCTCTACATTCACCATTGAAATACCGGTTAAGGTTCAGTCGCTTATTGTTAAAAAGCCAGTAAAAACTGCTCATCCCGAAAGTCAAACAAAGCCTTTTTTTATGGTGCCGAGATCCGTTCTAATAGTCGAGGATGATGCGGTAATGCGAAGCTGGGCAGTGCATTGCTTTGAACTATTGGGGTGTGCTAATAGAATGACTGCAGAGAATGCCAAACAAGGCATTATAAGGGCCAGGGTCGAAATACCAGATATGATTTTGATGGACGTTCGTTTGCCTGATGCCAATGGCCTGACCGTCATAAAAGAATTGCGTCGTAACCCTGATTTAAAAAACATTAGCATTATTGTTGTTTCGTCAGAGGATTCTGATTTGTTGCGAAATGAAGCCAAACAAGCTGGAGCCTCCAGTTTTTTGCTCAAGCCATTTAATGAGGCGGAATTGAAGTCTGCAATTATTAAAGCGAAAGAGATTCAAGTTTAACCTATAGCTGTTAATTTCTATACTGAAATCCATACCTATTCCCGTTGGCTTTGCTATTACATGGGAAATGCTTGCTGCATTATAATATATAAGGTTGGCGCTGTACTCTACTACGGAACCAAACCTCTATTATATGAACAAAGATTTAGCGTTACCGCTACCTCTGTATCCTTTTCCATCCCTGATCAGTCCTTTGTCTGAACAAATTGCTGCTGACACCGTAAAATGGATCGAAGAGGATTTTTGTTTTTTGAATGACAAGATGCAGTACAAGTATTGCAAAAGTAATTTTGGAAAGCTTAGTGCAAGATGCCTTCCCGATATGCCAGCCTACGAGCGTTTACAGATTGCTGCTAAGTTTATGCTATGGGGAACCATTTTCGATGATTATTTTGAGTTCAAACCGTTGGATGAGTTGGTATTGTTACACGATCGCGCGATGCAAATCCTCGAAGGCTCTGTCCCAACACAGACGGACTCTCCTTTCTTTCCTATTTTGGCTGGCATACGTGATTCACTTCAAGCGTTAATGCCTCCCTCCTGGTTAAAACGATTCTCCCGTAATGTGGGAATCTGGATTGCCAGCATGCAAGAGGAAGTGCCCTACAAAGGAATTATGCGGTTTCCCTCTCTGAGTAATTTTGAGTTACTCCGGGAAAAAACGATTGGCATTCAGGCGTATTTGGATTTAATTGAATTGCAATTAGGAGGCTGTTTGCCTGATGCAGTAATGCTCAGCCCCTACATGAAGGAATTGTACCGGCTGGTTTCCCGGATTTCGGCCTGGTGTAACGATTTCTTTTCCATTGAAAAGGATATTGATCGGGAACCTCTCAACCTCGTTTTAGTTTTACAACAAGAGCGTGGCTTACCCCTTCAGGAAGCTTATAATGACGCCTTTGTTATTCATAACCGGGATGTTGCTGAATTTATGACACTGCAGGCGGCAGTTCCTGATTTTGGGTCTTATACAGCGGATGTAAAACGTTTCGTCTATTATCTTGGCATAATGATCCAGGGACAAAATGATTGGTATCAAATTGATACCCTGCGCTACAAGCAGGGGGGCTTTCCTGAAAAGGGGAATTTTTGACGACAGTTACATCAGTTAGAAAAATGAAACCTGCTATATCCCGGCTAATGGCCGGGGTATAGTTTTTTGATGTTTAATAGGATGTCGGATTATGGAATGGTACTCCTTATAAAAAAGGGAAGTGGCATTTTGCCACTTCCTTTATAGATGGGTTAGTAATTATGAAGTAGTAGACAGCTTTTACTTATTGCGCTAATTCGATGTATTTATTTGAATTACTTTTTTTTGTCTTGTTAGCATTTGTTCCCATAAACAATATTGCCGTTATGATGAAAGGATATTTGATAAGTAATCGGTATACACGCAATTTGAATATTTAGATCATTGTTTTGCGCAGATACATTGCGTACCCTCATTATAATTTTATAAAACATACTGAAATAATATAGAGGAAAACGCCCCTTAATTAGTTGTTTGATACTTTACGCATTAAGCCTCTCGCTGATACGATTAGCTTGATTTAGCCTCGATAGGTATTAAAGAATCTAAAAGCAAAAGATGGGACTTCAATTTAAAAGATTTAATATATCACTATTTCAAAATAAGTAGAAATGCGTATTTTTTGACCAATAACATTGGATTAACGTATTCTATAAAAACATTGTCTATTTTAGTTCAATGAATATTTAATAACCCCTATCAACCTACAATCATGGGACAATTTCTAAAAACTTTTTATGTGCTTCCTTTCAGGAGAACGTTATTAAAATGTTTAATACATTCTAGTATTATATAGGCGTTTGGGAGCCCTGGGGGCATTAGATTATGATTTTGTATACTAAGGATCAGCCGTAGAATTTCTAACTTTTTACCCCTCACTGAATGAAACAATTTATACCCCTCATTATTGTGTTGTGCATCTGTTCCAACCTTGCAAATGCCCAGGATAGTACCCTTGAACACTTACCTAAAAAGTATTTATCTCAGGTTGAACATAAGTCCAGAAGATTTGAAGAACAGATTGATAAACGCACTGATAAAGCATTAGCACGATTAATAAAACAGGAACAGAAAATGAAATCCAGACTCTGGAAAATTGATTCTGTAGGTGCTAAAACAATTTTCAATTCATCTCTTACGAGAATCGCAGACTTAAAAAAAGGACTGCAATCTAAGCTGCCAGCAGGGGGAGACGCTTACCTGGATACATTACAGCACACCTTAAAGTTCCTGGGACAAGCCGGTAATACTACAAGCCAGTTGACCAACACGATGCAAAGCGTGCAGCAATTACAGGGAAAATTACAGTATAGTGAACAGGTTAAAAATTACATCAATCAACGCAAGCAGATGCTGAAGGAGCAACTGGCACAATACACAGGGTTTACGAAAGATTTGCAAAAGATCAATAAAGAGGCATATTATTACGGAGAGCAACTAAAGGAATATAAATCTGTCTACAGTGATCCAAAGAAGGCAGAAGTAAAGGCCATGGCTTTGTTAAAGAAACTACCTGCTTATAATGATTTTATCAGTAAGCATTCGCAACTGGCAGGGTTATTTAATCTGGCAGGCGGCTATAACGATACCCGCAGCCTGGAAGGCTTACAGACCAGAACCCAGGTAGAACAACTGGTGCAACAACGAATAGGTAGTAGTCCTGATGCGGGACAGGTAATTAGTCAACAGATGGAACAAGCCAGGTCCCGGTTTAATGAATTGAAAAGTAAATACCCCGCGTTGAACAGTGCAGCGGATATGCCGGATTTTAGGCCCAGGGAGATGAAGACGAAAACATTCTTCCAAAGGCTTGAGCCAGGCGGAAACATCCAGTTTCAGAAATCTAATCAATACTTCCCCACTACAGCAGATATAGCCGCTCAAATTGCCTATAAGTTGAATAAGAACGGCAGCGCCGGTATTGGATTGTCCTATAAACTGGGCATGGGCTCCGGCTGGAATCATATAGCATTCAGTCATCAGGGAGTAGGGTTACGAACCTTCGGGGACTACAAGCTCAAAGGTACATTCTTTATAAACGCCGGCTTCGAAGGCAACCGCAACACTGGTTTCAAATACCTCAGTGAACTAAAACACTGGAATGGATGGACAACATCCGCCCTTGCCGGTATCAGCAAGAAATATAAGATCAATACGAAATTGAAGGGAAATATCATGTTGCTGTATGATTTCCTGGCCCCCCGACAATTACCCAAAACAGATAATATCAAACTCAGAATAGGTTACTCATTATAAGTCCGCATACCTCAACACCCCATCATTTTATGAAAAAGTTATTTCTATTCCTTTCACTATTTATTGTCATGCATACGCATGCCCAGATGCAAACCGGCACTGTTACCCAAAATCTGATTGACGTCAGCACGAAGTCGCCCGATGTGGCGAGTCTTGGGAAATTCGGAAATATCCCTGTCAGTTATGCGACGGGTGTGCCTTCGATCAACATTCCCGTTTATGAGATTAATGTGGGAAAAATCAAACTACCGCTATCGCTGGATTATCATGCTGGTGGCATTCGTGTGGGCGAAATATCCTCAAGTGTGGGAATAGGATGGGTTTTGTCCGGGATAGGAGTCATTTCCCGGCAGGTAGTAGGTATTCCTGATGAAGATGGTAGTGCCGGGTTATTTCTGGCTCCTAATCCTGACTCAGTATTGCTCGATCCTTATACCAATTTTCAATATCTTTTTGATGTACAAAGAGGGTTTGCTGATAATGAACCCGATCAGTTTTCTTACTCAATAAATGGGGAAAGTGGAAAATTCACTTTCCGGCGTAATGGCACAATTATACAGGAGCCGGTGTCCAATAACAAGATTTCCTACGCAGGTTCATACTTTACAATTACTGACCAGGATGGGGTGGTATATATATTCGGATTGAAGATGAATAACGACATGTCACTATCAGGTGGTACAAGGAGTTATACTGCTGCCTGGCGACTGACAAAAATGGTGGATGCCAATTCTACAGATACGATCTTTTTCAATTATGAATATGCTTGTAATCCTGTTTATCAAAAGAATTATAATTATTCTCATTATTTAGGTGGCGCTTTTCCAGGGTGTAATAATAGTGCTGATATTTTTAAAAATGAGGAGACCACTACTTATCAACTCGGAACTTTATTTGAAGCCTATCCCAAAGAAATCAGGTGGCGTGGGGGTAAAATATCCTTTATCAATACCTGTGACAGAGCAGATGTGGCAGGTGCGGCTATGCGACTAACAGAAGCGGATGTATATGCAAACCAGGAAGGTACCCTGAAACAAGTCAAACGCATGGTGCTGTATCAATCTTATTTTAATAGTAATGGTACCGGTTATGCTTTCGCCAATGCGACCGCCGACCAGAAAAAAAGATTGCGACTTGATTCGGTAGGCTTGCTGTCAGTCAGCGGAACTATACCTCCACAAACCTACCGTATGACCTATGATACGACATTAATGGCCCCCCGTGAATCCTGTGCACAAGACAGATGGGGCCACAATAATGGTGCATTTGACAATGCAGGTCTCATTCCAACACAAAGTGTTTCCTGGATAAATACTTATTATACTATTGGCAATGCAAACAGGAATACTGATTCTACCTTTATGAAAGCCTGCACCATTACCTCTATTCAATATCCTACAAAAGGTAAAACAGTATTTGAATTTGAGCCCCATGCATTTATCCATAGAGAAATGCAAAGCCAGCCATATAATGCTTCCCTATATTGTACAGGAGGTGTACAATCTTCTGATACTGCTTATTTCAGTGTGACAGCAAATGATCTTTATTTTAAATATGGTTTCTTCTTACCAGCATTTACATCAGGACAGGTAACCGACAGACCGCGAATTATACTGAAAGACCTCACGAGTAATACAGAGGTTGTTAATACAGCTACTCCGCCCGGGCAGGAAAGCAGCAGTTATTCGCTGACTAATATTGAACTCCTTCTTACCACAGGGCATAATTATTCATTTACGATGAATACTTATAGCACCAGTTCCAATATTTCGGCATCGGCTTCTATTACCTGGACAAAAAATACTGGGTATGCAGATATAAGAAGAATTGGTGGAGGGTTGAGAATAAAGACGCTTACTAATTATGATGACAATGGAAAGATAGTAAGTAAAGAGAAGTATGAATATGCTGGTGGTGTCATGCTCACAGATATGTATTATCAGGATCTGAATGTTGAACAGATATTTCCCCGAAATGGTAGTGTCGTTAATCCTGCCGTATGTTTTTACACGTTTTCGCAACTACCTCCCGGTTATGTCCTTATTTTTCATGGCAATAGTGTAATCCCCACTTCTCAATGTAATGGCAGTCCTTTACTCTATAGTAACGTAACAAAATACCAGATAGATAGCGCAGGGAATGCAAATGGGAAAATAGATTATGGTTATACCATATATCCTGATATGCGTAGTGCTATTGAAGAATACGCAACTGTAGGTCCGCTTACCTTTAACACGAGGGGTGGCCCTTATCTTAGTTCATACACATGGAAAAACAATTTTCTTTCTTATGAAAACACTTTTAAAAGTACTTCATCAGGGTATAAGAAAATTAATAGTAAAGTGTATGATTACCGGGATTACAGAGATAGCGTAGAACATCGTCTTAAAATAAAGGTTAAATATTTAACGACTTGCTGTCTGGAACAACATATAGATTCAGTAGATGCGTTGAGTGATTTTTATTTAACTGTTATAGATCAGCCAACAGGTGTTATGTTGTTAAGAAGTACGTCGGATACTACCTGGGACGACTTTGGCAATAAAATATATACCAATCAGCAATATGAATACAATGATACTACCCATACTTATCCTACGTTGATAAGAAGTTTTACCAGTACCGGTGATACTATTTCAGTGCTGTCCAAATATCCTCATGACCTGGCAGCGGCTGGAAATGTGTATCAGAAAATGATGACCAGAAATATTGTTTCCCCTTTAGTACAGCAGGTGAAGAAGAAAAACAGGGTACAACTTTCTTTGACTAACATCAATTATACAGATGTGAATAGTAACAGTAAGTTACTATTACCTCAAACAATAGATGAACAGATCAGCAATTATCCTATAGAAACAAAACTCAGGTTTAACAAGTTTGATCTCTATGGAAATATCCAGGAACAACAGAAAGACAGCGATATCAGGCAAAGTTATGTGTGGGGATATGATACGCTCTATCCAATCGCTACTGTGACAAACGCCGCACAAAACGAAATTGCCCATACCAGCTTTGAACCGGATGCGGCGGGTTACTGGACGATTCCATCTGCTACAAGAGATGTCACGCAGGGAATTACGGGGCGACAATCTTATGCGTTAAGTAATGGATCAGTATCGCGAACAGGGCTTACTACTACTAAATCTTACATCGTTTCTTATTGGAGTAAGAGCAGCACTGCTACTGTTAATGGGACTACAGCCACATCCTCTTATAATAAAAATGGCTGGTATTATTACGAACATACAATCGCTGCCGGAGCATCCTCAATAACGGTCAGTGGCAGTGTAACAATTGATGAATTGCGTCTATATCCCACGGATGCACAAATGAACACCTTTACTTACGATCCGCAGGTAGGAATGACTACGCAATGTGATGCTGATAACCGGATCTCTTATTTTGAATACGATGGTTTTAACAGGTTGAAGCTGGTCCGGGATGTGGACCGTAATATCCTCAAAACCTACGAATACCGGTACAAACAATAATCAGTTAACCTGTATAACCTCATTAGTCATGCATAAGCAAAATAACATTTTCCATATAGGCAAGTCAAAGGTCTTCTTATTGATGGCCATGTTGTGTATGATTTGCCAGTCAGTCTTTTCTATTTCCGGGGATAGCACTACTACCCGGTTCTTTACGATTGGTTCTATTAGTCCGACCAGTCAAACT
>NZ_WRXO01000007.1 GCF_009758125.1 Chitinophaga oryziterrae
CTTGGTGCAGTGGTACACTTTGCACTGAAATAACCTAAATCGAACCATTAAAAATGGTAAACTTTGAACTGAAACGCTGGTAAACTATGGACTGAAATCAGTGGTAAGGTATGGGCCGTAATATCCACAAGGGCCTTCCTGACCTTATAAGGGCTTGCTTTGATCCCCTGATGTCCTAACTCAGCAACAATCCTTCGGGTGCCATAACGACGCTTATTTGCCTTAAAAACGGCTATTACCTTGTCTTCCATTGATTGACTTACAGAATTGAGCTGATACGTTTTCTTATTTTTCCAGTCGTAATAGCAACTGCGACTAACGATCAATACTTCACAGAGGCGCTGCAGAGGATATTCCGTCTTCAGCTTATCTATCACAGCATAGATCTTCACTAATTCCCACGGCTGAAAATTCCCAATGCTTTTTTTAAAATGTCCCTTTCCTGCTCTGTACGGCGCAATTCCGCCTTTAATCGTTCGTTGTCAATAAGCAGAGCAGATTGCGTAGAGGGGCTGCCATCGCTGCTAGTTGTATCCGTTTCAGGGGTATTATCATTTTTCCATCGATAGACCAGGTTCACTCCGATACCCAGTGATTCGCTTATTTCTGCTACAGGGCGTCCCGATGCTAACATCTTCAAAACTTCTTCTTTAAAGCCAGCATCATACTTCCTGCGCGTCCTTTTTGTCTTTTTTGCAGTCATTGTTGTACAAATGTAAGCAACTTCACTGTCCGGATTTATTGGTGCATCTCAGTCATAAGTGATAAACTTGTCCAGGAAGGTGATCATTATAAAGCAGAATTACTAAGTGTTCACGATTATTATCCTTTTGGTATGCTACAACCTGATAGAAGTTATTCTCTTGGTACTTATCGTTATGGGTTTAATGGGAAGGAGAATGATGGCGAGGTGAAGGGGGAAGGCAATCAGTATGATTATGGGTTTAGAATATATGATCCGAGAATAGCACGCTTTTTATCTGTAGATCCGTTAATACAAAGTTTTCCTTGGTATACCCCATATCAGTTTGCAGGAAATAAGCCAATTGTGGCTATAGATCTAGATGGGTTGGAGGAGTATATAGTGCATCAGTATTTTAACGATAAGAACAAGGTGTCTAAGATTGAAATTATGAGGTATAGGGATGTTAATGGAAAAGTACAGAATAATTATATGACTCGCTTGTCAGATGGGTATACAATAACAGGAAATGTTCTGACATTTAATCATAGAGGGAATTCCGCAGTACCTGAGGTTGTAGAGCAAGATCAACTTACTAAAGCACAGCGCGAGGTGTTAAATAAGAATTTATCTGTAAGGAGTTTTGCATACACAAATGGGAGCCATGAGTCATTTTCTAGTTCAGATTATAAAGGAGAGGATTTTTTGACAGGAGATTTTGTAAAATCTTCCGGGACTATTGAATATCCTGCACCTATTATACCCAAGCCTGTTCAATTTGACCATCATCCAATTAGACCAGGGACAACACTTACTTCATTTACGGGATCTAATAATTATTATATAGGAGTGAGTAATTTTCCTGGAGCGGGTGACATAGGAGATGAGATGAAAGGGTCTCTTTCGAAATTGGGAAAAACTATTGACCAGGCGGGTAATATCAAAACTGTTACTGTGTCTGTTACACAGGTGGTGGGTGCTGATATAACAGCGGATCAATACAATGAGGCGGTTAGACAGGCCAATGTAGCACTTAGTAATATTATTGGTACTTTAGATAAAAACACTAAGAGTAAAGTGAAATTTGTTAATGGAGGGGCAACGGTATTAAAATCCGATGCCAATCCCAATAAGGTTAAAGATGCAGGAACACATATTAAATTACAGTAAAATGAAAATATTATTAGTATTTGCTTTGATGTTTGGATTTATTAACTGCACAGTAGCGCAGACTAAGGTAAACTTATGTAGGAGTTATATATTTCTTGATGTACTCCAACGCGGTCTGCTTTTGAAAGAAGAGCCGGACACCATAACTAGAAAAGAAAGCGAGATTTATTATTTGAGAGTTTTATTAAAGAGCTGTAAAGGCTCAATGTATATTGAACGTCGGTTAGTATCTAATGATAATATAGTTTTTAGTGGCAGTTATATGGATGCTGTTAAGTTGGATACTGTTCATGGTTGGGCAGTGGATCCCGCCACAGGAGTCCGTAGTCGAAGTACTTCTACTCAGTTTAGTCCGTTAAGAACTGGTGTATGGAAATATTATAATGATAAAGGTGGGTTATTGAAAGAGGAAGAATATGCGAATGGAAAATTAGTTGCTCCTGAGGAATAGATGAAATCATATTGAAATGATAATACTGGTATTTTAGTAGGTTACATCTATCGCTATGATCAGCTTAACGGCGCATGCGGTCAGCATGCGCTTACAAACGGCGTCACCACCTGGAATACCAGATCTATTGGCCTTTCTTATTAAGAAGATGTCAGCCGGGATGGTGACTGCAACATTCTCCACCATGTATGAAAATCTTATTATCAGTTGGGGTAAAACCCGCTGAAATTGAGAGAAATGCTACGAAGATTAAGATTGGTCATGGCTTGCCTATGGAGATAAATTTCAGGAATATTGAATGAATTTTATTTATCAAACGAAGAATGAAGAGGATTAATGAAAAATCAAAAAGTATTTGCTATTGAGTGGAACGTTGATAGTTATATATATCCTTACTGTTATGGCCATCTATGTTTTTGTATTATGATAATTCGATAAAAGATAAATAATATTATATGTCTACAAGTTTTGTGGATTACAAAGAAAATGGATTCTGGATTGATGATGATATTCTGGCTATAACATTGGCTTATATTTATAAGATTTTATTAGATTCAAAAGATAAATCAAATTGGATGATTGAAATGCAAGAATTATTCAAGGAAAATGGGAAGGGCCTTTTTAGAGGATTTACACATTTGCAATTAAATGATTTTTTGATAAATGAAGAAAGGGAAACTATTTTTTATGAAATTATAAAAGAAACTCGTAACCTAATTATAAGTAAAGGGGATATTATTGATGTTGAAGAATTAAACAATCTTCTTTTCGATACAGAATTAAAGGATGTGTGGAAAGGGAGAATTGAAGCTTTGAGAATATTAAAAGTCATTGACTATCTAGAAATGCTTGTAAAAGGAGAGATTAAAATTAAAGTATCAGACCCCATTGATTATTTTTTTTAATTAACGAGCTAAAGAATAAAGAAGGCCAATAAAGTCGCTACGGTTGACAGGACATGATGTTGAAATATTGTATTTTTCCTTAACTTCTCGTCCAGTCAAATGTAGCAACTTCAGCAACATTAAAGCAATAAATAATATGCAAGATGCAAGAGTAAAAATTATAGGAAAACTCAAGGAGGATTTAAAGGCTAATTTTATTGAAGCATTAGATTGTAATAATCTAAATAATAATGAATTGATTTTATTGTGTGATTATTCAGAATTTGTTATTCCTATAGGGTATTGTTTTACTGAGATAATTAGACAGAATGGTAGTGTATTTAGCGCTAAGATTATTTTAAGAAATGTAAGTCAACAACTTTTTTTCCCTCTAGAAGAGATACCACATGGTTGGAAAACAGTTTGTAAATATGAATTCGTTGAAGGCGCTATTCCAAATGAAGTACAAGAACTACCAATATTAGGTGGCTGGACTCATTTTGATAGATATCTTATTTTTAAATAGGTTAGTTCATAAAAAGAGGCTATATCGTACTTGATACAGCCTCTTTTTATTCGGGTACCTGATGAAGACGGATAGTCGTTTAAGCTATCCATCAGACACTATTTTTATTTTTGATACATCCTCATCAGGTGCAATAATTGGCCATTCTCCTACACTCTTGAAACAAAACGAGTAATTAAAATATTAGATTATCTTGATGATACTGTTAACGAAAGAATAACAATTAAAGATAATGATGAGATTAATTATGATTTTTAGTGGGAGAAAGTGAGTAGAGTTGTGGGGAATGGCATGGCAGCAGAGCCATTCCCCACAACTCTATTCTAGCAAGATTACTAAATATAGCCTGTGTTATAAACCCGGGGCATCAATAAAAGAGTTGGCTTGTATGCAATGCAAGTGGCTCATTTTAGAGAAATCATTTAGAGAAGGTAAAGAGGAATCTGGACTAAATGAGTATCAGACTCGAAGCGCTCAAAGCTGGCACAAGAACAACAGGAAAGTATAAGGGAATGGTACTATCTCCTATAACCATAAAAGTTGATTGATATGTCTAAAATTATAATGAACGGGTGGAAATCAAGTATGCAAAAGGTTGAGTTAACAAAATTGCAAATGGATTTATTAAAATTACCACTAAAAGAATCAAAAGAAAATGTTGACTCTCTTCTTATTGGTAGCACAATTGAAATTCAATGTGAAGATATAGAAATTGCAGATGATTTTGCTCTAAGGGCTATGGAAATAGGGGGTGATAAAATATTAGTGTATTAATATTTCGCTAGCGTAGCGTTATGAATCGGAAATTTTCAGTTGATCAATTGATTTATAGGAGAAGGAAATGTTATAATAATGCCCAAATGATAATTTTATGGCTATAGGATATTCAAAAATAATTGCTAAGTACGATACGCAGTATTTTAAAAAATGGTTGACATTTATTTCTAAAGAGTTTATTCTTTTGATTGATGAAAAGAATGTTGTTACGCTAACAGATGAAGGAGATGAAGAAATAATTGATTTATCCTTATTAGAGGGACTTTTTGTAAAAAATAAAAAGATATTACTTAAGTTTCGCAATACATCCGGATGCGCAATAGGTTGTACTCTTGAATATGGATCAAACCATTATGCCAATGAGTATTATAGCATGGATGAATTATTAGACGATGACGATTTTACCGGGTTATATAATTCTTTATTAAATAGATTTATTGAACTGTCTAAGCAATCCATGGTAGGAGGCTTCATATTTGATATAGAAGGTTATACTGAGGATTATGTTAATTTTGAATCAATCATTAGAGAGCCGTAATAGTATAATCTTTTTATTATTGACAGGGATAAGAGCTTTATTGCAAAAGAATCTGGCAGGAACTGTTTGCCAGGAATTAATGATACCAATATTGGATGCGGACGAAATAACCAAATCCTTTTTTCCATTTGAATAGCAATTGATTATATGGATAAATTATCTGAAGAAGAGAAAAACGCACTTAAACTCCTCACTGAAAAGTCAAGAAATGACTATAAAGCCTTCGAGAAATTCAGAAAGGAAGAGTATCCAAAGAAATCTTTGGAAGAGAGAATTGATTACTGGGCAGGGCTGATTCGTAAGAATATGAAATGGCAGGGGGAAAGCACCGGTGATGAATATGATGGGATGTTTACAAAAGAGTGGTTTGATGAAAATGTAGAATTCGATCCCGAATTTGATAAAATATTCTCTGCAGTGGCAAAGAAACTGGAGCTGGATATGAATAAAGTCCTTGAGATAAAAAAAGGATAAAAGGGACCACCTGGCCCCTTTCTTTTACCGGAGGATCATACCAGGCTCTTTGCCAAAATCATAGAACAGTTACTCGTTGATCGCAACCTGATTTTTGCTACTTCCTTATATTCTTCATCATTATAACATGCTAAGGCCAGTTCCACAGAAGGGAACTTCACCAGCGCATTCATTCTTTTAGCGGTACCTTCTACTGCAATAGCTTCCAGATCTGAAATAATCACTTCTCCTTTATACTTATTGATTAAAATAACAGCAAGAGGGGGATACTGCTTAAAGTCTTCCATATCATTGATGTCGTAGCTGATAATGTAATATGCGTCCATGTTTCTGTTTTTATTTAAAACAAAATTAAAGGGACAGGAGTGGATTGACTTAAGGAATCTTGCTCATTTTAGATGGCGCGCATTTGAACTTGTTTTTAAAGGCCGCACTGAAATGTTCAATACTGTTAAAGCCGGAAGCAAAGGCTATATCCGCAATGGATAAAGGGGTGTTTTTCAAAAGGATCTCTGCATTTTTTAACCTGGTATTCAGGAGGAACTGGTGAGGGGAGAAGGCGGTAAAGGTTTTAAAGAGACGGCTGAAATGAAAGGGACTCACAAAACAATACCCTGCAATTTCCATCAGGGATATATCATTCGAAAAATATTGTGCAATATATTCCTTGGCTCTTTCAATAGTAAAAAGATGGTTTTGTTTAAGTTTCTCAGATATCTTAGTATTAGGCGTATAGTCTGTAATCTTCCCGAAAGCAGTGTTTACAAAATCCATCACCAGATCATCCGTTTTTAACTTGTTTTTTTCCTTACTATTCAGGCTTTCAATAATGAGGTTATGGAGTAATTCGGTTTCTGCATTGATTTTTACGAAGGATGAATGCTCGTCATTATTGTGGAAGAATTTAATAAAACCATATTGATTGACGAGTTCTTCATAAAAGTCCTTTTTAAAATCAAAAATGGTGCATTCATCAGGTATCGCATGAGAATGAGTGACTGTCCGCTCATAACCGGGTTTGGTGATCAATACGCAGCCGGTATAAGAATCAAATGAATTTCTGAATATATTAAAACCAAAATTCCCTTTCCTTACAAAGCTCACTGTAAAGGAATCACTATATTCCGGCTTTGAAGTGATACATGTTTTGCATTTACATTTAAAATCCAGAATGCGATAGAAATCGGATTCATACAGCGTATAAACATCTGCATCCAGGATAAATAAACTACTATTCATTTTTAAATTACATAGTTTAGTAGTTCCTCATATGGATCATTCTCAAGCCCTAACAACATACCAAAGGCAGGTTCTGTTTCCATGCCCTGATTTTTTAAATTAATGATCTCCTGCCGGAATGCTTCTCCATGTTTAGATAATATGGCGTGTTCAATCATCATATGCCTGTAGGCCGACTGCTGTCTGGTGGGTATATCCTGTGCAAAAATTTCAAATTTAAAGTTGTCAATAGTGAAATGTGCTATGATAGCATCATTATCGGTACTTTCAGTGACTTCAAAATCATCCAGGTCCTGAAACATAATGATGAGATTACCGGAGAACTCGGATGAATCATCATAACAGCAAATGATGTCAATATCACTGTCTTCAATATCAATATTGATAGGAATGGTACCAACAAGCAACGGGTCGTATTGTTGCAGGGCATCCATAATCCCACTCTTTATTAGTACATCATAGACTTCCTTTTGCCTGGGATTACCATTCTTTAAGTATTCTATAGTATCAAAATTATTTGCTTCCATATGATCTTATATATTTTTCTTCCGATATACAGAAGGTCTTAACTGATGACGTTTTTTAAAATAGTTTGAAAGATGACTTTCATCATTGAATCCAAATTCTTCAGCAATTTGCTTCATACTTACCTTTCCACCTTCGATCCTTTTTTTGATTAGTGTGGTGCGGTATTGATTGATGTAATAACGATAGCTAACATTGAAATTCCGTTTGAAATAATCGCCGAAATAAGTAGCTGAGATATTAAAATGCTTAGCTATATTCTTTACCTGATATTTTTTAGGATCATATATGTGTTGATGAATAAACGAGATGAGCCCTTCTTTATCAGGAACTCCTGAAGATCCAATATCGTTATATTTAAGGATAACTTCTTTAATCAATCCAAAAACTGATAAAAGCTGCAGGTAAATATAGGGGGAAGTGGCTAAATTCTCCGACTCTTTGTAAGCAACAATATTACGGATGGTGTTTTGCAATAAGGACTTGTGGGGTGTTTTAAATTCAAGTTTTACTTCTTTTAAGAACTTCAGTCGCATGATGGTCTCAGGGAAAATATCCAGTGCAGCTTCTTTAAAATAGCTATCCGTAAATTTGATGACTACGAACCTGGTAGTTTGTTTAACCTCGAAATGATGTCTATCTTCCGGAGATATTAAAAACAGATCTCCGCTTTTATAGGATATGTTGTTGTCGTTTAGAAAATGAACTCCGCTGCCTTTATAGATATATATCAATTCATAATAGGTATGCACATGTGCTGCAAAAGGAGAAATGTCTGCCTCATAATCATTTATGATCAAAGTTTCGAATTGCCTCAGCGTGTTCATGCTTTAAAGTTACAAGTTTATACGCTATAAATGCAAGTTAACTTCTTCCGGTTTACAGGAACTTTGCTTTCACAATTAAAACAAGATGAGACTGCCAGGCGCAAAAGAAACAATAGTAGATAATATCCCGGTTACTTATTACGAAAGCGGACACGGAGATCCTATGATTTTATTAAATGGGTGGCCGCAGACTGCTCATATATGGCGGAAGGTATTCCCCCCGCTATCTGAACATTACCATGTTTTTGCAATTGATCTACCGGGGATGGGGAATGTCAATGCTACGCCTGCTGCGGATACCCTTACCGTAGCTATGTTTATTAAATCCTTCTGTGACCAGCTCGGCCTTAAGAATATTCATTTAGCAGGACATGATGTAGGGGCCTGGGTAGCGACCACCTTTGCGCTTGAGTATGAGCCCATTCTTCGCTCTTTAATAATCCTGGATGCTGGTATCCCCGGTTTAATTCCGGATGAGGTATTTTCGCCTTTAAATGCGAATAAGATCTGGCAATTTTATTTCCATGCTATTGAGGAGATACCTGAGTTTTTAATAGAAGGCAAAGAGAAAGAATATCTGAACTGGTATTTTACCCGTAAGACAACCGTGAAAGATGCTATTACAGCTGATGATATCAATATTTATACAGCCGCTTATACAGGCAAGGAAAGGTTGCGTAATGGATTCGATTACTATCGTGCATTCCCTGAAAGTGCGGCACAGAATAAATCCTATCAGCATAAACTAAGCATCCCGGTTTTAGCTATTGGCGGAGAGCAGTCGCAAGGTGTAAATGTGGGTAAGGCTATGCAGAAAATAGCACAGGGGGATATTCAATCTGTAAGTCTTGGTGAATGCGGGCATTATATTGCGGAGGAACAGCCCGGGAAGTTTCTGGAATTGGTATTGGAGTTTATTCGTTGAACATCTGTTAACCCGGATATTGCAACAGACTGACGCAATTAATGCAAATTAGGTCAGCAGACTGACGCAATTTACATTAATTGCGTCAGTCTGCTAAGGATAACTAAATAGCCTTCCCTTAATTTTTCCCTCCCCGTTCTACATTCTTTATATCCTCTTCTCTGTTCTTTTTAAAATCAAAATGCTGGAAGTCTTTTGTTGCAGGAACCTGTATGGTATAACTATCCAGGATATCAATTTCAATTATTATATTCTCTGTTTTTAAATCTATGATATGTCCGCCTGCGTCTTTTTGCTTTGACAAGTAATGGAAGTGATAACCAGCAATATTCGTATTGTCCATGAATGAGGGCAGACGATATCCTATTAAATCGCCCTGAGCGCCCGTAAATTCAAAGAAATGTTGCAGATTGAGCATATTAGCCAATGGTGTATGATCATCTTCTTTAACCGGCGGGAATGCCCTGGTTTTTACATAACTGAATTTTCCGTTGATATGAATAGCGTACATACCGTTTATATTGGTTAATACACTATCCAGGTAATGGAAAAGTTCTGCCTTGTTCATGGCTTTATCAGGCGTTAGTCTGATATCAGGATGAAAGAAGTTCACCATGGCAAAAGGCGTCAGCTCCTTATCATCAACCAGAAATGTCTTACCGCTGTTTTGTGTCTGATAAATCTTTCCCTGAAAAACCATAATCTCTCCATCCAGTTTATCAGGCGCACCAAGACCAAAATCCCCATGCTTTTTAAGCAATTTATAGGAGTAAAAACCATTGTAAAGACCACCGATAAGGCCAGCCCCAACGCCAGCTGTGAAGAGAGTACCGCCGGGAGGGATACCTTTTTTGATATCCGAAGGGGGAGTGGCAGATAATGTGATAATAGCAAGAATAATAATGGATAAGCTACTGGTAAGGCGCATAGTATTATAATGTTTCAGGAGAATAAAGATAATATTTTAAAAGAAGCTATGCTTTCTAATTCGATATGCAGTATACTCCGGATGCTTTGTTCAGTTATGAGGTACCTTTTTTAATAAATGAGGTGAAGTTTTTTACCGGCTAAATCATTTCTTTCACCGGATATTCAATAGTTTTTACCGATATACCATTTTCTCAAGTGCAGAATTATTATTCTTTTGCCTTATTAAAAGAATGACGTTTTTTCAATAAAAATATTTTTAAATCAGCGATCGCTCATTCATATTTGCGGTATATGAGACCGCGCGACGAGAATAAAATGCAGGGCATTCGTGAAAAAGCCATCGAAATGATCACCAACGAAGGGTTGGAGAATTTCGGTATAAACAGGCTGGCTAAAGCGGTTGGTGTGTCTCCTGCTACTAAATGATATTTCCATGGAGGTCTTCTGGTCAGTAGCATTAGCGCCGCTCTATTCCCTGGTAAAATTCCATCAGGATGAACATAGCTTTAGTGGATCATGAAAGAAACCTTTAATTATGTTATAAAAGCGCTGAAAAAATAAGTTTTTTTTATCTTGATAAGTAAATGAATGCTCACTTATGTGGAATCATATTCCTGAACATATCCTAATTTTTAAAACCAATATCGCAACAGAAAGTGATCTGTTTGCTGTAAAAACAGCGTTGGATGACCACCATCTGATTGAGCAGTGGAATATTGATCAGACAGACGTAGACTGTGTATTACGTGTAATATCCTATCATCTCAGCTATGCAGATATTATCCGGATCATTACCGGGTTGAATTATTCCTGTGAGGAATTGACCACCTGAAACTCTTTCTAACGAAATATATCCCTTAAAAGCACAAACTCTCAAACCATGCAAAATGAAAACTCGTTTTCTCCATATCAGAAATTTGTCATCGCGGTACTTACATTGACACAATTTTCGGTTATACTGGATTTTATGATTTTATCGCCATTAGGTGATACGCTGATGAAATCGATGAACATCAAACCTGCACAATTCGGTTTGGTCGTATCTGCCTATGCATTTAGTGCTGGTATCTCCGGATTATTGACAGCAGGATTTGCTGACCGCTTTGACCGTAAAAAATTATTCGTATTCTTTTATGGAGGTTTTATCGTGGGAACTCTATGCTGCGGCTTTGCTACCACTTATCCCATGCTGGTAGCAGCCCGTATTATCACAGGGCTGTTCGGCGGAGTGATCGGCTCTATTTCCATGGCTATTATTACGGACATTTTTACAATACAACAGCGTGGCCGGGTAATGGGATTTACACAAATGGGCTTTGGCGCCAGCCAGGTGTTGGGTATCCCCATCGGCCTTTATCTCTCAAATGCCTGGGGATGGGAAGCGCCATTTTTCCTGGTAGCAGGCATTGCCATTGTCATAATGATCCTGATCGGGCTCCGCTTACAGCCTATTACCGGGCATCTGGCCTTACAGCACGATAAGAGTGCGGTGATGCATCTCTGGCATACGATCGCCAAAAGGAATTACCGTATAGGATTTTCTGCTACAGCACTACTCTCTATTGGTGGTTTTATGATGATGCCTTTCGGCAGTGCCTTTGCTGTCAATAACCTGGGTGTTACAGAAGCGCAATTACCCCTGTTGTTTATGGTATCAGGTATCGGATCATTGTTCGTGATGCCTATAGTAGGCCGGTTGAGTGATAAAACAGACAGATTCTGGCTGGCAGCAGGCGCCTCCCTGTTTATGATGGTCCTGATAGCTGTTTACACGCATCTCACCGTAAACCCTTTATGGATCATCATGGTGTTAAATGTATTGATGATAGCTGGTATTATGGGTCGTATGATACCCTCAATGGCACTCATTACCGGTGTGCCTGAAATGGAGGACAGAGGGGCCTTTATGAGTATCAATTCATCCCTGCAACAGATTGCCGGAGGTGTGGCAGCAGCCTTTGGCGGAATGATCGTTATTCAGAAAGATAAATTCAGTCCGCTGGAACATTATGATACATTAGGTTGGGTGGCTATCGGTGTTTCCGTGATCTGTATCTTTATGTTAGGACGGGTAAGTAAAATAGTAAAAGCAAAAACATCCAAAACTGTTATGCAGAAAGTAGATACGCTAATAGAAGTGTAAACATTTATAAACAAAGCGGCCTCTATGTTTGCAAAGACATAGAGGCTTATTTTTCATTCATCATCCCTTGTAATCTTACTTTCACACCTTCCCATTCGTCATCGATAATACTATAATAAGCTGCACTTCTTGAAGTGCCATCATCCTTAATCCTATCCTTCCTTAAAATCCCTTCAAACTGCCCGCCAATTTTTTCTATTGCTTTCCTGGAACGTATATTATGCTGATCCGTTTTTATCTGTACCCGCCTTGCTTTCAGAACATCAAAACAATGAGTCAGTAACAAGAGTTTGCATTCCGGATTTACTCCTGTGCCCCAATACTTTTCTATTATCCAGCTCCAGCCAATTTCCAGTTTTTTATCATTGGGGAAGATGTCAAATAGTCTTGTGGAACCTATTATCTTTTGGGTTTGTTTATGATAGATGATAAAAGGGTAATGATTGCCTTTGTCTCTTTCAGTCAGCGCAGTAGTATAGGCTGCTGTAAATTTTTCCCGTATTGAACAGTCGGTTGGGACCAGCTCCCATAGTTTTTTATCGGATGCCGCAAGGTATAACTCCTCAAAATGTTCTTTTTCGAGAGGGATCAGGTCAACTGTCTGACCTTTTAGAATCGTTGGGTGGGTAATCCAGGGTTCTTTCATAAGTATGAAAGTACATAATTATACCGCTTTCTGCATGGTGCGCGTTACCCGGCGCATTTGCAGCAGCACAGATAAAAGGATACAGGTAAGTCCGGCATAAAATGCAGGCGTCAGCTCTCTGTTCTCTTTGAAGATGATGAAGGCCAGAATAATGCTGTATACCGGCTCCAGGTTAAAAGTAAGATTAACGGTAAAGGCGGAGATCTTTGTAAGAGCGCTCATCAGCAGCATGAACATGCAAACGGTACAAGCCCATGATAAGATCAGCAGATATAGCAGATCATGTACCGCAGGTATCTCAAACGGCTGTGGGAATATATGCAGATAAAAGGGGAGGGCCAGGCTTAACGCCAGCCATCCGGTAGACAATTCATAAAAAGTGATGGTAGGTGTATCGTGTTTGCTGATCAGGCGTTTATTGAAGATGGTGAACAGTGCACCAAATAAGGCGGATATGATACCCAGGATGATACCGGTGCGGTATTCCGCATCGAAATGGAAAATGAGCAGGATACCGAATAAGGTGATACCACTCAGCAACAGTTCGGTTTTATCCATCCGGTAGCGGTTGATCAGCGGATCCAGAATAGCGGTGAACAGGCTGGTGAGAGAAAAGCAGACTACGCCTATGGATACGTTCGAATATTTGATGCTTCCGTAAAAGAACAGCCAGTGCAGCATTACCACGATACCGGTAAGGCCGATGGGCACGATCTGTTTAAACGACAGCTTTGAGAGCATGCGTTTCCAGCGGAATATTACGTATAAAGTGATGATGGTGAATAACAGTCTGTACCAGACCAGCAGACCTTCGTTGAGCGTGATGAGTTTTCCTAATATACCCGTAAAACCTGCCAGAAATACCGACAGGTGTAATTGTATCAGTGCTTTTTTCATTATTATATGCTGTTCCTGACTCTTCTTTCGTACTTGCGGAACAGGCTTTCCCATTGAATCTTCAATACCCCGAGAATCCCTTCTTTCACAATCCCTTTGCTCATCTTGGAATATCCTTCTTTGCGGTCTTTAAAGGTGATCGGCACTTCCTTGATAAGGAAGCCCAGTTTCCAGGCAGTGAATTTCATCTCTATCTGGAAGGCATAACCCACAAAACGGATAGCATCCAGGTTGATGGCTTCCAGTACCGGCCGTCTGTAACAAACGAAACCTGCTGTTGCATCTTTTACATGAATCCAGGTAACAAGACGTACGTATATGGAAGCTCCATAAGAGAGTACTGCTCTGTCCCATGGCCAGTTTTCTGTACGACCGCCTTTTACATAGCGGGAACCAACAGCTACATCGCCCCCTTCCTTGGCACAGGCATCGTATAGCCTTACCAGATCGGCCGGGTTATGAGAGAAATCGGCGTCCATCTCGAATATATAGTTATATCCCTTTTCCAGCGCCCATTTAAAACCGTGAATATAAGCTGTGCCTAATCCCTGTTTACCGCTTCTTTCCGACAGGAAGAGTTCCTGAGGATGCTCTTTCTGTATGGATTTAACGATATTACCGGTACCATCTGGCGAACCGTCGTCCACAATCAGGATATGAAAATCTTGTTGCAGAGAAAACACAGCGTCAATGATCTTGCGGATGTTATCCTTTTCATTGTACGTCGGAATGATGACAAGCTTTTCCAATCAGCAAATTGTTGTTTAAGGCTGCGAAATTAGTATAATACCTAAAGAAAGTAAGTGTTTTTTGAATATTAAATCTTTTTTAACATCATACTGTGGTAAATATCTGTGAGTTTCTGCTTGGTATTCAGGGGAAAGTCGGCTTTCATCATCCAGTCATAATACTGAGGCTCAATCTTTAATACGTCCTTTACAGGCCGTCCTTTGTACTTACCAAAGTTGAAGACCTCTACACCATTCTGCATCACCATCCTTCTGGCAAAGTCCACATATTCGTCTTCTTTGGTAAAATCGGCCAGGTGTTCTACTTCAGATTGCAGCTGATCGTAACGGAGTAACTGGGCTTCCAGGATCTCATAGGTAGCCAGGGCATCTGCCTCGGCGCTATGTGCATTCTCCAGGTTCTTATCGCAGTAAAATTTGTAAGCGGCGGCGAGCGTACGTTTTTCCATCAGGTGGAAGATTTTCTGCACGTCTACGAACTTGCGGTCTTTCACGTCAAATTCGAGGCCGGTGCGAAGGAACTCTTCTACCAGTAAAGGAATATCAAAACGGTTTGAGTTATAACCCGCAATATCGCAGTTCTCCATGAACTGACGCAGTTCATTGGCCGCCTGTTTAAAGGTGGGAGCATCTTTAATATCATCGTCACTAATGCCATGAATGGCCGTAGAAGATGGCGGAATAGGCATACCCGGGTGAATACGTTTCACCTTGGACTGAATGCTCTTGTCCGGGAATACTTTTATAATAGCAATTTCTATGATACGGTCAGTGGCCACATTGGTGCCAGTCGTTTCAAGATCAATAACGGCCAGTGGCCTTTTCAGTTGCAATGAGGGCATGACAAGAATTTAGAGATACTTTTTCAGCGAATTTAGGTCTAATCCCTCATAATCGCCTGAACTCATGAGGAGTAAGTTAGTGTTATCGTATTGTTGTTTGTCCAGGAATGCCAGTAAATGATCTCTTTTATTAAAGATTTCAAGGTCGGTCCTGCCAAAACCCTGGGCTACCACATCGGGTTCCAGGTTGGGCATCCTTTTGATTTCCAGTGCATGACTGCTATAGAATACGACCGGTACATCTGCTTTGTCCATTGCTCCCTGGTATTGTACCATGAAGTCAGCGTTCAGGCTGCTGTAGGTATGTAATTCCAGTACGGCAATGAGTTTACGCTGTGGATACTGCTCTTTCAGCGCTTCCATGGTAGCTTTTACTTTGGAAGGAGCATGGGCAAAGTCGCGGTAAATAGCGCAATGATCATTCTTTCCTACCAATTCCAGTCGTTTCGCAGCTCCGGTAAAGGTAGCGATCGCTTTCAGAAATACCGCATCGTCAATGCCTAACTGGTTACAAACCAGTCTTGCCGCATGCATATTCAGCAGGTTATGATCGCCGAATACTTCCAGGGCAGCGCTGTGATCACCAAAGGTAACGGTAGTGGTACCATTGACGATTGTATGTTCCGGCACGTTGTACGGAATCAGGTTGAGGTGGCCGCCTTCGGCGTTTACCAGCTTAACCAGTTCAGGATCAGTGCTGTTATAGATGAGGGTTTGTCCTTTTTCAATGGTGTGTAAGAAAATGGCAAACTGCTCCAGGTAGTTGTCGTAAGTAGGGAATACGTTGATATGGTCCCAGGCGATGCCGGTTAATACGGCAATATGTGGGTGCAGGAAATGGAATTTCGGCCTTTTTTCGATGACAGAAGCGGGGTATTCATCGGCTTCGCATACAATTAAAGGGGCGTCGGTGATATTGACAGACTGGGAGAATCCTGCCAGCCTGGCGCCCACGAGATAGTCGAATTTAGTACCGGCCTGTTTCAATACGTGCATGATCATGGCGGTAGTGGTAGTTTTACCATGACTGCCTCCGATGGCTACGCGTTTCTTTTGCAGGCTTTCCTTGTAGATATATTCCGGGAAGGAATAGATCTTCAGGTCCAGCTGTTTAGCTTTGATCAGTTCAGGATTGTCGGCCCTGGCATGCATTCCCAGGATCACCGAATCGATATCAGGGGTGATACGGGACTCGTCCCAACCCATGGTCGCCGGTAAAATACCTGCCTGTTTAAGGTTGCTGAGGGCCGGTTCAAAGATTTCATCATCGCTGCCGGTTACCTGGTAACCTTTATTTTTCAGTGCTATCGCAAGCTGGTGCATAACACTTCCGCCTACCGCAATAAAATGTACTTTTGTCATATAAACAATGCCGGTGTTTTTGCGTTATATTTATGTAATCAGGGAAAAAGGACCGATATTATAGATAAAAAATTTAATATAATTTTTATATTTGCAAAGTAACGTTACAAATGACGATTAAAAAAGCGATATCGCCATTCCCTATGAAATTTCATTTATCAATTAAACATCCCTTTATGCAAGTATCTTTTCTTAAAGTTTTGGGCGGGGCTGCTCTTATCTTTATCTTTGCAGCTTTCGTAACATCGTGTGCATCACAGAATAAGTTAGGCTGTCCGATGAAGATTGGCAAGGTGACACACACGGCAAACAGCAAGGATTGTTAATGAACTGGATACCTTTAACTACAGAAACGCAGTTATCAGAAATTAAAGCAACATCAGCAGAAAAGCCGGTGGTTATCTTTAAACATAGTACGCGCTGCTCTATCAGTGCAGTTGCTAAGTCCAGGCTGGAAAGGGGCGCAGGCCCGGAAAATATTTCCTTTTACTACCTGGACCTGATCCGTTTTCGTGATTTATCCAACAAAGTGGCAGCAGATTTTGCTATAGGGCATGAATCTCCGCAGGTATTATTGATTCGCAACGGGGAATGTGTATACGATGAAAGCCATGGGGGAATCCGTATGGAAGAACTGGAAGCACACGCCAACTGAGGCAGGAAGTAAGAAGCCAAATACTATTTATCCAAAGAAATTAGTCCCGGGAAATTCCCGGGATTTTTGTGTTTATAATACTAGATTTGCCCCATGAGACATCGTATAGTAGTGGCGGTTACGGGGGCCAGTGGCTCCATTTATGCACGTCAGTTGTTGAACAAGCTGCAGGCAGCAGCTGCCCAGACTGATGAAGTAGCCCTTGTGCTGACTGAAAACGCCCGAACAGTGTGGGAAACAGAACTAGGCACAAAAGATTACACTGATTTACCTTTCAAAGTATATACACAACAGGATTTTCACGCACCATTTGCCTCCGGTTCAGGAAGGTTTGATACCATGATCATCTGCCCATGTTCTATGGGAACACTGGGGCGCATAGCTACCGGTATTTCCAATGATCTGATTACCCGGGCAGCAGACGTTGTATTAAAAGAAAGACGTAAACTGATTTGTGTAGTAAGGGAAACGCCTTACAACCTGATGCATCTCCGGAATATGGTGACTGTTACAGAAGCAGGCGGGATTATCTGTCCGGCAACACCTTCCTTTTACAGCGTACCTAAAACCCTGGAAGATGTAGCGGCTACTGTAGTAGACCGTGTACTGGACCTTGCAGGTATTGAACAAACCACCTTCAGATGGGGGACCAAATAAATTATAATCATGAAGATCGCAATCATTAACGGACCTAATTTAAACCTGCTGGGAAAGCGGGAACCAGGGATTTACGGCAACGAATCTTTTGAAGACTATTTTGTTAAACTGAAGGCGTTATATCCTTCTGTTGCATTAACCTATTTTCAGAGTAATTCAGAAGGCGGATTGATTGATCATCTGCATGAGATTGGTTTTTCTTATGATGGGATCGTGTTTAACGCCGGTGGATATACGCATACATCTGTGGCTATCCGTGATGCGATTGCAGCGATTAAAACACCCGTAGTAGAAATGCATATCAGTAATATACATGCACGTGAGGAGTTCCGTCATACAAGTATGATAGCTGCGGCATGCGTAGGTAGTATTTGCGGGTTGGGCATGAAAGGATATGCATTGGGAATAGCGTATTTTATATAACTTATTTAATATAGCTGATAGATAGATTAAATCCGTTTATCCAGCTATATTTCCTTTTATACCTCTATATTGCCGGTCACAACAGATTTTTGCCATTCATATGTGTATTTTTACCATTCATATGTGAATCTGTTAAAGAATTGCCAACTAGTATATATCTTTACCTGATCAAACAAACAGGAGCTAGTCTCCAACGCAAAATGAAAACACTTAATAGCCCGGTATCTCAAGAGGGTTATGATTATAAGAACCTCCAGAAAGATTTAACAGGTTCTCTGTCAGTAGCTAAACTACAAATCTCCCCATCTATTCTACTTACGAAAGATCAGCTATATAGGTTGCTGTTACGGCAATTCTAATGCCTCCCAGTTTAAGTACATTAGCAAAAAAGCACAACAACAAGTTGTGATGGGACAACTATACCTACACGTATTTTATCACCTCATAATCCTAACACTATGCCTTCATTCGGTAAAAAAATTCTGTCTGCTTTCGTAGAGCTGTCTGATGAGGATAAGCCGGCAGCAAGTCAGCCTCCGGTTAATCACGCTCCTGCTGAAAAGGTAGTAGCAACGGAAGGGAACAACAAGTTTAGTGAACACTTTAATAAGTTGTTTGCGGATGCAAATCTTCCCGGTCCCGATTACTATGAGTTTTCAAAAATGACAGAAGCCATGCAGGCCATTGCAGATGAAAAAGCACGCTATTGTGCTGCCTTTGCGGGTCTACAGGTACAAGGTCTAAGCAAGGGCAAACTATTATCCTCCGCATTGGAATATGTGCAGATACTGGATGCAGATGCCGTTGCCTTTCATAGCACAATCGATGCTGCTTTATCTGAAAAAGTACAAAACAGAAAAAAGGAAATGGAAGAAGCCAGTGAGCGTATTCAAAAACTCTCACAGGAAATAGTCACACTGCAACAGCATATGGACACGCTTACAAAAGAAATAGCAGAGAACGAAGCGAAGATCGAACACAGCGCCGCAGGTTATTCCGCAGCTATGGAAAACAGTAAGAACAAATTGCTGCAGGATATAGAAAAGATCAAAGTGCACATACTTTAAAATGCCACAACAATGACAGAACTAAAAACGAACTGGTTTGCTGAGCCCAAAAATGTGGCTACTACCATCATAGGTATATCTCTCTTTGCAAGTATAGGATATGCGTTCGCGACTTATATTTTACCATGGCTGGTGAGCGTTACCTGGAATCTGATCAATCTGATAATTGGCGGTGTGATACTCGCTTTTTTACTGATGATCTTCACCAATAAAAAGTTTTGGAGAGCACTGAAATATCTATCGGAATTCATTGCCAATTATACGATTGGTCTGGCTATAGAACTGAATCCCTTCGCCATTTTACAGGCAAAGATAGATCAGGGATATGAAGACAGGAATACACTGTTTAAACAAACAGGAAGATTAAAAGGTAAGCAAAGTGAGTTGATGGATAAACTGAATGAAAAGGAAAAAGAACTGCAACTGAACGTGCAGAAAGTGAAGATCCTTCAGCAGGAAAAAACCAACAACAGACAGTTGGACCTGTATGCCAACAATGTGATCCGTTGCCGGGAATATATAGACAATGTTACGCCGATAGTAGGTGACCTGAACAAACTCGTATCCTTTGCTGATGCCGCTTATGAAGAGAGTGGTATTATGCTGGAAGATGCAAAACTTGATCTGGAAGCAAAGAAGGATCTGTACTATTCCGTAACCACCGGTTTATCTGCTGTAAGCAGTGCCATGAAAGCATTCAAAGGCGATGATGGCTTAAACAGGGATGCTGAAAAAGCCTTGTCCATACTGAAAGTAAGGATAGGTGAAAAGATCGGTCACATTAAATCCGCGATAGATGTTACTTCCCGTTTTATGGATGATAAAATGCTGGAAGATAAAGCGAAATCCGCACAGGCAATAGAGCTGATCGACAGCTTTAATATGAACTCGGATTTCAACTATACGCAATCTGCACTGAATAAAAACAGTGACAGCGGAAGGCTAAAAGGAGTGACTGTGCCTGACCGTTACAAAGGCTTATTAGACTAAGGAAATTTTTACAAAAACATAATTAAATCCAAATACCTATGGCAATTAAATTAAAACCGGCTGGGAAAATATTCATTATCGTTGCAGTAGTAGCTGCCGGTATCCTGGCCGTAAGATGGTATCAGAACCGTCCTAAACAAGTAGTAGAATCAGTAGAATTGGGTAAAGTAGTATTACCTGATGCACCCGAAGCATCCTTAAGTAACAATGCTGTTAAATTGCCTATACCTGGCAATACCGTTGCGTCCAATGGCGGAACACAGATCAGTTGGTTACGTATGGCCTGGAACAGTCAGTTCTCCGGTTATTATGCTAATGGCGGTGTACGTACTACAAAGGGTTCTTTGTTTGACCAGATGAAACTGGATGTAACTTATACCCGTCAGGACGATTGTAACAAGCAAATGGCAGACCTGGTGAAGTTTGCACAGGACTATAAAAGCAATCCTTCTACTCCCGGTGTGTTCATCACATTCATGGGTGATGGTATGCCTGCTTTCATGACTTCTTTGTCAAAAGAACTGGAAGCACTGGGTACCGAATACCAGCCGGTGATCATCCCTGTTACACATGGTAAGTCATTTGGTGAAGACCAGGTAATGGGCCCTCAGCAATGGAAGGTTGATCCTAAGTCAGCTATTGGTAAATGTGTGGCTGGTGTGTTACGTGACGGTGATATCAATATACTCCTGAAATGGGCCGGCGACAATGGTCTAAAAGTAAATCCTGATGAAACTACCTACGATGCTGCTGCTGTCAACATCATCGCTGCGAACGACTTCCTGGATGCACCTAATAAATATATCGCTGGTTATACCGAAAGCCGTAAGATAGTAGCCAATGGTAAAACTACCGGCAAAGATACCACTGTAGGTGTGGATGCTGTAGCTACCTGGACTCCGGGTGACGTAAACGTAGCTGTTAAGAAAGGTGGTCTGGTAACGATCGCCAGTACTAAACAGTATGCTTCACAGATGTCTAATCAAACGATCACCATCAGGAAATGGGCTAACGATCACAGGACTGACGTAGAGAATATCATCATCGCACTGGCACAGGCGGGCGACCAGGTACGTTCTTTTAATGATGCAAAGGCATTTGCTGCTAAAGTAAGTGCTGAATTGTATAACGAGCAGGATGCAGCTTACTGGCTGAAATATTTTAATGGCGTGGAAGAAAAGGATATTCAGGGATTGAAAGTAAACTTAGGTGGTTCTGCAGTATTCAACTTACAGGATATGGCGAACACCTACGGATTGGGTAATGATAAGATAGACAGGTATAAAGCCGTGTACAACACCTTTGGTAACCTGATGGTGAAAATGTATCCTGCCTTAATGCCTTCCTTCATGCCGTACGAAAAAGCAGTAGATAAATCCTTCCTGTTCTCTGTGATATCCAATCACCCGGAACTGCTGGAAGGCAAAGCGATAGAGACAAAGTATGCGCCTGAAATTACTTCGGAAGTATCTTCTAAATCTTACAGTATCGAGTTCGAAACCGGTTCTGCCGTAATCAGAACTTCTTCTTACAAACTGCTGGATGAAATATTTGAATCTGCTGTAGTAGCAGAAGGGTTAAAGGTAGGTGTGTATGGTCATACCGATAACAGTGGTTCTGATGCAGTGAATGTGCCTTTGTCTGAGAAACGTGCCAATGCTGTAAAAGATTACCTGCTGAAGAAAGGTTTGATTGCAAGCCGTCTGGAAGCAAAAGGTTATGGTGCTGCTAAGCCACTGGTATCCAATGATACAGAGGCGGGCAGAAGTCAGAACAGAAGAGTGGAAATAGTGTTGGGTGAGTAATAATTATTATATAGCCACTGCAATACGCAGTGGCTATTCTTCCCTTAATTATTTATATGAAAAAGTTATTGCAACCTTTTGCTGTAGTAAGCAAGCAGACATTTATTATCATGGTGTTGTTTCAGGTAGTGCTGGCATTGGTATTGTGGCATACCACCTCTAACGGATTAATGCCACAACCTGGTAAAGTGGCTGCTGCGCTGATACAATTATCCACTACAAAATTACTGATAGATAATGTGCTGGTAAGTCTGACACTTACTTTAAAAGCAATGCTCTATGCGATTATTATCACTTTGTGTTTTGCTTATTTATCCGTGTTACCATTTTTCAGAAGTATCGCGGAGTTTATTGTAAAGTGCAGATATCTCACTTTAGCCGGGCTGATATTCGTGTTTACACTACTTACACAAAATGGGAGTGCATTAAAGCTCTGGTTACTGATCTTTGGTATAGTACCGTTTTTTGTCACTTCTTTTTTATCAGTTATCGTAAATATTCATCAGCAGGAATATGACTTGTGTAAAACACTTGGTTATAGCAAATGGCGTACTTTATATGAGGTCATTATTGTAGGTAAAGCAGATAAAGTACTGGAAATATTACAGCAGAATTTTGCTATCGCCTGGTTGATGATTACCATGGTAGAAGGGTTGAGCATGAGTGAAGGTGGTATTGGTGCATTACTGATTAAATACAATAAGTATAATGATTTAACAAACGTGCTGGCCCTGCAACTGGTTATTTTCTTTTTGGGATTGTTCTTTGATTTCTTACTGGCAACCATGCGCAGATGGTTATTTCCTTACACAACTTTAGCAACAAAATGACAGCATATACTAAACAGGATGTGCTTTTGCAGGCAACAGATGTTTGCCTGAGCTATGATGGTACTCCTATACTACATGATATTAATTTTAGCATCAGGAACATTGTTCGTCCTGGTGTAAGCCAGGGACAGGTGATATCTTTATTAGGAAGAAGCGGGGTAGGTAAAACACAGTTGTTCCGGTTAATGGCGGGTTTGCAAAAGCCAACCTCAGGTAGTATAACCATTAATGGGAACAAGCAGGTAGAAGCCGGGGATATGGGTGTTGTGTTTCAGCACTATTACCTGTTTGAATGGAAAACTATTTATCAGTCGCTGAGAATGGCTACCAGTCAGAACCCTCTCTTGAAAGGGAATGAGAAGGAAGCGATAGAAAAGTGGGCGGCAACATTTGATATTACTGCATGTCTGCATAAATATCCTCAGCAGTTATCCGGTGGGCAGCGTCAGCGGGCCAGTATTATGCAGCAGTTATTGAAAGGATCTAAATTCTTATTGTTTGATGAACCGTTCTCAGGGTTGGATGTTTGTGTGCTGGATAAGGTAGTAGATATGCTGCTGCAGGTATCGATGGCGGATGAATTGAATACGCTGATCATCGTTTCTCATGATATTGAGACGAGCGTAGCGATATCTGATACGGTGTATATACTGGGTAAAGAAGAAGGCGGGTCTACGATTAAAAAGGAAATAGACCTGGTAGAGAGGGACCTTGCCTGGCATAAGGATGTTCGCAGAAATAAGGCGTTTGCCGATACGCTGGATGAGATAAAGGCTAGTTTGTAGCTAAAGATCTGTTCCCTGAAAAGACCCTGTTAAAAAAGAGCCTGGTCAATACTACTCTTCAATAAGCTACGTGATTGTAGCACGTCTTACAAAACACAGAAAGAACCTAAACGTTCCTGTAAACGCTTTATAACTGGTATATAAGCCCTCTATAAGCCCACCCTAAATAAGGTGGGCTTATAGAGGGCTTATAGGGGACTATGAGTGGGCTTATATAGGGCTTATATCACCATAAGCAGTGAATGTCAGTAGGTTATAAGTAGTAATTACTATTTAAATGCGTTTCATTACTGATTATCAATTCATTAAAATATATAGAAGATTATTATGACAGGAAATACCCAAAAATTCAATGTCATTTAGCCAGGGCTAATATAAAAATGGGGGTGACTTCTAAAAAGTCACCCCCATTTTATAGAGAAGATAGATGATTGCTACAAACACTGAGCTAACAGAGCTCTATTATGTTTAGTTATTTATCATGATTGGTTCCTGGACTTCATGGTCTTTGAAAGCGGCTCTTGCTTTCAGTCCCAGCAGTTCGAACATCATATGATCTTCTTCGAAGGAAGGATTGTCTGTAGTTAAAAGTTTCTCACCGGTGAAGATGGAGTTCGCGCCTGCCATGAAACACATGGCCTGTTCAGCAATGCTCATTTCAGCACGGCCGGCACTGAGGCGTACCATTGCTTTAGGTATTACCAGGCGGGTAGTAGCGATCATCCGTACCATATCCCAGAAGGCTACTTTAGGCATGTTTTCCAGTGGCGTACCTTTTACGCGGGTTAATGCGTTGATGGGCACGGAATCAGGATGTTTAGCCAGGTTGCTGAGCGTATGCAGCATGCCTATGCGGTCTTCATGAGATTCGCCCAGGCCGATGATACCACCGCAGCATACGCTAACACCCGCTTTCTGTACGTTTTCGAGGGTACGTAAGCGGTCGTCGTATGTACGGGTAGTGATGATCTGTTCGTAGTATTCACCGGAAGTATCCAGGTTGTGGTTGTAAGCGTACAGACCGGCATCAGCCAGTTTCTGTGCCTGGATTTCAGTAAGCATACCCAGGGTACAGCAAACTTCCATTCCCATTTCATTTACACCTTTTACCATGTCCAGTACGCGGTCAAAGTCGCGGTTATCGCGTACTTCTCTCCAGGCAGCGCCCATACAGAAGCGGGTAGAGCCTGCTTCGCGGGCTTTCTGCGCGTATGCCAGTACTGCATCTTTCTGCAGAAGGCCGTGAACGTTGATATCTGTATTATAACGGGCTGCCTGTGGGCAGTAGGAACAATCTTCGGAGCAACCGCCGGTTTTGATGGAAAGCAGGGTACAAACCTGTACTTCCGCAGTATCCTGTGTTTGTCTGTGAACAGAAGCAGCACGGAACACAAGCTCCAGCAAAGGCGTATTATAGATTTCTCTTATTTCTTCAATGGTCCAGTCGTGACGGATCTGCACATCTTGCATAATAATCTAATTTGAAAAGCAAACCTACAAAAAAAAGTATAAAAAAAATTTAATGCCTCAAAGTGTTGTTTTAGAGGTATTTAAAGTTCGTTTTAGGCGTAATATTCAGCAAAGTCTGATAAATCAGGTGAATAGTGTTCTCAATATCTTCCTTCTTGACCATTTCTACCGTGGTATGCATGTAACGCAACGGCAGGCTGATAAGCGCAGACGGGGTACCGTCATTTGAGTAGGCAAAAGCGTCCGTATCTGTACCGGTGCTGCGGCTAACCGCATGCAACTGATGAGGGATATCGTTCTTTTTGGCCGTCTTGATAATAAGGTCCCTGAGGATATTATGTACAGCAGGGCCGTAAGTAATACTAGGTCCGCCGCCACACTTGATCTCCCCTTCAATATTCTTATTGATCATAGGAGTGGTGGTATCATGGGTTACGTCTGTAATGATCGCCACGTCAGCTTTGATGCGTTTAGCGATCATCTCAGCCCCACGCAGTCCTACTTCTTCCTGTACCGCATTCACGATGTAAAGGCCAAAAGGGAGGGACTGTTTTTTCTCTTTCAGCATACGGGCCACTTCAGCGATCATGAATCCGCCGATACGGTTATCGATAGCGCGGCATACGTAGTAGTCGTGCGCCAGTTCTTCAAAACCATCTTCAAAAGTAACCACACATCCCACATGGATACCCAGGTTCTCTACTTCCTTACGGGTGCGGGCGCCACAGTCCAGGAAAATGTTATCAACCTTAGGCTGGGGTTCTTTGCCTTCACCACCACGCATACGGGTATGGATGGCCGGCCAGCCGAACACGGCTTTCACTGAACCATTCGCTGTATGGATATTCACGCGTTTAGACGGCGCGATCTGCTGATCGGAGCCACCATTGCGGATAACATAGATTAATCCTTCCGGAGATATATAATTTACGAACCAGGATATTTCATCAGCATGCGCTTCGATCACTACTTTAAAAGGTGCTTTGGGATTGATGATACCCACTGCCGACCCATAAGCATCTACATAATGTTCATCAATATAGGGCTGTAAATATTCCAGCCACAGTCTTTGTCCTTCCTTCTCAAAACCAGTAGGAGAAGGGTTGTTCAGGTAATTGCGCAGGAACGTAAGCGCTTCCTTGCTCAATATGGATTTTTGCTTCTTAGACATTGCTGTTGTTGTTAATGATTGTGCAAAAGTAAGGAATTAGCCAGCAGCTTTTTACTGCCAGGATATGCAGCAGTGCAGATAACATTACCATGCCATCCAGCACACTGTAATAAAAGAGATCGGAACGGGTGTGCATCGTATAACGTGTAAGCAGCGCGGTTATCAGCACCGGGGCGAGCAGGAACAATATTAATGGTAAAGGGAAGCAGCATGCAAAACCTGCCGAGAATATCAATGAGCAATAATATAAACGTCTGAGGTTGTGCTTGCTGAGGTAGGTAATGAGCGAGCGGATACCTTCCTTTTTATCTGCTTCAAGGTCCCTGTAGTCGAAGAGGATACAAATGGCATATACCAGGAAGAACCGGTGAAGGGTATAGGCCACTAAAGGAAAGGTGACAGACTGCCCTGCTATGAATACAGGTAACAGCGTAGTTACGTAAGTCCATACAAAAGAAAGGAATAATGTTTTGCCGATCGCTATCTTTCGCAGCCATACAAAAGCCCGCTGTGGCAGCTTGGGGGCAGAATACAGAAAGGTAAGGAAGGCAGCGCCGCCCAAAGGCAGCCAGTGGGCCTTTAAGAACCAGAAGCTATAGGCCGCACCGATACCACCTATGGCACAAAGCGATAACTGTAGCACCTTATGCCTGGCTCCCCAGAGTATCCTCTCAGAGGCGGAATAATCTGCCGGCGTCAGGTACCAGTGGAAGTTATAACTACTGATGGTCGCAAAGAATACGAAGATGTAAAAGTTGTCATTTACATCCCTGATATGGAACAGTGTATTGGTTTGCCATACCATCAGTACAGCACAACATGCTACATATATGGAAGAGAAGATGATAAAGTTTAGCAGTGCCCGGAACATAATTTATAACGGGATATTCCCATGTTTTTTCCGGGGCAATGTTACAACTTTATTTTCCAGCATTGCAAAGCCTTTGATCAGTTTAATACGCATCTGGTCCGGTACTATCACCTCATCAATATATCCTTTTTCCGCCGCCAGGTAAGGATTGGCAAAGCGTTCGGTATATTCTGCCACCAGTTCGTTCATACGTGCTTCAGGATCTTCTGCGGCATCAATTTCTTTTTTATAGATGATCTCTACCGCGCCTTTAGGTCCCATTACGGCAATTTCTGCCTGTGGGAAAGCAAAATTGAGATCGGCACCGATATGTTTGGAGTTCATTACACAGTAAGCACCACCATAGGCTTTGCGGGTGGTAACGGTGATTTTGGGAACAGTGGCCTCGCTGAGTGCAAACAGGAGTTTAGCCCCGTTGGTGATGATGCCGTTCCATTCCTGGTCGGTTCCGGGTAAGAAGCCCGGCACATCTACCAGTACCAGCAGTGGCACATTGAACGCATCGCAGAAGCGGGTAAAACGGGCGCCTTTTACAGAGGCCTTTATATCCAGTACACCTGCCAGGTGTCCCGGCTGATTGGCTACAATGCCAATACTGCGACCGGCTATGCGGGCAAAGCCCACCAGGATGTTCTCTGCATAGTCGCGGTGTACTTCAAAGAAGCTATCGGTATCTGTTACCTGGGCAATCACTTCCTTCATATCATAAGGCTGATTGGAGCTCTCAGGGATCAGGGTATTGAGTACGGTCCTTGTTTCGTCAGAAGGGGTATAAGGGTATACGGGCGCATCCTCTTCACAGTTCTGTGGCACATAGCTGAGTAGCTGACGGATATTCTGGATACATTCCACCTCGTTGGCACAGGCGAAGTGGGTCACCCCGCTTTTAGAGGCATGGGTATGCGCACCGCCCAGTTCTTCGGAAGTCACTTCTTCATGGGTAACGGTCTTAACGACGTTAGGGCCGGTTACGAACATATAGGAAGTTTCTTCTACCATCAGGATAAAGTCCGTAATAGCAGGAGAGTATACGGCACCGCCGGCACAGGGGCCCATTACGGCAGAGATCTGTGGGATGACGCCGGAAGCGCGGGTATTGCGGTAGAAGATGTCTGCATATCCACCCAGGCTCACCACACCTTCCTGTATACGTGCCCCGCCGCTGTCATTGAGCCCTACAACGGGAGCGCCGTTCTGCATGGCAAGGTCCATGATCTTGCATATTTTGCGGGCATGCGGTTCGGAGAGGCTGCCACCGTATACGGTAAAGTCCTGTGAGAATACGTAGGTGAGGCGGCCATTGATAGTACCATAGCCGGTCACCACCCCATCTCCGGGAAACTGTTCCTGGTCGGTGGTAAGACCGCGGTTACGATTATGTACGAACATGTCCAGCTCTTCAAAGGAGCCTTCGTCCATGAGCAGGGTGAGTCTTTCCCGGGCAGTAAGTTTGCCTTTTTTATGCTGGGAGGATATCCTTGCTTCTCCACCACCAAGGGAGGCGGCAGCGATGCGTTGCTGTAGTTCTTCAATTTTGTCCATGGAATCGCTTTGAGGTGTTAAAGACTGAAAGCCTGATAATTGAAGGTTTAATTTCAATTATCAGGCTTTCAAACCTAAGAATATTTATTGGTATTGTACTTCTACTTTAGGAGTAACGATGGTATCGCTGTGATTGTTGGCATCATCCACTATATATACGAGGTAGTGAACGCTGTCTTTAGGAATTGGATTGGCGCCTGTTTGGGGAAAGTCTGTACCTACCAGGTGCAGTACCACTTCCGCAGTAAGGTTGGCGCCTTTGTGGGCATCCAGTCCTGGCATGGGACGGCTTTCAAATGCAGTATCTGTTGGTTGGGTGTCATAGATAGCTGCAAAGTTGAAGCTGTTTTCAATATCCCCGTCCCCGTCTTTTACCCCGAAAGTAATGTCCAGTCCATAAGAGGAACTTATGGGTGCGGAAGAGTAAGATTTGAAGGTAATTACAGGTTTAGTACCCAGTGAATCCTTCTTACAGGCGGTGATAGCCGTCAAAGCAAACAGGGATAAAAAAAGCATTTTCTTCATATAACAAACCTACATTAAATTTTTAATTATAGCTAATATGCAAGGCTAACCCCGGCCATTGTATAATAACGTAATTTATGTCTTGTTTGTTACGTAAGCGGCCTAATTAAAGATATAACCTAAATTTGTGCGGTTTTAAAGAAGGCGACTATGAGCGGCATTAATACAGCATCTATATTTTCACTACAGGAGGAGGGCCTTGAAGCGGCTGCCCTGGAAGTATTTCGTTACCAGTACCGGGAAAATGCCCTGTATCAGGCTTATACCGATGCGCTTCATATAAAACCCGAAGCTGTAAAGACCTTACACCAGATACCTTTTCTGCCGATACAGTTCTTTAAAACACATAGCGTCACCTGCGGAACGTTTGAACCGGAGCTGGTATTTGAAAGCAGCGGGACCACGCAAACGGTTAACAGCCGTCACCTGGTAAAGGACGCAGGCCTATACGAAAAGAGCTTTATAGCCACTTTCGAGCGGTTTTACGGTCCTGTAGAAGATTTCGTGATCCTGGGATTACTGCCTTCTTACCTGGAACGTAAACATTCCTCCCTGGTATATATGGTGGAGAATATGGTAAAACGCAGCCGGCATGAGGCCAGCGGGTTTTACCTGTACGAACACGACAAGTTGTCCCAAAAGTTACAGGAGCTGGAATCCCGCGGACAGAAAACATTGCTGATAGGGGTGACCTTCGGCTTGCTGGACTTTGCCGAACAGTATGCCCTGCGCCTGGAAAATACGATCGTAATGGAGACCGGGGGGATGAAGGGCCGGCGGGAAGAGTGGACAAGGCAGCAGGTACATGCCTTTTTACAGGAAAGGCTGGGGTGCAAGGCCATCCACGCAGAATATGGTATGACAGAGTTGTTGTCTCAGGCATATTCCTATGAACAGGGATTTTTTCATTGCCCACCCTGGATGAAAGTGCTGGTACGGGATGAAAATGATCCTTTCCAGTTATATGAAGAACAGGCGGCCGGGGTGATTAACGTGGTGGACCTGGCTAACCTGGATTCCTGTGCGTTCATCGCAACAGAAGATATCGGCCGTTTACATGATCATGGTACATTTGAAGTGCTGGGCAGACTTGATAATTCAGCTTTGAGAGGTTGTAGTCTGATGGTGGGATAGTATTTGTTATTTTTATAATGTAGGATAATCTACTCACATAAGTAATGCCCATCATAGCCAATATGTCCTATATTGGTGTATATCCGACGTTATAAGAATCATCAGCATTGGTTGACAAACCTGAAAGACATCCTCATCCACTTTTCTAAATCCATACTTCCATGAGTAGCTTATATGTACAATATGGCTGTGGTTTCTCTTCTCCCCAAGGATGGAAAAACTTTGACGCATCACCCACCCTCCGCATTCAGCAATTACCCCTGATCGGCAACTTATTAAAACATCGTATGCATGTTACGTTTCCGGACAACGTACTGCAGGGAGACATCCTGAAAGGATTACCCGGTATCGCAGATAATTCCTGCGATGGTATTTACTGCTCTCATGTACTGGAACATTTATCTTATGATGACTTCATGACGGCAGTAAACCACACATTTAATTATCTGAAGCCGGGAGGGATTTTCCGTTGTGTAGTGCCTGACCTGGAAAAGGCTGCCAGGGAATATGTAGAGGACTTGTCTAACAATGATGATGAGGCGAATACAAAGTTCCTGGAGAAAACAAGACTGGGTAAGAAACAACGGAAACGTGGCCTGGCAGGCCTGTTGCAGAATACCATGGGGAATAGTGAACACCTGTATATGTGGGATACACTATCTCTCAGCAACATATTATATAAAGCAGGATTCAGCAGCGTACGACCTGCAAAGTTCAATGATTCTGAAGATGAGATGTTTAAACTGGTAGAGTCTCAGGGCAGGTTTGAAAATGCAGTTGCATTAGAGGCTATCAAATAATATTACGGGCTGCAAACACGACACTCCTGACGGAGCGAAAAATAAAATATTATATTACTCCACTCCGTCAGAAGCGTCGTGTTTGTCTGGTTCTGTTTGGAGCATCACTTTCTTCAGCAGGGCTTCCAGTTTTTCAGGATGCCCATTAATCTCCATCAATTCCTGCATATAAGGAAAACTCTGGTGGTCCATCCCGAATTTCTTCATCAGGTATAGGTCCAGTGTATCAATAGAATGTGAGTTTTGAATATGATTACGCAAAAAGAAGAGGAAGCTTTGTCTTTCTTTTTCCAATAAAAGTAACATGGCCATTTTTTCTTTCAGCGGGTCCTGCACATTCATGGCAAACAGCTGTAATACCTGCCTGAAATTTTTGTTGCTTAGTTCTGCAAAATGAGCAGGCAGAAAATCGAGACAGAAAAATTCGACAGTAAAATCATCAAAGATACCGGCGCTTAGCTGGTCTTCGTCTATATTGTACCAGGTAGCCCATTCCAGCAGGTCCTGTTTAGAAATCCCACCCTGTATCAGGCTCTGCAGATGATGTATAACACCGGCACGGGTAGGTACTGTATCCGGAGAATAATTAATATTATTGACGATATCCTGGTAGAAAGTCTCACTCATATCACGGGCCGCTTCCGTTAAAAGATAGGTAACATCAATACCATCTTCCATCAACAGGAAACTATCAAATTCTAATACTTCAGTAGTCTCTTCCAGGATCTCTTTCCTTGTTTTTGTTCCTTGTAAATAAGCTTTGATTAACTCAATGAAGTAAGTAGATGTAACAGACGGTGATTCATTCTTCATACTACAGGATTTTATCATTAAAAATTACATATCTCCCTGGCACACCTGTTATAACTAGTAGTATAGGCATAGGCAGCACGAATTTCCTTTGTTACAATATAGTATTAAAATCCCAAAAAAAACAGCAGGAATGCAAGGCACTGCGGTCGTATGTTAAATTTTAAGAGAACATTTACATTTCAGATACGTTAAATTCTCATTATCCATATATTATATAAAAATATATTGTATCTTTATGTTATTCCTGGGAATGCAATTACTATAACCATTTATGTAAAGGAATAGACAATATTCCTTTACTACCTATGAAAGAACGGATCCTATGAGGACATGATACCTGTGTCCGCAAGTCAGGCATTGATCGAAAGGCAATTCAACTTATTTATCAGACTTATGTATCCTATGAGCCGCAAGTGTAAACCTGTATCAATACAGATATGGGGAAGGGCATGCTATTACTTTATACTTTTCAGCAGCATTGTTTTCTGTAATACCATTTATGCTCAAAATATCATTTTAAAGAACCCGTCATTTGAAGGTTCTCCCGGAAGGGATTCTATACCAGCAGGCTGGTGTGCAGCATCCAACACGCCTGATATCTTACCCGGTGTTTTTAATATTAAACTTCCCGCGTCAGAAGGTAAAACTTATGCAGGATTGCATAGTGGTCCCAATTACAAGGAAGGGCTGGCACAACAATTACCCGGAGAACTGTTGGGAGGTATGGCTTATTCATTGTCATTAGACCTTGCTTACGCCCCCAGTTACTTATATAAGGCATGTTATGGCAGCCTGGTGATTTACGGGGGAAATACGCCCGGAGATACTGCGGAAGTACTATGGAGATCGGGAGTGTTTACAGACACTACCTGGAAGCATTATAATGCCGTACTGATGCCTTCTGCAAATTATGCCTATCTCTCTTGCTGGGCAGACCCTACGGAAGACTGCGATAAAAGCACTTTTGGTTCTGCCGTACTCATGGATAATTTTTCTACTATCAGAGAAATACTCAAAACGGAACTCTCTGCCTCTTCCAGTTGTAAACGTGTGAGTACGGGAACCGTAGCTGTGAAAGTAACCAGCGGGCAGGCCCCTTTTAGATATCTGTGGACACCCGGAAACTATACTACCGCACAGGTAGAAAACCTGGCTGCCGGTGTATATACAGTAACTATTACAGCAGCAAATGGTATCAGTGGCGGCGGACAGGCAATTGTTGCTGAATCTGATCTTCATGCAAAAGTGAACGTTACGACCTCCGCCTGCAACGGCGATAATAATAACCAGATCAAACTGGATGTAACCGGTGGTATACCGCCTTATCGTTTTTACATGGATGATGTGAAAGGACTGGATAATCCCGTTTTCCCCAATGTGTACCCTGGCGATTACACGGTGATGGTAAGAGATGAAGAATGCTGGGACAGTTTTCATGTAACCGTGAAAGAACCTGCGCCATTGCAACTGAGACAGGCATCTACGGTATCCTGTAGCTGTAGTGAAACCAATGATGGTAAGATCGTTTTAAAGGTAGAAGGAGGCACTGCACCTTACAAATACCGTTTGTATAATGAGGAGTGGAAAGAGGAGAGTACCCTTACTAATTTGAAAGCCGGTTATTATCAGTATGAAATAAAGGATGCCAATGGGTGTAACCTGGATGGCAATGCCAGTATTACTTCGCCCTGGCAGAATTGCCTGGTGGTAATACCGACGGCATTTAGTCCGAATGGGGACGGGAATAATGATGTGTTCAAACCAAAGATTTATGATGCGGTGAAGAACTACCAGATGAGTGTATATAATCGCTGGGGTGGACTGGTATTCCGTACTACTGATCCTAATGCAGGATGGGACGGGGCTAATAATCAGGCACAGTCATTCATTTATGTATGTACATTTAATGACAGGAATAATGAGAAGAAAGAGTTTACCGGTAGTCTGATGTTACTCAGGTAAGCAGCTTTTTCATGGCCTCGTGCAAACTGGTAAAGAGAAAAGGTTTAGTGATGTAACCCGCAGCGCCTTTCTGATAAGCCAGATTCATTTCGTCTTCTGCAGTTTTAGCGCTGAGTATGATTACAGGAATTTTATGGAGTTGTTCGTCCTGTTGAAATTGTTCCAGCAACTGATAGCCGTTTAGTATTGGCATATAGATATCACTGATAACAAGATCGGGGAGATGAATACGGGCAAGATCTACGCCTTCCTGTCCGTTGGTAGCAGTGATCACTGCATAATTGTGCAGTTCCAGTAAACTCTGTACTGTATCCAGTAATCCAGGTTTATCTTCAATCAGTAATATAGTATTACTCATAATGGGAATATCAGGGATATGGAAATTCTAATGTGAATGTAGTGCCTTGGTTCTGTTCACTGGTAACAAAAATCTCTCCATTGTTAGCAGTAACAAAGTTCCTGACGATATGTAAACCCAATCCGGTGCCTTCTATGTTATCTACATTGCTACCTCTGTAAAATGGCTGGAACAGATGCGGGATATCAGCAGCAGGGATGCCGATGCCATCATCTTCTATAGTAATAATGACGGCATGTTCCTCATACTTCAATTCTGCTACAGGCATTTTTTTATTGGAGAACTTCAACGCATTATTCAGGAGATTGGAGAAGATGGTAGATAATTGTTTTTTATCTGCAAGTATTTTAACGTGTGTACCGGACACTTTAATTTTGAACGTCCGCGCATCTTTCCTGTCAGTGAAGTATTGTGCTTTTAATTCCTGTAGTATTTCATGAACGTCTGTAAGTTCTTTTTTTATCTCTATACTGTTCGAGATGATATTACTCATTGTGAGGATTTCATCCAGTATGCTGTTAAGCTTAAAGATCTCTGTTGTTATTTTGGATATATTCTTTTTATAGAACGGATCCATGTAATTATCTATATGAAGTTTGGCAGCAATAAGATCTGCGGCAGATGAAATAGCTGTTAAAGGTGTTTTGAATTCATGCGAAATAATAGCAATAAGATTGCTGGTATTATCCAGCAAAGAGGAAGTGGCTTCGGCATTAGTGTTATTATTCACTGTCTTAAAGTTCGGCATATTCCAGTGGTTAACGTTTTTTTATGGCATATGGTATATCGGTGCATGTAGAAATTTGTTCACATTATTTTAATCTTAAAATTCCACACCCCTGTTTTAATGATTGGCTCTTTTTTTTACATTTGCTCACGACAATATAGCTAATTGTTAGATAATTATTTAGTTAATAGTTTATAATATTTGTTTTACTTTTATGCGAGAATAAACCGTTTGTTGCTATCTTATCCCAAATGCCCTACCCAATTTGTTACATAGAATATATCCTAATAAGAACTATCTAGCTATAGGTGCTTTTGTGGTAATATGTAATCCTTATTAAAATAAGTAGTTATTTTTTTAGTAGGATTCAGTTCGTTTCTGGAACCATTTTTGATTACTAATTATCCAATTGTACCATATAATTATTGAACCGAACCTTTTGCTAACATTGACCCTATGATCAACATTGGAATAATAGAGGATAACTATTTCCAGCTGAATAACTACAGAGAGTTTCTGGAAGATTTTCAGGAGTGCAAAGTTGTATTTGCATGCAAATCGATGGAAGAATTTCGAGAGCTGCCGTTTAAAGGGGAAGATGTAAATGTGATTTTATTAGACATTTCTTTACCCGGAGAATCAGGCATACAGGGGATGCAGGAATTAAAACGCATTTATCCTGAGTCCAAGATCATTGTACTTTCCGGCCATGATGGAAAACATTATGTGATTGAGTCCATACGTCAGGGCGCCAATGGTTATATAATAAAGACCAGTCGCCTGATGGAGATCTATCATTCTATCTTAGACACGATCAGTGAAGGGGGCACACTATCACCCAAAGCAGCACATTTGTTAATCAGCCATATTAATAAAGACCCATTAGAGGATATCAGGCACAAACTCACCAAAAGGGAGTATGAGTTGCTGGCTTTGCTAAAAGAAGGCTACTCATATAAGGAGATGGCGGATAAATTGTTCGTAACAGTTTTTACTGTAAATCAGCATCTTAAAAAAGTATATCAAAAGCTTAATGTTGCGACTAAATCGGAGCTTATTTCTAAAATATGGTCCAATAGTTTGGTTAGTTTGTTGCTAATCAGCTGTTTTATTAATAATTGTTTAGATATACTTTAACTGTACATCGGCCGCGACAGCAAAAAAGATACTACTATAGTTAGTAAGCACATTCGTGTTATAAGAAGCATTTATACTCTAGTGAGTAATACTTCGCGCATCATTGTTGTACTAATATTGTAATGCTGAAAAAGCGCGGAAGATAACCTTCAACTATTAAATTGGAATGATGTTTTTAAGAAAGGCTTGTTCAAACCTTATCATTATTGTGCCGATCCTTATTTGCTGTTTTTTTTCATCATGTGTCAGTACCAGGAATTCGGTTTATTTCAGAGATCTTCCGGATACAGTCATGGCACCGGTTGCAGGCAATTTCGAACCAGTGATCCAGAAGAATGATATACTGCAGATCACAGTGAGCAGCATGAATGTCGATGATGCAGTAATATATAATACACCCAGTATGGCCAACATTGGCGGTGCATCCACCAGTGGCCCACAGGCCGTAGGTTTCCTCGTTAGTGAACAAGGATTTATACAGTACCCGGTATTAGGTCAGGTGAAGGCTGATGGCCTTACGAAAAGTGAATTGACCAGGTATCTGCATGATCAGCTTGAACAGAAAAAATTACTGGTAGATCCGGTAGTGAGTATCCGTTTCCTGAATTACCGTGTAACGGTACTTGGGGAAGTTGGGAAACCAACAGTGGTCAATGTGGGGAATGAGAAAATAACGATTATGGAGGCGCTGGGCCTCGCAGGAGATATTACAGTTTTTGGAAAGAAAGATAATGTGCTGTTAATACGTGAAACAGATGGAGTGCGGACAGTAAAAAGACTGAATCTGAATAATAAGGAAATATTTTCATCTCCCTATTATTATCTGCGCTCTAATGATGTTGTATACGTAGAACCCAACAAGGCAAAGATTGGCGGTTCAGACAGAGCTAAACAAGTAATACCGATCGTCCTCAGTAGTTTATCATTACTGGTGATTATCCTGGACAGGCTGATACTTAAGTAGCCTTTGAGTTTTAACCAATCTTATTTTTAAACATTGCCCCGTAATTACATGCAAAAAAAGAAAACAGACATACGAAAGCAACAGGATGACCAAACAGACCTGTTTGAACTGGTGAAGAACAGGTATCTGCCTTATTGGCCCCTGTTCATACTGGTAGGTGCATTGGCCGTTGCAGGTGCGTTCGTATACCTGCGCTATACTACTCCGATGTACAGGATCGCTGCTTCTTTACTGATTAAAGATGATCAGAAAGGAATGGGATCTTCTATGATAGAAACACTTGACCTCTTTGGTTCCAGTAAACAGATTGATAATGAAATCGAAATACTGAAATCAAAAACACTGGCAAGAGAAGTGATCAGGAATCTGAACATGTATGGTGAGGTCATTGAACATGGACAGATAAAAGATGTGGTGCTCTATAAAACGATACCCGTTAAGCCGGTATTCCTGCAGCCTGATATGATTGGCCCGCTGGAGAATAAACTGGTGCCGCTGAAATACGATGTGGCTACCCGTCGCGTGTTCGTAGATGGTAAACCATATGCTTTAAACGATACCGTATCTACTCCCTGGGGGAAAATGTTGTTTCTGCCGGGTAATGTTTTTACAGGGAAACATGATTACTTCCTGCATATCTCCGGTGAGAAATTACTGGCAGTGCAATTTGCAGGTAACCTGAAAGTATCGCAGATCAACAAGCTCGCAAACGTAATAGGACTGGAATACAATGATGTGGTGCCATCCAGGGGAGAAGCGATACTGAATGAACTCATGCATGTGTATGATGCGGCCGCTATCGATGATAAGAATAAGACGGCGACCAAAACAATGGATTTTGTGGAAGGACGCCTGCGTATCGTGACAGGCGAACTGGGGCAGGTAGAATCTGAAATGGCGAAATTTAAAACGAAGGAAGGTATCGTAGACCTGAGTGAACAGGGCAAGTTATTCCTGGAAAGTGTAAAAGAGAATGACAGTAAACTGAATGAAGTGAATATGCAGCTGTCTGTGCTTGATTCTATAGAGAATTATGTGTCGGGCAGGAAAGAGGGGGAAAGTATGGTACCGGCTACACTGGGGTTAACAGACCCTGTGTTACTGGAACTTGTAAGCAAACTGTCTGAAACAGAAATGGAACTGGCACGGCTTCGCAAAACAACAGGGGAAAACAGTCCGTTGCTGGCTAGTCTGACCAGCCAGGCCAACCGGTTAACTCCCGCTGTATTGCAAAATGTACGCAACTTACGCTCTAACCTGAAAGCCGGCAAAGAGAAACTGACGGCAGAGAATGGGAAGTATATGGGCGTTCTCCAAAGTGTACCCGGAAAAGAGAAAGCGTTACTGGAAGTAAGCAGGCAGCAGGCCATCAAGAATAATATTTATACTTTCTTATTAGAGAAGCGTGAGGAAACGGCTTTGCAATATGCAGCAGCTATTTCAGACAGCAGGGTGGTAGATGTGGCAGAAGCGGATTCTTTCCCTTTCAGTCCACGCAGGTCCATGATACTGGGTTTATCCTTACTGGGAGGCCTGGCACTGGTAGCAGGGTTTATCACTATCAAGGAAATGTTCAACAGTGAGGTGATGTTCCGGGCAGACATCGAAAAAGGCACTTCTGCGCCGATTCTGGCGGAGATCATGCAGGATGAGCAGGCTCACCCCATTGCGATCACAGAAGGCAAACGTACCCCTGTTGCAGAGCAATTCAGGGCATTGCGTACCGCGCTGTCTTACATTGGTGTGAACGAAGAACATAAAACACTGCTGATCACCTCTTCCATCTCCGGGGAAGGAAAGAGCTTTATTGCCATCAACCTGGCTATCAGTCTTTCTTTAATGAAGAAGAAAGTGGTATTGCTGGAGTTTGACCTTCGCAAGCCTAAAGTGAGTAAGATGCTGAATGTATCTGTTCAGCCGGGGATCAGTAATTACCTGGCAGGGCATGCCGTACTGGGGGATATCCTGAAGAAACCGGTAGAAGGTAATGACTATTTTCACCTTTTATCCTGCGGGGTGATACCACCTAATCCAACAGAGCTGGTATTGAATGGCAGGCTGGAACATCTGCTGGCCACACTGAGAGCTACTTTTGATTATATTATCATAGATACGGCCCCGGTAGGCCCGGTTACAGATGCCCGCTTACTGGCCCCGTTTGCTGATGCTACCCTGTATGTGGTACGTCATGAGCGCACACCTAAGTTCTATCTGAAGATGATTGATGAATTGTATGAGCAACAGGACCTGGGTAAACTGAACATCGTTTTTAATGGGATTAAATCCCGTGGTTTAGCTGGTTACGCATCGGGCTATAGCAATGGCTATGGTTACGGGAACGGACTTGGTTACGGCTACGGATATACAGACGAACATAAGAACGGCAACATCAGGAAAAAGCGCTTTAACAAGCTCTTTAATGCCAAATCCTGATCAAACCATATCTTAAAATTGAATAACCTTCTATGCATTAAAAAGGCACTCATGTGACTGAGGAGGCGAAGCTATGCTCCCGGTTAACCCAATCCACCCTCTTTTGCCTTTATAAATTCCATATCAAGCTATTGCGATTAAATTAATTAACCATTTAAATCATGCCCATGGAACCAAATCCAAACAACTGGTATGCGGTGTATACCAAACCCAGATGGGAAAAGAAAGTGGCAGATGCCCTAGTTCGTAAACAGGTTGAAACTTATTGTCCGATTAACAGGGTCACGCATCAGTGGAGTGACCGTAAAAAGATTGTCGAAGAACCTCTTTTCAAATCTTACGTATTTGTACGTATTCCTGAATTATTAAAAACGACCATTCGCGAAACAAGCGGTATTGTCAACTTCGTTTATTGGCTGGGTAAACCTGCCCGTATTCCTGATCATGAGATTGAACAGATCAGGAGCTTTCTGAACGAGTACCAGGATGTGGAGGTAGAAAGCTTTCCCATTCATGCGAATGATCTCATCCAGATCACTTCCGGTCCGCTGATGTATCAGCGTGGAAGAGTGATCGAAGCTGCCAAGAACACTGTGAAAGTGGTGTTGTACAGCATGGGATTTGCGCTGACGGCTACTGTGAAGAAAAGCGAAATGGTCCTTATCAACAGTCAGGCGATTGCTCCGGTGAATGCTTCCATGTAAGCGCTTCCTCCTATTCATAAATACTTTCTATCTACCATGCAACATATCATACTATGCGGCGGATCAGGAACCCGTCTCTGGCCGTTATCGAACCGGCAGACGCCCAAACAGCTGTTACCCCTGTTTGACGGGCAAAGTTTATTACAACTCACCTGGTTGCGTAACCGTTTTGCATGTGACAGCGTGGTGGCTATTGTGAATGAACAACAGGCAGATGTCGTAGCGGAACAACTGGCCGGTTCGGGCGCTTTATCAGTATCGCTGATAGCAGAGCCTGTAGGGCGGAATACCGCTGCGGCCATTGCATTGGCCGCCTTTACCACTTCGCCGGACACTATCCTGCTCATTACACCCGCAGATCACCTCATCGGAACACCGGATCTGTATTCACACACTATTCTTACTGCCGAAAAGCTGGCCGCGGCGGGTCATCTTGTAACCATAGGGTTACAGCCCACTTACGCCGAAACAGGGTACGGTTATATTCAATACGCAGACCACGACGTGGTACGCTTTACAGAAAAACCGGATGCTGTTACTGCTGCTGCTATGCTTGAAAGCGGTGATTACCTGTGGAACAGCGGTATCTTTTGTGGTAAAGCAGGTGTACTGCTGGAACAGTTGTCGTTACATGCCCCCGTGATTTATGCTGCTGCCGCAGTTGCCGCAGCAGCATGGCTGGAAACAGGTGAGATCCCGTTGGCTGTAATGGAAGCGATTCCTTCGGATAGTATTGATTATGCCGTACTGGAAAAGAGCGATATCGTGAAAGTAGTGCCCAGTGCCATGGAATGGAGTGATGTAGGCGGTTATGAAGCACTGGCGCATGCGCTGGCCAATCATTACCGTTACAGCAATCACCAGGCAGTGTTTATAGGAAGCGATCCTGTGAATAGCATTGTAATAGGAAAAGATAAACTGGTAGCACTGGTGGGTGTGGAGAATGTAGTAGTGGTGAATACCCCTGACGTATTGCTGATCTTACAGAAAGGCAACGGACAGGATGTGAAACAACTGCACCAGTGGGTAAAAGAAAACAGACCTGAATTACTATAAAATCAACTTATGCAACTGAATGATAAAATATATATAGCAGGCCACCGTGGAATGGTAGGCAGTGCTATAAAAAGAAGGTTGGAATTACTGGGATATAAAAATATCGTGACAAGGAGTTCAGGTGAGCTGGACCTTCGTTCACAGGCAGAAGTAGGGAATTTCTTTGCACTGGAACAACCGGATTATGTATTCCTTGCTGCTGCTAAAGTAGGAGGGATCCATGCCAACAATACTTACCGTGCAGAGTTCCTGTATGAGAACCTGATGATAGAAGCGAATATCATTCATGCATCCTGGAAACAAGGTGTGAAGAAACTGATGTTCCTGGGCAGTTCCTGCATTTATCCTAAAATGGCGCCACAGCCATTACAGGAAAGCAGTCTGTTAACTGGTCCGCTGGAACCTACCAACGAACCTTATGCGGTCGCAAAGATTGCAGGTATCAAATTATGCGAAGCTTACCGTGATCAGTACGGATGTAATTTCATCAGTGTAATGCCTACCAACCTGTATGGCATTGGAGATAATTATCATCCTGAAAACTCTCACGTATTGCCTGCACTGATCAGACGTTTTCATGAAGCTAAAGAAGCGGGTAAACCAAGTGTAACCGTTTGGGGGACCGGTATACCCCGCCGTGAATTTATGTTTGCAGATGACCTGGCAGATGCCTGCGTATACCTGATGCTGCATTATGATGAGAAAGAGCTGGTGAACATTGGTACAGGAGAAGACCTGAGTATCCGTGAACTGGCAGAGACGGTGAAAGAGGTGGTTTGTTATGAAGGCAAACTGGTGTTTGATCCTTCCAAACCGGATGGTACGCCAAGAAAATTAATGGATGTTTCAAAATTACATAGCCTTGGATGGAATCATAGCGTGGAACTGAAGGATGGACTGGTACAGGCATACGCGGATTTTTTACGCAAACGTCATTTGGTAATCAGTTAATACTTAATTATGAAAGTAGTAGTAATAGGTACAGGGTATGTTGGTCTGGTTACAGGCGCCTGCCTCGCAGAAGTGGGTACTGAAGTGGTTTGTGTGGATGTAAATGCAGAAAAGATCCTCAATCTGCAAAAAGGTATCCTGCCCATTTATGAACCAGGCCTTGAAGAGATTGTAACCCGCAATTATGAAAACGGTCGCTTGTCTTTCAGTACGGATCTGGCATCTGTCATTGAAGGAGCCGCGGTGGCATTTATTGCAGTAGGAACTCCTCCAGGTGAAGACGGTAGTGCAGACCTGAAGTACGTGTTACAGGTAGCAAAAGATATAGGTAGTTCCATGAGTGATTACCTGGTGGTCGTTACTAAGAGCACCGTACCTGTAGGCACTGCTGTGAAAGTGAACCGCGAGATCAAACAGGCGATGATGGACCGTGATGCACTGATGGATTATGATGTGGCGTCTAATCCTGAATTCCTGAAAGAAGGCGCTGCTGTGCAGGACTTTCTGAAACCGGACCGTATCGTAATAGGTATTAACTCCGAACGTGCAAAGAGCGTACTGGAACAATTGTATCATCCGTTCCTGTTAAACGGCCGGCCTATCGTATTCATGGATATTGCTTCTGCAGAAATGACGAAATACGCTGCCAACGCTTTACTGGCTACTAAGATTTCTTTCATCAATGATATCGCCAACCTCTGCGACCTGGTAGGTGCAGATGTGAATATGGTACGTAAAGGTATCGGCAGCGATCCCCGCATCGGACATAGTTTCATCTACCCTGGCATTGGTTACGGTGGCTCCTGCTTTCCAAAGGACGTAAAGGCACTGGCACAAACCGGCAAAGAGTATGGGCATAAGCTGCGCATCCTGGAGGCGGTGGAAGCCGTGAACGATGATCAGAAGAAAGTGATGTTTGAGAAGATATGGCGGCATTTCGACGGTCAGCTGACCGGTAAGGTCTTCGGTATCTGGGGCCTCTCATTTAAGCCTAATACAGACGATATGAGGGAAGCTTCCAGCCTGGTACTGATCGCCTCTTTATTACAGGCCGGCGCTAAAGTACAGGTGTTTGATCCGGTGGCTATGCCCGAAGCACGCAGGGAACTGGGAAACGAAGTAGAGTGGTGTACGGATATGTACGCTGCTGCCGCTGGTGCAGATGCAGTAATACTCATCACGGAATGGAATGAATTCCGTTTGCCCGACTGGCCCCGCGTAAAAACTTTACTCAATGAGCCTGTTGTCTTTGATGGCAGGAATATTTATGACCTCGACTTCCTGCAGAAGAATGGCTTCAGCAGTTATGGGATCGGTATTTCTCCCCGCTCAGTAATGGGTACTATAAAACAGTATTAATATTTAACCATCACCTCTTTAAAATATAATTGTATGAAAGTTGCCTTAATTACTGGTGTAAACGGACAAGACGGTGCCTACCTGGCAGAACTGCTGCTTGAAAAAGGATATATGGTACATGGTGTTAAACGTCGTGCATCCCTGATCAATACAGAAAGGATCGATCATCTGTACCAGGACCCTCACAGCCCGGATGTCCGTTTCAAACTGCATTATGGCGATATGACGGACAGTACCAACCTGATTCGTATCATCCAGGAAACACAACCCGACGAAATTTATAACCTGGCCGCGATGAGCCATGTGAAAGTGAGCTTCGACACGCCTGAATATACTGCCAATGCAGATGGTATTGGTACCCTGCGTTTGCTGGAAGCGATCCGCATCCTGAAGCTGGAAAATAAAACACGTATCTATCAGGCCAGTACTTCAGAGTTGTACGGTCTGGTACAGGAAGTACCTCAAAGGGAAACAACTCCTTTCTACCCGCGTAGCCCATATGCAGTCGCTAAATTATACGGCTACTGGATCACAGTAAACTACCGTGAGGCATATGGTATGTACGCCTGCAACGGTATCCTGTTTAATCATGAAAGTCCGCTGCGTGGTGAAACATTCGTTACCCGTAAGATTACCCGCGGTGCTGCTGCCATTGCACTGGGCCTGCAGGATAAATTATACCTGGGTAACCTGGATGCACGCCGCGACTGGGGCCATGCTAAGGATTATGTAGAGGCCATGTGGCGTATCCTGCAACAGGACGTGGCAGAAGACTATGTGATCGCTACAGGTATCACTACTCCGGTACGCGACTTTGTAAGAATGGCATTTGATGAACTGGGTATAGAACTTGAATTTACAGGTAAAGGTGCAGAAGAAGTTGCCGTAGTAACTGCCTGCCGTAACAAAGAATTTATTCTGCCAATAGGTAAAGAAGTAGTAGCGGTAGATGCTGCTTATTTCCGCCCTACAGAAGTGGAACTGCTGATAGGTGATCCTACAAAAGCGAAAACAAAACTTGGCTGGGAGCCTAAGTACGATCTGGCAGAACTGGTAAGAGAGATGATGTTGTCTGATGTGGAATTGTTCCGCAAAAGAAATGTAACACAACTTGAACACCTGATAGGATAATGATCATGAAGCTACCCGTTAAAAAATCGCTTTCTTTTCTCGATGGGTTACGGGGCCTTGCAGCCTTGTATGTAGCTACCGGGCATGCCCGCTGGCTGTTATGGGAAGGTGGGGATAATTTCAAACAGTTATCACATACCTATTCGACTCCGGAGAAAATGCTGGCAATAGGCATGTCTGTATTCAAATACGGACATGAAATGGTGCTATTCTTTTTTGTGTTATCGGGTTTCGTCATTCATCTGAGATATTCTTTACAGTTAAGTAAAGGAGAGCAGGCTCCGTTTTCTTTCGGGTCTTACTTTTTCAAAAGATTAAAGAGGATCATGCCTCCGTATCTCTTTGTTTTTGCATTGACTTTCATCTGTGACAGTATTGTAGCGCATAATCAATATTCGATCTATACGCATACGACACCGCTTCCGCTGGTTAATCAGAACATCGTGTTTGTGCATTCATGGTCTTCTCTGATCGGTAATATTTTCTTTCTGCAGGATGCTTATGTGCCGGTGTTTGGGTCTAATGGCAGTATCTGGTCGCTTAAATACGAGTGGTACTTTTATATGTTGTATCCCGTATTGCTTTTCTTTAACCGGAAAAGTCCCTGGTTTACATTAATCGGTCTTGGTGGGATCTTCTTAATTTATTTGATGGGATTTCATACGGGATTTGTTTTGTTCGACCAGGTAGTCGCCTGTTTACTTTCCTGGTGGGTAGGTGGTTTTGCCGCGGATATTTATAACGGCAGGGTACAGATCAAGCGGTATTTCCTGTATCCGCTGGCGGTTATCATTCCCCTGATCCCTCTTATCCATACTTCAGGTATCAATAACCTGTTAAAAGACCAGATCGTTGCTTTTGGATTTACAGGATTGCTGGTATTGTTGCTGGATTACAGAGATAAAGGGATTGTACAGTCTTTTGGCAAACTGAAATGGCTGGGTGACTGCTCCTACACATTGTACCTTATTCATGCACCGCTGCTGATCCTTGCAAACGGTATATTATTGAAAGAAACAAATAACGTGATGCCCAGGTCATTTGTATATGTATGGCTGGCAGTGATTGGTGTAGTGATAATAGCATACGGATTACATTTTATTGTTGAAAAACCATTTGTGTCTGCTGCTAAAAGAGTTCCATTAAAACAACCGGACGTAATGCCGGCTATGGTAAAATAAATCTTATCAAAAAATGAAAATATTAGTAGAGAACTCCACCTGGAATAACATCGGAGATGGCTTCTACCAGAGCGCGTTATTCGTCCTGATCAAAAAACTGTATCCTGATGCGACCGTGTTAATGGAAGAAGGACCTATTTACAGAGCATTCCGTCCAAAGTCTTTAAAGCAAAAACAGAATGCGCTGCATCTGATGAATTACCAGTCGGCCGACCTGCACATCTTTTCCGGACCCATGATCCGTCAGATCCTGACTAACTACAAGCATAAGATCATTGATCTGAAAGCTGCCGGTCAGCAGTATGCACTGATCAGTGCCTCTTCAGCAGGTATATCCGAAGAGCTGCGCAAGGAAACCGGTGAGTTCTTCCTGAAGTATCCGCCATTGTTCCTGTCTTCCCGCGATGAGGAGACATACAAGAAGTTCAAAGAATATGTGAAGAACAGTTACAATGGTATCTGTACTGCATTCCTTGTAAATAAAATGTTACCGGTGGATCAGCTGGATGCAGACTTCAAATTCTTTATCAGCAGTTTTTACAGAGAGCTGGAGCCTGTGTATAAAGTAAAGGGAGAAGTGGATATTACGAATATAGAGCTGGACCGTAAGAAGAATTTCTTTGGTATCGATCACCGTTTTTCAAGACACTTTAACCGTCTGCGTCCACAACAGGATATGGTGAACGGGCATAAGATCGTGAGAGTACAACAGGAAGTATCTACCAAGTTCAATCATATCACGTTTGCACAGCCTAACTCTTTTGTGAGTTTTAACCTGTTGTCTTACCTGGCATTGTATAAATCTGCTGCCTTTACTATTTCAGACAGGGTGCATTCATGTGCTGTAAGTCTGGCCTTTGGGAAACCTGCACGTCTGTTTACCAACAGCCCAAGAGCAGGCATTTTTAACAGGCTGGGATTTGATCATAAAAAAGACAACGGTATCATGTATCCTAACATGGAAATCATTGATACAGAAGCAGAGAAACTGTCTTCATTTATTAAGTCGGCATTCTAAGAAACAAAGTCTTGAATAAGAATAATATTTCCGGTAAGCATGTCTTTAACAGTATCAGTTGGATGCTGCTACAGACAGGAGCTACGAAGCTGACGAGTATTTTAGGACAGATTGTATTAGCCTGGTTATTGGTACCAGAGCAGTTTGGATTGATCAGTCTTGTATATACAGTTACCAGTATTGGTCTTATCATACAACAGTTTGGTTTAAATGATGTACTGGTAAGAAGACAGAAGAGTTTTCACAACTGGCTGCCTTTATCTTACGGGATCTCCTGGATCTTTGGTATCGTTTCTTTTTTCCTGTTGCTGATACTGGGATTCATCGGCAGTAAAGTATATCATGATCACAACATTTTCATCCTGGTGTCTTTTTATGCATTCACCACACCAATGGATGCGTTGAGTGTGATACCACTGACCAAGATGAGGATAGACCTTGACTTCAAGACATTGTCGCTGATACGTGTAATGGAAACCGTGATGACAATGGTAATGACGGTGATACTGGCCTTTATGGGCTTTGGGGTGTATAGTTTTGTAATACCACCATTGATCGTGTCCGCAGTGTCACTGATTGTGAAATACCGGGTCACTCATCTGAATATCCTGTTCAAGATCCATCTGAAGCGCTGGAAGTATTTAACGGTAAGCAGTTCCTGGTCGCTGGTACATTCTGTGGTACAGCGTATCATGGACCAGGCAGATTATATTACACTGGGGATATGGGTAAGCAAAGCGGTAGTAGGGATCTACTATATGGCATTCAGTTTATCCATACAGGTGATAGGTTTCGTAGCCAATAACCTGCCTTCGGTATTGTTTCCCAGCCTGGCTTCCATACAGGATAGTAAGCGTGCGAAAGATATGTACAAAAGGAGTGTTACTTATCTTTCTGTGTTTGGCGCAGCCTTTGCAATATGGCAAGGCGCCACTGCCTTCTGGATAGTAAGAGTGTTTCTTTCATCAAAATGGGTAGACACGACTCCGCTTGTAGAGATCTTATCTATAGGGATGGCATTCCGGGCAGTAGCCTGGTTATGGTCTACACCGTTCCGTTTGAAAGGGAAGTTCGCTGATATGGCGAAACAGTCGTTTTACTCTTTATTGTTTATGGTAGTGCTGATTGCAGCGGGTACTTTTAAATGGGGCGTATATGGAACCGCTACCGCTGTTTCTTTATACTATACAATTATCAGTCCTTACTGGTTGTATAAAGGATTCAAATTGCTGGGGGGGACCTTGCAGGAAACCCTGCAGATGTTTGTAATACCTATTCCGCTGGCCTTACTCAGTTATGGCAGTTGCTGGTACTTCTTCCGGTTTATGTATGAAGGATTGAGCCCGGTACCGGTGATGATCATTATTTCACTAGTGGGCAGTACGCTGTATGGATTAGGTGTGTATGTATTCATGCAAGATACCTTCCAGGAGATCCGCCGTTTAATACTGGACAGGTTACCTGTTAACAGTGGCGTCAGAAAATTATTATCGAGAAACTAAAATTTATGAAGAGTATCATTTCTACCGGTCAGGGCAGGTTACACCTTATTCAATCCGCTATCGCGATTAAAGATCAGGGCGTGGACGTAAAGGTGATTACAGGCTGGGTACCTGGTAAATTGTTTTCCGATAAGCTCATTAATAATATGGGACGCCTGATAGGCAGGACCAACCTCGCTTACGGTTTGCGTAAGCGTTCTCCTGAAGGATTGCCCCGCACAGATATCAGAACATGCAGTTTCTCTGAGTTTTATATACAGTTCCTTTTTATGCTTACCAGCAGAAAGCTGTTGTCGCGTGATACGGCTGCTATTATGGGATGGAAGGCATTTGGGACAGAGTCTAAAAAGTATATTAATGACAGCCAGATCTTTCATGTACGCAGTGGCGGTGGTCGTTCCGGTGCTATCAAAAAAGCGCGGCAGCAAGGAATGAAGGTAGTGGTAGATCATAGCATTGCTCATCCTAAAGAGATTAAGAGACAACTGGGAAAACTGGAAAGTGAGAGTACGAATTCGAAGTACATTAACATCTCTGACGGGTTCTGGAATAATGTATTAAAAGATTGTGAAGAGGCAGACGTATTGCTGGTAAATTCAGATTATGTAAAAGATACTTTCCTGGAACAGGGGTATCCTGCTGAGAAGATCAGTGTCATTCATTTAGGGATCGATGCAAGCTTTTATGATTTGAAGAGATCTTATGAGTCTGATAAAATGAGATTGCTTTTTACCGGCAACTTTGGTTTTAGAAAAGGCGCACATATCATCATCAATGCAATAGAAATATTAATGCTGCAGGATGTAGCATTTTCACTGGATATTATAGGGAATGTATCTGCGGAAGTAGCTATTCCCGACTGGTTCAGGAATCATCCTGATATTAAGTTACACGGGCATATGCCGCAGGACCAGATGAAGAAATTCCTGGCAGACAGCGACGTTTATATCTTCCCCACTTTTGTGGAAGGCGCTGCACAGTCTGTAAAAGAAGCCATGGCTGCCGGATTACCGGTCATCACTACTGTAAACAGCGGGGCGCCTGTGCAACATCGCGAAAATGGTTACCTCATAAAAGATGATGATGCGGCAGACCTGGCGAATGCGATCATTGTCCTCAGTAAAGATGAGGACTTACGCAGCAGCATGGGTAAAAATGCAGCCGCTACCATCAGGAAATCTCATACCTGGAGCAACTATGCCAAAGAGGTAAAAGAACTCTACAAAAGCATTATAGATGAAAGTGAATAAGAGCAACGCAAGGATGGTGGTCTTCTCTTTACTGAGCAGTGCCAAGCTGTCTTTTGTAGGGACGCTGATCCTGAGTGAAGTATATGCCCTCTTTTACTCTTTTTCCTTTAAGAGAATAAGTACGCTGTACAATCGCGTACCTGATATGAAAAAGATCCATATCGGTATGGCGCTGTTCCTTGGTGTACAAATGCTGAGTGATGTGGTCAATCATACAGATACCAATAACATGTTACGTGGATGGGCAGCGCTGGCGGTCGCTATTGTAATATTCACCTTCATGTTCAGAATGTTTGATGAAACGCCTAAAGTGATTGTTGCATTCATGATAGCGGAAGTCGTCAGGCTTATTCTCTTCGGACAATCAAACCTGGAACAGGATACTGCCGACCTTGCAGAAAGTTATTCCGCGTTTAAGTTCAGGATAGCGCCCATTACCAATAACATCATTTTACTCCTGACTTACTATTTATACAACAAGCGGAAAGATAAGATGACGGTGGCCGTGTTTATATTGTACGGCCTGATGTGTGTTGGTCTGGATTATCGTTCCAATGGATTGTTTTACCTGTTTACCGGATTGATCATACTGTTCAGGAAACAATTGATGTACATGACACTGGCCCGTAAAATAGGATTGACATTATTGGTGGGTATTACTTTCCAGATCTTATTCATGATCTATGTGAATGCAGTATTATCCGGTGAATTTGGTGGAAAACATGCGGGTACGCAGTTGGAAGAAACGGGTAATCCCTATAACCCTTTCAGTCTTATTTCCCAGGGAAGGGGAGAGTTCTTTGTAGCGATAGAGGCGATCAAAGACGCACCTATTCTGGGGCACGGTTCCTGGGCCGTGGATAAGGACAATCATTACCGCATGATGATGTTCAAAGATGCAGATGCGGGCAAGTTCAGGGAGAATTCACTGAACAACTCCGGTGTAATCCCCAGTCACTCTGTATTATTAGGTGCCTGGTTATATGCGGGAATTGTAGGCTTCCTGGTAATGCTCTACATCTTTAACCTGGTATTAAAAAGAGCATTTTACCTGATAAAGGACCCAAGGGCCATGGAAACACCTTATTATCCTTTGATCGTATTGTATACCGTACAATTGATCTGGACATTTCCTTTTTCTCCATTGCCGCAGATCAGAAATATCATACCGGTCTTTATAGCATTTATTATAACCGTTTATTACTCTTTAAAAAATGATGAAGAAGAAGAAGATCTGCTTCCTGACAACGGGTGATATCACAAGTATTGCTACCATGAAAAGGGCATTGGGGATGGCTAATCCCTTATCTGCAATGGGATGGGACGTATCTGTTATCGCGATGGATTGTGCAGAGAACCGTCAGCGGGCGGGTATAGAATGTGGCAGCGATATTGCTTTGCATTATTACCAGCCGGCAGGAGCGAAGGGTGAAGTAGCGCAGAAAACACAAATCCTGAACACGATCAAACCGGATTATATTTATTTCTGTGCATTCGGGTTCCGCAACTGGATCAGAAAAAGTGCTTTACAGTTTAAGCCCGAAATGATCATTGAACATTCCGAACTGCAATCCGGCATACCGGACAATAAGGGGCTGAAGAAGATCCTGGCACATTTTATAGAAGGATTATCCGTAAAATATGCAGATAAACTAATCTGTGCCAGTAAATACCTGGAGGATTTTTATGCGCGTAAAGCGAAGCAGTTGTTTAAACGCAATATGCCAATATTATACTCTCCTTATGCATACAGCACTGAAGTGATCGATGCGCCAAAATCATACCTGAAGGAGCTGTCTGTAAAGTATGAGAATAACACTGTACTGATATATATGGGTACCATGACCCGCAACTATGGATTATTCACCATGCTGGAAGCAGTAGAGATGGCGGCGAAGAAAACACCGGACATCAAACTGTTGTTGCTGGGAAGAGGCAGACACCTGGAAGAGGCGAAGACGTATGTGAAAGAGAAAAACTTAGAGCAGTATGTGGAGTTCCTTGGTTATGCTCCTGAAACAATGCTGAGTTCTTATTTTGAACTGGCAGATGCTTTCATCTCTCCGTTGAATGATACCGTGCAGGATTGGGCCCGTTGCCCCAGTAAAATATACATGTACATCCCCTTTCATAAGCCCGTATTTACCTGTAAGATAGGAGAACCGAAAGAAATTTTCGGAGATGACGGATATTACTTCGATAACAATCAGCCAGCTACACTGTCCAGCCTGATTTCGATCCTGGCAAAGGGAGAACTGAAAAGTGTATCGCTGGATGTAACAGAACATAGCTGGCAGAAACGTTCAGAAGATTTTAGCAACTGGATATTACAAAAAGAACAGGTGTATGCATAAAGCAACTTTACTTTCAAAAGGAGAAGGAAATTATTTCTTCGGTTTTCATGATCTGGTAGCATGGAATAGTGCCGGTGATAAATTACTGGCGTTAAAGATAGATGATATGTACACTCCTCCGGACCCGAATGTGACCTGCGATATAGGTTTCATTGACAATGCCGGTATCTTCCATAAACTGGGGGAGACATATGCCTATAATTATCCGCAGGGTGCCAGGCAGCAATGGATTGGCAATACAGACCTGTTTATCGTCAACGATAAAGTAAACAATGAATGGCGTTCCAAGGTATACGATAGCGTTACCGAAGAGTGTACAGATATACTGGATTATCCGGCACACGTAATTACAGATGATGGCTGGGCTTTCGGTCTTGATTATGCACGTTTATTCCGTGTAGGTGGTTATGGTTATACCGGCTTGCCGGATGCTTATGCCAATGATGAAGCGCCTTCCAAATCGGGTATCATCAGGCATCATATCACTACCCGCGAGCATAAGATGATTTTATCCGTACATGAGGTGGCAAAATTCCAGATGAACCCTAACCTGGGCCGTTGCCATTACTTCACACATCTGTTACTGAATCCTTCACAGAACAAGCTGGCCTTTCTGCATCGTTATAAACTGAAAGATGGCGGAGAGACTACCCGCCTGATGACAGTGAACACAGATGGATCTGGTCTCAGATGTCTGGCATCAGGATTTTTAAGTCATTTCGACTGGCAGGATGATCAGCATATCGCTATATGGGGAAGAACAGGGAGTGGTGTAGAAAGATTGCGGCAGTCGTTTTTATATAAGATGATGCCAACAGGACTGGTATCAAAAGGGAAGAAGATCTTAAAGAAATTATTATACAAGCCTAAAGAAGGTGTGAAATTGAATTCCGCTTTTAACTGGCTGCTGTTTAAAGATACAGATAACCCGCAGTTCAGTTTACTGGCAAAAGGGGTGATAGAAGAGGACGGGCATCCGATGTTTTGTCCGGCTAACCGCGACTGGATGATCTGCGATACCTATCCTGATGCAAATGGTATCCGCACTTTATTCCTGTTCCAGTACAGTACACAAATGCGTGTGGACCTGGGCACTTATAAGATGCTGGACCAGCAGCCGGACATTAATAAATCGATGCCTTTCCTGGAAGGTGTGGATAAGGCCGTGCTGAAAGCATTTTCTCCTCAGCAGATGGCATTTACACGTAGCGGATTGCATTGTGATCTGCATCCGAGATGGAAAAAGGATGGGACAATGGTGGCTTTTGATTCCATTCATGAAGGTAGCAGGAAGATTTATGGTTTTGACGTAACTGATATTATATCAAATAAAGCTTCACATGAACGTCAAAAAGTATATTCCGGGCTTTGATTTTATCAGACCCATTGCTGCATTCAGTGTTGTATGGATTCATGGATGTGCAGGTAGTTACTGGACCCGTGAACTGAACCCGCTGAATAGTTATGCAGTCCCTGTATTTATCGCCATTTCGTTATTCCTTTTTTCAACCCAGGTAATCAGTAAAGGACAAACAGATTTTGGAGAGATGGCCGGAACCCGCTTTAAGCGGCTGATGATCCCCTTTTTTCTATGGACGTTCATTTACCTGGGCATCCGGATGTTTAAAGCAAAGTTTATACATGAGCCCCTGGAAATTGACTGGGTACAGATGTTTGTTTTTAAGGGAAGTTCTTATCAGTTATGGTACCTGCCCAACTTGTTTTACCTGATGCTGCTGTTCTTTGGATTTTTGAAAATAGCAGCCAGACACAGCGTATTTGCCAACATCTTTCTCAGCGTCATGATTGTTGTGGTAGCTGTTATCTTATGGTATACGCCTGAAGATATTACAACAGCGCCCTGGTTCACACGGCATATCATGTTATACTTCCTGCCTTCGCTGATTTCCTCCGGGATAGGAATGTTATACTATATCAACTACGACAAAATTGCCAATAGTTATGGATTAGCTGCGAAGATCATTATACCGGTACTTTGTGTGATTACTTTCTTTGCACAATACCTGCTGCCAAATGTTCTTACAGGGTTGTTATTTGTGGCAGTGCTGTTTCCTTTCCTGCTGTTTCAGGCGGATTTTAAATATCCTTTTATGAAACAGTTATCAAAAAACTCTATGGGCATTTACCTGATTCACGGGGTTTTCCTGGAAGGTATTAAAACAGCGATGCAGATAACACATCATCCAATAAAAGGAATAGTTCTGACGCTTGGTTCCATTATCATTACTTATATACTCAGTTTTATTGTGTCTGAAATTTTATCGAAGAGTGATGTACTGAGAAAGTATTTAATGGGCAACTAATATTTTTATTATGATCGCCATATTACAGCCATTCATACCACATTACCGGGAAGAGTTCTTCAATTCATTCAGGGAGAAAATGCCAACAGATCTTTACTGTTATGAGAAACAGGAAGTACTGAAGAAAAATGATTTCAAGGAAGGAGAAACGGGTGTAATTCCTTTAGGTTCTTTTATGAAAGGTCCATTTGTATTGTACAATCCTCTTCCGCTGTTGAATAAAAAATACGAGGTGCTGGTATTGATGCTGAACTTCGGACATCTTACTACCTGGCTGATCCTGTTATTGAAGCCTTTCCTGAAACAGAAAATTATTCTATGGGGACATGGCATCTCTGTAAGGAGGTACGTACATGAGGAGAAACATCCGCATATTTTATTAAGATGGATGATTGCATTGTCTGATGGTATCTGGTTTTATACGAAAAAAGAATTATCCGTATGGAAAGGATTCACACCACATATAAACGGGCATGCATTGAACAATACGATCTCCGGTGTGGAAGACATATTAGGGGTGCAGACTGCCGATAAAGAAACATTAAGAGAGAAGTATAAGATAACACAACAACGGGTGCTTATTTACTGCGCAAGGTTTAATGAACCCGGCAGACGTGTGGACTTACTGGTGAACCTGATAGAGAATACTTCCCCGCTTGCATTTGCTTTTGTAATCATCGGAGATGGAAAGCTGAAGCCTGATTTTTCGGGGTATGAGAATGTGCATGATTTCGGTGCATTGTACGACAGGAAGATCAAGGATGAATTATTCAGCATGGCGGATATTTATTTTCAGCCGGGATGGGTGGGACTGTCCATTGTGGAAGCGATGTCTTACGGTAAGCCTGTGTTTACATTCAATCGATCTGTGTCCGTAATGCAATGTGTGGAATACAGTTATATACAGCATGATTATAACGGGAAGATCTTTGAGAATATGGAAAGTTGTCTGGACCAGCTGGCGCGTATTACAGATGATGAAATTGTGCGGATGGGAAATAATGCACGTGAGTATGTGAAATCGGAACTAACAATGGACAGTATGACGAATAATGCCCTCACTGCTATTGCAGCTTTTAAAACCAGTCCTGCATGAAACAAGAAAACAAATTATGGCCGCTGGAAGTGTGCCGGGGATTAGCTGCTATCTATGTGGTATTGCATCATTCCCGTCAGATGCTGCCGCATGCTATACAGCCTTTTCTGCTGTTTGGTCAGGAAGCGGTGATATTGTTTTTCCTGCTGAGCGGGTTTGTGATCCATTACAATTATAGTGTAAAACCAGCATTTGACAGAGCCGACTTCTTATGGAAACGTTTTGTGAGGATCTATCCCATATTTATTCTCGTGATGGTATTGAGCATCGTATTAAACCTTGTTACAGGTGCGCGTCAGGAGCATACGGATATGGCAACCTTCTTTTATAATATAGCGGGTTTGCAGGATTCTCAACTACAAAAGCCCGGGATTGGTTATCCCACTTTCGGAGATAATGATCCTTTGTGGAGCCTGGGGTATGAAGCATGGTTTTATGTTTTTTATGCAATAGTGGGATCTGCGAAGTTTAACAGGAATCTGTTGATAGTCGTATTGGTTTCATTCAGCGCTGCAATATTATTTTCTTTTTATCCGGGTAAGGCATACCTCACTTTGTTGTACCTGCCTATCTGGTGGTTGGGCGCTGCCATTGCAGAGGCTACGCTTACAGAACGTACCCGCCCTTTTTTGTGGGGAATGTTAGTGTTGCTGATTGCAATGGGCGGATATGTGGCCGGAAGTTATGAACAAATAAAAAACAGTAGTAACAGTATTGGTTTACATCCCTTTATAGAGATCAGACATTTTAGCGCCGCAATTGTATTTGCCATTGTATGGATGATGGCACAAAAGTGGTTATCGGTGAAATACTTTGCGTGGATGGAACCGATGGCAGTACTGGCCCCCATTTCTTATGGAATATACATCGTGCATGTGCCGTTGTTAAGAGGGGTGAAGTTTATACTACATGACGGAATAATAGCCTGGTGTGTGTTTATAGTAATGACACTCATCATGGCCTACCTGCTGGAGATACATTTTCAAAAGAAGATCGTACTGCCTTTATTATTGAAACGAAAAAAAATACCAGCCCGGGTTACTGAAAGGGAATTGGTTAATATAAAAGCATAGGAATGAAAATTTTATTTATAGCACCATCTTACAAGCCCGCATATATCTATGGCGGTCCCATTGTAGTGATTGCCCGGCTGGCGGAAAGACTGGTGCAGCTTGGACATGAAGTAACGGTATATACGACTACTGCCAATGGTAATAAAGAGCTGGACGTGCCTCTGAAAGAACCTGTGATGATAGATGGAGTGACTGTCAGATATTTCAAGCGTATTACAGGTGATCATACACATATTTCTCCTTCGCTATATGCTTATACCTGGTCTACTGCCAAACAGTATGATGTAGTACATATTCATTCGTGGTGGAATTTTGCAGTGTTGGGTGCTGCATTAATATTTATGTTAAGAGGAGTGAAGCCGGTATTATCTCCGCATGGGATGTTCTGTGATTATGTATTAAACGCAAATAACCGGGCGAAGAAGAAGTTAATACATGCTGTGATAGGTAAACAATTACTGAAGAAGACATATCTGCATGTATCCTCGCAAATAGAATGGAATGAATGTTTGGATATCAATAAGAACTGGAAAGGAGCGAATATTTTTAACCTGGTAGACCTTCCTTCAGGTGAATATAAAAGAGACGAACGACCGGTGTTTACGATCAGTTTCCTTTCCCGTATAGATCCTAAGAAGGGACTGGATATTCTTATTCGTGCACTCTCGGGTGTGAGTTTTCCTTACCGCTTACAGATTGCCGGATCAGGCAATGAGGAGTATGTACAACAACTGAAAAAGATGGTAAGTGACCTTGGAATGGAGGAGCATGTGGAATGGGTAGGATGGATGAACACGGAACAGAAGTTCCCCTTCCTGGCAGGATCTGATCTGTTTGCACTGACCTCCCTCAATGAGAATTTTGCGATAGTGGTGATAGAGTCTTTGTATGTAGGTACGCCGGTACTGATCAGTAATAATGTAGGGTTATGCAATTATGTAGAGGAGAACGGTTTCGGCTGGATTACCGGTATAGAGAGCGTGACGGAGATCAGGCAGAAGCTGACAGAAGCATACCACAACAAAAAGGAACGTAATGAAATTACTTCCCGCGCCAGGAGGATCATTGACCGTGATTTTAATGAAGCGAAACTGGCAGGAGATTATGTGAAACTATACGAAAGTACAAACGCGATATAAACAGATGAGCATAGCGGTAATCATTCTTACTTATAATGAAGCAAAACATATCGGTCGCTGCCTGGAAAGCATGCGGCAGATAACGGATGAAATCTATATTATCGATGCATTCTCTACCGATAGTACTGTAGCGATCGCAGAAGAAAATGGCGCTAAAGTATTACAGCATGCCTGGGTCAATTATGCACAACAGTTTCAATGGGGACTGGATAACTGTGGCAGTAGCGCCGCCTGGGTGATGCGTATGGATGCAGACGAATATCTGGAGCCGGCACTGATCAAAGAGATCAATACCCGTATCACGCAGATGCCGGAAGAGGTGAGCGGTATTTATATCCGCCGTAAGGTACTTTTTAAAGGCAAATGGATCCGTCACGGTGGCTTTTATCCGCATACACTGCTGCGCATATGGCGTAATAAGATCGGTAGTATAGAGCAGCGCTGGATGGATGAACATATCGTACTCTCAGAGGGAAAAACGGTGTTGTTTAAAGAACATATCGTGGACTATAATCTGAATGAGATTCACTGGTGGGTGAACAAGCATAACAATTATGCTATCCGGGAAATGGTAGACCTGCTGAATATCAAGTACGGCCTGCTGCATGCAGATAAACGCCTGCTGGAAGGAGAAGGCACACAGGCAAAAACGAAACGTTTTCTGAAAGAGAAAGTATATGCTGCTTTATCGCCTGGAATGAGAGCCTCCTTTTATTTTATCTACCGCTACATTCTGCGTGTTGGTTTTATGGACGGCTACTATGGTTTCATCTTCCATTTCATGCAGGGATACTGGTACCGTTTACTGGTAGATGTAAACCTGAAAGAGTTTGAATTGAAACTGAAAGGGGATACGCGGAAAGAGAACATGATAGCCTTGTTGAAGAATGATTACAATATAGTGCTACAGTGAGGAAAGTAATATTAACAGTAGGGTATTTCATAGGGTTATTATTTCTGGTATTACTGAATCCTGAGAGGATAAGAGAGCCTATCCCGCTGAACAGCCGGTTAAGAATTCATCCTGTTGTTGATTCGCTGAAAGATATCATGTACCCGAGGGGTAGTAGCTGGTGGTTACACTGGTTTCACTTTTTAACCAACCTGTTCGGAAATATTGTATTGTTCATTCCTTTCTCTTTCATCGCGATCATGGTCTTTAAGTTATCGCGGTTCATATGGGTGGTGTTACTGGCTTGTGCATTGAGTGTAGCGATAGAGATAACACAGTATTATACGGGATTGGGGGTGGCAGATGCAGATGATGTGATATTGAATACGGCCGGCGCAGCGATTGGATTTTATTTATGTAAAAGATATTTCAACAGACAATGAATACAGATCTCTCCAAATTCAGTGTAGGCAACTATACCGCTGGTCCTAAGTGGAAGATAGGGGTTTGGTTCCTCGTGAATTATTACATTTTCGATAGTGTGTTTCCCTGGCCTTACGGCTTTAAGAGCAGGTTACTGCGTGCCTTCGGGGCATCTGTAGGCAAAGGGCTTATCATCAAAACTAAAGTCAGGATTAAATATCCCTGGCGTTTGAGTATTGGAGATCATTGCTGGATAGGGGAATCTGTATGGATAGATAACCTGGATATGGTGGAGCTGGGTGATAATGTGTGTATTTCTCAGGGAGCCATGTTGCTGACAGGTAACCATGATTACAAGAGAAGTGATTTCCCTTACCGGCTGGGTGGAATAAAGATTGAAGAAGGCGTGTGGATAGGTGCACAGTCGGTGGTATGCCCGGGTATCGTTTGCGGATCACATGCTGTATTAACGGTAAAGTCAGTAGCTGCAAAAGACCTGGAAGCATGGAGTATATATGCAGGCAATCCTGCCATTCATGTACGTAAAAGAGAGATCACAGAATAATATGGCTAAAAGATTATTACTGATTGGAGGCAATTTTTCACCAGAGCAAACCGGTATTGGAAAATACAACGGGGAGATGATCAAATGGCTGGCAGCAGGCGGATATGATTGTTCTGTTATCACCAGTTACCCTTATTATCCGCAATGGAAGGTACAGCCACCTTATGATAAACATAAGAACTGGTACAGGAAGGAAGTGATGAAGGAAGAAGGCTGGCAGGGGAAGATTACGGTGTATCGCTGTCCGCAGTATGTACCGGCAAAACCTTCCGGTAAAACAAGGATGCTGCTTGATTTTTCGTTTGCGGTGTCTGCGTTCTTTAAGTTACTGCAGTTGTTACCGCGTAAGAAGTTTGATGTGGTGATCAGCGTAGTGCCGCCTTTTCATTTAGGATTACTGGCAGTGCTGTATAAGAAACTACGGGGAGCAAAGGTGCTGTACCATGTACAGGATATGCAGATAGAAGCTGCAAGAGACCTGAATATGATCAGATCTCCCAGGCTGATTAAAATGTTGTTCGGACTGGAACGTTACATTTTAAAGCGTGCTGATATGGTGAGCAGTATTTCCGATGGGATGATGAGCAAGATCCAGCAGAAGGCAGGCAAGGATATTTTCTTCTTTCCTAACTGGGTAGATGTAACCCTGTTCCATCCGCTGGAAGAAAGAATGTTACTGAAAACAGAGTACGGTTTTGCCGCATCAGACAAGATCGTATTGTATTCCGGCGCTATTGGTGAGAAGCAGGGACTGGAAGCCATCCTGCATGCGGCCGACAGGCTGAAGGAACAGGATGGGCTAAAGTTCCTGATCTGTGGTTCCGGGCCTTATAAAGAGAAGCTGATGGGACTTGCTGAAGAGATGGGGCTGCAGAACGTTATCTTTTTCCCATTGCAGCCTTTCGAGCGGTTCAATCACTTCCTGAATATGGCAGATGTACACCTGGTGATACAGAAAGGGAATGCCAGTGACCTGGTAATGCCTTCCAAGCTGACTACCATCCTGGCCGTGGGCGGACTGGCACTCGTTACTGCCAACAGTGGTACCAGTTTACATAAGCTGGTGAGTACGCATAACATGGGGATAGTGGTAGATGCAGAAGACCAGGATGCCCTGAATGAAGGTATTATCCGGTCGATGAACGGCAATGTCAGAGAGATGGCCAGCAATGGCAGGGCATACGCAGAGACCTACCTGTCTGTAGGGGAAATAATGACGCGGTTTGAAGAAGCAGTAATAGTTCGTTAACATTTTATATATGCTGAACAGATATCTAAAAATATGCAGCATCCAGATACTGATGTTTGATTTTATCAGCCTGAATGGATTTTTCTTTTTTACTCATTACTGGTTGCAGCAGTACAGTGTACCTGTACATATGGACAGAGATATGTTCTTGCTGGCATCCAATATCTCGTGGGCAATTGCGTTATATACTACTGGTATCTATTTTATGAGCCAGCAATTGTCTTATGAAAGAATAACACGTAAGACGATACAGGGAATCTTATACTATCTGTTATTAATGCTCCTTTTCGTTTTCCTGAACAAGGAAGCCTATAACAGGTTATTCATAGCTACCTATTGTGTTTTATTTATAATAGTAGTACTGATAGACCGGCTTTTCTTCTATATGCTCACCAATTATATCCTGCGTCGTAAGGAGATCGAAAAGAAGGTGGTAATCGTGGGCTATAATGACCTGTCTAAGCAACTGGTAGATAATTTGCTGGGAAGGAAAAGTAATCTCCGTTTTGAGGGTTATTTTGAGGAATACAGCAATGTGCATGAGTTGTCTTACTATCCGGTTATCGGAAATTTGCAGGAATGTGTGACCTATGCGCAGACGAATAACATCAGGGAAATTTATTCAACGCTCTCCCCGGAGCAGTTTCCTTACCTGTATACGCTGGCGCATGAGGCAGAAAAGCATTTTATCCGTTTCCGTTTTGTACCTGATTTCAGGATGTTCGTGAACAGACAGATCTATATCGACTACCTGGATAACATCCCTATCATCTCTTTACGTTCAGAGCCATTGGATGATATTGCGAACAGGATCAGGAAACGCATGTTTGATATTCTGTTCAGTGCGTTCGTGATGGTTTTTATTCTGAGCTGGCTGATACCCTTGCTGGCATTGCTGGTAAAACTGGAATCCCGTGGTCCTGTATTCTTCGTACAGAACCGTACCGGCAGGAACAACAATAACTTCCGCTGTCTGAAATTCCGGAGCATGTATGTAAACAATGATGCCAACAGTAAACAGGCAAGTCGTAACGACCGCCGTTTCACCAGGATAGGACGCATTCTGCGTAAGACGAACCTGGATGAGATGCCGCAGTTCCTGAATGTATTCTTCGGTGATATGTCTATTGTAGGGCCACGTCCACACATGCTGAAACATACGGAAGAGTATTCGGCCATTATTCAGAAATATATGATCCGTCATTTTCTGAAGCCGGGCATTACCGGATGGGCGCAGGTAAACGGGTATCGTGGAGAGATTACAGAAGAAGTGCATTTGCGTAAACGCATAGAGCATGATATCTGGTACATGGAGAACTGGTCTATATTATTGGATCTGCGAATCATCTTCTTAACAGTATTTAACACAATAAGAGGTGATAAAAACGCTTTCTGATGATATTCTACTAATATGAGTAATGAAGTTGATAGGAATTAAAGAACGGTAAATGTTACATTTGCGCTCCGGCAGCGGTTATGCCGGGATTATCTATCTTAAATAAGGACGGGGACCTGTAAACCAGCGATGAAAATGAAAACTTCTGTAACTGCATTAAATTTTCTTGATAACGACAGGTTGGCAGACGATATTTTTCATGAACTGAAATCTATTATATCAAGCATTCTTTCAAGCGTAGAGCTGATTGCATTATACGACGGGAAAGCTGTGGCCGGAAAGATTACCCGCCAGGCGGAAGCTATTAAATCACAGGTAATAGAACTTGATTTCCAGTTGCAGAATGTACGTATCATTCAGCAGATACTGAGCAAATCGTTCACATTGAACAGGAAAATGACCAACGTTCATTTCTTCCTGACGCAGTTCATCCGGGAGGAACCGTATACAAAACTGTTGTCACCGGCAGTAGAGTTACACACCGGCAAAGGGGCAACAGATGCGTTTATAGATGAATTCGTAATCAAACAGCTGATACTGAATTTATTTTTCTGGATGAACAGGCATTCATCTACTTATCAGTTACCAAGACTGGTGTTCTCTTTCGAGGATGGATATTTTGAGATCAGAGGGCATTTTTTCGCCAACTATATTTTCTCTTCTCCTTTTAAATCATCAGCGAATGAGCACCGCGTTACGGACAGTGAATTATTAAACCAGCCCATTTGCTACCTGATGTCTTACATGGCTGCTTTGCATGATGGCAATTTTGAAATCAGTGCGGCACCGGAAAAGAATGTGGTAGTAATGGTAAGGATACCATATAAGTCCGCAGGTGTGCGGTAGAATTTCTCTTAGAAACAATAAGATAAGGTTAAAACAAAGGGGATATATCTATATCCCCTATTTTTTTTATCTGATTACAACAAAAGGACAATAATATGAAGCTTGAAAAGGTACAAAGGGATTCGAACATTGAGTTGCTAAGGATTGTATTGATGTTTATGATCATTGTACATCATCTTGTAACAAGAGGATTAAAACTGAGAGAGCTGGGGTCGGGTACGTATACCCCCATGGAGTCTACTACTTTTCAGATTTTGTTGAATAGCTTTTTGATTGTTGCCGTGAATACCTATGTATTTATTTCAGGGTATTTTGAGATCAAATTTAAAATGAAAGTGCTGATTTCTTTTCTGATCCAGTGTACCTTCTATTCTATTGTGCTGTATCTGGTATTTGTATGGCTTGGCCTGGCTGCGTTTGATTGGAAGACGCTGGCAATGACATTGTATTTTTTATATAAAGGATGGTGGTTTGTGCCTATCTACTTAACGCTGTATGCATTAGCGCCGATGTTAAATAAAGGGCTGGCAGGACTGAATAAAAAGCAGCTCATCTGTATGATAGTCGTGTTACTGATACTGGCTCATATTAAGTTTGTGATGGGGAATTTTATATCGGACAGAGGTTTTGGTATCTACAACTTCATCTTCATTTACATCGTTGCCCATTATTGCCGGAATTATGTGAAGAAAGTAGATTATGCATGGCTGTGGTATATTGTATGTTCTCTGGTAGTCTTTGCGCTGGCTTATGGAACGTATTATATCGGGAAGCCTAAGATTACCTGGGCCGTGTATAATTATAATAACCCGGTACTGATTCTTTCTGCAGTGTTCCTCTTTTTTACTTTCAAGAATCTGAGTTTTAAGAGTGGCCTGATAAATAGTGTGGCAGGATTAGTATTTGGTACTTATCTGTTTCATGAACAACGGAATGTTTGTTTATATCTGCGGGATAATGTGGTGGCTTATTTACGTACGGTAATGCCAAATGATACAACATTGTTGCTGTCTATATTCGGATTGGCGATAGTAGTGTTCATTGTGGGGATCAGTATAGAGAAGATAAGGCAGTATATCTGCAATCCTATATTGGAATATTTGTACCGGATAAAATGGGTACAGAAGATATCAGATCTTAATTAGAAAAAGGCCCGGCTTCGTGAGTAGCCGGGCCTTTATATTTTAAGCAGGTACACCCTGTGTTTTCAGTTCTAATACTGTGTTGGACCATTCCCTTACCTGATCGCAGAGAGCTGGTGTATCTGACAGCTTCTGGCCATAAGATGGGATCATCTGTAACAGCTTGTCTTTCCATGCTGTAGTAGCCAGTTCTTCTTTAAAGCAACGGTCCAGGAGTTCCAGCATGATGGATACTGCGGTGGATGCACCGGGAGAAGCTCCCAGCAATGCTGCGATAGAGCCATCTGCGGCGCTTACTACTTCTGTACCGAATTCCAGCACACCACCATGTTCATGGTCTTTCTTGATGACCTGTACACGCTGACCGGCGAATTCCAGTTCCCAGTCTTCCATTTTCGCTTTAGGCAGGAAAGCCTGTAAGGCTTCCAGTCTTTCTTCGGGCGACTGACGTACCTGGTCTATCAGGTATTTGGTCAATGGAAGGTTATCGAGACCAGCCGCCAGCATAGGGCGGATGTTGTTGAACTTAATTGATTTAGGCAGGTCCAGCCAGGAGCCTTTTTTCAGGAACTTGGTGGAGAAGCCTGCGTATGGTCCGAACAGTAAGGCTTTCTTACCATCGATCATGCGGGTATCCAGGTGTGGTACAGACATTGGCGGTGCTCCTACAGATGCTTTGCCGTACACTTTAGCCGCATGTCTTTCTACTATCTCAGGATTCTTACAGATCAGCCATTGTCCGCTTACAGGGAACCCTCCGAAGCCTTTTCCTTCCGGTATATCTGATTTCTCCAATAATGGGAGTGAACCACCACCGGCGCCTATGAATACGAATTTTGTAAAGAGTTTTCTCTTCTTGCCTGTTTCCATGTTCTTCACGGTCAGTCGCCATTTCCCGTCTTCATCCTGTTCCAGGTCGCGTACTTCATGGTTCAGGTTGAGGCTTACTCCGTCCTGTTCTGTGAGGTAGTCGATGAGGGAACGCGTCAATGCTCCGAAGTTGATATCGGTACCCAACTCCATACGTGTAGCGGCTACTTTCTCTGCGGGATCGCGGCCATCCATTACCAGGGGCATCCATTCGGACAGTACAGCGGGATCTTCCGAGTACTGCATTCCCTTGAATAAGTGATTGCTTTCCAATGCCTGCTGGCGCTTTTTCAGGTATTCCACGTTTTCTGCACCCCATACAAAGCTCATGTGAGGAACACTTTGAATAAAGTCTCCGGGAGATTTAATACAGCCTTCCTGTACTAAAAATGACCAGAACTCCTTGGATACTTCGAAAGATTCGGCAATTTTCAGGGCCTTATTCGTTTCGATAGAACCATCGGCCTTTTCAGGTGTGTAGTTTAGTTCGCAGAAGGCCGAATGACCAGTACCGGCATTGTTCCATGCATCTGAACTTTCTCCGGCAATTACATCCAGTCGTTCAAAGATTTCAATGGTCAGTTCCGGCTGCAATTCTTTCAACAGAACACCCAGCGTTGCACTCATTATGCCTGCACCGATTAAAACGATGTCAGGCGCCGATTTAGGAGACATATTATTTTTTTTACACGATTTGCAGCGCAAAAATAATACTAAATCTCTTAGATGTATAACGTTTTAGCACTTTTGTTTTGATGGTTTTACTGATTATAGGGACGGGTGTAGCCTTATAAGCTGCTGTAGTACCGGGTATGCAGCAAGTGCAAATAGAATGTTAAGATACGGGATCAAAAACAGGGGTGATAGTAAATGAACGGGTTAAGATAGTATATTAAAATTTGTGACCTGCGTGATATTAAAATCCTGCAAAGGAGCTTCGCAAACGGAGCAGCAATAATAAGGGGGCAGGTCAGAAAAGAGCGTACCGGCAGGGATTTGCTGGGCAGGATCTCCCGTGGCTTCATCATAGATCGTAAAGCAGTGAGGGCATTGATGTACAGGCTTTTCGGGCACAGTTACCACAGGCAGTGGTACTGTCTTTTGTAAAGGATCATGGCTGCTTTCGTAGAAAAGTTTACAAAGCGCTGAAATATAGGGCCCCAGGTGTTCTTTGGCCACATCTGTCCTGTAGGGGATCAGGTTACCGGAATTAGGACTGAAGTCCGGAGTATACAGGATATCGTACCGTTGCAGGCCTTTTAAACGGCTTTTTTGCCTGTTTTCCTGTTTGTTAAGGATAATGGAGCCAAAGCAGCTGTTCCCCGGTTTTAGGCGTATGCCAAAGCATAATCCGTAGGTGCGTACATCAGCGCTGTCGAAGTACCTGATAATGTGACGTTTCAATACAAGGCCATCTTCGCTGTTATCTTCTACCTGCCAGTTCAGTTCATTGGCCGCATGCCGTACGTTGATATTATGTTTGCCGAGGATATAATCCCAGAGGCGGCGGTGTTCGTGTTTAATATTTTTAATGATCAGTGATTTCCAGGGAGTAGCATATAGCTGTCCTGTTTTTGTTTCCAGGCAGATATTACACAGGTCTTTCAGAAAATCAACGGAGAATTCTTCGTCGCGGCGATAGATGCCCAGCCAGTAGCTGTCCTCGTGTTTATTGAAGCCTTCGTAATAGGGGAGATGGAAATGCGGGTATTCCAGTTCCTGTTCTACCGGACGGCAGAGGTATTCCAGTTTGTCTTTTACCTGTTTGAAAAGGTGATCAATTTGTAAGGATTCTTTAGCGGATAAAAGAGATTCTATGCAGTGGCTGACTTCTCCGATGTTGTTCGTATAGATGAGTTCCGGCCATGAAAACAGTTCTCCTGTTTTAGGGTAGCGGATGTAGAGATGCCAGTAATGTTGTTGCTGTGCAGATATCCAGTTAAGATGCCCTGTGAAGAAAGGCATGAAAGTTTGTTTGCTGTCGCAGATATTTATTTTCAGAGAGGGGGCATAACTGAACATTTCGAAAACATCCTTGTAGATGCCTTCCGTCAGCCAGGTATCTGTGACGAAGATCCCGGATGTAAGATAAGAGCTGCTGATATTAGGTGTGTATGCGCAGCTGATGTCTTTTTCTTTACAGGCGTTTTCAAATTGTTTAATTTGTTTTACCGGGACTTCTATCAATAATTGCTGGCGTAAGCCAAAGCGGACCTGTTTTACTCTGGCATCTGTTGCTATTTCCAGGATAGTATGCAGATTTCCGGGAGAGATAATCCCTCCTGTAAAATTGATACTTATTGTATGTGTTTGCTTTAGCATTTTATACCGTTACCAGTTGTTCCGTTTTCTTTTTTTCCTGCTGAGGCAGTGTTCTTTCCAATATCGACTGTACTTCCGGTCTGCAACTTCCACAACCCATGCCTGCACCTGTAGCCTGACATAGCTTTTCGAGACTTGCACATCCTTCAGCGATCTTTCCTGTAATATTTCCTTCTCCCACACTGCCACAACTACATACCAGTTTGCCTATCACCGGTTCTCCTTTTTTACCGGAACGTAACAGTTCCAGTCTCTTATCAGATAATTCGATCTTATTAGCTATCAGCTCTTTGAATTCAAGGAATTCTGATTTGTCACCAATGAGAATAGCGCCTATCAGTCTGTCATTATGTATCAGGCACTTTTTATAGTAACGTTTTGATTTATCAATGAAAACCACTTCTTCATAGGCAGGATCATCAGGTGTTTCTACCATGCCCAATGAGCAGAGATCTGTACCATGCATTTTCAGGATATTCATGAACAGAGTGCCCTGGTAATAACCAGTGATATCTCCGGACAAATGCCGGGCTACAACGGCCGCCTGTTGTTCTGCGGCGGCTGTGATACCGTATAACGTACCATTGAATTCTGCTATTTCACCAATAGCGTAAACAGCAGGATCGCTGGTCTGTAAGTATTCGTTTACGACTACGCCCCGCTTGCAGGTTAGTTCTGATGCATGCGCCAGTTCTATATTGGGCGTTGTTCCTATAGAAAGTACTACCGCCTGGCAATCTATATGTCTGCCACTTTTGAGACGGATACCATCCAGTTGTTTTGAACCGGTGAAGCGTTCTATCTCATCATTATACAAAATCTCTATACCTCTGTCTGTAAGTTCTTCGTATAAGAGCTGGCCACCTAGTCTGTCTAACTGCCGGTCCATAAGTTTGGAACTGCGTTGTATAACAGCAACGTCTATATCCATTTCTCTTAAGGAAGCTGCCAGTTCTATGCCTAACAGTCCGCCCCCTGCTATCATTACTTTACCTTTGGCAGGATCAATATGTTTGATGAATGCATCCGCGTCCATGCGGTTGCGCATAGTGAAAATACCTTTTAATGGAGGAGTATCTCTTAAAGTAGAAGCCCTGCTTCCCATTGCAAGTATCAATACATCATACGGGTGTACAAAGCCATTACTATCTGTAATAGTTTTATTTTCCCTGTCTATCTGTACTACGCTGATGCCACGGTGTAACGTAATATTGAAATCATTTTCTTCACTATCTTTCATTTTAACCAACTGCTCCCATTGCTGGGTGCCACTGATATAATCAGGTAACATGACACGATTGTAAAAAGGAAGATTTTCTTTGCTGAAAACAATGATTTCGTCTGTAGTATTTAAAGGACGGTATGATTTTACAAAACCATAGGCCCCGGCGCCAGCACCGATAATAATGATGCGTTGCTGTGGCTTTTTGTAAGGTAACACCTGTACCGCCGCATATTTGAAATCGGGTTGTTTGGAAATAGGATCTAAGCGGTTATGTGTAAGGTTATTCGCCCTGCTTAAATCGTTATTCAGTATTTTGCCCCAATGCATGGGAAGGAATACCACACCTTTTTTAATGGAAGTACTTAGTTGTGCTTTCACCCGCACGGCCCCATTGCTGTTGAAGATCTCTACGATATCATCCGCGCGGATATCGCGTTCCTTTGCATCATCCGGATGTATTTCCAGGAAAGGAGCGGGGATATGTTGTTTCAGTTTGCTTACTTTACCCGTTTTGCTCATGGTATGCCACTGGTCGCGGATACGGCCGGTAGTGAGGATTAAAGGATAATCCTTATCCGGCGGAGCAGACTTGTTATCATCATCAAAAGAATGAATAACAGCTTTTGATGATGGTGTATAAAACTGATGATCTGTAAAGAGGCGTGGCGTACCAAGGTCTGTTGTTCCTTTGGGATAAGGCCATTGCACACTACGTTTCTCTTTTAGCAAAGCATAATTCAATCCACTTACATCAATATTAGTACCCGCCGTAAGACGGCAATGTTCATCATAAATTTCAGCAGCGTTATTATAAGAAAAACCATGAAAGCCCATCTTCTGTGCAAAGCGGCAGATAATCTCTGCATCCGGTAATGCTTCTCCCGGAGCATCCGCTACTTTTTGGAGATAACTGATACGACGTTCTGCATTCGTCATGGTACCTTCTTTTTCCGTCCAGGCAGCAGCAGGGAAGACAACATCTGCATATTGCAGTGTTTCCGGTTTGGAAGAGATCTCCTGCACCACTACGAACTTCGCTTTTTGCAGCGCAGCTTCTGCCAGTCTTGCCTCAGGAAGGCTCACCAGCGGATTGGTACAAAGAATCCAGATGGCTTTAAGTTTACCTTCGTTTAAAGCAGTGAACATTTCAGTAGCGGTAAGTCCTGGTTTTTCAGAGAGAGGAACACCCCCCCAGAACTCCTGTACTTCTTTACGATGCGCCGGATTGTTCATAAGACGATGAGCGGGCAACAGGTTCGACAAGCCGCCTACTTCGCGTCCGCCCATCGCATTAGGCTGACCGGTTAATGAGAATGGCCCGCATCCCGGTTTACCTATATGGCCGGTAATGAGATGCAGGTTAATAAGACTGAGATTTTTATTAACGCCTACTACACTCTGGTTTAAGCCCATTGTCCACAGCGTCATGAAACGCTTGGCTTTGCCTATGTATGTAGCCGCTTCAATGATATCTGTTTCGGAAATACCACAGATGGCAGCAGCACTGGCAAGGCTACGCTGCATGACGGTTTCTTTGTAGCGGGTAAAACCTTCTGTATGCTGACTGATAAATGTATGATCTGTGAATCCCTGTTCTATCAGTATTCTGCCAATAGCATGATGTAATACGATATCTGTACCCGGGTGCAATTGCAGGTGCAGGTTGGCTAAAGCACAGCTTTGCGTAACACGGGGATCACTGACAATTATTTTTAGTGAAGGATTAGCAGCTTTCGCTGCTTCTATCCGTCGCCATAAAATAGGATGGCACCAGGCGGGGTTCGCACCTGCCACAAAGATGCAATCTGCCAGTTCAAGATCGTCATAATTACCAGGTACACTATCTTCCCCTAAAGCCATTTTATAGGCAGCTACTGCACTGCTCATACAAAGGCGTGAGTTGGTATCGATATTATTACTGCCTATAAAACCTTTGATCAGTTTATTAACTACATAATATTCTTCTGTTAAACATTGCCCGGATGCGTAAAATGCTACGGAATCCGGGCCATGTTTCTGAATGATCTGTTTGAACACTGCGGCGGTCCTTTCCAGGGCCTGGTCCCAGGTAACCCGTTGCCGTGGCAGGTACCGGTTATATCGCATTTCAGGGTACAGCAGTCTGTCGCTGGTATCCATAACGGTATAATGCAGGTTCATTCCTTTAGAACAGAGCATGCCTTTATTCACAGGATGGTCTTTATCTCCTTCCACATGCAGTTTCCCCTGCCGGTCTTTATGCACTACTATCCCACAACCAACACCGCAATAACAGCAGGTTGTTTTAAATGAAGTTGACATGTGATCTGTTTATTCTGCGAATGCCATTTGTGGCGTGATTTCTTTTGTTGCTGCGGCTGGCTTCTTGATGAACCTGGTAAGCATTACGATAACCGATACCGCGATTACTATACAACCTATATAGGTGAATGCCTGCACGTATGAAATAGATTCGGACTTGAAAAGGAAACCGAATAGCATACCACCCAGATTACCACCAGCACCTACGATGCCGCTTACAAGTCCTACATTCTTTTCATTGATGAAAGGAACAATACCATAAGTAGCGCCATTAGCCATTTTCAGGAAGAGGGCAAAACTGAGCATGGAAATGATAGCGAATATCAATGATCCAGCCTGTGCGAACAGTAGAAGTCCGCATCCTTCCAGCAGTAATACCAATGCTAATAAGGAACCTTTCCCTTTCATCCCGAAACGGGCGCCTACTTTATCGGAAACAAAGCCTCCCAGTGCACGGGCAAAGATGTTCATGAATCCGAAGATACCTGCCCAGAAGCCTGCGCTGCTTTGTGAAAGATGGAAAGTGTCTGTGAAGTGAAGAGAGGCCACATTATCGAATGTGATCTCCATACCGAAGCACATACCATAGGCCATTGTTAACGCCCAGATGCGCCAGTCGGCCAGAATGGACCAGTCAGTGCGGGATTTATTTTTATGGTGACCTATCTCGTCGAAATTACCTGCGGGGGTATCTTTTGTATAACGGGAGTAGAGGAATGCTACGATCAGCATCATTATTCCCGGAACGATCATGGCATAACGCCATGCTTCTGCTTTTGTATAACCAAAGCCTATAATAGCCGTGAAGATAAGTGGCATTACCATATTGGTTACTCCGCCACCCAGGTTGCCCCATCCACCGGTAACGGCGTTGGCAGTTCCTTTGATATTGGCAGCAAACATCATGGATGTATGGTACTGTGTGATTACAAAAGAAGCGCCTATTACACTGATGGCCAGGCGGAAAAGTAAAAAGGATGTGTAGTCTTTGGACAAGCCTACAAGGAAAACGGGTAAAGAGCCAGCAATCAGTAGCCTTATAGCCGTTTTTCGCGGCCCCCATGTATCACATAATTTACCAATAATGAGACGGGCAATGATTGTACCTGATACGGAAGCGATGATAATGTTGCCTACCTGTGATTTAGTAAGGCCGAGGTCTTCGCGTATGGTCGGCATCAGTGGTGCGAGGCCAAACCATCCGAAGAAACAGACAAAGAACATTAACCATGTTGTATGGAATGTGCGCATCTGCACATTGTTCAGACTAAAGAGCGGTAGTTTGGAAAGTGGCTGATTACTACTGATTGCTGACATAGTGTTTTTTTTAGTGATTATTATTTCAACAGCAACTCGGGCTTTAATGTGATCATTAAATAAGCCCAGTTACTATTGCTTTGCGCGTTCGTTATATTTTTAACACTGGGAGCGGTTAAAGACGCTGTGTTCCAGAAATGGCTGTAGCCGGCTTCGAAACTGATGACTTTAGACATGGCGTAAGTACCTACGAGATCTGCTTCTGTACCAAATCTGCGGGTAACGCCCCCGGGGATGTAGCTGGAAGAGAAAAACTCATGTCCGTCCAGTGTCATCTGGAAACGCGGACCAGCTTTCAGTTTGGTTTTGATGTAGTAGTCCTGCAGACCTTTATTACCAAAACCATTGGCAGCATAGAAGTAGTCCATCAGTCCCCAGAATGCGTGCGGCGAGCCGTATAAAGGATCGAACGCTTTGCTGGTCCTGCCGGAAGAGGAGAGCCCTCCCGTTGTATAATCTACTCCTGCACCTGCGCTGAATGATTTACAAACAGCATACTGGAAACATGCAGACAACAGTTCTCCGCTGATTGTTTGTCCGCTGGCATTGCTACCGAACTGGTAGTAGGCAGAAGCGGTCACGCCGAGTTTATCGAACTGGTTATTGAAAAACAGTCCGGTTGTAGCGCGGTTATACACACCTTCATCCCATGTTTTCACAGCAGCGCCATTTACGCTGTCTGTATGGAACTTATTGAACTGATCTGCCAGGAAGAGGAAGGATATGTTACCCTTTGCCAGCTTCTTTCCCAAATACAGGAATTCAAGGCTTTTGTACTGTGTACCACCATTGGTGGTAGCCGTGTAATTACCCGGAGGGGTAGCGTTGTAAATGGTACCGGCAGCGTTCTCTTTGTTCTGGTTAAAGGCCGCACCCAGATGCAGCATCCAGGAGTTGCTTTCGTACTTGATCAGAGCCGCATCATGTCTGCGTCCCTGTTGTAACCAGTTCAGATTACCCAGGAGGCGGCCATCATCATAATTTAATTCCTGTCTGCCAATTTTAAGGTTCAGGCTTTTGTTTTTTACGGTTGTATCCAACAACATGATTTCCGCCCATGCTTCCTGCAACATAAACCCGTTGTTGTCAGCGGTGGTAGTTCTGTTGATAGTAGATACATCCTGTCCCCATACGCGTACATCCTGTACTGTTAGTCCCAGTTTAAAACGGTAACCGGTGAATCCTGCTGATAAACGACTTCTCTGCGAAGTAAAAATGGCGGGTTTTGTTCCCAGTGATAAAGGAGATCCTTGTCCGTCACGTAACTCCGTACGTGTTCTTAATTGTGCCCCTAGTGTAAATTGCGCCTGGCTGTTGTTGTAAGATAAAACGCCAATGAATAGGCAAATAGCTCCGCCGAGGATGTGTTTTTTCATCATTTGGTTGATTTTGGATTAGCTGATCACATAACAATATGAACCTTAGGCTCTAAGGACTATGGGGTTCCCTTGTAAGTTAATGAATAGCTTCGAAAATACATCATCCTGCATGTACGCCAATGTATACATGATCCTCTTCGATTCTTACCGGATATGTAGTAATACCGCACTCTGTTTCATCGGACAAACAGCGTCCATCTGACAGAGAAAATGTTTTCTTATGAAACGGACAGGCGATCTTCGGTTCGCCTTCCTGTGTGCCTGTCATACCACGGCTCAGCGCCATTTGTTGTTTGTGCGGACAAAGGTTCTGTGTGGCATACCAGGTGTCCCGTCTGGCAAAGCGGAACAAGGCAATCTGTTCTTCTCCGTATTTAACACATACGCCTCCGTTGGCAGGGACGTCAGTGACTTTGCAGGCATAGAACCAGTTCATAGTTGACGGTTTTAAAGTTGTTATTTCCATTCTGCTGCTTTTTTCTGTTCACGTAACGGATTAAATTTCACGGTTGGATCTTTAGCTCCCGGTGCATTTACAAAGTGATTGAAACGCTTGCGCAGCTCGGGATTCTCTACTACTTCCTTCCACTCGCATTTATATTTATCTACCAGGGATTGCATTTCAGCTTCTAATTGTCCGGCAATACCCAGACTATCATTCACTACTACATTACGCAGGTAGGTAATGCCTCCATCCAGTTTATTGAGCCAGGTAGCTGTACGGGTAAGGGGATCCGCTGTTTTGATATAGAACATCAGGAAGCGGTCTATATAACTGATGCAGGTATCACTATCCAGGTCGGCTGCCAGTAATATCGCATGTTGTGGCTTGGAGCCACCGTTACCACCTACATAAAGGTTCCAGCCTTTTTCGGTCGCAATGATGCCGAAGTCTTTGGATTGTGCTTCCGCACATTCGCGGATACACCCGGATACGGCCGATTTTATTTTATGAGGAGCGCGAAGTCCGCGGTACCGTTCTTCTATACGAATGGCAAAACTTACACTATCGTGCAGACCAAAACGACACCAGGTAGAGCCTACGCAGCTTTTTACGGTTCGTAATGCTTTCCCGTAAGCATGGCCGCTTTCAAAGCCTGCATTGATGAGCTCTTCCCATATAGCGGGAAGATCGCTGAGATGAGCGCCGAACAGATCTATACGCTGACCTCCTGTAATTTTAGTATAGAGGTTGTATTTCAATCCCACCTGTGCAATGACCAGCAATTTCTCCGGCGTGATTTCACCACCTGGAATGCGGGGAACTACAGAGTAGGTACCGCCTTTTTGTATATTCGCCAGGTAGCGGTCGTTGGAATCCTGTACGGTATCATTTCCTTTTTCCAGGATCATATCGTTCCACAGGCTGGCCATGATAGAAGCGACTACAGGTTTGCAGATTTCACATCCATCCCCCTGACCATAATGGTCCAGTGCGTCATCAAAGGAACGGATCTCTTTAATATGTATCAGGTCGAAGAGTTCCTGGCGGGAATAGGTAAAATGTTCGCAGATGACATTGCGGATGTATTTACCCTGCGCTTTCATGGTACCGCTGATCAGGTCTTTCACCATGGGGACGCAACCACCGCAGCAGGTGCCAGCTTTGGTACATTTCTTTATATCGCCCAGTGTTTCGTTACCAGCTTCCACAGCAGCACAGATCGCACCTTTGCTCACACTTTCGCAGCTACATATCAGTGCATCATCGGGCAGGCCCATAACGCCGGCGCCGGTTTCTGTATTACCACCTCTTGGCCCTATTAGTAAGTCTTCCGGGTTAGGAGGGAGGATGATTTTGTTTTTAGTGGTTTGCAGCAGCATATTATAGGCATCTGCATCTCCGATGAGAATCCCGCCCAGGAGCAGTTTACCATCACCGGAGATATTGATGCGCTGATAGGTGCCTTTCATAGTATCTTCAAATACAATGCTGCGGCAGGTATCTGCTGGTGCAAATGGATCGCCAAAGCTGGCCACATCTACCCCTATCAGTTTTAATTTGGTGCTCATGTCGAAGCCGGTAAAGGCTTTCTGATCACCTAGTATATGCGATGCTGCCACTTCTGCCATTTCATAACCGGGAGCTACCAGGCCGTAGATCATACCATTATAGAGGGCGCATTCGCCGATGGCATAAATAGACGGGTCGGTAGTTTGCAGTTGCTCGTTTACAAGGATACCACCGCGGTGCCCTGTTTCCAGGCCGGCTAAGCGGGCCAGTTCATCCCGGGGTTTTATCCCCGCCGAGATCACCAGCATATCTGCTTCCAGTATGGAGTCGTCCGCGAACTGCAGGGCGGAGATGGTATCTTCTCCTAATATAGCAGCGGTATTTTTATTGGTATGTATATGGAGTCCCAGGTTTTCCAGTTTATGCTGGAGCATACGGGAGCCGTTGTCATCTATCTGCCGGGGCATGAGCCTGGGGGCAAATTCGATCACATGGGTATCGGAAAGGCCCAGGTCCAGGAGTGCTTTAGCTGCTTCCAGGCCCAGCAGGCCGCCACCTATTACCACGCCTCTGGTCGCTTTTGGTGCATAATCGCGCATCAGTTCCAGGTCTTCTATGGTGCGGTATATAAAGACGCCTTTTTTTTCTACACCCGGAATAGGGGGTACAAAAGCAGAAGAGCCTGTCGCAATTATGAGGTAATCATATGTTTCAGTGATATCTTTGTAGGAGTGAACGGTTTTATGTACTCTGTCTATTTGTTGAACAGGATCACCGAGATGCAAACGTATATGATTATCAGTATACCAGCTGGCAGGGGCCATCAGGAGATCATCAGCGGTTTTTCCGGAGAAAAACTCGCTAAGATGTACCCTGTCGTAGGCCGGGCGAGGTTCTTCGCCAAAAATCACAATTTCCAAGGTACCGGCGGGCGCTTTTGCGATTATCTTTTCACAAAACTTGTAGCTCACCATGCCGTTTCCTATTATTACGATTTTCATATATATGAGTGATATTTTAAAATGAGCTTAATTTTGGTTGACTTTTATGATCTGCATCATGAAATTAGCAATAAGTATTCTATTTTTATAGTGGTTTCTGTGATTTTACTCATATTAATTTATTTATAATATACATATGGCTTATTTATCTTTGGTAGGTGCTGGTCCAGGTGACCCGGAATTAATCACCCTGAAAGCGATCAACACGATCCGGGAAGCAGACGTTATATTATATGACGCCCTGGTAAATGAAGCATTGCTGCAATATGCGAAGCCGGGAGCGGTGCTTAAGTTTGTAGGTAAGCGTTATGGCTGTCATTCCCTGTCCCAGCAGGAGATCAATCACCTGATTGTAGAATATGCACAGTCGCATGGGCATGTGGTACGCCTGAAAGGTGGAGATCCCTTTGTATTTGGCCGTGCGGGTGAAGAGATTGCTGCTGCAAAGGCTGCGGGAATACCAGTACAGGTGATTCCGGGTATTTCCAGTGCATTGGCCGCTCCTGCAGGCCAGATGATCCCCCTGACCAGCAGGGGTATTACAGAAAGCTTCTGGGTAACGACCGGCACTACACTGACAGGGGGTATATCCTCAGATCTTGAACTGGCAGCTCAGTCAACTGCGACCGTCATTATATTAATGGCTATGAGCCGGCTGGAAGCTATCATGGAAATATTTACCCGTCATGGTAAAGGTGATATGCCGGTCGCTATCATACAAAATAGTACTACTGAAAAGGAAAAGATGGTCATCGGAACTGTAAAGGATATTATATTTAAGTCGCAATATGCCGGAATGGCGAACCCCGCTGTTATCGTAATAGGAGAAGTGGTACGATTGCGGGATTTCACCGGAACGGTAAAGGAATTAATAAAACGGAATGAAGAAAGATAAGCACGATTGTGATTTACAAACCTGTATGTTATGCAGGTTGTGTATTAAAGAATGGCTTCCTGCTGTTGATAATCACAGGAAGAATTTTTCCTTAAAGAAAGGGCAGTTATTATTTCGGGAAGGAGATCCGGTAAATGGGATCTATTTTATCTTCTCCGGTACTGTAAAGGTGCATAAACACTGGGGAGAAGAGAAGGAACTTATTGTACGGTTTGCCCGCAAAGGAGACATCGTAGGGCATCGCGGAGTAGGGGCTGAAATGATGTACCCGGTATCTGCTACTGCGCTGGAGCCAGTGACACTTTGTTTCATCGATCTTGAATTTTTCCAGGCCTCCCTTAAAGTAAATCATGCACTGCTGCATGAGCTGATGATGTTCTATGCGCGTGAATTGCAGGAGTCTGAAAAGAATATGCGCAACCTGGTGCATATGCCGGTGAAAGCACGTATTGCCCATGCTTTGCTGACATTACGTGACAAGTTTGGCAACACCGAAGATGGGGCTATTGATATGACGCTGGGCCGGCAGGACCTTGCCTCTTTTACGGGTACTACCTATGAAACGGCATTCCGGGTTATGAGCGAACTGATACAGGAAAATGTGATTGCCGTATCAGGTAAAAGCATCGCTGTTCTCAATGCCGAAAAATTACAGGAGCTGGAAAAATTATAACAGTTTATATTCAGTAGCCATTTTCACAACGGAAGTAGTGTTGTTCACACCAAACTTTTCCATCAGGTTTTTACGGTGGCTTTCTACTGTATGTGTACTGATGAATAACTGCTCTGCTATCTGCATCGTGGTCAACCCTTTTCCTATCAGGTGTAATATTTCTTTTTCTCTCCTGGTAATACGGGGGATAGCTTTCAGCTCTTCCATATCAGCATTCTTCAATGCTTCTTTTGTACTGCTGCACAGATATTGCTCTCCATCCATAATAGCATAAATAGCATGGATGATCTCTGTTCCCAGTGCATTTTTTAATACGTATCCACTCGCGCCGTTCTGTAACATGCTATGGATAACGGGATGTTCATCATGGATACTGAGGGCTATGATCTTTATATCTTCATATTTCTTTTTGATCTCCTTGCACAAATTAATGCCACTTACATCCGGCAGGTTTACATCCATCAGTATTACATCCGGTTGTTCTTTTTCCAATGCAGCCAGCACACTTTTTCCATTGCTGAAATCTCCGTTTACAGAGATGCCATCATCATTCCTCAATATATTCTTTAAGCCCTCTACCATGATAGGGTGGTCTTCAACAACAATTACCTTTATCATATTGTACATTCAATTATTATAGTAGTACCTGTTCCTGCTTCCGATTGTATGTCCATCTTTGCGCCCAGGAAATCCACGCGTGCCTGTATGTTGGCGCGTCCTGCTCCTTTGATACTGTTACTGGCCGCCACATCAAATCCTTTTCCATCATCCTCTACCGTTAGGAACACATCATTTCCTGTTTGTTGCAGGAGTACAAGTATCTGATCTGCATCTGCATGTTTAATAGCATTGTTCACGAGCTCCTGCATAATGCGGTATAATACCACCTGTCTGGTATGTTCCATGGTGGTCGTCTGGAAGTTGAACACCTGGCAAACCACATTCTTTACGCCGGTCTTTTTCAAGCCGCGGCAGTATTCTACAGTCGCTTCTCCCAGTCCGTATTTGATCAGTATTTCAGGCATCATACTGCGGGCAATGCGACGCAGTTCGTCCATCGCTTCATCCAGTCGCTGCATGGTATTTTCTACCTGTGTTTGTGTGCGGGACGGCTCTTGCGAAGGAGAGATGGTAGAGAGTTCCAGTTTGATACCGGAGAGTAATCCGCCGAGCCCATCGTGGAGATCACGTGCCAGCCGGGTACGTTCCTGTTCCTGTCCTTCCAGCATGGCGGACAAGAGGGAGATCTGGTGTTCCTGTCTGATGCGTTCCACTTCAAAGAGGTGCAGCTTCTGTTGTTGTTCCAGCAGTTTGCGTCCGTTGCGGTAAAACTGGTAACTTAAAGAAGCGACTATCACCAGGGACAACATGATAACGCCCATCAGTGATAGTAACAAACGGTTCTTTTGCAGGGCAAATTCCTGCCGTTCGTTTTCATGCTGTAACTGCATGATGCGATTTTCTTTTTCAGAAGATTGATACCTGGCTTCCAGTTCATGTAGTTTCTGTGTTACTTCTGTTTCCTGCAGGCTGTCGGCCAGTGTTACATAGTTCCTTAGATAGGTATAGGCGCCTTCCGGGTCGTGTTGTTTATAGGCAATTTCTGCCATCAGGTCCCAGGCATGCAGCCGTAGTGAATATTCTTTAAGGGTTAAAGCCAGTGTTGCATATTCCTGCATCAGGCTCATGGCCTGATCGTTTTGTCCCAGCCGCTGGTATAGTTTTGCGAGTGAGTAAAGGTTATTACAGGTAGCATGTATATCATGATAACGGCGGGCGATAGAAAGTCCGTTGTTGAACATGGTAGTGGCGTGGAAATACAATTGATTTTTTACGTCCAGCTGTCCCTGGTATTCGTAATAATTAGCCCATAAACTAATAGAATCTGCACCTGTCTGATCGAGTTTTTTCTTTGCATCTATCAGGTAGCGTTGCATCTGTGGCAGGCTATCCATGTAATACATACAACTGGCCATACTCATTTGCCTGCTGGCGATGAGATGACTGTATGCCCGGGCATCTTTATACGTTTCTATACTTTTAAGGTAATAAGTGGTAGCCGTTTTATACTGTGATTTATTAAAGAAGATATTACCAAGATTGTTATAAGTATCACCCAGTATTATAAATTCATCCAGTTTTTCCAGCAAGGGGATAGATTGAAGGTATTCTTCTACCTGTTGTTCTGTACGGCCATTATTCCCTAATACTGTTCCCATAGCTATTTTAGTCAGGGCCAGCAGTTTTCTGCTTTGCCTGGAAGTATCCTTTGCCAGGATTTCTTTGGCAAGCAGGAAATTCTTTTGAGATTCCGTCAGGTTATCTTCTTTGCCAAACCAGTTACCCATGGCCTGGTAAGTACGGGCCATCGCCAGCTTATTTTCCAGTTTTTGCTGTAATTCCAGGGCTTGCTGAAAGCAGTTGACTGCCAGCAGGCTGTCTTTCTGGGGTAACATTTTTGCCAGTAAAACCAATAATTCTGCCTTTTCAGTATCCGAATTGACCTTCCGAAGGGCTCTTTGCAGACTATCTATGGTATGAGGAGGAGTGGCTGCAAGTGCTTGCATCCAGACTAACAAAGTGCATATCAGTACGTTAGATACTTTTTTCAGTGTCGGCATCATATATAATCTACCTGAAATATATAAATAATTACTCAAATGTATGATATCGGGGGCGGGATTGTATAGCTGATGTCTTTTGTGTGAATGGGCTTTCAGATAGCATGAAAAAAGCCGGAAAGAAGCTTTCCGGCTGATATTTGCAGATGTAGGTACACTATTTTACGGGTGACTGGCGGCAGCCGGTCTGTACCGGACAAAGAACGCCAGCCATATGGTTCTGGACACGCGCATAATAGGTGGTTGCAGCAGCAACAGCAGTACGGCATTAGTACCCAGCCACCAGAACATGCGGTTATCATATAATGAAAATCCGATGATTACCCACCAGGCTATAAAAGTAGCTACGCTGAATGCGATCGTCAGTGCATAACTGACATAACCGGTACCATAGTAAAAGCCAATCTCCCTTTCAAAGTTCTCTCCGCATACCGGGCACTTTTCGTTCATCTCCATAAAGTGTTTCAGGTTATATGCATTGTTGCCTTTGAAGATTTTTCCTTCACGGCATGCCGGGCATTTATTTTGTAATACACTGATCAAAGCGTTGTGTCTTTTTCCTGTTTTTTCGGCACACATAAAATATCTTTTTATTGATTAATAAATTTTTTCCTAAACTCTTCAGGAGTGATCCCTTCATAGTTTTTAAAGAATCTTGTGAAGTAGGAGTTATCTTTGAAATTAAGTTCGTAGGCTATTTCAAGAATATTCATACCTGCATTGGTGAGCAGACGTTTTGCTTCCAGCAATACTCTTTCACGAATAACATCTCCGGCTGTTTTTCCCAATAATTCCCTGCATAAAGCGTTTAAATGATTGGGGGTGATATATAGCAGTTCTGCATATTCTTTCGGTAACCGCATGGTGCGGTAATACTGATTGATCAGTTGTTGAAAACTTTTCAGCAGGGTAGAGGTATGGTTTGGCAGATTATCATGATCATGACGGTTGCCATTATTCTCTACCATCATAAACATCTCCAGCAGCCTTACACGAATCAGATCTTTATTTACAGTAGTTAATAAAGCTTCAGACAGCCGTATGATTTCCGGGCGTATTTCCGGTGTAAGCTGACGTACGCACTGACTGCTGATACCGTTAAAGAAGCTGAACTGTTCCAGGTAGGAAGGGTTCAAAAGGAATGGCCGGAAGAAATCTGCAGAGAAATGGATGATATAACCATCTGTCTCTCCCTTAAAGTCCCAGCTATGTACTTGTCCGGGTGCCATGAAATAGACCTGGTAGGGAGCTACATCAAATTTTACAAAATCGATGGTATGCGTGCCGCTGCCTTTGGTAAAAAGCACCAGGTGGTAAAAGGAATGCCGGTGAGCATGATGGAGGGCCTGATAATGTTTATCCAGGTATCCTCCAAACCGTTCTATCATCAGGTCCCGCTCATGACCGTTTTTATCGATGGTACATATATCATAAACCGGTATCGTTGTGCGGGCCATTGCTTTCCTTTTTGTTGTTGATTGTACAAAATTACTGCAAAGCAGGGTATGGGTATGGTGGTAATTGTAGTTATTATGGTGTTTTTTACTGATTACAACATATAAAAGATAATTTCTATTTTTGTGGGATATCTATGAAGAAGACAAGAAAAAGGATATTCCGGATATTGTTGATACTGGGATCGGTGGTTTTATTACTGGCAGCTATTGCCGTAGGGGTATTATACACGCAGCAGGCACGACTTACCGCTATCGCTGTGAGAGAGTTAAACAAACAGTTGCCGGGGGAACTGGTGGTGGCGGACAGTGAGATCTCTCTTTTTCAGAACTTCCCCTATATCTCCATAGGGTTGCGCAATGTGCGTTTTTATGCCAATAAACAGCGAAAAGGAAAGCCTTTATATCAACTGGAACGCCTGTATGCAGGGTTCAGCTTACCGGATATTCTGAGGGAGAAGTACAATGTGAAGGTGCTTTTCTTAAAGAATGGTCACCTGGATATGGTCCGGGAGCCGGATGGTAAGTTAAACCTGGTGGAAGCCAACAGGATTCAACAGGATACAGTTATCTCTTCCGGAACTTCTTCCGGTAGCCTGGACCTGGATATTAAGAAGATCGTGTTAAAGAATATAGACGTTTCTTATTATGATCAGACCAATGGGCAACGCTTGTCTACACATATAGATAAGATCAAAACAGCTTTTAGTGCCAGTGATACGCTCATGAATGGCTCTCTTGAGGGCGGGTTTGAAGTGGATGTAACGAGTCCGGGGGATACTGTGTTATTCCGTCACAAGTGCATGGAAGTGAATATTAAAGTCGCTTACAATAGTAAAGAACAGTTTCTGAAGATCTCGTCCAGTGAAGTAAAGCTGGAAGCCGCTACATTGAAGGTACAGGGTACCGTCGATATGCTGCATGGTAAGATGGCAAATATAAAAGTAACAGGTGACAGGCCCGATCTGAACCTGCTTTTTGCTTTTGCGCCTAAAGACGTAGCAGATGAGTTAAAGCATTTCAGTTATGATGGGCGTATCTATTTTAACGGGACTATCATAGGAAAACTGGCAGACGGGCAGCAACCTAAAATTGATGTTTCCTTTGGTTGTGAAGATGCCTGGTTTTTAAATAAAGCTGCTGATAAAAAACTGGACCAGTTAGGATTTAAAGGATATTATACCAATGGTGCGGAACGTTCCCCGAAAACATCCGAACTGCATTTGCTGAATATGACTGCGCGGCCTGATAAAGGCATCTTCAAAGGCAACTTTGTTATGCGTGATTTTACAGATCCAAAGATCATCATGCAGATAGATTCTGAACTGGAGCTGGAATTTATAGGGGCCTTCCTGGGCATTAAAGACCTGGAGCGTATCACCGGGCATATCATTCTGAAAATGGATTTTAAGGAGATGGTGGACCTTAGCCTGCCGGAAGCATCTATGTCCAAACTGAAGGATGGTGTGCAGAGTGAGTTGACGGTACAGAACCTTACTTTTAAGATTCCCGGTTATCCGCATATAGTACGTAATCTTGATTTACATGCCAATATGAAGAACGGGAACGTGAAATTAGATTCACTGGCCTGCCGTTTTGGTAACTCCGACTTCTACATGAATGGTTCCCTGAGTGATCTTCCCGCTCTTTTCCATCAACATAAGAAGCCGGTACTGATTACATTGAATGCACATAGCCGCAGGATGGTTTTAAAGGAGCTGCTGGCATTTGATACAGCTATGGCGAAGAAGGTAAAGGAAGAGATCAATGGGTTTAATATAGGGTTATCGCTGGAAACATCTGTACAACAGCTAACGCATCCTTCACCTTTACCGAAAGGTAAGTTCCATATGGAGAAACTGTATGCCGGATTTAAGATATACCCGCATGCATTGCATGATTTCGGTGCAGAACTGACTATTAACGACACTGCTTTATTACTGAAGAATTTTGGTGGAAAGATAGATAGCAGTGATCTGCGTTTCAGTGGTCGTGTGATTAATTACCAGGTATGGTTTGATAAGGTGATGAGAGGGAAAACGCAGATAGCATTCGATCTGAAATCAACGCATCTTGCCATGAATGATTTGCTGGGCCCCGGATCAGGTAAGTTTGTACCGGCAGATTATCAGCATGAAGTAGGTAGTAATTTATGGTTACGTGCAAAGGCGGATATGAAGTATGATTCCATATTCAAATTTGCAAAACTGCATATCGCGAATGTTTCCGGTCAGCTGAAAGTACATCCTTTCAAAGTAGACAGTATAAAGGGAACGATCAAGTATGGCGCTAACAAGTTTATTGCGATAGATACTCTGACAGGTAAAATAGGGCGTAGTGATTTTGATCTGAGCATGCGCTGGTTTACCGGCAAGGATACTACCTTGAGGAAGAAAGCGAATTTCTTGCAGTTTAATTCGAAATTCCTGGATGTAGATGAACTGACGAATTATAAATTCACGAATACACCTGATGCACCTGTTACGCCTGCAGCTACCAGGACTGCTACCGTGAATGCTGCTCATGCCAATGCTTTTAATGTGTTCTCTATTCCTTTTGCTACTTTCACGGGTGCTGTGAATATCGGTAAGGTAAAGTATCATCGTCTATGGCTGAAGAACATTATTACAAGTGTGCATATGCTGCCCAGTCAGCACTTTTATATAGATACACTGGGGATGAATGTAGCGGGAGGATGGGTAGGTATGAGAGGCCATTTCAATGGCAGTGATCCAAAGAAGATCTATTTCGGAAGCCGTATCCGTTTCGTGGATGTGGATATAGAAAAGATGATGATCAAGCTGGATAATTTCGGACAGGATTATACCATCAATAAGAATATAAAGGGACGATTGAACGGAGAGATTAAAAGTCGCCTGCTGGTACATCCGGACCTTACGCCTATCATCAATGATTCACAGGCACAACTGGACGTGCAGATCTACAATGGAAGTCTGATAGATTTTGGCCCTATGCAGGCGATGGCGGGTTATTTCAAAGATAAGAACCTGCGTAATGTACGCTTTGATACCCTGCGGAATAAACTCACCTTTAAGAATGGCGTGCTGGAAATCCCCTCTATGAATATCAACTCTTCTCTTGGATTTATGGAAGTTTCGGGGAAACAGTACCTGGATATGAAGATGGAGTATTACCTGCGTATCCCGCTTAAGATGGTCACACAGGTAGGGTTTAAATCCCTCTTTGGCAGGAGGCAGGAAGAGATAGATCCGGATCAGGTAGATGCGATCGAATACAGGGACAAGGATAAGAAAATCCGCTTTATGAATATTAAAGTATCCGGTACGCCGGATAAGTTTAAAGTGGGATTGGGGAAGGCGAAGAAAGCGTAATTATTTAAAAGATTGTCTGAATTCTAATGGAGAAAGGTTCGTCTTTGTTTTAAACAAACGACTAAAAGACTGTGGGTACTCAAAACCCAATTGATATGCGATTTCGGAAACTGATAAATTAGATATAGACAATTTTTCTTTCGCTTTTTCAACGAGTTTATTATGGATGTGTTGCTGTGCATTTTGTCCGGTAAAGGAACGCAACATATCACTTAAATAACTTGCTGATATATTTAAGTGTTCCGAAAGATATTGAACAGTTGGGATCCCTTGCCTTAATGACTTTTCGTTATTGAAATAATCGTCCAGAATTTCTTCCAGCTTTTGCAGCAAGTCACTATTTGCTGCTTTCCGTGTAATGAATTGACGCTTGTAAAAACGGTTACTATAATTCAGTAATAATTCAACCTGTGAAATAACTATATCCTGGCTGAAATCATCTATTCTACTATTTAATTCATCATCAATTATGCTGAAAATAGACATAATGGTTGTCCTTTCATTATCTGATAAATGCAATGCTTCATTGGCAGTATAAGAAAAGAAGCCATATTGCCTGATATTCTTTGCTAAAGGGTAAGACAAAAAGAAATCGGGATGGATGAGCAATAAATAGCCTGAAGCCCCATTGCTCTCGGGAGTTTCAAATATCTGGCCGGGTGCTGTAAATACTAAACCACCTTCTCCAAAGTCGTAATAATTTTGCCCATATTTTGCTTTGCCACAAAGATTTGTCTTATACGCGATTTTATAAAAATCCAGCACTATTGAATGGGGGAATTCTTTCGGCGGGATCTTCATGTTTTTAATATCTATAAAACTTATCAGCGGGTGCACGGGCTTTGGTAGCTCGAACACCCGGTGAAAGTCGGATAAGGATTCAAATTTGTGCAGTGTATTTTCTTCCCTTTTCATATTACAAATATATAGCGTTAGCGTTTACCAGGGGGTTTCTCCGGTTTCCGGGTTATATTCCTCACTGATAAACTTGCCGGTTGGGCCATCATCACCAATCATTGCATATTTAGCAATACGAGCCCCACCTTCCTGAACAGTGCCGGTTCCGCGGTGATTGTTAAAATCGGTTGCGACAAAGCCAGGGCAAACCGCGTTAATTTTAAATGGAGTATCTCTCAATTCATAAGCCAGATCTATGGTGTACATATTAAGCGCCGCTTTTGACGCCGGATAAACGGCTGCCTTATGAGTATAATATTTCCATGTGGGATCGCTGTGTAAGGTAAGCGAACATCCACTGGAAGATACATTTACGATACGAGGTTGTGAAGATTTTTGCAACAAATCAATAAATGTCTGTGTAACTCTTACCACACCATACAAATTGGTGTCGAACACCATTTTAAATTGATCGATACTTGCATCAAGCGCTGCTTGCGGCCAGCCTCCATTGATGCCGGCGTTATTGATCAGCACATCCAGTACTTCGGTTTTCCTGCCTATTCCGGCACGGGCTGCTTTCACTGATCCGGAATCGGTAACATCTAATTGTACAGCTTCGACATTACTTAATCCTTCGGCTTTAAGCTTTTCCACAGCAGCCAAACCATTTTCTACACTACGGCTACCAAGATAAACGTAATACCCGTTTTGCAGCAATTGGCGTGCTGTTTCAAAACCGACACTTTTATTAGCTCCTGTAATTAATGCTTTTTTCATGTATGTTTAATTTTATTGATTATAAACCGATGCAAATTCTTTGGCGAAATCTGCCATTTTCACTTTGCCCAGGGTCGGTTTGTTGCGGTAATAATCTTCGTATAAACTACCACTCCCTTGTGCGGCTTGCATTTCAACAAGGCCATTTGCAATCCACTCGTTCACTCCGGCTGCTAACATACCATTCAGGATTTGTTCGCCGGGAATCGCCAGCCATTTCAAATCTGGCATTCCGATCGCTTCGCCTATAATTTTTGCCACTTCATTTGGTGAAACTTCATCGCTTGCTATGTAACGTACTGTTCTGCCATCAAAAGGTTTTTCCATTTCTTCAGCGATGGTAGCCGCAATATCCAGCGGTGAAACCCAGGGCTCTTTTTGATCTCCTCCATAATTTTGTATGATAGCACCTTCCGTTTTTATGTTTTTCATATATCTGAATATATTGGTATAAAAGCCAACAGGTCTCATGAATTTTATGGAAACATCATTGGGTAGTTGTTTCAGGATATTTTCTACGGCATTATGAAGAAAGAGACTGCCATTTCCTTTGTTCGTATGGGCGCCTATACTGCTTAAATGTACGATGTGTTTTACCCCGGACAGCTCCACCGCTTTTTTGTAATTGTTGCCGATCTTATTAAAACCAGCAACAAAATCCACATCTTTGTCAAAGATGTTACCAATACCTTCCCACGCCTCCATCAGGTAAACAATATCTGCTCCTTTGAATGTTTCCGATAAAAAATCTGTGTCCTGCATGGTGCCAATTGCTGCTTTTGCCCCTAATGCTTCAATTGCTGTTTGTCTTTCAGCTTTGCTGCTGATGACAGTTACCGAATGTCCTTTTTGAACCAGCTCTTGTGTTAACGGTTTCCCTATGTTTCCTATAGAACCTGTAATTACGATGTTCATATTGCTGCTTTTGTTGTAGCAAAGGTGGGCTATTGTCAAAAAGCAGATCTAACCTAATTGAGGATTTTCGTAACCTAAATGAGAATATTAGTGTAATGTCCTTGCGCCGGCCCCGGCTTAAAACACGAAAGCCGCTATTAACCACTGAACCCCTGTTATTGGCTGATTAATCATTAAAAAGTAAAGAAAAAGGCAAATTATTTATACATTAGGAATAGTTATGAAAAGAATGCTGTTACTGGTGTGTATCACCATCCTGTCTCTTACTACTACTGCAAAGCCCCGCTTCAGGGTACTGGCGCTATATGAAAATGGCGGACATCATGTTGCTTATTCCAAAGCGGCTAAGGAATGGCTGAACCACCTGGCGGCAGACAGCGGCTTCGCGATTGACTATATTCAGAACACGGATAGCATTGATGATGCTTACCTGCGCAGGTACCAGCTTTTTATACAACTGGATTATGCCCCTTATGCCTGGAAGGAAAAAGCGGTGAAGGCTTTTGAGAAATATATTACAGAAGGCAGGGGTGGATGGATAGGATTCCATCATGCTACCCTGCTGGGTGAATTTGATGGTTATCCCATATGGGAATGGTTCCACCAGTTCATGGGTGATATCCGCTGGAAAGATTATATCGCTGATTTTGCGGTGGGAGAGGTGCATGTAGAAGATAGCAAACATCCGGTCATGCGTGGGGTACCTGCTACTTTTTCCGTGAAAACAGAAGAATGGTATACCTATGATAAGAGCCCCCGTCCGAATGTACATGTGATTGCCAATGTAGATGAATCCTCTTATATACCTGCTTCAGAAAAGAAGATGGGAGATCATCCTGTAATATGGACGAACCTCAGATATAAAGCCCGGAATATTTATATTTTCATGGGGCATTCTCCGGACTTATTTGAAAATACCGCCTATCAGACCATTTTCAGGAATGCAATTAGCTGGGCTTCTAAAAAATAATGTACCTGGTATTACGTCTTCCCGCTTGCGTAAATTAAATTCCGTTTTTGATCATCCCTCCAAACCTTTTTACAATAGCTTCGCTGAAATTTAAAAACAAAAACCCGGCGTTATAGGATGATACCATATCTATAACTATTCTACAGACGAACCCATATACAACGACAGAGGTATGCAACAACAGCGTAACAAATGTGGTGACCACATACCGGCATTCCTATGTCCGGAAAACGGCACTTTCTTCGATAAAATCATTCCAGCTGCTGGTCATTTTCATTTGAGACCATTACAACTGGAGAAAGATATTCCCCTGATACATGAATGGGTGAATAAGGCGTATGCAGTATACTGGCAATTGCAGAACAGCACTATAGAAAAGGTGACTGCCATGTATGCCGATCTTATTAAGACACCACATATACAGCCCTTCATGGGATTTTATAATGATCAACCCGCATTCCTGGTTGAATTTTATGATGCAGAGAAAGATCGTATCGGGAAATATTATGATGCACAACCCGGTGATTACGGATTTCATATCCTGATGTCCCCTCCCGCTGCTCCCATCAAAAATTTTACCTGGAATGTGTTTACTATCATCATGGATTTTCTCTTTAATGATGCCAGCGTAAAGAGACTTATCGTAGAACCGGATGCCAGGAATGAGAAGATACACTTACTGAATAAACGCGCTGGCTTTGAATACCAGCACTTCATCACATTGCCCGAAAAAACCGCTCACCTGGCCTTTTGCTCCAGGGAGTCTTACAAAACTGCTTTGGAAAATATTTAAAAAAACAAAATAATGATTCCCTCAAACAAGTTCTCCCCCGGAGATGCAATAATGCATCTGCAGCCGGAGCTATGGGCGCATGTTAACACTTTGCATCTTCGTAAAATCATCAGTGAATTTGCGCATGAATTATTAATACAACCTGTTCTTTCTTACGAAAAAGAAGGATGGGGGCATTATATATTAAAGGCGGATACACCTGGTGTCGAATACCATTTCCGGGCGCAGATACTGAGTCTGGAACACTGGTATATAGATAAAGATTCTATGGAGAAGTTCAACCAGCAGAAAAAAGCGCCGCTGGATTCTATCAGCTTCATCCTGGAATTTCAGACGAGCATAGGTATCAGTGCAGAGATCCTTCCCAAGTACCTGGAGGAGATCTGTAGTACCTTATACGGCAGCGCCTATATGCATGCACAGGATGGCTTTTCTTCTGAAGATCTTACCCGCGCAGACTATCAGCAAACGGAACATGCCATGATGGAAGGACATCCTTCTTTTGTTGCCAACAACGGCCGTATCGGCTTTGATGCTATCGACTACCAGGCATATGCACCTGAAGCGGATGCTCCCTTGTCTCTTATATGGATTGCGGGGCATGAAAGCAGAGCGGTATATACCGGTACGCGTGAGTTGCCTTACAAAACATTGCTGGCACAGGAACTGGATAAAGATACGCTGGTGGCCTTTGATGAGGTGCTGACCAGGCAAGGGCTTGATCCTGCTGAATATGTGTATATGCCTGTGCATCCCTGGCAGTGGTATAATAAACTGGTGCACATTTTTGCAGCGGATATTGCTACCCGTAATATGGTGTTGTTAGGTAACAGCAAGGATATTTACCTGGCGCAGCAGTCTATCCGTACCTTCTTTAATATCAGTCAGCCTCAACGTTTTTATGTGAAGGTTGCGCTGTCCATTTTGAACATGGGCTTCATGCGTGGGCTTTCTCCTTATTACATGAAAACTACGCCGCCTGTTACTGAATGGATCAGGGAAGAGCTGGGACCGGATGAATATTTAAAAGAGAAAGGTTTTGTATTACTGGGAGAAGTGGCAACTGTCGGTTACCGCAATCTCTATTATGAAATGGCCGCGGATAGTCCGTATAAAAAAATGCTGGCAACATTATGGAGAGAAAGTCCGGTATCCTTGTTACGATCTGGTCAGCGACTGATGACAATGGCTGCGTTGTTACATGTAGACCGGCAGGGTAAAGCCTTATTACCCGCGCTGATCCGTTCCTCTGGTTTAGATACCGGCAGCTGGCTGGAAAGGTACCTGGATTGTTATCTCAGTCCGTTATTACATTGTTTCTATTATCATGATATGGTGTTTATGCCGCATGGCGAAAACCTGATCCTGATACTGGAGAATAATGTGCCGGTACGTGCTATCATGAAAGATATTACGGAAGAAGTGGCCATCATGAATAATGATAAAGTACTGCCGGATAATATCAAACGACTGGCTATCACGGTAACGGATGAAGTAAAAGTATTGTCCATCTTCACAGATGTGTTTGATTATATCTTCCGCTACATCGGTCATATCCTTGTGGAACATACTGATTATCCACAGGAACAGTTCTGGGAACTGGTAGCAGACTGCATCAATGTTTACCAGGTATCACATCCTGAACTGGAAGCTAAGTTCAAAGCCTGCGATTTATTCGCTCCTGAATTTATAAGATCATGTCTTAACCGTTTACAGATCGGTAATAACCAGCAAATGGTCGATCTGTCAGACCCTATTAAAAACCTGCAGTTTATAGGCACATTAAAGAATCCTGTGGCTGGTTTAAAACTAAATTAAATGAATACTCCTCAATATAAACATATCTTTTACGAAGGTAACAGCAGCGAATACAGCAAAGCTATCCAACTGGCCAGTGAATCAGTCGTACGCTTTCTGGAGAAGAATAAAAAGCCTTTCTCCGGTGTTACGCCTGCGCAACTGAGAGCAGTGATGGCCCCGATAGACCTGAACGCGCCTTTGCCTGATTATGCATCGCTGCTGGAAGAAGTAGAGAAACTGTATTCAGATCATGCCATTGCATTTCATCTGCCACAATATATTGCGCACCTCAACTGCCCGGTAGTGATACCTGCTATTGCAGCAGAAGTATTGATCACAGCAATTAACTCATCCCTGGATACCTGGGACCAGAGCGCCGGTGGTACGCTGATAGAACAGCGTATGATTACCTGGACATGCAATGAGATAGGCTATGACAGCAACGGGGATGGGGTGTTCACAAGTGGAGGGACGCAGAGTAACCTGATGGGATTATTGCTGGCGCGTGATCATTATGCAAAGGAATACCTGCGCTATAATATCAAACAAAAAGGGTTACCGGCAGAATCTTCCCGCTTCAGGATTTTTGTATCGGAGATGGGACATTTCAGTATTAAGAAGAATGCAGCTTTACTGGGACTGGGTGAACAGTCGGTGGTGGCGATCCCGTCTGACGGATACCGTATGAATACTACTTTGCTGGAAGAGGCGATTCAATCAGAACTGGAAGAAGGGAATATTCCGATTGCCATTGTGGCTACTGCGGGTACTACCGACTTTGGGAATATCGATCCGTTGCAGCAGATAGGGCAGATAGCTGCTAAATACAGGTTATGGTTCCATGTGGATGCTGCCTATGGTTGTGGCCTGCTGCTAAGTTCCAGATACAGGCACTTATTGAATGGCATAGAAATGGCCGATTCTGTTACTACAGATTATCATAAATCTTTCTTCCAGCCTGTGAGCAGCAGTGCTTTTTTAGTGAAACATACACGTTCGCTGGACCTGTTAAAACATCATGCAGATTATCTGAATCCTAAAGAACATGATGAAGATGGTTTACCTAACCAGGTGAATAAATCTATCCAGACCACCCGTCGTTTTGATGCATTGAAATTGTGGTTCACCTTACGTTTAATGGGTAAACAGCAACTGGGTAACTATATCGAAACAATCATAGATACATCTGCTGCTGTTGCAGATATGATTCAGCAGGATGTGGATTTTGATCTGCTGAGTTTTTCCGATATCAGTGCACTGGTATTCCGGTATTACCCGGAAAGACTGGATGAGGAAAGTGTTTGTGCGGTGAATCAGTATATCAAAAAAGAACTGTTCAAAGAAGGGGCTGCGTTGGTAGCGGGTACAAGGATCAATGGATCGTTTTATCTGAAATTTACCTTGCTCAATCCGCTGACGACTACTGAAGATGTAGCGAAGATATTACAGATCATTAAAGACCACGGGGCTGATTATCTCAAACACCATAAACAAGCACTGAGTAAAACCAGGGAAATAGCATAACTATGAAAACATATGATATTATAGGAATAGGCATTGGACCTTTTAATCTTGGTCTTGCTGCGTTACTGCAACCGGTTAATAAATTGAATGCGGTGTTCTTTGATCAGGCGCCGGGGTTCGACTGGCATCCTGGTCTGATGCTGAGTAATGCGACTCTGCAGGTACCTTTTATGGCAGATCTTGTAACGATGGCAGATCCTACCAGCACGTACAGCTTTCTTAATTATATGAAACAGGCCGGTAAGCTGTATCGTTTCTATATCCGCGAAGATTTCTTTATGCTGCGCAAAGAGTATAACGCTTATTGCAAATGGGTAGCAGAACAGTTATCTTCTCTTAAATTCTCTCATAAAGTTGTTTCTATAGAATATAGCGGAGTATATGCGGTAACAGTAGAAAATCTGTTAACAAATAAAACAACTGTATACCACGCACAAAAGCTGGTGCTAGGTACAGGAACACAACCGCATCTTCCTGAATTTGCCCAAAAAGGCATCTTCCCTAAAGTGATTCATACCTCTGAATATCTCTCTTATAAATCATCTATCTGTTCTCATGCTTCAGTGAGTATTATTGGTTCCGGCCAGAGCGCTGCTGAGATATTCAATGACCTGTTACCCGTGGCGGCTGATGGTTTGCAACTGAACTGGTTTACCCGTCCGGACAGGTTCTTTCCTTTGGAGTATTCAAAGCTGACACTGGAACTCACTTCTCCTGAATATGTAGACTATTTCCATAGTATGCCTGCGGAGGGCAGAAAGCAGTTATTATCTAAACAGAATCCGTTGTTTAAAGGGATTAATTACGATCTCATTAACCAGATATTTGATACGCTGTATGAGATGAATGTAGATCAGGATGTGACGAATATACAGTTACGGCCTAATGTACAACTGGATAATATCAGCGCGAAGGCGGATGGCAGTTATACCTTACAACTGCGGCAGTTACAGCAGGAAGTGTCTTTTACCTGCGACACTGATTTTGTAATTCTGGCTACCGGTTATAAGTATAAGGAACCAGCGTTTATCAAAGGTATTAGTGAACGTATTTGTCGTACGGTCGATCAGTTGTATGATGTGCAACGCAACTATACTATTGATATTAACAGTGATGAAATATTTGTGCAGAACGCAGAGTTACACACACATGGATTTGTGACACCGGACCTTGGAATGGGGGCGTATAGAAACTCCTGTATTATTAATGCAATAGCGGGAGAGGAGATTTATAAAGTAGAGAAAAGGATTGCCTTCCAGCAGTTTGGTGTTTCTGAAGAAGAGCTGGCGGTAACGCAGCATGATAAAGCATATTTGTAATGAAGAATATTTCTGGGTCGAATAAAGCCCGTGCAGCGCTGGGCTTTATTTTTATTACTTTATTGATAGATGTAACGGGATTAGGGATTATCATTCCTGTGCTGCCTAAACTCATAGAGCAGTTGATTCATGGCAATATCAGTGAGGCTGCCGCCTATGGTGGCTGGCTCACTTTCGCTTATGCCATTGTGCAGTTTATCTGTGCACCGGTGCTCGGTAACCTGAGTGACCGTTATGGCAGACGCCCGGTATTACTCCTTTCGCTGCTGGGTTTCGGACTGGATTATTTCTTCATGGCATTTGCACCTTCTGTCGTCTGGCTTTTTGCCGGAAGGATCCTGTCCGGTATTACCGGCGCCAGTTTCACTACTGCTGCCGCTTATATCGCAGATGTAAGTACAGCAGAGAAACGTACACAAAACTTTGGATTGATAGGAGCGGCCTTCGGTCTTGGTTTTATATTGGGGCCTATGTTGGGTGGATTATTAGGTCAGTTTGGAACAAAAGCGCCTTTCCTGGCCGCAGGTGTTTTGAGTTTACTGAATGTGGTGTATGGCTATTTTGTATTGCCGGAATCATTGCCATTAGCTGACCGCCGACCTTTTGAATGGAAAAGGGCCAACCCGGTAGGAGCTTTGGTGCAGATAAAGAAATACCCGATGGTGTATGGGCTGATAGTTACATTGATCATGTTGTATATCGCCAGTAATGGGGTGCAAAGTACCTGGGCATTTTACGGGATACAGAAGTTTCGCTGGGATGAAGCCCGGGTAGGCTATTCGCTGGCCTTTAGCGGCCTGCTGGTGGGCATTGTTCAACTGGGGTTGATACGTATTGTCATTCCCCGTATAGGGACCGTAAAAAGCCTGTATGCGGGTTTATTGTTTTACGCCTTCGGGCTGATGCTGTTTGCTTTTGCTACGGATGGCTGGATGATGTTTGCTATCCTGATTCCTTATTCATTGGGGAATATTGCCAGTCCGGCCTTACAGAGTATTATTACCGGGCAGGTAGCTTCTGCCGAACAGGGTGAATTGCAGGGAGGGTTAACGAGTCTGATGAGTGTGACGACTATCATTGCCCCGCCTTTTATGTCTAATCTCTTTGCTTATTTCACCGGGCAGAGCGCACCATTTATATTTCCGGGGGCACCGTTTTTTCTAAGTGCTTTGCTGGTGATGGTGAGTATCTGGTTTGCCGCAAAAAGTTTACGATTAAAGAGAGTATAAAAAAAGAGGCAGCCTTTAAGACTGCCTCTTTCGTATAATTAATTACGACTTCTTCCTGCTCTGGAAGATCTTCCACCGGAAGACCTGCCACCCTGGTAAGACCTGCCACCTGAATTGGCCGGTCTTGAAGGCTGATAGGTCCTGCCGCCGGTATTACCGCTACCCATTCTCGAAGGCTGGTAGGTCCTGCCACCTGAATTGCCAGGTCTTGAAGGCTGATAATTGGAAGTCCTGCCGCCAGGATTACCATTCGTTACTCTTGAAGGCTGGTAGTTGTTACCATTGTAAGTCCTTGGTCCACGGGTTGCGCGGTAGTTATTCACTATCACCCTGTTGCGGTTGATCACAGTTACGGAGCTGGTCCTGTAAGGGCGATACATCACACGGGCAGGCGGGATCCTGCGGGTATTCACCACTATGTAGCGGGTGTTATAACGATAGTAATACGGGTGGTAATAATGCCATGGCATTGGTCTCCATGGGCGCCACCATACAGGGTGTGAGTACCAGCTCCAGGGAGAGACCCACACTACATAAGCAGGAGCGTATACGAATCTTACACAAGGCCAGAACCATACATTTACAATAATACCGTCGGGAGAGGAAGCAGACGGTCCATGTGTAGCCGGAGAATAATTGAAGGCATTATCAGCTTCCGGGGCCGGTTCAGCAATCCTCGCCTCTCCATAAATATCATTATCCCCTTCAATCTGTATCACGGCATTTTCTTCTGCCGTTTTCTGCAATGAGATCACCGCAATATCCTGGCTTTCGTTTTCAGACACCACTGCCTGCAGGATAAATACCTGTACATCACCATCTTTTTTATTAATTACCTTGATATAATCGATGTTGCCATCGGCATTCAGGTCCAGGTTATTCACCTTATTTTCTTCCGAGTTCAGCGCTTTTTCAAAAGCTTCGGGGGAAGAGGATTGTTTGAACATCTCCAGGGCGCCCTGAAGACTGAAGTTATCGCCAGGTAAGCCTGTAGAATCCTGATCAGGCTGATCCTGTGCCTTTACAGTAACAGTCAGCAGCGTTAGGAACAGGGCCGGCAAAAAATAGCGGATTTGCATAAATAAAGGTTTTTGAACGCGTATTAAGTTTGACTCATCAATTTACAAATGGTTTAATTACATTATATAACAGATTGACCAGCAGGCTGGCAATTGTAGTATATGTGTAATCTTTTATTGTCCATTTATATTTTTTTGTATGTGATATAGTTTTTTTGACTAATTTCGTGCCATAGTCAGGAATTGGACAAAAAACCTTCCTGCAGTTACTTAAAACTACAACTTCAAAGCTGTTTGTACCGCCATTTTATTTGCTTGAACCACAACTCTCAAACTGTTAGGCGTCCCGATTAGAGAACTGCTTAAACTACAACTCGCATACTGCAATTATATTATTTCGACACTGCGCATTTGCAGGTCTGTTCCCTGTTGTTTTCAACAGCTATAGATCTTCAGACTCGCCTGAAGTCTGAGGTAGTGTTATGTCTTTTAAGATTTATGAGATGAGCAAAATGTTAGGATCGAAAATGGCCATGTTAGCCAGGGTGAATAGTACAAAAGAAAAGGGTTTATATCCTTATTTCAGGCCTATTACCTCTTCCCAGGACACAGAGGTTTTTATAGATGGGAAGAAGGTATTGATGTTTGGTTCCAATTCATACCTGGGACTGACTAATCACCCGAGAATAAAAGAAGCAGCCATGCAGGCTATTGCAAAATACGGCACTGGTTGCGCAGGTTCGAGATTCCTGAATGGAACGCTGGACCTTCATCTGGAACTGGAAAACAAACTGGCGAAGTTTGTAGGGAAAGAGTCGGCAATTGTGTTCAGTACAGGGTTTCAGGCTAACCTCGGAGTACTGTCGAGTGTTACCGGCCGTAATGATTATATTCTGCTGGATGAACTGGATCACGCCTCGATTATAGATGGCAGTCGTCTTTCTTTTTCAAAAGTGATCAAGTTCCGTCATAATAATATGGAAGACCTGGAAGCAAAATTACAGGTACTTCCGCAGTCATCTTTAAGGTTGATCGCTGTAGATGGCGTATTCAGTATGGAGGGGGATATCGCCCGTTTACCGGAAATCGTGTCCCTTGCAGAAGCATATGGCGCCCATGTAATGGTAGACGATGCACATGGTTTAGGGGTATTGGGACAGCAGGGCGCAGGCACGGCTTCTCACTTCGGGTTAACAGACCAGGTAGACCTCATCATGGGAACCTTCAGCAAATCGCTGGCTTCCCTGGGAGGTTTTATCGCCGGAGATACTGATATGATCGAATATCTGAAACATACTGCCAGGTCGCTCATCTTCAGCGCCAGCATGACGCCCGCTTCCGCGGCCAGTGTGATAGCAGCGCTGGACCTTATCACTTCAGAACCTGAACATATTCAGCGTCTGTGGGAGAATACCAATTATGCACGCACATTATTAAATGAATATGGGTTCGATATGGGGGAAGTATCCGAAACTCCCGTTATACCTATTTATATCAGGGATGAAGAAAAGGTATTTTATATCACCCGTTTACTGCAGGACGAAGGAGTATTTGTAAACCCTGTAGTTCCCCCGGCAGTATCCCCGGATGCAACACTGATCAGATTTTCCCTGATGGCCAGTCATACATTCAGCCAGATAGAAACGGCGGTCGAAAAATTATCAGACGCCTTCATACAGGCGGGAATTCCTTTAAAGGTAAAAATATGATAGAGACATTAGAGAAACCAACCAGGTCAGACACCGGTTTGCGTATTCAACGTGTTATCTCCAAAAAAGAACTCCAGCTCTTCATAGATTTCCCCCATGAGCTTTACCGGTATGATGATAATTATGTACCGGAACTCTTCATCGCACAGCGGGACATGCTTTCCTGGAAGAAACATCCTTTCCATGAACATTCAGTGGTACAGTTGTTCCTGGCTTACCGCCATGATACTGTAGTGGGGAGGATCGCTGCCATCAACAATAATAATCACAATACTTTCAATAACGCACAGGATGGTTTTTTTGGTTTTTACGACTGTATTAATGATCAGGAAGTAAGTGATGCCCTGCTGAAGACCGCTGCCAGCTGGCTCAAAGGGCACGGACTAAAAACCATTATCGGGCCGGTGAACTTCTCCACCAACGAAACCTGCGGGCTCCTGATAGAAGGGTTCGACAGTGCGCCGGTGATCATGATGACGTACAACCGTCCCTATTATATAGACCTGCTGGAAAATGCAGGACTGCGCGAGAAAGTAACGTTGCTGGCGTGGAAGATCACCGTGAATGCGCTGGATGATAAACCGTACCGGTTGATGCCAATGTTAAAGGAAAGGCTGGCAAAACGGGATATCACTATCCGCAAGGTGAATATGAAAAAATATAAGGAAGAGGTAAAGAAAATCCATGAAGTCTATAACAGTGCCTGGAATGAAAACCTGGGCTTTGTTCCTATGACAGAAAAGGAGTTCGACTATCTCGCCAATGATATGAAACTGATCATGGACCCGGATTTCTGCCTGGTAGCAGAACAGAATGGCAAAGCAATAGGATTTGCACTCTGTATCCCGGATATGAACCAGGTTTTTATTAAAATAAAACGCGGACGCTTATTACCGTCCGGTATTTTCAAATTATTGTTCAACCGCAAAAAGGTAAAGGCCGTGCGTGTAATAGCCCTTGGGGTACTGGAGCCTTACCGGAAAATGGGAATAGAAGCGTGTTTCTACGGAGAACTGATCCAAAGAAGCTGGCAGAAAGGAATCGTGTTTGCAGAAGCCTCCTGGATACTGGAACATAATGATCTCATGAACAAAGCGCTGATGCATATAAATGCAGATCCCTACAAGCGGTACAGGATCTATGAAAAATCATTATGAAACCAAGGATTTTAATTACCGGTGCCAGTGGATTTGTAGGATATCATCTGATATCGGCAGCTTATGATGCCGGTATGGAAGTACATGCTGCTATCAGATCTTCCAGTAACATTTCTCATCTGCAACATTTTAACCTCAGGTATGTTATTCCTGATTATACGGACCAGGAGAGTTTATGCAAACTCCTGGAAGAGCATCAGTATGATTACATCATTCATGCAGCGGGTACCACCAAAGCGCGTACAGGAGCGGATTATGATGCTGTAAATGCCATGTATACACTGAATCTGGCACAGGCAGCCCAAAAGGCTGCTATCCCGCTGAAGAAATTTGTATTCATCAGCAGCCTGGCTGCTCTTGGCCCGGTAGCCTATGATGCAGCATGGCCTGTACCCGACGGAGCAGATGCCAATCCGGTTACGCTGTACGGCAAAAGCAAGCTGCGGGCAGAAAAGTACCTGGCCACTATGACTGCCCTGCCATGGATCGTTTTGCGGCCCACAGCAGTATATGGTCCCCTGGAGAAGGACCTGTTCGTGCTGTTCAAAACATTTAAAAAGGGATTTGAATTTCATATGGGAAGGGAACCCCAGCAACTGAGTTTTGTATATGTGAAAGACCTTGCAGATGCTGTGATGCTGGCATTAACATCGCCTTCTATACAAACGGGTTATAATATATCCGATGGGCATAGTTATAGCAGATATGCGCTGGCAGACATCTCCCGGCGTATTTTTGGCGTACGTATGTTACGGATCCATGTGCCCCTTGCATTAGCAAAGCCTGCAATTACCCTTTTAGAAAAGATGAGTCGTGGGATTCCATTGCTGAATAACGATAAACTGCTGGAAGTGAGCGCCCCCAGCTGGAATTGTAACATACAGCAAATTAAGAGGGACCTTGGTTACAATCCCGCTTATAACCTTGAAAAAGGTATGAAAGAGACAATTGAATGGTACACCAACAATAAATGGTTTTAGATTAAATTAAAGCAAACCAATGAAACATCAAATCAAAGAGGCACAGGGTAAGTTGGGCATATTAATGCCCGGGCTTGGCGCTGTTGCCACCACGTTTATCGCAGGAGTAGAAGCAATTAAGAAAGGGCTCTCAAAACCTGTTGGTTCTGTTACGCAGATGGGTAATATCCGCCTGGGTAAAAGAACGGAAAATAGAAACCCCTTCATCAAGGATTTCGTATCATTAGCTAACCTCAATGATTTAGTATTTGGTGGATGGGACGTTTATGAAGATAATGTTTACACGGCTGCCGTAAAAGCAGAGGTACTGGACCGCTTTCTCCTGGAATCCGTTCGTCCTGAACTGGAATCTATAGTACCGATGAAGGCCGCATTTGACAAAAGTTTTGTTAAGAACCTCGATGGCACACACGTAAAAGAGTTTAAAACACGTTATGACCTGGCTGAGGCCGTAAAAAAAGACATTACAGACTTTAAGCAAAAGAACGGTTGCGACCGTATCGTATTGGTTTGGTGTGGCTCTACGGAGATATACCACGAAGCGGCAGACGTACATTCATCCCTGGCTAAATTTGAACAGGGCCTGAAAGACAACGATGCCCGCATTGCTCCCAGTATGATTTACGCATATGCGGCCATCAGCATGGGCATTCCTTTCGCCAACGGAGCGCCTAACCTTACCTGTGATATCCCGGCCCTGACCGAACTGGCCAGGAAAACGGCCACTCCGATCGGTGGGAAAGATTTTAAAACAGGCCAGACCTTAATGAAAACCATCCTGGCTCCGGGTATTCAGGCACGTGCTTTGGGTATGGAAGGCTGGTTTTCTACGAACATACTGGGTAACCGTGACGGCTGGGTGCTGGACGATCCTGATAACTTTAAAACCAAGGAAGTTTCCAAGCTGGGCGTGCTGGAAGACATTCTGCAACCTGAACTTTCACCGGACCTGTATGGGGATTTGTACCATAAGATCAGGATCAATTATTACCCTCCGCGTAAAGACAATAAAGAGAGTTGGGATAACATTGATATCTTTGGGTGGTTAGGGTATAAAATGCAGATAAAAGTAAACTTCCTGTGCCGTGATTCAATCCTGGCAGCACCCATTGTGCTGGACCTTGCTTTGTTCATCGATTTTGCCAAACGGGCAGGTATGAGTGGGATACAGGAGTGGTTGTCATTCTATTTTAAATCGCCTCAGACAGCACCGGGATTACGCCCCGAACATGACATTTTTAAACAATTAGCCAAATTGCAGAATACGCTCCGTTACCTGATGGGTGAAGACTTGATCACCCACCTGGGACTGGACTACTACGAAGAAATATTTTCAACGGATGATCAGAATACATAAAATGATGGCTACCAGTCTCGGCATCGGGTACATCGGTAAAGGCGGCGGAACGGTCGCAGCTGCAGTTGCAGCACTTTGCTGGTACCTGGTGCTGGCTGGCCAGCATCAGCCGGGATACGGCCCTTTAATTTTTACCATTGCCATTACCTTACTGGGCGTCTGGTCTGGAAATGAAGTAGAGCCCTACTGGGGCAAAGACGATAAAAAAGTGGTGATCGATGAAGTGGCAGGCATGTGCATCAGCTTACTTTTCCTGCCCGTAAACTGGAAATATGTGCTGGCGGGATTAGTATTATTTCGCTTTTTCGATATTCGTAAACCTTTGTTAATAAGGAAATTGGAAGTACTGCCAGGGGGGTGGGGAGTGATGTTTGATGATGTGCTGGCGGGAATTTATTCAAACCTGATTTTACAGGTAGTATTTTATTTTAATCTGCTGTAGATGCCGTGGAAGTTTATAAAGGCGCAGGCCTCTTCACTGGCCGCTACAGGAGTGGATTATTCAACAGCTCTTTTGCTTAACTACCTGGAATGCTGGTATATAGCGGCTAATATAGCCGGTAGCGTTGCAGGGGGTATTACCAACTTTCATGTAAACAGACAATGGGTATTTGAGAAGGAAAACAAGGCGGTCAGCGTACAGGCGGTCAAATACGTTCTTGTATGGGTAGGCAATATGTTACTGAATACAGGGGGTGTCTGGGGACTGGTAAATTATGAAATATTGCCTTATGTTTACGCCAAAATTACAGTGAATTTAATCGTAGGTTTTACCTATAACTATATAATACAGAAGCGATTCGTTTTTAAATGATCTTGATAGATGAATGGAATTAAAAATATAATAACGGGAGTTGCTTTACTGATCGCTTTTGGCTTTAATATAGCATCTGCTCAAACCACTAAAGTGAAAGGACAGATAACCGACAGTAAAAACCTGTCACCTCTGCCTTTCGTGAATGTATTCATCCCGGGGACTTCCATTGGGACGGCTACAGACGCCAGTGGACATTTTGAGCTGCAGTTTGATGCTACCAGAGACAGTATACGTGTTGCATTTATGGGGTACAAGACCGTAGATAAACGCATCACCCGGGGGACGGAACAAACAATAAACTTCAGACTGGAAAGTACCAGTAAGACACTGAACGAGATTGTCGTAAGAAAGAAGAAGGAAAAATACCGCAATAAGGATAATCCGGCGGTGGAACTGATCCGCTTAGTGATAGATAACCGGGATAAGAACCGGATGACACACTACGATTACGCACAATATAATCAGTACGAGAAGATGGAATTTGCGCTGAGTAACCTGTCTTCCAAAGTACAGAATGGCCGTTTTACCAAAAAGTACAAGTTTATCTTTGATAACCAGGATACTACCAAAATGGAGGGTAAATCCCTCTTGCCTGTTTACCTGGAAGAGAAACTGGCAGACGTTTACTACAGAAAATCCCCCGAGAAAAAGAGAGTGATCGTGACCGCTGATAAAAAAGTGAATTTCGAGAATTACATCGATAATCAGGGGCTGAATGCCTACATGAGGCATATTTACCAGGATGTGGACATGTATGACAACAATATGATGTTGTTTACCAACCAGTTCCTGAGCCCTATCGCCAATGCCGGTCCAACTTTTTACAAATACTATATCGCGGATACGATCGCTACACCCGATGGACAAAAGCTGATAGAACTGGAGTTTTATCCCCGTAGTAAAACCGATCTCTTACTGGAAGGTAAAATGTATATCACGCTGGATGGCAACTATGCCGTACAGAAAGCGGATATGACTGCCAACAAAGATATTAACCTGAACTGGGTACGTGATTTCCATCTTTATCTTGACTTTGAAAAAACACCGGACGGCAGGTATTTCATGAACAGAAGTACCATGCGTGCGGATTTTGGCGTGTTTAAGGGACGTAGCGGTATTTATGGAGAACGCGTGGTTTCCATCAAAAACATGGAGATCAACAAACCCCAGCCGGAAGATTTTTACAAAGGGCCATCACTGGTAGAAGAAGATGAGAAGCTACAGAAACCCGACAGCTTCTGGGCAAATAACCGTCATGATACTTTATCTACCGCCGAATCCAAAGTATATAGTAATATCGACAGTCTGCAGCATATGAAATCGTTCAAAAGAACGATGGAAATAGCCACCTTGTTATTAGCAGGTTATAAGTCGGTAGGTCCTTTTGAAGTAGGCCCGGTAAATGCATTTTATAGCTTTAACCCGGTAGAAGGTTTCAGGTTGCGTTTCGGTGGAAGATCAACGCCTAAACTCAATAAGAGTTTCTACGTGGAAACGTATGCCGCTTATGGTTTTAAGGACAAACAATGGAAAGGCTACCTGGGAGCTACCTATGCTTTAAATCATAAATCGATTTACGAATTCCCTATCCGGTCTATCACTGTCAGCGCACAGCGTGAAACCAAAATACCCGGTCAGGAACTCCAGTTCATACAGGAAGATAACTTCCTCTTATCCTTTAAAAGAGGTAACAATGATAAATGGCTGTACAATGATATTTACATCGCGCATTATCTGAACGAGTATAATAATCACTTCTCTTTTGATGCCGGGTTTAAACACTGGACTCAAACACCTGCCGGTGAGCTGAAGTATTTTAAAAATACGGACCCTATCACATCAGATGGCAGGAACCCTATCAAAACAGCCGAGTTCTCACTGGAATTACGCTGGGCGCCTCATGAGCAGTTTTACCAGGGTAAAGTTTACCGTATCCCTATCGCCAATAAGTATCCTATCTTTACACTCAGGGGTATTGCAGGGGTGAAAGGCATAGCAGGAAGCGGTTACAACTATCAGAATATCTCCCTGAACATTTATAAGATGGCGTATCTGTCTCAGTTGGGATATAGTGAGATCGTACTGGAAGGTGGGTATATATTTGGTAAGCTGCCTTATCCGCTGCTGACCGTACACCGTGCTAACCAGTCATATGCTTACCAGCTGGAGTCATATAACTTAATGAACTTCCTGGAGTTTGTGAGTGACAGGTATGCGAGTATTAATATTGATCATAACTTTAACGGTTTTATCTTTAACAAAATTCCGCTGTTCAAGAGGCTGAAGTTCAGAGAAGTGGCAGCAGTCAAGGTCTTATATGGTGGGCTCCGTCCTGAAAACAATCCAAATAAAGATCCTTCACTGATCCAGTTCTCAAAGGATAACACCACCAACGTACCGGTTACTTATACACTGGGTCAGCGGCCTTATATAGAAGGTAGTATAGGTATTGCCAATATATTTAAGCTTTTGAGGGTAGACCTCGTAAGGCGTTTTACGTACCTGGACAATCCCGGAGTATCCAAATACGGAGTAAGGGCACGTTTCAGATTTGATTTTTAAACAGTAACTGAGCATGAACAAGCAATGGAGGGATAAATTACAACAGTTGATTTATCTGGTGATCAACCCGATAGTAAAAGGGTTGATTAAAATGGGACTTACTCCCAATGCTGTCACCCTTATAGGTTTCGCATTAAATATAGGTGTAGTGATCATATTCGTATCAGGAGTAGAGGAAGGACATCGCGGAGATTTATCTTATGTAGGCTGGGCAGGCGCATTAACACTGTTTGCCGGTTTATTTGATATGCTGGACGGGCAGGTTGCCCGCCTGGGTAATATGGGTTCCCGTTTTGGAGCCCTGTTCGATTCCGTACTGGACCGCTACAGCGAAATGGTATTATTCTTTGGTATCTGTTATTACCTGATAGGACATCACTACTTCCTGAGTTCCATATTTGCCTTTATAGCGCTGATCGGTTCTATGATGGTAAGTTATACCAGGGCACGTGCAGAAGGGTTGGGAATAGAGTGTAAAGGAGGTTTAATGCAGCGTCCGGAGAGGGTAGTGATCATCTCTGTATCGGCAATTGCCTGTGGTATTACGTCGCATTACATCGGCGGGGATTACAAACTGTTCGTACCAGGTATCCCTTTCCATATATTCGAGACGATCTCCATCTTCACTATCCCGCTGTTCGTGATGGCTGTCATGACCAACATCACTGCTATAGGGCGCCTGATGGATGCTAAAAAAGCATTGTCTGCAGGGCTGGTTTTATTGGCATTACCGCTGATGACTTTTGCAGGAGATGGTAAAGATACAGGCAAGCATGTTGGAGATCCGGTATTCCCTGTTCCCAGTAACATACCGCATATGTTATTTTATATGCAGCGTACGCCTAATATCAATACCATTATCTACGATCTGAACATACAAAAGGATGGTACACTGGATACAGATGAACCGGTGAGCGTTTACTGGATGAGATATGCAGATGGCGGAGAGAAAAAGGACCTTAACTACATACAGCGCAAATTTGCTTATGGTATCAAAGTGAAATCTCTGGGCAATGATAAGTATTCATTACATTCTGTTGCTTATGCAAAGAAAGAGATGTTCCTGATGAAATCTCCCACGGGCGATTATCATGTGTATGCAAAGATCGGCAATACAATGGCCATCCTTAACCGTATTTATTTGCAGATCGAAGGAGGGACTTTCTGGTTCCCGAATGTTGTATACATAGAGTTGAAAGGCATTGATCCTGCCAGTGGAAAAGAGATAAAGGAGCAAATTAAGCCATAAGAGAGCATGATGATTCAGCGTGATAGTCCTGCGGGTATTAAAGATGCAAACAGCATGACAAGCAAGGGACGTTTCGATATTAAAACACTACTGTTTACTACAACTATAAGTATTGCCTACCTGTTGCTATCAGCCTGGCTGGTTGGCTTCAAAACCGACCAGTTATGGCTTGTGGTTATTTTTAATGCCTGTTATTATTTCTCCTGGCATACCCGTCATCTGATCACAGGATTCTCTATTTTCATCGTATACTGGGTCCTGTTCGATTACATGAAAGCCTTCCCTAATTACCTGTATAATACTGTGCATATTAAGGACCTTTACGAAGCAGAAAAATCTCTTTTCGGAGTAGTTGTAAATGGCGTAAAAGTAACACCCAACGAATACTGGTTATCACATTCGCAATCCTGGATAGATATCATGTCCGGGATATTTTATTTATGCTGGGTACCGGTGCCGCTGATTTTTGCTGCTTATCTTTTCTATAACGACAGAGAGGCATTCATCCACTTTTCAGCTACCTTCTTACTGGTAAATCTTGTGGGCTTTGTGATTTATTATATCTACCCGGCCGCACCACCCTGGTATGTACAGCTACATGGGTTTGATTTCATTGCGCACACGCCTGGTAATCCGGCAGGATTAACAAGGTTTGATCAGCATATGAACGCGAATATATTCACTGCGCTTTATTCCAAAAGTTCCAATGTATTTGCGGCGATGCCATCCCTGCATTCTGCTTATCCGCTGGTGGTATTATACTATTCCAGACATCATATGAAAGTGGCTTTCCAGGCTTTGTTTGCGGTGATTGCCGTGGGTATCTGGTTCTCTGCGGTGTATAACAGTCATCATTATGTACTGGATGTTGCAGCGGGTATTATCTGTGCTGCTGCTACTATCATTTTTTACAGAAGAGTATTAATGCATACTACATGGTATAAAAAAGGGGTAGCAAAGTTTTTTGTCCTGGTGAATACTATCAGGTAGCCTATCCTGAAGTAAGTAGCGTCCCTGCCCTGTAAACTTATTCCTTCACGAATATTTAACCTGAATTACTATTATATTATATTTAAATATATATTAGTTATTTCCATTGTTTCTGTTAAAATATTGGTAATAATTAAAAAAAATCTCTAAATTAGAGTCAACTAGATAAATACAACCAAAATCGAAATATTAGCTTTATTGTGATAAAAACTTGCGTATAGCATTGTAAGTGAACGATTTGGAATTGCTTTTCTGCAATTTCTTTAAATGTTCAGGTTTCCAATTTATTTTTCTTGATCTGTTGTTTGTTAAAGTCAAATGATAATTCACTTGTCATAAGAATGCCTTGTATAATATGCCTATAGGGAAACTTATGTTCAGTGTATTATGAAGCCTTAATTCCACGCTTATTATTACCATTAATCTATTTTTTATCGTAGCCGACCTGAATGAAAATTCAGCTATCAGAGAGGGAAAGGTATGTGCAATATGTACTATTAAAAGGCTGTGTCTTATAGTGCGATAAGCAGTTTTATTTATGTGAACAATGAATAATACGCTGAACTGACTGGATTTTCGCGAAATCTGTCAGCAGGCTTCCTTATGCAGGATTATTCCGGGTAATAATAACTTTTAAAACAGAATTATGAAAATTAAGCGTTTATTATGCTTTATGGCATTGCTATGCCATGCAGTTACCAGTCCCTTGCTGGCCCAAAATACATCAAAGATTACCGGGACCGTTTTCGATGAAACGGGTGCTGCAGTTCCGGGTGCAACTATTCAGATCAAAGGAGGAGGAGGCGCTACAATTGCTGATGGTAACGGCGCTTTTAGTATTAATGTCTCAAAGGCACGTACGCTTATTTTCAGGGCAATTGGATATGAAACCCAGGAAGTAATAGTGAATGGTTCCGTAATCAATGTTAAACTTGGTATAGATAAAAAAATGCTGTCGGAAGTGGTGGTAACAGGTGTTGGTACTGCTACCAGCAAAAGAAAACTCGGTATTGCAGTTGAATCAGTTACGGCGGAAAAATTAGTGAATGGTTCTTCTACCTCTGTCGATCAGGCCCTGATCGGTAAAATTCCCGGGGCTCAGATATCTTCTATCAGTGGAAATCCCGGAGATCCTGTAAATATTTTACTGAGAGGGGTTAATACAGTGCAGAATGGTACGAAACCATTGATCATGCTGGATGGTGTGCAACTTTCAGCTACAGATCTCAATTCTCTGGACCTGAGCAATGTGGATAGAATAGAAGTGGTACAGGGGGCTGCATCAGCGTCTCTGTATGGAGCACAGGGGGCCAATGGGGTGATGCAGATCTTCACAAAAAAAGGTAAGCTGGGACCAGTCGCTATTAATTTTTCCAGTAGTTATACCGCAAATAGTTATCTCAACAATGGTAATGTGCAAAAAGCTAAACTGCATCCTTATTTAACAGATGCAAATAATAATATTGTAGATGCGTCGGGTAATATTTTAAGTTATGATAATGTAGGGTCCATTGAGGGTATATCTTATACTTATGGTGGTGCTACACGTTATGCTATACTTGATCCCAATAACATTGCTAATAAATCCTATAATGCCAACCTGAAATATTATGACCACTTCAAACAGGTATTTCAGACGGGTAGTTCTGTGAATAACAACATTAATATTTCAGGAGCAAGCGAAAAAAGTGATTTCGATATATCTGTTGCCAATAATCATACAGTCAGCCCCGTTATGCATAACGGATACGTTGACCGTTCCAATTTAACGACCAATCTGGGTACACAGATATTCAAGGGTTTTAAGCTCAGATCAATAACGCAGGTGATATATACCAAGAATACGCTTGTACCCGGACTAGGTGGTGCCGGAGGCTATTTATATGGTAAAGGTAATACTGCGGGTAATGTCGGTAGTGTCTTTGGGTTTTTAAATACTTCTCCTTTCTTTGATCTGAAGAGTAAACTGGCAGATGGAAATTCACCTGCATATCAGACCGCGGACTTTCTGAGTATCAATGCATTTAACCCTTATTACGTGAAACAATACGCTTCCGGGTTGGATAACAAGGTTGATATCGTTCAGAGTTTCAATGCCAATTATGAAGTGAACCATTTCCTGGAACTGGATGCGAAATATGGCATTAACTACAGAACAGAAGGCAGCACATGGACCTATCTTAACCAGACGCAAAATACAAATGCAACTTATTACGACACATGGTCTGGTAATTTTGCCGCCAATCGTACCGGTGAGATAGATAAATGGAATTACACTACCATTTTCCAGAACTTCCTGGCCAGTGCATACTTTAAAACCGATTTCAAAAAGGATTTCAATATAAATGTACCTATTCAGACCAGCACACAGGTTTCGTTCGACTACAGAAAAAATAAATACAAGGAAAATGATGTGTATGGTTTAGGTCTGCCGCTTACATCCCCTATCAATTTATCTTCTGCTTCAGAAGTACATGTTGCTCCAACTTCGACCGTTACAAATACTAACGGGAATTATGAAGAGACTTTTGTTACTTATGGTTACGTGGTCAACCAGAAAATTGATTTTGGGGATTATGGTGGTTTAGCAGGAGGTTTCAGAAGTGATTGGTCTTCGGCTTTTGGCAGTGGTGCTGCCCCTTTTACTTTCCCGCACGCATATGGGTATATCCTGCCTTCTTCTTTTAACTTCTGGGGAGATAAGTTAGAAGGTAAAATACCCTATTTTAAACTAAGAGCGGCCTATGGGGAGGCTGGAATTCAACCTGGTCCATTTGACAGATATCCAACTTTAAACCAGAGTACTATTGGTTCTTCACTTGTATATTCAGTGCCGACAACAACACAGAACGCGGCTCTGCAGGTAGAGGTTTCCAAAGAACTGGAGGCTGGTACGGATTTCACAATTAATATAGGAAAGGGGGCATGGTTAAGTGCGGTTAACGGATCGTTTACTTACTGGAAACGTAAGAGTGAAAATGTTATTTATACAGTGAGTTCCAAGCTTTCTTCTGGTTCTACGGGGATCCTTAATAATGCAATAAATATGTCTTCCAGAGGTATCCAGTTCCAGATAGACCTGCCTGTGTATCATGATAAGGACTTTACATGGAACTTCACGACCAATTTCGGTCGTCAGACCTCTACGATCGATAAGATTAACGGAGGGTCAGATATTATCCTGACATCTTCAGCAGGTAGCACTGCACTGGTATTAACTGCGGGACAAAAAATCGGGCAGCTGTACGGATATAAAGCTTTAACAAGCACGAATGCTACCTATAAAGATGGTACGAGATATATTTCGGACGCGGACGCAGGAAAATATCAGGTTGTGAATGGTTACCTTGTAGATACAGCTACCAGAGGGATTCAGTTTAGTTCTGAGACCTATGCGTTCGGGGACCCTAATCCTAAGTTCAATACCTCATTTATTAATGCATTTACCTATAAAGATTTCCTTACGTTCTCATTCCAGTTTGATTGGGTATATGGAAGCCATTTATACAATCAGACAAAAGAGTGGATGTACCGCGATGGTATTAGCGGAGATTTTTCCAAACCTGTAACGATTAACGGCACTACAGCTGCCTATACTGCTTATTACGGCAGTGCATACTCCGGCCTGTGGGGAAGCCTGCATGGACCAGGAAACAATGCAACTAAAGATTATTTTTATGAAGATGCTTCTTTCTTAAGGCTAAGAAACATTTCTCTTGGATTTGACTTTGCCAAAGTGATGAAAATTAAATACTTCAAAAAACTGCAACTGGTATTAACAGGAAGAAATCTCCTTACCGTAACCAAGTATACAGGGTTTGACCCCGAAGTTAGCTCGGGTGCCGTGAACTCTTCTTTCGACAGAGGCGTAGATCATAGTACATTGCCGAATTCAAAATCGTATATGATTGGTTTAAATGTTGGATTCTAATTTTTATTTAAAAAGAAAATCATGAATAATTATAAATATGCTTTAGTACTTTTTAGTGGAATACTTTTACTGAGTACAATTGCCTGTAAGAAAGAACTGAATGTAGGGAACCCTAATCTCCCTACAGTGTCGAGTAACGTGAATACTGAATCCGGCATTATATCACTGTCAATTGGTGCCGTGTATGTGAACGGGTTTCATAATGGGGATGACTGGCTTGGAAACAGCTATTTCTCATTACCCTATGGCTACAGCGAATTATTGGGAGATGTTGTGGGAGCAGAGGCTGCTAACCAGTTAATAAGTACGATTAGTATTCCGGAATATTACATCCTGGATGATAATACCAAAGTACCTACTTCGGTATCTAACATTTCCCAGCTTAGGACTAATAATACCAGGGCCCAGACAGGGGCCGGAAATAACGCCTCTTATTACCAGTGGCTGAATATGTATGCTCTTAACGGTGCCTGCAATACTGTATTAAGCCTGGTTGACAATATCAGTTTTTCCGGAGATGCAACTACCAAAGCCAATACTATCAAAGCGTGGTGCTACTGGTGGAAGGGATATGCCTATGCTTCTATCGGATCAATGTATTATTCAGGTCTGATCATCAACGATGCCGGCGGAGCCAGCAATAAATATCTGATAAAGGATTCAATCATTGCTGAATCGAATACATATTTGAATAAGGCTGCTGATTTACTAAAGACAGGCATTACCAGTACCTCGGATTATAGTACCGTTTTAGGAGAGCTGATTCCTTCTTTTTGCCAGGTAGGAAATGGTGGTGTTCTTACAACAACTATGTGGATCAGGAATATCAATACAATGCTGGCGAGGAATATCCTGGTGAATAAACTGGCTCCTTTTATAAATGGCAATCCGGATGCAACCATTACAAAGTCGTCCACCACTGTAATGACTACAGCTGATTGGAACAGCGTATTGACACTTGTCACAAATGGGATACAGCAGGGAGATTATGTTTTTACCGGAAGAAGTGCTGCTGCCAATGGATTCCTTTCCGCTTCAGGGGGATCAGTTGCTGCATTAACCACAAATGTTAACACCTCTTCAACCTTCAAATTAAGTGAACGGTTTATGCAGAACTTTAAAACCGGCGACAAGCGCGTCACCAACAATTTTGATACTACTACTACCTACAAGGATGTTTATACCTTTGGTACACGCTATAGTATAATAGATGGTGGTAAGGGAACAAATGGTGTATATGTTTATGGAAGTAAAACGGTAGGAGCATATGAAGTCTTCATTGGCGGAAGTTATGAAGAAAATGCATTGATGCTGGCAGAAGCTAATATAAGATTAGGTAATACAGATGTGGGACTGGCTTATATAGATGCAGTAAGAACATATTTAGGTGCTGGCGTTGCCGCTGTTTCAGGAACAGGCTTAACAAAGGTTGCGGCTCTTACTGAGCTGGTAAAGGAAAGAAGAGTGGCGCTTGTTTTCAGAGGATTATCTTTTTATGATAGCAGGAGATGGGGCTGGACTTATGATATAAGTAACGGAGGTGGTAGCTATGGAAATAACCTGCTCACTTCTGCCAGTGTTCTGAATAAGAATGTTACAATTAACTATAATTTCATGGATTACTGGGATATACCTGCTGATGAAGTAGAATTAAACCCTGCTTCTGCTGAAAGTGCAGCTACAAAAAATCCAAATTATTGATTGACTTCAGAAGGGGGACATGTTGAGAGCGCGGGTCGGGCAATGTCCTGACCTGCTTCGCTTTTACAGGTTATCGATACTACGGAGTAATCCATCTACCTCATTCCCATATTTACCTTTAAAGCCGTACAACTGTGCTTTCAGCAACATTTCCTTTGCAGCAGGAATATTCCGTTCCTGTAAATAGAGCAGGGCGAAATTCCTGTAGGCATATGCGTTCCCTTTGTTCATCTCCAGCGCTTCCCTGAACAGCTCCCTTGCCTGTGAAAAATATCCGAGCCGCATTAATACATACCCTTTGTTACTATATGCATTGGAGTGCTGGTCATCAATTGCAATAGCCTGATCGAACAACGTAATAGCCCTGTCATACTGCTGCAGATCAATCAGTACGAATGCTACATCATTCAGTAATTCGGGAGAGGATGGATTGACAGATAAAGCACGCAGGTACAATTCTATTGCACGGTTCTTGTCGCCGGTCTGACTATAACAATTTCCCAGTTGTGAAAGCACGCCTATATGCTGTGGATGCTTCTGTAATACTTTCTCATAAAAAGGGACCGCTTTTTCAAAATGGCGGTCTGCTGCCCATGCTACTCCCATCAACCACAATCCTTCTGTATGTGTTGGGTCCAGTTGCAGGATATACCTGCAAAGCCTTCTGCAACTCTTCCTGTCGTAGTATTGGAGGAAATCCCTTGCTTCCGCGAGATGCTTTTTCGCCAGCGTTATCCTTTCTCTGGCTTTATAGAACCAGCGTATATATGGGAAGTTACGGGAAGACTTTATCCGTGGACTTCTGAATGGTACCTGTAATTTCTCACCTCTTGATGCTTCTAACCGTAACAGATATGTGCTAAAGGTGATCCCTAAAGTTTCCAGTTTTACCCGGCAAAGATTATCAATACTCAGGAGGGAAAGCATAATATGGGAGGGCTGCAGGTATTCATCTTTCAGTTTCTTCTGATAATATGCTGCATTTTTCAACATCCGTTCCGCTTCCAGTGTAATAGGGATGGACGTAAGAATATTAAAAAAGGTATTTCTTTCCCAGTCCAGTGCCTGTAACCAGGTGATGATCCTTTCCTTTTCAGGATCTTCAATTTCAAGGGTGTTGGTAAAAGAATCCAGTAACCCAAGCAGGATCATCTGGCTATCTATGTAAAAGAGTTCTTTTTCCAGGGAGAATTGCCTGGCATAGGATAACGCGTTTTTTATTTCATTGGACGGGTCGAAAAGCATTAATATTCAATATACAGCAAAATTATAATATTATTGTTATAAACAGTTTATAATTTCAGCAACCCGAATTTATACAACGTATTCACCGGTTTATTATCCCAGAATAATTCAAAGTCTTCCAACCCTGCTTCTGTATAACTATCCATAACTTCTTTCAGCGTATAAGTCTTTGGGTTAGCCACAGATAATTTCTCCAGCATTCCTGCCAGCCAGTTACCCTGAGCCTGGTCCACACTAATTGCGTATTTCTCTTTTTTATTCTGAAAAGTAAGTGAAGCCATCTCCCAGGTATTCCCTTTCTTAGACTTGGTAAAGTTTTCTACAGCAGGCGTTCTACCCAGCCATACTACTTTAGCTGTAGGCTTACCGGTACCAGGATGATCTTCTGTTAAGGCATTCACAATATAATCAGGAGAGATCTTTGTTTTAGGTACTTTAAAATCGAACCATTTCTGTAAAGGGTCTGTTAAGCAGATGCCATGCATAAAATTCAGCAGGGACTTTTTAAGTCCGAAGCTGAACAGTTCATGTTCTGTACCTGTTTCATCAATATGAACAATATCGTTGTTGGCAAAGGAGCCAATTGTCAATGATTCTTTCCGCACATTGAACTTCTCCGGTTCCATACCTACGGGACTATGTGCCGTCATCGTAAACTGATGCCAGAAGGCAGATTGCAGAATCCCTGCCTGGAACATCTGTCTTACCATTTCCAGGGAGTCTATTGTCTCCTGTGCCGTTTGGGTAGGGAAGCCATACATCAGGTAAGCATGCACCATAATGCCCGCTTCTGTGAAGTGTTTATTGACCTGTGCTACCTGGGATACTGTGATCCCTTTTTGTATGAGTTCCAGTAAACGGTCGGATGCAACTTCCAGTCCGCCGGAAACAGCGATACAGCCGGATTCTTTCAGTAAGATGCAAAGGTCGCGGGTAAAGCTCTTTTCAAAGCGCACGTTCGTCCACCAGCTGACGGTCAGCTTGCGGCGGATGATTTCCAGGGCCAATGCACGCATTAATGCCGGCGGTGCTGCTTCATCTACAAAATGAAAGCCGTTTTGCCCTGTCTGGGCAATGATCTCTTCCATGCGGTCGCAGAGGAGTTGCGCTGCTACAGGTTCGTAGAGTTTGATATAATCCAGGGAGATATCGCAGAAGGTGCATTTACCCCAGTAGCAGCCATGTGCCATGGTCAGTTTATTCCAGCGTCCGTCGCTCCACATGCGGTGCATGGGATTGACTACTTCTATGGCAGAGATATATTTATCCAGGAGAAAGTCGCTGTAATCAGGAGTACCTACCTGGCCTTGTTTATAGTCAGTGCAGGATTGGTTATTGGAATAAGTGACTTTGCCGTCAACGATGGAGAAAGTGCGTTTTAATTCTTCTATTTCTTTTTTCCCTTCTACAAAGGCGAACAGGTTTTCCAGAGGAGCTTCCCCATCATCCAGTGAAACGAAATCATAGAATTCGAATACACGGGCATCGGAAAGGGAGCGAAGTTCTGTATTGGCAAAGCCTCCACCCATTGCCACACGCACGGAAGGGTAGTGTTTTTTGATCCATTGTCCGCAGCGAAGGGAAGTATACAGGTTACCCGGGAAAGGCACGGAAATAGCCACCATTTTAGGCTGTACGGCGGCCATATGTTTCTCCAGGATATCTATGAGTATCTGATCTATGTAAGTATAGTCTTTTTGCAGGGCTTCGTACAGTTCGTCAAAGCTATTGGCAGAACGGGCCAGTTTCTCTGCATAACGGCTGAAGCCGAAGTGTTCATCAACGGTTTCCATGATGAGGTCGGAGAGGTCTTCGAGGTACATGGTAGCCAGGTGTTTGGCCTTATCCTGTGTACCCATGGAACCAAATGCATGGTCCAGGTCATCGAGCTGGGCAAAGCGGTTCGCTTCCGGCAGGAAATCGCGTTTACAGATCCTGTGTGCCAGGGTAGGGTTCTTCCCTTGCAGGAAAGCGATTACATCATCGATGGTGTATATATAGTCGTCCTGTAATGCAACGATACGGGCTGCATTTTCGGATAAAGGAGCGTTGATATTAGCAAAAAGGTGCTGTAATCCCTGCTTTGAGAACAAGGCAATGGTTACTTCAATCCCCAGGTCTGCCTGGAAAGAAGTAATGTTTTTAGTATTGAGAAAACCTTTCAGGTAGGCCGTCGCCGGGTAAGGCGTGTTCAGCTGTGTAAAAGGCGGAGTAATTAAGAAAACAGAAGCACCCAAATCAATGATTTTGATGCGAAATTATCACTAAATAGGTTAAGAAGTGATAAAAGAAGGAGTTGTGTCGTATAACTCCTTCTTTATTAATTAGTTGGTTATTGCTCTGAAGATCCTGTTCGTATAAGAAGAATCAACATTTCCTGCAAACACCATGATCCCTGCTTTCTTAGTGCCATTGGCTGGCTGCCAGGCGGCAGCCGTAATGGCTGAGGAATACTTGTTACCCCAATTTACTTTATTCTTTGCTTAATCGCATTGATTATTTCAATCATTTAATTGCTGTTGGCAGTCAGTTTGGTTTTCATTGATAACCAGGAAAGTTCACGCAACCAGGAGCCCGGTTTGTAAAATTTATCCCGTAATAAAATCGTCATCAGGATTGATATAGTGCCGTAACGAAGTAAAAAGTTATGTGGCTTATAACTCTTTTGTGATAGCCAACTTGTAGTGTCAATCAAAAATAATATACCTATTGCATTCATGGCAGAAACAGTGTATGATCTGTTAATAAATGACATGGCAGGTCCTGAAAAAAAATTCTCTTACAATAGTTGTTTTTTTAAAATTTTAATTATTAAATTTAGAATTACCATTTAATGAACCCAAATCCCGGAAGCTTATGAGGACTCGGTTTCTCCCTTTTGTTGCACGACCCTCCGTGCAGCATACCATACACAGTTACTTTGTAATGATCATTCCGGATCGGCCTTTCCAGTGTTCCCGTTTTGCATAAGAAGTTATAATTGTTAATCGTATAATAACCAAAGAGAATGAACGGTATTTTAAATGTTATCCGGCGCCAATCTATAGAGGAAGTACAAGGGAATCAATTAATGAATTGAATACAAATTTTTTATAGGGAAGGGATTTGTAAGGAGCGTTTTTTTACATATAGATTGGTTACCCATGAGAATCTTGCCAGCTATCTTTGTTTGTGTATTATCAGTATTAAATGCTTCAGCCCAAATCTCCCTGAATGGGAAGATCACTGATGAAGATGGTCAGCCAATAGCTTTCGCTACGATTACCCTTAGCGGGGGAAACATTAAATCTGTTGCTGTTTTAGCAGACAGCCTGGGTGTTTTCAGATTCCAACATATTATTGCCGGTCAGTACCAGGCTCAGTTCAGTCATATCAACTATATACAGCAGCAGTTCCTGTTGTCCGCTTTCCACGACACGATTGTTAAAGTGATAATGAGGCCAAAGGCCAGTCAGCTGAAAGAGGTAAAAGTGACTGGTAACAAGCCTCTTTTCGAGAGAAAAATTGACCGGTTTGTGTTCAATGTGGAGAACAGCCTGGCTGCGGAAAGGGGAGACGCGCTTGATGTACTGTCTGTAACGCCCGCCGTGAGCGTGCAGAATGAGAGTGTGGGAATAGCTGGTAAAGGTGGAGTGTCCTTTATGATAAACGGGAAAATGGTCCAGTTTTCCGGAACAGATCTGGTCAGCTATCTCAGGGCGATCCCGTCCGATGCAATAGAAAAAATAGAAGTAATAACCAGCCCCCCGGCACAGTACAGTGCCGAAGGGAATTCCGGGATCATTAACATAGTACTGAAGAAGAACAGGTCGGATTTCTGGAGTAGCACATTACGCTCATCCTATTCCCAGAGTACTTATCCTACAGGGACTGCCGGCGTTAACTTCGACTACAAAAAGCAGCAGTTGTCCCTCTCGGCCGGCGCGAATTACACAAACGGTTCCAATGCGGCAATAGAACGGCCGCTGGTTGAGTATACCGATCAGACATGGTACGGATATAGCAGCCGGCGTGATTATTCAGAGAACTATAATGCAAGACTGTTAGCAGATTACGATATAAGCTCCAGGTGGAATATCGGTACACAGGTATTTTATAGCCGGAGCATGCCGCATAGCGTGGATAATAGTATTACCAATATTACCTCTGCTGGGAGTACACGGATCGATTCAATGCTGTTTGGAAGCGGCCGATCTACCAGGGATGGGTATAACCTGTCCGTGAATGCCAACACTACCTATAAGCTGGATAGTAACGGCGCCAGGCTTATGCTGGACTTTGACTACTATTCCAGCGAAAGGGACAATGACCGGATCTTTACTTCGAATAGTTACGACAGCGCCTATCATTTCTTCCGGGGATCAAACTGGTATTCGAGTAATCTGGGACAAAATACATTTGACAATTATTCTATTAATCTTGACATAGCACATAGGATCGGGTCGCTGAACGTAAACTACGGCGCACGGTATCTGGCATCCAGGAGCGTAAATAACCTGAATTCGTATGCTTCTCTGGCCGACACCAATATCCTTTTCCGGAATAACGACCAGTTTGTATTTGACGAATCAACAGGAGCGGTTTTCGCATCTGCTGATAAAAGCCTGACAGAGAAGATAGAAGCCAGGATCGGATTAAGGGCGGAACTTACTCACACAAAAGGGGTGTCAAATACGCTGCAGGAAACTTACAGGAACGATTATTTTAACCTGTTCCCCACGTTCTACATTTCGTACAGGCATGACGACAACAATACCTTTTCTTTTAACTATGGAAGGAGAATAGAACGGCCTTCTTACCAGAGTTTAAATCCTTTTGCGCGTTATATAAACCGTAATTATTACAGCGTGGGAAACCCTTTCCTCCTGCCATCTTTCGTGAATAACCTGGAGTTTAACTACGACCATAAGGATTTCCTGGGTGTGTCTTCCTATTTGTCGTTCAGTTCGAACGTGGCCGCGCAGATCGCTATCCCTGATGCCATCACAAAGCTGGTTGTGGATACGATGCAGAATTCATATGATGCGTTCAACGCCGGAGTGAACATTTTCTATATTTTCAAAAAGATAAAATGGCTGGAGAGTATTAACCAGCTGACAGTTTTTTATCAGAACATTGATCAGAAGGTGGCGTTCCTGCCACAGAAAGAAAATGGAGTAGCGTTTTCTTTCAATATGGACAATACTATTAAGATCAGCCGGAACCTGTCTGCCCAGGCGGGAATCTGGTATGCAGCCCCGCAATTTATGGGTATTTATAAACAGTCGGACCGCTATAACCTGACAGGGGGGCTTCGCTGGAAATTATGGAAAAGTAAAGCTTCCCTGAGCCTCACGGTAAATGACATGCTGAAAAGGTCGCAGGCCAGGCTCTCTTCCACTGTGGGCGGGGTGATCCAGCACTATAATAACTACTATGATTCAAGGTACTTCAGAGTCGCATTTCAATATAAGTTCGGTAACCAAAAAATAAACACCAAACAAAGGGACTTCAGGAACGAAGATGAGAAACAACGGTCAAGATAGTTCCTTGTTTCGTGTTGTTCAATATTCTAAGATTTTCAGTAAACATTGGCCAAACGTTCATTGAACCTCAGCATGGGAGCTACTATGCCATTCAATAATAGCTTAACAATGTAAAACTTTAGCTGATTAATTACCTCAAAATTAAATTCAAGTATGAGATCCCAGAATTTAAAAATGGCCCTGCAAAAATTCAATGAGGCCAATGACAGCTCCCAGGAAGATCAGGGCTTTGAAGTCCTTAATTTCCAGGAAGCCTCCCTTGCCAGAGGTGGTGTATTGGATTGTACATGTAACAATGGAAGTTCGTATACCAAGCCGACGCAAACAAATTGCACCTGTAATAGTGGTAGCAGTTATGCAGCTGCATAGAGGTAGTGAGATTATTATTAAACTAGCGGGATTACCTTACTTGTAAAAAGTAGGGTAATCCTCCCCAAAAATTATGCTATGAAGTTTAAATTATCGAAGTACATCGCTGCTACAGAGCCGCTTAATCCCGAAAGCAGGAACAAGGAACGGATACTCTTTTCCACACGTACGGGAATTTCCATGCTGATCTCAGAATCTTTCTATTCAACGCTCCAGCATGGTGAATTTGATAAGATCGATCTTCCAAGGCTGACAAAGCTGATGGATTATGAACTTATAGTGCCGGAAGAGACGGATGAGTTCCAGGAAATAATAGCGATCAACCGTCTTGGGGTAAAAGATACCAGGGGAATAGCCATGACGATACAGGCGACTGCGAATTGCCAGCTTGGCTGCTTTTATTGTGGCCAGTCGCACACCAAACACGTCATGTCCGAGGAGATCCAGGAAAAGCTCATGGATAGATTGAATTATTTACTGGCGGAGAAAAAAGACGCTGATGGAATGAGCGTTACCTGGTATGGAGGGGAACCCTTAATGGCATATTCGACTATTTTAAACCTGAGCAACAGGATAATCGCTTTAGCCAGGGAGCGGAAAATTCCGTATAGTTCAAATATGATCACGAATGGACTGAGCTTAAAAAAGGATATTTTCAGGGAACTCTATCTGAACCATCACGTTCACAGGTTCCAGATAACAGTTGATACAACAAAGGAGCATCATGATAAAAGAAGGATCACCAAAGGCGGGACTGAAACTTTTGATATCATTATGAATAATATCCTGGAAATAACCAGCGAAGATTATTATACGGCAAAAGTGAAACGCCCCATTTTTGTCCGGATGAATATTGATGTCACCAATTATCAGGACGTGACCTCCTTCATCGACCGGCTATGCGATCTGGGCCTGAAAGATAAAGTGGACCTCGGGTTCTCGCCATTGAACAACTGGGGGGAAAAAACAGCAGGGGATGATGTTGGCCTGGACGTAATGACATTTGCCGAATGGGAGATCGAATGGTTCATGTATGCATATAAAAAGGGCTTCAATATTGATTATATACTGCCCCAACGGAACTTTGCTACGTGTATGGTCGTGGATGAGCATAGCGAGGTGTATGACGCTTATGGTAACATTACTCCCTGTTATGAGTTCCCATATACACCTAAATACAACGAAGAGAAATACATCATCGGGAACCTGCTTAAGGAAAGTGACACATACAATCATAAGACCGAGGTAAGGGGATGGTATGATGACCTGTCGGAATATAAGGTTCCCAAATGCAGCAAGTGCAACCTGTTCCCCGTCTGTAACGGAGAGTGCCCGAAGAAATGGTATAATGGAGAAGGGGAATGCCCTTCAATGAAGGCCAATATGGAAGACAGGCTGGTGCTCCAGTATCTGATGGATAAGTCTAACCTAAAAACCCTTTGATCAAGCCATGATAAGCTTAAAAGACCTTGTCAGCTATCTGGACGCGGCACCAGCTGAACATAATGAGAATGCCGGGACATCTGCGAAACCAAATACAGTGGAATATGACAAGGGTCATATTTTCTATGCCGTGCAGGAGTTTGCATCAGATTTCTGCAATGAACGGGTTAAACACGCCTACTTCTACGGTATGCACCAGAAGTTGCTCAGAGCCTGTCAGAATAAAGATATGAACCTTGCCGGTTACTTCCTTTCAAAGCTGGAGAACAACCCCGTTGTTAAAAATGAGTCGGAAAATTTAATTTCCAGGAATACACTGGAAAGTATTATCAACCCTTCGGTAGCTTATTACTACTACGCGGAAGGGAATAATTACCAAAAGGCAGCAGATTATCTGGCGCTTTCTTTAGAGAACATAGACTACCTGATTGACACCGGGTTCAGGGACGGGATGTACATGAAGATCGAGCAATACCTTAACTCATTCCGGGTGGCTGTCAGTGCAGGTAATTTTGAGGAGGCCACTTCATATGCAAAGGATGTAATGCTGTACCTCCTTAGCTCCGGCAGGGAGAAATTCCAGTTCCCCTTTTCAGAAGTGCTCCGATCAGCCGATCAATTAAAAGGGATACTGGATATGTATATTAACGCAATTGTGTTTAAGACCACAGGCATCCCCCTATTAACAGGGAATGGCGAAGAGGTACTGTTGACGGTATTTTCAGATGGCCCGGCAAGCTACGGTGCGTATGTAGGAGATGAACTTAAAGCAGCGCTGGCTGGTTTTATTAGCGTTCTCTCCAATGCAGGCCCGGTGACAGCGTCTGAAGAACTTCTTGCCGCTGTTTTTTCCCAAAAAGCACCTGCATCCATTCAGTACTTTGTCCTGAGACGGCTAATTGACAGCTTTCCGGAAGAAATGTTTTCAGACAGCACAACGCTTGTTAAGCTGGAGGAATATTGCAGGAAAGTTTTACACCTTACGGATCGCCAGATGGCGAGACTATTGCCAGTAAAGCAAAAAGCATAGTTTTTATGATCAAGTTTACGCGGCAGCATGATGCTATGGACTGTGCCCCTACCTGCCTGAAAATGATAACAGACCACTACGGGAAGAATTATTCGCTGGAATACCTGAGGGAGTTATGCTTTTTAAGCAGGGAGGGGGTTAGTTTGCTAAGTATTAACGACGCTGCAACAGCGCTCGGCTTCCGAACGTTAATGGTGAAGACATCATATGAGAAGCTGGTGAAAGATTGCCCGCTGCCCTGCATACTTCACTGGAATCAGGAACATTTTGTTCTACTTACGGACATTAAGAAAAAGTCCGGCTGGCTGTCCAGGGCACTAAACCTGTCAGCACCGGAAGACAGGCTGATCGTGGCCGACCCGGCATATGGAATAGTGACGCTTGACAAGGAAACCTTTCAGAAAGCATGGGTGTCTACTGCTACCGGAAGAGGTGTGCTGCTGCTGCTGGAGCCAACACCCGACTTTTACAGTAAGGAGACTGCCGGGAACAGTAAAGGGGGATATGGATTCCTGTTCCGGTATCTTGTTCCTTACAAGCGGTTTATTTTCCAGCTCTTTATCGGAATGGTCTGCGCCAGCATTATTTCCCTCATCTTTCCCTTCCTGACGCAGCTGCTTGTTGATACTGGCGTAGCTGAAAAGGATATTTCATTCGTATACATTATCCTGCTTTCACAACTGTTCCTGTTTTTTGGGACCACCGCGATAGATTGGATCCGGAGCTGGTTGCTGTTGCATATAAATACCAGGATCAGTCTGAATATCATTTCAGACTTCCTGATAAAACTGTTAAAGCTCCCGATAAAATATTTTGATACTAAGGCCGTCGGCGATATTTCCCAGCGGATAACAGACCATCATCGCATCGAGAACTTCCTTACAGGGTCGGTGCTCAGCTCTTTTTTTTCTGTCATTAACATCCTCGTTTTTTCATTTATCCTTTCATATTATGATATCAGGATACTGGCAGTGTTCCTTACGCTGAGTATTATGGGCATCCTTTGGATATTCCTGTTCCAGAAGAAAAGAAAAGAGTTCGATTACAGGAGGTTTGCAAGGAACAGGGAAAGCCAGGACAAACTGTATGAAATGATCACAGGAATGCAGGAAATCAAGCTATACGGAAGCGAGACTTCCAAGCGATGGGAATGGGAGCAGCTGCAGGCGAATTATTTTAAGCTGAATGTGAAAGGCCTTGCGCTTGAGCAATACCAGCAATCAGGCCTGATCTTCTTTACACACCTTAAAAATATCCTCGTTACGTTCATCGCTGCGCAAGGAGTGATCGAAGGACGTCTGACCCTGGGGGCATTGCTAAGCGTGGCCTATATTATAGGGCAGACAAACTCGCCGATAGAGCAGCTCGTCAACTTCATAAAGGCAGCCCAGGACGCAAAATTAAGTATTGACAGGCTGCAGGAGATAATTAGCAAGGATGAAGAGGAAAAACCCGGATATCACGAGATAAAGCCACATGAACTGGTAAATGAGGATATCCATATCAATGATCTGTCTTTTCAATATGAAGGACCTAATTCGCCATTCGTTCTGAAAGATGTTTCCTTTACAATTCCCAAAGGCAAAATAACGGCAATCGTGGGAACAAGCGGCAGCGGTAAAACTACATTGATGAAACTGTTGCTCAATTTTTACGACCCTGTAAAGGGAGAGATCCGGATCGGCGATATAGACCTGAAAGATATTTCCCCGAAATCATGGAGAAAATACTGTGGAACTGTTATGCAGGACGGGTATATATTTTACGATACGATAGCTCGGAATATTGCCGTTGACGGAAATGAGATCGATGAATCGAAAATGGAAATGGCGGTATATATAGCCAATCTGAAAGAGACCATCAGCCGTTTTCCTTCAGGTTATACGACTAAGATCGGTGTCTCAGGGCAGGGCATCAGCGGAGGGCAGCGCCAAAGGATACTTATTGCCCGGGCAGTATATAAGAACCCGGACTATCTGTTCTTTGATGAGGCTACCAGCAGTCTGGACGCAAATAACGAAAAGGTAATAATGGACAATCTGGACGATTTCTTCAGGGGTAAGACCGTGGTCGTTATTGCTCACCGGCTTAGCACTGTAAAAAATGCCGACCAGATCATCGTACTGGAGAACGGGAGGATAGCCGAAACAGGAACGCATGATTCTCTCACAAGTGGAAAAGGGAAATACTTTGAGTTAGTACGAAATCAACTGGAGCTTGGAAAATAAAACGCTACGCAATGTCACATTCAAAATATGAGATCAGAAGCTCGCAGGTGCAGGAAGTTTTGAGCAAACCTCCTGGCTTTATTACCTTATGGGGTAATACCCTGATCTTTTTACTATTGATAGCAGCGCTGCTCTGGGTCTTTAACTTACAGCTTCAGGTCCGTCAGACCGTTCCCTGCACCATAGAATCTTTGGGTGCGGGGAGTTCCGGAGGCCGGGAAACGATCACTATCGTTTCCTCCAGTCAGCTGCAGATGCCGAAAGAACGGAAAATTTTGCTGATACTGAACAGGGACGCAGGAATGGAAAAGCCCATTGCGTGTACGGTGGACCGGATGTGGAGCCAGGAGGGTAACAGTTACCTGTTGATCAGTTATGACAGCCATCTGCTAAAGGAAATGAAAATCGCCAGAAATATGACCGGGAAGATCAAGTTGGAAACTCCTGGTGCCGAATCGGGGTTTGAGATGCTCAAAAGGAAAATATTATTAAGATAAAACCAGTTGACAAATGGACCTGAAACTTTCCCGATATACTGTTCCTACTTCTGTCATTAATCCGGAAGACCAGCCTGCATTTCAAAAAAGAATACTGTATTCTGCTGTCAGCAATGCAGCGGTAGTTATAACAGACCAGGTTTTTCATATGCTGAACAACGGGAGCTATGAAAGAATTGAAGCAGAGATAAGAGTAGAGCTGGAAAACGCCCGTATACTGGTGCCAGCGGAAAATAACGAGTTTGCGAACGTACTCGCAGAAAATAAGGTACCTGACCGCCTCCTGTCGATGGTATTGCATGCCACTTCTCAATGCCAGCTAGGCTGCCGGTGTAAGAAACAGGCGCAGCATAAAAGTATGGATACTGCGATAGCGGCCAGGGTCGCGGATTATCTCGATAGACAGCTGGAACATGATCGGTTTGATGCCTGGCATATAACATGGGATGGCGGCGATGCATTGACTGAATTGCCGCTGGTAAAGGAGATCTCGCAGCATAATATCAGGTTGTCGGCAAAATACGACAAGCCCTGTACGGTGAGTATGATCACAAATGGGGCAGATCTTCACCTGGATACGTTTCGGACCCTCTTTTACGATTGCCTGGTAAAGCACTTCCACATTGTTGTGGGAGGAAGTATGAATACTGAATTGAACAGGCGGTCCTTTTCCAATATCGAACATATACTTGCAGAAGTGCAATTTCAACCCTGGGATGGGATCATATTTGAGATCAAGGTAAATGTTGATAAGGACAATCATCATGAAGTATCCGGCCTCGTGGACAAGTTTGGCACCAATAATTTTCAGAACCGGATAATATTCAAGTTCTGCTCCGAAGCCAGCTATTGCGAAGAAGAACGTAGGTACCGTTATAGTTATACTCCTTCGGAATTTGCCGAGCTGGAGATTGAATACCTGATGTATGCAGCGAAGAACGGATTCCCGGTGAACTTTCTGCCATCCAGGGCATTGACCTCCTGCCCCGCAGTCAATGAGAACTTTATGACTGTCGATGTACAGGGAAATATGTTTGGATGTTATGCATTGCCCTATACTGACCACGAACAACATAACGCCAATATGATCGGCAATCTTTTTTCAGAGCCTTCCCTGTTCAGGACAGACCTGAAGTTCAGACAATGGTATGATGAGCTGGATACGCACCGGGGCTCCTGTTATGACTGTAATTTATTCCCGGTCTGCGGAGGAGGATGCCGGCTCAAATGGAGCGAGGGCGCAGACGGATGCCCTTCCTTCAGGTATAATTTTGAGGACAGGCTTATCCTGAACTACCTGACCCAGAAAGGAGCCTTTAACAGTTAAGAACAATATTTTTTTTATTTACAAAAATCGCAGATGTCAATCTTTGTTCAAATTGCAGCATACAGGGATGAGCTGTTATCCTCCACGATCAGCGACCTTATGGAAAAGGCCAGGTATCCGGATGAACTGCGGATAGTGATCTGTAACCAGTTCCATCCTGATGACGCGTTCAATAATGAGCTGGATGCATTTAGAAGCGATAGCAGGATCGAATTCATAGATATACCATACGATCAGTCAAAAGGCGCCTGTTGGGCGCGGAATCTGATCCAGCAACATTATAACGGAGAGGATTATACGTTACAGATTGATGCACATATGCGGTTTATTTATGACTGGGATAAGGTGCTGATCGATATGTTAAAACAACTCCAGGAGCAAGGGTATGCGAAACCTGTATTGACCACTTACCCTCCGCCCTTTTTTCCGGAGACCTTTGAGTTGAAGGAAGTGGCGCCCAATATGATTATTTTATTGTCATTTAGCGATGGGGGGCTACCCGAGGTATGGCCGGATGAGATGCCATCCTGGAGAGAACTTAAAATGCCGAGGCCAGCCAGGTTCTATGCCGCAGGTTTTTCATTTACGGTGGGCCGTTTCTGTAAAGACGTACCTCATGATCCTAATATTTACTTTTTGGGAGAGGAAATAAACATTGCTGTTCGCGCCTATACCCATGGGTACGACCTTTTCCATCCTCATATTAATGTGCTGTGGCATTATTACACCAGGCCCAAAAGCGCTAAGCACTGGGACGACCATCAGCGTATTGATGTAAGGCACAACAGGGCCGTCTTAAGATTGAACAGGCTGATGGATAACAGGCTGGATGCTGCCACATCCGCGTTGGGGATTTATGGCCGGGGCAGTGAGAGAACAGTGAGGCAATATGAGCAGTATGCAGGCATATTGCTGTCGGAGCAGCAGGCGCAGGAGTACACTTACCAGAACATGCCGCCGCCAAACCAGGATAGATACGATAGCGGGGAGGAGTGGCTTGACAGTTTTTTCAGACGGGTCAACAGCACTATATACATACCAGTATATGCGCTGCGGGAAAAGAACTTCGATGCCGCTATCCTGACATTTAAGGCCAATAACCAGGTGTGCCATCATATCCGGCTGAACGATGAAGAGATCACTTCGATGCTCGCATCTGCCGGAGATCATCAGATAAAACTGCGTTTTTCAGTCAAACATCTTCCGGATTCCTGGGAATTGTCGGTGCAAAGCAGATCCGGTAGCTGGACCAAAAGAACAACGGGTGTTATGCCATATTTCAACAGAAGATTGAGAGCGTTCTCATTGAATAACTGCCATATGCTATAATTTATCCCGGTTTTCTTCAAACTCCCTTAAATACTTATCTATATATTCCTGTTTTGTTTTAGACTTATACTGCATAACAAAACGGGGATGCTCCAGTGGAATGATCTTCTTAAAAAACTTTTCTTTATTATTGAGTTGTTGTAAGAAAGCAAAATTCTTCCCTGTACCTAAGCAGAAAGCTGTATTAGTATCTATCCCAAATGTTAACTGTTTCCGCATACTCTCTACCACAAAATCATACACGGCATCGGTGAGTGCTTTACTATCATAATAGTTGTAGTTTATTTCCTTCCCGCCTGGTTGAATAGACGTAAAACCTAACGGGCATACAGAAGTGATATAGAAATCTTTGTAGAATTTCTCTGCGCCACCATAAGCGCTGAACATTTCATGCATAAATACGGCTGAAGGCTCATGTGTTTTAAATCCTTCAATATTAATTCCATGTACGTCAATCATACGTTTGGTATCGGTAAAGGGTACACCGGTAGAACCGGAGCCTAATCTGCCGGGATTGATACCAATAATCATTTGCCTGGTGAGGTGATCATTGTAGAATTTCTTGTAGAACTGCCGCATGATTTCCTTTATATGCGGTTGTTCGCGGAAAGGGTTCATGATACGGATGCCGGGTGGTAGTTTCCCTGTATATTCCAGGTTGCTGTTAAAAGAGATCACATGATCTGCAAATGTTACTGTTTTCTTCAACTGGACTATTTTTTCAAAAGTAATTAATTTGAACTTTCTGACAGACAGATTTGTTAATATGGGTTCTCTATTCTAATTTGTTTATCAAATATAAAATCCCATGTTCGAGCAATTCATGCAACTGGTCCAGCAATACAGCCAGCACTCGGTCGTTAACAATCCTGACGTACCGAATGAACACAACGAAGGAGTAATGAAAGAAGCCGGCAGCGCTATTATGTCGGTGCTGGGCGGAGAACCTGAAAGAGCAGGGGAGATCCTGGATAATCCTGATCATCCTGCAGTACAGCAGATACAGGGGAACTTCGTTACCAATATCATGCAGAAGTTTGGGATTAGCGAATCTGCGGCGGCTGGTATAGCCACTACGCTGATTCCTACTGTTATGGCTTCCCTGAGAAATGGAGGGGATGGAAGTGGATTTAATATTCAGGAGATATTGCAGTCTGTAGGCGGCGGTAACCTGGGTAATATCGGGGCTAAGCTGGGATTGGACAAAGATGGGGATGGTGATGTAGACCTGAATGATGTAACAAGAATATTTAAATTCTAAAAAGAAGAGGGTGTATCGCAGGATACACCCTCATACTGCTATAATATAATACCGGAACCCCCGACTCAAAAACTATAATTATACCCCACCGTAGCCGTCACATTACTCGCCGTACCTCTGGGGGTCCATCGCGTTTGATGCACCGCATTCATATTCAGATTATGTTTTTTCATGAACATGTATGCCGCATTCATACGCAAATTCAGCACCTGCCCCTGTTGCTGCCCGTTGTTGGCGCTGGTATTGTACGAACTGGTAAAACCGGCTGTCACCTTTTTATCAAACAATCGTGCGTTCACTCCAAAAGTAGGGCCCAGTGTAAGAAAGTCATCCCTCCCAATAGTATTATAGCTCAGGTTAAAAGCGCTGGTAAAGCTTATCTGCCGTGGTATCAGTAACAAGGTATATGCGGTGCTGGTGTTATAGAACCGCGACCCGTTGCCTTTCCAAAGTACATTGTTCTGGATGTCGGCCGCATCCTGCACGCTCAGGTTCAGGTTGATGTTGTGGCTTTTGGTCTTATTGGCCTTTAACATATAGGTAAGCGTTAGCCCCGCATTCTGTGATATCTGTTTAAAGTTCAGTGTATCCATGTTCTGGTAGGGATTCGTCTGATTAATATAATCGAACTGCGGTTTTATATGCGTGTAGGTCTGGAAATTGGAATACGTGAAGTTGGCATTCCACTTTTCATTTGGCATATAATTCGCGTTTACCGCGCTAACCATGCGGAAGGTGGCGCCAGCCTTGGTGTGGTTCAGGTCATCCCGCTGGTAACCCACATTGCCGGATATATTGGCCTTATCATGCAGCAGTGGTTGCGACAGGTTCACGGTGATGTTCTCCAGGTCATTGTTCATATAATAAGCGCCCAGCGTCTGGTAGCCGGGGTCTATGCGTTCATAGCCTATGCCTATCACACTCTTATGGAATGCGTAGTTCATCCCCGCTTTAATGGCTTTAAAGTATTGCGTATTCCTGGCATCATACATAAACACGTCTTCCAGCAGGTTGCCGCTGCCTGGTTTGACAGGGCCGTAGTTATCCCGTTTATCCAGTTTCATGGCGCTGTTGGCATATTCCAGCGTGAACTCCAGCCCTTTGGCGGGGCGCACCATACCGGTAACGCTTACCGCAAGGTTTTCTTTAGGGTAGATGTGCAAGGTATCCGGAAGGTATTGCATAGGGTCTGTGAAATCCTTAGCGTGCAGGAAGTTAAGGGACAGCGCATAGTTTTGCTGTTGTAAAGACAGTTTAGCACCATAACCCATACGCCGGTACGTAGGCAGTATGCTTTTGTTGGTGCTGTCGTAATCTACTGCACGCAACAGCCGTCCGTACATCACACTGATGCTCCAGTCCTGTTGGGGTGCTATGTCCACCCCTACGCCCGTAAACTGGTGGCCGTTTAAGGTGTAGGGGGAGAACGACATGGCTACATCCCCTATATGGGCGGTCACCCCTTTATAACTGGGATGCAGGCTCAGACGGTTGGGCGTGGTCGGATAGGAGTAACCTGCGCCGGCATTGGTCAGGTTAAACGAAAAGGGCAGGTTGATCCGCCCCAGTATATTGGCATTCAGGCTGCCGTTAAGGAACCAGCTAAAGGGTTGCCGGCCACCACCGCTGCCGCTGTTGAATACGGTGCTGGCATTTAGCCCGCCGTTCACTTTAAGGGGTTTACCCTTGCCGAACAGGTCCCGGATATGTTCCAGGTCTACCTGCTGCGCAGATGATAGTAAAGGCAGCAGTAAGGCGGCGGCACACAGGTATAGGATACGGGATCTATTCATATTTCTGTACTTTGATATCCGCCATTATATAGGCTGTGCTGCCTTCCAGCACATAGTCCTTTATCTTAATGGCGCCTTTACGGCCATCTGCCGTCTGGAATAATATAATACGGGGTAATACTGTCTGGTCAAATTGCAGGCCGCCGTTAGCCCCGGCGGGCAGTTGCAGGGCTTGCAGGGGAGTGTCGTTCTGCATATTGTCAAAATCGCTTACGCTGAATGATACACCGCAATTGCACTGTTCCTGTTTGTTGATAAACCGCGTTACCGTAGCACCGGGTATGGCGGGGAAGGTATAGCTGGTGGCAGAATCCGGTGATATAAATTTGTTATAGGCAAAGCTGCGGCTCAGCCCAAAGAATACCAGGTCTATCTCTTTCCCATCGTTTGTCAGGTCATCGTTTTTACGGTATACCTTCCGCAGCCTGGTAGAATAAAAACAGCCAATATCTGCATGAGCGGTACTGATACCCAGTTTCACATCTGTAATCGTACGCAGGTGCGAATTAGCTTTTACCGTGATGGTCTTATCCACCGTTTGCGTTCCCTTTCCATTGGTATTGGTCAATGTAATGGTATAGGTGCCCGGGTTGGCAAAGTAGACAGTATTGGCAGCCGCTGTATCGCTGCTCAGTACACCATCTGCGCACTGCCACTGCTGTGTAAGATAGCTCACGCTTTTGCCGGCCAGTACCGCTGTTAACGGCGCTTCATAGTCGTCGTCGAAAGGGCCGGGGTTTACCGTAAAATCCGTGTGTAAGGGTGGCTTTACGGTGATGGTTTTGCTGGTAGTGAACTGTTGCCCGCCATTACTCACCCGCAGGGTAATAGTATGCGGCCCGGGTGTGGTAAAGGTAACCAGCGGCGGTACGGCGGTGCTGGCGCTGGCCGGGTCACCGTCCTGGAAGGTCCAGTTATAACTGCTGGCCCCTGCGGTATGGTTAGTGAGTTTTACCTGTACGGGCGAAAAATCATTCACCTGTATCTCCGCGTCAAAGGCCACCTGTACGGCGCTGTCCAGTTGCAGAATGATGGTCTTGCTATTCCTGGTATCTTCATTCCAGGCCTCCAGTGTGATCTTATGCGGGCCGGCCAGCGCGAAGGTAATTGTCCCCGGGTTCTCGTAATCCGAAGTGGCCGGTTCGCCGCCTTCAAAGCTCCATTTAAAACCTGTAGCGCCTGTACTGCGGTTAGCGATGTTTACGGTTATCGGCACGGTATGCGAGCTGTCTGCCAGCACATAGGCGAAATCCACCGTAACGGGCCGGGCTACTTCTTTGTAACAGGCAGCCAGCAACAGCAGGATAAACAAGGTATAGGGTATAAGTTTGGTCATAGGTTGTAAACTAACAGGTGTTTATGATAGCATATCAGCTTCGTTTTAAAATATGCAGCATCTCCAGTTGATCCGTAACAAATAAATATTTGTCCGTCACCGTTATACCGGTCAGCCAATCTGCCATTGTATCCACTTTATGCGACCATTCAATACGCCCTGTTTCAATATTCAGTATATGCACAGATTTGTCGTAAGTGGCAGCCATATACAGATAAGCGCCTTGCCTGTCAAGGAGGAAATAATCCCCGGTTCTGAAAGAATGGGTGCCGAACTCCGAAGTGAGATCAAGGTCTGTCAGGATACTCCCAGTTTTGCTGTCTATGATAAGGAGTCTACCCTCAAGAGTGGGCTTTTTGAGATAATAGCATACGACTATATTCCCATCAATAAAGTTCATCTCGGGTATATAGTCTCTGTATTGCCAGACGATCGCGCTGGTATCTGCATCAAGGGCGGTCAGATAATTGGCGTTGTCTACAAATGGCGCCAGGAGGATCACGAGATCATTTTTTATCGCAAAGAATTTATCCCTTATGTAGATTCTCTGCACCAACTGATCATCATTTTCCAACTCCCATATTGGTGTATGGATCTGCATTGAAAAGCAGCTAACATGGGGATACAGTTGGTACAGCTTACCACTCCGAACCCCTTGGGGTGGTCTTTTTATTTCATAGCTGTTGGTTGGACGAAAATGTTCGTCAAATTCAAACAGATACTCTTTGGAAGGAACGTAACACAGCTTATTGTCTGTCTGGTACAGGGATAGGAAAAACCTGCCCTCAATGATGCGGACAGGTGTTTGAAGATCGTCTAAAGGCTGGCAGTATATGTCGCTGTCATTCGCTTGCTGGAACAGCAGGTGATCATTGATAATGCAGGCATAATCGGGTGAAATATCACTAAGCACCACCGGGGTATCTTCATTGTATACGGTAATACCTCCATCCCCGGAACAGATGATCAGGTTATTCCCATATCTTAATATGGACTTTATGTTTTTGAGTATGTTATCTGGTGTAAACATTATTGTACAACTTTAAATATTTCATCAAACCACCTGCTATCGGCCCCCGAAATGAAAGCACGTAATTCATCACGGTTTGTGATCGGATAAGCATAGTGAAATTTTCCCGCCAGTTCGTTGAACAACAATCGTATTCTATCGGTATTGAGCTGGGTAAGGTTTTTATCCATCAGTAACTCTTCCTTTATCCTTTTGTATACTGCATCCCTGTCTGTTTTACTTCCGTCAAATATCCATATTAACTGGTAGATACTTGTCACATTGCGGCGTGACATATCTTTTATAAGCTGCTCTGCAAAGTTGCTATTAGGCAGACTGGTGGTTTTGTAGCTTTTGAACTCATAATATTGTATGGCTTGACCTCTTTGCAGCTCAAGGTCAGAAATCCGGTTTCCCATATCATCATACACAGTTGTCGATTCAAATCTTATATTATACGCGTTTCTGAATTCGGCTTCATGTTGCTGCATATATTTTAGCACCCAGTTTGCTCCTACTACGGTGTAATATGGATTAGTATTCTTAAGGTTCGATTTCATTCCGTCGAAGTCGGCGACGTCATAACGTCTCTTTGCAAATTCGAAGAGGTTAACGAATATTTCATTGTCTACGGTACCTGACTGCGATTTCTGGGCCTCACAAGCCTTTATGATGCTTTCATAGTCAGGGGTAGTCAGACTATATGGACGAGTATGAAGAACGTCGCTTTCTATTGCATTTCTCAGGCTCGTCAAATGTGGCTGGCTTACACGTAAACAAGTGCGGCCTGCTTCCCGGTATATATGCCAGGCATTGACAGTCCCGACTGTGAGTGAGGGAATATTTTGCGCCAGATAGCCGTTTACTATAGTATAGCAGTTGGCGCCGGAAGGAGTGTTGTTTACAACGTCACTGAGGAAAGTGTTCAACTCGTTTACATCCATATCGTCCAGTTTCTTAGCAACTGGATTTAACCATGCATTTTGTAACCTGGCACATAATATATGAAGGGCATCCGTTCTCTTGTCATAGGTAGCCGTTTTTTCAAGCTTACACATCAATGGTTCGTTACCGCATAGGTCGCACGGGGCCTGGGTACCTGTCTGTGGATTTGGTTGTGTTCCTGTCTGCGTACCTGTGCCGGCAGCAGCGATCAGGGGTATTTTAGTTGAAATAGCATCTTCTTCCAGAAGCCCTTCCTGTATTTCTCTTACCAGGGTAGTAACAGATGCGTAGTTGAGGTTGGGATCGTACGTGGGAGGATTGGCCATCACCCCCTGCCAGAACACAACAATATCATTCAGCGTCTTTAGTGTTTCAGGTTTTACTTCGCCTTTCTCTATCTGCTCTTTTATATTCCCGGGAGTGGATACGTGGTTGCTGATCACCTCAAGTGCGTTCAGTGCTTTTTCTCCCATCGGCGAACCTTCGAGCCATCTCTTAATTTCAGGATCACTGGTGGCCGTGTTAGCGATCGTAACCGCATTGTTTATTCCAGCCCACAGTTTCTTAAGCTTTGAACCTTTTAACTCCATCCAGCCTTCTCCAAATATCAGCATACCGACATCAATCACATTCTTCGCACGTTCAAGATTATCCTTTATGCCCTGTTCGGTATTCTTTTCAATATTCCAATAGAGCATCAGCGCCGGAATATATAGCGTTTTCCCCCGGGCTTCCTGCTGCTTGCCATCAACGAAAAAATTAAAAGGGAGGTCAGTCGTTGGTACAATGCTTACCCAGGCAAAGGGATCGACAGTAAAGTTCTGGTTGCCATATTGAGCGTTGCCATAATAATCAAAGTATTGGTAGCTGCAGGGACCACGATATCTCCTGAACTCAAAAGAAAACTGGTTGCCATCGGTGTAATGTGCCAGCACTTCGTTGGACAAGTCGTTGTATGGTGCCTGCGGATCATATGTTAACGTCTTACAGGGGCTTGTCTCGGCGATTGCCAGGGTAAGCTCGGCTTTGTAGACATTGTAGGCAAATTGGCATAACACCTTAACAAGCTCCGTATAGTTGTTTTCTCCTTCTGTTGAATAGTCAAACAATTCATGCTTGTCATCTGTCTTGACAATGAGTTTGCGCAGTAATTGGGCGTTTCCGTTGAGGTGATCCAGGAATGCCCGCTGTTGTTCAAGTGGCGTGCTTCTTACAATATCAAGGATCAGTTGTTCACAAAGGTTGGAGGTGAAGGGCAACACCTTATTGTCACCACAAATGGCTTTTTGGGACAGTTTCTCCAACAGGCATTTGCGGGTTTCTAGTGTGAGATCTTTCAGCGATACTGAAATATCGATTTTAGTGGCATTAGGCAGTGGTGTTTTGTATAAATCTTCCAATCTGTCAATGAGGCCTTCGTCGTGTTCACAATCAACATTTGCCAACCCCCCACCGGCTTTTTGGCCAAAAAAGATGTATACATTCCTGATGAGCTGCGATAAGTAATCATTCCGGGTAGTGATATTAGTCCCGCTGTCGCTGGGCGGACTTTGCTGATGGTTCTTGTTATAATTCTGAAGCTCGGCGATAAGGGAGGGCTCTATGGAACTACTGTGGTAGATGCCATTTATAATAAATGTATTGTGTACTTCCGGCGTCGACCCCATTATCATCCTGGACTCGCTTAGCTCCATGCCTGCATGATATTCCGCATGAACGCCTGAGTAATTTTTATACAGGTTAAACAGGTAACAGACAATATATTTATCCTTCTCAAGAGAGGCTTTAAGCACGCTGTTATCCTTGTCATTCTTCACTTTTGACATAATAGCGCGTATGATCTCTTCTTCCTTCTCAGTATATGCGCCCGGATTGGTCCTTACCTGTTCATAGTAATTAACGGTCCGCATTTTATTCCAATCGTATTCAGGGTCTTTACGCTCTATATCCTTGTAATTATAGATGCCGGAAACAACAAAGTATATCTTGTAATCCTTGTAAGGGGTGTTGTCAAGGTAAGTTTTTCTAAGCTCGCTGATCCATGCGTTCAGGTTGTTAACATGAGAGGAAAGTTGGTCCAGTCCTACTAGTCTCATTGAAAGGCTTTGTTTGATCCATAGCTGCCTGGCAGCCAGACTGGTAAAACTTGTGAACACGGAATAAGGCTGGTCCTGCATGGCAGAAACCACATAGCTGGCTTCCGCCGCCTTTCCCGCTTTAATAAGACGCTCATTCTCCTGGATGCGCGCCGCCAGGTTTTTCCGAATAATAGCGGCCTGCGCATCCACCAGGCTATCTTCTGGCGTGCCTGCCCGGGCAATATTGATAGTGCCGGCCAGCGCCAAAAAAAGGATCATTAATTTCAGATATACCTGTCTCATGTATAATTTGTTATTCTGCATTTATAATGACAATAATTTGCTTCAGTATTGATTCTTTAGCGATAGCGATCAGTTCCTTATCGGTTTTCCCTTGCTGCTTACTTTCCATGATCACCTTCAGAATACTACTACCTTTCAAAGCCTTGTCTGTTGTAAATAACTGCGAAATGGATGTTGGTTCATTATAGAATTGCTGGATTGCCTTAACGATCCGGGAGGCCTTTACAGTGGCTGATGCAATAGTATATTCTTCTGCTGCGGCCTTGAACTGCTTCATCTCGTCCGTCATTTCGTCCTCCGTTATCTGAAACACGCCAACAACATTTACTACCAGAGAGTCGTCCGTTTCCTGCGTTTCAGATAAACCTTGTTTGTCAAATACTTCCTGTTTCAAAGCGGCCATTTTTTCCTCCAGCTTTCCCGTTTGCTCCCAGCTTGCGCTTTCTGTTTTCAATTCCTTAATAGCCGTCACGATCACATTCGCCACCGCGGTTACCAACTTCTCCTTTTCCTTATTCACCACTTCCACTTCCTTCTTCGCATCCTCAAATTTTTTCTCTGCATCCTTCACCTTTTGTTCCGCCGCTGCTTTCTCTTCCGGCGTTTTAGCAGCAGCCAATTCTTTCTTCGCCGCATCATACTCCTCTTTTGCGTTTACCAGGTTATCTGCCGCCTGGTTCATACGTGTTTTCAGATCTTCCGGCAGCTCTTCTTCCGCCAGCTTCTTTATCTGCTCTGCCATCTCTTTTACTTTTACATAATCCGCATCTATCGTCAAATGTATCAGGTCATTGATCACACTGGCCAGGTTACTAATCGCCTGCACCACAGAGTCCACATTCGTTCCCTGCAGTTTCGTTGAATCAAATGTCGTCATCAGTATCCCCTTCATCAACTGCCGGTCAGTATTCACCTGTATGTTGTCAAACTTCACCTTCACGCGGTTATACCCCAGGAATGGGATTGTGATATAACCAGTTCCACTATACGAATTTCCACTGTTCTTTAATGTCGTGAACCGCACGGGGAAATCGCCCGCCATGATCTGGTCATCCGGCTGCAGCGTTTTTAAGACGGTGTCATTGGCCAGTTTAATGTCTGATAAAAGCCCACAGGAGCCACTGTCCACGGCATTCTTCGCCGGCATCTCAAAGGCATGCAATTCTCCCAGCGTTTTACTGCCCAGGCTACAGGAGCCGCCTACGCGGTATTCATATTTATGACCGGGTATGGCGTCGCGGATCACTGCCTGAGGGTCATTACTTTTTACGTTAAACCATTCTGCCTTATCATTATCCTGCTCCCTGTATTCTACCAGGTATTCAAACATCTTTGGCTGTGGCGCCCAGGTAATAGTGGCTTCGCCATTGGCTACGGTGGCGGTTACCTGCTGGGGAGGCTGACAATCTTCCTGCAGGGTGAAGTAGAAGATCTCGCTATAGCCATTATTGGTGAATACGGCAAATTCATCTACTCCCTGTTTGGCTATTGCGCGTATTCTCCAGCCATAGCGTTTGCCGGGTAGCAGTGGCGGTTCTGCCGGGCCGTATAATAAAGTAGTGGCGTTGGTGTTAGTCTGGTACAATGGCGGCATGGTGCCAAAAGCGGCCTCCGGTAAAATGGCCGTATCCCATAATTCTACCAGCGTAAACTCGTATTCTGTCTGGAAAGCGGCATTCGGGCTACCCATATGCCGGGGCGTCCAGTTAAACACAATGTTCAGGGGCTCACGGAAGGCGACTGCTTCTCCTTTACGCGGCAGGTTCAGCAAAGGCGGTTCGCTGGTGCTGATCCATACCGGAGGGGCGCAACTCAGTTTATCATTACTGATCAGCTGCCCGCTGTTGGCTTCTACCACATCCACGCAAAAGGTGTAAAAACCGTCCGGCAGCTTGCCGGTCTGTAGCAGTTGCGAACGGGGTATACCCGATATTTCCAGGTTGTCCGGATTAAAATAGGGCGCCAGGTCGTTCAGTGACAACTGTACCGGTAAACCGGCGTCCAGTTGCACCAGGGGATAGGAGCCATAGTCGCGGTTGCGCAGGGACACCGTAGTGCCCTTGATGTTCAGCCGTAGCCGCACGTTCAGCGTCGGCTTCTGCAAATCGGTGTTCAGCAGGGTGACGATCATCCTGGCCTGTGAGCCGTTATACAGATTGCTGAGCTGTGCGGATACCGGCTGCAGGGTCTGTACCTGCACCTTCACCGGGTATTGCTGTGCGGCAAGCGGGCGGCATATCATGCATAATAATATGCCCACGACTATTTGTATACTGCGTTTCGCTGTCAACGGTAGCTTCTTTAATGATTATTGGGTGATGATGATCTTCCTTATTGCATTGCCCAGCGGCGTTTCCAGCAGCAACACATAGGTGCCTGCCGTTATATTCAGCTGGTAGGGTATATTGAATTGCTCGTTTGAGGCTTCCTTACGGTCATTCACCAACTGATTGCTGATGATATTGAACAGGCGCAGGCGTATCTCCGATGCTTTATCCAAAGTCACACGCACAGTGAATTGCCCGGTATTAGGATTGGGCATTACTTCAAATGTGGTGATGAAAGGCTGCTGTGCACCTCCGGGGGCCGGCATGGATTGTGATTCCAGTACGGCAATGTCCTTGGTGAACACCTGTTCACAATCTCCGGTATAGGAGTGCAGGCGGATGCGGTACACGCCGGTGTCTGCAAAACGCAGCGAGGCTAATAGTGTGGTGTTCTGCAATACGGTAATGTGCTGGTCGGCCGGTATTTCCCATTCGGTGCGCTCCGGCAGGGGCGTGCTGATATTGATCAGCGATACGTCCTCATTACGGAATACCTGTGTGGATACCACAAATTCAGCCGCTATATCCGATTGCAGTTGTTCTATGCGGATGGTATCACGACCGGTGCAGCCTTTACCGTCCATAACGCTTACCCAATACTTCCCGCTGTTGCTGAGCGTAACCTGTGGCGTAGCCGCCTGGAAGGTGGGCTGGCCGCCCCAGGTATAAGTGGCAACGGGATCTGTTATAGCAGCATTTACCGTATAACTTTGACCGTTACAAAGGGTTATATCGCGCCCCAGTTGCACCTGTAGCGGTGGTGGGTCCGGCATATTGAAGGACTGCACACGTTTACAGTTATTGGCGTCCTGGATGGTAAGGGTGTATTTGCCCGCACACAGCTGGTCTATCCTGTTGCCAGTGCTGCCGTTGCTCCACGTATACTGATAAGGAGGGATGCCTCCGCTGATCATCGTGTTAATAGCACCGTCGCAACTACCTGCGCAAACCGGCGATGTGATATCTGCATTTATCACAATACCATTGGGTATAAATACATCTGCGTTGTTTTGTGCTTCACAGCCGCGTACGTCTTTTACAAACACCAGGTAAGATCCTTCTGATAAGCTGCTGATGTTGCTGGTGGTTGCGCCATTCGTCCATTCATAACGGAAGGGAGCAGTACCACCGGTAACTGTGGTGGTTACCGCGCCATCCTGTCCGCTGGCGCAGGTCACCGGTGTGGTGGCCAGCTGTACCTGCAGCAGGTCCGGCTCAACGAGCAGGAATGGGTCGGATGTTTTATCAATATTATTTGCGTCTGTAATGGTCACTTTATAGGTACCGGTTGCTAACGCACTGGCCGATGGGGTCGTTTGTCCGATGGCGTTATATGTGCCATTAACCAGTTTATACCAGACAAAACGATAAGGCAGCGGACCGTATATGTGCACGCCACCGTTGGCGGTAGCTGTCAGCACACCGTCAGCGGCTCCTTTGCAGGATACATAACGTTGTTCTGCCACGGTTACCTGCAACGGAGCTGGTTGGTCTAATTTGAAATCTACCGTTAACGTACAACCCTGCATATTAGGGTCAGGACCGGTATATTGAGCGTCTGTAATGGTAACGGTATAATCACCGGCCGGTATATCAGAAAGCACATTTTCATAACCGCCGGCCACTACCTGACCTGTACCATTGCCCAGCGGTGTACCGTCCGCCCTTTTCCAGCTGACATTGTAGCTGCCGTCGGCTTTAGCAGTACCACCTTGCAGCAGTATTTTGATGCTACCATCTGAATAACCATAAGCAAGGGGTTGCGTTAATAACTGCTGTGCCACCTGTATCGGAGCTGCTGGTTGTTCTACTGCGGAGTCGCCTGATATCGGACATCCGTGGTAGTCAGTTATATCCACTGTATATGTGCCGGCATGCAGACCGGTATTATAAGCCGCCCGGCTGCCGTTGCTCCAGTTATACTGGTACGGTGTTGTACCACCGCTTACCAGGGCTTCCAGCGCGCCATTGCTGCCATCGTAACAGGTAGCTGGTGTGGTGTTGAATTGCACTTGTAACGGAGCAGGATCTATCAGGTCCGTAGTATCGGATAGTATGGTGATGCCATTGGCATCAGTGGCTTTTACCTGGTACAGGCCAGCGGGCAGACCAACTGCGGTGCTATCTGTTTGTCCGATAGGCAGGGTCATGCCGTTCACTATCTGGTACCATTCATAAGTGTAACGAGGCGTGGTTTTAAAAGGTATACCACCGCTTATTATTGCCGTAAGCGTACCATCAGTCTTACCGTTACAGCTGACGCTGTCGGTAATCTGTATATTGGCCACTAATAGTGGTGGCTGTGTAAGTGTAAATGTATTAATGAACGTACAACCGTTCCTGCTGTCTGTGGCAGCCGCATTATAGTTGGCGTCTGTGACCGTCAGGGTATAATTGCCGTCAGGCTGGTTGTTGATAGTGGTGGTATAGATTCCATTGCCATCTACAGTATTTACGGGTGTTAACAGGGTGCCATCTGCTTTTCTCCATTCAACAGTATAAGAACCGTCCGGATTAGGCGTACCACCCTTCAGATGGACGGTAATACTGCCATCAGAATATCCAAATGCTTTAGGATCTGCGATGGAATAAGCATCCACGGCAAGCGGCGCATCAGGTTGTTTAACGCTGAAGCTTATTTCCTCGTCTCCGGCAGTTGTCTTGCCGGCACATCCGTTCTGGTCTTTTACCTTTATCAGGTAATCTCCCTTGGCCAGGCTTGTTATGCTGTTCTGAGTGAACGGCAGCGTGAGATAATCATTATCCGCGACTCCTTTATACCACGCTACATAACCGCCTGCACCTCCATTAATGTTAAGATTGATACCGCCATCGCTGCCTCCAAAACATTTTACGTCAATAGGAGCGGGCGTAGAGAAGGTAACCCGTGTAGGTTCTTCCAGTTGGAAGGTGGCCGTGCTTCCGTCGCTGTAAGTGGGACTGCCATTAATATCCCCGGTAACCCTTACCTGGAAGTTGCTGGCGAAAAGCGTATTTAAAGGCCAGGTATAAGTCTGGTTTGGTCCCATCGTAACACCTATCTGATTGGGTAGAGTACCACCGATAACGTTTAGCAGGTCTTTGACTTCTACATTTATTGTCTCACCGGAATATGCCTGACGGTCAAAGGTGATTATGAAACCGCCGTCACTGGCACCGTTACAGGATATTTTCTTAGGAATGATGCTTGTGATGTGCGGAGCTTCCAGCCGGCAGTCCAATGTAATAGTGGCGGATTCCCGGTCCTGTGCGCAAGCCGGTAACATTCTAACCCGTACCAGTTTGGCGAGATATTTTTCCCAGTCATTTCCAAAAAGGCTTTTGGCGGAGACTTGAAGAATGTTGGATCCCTGTTTGTTTGCAGGGGCGTTCTGCCAAATGCCATTATAGTCCATGTATTGCCAGATGTATTGCTGGTTTGGTATCCCGGAGGTACCAATGACCCTGATCTCAGCGTCAGTAGGTAGTATATTGGATCCTTGTCCGTCGTATACCAGGTCATTCGTAACTTTTCTATAGGTCACATGGATTTTACTGCTCGGATCCATCGTCGTTACAAACGGATTCGGAATATCCCCGGTAAAATCTACACCTGTATGACTGACAGGAAAGGTCTCCGTCCGTTCTGTTGTAACGGGAAGGAAGACGGTTTTTATCCCTTTACTGTAAACTTCTATGGATGCTATTTGTTTTGGTGAGCTATGTATGGCGCTGCCTGTCCTGTTGATGACATCCCCGTTGGCGGGAATCGCAGTCGATATAAACGTTAATATCTGTTCCTGTGTGCCATCTGTATAATGAGCAGTTATGTCATAGTTTAGCTGCAAACTGGCGGGATATACTTCCGTTGTCTGGATCTGTAATTCATATACATTGGACGCAGGTTTAATGGTTATATGCATATTAGACTCAGCGTTATAGCCAGCAAATAAACCGCCAACGTTAACATCAAAACAGGTACGATCGCCCGGCGGGAATAAGTAATCTGTTTCGGCAGAAGCCGCGGTTTTGCTGCAGCTGGTTTTCCGCTTGCCATATGTTGCAATCCCTATTACCGGATTGTCCGAGGTAAAGGTGATAGTCTTGGGGGAGAAATGCCACACTTCGCCATCTCCGATACCGTCCAGGGATCCGGAGGAGATAAGCCTTGAACCGCCGTGGTCCATAATCGCATATACTTCATAAAGACTGCCGCAGGTTGCATCGCCGAAGCCCATGATGGCGTAGTCCACGGTCAGTTCATACACCGCCGTGTTCTGCGCGGCCAGCCTGCTGGTAAACACCAGCAGGGAAAGGGATAACAATAGAAGGCTTCTTTTTATTATAGATCGCATAAGTAAAGTATGCAGGGATTAATAATTTGTTTTAACTTTTTTGAGCGGGCCGCTCAAACCGTTTTTGTTCACAGCACGTACGCCATACTCATAATCGGTATTGATTTTCACCGATTCATCTACAACGGTTTTTACACTTGCCGGAACTACTTTCCAGAGACTCAGCGGCTGACCGCCTGCCCCTTTATATAGCTGATATTCGTTTATACCAGTATTGTTATCTTTCCAGGATAGCTCAATGTAACGTTGGTCCCGGTTCACATAAGCATTCAGTGCTTTTACACTGATATCGTTCGGGTCTGCCGGTATGGTTACAGTAATTGGCTGGGTAGGCGGCGACTCAAGACCACTGCTGTCTTTTGCAAACAGTATGTAAGTGTAAGTCTGTCCGCCTTCAGTGTGCAGATCTGCATAGTATTGAGTGCCATCCCGGAATGTTTGCAGCAATACCCACTTGCGGCTGGTGTCTGCACGGGCTTTCCTGTACAGCAGGTGCGCAGCTACGTCTTCATCTCCGCTATTCACCCAGGATAGTTGTACCTGGCCATCTACGACCTTATAAGCACTGAATACCGGCGAAGTAGGTGGTATTACATCCGGTTTTTTCAGTTCGAGGATAGCGGAATAGTCGGATTGATTATAACGTTTATCCAATGCCGCTACCGCATAATAAACTTTACGGTTAAGGAATTTTATAGGAACAGTGTCTTTGTAAACGGTCTTCATATAAATGGAGTCTACTAAGGGAGACAATTCTTCATTCAGTCTGCCTGCGCGGAATACCTTATACCCCAACATATCCTTTTCCATATTGGCTTTCCAGCTAAGCGTTACTACACCATTGCTGTCAACAGTGCCTGTAAGTCCAATGGGCGGTGCAGGTGGAGTAGAGTCTACCGGTTGCACCAGCACAGGGAAGGAGTGGGTCGATTCGCCTTCTTTGGCGACAGCGGTAATGGTAAAATAGTTGGACGGCAATAGCTGGTCGTATTGCAGGCTGCGCTGATCAGGAGCAATATTGGTCAGTACGGTTTTGTAAGGACCGTTTTCACTGGCGGCCTGGTTCAATGCAAAACCTTTGATAAATGTGTTACCCGCAGTTTCAAAATCCCAGGTAAGCGTCATCTTTCCCTGTGCAGAGATCTGGTTGCTGCGGATGTTAGGCACATATATCAATACGTGCCTGCCCTTACCGGTAGTAACTGCAGAAGGTGGCCCTTTTTCGCCGAATGCTGAAATACCTCTTACCCTGAACTGGTACACCGTATTGTTGTCTTCCAGGGAGTCAAGAAAATACATGCGGGGTGAAGGCTTGTTCTCTTTTTCATTCAGGTTGGTTACCGGCAGCGAACGGGCCGGCTCAAAGCTCTTACCACCATCTTTGGAACGTTCTACTATCCACGAAGTATAGTAGTGTTTTAAAACGCTGTAATCCCAGCTAAGTGCTACCTGTTTATCTCCAAACACTGCGCCTACATCACCAGGTACGGGCAGCGGTGCATAGTCCTGTATACCTATGAATACGCCTCCGGAGTCCACAGCCAAACGATCCTGTGGCGCCAGCGAGTTGACGCGGTAAAGGTATTTCTCATTAGGACGTGCTTCTTTATCCTCCCAGCCCCAACCTGCCATCACAGCGGCTTCAAAACTATTGTCTGCGGCATACAGGGAGAGTGAAAAACGCTGTTCCTGCTCGGCCGACTGTGCCATGATACTTGCAATACCCTTGTCACCGCCACCGCCCACTTCAAAATCCTTACCATACAATGCCTGCGCAATGATAGCGGCATATTGGTCATGCTGCACGATATTTTCCCAGTCGTTTAATGGTTTGGGCCGTAGCGGTTGCGTATTTAATACTTTGGCCTCCGGCGATGACAATAGCTTCCCGTCCCGGGTAACGGTAAAACGGGTAAGCTGAAAGCCATATTGGTTACCGAGCTTCCAGGCACGGGATGTGGTCATGCCCCATCGCAGCAATATGCTGTGTTGCCTGGCTGTGGCGGTAACCGCTATCCTGGCGCTGTCTTTACGCTGTGCGCGCAACGGCATAACAGCGGTAAGTATAAGTAGTATAAAAGATAGCCTGCGCATCAGAAGCCGGTTGTTTTAAATGGATTATGATAATTGAATACAGCACTGCTGGTTTTCGTACCGTCAGGCAGCACATATTGGTATTTTACTTTGTAATCGCCGTACCGTATGAAAGGGAAATGTGCGTTTATCAGGTAGTCATATTTGACCGCATTCTTTGTGCCCATGTACCTGTTCACTACTTTGTATTGCAACTCGGAGAAGTCCAGGTTGTACACCTGTGGAAGATTATAGAGATACGGCAATCTTGTCTTTATCCAGGAGGTCACTTTGCCGGTAGATGCTTCTGCCAGGTAAGTAGGCATCAGTATAAACGCCTTGCTTGGCGTTACCCCCAATTCATCCGTATTACGGTTGTTAATGAATATGTCGTTATCGATAGGATACCGGGCATACAACAGTGGGTTGATGTCGCTTGTATAATACGCATCATCCATCACCGCTTCCACATTCACCATCGGTTTGTAGCCGGTGTAATTGTTTCCTGTCATTTCCACTACTTCAAAGCCTTCATAGTCACCTACATCGGCCAGCAGACGTACTACGTCCGTGGTTACTGTTTCACCTATGCCGTCTTTCAAACGCAGCGACTGCATCTTCTCCGCAAACGTGTTGAATTTGCTGGTACGGAATCCGTAATGCAACAATGACTTGGCTACGTCGCCCCTGGAAACTGTCTGTGCCTGGTTGTTGGCGACAGCATAACTACCGTCCTCGCCTGCATCCTGCTGTTGCTGGTAAGCTACCACTTCATCGGTGCTCTGTGCGCCAGGAGGGATGGCAATTACGTCAAACTGGTAGGCCGTACCCGCCTTCAGCGCCGTTGGTGTAAAATGAATCGTCTGTGAAGGGATGTCATAGGTCATATCCATTTTAGTGGTCTGACCAGCAGCATCTTTGAAATTGATCGCATACTGCCACCTCGCATCAAACAGGTAGGCCTGCCCCATGCTCAGGTTAATGACACCTTTATCAGATTCATCCTTATAATAGTATTGCTGGTTCACTACCGGGTATGCATAAGCGATATTCTGCATCGGGATATAGTCCGGCGCGGTACCCGTAGTGAAGGTCACCGTTTCAGTCTCTTCGCCCGGTTTGCCGTCTACATAGGCCGTTTGCCAGGTTCCGTCCGCCTGCTCTTCAAAGGTCACTTTCACCGTCGCGGTCAGTTGTTTTTGAGAAGGTAGTACCTCTTTGGAGTAGAAAGAAACACCATCATTGTTGCTGTTCCATTCCAGACGACCAGGTATCGGCTGACCGTTATCCATAACGGTAAAGGATGCCAGCCTTGTGCGGTAAGTCTTTGTACCCTTGTCGTCGTCTACATCAAAAGACTGACCTATACGCATATTAAAGGCGGCTTGCGGTGCAGTGAATACGTCTACTGCACTGGCATTAGCAGTTGGTTTCAGATCGGAGATGATCTTCACATCTACCGGACTGTTACTGCCTGTTACAATCTCACACTCATGGCCGATAACCACCTTCATCCGCATATTACCTTTTACAAGGCCGCCCAATACGCTGAATTTAACTGCCATGTATCCTCTTACCCACGTAGGGTTGGGCAGTTTAGCCTGCATCAGCATGGCTGCTGCGCCGGATATGAGCGGTACACGGGCCTTGATGAATTTCAGGTTTACTTTCACACCTAACTCACCTTGTAGGTACACATAGGCCTGGCCGTTAGCGTACCAGCCGTCGATACCTATCTTATCGGTGCTGCCCACACAATGTGCATCACCATAATCTTTCAGCATAATATCAAAGCCCAGACCTGCTTTAAAGTTGGCATATAGTATCAGGAAAGTGATATCGCCCGTTTCCACGCTAAGGCTCGCGCCAAATGCAAAACCCCGGCCTTCGCCCAGTGCATTGGCATCGCGCATATAATCAAGTTCCTGTATGTCCACGCCCAGGATATCCGCAACTTCCTGTGGTGGTGGCGGAGAGCCGGGTATCTTATCGCCCACCATCAGGTAGGCGCCTGATTTAATGTTGAGACCACCTATAGACAACTTAGTGCCCAAACGGTTGGTTGGCGTACCCATATGCAGGTACCACTCGCTGGGCGAAATATGGATCACGGCCCAGCCGGCGCGGTTGCCGCTGGCGTTGCCTGTCATCATGCCGTTAGCTACGTTCATGTACATATCGAAGTTGCCATGCAGGGTAGACGTGGTAAAATCATACTGTATACCTACATAGGCAGTGATGCCCACTTCGGCAGATAGATTTTCATCGCCCGCCATGGCCGCCGCCGCCCCCGAGGGATTAGATACCTTTAGGTCCTCCAGCTTCTGGCCTGTGGCCCCCAGGCTTGCAATGGCTTTCTGTTCCTCTGCCTGCAGTTTGGCAAACTGCTTACCCACTTTCTCTGAGATATTGCCCATCGGCACTGTGGCCAGTATTTTTGCATAACCATACAGCCCCATGAAGTTGATACCACCACTGCGGTTAAACGCCACTTCAAACGATACTTCCCCATGCACTACCTGGTCCTTTACCATATCAAACAACACGGCGGCCTTAATGCCTAATCCTGCGGTGGAATCCGGCACGTACTTTACGCCCGTTGGAGAGGCAATGGTATCAATGCCTTCTTTTTTCATCCGGTAATAGGCGCCGCCGCCAAAGCCTGATATTTCCAGGGGTGGGGCTACTGCGATGCCGGGTTTAAATTCGGCCTTGCCATCTACATACCAGTAGCGGAAACCCTTGGAACCGAACATGGCGCGGGTTCTTACCTTTATTTTTCCCTTCATGAAACTCGCATTCACCTCGCCGCTTATTGCATCGCCATATACAGCGTCATCGTCATATACTCTTAGCAGACCGGATATGGACATGGCTTCGCTCAAATCAGCATGCAGCGAAATGGAATCCAACTTTATTTTCTCAAATTTCCAGGTCTGCAGTCCTTTACTGTTATCAAACTTTCCTACCAGGGCCAGGCGGGTATCACCGCCAAATTTCCCTTCCATCAGGTTAAAGCGTACTTCAATATTGAGGTTGGCCGTAGTACTGTCCTTGGTTTCCAGGGAGATTTCCTTAATGGCCACCGGGAAATTGGAGATTGTGTTCTCATCCTTGTACCCAAAATAATCGGCGGTGAGATAGGGGGCTTTGGCCTGCAGGTGCAAGCCCTGGAACACTATGCCTTTAAATTTGGCAACAGGTTTGCCATTGTCATCTACCTTCAGGGACGACGCCACTATCAGGTAACCGTTCAGCATGGCTTCAGGTTCAAAGTGTCCGTCAGACAGTTTTAACTGTACCCATGAGTTTGGGTTTAGCTGGGCTTTTGCCCGCCATACCATAAAATCCAGTGTATCAATGGTGGTCAGTTTCAGTATATATTCATTGTCCGCGGTAATAACGGCAGAATAAGCCAGTGGGGCTTTTGCCATAGGCAGGCCCAGCATACCGTTGAACGCTGCGCCTGTGAGGTGGTTGGCCACCAGGTCTATGTCCAGATGATCCACAGAAAAGCGCCAGCCGGCTGCGCTGCCATCTGGTAATATGTTATTGCCAAAGAAGTTGCCGGTGATGCCGTTGTTATCGATAATCAGGTTCTTGCCGCCAAACGAAACACGTTTTCCGGGCTGATTACGCCACGTAAATTGTTTGGGCAACGTTATTTCCAGGTCCGACACATATACCCCCCGCCATAAGTTGGGGTCATCCGCAGGCATGTAACGCTCCTGGTATTTTGCAGGGTATACAATGTCCGGGGAGTTACGCAGGTCGCTGCCATCATATACAGCTTTGCCTATACGGAACCCCACGCCTTTGAGGGGCGTTATTTCAAATGCAGGCAGTTCTACGCTCACGAGTATATCATTCCAGTCGCGCACTACAGTATTGAATGAGGCTTTTACCTGCGCGGTGGTGTCTGTATTCCGTTCTCCATCTGATTTTAAAGGCACCAGCATACTCCGCGGGAACATCAGTTCCCCGCTAACCCCCAGCTCCTTAAAGCCGTTACAATCTATCGTTACGTAGGTAAGGTCAAGCCCCTGGCCGGTTTGCATATCCATGCCGCCTTTCAATATCAGGGCTGCCGTGCCGCCGCCCAGCTTTATAGGAACATCCCCCAGCAGCACCAGTTTGGCATCGCCCAGTATACCGCCTTTGTACGACAGTTTAAGGCCTTTCAGACCAAAAAAGATCTCATGTGGCTCCTGCGGTATCTGCACTTTGGCATATACGGTAAGCTCCGCATAGGTGGGATAGAACATGGCATTGCTCACCGCGATCGTCACGGTAGTATTGCCAACGGTCTTAAAAAGCCCTATGGGCAGCTCATTCAGGTCGTCCGGCGAGAGGGAAGCGGTATAGCGGTTATTCTTGTCTATTTTCTCGAATTCTGCCTTAGCGATATCGCGGTATACGTGGGCATTGCTGTCAGTATCGTATATACTTTGCAGGCCGCCATCAGAGAACAAACCGGTTTCGGGCGCAATCAGCGTTTCCTGCACCAGTTGTTTATCTATATCCGGAAAGCTGCGGCTTTCCATCATACTGGTGGCCATGACATTGGTGGCCGGTAAACGGGTCTTAACATAATCACTGTCCGCCGCGTGTACCACAACAGTCTGACCAATAATTAACAGCGCTAACAAGCTAATGTAACGGCAATAGAACTTTCGCAGGTAAGGTTTTACCATAGGTTGAATAATATAGGTATCGGGTTGTCGGGAACAGCTCAGTTAACAACGATTAATTACTACAGAGAATAACAGTTATTTTTTCCCCCCTCACAAAACTTTCCCGGATGCAAATTTTGCGTAATATTAGTAAATTTTTAATATTGTCAAAAAGATTTATTTGTTGATGCGGCAGGATTGCAATGGAGGCATCAGGTATAACAACAATTATCAGGAATGAGATCATTTAAATCGGAAGGAACCTTGTTTTCATTTCTCAATGCATGTAATGCCTACTCATCAGGTAGTATAAGCCCTATATAAGCCCTCTCATAGTCCCCTCATAGCCCCATATAAGCCCACCTTATTTAAGGAGGGCTTATATAGCAATTGAATAGGTAATAATAGCAGGTTATAAGTAAATTGTAGCATATACTACACACCTTATGGCCCGACTTAGAGGTGTCGATTTAACAGGGTCCTATTGTACTTTGCTAAAAGCTTTTGTGCGGTGGGTGAGAGATGCTGTTGTTCGTGTCAGAATATGAGATGATAATCTTCCGGATGCGAAGCCGGTTTTCATTCAGCATCCTTACCCTATCGCTAAATAGCATCGTATGTCTTTCCCTTTCAACCTGATATTTTCAGGGGATAACGAATTGGATAATTTCTGGCATAGCAAATTGTAAATATTCCTGATTATAAAAAGAGATAACAGTTGACAAAGCCGGAGTAAATAGTGCTGCACAGCAGCTAAGAGACGATAAGACACCTTAACAGGTACTCAGATTCTAAGAAGTATTGTTAAGAAAAGGGATTGAAGAGGTATTGATAAGGTTCATCCTACGTTTATCCTACGTTCGCAACGAAGGATGAACGTAGGATGAACCTTATCAATACCTCTTCAATGCTGCTTTGCATAGGGTCTTATTATAATCTGTGAAGGTGTATCATACCGTTCAAGTATCATTTTATCATATTGATTAATAACGTACTCATAAAAGGACTATCGGGATCTATAGATAATATGACCTTTCGCCAGAGAAGCGGAGAGACCATCGTTAGCAGAAGACGCAGAGCTGCCAGTGTACCGGCTACTGAAATACAAATGCAGAACCAGGAACAGTTCAGGAAGGCTACCGTTTTTTTTCTACATACGGGCGTTGAACTGATTGACTAAAACCACAGGCTTTACTTTTTTGGACGTTGGGCGATACTTTTTGGACTGTTGGCTATTGGCACGCCGTGATGTCAGAAGCTACCTTTGAAAACATAAAACAAAGAAAGTTATGGCAACTTGAGAAAAAAAATCATCCGTATTTACACTAAAGAGCAACGAACCTGGCCTGTTGGTTTACGGGCAGGCACATTAATGATATTGTCGTATTTTTAAATAACATGAAAGTGAACCAGGCAACAACAACCATCTCTATGATCCATTATCATACAGAAACTTCAAGTGTCCGTAACAGGATCACGTTGGAACAACACTTGTTCAGTTTTCTGCTGGAAGGACAAAAGGCCGTTCATTATGCAGGTACTACGGTTCAGATCAACCCGGGGCAGTTCTTACTGCTTTCAGCCGGGAATTGCCTGATGAGCGAAAAAACGGTATCCGAAAGTGGTACTTATCAAAGCCTGTTGATCTCTTTCGATAGCCATTTACTTACAGATTTTTTTGCAGATCATCCCGGATCGGTAACTGCGGTGAACCAGCGTCGTGCAGAACCAGTGCTGTTATTTGAAAAGGATGATTTCCTGGTCACCTATACTACCTCGCTTCGCCTTATGCTTGGAACGGGAAAGCCTATATCTGCGCAGATGCAAAAAATCAAATTGAATGAACTACTCCTATATCTTTGCGACAATTATCCTGGCCAAGTGCAAAAGTTTCAGAACGTGGGTAAACTGGCCGATAACGAACTGCTGATCAGGCAAGCTGTTACAGCGAACATTGATTACCCCGTTACTGTAGACGAACTGGCTTTTCTATGCCATACCAGTCTTTCTACATTCAAAAGGCGGTTCGCAGATATCTATGGGACTTCACCCAACAAGTGGTTTTTAGAAAAACGTATGGAAAAAGCCGCTCAATTGCTTAAAAAGGGCAATCAAAAAGCCAGCGAGATCTACCTGGAGGTAGGTTATGAAAACCTGTCAAGCTTTATCCAGTCATTTAAACAGGTATATGGCGTCACCCCGAAACAATATCAGTTAGCTGGATAGCAACTGACCAATTCCTTTTATTTAAGACCCATCCAAGCCTATGGACGGTCGCGTATGTGTCTGCCGGGCTTTATTTTATCTTCATCAATATGGACAAAACCTATTTTCAGGAACTTACCGCTTACATTATCGAGACGAACAAGATCATCTGCGTATGGCTGGAACAACTCGATAATAACCAATGGAAGCAGACGATAACGAGTAGCTTCGATAGCATAGAAAAAACAACGCTCCACCTTGTAAGCGCACAGCTTGTCTGGATCGACTACTGGAGTAACAATCCAGCGCCAGTTTTTCTGTCAACTGTATTCAACGGAGGCAAAGCTGAATTATTGACCATTTGGCGGCAATCGTCAACGTTGCTAAAAATGGTCATTGATCAATACCCGGAAGCGGATTACTCGAAGAATGTACGCATTAAGTGGGGAACCGAATTTTATGAATTGAAATTCTGGCAGACGTTTGCGCACTTTGTCAATCACTCAACCTATCACCGCGGGCAATTGGTGACTATGCTGCGTACGGCAGGATTTCGTTCGCTTTCATCCACCGACCTTTTCAACTTCTTTTTACAAAGAGGCAATTATGACTGACCTCGCTGCCTTATGAGAACCAAATTGATTATAAATCGTTATCAAATTCGAACTCCTTATTAATTGGAAACTAGCTGATTAATGCTATAACTGGACAAAGCACCTGCTCCATAAATGGTTAAACCATCGTGGCGGCAAACGTGTCTGGACATGGAATAAGATTGCGAAGCTCAAGCATTATACATCCCTGAAGACTTTACTAAGTTTTTTTACTGGGTGAAAGAAAGAACGGAAACTATTCCACTGCCTCCACAAAGAACGATGATAGTCGTGAAATACACCGGGATGATATTGTTGCTGATTCTGATTGTGTATTAGGCTACAGTGGAAAATTAACAAGATAATAAGGATGATCTAAACCTAACCTGATTCATAATCGCATTTCCCGGTGATAACCGCACTTTGGGATCACAGTTCAAACTATACCTATCCTCAGGTAAGCCCTTTTTATAATTTTTTAATGTTACCGATCAATGATAAAACACGCTAAGTCGATTTCCGGAATCAACGGTTTCTATACAGATGAAAGTCATAATCTTATTTATTACATTCAGCACCAGACGGGAGGTCTGACGATCTATTGTATGGATGTCTCCACGTTTGAGATAACGTCCTGGCAAATCTTCATTGCCCTCCCGGAAAATACTTTTTTTAGTGCGTGGAATGTTAGACACGGCTACATTTTTCTGAATTTCTCAGGAAGCCTTCATATCTATCGAGTGACCGACGCCAGCCTCCGTGCAATTCATAAGGGAGCATATCACTGCAGCGATACTGAATCTTTTATAATGGAAGTTGCTGATGGTTCAACATTCAATCTTGTGAAACGCAGTCTCGAACACGACGAGATTCTTTGGATTATTCCGGACTTTCCTAATGCTTTTGTACAGTGTGCTGGAAAATACCTGATAGCATCGCCGAAGGAAGACAGGCGACACAGTTTGATTGGATATTCCGGAGTAACCGGCGAAAAACTATGGACGGTAGACGTTTCGAACTATGGAACAGCCAGGATCAATCCTTTCCTACCTCAAGAACCGTGCAGTATCTGCGGAGAGATTCTTATTCATCAAGACCTTGCAGCGGTTCTGCTTTCTGTTGGTAAACTTCTTGTTCTCGAACTTTTTTCCGGCAGGCAGCATGCCTTGATACCAGATTTTGGGACGAATGTTTTTTTGACGAATGATGGAAAAGTCTACGAAATGACAAAGAACAGGTATGGCTTTGCAGACCTCCAGGAAGGAAAATATATCCCAGTAAGACAAGACTGGGGCACTACCGACAAAGAGATTTTCGCAGGAGGTTTTTTGACCAGGTTTTCCTTATCCGTTAATCATGTATATGGATGCACTACCAGTGGGTTACTTTTTACATTACATAGAGACTCTGGAAGAATTTTGGAAAAACAGAAGCTTCCTTTACCCATCGACGGCTTCGTTCCAGCGATCTATTTCCCCTATATAATTGGATTGAGACTAATCGTCCTTGATAATGAAGGAACCATACATTTATATAAATTATCGCCACAGTAATAATAAATTACTATAAAGAAAAACTCAATTTTACCCCAATGCAGTTCATCGTTTTATACTGCAAAGTTTAGCTTAAGAAGGAGTTAATTCGTGGAAATAATTCGAAGAAGAAACAGCCTTCAAATCTTTCGACTTGAAGGCTTTAAAGCTTGCGGAGAAAGAGGGACAACTTTCGATTGCGCTGTGCAAAGTCCGTGAGGTGGGGATTTATAAATGAAACACCTCGAAATTACCCGGCAGGTAAACAGCCCTGCCCGATAAGGTCTAGTCAACCACCGGAAGCGAGTCTTGCGTAGTTATTAGAAATGGTGGCACGAAGCGTAGACAGCGACTGCTGACGGTATGCTATTGAACCTCGAAACTGTCCTCAACGTTGAAGCTTTAGTTGTTCGAAATGCTAAGGCAACATCTAACCTGCGTTATTGACGAGCAGGGGCGATTCGACCGGGGTCTTAGAACATATCAAAGGCAGACAGGGGTAATACGGGAACACAGGAGAGCCTAACGTCTCCAAACGAAAGCCGGTTATAATGGATTGACCGAACAAGAATAATCCAAGCGTGCAGGGTCTATATCGCCACCTTATTATGCGCAAAGAAAAGACGATATCGAGAGGTATCTGAACCGAGAGAAATCGAAGGTAAAGAGAAGGACGAAGGCAGTCTTAGCATCCTCATAGTACTGTTTGAAGGGTGGGAAATCAGCTCTATGAAAGCCACTTATTAAGGAAGGGGGATGTCTGTTTACGGAACTAGCATCTTAGCAACACTAAATGTACCAGAGACATGAAAGAAGTGTTAACAGTAGAGATGCAGATAGCGGCAAGGGTAAGGAAATACCCGGGAGAAGCCCTGACGAACCTGCATGAGTTTATTGATGTTGGATTGTTGAATGCCTGCTTCGATTCCCTGAATAAGAAAGGGGCAAGCGGAGTAGATGCAGAAAAATGGATCGACTACCATCAACAGAGAAACGAAAGAATACCACAGCTATTATCGGCTTTCAAGAGCGGTACATACCGCGCACCCAATATCCGCAGGGTATTTATACCGAAAGGAGATGGGAAATTGAGGCCGCTAGGTCTTCCTACAGTTGAAGATAAGCTACTTCAGACATCGGTATCCAGAATCCTGACCCCGATATATGAAGAAATATTCTATCAGCATTCATATGGGTTTAGGCCAGGCAAATCTCAGCACCAGGCACTGGAAGCGTTATCCAGAGAAGTGAGTTTAAATAGGAAGCGCTACATCATAGACGCTGATATGCAAAACTACTTTGGGAGTATCAATCACCAATACCTGCGGGAGTTCCTTGACCTGAAGATAAAAGATGGCGTGATAAGGAAAATGATAGACAAATGGCTGAAGGCTGGCATATTGGAAAACAGACAGGTGATATATCCAACAGAGGGAACGCCACAGGGTGGTAGTATCTCTCCGTTGATCAGCAACGTTTTTCTGCACTATGTTCTGGATGCATGGTTCAAAGAACAAATCCAGCCATTACTGAAAGGGAGCAGCTTTATCATTCGCTTTGCAGATGACTTTCTGTTAGGGTTTACTAACAGGGAGGATGCGCTGCGAGTTATGGAAGTGTTGCCGAAACGTCTAGGGAAATTTGGATTGACCTTACATCCTGAAAAGACCAGATTGATAGATCTGGACGAAGAAAAAGGAAAGGATAATCATCCAAAGAAAACGTTCGACTTTCTAGGGTTTACCCATTACATGAGTAAAAGTCGGAAAGGCAATCTTATCCTGAAACGCAAAACAAGCAGTAAGAAACTGAATTTGGCTTTGATGCGATTGAGTGATTGGATTAAGTTCTATAGACACAAGCTTCCTATAACGGAGCTTATAACGGAACTAAACCAAAAGCTACGCGGCCATTATGCCTATTATGGTATTACATTTAATAGTCGGCGACTAAACGCTTACTTCATGCAGACAAAACGGCTACTCCATAAATGGTTAAACCATCGTGGAGGCAAACGAGTCTGGACATGGGATAAGATCATGAAACTGACTACTGAGTGGATACCTCTTGTACAACCAAGAATCTATCACAGCTACCTTTTAGCGAAGCCGTAAATAGAGGAACCGTGTGCAGGAAATCTGCTCGCACGGGTGTGCGTCCAGCAAAGGTGGACATATCCAATGGGTGCAAGTCCCATCAGAGTAAAAGTCAAAGCTCTGTAGCTAAATGACATGGGAGGAAGAAATGAATTTCATGAAGCTCATTGAAAAGTGATCTGTAAAGCAGGTTATGCAAATTACCAGGCCGTAACGAAAGTGAATGCATAGATAGCCTCGAAAGAGCATAATTCCAGCAGGCCGAGCTAATATCCGTGTAGCGAAGGCAGTATGTCTCTCCGAATTGACTGAAACGGGAAATGACACAGCTGGCGGGGTGGTAGCAACAGCATGGTAATAAGGATATGTATCGCAACTGGAGATACCCTCCTCATCCCGGAAAGAAATGACCGGAAAAAGGTAGGTTCTATAACTTAATAATAAGGAAATGAACCGAAGATGAAAGGGAGTCGGACAGGGGAATAGTAGCGATGAAATTCTCTAATAGGAATGGAGCGAAGTCCCCTTACTAATGATCAATTTTCTAACAAAAATGGGAGGCAAAGACGACAATGATAAAAACGTCTATCACATTGCAGGAACTGAGGAAGAAAATATATATTAAGGCCAAGGCTGACAAGTCACATCGCTTTTGGGGATTGTATGTTCATATCTGTAAGATGGAGACGTTGGAAGAGGCTTATCGATTAGCAAAAGCTAATAACGGGGCACACGGACTGGATAAAATAACGTTTGATGATATAGAACAAACCGGAAGACAACAGTTCTTACAGAACATACATGAGGATTTAATAAATGACAGTTACCAACCACAGCGCAACCGGATAGTTGAAATACCTAAGGCCAATGGCAAAACCAGGAAGCTTGGTATCGCTAACATTCGCGATCGTGTAGTGCAGGTAGCAACCAAGCTGATATTGGAACCTGTATTTGAAGCTGATTTTCAGGATGGCTCTTATGGTTACCGGCCAAAACGTACAGCACATCAAGCAATAGAAAGAGTAGCACAAGCAATAGTAAATGCTAAAACAAGAGTAATAGATTTAGATTTACGTGCTTACTTCGATACGGTAAAACATCACATATTATTGCGGAAAGTAGCAGAAAGGGTGAGCGACGAAAAGATTCTCCGACTTCTGAAACAAATGCTAAAAGCAGGAGGGAAAGAAGGCGTTCCACAAGGATCTGGACTATCTCCATTGCTAAGCAATATTTACCTGAATGAAGTTGATAAAATGCTTGAAAAAGCAAAAGAAGCAACGAGGGAAGGAAAATATACGCATATTGAATATACCCGTTTTGCAGATGATGCGGTAATACTTGTAGATGAACATCAAAGGTATGACTGGCTATGGGAAGGAATCAGAAAGCGCCTTTTTGAGGAACTGAATAAATTAAAGGTTGAGATAAACGAAGAAAAGACAAAGTTCCTTGATCTAAACAAAGGAGAAAGTTTTGGGTTTCTAGGATTTGATTTTAGGAAAGTAAAATCGCTGACTGGAAAATGGCGGGCAAATTATCAGCCCAAAATGCAAGCGAGACTTAACCTAATGGGAAAGATACGGGATGTCTTTAAGCGTTTAGAATCACAGCCATTAACCCGCGTTCGGGATATTATAAATCCAATACTGAGAGGTTGGGTGCAGTACTTTCGGGTAGGGCATTCCAGTAAGACGTTTGGGTATATAAAAGATTGGCTGACCAGGAAAATCCGTCGTCATTTGAAGAAAGCCAAAAGATTGAAAGGCTTCGGTTGGAACTTATGGAGTACAAAGGGTTTATACGCTATCTACAATATTTATAGCGACTTTAATATATCCCCGCGGAAAGTGTCCCCAACGCGATAGGCGAATAAACTTTCATAAGAAGTCATTAGGAAAGCGCAGTGCGTTAAATGCGCACGCTGCGTTTGACGTGGCGGGTGGTGGAAACATTGACTGCGGTCTAATGCGCCACTGCTCGACCCTACCTGTGGGGGAGCGGGGAGGTAACGAACCGCTCTACCCGGAACCTGTTTGTGGCAAATTTGCTCCAAATCTGCCAATTTCTGAGTATATTACAGGAGTAAGAATTCATAGACCTCCTCTCTTTCAGTATATACTAACTTAAATTAAAAAAGATAGCGATAGAACGTTGTTTTAGAAGTGCAATTTTTTCTTTTGTACTAAACTGGAATAACGCTTAATTACATGTCCTTTGTGATATACATCAAACTTTCTTTCTGTTCTATAGATTCCAAATCCCAATAAAGAAACCCAGAACTATGTTGCAACTCATAATAATCAGGCGACCATGCACTCCATGTATCACTGCCTTCTAAGGTACGATAGTATAATTGCTGCTCTCGATAATAATATTTAATGACGACAAACTCATTGTAAGGAGTTACATGCCGATTAAAACTTGATAACGAATCGAGCACATTAGAGCTCATTTTTTTATACCCAATTGTCTTCAACAAGAATTGAACCTTTATAGATGAATCTCCCAAATTGCTCTCTATTAGGGTCAAATAATACCCTGATCCATTTTGTTTAAAGACAAAAGTTTTGGATGTATCTGAGATACAAGCAGAAATCCTAACAGTTCTTTCATTATTATGACCTTTGCTATCAAAAGCATCTTCAGGCAAAAAAAAGCTGGTTTCATTATTATATATTATAGTGTCTATCCTGTACAGTTTTCCATTTATAATATGTTTCAACCGGATTAAATGCCCATTCAGATATTCAGGAGTTACATTTGAACCTTTAATATCAAAGAATCCAAAGTCCGGATATTTAACATTGTATTTGCTATTGATTCCTTCATTAGATGCAGGTCCGCATGCTAGAACAAACAGCAATAGCGATATCACATTAATATTTCTTATTCTTTTCATAACTATTGAACAATTGATTGCCATGTTGGTAATGGACTATCTGCCGGCTTCAAAGGTGGGATATATGGCTCTGTATGTGGCGCACCCTTATCATCTAATCTGACGTTGCCTATATTAGGATTAATTACCCCATTCGGTTTTGCCTCTGACCATTTCCCTGCATTTTGTACACCCCAATCATAAAAAAAAGGATGTGAACTACCAGGACGTGGAAGGGGCGGTTTTCCAAGAGGATCCCATTTGAAAGTATTAGGTCCTAGCCAGCTTTCACCTTGATCAGCAATTACATTATGATCAACTAGATTTGAGAAAATTCTCATGAAATTATCTCCATTATTCTGGGGGGCTGCACAAAAGCAACCCAAAAGAATAACTTTCCCATCCTTTGCAATATTTTTTGAAAGGGCTTCAAACGAAGAGCTATTCGTAATTAGATCCTTTTCCTGATATTTTGTAGTACCAATTACCTGTGCAGCTCCAAAAACGCCGCCGTGACCAGCAAAAATAATATTTGAGTACTTCTTATCATATCCTTTCAAATAGTGATTCATGTCTTTAATTGTCGAAACATTTAGGACATCTATATTCCTATTTGCTACAGCCGCATTATTCATACCAGCCCACTCCGTTAATCCCATATTTGTAACAAATAAAGCCGTTGCCTCAGGATTAGGTTTTTTGACAAACTCTAAGCCATCCATATCTATGCCATCAATAGGTCTATTACTAGCGAACTGATAAGGTGTTAACTCGGGATATTTGGCAGTTATAGGATCAACACTTAAAAATCTTCCCAATCGAGGATCAGAAACCCGCATGCCATAATCCTGCTGATTACCATCTCCCTTTACCTCATTATCATTTTCCTTATCATTATATCCATAACGGTATTTACTGCTATTAAAACCTCTTCCCGGCATCTGCATGCCAAAAGGATAGTAATCCTGCGCTGAAACAATATCCGCTTCATAATGATCTATCGTATTGCCATTGGCAGAAACACCCACTTTCTTATCCGAAACAGTAGCCAATACATTCCCCCGATGGTCTGTCAACTCATACCGCTTATTTCCGCGCTTATACGAAACCGTGTAGCCGAAACCTATAGACCCCAAATAGATTATTTCTGATTCCTGGTCCCGATAAAGATCAAACAATAATTGCTCAACATCTTTTTGCTCCGGTACGATTAAACTGCTGATCTTATCATCAATAGAATTTTGTAATTGCTGCAAATTCACTACAGCATACTGAATTTGCTCTCTGTTCTCCAAAAAAGATGTCTGATTATATACTCCGGCTTTGGAATTCAAAAGCTTTATGCCCTCTTGTTTATGTTCCTGTGCCTGTTGCCATTGCAATTCCAGCCATCCTCTGTATAAGAAAAATACATCTTCCTTTTCCGCCATCAGGGATGCATATTTCCCTGCTTTTAATGATACACTATCAATAACCAACCCCTCTCGGTTATATACAAACATCTTCTGCGGAGAACGCTTACTCAACACTATTTTAGCAGCCGCCGCAAAAGGGTAAATATTATAATATTCGATAGTATCTGTTTTCCTGACCATCGCACCTGCGAGATTTTTCCGGATCATAAAACTATCATTCCCAATTAAAGATCCAGAAATTTTACAGTCAAATAAACATAATTGCAGACATCCTCTTTTCAAAAACCCCTCCATAACCATTAGCTTTTGTAAGGTGCTTTGGACTGATTTTACAGGAGAGCTGGTATATACTGCCCGAAGATTATAAGAAGTGTCCTCTAATGCTTCTTTGCCAAGCAGACGGTATTGCATTTCAGCGTTTTCTGTGTAGAAAAGATTCTGATAGCAGTAATTTTTGTAAAAATTAAAAGGGTCAAGGCTTTTTGAAGCGATCTGCCTATACTCATGATCTGATAACTGTGCAGAATCGAATACCCCTCCGTAACAAGTAAACCATTTGAGTTTCTTGCTATTTTGGTCAAGCACAGCCATATTTACGTATTTCGTTGATTCTCCATCTCTTCTTCCAAAAATTGTTAGCCCGGCGCGACTACCAGCAGCTAACTTTAATAATGGATCAACACGAGGGTCTCGCTGAATATCTGTTTGTGCTGTGCTATTTAGACTAATAAGAATTATAATAATAGTGAACAGGGATACCTTTCTCATGGTATAGTTTTAATAGGGCATAAATTCATTCAATTAAATACTCATCGATGACAACCTGTTACTTACCCTTGCGAAAACAAGGCAATTGGTAAAGGGAGTAACGCAAAAGGTTGCGGCTTTACAGTAGGTTACTGAATACATTAAAGGACGTTCTGAGCAAATTCACTGGTTTTGGACACTCAAAATTAATACTTTTCTTTGATAACGAAGTTCCCAGCTATCAACCAGCAAAATTACATGATTGTGGTTTTGCTAAATAAAGGCTTCATACTGAAGTAAAGTGATCCTTACACCTTAAAGGCGGTATTTACCACCCTTAAGTATAACTGGCTTTGCTAACCAGTATTTTGCATATTTCATGAGTATTCCCATCCTAAAAAAAATTCATCTTATGGAAGCGGCAATTAGAAGAAAGACTTACCGGAATATTTAAAATTTATGGCTGATTTTTTTTGAATCTATTTTAATGATGTTTACTAGCCTACCCGAAGCCATTAAAATTACATATATCGAATGCTTATGCACCATTTCGAACCAACGTAATATCTGATATTAAATCAGTTGCGAAAATAAGGATCCCTTTACTAAGAAATCCTTCGAACTAAAAAAGCCTTCAAGTCCAATGACTTGAAGGCTTAAATTTTCCTTGCGGGGCTGCGAGGGATTCGAATATTGCCCTCACATTGTATTATATGAATGGTATAATAACAAAAAGGGCATCCCATATGAGACACCCTTTTTGTTATTAGCTAAAGCCGGTCTGTTATAATTCCTTTCTTATGATACTTTTAATTTGCTGGTATATTTCTTTCTGAACTTTGATAATTTAGGATTGATAACCGCTGCGCAATATCCGTTACCGGGATTGTTACGGTAATAGTTCTGATGATAACCCTCTGCTTTATAGAAGGTATCCAATGGCTGGATATCTGTTACAATCGGATCATCATAAGATTGTTTTACGTCAGCTACCACTTTATCAATCGTTGCTTTTTCCTGTTCGTTATTGTAGAAGATCGCAGAACGGTATTGTGTACCAACATCTGCGCCCTGTCTGTTTAACGTAGTAGGGTTGTGCGTAGTAAGATGGATCTCCAGGATATCTTCCAGAGAGATCACAGCGGGATCGTAGGTCACTTTTACTACTTCAGCATGACCGGTCTTACCGGTGCATACCTGTTCATAAGTAGGTGATGGCTGCGCTCCATTTGCATAACCGCTTTCCACTTTTGTTACGCCTTCCACTTCCTGGAATACGGCTTCTGTACACCAGAAACAACCGCCGCCCAGTACAATGCTGGCTTCTTTACTATCGGATTCCTGTTTTACCAGGGCTTCGGAGTTCATGCAGTAACGCAGACCGGAAGGAGCAGGACCGTCAGGGAATACGTGCCCCAGGTGGGCATCACATACACTACAGAGGGTTTCTATTCTTACCATGCCATAGGCAGTATCCTGATGATAGGAGATCGCATTTTCGGCTATTGGCTGGGTAAAACTGGGCCAGCCTGAATTGGACTCAAATTTCTCACCACTGTCAAAAAGCGGGTTCCCACAGCAAACGCAGGAGTAGCGTCCCGGACCGAAAGCACTGCAGAGTTCCCCGGAAAAGGGCCTTTCTGTCCCTTTCAGGCGCGTGATACGGAACTGATCAGGTGTGAGGATAGCTTTCCATTCCTGCTCTGTTTTTTCTACCCTTCTTGGTGGTGCCTGGTTCCCGTCACGACTGAGTTTTAAGATATCTGTCCAGTTCATAATTTTTTTTCCATATATGCTCAATAGCCATGCCGTAACTTATTTTGCGTCAAAATGCCGTTGCAACAGGAATTAAGTTACTTTTTGTCAGCCTCTTTTGCCGCAGTCTCAATAACTGCTGCCACTTCTTTAGGTTTGGAGATGAAGATAACATGACTGCCATTCAACTCAGTGATCTTAGTGCCGGAACGTTTGTACATCTTCCTTTCTGTATCCGGACTGATGCTTTTATCGGCGGTGGCTACAATGCCCCAGGATGGCTTTGTTTTCCATGCAGCCTGACTGACAGGCGTTCCGAACCCTTTGGCGCCTACAGGGCCCTGGGAAGCGAACATAAAGTCTGCCTTTTCTTTGCTGACGTCCGCACAGAATCCTGCATGGAATTTGGCCTTGTCGTAGTAGAGGAATCCTGCCGCATCCGGGTTCAGAATGCCATTTTCAGGAGCAGGAGGTGCGTCCATTGCCCATTTTAAGGCCGATTCTCCGGCATCTGGCTGAAATGCAGCTACATATACCAGTCCTACCACTTTAGGCGAATTTCCGGCTTCTGTGATAACAGCACCACCCCATGAATGACCTACCAGTATAACAGGGCCTTCCTGTTTGTCGAGAGCACGGTTTACTGCGGCTACATCATCTTCCAGGGAAGTCAGCGGATTTTGTACGGCTGTAACATTGTAACCTTTCTTGCTAAGGATATTATACACCCCTTCCCAGCCGGAACCATCAGCAAAAGCGCCATGCACCAGTACGATGTTTTTCACTCCCTGGGCGAAAGTTGTATTTACAATAAGCATGCAGACAAAGAAGACTGCGATCAGATTGAACTTTTTCATTTTATTGGATTTTATTTGGGTACGGGTTTATCAAATTGTTGCATGCAAAACTAGTATTGGCAGCCTGCAATGGCAATTGACGAATAGGGGTTTATGTTGTATATTTTACTTAGTGAGAATAAAAGAGATATAGAATGATTAAATTGTAGTTATGGAAGGATCTGAAAAACTAAACAGGGTAGTAGAGGCCCGCATGAAACTCAAAGCCCGCTTTGAAGATAAAATGAGCCTTACGCCTTCGGTTGCTGATAATAAGCCGATGGGTAAAGGAAATCCTAACCGTCATGGTATGCCACAGGTGCCCATAGGGCAAACCATTACCAATAAATGGCCGGTACTGGACCTGGGTATACAGCCCGATATCTCCCTTGAAAAGTGGCGGCTGGTCATCGATGGGGAAGTAGAACATCCTGTTGAACTCAGCTGGCAGGAATTCCTGGCTTTACCGCAAACAGAAGATACTTCAGACTTTCATTGCGTAACGACCTGGTCTAAACTGAATATGAACTGGAAAGGAGTGCGGCTGCTGGACCTCGCAGCATTGGCACTGCCAAAAGATACGGCCACACATATCATGTGTTACGGGTATGATGAATACACGACCAATGTATCTCTGGAAGAAGCGTTGAAACCTGATGTACTGCTGGTACATACTGTAGATGGACAACCTTTACACCGCGATCATGGTGGCCCCGTAAGAATGATTACTCCACAGTTATACGCATGGAAAGGGTCCAAGTGGATTAACAGGATAGAATTCCTGTCAAAGAATAAACTGGGATTCTGGGAAGAGAGAGGGTATTCAAATACGGCGTATCCCTGGAGAAATGACAGATATAGTTAAGGTAAATAAAAATCCCCCCTGTCTTAAACCGGGGGGATTTTTATTTAAACTAAAAGAAGCTCACATTAATACTTAATCACTTTCCGGTTAATCACCTCTTTCCCAACCGTTACCTGAATAATATATACACCGGCCGGCAGTTTAGACAGATTGATCTGCTGACCGTTATTAATACGTTCTAAAGGAAGCACCTCAGTACCGGATATATTATACACCCGTACAAGCAGTTTATCCTCTTTCGTATTATTGACCCTGATGTTAACATTATTCGCGAAAGGATTAGGATCTATACCCAGTGATAAAGGAGAAGAAGATACCAATGGCGCTGCATAAGCCACTACAGGCGCAGCTACAACCGCAGAACTATATAGCTGGTTCTTTGGTACTACTTCTTTTATCTGTGAAGCACTGGCCCATTCCAGTTTAGCATTCGCTCCGCCATAGTCCTCAAAGTAATCTACTCTGATATCATATCTCTGTCCTGCTGTCAATGTAATTGTACCGGAATAGGTAGTACCCCAGTCATCAATCCATTTGTCAATCACTAACTGATTATTGATCCATAATCTTCTTCCGTTATCTGAAGTCAGGTAGAATGTATATGTTTCAGAATATTTAGGTTGAATCTGTCCTGTCCATCTTACAGAGAAAGCATCCGCCTGTAAAACAGGGTCAGGAGAACCGTCGCCCCAGTTGAAATTAATGGTATTATCCTTTCTGGTGAACACCGGCGTCTCGAAATTCATACCGTTGAAGTAGTTGCCGGTAAGGCCATCACCGGTGCCCGGTACTAAATTACCCGGAGTGAAGTTCCACTGCCCGTTGGCCTGACTGGTGTTAGACCATTGATGTACCAGTCCGCCACCACTGACACCTGTTACTTCCAGTACTTTTGCACTATGTGAAGCGATCAGTTTGTAGTAGCCGTCACCGGTAGCCACCACTATAAAGTTCTGATGTGGCTGTGCGGGATCATGGTAAGGGTACTGGATCACATTGGCTCCATTATCGAGAGAAAGACCATTTACATCCAGCGATTTACCACTATGCACTGCGAGAATCTTATAATTACCATCTCCCAGATGTGTGAAGGTGAACTTCTGGTTATTGTTACCATTGTACTCTGAATGGATGATGCTGGCACCATCATCAGTAGAAGCCTGGTTCACATCCATCATCAATCCGCTGGCCCTGTTTTTCAGGAAATAAGTACCGGCTAAATTGGTAATACCATTAGGACGAACACGTATAGATGTTGTTTTATCCTGTAAAGCAGTAGTGGCTATACAGGTGTTATTAGCAGTAATCTCCAATGTTGTACCTGTGAAATTATCATCGGCATATAAAATGATTTTATATCCTTCTGCTACAGACAAAGAAGAGATATCATCATCCTTAATCCCTAATGCTTTCATTTGTGTAAGGGTATAATCACCTAAGCCTAAACTTACCGGGTTACCACTATACCCACAATCACTATACGTAATAACAGGATTATTCGTACTACGTGGTAAGGCGGTGAATTGCCATGTACCGGCTGTTACTTTAAACTGTACGTATTTATCATCTTCCTGGTAGAAAGTAACGCCGGAAACATTGCCTACACTGGTACCGTTTCTCCATACAGTAGTCGTACCTACCTGTATTTCAGAGGTAAGGGTAGAGAATACATCTTTAGGAATGCCTACAATAGCTGTACTGCCCGAAGGAGAAGACAGCGTTTGTGTAAAGCTGGTCGTATTGTTGGTGAAAGAAGCAGTGATATTGCCTTTTACAGTAGGTACAGTGCCTGAGAAAGTTGTTAAACCTCCATGCTGCGGTAAGAAAGTAAATTCTGTAAAGGCTGCCTGTGTGGGTCTGATACCTAAGAGGTAAGCGCTCATCAGGTATAGCGGTCCGGCAGACCATGCATGATCATTACTGCTGTAACCTGTATTGTTGTTACTTTCAGTAAAGTCTTCCCACAGGGTTGATGACCAGCTGTTGATCATGCCTGCATACCGGCTTTTCATCCTGTTTACGGCTTCTTTACCATCCAGTTGGAAGAGCGCCTGTTCTATGTACATCTCCTGGTAAGGACCTGCATCATACCTGTTTTTCAGTACACCTAATACTGCTGCTTTTTGTGATTCATCTGTAACTCCGGCCAGTAATGCCCAGGCATTACTCCTGTCATCCATAACAGCGGATTTTGTACCGTTCTGATTATGGAATACATAAGCCCTGGCAGTGCTGTTCCAGAAATAATTATTAAAGTTGTTTTTTACTTTGGTCTGTAAGCCCTGATAGTAAGCCTTATCAGCAGATTGTCCTAACAGGTCTGCGGTATTGACAGCAGTTTCAAGGACATTAATATAAAGGGCATTGAAGATGGTATTAGCATTGCCAATATCCATAGAACCCATATTAGTCCCCCAGTCTATCCAGTTCCAGGCATCACCTTGCAGTACCAGCATTCCATCGCTGTTACAACTGGCCACACAGAACTGGATATATTTTTTCAACTGTGGATAGAGTTCCTGCATCAAGGCTTTATCTCCTGTATACATGTAGTATTTCCAGAGCATAGCGACTGCCGCGAGGTTCTGGTCCGGGAGGTGAAAGCTGGTACCGGGAGCGGTCGTATACAAAGACCCGTTTCCCTTTTGTGTATTCATCAGTTCCCGGAAAGCCTTGCGGGGTAGTTTGCTTACACTGGTATCATAGGTATAAAGTGAATAGAGGATTTGTTCAGATACATCTCCCCACCACTGACCGCGTTCACGATCCGGGCAGTCGTAGAACTGATCTCTCATACATATCCTGGACGTATTTTTGGCTTTGGTCCACAATGTATTCATAGCAGCATCTGAAGAAGTGAACTGGCCTACAACCGTTGTATTGTAGCTGGTTTCCCGGTATTTCAGTCCAAGGACCTGTACCGTACCCGTTACATTGGAGAACTGGTATTGAACCGTATGATCACTGGAATTCTGCCAGGGCAGACATTCAAATTCCTGATCACCTGCTTTGGTGATATATTCCTGCCAGTAATGCCTGTTCACTACTATTTTAATCTTCACACCGGCAGGTGCATTTACATGCAGGTAAGGACGTAACTGAATATTGATCCCTACAGTGCCGGTAATAGTACCATCCGCGCTGATGCTTGTTGGCAGAGAGGACTGGTTCTGATAATTGCTGAGATCATATTCTTTCCAGAAAGGAATACCGCGAGGTACAAGTCTGTTCCATGGAGCAACAGGAGGGAGCCCCTTCTTCACGGCAGCGGTCCAGGATGCATCATTATAGGCTGCTGTAGTCCAGCCGCTCAGTTCATTAGCGGCGTTATAGGAAACAGGGAATGCGATCCACTTATAATCCTGTCCGTTCAGAATTAACTGTGTAGTAGCACCAAAGGAAGGATGCACTTTATACTTCCAGGTATCGTCAGACACCAGTACGGAACCCGCATCAAATAATAAGCCGCCATTACCCACAGCCCGCTCTGTGTAACCATTCTGACCGCCTTTATACCATACCAGTACTGCAATGGTATTCTCACCTGCCTGCAGATAGGGCGCAATGTCTACTTCATCATAATAGGTGTTCACCAGGTCCGGACGAATATCCAGCCCTCCGTCTTTCACTACCAGCTGGTTATTTACATACAGCCAGTACTTATTCTCCGCTGCAATTTTAGTGATGGTAGTAGCCGGTTTCGCGGATAAAGTCACCTTTTTACGAAAAGCGATCCAGGTATTGGCGGGGCCTGCGTCGGAAGACCAGATCCAGTTAGCCGTTCCTGTGGAAGGTGGAACAAGGCTGACGATAAAAGAAGTGACCTGGTCATTCCATTCGGCGCCGATCCATGATGAGGATGCCGTAGCAGAGAAACTTTTTCCGGTGAAATTGTCATCCGCATAAAAGGTTACCTGGTACCCGGAGGGGATGGTAAAGGAAGATACGGCGTCATCCGGGAATCCGGCCGCATTCATATCTGCGAGCCTGTAATTACCGACGGGGAACGACACGGCAGTTCCTACATTATTGACGTCTGTGTAAAGTACCACCTGGGCACTGGCGAGGTGGATCCCCGACAACATACAGATCAACAGGAACAAGTAATTCCTTACAAGTGTTGTGTGTTTCATTGGTTTGAAATTTGAGGGTTGATGGTTATGAGAAAGGAGGTATAGGCTTCAACGTGAACTACCGGGCATAGGTTTTCATAAGGGAATTTTGATTACCTCAGAAATTTAAAAAGAATAAATGAATTAACTGTCCTTAGGTGTCTACGAATTCCCAGGCGCTTTTATAGGCATCTCTTTTCTCCGCATAGGTAATGAAATCTGCGTAAAAAGGTAATTGAGAAAGCGTTCCGCTATCTCCGATCACTACCAGTTTTTTTCTGGCCCTTGTCATCGCCACGTTCATACGACGGATATCCGAGAGGAAACCGATCTTACTTTCTGTATTACTACGCGTCATGCTGATGTACACGATATCGCGCTCCTGTCCCTGGAAACTGTCTATGGTATTCACAGAGATCTTATTTCCATACGCCTGTAAAACAGGGCTATGCAGCAGTTGTTCTTTCAGTAAATAAATCTGTTGTTTATAGGGAGAGATAACCGCAATACTGGGGAAGTGCTCCGGTTGATAATGCGGGGCGAGTTCAGCGACAAGTTGTGTTAAATGTTTGAATAAAAACGCGGCTTCTTCCGGATTAGTGGTACTGGTGCCTTCTGTTTTTTCATCAAAGCCACAGCCTGCGGTATCAATAAATGCAAGGGGGATATCATCTGTAAAGAGCACATGATCTGCTACGGAGGCATGCGCTTTTAACTGATCATTGTAGAAGATAGCAGAAGAATAACCCATGATCATTTTATTCATGCGGTATTGTTCTTCCAGTAATGTAACAGCTTCAGGATGAAGAGCTACACACTTTTCCAGTAAGGTGGTACTGAGTCCGTTCCTGGCAGCTTCATTTGATTTGATGGTAGGGGATAACTGACAATGATCTCCCGCCAATACTACTTTCTGTGCTTTCAGGATAGGTATCCAGCAGGCTGGTTCGAGGGCTTGTCCTGCTTCATCTATCACTACGGTATGGTATTTCAGTTTCCGCACGGTATAGTGATTGGCGCCTACGAGGGTAGCTGCGATCACCTGTGCTTTGGTAAGTATGTCGTCGATAATATACTGTTCGGTGTTTTCCACAGATTTCATGATGCTGCGGGCCTCATCGAAGAGCGCTTTACGCTGGTCCCGTTCTGCTTTTCCAAAGCTCCGTTTGTATTTATGCGCCATGTCCCTGAACTCATTGGCCTGTTTCTTCAGCTTCCTGATTTCCTTCATGCTGTTATGTTCGGCCATTTTACTGTCCAGGGTAAGGGACATTAACCTTTCAGACACACGGGCAGGGTTACCCACGCGTAATACGTTCAGTCCTTCATCAGAGAGTTTTTCACTAAGCAGGTCCACGGCGGTATTGCTGGGCGCTACTACCAGAATCTGTTTATGGTCCTGTTTGATGAGGGCTTTGATAGCCTGTACCAGGGTAGTGGTTTTACCGGTACCCGGAGGGCCGTGTACAATAGCCAGTTCATTGGCTGCCAGTATTTTATTCACGGCTTCCTGCTGGGAAGCATTCAGTCTGGGAATGATAAAAGGGGGGATATCCGGCTGAAATCCGGGGGCTTTACTGCCGGTAAGGATCTTTACCAGACTGCTCTGTTCACTGATGGAATCTGCCTGTTTAAGGGCGTTTTGCATCTCGTCGTAGCTGTTATCATCAAAGAGGAGATCTATGCCTAGTTTACCATCCCTGGACCATTCCGGCAGCTCATCTGTACGTAGGGTGATTTTGAGTTTATTCCCGCTCTGGTAGGAGATAGTGCCTTCTACCCGGTCTTTTTTCGGATCGTGATTGGAGAACAGCACGGCAGATACGCCAAAGCGCAACTGGTGATTAATATCCTGGTGGGTGGTACGTTCTACTTCAACGGTTAAGTAATCGCCCCGGCTCATTTCCGTGTCTTTGATGGCAATAGGATACCAGGTAAGTCCATTGGCCCTGCGATCTGCTACAGAGGATGTTTCGGTGATTTGCCGGTAAGATTCCCTGTCCTCTTCCCGCTCCATCTTCATCAGATCAAGCAGCTTTTTGAAATACTCCATCCGGCAAAGATAAATAAAGCATGGCTAAAGCATACCTCCTTCCTGTCTCCGTCCTGTCTGAAGCATGGATACATCTAAAGAGATCATTTATATACGCTTTGTGTATACCTTTACAGCAATTTACGCATGCTTTAGAGCAATTGCCACTACCTTATTGAAGTATAAATAAGTATTTTTCAGAATATATGAGTCTATTACAGGTATCAGGGGTCAGGAAACTACAGCAGGGAGCTTTAATATTAAAGGATACGAGCCTCACACAAAAGAAGTTTCAGAAAGTTGCCATAGCAGGAGAGACCGGCTCAGGGAAAAGTACCCTGATGAAAATTATCGGCGGCCTGGTGCAGGCAGACGGGGGAGAGGTGTTATTTGAGAATGTACGGGTAAAAGGGCCGGAAGAAGTATTATTGCCCGGGCATCCCGGTATTGCCTATCTGTCTCAGCATTTTGAATTGCGTAATCACTACAGGGTAGAGGAATTACTCGCCTATTCCAATAAATTATCAGAAGAGGATGCTGATAAGATCTATGAGGTATGCAGGATCACGCAGCTCATGAAAAGAAAGAATGATCAGCTTTCAGGTGGAGAGAAACAGCGTATTGCACTGGCTAAACTACTCATCACTTCTCCCAGGTTATTATTACTGGATGAACCCTTCTCCAATCTGGATATGATCCATAAAGACATCTTAAAATCTGTTATTTACGATCTTGGAGAGAAACTGGAAATCACCTGTATGCTCATTTCCCACGATGCCCAGGATATCCTCTCATGGGCAGATGAAGTGCTGATCATGCAGGACGGGGAAATCATCCAGAGAGGCAGTCCTCAACAGGTGTATAATGAACCGGTGAATGAATACACGGCTGCCTTATTTGGCAGGTATAACCTCATTAACAATGCCTTTATCAGACCTGAAAGATTTAAGATAGTTGAAAAGGGAGAATTAAAAGGTAAGGTAGATAAAGTACTGTATTTCGGTAGTTACTATGAACTGGATATCATGCTCTCCGATAAGATGATCACTATCAGAACACAGGATAATCATGTGAAGAAAGGAGATACGGTAAATTTAAACTTGCGTAACTAAAAAGTTACATATACATTTGTGTAACTAAAAAGTTACGCATTATGCAGAGGGATATCAGGCAGAAATGGTTTTTCCAGCATCCTCCTCAAACCGTATGGGAGTTCCTTACAAACCCGGAAATCCTTTCCCAGTGGCTAATGGAAAACGATTTCCAGCCAATAATAGGTCATCGTTTCCGCTTTAATGCAAAACCCAGGGTAAAGATTGGCTTTGACGGCATCATCTTTTGTGAGGTACTGGAAATAGTACCACTGAAAAAGCTGTCTTATTCGTGGAGAGGTGGTCCCGGCAAGGGCAAAATTACATTGGATTCTGTTGTAACCTGGACACTCACGCCTACAGATAACGGAACAGAACTCCTGCTGGAACAAACCGGTTTTAAAGGCATGAGGAACTACCTTCCTTATCTCATCATGAACAAAGGCTGGAGTACCAACATAAAGAACAGATTCACCAGTATTATAAACAGTCATGAAACAAGCGCTCACTGACCCGTTCCAGGCTATTGCAGATCCCAGCAGAAGACAAATTCTGCAACTGTTATCAAAAGACAGCCTCACTATCAACACACTGGCAGAGAACTTTGATATGAGCCGGCCGGCGGTATCAAAACATATCAAAATATTACATTCAGCAGGATTTATTGCTATAGAAGATATAGGCAGGGAAAGATATTGTATCCTCCGGCAGGAAGGCTTTCATGAACTGCAGGGCTGGATTGATCACTTCGATAAATTCTGGAACACTAAACTGAAGAAGCTGGAAGATTTGCTGAACAAGAAAGCAGGGAAGTAGTATCCCCCCATCAGGTAGTGACCCGGTTTGATTACATAATCTTTGCGACAGGTGTTGTTGATCGATAAATACACCTTATCTGACGTGAATATCAGGTGAAGTTAAATTGAAAAACAAATCCTGAACCCATATTCCAAAGCTAAATCAGGGAACTAAACAGTCAGATACAGTGTATTTATGATCAACAACACCTGGCAATCTACGCTGTCATAAGTCTCTACCCCCAATTAACTGATTTGTAAAAGATACTATATGCACATATATTTGTATCCCTCTCATAAACAGGATATGCATATGTTTTCAAATAAAGCGCGGAATGCTATAATATTATCTGTGATCGCTGCTCTTCTTTTTATCCCGTTCCTTGGCAGGGTACATCTGTTCGATTGGGATGAAATAAATTTTGCAGAGTGTTCAAGAGAAATGCTCAAACTGGGAGACTATACACGCATTTATGTAAACTTTAAGCCGTTCTGGGAAAAACCTCCCATGTTCTTCTGGATGCAAAGTTTGTCGATGAAAGTCTTTGGCGTTACGGAATTTGCGGCCCGTTTTCCCAATGCACTCTGCGGCATAGCTACCCTGGTAGTGGTTTTCCTCTGCGGACAAAGAATCTATGATAAGAAGTTTGGTATCCTATGGGCGCTTGCCTATGGAGGGTCCCTTTTTCCTAACATGTATTTCAAATCAGGTATCATCGATCCCTGGTTTAACCTTTTTATATTCCTCTCTTTATATTTCTTCATTTTATATAACTGGAAAAGGAATGGATTTGATAAAGAAGGACTGAAGAAGACGTCTTTACCATATGTGATATGGTCGGGAATATTTATGGGCCTCGCCATCCTTACAAAAGGGCAGGTGGCATTGATGGTCTTTTTAATGGTACTGGGCGTTTATTTTATTTATAACAGGTTCAGATTCTACTTTAACTGGGGACATGCATTGTTATTTTTAGTGGTGGCATCCCTGATCACCCTTTCCTGGTATGGATATGAAACGGCTAAAAACGGACCCTGGTTCATCACTGAGTTCTTAAAATATCAATACCGTCTCTTTACTACACATGATGCGGGACAGGAAGGTTTCTGGGGATATCATTATGTAGTGTTGCTGATAGGATGTTTTCCGGCTTCTCTGTTTGCCATTCCGGCTTTTTTCAAAACGCCATCCAGTAGTCGGTACGACAGGGATTTCAAGGTTTGGATGCTGATTCTTTTCTGGGTAGTGACACTGTTGTTTACTATCGTACAGTCACGTATCATCCATTATTCTTCCCTGGCATGGTTCCCTGTTACATTCCTTGCTGCCTATTCATTTTACAAATGGGACAGGAAAGAAATGAGCTATAAGAAATATGCAGGCATATTTGCAGCAGTACTGGGAGGTATCGTCTCATTATTATTACTGGCTGTGCCTCTTATCGGATTAAATATTTCTAAACTGGCCCCTTATGTGAAAGATAAATTTGCCCAGGCAAACATGGAGGCAGATGTGAAATGGACCGGTATTGAAGGTATTGCAGGTACTATCATGGTGATCACGATTATTGTAGGACTGAGATTCCTGAAAAAGAAAGAATACTATAAATCTGCGTGGACCTGGTTTACTGGAACTGCCCTTGTTATTTTCTTCGCTGCTGCCATGATCGTTCCTAAAGTAGAGCGGTATTCTCAGGGAGCTGCAATTGATTTCCTGATCCAGCGACAAGGAGAAGATTGTTATGTGAATGCATTGGGCTACTGGAGTTATGCGCCGTTTTTCTATACAATGAAAGAAAAACCGGCTAATCCAAATGCATATGAGGAACAATGGCTGCTTTCAGGAGATATTGATAAACCAGTTTACTTTGTTACAAAGATCGACAGGGTGGATAATTATAAACAATACACAGACCTGAAAGAGCTGTACAGGAAGAACGGGTTTGTTTTCCTGAAAAGGGAAGTACCTCATCCAAAAGCTCCGTAGGAATAAAATATATTCAAAAGGGTCTAACGACACTCCCTTATTTAAAGCAAAAAAAAGCGCCGTCAGGCAGTCCTGGCCGGAAGAAATTCCGGCCATTTTTCATATTTTAAAAATAGACCAGGATCTCCGCCATATTGGACACCAATAATGGCAATTGCGAGATCCCTTACTTCCATAGCGAAGCATCTTTTGGAAGTTTTGTAAGCGATGTTGTTTGCCTTTTTGTAAATAAGTACTATCATTGCAACAATAAGCATCATATACAATATCACCTGCATACCGTTCTTGTTTAATGAGACCAAGTGGTCTTTTACATTGAATTCCCGTTTTAAAAGCGATAGAATACTTCTATATGCCTGTGCTATTTCTTTTGCAGAACGTTTAAAATCATTGATTAAGACGGCTATTTTGTATATTAGTCCGATTTCAGGCATAATTAGCAGAATAAGGGGTCAGATAACTAAACAATTCTATTGATGGAAGATTCAGAATTATGGGATCTCTTCCGGGTCGGCAATCAGCTTGCATATACGCAATTAGTTAACAGGTACTATAAGCCACTGTTTAATTATGGCCGGCGTTTTTGCCAGGATCGTGAATTTTTGATGGACTGCATCCAGGAAGTTTTTTATGAATTGTGGAACAGAAAAGAAAAAATCAGTTCGACGCCCTCCGTAAAATGGTACTTGTTCAAAGCTGTCAGATTGAGGATATTTCGGGATCAGTCGAAATGGGTTAAAAATGAAGAACTTTCCGACGAGTATGTTTTTTTTGTTGAATTCAATATTGAATCAAAGATCATCAATGATATAGAAATAAATGACTTATCTGTAAAAGTAAAAAATATCCTGAACGCCCTGCCTCCCCGCCAGCAAGAAATTATGTATTTGAGATTTTATGAGGGCTTAGCGCTTAACCAGATTTCAGAAATTATGGGAATCAGCAACCAATCGTTACGTAATCTATTGCAGAAGTCATATAAAAATTTCCGGTCAGAGTGGATCCCCCTTCTTGTTTTTCTTTCCTGCTGTAAATTAAATAACTGACAATCAGTTTGTTACTAAAAATAATAAAATTTATTCAATTCTTTTTGCATTTCCAGGGGTACATTTTGCCAGTTTTTGAATATTGTTAGTATAACCCATTGTAAATAAAATTTCATGGCCGAGTACGACAATTACGAAATTGAGGATTTTCTGCAGGACGATTCTTTTATTGACTGGATACTGAACGAAAAAGTTGAAGGTAATGCCTTTTGGACAACTTTTTTGTCAGAACATCCGGAAAAAAGGACTTTAATAGAAAAGGCCCGCGCTGTTCTTATTTCGATAAACGTGAAACCGCTTGACGATCAGCTATCAGATGCGGAGATAAACTTAAGGGTAAAACTAATTCAGGACCAGGCTTTCCGGCAGGTACCTGGCAGGCAGGCACCCATGGTCAAAATTTATCAGCGTCAATGGTTTAAAGCAGCGGTTATCTTTCTGATTTTCATGAGTAGCGGGTTTATCACTTATCGAACACTGATTAAACCAGATGATCTTATTACCAAAGACGGGTTAAACAACCAGGTGAAAATCAGTAACACAAGTAACAAATCGAAATTGGTGCTGATGAACGACGGGAGCCTGGCGGTGCTGACCCCCGGGTCTGAAATACAATTCCCTTCTGCCTTCAAAGGGGAGGAAAGAAATGTTTATCTGCAAGGGGAGGCTTTTTTTGAGGTACACAAAGACCCTAAACATCCTTTTTTGGTACACAGTCAAAATATGATCACCCGCGTTTTAGGGACAAGCTTTACCGTTAAAGCATTTAAAAATGCTGCTGAGTTCAAAGTTATAGTTAATACCGGGAAAGTGTGGGTTTACGATCAGAAGACTAAGCCGGTAGCCGAGAAAAAAGATCTCGTTATTGCCCTAACGCCAAATCAGCAAGTCATATACAAACGGGATATCTTTCAATTTAAAAAAGATACGTTAACCCGTCCATCATTGCTTTCAAAAGAAGTGGCTGATAAGGAATTGAACTTTACTGACATTCGGTTCAGTACCGTTATCAGTAAGCTAAATCTAGCCTATGGTATTCAAATAGAATATAATAAGCAAAAACTTGGAGATCTGAGAATAACCGCCTCATTGGCTGAACATCCGCTTAATGAAAAGGTAGAGATGATCTGTCGGGCAGTGAACGCGAAATATAGGTTCGCAGACGGCCGGATAATTATCGAAGAAGACACGCCGGCTAATAGATAGCTGATTATAAAACCACAAAAACCACAGTATGAGAAGAAAAAATTATAGATAATTCCGCGCTAAAAAAAGGCCGGTAATATTTGCAGTATTACCGGTCATAGTTTCAGCCCCCAAATGCATTCGAACTCATTTTAATTAATCGCCTAAGCGATTAAAAGGGGCTTTTTTTGTCTGGTTTTTTTTGAATTATTAACCAAAGTCAAATTTATGAAATATAAACCTTTACTGCTAAAAATAATGAGAATAACATTTTTACAGTTAATCATAGTTTTTTCCATTATGGGAAGTGTTTATGCTGATGACGTAAAAGCACAAGACGTACTGGATACAAAAATATCTGTCAAAGAAACCAATAATCAGCTTCGCCAGGTCCTTCAGAAACTGGGAAAACAGTACCATATTGAGTTTGTTTATAGTCCGGATATCATCAATGAAAAGCTTGTTGTAAACGTAGATATGCAAAGAAAAAAGCTTTCTGATGTACTCCGGAAAATTTTGCAACCGTTGAATTTAAGATTTGAGATGGTTGGCGATGTGATCGTGATCCGCAATGTCAATGTCAATCAAAAAAATGTTCCTTTTTCATCCACTAAATCATCAGAGGCGCAGGCCAGTCAGGCTGAGAACGTCATCCAGGTTGAGGCCCAGGTTGTTATTACGGGCAAAGTTACCGATGAAAAAGGCGAAGCTATACCAGGTGTGACGGTGAGGCACAAGGAAACAGGTAAAGCCCTGGTAGCTGATATTAATGGAGAATATACAATAGTATTGCCGGAGGCAACCGGCACCTTGTCATTTTCTTTCCTGGGTTATCAAACCAGGGAGATAGTAGTAGGGAGTGACCGGCGCATTAATGTAACGCTTGTAGCGGTAAGCGGCAATCTGAACGAAGTAGTTGTTGTAGGTTATGGAACGCAAAAAAAAGCTACGCTGACCGGCTCTGTTGTAGCGGTAAAAGGTTCTGAAATTGTGAAAAGCCCGGGAATAAATGTGGCAGCCTCCCTCGCCGGGCGCTTACCCGGTGTTATTATTAACAGCAGATCCGGCGAACCCGGACGCGACGATCCGTCAATTTCCATACGAGGTCGCAGCACGACCGGAAATTCTTCTGCACTGGTGGTCATTGACGGTGTGGAACGAGGTGGCTTAGGACAGATCAACCCTAACGACATTGAAAGCATATCGGTGTTAAAGGACGCTTCTGCTGCAATATATGGTGCACGAGCCGCAAATGGCGTTATTTTGGTAACCACAAAACGGGGAACCACCGGGGCTGCGCCGCAGGTTAACCTTTCTTTTAACCAGGGGTTTACCCAGCCAACCAGAAATCCTGTTATGGCCGATTCCTATACCTTCGGCAAAGTTTATAATGAAATAGAAACAGGAGAAGGCAGAGCGCCGAGGTATACCGACGATGAACTGAAAAAATACCAGAATAATTCAGATCCGAATTACCCAAATACCGACTGGTATAAATTTATCGTTAAAAACCGGACGCCACAGCACAGGACTAACCTGTCTGTATCCGGAGGTAATAGTGGCACAACCTACTTCCTTTCATTCGGAGAGGTTATGCAGGACGGGCAGTATAATGGAGGCACCGAAAAGATCAGGCAGTATAATATCCGGTCGAATATTGATGTTCAGGTCACGAATAATTTCAAAATAGGAATGAATTTGTCCGGGCGGTTTGATAACAATCATTTCCCTTATCAGGGGGCCAATAATCTTAATAGCCATATTTTCCTGTATCAGCCCAACTGGCAGCCCTACTGGCCGGGCACGAACCTGCCCCAGCCCAATCGGGGTAATGAAAGCATACTTAATTGGGTGAATGATAATAACGGTTATCAGGACGTACACACAAATACGTTCCAAAGCACCTTGTTCTTTAACTGGAACCTGCCCTGGGTAAAAGGCTTGTCAGTCAATGGCAGCGGAAGCTATGATCCAAACAGCGTTTTCACAAAGACTTTTCAGACGCCGACGTATGTATACTATAAAGATGCAACAAGCGGTGAATATACGCGCGGACGCTCTGGAATGGGTGCTGATTTGGCTGATCTTAATGACAGGACGAGTTTGGGTTCTTTATTTTACCTGACGGGTAAGATCAACTATGAGCGAAAATTCGGGCTTCATGGCCTCAAGGTACTATTAGGATACGAACAGCAAACCATCCATAGTAATTATGACATCACTTACCGAAGTGACTTTGTTTCTACCGTGATACCACAAATATTTGCTGGTAGCAGTGACAAAAACAAACAAGGTAACGACGGATCTGCCACCCAGGGTGCCCGGAAAAATTACTTTGGAAGAATAAACTATGATTACGCGGGAAAATATCTCGCTGAGTTTACGATGAGGCGTGATGGCTCGCCAAATTTTGCTGCAGACAAGCGATGGGGGAATTTCCCGAGCGCATCTGTTGGCTGGAGATTGTCTGAGGAAAAGTTCATGAAAAGATTCGATTTTATAAATGACATAAAGGTCAGGGCATCTTATGGCATTATGGGTAATGACCTGGTCAATTCTTTTCAGTACCTGACAACATACGGTTTCGGGGACAACTATGTTATCGGGGGGAACGATGTTACCGGGCTGGTTCAAACAGGTGCTCCAAATCCCAGTATTACCTGGGAAAGGGCAAAAACAGGTAATATCGGATTAGATGCCACCTTATGGAACGGCTTCCTTGGTATTACATTCGATTATTTCAAAACCAGGAGATCTGATATTTTAACAAAACGAACAGCTGTGATCCCGGGTTATACCGGGTTAATTTTACCTGATGAAAACGTAGGTATTGTGGATAATCAAGGCTTTGAGCTGCTACTTTCACACACAAATAATAATCATGAATTCAAGTACAACTTTTCCGGTAACGTTGCATTTGCCAGAAACAAAGTAATATTCAGCGATGAGCAACCCGCGGCCGAACCTTACCAGTTAGCTACAGGCCGGCCAATAGGTTCGTCTTTACGTTACAAAGCTATCGGGATATTTCCCGATAAGGCAGCCATCGATGCCTACCCTCATTATCTGAACGCCCGCCCCGGAGATATTAAATATGAAGATGTCAATAAGGATGGATCGATCGACTCACGTGACCGTATCCGCATCAATCAAACGAATGTCCCGGAGATCACTTTTGGTTTTAACGCAAATTTTAAATATAAAAGCTTTGACCTTTCGGTTTTGCTACAAGGCCAGGCTAACGCGAAACAATATTTTGGCGGCTATTTTCCTGTAATGAGTTATTCACTGGGTAACTTTTTGAGATGGCGCGCCGACGGCCGGTGGAGTCCTGAAAACACCAATGCAACACAGCCTCGTGCCAGCTATGAGCTATTTAACAATAATACCCAAACCTCAACCCAGTGGCTGCTTGATGCTGGTTTCTTAAGGGTAAAGAATGTGGAGTTTAGTTATAATTTACCGAAAAGCGTCATCAGCAGGGTTGGTATCAAAAATTTACGGGTTTCTGTCAGCGGAAGTAATTTGTTTACTATATACGACCACATGAAAGGTTTAGGCTTTGATCCGGAAACGACAGATTATTGGTATTACCCGCCACAACGTGTGATCAATTTCGGCATTAACGTAACCTTATAAATTAAACAACATGAGAAAGATTATTTATATAATGTTGATCGTTTTTACGGCTACTTCTTGTAATAAGCTGGACTTAAAACCATTGGATAAAATATCAGAAACGGATACCTGGACCGACCCTGCTCTGATCCAATTATATGTGAACGCAACCTATAATTCTATGCAGCATGGCTTTCAACAGGATCTGTTATCCTCGGCATGTGATGAGACTTATAACATCCATGGCTATGGTAATCTTGCCGTATTGCAAAGAGGAGAACTAACCCAGGATAATGTTTCCGGCCTCTCTGACAAGATCGACTATTTTAATTTCGCCTACGGGTATATCCGCAACATCAACATCTTTTTTTCGAAGATCGATGCGGCGCCGGGTGAAGCGGGTTTTAAAAACAGCGTTATGGGGGAAATGAAATTCATCAGGGCCTATATTTATGCGAATTTGATCTGGAGGTATGGCGGCGTCCCGTTGATCACCAAAGTGTTTGGTCTGCATGATGATTTTACGGTTACACAATCCTCTTATGAGGATTGTGTAAAATTCATTGTAGCTGAACTTGATGATGCGGCAAAATTACTCCCCGCCGATCAGCCAGCCGACCAGTTGGGAAGAGCTTCAAAGAATGCCTGCCTGGCATTGAAGGCGCGGGTATTGCTTTATGCCGCCAGCGCGCAAAATAATCCAGGTCATGACCCGGTAAAGTGGCAGGCAGCTGCAGATGCTGCGGAGGCATTGCTTAATGCTGGTTATCAGTTAAATGACGATTACCAGGCAACTTTTTTAAGCAATAACAAAGAAGTTATTTTTGTACGTCAGTTTACGCAAGCCAATAATACCGGAGGCACCGGCTTTAACCTTGAACAGGGGCGTAATGGCTCAAATGGCTACGGATCAGAAAATCCGTCACAAAACCTTGTTAATGCTTATGAGATGGCGGCTACTGGAAAGCAACCCTATATTGTACAAAATGACGGTACCCTGGTTGCAAACCCTGGTTCCGGGTATGACCCGGCGAACCCTTACAGCGGCAGGGACCCAAGATTTGATGCTTCGATCCTGCACGACGGCTCCCTTTGGGCTGGAAGGGTAACGGAAACATTTCACGGAGGCGAGGATTCTCCGGAAAGCAACTCCGGGTTTAACGCCTCGCTTACTTCGTATAATTTCAAGAAATTTTTGGTCGAGAGTATTCCTCCATCAGGTTCCAGCCTTAGGCCCACTAACCCCTGGATCTTTTTTCGCTACGCGGAGGTGCTGCTGAATTATGCTGAAGCAAAATTTGAATTGGGTGATGAGGCTACAGCAAGGCAATACCTGAATATGGTGAGGAGCCGTCCAAGTGTGCACATGCCGGAGGTTACCGATGTTGGCGATGCGCTCAGGAGCCGTATACAGAACGAGCGCCGGGTGGAACTTGCCTTTGAAGAGCATAGATTCTTTGATGTCCGGCGCTGGAAAATTGCAACAGTGGTATTGAACCAGCCATTTCTCCGCATGGATATCACGAAACAAACCAATGGGACAAAAACCTATAACATTATCAAATTGAATGATAGTAAGTTTTTAGAACCGCAGTATCTGATACCCTTTCCGCGTGCGGAAGTAGATAAAAGCTTAGGCTCACTTAAACAAAATCCGGGATATCAATAAATTTAATCCATTGGCATAAGGCAGTTGCCCGGCAACTGCCTTATTAATATTCTTCCATTTACTTAATCATTTAAAATGATTATTACTTTTTCAAAGTTGAAGATGTGCGTAAAAAGGCTTGTTTTATTATTGTTTATTTTTAGCAATTTAGCTGGCCGGGCACAACAGGTTAGCCGGGGAACGATTGATCGTAAAGCGCTGGTAAGCCGCCATAATCTTAAAATAACCGGCGCCAAATCCGCCGGGCCAACCCAGGTGGGGAATGGTAATTTTGCCTACGGGTTTGATATCACCGGGATGCAAACCTATGATGACCAGTTTACAACGATGTCGCAGTGGAGCTGGCACAGCACGCACCCCCCAAAAGGCATGAAGCCCGCCGGCTTTAAACAAACACTTGTTGACACGCATGGCCGGATGGTTGGCTATGACCTGCCTGACTCCAATCAGCCAGAACTGACCCAATGGCTCGCCAGCAATCCACACCGGTTTAACCTGGGAAAGATCGGACTGATATTAAAAAAAGAGGATGGTAGTATGGCCCTGCCGGATGACCTGCAAAATCCGGTTCAATATTTAAACCTGTGGAGCGGTATCGCCGAAAGCAACTTCACTTTGCAAGGGCAAAACGTGAAGGTTACCACCATCTGTGATCCGGATAAAGATATTTTAAGTTTCAAAATTGAATCTGATTTAATAACTGAAGGCCGGTTAGGTATCTTTCTGAACTTTCCCTATGCAAGCTTAAAATACTTTAGTAATGGTTCAGATTATACAAAGCCTCTGTTACATCGAACCAGTATCATCTTAAAAAATAAAAATTCGGTGATATTTGACCGGCACATGGATAGCACCAGTTATCAGGTAGCTTGTAAGTGGTCGGGGAGCGGGAGTATAAAAAAACAAAGCGCGCATAACTATTCGTTTTATCCGGGTAAAAAAAGTACAAGCATAGAATATGTCTTTGCTTTTTCCCCTTCTAAAATTGGCTATAATTTGCCATCGTTTACGGAGATCAAAGCCAAAAGCGCTAAACATTGGCCGGCATTCTGGAAAAGCGGTGCTGCCATAGATCTCTCTCAAAGTAAAGACCCGCGCTGGTTTGAACTGGAAAGACGGATCATACTCTCTGAATATGTGATGGCTATCAACGCGGCCGGAAACTTTCCTCCGCAGGAAACGGGACTTGTCAATAATAGTTGGTATGGCCGTTTTCATTATGAAATGTACTGGTGGCATGCGGCTCATTATGCGTTGTGGGATCGCTGGCCGCTATTGCATAAAAGCCTTCATGTCTATTCAGACAACCTGGTATCGTCGCTTAAACGGGCAAAATTGCAGGGATATGCCGGGGCCAGGTGGCCCAAATGTACCGGTCCCGATGGCAGAGAGTGGCCGGATAAGACGCATGCCTGGCTGATATGGCAGCAACCCCATCCAATCTTTTTTGCCGAACTTGATTATCGGGCACACCCAACGTTGCAAACGCTAAAAAAATGGAATAAGATTGTTGAAAAAACGGCAGATTTTTTAACTTCTTATGCCTTTCTGGATACAGTCCGCAAACAATATATTTTAGGTCCGCCTGTAAAAACAGTCCCGGAAAACAATGAGCCGCTGACCACACAAAACCCGGCCTTTGAACTGGCTTACTGGCGGTACGGCCTGCAAACCGCACTGCAATGGAGAAAGGAACTGAAACTGCCGCCAAAGCCGGAATGGGAAAAAGTGCTTAAAAATTTGGCGCCGATCCCCGTGAAGGACAGTCTTTACGAGCAATGGGAAGGGATCGACGAAATGTGGACAAAATTCAATTTTGAGCACCCGGCCATGGCAGGGATATTTGGCGTGCTGCCCGGTAATGGTGCAGACAGGCACATCATGGAAAAAACCTACCAAAAGATTCAGGCTGTCTGGAAATATGATACCGGGTGGGGGTGGGACTTTCCGATGGTCGCCATGTCTGCTGCCAGGCTTGGGCATCCGGAACAAGCTGTTGATATGCTTTTACATCCTTCAAAAAAATTCGGATTTGACGAGCATGGCTTTGTTGGCGGGGGAAATCCGTATCCTTACATCCCTTCAAACGGTGGTTTGTTATATGCGATCGCATTTATGACGGCGGGCTGGGATGGTGATCAAAACATTCATGAACCTGGGTGGCCGAAAGATGGCTCCTGGACAGTTAAATGGGAGGGGTTTAAAAAAGCCCCCTGATAATACAATCGTGATTCCCGATTTTTATAATATTACCTTTCACATGAGAAAAAATACGATTAGTACGTTTACCCTGCTTCTGTTTTTGCAGGCTCTCTTTATCAAGGCAATTGCGCAGGTTACCAATGTGGCGCCTGGGGTACAAAAGATCTCCGCGGGTGTGCCCGATAAATTTACGCCCTATAGTTTTTGTGAAGAGTTACCTATGAAGACAGCACTTGCCGGCCTGCCAGCCGGAGAACTGCCTTTTAAACTGGCTGATATCAGAATAAGTACAACCGACCGTGGGGTAGTAGTAGAGATCCCGCTGGATAGCAGTGAGCAGCTTTATGGCTTTGGCTTGCAGCTTGGCTCGTTCAATAAGCGGGGGTTAAAAATAAGACCTATTGTTAACGATAACCCGCTGAATGATGTTGGCTATACGCATGGCCCCACAACGTTTTATGTATCTAACAGAGGCTATGGGATCTTGATAAATACAGCGCGCTATACCACTTTTTACTGCGGCAGCATGGCTAAACTGAATAACAGGAACATTGCATCTGCGGAAATAAAAGGCGGCAATTCAGTTGATGAACTTTACAAAAGTAGTGGCAAAGTACTGGGTAGTGTAACGGTGGATATCCCGGGGGCCAAAGGGATAGAAGTTTTTGTTTTTGAGGGTCCCGATCTCAAAAACGTTATGCAGCGGTATAATCTGTTCGCAGGCGGCGGTGCTTTGCCTGCAATTTGGGGCCTGGGCGTTAAATACCGCGTAAAAGCAGATTTTAACCAGCAGCAGGTGATCAAAATGGCGGAGTATTTTCGTAACAACCATATTCCGTGCGATGTATTGGGTATCGAACCTAAATGGCAAACCGCAGCATACTCCTGTTCCTATGTGTGGGCCAAAGACTTCTTTCCTGATCCCGATACTTTTATAGCGGTTATGAAGGATAAGGGTTTTCAGTTAAACCTATGGGAACATGCTTTTGTATCGCCTAAATCGCCGCTTTATGAACCTTTGAAAACCAGGTCTGGTAATTACCTGGTATGGGGCGGCTTAGTTCCCGATTTCGCTGATAGTACGACGAGGAAGATTTTCGCTGATTACCATAACGAAACCTTTGTAAAACAGGGCATTTCGGGCTTTAAAATGGATGAATGCGATAATTCCAATATCGCTTTTGGAAGCAACTCGTGGAGTTTCCCCGAGCTTAGCCAGTTCCCATCGGGTATTGACGGTGAGCAGATGCACCAGCTTTTTGGCTTGCTGTATCAAAAAACCATATATAATATTTATAAGCGCTTCAACAAACGCACCTATTTGGATGTACGGGCTTCGAATGCTTTCGCGTCTTCGTATCCTGCTGCATTGTATAGCGATACATACGATCATGACCAATACATAAAAATGATATTGAACTCCGGGTTCTCGGGTATGATCTGGTCCCCGGAAGTGAGGGAGTCCAATTCGATAAAAGATTTTATGCGCCGCAGTCAAACCGCGGTGCTGTCGGCACAAACACTTTTCAATTCCTGGTACCTGCAGAACCCGCCATGGTTGCAGATCAATATTAAAAAGAACAATGCCGGCCAGCTGATGGATAATGCAAGAGACGTGGAAGCTGATATCCGCAAATTATTCGAATTCAGGATGAGCCTGATTCCCTATTTGTATAATGCTTTTGCTCAGTATCATTTTAAAGGCATACCGCCGTTCCGTGCTTTGGTAATAGATTATCCGGATGATAAAAACACCGTTAATCTGGAAGATGAATACATGATAGGTGAAGGTATACTGGCGGCGCCATTAACAGAAAAAATGGACGAGAGGATGGTTTACCTCCCGGCCGGTATCTGGTATGATTTTAATACGAACCAAAAATATGCAGGGGGCAGGCAATACTCCATTAAACCCACACTTTCTCAACTGCCCATATTTATCAAAGAAGGAACGATCCTACCATTAGCCAAGCCAGTTGAGCATGTAACAGCAGGTACAGTATTTGAGATCACCTGTTATGTGTACGGCAATGGTGCAACAGGGACAACGCTGTTCGAGGACGATGGTGTAACTTTTAATTATGAAAAGGGAGATTATAATACGATGACTTTGCAATGGTTAAATAATAAGGCGCATATCAGCCACAAGGGTTCATTCAAAAATTCCAGGTATGAGATAACCCGATGGGTTGTTATTAATTAATGTTAACTCCGCCCTGCGTATCATATAGCTGCCGGCTATATCATTTCTGTACAAACACGGAGCCGGATATGTTTTGTCGCAAACAAAAAGAGGGCGTATCAGTTACTGATACACCCTCTTTTTGTTTATAGCATATATATTATTTCTTTTTGGAATTCCCTGATAAGAAGCGAAGTATTTTACTGACAATCTTATCATTAGCTCCCAGTCTTCCCTTTATTTCCGTATAAATGGCCACCATGGTATTGTCCAGCTTCACCATAAACTTTTTCCTTCCTTCACCAGGTCTTACCATATAATGGGTTGCCCTGCGGAAAGGCTGAGCTTCTTCTGTATAGTAATATAATGCAATAGACCTTCTGAAAACATCCTCGGGACAGGTAGTTGGTTCCGGATGGCCATGATAGGAATCGGCATCTGTATTGAAGATCACGCAACGGTTAAACACTGGCAGTACTTTTTTCTCACAGGCTTTCATCTGTGTATCCCATAACTCCAGTTTTCCACCCCATTCTTCTTCCCAGTCCTTGTTCAGATAAACAAGTACGTTCACACGTCTTTGCCAGTGGCGATGATGTGGATGTACCGTGAAATCTGCATGAATGTTGAGATACCCGTTCCTTTTAGACTGATGGATTCCGCCGCCTTCCAGCAAATCATCTTTCATCAGGCCTTTTATGCCGGTAAGGGTACTCAGGAACTCAAGAAATGCAGGTGAATTTAATTCGTTAATAGTTCTTTTTATGGTCGCAGGTAATGCGTCCAGCTTGTTCAACCCTGCTTTTTTCTCATTGTAGTGAACATAATTTATCCAGCCATCAGCTTCATTGAGTTTATTAAACTCATCCACACATTTATTCAATACTTCCGGATCAAGGAAATTTTCCAGTACAATATGAGGATAAGGACTCGCTTGCTGGTATTCGCTACTCAAAGTTGGTAGCTGGCCGTTCCATTTATCGTAATTGAATAACTGGCCTGGCTGAGGAGTTGCAACTGTAGTATTCACTTTTGACGTTTAAATTTATAACAATTTACAACAATTTATAATTGCTTATTTATTTCGTCTGTGCAGCCGCACTTCCAAACACTGTTTTTAACAGGTCTGTAACACGGGCAGCAGGATCTTTACGGATCTTTTGCTCTTCCAGTCCTACTTCCAGGAAAATACCCGCTACCGCCTTCTCTGTTACGTAAGAGGAGAGGTCTGTGTTTACCGGAGTAGAGGAGAATTTGTTATACAGGGAGAAAACGTCTCCCCAGTACTTGGTAGCATCCACTTTCTTCAGGGCTTCCGCGATCACCGGGCGGAAAGCACTGGTAAGATCGGCCGTGGTCTTCTGTTTAAAGAAATTGGTAGCTGCAAAATCACCCCCTTTCAGGATACCCATGGCATCGGTGATGCTCATCTGTTTGATAGCATTTACGAAGATGGGCGTGGCTGACTTAGCCGCTTCCTCTGCACCACGGTTCATGGCCAGTACCGCTTTATCTACTACACTACCCATGCCCACATTACGTAAGGTAGACTCAACTTTCTGCGCCTCAGGGGGCATCAGTATCTTTAATGCTGCATTGGCAAAGAATCCGTTTACAGCAGAAAGGCGATTGGCACTGTTCTGTGTACCTATCGTTAAGGCCTCTTTTAAAGCAGCAGCAATCTGTGTGGTGTTCGTCTGTCCACCCACTGTAGTTGGCAGGCTGTTGAGGATCTGTTGAGAGGTCTCACAGCTCGTTAAAAGCAGTGAAATGAGCAAACATGAGAAAAAACCGGTTTTCATAATAGCATATATTACATTACATAATGACAATGTTTGGCAAATATAGGCGTTACTTTTCGTAGTTTATCTTAGCTTTGCGCAAAAAATGGCATTTTCATCACTTGGATTATCTGCACCTTTACTTCAGGCTATCAGGGAACATAAATACAAAGAGCCATACCCGGTGCAGGAACAAGCTATACCTGCCATCATCAACGGAAAAGACATTTTAGGGATCTCCAAAACAGGGTCGGGTAAAACCGCAGGTTATGTACTGCCTATCCTGGAATTGTTCCAGCTAAGGTCCAGTAAAGGAGACCGCCACATAGGTGCCCTTGTGATCGTTCCTACCAGGGAATTGGCCATCCAGGTGAATGACGTGTTCAAGACCTTCAGCAAACATCTTCCTCAGACGATAAAGACTACAGCCGTATTTGGTGGTGTATCCATCAATCCGCAGATGATAGCAGTACGCCATACCGATGTACTGATTGCTACTCCGGGGCGTTTATTAGACCTTATAGACTCTAAAGCCGTGCATATCTCCAGGGCAGACATATTAGTGCTGGATGAAGCGGATAAGATGCTGAACCTGGGTTTTAAAGAGGAAATGGATAAGATCATGGCCATGTTGCCGGAGAAACGCCAGAATATCCTGTTCTCTGCTACTTTAAACAATGATATCAATGATATACAGTTACAGTTGCTGCATGAACCGGTAAAGATCGAGATCGTTGATGAGGAGAGTGGAAGTAATATTGACCAGATTTCACAACTGGCATATAATGTGACCCTTGAAAGAAAAGGCCCTTTCCTCAGATATCTGATTAAAAGTGAGAATATGGAACAGGTGTTGGTATTTACCTCTGCTATCCGCTCTGCAGAGAACCTGGTAGGTAAGCTGAATAAGAACGGCGTCCAGGCAGCTGCGTTTCATGGAGATTTGAGTCAGGGTACAAGGGTAGACAACCTGCGAATGTTTAAAGAAGGCAGATTACGCGTACTGGTAGCTACGGATTTAGCTGCCAGAGGTATAGATATCAAAGATTTACCGGTGGTGATCAATTTCGAATTACCCCGTTCCCCTAAAGATTATGTACACAGGATAGGCCGTACCGGCAGGGCAGATGCGAATGGAACAGCTATTTCATTGTTATGTGAAGATGATCAGCATCACTTTAAAATTATCCAGAAGAAGATGGGTAAGAAAGTAGAGATCAAAGAAAGCGCTGAGATAGATCTGCATGGCTTTTGATTGAAATATCCTATAAAGGGATTTATCCGTCCTAACATTTTTCTTATTCACTTTAGATCTTTACAATATCTAAAGTGAATAAAATATGTACTACTTTTTGGTTTTCCATTCTCTGTTAAGATGGCTGGTTTTAATCAGTTTATTATATGCTATTTACAAGGCATATACAGGCTATACAACCAACAGGACCTTTACAGCCAGAGATAATGCAGCCCGGCACTGGACGGCTACCATTGCGCAAACCCAGATGCTGCTGGGCATCTTTTTATATACCCAAAGTGCTCTTATCAAATATTTCTGGAGAAATTTCAGTGAGGCTATTCATCAGCAGCAAATTACTTTCTTCGCACTGATCCATATCTCTCTTATGGTGATCGCAACTGTTATACTTACTGTTGGTTCGGGAATGGCTAAAAGAAAAGAAACAGATAAAGAGAAATTTAAAACGATGTTAATCTGGTTTATCATCGCGCTCATCATCATATTTATCGCCGTCCCCTGGCCATTCTCTCCATTAGCAAACAGACCCTGGCTCAGAGCAGTTTTTTAGACATGGTGATATCATCCCCTTCTTCCTTTATAACAAAACCGTACTTTTTAAACAGGTTGATAGCAGCAGACATACTTCTTGCAGTATGCAGGCAAACTACTTTAAAATGCAGTTTAACAGCCTTTTGTAATACGTTTTTCAGCAGCAGGTCTCCCAGTTTCAGACCTCTGTAGTTACTGTCGATGTACATCCTTTTCAGCCAGCAGGTGTTATTATCTGCATCTGCTGGCTGTAATGCGACTGTCCCGATGATATCACTATCGAAGGTTTCTATGACTTCAAAGGCGCCTCCTTTTTGGGTATAGTTTGCCTCGATATTTGCGAGGTCGCTTTCATACGTATCAGGGGCGTACACGTAATCAAATTCGGGCAGGGTCCTTTTTACAAGATCTGTTATTTTATCCCTGTCCCTGTTGGTAGCTGTTCGGATGATAAAACTCTTATCCATTAGCAGGGGGTAAATTTTGGGTACAATGCAAAAGTAATCAGTTCTTTTGTGGGAGCTTTATTTTATTTACCCAATTGCAAATGTTATTGTTTTTAAGTATTGATTTTTGTTAAAATTTAAAAAATGATAACACTTAAAAATGTCGCTACTAATGCTTAGAGAGTTTTGCTATCAGAGCGGACAATGTGTTCATCCCCCAGTGCCCGAAATACCTGCCATTTTTTACAGTAACTATATCGATCACATCTATTGTTATTTTTTCTCCTGTAGGAGGGATGCCCATTAAAGGGCCGGTATGTGTGCCTGTGATAGCTTTGCGGGTAGTGACTTTATCGCCTTCAGCAATCTGATCGTAGATAATCACTTTGATATCGGAGAAGGCGGGCCTTAATACTTCTTCGAACATATACCGCATGCCTGCCGGGCCGTTATTCATACCTTCCCGGGCAGTGTGATTGATGAAATTATCATCCATCAGTTCTTTGAAACTTTCCTGGTTTCCCTGTTCAATTACTTCTTTGTTGAAGCGTAATACAACTGCTTTGTTATTGTTTTCCATAAGGCAAAATTAGGAATGCCTTACCTTTTACAGTTATAGCTACTCATTCAAAAACTATTGCCGGGCAGTCAGATTTTGTTCCTGATAATCTTTGGGAGAAATACCGAATTGCTGTTTGAAAGATTTAGAGAAACTGGAATGGTTCTCATAACCTACTTTCTGGTATACGTCACTGGGTTTTTCGCCGGGCTGTTGTAATAAACGGGCAGCTAGTTGCAGCTTTTGCTCCAGAAGCCATTTCTGGGGAGAAAGGCCGTAGATATTGTTAAAGCGTCTCTGGAATGTAGACAGACTTGCATTACAAAGGAATGCCAGTTCTTCTACTGTAATATGATTAGCAATATTTGTTTCTACTACCTGTCTTAGTGCAAGGTCTTTGCTGTCACTGGTATTATTAAGCCTGAAAGAAGCAATGGCATCCGGGTTTGTTTCAAAGAGGTATACCATCAGTTCTTCTGTTTTTAATAATCGCAGTTCCACTGATAATTCATTTCCTGATTGAAGTAATAAATCCAGAGAGGAGATATAATTCCTGATAAAAGTATCTTTCTTAAATGTCAGAGAGGGGAGACCTTTCTGTTTTCCGGCACGGCTGATGAGTTTCGCATATTTTACATAAAAATCAGCCATTAGTTTATTGCTGAAATAAATGATGATACTATGGAATTTACCTTCTCCCGAGAGTACTTCTGTTGTTAAACAATTTCCACAGGAAAGCAGTAGGATTTCATCTTCATGAACGGTCGTTTTATTATCAGTATAAGCAATTGTTTTTTGCCCCTCTATCAGCAGGTTGATCATATTCTTATGCAGTATGATCTTGTTCTTCACGGTATTGGTACCAGAGGTATACCTTTTGATGATAACATCACTGTCAGGGTCTGTTTTCCCTGGTAGCAGGTCTTGCGGCAGGTTGATCACTTTCATACAAAATTAGTTATTACCTATTCTGAAGCATCTCATGCTGATGGCAGAAAATACTTCTTCATAAGTATAATGGATCTCTTCATTTTTATCAGCCAAAGCAATGCTGTATAACATAGGAATGTAATGATCTGTAGTAGGTACAGCGCGATTGGCGATCTTCCCTAAATTATTATAATAAAACAGGCTGCCGAAGTCTCTTTCATTAATCCGGCCCTTTACCCATTCGTCAAATTCAATAGCCCAGGAGTAGGGTTTATTCCTTGAAAAAACGCCCTTTAACAAACTGAGCTCCAGGTTATGTACAATATTCCCGCTGCCAATGATCAATACGCCTTTATCCCGTAAGGGTTTCAGGTGTTGGGCCAGGTCCCAGTGATAATCTAGTCGCTGCCCTACAGGAATGCTTAATTCCATAACAGGGATATTACCTTCAGGTGCTATATGTCTTAAAATGGCCCAGGCCCCATGATCAAGATCATTACTGTCATCCACTTCCACTTTCTCCGATAACTGCGGAATTACCTGGCCAAAGGCGGTAGCGCCGGATACATTGTAATAAGGGCAGTTGAAGTGTTCCGGAACTTTCAGATAAGAGGCTTCCGCCGTGAGATAATGCCCGGATATAATCAATATGGCGGATGGCTTACGGGTAAGATCATCTCCCATCTTTTTTAAACTCTGCGTAAAAGGGTTATCCCTGAACGCATTTTCAGGGTCACCATGCCCCACAAAGAAAACGGGCATTTTCTCCGTTGGCTGGAAAACACCGGGCAGTTTCAGCAACTGCTCTATCTGTGATGAGTAGGGAATGAACGGCAATAATGCCGCCATTTTGATAAATGATTTCCTTTCCATTTTTTGCGAACAATCCATAAATATACTATGAATTCACAATTTCATAACCTACGTCCCTCAATCCAATCTGTACTTTTGCGGTATATGGATGGGGCCAAAACAGAAATATCTTTACTCCATGATCTTGCCGGCGGAAGTTTTGCTGCTTTTGAAACATTGTATCATCAGTACAAGCAGGCTGTATATGCCAATATATATAAGATGGTAAGGCAGCCGGAAGCTGCAGAGGATATTTTGCAGGAAGTGTTCCTGGCGCTCTGGCAGAACCGGCAGAAGGTCCACCAGGATAAATCTGTGGCAGGATGGCTTTTTGTGGTGAGTTATAATAAGGCCGCTACTTATCTGAAGCAACAATTAAAATCAGCCATTGTACTGGATGAATACCCCGAAAACCTTCCACAGGAGGAACAGGACGAGGATGAACTGTATCATATACAGTTGTCTGTAGTAGAAGATGCGATTAACCATTTACCTGCCCGTAAGAAAGAAGTATTCCGTTTATGCCGCCTGGAAGGCAGGCCCTATGAAGAAGTAGCAGAAATAGTAGGGATCTCGGTGCCATCCGTGAAAGATTACCTGAAACAGTCCACACGTTTTATTAAAAGCTATGTACAGGGGGAATATACCTCTGGTCTTACCACTTTATCCCTGCTGATCATTTTCCTCGAAAATTACTGAGTTAACAATCTGGTAACATTAGAATCATCCCCTTTTGCTCCCTCACGGAGTATTTACTATTGAATCATGGAAGATATCCAACATCTCATAGAAAAATTCTGGGCAGGTAAGATCTCCGCAACAGAAAAGCAGCAATTGTTCGAATATATGAACAATAACGAGGCTGCGTGGAAAGAATATATGGAACAGTCATATGCTGACAGTCGTGAAGAACTGTTAAGCGGACCCGCCGGAGAAAGAGTATTGCAGGGATTGCGTGAACAGATAATAGTTACTAAGAAGGTAAGCATTATCCCTGTGTGGGGCCGCTGGGCCGCCGCCGCGATGATCATTGTGATGGCAGGATGGGGATTCTTCCATGTAAATAATGATACGCGTTCGCTGGCGATGAAAACAGCGCCGGTAAAGCAATTATTGCAGCACAGTAATACCGGCAGGCATATGGAAATAATAGCGCTGTCTGATGGTTCTGAAGTGCAGTTACAACCAGGTGGTATGATCAGTTATTATCCATCGTTTGATAGCCTGGAACGTAATATCTCATTAGAAGGGACCGCATTATTTAAAGTAGCAAAAGATCATAAACGTCCTTTCAGTGTTACTGCAAAAGGGTTTACCACTACTGCACTGGGGACTGTTTTTTCTATTAGTACCATACAGTCGGATAAGTTATCTGTGAAACTGCTGGAAGGAAAGGTAGTTGTAAAGACTGCAAGGGGTAGTGATCTGGTGATGAAAGAAATGTATTTAACACCAGGACAGGAATTCGTTGTTAATACCGTACTGAAACAGTTTCATGTTGAGAATGTTGCTCCATCAAAAGAAGTACACGCAAGAGAGCATATCATCATCATGTCATTTAATAAATCGCACTTACAGGATGTATTTGCACAACTGGGCAACTATTATCATGTACAGTTTGATATAGATACGGTAGCAATAAAAGGATTGTCATTTACAGGAACATTTGAAAAATCAGACTCCCTGCAGGTGGTATTATCAGCCATATGCAATATGAATGATCTTACATTCAATAAGGAGGGACGGAAAATAGTCATCAGCAAACAGCAATAAATCCGGATTTATAAGCATACTGTAACCGCTTCATGGGCGGTACGGGATACCTATTGTCAAAATTATAAAAGAAAAAAATGCAACATCACAAGTTTTTCCGACAGTTTATAACAGTCTGTATACTGTTAATGAGTCTTACGGTACAGGCGCAGCAAACTGCCAGGATCAAGGGAATGGTCGTGAATGAAAAAGGGGAGAGTATGCCGGGTGTTACCGTGCAGATGAATGAAACCGGCAGTAAGGTTATCAAAGCCACTATGACCAATGAAAAAGGGATCTATACATTTGATCATTTAACAGTAGGTAGTAAATACGATTTTGTTTTCACGGCCGTTGGGTACGAAAAATATATTTCCAATGCTTACCTGATCAACGATGGTGATAATAACTCATTACTGGTAAGAATGAATATTGCTACAAAAGCATTGGGAGATGTAGTGGTAATTGGTTACGGGCAACAATCAAGAATGAGAGTAACCGGCGTAATCTCTCAGGTGAAGTCGAAGGAACTGAGTCGTTATAGCGGGAGCAGCTTTGCACAACAGTTGGTGGGTAAAGCTGCCGGTGTTGTCATCAACGAAGCCTCCGCACAACCGGGTACGGACCCGCAGATCGTCATCAGGGGGATAGGTACATTAACCGCAGGAAGAAATCCTTTGATCGTTGTAGATGGATTTCCATTATCAGAAGGATCTTCTTTTAATTCGATCAATCCACAGGATATTGAATCCGTAGATATCCTGAAAGATCCCGCTTCTGCCGCTATTTATGGTTCCAGAGCTGCTAACGGGGTGATTTTAGTGACAACTAAAAAAGGCAAAGCAGATCAGTTTAAAGTATCACTGGATGTATATGCCGGTACACAGCAACGCGCAGATCGTGTTAAATACGTAGATGCTTATGAAGCCGCTACTTTTTTCACGGAAGCGAGGGACTGGGGATATGTATCGAAGAACCCCGCCAACAGGAGTATTAATGATGACAGGGCTACCCGCATTTCAAAAGGTGCTAGTCTGCGTGAGCTGCGCCTGAATTACCTGGACCCTTATCTGGCAAAACAACCCGGGCTCACCAACACTAACTGGCAGGATGAGGTATTCAGGGATGCACAGATGAGCAGTTATAACCTGGCTATCTCCGGTGGATCTGCGAAGACAAACTATTATGTAGCCGGCAATTATTTCAACCAGCAGGGGATTGTCATCAATAATGGATTAAAACGTTACAGCGGTACCATCAAAATAGATACTAAATTATCTGACCGTTTTGACATGGGGGTAAGCATTAATCCCTCCTGGAACTCACAAAACTATTTTGATAACAATACCAACTGGTCTAATGACCCGATAGCTGATATCTACATTATGTACCCGTTTTTCAGCCCGCGTAATGCAGACGGGTCACTGGCTATCAGTAAACAGATCATTGCCAATACCCCGGAAGATGGAGCGCTGGGAGAAAATGCGGTCGCACTGGCTACGAAGATTAAGAATAAGAGGGATTTTTTCAGAACGTTCGGGAACGGATATATGTCTTTTAAATTACTGGATGGACTGAAACTAAAAACACTGGTAGGTGGAGATGTTGTCAGTAACCTGTTCAACTTTTATAACCCTTCCGGCATAGGACAATACAGAGGAGCTGCACCTAAACCTGCGAGCGCTATTGAGACAAGAAACCTGAATGTGAATTACCTCTGGGAGAATACCCTGAACTATACTAAAAGCTGGGGACCTCACGATCTGGATGTACTGGCAGGTTATACCTTTCAGAAGGAGTCGGGATCATCTACAGTTGTAACCGGTTCCGGTATTGCAGATGATAACATTACCAACATAGGAGGGGCCAGCGCCTTTACGGCTGTCGCTTCCCGCTATACCTGGGTACAGATCTCCTACCTGGCCCGTGCGCAGTATGCTTACCTGGATAAATATCTGTTCTCTGCTACTGTAAGACGAGACGGGTCTTCCCGTTTTGGGGATGACAGGAAATGGGGGAATTTCCCTTCGGTAACAGCAGGCTGGATATTGAGTAAAGAAGGCTTCTTCCCGCAATCAAATGTCCTGACCTTCGCCAAGCTGCGTGCTACTTACGGACAGTCCGGTAATAACCAGATAGGTTCCTACAGTTCAAAAGCGCTGGTGAATTCGTCCAATTATGTATATGGCAATGCACTGGGAGCTGGTTTTGCTGCCACCACTACCCCTAATCCAAACCTCTCATGGGAAACAAAAACATCTTCAAACTTTGGTATTGATCTGGGCTTATGGAATCATTTCAATATCACTGCCGATTATTATAATTCCATTACAAAGGATTTATTGCTGAATGTTCCTGTTCCTGATGCATCAGGTTTCAGTGCCTCTATCCAGAACATAGGTAAAGTAAAAAACTCGGGTTTTGAGGTGGAATTATCAGGGACCGAGATCGCGCTGGGACCTGTGAAATGGAGCTTTAGCGGCAATCTTGCTACCAACAGGAACGTCGTGCAGGCGCTGGCTCCGGGGCAGAAGCAGATCATTACAGGTGCTGAAAGTAATTTCCGTACAAGGGTTGGCGGACCAGTGGCAGAGTTGTATGGTTATAAAGTAACGGGTGTATATAAGACACAGGCAGAGATAGATAATACGCCGCATATGACCGGTACACTGACCGGGGACTACAAAGTAGAAGATATCGACCACAACGGAAGGATTGATACAGATGACCGTATGGGATTCGGGACCTACAATCCTAAATTTACCTACGGGTTTTCGAATAATTTCTCTTACAAGGGATTTGAACTCAGCTTTGCTTTACAGGGCATTCAGGGAAGAAAAACTTACGACAGACAGATCGCTTTATTTGATGAATCAGGAGAAGGGTTTTCTGTACCGAGCAAATATTATTATGATCATCGTTATCATCCCATTGATAACCCCAACGGTTTCCTGGGTCAGCCTAACCTTGGTAATTTATCCAGCAACAGGAAATTGACCCGTGCCTCCAGTATATTCTTTAAGAAAGCAGATTACCTGCGCCTGCGTAATATTCAACTGGCATATACCCTGCCTGCAGCCTGGACTTCCAGGGTAAAGATGTCTGCTGCAAGAGTATATATCACTGCCAATAACCTTTTCACTATTACAGATTTCAGAGGATACAATCCGGATGCTACTTCTACAGATAACGTATTGACGAATGGATTGTCAATGGCAAATTATCCGGTAGCAAAATCATTCATCATCGGGTTTAATGTCACCTTTTAATTATTTATCATGAAGAAGATCAGCTTTATTATATTATTGTTTTTATGTAGTTCCTGCGGTAAGGAATTATTTCAGAACCCTACTACGGAAAAAGAATCCGGTAGCTTTCTGAGTACAGAAACGGAAGTAGAGGAATATGTGAATGCGGTATATGCCAACTTACAGTTTAACGGGTTATACGGCCTGTATATGCCTGCGCTTACAGAAATCCCTACTGATAATACCTATGATGAAGTACCTGCCAATGATGATGGAATTTACGGACAGTTGGACCAGTTCACGCTCATCCCTTCCAATCTTATTATTGCTGCTGCCTGGCAGGATTCCTACAAGGCTATCCAGAAAGCAAATGTTGTACTGAACCGTATAGATAATATTACTTATGCGGTACCGGCTACAAAAGAGGCCCGTAAAGGAGAAATGAAATTCATCCGTGCATTGTTATATTTTAATCTTGTAAGATTATATGGGGATGTGCCTCTGGTGCTGAAAGAAACGACAGACCCTAATGTATATTTCGGTGCAGGACGTACGCCCGTAGCTGATGTATATCTCCAGATCAAAAAAGACCTGACAGAAGCCATTGATGAATTACCGGTTTCTACCACTCAGGCCGGGAAAGTGATCAAAACTGCTGCGCAGTCATTACTGGGAAAGGTATACCTGACGCTGAAAGAATATCCCAATGCGGAAACCGTGCTGATGGCAGTGGTTAATTCCGGCAAACACCGCCTGATGACAAATCCGGCAGATGTTTTCAGTATCAGTAATGAGAACAATGCAGAGATTATATTTGCAGTACAGTTTGCATCAGGCATCAATGGAAATACAGAAGGGAGTACTATGTTTCAGCAGTTTAGTCCTTCCGGTACACAATCAGGCGCAAAGGGACATAACCTGCCGACAAAAAGTTTATACAATCTGTATACCGCTGCTGATAAAAGAAAAGGGACTTATATTGATGTCACTACTTCAGGGATACCTTATTGTAAGAAACTCTCTTTGCCAACGACAGTGATCACGGATGGAGGTAGTGATGTGGTCGTATTGCGCTATGCAGATGTATTGCTGATGCTGGCAGAAACAGAGAATGAACTGAAGAATATTACTACTGCCATTCCTTATCTGGACTCCGTCAGGATCAGGGCCGGCCTTACCGCCACCACCGCTCTTACACAGGATGATGTGAGGGCTGCTATTGACCTGGAAAGAAGACTGGAACTGATTGGAGAGGGACAACGCTGGTTCGACCTGTTACGCACAGGGACCGCTGTTACTGTTATGAATAAATGGTTTAATGATAATGGGATACTGACAACGATTGATAAACATAATCTTTTAATGCCAGTGCCACAGGGACAAATAGATACAGATCCGTCTGTTAAACAAAATGAGGGATATAACTAACATGAAACAGGTACTTACATTTTTATTACTGCTGCTTACCATATCAGTAAATGCGCAGGTGAATGCTATTATCAGTGAATTTAAAAATCCTTTAGGGAAAGAAGTACTGGTGGCTGCCCACCGGGGCGACTGGCGTAATGCGCCGGAGAATTCCATCGCTGCTATTAAGTATGCGATTGCGATGGGAGTAGATATCGTGGAGATTGATGTACAGAAAACCGCAGATGGTCAGCTTGTCCTTATGCATGATGAGAAGATAGACCGTACCACTGCCGGTAAAGGAAAGGTGAGCGATTTCACCCTGGATTCCCTGAAAACATTATACCTGCGTAACGGATGTGGTGTCCCCACTCATCATCGTATCCCAACACTGGAAGAAGCCATGCTGGCCGCAAAAGGTAAAGTGATGATAAACCTGGATAAATCTTACAGATATATAAACGAAGCATATGCCGTGCTTGAAAAAACAGGTACTGTTAATCAGGCCATTTTTAAAGGAGATTTACCTGCCGGCAAAGTAATAAATGACTATGCAGCTGTATTGAAAAAGATACATTACATGTCTATCGTGTCGCTGGATGATTCTGCTGCACTGTATAGTATTCATGATGCCGTGTCACAGATAGAACCGGTAGCTTTTGAGCTGATATTTAAAAGTGATACCTCTGCTATCTTATCCCATCTGAAAGATATTAAACAGTCGAGGCTATGGGTAAATGCTTTGTGGGCCAGCCTGAATGGCGGTCATTATGACGATATGGCCTTCGATGATGGCAATATAAGAGATAGCTGGCAATGGCTGCTTGACAGAGGATTTAACATTATTCAAACAGACAGGCCCGCAGCATTACTCGCTTATCTAAGGAAGAAAGGATTGCATAAGTAATGTTTGAATTATACAACTATTAGTTGGAAATCTATATAAATATTGGTGATAAGCTCTATCATGGCTGATGTACCCGGAAAAGCCCCAGACTTTATGTCTGGGGCTTTTTATGTTTTTTGATTATAAATTCCTTGTTATGTTTTTTTTCTTTTAATTTTGCCCATAGGACACTTTAAACTAATTTGGGAAATCCTTATTTGTTTCACCCGCAGCTTTAGATACGCCAATTTAATAATTAAGAGGTCTGGTGTAGATGGATGTAGAAATCCTGTTAGAGCCCTGATTGATCTCCATAGATAACATACTAAATACTACCGGTATACGCAACTATACGGTGAGCCAATTTTTTACAACATAACTGATACATGAATAAAAACTCTACGCCTAGGTTTCTTATTGTTTTTCTATTACTACTCTGCAGCAGTGCATATGCAGCAGTACCCTATACACTACCCGTTATTGGTAATCTGAATGGAGATGTGGTCTCTTTTACAACAGCGGGAGCAGATGTGTTTTTAGATGCAGGCCTGGATGCGACTCTCACCGCAGGAACCGCACCAGACTTTAATGGTGGGCTGCTGACGGTGGCTGTCACCACCGGAGCAAGTTACGCGGAAGATGTCCTCAATATAAAAAATGAGGGCGCTGCTGCGGGACAGATTGGTGTAGATGCTAACGTCATTGCTTATGGCGGAATTACTATAGGGACATACACAGGCGGCAATGCTGGCCGTCCTATGCGAATACGGTTGAATGCCAACGCAAGTGCAGCTGCCATAACCGCGCTGCTGAAACGAATAGCTTATCTTGATAATAATAGCAGAGCCGCTACTGCCAGCAGAACTATCAGCTTTACTTTAAGCGATGGATATGGCAGTATCAGTACAGCAGCTGCTGTAACAGTGAACTTTACTGCTATTAATCATAGTCCGATAGCTAACAGTGAATATTATGTGACTGCGCAGGACCAGCTTATATCCCAGGTTGCACCCGGTCTTAAGGCAAATGATTATGATGTTGATGGAGATGCAGTAACGTTCAGTCCTGTCTCCCTGCCCCTGCATGGATCGTTGTCATTGAGTAATTCAGGTAGTTTTTCATATACTCCGGATGCCGGTTATACAGGACTGGATAGTTTTACATATAAGCTCTGTGACCCGGGAGGAGCCTGTTCCTCCGATGCCAAAGCATTATTCTTTGTGGGAAGCTCAAACGTGGCTCCTGTGCCGGCGAATGATGGTTATACCATTAACCAGGATATGGCATTAGACGTAAATGCAGCTTCAGGAGTACTACAGAATGATAATGATCCTAACAGTGGATCTATACGCAATTTTAATATGGCCGGTTTAGTTACTAGTCCTGCTCATGGTACTCTTAAGCTATATCCGGATGGAGGGTTTTATTATGTACCAAATATTGGCTTTAGCGGCACAGACCAGTTTGTTTACAGCAATTGTGATGCGCAGGGTGCATGTGCGAATGCCACCTGTACGATTACTATAAATAGCATTAACAGTGCACCGTTGGCTATTGACGATATTGTTACTACACCCGACTTTAAGAATCTCGGTGGGAATGTGTTAAGTAACGATACAGACAGGGAAGGTAATGCATTAACTACCTCACTGGTAACCGCCCCTGTAAATGGCAGCGTTGTATTAAATGCCGATGGCTCCTTTACTTATACATCCAATAATGGGTTCGACGGTATTGACAAATTTGAATACCAGGTATGCGACAATGGTATTCCTTCACGCTGTGATACTGCCCTGGGAATAATTGTAGTGATCAATACGAACGACCGACCAACTATTGCTACTGCTGCACAGGCGAATGTAATGGAAGATGTACCATCTCCCATGAACAGTTTCTCCTTCGCAGATACCGATGCAGGTACAAATCCCGTAACGGTTACTTTGTCTGTAACGCCTGCTGATGGTACATTGTCTGCCAACCCGGCAACTGGTATTATCATCGTTCCGACAGCTACGAATACAGTTATCTTGAAAGGGAGTATCACCGATATCAATAATTATATCGCTAAGGATAGTGTGAAATTCACCGGTACTTTAAATACAAACGGTAATACCGTAGTACTGACCGTCACCATCAACGATGGTGGATTTACAGGAGCAGATCCTGGTACTTCAGGAGATGCTAACAGTGAAGAACGGACAACGACAGTCTCCTTCTCCATAATTGCTGTAAACGACGCACCTGTGATTACGGTACCGGCAGCACAGACAGTAGCACTGAATACAAATCTTGTACTGAATAATGAAATTTCAATAGCCGATGCAGATGCTGGCAACAATACGGTAAGTGTAACCTTAAGTGTTACTGCTGGTACTATTACATTACCGCTTACGAGCGGTCTTACTTTTATAACAGGTTCCGGTACAGGGGATGTTACGTCTACTTTTAGGGGTACACTCACTGATATAAATAATGCGTTGAGTTTCATCATATATACACCTTCCGGCAATTATTCGGGTATCGCTACATTGCAGATTACCGCAGATGACCTGGGTAATAGCGGTACCGGTGGAGCAAAGACAGATACAAAGACAGTTGATATCTCAGTAGGGCCCTTAAAACCGTTTGTTATCAACGTTACTTCAGATAACGTCAATGGGACCTATAAAGCAGGAGATGTTGTTACTGTAAATGTAGTGTTTAATGAGATCGTGAATGTAACAGGTACCCCGCTATTAACCCTTGAAACAGGTGCTGCGGATCGCGATGCGGTCTATACTTCCGGTAGCGGAACGACCACACTTACATTCACTTACACCGTACAAAGCGGTGATGTATCATCCGACCTGGATTATACATCTGTGAGCGCATTAAGTGGAACGGTTAAAAACAACGCCGGTAATAAAGATGCTATTTTAGATTTACCCCTGCCAGCTGCTGCCAGCTCTTTATCTGCCAACAAAAATATTAAGATAGATGGTATTGCCCCTGTGGTAAATACTGTTACATTACCAGCGGACAATACTTATATAATTGGTGATGAACTGCTGTTTGTAGTGAATTTCAGTGAACCGGTTACCGTAACAGGCACTACTTCTTATTTACCAATCCAGATAGGTAGCGCTGCAGTGAATGCTACTTTCCTGTCTGCCACTGGCAGTACAGCTACTTACCATTATATCATACCGGCTGGTCAGCAGGATACGGATGGTATAGGTGTAGGACAGTTACAGTCCGCTACTATTAAAGATATCGCAGGCAATGACGCTGTATTAACATTTACGCCGGGTAGTACCGCAGGGATACTGGTAGATGCAGTGACGCCTGTGGTTACTAATGTAGCAGTAACAGCCGGTTATTATAACGCAGGAAAGAATATAGACCTTACCGTTACCTGGCCGGAAAATGTAGTCGTAACAGGAACGCCTCAGATCAGCCTTTTAATAGGCAGCACTATTCAGCCTGCTAAATATATCAGTGGCTCCGGTTCTAATACACTGGTATTCCGTTACACTATACAGGCAGGTGAAAATGATGCCAATGGTATTAATATAGGATCTACCATACAATCAGGTACTATTAAAGACCTGTCAGGTAATACGGCAGACCTCACCATACATTATACTACTACGCCGGGTATTGTTTATGTGGATACAAAGGCGCCTGTTGTATTAAGCGTAACAGGCCCTGCCAATGGTACTTACAAAGCCGGAGATGTACTGACATTTACAATCACTACGGATGAACCCATTACCATAGCACCGGCCGGCGCAGCGCCTTTATTACAGGTAACTATCGGTAGTACTGCTGTAAATGCAACACTCACCGGTAATACACTGACATTCTCATATACTGTTGTGGATGGGCAGTCGGACCTGGATGGGGTTTCTCTTGCTGCTTCTCTCACCACTGCCATTGGTAAGATAACAGACCAGGCAGGTAATGATCTGGATCCTTTGCTGAATAACGTAGCCGCATTCACAGGCGTGCTGGTAGATGCAGTAGCCCCGGTTGTAACAGCCGGACAAACATTCAGTGTATTCGAGAATATTGCTGCTGGTACTATTGTTGGCACTCTTGCAGCCACAGATAATGGTAGCATCCTGGATAACTGGAAGATCACACAAAATGCAGATACCGATAATGACAATATTCCTGCATTTGCTATTAATACCAGTACTGGTCAGTTAACAGTAAATGATGCGGATGAATTCAACTTTGAACGCAACCCACAGTTTAACATCAGTGTTACTGTTAGTGATGGATACAATACCAGTGCTGTTGGTACTGTCTCCGTTACGCTGAAAGACGTGAATGAAGTACCTGCTATTGGTACGGTGGCAGATCAGGCAGTATGTGCCGGTGGAGAACAAACCGTGACTGTTACCGGTATTTCTGCAGGCCCTGAAACGACACAGACGAATACTTTAAGTGTAAGCGCTGATAAAGACGTATTCACAACACTCACTATCACAGATAATGGGAATGGCACTGCTACAATCCGTTATGAGCTGAAAGGAGATGCCACTGGCACATCGGTGATTACTATAACCGTACAGGATAATGGGGGCACCAGCAATGGGGGTGTTGATAAAATTAGCACACAGTTCCCTGTGAAAGTATCCACACCACCGGTATTAACAATCAGCAGTGATAAAGGGATTACAGTTTCCAAAGGCTCCCTTGTTTACCTTACGGCAAGTGGCGCATCTACCTATTCATGGGAGAATGCAGATTACATCGTCAGCGGACAAAACACTGCGGTATTAAATGTTCGCCCGCAGGAAAATGTCACGTACACTGTCAATGGAAAAACAGCAGATGGTTGTACCGGACAGGGTTCTGTTTCACTGTTGGTCGTGTATGATTATAAACTGGATGCAACTAACATCCTCACACCAAATGGGGATGGTATTAATGATAAATGGATAGTACGGAACATAGATAGTTATCCTGATAACGATGTGAAAATATATGATCGTACGGGCAGACTGGTATACCATAAACAGCACTACCTGAACGAATGGGATGGTATGAGTAATGGCTCTCCACTGGCAGAAGGTACGTACTATTATATATTAACATTAGGTAACGATCAACACACGTTCAAAGGCTTTATCACTATTGTTCGCAATCAGAAATAATTAACATGAGATCTTTATATACGCTTATTCTTTTACTGTGCGTGCAGCAATTACAGGCACAATCCCTGGGCAGGGCGGTCAGCAATTTTGATCCGCCGGAAGCGCAGTATTTCTTTAACCAGTACCTGGCTAATCCTGCTATGGCAGGTATTGATTCCGGTATTCATATCAATGCTACTTATCGTCGTCCCTGGGATGCTATTCCGGGCGCGCCCGTTTCCCAGACCTTTACAGCAGATGCCAATCTAGGCAGCAGGGTAGGGGCAGGCGTGAATATTTACAATGATAAATCCGGTTTGTTACAGCGTACCAAAGTGGGGTTGACCTATGCTTATCACCTTCCGTTAGGCATGAATGCCCAGGCATTACATTTCGGATTATCGCTGGCGCTGGAAGTACAACGCCTGGATTATAAAAACATAAACGGAGAGGTGAATGATCCTTCCGTAAGTAGTTTCAACAGGCGTGACAATTATTTTGAAAGCGATTTCGGAGTAGCGTACACAGATCATCATTTAACGGTACAGGCAGCATTACCCAGCCTGATAGGGATGATTAAGAATGATAACAAAGGTGTATCGGGTTTAACTACTTTTTATAGTGCAGTGGCTTACCGCTTCAATACGGGAACGGAGATTACGAAGATAGAACCCAAAGTAGGTTATCGTGGTTTACGTGGAGAAGATGGCATCGTTGATGCCGGTGTGAATGTAGGTTTACTGGACGACCGGGCCAATGTTTTCGGAATGTATCACAGCAGTGGCAGTGTTAGTGCAGGAGCAGGGTTTAATTATAAATCGCTGCTGGGCATACAGGCTGTTTACATCACCCAGACATCCGGTTACAGCACAATTATGGGAAACAGTTTTGAGATCGACCTGCGATTGAATATCGGCAGGTAGAATAGATGGTTATTGGTTTTGATGGCGCATGTCTTTTGGGGCATGCGCTTTTTTATTACCTGCACATAGTTCCCCACAGGAAAGCACAACTATTTCCGGAAGTAAGATCACATTCCGATATTTGTATGATGAAATTTGAACTAGGTATTAGCTCCTTTGGGGACGTACGTCGTGATCATGGAGCAGGAAAAGCAGTGAATGCGCATCGCCGCATGCAGGAATTACTGGCTGAAATTAAGCTGGCAGATGAAGTAGGACTGGATGTATTTGCTTTGGGAGAACATCACCGCCCTGATTTTATGGTGTCAGCACCGGAAGTGATACTGGCCGCAGGTGCTTCCATTACTAAAAACATACGTTTGTCCAGCTCAGTAACGGTATTAAGTTCTGTGGACCCTGTGAGAACGTTTCAGAACTTTGCAACGGTAGACCTGATTTCCGGTGGACGTGCCGAGATCATGGCAGGCCGCGGCTCTTTTATTGAATCTTTCCCTTTATTCGGATATAAACTGGATGATTATGATGCACTTTTCAATGAAAAACTGGAAATGCTGCTGACGATCAACAAGAATGAATTCGTTACCTGGAAAGGGGAGTTCAGGGCGCCTTTGGTGAACCGTGGGATCTATCCTCGTCCCTTGCAGGAGTCTTTGCCCGTATGGCTGGCCGCAGGTGGTACACCTGCCTCTGCCAAACGTGCAGGCAGGATGAATCTGCCACTGATGCTGGCATTGCTGGGTGGTACCCCGGAGCATTTTGTACCCTTCGTTAAAACATACAGGGATGCCGCTACAGAGGCAGGCCATGATGCCAGTAAATTACAGCTGGGTATCAGCTCGCAGTTTCATATTGCGGAGCATGAGGAGGAAGCTGCCGAAGATTTTTATCCGGGATATGAGGTACTGATGAACCGTGTAGGAGCGGAGAGAGGTTGGTCGCCCCTCAACAGGCCACAATTCGACTACCTCAGAGAGAAAGGACCGCTGATGGTAGGTGGTGTAGAACAGGTCATTGATAAGATACTGGCACAGCATAAATTATTCGGGAACACCCGTTTCCTTGCGCAACTGGTAGGAGATGAAATGCCACATGATAAAGTATTACGCTCTATAGAATTGTATGGTACTAAAGTAGCGCCGGCAGTTAGGAAAGCACTGGAAGATAAATAACTAAAAAGCTCCTGAATAGATCAGCTACAATATTCCATAATCTGGAAATTTTTCCCGCAACGGGAAAAATTCAGATACAGGTAATTGTTTTAATTCATTAATAATCAATATTTTATGTCAGAATTTATGATTGGCATCTGAATGGCATTATTATTACAAAGCGAATAACATGAAAAGCAATTCTGATAGTAAAATATTCATTTTTGAAGATAATATTTATCTTCAGATGGCCTCCGAAGACGATTCTAAGTCTTTAGGATTTGCAGATATTATCTGGTGTGGTAAAATAGATGGGACGCGATTGGAAGAAAGCCTATGTTTTGATTATATGCTTGACGTTGTTGACTACAGGAAAGTTCAGGGAATGAAGGAGAGGCGGTAACAAAATGTACAAAGCCACAATATTATTGTACTTGTGGCTTTGTACAGGTATGAATTTCTTTATTTCTCTTTATCTTCTCCCATCAGAATAGCCCATGGCTGCAGTCCTTCTACCTTCTCACTGATAATACGGATAATAGCTGTGAGCGGAATAAAAAGGAACATACCAGGGATACCCCAGATCAATTTGCCGGTTAATACGGCTATGATAGTAATTAAGGGATTCAGTTTTACATTACCGCCCACGATACGTGGCAGGAGTATATTAGCATCCAGGAAATGTGCGACAATAAACACGATCGCTACCGTTAATGCATGGGTTGGTGTGCCATCTGCCAGCGTAATCACCATACTGATAGCCATGGCCGTATAAATCCCCAGGTAAGGTATTACATTCAGTACAGCCGCTATTACACTAATCAGCAACGCATATTTAATTCCTAAGATCGCAAAGGTAGATACCAGTAATACAATCAGGATCGCCATCTCTGTCAGTAACCCGATAATATACCGGTTGATCATACTTTTGGCGCTGCTGATCACATCTTCTACCTTATGCAGCTGATCATGGGGGAACAGCGCCAGAATAAAACGTTTGAACAGACGACGGTGGTATAACATAAAGAAAGTGAAGATCAGGAAGAAGATAGTGAGAATGAGTACTTCGCCCACACTTATAAAGGTTGCTCCAAGGGAGGTGAACGCTGTATCTTCCAGGCTACCGGCAGACCTCTTCAAATAAGCTATCTGTTGCTGGTAATCAACATGATAAGTATTGAATACCCAGGAACTGATTTCCTGCAGCATGGCTGTAAACTTGATTTGCAGTTCCGGCAGGTGATGGGTAAAACTTACTACCTGGTGACTTAATAAATAGACGAACCCACTTATAACCAATACAAATAACAATACTGACACTGCGGACGCAAATCCACGATGTAATCCCCAATTTTCCAGTTGTCTGGATACCGGGAGTAAGGCAAAAGAGATCAGCAAAGCAAAGAAGAGTGGAATAATAATGGTTTTCCCAAAGTGCATCAGGATCAGCACGAGTACAAGCGCATGCAGTATCAGGGCCAGGCGTGCATAAAAGGCCAGTTTAACGCTGTTCATAAAATGAGTAATTTTAAACTCCATCGTAATGGGGCCTTACAATGTAATAAATATTTGGCTACCAGAAGCATGCCAATGTTATATCTTATATTTGATCAGGTAAAATCGTCATATGAAAAAATTACTGCTCCTTGTTTTCCTGATCATTGCGGGTGAAACCCTTTCTGCACAAAATAAACCGGTATACTGGGAAGATGTACAAACGATCAAAAAGTATGATCAGATGTATGAACCTCCTTATCAGCCTATCCTTTTTATCGGTAGTTCTTCTATCCGTAAATGGAATGACCTGGAAAGGACCTTTGCAGACTATGTAGTGTTAAACAGGGGGATTGGCGGCGCTGTTGTAAATGATATCACTTATTATCTTAATGATATTGTATTCCCTTATCATCCCCGTCAGATCGTTATTTATGTGGGAGAAAATGATTTGCCGGATGAGCAATCTACAGCTGATTCTGTTTTAAACAGAACAAAACGCCTGATAGAAGGGATAAGAGCTAAATTACCCGAAATATCTATTCTTTATATCTCTATTAAACCAAGCCCCAGCAGGGAAAAATATCAGCCCAAAGCGATAGAAGCGAATAGGCTGATACGTGAATATCTGAAGGAGGATAAGAATATTACTTTTATTGATGTTTTCTCCCTGATGTTAACACCGGAAGGAAAACTCCGCCCTGAGTTATTTGTAGGAGATATGCTGCATATGAATGGACAGGGATATAAGATCTGGCGCGCTGCGGTGGAACCTTATCTGTTAAAGAGGCTTTAACGCTTGTGCCACCTTACTTTCAGATCCTTTAAAAGATACATTTTTTCCGGAAGGACTAATAAAGAAGATAGTGAAGGATTCAAAGTATCGGGCTTATTATTTGCTGATTTTTTTTCCAAAAAAAGTTCATGAGTAAACCATATGTAATCTGCCATATGATGAGTTCTGTGGATGGCAGGATCCTGCTGAAGCAATGGGGAGAGAGAAAGACTTCTTACACCAATACCTACGAGGAAACGGCGCTGGTACACAATACTAATGCATGGCTTTGTGGCAGGGTCACAATGGAAGAGGGGTTTGCCAGCAAAGAGCCTTTAGCGTTAAGGCCTGTCAGCAAACCGGTAGAACGTGTTGATTTCATTGCTCCTTATAAGGAAAAGTCTTTTGCTATTGCAATTGATCCTTCCGGTAAACTGAACTGGTCATCATCTGCCATTGATGAAGATCATATCATCACGGTATTGACTACAGTTGTATCTGACGAGTATCTGGCCTTTTTACAGGAAAAAGGGATCTCTTACCTTTTTGGAGGAGAAGTAGAAATAGACTTTAACAGTGTATTCGAAAGACTGTTCAGCATATTCAACATCAAAAGGTTACTGGTAGAAGGGGGTGGGAATATCAATGGTTCTATACTGAATGCAGGACTGATTGACGAGCTAAGTTTTTTATCCTGCCCGGTAATTGATGGTACGGATAATACACCTACGCTATTTGATGTAAGTGGAGCATTACCAAAGGCTCCTGCTTCACAGCTGGATTTATTTTTCATGGAAGAGTGGGAAGATAATGTATGGTGGATAAGGTATAAAGTGATTAAATAATTGGAAGGGAATCTTAGGATTCCTTTTTTTATTATTAATGATAGAGAACATCCTCATTCATGGAAGATAGCAGATCAGCTGGAATTGCTGAAATGGTACGAGTATCTGTTTTATTGGAGATAATCCCTGCGGGTACCAGACACTATTCTAAATAATAATGTCTGATCCTGTTAAAGTCCTCATCTAACTCATACACCCAGGGGATGCCTAAGGGAATATCCAGCATTGTTACTTCTTCATCAGTTAAATGATCTATATACTGGATCAATGCGCGTAAGCTATTCCCATGGGCGCATATAATCGCTTTCTTATGATTCCTCACCGCCTGCATAATGGTTTCTGTCCAGAAGGGGAGTACCCTCTCCATCGTTTCGCTTAAATTCTCCGTCAGTGGTAATTCTCTTTCGGTAAGCCCTTTATACCGGGGATCATTACCAGGGAAACGGGGATCTTTACGATCTACTGCAGGTGGATGTTCGTGAGGGTCTCTTCTCCATTTATGTACCTGCTCTGCTCCATATTTGGCAATGGTCTCTTCTTTGTTAAGGCCTTGTAACGCTCCGTAGAAACGTTCATTTAAACGCCAGGATTTCTCTTCCGGAATCCATAGTAAATCCATTTCTTCCAGCACGTAATGCAGTGTTTTAATAGAGCGTTTGAGTAATGAAGTGAACCCGATATCAAAAGAATAACCTTCTTTTTTCAACAGCTCTCCGGCATGTTTAGCCTGTTTAACACCTTCTTCAGAAAGGTCTACATCTGTCCATCCTGTAAAACGGTTCTCTAAATTCCATTCGCTTTGTCCGTGACGAAGTAATACCAATTTTAACATAGGTCTTGTTTTGCTTATTAAATATAACTGAATAAAATGTGTATTTTGTCAGTAATCAAGTTCCATCGTATGAAATCGTTATTCAGGGTCTCAATTATCATGCTCATTTTATATGGGTGCAACACTCATAAAAAGGATGCTGACTTTATACACTACGTAAAGCCGAATATCGGGGTAGCACATAGCCGCTGGTTTTTCTATACACCTGCTGCCAGTCCGTTCGGGATGGCTAAATTAGCGCCGTCTACTAATGGTAGTTATGGCAATGCCAGTGGATGGGAAGCCGTAGGATATGACGAACGTCATACTTCCATAGAAGGGTTCCCCAACTTCCATGAATTCCAGGTAGGAGGGATTGTCTTTGCTCCTACTGTGGGGTCCCTGCAAACTCAACCGGGTACACTGGAAAATGTTGCCGGTGGTTATCGCTCGAACTTCGATCATAAAGATGAGTTTGCGACAGCGGGATATTATTCCGTTATACTGAAAGATTATCACATAAAGGCGGAATTAACCGCTACAGATCGTGTAGGATTTCACCGTTATACTTTTCCTGCGTCAAAAGCATCCAATATTATTTTCGATATTGGCCACAGGCAGGGCGAAAGTGGCGCTGTGGTGGATGCAGATGTAAAACTGGTAGATAGCAACCGGATTGAAGGATATGTTATTACCAGTCCCGAATATGTGAAGAAATACCAGAAAGGTGCTACCGTTAACATGTACTTTTCTGCAGTGCTGGATAAAACACCTGCTGCTTACGGTATATTCATAGACAGCATTCCTATGGCGGGACAAAAAGAAGTAAAAGGTCCGGGTGCCGGAATGTACCTTACATTCCATACAACCGCCAATGAAGCTATTACTATTAAAGTAGGCTTGTCTTATACCTCTGTTGAAAATGCCCGCCTGAATCTCGATACAGAAGCCAAAGCGCTGACGTTTGACAAAGCTAAGCAACAAACCACTGATAAATGGAACGACTACCTGCACCGCATCACCGTAGAAGGTGGAACAGAAGAGGATAAGACGAAGTTCTATACCGGCTTGTTCCATGCCTTATTAGGCCGGGGATTGGCCAGTGATGTAAACGGAGCCTATCCAAAGAATGATGGCAGCATAGGGCAGATACCATTCAATGGTGACAGACCTGCCTGTAATCACTATAACACAGATGCTATCTGGGGCGCTTACTGGAATCTTACGCAGCTTTGGTCTGTGGCATATCCTGAATATTATGCCGACTGGATACAAAGCCAGTTACTCGTTTATAAAGACGCCGGCTGGCTGGGTGATGGTATCGCCAACAGTAAATACGTATCTGGTGTAGGTACCAACTTTACAGGGCTTGCAATAGCTGCTGCCTATAATGCCGGCATCAGAAACTTTGATGTAAACCTGGCATATGAAGCTGCACGCAAAAACGAACTGGTGGATGAAGGACGTTTGCCAGGTGCGGGCAAACTGGATGTAGGCGCGTTCGTTAAACGTGGCTTTTCTCCTTACATACCAGAGATCGATACAAACCAGCGGGAGCTGACCACCAAAGGTTCTGCCTTCGGAGCTTCCCATACATTGGAGTATTCCTTTAGCGCTTATGCTGTTGCCCAGTTTGCCAAAGCATTAGGTAAAACAGCAGATTATGAGCAGCTGATGAAATTGTCTAAAGGATGGAAACTGTTGTACGATTCATCTGCTAAATTCATCAGGCCTAAAGATAGCAACGGACAATTTATAACACCTTTTGATCCTGCTGCTCCCTGGATAGGGTTCCAGGAAGGCAATGCCTGGCAGTATACCTTCTTTGTACCGCACGATGTGGAAGAATTAGTAGCCGCGGTAGGGAAGGATGTATTCAATAAACGTCTTGACAGTATCTTCACCATCTCTCAGAAGAGCGTTTTCGGTGGTGGGAAAACAATAGATGCCTTTGCAGGATTACAGGGATTATATAATCATGGTAATCAACCCAATCTTCATATCTCCTGGTTGTTTAATTTCTCGGGCAGGCCTGATCTCACACAGAAATGGGTACGGGCTATCTGTGATGAATTTTATGGAACAGAGGGTATACATGGATATGGTTATGGGCAGGATGAAGACCAGGGACAGCTGGGTGCCTGGTATGTAATGGCTGGTATGGGTTTATTTGATGTAAAAGGGCTGACAGCACCATCACCTTCTTTCCAGGTAGGCAGCCCTTTATTTGATAAGGTAACGATTAATGTACCCGGAAGAAAAGCGTTTGTAATAACAACCGATAATAACTCAAAGCAGAATATATATGTTCAGTCGGCTATACTGAATGGCAAGCCGGCTTTAAGTGTTCCTTTTGCTGATCTTGTAAAAGGTGGTACCTTGGAATTGAAAATGGCAGCTACGCCCAAACGATGAAAATATACCAGGAATCATTGCAACTAAGAGAAAGAAGGCGAGGCTTCCATCTGATTACGGCGGAAGTAATGCAGGCGTTTCCTCATATCAGGGAAATGAAGACAGGCATGTGCCAGGTATTTATCCAGCATACATCTGCTTCGTTAACTATTAATGAAAATGCAGATCCTACTGTAAGGCAGGATTTTGAAATGTACTTCAGTAAAACAGTACCGGAGAATGATCCTGAGTATATACATAATGATGAAGGGCCGGATGATATGCCAGCTCATCTGAAGGCGGCTTTACTGGGTAGTTCTGTGATGATACCTGTCTGTAATGGCAGGTTTGCATTTGGTACCTGGCAGGGGATTTATCTATGTGAGCATAGGGATCATGGCGGGCCAAGGAGTCTGATTATTACTGCATGGGGAGAATGATCCGGTTTGATTTTCGGGTGCAGGGCTTCGCCCTGCAAAACCTCTTTAATTTTTTTGTGATGGTGCGAAGCACCATCACAAAAAAATTGCTCTTTGATCTGAATTTATATCTTCCCAAAATTACCTACCATTTCTCCGCTCGTTACTTCTTTCATAACACCGGTAGTGTGATTATATAATTTACACTTGAACTGCATTTTTGTTTTCAGATATAAGGTGCCTGTAAGATCTGTGGCATCTGCAATACTGATAATACTGAATGTACTGCCTGTCTGATCTCCAGTGCCATAATCTGTTTCCCATTCCTCACCATTGGCGTCTGTCCACCCGATAATTATGCCATCAGCAACAGAGAAGTCTTTTGTATACGCGCGTATTCCGGGCGCGAAATACGCCTTAAAATCATCGTTTGTAGCATTCATATAATGATGCATCGTTCCGATTGTAATACCAAAGCCGGTAGTACCTGCCGGGGGATCTGATTCTCCGTAGTTGATACTGGCAGATATGGTTACATCATCTCCGCCACCCATACCGGAGCCAGCTTCGTAGTTGTTATCCATAGTAACGGTTTGCTGATAGGTCTTACCATCAATCGTAATCTTATAATAGTAATCCGATGTGGTACCGCCATTATTTGTATCCGCAGGCAGGACTTCCACCGTAGCGCTGCAGGTAACAGCACCAGCTTTGAATGCAAAAGCATGAAAGCCGGCAGCTATCGGAGCGCCGGCAGCTATTAATGTAAGAGGTTGGAGCCCTAAAGCCGTAAAGTTACCTGCGCCTGCAAATACGATCCCATTCACGGTGTTGGTAGACATGGTCCAGTTGCCCACTTTGGTGACATTTACAGTAACAGTGAGACTTGCACCAGCGCTCATGCTTTTACCTACCTGGTAAGTACCGAGAATAATAACATTGGAGCAATTACCACCAGTAGCTACAAGCGCAAATTCGGCAGAACCACCGGTGCTGCCTCCTGGTGTCGTTACAACAGGAGCTGTTGGTGGTTCGTAAGACTTTTCTTTATTACAGGCAGAAATAAATAACATAAGAAAAAATAGGCGGGAAAGCCATTTAAAATCACAGAACATAGTATTTTTTTATTGGTTAATTGCTACATAGTTGGCAGAGAACGGGCAAAGATAAGCAGGATTTCAACGATCTGTATGCATTAGATGTTACAGGTAAGAGAAGAATTATATTCTCCTGTTTATATGTGAACATAGTGTTAAAGGGCTTCTTCACTATCATTAAGTATAATATATTTGAAGAGAACTCCTTAACCTATGCGACTAAAGTACTTTATCTTCCTGCTATCACTGACTTCCTGTGCTACAATAAAGAATAAAAGGACCTGTATTTTTAATGTAACTACCTGTGAGGATAGTACGAAGATCATTTACAATGATAGTACTTACAGCCTACCATTAAAAATGGAACTGAAACGTTCCCGTAAGCCATTGATTTTTAGTGCAGTGAGAGATTCTGTCAGCCGGGCTTATATTATCAATCCAATAACAGATAACCACTTCAGGTTTGGTAATATGTACTTCTTTATATACCCACCTGGTAATCCGCTGGGTTATCTGGTAGACCTTACCAATCCCCAACGCTATTATTATGGCAAGGAGCTGAATGTAGATGCAAAGAATGAGGATACCATCTTAATTCATACTAAAGGTCATGTTAAAGGGACTCCTTATCTGACATCCGCAACACCTAAACAACGGACGCCCTATTTTTCAAAAGACTTAGCGCAAAAGGGGACTTACTTCACATTGTCTGTACCTATTGCAGATCATATGCAATTGCAGCCATACGGAGAAGGAATGAAGGAGTCATGGGGTGGCTTTGGGTTTTCTCTGGGGCTTGAGCATTATTATGAAAAGAATAAAGCGATGGGGATACGGATGGGATTAATGGTGCATAATACTTTCCCGACGTTAGCGGAGCATTTCGGTGATTATTACGCTCCTAAGGACCATGAAAACGCCTTTTCGGTTTACCTGACCGCCTTTAAGAAGTATCATGTTAACAGAGAGGCTTTTTCCCTCGGTATCAGCAATGTAACGAACTGGTGGCAACATGATCAATCCTGGCGCGACCCTGTTGATAGTAACCTGTATCATACACGTAACAGAGACTGGACAACCAATTCCTTTGGTTTTGAACTTGCTGCCTATCATTATTTTAATTCCGTTATACAGCTGGGTATTATTTACAGGCCAACGATATTAACCGTTACACCTGACGTGAGGCTGATGTATCAGCATACGATCAGTTTGGATGTAGCATTCAGGTTTAATACCCAAAAAGAGAAAAAAGAGGTAAAGAAACGCCGGCACAAACCAATGAGAGATACAGACACCGAACTGGTCCCTGTTAAAATAGAAAAGCTCTCTCAATAAAGCCGGCTTTTATTTGTAATTTTAAGCTGTGGTACATAGTAAATTACTGAATCTTATTGCCGGGCATGTGCAGATGGATCAAGCCGATGAAGGGTTTGTTACAACCTTATTCCGTCCCCTGAGTTGTGAGAAAAATACTATGCTGGAAAAAGAAGGCAAAGTGCCTGAGTTCCTGTATTTTATTAATTCCGGCTTTGTAAGGGTGTTTTACTGGGAAGATGGGAAACAGATTACCACACATATTAACTGCCCTCCGGGATTTATTACCTCCTTTAATAGTTTTATCTCCGCGAAGCCTGCTCCTGATAATGTAGAATGTGTAACAGACTGTGAGTTATTAAAAATTACTAAAGAAGACCTGGAATGGTTGTATCAGCGTAGCACCCAATGGGCCTTATTTGGCAAAATCATCTATGAAAAATCTCTTGCGTATAATGAAACACGTACAAAAGAGATGATAGGGTTATCCGCAGAACAACGATATCTTAAATTGTTAGAAAACCAACCTGAAATTATCCGGCAGGTACCTTTACAATATATCTCCTCATATTTGGGTATAGAACCCCAGTCTTTAAGCCGTATACGAAAGAAGATAAGTTCTTAACATTTGTTCAGCAGGAACTATTCCAGGCTACTGATCTTTGCATTGTAAAACAAACACAATGAAAAGTATCAAAGGAAAGACCGTGTTAATCACAGGTGCCTCTTCAGGAATTGGTAAGGCATTTGCTTTCGAAGCGGCAAAAAAAGGGGCGAACCTTATTTTAACTGCGCGTTCATCACAGCAACTAAATGACATAGCTACCCGGATAACCCGTCAGTACAATAACAAGGTACAGGTAATAGTGGCCGACCTTTCACATAAAGAAGATATTGCAAAATTTAACGGGGTAAAAACAGACCTCCTGGTTAATAATGCAGGCATAGGGAAGTGGGCCAACTTTTTAGATGAAGCTTCTTATGAGGAAATGCTGGAGTTAAATATCAATGCACTTGTTAAACTAACACAACTGGTATTGCCGGGTATGCTGGAACGCGGGGAAGGTGGCGTAATAAACATAGCCTCCACAGGTGCATTTCAGCCTTGTCCTTATGTAGCGGTCTATTGCGCGAGTAAAGCTTTTGTATTGTCCTTTTCGGAGGCGTTGTATGGAGAGTATTACCATAGAGGGGTGACGGTAACAGCTGTTTGTCCGGGTAATACGGCGACTAACTTCCAGGTGGCTGCAAAAGCGGATACAAAGGGAATGTCTGTTGATACGGCGGAGTATGTGGCACAAAAAGGCTTGGAAGCATTTTTTAAAGGGAAGAGCTATGTGATTACGGGAAGAGTGAATTATCTGCAATCATTTTTACCCAGGTTATTACCAAGAAAGAGTATGATTAATGTGGTGTCAGGAATGATGAAAAAGAGAGTTGCTACTAATTAGTAGCAGCTCTGGTTCTACCCGGACAAACAGCACTGGTTATAGCTTTTCTGTAAAGAGCCTTTTCTTAATTGTATATGCTATAATACCTGCTGTGGTAACTCCCGCACCTGCCAGCATCATATGTACCCCTGTAGAGATAAAGATCCCTACCCAGATAATAATAGCAAGAATGGCCGGCACCGGGAACAAAGGCATGCGCCATTTAAAGAAAGTTCTTCCTTTCTTCTTACTCAGCATAATCAGACCAACAGCCTGAGAGATAAATTGTATTAATATCCGCATAGCCAGTATGGCACTGATCACTTCTTTGATTTTGAACAGCAGGCTGAATACAAAAGCGACTGCTCCTAAAAAAAGGAGGGATACGTACGGGAAGTTTTTAGTAGGATGCAATCGCGCAAATACTTTGAAGAAGGCACCGTCCTGTGCTGCTGCATATGGTATCCTGCTGTAACCCAGGGTGGCGGAGAATACCGAAGCAAAAGCCACCCAGAGGATTAACACTGTGGCAACCGTAGCCGCAGTATGCCCGGACAATACCTGTATGAACTCACTCACAACAAATGGGCTCTTTTCTATGCGCTCCAGTGGCAGTACAGAGGCCACGCTGATATTCATACACAGGTATAATACGGTAATCCCTGCAATGGAAATGAACATACTCCGGGGAATGTTCTTTTCCGGCATCCTGATTTCTGCGCCTAAATGACAGACATTATAGTATCCCAGGTAACTGTATATAGTCTTCACACTGGAAAACCCCAGCGCTGCCGCAAAAGCATAGTTGAGTTCCAGTCCATCGTTAATATGTTTTACAGGCTCCAGGAAATGACCGTGGGTAATCCCTCCGCTGATGATCCATACCATAGTAACCAGGACGCCTATCCATAACAGCACGCTTATCTTACCGATCGTTTCTATGTTCCTGTATAACAGGAAGATAATCAACAGCACCACCATTCCACTCACCGCCTTTGTTTCCCAGAACCCTAATGGGAAGATATACCCTGTATATTGTGCAAAGCCTATCGCAGCAGAAGCAATCACCAGAGGAGCCTGTATCATGGTCTGCCAGACAAACAGGAAACTCATGAGTTTCCCCGTTCGTGGCCCGAAGCTCTCTTTTAAAAAGTTATAGCTGCCGCCTGCCTTTGGGAAGGTAGCACCCAGTTCACTCCATACCATAGCGTCTATGAACGAGAGGAATGCTCCGGCTATCCACGCATACAGGAAGCTGGGGCCGTGCATTGTTTCTGCTACCACACTTAATACGATGAACGGGCCGATACCCACCATGTCTGTCATGTTGATGGCGGTAGCCTGTACTAAACTTATGCGACGGGAAAGTTCTGGTTGATTCATTGCGGGAGTAAAAGTAAAAAAATATTGAATAGAAAAGATCAGGGATATTCTCCGGCGTTTTCTATCATTGTCAAAAAAGTACTATAATCTGATGGATAAAAGCAAATCTATTTCTTTTAATTAATTGTATCTTGCTATGAGCCCACTGGAAAGTAAACGAAAGAAACAAGCCTGGCCCTCGAATAACATCTGATCGTATTTGTCAACCTAAGAAACCCACTGTTATGACCTGAAGTAGCCCTACTTAGCCAATTTTTTATACTATATGATTAAAACAACATACGGATGCTGTTAATGGCGCCGTCATGCATTTTTCCACCGTTTAATGAGATTACTATGAAACAAAAAAAATGGGCAATCCCTCTGCCCGCATTGCTGCTGTTTATGCTGTTAATGTTGCCCGCGTATGCCTGGTCCGCTTTAGTAAAAGGCATTGTCAAAAACACAAAAGGCGAATTCCTGGCCGGTGTCACCATCAAAATAAAAGGTACGAACACCGGTACGCTGTCCAAAGAAGATGGCTCTTTTCAGTTACAGGTGCCAGCCGAAGATAAAGCCGTATTGGAAATCAGTTACATGGGGTATCAATCCCAGGAAATAGCGCTGGGTGGCCGCAGTGTTTTACAGATAACGCTAACGGAAAGCGCCAGCGGATTAAATGAAGTCCTTGTAATTGGGTACGGTACGCAGAAAAAGGTATCCACTACTGCTGCTGTATCATCGGTAGGCGGGAAGGACCTTGCCAAATCACCGGTACCCAATATTTCCAACTCACTGGCCGGCAGGGTAGCCGGTGTAAGTATGCGTCCCAATGGCGGAAGACCAGGAGCAGATAATCCTGATATTCACATCCGGGGTATTGCTACTACAGGCAACAGCGGTGCACTGATTGTTATTGATGGTATTATACGTGATAATATCAATGAAATACCTGCCAGCTCTATTGCGTCTGTAACTGTGCTGAAGGATGCCGCTGCTGTAGCACCTTATGGCTTAGGTGGTGCGAATGGCGTATTGCTGATCACTACAAAAAAGGGATTGAACGGGCCTCCCCAGTTATCTCTCAATGCTTCCTATGGTGTGCAGATGCCGACCTATTACCCTTCTATGCTCAATGCGCAGGATTATATGCGACTGCATAATGAAGCTTATCTGAATGAAAATCCAACCGGTACTCAACTGCCTTATACAAATGATCTGATAGATCATTATGCGGAACTCAATAAACAAGACCCTGATAAATATCCTATCAGTAATACCAAAGACCTGGTACATATGCATGCGCCCATGCAGAACTATGCACTACAACTAAGTGGAGGTTCTCCTACCATGAAGTATTTTGTATCACTGGGATATCTGAATCAATCAGGCATGTTTGATCCTGTTAGTTATCGTCGATATGATTATGACGTAAACCTGGAAGTGCAGGCTACTAAGACAACTACAGTGAATTTATCACTGATAGGCGCTTTTGAGCAAACACATTCTGTAGATACTGCTATATCGGTAACTAATCTTTTCCGTAGTAATTATAAATTCATCCCTATTGCCAACCTGCGCTACAGCAATGGACTATGGGGCGAATTTGCGGGGAATTCCCCTATAGGAATGCTGAATGCCGGTTACCTGCACAACGACAGAAATACCTTGCTGTCTACTATTGCCGTAAATCAGCAATTGCCATTCATCCCCGGATTAAGTGTCAAAGGGTCTTTTAGTTTCGACCCTACACAAATGACCAGCAAAGGATGGCATACGCCTTTTTATTTTTATTCTCAGGACTTATCTACCACACCTTATACGTATAAAAAACAGATCTCTACTGCCGAAGGTAATGCAGCATCTTACACCTGGTTGGGGCAAAAATATGCACAGCAAAGATTATACACCTTTCAGGGATATCTGAACTACCAGCGAACTTTCGGGAAACATGATATCACAGGATTAGTAGTAGCAGAAGCGCGTAAAAGTGATTCCAGTGCTTTCTCTGCCCGCAGAAATAATTTTGGTGTTAACATTGATGAACTGGGAATGGGTAGTTCTGATAAAAGCGACTTCGATAATGGAGGGTCTTCTTCTGCCGGAAGCCAGATTGGTTTTGTATACAGAGTAGGTTATAGTTATGCGCATAAATACTTACTGGAAGCCTCCGGCCGTTATGATGGCCATTACTATTTTGCACCGGGGAAACGCTGGGGTTATTTCCCTGCATTCTCTGCCGGTTGGGTATTATCCGAAGAAAAATTCTTACGCCCACTGTCATTTATCAATTATCTGAAAGTAAGAGGATCGTGGGGTAAATCAGGTAATCTCGCGGGAACGCCTTTCCAGTATCTGCAAGGGTATCTGCTGTATGGCAATGCATATGCATATGGTAACGGTACTATGGTACAAGGATCTTATGTACCTCGCGAAGCTAATCCAAATATTACCTGGGAAATCTCAACCAAAACAGATGTAGGCTTTGAAACATCTTTGTGGAAAGGCTTGCTGGACCTTGAAGTAGATTATTTTCATGAAAGAAGGACCGGGATGTTATTACCACCTGCTGTGACTGTTCCCATAGAATACGGGTTAGATCTTTCTGATGAAAACGAAGGCATCATGGAAAACCATGGGATAGAAATTACAGTCGCTACCGCACACGAATTTGCGAATGGTTTGCATGTAGGTATCAGTGGGAATTTCAGTTATGCCAGGAATAAAATGTTGCAGATATTCGAAACTTCTGCTACCCGTGATAACCCCAACAGAAGCAGAACTGGAAGACCTTTCGGCACTCCGTTCGGCTATCATGCACTGGGGCTTTTCAATACTGCGGATGATAAAAATAATGATGGATTGATCGATGCAGCAGATGGTTATAATGTAACACAGTTTGGAGCCTTGCATCCCGGAGATATAAGGTATGCGGATGTTAGCGGTCCTGATGGAAAACCAGATGGAAAAATAGATGCGAACGATGAAACACGTATAGGCAATCCTGTATATCCGTTCATTACATATGGTTTTACGCCAACAGCATCCTGGAGAGGGCTTGATCTCAGTTTATTCTTCCAGGGCTCAGCGATGTCCAGCTTTAGTATTTCAGGTTTCCAGACGATCCCTTTCAATAATAACAACAGTAACTCCGCTTACGAATATTACAACAACCGCTGGACTCCTGATCATCAGAATGCAAAGTACCCGAGAGCGAATCAATCTCCTTATGCTAATAATACACAGGTATCCGATTTCTGGATGGCTAATACAGCATTACTGCGCCTGAAAACAGTGATGCTGGGGTATACATTACCGGGCGAAATACTGCAACGCTTAAAGATAAAGACGATACGTTTGTATGTATCCGGGCAAAATATGCTCACCTTCAGTAAACTGAAATTCATGGACCCTGAAGTGGGTTACACGGATGGTGAAACTGCATACCCCAATCAGAAAGTATACGTAATGGGATTGAATGTAACTTTTTAGATCACTAGTAATCCGACTAATCATGAAATACATAAAATCGATTTTCATATTGATATTACTTTTTTCCTGTAATAAGAATTTCCTTGAGAAGACTGATAAAACGCAATTAACGGATGAGATACAATGGGCATCGGAAGGAAATGCGGATATCTTTCTCAATGATATTTACGGCAGCTTACCCAATTACTGGAATCAACCGGAGAACCTGGATAATTTCACAGATGATAATGATGCAGGTTTTTATTATACCTCTAATAACTGGAAACAGGGGATTGTAGCTCCTTCCGGTACTGACTATACGGTTTGGGGTGGTATTACGGGATCGGGAGATCTTACCAACTGGCCGGCTATTTTTACTGCCGTTAGAAAGTGTAATACTTTTATGGCCGAAGTGCAGGCAAATGCGGCTAACTTTTCACCGGAATGGAAACAGAAACGTTTGGATGAAGCCCGTTTCCTGCGTACCTTTTTTTACAGCGAATTATGGATGCACCTGGGCGGGCTTCCACTCATTACCAATCTTCCTAACCGAAGCGATAGCAATGGGCTTTATTATCCCCGCAGCACGTTTGCGGAGACTGTCAACTTTATCACCAGTAACCTTGATACCATATTACTAAACGGGCATCTTGCCGTTAAATACAATCATGGTGAAGCAGATGCGGGCCGTGCTACCCTTGGTGCTGCGCTGGCATTAAAAGGCTGGGTACAGTTATATGCTGCCAGTCCTGCTTATAACGCAGCACAACCTGCTGCCGGTCCGGATCCCCTGGCAGGCTATAACAATTATGACGGACAAAGATGGACGGATGCTGCGGCTACATTGAAACAGTTCCTGGACCAATATGGTAATGGCCATCCTTACGGCTTATTCCCTGATCTCAGCGCTCTCTGGTATGAAGCCAATGAATACCATGCGGAAGTAATATGGGACCGGCAGGTGGTACCCACTACGATGGGCTCTTCTTTTGAACAATATGGCGGGCCGGTGTGGATCAATGGTGCTTATTACACCTGGGGTAATTACGATCCTACCCAGGAGCTGGTAGACCAGTTCCAGATGGCTAATGGGAAAAGCATTCAGGATCCCACTTCAGGTTATGATCCGCAACATCCTTACGTGGGCAGGGAGCCTCGTTTTTATGATTGGATAGTGTATGATGGCGCACCGTATAAAATGGCCTGGATGGACAAACAGGATACTATTTACACCCGTATCGATAAGGTGCATCCATCCAAAAACCAGATCGATTTCGGGACAGATGATGTAAGCAACACCGGATATTATTTCAAAAAAAGACTAAATCCACTGGTAAGACCCGGAGGAGGAACCATCAGTGGCGCCAATTTCATTTACTACCGGTATGCGGAAATCCTGCTGGGGTATGCAGAAGCGCAGAATGAATCTGCCGGCCCTGATGCCAGCGTGTATGATGCCATGCACCAGATAAGGGCAAGAGCTGGTCTTCCTGACCTGCCAGCGGCATTAAGTAAGGACGATATGCGTACCGCCATTCACCAGGAGCGGCGCATAGAACTATGCTTTGAGAACAAGCGCTTTTATGATATTATCCGCTGGAAAACAGCAGAGAATGTATTGAACCTGGACAGACACGGTATGAAGATCACTAACAGTGTTCCTGCTGATAATAGCGGGGTATGGGTGTATGAGGTAGTACCGCTGAATCATCCGCATGTATTCCTGCAGAAAATGTATCTGAACCCTATTCCGCAGGATGTGATGGACCGCAATCCACGTATCAGGCAGAACCCTGGTTATTAAACGTGTCAATGTGTAGCAGGCCAGGGATGTACCCTGGCTTGTTACATATTGATTAATTATTGATTGAAGTAAATGCACCCTATATATGTCACATTTGCCCCCTGAGAGAACGTGACTAAATAGTAATTTTGAGGTATGTTTATCGATATTAATAACAGGAAAGAATTACTACGACTATTCCAGTGTCTTACGCCAGATGCTGTACCGCTTTGGGGCAAAATGAATCCACAGGAAATGGTAGAGCATTTAACCGACCAGGTGGAATATACTAATGGTACGAAAATACCTACCTGCGATAAGCCTGCTGAGGAGGCTTATGAGAGTAAACTCAGAATGCTTAAGTCTAATAAGGAGCTGCCAAAGAATGTATTTCTGGGAGAACTCCCTGCATTAATTTATCCAGATATTGAAACAGCTGTTCATCAACTGATGGTGGCACTGGATGATTTTGATGCATATTTTAAAATACCAGGAAACACCGCTATTCATGGTGGATTTGGTCCTATGGACTACAATGAGTGGCTGATATGGCATGGCAGACATTTTACACATCATCTGAAACAGTTCGGTCTCATTAAATAACATCGCAAGAATCGGGTTTCTACCCGCACCCCATCCATGTACTTTTGAATTCTAATTTAAACATCATGGAAACACAAAAAGAAAAAGACAACAAGGCTATCGTTGGCCGTTGGTTCGCGAATTTCTGGGGAGAAACCTGTAATCTCGACATTGTTGATGAATTGGCTGCATCAGATATGCTACTGAGTTATTCATTGCATGAACCTCGTCGTGGTCACGAAGACATCAAAGCATTTATGACTGATTTTCGTACAGCCTTCCCTGATCTTAACTTCTGGGGTGCTGCAGATCTTATCGCTGAAGGCGACTATGTTGTCGGGCGTTGGGAAGGTGGCGGTACACACACCGGGCCGGCTTTCAGTGACTTCCTTGCAGGATCATTACCAGTTGCAACTGGCCGCAAGATGCATTTCACGGGAACAACTGTACTTCGCCTTAAAGACGGAAAGATAGTGGAGGAGATCGGTTTGGATGATGGTGTTACAGCATTGACACAGCTGGGGCTTATCAAGGCAATCTGATAAACTTGTATGTAAGAGAAGGGGACATCAAAAGTAATTGAGTCCTCTTCTTTATACATTAGATAAATATTATATTTGCTTATGGAAGAGCAAAGCGGATCTATTTTTTCATCGGAATTTGATGATGTACAACCTGTTAAACGCAGATGGTTAATATTGCCCTGGTGGATAAGGGCTTTCTCCTGGTTGTTTCTTTTAACAGGAGCCTTGTCACCTTTTATTCTGATAGCAGGACTTTTCGGGATTCAGGTAAGTCTGAGTCTATATGGTATGGAGTCAACTGGACCTGTTTCATTTGCAGGATTTTGCCTGGTAGTACTTTTTATGTTGAAAGGTATTGCTGCATATGGATTATGGGCTGAAAAGAATTGGGGAATTGTAATGGCATTGGCAGATGGTCTGTTAGGAGTTGTGATCCGTATAGTCTCTATGTTTATTCCCGATCATTCAAATTCAACACAAGGTTTTATCCTTAATTTCAGACTGGATCTTATTGTGTTGGTTATATATTTAATTAAGCTGTACAGATTAAAAGGTCAGTGGGATGAAAGTGGTAAATAAACGTACTTGAAATAAAAATAGTTTTTTTTCTAAAAACAACTTTTATCCGATTTTCTCAAACCCATTAAATTACTTTTGACAGTCTGTTTTTATTTATAAGTTATTAGTATTTAATGTTTCTGTTGCAAAAACTCTCCTTCCTTGATTCTTCAACTTGGGAGCTGTCTTGCCAACTGGTTAATTCATTATTTCATTCAAAACAACCATCTTAAGAAGATCTATCTGATAGTATAAAGAAGAAATGCTTACAGCAAATCCGCTATTATTAGCGGATTTGCTGTTTTAGGCATTCATTTTTAAAGATTCTCAAAAGACAGTCTGATATTTAATAAGTTGTCATACTTTTTAATAAATTTTCAAAAGTTCTTAAAAAGTTAACAGAAGTATATTATCTTCAATAAAGTTTAACAAAACTTTGATCCTGGGTAATGGAAGAGAAAAATTTGTTGTATAAGAACTTAATTATCAAGGAACTGTACTTTGCAAAGACGCTTTCATGTGCGGATTTAAGCAGTAGAATCAATAGAAGTCTTCCCTTTACGGCCAAATTACTGGCTGAAATGATGGAAGAGGGGGACGTGGTTGAGACAGGATATGCAGCGTCTACCGGGGGCAGAAAGCCAATCATATATTCTCTGAGGCCGGATATTATGTTTGTAGTGTCCGTTGCGATGGACCAGTTCGTTACAAGGATCATTATTTCGGATATGCAGGGCAATTATGTAACTGACATTGAAAAATTCGAATTGCATTTACCGGAAGAGCCGAGGTGGCTTGCTATACTAACAGAAAAGATTCAAGGAGTAATTCATAAGTCAGGTCTCAAAAGAGATCGCATAATGGGGATAGGGATAGGCATGCCGGGCTTTGTGGATGCGCGTAAAGGGATCAATTACTCTTTCCTGGAAGCCGGAGAAGCTGTCACCAGTTATATTACAGAAAAGACAGGTATACCTGTACATATAGATAACGACTCCAGCGTGATTGCACTCGCGGAACTTAAGTTTGGCGTAGCGCGGCAGAAGAAAAATGCCATGGTAGTGAATATAGGCTGGGGAATAGGCCTGGGGATGATCGTTAACGGGGAACTATTCAGGGGGCATGATGGTTTTGCCGGTGAGTTCAGTCACATACCTCTTTTCATGAACGGCAAATTATGCAGCTGTGGTAAAAGCGGTTGTCTTGAAACAGAAACGTCCTTACTGATAATCGCTGAAAAAGCAAAACAGGGGCTAAAGGCGGGACGCGCTTCATTACTGCAGCAATTGCCACTGGAGACTTTTGAAGAAATACATGAAAATATTCTTTTTGCAGCTATAAGGGGGGATCAGTTTGCAGTAGAACTGTTATCAGAAGCAGGATATAATATAGGTAGGGGAGTAGCTATTTTAATACATCTCTTCAATCCGGAATTAGTAGTATTGAGCGGAAGAGGATCGCTTGCAGGTAAAATATGGCAGGCGCCTATACAACAGGCCATAAACGAACATTGTATTCCACGATTAGCATCCAACACAGAGATAGAAATGTCAACGATGGGTTATGAAGCAGAGTTAATAGGGGCAGCAGCTTTAGTTATAGAGAATTATGGAATAGATACTAACATCTAATTAAATCAACCAAATATGAAAACGTAGCCGCGAATATGAACGGCTGATCATAAAAAAACCGGATTCTGTTTGCACCAGAACCCGGAGGAAAATTTGGTCATCCGGCACTAAACGAGACACTAGCAAATGACTGTTTTACTTTCAAAACCAAACTACACAAAAGTATGGAACTACTTTTACATGGCAAAGTTCGTCCCACAAGACGATTTTTGCCTGCCAAATTAATGCTTCTTCCAATCCTTATTCTGGCAACACCTTTGCATCTACATGCAGAAAGCTATTCCCGGAAGATTGCAATCTCCTCTAAAAACATCTCCGCGCCTGTAGATATACACGGACAGGTAACAAATAAAAATGGAGAACCTGTTGCTGGTGTGAACGTAACGATCGTGGGTACATCTAAAGGTACTACTACCGATGAAAAAGGGAATTTTCAGATTCAGGCTGCTGAAGGAGCTGTGCTGGTCTTCTCTTTCGTCGGTTATCAGACTACTAAAATCACACTCGGGGCATCTCCTGTTGTAAACGTAACATTGCTGAAAAGCGAGAATGCGATGAATGAAGTAGTGGTGACGGCTCTCGGTATCGGCAGACAGAAAAGAGCGCTTGGTTATTCTCAGGAACAAATTAAAGGTGTTGAATTAACTCAATCCAATGCACCCAATGTTATCAATGCGTTAAGTGGTAAAATGGCCGGTGTAAATATTACCAGTCCTAATGGTGTTGATGGTGGTAGCACCAGGATCATCATAGGCGGAAATAACACGATCACAGGAGATAACCAGCCGCTGATCATTATCGATGGAATGCCCATGGATAATACAATACCTGCTGCTGCTCAGGATGTTACTGCTCCTAAAGACTGGGGTAGCGCTATTAACCTGATCAATCCTCAGGACATTGAAGATATGAGTGTGCTGAAAGGACCTGCTGCTGCGGCTTTATATGGTGGTCGTGGTGCAAATGGTGTGATACTGATCACTACTAAAAAGGGGGCCCAACGTAAGGGATTAGGGGTAGACTATAACTTCGGCTATAAAGTAGTGCAACCATACCGTTATATCAAAATGCAGAATGAATATGGTGCAGGTGGGATGGTATCATTAAATGCTCCTCAATACCAGACGGACGCTTCCGGTAACCCTATGCTGACAGACGGATGGGAACAGATGTTCGTGAATCAGAAAACAGGTTCCGGTCCTTTTGGTGTGGCTGTTACGGACCAGGTTAGCTGGACGGGCTCTGGTGTATCGTGGGGACATAAAATGGATGGTACAAAGATAACCTGGTGGGATGGTACTACAAAAGCAGACGTTCCTCAACCTGATAATGTAAAGTCTTATTATCAAAATGGTAGCCAGACTACACATAATGTGGCTATTTCCGGTGGGAACGACTGGGGTACTTTACGTGCTTCTTATACAAGGGCGGATAATAACTCTATCATTCCCAATTCGAAGTATAACCAGAATTCATTCAATGTGGGGACTGCCATGAAATTGAGCAAAAGAGTGAATGTACAGGTAAATGCTTCCTATTTCACAAACGTATATCAGAATGCACCTGCATTAGGAAATACTGAAGGTACATTACAATCTAACCTCATCTATGCGTACAGCAGGAACTACAGGGGAACATCCGATATCGGCAACTATAAACTTGCTGACGGGTCACGCAACAACTTCACCGGTTTTCCCTGGTATGGTAACGGTTCTGCACAATACCTCTACTGGAATACCTATGAACATAACGAGACAGTCACCAGAAGAAAACTGATCGGATCTGCACAGATAAATTATGAAGCTACCGATTTCCTGAATTTATTAGTAAGGGCAAGTGTGGATGCTAATAACAATGAAGATCTGACGGTTAATAGTCCTACCGATGCCACTGGTACAATAGGTGGTACATACGGACATGGATTAGTAAGAGATATTGCCAATAACTACGACTGGCTGGCTACACTGCATAAAGACAATATTTTTAAAGACATCAGCGCCAAATGGTCTGTGGGTGGTACTTTTTATAAAAGATCAATGTATGGCCTTGCAGGTACAAACAGTCCTTCTGCTTATGCCAATCCCTACCTGACATATTTTGCTAACTATGCCGGTTCTACGCAAACAAGCCAGATTCCATCTGAATCATGGTATGATAAAGAACTGAACTCAGTATACAGCTTTTTAAACCTATCCTATAAAAATTATCTTTACCTGGATATCACGGCAAGAAACGACTGGTCTTCTACATTGCCTAAAACGCAATGGTCCTATTTCTTCCCATCCTTCTCAGCCAGTTATATATTTACTGATGCTTTACACATTGATAACTCCGTGTTGAGCTTTGGTAAGATAAGAGCTGCATGGGCGGAAGGAGCAGTGGATGTTCCTCCCTATATCGTGAATACCGTATACAGCTCATCAAGTTTTGCCGGTCAGCCAACATCAAGTCTGCCATCTGCTTTACCTGCGATCAACTACAAACCTCAGGTGAATAAAACGGCGGACTTTGGTGTTACACTGGGCTTTTTACAGAACAGGATCAATTTAGATTACAGGTATTATCGTGGTCGTGCTACCCAGCAATTATTAAATTCTCCACTGCCAATTTCTTCCGGTGTATCCAGCATCATCATCAACACAGGTGTACTGGAAAACTCAGGAATGGAAATGATTCTGAGAGCAAGGATTGTTGATCAGAAAAACTTTAAATGGGATGCGAGTGTAAATATGTCCAATAACAAGAACCGCCTGTTATCTCTTACAGAAGGAGCCAACCGCGTGGATATGGCTAATATATGGGGCGGTAACGGTAACTACATTTCAGCGGTTGTAGGACATGAATTTGGTACCATCATGGGGTATGATTATGTGTATGATCCTAAAACACATAAACCTTTACTGCAGGATGAAGCAATGCTCATGCAGAACTTCGGTGTAAGTGCAGCAACAGCTGCTCAGATGAAAGGTACTATGTATCAGTCGAGCAGCACGATAGTACCTATCGGTAATGCAACACCAAAATTCAGAGGCGGTATCACCAATACCTTCACTTTTGCGAAAGGTATTTCAGTAAGCACTTTGATAGACTGGAAAATCGGCGGACAAATTTGGAGCGGAACATATGCTTCTATGATGCAACAGGGTACTGCGCCTGAAACATTGAAAGAAAGAGACGGCGGTGGTCTTGCGTATACTACTCCGGATGGTACTTCTACTAAATGGGGCGTTGTGTTACCGGGTGTTTATTCCGATGGAACAGTGAATACCAACGTAGTGCATTATTACTACAAATACATGCAATATGGTGTATGGAGCAGCGGACCTAATGGAAACAACTGGATACACAGTTCGGCTGTTTTAAAAGATACCTGGTACAAGCTGAGAGAAGTATCTATCAATTATGCTGTACCTGCCAACATCGTCAAGAAGACAAAGGCATTCCAGGCACTTTCTGTTTCATTGGTAGGAAGAGATTTGTTCTATCTGTACAGTTCATTGCCTGATCATATTAATCCGGAAGGTTCTAATGGTGCTGGTAATGCTCAGGGTATTGAGTTTGCATCCTTACCGGGTGTCCGCTCATTTGGCTTACAGTTAAGGGCGTCATTCTAGTCATTCACGTAAAAAATCAGACAACTATGCCTCGCATATCTATATATTTATTGTTCGGAATGTTTCTTTGCGCTTCCTGCACAAAGAACTTCGAAGAGCTGAATGCTACACATAATGCTCCTTCTTCAACTACGATTGGTCCTTTGATCAACAGGATCGACAGTTCTCTTTTCCTGGGTAGCACAGAACAGGGATCTATTCATAACGACTACTATTATCCTATTACCCAGTTAGCGGCTACGACTGCCTTTTCTGCTTTCGTATTATCTAACGGTGTAAATGAGATCTGGAACAATTATTACAGCACACTGCAGGATATTAACCTGGTGCAGGATAAAATAAATGCAGTGTCAGATCAGGAATCCATGAAGAATATACAGGCGGTGTTATACATTTTACGCGCCTATAAAACATTCAGGATGACTGACCAGTTCGGGGATATCCCTTATTTTAAAGCGGGAAGGGCCTATACCGGTAGTGCTGCCAGTTTTAGAGTGGCTTATGACTCACAGCAACTGATCTACGACTCCTTATTAAGTGATCTTAGCTGGGCAGTGAAGAATATTAACACTGCGGCGAATCCGGTTACTGGTCAGGGTACTGCATACCAGACCTTAGGTAGTTTTGAAACAGTACTGGGCGGAAATATGGCAAAATGGCAAAAGTTTGCCAATTCCCTGCGCCTGCGTTATGCTATGCAGATGGTAGAGAAAGATGCGGCTACTGCTACTCCGGTTATCCTGGATGCATTGAACAGCAGTGTAGGATTTTTAGGGGATAATGAAGATATCTGTATGTGGCCGGCTTCATTAGGCGGCTATGATTTATCATCAAGATGGTTTAGTTTTTCAACAGGTGGTACAGGGCTGGTGAGAATGAGCAGTACGATGTGGAACCTGGTATCTGATAATAACACAGATGCCGGCATCTTTGATCCCCGTGCAAAGCTTTTTGTAGAACCCAATGCGGCAGGTAACTGGGCGCCTTACACCATAGGTGTAAGTTCGGGAGATAACATCAATGCATATACTTATGCAAGTACTGACCCTACTAATAAGAACGGGTGTTTATTCTCTCTTATCAACTGGTACCTGATACGTGACGAGTGGTATATTCCGGAGCCAATCATGACTTCCGCAGAAGTACATTTCTTAAAGGCAGAAGCATATGCCCGCGGATTAGGTGTAGGCCAGAATATAGCGACAGCCGAAACAGAATATAATGCAGGTATCACGTCCTCTGTTAATTTCTGGTATAAAGTAGCAGCAGGTACGAACACTACATCGGAAAACTGGGCGGCAGTAGCGCCATCAGCTCCAACTACGCTGGAAATGCAGGCTTTTTTAGCCAATCCTAAAGTAGCCTTTACCGGCACAACTGCGGATGCGATCAGTAAGATTTATGCACAGGAGTGGTTGTCGTATTTCCGTCAACCATGGCTGGCATTTAATTTATCGAGAAGAACAGGCAGTACACCTGTGGATGCGAGCAGCAATCCATCAGCAACATATACTACTTTTTATCGTCTTCCTTATGCACAGGATGAAGCGGTGAATAATGCAGATAACTATAACGCGCAGATCAGTAAAATGGGTGGGAATAACACCAACTATAAAGTTTGGTGGATGAAGTAGCAAAATGAAAAACCAAAAAAAGGGTTGTCTCGTAAGAGGCAATCCTTTTTTGTTATTAAAGACTTTCTTCAGTCTCATTATATGGGACGGCCCGCTTTTTATGCTACAGAATTTACTCAGATTTGCTATGGATATTTGTTTATACATAGTCAATTGAGTTATGGATCTTGTCTTTACAGAAAGTCTTGTCAGAGAATATGTTACGGATCTTTTTGCCCGGTTAACCTCCCCTTATCTGATATATCATAATCTTACACATACAGAGGAAGTCGTTATACACGCCAAAGAAATTACAAAGTATTACGAGTTAGACGAAAGGACTGATTTTATCATCAGTGTGGCTGCCTGGTTTCATGACACAGGTCATCTTGTTGCCGAAATGGAGGTACATGAAGAAGCCGGGGTAGATATTATGGGATCATTTCTGGAAAAGGAGCATATCAATGATGACCTGATAGCACCCATTGCTGAATGTATCATGGCTACCAGGTATCCGCCTACCCCAAAAAGCAGGATGGAAGAAATCATTTGTGATGCAGATACTTACCATTTCGGGACAAAATACCTTGAAATAACAGACGATCTGGTGAGAAGGGAAATGGAACTAAGGGAAAATAAACAATTCCCTCACTGGTATGAAAATACTATCCAATTGCTGAAAGATCATCGTTTCTTTACTTCTTATTGCCGTAATAAACTGGATGCAGGTAAGGCACAAAACATCCGTTACCTCGAAGAAAAGATCAAATCCCGTTAAATTGTTTCTCAGATATAGAATGCATTTTTTAAAGAAGCATAATAGAGTATTGCCAGCAAGTGGCTATTGGTACATGTTTTCTAGTTAACGATAAATGGTAACTGTGCATTTTTGTAAGCAGGACTCTCTAACTGTGATCTCAGATTCTTAAACATTTTAAACGGACCTTCTGTTGCAAACATATTTACCAGCCAGGCAGGTAAAGCTCCTCCGGGGTCAACGTGCAAGCTGTATTCCACTCTTATCTGATTGTTTGCCAGAGGAGCGATGACCCAGTACCCCTTGGAATTATTCACGCGCACAATACCTGATTTTACGGGAACATAGCCTGGTACTGACGGGCCGTCTATGGTCATTACTTTTGTGACCGGGTTCTGGGTAATTGTCAGGTGAGCAACAAAATCCCTGTTCTGTGCAGGCCATGGTAAACTTATCTCAGAATAATAATATATTTCCGAAGGTGAAACCTGTTTCACCAATGAAGCTGATTTGGTATGATATAGCCATTCTGCTGCTGTATTAACATCCAGTAACACGGTGGCAAGCTGGGATAAGGTTGCATGAAACACGCATTCTACTTTCACTGCTTTTATCTTTGAATCAGGCACTGTACTGGTATATATTTTCATACCATCTTTCTCGCTGTTCAGATGCCATCTGATTTGTGCGGATGCAGTATTCACTGCTAAAAGAAATACTGTAATTAATATCTTATGCATAATATAAATCTGAAGTAGACAAATTTACTGGTAAATGGAATCAGAAGAGAATGGTGAACAGATGTTTGTTGTCTGTATAATCATATTCTACTGTAAGTCCGGATGCTTCGCATATCTGGCGAATGATGGCCAGTCCCAGGCCATTACTGGTGCTGCTGTTGGATGGATTGTAAAACCGTTGAAAGAGGTGTGTTTTACTTAATGGTGTATTATTCCCTGTATTACCGATAGTCAGCCCCTGTTTGTCTAAAGATATAAAGATTTCACCGTTATTATAATTATGGCGGGTAGCATTGCTGAACAGGTTATTCAATAATAGTTCTACCAGTTCTTTATTTACATGCAGGGTGACGGGTTTAATATCCAGATGTACCTGCAATTGCCTGTCGTCCCATAGTTCTTTAAACTGCGCTGCTTTTTTAATTAAGAGCTGGTCTGTTTCAACGGTTGATTTTGAAGCGAATTGCTCGTTTTCGATTTTAGTCAGCAGTAACAATGATTGATTCATGCGGGACAATTTATTAAGCGCTTCCGAGGCGCTTTGCAACGCTGCAAATTGACTTTCCGATAAGTTCTCTCCCTGCATAATCACTTCCATCTTAGATCTTATGATTGCTAAAGGGGTCTGTAGTTCATGAGAGGCATTTTCAGTGAACACTTTTAATGCATTATAATCCTGTAGCGCCTTTGCGGTACTACGTTCCAGTGTGGAATTCATGAAGTTGAATTCATCAATACCGGTAGCAGGGAATTGTAGCCGTTGCTGGCTGCCTACTTTAAAGTGCTGTAAGATATCGAGTGAATGATAGAAGGGCTGCCATAATCTTTTTAGTATGGTCCTGTTGATAATAAATGTGGCGATAAACATTAAGAGGATGGTACAGATGGTGATCAGGAACACGGAGTGGGTAATGATATCTGTGCCTTCCAGTGATTTCAGCACCTTTACATTGTACCATTTTCCCGCAGCCATGATACTAAAAGAAAGCTGCCTGTAATCATCATCGTCCGCAGGTATTTTTATGGTCTCGAATTTTTTGTGTTTGAAAGGTTGCGTGGCGTGTTTATAAATGATCTGCTGGTCCTTTACTACTACGGGAAGTGGTAATGAATCATGTAAGGCAACAAAATTGGAAATCTCACGTTGTTCGATCATGAGATCTTCATCCATCTGTCTTAAGAGTGTAAAATGCAGGGCAAAATAAAAGGCAACCCCTGCTAATATAAAAACCGCAATAGTGGACAACAGGTTAAAGCGGTTGTATTTTTCCAGTAATTTCATTCAGGGGCAATTTGATAAGAGAGCTTATATCCCATGCCATAGACGGATTTAATATAATCCTGACAGCCGGATTGTATCAGTTTTTTGCGTACGTTTTTAATATGACTATAGATAAAATCATAGTTGCCGGCAAGATCCATATCATCTCCCCACAGATGTTCTGCAATGGCATTTTTGCTGATTACTTTATTTTTATTGCTGATAAAATAAAGCAACAGATCATATTCTTTACGTGTAAGATCAATTACTTTTCCTTTAACGGTGGCTGTTTTTTCCTGAAGGTTTAATTGTAATTCATCAAAAGAAACAATATTATTACCATCAAAGGTTTTTCTTCTGATAATAGCTGCGACACGGGCAGATAATTCTGGTAGATAAAATGGCTTGGAGAGGTAATCATCAGCACCGGCTTTTAATCCATAAACTTTATCGTTCAGAGAATTTTTAGCAGACACTATTAATACACCATCTGTTTTATTATTACGTTTTAATTCTTTTAGAATATCAAGTCCGCTTCCACCGGGCAGGTTAATGTCTAGAATAATACAGGTGTAATCATACAGGCATATCTTTTCAATGGCAGCATCAAATGTACCAGCCACTTCACACAGGAAATTCTCATCTGCCAGGTATTGGCAGATGCTATCTGATAACTCCTGTTCATCCTCTATGATCAGTACTTTCATAATATCTTATGATTAAAGGCAAACTTATTAATAGAATCTGAAGTAATTCTGTAGGCTTTATTTCAGATTATTTACAGAATTTCGGGGGAACTTTATACTTTAACCTGCAACGATGTATTCTACAAGAGATAGATGTATCATCAGTATACTGGTGATGGTTTTTATATTAAGCATGTTCCCTTTTGGTAATATGCAGGTCTGGGATATTGGCTTACTGAGAAGCATCAATAATGGCCGAAATGTAGCGATGGATGGGGTTTTCAGGATGATTACAGATAGCGCGACCCCGGTGGCTATATTTATTCCGGTCGCATTATTTGTGTACGCTTTTCTTTTTAAGAATAAATTGACAGGTCAGATAGCTGTTTACAGCGCTTTAACCCTGCTGGTTACCTCTATTACTGATACGGGGATTAAACATATGGTAAATAAACCTCGTCCTTTCGCAACGTATGACTTTATCCAGAAGATTACTTCAGGGGGGAGTCCTTCTTTTCCTTCAGGGCATACTACAGATGCGTTTGTAACAGCAGCCGTATTAAGTCTGGCCTTCAGAAAATGGTATGTTATAGTGCCGGTGTATCTATGGGCTTTGCTGGTTGCTTATTCCCGTATGGACCTGGGGGTGCATTATCCCAGTGATGTGCTGGCGGGTATGTGCCTTGGAACGGTGATGGCATTTATAGGTTACAGGATATGGCATTCCCGTATTTTTATAATAAAGGAATTATAAAGAGCATTTATCCTTTATAAATAATTGAATTTCATTTGGTTTAAATTTAAAAGGGTGTCAATTTACGTTATTTAGCCCTTTAACCACTGCGGATTTTGAAATAATACTTTGTAAACTTGTGCGAAATAAAGTTCGTAAAAACATGAAAAGACTAAAAATTGCCAGTTTGTTAGTATTATGTTGGTCACTTTTGTTAACAGCATGTAATACCGCTACTCCGGAAAATTATTTTGACAGGGCAGTATTAAACACTAATCTTTTTAATGATTTCGCAAGTGAACAGTTTACCAGGATGCTTGTAGCCTACACAGTGAAGTACGAAGGCGTAAAACAGCAGGATGTTTCTGCTACGAAAATGGTTGAAATGAAAGTGTTGTCTATTGATAAAGCGCTGCAGGATGTGAAAGCATTAAAGGAGACAGCAGAGACTAAGGACATGCTGCAGACTTCCATTGCTTTACATGAATATGTACTACCTGTTTATAAAAATGAGTATAAGGACCTGGCAAAATTATGTGATAGCGGCGCTTCAAAAGAAGAAATTGCAGCAAAAGGACAGGAGATAGATGCTAAGTATGGTAAACAATTTGAAGAGTTACAGGAGAAGTTAACTGCGTTGGGCAAAGTATATGCAAACGCACATAATATAAAGGTAACCTGGGGGCATTGAGACCTGGCAGAGAGTACATTTCTCTTTCCACCGGGAATACCTGGGGTGGAAAAGACAAAACAGGAGAAGCTATCAGCTTCTCCTGTGATTTTATCAGCTGTGTTCCAGTTCTGCGACCGGATTAGTTTTCTTTCCTGTATTTACCGGTTTGTTTAAAAAACTGGCCAGCATAATATCCGCTGTTTGCAAAGCGCCTTCTACCCATCCCTGTGCATCAGAATAAGCTTCCCCACAGATGTATAACGGGCAGTCAGCTATCGGATGTACGATCTTATCTCTTACTTCCCAGCTTTTAACACCGATGTTCCAGCTATTCCATCCACCACCATAAGGATCTTCGCCCCAGTCGCGGAATGCAGCGCTTCTTACCACAGGCGTATAATCCAGGTCATGCATTTGTCTTAACTGGCGGGCTATTTCCGTCACCATACGTCTGGGCGCTTTATATTGGTCCCAGGTTTGGTTAAGACCATCATCGGCCTCTTTGATCTCATTATCGTCTTCCCCAATGAACGGATCATTCAGTACTGCATGAGAACGTCCTTCCTGCCATGCTAGTTTACGCTGAGGTCTTAATCCGTCCCAGAAGCCGATGTTGGTGCCATCATCATAACTGGCAAGTAACATAGCCCTTCCTTTTGTAGAAGGAGTACCATCATTTTTAGGCCAGTAGTAGGTTTGTCTTATCGGAAGATCTGTTACGGAACGGCCGGATTCAACAGGTACAAAATTGCCGGCGGCATTCGTATATCCTGATATTCTCCACCATGGACTGCCATAAGTAGTGAATAATTTAAATAACGGACGTGGTGTAACACTGCTGATAAGTGGTTGTATTTCCTGTAGCTTGGGGCTGTGTGGTGATAGCAGGTCCAGTGCGCGACGTGGCATTGCCAGGATCAGCTTTCCGGCATTGATGATCTCTCCTTCATGAAATGTTAATTCGAAATGATCATTGATCCATTCAAAGCCATGTAGTTGCTGATGCAGGCGTATATCTCCACCACCGGTCCGGAACAGGTTGGCCAGTGTAATAGGAACCTGCTGAAATCCGTTGGTAAAGCCTTTATATAATGGGGAGATACCAAAATCTGACAGATACCAGGGGATGGCATCGGCGGCGTTCCAGTTAACGAGTGTAGAGTCATATCCACCTGCGTCCATACTGAACTGGTATGCTTCACTGCTGATCACGCGATAAAGCAAATTCCAGAAACCCCATTTGTAGAGGGGAAGGCCATCAAAGGTGGCATTTTTTGTCATTTCCCGGCGCTCTTCATCTGTTAGTGAAGCATCCGTGATACCCGGCACGATCTGTTCTATGGCGTTTACAATGATCGTACCCGGACCATCTCCTTTTTCAAGAAAAGAGAGATTATAAGGTACTTTGTCCGGGTGGGTTGTAAAATCAGCCAGGCGGAGGAATACACCACGCAGAAAAGCGATATTCTGTGGTTCATCTACCGGGAAATCGTACAGGGTAATCTGTTCATCATCCGGTAGGAGTGTATTCAGTTCGGCAATCAGGTCTACAATCAGTTTCTGATTGTTTTCGAGTATACGCATGCCTCCCAGCTCTGCCACCATATCAGTAATATGTGGTGGTTTAACGGAAAGTAGTCGCCCGCCGATATGATCGCTGCCTTCAAATACAACGATCTTTTTCCCCGGAAATTCTTTTTGCAGTGTCCAGGCGCTGTATACTCCTGAAATACCGCCGCCAACTATGGCGATGTCGATTTGTTCGTTTGACATAAAAAATAGTTTTAGAAGATTGAGGGCATGTTAGATGGTACTTTAGTTTTATCAGTTTCCAGCAGGTAAGTTTTAAATGCCTGTTTATGGAACACATCCAGCACTGGTTGTTCAATATAATGCTGCATACTGGTGGTAGGGGTTATTGGCGCATTGGCCGCAATACGCATATCCAGTATATAGGAAGAGGCGTTATTGAGTACATGGTCAATGCCTCTTTCCACGGCATCTTTTACAGCGTCGGGCGTTCTCACTATTTCTCCGTCTTGTCCGCCAAAAGCCTTCGCCAGACTAACAAAATCCAGCTGTGGTCTTTCCAGTTTCAGATAAGAAGGGTCCATTGTTTTGGGTGTCCACCCGTAGCCGGGAGCAGTGCCGTAGGATGCTACCACCTGTTGAAGCCCGAGTTGCAGTGTATGGTATTCCTGGTTATTGGTGATGATATAAAGGATGGGTAGTTGGCGGTGAGCTGCCGTCCACCAGGTTTGCGGATAAAAAAGGGAGGAGCCGTCACCTACTGCATTTATCACCAGCCTGGTCCCTATTCCCTGTACGGTTTCTTTTTCCAGTTTAATACCCAGGGATGCTGGCATTGACCAGCCCAGGGAGCCTCCGGCCACGCAGTAATAACTGATGGGTTTTGCACCTGTAGTGCCAAATGGAAGATAATACTGGAAGGGTGCGCTGTCAGAAATGGCTTCATGCACATATACGAAATCACTCATCATTTTCCGTTCTTCAATAGCATCTTTCAGTGCCTTTGCAATGACTACGCTCCATATTTCCTTTTGTTGCATAGCATTATGAAGATATGCGTCCCAGTCTGCCGTGCGGGTAACTGCCATCAGTTTCATACTGTCATTTCTGGCTGCGGCCCCCTCTGATTTGATCTGGGCATTCAGTAGGGGTAACGTAACCTTTATATCTCCAAAGATGGCAGCTTCACCATAATAGTTCTTGGCGATATCCCAGGTGTTGTTTGTAAGGTAGATCTGTTTCAGATGCGGAGGGAAGAGCGGCCCGTCAGAATATTTATATACTGCCAGCTGGGCCTGTGCTCCAAAGCCTACCAGGAAGGCTACATCATGCTCTTTAAATACGGCTTGTATACCAGCCTGACTGCCGGGCAGTTCTCCCTGCCAGTGATAATCGTTATTAGGAAAGTTAGCTACACTGCTAAAGGTCTGTAATACTACCGGCGCTCCTATCAACGTTGCCAGTTCCTGTAATTCAGCCCAGGCATCTGCATATCCGACCGCATCTCCGGCAACAATAACCGGCTTACTGGCGGCAGACAGCATACCGGCAGCCTGTTTAATCGTTGCTTCATCACCTGTAAAATGTGGTGAAATGCGGGTTACTCCTTTTACCTTCTGGTTATCTTCGATGGCCACCATGGTAAAATCCCAGGGGATGGAAATAAATACAGGGCCATTAGGAGGCGCCATCGCCTCTTTAAATGCCCTTTGCAACACCATGGCTATTTCATCGGGAGTACGCACTTCATGAGACCATTTGGTGTACTGACGGGCTAGTTCTACCAGGTTAGATGCCAGTAAAGGTTCTTGTGTAACCAGTTCGTTCTGCTGCTGGCAGCAAAGAATTACCAGGGGCATTTCAGAACGGCAAGCATTGAAAAGATTACCTATACTGTGAGCAATACCGGGTGTAACGTGTACTACCAGCACTCCCGGCTTCCCTGTCATCCGCGCAGATCCCATCGCCGCGCCTATTGCAATATTTTCATGGAGGCATTCAATATATTCTACTTCGTTTTCGGGGTAAGAGGTGCCATCAATAATAGGAATTTCATTTGTTCCGGGTACACCAAAAATGTAATGGATACCAAGGTCTTTAAGGATATCGAATACGTAATCCCGCGTCCAGCGAGTAGGGCTGGCAGGCTGTTTGTTTTCCATAAGCTATTGGAATTTTGGTCTTTAAAGGATATTTCCTTGAATGTTATTTTGAGGTTTAAAAGGGCTTTTCCCTAATTAACATGTTGTTATTCCGGATTGTTTAAAATCTAAAAACATTTATTTATTATTTCTTTTGGGAGAGAGGTCAGCTAAGTTAGATTCTTTGCTACAACAGATTTTGGCAAAAAAGATGTTAAATATAAAAAATGAATGTAATATCTTGCAATATTATGATATCTCTCTACTAAGAATATGAGTTGTGCTGAGTTATCATAAAAGAAACAATCCCTGTAAAATATAAACACTATGAAATTCGCAGACTATCTCAGAAGCCAGCTTACTGATATCGTTGATTATTATCAACAATATCTACGGCGAACTATCGGTCCAACTATCATATTTACAGCGGTCTGTTTTATAGTAGCGGCGCTTCTTCTCCATTTTACCGAATTTTCCGGAAAAGCAGCGAAAACCCAGATCAGTTTACTCAATTACTTTTTCCTGTCTTATAGTGCGGGTAATGTGTATCGTATTATTGATCTTACAAAAGATGTATTTATATTTTTTGTGGCATTATTCTCTTTAGGGTTTGCACGTTGGGAAAAAGAAGGAATACCTGTGGAGATTACGTTCTCTCTGCTTATCTGTAAGATAAATTTAAAGGATGTTACTGTGCTGGCTGGCATACTTATTCTCTCTGCTGTCATAGATTATTTTCTATTTAAAATGGATGGTTATTCTGCAGAACATACACGTAACAGATCTATTGACAAATATATACATGGGACGATCTTTCAGCTCAGGATTTATATACCATTAATATTATTTGCATTAGGTATATACGTGTTAAGAACATCAGAAAAAATAAAGCTGAAGGCGAAAAACATCTTATTTCTTTATATCTCCCTCTGGTTATTTAATGAGTTTGCTTATGAGCTTTTCATGTGGTGCCGTTATCATGTTTTTGCATTGGTTCTAATGCCGTTTGATAAGTCTGATAGTTATTATTTATTAGAAAGCGTTCCCGGTATTGTGCTGATCGCATTCTTCTTTTTAGGTTATCATTCAGCGTTTACAAAGGCAACATCAACAGAAGTATAAACAAAAAGAATTGTATGCCCGGGATCTTACGCGATGGCACAGGATCAGGTTGCAGTGCAGATTAAAGTGTAAGGTAACCGATACCCATCAAACGAAATTTCTGCTTCATTCATTTTCTTTAATACTATTATCATATCAGGGTACTGGTCAAGATTCAGATCACCCGAAATTGTATCAAGAATAGTATAATTTTCGGGAATAAATTCAGATAGTATAGAATCATCTTCTCTGATAATTTTTGAACTATCCGGGTGACTACGATTAACTGCTATTATCGTTGATTTTGCAACATCTACTGCAGGTGAATGGTGTATACATGATGTTACCATCAGAAAAAATCCGGTAAGCAGGAGTATTGCTTTTAACATACTATACAGAGGTTTCATCTTTTCTGTTATTTAATAATTGAACATCAGGATTGCTTCTTTAGAAACCTGTTAGTAAGCCATTTGCGAACTGGTTCGTCGTAGAGTTTCAAAGATGCATAGGCAATAACAATACTGCCAATAAGCACCACTACACCACCCCAAAGACCAGTTGACGTAGAAACGTTATAGTTTTTAACCCAGGCCAGATGCAAATAGATCAGTGGATAATGCGTGATATAAAGCGGGTATGATATTGCCCCGAGGAACTTGCATACTTTACTTGCATATTTTCGGGTAATACTGCCCCCTGCTCCGATAGATACGATCAAGGGGAAAAATATGATGATACAAACAGATTCATACAAACCATTCATCCAGAGATGCCCGCTGCCTCCGATTCTCGGAACCATGAAAATAGCAACCAGTAGCAGACTGCATATGGTAAAGGCGCCTTTTATATGGATCAGTTTACCCACACGCATAAGTAATACGCCTGCAAAAAAAGGATATAGTAAACGGGCAAAACCGATGTGTAACTGGGTTTTATCTATAGACCAGCCACCTATAACATCGCCATTAGGGCCCATTACCAAATACTGTATCAGGAAGCAGGCAGATAAGACTACCAGTATAGTAAGCAGTGTTTTAGAGAATTTACGTACAAACAGGGCATATAGAATATTGGCGATGTACTCGAAAAAAAGCGACCAGGCGGGACCGTCCAATGGATGCATTTCCTGCCAGCCCCGGATATCCATAGAGGTGGGCAGAGGTATCAATGTAAAACCAACAATCATTACCAGCAGCATCTTCCATACAGGCGTTGAACTTATAAGCGGGAACATTCCGCAGGCCTGGAAATAAAAAAGCACCGCACCGATTAACGTACCCATGATCACCATCGGTTGTAAACGAATGAGGCGGCGTTTGTAGAAATCCCATTGAGTCATTTTCCCCCAGCGGTCATCGTAGGCATAAGCCACAACAAAGCCCGACAGCAGAAAAAAGAAGTCAACTGCCAGATAGCCGTGATTAATAATTTGGTGGAAGCGGTCGCCGGAAAAAGTTTCAAAGACATGAAAGGCAACTACCATTATAGCCGCTACTCCGCGTAAGCCGTCAAGGATCTCGTAATGGTTCTTTGTTGGAAGGTATACTGGATTTTTACTCATCGAAGTTAAAATAAGTAAAAACTTTAATAAAAGAGAAGGTTTTTATATAGCCGCCTGGCCAACCAGTTTATCAGGCGGGTTGCCAAATTGATTTTTGAAGGCATACAAAAATGGGAAAGATTTTCAAAGCCGGCCTCTGAGTAAGCATCTGATGGATAAATTGGTGGTGGTCAATTTTTCCTTGGCTATCTTTTTATGATGCAAAGGTCGGCAGTCGTGAAGAGACCGATTTAGTCAGATCAACTTTTGATTTAGCCAAAAGTGAGGGTTAAAATGCTTATGACTTCGTTACAAAAACTTTATATTTGATCATGCACCCCGCGTTAAAAAAATATCTGGCAGGAAAAATAGCGTTGTCTCCGGCCCAGGAAGAGCTTATCGATAAATGTTTCGTAGAAAAGTCTACGGAAAGAAACGAAATATTGGTTCCGGCAGGATCAATTGCCAGGCACCTGTACTTTGTGATTAAAGGTTGCCTGCGGATTTTTCTAACGAATGAGGAAGGGATAGAGTCAACCCGTTTCCTGGTATTTGAAGGAAAAATGGGTACCGCATTCCCGAGTTTTATTCTAAAGGAACCCTCAGTAGCAGCTATACAAAGCCCGGAACCTTCGGAATTGCTGATGCTTAGTTTTGAAGATCGTGAATCACTTTGTAAAAACATTCCCGGATGGGAGACCCTGAACCGCATCGAGCTGGAACAGGAGTATATTAAAGCGATACGACGCATAGAAAATTTAATAACTGCAGATTCCAGAGAACGCTATCATTTATTGATGAAAGATAACCCGGAAATGATCAGGCGCCTTCCTGCCAGGATAATAGCCGACTACCTGGGTATATCTCCCGAAACATTGAGCCGTTTGAAATCAAAAAGATGATTCCTCATATATGTGATAAATATCAGAAAGGCTGATAATAAAAGACTAAAGGCACCCACCCAATCACCGGATCTTGTATAGAACGTATCAAATCGTTGTGTGGGAACGTATCCAATTAAAGTGGCCTGTTGCAGATTTGAACTGCTGGCTTCATCAGTAACTCTTCCATAACAGTCGCTGATTGTCAATTTTCCTACTCTTGCAGCTCTAACTTCCGAAAATCCGTTTTCAACTCCCCTTAATATCGCCATACGGGAATGGAGCCAGTCATCTACCACAAAATCCCATGCTGGTACAAATAAGATGCTGGGGTTGTTTTTACCATATTGGCGGATATAATCCTGAAAATCTAAATCTTTACAAATCGCAATACCTGATTGCAGGTTATTGAGCTTAAATAAGCCAATATTATTCCCCGGAATGAATTGACTTTCAAGTCCTGTTACCAAATGAATCTTGTTGTAGTCAGTAACAATATTCCCCCTGTTATTTATTACAATTGCTGAATTGTATTCTTTTTCTCCTCTAAGATTTGTGTAACCCGATATAATGTAAACGTTGTTTTTGACCGCGGCATTGATCAATAATTTTATCATCTCATTTTCTGATAATTTATCGATACTTAATGCGCGTTCCGGTAAGAGTATTGCACTTACTCCCTGGCCCGCGAGAGAGTCAATCTGTTTTAAATAAAAAACCGCCGCAGCGTTATCTTTAATGCTATCAGGTTTGTCAGAATTGTTGTGCTTTTTCTCATCCATCACCACCAGGCCAATCTTAATTTTATCATTGGGCGAGGTATTATTCAGACGTAAGAATCCAAATAGTAATACGCCGGAAATAATAGCACTAGTGCATATTGACAAATAAGTAAGCTCCTTCTTTTCTTCCCTGAAAAAAAATGCAAATGCAATAGCGGAAGGTATTAATGTAACTATAAAAGTGATACCGAGAATACCTGCTACAGACGCAATTTGTACTAAGGGCAGGCAGTTCATTTGTGAATAGGCAATGCTTGCCGCTGTCCCATCAGGCGCGAACTTTATGAGTAAGTATTCAAACGCTGAAAAAAATATCGGGAAGGCGAAAACGGAATACCAGGCGTTTAATTTTAATGCAGTTGACCTTGTGAGGATTATGATACCTGCAAAAATTAATGATGGTGCTAATGTGAAAAATATCGCTGGTAGCATTGTAGTTACCTTCACCAAATACCAAAACCAACTTAATCTTCCAATCAGATATGCTATAAATGAAGCCAGAAAGGTGACCTTTTTTGAATTTGCAATAGCGAGACAAATAATTGGAACCGGGGCAAGCCATACCAGATACCAAAAATCTCCATTTAATCCATTTCCAAAATAATAACAGAGTCCTGATAACAGAACACTCAAGGCGATTGTGTATTTAGATGTAAATATTGCAGTGCCCATTATCATAGTTTTATCTGTTACAAAGATAAACCACAAGGAGGGCTGTCAGGCTTGACAAATGTCAATAAATTAGGATTGGAAGCCTGTTCTCTATCAGGTAGGGAATGCTTGTAATTTCAAAAAGCCCCTTCGGGTTGAAGCAGGCAAATTGAAATGCGGGATACATGCAATATTATACGCCAAAAGGGTAGGTTTCTGGTATCTGCTGGCCATGGGGCTGTATATGCAGCGGGTGCAGCCCTTTTGTTTCGTCCAGGTAAATAAAGGCATCATATCGCAATGGCAAAATAGAAGGGACATAATTACCATATTGTTCATACTCGGGGTTATATACCACTCCTACTGCGCGGTGTCCGACATGTGTTTCCATTAGCGCATCATTTCCTGCAAAATCATCCATTATTAACAGTTTGTTTTCCGGACCTGCCGTGTGAAGCAGATATTCCCAGCTTGCTTTACGGGCTTCGGGTAACTGCATAAGTTGCATGGGCGCACCCCATTTTCTTCCGGCCATCACAGTTCCTTTATACGATCCAAAACCTACAAGTACAACCTTATCATCATGATGTTGTGTTCTTGCCAGCTCACCGATATTATACATGCCTTCACCAGCCATATCTGTTGCCCTTGCATCACCGATATGTGTGTTATGCTCCCACACAATCACTTTGGCATTCTCTCCATGAAATTTCAATAGTCTGTCCAGTGTCTCTGCCATGTGGCGGTCCCGTACATTCCAGCTATGTGGTCCGCCTTCAACCATCGCGCGGTAATATTTTTCTGCATTTACCGTCACTAATGCATTTTGTTCAGCGCTTAATACATTTTCATGATCGGTATTATATGTTGGCATCTTTTTTTGTATCACTTTCAGTAATTCTACTACTTCACGCTGGCATAACACCGGCACAAACTGTGACGCTTCCGCATAGGAAATCCCTTCTTGTCCGTAAGGTTCAAAACAATGGAATGCTTTTTCTGCTACTATTAATGCTGCGGGATCGGTTTTTTTCAAATACTGCATAATACTTTCCATGCTTTCCCAAAGGCTGTAAACGTCCAGACCATAAAAGCCGACCTTGCTATTGGCAGGTAAACCGGTATTATGTTTTTGCAACCAGTCGGCTAATGCTACTATTTCCCAATTAGCCCACATCCAGGTGGGCCAGCGGTCAAATGCGTGCAAAACTTTAAAAGCGCTTTTATTCTCAATATCATACCCTTTTACAAAACGGTTTAACCGGTAGCAATCAGGCCAGTCACCTTCAACCGCAATAAAATTGAAGCCTTTTTCCTCCACCAGCTTTTGGGTAATATGGGCTCTCCAGGTATAATATTCATGTGTACCATGGCTTGCTTCACCGAGCATAACAATATTTGCATCCCCTATACGTTCAAACAATGGCTGCAGGTCTGCTTTGCTCTTTAATGGATAAGCCCATTGCTTAATGGCGCTTATTATTTCTGGTTCATTAATGATTGCCTGTTTGGTAAAATGACTTGGCATAATCCTTAAATTTTAACCTGTTATTAATAAGACCCCCCATAGTAATTGGTTAGCCAAAGGAAAAGAATTTTATATTTTGGGGCAATGAGAATGATCAATGGTTGCATTGATGGTTATCATTGCCCTGGTGCAAGCACACTAATACATTTGTTTAAAATGCAACAGCTATGTTTCGTGACAGATTGGAAGCTGGTTTAATGCTGGCAGTAAAATTGGAAAAATATAAAAAGGACTCCGGTATAGTGCTGGCGATACCCCGGGGTGGAGTTCCTGTTGCTTATATTGTCGCTAAAGAACTGGGGGTTCCCCTTGAAGTGATTCTGACAAAAAAAATCGGCCACCCTTTAAACAAAGAATACGCCATAGGTGCGGCAAGCCTCAATGATTATTTTATTACACACGGTAACGGAGTACCTGAAACTTATATTCAGCAGGAGTTAGAGAAAATAAGGACAAGGTTGAAAGAGATGTATAAAAAATTCATGGGCGATAAAAGCCCCGAGAAGCTGGAAGGAAAAACAGTGATTGTAATTGATGATGGAATGGCAACTGGTAACACTATGCTGGCTACGGTAAATATCCTACGGAAAAGCAGGCCGGGTAAAATTGTGATTGCCGTACCCGTAGCATCAAAAAATGCAGTAAATAAATTAGCCAACAAGGTAGACGAAGTAATCGCAATATTGGTGCCAGAGGAGTTTTATGGTGTTGGCGCCTTTTACGAAGATTTTGCACAGGTAACTGATAAAGAAGTGATGTATTACCTGGAAAGGTGGAAAGGATTGAAAATGACAGGATGAATTTCATCACTAAAGAAGAACACCCGCAATCATTCAACTAAAATCATAGGGCTATAACAGCCCTGAAGGCGTTGTTTGCAATATGAAGATCCCATTCCCGCACCCCTGATGGTATTAATATCTCCCCTGTAAACCGGGCCATACAGTATGGAATGTATACTACGGTTTATCTAAAAGCTGCTATCACCTCAAATATAATTGCTATATAAGCCCACCCTAAATAAGGTGGGCTTATAGGGGGCTATGAGTGGGCTTATATAGGGCTTATATAGGGCTTATACTACCTGATGAGTAGCTTAAAAATGACATGATTAGGTAGCCATTTGCATCTGAACGTGTTCAGAAGCGGACAGCTTTGTGTCGAAAATGAACAAGCCGGGCTTTCATGAAATAAACTATTATATTGTAAATCAATAACATAGTTGTTCGGCACTGTCTTGGCGCACAGTTCCCGCAAATCCTGTCCGTTTCCATTTCAACGAATTAATGAGATATTATGATCAGAAATTTCTTCAAAGTCGCTTACCGGAATCTTCTGCGTAGTAAAGGTTTTTCTACAATTAATATTATAGGTCTTGCAGTAGGCATGGCTGCCGCAATACTTATCTTACTGTGGATACAAGACGAAAAGAGCTACGACGAGTTTCATGAGAATAAAGGCAGGATATACGAGGTATGGAATCGTGTTCCGTTTGAAGGCAAGGTCGACTGCTGGAATACCGTGTCCGGATTAACGGCCCGTGCCATGGAAAAGGATTTGCCTGAGGTAGAGCGTGCTGTACGTGTAAATTCGAATGATAATTTTCTTTTTTCAGTTGGTGAGAAAAAAATGATGAAGTCGGGAGTTACGGTTGATACCGGTTTTCTCCAGATGTTCAGCTTCCCGATGCTGAAAGGTAATCCTCTTACAGCACTGAATGATATGCATTCGGTAGTGCTTACCGAAAAGACAGCTAAAAGTTTATTCGGCAATGAAGAGGCAATGGGGAAAATTATTAAGATTGAGAATAGGGATAATTTCACTGTTACCGGTATTCTAAAAGATTTGCCTGACAATACAAGGTTCGATTTTGAATACTTACTGCCCTGGTCATCTTTAAAATACAGGGAAGGGGGGGATCTTGGCTGGAACGATAACAGCACCCCCACTTATGTGATGCTGAAGCCAAATGTAAATTATGCTGCTGTTGCTCCTAAAATAAAAGAATTGAAACAGCATTACAATGACGAAGCAAAAACGATGAAATGGGAGCTGTTTATTTATCCCCTTAGCCGCTGGCGCTTATATTCAAGTTTCACTAATGGTGTGGAAGACAATGGGGGACGTAGCACATTCATTAAAATATTTAGCATCATCGCGGGGTTAATATTATTGATTGCATGTATCAATTTTATGAACCTGAGTACCGCACGTAGTGAAAAGCGGGCAAAGGAAGTAGGGATACGAAAAGTTGTGGGTGCCCAGAAAAGCTCTCTTATCAGCCAGTTTATCGGGGAATCTGTTTTTATCGCTTTTCTGGCGGGTATCGTAGCTGTCATTATTGTTCTGATAAGCCTACCCGCTTACAACCAGCTTACGAACAAAAAACTATTTGTAAACTTTGGCAATATCTATACATGGATTACATTTATCGGGTTTATCCTGTTCACCGGTTTACTGGCCGGCAGTTACCCCGCATTCTTTCTTTCAGCGTTCCAGCCCGTTAAGGTATTAAAAGGTACATTTAAAAAAGCAAATGCATTAGTAACGCCAAGAAAAGCGCTGGTTGTATTGCAGTTCACATGTGCGACCATTCTTATCATCTGTACTATTGTCGTAAAACAACAGATAGATTACGGCCGTGACCGCGAAACAGGGTATAACAGGGATAATCTTATTTACCATTTCATGACGGGCGATATACCTGAGAACTACACATTGATAAAAAATGAACTGATCGAATCAGGTATTGCGGAATCCGTTACAAAAACAAACTCCCCGCTTACTGAAAGGTGGAGTAATGGATGGGGACAGAGTTGGGCAGGAAAGAACCCGGATGATAAAACATCGTTCGACCGGTATTTATCTGATGAAGGATTGGGTGTTACTGCGGGACTACAGTTTGTACAAGGCCGTGATTTCGATTTGAAGAAATTCCCTACCGATTCAACAGGGCTGATTATAAATGAATCATCGCTGAAAGTAATGAAGTTCAAAGACCCGCTTGGTAAAGTTGTAAGCGACCTTGGTATTGACTGGCATATTGTAGGGGTTATTAAAGATTTTATTCTTACCAGCCCTTATGAGCCAACAAGACCGATATTAATATGCGGTGCGAAGAGCAGCTTCATGACTTTCAAAGTGATGCAGATAAAACTAAACAGGAATAACTCTACTGCAAAAGCTCTGAAAAAGGTGGAAACGATTTTCAAAAAATACAACCCGGAATATCCATTTGAATATAAATTCGTAGACGAGGCCTATGCGCGGAAATTCGACAATGAACAACGCCAGGGAACTTTAGCCGCGTTATTCGCAGGACTTACCATTTTCATTTCATGCCTTGGTTTATTTGGTCTTGCTACATATATGGCAGAAAACAGGATAAAGGAAATTGGCGTGCGAAAAGTGTTGGGCGCATCTGTAACCAGCATTACTGCTTTACTATCTAAAGATTTTGTGAAGCTGGTCATTGTTTCATTTTTAATAGCAGCGCCATTATCATATTGGAGTATGTATAAATGGTTGCAGGATTATGAGTATCGTGTTAGTATTCACTGGTGGGTATTTGCTGTTGCGTGTTTCTTATCAGTAGCAATTGCAATATTAACTGTAAGCTATCAGGCTATCAAAGCGGCGTTCATGAACCCGGTGAAAAGCCTCAGAAAAGAATAAAAGGACTTTCCTGAAATTCCTCAGATGCTGTTGTCTTCGCCTGGCAGGCTACCGCCCGGCCTGCCAGGCGAAGACAACAGCATTAACACCCAGAGAAGGCGACGGCATACTTTACGTTCTTCAAACTTTCTTTATTAAAATAAATTTTGTACTTTTTCTGAAGTCGTTGTGAAAAAAAAATCGGGACAGTATAAAATACAGTGAATAATGATAAAGTATCTGAGGCCAGCCATCTGCTGGGTATGGTGTGCTTTCTTTACACTAACCAATTCTTTTGCCGCACTTCCTCCGTCGCTTACCTACCTGGGCATTGAACAGGGGCTTTCTAATAATGCTGTTACCAGTATTTACCAGGACCATAATGGGTTTATGTGGTTTGGTACCTACGATGGATTAAACAGGTACGACGGATATACCTTCACTATTTACAGGAATGAATTCAATGATACAAATTCCGTAGCCAACAACAGGATAGCATGCATCACTGAAGACCGGCATAACCGCCTGTGGATAGGTACCCGTGGTGGCGTCAGTATTTACAGCGATGCTACCGGCCGTTTCTCCGGCCTCAACTATCTCCCTTATAAAGGCTCCAGGGAAAAAAAGATCGAGGCCTGGGTAAATGCTGTCAAACCCGGACTAAAAGAAACCGTTTTCATCGGCACCAACGGAGAAGGGTTGCTTATTTACAATGGTGGAGGCGCTGCCAGACAGGTACCGCTCTGGAACGGAAAAGCTGTTACTACGCAATATGAAGTCATGTCGGTGGTAATGGATGCAACCCAGCGGACCTGGCTGTTTGTGCGTAATGTAGGGCTTTGTCTTTATGATGATAGCCATGGCAGGGTGAGAGTGATCAATGACAGTATCAGGAACGGTATTGTCCTCGAGACGGATAATAACGGACAATTATGGCTGGGTACAGATGAAGGATTGTATAAATACCAGATCGCTTCCAATGTATTTACAGGAGTGCTGACAACACATTCCAAAAGGGTAGTGGACCTTTTTACCGATAAACATAATACGCTGTGGATAGCTTCCGATGGGGAAGGTGTTTTTATGATGCCGCTTGCTACCGGCAAGATTACGAGCCTGACATCGCCGCAAAACAAGGAACTGCTTACCAGTACGGCAGTGTTCTCTATATTTGAAGATCATGAAGGCCGCAAATGGATCGGTACCCTGCGCGGTGGTATCAATATCCTTGATCCTAAAAGGACCGGGTTTGCCAGTGTCACACATGACCCCCTGAACCCCAATAGCCTGATCAATGATTTTACCCTGTCACTTTGCGAAGATGCGGAGCATAATATATGGATTGGTACTGATGGGGGCGGACTTAGTATCTGGAACCGGAAACTCAACCAGTTCACCAACTTTAAACACCTGGCTGGCAACAACCCTTCGCTGTGCAGCGATTTTGTGACCAATATTATCAGTGATTTCCAGCAAAATATATGGATCTCCACCTGGGGAACGGGCATCTATCGCTATAACAAAACGACCCGCTCTTTTGAACACTTTCCCTGTTTTGATCAGCAGAGCGGGAGAGAGGATAAAAATACCTGGGCCTTATATGAAGATGCAGAAAAAAACCTGTGGGCAGGCGTTTGCACCAATGGACCACTATACCGGTTCAACCGGAAGACCAACCGTTTTGAGGTGTTCGACCGCAACCTCACTAACATTCTTACAATGGCGGAAGACCGTAACGGTAATTGCTGGGCTGGGACCTACACATCCCTGATAAAGATTGACAGGATTACCCGGCGGCACCAGGTATTTAATATTGGTTATCCCGTCCGGGCCTTTCACGAGGACAGTGTCGGTAATTGCTGGATAGGCACCGAAGGTGGCGGACTGCTACTGTTTAACCCGCAAAACGGCAACTATACACGATTCAACAAGACTAATGGCCTTTCCAATAACTCCATCCTGAAAATACTGGAAGATAAAAGCGGTAATTTATGGATCAGCACATTTTATGGTATCTCAAAATTCAATCCGAAGCAAAAGACCTTCAAGAACTTTTCGCAGTCGGATGGACTTCTATCCAATCAGTTCAACTATAATGCTGCCCTGGCCCTGCCATCCGGTGAGTTTATCTTTGGCGGGATTAAAGGGCTGAACATTTTCTACCCCGATAGTCTACAGTATTCTTCAAATATGCCCAAAGTACTGCTGACGGGCCTTAAGATCGACAATGTTCCGGTAGAGCGTGCAAAGGAATATGTTGCGGAAAGCGCACAGGACCATATTATGGCACTGAAGATCCCTTATAACAAGGCCGTGATCGCTTTTGACTTCGTAGCCCTGGAATACTCGGCCCCGGACAAGATAGATTACGCTTATTATATGGAGGGATGGGATAAAGGGTGGAATTATGTAGGAAAGTCAAGAACAGCCAACTACACCCGGTTGCATGAAGGGAGCTATACCTTCCGGTTAAAGTCTACCAATGCGGAAGGCGCCTGGAATAAGCGGGAATACACCCTGCAAATAACCGTGTTGCCACCCTGGTACAGGAGCTGGTGGGCCTACCTGCTGTATATGACTGTTATTGCCGGCCTGGCGTACACATACCTCCGGTATAAAGCGCAAAAAACAAAGCTGGCATTTGACATCCGGCTGGCCCGGCTGGAAACTGAGAAAGAAAAAGAGCTGAATGAAAAGAAACTGGCCTTTTTTACCAATATATCGCACGAGTTCAGAACACCTCTTACACTGATCATCAATCCTGTTAAGGAGATGCTTAACAGCAGTGAAAGAACCACCGGCAACGGCCTGGAGGTAGTGTACAGGAACGCCCGCCGCCTGTTAAGCCTTGTAGACCAGTTGCTACTGTTCCGCAAAGCCGACAGCGAGACCGACAAACTGAAAATAACCCGGCTCGATCTCCACAATCTTTGCAATGAGGTGTACCTGTGCTTTAGCCAGCAGGCCAGAACAAAACGCATTAACTATACGTTCAATTCCCCCGGGCAGCAACTGGAGGTATATGCAGACAGGGAAAAGATAGAGATCGTGCTGTTTAACCTGCTTTCCAACGCATTGAAATTTACGCCGGAAAACGGAACGGTCAGCTTTGACATAAGCGAAGACGATACTGACATCATCATCACTATCATGGATACCGGCTGCGGCATTAACGAAGACGCCAGCCAGCGGCTGTTTGAAAAATTCTACCAGGTAAAGGAAGATCGTCTGCCCGGAAAAGCCGGTTTTGGTATCGGGCTATACCTGTCAAAACATTTTATTGAGCGTCATAAAGGACATATATCCTTTACCAGTACAACCGGACATGGAACCTCGTTTATGATACGGCTCAAAAAAGGCACTCTCCATTTCGGCGGACAATATATTTTCGAGGAGATGGAGAAAGACCCTGCACTGCTGGAAGAGCTGATGGGCAACATTCCCACTGAAATGCCTCCGGCCCGCCTGGCGGCAGAAATAGAACAAAGCCCTATAGGCGATATTATCTCCGGTAAACGGTCTATACTGGTAGTGGATGACAATGCGGAGATCAGGGATTACCTGCAACTGCTTTTTAGCGAAAAATTCCTTTTCCATGAGACAGATAACGGGGAGGATGGGCTGAAGATGGCCCGGGAATATTGCCCGGATATTATCATCAGCGATGTGTTCATGAAAGAAATGAGCGGGGTGGAGTTATGTAATTTTATTAAAAAAGACCCCTCCCTTAACCATATACCGGTTATACTGCTTACAGCCAGCCCCTCACAGGAGATCAAACTGAAGGGTATTGAGTGCGGGGCAGATGACTATATCGTAAAACCATTTGAAAAAGAGCTGCTGATCGCACGTATTGACAATATCCTCCAGAACAGGAATGTGTTGCAACGCTATTTCTTCGATAAGATCACCCTTAAAAAGAACGATGCCCGGATTTCTACGGAATACAAGAATTTCCTGGAACGATGTATCAGCATAGTGGAGAACAACCTGGATAAAGATACTTTTACCATCAAGGTACTGGCTGCCGAAATAGGTATGAGCCACTCCAATCTTTATAAGAAGGTAAAATTGGTGTCCGGGCATTCGGTAAATGCCTTTATCCGGTTTATCCGCTTGCGCCGGGCGGCGGTATTGCTGTTAAGTACCGGCTGTAATGTGAACGAAGCGGCCTTCGGGGTAGGCATCAGTGACATGAAATACTTCAGGGAGCAGTTCTCTGGACTCTTTGGTATGAACCCTTCTGAATACATAAAAAAATACCGGAACTCCTTTAACAATGATTTTAATGTAGTGAACTGGAAAGAGTAGTCCATTTTACCAGTTTCCCCCCCTTTTTTGATCATTTACCCCCGGTGGTTTCCGGGTTAGTGGGCATATACTTGCACTCAACAATGAATATTTTCCACGGTACAAAAATTTAATTTGTCATGAAAAGCTATCTCTCGTTATGGAAAAAGCTGTTCCTATGCTTTGTCTTCAGTAGTTATGCGTTGGTGCTTTATGCCCAGCAACCCGTCAGCGGCAGGGTAAGCGCCGGGGACACGTCTTTGCCAGGCGTTATTGTGTACATAAAAGGCACCTCCGTAAATACGCAAACGGATAATAATGGACGGTTTTCCATTAACGCTCCAAAAGGAGCCTCCCTTACCTTCAGCCTGATGGGGTATCGCAGCAAAGAAGTATCAGTCAATAACCGCAGTACTATTAATGTAGAACTGGAACCAACGACCCAGGGGCTGGGAGAAGTAGTGGTGGTCGGTTATGGTACACAAAAGAGGAAGGACCTGACAGGTTCCATCTCTTCGTTGAATGCGAGTGCCTATAAAGATCAGCCTGTGTTAAATGCCTCTTCTGCCCTGCAGGGGAGAGTAGCAGGCGTCTCTGTGGCCAATAGTTCCGGCGCACCAGGTGGAGCGGTGAAGATCCGCATCCGGGGGGCCAATTCCATCAACGCCAGTAATGATCCCCTGTATGTAATTGACGGGGTGGCGTTAAGCAGCATCGGTATACAGGATATCAATGTAAATGATATCGCATCTATGGAAGTGCTGAAAGATGCCTCTGCCACTGCAATTTACGGATCACGTGGTGCCAACGGTGTTATTATCATCACCACTAAAAACGGCAAGGCCGGCACCACGCATATCGAGTATAATGGCTTCCTGAGCAGCAACAAGCCGATGAAAAAATATAAGCTGCTGGATGCGGTGGCATATGCGCAACAGGCTAATCATATTGCAGGATCTGCCGTTTTTGCTGATCCGTCAAGCTATGCCGGTAAAGGGACCAACTGGCAGGACCTGATATTTCATACCGGCGTTACACAGAACCATCAGTTGTCCGTTTCGGGCGGGACGGAAAAATCACGATATTATATATCGGGATATTATGTAAACCAGTCGGGCCTGCTGGTGAACACCAACCAGGAAAAATATGCCCTGCGGGCCAACCTGGACAGCAAGTTGAGCAACAAAGTAAGTATAGGTCTGGGCATCTTTGCTACACATACTAACTCACACAATAACGGCGATATTGGTAGCAAGGGCAACCCCGTAACAGCAGCGCTGGCATGGGCACCTACCGAACCGGTATACGATTCCGGGGCCCAATACAACCGGTTCGCTGTTTCCCCTATCTGGTCCAATCCTTACATGACCATTAAGGAGAGGAAGAGCGATAATTCCGCTAATTCCGCAGTAGTCAACGGACGGCTCAAATACGATATCACAGACTGGCTATCGTTCAACGTGAACGTGGGCCTGGATATGAATAACACAAGGAACGCCTACCTGAATAACGACTGGATAAGCCCCGGCAATCCAGGTTCCGGTCAGAGTTATTTGGAAAACTATACCTTACAGAACAGCAATTCACTCACCTTTCACAAGAAGTTCAATGAAAAGCATGATCTGACCGTAATGGGTATTGTAGAAGAAACCTCCAGCAAATACAATACTTTCACGGCGGCTGGTTCCGGGCTTACTTCCACTTCTAACGGGTATTATAACCTGGGGCTGAATACCTCCCAGGGCATTTCATCGGCCTATACCAACTGGGCATTGCTCTCTTATGTAGGCCGCGCTTCGTATACTTTTAACGATAAATACCTTATTACTGCCACCTACAGGGCAGATGGTTCTTCCAAATTCCAGTCCACCGCCAATAAGTGGGGCTATTTTCCTTCCATTGGCGTTGGATGGCGGTTATCTGAAGAACAGTTCATCAAAGACCTGGGTATTTTTTCCAACATGAAGTTGAGAGGTAGCTGGGGCATTACAGGTAACCAGTCGATTAATCCATACAGCAGTCTTGGTCTGCTTAACGGCGTGCAGTATTCTTACGGTACTACTACGCTGTACCAGGGTTACCTGCTGGGTAGTCCCAGCAATCCCGACCTTAAATGGGAAACCACCAAACAGACAGATATAGGGATGGATGTAGGATTACTGGGCGGACGGTTGAACATTACCGCAGATTACTATAACAAACGTACAAAAGACCTGCTGTTGCAGGTGCCGATTGCCAGCTACGACGGTGGTGGCACCATGTATAAGAATGTGGGCGAGATAAATAATAAGGGCTTTGAGATCTTTGTAGATATCGCTGCCATTCAGCAGCACGATTTCTCCTGGACAGCCACCATCAACGCCTCAGCTTACAGGAACAAAGTGGTAAGTCTGGGTAAGGATTCCATCCTGTACCGGCCCATTATAGGCGGAGGACTTATTAACACCAATATACAGGTCGTGAAGACCGGACAGCCACTGGGGGCATTCTATCTTGTTCCCTGGCAGGGCGTTTACAGCAGTGATAACAACGGATTCAAGGCCGGCGATAACCACTATACGGACGTTAGCGGCAATGGCTCTATCGGTTATGAGGACCGTGTGATTGCCGGCAGTGCCCTTCCCAAATTCCAGTGGGGTTTTAATAATAACTTCCGTTACAAGCATCTTGAGCTGAATGTATTTGTGCAGGCATCACATGGTAATAAGATATTTAACGCTACCTATGCCGGAATAGCAGCGCCTACCAGCGATGTGAAATACCCTACGCTGGCGGAGTCTGCTAACTACTTTACATCAAAGAATACCGGTGCTGTGTGGGCTGACCCTGCCAGTAAAACAAACCGCAGCTATGTGGAATCCACCCAGTATTTGCAGGATGGCAGTTATGTGCGACTGAAGAACGTCAGCCTTTCTTACACACTGGAAAAAAGGGCCACCCGTTTTGCAGATATCCGCTTTACCCTGAGCGCACAGAACATTTATACTATTACCAAGTATAAAGGATATGATCCGGAGGCCACCTCTACGTCTGCTACCAGCGATGCTGACGCCGGCATTGACCTGGGAGCTTATCCTTCCCCCCGTACCATCACGTTTGGGGTGAATATTTCTTTATAATGATCACATTAAAAGCTAACAAGATGAAACTGTATATAACCGCTCTTCTATTGCTCATGCTGGTAACTTCCTGCAGCAAGGATTTTCTGAAGGAAGACCCAAAAAGCAGCCTTACACCGGATAATTTTTATAAAACGGCCGATGATCTGAATATGGCTGCCATTGCGCTGTATACACAGGTAAACGGCGCCTTTAATCAGTCTGGCGGCTTTTCTACGCTGTGGGGAGGCGATGATATGACCGTAGCCCGGGCCGGGAACAAGATCTCCTATTCAGACTTTGACACCTATCAGGCCACCTCTTCCAACGACCGTATGACCAACTGGTGGAGCTATTTTTATGCTACCATCAAATCGAGCAATTCGCTACTCAGCAATTATCAGAATGCCACGGCGGCATCAGAGGATGACCGGAACCACGCAGCAGGGCAGGCCTATTTTTTCCGTGCACTGAGTTATTTCTTTCTTACCCGCACCTGGGGGAAAGTGCCGTTGATCACAGATAACAAGGTAGATTATAGCAGGACCAAAGCAGAACCGTCAGAAATTTATACGCTGATAGTAGCAGACCTGCAAAAGGCAGAGACAATGCTGCCTGATGCATGGGATGGCACCAAAAGGCAGAACGGTGTGGATATACCACCTACCCGTGGTTCTGCAAAAGCATTGCTGGCCAATGTATACCTGACCATGGCAGGCTGGCCGCTGAAGCAAACGGACAAATATGCACTGGCTGCCGCCAAGGCCAAAGAAGTGATAGATAACAAGGCTGCCTGGGGTTATGAACTGACCACCAACTTTGCCGATCTGTGGAAGAAGACAGGGAAGTTCAACCACGAAACGGTATTTGGCTGCTATTATAATGTAAATGTATCAGGCTGGGCCTGGGAGAACTACAATATGCTTACGCCCAACGCTTATGCACCGGACGATGAAGGTGGCTGGGGAGATGGCTACGGGGAGATCAATTTTTACAAGAAATTCCCGCCAGGCCCAAGGAAAGAAGCTACTTACCAGTCTGTTTACTATATCAACAATGATCCCGGCAATGCGGTGGACTGGACCAAAACGCAGCATAAACATCCTTATTTCTTCAAGTTCCGTGATGATGATGCCTTTAACCCGGTGAATCATGTTAACAATAACTGGATAGGCAGTCACACTGTATTCGTGATCCGGTATGCAGAGGTATTACTCACGTATGCGGAAGCACAGGCTATGTCTGCATCTCCGGATGCAACCGCTTATACCGCTATTAACCAGGTAAGGAACCGGTCCGGGATTGCCGACCTTGTTGGGGGATTATCACAGACGGCGTTCCGCGACTCCGTGATCGCAGAGCGGGGCTGGGAATTTGCGGGTGTTGAACCAGCAGCCCGCTGGTATGACCTGATACGTACAGAAACAGTGGGCAAAGCCAATTCGGACAGGGATGCATCTGAAGAAACGCTGAAGAGTATTCCCGACGATGCTTCGCATACTTTTTACTGGGCCCCTATACCAATAGGTGATCAACAACTGAACCCAAACCTTTAACCATATGAAAAGAATCAAGGCGATATGCCTGTTGATACTGGTACTATCAGTGTCCATAGGATGTTATGCACAGTACATTCTTCCGGGTGCTATCTGGCCGGATACCAAAGGAAACCCGGTAAATGCACACGGCGGCGGTATATTATACTACAACGGCACTTATTACTGGTATGGTGAAATAAAGCAGGGCGCTACCTGGCGGGTACCCGGTTCTACCTGGGAGAACTACCGGGTAAATGCAGGAGGCATATCCTGCTACTCCTCCAAAGACCTGCTGCACTGGAAACAGGAAGGAGTGGCCTTACAGCCCGTAACAACAGACAGTACATCAGATCTGCACGTGAGCAAAGTGATAGAAAGGCCCAAGGTGATTTATAACAAAAAAACGGGCAAGTTTGTGATGTGGATGCATATAGATTCGCAGGATTACTCCTATGCCAGGTCTGGTGTGGCCGTAAGCGATAAGCCTGAAGGCCCTTTTCAATACATGGGCAGCGTGAGGCCCAATGGCAATATGGCCAGGGACATGACTATCTTCCAGGATGATAACGGTAAGGCATATCATTTCTATTCATCGGAAGAGAACCAAACGATGCACATCTGCGAGCTGACAGATGACTATCTTTCGCATACTGCCAATGATCGCCGTATACTGGTACAGCGGGCGAGAGAAGCACCGGCTGTATGCAAATACAATAACCGCTTTTACCTGTTCACCTCCGGTTGTACCGGGTGGTCGCCCAATGCGGCAACCTATGCTACGGCGGATAGTATTATGGGAAACTGGACGGAACATGATAATCCCTGTCATGGTACAGACGCCGACAGTACCTATCATGCGCAAAGTGCATATGTATTGCCGGTACAGGGCAAAAAGGATATGTTCATCTTTATGGCAGACAGGTGGAACAAAACCAATCTGGAAGCATCGCGCTATATATGGTTGCCTCTGACATTTGGTCCTGAGGGGACTCCGGGCATTCTATGGAAAGATCAGTGGAAGCCGGGAGGTACAGACTGATTAATATACAATACATTTTTGCATAACACATTGCTGATTCACTCAGCAATGTGTTATGTGTTCAGATCACCGGTAAACCCAGGTATTTCGCTAAAACATAGAGGTGGGAATAGTGGTTAACCGCTTTTTCTTCACTATCAAACCATGTTTTCAAAAAAGCTTTTCTGAGCTTTCAGGGCTTCATCCAATGATTTTTGAATATACACGATACTCTTTATCGCCTCAGGGGTAGATGCTCTCTGTCCTATTTCTTCAGGCTTCGTAAAGTCGATCTCTTCAATGCGTTGGTTTATCCACCAAAGGTTGCCAAAGGGGTCCAGAATTCTGCAAACCCTTTCTCCAAAATAAAGCGTGGTAATATCAGTCACAGATGTAGCCCCGAGTTGCAGTGATTTTTGGTAAACCTTTTCAATATCTTCCACATACAAATTCAAAAAAACCGGAGTAGGGGCCCAGCCCTCTCTGGAGTCGAAAAGCATTACCATAGCATTCCCTATTTTTACCACTACATGGATAATTATCCCTTCTTCATTTTTTATTCTGCTATTTGGAATTTCTTCCGCTTCAAATGCTGCTTTCAGAAATTCGATCAGTCTTGCTGATGACGGCGAAATTATCCAGGGCGTTACTGATGTGTAATTATCAGGTACAATTTTGATGTTGTTTTCCATGCTTTTTTTATTGTTGCACGAAACTACTACAGGTGCTATGACAACCCTATGTCAGGGGTATTAAAATTTATTTCTGTAACGCTCTAAATAATCCTGAAGACTCATCTTATGGGGAGTGAATTTTTCGTCCGTTATTTCTATTTTCATTATTCTGTCAAACCGGAAAAGCCTGTAATCCTTTCGCAGACGGCACCAGGCAATCAGATACCAGCTTTTCCCAACGTCGTTTATCAGCGCAAAGGGTTCAATGTACCTTTTTGTAGTTTCATCATTATTGGGTGAGTAATATTCAACGCTTATTACATTGAAATTTGTCAGCGCTATCTGAATGGATGACAAAAAGTTACTGGTGATGTTATCACCTGAGTTTTGCTCAAACGCTACCCGTTCTGAAAGAAGTGCTGCCTTGTCCTTTGCATTGCTTCGCAATACGGATTTTATTTTAGTAATACCGTCAACATAACTTTTTATAAGGGAAGTATCCTTATTTAACAAAACAAGTTTCTCCGCAGTTATAAAAGCATTTGCTTCGTTTTCAGTAAACATGACGGGCGGCAGTCTGAAACCATCCATTAACGAATAACCTTTTCCTTCTTCCGTTATTATGGGTACTCCTGCTTGTTCTAATGTTTTAATGTCACGGTATATCGTTCTTACACTGACCTTAAACTTTTCAGCAACTTCAGTTGATGTCACCAATCGCTTGGATTGTAATTGCGTTAAAATTGCGATTAATCTGGAGAGTCTTGAAATTTCTTTGTCTGACACGATTTCTTATTTGTTTGTTACGGTCTGCTGCGTCTCATTGACAATAGTAGTTAAATGCCTTGAAATTTCACAAGTTAATGTCTTTGATGATTCTAACAGGTTTTTGTAGATTAGAGCATGATACCCTCAAATTACATAAGAAAAGTACTGTTTTTGCTACTATTGGTACATCAGGGATGGGCACAGAATTCATCCTTACAGGCTGAGCAACATGCAGACAGCCTGTCCTTGTACAACCGGCAGCTTTATCCCGGAGAGATGAAGCAGGACCTGCAACTGTTTCTCGATATCCGTAAAAAAGCCAATTCTGGTCTGTATCGCTACCGCACCCAAAAGCAGATCGACAGCATCTATAAATGGGCCTTTGGGCAGGTGCGCCAGCCCATGTCTACACTGGCATTTTACAAGATCATTTTACAGTTGACTGATTTTGAAGGAAGCTGCCATAACTATACAGAACCACATGCCGACCTTGTAAGTTATCTCAACCGGCAGCGTGGCTTCTTTCCTTTTGCCCTTAAATATATTGAGGGCAAGATGATCTTCAATAGCAAAACAGACCAGATCCCTGTAGGATCGCGGGTGCTGAGCATCAATGGTGTTTCTGATAAGGAACTGATGCAATCCTTTTACAAATACCTGACCGCAGATGGCTTTACTCAAACAGAAAAGCAATCGGGCAGCGTGAACAGGAGTTATGGATTGCGTTACCTGTATGAGTACGGCATCAAAGACCGTTTTGAGATCCGGTTTTCAAGCCCGGGCAGTACCCGCGAGCAAACGGTGACAGTGCAAGCTGTATCGCTGGACGAGCAGAAAGCCAACTTATTATTGCGTCATAGTGCGCCGGTAGACAGTGTGATCGATTACCGTGAGCAACCCTCATATAGTTTTAAGATGGTAAATCCTTCCACGGGTTTATTGAACCTGCGGATATTCTCCATGGCCACAGGAACAGACGATCCGGCCTTTCCCGTATATGTAAAGTTTATTGACAGCGTGTTCCAGGTACTTGCCAGTAACAATATACCCAACCTCATACTGGACATCCGCGGTAATCCCGGTGGCAGTGATCCTACTTTTGAACAACCGATGATGTACCTGACAGATTCAAGTTTCAAAGAAAATACACTGGCTTATACGATCTTTGATAATGGCGTTCCATATGAAGAATATTTTTGGGGTATATCTACTGCAGAAAAGATGGACTCTATGGGCAAAGTTTACGGAAAGGGACTACTGAAAGATTATTTCCCGGCATTGCACAATGGCAGGAATATGCAGAACGTCAGGTACAACCCGATGTATCATCCTAAAAGTCCAGGTTTCAAAGGGAAATTGTATTTACTCATTGATGAAGAAGTGGCTTCGGCAGGATCACACCTGGCTTCCCTCGTAAAAGCCTATGCCCGCAATGTTACCACTGTTGGAGTAGAAACCGTTGGGGGATATTATGGCCACAACGGCCATATGGCAGTGGTATACGAACTACCTCATTCGAAAATAAAAACGAAATTCTCTATTGTCTATGTAGTGCAGGATGCACCTGTAAAACCGGACCAGCCGGAAGGCAGGGGTATTATTCCGGATCATACGGTGTGGCCTGCTTTTAATGATTTTATGCAAAACCGGGATACACAGATGGAATATGTGCTGAAGCTGATCGCTGAGAAACATTGAGGTGTAAAAGATCTGATTGAAAGGATATATAAACTGAATTTAAAAATCAATGTTATATCATTTTTATACTATTGTATTGCACAAAACATTTGCCGGTAATGAACGACAAGGTCATTAAGCATAAATCCCCGGTTTAAACCACTTGGATTAGGTAGTACCCAAACCTTTGCCCCACAGAAATCTTTGGATTGATCTCCCCATACAATTTGCTTTTCCCCGGAAAAGGCCATATAGGCCGGTTTGCCGAGGAACGCGATATATTTCGGTTGAAAAAGCGTCATTTTGGTTTTGAAGGCTTCGATGGAATTGTCAAACTCTTCTCTGGAAAGTTCGTCCGCACGGGCTGTTGCTCTCTCCACAGCAGTGGTCAGACCGTAACCGAAATCAAGGATAGTTGCGTCCTTTACAGGTTCGATTTCGTGGGGCGTAAAACCTGCCTGATGCAAAACTTTCCAGAAACGATTGCTTCGTCCGGAAAAGTGATGACCGTCCCCGGCGGATTTTAAGCCGGGATTAATCCCGCAAAAAATAACTTTCAGGTCTTTGGTAATAATATCAGTTAGCATATAAATATTTGATTCGAAATCCACCGCAAAGTTAACGTGGTCTTTACATACTTATACAAAAAGGCTGCATCAAAATATTTGATGCAGCATTTTGTATATCGCTGATATGAGCATTAATTATCTGTTTTCTGTTCCGCCAAAAAGCTCACAACATCTCTTATTTCTTTTTTGGACAGGAGCAGTTTCATATCCGGCATGCTGGACTGAGCGTACTCTTTGTGCGCTATCTCTTCTGCCGCAATGGTACGCTCGACCTTTCCTTCTTTGATCTTCAAGCTGCTCTTTGTCTCTCCCTGGAGAATGCCACTCAGTTTTTTACCATTCTTCAGTTCCAGTATCACCATACCAAACCCTGGCGCCAGCCGGGCGCTGGGGGAGATAAGCGCCTGCAGTATCTGTTCCCTTGAAATACGGCCGGCAACACCGTTTAGCCGCGGGCCTGCATTACCGCCACGGTCATCATAAGAGTGGCAGCGCATGCATTGGGTGTTCTCGTTATGGAAAAATAGCTGTCTGCCCCGTTTAGGATCACCACCCAGCAGGCAACTGCTGTAGGAGGCCATCAGCTCGTCCGGCGACAGTTTACTGTTCACCGCTTTGTAACGGGCGGCCAGTTGCGTAGAGCGGCTGCTATCAATGGCCTCGCCCAGCTCAAGATTGATGCCCGGATCCAGCTGGCCTGCAGCCATCTTGTTCAACAGATCGCTCAACGGCTTCTCTGTGTACTGTGAAGGCAGTTTGCCCAGCGTCAGAAGGGCCGCTTGTTTTTCCTCTATGGTCTTGTTGGTAATTACCCCCATGAGCAGATTCACCATTACGTTTTCGGATATATGCATTTTCCCCAGCAGGTCCAGGCCGGCTACGCGTACTGCCTTTTCCCGGTCGGCCAATGCAGAGGTGATCCCTTGCTCCACGCCGGCATCCTGGAGGGCTGCCAGTGCCTCTAATGCGGCTACCCGCATATCTGCATCCCGGTCTGCTTTTACAGTTGCCAGCAACTGAGGGCCCGCCTGTTTGATCTGGAGTCTGGCAATGGCCCTGGCAGCGCTGATGCGTACCGGCAGCTCTTTATCCTTTAACAAGGCAGTGAGTGGTGCAGTGGAAAGATTCACTACGGGTGCAGGGTTTCTTTTTACTGCGCCGCGCAGTCTGCCGTCCACACGGTCCAGCACAGATGGTTTAGCCCATACGCTTAAGGCGTCTATGGCTTCCGCCCGCATAGGCGCCGGGCTGCCCGCATTTTGCGCGTAAGCCACCAGGTTGTGAAGTGCTCCGTCTGTACCTACCCGTAGATTGGCATTGACGGCGCGGCGGATCAGGGCCTCATTTTTGAAGGTTGTAGTACCAAGCAGGTTGGCCAGGGCGGGTAATGCCTCTTTAACAGACAGGTCATCATTGATGGCGCGGGCCGTTTCCGTTACCACAAATTCATCTTTATCATGAAGGAATGCTGCGATACCTGGATGGCTCATCCTTCTCAGGGCTACTACGGCGGCTATACGCAGCGCACGGGAAGGGCTGTTCGCCAAAGCGATCAGCGGTTCCGCCTGGCCTATGCGGGACAGTGCCAGGGTACCTGCATGCCGCTGATAGGCGTCTTCATCGTTATTCGCTTCCAGGAAGGAGATCAGTGGTTGTACTGCGGGGGCGTACTGTATCCTGCCCAGGGCTTCTGCTGCAAAGAAACGTGTGCGGCTGGCCGTATCCTTTAACAGGGGTATCAGTGCCGGTCCGGCTTCCTTATAGCGGATATCGCCCAGCCATTTGGCGGCCTGGGCCCGTATCTCGGGATCATTGTCCTTTAACAGGGGCAGCAATACTTTGGCATATTGTTTATCCTCGCGGGCCAGTTGGCTCAGTCCCCATATAGCGTGCACCCTTGCCAGTTGGTTCTCTGTTTGTTTTAATGTCTGTTCAAACAACGGAGCGCCTTTTTCTTTACGGGTCACCAGTTCAAACTGGGCTTTCATGCGTACGCGCATATCCGGGTTGTTTAGCAGTCCGGCCAGCCCGGCTTCTTTACGTTTGCTGAAATCCTCTGCCAGTAAATTTTTGGTAGCCTTGCGTTCCGGTGTAGCGGCTTCCGTTTTATCATCGAGCTTCCAGATGCGGCCGTAATTATGTGTGTCCCAGCCGTCTATCCAGTCGGCTATATATAGTGCCCCATCCGGTCCGAAGTCAATGCCGGTGGCCAATATGCCGCCCAGTACTTTCTTATGCTCGCCCAGCTCAAAGGTGGCCCCTTTAGGATTCAATTTAAATGCATGTATGCCGGAATTGGAAGGATTGCCTACAAACTCCGCCACAAAGAAATTATTCTTATAAGCAGGACCTAAAGCCGTGCCCGGGTTGTATACAAAACCTGCAGGACCACTTACGAAATTGCTGATACAGGGGGTGATATAAGCCGCTTGTCCATCAAAGCGGGGCAGATACATCTTTTCATCCATCCATACCTTGTAGGCATTATTGTCCGGGTCGTTGTATTTACCGTATTGCCAGTTGCTGCGCCAGCCCTGGTCACCGCCATTCACAAGATATACCAGGCGTTCCTTTTCACCGGGATGGTCCCCGTCATTGTCTTCGCTGATGATATTACCGTATTCATCAAAGGCAAATTCATGTGTATTACGGATGCCATAAGCATATATCTCAAAGTCGCTGCCATCCGGGTTGGAGCGGGCCAGTACCCCACTGTTAGGGAAGGTCCATTGCTGCCCGTCGGGCCCTTTACCGTTAAAACCGATATCACCTATCTGCCAGTAGATGCGTCCATCAGGGCCCATCTCCACGCCAGACATACCATGGCCGCCAAAGCCGATGTGGATGCCGTATCCGTGGGATATAGATGTTTTCTCATCTGCGATGCCGTCATGATTCTTATCCCTTATGCGCCAGAGGTCGGGCGCTACGGCCACGTAGAGGTCATCGCCCTGGCTTAGTACCCCGCCGGCAACATCGGTTACCTCATCGTGAAAGTCGTCCACTACCAATTGCGACTGGTCTGCCACGCCATCCCCGGATATATCATCCAGGCGATATACGTGTTCCTTTTCTACGGTCAGGTCCCGCCAGTCGTGCGAGCTGTCACCGTTCAGGTCTGCCAGCCACTCGTTTTTTTTGCTATTCTCAGGGGATAACTCTTTATGCAGGAAGGCACGGCGATCTTCCACCGTTTGCAGGCTGATGGATGGGATCTCCCAATCCCGGTGCCCGCGTATGTCAAATTCGGAGTGTTTCTGCCGGTCTGTGGTAGTGTAATACACTCTTCCCTGGTCGTCTATATCAATAGCGATGGGAGATATCACCAGTGAATCTATACCCCAGAGGGTGAGGGAAAGGTTATCCGCCAATTCGGGTTTCACCATGGAACCGATAGAGTCTGCCAGATGCGCCGTAAGGGTGGTATCCATCCGTTTGATACGTTTATCCACTGGTCCGGTATCATGTTTACAGGAGGAAAGGTAAGCTGCGGAAACAAGCAATGATGCCAGAACAGGAGCTTTTAAAGCATACAGTTTTTTCATATGAGGAAGCAATGATTGTCAATTTTACACATGTTCTTAAAGACATGTCTGCGACTGATTAATATAGGGCAAAAAAAAATGTACAGGGGAATATTTTTTTTGAACGGATAGTTATTAAGGGCTGGTTTATCAGTTTGTGCTGTGTGGGTACTGCTGTGCTGCTATTCTTGCGCCTCAGGCTATCAGGAAAATTACTTACCTAAAGAAATGATAATCATCACTGTCTTCAGTGACCAGCCTCATTCCTGATATGGCCGACCAGTCGTATTTTCAATGAGGAACCGTGATACTATTATTTCTGAATGAACAGGCAACCTGATAGTTATAAAACATAACGCCTCGTCTTATGAAGTACTCTTTAATACTGTTGAGCCTTCTTTTGATAGTGACTTCGTGCAACAGGAGTAAGGAAGAAATAAAACCTGTGCTTGAAAAGATTACGGAATCAGTATATGCTTCAGGTTTTATAAAAAGCAGTAACCAGTATGAGGTTTTCTCTACCGTTAACGGCATTGTGGTCAGATGGATGGTAAGAGAAGGGGATATGGTCGATAAAAACAAGGTGCTCCTGCAGCTTTCGGGTGTTACGGCACAGTTGCGGGTCGAGAATGCCGGTATTGCAGCTGAAAACGCCACCAGAGCAGCCAATTCCCGGAGGCTGGCGGAGTTGCGTTTGAATATTGATCAGGCGAAGATGAAGCTGGACCATGATGCTTTACAGTTGCAACGCCAGCGGAACCTTTGGGCGCAGCAGATAGGCAGCCGTAATGATCTCGATCAGCGTGAGCTTGCCTGGAAAACCTCCAGTAGCAATTATGAAGCAGCCAGCCTGCGTTATGCAGAATTGCAGCGCGAGATCAGCTTCGAAGAGAAGCAAGCATTCAAGAACCTGCAGATATCTAAGTCGCAGGCAGGCGATTATACGATCAAAAGTGAATATAGAGGTAAAGTATATGATATCCTGGTGGAAGAAGGAGAGATGGTCAATACACAACAACCCATTGCTGTTATTGGCGACGCGACTTCCTTTTTGTTGGAACTGCAGGTCGATGAATATGATATCGCCCGTATAAGACCGGAACAAAAAATACTTATCACCATGGATAGTTACAGAGGACAGGTGTTTGAGGCAGTGGTAACAAAAGTTAAGCCCTTTATGCATGAAAAGTCAAAGACATTTACCGTGGAGGCACAATTCCTGCAATCTCCTCCTGTATTATATCCCAACTTAACCTGTGAAGCCAATATTATCATTGCACAAAAGAAAGAAGCCCTCACTATTCCACGTTCATGCCTGCAGGAAGGAGGTTTTGTATTATTGGCGAATAAAGAAAAGAGAAAAGTATCGATTGGATTGGAGGATTACCAGAAAGTAGAGATTACAGCCGGATTAACGGTCAACGATGTTATCTTAAAACCAGCACCATGAAATTGATTATCAGCATAGCGCAGTCATTGCTGCTGGCCCGATGGCGGCAAACACTCATTGCCGCCATCGGCGTTACCTTCAGCATTACCATGTTTGTATCACTACTGGGTTTTATGAATGGGCTCAATGAAATGATGGATTCCCTTTTTCTAAACCGTACGCCCCATGTACGCCTGTATAATGAAGTAAAACCATCTGCTATTCAGCCGGTCTATCTATCACCCGCTTTCCGTTCCGGCCATCATTTTATTCATTCTGTAAAAGCCAGCAGCAGCCGTTCTGACATTTATAACAGTGGAGCCATTCTGGAAGCACTGCGTAAGGATGAACGGGTTGTTGGTGTCGCTCCTAAAATACTACTGCAGGCCTTTTTTAGAGAGGGGACAGTTGACATAACAGCTTCGGTAAATGGTATTGAAGAATACCAGGAAAACGCCCTTTTTCATTTCGCGGAATATGTAGTAGCGGGCGACGCCTCTTTGCTGGAGAAAGAGCCTAACAGCATTATTCTCGGTAAAGCACTGGCAGAAAGTCTGCTGGTCAATCTCAGGGAGAATGTGCAACTGACAACAGCAGACGGAGAAAGATTCTCCCTGAAAGTAGTAGGTTTCTGGCAATCAGGTATACGGGACTACGATAAGGTGCAAAGCTTTACTTCGCTGTCTACCGCCCGGAAACTGCTGGGCAAGACACAGAACTACATAACGGATATACAGATCAGGGTAAAAGATATCACTGCAGCACCGGCGCTGGCACGTGAGTATAGCCGGCTTTTTAATACCAGTGCACAGGATATTCAAACCCTCAATGCTGAGTTTGAAACAGGCAGTTTTATACGGTCGCTTATTTCTTATGCAGTAGGTATTACGTTGCTTACCGTATCGGGTTTTGGCATTTACAATATACTTAACATGATGATCTACGAAAAAATGGATTCCATTGCTATTCTGAAAGCAACAGGTTTTGCCGGGCGTGATGTGAAAAGGATATTTATTTTTATCGCCATGAGCATTGGGGTTTTCGGAGGTCTGGCGGGTTTGATAATGGGATTCCTGCTTTCACTGGGTATTGACCAGTTACCTTTTCGTACCACTTCACTACCCACCATTACCACCTACCCGGTTAGCTATGATCCATTTATTTATGTTATTGGCGGCGCCTTTTCCCTTATATCCACTTACCTTGCCGGCTGGCTTCCTTCGAGGAAGGCCAGTAGAATTGATCCGGTTGTCATCATCAGGGGCAAATAATTATGGCAGACATTATCCTTGAAGCACGCAATATCAATAAATACTTCCACGATCCGGTAGACGTGAAGGTGCTAAGCGACATTACTTTCAGCGTCAATAAAGGGGAATTTGTAGCAGTGACGGGGAAGTCTGGTTGCGGCAAATCCACCCTGCTGTATATCCTGTCGACCATGGATACGGATTATGAAGGGGAGCTGCTGATTGACAATATATCGATGGTCAACAAGCCGGAGCCTGCACTGGCCAGGGTACGCAATGAGAAGATCGGGTTTGTATTTCAATTTCATTACCTGCTCAATGAATTCAGTGTATTACATAATGTGATGTTGCCCGGACTTAAACTCAACAGATATCCCGAACAGGAAGTGGAGCATCGTGCTATCGAAAAACTGAACATGCTTGGTATCGAAAAACTGGCTCATAAAAAAGCCAATCAGTTGTCGGGCGGTGAGAAACAACGTGTGGCCATAGCAAGGGCATTGATCAACGATCCCTGTATTATTATGGGAGATGAACCCACCGGTAATCTCGATAAGAAAAACAGTGAAATAGTATTTGATATTTTTAAACGGCTTGCTGAGGAATATCAGCAAACGTTGCTAATCGTTACGCATGACCAGGAATTTGCTTCCCGCACGCACAGGATCATACAAATGGAAGATGGGAAAATTTTATTATAAAACCTATAAATTAGTTAACATGAATGTGATCTGATGGAAAGTGGGATACTGCAAAAATTAAAGCAGAAGAAAAAGCGCAATTGCCAGCATTAGACGGTGGATATAATTATGGAACGAGAGTAATAAAAAAGGTTCATGGAATTAAAATTGATAATGTATCAGCTATTAAGAGAATTCTTTTCCCGATAAAATAAAATCTACAACCGGAAAGCGTTTATTCAGTTCTCAGGTCATTCACAGAATTTGTCATGGTAGCTTTAATGGTATGAAAACTAATGGTGAGTAGAGTAATTCCTATTATTGCGCCTCCGGCTATCAGGAAAACATCGGGGCCAATATGAATATGATAGGCAAATCGCTGCAGCCAACTGCTGATGGTCCACCAGGCCAGGGGAATTGCAATGACCATAGCAATAAGTACAGATAGTAATAAATCCCTGAATAATAACAGCATCACATTCTTTGCTGTTGCTCCCAGCACTTTGCGGATGCCTATTTCTTTACGTTTCCGCTCTGCCGTGAAAGTGGACAGGCCAAACAGCCCCAGACAGGATATCAATACTGCCAGTCCTGCGAAGTATTTTGATAATTCAGCTACCTGTTTTTCTGCATTGTATTGAGCCTGGAAATCTGCATTCAGGAAATTGTAATCGAAAGAAAACTTAGGATTGAAGGACTTATAGAAGGAGCCTAGCTGATCAATCACTTTCCTTTCCATCCCTGGGCTGATCCTTACGAGGATAGTCTGTGTCTGGTGGTCCAGCTCAATGAATAACGGTTTTACTGACTCATGCAGAGATTCAAAATGAAAGTTTTTGACCACCCCTGCTATTTCACGGCGCATGCCTGCAAAATTGATAACTTTTCCCACCGGATCTTTGATTCCCATGGTTTTGATGGCCGCTTCATTAAAGATGATCTTTGATCCGTCTGTGCCGGAATTTTGTGAAAAAGAGCGTCCGGAAAGCATTTTAATTCCCAGGGTCTCTATTAAATCATAGGTGCCGTGAAGGTTCCTGAACATAATCATTTCTTCCCGTCCATTTTCCTTCCATGAAACAGGTATACCAGGACTGCCCAGTATGTGACCTACCATTGCTGAAGCATTTACAATACCAGGTATCTTTTTCACTTCAGAAAGAAAAGCTGGTATACTGGCAGCTACATTTCCTTCAGACTCAAAGTAGATCACGTGGTCTTTGTCATACCCCGGATTTTTTGTTTGTATGTAGGTTATTTGTTTATACACGATCAATACTGCCGCAATAAATATGAACGACAGGCTAAATTGAAATACCACCAACCCTTTCCGGGCCCATAATTCCTCCATGCTGTTGCGGACGTTTCCCTTTAGTACGGCCACGGGATTAAAACCGGAGAGGTATAAGGCAGGATAGCTGCCTGCTATTAGCCCGGTGAACAGCGTAATGCCCAGAAATGATAATATAAGGTTAATGTCCGCACGGACTACCAAGTGCTTCCCTGTAATTTCATTGAAACGGGGAAGCAGCAACTGTACCAGCAGTAATGCTATTATCAGCGATAAAAAGGCCATCAGCAAAGCTTCTCCCATATGCTGAAGTATCAGGGTTTTCCGGTCGGCGCCCATTGCTTTGCATATACCAATTTCCTTCATTCTGCCGGATGCTTTTGCCGTTGAAAGATTCATGAAGTTGATACAGGCGATAATAACGATAAAAAGTGCTATCAGGGAAAATAGCTTTACATATCCGATTCTGCCACCCGACTGTATCCCGTTCTCATAATTCCCATAAAGATAATTTTCGCCATAGGGCTTCAGAAATAAATTACGATCAGTGCTTTTATCATAGCTATTCATAAAAGCGTTGAGCTTATCGTTGAAATGTGCTACGCTGGTGCCTTTTTTGAGCACCAGATAAGTGTAAAAAGGGCCGGAATTGTTCTGGCTGTTCATTGTTCCTGTTATTCCCACAATGTCTTTAAATGTCGCAAATGGAAATGCCAGATCGAATTGTATGGAAGAATTGGCAGGTGTTCCTTTAAAAACGCCAGCAATAACACTCTGCTTTTTAATATCATATAGTTGCCAGTGAATGGTTTTTCCAATAAGGTTTTCAGTTGTATGGAATAATTTCATGGCAAGTTTTTCCGATATCACAATGGCATGCTTATCGGTCAGCACCCGCATGCTGCTGCCTTGTAAAAGCGGGTAAGAGAAGATATTGAAGTAGTCTTTGCCTGCAAATATCCCCGCTGCTTTAACTGTATTGTCTCCAACAGAAAGAACCATCTTCGGGAACCAGGAAGGAGGCGTGCTGGCTGCCGCATATTCCACCTCCGGCATTGTTTGCATTAGGGCTTCTGCCAGTAAGGGCGAAGTTTCGGAAGTTGTATTAATTCCTCCGGCATGCGGTCGTTGCTCCATTACCTGGAATAATTGAAGGCCTTTTTCGTGGAACTTGTCAATTGTGAGTTCATCGTATACCCACAAATAGATCAGCAAAGCACCGGCAAGGCCTGTAGATAACCCTATTAGATTAAGGAAAGTAAACTGACGGTTTTTAAGGAAATGACGGAAGGCAATCTTAAAATAGTTTCTAAGCATAATTGTTTCTTAATACATGAGGGTTAAAGTCACTAAGAAGATGCCAGATTATTATTTTATTAATAACAGTAAAATGCGCATGAGAACATTTGTGCATATGTCCGGTTTTGATACACTGTATGTGCGGTTTTGTTTATTCAAATAACACCGGTAATATGGGAAATTTAAAAATTGGTGCATATATTAGGTTCAGTTGAGGATGCTCTTCGCTACCTGTGAAAACTCTTTTTTTACTACAGACGATAAAATAAGACCGTGCCTAATGAAAAGTATTTTTTTTCTTAATTGTGTTATCCTTTTTAATTTCTAATGGCGGTTTTTCACATCATCTGACAAGAAAAGAGCTGTTCGAAGACCTAAGGAATATCAATGTGGATTTAAAAAAGGTGGATTAATCTATAAAAAAATCTTTCATGAAAAGTACTCTGGAAATAAATGATTTACAGAGATGTAGTTATAAAAAGGGCAAATTGGCAAAGTTTAGACTTATTCTTTAGATGCTGCCTTCTCCCGCTCAATTCTGTTCAACTTTTCATTTATTTTATCCAAGTAAAATACAATGTCATTGATCCGGAGTACCCATCGAACGAGGCTTACATAGAGAGCTATTAAGAGGATGAGAAAGCCAATAGAAATGATAATAGTCCCATAATCTGTATGCATGGTTTTATTGTTTTTAGAGGTTAATGACGAGATGTTTTTTATGAACGATATAAAAGTAAACCTTTGCTCTATATCGAAATGATGTCAATGGTAAATACCGGAAAAATCCCCTGTCACAAATCTGGTATAATCGGAGGTAGAATAAAAAAGGGGAAATTTCCCCTGCCTGTTCAGGTTTTTTCCTTCAATAGTTAGTTTCATCTTCGTTGGGACAAGAGACATTACCTGCTGATGTTATAAAATTTACAATATGAAGAATGCTAATACCCCGACCCATGGAAGACTCCTAATGTGTATGTTGATATTTTTGCTGAGTTGTGACCAAGGATTACCCCGTCCTGATTGCAAGCCTCAGAAACGTGCAAATCCTGATGTAACCTACAACATCTATATCGAAAATTCAGGTAGCATGGCCGGTTACCTTGGCAGGGCTTCGGACTTTAAGAACGTGCTGATTAATTTTGTAAGTGATGTCGCGGCTCAATTGAAGAAAGAACCACAACTGTTCCTGATAAATGGACATGCTTGTCCTTTTCAACCACTCGGTAGTACACCTTTGGTAAAAAGTATTATGGGGTTGAATCCTGCTGTACTTAAAAATTTATGTCCACCTGAAGGATCTTCTCTATTGCCCCAGATCATTGATTCCTGTACTACCAGAATGGAGAAAAAGGTAAGTATACTTGTATCCGATTGTATCTTCTCAGATAAAGGAGGTAGTCCTACTTTAGCTGAAGCAGAACTGAAAGTCTTCATGACTAAAAAGCTACAAACTGAAGGGAATATCTCTACTATTGTAATCAAGTATAATTCCAGCTTTTCCGGATTATATTATACAGAATCTACCGGCGGAAAACCTGTAAGAGTTAATAACATCAACCGTCCTTACTACCTGCTCTTATTCGGTAAGAAAGAAAATCTTGCAACGCTATTACAAAGAATAGACTTTAAGAACTATCCGGGATTTGAAGCTAGTTATTGCTTGTCAGCGAACGACTCTACAGACGCAGCTTATGCTGTTATGACTTATAAAAACAAGAAAGGTTCATTTGAATATGCAAAACCGTCCTGCCTGATGCGGATTTCAGAAGCAGAAGAACATAAAGGGGTGTTTCAGTTCTCTTTTGATGCCGACCTTAGCCGGTTGGGGTATTTGGATGATTACCTGTTGAACGCTCAAAATTATATAGTGAATGATGGCTTTTCAGTAGTGGATATTAATAAGACAACCGGGGAACAGCCGTACAGTATCACCCTAAAGACTGATCATTTATTGCCACCTCATTCACTGAGATTGTTAATAAAATACGATATCCCTTCGTGGATTGACCAAACTGGAAATGAGAATGATAGCAATCCGGTAGATAGCATGCAGCAATACCAGACCTTCGGATTCAAACAACTAATGAGAGGTTTTTCCCAGGCCTATAATGCTAGTAGCTCCGATCATGCATTTAAGTTGCCCATAAATGATATTGTAATTAATAAATAATATAAACCTCAATTACTATGAATATTTTATCTGGCTTATTTGAAGCTGTAGGACTGTATTCTACTTCCGGTGGACTGGGAGAACACCTACGCGGACTGGATGTTAATTGTCAAACTTTCTCTCGGCAGTCTGCTTATAGTATAGTATTCCTCTTTATGATTTTGGTAAATGCCGTAATCATGTTGAACTATTATTATGGATTATTGAACAGACATCCCTTTAACAAATTAGGCTGGTGGCTGATCAATGTATTTACAGGAGCTTTCATTATTTACCTGATTGCCTATCTGGAACCACATAGAGATCTTGTTAATAACAACTACTGTCAAGAGCTGAACTTCCATAATGGCGATTGCGTGAGATTCGGTCTCACTGCCGCTATCTACTCCGTGATATGGTCTGTCCTTTTATCCCTCTTCATTAAGTGGAAAAGTATCGTTAACAAAAAAATCCCCTTCTGACAATGGCTAAATTATTCCTGTTTGCAATAGGTGGTACAGGCTCCAGGGTAGTAAAGGCATTGACCATGCTGATGGCTGCAGGTGTGCAAATAATGAACACCGATGCCATCGTACCTATTATTATTGACCCTGATATCTCAAATGGGGACCTGACACGCACTATCGAGTTACTCAAAACCTATAAAAAGATCAGAGAGAAAGGTGCCTCCGATAGCAGTGACTTCTTCAAAACCATGATCACCTCCCTCGATGAATTAGGCGATGCTGGTTTCCTGTCAGATAATTTTAAGTTCGACATTGATGGCGTAAAAGAACAACTGTTCAAAGAATTCATCGGCTACAGTGAACTTGATAAAAACAATAAGGCCTTTGCATCCCTCTTATTTTCCACGGCTAACCTGAACGCGGATATGGAAGTTGGCTTTAAAGGCAACCCCAATATTGGCAGTGTGGTATTGAATAAATTTAAAGATGCTCCTTTCTTTAGAAAGTTTGCTTCCAATTTTGAAGAACAGGATAGGGTGTTTATCATCAGTTCGATCTTTGGAGGTACCGGTGCTGCGGGATTTCCCCTGTTATTAAAAAATATCAGGGATGCAACACCACCAATCCCCCGGCATTATTATCTGCAACGGGCAAAAGTGGGTGCCGTGACAGTACTGCCATATTTTGGTGTAGATAAAATAAATGGTGTCACCATTGATAGTAATTCTTTTATTTCAAAAACGAAGGCGGCATTATCCTACTACGCGCATAATATGACAGCGGAGAGTACCCGCGCTATAAACGCCTTATATTATATAGGGGATAAAGTTACGAATGATCAGAAAGGTGCCGATGGCTCCAATGAGCAAAGGAACAAAGCACATTTTGTAGAGCTGGCTGCTGCCCTAAGCATTATTGACTTTATGTCCTTGGAAGATAATAAGCTGCAGGTCAGTGATGACCGGAAGGCAGTTAACCCCAAATATTTTGAATTTGGTCTGGGAAAGGAGAGTATGAATATCACTTTCCCGGACCTTCCAAGACAGACGTATGACCTGGTCACAAAACCACTGACCAGATTCAGCCTTTTCCGGAGTTTTATGGACAACCATTATGAAGAATTCGCTGGAAAGAAAGGTGAAGCATGGGCAAATCATGGGAATAATAAATTAACACCGGAAGAACTGGAGGGTAGATATCTAGCAGCGATTACTGTCTTCAACCGCCATTACACTGAATGGCTGAATGAAATGGCACATTCCAATGTTGGATTTTCTGCTATTGATACTGAAAGAAAAGGTAAGGATATCTATAACCTTGTTAATGGGATGCCTAATAAAAAGGATTTCCTGAAGCGGGTACTGGACTCTTCAGGCGTAGATAACTATCTGAAAGTATTATCAAAGTCAGAACCCGGACTGGACCATTTAAATAGCACCCGTAAACTACTGGCATTGTTCTCCGCAACAACTGCTGTCATCATCAATAAAGAGTTAAATCTGTAGCTGATATGAGCAAAATCTTTCGCCTGCATAAAGGGGCATCTGAAAATATTGAAGGCTGGCAGGATACAGGAGGCCATTTACATGACACGTTTATCAATTCTATCACAGATCCTGCCGGAGCAAATGCTAATACGCAGATCACTTCTATTCCTACACCTTTTGCGAGAATGGACCTGGTAAGAACTGCTTTGAGGAATGTAAACCTTAGTGGTGTAATAGATGGCACTACTATTTATCATCGGATCGTATCCGACTGCCTGGATATTGCGAATATATTTTTTAATATTGAGGCACTCTCCGATAAGATAGAAATTATTGAATGGAATGCCGGTATTATCACAAATGGTAATGATATAGAAATCGCGGAAGGTAGCGATCTTGGCATGTTGATGAAATCCGGAGATCCCAGACATAAATTGCTGGGAGAAACTTTGAAGACATACATTGTACAGGATAAGGTGGCGTTTAACTTTTCTCACCTTGGGCATTTTTACCTGCTTAATTATAAAAACGGTCCTGACCTGATTAATATTATTGGTGGGACTTCACCTTCTACACTATTCTTTTCCTCGGCAAATGACCTGTCCTACGTGGATATCATGTTTGCAAATGACAGGGTATTCGATAGTCAATACTGTCCTTTGTATAAACGGGATAAGGACTTTATTAAGTATTTGTATGCATTTAAGGCATCATTTTCTCAATTCTCCAGTCTTTTCCCTGATGTGGACACTTATATGTCTACCTGTTTTCCTTTGCTGAGTGAAGATCTACGGACAATCATCCGGAACCTGGATGCGGGATTTTATGAAAAGGAATATCAGAAGATTCCGGTGAATTCAGTAGGGAATAATGCTGAGATATTACGCCATTCACTGAGATCGAAGAAATACGGGGTGGTGAATTTTTCCGACGAAAACGACTTTGTAATAGATGCTTCCAGGCTGGTAGAAGGTCCCATGCCCTGTGTATTTCCCATGGAGCCGTTTAATGAACCTTTGCGATTTGCAGGTGGCCTATGGCAGAAAGATTATCATAAAAATGTACCTGCCTATGATCCCAGTCCATTATATGAAAGGACGCTACCTAACCAGGGACATTTGAAATATCCTTACCTGACCGTAAGTGATTTCCTGGAGCCTTACCTGGTGAGATTACCTTATCCTATTGATACGGAAAAATTTTTTGATGGTAATTATGCGATTCGTACCGGGGATAGCGATCATGGTTATGCATTGCCTATCAAAAAGAATTACTTCCAGTACTTTACTGTAGACGATCTGCAGCGCAATGTGTCAGATGGGAAGAAGCGGTTTGAGATGGTGCAGATGCCGGGTGGTGTAAAAGCAATATTGAGAATTCCTGTGAGGAATGACCGATATATCGAGATGTCGAGGATTTATTTGGTGAACCAATTCAGCGATAAGATTCAGCAACCTGATGAAGTGAATAACCTGGGGATTGTCGTGGAGCATCAGTTTACCATAGCTGTATATCCTTTTCTGAGGGTCACTGATCCTTATATTAATCCCCATTACAGAGTAATGCTGGTAGACAGGGATATGCAGGCGCTGACTAAGCATAACAGTTATACACTTAATTTTTATAATGAGGCACAGCCATTGAATGTAATTAATAATCTTGCTCCACGGCAGCGCAGCAATAAGCATAAAAAGGAAGGAGTAACAACCCTGTACAATATACTGGAAAAGAATTTTGATTTTATAGAAGTCATGAATACCACTGCCAGGGCATTGTTAATTCCGTTGTTTGTGCCTCAGCAGACGGCAGGAAAAGTATTTAAGTTTGCCATTGACTTCGGTACAACGAATACGCATATTGAATATAAGGTTGGTAATGAATCACCAAGGCCATTTGATATCACAGAAAAGGATATACAGGTAGGCACCCTGTATGCGCCGGATGAGCGAACACTGGCTGCACTAAAAGTTGCCAGACTTGGATTGGGAGCAATCGCACTGACTGAAGTGGTGAGGGAGGAGTTCCTGCCTTTTACGATAGGGCAGGGTAAACAGTACCGTTTCCCACAGCGTACAGTGATTTGTGATAATGGATCTTTTAATCCGGATGAGGCAAACTTTGCATTGGCTGAATTAAATATTCCGTTCGGGTATTTGAAAGAAGTAGTGCAGTATGGCGGAGAAATTACTTCTAATCTGAAATGGGGTGAGTTCAGATACCAAAAAAGATTTGAGCGCAGAACAAGGGCATTTATGAAGCAGTTAATGCTGATGATCCGAAATAAAGTGTTAATCAATGGTGGTGACCTGGCTGCTACAGAGATAGTGTGGTTTTATCCGACCAGCATGACTATCTACAGAAGGAGCTTCCTGGACAATGCATGGAAAGACTATTATAAACGTTACTTCGGCGATGCCAATAAGCTGCATAGCATGTCTGAATCCTTTGCGCCATTCTATTATTATTATCATAAAGAAAATGTAAGGGCGCATGACAGGAGTGCTGTGAATATAGACATTGGTGGTGGTACGACCGATATTGTGGCTTATAAGGGAGAATTTCCTATCCTGCTAACATCTTTCAGGTTTGCTGCGAATGCCATATTCGGAGATGGATATGGTAGCAATGTGAATTCTAATGGATTTGTGCAACGGTTTGAAACAAGCATTAATGAGTCGTTGAAGAATATTGCCGGGAATAATTTAAGCACAGTGTTGGAGGAGTTGAAGAGCCGTAATTCCAATTCGATCGAGCTGATTGAATTTTTCTTTTCATTGGAAGATAATAAGACCCTGAAAGATAAGGGCGTCTCGCTTTCATTCTCCAGGATGCTGATGGAAGAGAGCGAATTAAAACTGGTATTGATCTTCTTCTACGGGGCAATTATTTATCATATAGCACAACTGATGAAAGCAAAGAAACTGGAAGTGCCCGAGTACATCACTTTTAGTGGAAATGGCGCTAGGCTGGTGAAGCTCACAGATGGGGCTAACCTGCACACTTTAAATGCTTTTTCGAGACTTATTTTCTCTGATGTGTTTGGAGAAGAGTGTCCTGAGATCGAATTCAGATTTAATGATAAATCTAAAGAGATTACCTGTAAAGGAGGATTGGAATGTACAGACTTTGCGCAGTTCCATAAACTGGAAAATGAGATCACAAGTGTGTTAGTAGGAGGTAATCAGGACCTCTTAATTCCAGGTACGACGCTTAATTATAGCCAGTTGGACGATGAACGGCTAATACAGGATGTGTGTGGGACAGTGACGGAATATATTGATAAGTTTTTTGAATGGGACCACAAATTTAACTACTTCCGGCACTTCGGAGTGAACCCCAGCCGGTTTGAGCAATATAAAAAGTTGTTGAAAGATAGAGTGAGGAATGACTTGCAGAGTGGGATTAAAGAGAAGTTGAAAGAGCTGGAGGGGAATGTCAATATTAATCTTGAAGAAACCTTGTTCTTTTATCCATTAATAGGGGCTTTGAACAGACTGGCCTATAAAATTTATAATGAAACTAACCTCGTAAACTCATGAAAGGAATTATCACGTTACTGATTTTTATATATCTTTTTCACGGAGGTGTTGTTGGGCAGCAAGGAGCGCCTAAGGCTATTATGAAAAAGAAGGAAGAAAAAGTGTCTACTAAAAAACCATCTTCTAAAAAAGATGTAGCGCCACAGAAAAAGAAAGAAAATAAGCCGCTGGTTGAAAAAAAAAATGAGGTGGTAGCTCCTGTGCATGAGAAAGAAGAGATGCGCCCTGGAACAGCAGATAGCGGGGTAGTGTCTAAAGAGACTACTGCTGTGGTGATAGCTCCTCATCAACATGAAAATACTTCAAAATCAGCACTTATGCCTACACCTGCTGCTGAGCCAATGTCGGACTGGCAATACTGGACATCATGGTTGTCGTTGGGGCTAATCGTTGGAATGGGGATGTACGTTTTCCGCACTAATGGGAATATTCGCGATAGGCTTTGGAAGATTCAAAAACATCTTGATGCTCAAAAAGCTAATTTACAATGGGAGAAAGCAAAGTATCAGGCTGGGATTAATAGTGCGGAAGTTGAACATTTAATTAACACAAGCCCTACCCTAAAGAAGATCCAGGAAGAATATGCTAGCCTTAAAAGTAATATGGAGAAGCTGCAGCAGCCTGCACCAGAGGTTGTTCCTGTAATACCCGCAGAGGAGCCACCAGGGGCTACTTTTTATATGACCGGTCCGACGAACAATTATTTTCCATCCAGTGCCAGGTCTAACAACAGGGAGAATACTGTGTATAAATTCATTCTTCAGCCGGGTGGGAATGAGGCCAGGTTTGAACTACATACAACTGGTGCCAGTATCAGTGAAATTATCAAAGTAGTTGAAAGTTATATTAAACCTGCCTGTGATGAAGAAAATCTGCCTTCGTCAGGCACGCGGAATATTGTAACCCGAACGCCGGGTCGTGCGATATTGGAAAATGAAAAATGGATCATTAAAGATAAAGCCATTATAAGATATGAATAGTGTACAGGCGGTAGAGATATTCGGCGCAATCTCTATTATAGGATTGCAGATTACCGTATTTTTAAGAACGTTAAAGCAGATCAGGTTATTCGAGCAGATATTCCCATCATACGAGGAATTTGAGGTAATTAATGTCGGACTGGCGAGGCGGCTGTTTCAATTACATCCTAATGAGTTGTTGAATAACATCAACAAATATGTAGGCGATAGTGATGAAGTACGCGAAGAGGTATTGTATGTAGATCTGATGTTGAAAAAAGATAAGGGAAATAAAGTAACGGATAAGATTGTGCGGAATATCAATACCTATTTGTTACGAAACAGGGGAGTTGCTGCTGATTTTCACCTAATCAAAGACGTGGTGGAGAGAAATGTGAACGTGGTGGAAAACGATATTCAGCAGTCGGTGTCATTGCCGTTGTATCTTGGGCTGCTGGGGACTTTTATGGGAATTGTGTTAGGACTGATGCAGATATCTGGTGAGAGTCTGGCAGGAGATCCCAGTGCGGCCGGTATGGCAATTCATTTGCTGCTGGGAGGAGTGAAGATTGCAATGATTGCCAGTTTTACCGGGCTGTTATGCACTTTGGCAGGGAATAGCTTCTTTTTTAAACGGGCAAAGCGAAAAGTGGAAGATAGCCGGAATGAGTTTTATACTTTTATTCAGACAGATCTGATGCCATTGTTAAATCAGAATATTAATTCTACGTTATACTCTCTGCAGAATAACTTGCACAAATTCAACGATGAGTTTAAGAGTAATGTATACCAGCTGAGTGGTGCTATGGGTAAACATGTGCAGACCATTGAATCGCAGGAGCGGATTTTGGATACACTGAATAATATGGATGTGGTAAATTTTGCTAATGCCAATGTCGTCATCCTGAAGGAGTTACAAGCATCTATGACGCAGTTCAAGGCGTTCAATGAATACGTATCCAATATCAGTGAACTGGTAGGCAGTACAAGAACCTTTGCGGAGAAGATCGGTCAGGTAATGACCAGGACGGATGAGTTGCATGTGTTAGGAGATAATATTATCTCAGTATTTACCCAAAACCGTGAATTGATGCAGTTCCTGCGGCATCATTATAGTTCGCTGGATGATAGTCATCAGTTGATCACGAAGGCGGTGAATGGAGTGAGTAATACGTTGGATAGTAGCTTGCAGTTGTTGAAAGACTTTACGCAGGAGCGGATTGTGGAGATCCAGCAGCTGACGTTGAAAGAGATTGATCAGATAAAGAATGACTATTATGAGAAGTGGAAGCACCTGGAGAAGCTAGGGCAGTTAGAAATAGTGAATAAGCATCTGGTAGATTTGAAGCGTCAGGGGAGTGATCATGTAAGTACATTCGATAGGTTTAATGAACAGTTTGCCATGATGACAGCAGAGCTGAACCTGATCAAGCGTTTGTCAGAGAATTCTTTCTCTGTGAAGGTTACCCGATCGTTTACAAAATTGTTAGGTAAAAAGACAATAACGTGATGAATACTTCAAAATCGGATGCATTCTGGCCGAGTTATACTGATCTGATGACCAGCTTGTTTTTTATTATGCTGGTATTGTATATCCTTACTTATGTAAGGTTGAATTCAACGATACAGTTGCAGGCGAATAAGTTGAAAATTATAGAGACCGTGGAGGAAAATTTGCGGCCATTGAAGACAGAAACGTCGCTATTTATTTATGAAGAGCAGTACAGGCGATTTAAGCTGGCGTTTGATGTAAAATTTGGAAATAACCAGTATCAGTTGACGCCGGATCAGTTGTATAATTATCAGGGGACGATTGAACGCATTGATAAAGCGGGGTTGAAGCTGAAATCTATTATTGATCATTTGGAGCAGGAGCGGGTGTCGGATGAGCGATTAAAGCGGGTGTCCTATGTGGTCGTAATAGCGGGATATGCTTCGAAGTCAGGAGAGGAATTGCATAACTATGAATTGAGTTATAAGCGGGCGTTGGAGTTGAAGAATTACTGGAAGTCGAAAGGAATTGATTTTGAGGCGAAGGAGTATGAGGAGCTGGTAGATTTGCAGATAGCAGGGAATGGATGGGGAGGTATTGGGAGGTTGCCGTTAGAGGTGGATAATCAAAGGTTTTTGATTCAGATATTTCCGAAGATCGGGGACGTAAAATAAAATAAAGGCTTTCTGGTACAAACCTGAAAGCCTTTATTTTATTAAAACTCTGAAGGTACGATCTGAATAGCCCATTCACCATCGTCCTTTAGAATACCATATTCATGTTTGGTAGAGTTATTTATAAAACTTGATTTATAAGCAAACATTTTACTATTATGGTAATTGGAAAGGTGATTATACTTGCATTCCAGAATAATTTTACCATATCTGTCAACCAGGCCATAGCTCATGCCATACGAAAAAATGCCCTTCCCTTCATCTACCAGTTGTTTCAGCGTTTCTGATACGTAAAAGGGATAGTCCGGGTTATCTCCTCCGGAAATTCCTACTGGCGGTGTAGCATTGTCAATGTATGAAAGATTTTTCGGGAAGGTGGTAACCACCTTTCCTGTACTATCTATCATGAGCGCCGGTGTACCATATTTTTCGCAGACAAGCGCATAGCCCTTATAAAAAACTGTAGCATCTTCATATCTGGGAGGAATAACTACTTCATTTGCTTTGTTGATATATCCCTTTAACCCGTCCTTATTTTTTACCGCTGCGAGTCCTGACATGAATCTTGACGGTTCTCTTGAGTAAGTGTATGGAATAACAAGTTTCCCTTTTAAGTCAATAAATCCCCAGTTTCCATCATCATTTTGCACTGCAGCAAGGCCATCTGAAAATGGACGGGCCTTGGCGAAAGTGACAGGAATAACAAGCTGGAGATTCTTATTAATGAACCCATATTTATCTTTAAGACTGGATCTTATAGGGGTTAATCCATTGCTGAATGGCAGAAAATTGGATAAGGAAACAAACGAAATACCTCCGCTTTTGCTGAGTGGCTGAACGATAGATATATATTTTTTGACATCAAATCTTACAATTTCTCTACCTAATGTGTCAATATAAGCGACGATCCATGTGCCCATTGGACTGGGAACCCTAACTACTGTGTTATCTGTTGTAAACGGGAGGGCATCTATATATTTATTGGTACCTAATGCCTGACCACGTATGTTTTTTAATACGATTTTACCTCCTTCTTCAACAAAGATAGTTCCATAGTCAATCAGGAGTTTCCTGCTAAATCCTATTGAGGGAGTTTTTATTCCACTAGTAATAGTCTTCCCTTCGAGATTGATGATCGCATAGCCATCATTTCTTTCTACGGTAAAGTAGTCATTCTTAAATTTTGTAATTAAATTATAGGGATCTCCTGGATAGCCTATTACTTTTAGTGATTGTGCAATAGATGAATGAAAAGAAAAAATGAGGATAGTTGTTGAAATCAAAAGGTTTCGCATAATGGAATTTTGATATTTTAAAAACAATGGGTTCTTAGAGTCAATGATTATTGAGCAATAATACAAAATTCCTTGTAAATAAAGATTTGTTACAATTCAGCCAGCCCATGTTTTACGGCGTATAAAGCCAGTGTTACCCTTGTTTTTACATTCAACCTGCGGAACAATGCCTCTCTATACCCATCAATTGTTTTTACACTCAGGTTCATCTTGTCAGCAACCTGTTGGTAGGTCATATCTGTAGCTGCCAGTTTGATGAATTCACGTTCTTTTTCGGAGAGGTGTATAGGGGCATTGCTCAGACCATTCAAATTTTGGTGCAAAACTTCGGATGCTGCCTCTGAGTAATAGAAGCCATTAGCCGCAATAGATTCCAGTGCCGCATGCAAATCCTCCACTTCAATGTCTTTGTGGATGTATCCTTTTACACCCATGCGGAGCATACGTAATATAGCCGCTTCTTTCTCCAGCATCGTCATTACCAATACCTTCACATCCCCATGTGTGCGTTGTAACCATTCCACCGATTCAAAGCCGTCTACCTCAGGCATGTCAATGTCCATCAGGATAATATCCGGAAAAGGTGGGGTCTTCATTTTTTCCTTCAATTGGTTGCCATTATCCGCTTCAAAGAGGATATCATAACGCTGTTTGGAATCTCCGATATTGATCAGTTTGATGAGACCTTTGCGGAAAAGGTTATGATCATCGACTAATGCTATTTTTATCTTATTTATCATTGAATCGTTTTAAGGATTTGAGGTTGAGGAATGGTGATAATAACACTCGTACCAATATGGTCATTGCTGGTGATGAGCAGTTCTGCATTTATCAAAGAAGCTCGTTTATGCATGTTAAGCAAGCCGGTACTTTGTTTTTCACCGCTTTGATTGAGCGCATCGGCTACATTGAATCCCATGCCATTGTCTGTAATGACCAGAACGAACTGCTCTTTGGAGAAGTTCATGGAAGTCCTTACTTCAGAGGCTTTGGAATACTTCACAATATTATTCAGTATTTCCTGACAGAGGCGGAAAAGAATGATCTCGTGCTCTGATAGGATGCGGTATTCCTCGCCTTGTTTGGTTGTAATGATTTCGTACTTCTTGGTCTTAGCCAGCCGGTTTAGTTCATTTTCCAGGGCTTTTACAAAGCCTATATGAATAATGTGGTCTGTATTCAGATTAGCAGAGAGCGCTTTAAGCTCGCTCATGAGTTGTTTGGCTAGGGATTTTGTTTCCAGTATGTTTTCCCGTTGGTCGCTCGGTGCCTGAGGAAGGATTTCCTGTAGGTTGATATTAATCAGGGATACAAGATGGCTGAAGTTAGCGTGTAACTCCTTACTGATATGATCCAGTGTCTGCTCTTGAATGGCAAGTCTTGATTGCAGGAGGACCTGGCTGAAAGCTTCCCGCATTTCAATGATCTCTTTTTGGTGTCGGAATTTCTTTTTCTGATACAAGAATAGGAAATATACGACTACGCTACAGAGACCAAGGACCAGTAGTGTGGATATAATAATTGTTAGCGAGGTTGCAAATATTGAGGTTTCCATAAAAAGCTTATTAGATAACACGAGCACAAGAAGAAATTAAGGATTTCATTAATAGGGAAAAATAATAAGGTTAACCGGATATCATTAATATTAAAAAAACCTAACATCATTAAGAATGGTAATGATACCGCGTGATACACGAAGATGCTTAACGCCATCCATACCATAGGTTCTTTATGAATGAGGATAGCGCCTTTCTCCTGCAATAGTTGCTGGAAATAGAGAAAGCATAATGTGATAATACAAACATGGGTGATGACCATGCTGTAAGTGTTGTACTGGAGGGGGCCATGAATGATGGTATAATCCAGTATCCCGATTATTAAAATCCCGATAGCTGCTAATGGTAATATTTTTTTTATAATGGATTGTGTTAATATCAGATAGAAAATGGCGCATAGCAGACCAAAACGGATGATGATAAAAAGGTTATAAATCCAGAAATTGTTCTGTGACGAATTAAAAAGAGAATGCAGTTCGTATGGCCATTCTATGGCGATTAATTCAGTTACCAGGGTGATGATGACCATGCAGGCATATAATCTGTAATGCTTAGGCCATTTTTGCCTGAATGCTTTCAGGCAAAAAATGGCGCTAAGCATTAATGGAACTAAATAGAAATATTCATGTTTTAGAAAACGCATTTATGGTTGTTCTTTTGGGTTGCTGGTGGGGCAGAAGGGAGGACAAGGAACACCCAGGTTGAAATCCCGAATGATCGGATCTTCGCCAGGGAAGAGGATAATGTCTCTTTCCTGGGCTGCACGTTCCGGGTAGTCTGGCTCTAGCTCCAGGATCACGTCAGTGTGGGTAATGGTTTCACCTACTACAGTTTCCCGGGTTGTGTTGAAGAGCAGACAGGTTTGCCCTGCGTATTGGTGTCCTTCTTCGTACATGCCGAAGCTGATACGAATGCCGTCCCCCCCTGCAAATTCGATTTCTTCCAGCAATTTAACAAAATGTTCTTTGGAATACCATACGGAACAGGTATCTGATTTACCCAGAGCCTGAGTTAAGAGCCCGTGTTTCTGTGTCTTGAACTGATTGATGCGATTGTTGGTAATAGCCTGACCAACATAGAAGAAAGGTAGGGGTTTTACAGTCACATGTTGTTGCATAAAGATAATTTTTTTGGTGTTAAGGAAATAGTTGCTTGTTGTTTGTAAACTGTTTACGAATGCGAAACTATTGTTTCCTTAGCCTTCAAAAATCAGCTTGAAGCAAATACAGGAAAAATCCTCCTTTGACAAAGGCAATTCCCCCTTTTTTTAAAAAAAAGGGATTTTTCCCCTATGGGTACAGGTTTTTTCCTAAGCAAATAGGTATAACCTTCGTGTTGACATTTGGATTCCCTTAAAAGTGATAACAAACCACTAAACATATGAGAAGAGCATTGGTAGTCGGTATTGATGAGTATCCGGGCAGTGCAAGACTAAATGGTTGTGTGAATGATGCGACCAGTATAGAGCAATTATTAAGTTTTAATGAGGATGGTTCCCCAAATTTTGATGTCATGCTCATGTTGAATGAGAAGAAGAAGGCGGCGATCAGGTCGCGTATCAGTGAGTTGTTTAGAGGGGATGATGAGGTACAGCTTTTTTATTTTTCCGGTCATGGTTATGTAAATGAAACAGGTGGCTATATCGTAACGCCGGATTTTCAAAAGTATGACGAGGGAATCTCCATGGATGAGATATTGACTTTGGCTAGTGGGTCGAAGGCGAGGCAGAAGGTAGTAATATTAGATTGTTGTCATGCCGGAGCAATGGGCGCACCAGCTGCCTTCGGAAATGGAGCTGCATTGTTAGGGCCGGGAGTGGTGATATTAGCTGCCAGCAGGGATACTGAGGTATCAAAGGAGATTGGCGGGCAGGGGGTGTTTACGAGTTTGTTGTTGAAGGCCTTGAATGGTGGTGCGGCGGATATAGTGGGAGACGTTGCTGCGGGGAATGTGTATAGCTATATTGACAGAGGACTCGGGGGCTGGCAGCAAAGGCCGGTGTTTAAGGCGAATATAGTCAGGTCGGTAAATCTGAGGAAGGTGAAGCCACCGGTGGATTTGAGTGAGTTGAGAAAGTTGACGGTATATTTTCCGGAGGTTGGTTATCAGAAATCTTTGGATCCTAGTTATGAGAGTACGGTGAAAGAGGCGGATTCGGAGAATATAAGAGTGTTTAAGGTGTTAAGGCATTTGCAGGGTGTGGGATTGGTGGAGCCGGTTGGTGAGGAGTATATGTACTGGGCGGCGATGAAAAGTGGTACCTGTAGATTGACGGCATTGGGGATGTATTATTGGCAGTTGGTAAATGCGGGGAGGATATGAGGAGGTATGATGTGGCTATTTCAGTAGCGGTAGAGGATAACGAAGTCGCAAAGATGATTGTGGCTGAATTGGAGAAGCTACATGTTAAGTATTATTACTATGAGGTGCAGGAAGATATTAGCTGGGGTGAGGACCTTATAGGTCTAACGATGGATGCATATGGTAAACATACGAGATATGTGCTATTGATAACGAGCAAAATTTTCGTGACTAAGTATTGGTCGGATATAGAAAAGCAGATAGCGTTAACAAGGCTACAACGAGGATATATTCTGCAATTGAGATTAGATGATACCTCTGTGGACGGGATCTCGAAGCATGTGGTGTATAAGGACTGGAAGAATAATCCCGAAGAAATCGCAAAGTTATTGCATCAGAAAGTAAGAAGGAAAAAGCGGTTGGTGAGAGACCGGTGGTTGCGGATATCAACTTTTTTTTCTGTGCTGCTGGCGACAGTGTTAATATGGGGATTGCTGCTTGGGTGGGAAAAAAATATTGTAAAAAAAGTACTGGTCGTGTCCGCTAATGATACTTTTTATATCAGCAGTGTAGAAGTGACAGTGGCTGCATACAGGGAGTACTGCATGCGTGAGCGTAAGGCATTCCCTGCGCAGCCTGTCAATTCATGTGATGATGGTCCGATCAGGAATATAACATGGTCAGAGGCAAAAACTTATTGCGAAGCGATTGGGGGAAGATTGCCGGAAGAGACGGAGTGGGAGTATGCTGCACTGGCAGGGAAAAACACTACCTATAGCGGTGGCACTTCTGCTGTTACGGTGGCTGTGTATCACAAGGTAAAGCCTGCGAAGATCGGCTCTAAGAAACCTAATGCATGGGGGATATTTGATATGACAGGGAATGTGGCGGAGTGGTGTGATGATTGGGCTGATTCTACGAATACCACTAAAGTGGTGAAAGGAGGAGGGTATGATAGCTCAATAAACCCTGTAAATGAGCTGGCGGTGAGTTATAGAAGAGCGGAGAGGCCAGATGAGCGATTACAGGATGTTGGATTCAGGGTGGTATGGGATAAGAAAAACTAAATATTAATTCACATGAAAAAACTATTATACTGTACTGTATTGTTGTTATCGATGTTAGCCTGTGATATGATGGATTGTACTTATAAAGGACATAAACTTTATCGTGGTAAAAGAGGGGGTTGTTATTATCTCAATAATCACGGTAATAAGCAGTATGTAGATAGATCATATTGCGATTGTAACTCTTAAAAAATATCCCGATGCGAAAATTATTATGCTGTACTGTATTGTTGACTACCCTTTTGTGCTGTTCTAAAAAGAATTCGGATTCAGGCCCTTCTTCTTCCTGTACTTATAATGGACATGTTTTATATAATGGACCACGGTCTGGTTGCTATTATTACAATAGTAGGGGTAATAAAGAATATGTTGACAGATCATATTGTAATTGTAATTAGTTCAATCAATAACTGATTCAAAGCAAAGCTCAGCAGGTTTATTTAGAGGGTTGTAAAATAGAAGGAAGTGGTCCATTCTAGTTGAAGACGGTGACTACCTATAGAAAGTAAAAAAGGGGATTTTTCCTTCTCCATACAGGTTTTTTCTTTTAAGTAGGTTTTTGATCTTTGCTGAGTTAAAATGATATTCTGCATAAGTTATGAATTTCTCTAGAAGTACAAAATTAAACGTATCCAAGCTCTGAGTATGTCATTGATACTTTAGATCGTATACAAGAGTAAATATATTTTTCACTTAAAAATGCATATACCATGGCACACCCGGTTTTACGCGAAGACTGGTCAGATTATGACAACAAAAAAAAGAAAAAAGAGGACAGATTGTTCTTCTCTTGTGAGGAATCATGGGAAGTGAGTTATCTTCTTGAAAAATTAAAGAAGCACTACCCGACCAAAACTGAAGCACAGATTAGAAGTGCAATTGAAGCCTGTTGTAAGACAGTACATTCTCCAAGACCCAGAGAGAAATTTGTGACGTGTGTGACGGGAAGGCTAGATTTCTAATGTGAATGGAGAAACCACCCAAAGGTGGTTTCTCCATTCACATTCAGTAAGAGTACCTTTAAATTTTATATTCACCCAGCGTTCCATAGACTATTATTGAAAAGTAACAACTAAAGCTATTTCCGCAGGCTAAATTCTTCGCGGTCCGGCAACAGATCAAGGACTTTATCTGTGAGGATTATCCAGGACACTACTCTACCTGTCTCGTTTTTTATAAGCACAGTTGTCTACACCTACGGCAATCGCCGGTTCTTTCTTCGGGGTTTCCGTTTTTTCGATTATCCTTAATATGATTGAATCACTTAAATACTAACAAATTATGGTTTTTTTATGATCGGTAAGCTTTGATTAAGCAATTTTAGTTTTGCTATATCTGGGTAGTGACTGAGTTTGGTTACATAATCTTTGCGGGAGGTGTTGTTGATCATAAATACACCTTATCTGACGTGAATATTAGGTGAAGTTAAATTGAAAAACAAATCCTGAACCCATATTCCAAAGCTAAATCAGAGAACTAAACAGTCAGATCCAGTGTATTTATGATCAACAACATCTGCCAATCTACTCTGTCATAATATTCAAACTGAGACACTATCTATATCTGCCTGTTTTCATAATCCGGTCTACAATTATTACCTTTCTAAAAATAACCATATGAACAGGCCCTGTACATTCATATTACTTTGTTTGATTCAAGCAGTGACAATCTCCAGTGTAGCCGGTCAGCAGTCACCTGCGCTCAGGTTGGTCACGCCAGGCGCCAAGCTAATAAAACTGGCTGAACAATTTGCTTTTTCAGAAGGTCCGGCTGTTAATAAGAAGGGTGATATTTACTTTACTGATCAGCCTAATGATAAGATATGGGAGTATGATAGAAATGGTAAGCTTTCCTTGTTCATGGATAAGACCGGCCGTTCAAACGGCTTATATTTTGATCAACAAGGCAACCTCATTTCATGTGCAGATGAAAAAAATGAGCTATGGTCCATTAGCCCGGACAAAAAAGTAACTGTGTTGCTTAGTCATTTCGAAGGCAAACGTCTGAACGGGCCTAACGATCTATGGATTGATCCTAAAGGTGGTATCTACTTCACAGATCCTTATTACCAGCGTGAATACTGGGATCGTAAACAGCCCGATATCTCCGGCCAGAAAGTATATTACCTGCCAAAGGGGAAAAGTCAGGCCGTCATAGTTGGAGATAGTGTGGTAAAACCCAATGGCATTGTAGGCACACCAGATGGTAAATACCTTTATATAGCGGATATACAGGCAAACAGGACTTATCGTTATGAGATTAATCATGATGGTAGCCTGAAAGGGCGCAAGGAGTTCGTTCCCCAGGGATCTGACGGTATGACGCTGGATAATGAGGGCAATCTGTATATTACCGGGAAGGGTGTGACAGTGTATGGCAGCAATGGCGAAAAGCTGGGTAATATACCAGTTCCGTCCAACTGGACCGGCAATGTCTGTTTTGGAGGGAAGGACCGGCATACATTGCTCATTACAGCATCTGAGGCTGTATATACATTGCAGATGCAGGTAAGAGGTGTAGAGTGAACCGATAAGATCAGCATCCTACGATCTTCGCAAAATCTTCTCCATCTTCCTGCCCTTCGCTAACTCATCCACTAACTTATCCAAATATCGAACCTGTTGCGTCAGAGGATTCCCGATTTCCTCTACACGATAGCCACAGATTACTCCGGTAATGAGATTTGCATTGGGGTTAAGCGAAGCATGCTGGAAGAAAGTTTCAAAAGTAACCTTTTCACTTATTAACTCCTGCAGCTTCTTCTCATCGTAGCCTGTCAGCCATTCTATAACCTGATGTAATTCTTCTTTTGTTCTACCTTTCTTCTCTACTTTTGCAACGTACATAGGATAGACGGATGCAAACGTCATTTTTGCAATACGCTGATCGTGTGTGTTGGAATTGTCCATAACTCGTATTTTAGCGTCTTGATTAATAGAGCATTCTGGAAACAAATATACGCGATCCCACTTATAGTGTTAATTGATATTAGAGGTGAAAATAACGAAAGATTATGATTGAAAATTTACATGGCCATGTTCAAATCCGGTTTCATCAGGCTGTTTTTAACGTAGGGTGTTGTCCAGGATTTTCAAGATACTGTGTACCCCAATCGTCCATTACCCTGATTACAGGAAGTAAAGACATACCTAAGCTGGTCAAGGAATATTCAACTTTAGGAGGCAGTACCGGAAAAATTACCTTCTCAATAATACCATATCCTTCCAGCTCTGTCAGTTGCTGATACAGAACTCTCCGGGTTGCCTTGGGATTTAACCGCTGTAGTTCACTTGGTCTTTTGTATCCTCTGGAAATGTTATGGATCAAACACGGTTTCCATTTGCCACCAATAATTTCCATAATCATTGCCATCCCACAATCCAGGTCCTTAGGAATTTTTCTATCACTCATAACTATACTGATTTGTTGAATAAAAATAAGTATTAAAACCATATTGAGCTATAGGGATAATTTTAGCCCTATGCTATAATGAAGTACGTACTTGCCTGCTGTACACTAACCCTATAGCTTTGCATCTACAAAAACTTAAGAAATGAAAGAAATAAAACTGAACATTATGAGCATAATAATTTACATGTTCCTTGTTCATGCTGCTTCCGCACAGGATCGACCAAAGGTATTTCCCCAACCCGGCAGCTATCATATGTTACTTGGCGATATTGAAATCATTGCATTTTCCGATGGTAGTATTCCAATAGACTTAAATAAGGTACTGACAAATACGACTCCTGCTGAAATTGAAAAGCTTACTAATGACAATTTTCAAGCACCGGTTATTGAAGCCTCTGTGAATGCATATCTCATCAAAACGGCAGGTAAACTTATTTTGGTGGATGCCGGCACTGCAGAGCTTTACGGACCAGCGCTCGGATATCTGCCGGCAAATCTTATCAAGGCTGGTTATAAACCGGAACAGATAGATGTCATATTGATTACCCATATTCACACTGATCATACAGGAGGTTTGATGAATGGAGATAAAATGGTATTCCCAAATGCTATATTGTACGTAAGCAAAAAGGAAGCTGACTATTGGTTGAGTGAGGAAAACTATGCGAATTCGCCTGCCAGATTAAAGAAATACTTCGATGAAGCCCGTTTAAAAATGACACCCTATGTAAAGGCCGGTAAAGTAAAATCATTTGATTATGGGGCAGAACTTTTCCCTGGTATATTACCTGTTGCAAGTCCCGGACATACGCCAGGTCATACTTTTTATCAGGTATCATCTAAAGGTGAGAAAATTATGTTTTGGGGCGATATTATGCATGCCGCCCCCATACAGTTTGTTAATCCTGATGTTACTATTGCTTTTGATATAGATCCTCAGGCAGCAGCAGCAATGCGAAAAAAAGCATTTCAGGAAGCCGCTAAAGAGAAATATTGGGTGGCAGGAGATCATTTGTCGTTCCCTGGCATTGGACATATTCGTAAAACCGGGCAGGGTTATACCTGGTACCCTATTGTTTACACAACTACCGGTATGGGGCAATAATGAAAGAATAGTAAGAATGATTTTATCAAAGTGTGCGCAGGGGATACGATCTGGTCAGGATTTTTCCTGAAAACTGATAATGCTGCATGGATACCTCATCGGTTCTCATACCGTTGATGGCGGCCGGTTGCTTCTGTTGGCGGATAACCAAAGTGTTTTTTGAATGCAAAGGAGAAGTGCGACAGATTTTCAAATCCTGCCTCCAGGTAAACGTCAACCGGTTTGTGATTCTTTTCGCTGAGCTGGTAGTAGGCCAGTTCCAGTCGCTTTTGCGTTAGCCACCGTTGCGGGCTTACATCAAATGCCTTTTTAAAATCTGTTTTGAAGGTAGTAAGGCTACGCCCGGTAAAATAAGCGAATTTCTGCAATGGCATATTAAACATAAAGTTCTTCTCCATAAAATCAGCGAGATCAATCTTACCCGGCTCGGAAAAATTGGACAGGTAGCGGTCTATGCTGCTATCAAGTGTGCGCAGTATAGTTATGGCTTCTTCTATTTTTATGGACACAATTGCAGGAGGTAATCCTTCTTCCAGTTCAAAGTAAGGGAGTAGTGATCCGAAAAAGCTTTCCAGTAAAGGATGATTCCCGTAATGCCGGATACCAGGGTGCTGATCTGGCGTAAGCACCGGCTCATTATGGGTATAATAGGTTTTCAGGCGCTCTACCCGCAGGCTGATAGTCACCGATTTGTATGGTTGCCCGTCTTTTGAATATTTTAAGAACGTTGCCAGTTGGTTACGTGGGCAAAACCAGGTATCCCCTGGTTTTAAAATATAGGTCCGATCGGCAACAATCATCTTCACCTCCCCGGAAATAAGGCGGCCAAAGGAGTGGTCGCCGGAAACCACTTCGTACTGGAAATATTTATCCTGGATACAGGGGAGCATAATCTCCTGCGGCATAGTCCAATATACTGACATGATCAATAGCTTTTGATATTACAAAGGAACGCACAAATTCCTATAAACAAGTGCGTTCCTTTGATGAGGTTATTCCACGGAGAATTGAATGCCAGTTAACTTTTCGCTCAAAGTCCAGAGTTTTCGGGCTTTATCCGGATCCACCGCCTGAGGTGTTACGCCTTTGGTCATTACAAACTTTTCAGAATGGCCATTCCATTCAGTGTCGATCGGCGCTACATCAGTGTCTTCACAATAAACACCGCCAATATCCGCTAATTGGGGACTGCAGGCACACCAAACTATGGTTGATGCGCCCTCTTCCAGGGTTTTATAGCCATTGTAAGGGTCATGCCGGAAAGCACCTGTTTCATCATAAACCCCTAACTTATGAAATGCATCTTCAGGCAATTCCCGGCCCAGGTCAGTGGCTGGAATCGCACCAGGGTGCAGTGTATATGACCTTACACCGAAAACCTGCGACCGCTTATCCAGTTCTACGGTAAACAGGATATTAGCCATTTTAGCACGGGCATAGGCAACCGATGGATCATAAGGCTGATGATCAAAATTAGGATCATCCAGGTCCACTTCGGCGCTATGATGCCCCCAGGATGAAACGTTAATCACACGTGCTCCATTTGCACCTTTCAGGGCCGGCCACAGTCTGGCTGTCAGTTGAAAATGTCCGAGGTGGCAGGTAGAGAACTGCGATTCGTAACCACGGCCATCACGACGTAAAGGAGTCCACATAATGCCTGCATTGTTAATAAGCAGGTGTAACGGTTTATTCAGCGCCAAAAACTGATCTGCAAAGTGATCAATTGATGCCGGTTCCATCAGGTCCAGTTCCATTATGGTTACATTGGGTACTCCTTCAAGATTTTTCCCTGCCTTCCCGATGCTCCTGGCCGGCACATACACTTCCGCTCCTGCAGCCACCAGGTTTTTTACCGTCTCTAAGCCAATACCGGAATAGCCTCCGGTTACAATAGCTGTTTTACCGCTAAGGTCTATACCTCTGATTACTTCACTGGCCGTTGATGTCGCATCAAAACCGGACCCTACAGGCTTTTGCAAAACTCCATTGTAGTTGTTTGTGTTATTTCCCATTGCTATAATTTATAAAGCAAAGTTCGCGTTTCACCCGTAAGCTTGTTTTGTTCAAAAGGCGAAATGAACTTTGTTTAGAAGCCGGAACCGAGGATATCATGATAGCTACTCCCATGGTAATTAATTGAGTTCTGTTTCTATAAGGTAACAATTGATACCCTCATCTGAAACATTTGACCCCTGGTTTCAAGGATCAGACAAATAGCTTTGTGGCATTAATTCAAAGCGACAATTTCCTGTATATGAAAAACAAATGCTGAAGTCCAATTTACACTTCGCCCTTATATTATTTAACGCTGGATGCGTCATACATTCGGACAAGGACCGGATTATTAATTGACATTACTGCAAAATAGAATTTTCAACGTTTCAATCATTTTTTTGTAAATTCTTCTGAATTAATTAGAATTCCATGCTTGTTTTATGATTCCAACTTTAAGAAAACTACATCATTTATCGGGGATTATTATCGCATCATTCCTTTTATTGCACCTGACTAATCATTTGTTTGCATTGGGGGGGCCTGTACTGCACATAGCTGTAATGAAATTGTTCAGGCATGTGTACAGATTTTTACCTGTTGAAATTCTTTTATTAATATGTGTTATCTTCCAGGTGGTAAGCGGGGTTACACTTGTTTTTAAAAAGCGTTTTTTAAAACAGCCTTTTTATGTAATCATACAAATAGTAAGCGGTTTATATCTTTCCTTTTTTATAATCTATCATGTACGTGCAGTCATGCTTGGCCGGTACCAATGGAACGTGGAAACAGATTTTTATTTCGCCGCGGGCGTTGCAAACAACTACCCTTCTAAATTATTTTTTATTCCTTATTACACGCTTTCACTGATATGTGTGTTTGCGCATATTGTGTGTGTGCATTATATAAAGCGTATGGAAAAGGTCAATAACATGAACAACACCGTTGATGCATTCATATCAATAAGAAAATACAAAAAAGAAACCATGGTTATATGTATAGCAGGCGCTGTAATTACCTTTTTAATAATGATTGCATTTAGTGGTGTGCTGTTCGATATTTAGGAGATGAAGAGCTGTTAAACCCTTATCCTGGTACAACCGCTCGTGCCTGGATGGACAAGTTGTATCATAGCCCTATTCCATTAGAGCAAATAACACTGTCCAAAGGAGCGTTAAAACAAACGCCTGGATGGTAAAAACAGATCTGGAGGAATAATAACTGCACATTAAAGGAAGGGTTTAAACCATAGTTCGCAAACGTGGCATCAGCACTCCGCAGATGACTTGATTTCAACGAAAGGTGTAATTAAAGCGAAGGTGAAAATGTGGGAATGATGCCTGTATTAGATGACTTTAATAATTTTAGAATTTAGATAGATGATTTGCAGATCTCTTGTTTTTGTTACGAGTGTTGTTATACTACTATTGACAGATAATGCTTACCTGGCCGCACAGCATAGGCTGGAGGGGGAGCAGTTAAAAAGGTCAAGGATTAACTTTGATCAGGGCTGGCAGTTTCATAAAGGCGACATTGCTATAAAGCGCGCTGTAAAAGCTGGAAAACAGGGAGGCTTAACGGATGCTGATGTAAAAGTTGTGACAGGTGAAGAAGCCGTGATTGCGTATACCGATAAGAATAAGGTGGCAGATTACAAGCCCGGCGACTGGGAGAATGTAAACCTGCCGCATGACTGGCTGGTAGGTGAGCCCTTTCTACACGATGATAACATTGGCAGTCAGCCTGCGGGTAATGGTTACCGGCAGCCTGGTATAGGTTTTTACAGGAAAGAATTTGAGATACCGGAAGGTGATGAGGGGAAAAGGATCTCAATTGTATTTGATGGCATTTTCCGTAATAGTACGGTTTGGGTGAATGGACATCTTATGGGTAATCATGAAAGCGGTTACCTGCCTTCCTTTTATGATCTTACAGATGTGCTGCGATATGGGAAAGAAGGTAAGAACGTAATACTGGTAAAGGTGGACGCAACAGATTTTGAAGGATGGTGGTATGAAGGCTGTGGCATTTACAGACATGTCTGGCTCATTAAAACAGGAAGTTTGCATGTTGACCAGTATGGTACTTTTATTACAACGCCCGTTGTTGCCCCCGGAAAAGCAACTGTAAATATCAGCACCACGTTGCAGAATGATTATAATGTTGATAGAAAATTTACACTCATTTCCAGGGTATTCGATAAAAATGGAACTGTGCTGAGCTCCCAAAGCAGCACTCAGTCAATTCCAACGCATGGTAAACTAACGATAACACAGCAGGCTAATGTAGTAAGTCCGCAGCTCTGGTCACCGGAAACACCCTCTCTTTATAAGGTGAGAACCGAAATTGTTGAAAAGGGCATTACCGTTGATAATTACGAAACCATCTTTGGCATAAGAAAAGTAGAGATCACCAGTAACGGCTTTTTCCTTAATGGGAAGCTTTACCCGGTAAAAGGCACAGCCAACCATCAGGATTTTGCTGGTGTGGGAGTGGCATTACCTGATAAATTAAATGCGTATAAGCTGAAACTTTTAAAAGAAATGGGCAGCAATGGCTACCGTTGCGCGCATCATCCGCCTACACCGGAGCTACTGGATATGTGTGATAGCATAGGCATGTTGGTATTAGATGAAAACCGGCAGTTGTCATCAAGCGTACAGGGAATAGAGGATCTGACAACTTTGATCCGCCGGGACCGGAATCATCCTGCGGTATTTATGTGGAACCTGGAAAATGAGGAGTCTCTCGAAGGTACGGTAACAGGGAGAAGAATACTTGAAACCCTTGTCGAAACCGCCCATCAGTTAGATAGTACACGACCGGTAACAGCTGCCATGAACCATGGGTGGGATGAAGGTGGATATAGTGATGTGCTGGATGTGGTAGGCTATAACTATGGTCAAAGGGGAATGCAGTATGTGAAAGACCATGAGCAATATCCCAAACGTAAAATGTTTGTTACTGAATCAACCAGCTATGTGGCCACTCGTGGCGAATACGAAGATAATAGAGGACAAGGTTATGTTTCAAACTTTGGAATGGGGGTGGGATGGGGGTTGCAGCCTGGCCAGGATTGGAAACACATTGTTCAGTACCCGTTCCTTGGCGGCACTTTTGTATGGACAGGATTTGACTACCGGGGAGAGCCCACCCCTTACCGTTGGCCTTGCGTGAGCTCCCATTTTGGTATTATGGATTTATGCGGCTTTCCGAAAGACGGATATTATGCCTACAAGGCTGCCTGGACAGACACTCCTCTGGTACATGTTTTCCCTCATTGGAACTGGCCTGGCAAGGTAGGACAAAAAATAATGATCAGGGGATATGGCAATTGCGAAGAAGTAGAGCTATTTGTTAACGGGAAAAGCGTGGGTAGGAAGAAGGCAGAACCGTTTGAATATTTTGAGTGGGAAGTGGTTTATCACCCCGGAAGCCTGGAGGCAAGGGGTTACAATGGCGGCCGGCAGGTAGCCAGTCAGTTAATAGAAACAACTACTGCTCCCGAACAGGTAACCTTAACAAGTGATGTAGACCATCTGAACGCCGATGGATGTGACGTTGCCGTTGTGAATGTTGCTATTAGGGACGCCAGCGGAAGGGTGGTGCCTGTCGCGAATAATCTTGTCCGGTTTTCTGTTGAAGGAGACGGCAGGATCATCGGATCCGGCAATGGTGATCCCAGCAGTCACGAGCCTGAAAATACAAGTCAGCGCAGTGCTTTCAATGGGTATTGCCAGGTATTGGTGCAGTCGGGCAAAACTACAGGGGAAATACGCCTAAAAGCTGTTTCTGAAACGCTTGTTGGCGCGACGGTTATCTTAAAGGTGCAATAACTTATTAACTGCTAAAGGGACCTACCCATGATTAGAACGAACAGAATAGCTGTTGCAATTTATTTAATGGTTTTTCTATTGCCGGTATGCGCCCTGGCACAAACCATTTTTTATGTTTCACTAAAAGGCAGCGATGCCGGTAATGGAACCCGGCAGCAGCCGTTTTTGTCCATCGGCAAAGCCCTTGCGGTCGCCCGGAGCACTCACGGGCAGGTGATCATCAGGTTGTTTGGCGGCACTTATTACCTGGAAAGTCCTGTTGTATTTACAGCCGCAGACTCCAGGAGCGATAATGAAACACTTACCATAACCAGTGTTGAAAATGAAACCGTCACTATTAGCGGGGGAACACAGTTGAAAAACCTTCGGTGGAGTAAATATAAAGGTGCTGTCTGGCAAACCTGGGTTGGACCAGATCTTATTTTTGATCAGTTATTTGTTAACCGGCGATTGCAGTATATGGCCCGTTATCCTGATTATGACCCGGCTGCCCGCTTCCTGGGTGGCACTGCCGCCGACGCTGTAAGCAGGGAAAGAGCTGCGCGTTGGAAAAACCCGGCTGGGGGATATGTACATGCGCTCCACCGTTCGGAATGGGGCGATTTCCATTATGTGATCAAAGGGAAGGATAGCCTGGGTGAGCTAATACTTGAAGGCGGATGGCAGAATAACAGGCGCATGGGCATGCACCCCGTCCACCGTTTTGTAGAGAACATTTTTGAGGAGCTCGATACAGCCGGGGAATGGTACTATGATAAGCAAACCGGTGTGTTGTATTATTATCCGTCAGACGGGCTTGATATAATGACCGCAACATTTGAAACGCCCCGGACTCGTCATCTCATTGAATTTAATGGAACGGAAGCAACTCCGGTGAAGAATATCCGTATTAGCGGGCTTACGCTCATGTATACACTGCGCACATTCATGGAGAACAAGGAACCACTGTTGCGTAGCGACTGGACTATTTACCGCGGTGGGGCCGTTCTTTTCAATGGAGCGGTTAACTGCGGGATCAGTGACTGTGTGATCAGGGATTTAGGAGGGAACGCAGTCTTTTTTAATAATTATAACCGGTATTGTGAGGTATCCGGATGTTTGATTTCCGGCATCGGCGCCAGCGCTGTATGTTTTGTTGGTGATCCCGCAGCCGTACGTTCGCCCGGTTTTGAGTACAACGAAATTGTTCCACTGGAAGAAATAGACCGCTCGCCCGGTCCCAAAACGAGTAATTACCCGGCATCATGTGTCGTATACAATAACCTGATGTTTAATCTGGGCACAGTTGAAAAACAGTCGGCAGGTATTGAGCTATCAATGTGCAGGCGTATTACTGCAAGCCATAATACTATTTATGACGTTCCCCGCGCCGGTATAAATGTTAGCGAAGGCACCTGGGGCGGACATGAGATAGCCTATAACGACGTATTCAATACGGTTAAAGAAAGCGGGGATCATGGCTCTTTTAATTCCTGGGGCCGCGACCGGTACTGGCACCCGGATAAAAAGAAGCTTGATTCCATTGTGGCCACCAACTTTGACCTTGCGCTGCTGGATGTGGTAGAACCCATTTTTCTGCATAATAACCGTATGCGTTGTGATCACGGTTGGGATATTGACCTGGATGATGGCTCAAGCAACTACCTGATCTATAATAATCTTTGTTTAAACGGCGGCATAAAACTAAGGGAAGGTGTGAACAGGGTGGTAGATAACAATATCATGGTTAATAACACCTTTCATCCGCATGTGTGGTTCAAAAACAGCAATGATGTTTTTGTGCATAATGTTGTTGCTACCGGTTACCTGCCTATTGGTATTCATGAATGGGGTAAAGAGATTGACTACAATGTTTTCCCGGATTCTGCATCGCTGAAAGCCGCCTGGGAAAGAGGGACAGATAAACATTCCGTATGTGAGCCCCTGGTTTTCCAGGACCCGCAACAAGGCGATTTCAGGCTAAAGGATGGTTCCAAAGCTTTTGAAACAGGTTTTAAGAACTTTCCGATGGATAGCTTTGGCGTTGTTTCTCCTAAGCTGAAGATGCTGGCGAAAAAAATTCCCTTGCCGGTAATTGTAGCAGTGAACAAAACAGGTGAGGATGAAGCTATTGAATTTATGGGAGCCAGGGTAAAGACCCTGCGCACGCTGGGGGAACGGTCCGCAACCGGAATGGATGAAACAAGAGGAGTACTGGTTGTCTCGGTTATGCCCGGTACTGCTGCTGCAAAATTCCTGCAGCCTAATGATGTCATTCTCTTTTTGAATGGGAAAAGAATTGACAATGTCGGGGATTTAACCGAAGCCAGGATGAGGGTGATCGGCACAAGCACTGGTATAACTATTTTCCGTAATCAAAAAGACCTCAGAAAAGACATTGATCTGGAGGATAATAAGTGATAAAAACCATAATGTTATGATTCAAAAAATTTATAGTGTAATAATCGTCGCAGCATGTTTGGCCGTGCATGGTTACGCTCAAACTAAGGCACCCGGTCCCTGCGGCCCGGTTCCCTCTGAAAACCAAATGAAATGGCAGGAAATGGAATATTACGCATTCATCCATTTATCTACCAATACTTTTACAGACCAGGAGTGGGGTTTTGGCGAAGACGACCCTAAAACTTTTAATCCGGTTAACCTGGATTGCCGTCAATGGGCCCGTGTTTGTAAAGAAGCCGGTATGAAGGGGATCATTCTTACGGCCAAACATCATTCGGGATTTTGTTTATGGCCCTCTAAGTACACCGCGTATTCGGTTAAGAACTCTTCCTGGCGCGGTGGCAAAGGAGATATTGTTCGTGATCTGGCAAATGCATGCAAAGAATACGGTCTGAAGCTGGGCATTTATTTATCTCCCTGGGACAGGAACAGCGCGGTTTATGGAACGCCTGAATACATTACTTACTTTAGGAACCAGCTGAAAGAGCTGCTTACAAATTATGGGGATATTTTTGAAATATGGTTTGACGGAGCCAATGGTGGTTCCGGCTACTACGGGGGCGCTAAGGAAACCCGGAAAATAGACGCTACCACTTATTACGACTGGAAGAACACTTATAAGCTCATTCGTCAGTTGCAGCCCAAGATCGTTATATGGAACGATGGAGGAGATCGCGCTGATCTTCGCTGGGTAGGAACAGAGGATGGTCATGTTGGCGAAACGAACTGGAGCCTGCTCAATGCTACCGGTGAGGTAACAAGAGATATGTTACGTCATGGATTGGAGAACGGCGATTCCTGGGTGCCTGGTGAGGTTAATACATCCATCCGTCCCGGATGGTTCTATCATTCCTATGAAGACAGTCGGGTAAAATCCCTGCCCGATCTATTGAACACATACTACAGCTCTTTTGGACGTAACGGCACCCTGCTGCTGAATTTTCCTGTAGATAGGAGGGGGCTGATACATGAAACCGATGAGAAGGCGGCGCTGGCGCTGGCAAAAGCTGTAAAAGAAGCATTTGCAGTGAATCTTGCTGAAAAGAAAAAAGTGAGCGCTTCAAATGTGCGTGGTAATGCAAACGTATTCAGCGCAGGTATGGCAGTGGACGGGAATAAGAATACCTATTGGGCAACCGATGATGCAATAACAGACGCGTCACTGACTATAGACTTTGGCAAACCCACTACTTTTAACCGTTTTCTTGCGCAGGAATATATAAGGTTAGGCCAGCGGGTAAAAGCATTTAAGGTAGAAGGGCTAATAGATGGCAGCTGGAAGGAGCTGGCTAATGAGACAACTATTGGGTACAAACGTATCCTGCTTTTCCCAACTGTAACTGCTACGCAGCTACGTTTTACCATTACAGGCGCAAAAAGCTGCCCGCTCATTTCCAATATCGGGGTTTATAATGCCCCCCCTATTTTAATGCCCCCTAAAATTATCAGGGATCAGTCGGGGATGGTGTATATTACGCCCGCTGACAAGGAATCCGTTATTTATTATACATTGGATGGCAACCAGCCTACAAAGGAAACGAATCGGTATGAAGGACCCGTACGAACTGATGGAAAAGTGAACGTAAAGGCGATCGTTTATGACCCAATATCGAAAAAGAGCAGCGCTGTAGCAGGGGAGAGATTTGACATATCAAGGAAGGACTGGAAGATATTGGGTATTAGTGACGATAAAGTTAATCGTGTAATAGACGGAGACGCTGCCACGGCATGGTACCAGGGGCGTGACAAAAAGCTGCCGGCAGATATTGATATTGATATGGGTAAGATCGAGAATGTCTCAGGGTTCAAATACCTGCCCGGCCAGGGCCGCACAGAGGGGATTATTACGCACTACCAGTTCTATGTTTCGGAGAATAATAAAGAATGGAAAATAGTGAACGAAGGAGAATTTTCTAATATTAAGAATAACCCATTGTGGCAGGTTAAAGAGTTTAAGCCGGTGAAAGCCCGTTATATCAGGTTGCGCGCGTTACACAATACCCGGCACGATGATGAAGCTGGTTATGCAGAATTAGATCTGATCACCCGTTAGATCCAACGCTGCTTTTCCTGAATTCACGGAAGCAGGTGAAGCTACTTAATTGCCAATAGGGAACGGATCCATGGATCCGTTCCCTATTGGCAATTAATAGTAGATTATCGGACCAGTTAAAAGAATTGTTTAAACGTATCTCTACTGCGAAACGGTTAACAGATAGAATTCCGAAAAACAATAGTCAATATTGCACATCTGCAAAGCCCCCTCAATCTTCCTGATGATCATGTTCAATTTTCCAATATGCTTCATCTATTTGTAACCCTTCAGTTGGATGCATCTTCAAAATATTTGTTTCGTAGCAATTAAGTATAAAATCTAACATACTTGTTAAGGATCTGCGGACACATTCAGCATTATTCCCGAAACAACATATTTAAGTATGATATCGGATGAAAAGAGGGTGTATCGTACTGATACACTCTCTTTCTACAGTGAAGATTGACTTAGCTTATGCGAATGTCATCGTGTAACAATTATGCCAATGAATGTTGCAGATTTTAATCAATCTTTATACTGTCAATTGCTTTCTCCATAGCGTGTTCCTTTACTCCCGGTACCTTTAATCCTTCAGCACGGAATACCGTCAGATTTGTCATGCCTAAAAAGCCAAGGAAAGACTTCAAATAGGGAGCAACAAAGTCATTGGCTTTACCCGGACCTTCCGAATAAACGCCACCTGAAGACATTGCAACATAAACCTTTTTCCCTGTTACTTTTCCAACCGGGCCATTTTCACCATACCCAAAAGTTATTCCGGCCCTGGTAATATGATCAATCCAGGCTTTAAGCGATGAATGGATAGTGAAATTGTAAAGGGGGGCACCAATAACGATGATGTCTGCAGCCAATAACTGTTTAACCATCTTGTCAGAAAAGCGAATGGATTCTTTTTCTTCTTTGGTCAGCCGATCTCCCGGAATAAAGAATGTGCCAAGTACAGCAGGAGTAAGATGCGGAATTTCTATATCGACCAGATTCAATTCTTCAAGTATACTGCCTGTATACTTTTCCTGAATTTTTTCGACGATAGCCTCGCCTAGTTTAATACTGTAGGATTCTTTACCTTGTATGCTTGAAATTAAATGAAGGATGCGTTTCATGAGAAATTTGCCTGGTTAATAATATTATCAATTTTAAATTCTGAAGTCGTCTGATTTCCCGAATTATCAAAGTCAAAATTATGGTTACCAGCTGGTCAAAAGTTAGTACTTACCCAAAGGAAAGCGATTACATTGAGGTAAGGTGATTACCTTTGTGACTATGAAGATGATTATAGATGAGTCCCTTCCGGGCAAAGAAGAATGCGTAGGCTCGCTCAAAAACATCCTTGATGCGCTGTATGTTCTTAATGGAAAATGGAAGCTGGCTTTGATCCTTTGTCTTGTACAATCATCAAAACGTTTTAACGAGATCCAGAATGAAATCACTGGCATATCCTCCAAGATATTAGCTAAAGAGCTAAAAGATTTGGAATTGAATGACTTTATTAAACGTAATGTATATCCGACCACCCCGGTAAGCATTATTTATGAAGCGACCGAATATGCCCTGACTTTAAAAAACGTGATAGGGGAGCTAAGTGCCTGGGGAGAACAGCACAGGGAAAAAGTTAAGCAAAGCATGCGTAAACAATCCTGAGTACTAAAGGAAACATCAATGCAGAAAACTATTAACATGCAACAATAGGGTAGTACAGGTTTGGTGAAAAGTATAATGGAATTGAATCCTGCGGCACTTAAAAATTTAATGGCCATAAAAGTTAAGCAGCGCTTTTAATATATGGAAGAATAGTGTTTCTTAGCGATGAGACACAGTAAAATGAGCAGGCAGGATCATGATTGGAATCGTATTAAGGAATTCACAAAGAAAAACCGGGATACCATAGGATTTAAGGAAGATATTGACCAGGAGGGTGAGGATGGCCAACTATACTACCAAAATTAGGTGTTGATTTGCATGCTTTCCTACTCATTCTACCTGTCAAAACGAAAGTAAGAAATCATTGTGAGTTAAAGCTCGAATCCCTCTTTCTCCGATGAAAATTACGCTTCTTTAAAACCCTTTCTGGTAGCGGATTTCCCTATTATAGCAGAACGTTTTTGTTTCTAGCGATACATGTAAAGTATTATAAGTCAGCACTTAACTGATCCGAACCCTTCCCGTTTCTTCCGGGATTGCATATGCGTTCAATAATGCTAACGTAAAAAAGTTCAATATCTTAGATACTAAAATGAGGTTATTTTTGATAGACAAATAAAAGTAAACCGTGACAAGCTTTCTAAATACCATTATCCTGCTGGGTACACTACAGGGATTAATCCTATGCATTCTCCTTTTTCGCCGCTCCGTCAATAAACGTTCTAACCGTATGCTGGCCTTTCTTATTTTACTGATGTCAATGGCAAGTCTGAACCTTTATTGCATTCATAATCATCTGTTGGAATCCAACATCATACTGCGGTTTATTTCCTGGGTGGTGCCTTTGATCATCATAATGCCAATGGGACCCCTCATTTATTTTTATATTCAATCAATGCTCAATCCTTCTTTCCGGCTTGCCAGCAAGCACAGACTTCAATTCCTGGCCGGCATCATTGATATTGTACCCCAACTAACAACCATTATTTTCATTATTGGTGTTTACATGAAGGTTATAAAGTATCATCCCGAACCCTGGGGGCTTTTTATCGATCGCTATAATATGTATTCCGATATACCGCGGTGGTTATCGCTTACTATTTATGTATTGCTTTCATTTAAATTTTTGCGAAAAGAAAAAACTACAGATGTTAATACCGATAAGGAGGCTATACGCAAATGGCTCCAACTGTTTATTACCATATTTTTGTCTTTCCAGCTGATCTGGTTCATTTTCCTGATCCCTTATATCCTTCCCGCCTATAGTGATTGGCTTTTAAACAAGTTTGACTGGTATCCTATTTATATCCCGATTGCTGTTATGATTTATTGGTTGGGCTTAAAAGGATACTCCATTTCGCTGACCGTTAATACCGAAAAAGTAAAAAAGACAATTTTCCGTGATATAACAAAAGAAGGGGTTACACAAATAATGAGCCTGCTTCAAAAAAGCATGAAAGATGACAAATTGTATCTGAACCCCGAATTGAACCTTGAAACCGTGACAAAGCATACTGGCATTGCTGCCAAAATGATTTCAGCAGTCCTGAACCAACATCAGCAAACAAGCTTTAACAAATGGGTAAATGCCTATCGTATCGGGGAATTCAAACTAAGGATCCGGAACGGTTGCCTGGAGCAACTTACCATATCGGCTCTTGCCATGGAATGCGGGTTCAATTCGCAGGCCACTTTTCAACGCATATTTAAACAATCAGAGGGGGTGACACCCTCAGCATACCTAAAAACGATCAGCTCAAACAACTAATTATTCTCAAATCCGGATTTGAGAACTTGTTTTCAGAAAATTAAGTCAGAAAACCTGGAGTTTGCATCAAACTCACGGCCATGAAACAAATATGCTTAGTATTTATTTTTTTACTAATACGTGTATTATCGATTGCTCAAACAATTCAAGATTCGTTTGCCCGGGGACGAGAGCCAGACAGGGATCTGGAAAAATCAATGGATAGTTTACTTTCTTCACAGTTTACACCAAAGGAACCCGGCATTTCTGTTTTGGTTGCTCAAAATGGACAAATTGTATACAAGAAAGCATTCGGCTGCGCCAATCTCGAATTAAATGTTCCGCTGGACACGGGGATGGTCTTTAATCTTGCCTCCATTACCAAGCAGTTTACAGCTGTGGCCGTCCTGCAACTGGTAGAAAAGAATGAAATTTCTCTATATGATAGTTTGCAAAAATTTATACCGGAATTTCCTTCAAAAGGACACACGATAACTATTGAGCATCTGCTCACACATACCTCTGGTATCAAAGATTATCTGCGGCTTGACTATGATGCCCAAAATATCGAGCGATGGGATTTTACCCCCAAACAGCTTATCGACAGCTTTAAAAATTATCCGCTGGACTTTATACCCGGCACCAGGTTTTCCTACAGCAATTCAGGATATTTTCTGTTGGGCTATATCATCGAAAGAGTGTCCGGTAAACGGTATCAAAGCTATATCGTGGACAATCTTCTAAACCCATTGGGGCTGACGCACACTTATTTTGACAGTGATGGCAGTATTATCCCGGGCCGGGCGAATGGTTATCGCAAATCCAGTGCAGGTTTTAAAAATGCCGAATATTGGAGCCCAACCATTGAATATGCGGCTGGTGGGTTGATTTCAAGTGCGAGTGATTTACTTAAGTGGAACAATGGCCTTCATGCTTACCAGCTGCTGAAAAAGGAAACCCTACAAAAAGCATTTACTCCTTTCCGGCTGACCAATGGCACAACAACGGATTACGGCTATGGATGGTATGTGAAAACAACCAACAACATCCGGTCAATAGAACACGAGGGCGGAATGCCCGGGTTTAAGACCAATGAAATATATTACCCTGCCGAGGATCTGTTCATCGTCATATTATGCAACGGTGGCTTTGCGCCCATAGATGAATTGTCTGCCGAAATATCCATCATCGCATTGGGAAAACCATTGCAAAGCGATGTAAAAGTAGACCCAAAAATTCTTGACAAATATGTAGGTGCTTATAAACTGTCCATAGACACCAACAGAACGATCACCATCCAAAGAGTCAGGGACCGGCTTATTGCCGTCGTTTCGACCACTCAAAAAATACCTTTGCTTTTTCTATCGAAAACCAATTTTCAATTTAAAAACATGCTGGGCGTTAGCGGCGAATTTGTAGTTGAAGAAGGAAAGGTTACGAAATTCTATGTGAACCAAAACGGGCGTTATGAATGGATAAAAACGAAATAAAACAATAGCATTGCCAGGACAGGTAGTTAGTTTTATACTTAGCTGATTCTATGTTTTTCTAATAAATTATTGATTTCTAATAGGTCTTTAAAGAAAAGGCTCGAAAGCTGTATCACAGTTTGTCCCTGGTAATCAGTTAAAAGCCTGACGAAATTCCAGCGGCGATAAATGCGCCTCCTCAAAACCTGTCATGCCCATACAGCCCAGGCCGATCACCGGCACAACCAAACCCTGGCTGCCCAATGCTATTTGTTTTATTTCCATGGTCCAAAGGTCGGTAAGCCAAATCGCGCGCATGTATGCAAACTTATTCTCCTATTTTAGTTAGCAATACAGCTACAGAATCAGGTTTTGAAAGGAATGGCGAGTGACTGGTGTTCAGTTGGTATATTGTTTTTATGCCTGCAGCACTGATCATGCGGTCTTGCAAGGATGGCGATACCACATAATCCTGCAAGGTTTTAATATAAATTTTCTCAACAGAACCGAAATTAGCAACGGTCAATGTCACCGGATTCGTAAATGGAATGGCTGGTTCAGGGCGGTAGTTTTGCAAAACAAGATTTTGAACCTGAGCAGAACCGTCCTGAATGAAGATCTTTGTGATCTGATCTTGTTTTACATCAAGCGTTCCGTCAGCATTTTGAGTCAGTATTCCAGGTGTGCCAAGAGCAGAGCCGGCGTCGGTATTGGCCAGGTCAAGCAGAGATTGTCCGGAAGCCGGCAGATAGGCTGCGATATAAACCAGCTTTTCGATCTTCGAAGGGTTCTGCTCGGCAACAGCAGAGATGATCATACCGCCTAAGCTATGGCCTACCAGTATAACTTTGCCATTCATTTTTGATACAGCATCATTCACTATATCTCTGTAAATGTTTAAGGTTAAGGTTGAAGGGACAGTGTTATCGCTGCCATGGCCCGGAAGTTCTACAACGGTCACATTGTTACCTTCATTGATCAGGCTTGTTTTTACGGCATCCCATACATAAGGGGCCTGCCATGCACCATGTACCAGTACATAATTTTTAGCAGGTTTTACTTCATCATTCTTTTTTGAACAAGATGAAAACGTAATAGCAGCCGTAGCTACAGAAAGCAGGATCGTCATAATTTTTTTCATAATTTGAGATGCCTAATTGTTTTATTGTTTAGGACACCACAAACATCCGATGATACGCTCTGGATAATTTTAACCCAGGTTAAAATCAGGAAACAGCGTGAATCCATCAAAAAAACTATCCTTTAGTGCAACTAAGACAATGATTAGTCAGTAATAATGATATCTATCGACCGTCGCGGTGCCTTCTTGTATGACGTTATTAAAATCGATATTTTTGCCGTATGCCAGAGAACATAACAGAAATAGAACTATTACAAACGATTTTGGAATCTACCGGTATGAAACCGGAAGCATTTGACTTATCATTACCTTACTGGAAATTAAAACAGTATAAAAAAGGTGAGTTTTATAATGAATACAAGAATGTTTGTAAGCACCTGGGGTTTGTTATCCACGGTGTGTTTAGAATCTACCGGGTAAATAGCAATACGGGTGAAGAAAAGAATATGCTGTTTTTTACTGATCACCAGTTTGTAGCATCTTATAAAAGCTTTTTAACCCAAACAGCCTGCGATTATTATACAGAAGCGGTAGTTGATTCGCTTATATTATATATACATATCGATCACCTGAATGAACTTTATGAGCAATCACACCAGTGGGAACGGTTTGGAAGGATTGTCGCTGAAACGGCTTTTCATGAGGTTATGGTTAATACGGAGGGATTCCTGTTTAAAACGCCGGAGGACCGCTACCGGGAAATGATGGAAAAACACCCGGATATTTTTAATTCAGTGCCACTTTATCATATTGCCTCTTATCTGGGTATCCAGGGACCATCACTGAGCCGGATTCGTAAAAGAATGGTTGGAAAATAAAACACGTTAACCTGCCACCAGGTTCTGAATTGCTGAAATCCTCTAAAAGACTTTCTAGAGGATTTTCGATTTTAACCCAGGTTAAAATTATTGCTGCGGCATCGTCGGATGTTTGTGGTGTCCTAAACAAATAAACAATTAGGCATTAAACAACATGAAAAAAGCAATAATAATGATCGCAATGAGTGTATTAGGTTTTACTGCTCACGCTCAAAAAATAATCAACAACAATTCTAAAACCATTGTACTTGTTCACGGAGCCTGGTCAGATGCATCTTCGTGGGATGCAGTGACTCCATTATTAAAGGCCCCGGACGAAGAGGTGATCAATGTTAACCTTGCAGGTCACGGAAAAGATACAACCTCATTTGCCGGTGTCACCTTTCAAACTTATGTTGACCAGGTAAAAGCAGCTATCGGCACCCACACTAATGTAGTTTTAGTAGGACATAGTTTTGCCGGAATGGTGATCAGCCAGGTTGCTGAAGAGGTTCCCGCACAAGTTAAAGAACTGGTCTTCCTTGCAGCAGCGTTACCGCATGATGGTGACGACCTTTTATCACTGGCAAAACAAGACCCTGCATCTCATATCGGCAAATCCCTCACTATCGATCAGGAACATGGTGCAGCTATCATAGCGAAAGATGCGGTAGCCGATATTTTTGCCGCCGATGCACCTCAGCAGGTTCAGGAATATATTGCCGCTAACATCAAGCCGGAACCTCTGGTACCTCTTGCCACACCAGTTCACCTGACTGAGAAAAATTTTGGCAGCATTAAAAAAGTTTATATCCATACGGTTGATGACCACGCGATCAGCTATCCTGCACAACAATACATGGTAAAAGCAGGTAAAGTGGCTAAAGTTTATACACTGCAAAGCAGCCATACACCATTCCTTTCTATGCCGGACAAACTGGCTGCCATCCTGATCGCTGAAAGCAAATAATAATCGGTAATCTCAAACAACAAATTCTTTTACATCAAAAATAAAAATAGCATGAAACGCACAGCAAAAGCCCATTGGAATGGCACACTGCAGGAAGGTCTTGGTGAGATCAGCACACAAAGTACCGTACTTAACGAAACCCAATATTCATTTAAGACCCGCTTTGCCGATGGCATCGGCACTAATCCGGAAGAACTGATCGCCGCCGCACATGCAGGCTGTTTTTCGATGGCCCTCAGCGCAACATTGGCTCATCACAATATTATCGCAGGCGATATTTATACTACCGCGATAGTTGACCTTGATATGCAGGCACTAAGCATAACTGGCATCCATCTGGAATTAAAAGCAAGTATCATCGAAGGTGTCGATGAAGCAACATTTACCGAAATAGCTGAAGGCGCAAAAACGCATTGCGTTATCTCCAAAGCATTGAATGTGCCAATTACATTAAGCATTGTTTACGCATAATACAATCTGAGGCATCTGGCAGCATGCTACCAGAAACTCACCGGAAATCATCCGGTGAGTTTCTGTTTTGTGTACGCAAATCCTTCATGTGATTAATATTGGGGGAAACTGTTATTAACTTTCACCTCTTCTATTTGCTGTGTATGCCTGTTGCTATGGGCGGAAATAAGCAGGATAAACTGATACAAATCATACGTTCCAACGGGCAGTACTACAACATGGTTGCGCAGATTTTCCTGAGTGCTGTTAATAAAGACGATTAGTTTATCGCGGTTTTTTTTAAATGCATTTAGTGCTTCGGCAACAGATTTGTAGGGGGAATTGTCAGGTTCTAATGCAGTAATAGTTTTCGATTGATGCGAACGATCTTCAACAGCCTTCACTAACTGTTCATCAGTAAATTTGATATCCGTCCTTTTTTCGGGGTTTGCTGGTTGTTTAAGCACAGGCACCGCCATTGCCCAAAGTTCTTTTTCTGCTGCTGCAATATGTTTGATGCATTCTTCTGCGCTCCATTTGTTGGCCGCTGGCTTAAACTTTAACTGCGCTTCGCTCAAACCCTTTACCGAATTTAAAACATCAGTCTCGGTTTCTTTTAAAAATCGGATTGCATAATCCCTTTCCTGAGTAGTCATTGTTGTCGTTTTTTGCTGTGCAATACTTGTATCAGTGCTAAGTAGCAGAAATGCCATTAGTACCCAGGTAATTGTCCTTTTCATAAAATAGATTTGATTGACAAACTTATCACTTGAATATGATTAGCAGCGGGTGCTATTCAGCCAATCTAAGGGGCTGATTTGGACATCTTATTGCGCTATCTTTGAAAGAAGTAGTCATTAATGGCTATGGTTGGGATATTTATGAAATGCCCTTAGGTAACACGGCCGAACGAATAGAAACAATCGCCCATGGAGGCGGGATAGACGGTTTTAACACACAGCTCACCCGAATGCCTTCGGATAAATCGTTCATTGAAAAACGGAGTTCCCGCTGCACTTGAATATTATAAAGGCATTTGTCTTCCACTCTCCGCCCACTCTCCGTTTTATGTTTAAAAACTACAGCAAACCATACGAAAATGAATGTAAAAAGGGCAACAAACCAAAATCAGTCTTTACCGCAAAATTTTAAAAATCAATAAATCAGGAATGGACGAACAACTTCCTCAGGAATCCCGGTAACCCTAGGTAGACCCCTCTCTTCGGGATAGTGTTGATATTAAAATCGCTAAACACAGGAATGGGGATCTGGCCACTATCCCATTGTGTAAAAACCTATCCATACAGAAGTTCATGGATCCAATGACCACAGATTACAAGGTAGGCAGGTATAATGAAAAGCACGATGCGGACCAACGCTACCAGATTGAAACACCTCCGCTACCTGAAGAGGAAGATGATGATCTGTCATTCTGACTTAATGCAATCATTTGTCCAAACCTTTCCAGTATTTCTTCATATGACATTTCCAATCCTGTTGTGGGAATATTCGCCTCTTCCAGCATAGCTAGATAGCCCATGCGGCCCATTTTTAATGTATATCCTGGCCACTTGTGGCCCATCGATTCCCATATACCCAAAATACTATTGTTGACAATTATCTGCTTGTTGTCGACATCGATAAACAGTTGATCAAGTGAACGTGTTTGGCCTTCCGTTGGTATTGAAATAGCAGGTCTTTCTCCCAGTAACGCAATAATATCTTCGCCATAGCATATAATAGACTCCAGCATGATATTCGCCATTTCGGAAACAAGAATCTTTCCGTGTTCCCTGATGAAGAACAATACGTAAGGACATTCATCTTGCAAAGGATCATTAATGATATCCGTTGCGTCAACGGATTTAAATTCCGTAATTGTTTGCTTTGAAAAATAGTCAATTTCTAACAATGGTTCCGCATCATACATTTCATTGGCTAAATGCATTACCTGCCAGCCAGGCCATATCTTTTGTAGTGCACATAAATAGTAACGTATTATTGAAGTCTCATTTTCAAATTCCCATGCCCAGAAGCCGAGCAGTTTCTTCTCCATATCTACAATTACAAAGCCTTCCATCAATAAATGCTCCCTTAACTCAGCCTCAATAGTACATTCGCTTAGATATCTTAGAAAGGTCTTTTCACCGAGGTATAGGTCTGATGCAATTGAGTTGGCCCCCCAACGGTGATGATAGCAGATGAGCTGATTTCTATTTTTAATAACATAATTAATGCGATGTGCCACTTAAATGCATTTATTTAAATATACTATTTTTTAAAGCCCGTTCGGTTTCTACTGATTGGGCTTTCTTTTTTGGTTGTTGCGAATTTAATGAAATCCCGCTTCCCTGCAAGGTTTCGACTATATTATGTAAAGAACTTTTAATTTGACAGAATAGAGGTAATATGTTTCTAATACCGGCATCCCTTTTCTATCGTATACCTTATATAAAATCACTTTTATCGTATTGGTAATCGCTCTTTTTCAAATGTAGCGCTGTCAGTATTGAGGAGAATTCCGGCAATACTTTAATTTCTACCAGGCTATAAAATGTTAATATTGAATCACTTTTTGAAAATAAACAATCAGTAACTGATATGGCTTAAGATTAACTTTACTTATCAACTGAAGTGTTTACGGATAATAATATACGGTGCACACACATATATGTTAAATTGATTGATTAAACGGTTGGAAAAATGTATTGGGTATAAACTGTCAATAGATCATTTATCCTACTGCGAACCGCCCCTCGTTCAATATCATTATTTTCCTAAGTAAGAAAATTCCCATTATGATGAAACTAAATTATTCCACACCGCAAACAGAGACAGATATAAATCTTTCTAATCAGGGTACTTTAAAAAAATAACATGCAAAGGAGAAAACTATTAAAAGGGCTACTGGCTGCTACCCCTGCTTTGTGGTTGAATAAGTATGCAGGTGCAATGCCTTTTGCGGGTGCGCAGGGTTTTGAAAATGAGCCAATGCTAACAGGGCCTTTTAAACCAGACTGGGAATCTTTGAAACAATATAAAACACCAGATTGGTTTAGAGATGCCAAGTTTGGTATGTGGGCGCACTGGGGTGCGCAATGCCAGCCGGAACATGGCGACTGGTATGCACGTTTTATGTATGATGAGGGAAGCGATGCGTATAAATTTCATTGCGAAAAATACGGACATCCCTCAAAGGTTGGTTTTAAAGATGTAATACATCAATGGAAAGCTGAAAAATGGAATCCTGAACAGCTTGTTGAGTTATACAAAAAAGCGGGGGCACAATACTTTGTAGCCATGGCTAATCATCATGATAATTTTGATAACTATGACAGTAAATACCAGCCATGGAACAGTGTAAAAATGGGTCCCAAAAAAGACCTTATCGGAGGGTGGGCAAAAGCTGCAAAAAACCAGGGATTGAGATTTGGTGTAAGTGTACATGGTGCGCATGCATGGAGCTGGTATGAAACTGCCCAACGTAGCGATAAGGAGGGGCCGATGGCTGGCATACCCTATGATGGGAAATTAACAAAGGCAAATGGGAAAGGAACCTGGTGGGATGGATGGGATCCACAGGAGCTGTATGCCCAAAAACATTCATTGAGTAAGGGCAGTGAAAATATAGGAAATATTCATAAGCAATGGGATTGGGGCGAAGGTGTTTCTATCCCCAACAAAGCTTATTGTGATAAATTTTATAACCGCACTGTTGACCTGATCAATAAGTACCATCCAGACCTTGTATACTTTGATGATACCGCTTTGCCTTTATGGCCCATTAGTGATGCAGGTTTACGTATAGCAGCGCACATGTACAACGAAAGCATCATGCGCCATGGTACACTGGAAGCAGTAATAAATGGAAAGATATTGAACGAACAGCAGCGTAGATGCATGGTATGGGATATAGAGAAGGGTGCAAGCAATAATATTGAGCCACTGCCATGGCAAACCTGCACCTGCATCGGTGGTTGGCATTATGACCGCCGGATATATGACCGCAAGGATTATAAATCTGCACGTGATGTGATAAACCAATTGGTAGATGTGGTAAGCAAAAATGGCAATTTACTGCTTAACATTCCTGTACGTGCTGATGGTACAATTGATGACCAGGAACTTGCCGTTGTTGAAGATATCGGACGCTGGATGCATGTGAACGGAGAAGCCATATTTGCAACACGGCCATGGAAAATATTTGGCGAAGGACCTTCTATTGCCAATGCTAAACCCCTGAGTGGTCAAGGCTTTAATGAAGGCAGCGCAAAGAATTTTGCTGCCGATGATATTCGTTTTACAACTAAAGGAGATATACTTTACGCCACATTTTTTGGTTGGCCGGAAAACAGAAAAGTGGTGGTGAAATCAATGGCTGCGGAAAAAGTTTCAGCAGTGCGTTTATTAGGATATAATGACAAGCTTGAATGGAAACAAACAACCGATGGCCTTGAAGTTATACTTCCGGAAAAACAGCCATGTGATAATGCCTTTGTGCTAAAAATAATTTAATGGAATTAAACTACATCATTTATCGGGGATTATTATCGCATTAATCTAAACAGACTAATAGTAACTAGATACGATTCAAATTCGCTTTATATAAATTACGGATCTGCTTTTCGGGGTCTATAGACCATTGCAGCAATGCTATCAGCGGAGCTGCAATGCTTTCCCTAATTCAGTTAACTCATATGCAACACGTGGAGGTACTTCTGGTCTTCGCGTTTCCCTCCTTACAGGTTTCTCTTATTGAATTTTCAAAATAAATCATTATTTTGAGCTTAATACCTATAAGTATCCTTAAAATTTAAATCTTGTTATGATCAGACAAGTTGGCCCCATAACTGATGAATCTTTACTTGTGATTTATATGAGTAAATGGATTAATTAGCATAACCCTGATACTTCCAGTTTCGAAATAAAAGTAAATACATGAGGAATATTTGTTTTAACCCCGGATCTGATCTGAATATCTATCTATAATGAAAAATAAAGAAGAAAAAGTAAGTGTAATTTTAATTGGATGTGGTCCTCACGCCAGACGCATATACCTTCCGGCGTTGCGTAGCATTAAAGACGTAAAGCTGGCTTTAGTTATTGATTTGGAAAGTGAAGAATCGATTGTACGTAGCGCTATTGGAGATACTTTAGAAACGGAATTATGGTTGATTCAACCCTTTGCAAACACTTTACCCCCAGCATTAAATGCCAGACTTTCAAAGTTCGTTTTAGAAAATCAAATTAAAGGGGTAATTATTGCAACTGAACCACTAGTGCATAAAGCCTATGCCGAATGGGCTTTGGTAAATGAGCTTAATATACTGATAGATAAACCTTTAACAACAAAAATAGATATTACAAGTAATTTGGATAATGCCAAAGGGATCCTTAATGACTACTTTGAATTGCGCGCCGCCTATCAAGACCTTCAAAGAAGGACAGAAACTATTTTTATGATTAATTCCCATCGCCGTTTTCATAAAGGATTTCAATTTGTTAAGGATCAAATCAATGAAGTTGCAATGAGGACAAATTGTCCAATTAACTTTATTCAGGCATATCACTCTGACGGTCAATGGCGTTTACCAAATGAAATTATCTCACAAAAATACCATCCTTACTGTTACGGATATGGGAAGGCTTCTCATAGCGGGTATCATATTTTTGACACCATTTACCAATTTTACAAAGCCTCAGCGTTGCCGGATAAACTTGCAGATGAAATGGAGGTGATTAGTTCTTTCATAAAACCTAATGGATTTTTTACTCAATTAAATGAAAATGATTATCGGTCTATTTTTGGCGATGAATATAAACAGGTCAATTCCTGGTCGGAAAAACAACTGAAAGAAATATGTGAAAATTATGGAGAGATTGACATCTCTTCCATAATTGCACTTAGAAAATATGGAGAGGTAGTAGCTAATTTTAACGTAAACCTGGTTCATAACGGATTTGCCGGAAGGACCTGGATCATGCCTGGTGATGATTTGTACAAAGGAAATGGAAGGATTAAGCATGAAAGTTATCATATCCAGCAAGGTCCATTTCAAAGTATACAGATACATGCTTATCAGGCATATGATAAACATGATCAAAATAAAAATCCGGAAGAGTTTCTGGGAGGAAAAAACCATTTTGAAATATATGTGTTTCGTAATCCATTAATTGCTGATGGAGAAACTCAACCCAGAGTCTATAAATATTCAGATATTGTTGATAATCGTTCTGAAGAAAATGGCCCTGCAATAACAATGGAACGGGTTAAATTTAGCGTAGTAGAACAATTTGCTGATTATCTGGTTGGAAAAAAACAAAAAAGAGAAATCTGTTCTCAAATAGAAGATCATATCATCCCTGTAAAGATAATGAGCGGAATCTATTGTTCTAATATAACTAAGCAAAGGGCTTGTTACGATTTTGAAATTCAGGATGCTACGCATTTAGAGGAGTGGTATAGCAGAAATGGTAATTCAACTTTTCTATCACCTTCATGTATCACACGTTGTAAACTGGATGGAATGAACGAATTCTGATTATATACTCCACAATTTCTGTACATTAATGCACCTTAAAGCCCTTTCTTACGGGAGGGTTTGAGAGAGGTTAATTCTCTTAAAGCATCCCCCGCTATCCATTTAGCAGTTGTGCTATCCTGCAATAAAATACGCTCTGCACATTGTATAGCTAAGGGTAGTAATGCTTTGTTGCGCTTGCCAATTTGCCGTAATGCCCAGTTAATGGCTTTCTTTACAAAGTTGCGCTTGTCCCATGCCTCGCGTTCTATGACAGGGAAGAATTGAATAAAAACCATGTCATCGGCTTTTTTATCATGTACTGCTAATTCGGCCATCAGTACGAAACCGGCTCGTTTAATAAATTCTTCTCCATGCTTGCTAAACTCCATTGCTTTTTCTATAGCGTAGGGGGTACGGTCAAACAGGTTGCCGCATACCTGGTCGCATATGTCCCAGCTTGTAAAGTCTTTTGTCCATCTGTCAATTAACTGAGGAGTAACCAGCTTTGGATCGGCAACTAATGATGCCAGGATACGTGCCTCGTGTATACGGGTATCCCATAGTTGCAGGGCCAATTTATGGTCCTTTTTTATTAGTTTGGCTAGTTTTCTGACCTCGGGTATTTTAACGCCCAACGCTTTTTCATTATCAATACCGAAGCGCAGCATACCTTCGCGATACCTGGTATTTGCTTCTTCTTTAAGCAGGTCTATTATTTCGGTAACGTTCATATGTATAGCTTCAGTTGCGTTAAATACAAAGATAAGCTAGCTGTGTCAAAAGGAAACGGTCTCGAAACATGGCAAAACGTTAAAGACCATAATCGACAGTCTGACAGATTGGGGGATAACACACCAAAAGGAAATTATCGGGAAGAAATAGAAAAATCCAGGTATCAGGTTAAGCAGCGCTTTTAATATATGGAAAAATAGTGTCTCTAATCGATAAGACACCTTAACAGGTACTCAGATTCTAAGAAGTATTGTTAAGAAAAGGGATTGAAGAGGTATTGATAAGGTTCATCCTACGTTCATCCTACGTTCGCAACGTAGGATGAACGTAGGATGAACCTTATCAATACCTCTTCAATACTACTTTACATAGGGTTTTATTATAATCTGTGAGGGGATCAAAGTTTCACTTCAGACAACAATTCCGCTCTTTCTCCGCTATTTCGGCTGCACGCCTGGTCAGTACTTCCGCATGCTCAAGACCGGACAAAGCCATTTTATCCGTATCTTCAAATAGTTCACGGGGTTTCTGCCCAGGAAATACCATGAGTTGACAACAGGTTGATCCTGTTCTATTTTGGCTGCCATTGTCTGAATAACTTTGCATAATGAGAAAATTATTCTTCGCTTTATTTTTGCATTTGCTCCTTTATACTGGCTTAAGAGCTCAGGCACAAACAGACGTCCTCCAGGACTCGCTGATGGCTCGTTTCAACCGGAATGATTTCCATGGATTTTACGATCTCGGCTCGCCCGGCTGGAGGCAGAAAAATAATGCGGACGGGATCAGCGGCTGGCTGGAATACATCAAGAGCCAAACGGGTAACCTCACCAGCGCTGTGTTAAGCCTGGACTCAGGCAATACCAAATATTATACCTGGCAAGGTAAAAAGAAGATCATCACTTTTAAATTGCAGGGGGCAGGCAATGGGGGATTTGAAAGCTTTGATTTCAATAGTTTTCATTTTCCTGCAAATGTCATTTTCGACTCCACGATACCGACAGATAACCCGTTAAAATCCGCGCTGGACTCCACCGTCCACCGGCTCACTGTCGATTTCATGCTGACGCATCACCTGGTTGGATTAGCAGTCGGGGTAATAAGCAACGGCAAATCCTATACTTATAACTATGGTACAATTGAAAAAGGTCGTCAGCAACTGCCTACAGTCACAACGACTTTTGAACTTGCCTCAGTGACCAAAACGTTTACGGGCATATTGATGGCGCAGGCTGTACTGGATAAGAAATTGAACCCCGATGATGATATACGGAAATTTTTGCCAGGCACTTATCCTAATCTGCAATATAAGGGTCACCCGATACGCATTGTGAACCTGGCCAATCATACGTCTGGCCTGCCCGCAGAGTTACCAAACCTGGACACCTTCAGGAACCCGTTTACGGTGCTGAAGATGTATAACAATTATGACAACGCTAAATTCTTCGCCGATATCCGCGACGTAAAAATAGATACGCTGCCAGGCACGACCTATGCCTATTCAAACTCCGGTATGAAGTTGCTGGGCATTATATTGGAAAAAGCGTATGGGTTGAGCTATGCCCAATTACTGAAAAAATATATCACCGGCCCGCTGCAAATGAAAAATACACGTATGGCCAATGCCATCAGCGATACCACGAGTTATACCAAAGGCTATAATGAGGAGGGACAGACGATGCCACACCTGAACGTCAATATGTTTGGGGGAGCAGGGGCGATACTTTCCGACAGCAGGGACATGCTGAACTATGTCCGGGAAAACATCGCTGAAAGTCTGCCTGCTGTAAAGCTTTCCCACCAGCAGACTTTTGGCAATGGCAATGGCGATGACGGTATGGGCATGGGCTGGCAGATCGCTTATAAGACCATCAATGGAAAACGGATATGGAAAAGCGGCGGAACGCTTGGTTTTCGTTCCTATTGTGCGGTGGTACCTGACAAAAGAGTGGGGCTCATCTGGCTTTCCAACCGTTCTGACCTGATTGAAGATGAATTAAGTGAAATGGCTGATCAAATCTTATTGCAAGCGGCGCTAAAGAAAAAATAAAATGAAACTTTCGGCGATCTTATCCATTATATTTTTTTTGCTTTGCGGTCGGCTGTAGGAAAATAGAAGCCCTTAGATTTTATCTGTTGTAACACCGGCTATAAGTGTTTTTTTATTGGTCATATACTTGAAATTTGGTTGAGAATAATAACATCAGGGAAACCAAAAGACCTCAGACAGATATCATATCCGTCTAAGGTTTTATGGCTGATTTCAATTTAAGTTTAGGAATAAATCCTTTCAATTATGACCTTGCGAATTTTTCTAATTCAGTATTGAATTTATCCATTTCTTCCAGGAACAATGCGTGGCCGCTGCAGCGGCAAATAAAGCCAGTTTGCTAACGTGTGCGCCGTTATATTTGGTTATGTAATGGATAACCGCTGCTCCGCCCATAGAGAAACCTCCAAGTACGGCATTTTGGACAGTAAACCAGCTTACAGTATCTTATAAAGTTTAAATGAGATTTCAAATAACTATGATCACCCCGTTATACGCAATGAACTGATCAAGCCATTTGCCAGCCCGAAGTGAAATTGAAGGATCGCAGGACTCCCGGGAAACTCGCCGGACACCTCAGCGGCCATTATGTTTTCAGTCTCAGTTTCTTTGTAATTCAACGGCTTTAATTCCGTGTGATATTCGCTGTCCGATCTCTCTATCCACTTTTGGATCTCTGCTTTGCCCTTATGGGTCTTGCCCTCATCATGTACAATGGCCGACTCTGAGAAACACGCCACATAGGCCTGGCTGTCATGGCTGTTCTGAGCTTCTACTAAACTTGTTACTACTTTTGGTAAATTCATGGTTTATGTATTTTGTTAAACTGTTGGTATCGTTCCTCCGTCTATCACAAATTCGGTCCCGGTGAGATAGCCGGCTCTCGGCGAAACTAAAAAGCCCACCAATTCTGCCACCTCTTCCGGTTGTGCCGGTCTGCCCATCGGTATGCCGCCTAAAGCAGTCATTACGCTTTGTGTCGCTTCATCTATCGTAATATTCGAGCTCTTTGAGATCCGCTCCATCATTCGTTCAGATGATTCGGTCATGATCCATCCCGGCGATACTGTAAGTACGCGAACGCCTTTTGGCGCAACCTCTTTTGATAAGCCTTTGCTATAGTTAATAAGGGCCGCCTTGGCCGCAGCATAAGGCAAAGTAGAATCGTGCAGTGGCAGCTTGCCCTGGATAGAAGCGATGTGTATAATTATCCCGCTGCCACGATCCAGCATTTGCGGTAAAAAGCCTCTGTCTAAACTGACAGGAGCTAATAAATTTGTATGGATGGATGATTCCCAGTCTTCGTCAGAGAGGACGGCAAATCCTCCTCCGGGTGTATCTGAGCCGCCAAGATTATTCACAAGTATATCCAGCCTGCCGAATTTTCCCAGAACTTCATGGACAACTTTACTGGTCCCTTCCGGCTGACTCAGATCAGCAGAAATAAAATGCAGGTGCTGATCACCATCCTCAGGTTTATTCCTGGCCGTAGTAATGACAGTTGCGCCTGCTGCCTGTAACCGTTGCGCAATAGCTTTACCGGTACCCTTCGTACCGCCGGTCACCAGAGCGATCTTGCCTGAAAGCTCATCAGAGAAATTAAGTTCCGTTTTCATATGTATTAGTTTTGTACAAATTTCGGTAGTACATAAAGTCCTAACAAGTACGGGCTTACGATTCATATAGGGAGAAATTTATCCCTATTGTTCACATCGTATAACACATCTATATTTGTAGTATGTATGAAAGAAAGATCTTACCTCATCTCAATTGCGGACTCGATCTGGTCGGGGAAGTGCTTTATGGAAAGTGGAAGATCCGTATATTATGGTTCATTCACGAAGGCCACAAACGCCCCAGTGAACTACTGCGTAAGATACCTGATGTTTCCAGAAGGGTTTTGAACATCCAGCTGAAAGAGTTGGAAGAACACGAATTGGTTACCAGAAAGATCTATGCGGTAATGCCGCCCAAAGTGGAGTATGATCTTACGGAATTTGGGAAAACATTGATACCGATCATGCACACTATCGGGCTTTGGGGCGATGAACACCAGGAGCGCTTGAAAAGGGTGATATTAAAGCAATTTCAGGATAACGATGCAAATGAAGCCTGATCGCTTGAATGATCAGCTATTGACGATGCAAGCTGTATGATGGAGTATAGAGTAGGCTGGTTCAGCGTGAATGACAGCAGAAAGGCTCAATGAATGTGCCATGCCAATAAAAAAAGCTCCCGTGGAAACAACGTCTAAGAGCAAACGGGAGTTCTTGTGAAAAGGTGAGAAAAAGAAACTTGAAATTAATTTTGCAATCTGTCTGTAACCCTTGTCAGTACTGTGTAGTAATAGAAGAAGGTCAGGCTTACTCGTAAATCGTTGGGATATACGTTAATATTCGTAAATTGATAATACAATTTAGCGCTATTGAAAAACCTGATAAAGACTATCGGCAATATTATCTTTTCTGCGATCACCCGCCTGGTATTGTGCGTCTGGCTGCTTTTTGCGAATCCAATGTCTGTTACTTTCAGATGTCTTATACTGATCATCTTTTGCATTCCGCTGCTGAGATATTTTCTGCATAAAACTGCTGGTACAAGAATGGATCATCCTTTTTCCAACAGCTCCCCCAGAGGAGGAGTGATTCGTTTTGTGCTATTTTCGGCTTCACTCGTTGTATACCTTTTTGCAATTCCTCATGTATTTTCCGTTTATAATATTTCCTTACCGGGTTATTTATTGGTCATTGGACTGTCTATAGTAGCAGCATTCGCTGTGTTTTGGAGAATACAACGGAGGCCTGATCAGTCACAAAGGAATGAGAATGTTTTGCTAACGACCATGGCCTTTTATACGCTTCCCTTTTTAGCGGGTATTAACTATGCCTTTGATCTTTCCCGTCCGGCGATCACAAAGTATTATGTTACCGATACAGAGACGCAGACTTTTGCATATCATTCAGATCCTGCAGAAGGGGAGAGCGAGACCACTCTATATTATTTGTACCTGTTGCCTGCTGATAGTATTATTGTGCCACCCCACTGGATGGAGGTGAGTGGGGAGCATTATAAAAATGCAGGGTTTGACTGGAACTGTGTGAAAGCCAATATAAATTGTACCAATTGCATGCTTCTGGACATGGAAAGAAGAGCCAGCAGCGTAAAAGCAGCTTCATTCAGACAACGTAATAACATAGAGGCGACTTATCACTTGCTTGTACTAAAAACGAATGCCCAGGTTTTCAGACGGGAATTCGGGTACGAGGTATATAAACGCTTTACAGAGGGTAACTACCTGCATCTCGAAGATCATCATGGTCTGCTGGGGGGTCGATGGTACAGCTATCAATAACTATTGAAATCTTCAATCACATATTTAATTTATGCTTAAATTACGATGCTTATCATTGTCAGAGAATAGCTAATCATGCTTTTTTATCGGCAGATATAAGGTAAGCGCTATCTTAAATGAAAATCCCCGATTCAGACAGGGCATCCGGACAGCCAGTAAGTATTGCTAACAGCCTTCAGGGTGTGAAGGGCAAAAGTATGCCTGCCGTACCTGTGTTTCAAAAGAAAGAAGATCTTATTGGCGATGAACCACCTTTACAAGACAGCACCTTTGAAAGCCAGCCTGGGATTCAAAAGCCACTTGAAGCCTGGCACGTTATGCAGCAGAAACGAGGCAGCGTTAATGCGACCATGCAAATGAATGGCAATTCAGGTTCAGCACCTATACAACGTGTAATTAAAGTACAGAGCGACGCTGAACATATCGTTGACGATTTAGATAAATATTGTGAAGATAGAGAACGCTTAAAAGGCGCAACGGATGGAGCGAGTGGAGAGGTGTACCGTGCCAGCGCAACAGAGCTTTTAAAGACGGAATTATTAGCGTCAATGGACCTTTATGTAGAGGAAGGAGACGATGTCGTTGTAAAAAAAGTCAATGTTCGCTCAATGACAGACATCAGGACGGAAAAAGTGGCAGGCAATGACATTCCACTGGAGGCACTTTTACCGGAAAGATTAAATAGTGGTGATGTATTCGATGTAGCGACCAATACTTTCGTTACCCTGCAAGTGATGAATGCCGGAGAGATAACGAGCTATTATCTTATCATGGAGTACGCTGAAGGGGGGGACCAGGCTCATAAAGAGGTGAAAAAATCTGAAATAGCTGGTTTTAATGATAAAGCGAAATTGTACTATAAAAAACTTGAGACGATACTTTCGCGCCTTGCAGCTTCTGATTATAACAGCGGAGACATCAAACCTGCGAACATCTTCCTTAATGCTGAAGACCTGCCTATGTTGGGAGATTTTGGTGATTATACCAAAGGGAGGTATATAAGAAAGACTGAAGACATAGAGATATTGATGAACGACCTGATGAAGAAATCCGGCCAGACAAAAACATACAATCAAATAGTAGCATGGGCTGGGGATGATTCACAATGGGTGGTGCAGGAAGCAACCGCCATCCCACAAGTACTTCCTGTTGAAGCGGCGGTTGATAAAGCAGTTGTTGATGGTGGAGATAATGCTGCATTGGAATAAGAGCGTATCTAAAATATCATCATTAATCTGGCTGTGCATAAAGGCTTCCGTGGACGTGGAGTTATCCCGGACTATAAAGTCGAGTCCTCATTTGAGGGCTATTAAACTGGCACTGTCGCTGATAAGGTAATTTTATCATTGCTCACACAATACTGCTGCAAATTTTTTTGTAGTATAGGCTTTCGGTAATTTTTCTGCGATTGCCAGTGTTTTGGTAACTCTGCTATCTGCCGGTAAGATCTTTTGATCCTCCATGTAGCGAATAGCCGTACCATCTTTCGCGTATATACGATACTCGCTTTTGGTTTCTGCTCCGTCAGCAGAACTACCTACAATCATCTCATAAGAAAAGATAAATTTACCAGACTCGTAATAGTATTCATTTTTCCAGCTGCCGTCTCCAATACTTCCTGATTCTATGATCTTTACGATCTCATTGCCCTGGAAATAGTATTGTACGATACCATCCTCTACACAACCTTCAGCTTCATACTTAAATTGCTCCTGTTTCAGAGATAGCGTGTTGATCTTTTTGAATGTTGCCCTGATAGCTATAATATCCGGTTCAACATTTTTCTGTTGAGCATGGGTATTCAAAACAGGTAAAACGATCATTAACAGGAGTATGGTTATAATTCGATTCATCAAATTTGGAATTTTGAGATCAAACATATTTAATTTTAGTGATAAAATAATTTCTCCGGCTTTTTTGACATCAAAGGGTAATAGTTGTTGAACCAACGTATATAGATGCTTATGTAATTGATTTTTAGCATCATTAGAATTAATTGATGTAGTTGTAGTCGATTTGTAGTAGGCAATTATTCAAATAATTCGTTTTCAGCATCTATTTTTGAATACATATATGAAGGATTTATTTACCATATTTCGGCATCGTCAGTACCAGAGAGGGTTTGTTAATTCTTATTGATGCAGAGGAGTTGCATCGCTTCAGGCTTAATACGCCTGAGTTAAAATTTTGTTTTGTTCGTAAACGCTAATATATGTCGATATCAAAAACACAATGGAAAATCGAATCTGACAGAATCACTATCCGTCCCCGCGGCATTCTGTTCATCCTTGCCAGCGTTTTGGCGGTTATCTTTATTGGATTGTTCCTGTTAGGTCAAAAAGAAAACGCTGGCTATATGAGGCCCCTGGTGGTAATAATGGCACTCGTTTGGCTGCCTTTCTTACTGGGTGGTTTTACGTGTGTAATCTTCGATCGCAACGCTGGTCGTATGAAACAGATGCTGTTTGGCTTTCTTCCTGTCAGGAACGTTCCTTTTGAGAAACTGTATCAGGTGAACATGATTACCCAACGCCCAGGCGGTTTTAACTTCCGTATCTTTACCAGGGCAAATAAGTATGGAAGAGGTACTATTATAAGTTCCCACTACAGTAAAGATACCGATCCAAACGCGGTAGCATTCATCAATGAAGTCATTCCCCTGATTCACCAATACCTGGATGCTGTAGCGCCATTAGAATCGGAAAACACAGCGATCACCGACTACGAATATTTCACCGAAGGTGATGGCATCTATACCCTCAAGGTAAAGAAAGCCGGACTCGTCGTGTTTGGTATCCTCTCCCTGGCCATCGGCATTCATGAATGTACCCCCGATGCCTGGATGTATTACCTCAATATAGTCGGTAAATTATTGGTGACCATCTTCCCGATCGCATTAGGTGTAGTGTTCATCGCTGCTGCTTATACCAGGCTAACTTTCAATATAGGGACCCGTATCATAGAAAGGAAGAGTCCAATCGGTATAGGCAATCGTCAGTTTAGCTTCGACAGTTTTGTCAATTTCGAGACGGTGCGTAAAACCTATAACGGTGTTTACACCGGTACGGATATCAATATGTTCTTTGAAACTACTGGCAAGAAAAGCAATGTACTGCGGGTATCTACTTTCAGGAGTGCGCAACAGATCGAACGCTTTATGCGGGAGATCAGGAGTATTATAAATACAGGGAAAAGGTTGTAAGAATGTGATAAAGGTAGATATGGCCGCACGGGGCCTTTTACTACCCATCAATTGTCTGAAATTCAAAATGCAAAGATAACCCTTACTATAGACACAACGGTAACCGTTGGAGAAGTACCACAATTTTTTGTGTCATTCTATAGACCCTGTATTTTTCTTTTGTGATGCTGATACATATTACTATTAGAGTCCCTGCTGCCTCGGCAGGGACTCTAATAGTAATGGTAGGGTAGTTCCGGTTTATTTAGTTATTGCTTAATTATTTTTTCCCGGAATACTTTACCACCATTCTGTATGATAACAAAGTATATTCCCGAGGTAAGCCTGCTAAGATCAATTGATTGCTGATAGTGTTCTATATTACCAGCTTTAACAGATTGAACTAATATACCCTGCACATTCATTATCTGTATGTAAGTAGGGGCTTGAATATCTAATCCCTGCAACTGAACAGACAAGTTGTTCACTACCGGGTTAGGAAATACTTTTACAGCCGCGGAAGCAGTACTTTCTATCTCCGGAGCTGCGGCCAGCAACCCTGCACTACCAGCCCCACCATGATAAACAAATCCTCCTCCTTCGAAGAACTGCCCATTGGTATACAACATTGCACCGATAAGCACATCACTATAACCATCCCCATTAACATCGCCTGCACCGTCCACACTAAATCCCATTAATGCGTTCGCCTGGTTGGATTGTATCGTCGATGCAGGAACCGGATTTATGCCATTGGACCGGCCATAATAAACGTAAGCCATTCCTTCGCCTATCTGGTTGATGTTGTTGTTCTGCGCTCTCGCACCAACTACAATATCGCTGAATCCATCATTATTGATATCTCCGGCAAATGCAAGCGTACCGCTGTAATAAGTCGAATCCACATTTCCTTCCAGGATCGTGGCAGGAATTGTATCAATACCTGTGGAATTACCATAATAGACATTTACTGCGCCTTCCAGGGATTGGCCATTGGAATAATTAGGGAAGCCTATCAATATATCACCATGACCATCATTGTTAATATCTCCGCCACCTGCAAGGGCATATTCGTGAAATGTACCAGGTGCATTCAATATCATGGAACTGGCAGGTGTTACTTCAATACCGGCAGGCCCTCCGAAATATACAAAAATCTTATTGTCTGCTCCAACCACAATATCATTGTAGAGGTCATTATTAATGTCCAGTGCCCCCGAAACCTGTGATCCTAAGTGCAATCCGGCTTGATTGCTTTCAATAACAGTCCACGGAGTATATGATATCCCCCAGGGACCACCATAAATAAGTGTCACAGTTCCTTCATAAGTTTGTCCGTGTGAAGCCCCGCTTGACCCTACAATTATATCATCGATAAGATCTCCGTTCACATCTTTTGTTATTGCTATAGACGATCCAAACTGGCCATAAGCCGGGTCGCCATAGACGGTCTCGGGCGTGGTTTCAATACCAGCTGCAGCGCCATAATATACGGAGATACCACCTTGACTGTTCGCACTGTCTGTGGGAGCAATTGTTACTATATCATCGTAGCCATCACCATTAACATCTCCGCCTCCGGCCATATTTGTTCCATATTGTCCGCCGGCTACGTTTGATGTCAACAAAGTATACCTGGTTGGATTAATACCACGGGAACTACCATAATATATGAATATAGCCCCGTTTCCGCCCTGTCCATTAATATAGCCTGGTGCGCCCAGCATAATATCATCATAACCATCGTTGTTGATGTCTCCTGCAGTTGATACCTTATATCCCATCAATGCGTCTGCCTGGTTGCTTTGTACGAAAGTATTGGCATTCTGCGGAGTACCATTCAATACAATAGGATCAATAGTAACCGGGTAAACCGCTTTTTCAACATCTACTTCTATTTGTACCTGGTTATTCTGTACAGAAAAATGTGCCGGTAACATAGTACCCTTCGCATCCCATACTTTCAGGTCATTGTAAGAAAGTCGTTGCTGCTTGTTTTTGAATGTGAGACAGGTTTCACTACGTTTGAAAGTTTGCCATCCTTCGGATGCCTGCAGTTGTATATTGAGTTTGTGCGCCTCTACAGCCGGTTTTTGTATGATAAAGTTCTGCCGGATACCCTGATCATTATTTACATATTCTACTGTATAATGATTATCATGATTAAATTGTATGATACCATCGTCGATTATGGCTACAGGCTGCACTGCTGGTTTGTAAAGAGAGCGACCATCAGCAGATACTCCCTTTACCGCAAACCCGAATGACCATTGTTGTTGGGAGTTCCGGGGTGTAATACTTATTTCCTGACCAGTATAAACAGCATGCAGGCTATTCTTAGGGTTAGTACTTTGGTAGATACCCGCATTGCTTTGCCAGTGGATAAAGTATTCGCTACGTGAGAGTTGTTCCTGTATCTGATGCAGTTTATCTTTTTCAATAACAGGTTCTGTATATGCTTGTACAGTACCGACAGAAAACAGAAAAGTAGTAAGAAGGTAGAGTTCTTTCATGGTGAGGTAATTGTGGGTTATATAGGTTACAGAATATACGGGTTAATTACGTTTTGTGAATATAATAAAAATAATATACCAATTCCCAAATTTTCCAGGTTATAAATATCGTTACTCGAATAAGCATTGTGTCTCGTCCTGATATATGTTTACATCTATTGTGTGAAAATTCCGGGCAGTGAATTCATGTATTCCTGAGGAGACGGCTGTAAAAAAGCCAGCATTTTTTAGTTCACAGGATTTGTGGACATCATTACTTATTGGACATCTATTCGACAAAAAACAAAAAGATGCGGTTCTTAGATATGAGGATAATGACACAGTTGCAAATGTTATTATTCTGAGGCTGTCAGGAAAAAACTGGGATACTATCTTTTCTACAAAGATTTGTCCAGTGACAACAGGTGCTTTTGAAGACCTCATAGAAGTGAGTGACTTTAACGGAGACAATATTCCTGACTTGAAAATTGTAAAGGAGTATTGGAATATTCATATTGGAGAAAAGTCTGATCTATGGCTATACAGCAAGAATCATTTTACAAAAGTGCAAGGATTTGATAGTATCATAAGTGCAACATATGATAGACGTACAAACTTGATTTATTCATATCAAAGCATGGGTTGCGCAGATATGGTTATGTATTTTGGGATTTTCAAAATCATTGAAAATAAAGTGGAAAAAATAAAAGAAATGAGCTGCGACTGCTGCCTGGAATCTAATGGCAGTTGTATAATCGAGGTGTTTGGACAAAAGCCTCATTTAGTTCCATATAAGATGGCTTATAAATATGTTCCCAGTTTTTATGCAGAAGGTGTTAAAGAAAAATGTGAAATGGCTGTGGACAAATAAATAAATGGAGTTATGTGTTTCTATTTTGGTGCTTAGAATAGGGGATTCTACCTGGGAATCCTTTTTGGTCAGCTCTTTTTTGTAGCGCTATCGAACATCTCAGTTTTTGCGTTTTCATTCAGCAACTTTTCTATTTAAGAAGTCCTGTTTTATGGCATTAATAAATTATTTATTTATAAATTTTAAATATATTTGAATTGTTTTTCTGTAAAGCGAATTTTGTGAATTAGCATTGTATAAGCCTGATTATGTAACCCAGTTTCTATATAAAAGAACCATGAGACAATTTTACTCGAAGAAATTACCTTTGTTATTATTCGGTTTATTTTGTTTGACATTAATATGCTTTTGGGCATGCAGCAAAAAGGACCAATCCTCATTATCAAAAGAAAAATTGAATGTATTCTTTGCTTACGCTGGAACAAAACGCTACTATTAAAAGCGCAATTGACCAGTTGCAGCAGCTTAATGCTGATTCTCCTTTTACGATCACGTCCAGGGAGATGGCCATTTGGGATAATCCCGTGAGTTCGGGTTCTTTAGGGAAAGTTAACTCATTTGATATGCTGTTTCCTGTTATTGGTCAAGATAGCCTGCTATCCGGGTATTGTAAGGTTACAGTGGAGAAGGGGAAAGTAAAATCGCCTGCTTTTATATCTTATAACCACCTAAAAGGAATGAAAGATGAAGCCCAGAAATGGCGTATGAGCCAGGCATTTTGGGCATTATCAAAACAAGGGTATAAGATGCCTGAAGCGTTAATTTCTTATCTGTCTGCAAAGAATGGAACTAATGATATAACCTCAAGAAAGGTAACTAAGAAAACGTCAACTTCTGCAAGCACGACATCTTGTACGGTTACATTGGATATATATGTGACAATGTATACCAATACACAAGATGGGCAGTGCGCATCGACAAGTCAGGAAGAATATTTGAGTGGTATAACCACTGCAATAGTTGAAAATCTGCCAAACGAATTATATAACTATTACCAGGAGCCTTATACAGTTATGGCTAATCCTGCCGGTTCTGGGATTATAATTTATGGAAATTCAGATGTCGTGAGTGTCATCGCAAGCTCAAATGGCGCTAATATTCAACAGATGATTTCAAGTATATTGTCTAACTATTACAATTACTGTATAGTAAATGGCCCCTTCTTGAATTACATGCTGGCCAATGGAACTAATTGTTCTACTAATGGAGGTGGTGGAGGAAACGGTGTCGGCGGTGGGCCCAATCCTGTTCTTGATGCTAATGGTGTGGAAAATGTGTTGGTTGAAGAGGATGAAAGTGAGGATAATTATTCGGATTACGACTTAACTAATGGGACTGGAACTGTTGCTATAAAATATTCATATGAAGCACAAATTGCGCGTGACCAGGATACCTACAATATTCTCAGCGTGGTTATCGATCCAATGACGGCTACCCCGATGACGGTGACCTACAATGATAACAGCGGCAGAGTAGTTACACGTAGCCTAACCTTATTTGATAAATTGCAGTGGTATGAATTGTTAACTGATCCGAGGCGGGTTAACCTGCATTGGGGGTGCTTGGTGAACGCCAGGTATGTGTATTCAGATGGTACTGTCAATACCAGGCAGTGGTCGAAAAGTAAAACAATAACTAAATAATAGCCCACTAAATGTATTACAATGAATTCAACATACAAGTCAGGTCTTAGCGCTGGGAAAAACAATTTCGTTGATGAACTGCTCCAGCCCCTTCGCCAGCGGCAACAGGAAATCGTTGGCAACTCGCGTTATGAGCTGATAGCGCTTTTTTGGGAGATCGGCAAACAGATAGATGAATATAGCCGACAAGGGTCACAGATACCTGCGTTGGCACTTATTCAGGATGAATTGACCGCTAAATTTGGTGGGTTGTTCAAAGAAGTACAGCTACCTATTATGTGGCGGTTTGCCCAAATGGTTTCAGAGCCTGCGATCATGTCAAAAATGGCGTCTTACTTTGACTGGAATCATATTGCATGCTTTGCCAAACTTCAAAATGAGGAAGAACTTTTTCATTTTATTGACCGCAGCTTCCGGGATAGCTTAAGCGCCGGGCAACTTGAAAAGGAAATAGATCTGTTTCATAGAGATGGCAATGCCTCCGATCAATCATCAGGTCTTGCGACTTATACTGTAGATCAGAAGAAGCTTTCCGGATTACTCCCTGAACCGACAACTGCTCTAACCAATAAAGTACCGAAAGATAGTTTGTATACAGGATCGTTGGCGCCTGCTTTTGCTGAACTGTTCGAATCCAATCCGGAATTTGACCATTTGGTGGCACAGGAGGAGATATCCTCGCTATCCTATGCAATCCGCCGGTTAATCCAAAAATTCAGGTCCAGTCATAGCACCAGGATCAATGGCCGCTTGAATTTGATTTTTCTGGAGTTAGGCCGAATCATCAGCGATAAAATAGCCGGGAATAAAAATAGGGCTGGTGGAGGTATGACGCTGGATCAAATCTCTGCATTGCTTCGGGAAAACTATGATAGCCCTGTATTCAGTGAACGCAGTATTGCAGGTATGATCTTATTTCATGAAAAGAGCAATGATAGAAATAAGGCGGCCCGCATTGCCCACCTTGTAGATTGGGAAGACCTTTTAGCGCTTCTTCAACTCCATGACAGCGAAGACATGCTTATTTATGCCCGCTTGTTGGCACAAAAGAAACTGACAGTTTCTGACCATATTCCAGATAGTGTTTTGGAGGATGAACGTCGCTTACTGCTGCAAACCACACCCGTGAATAAACAACCTGAGGTTTCCGTCCCAAAGACAAGAAATTCCGAAGTCAGAATAACGGAAACTTTTGTGGCACTTGATCGGGACATTCTCAATGATGGATTTGTCATGGACATTTTTGGCAATCCATATTTCGTGTCGCTGATGCGTGAAGCGTGGAAGCAGGGGTAAACACCTCGAACAGTTCCTGTATCGGATATTTGCGTGCCTTCTTCCAGCATCTTCGCAGTGCGATTAGAATAAGAAGAAATACAATCTATTCGTTTGCGGAAGGATTGTATCAGCCCAGATTGCACTCGGCCCCAAGGCTACCTGGTCGGACTATGTATATAAGGAATCCCCACAAATGAAATCCCCTTTATGAAGTGGATAAATTTACCAGGCAGCATCAGCGCCTCCCTAATAGCCCGGCTCGTGAGCAGATCGTAAAAGAAGGTTTGCTGTGTCATTTGCTGTGTCAAATTTGTGTCAACGAAAAGGGGAGGAAGGGGGGGAAAGGGGGGATTTTAGGAAAGTAGGAGCATTAAAAACTCTGTAAATCAATGGCTTACAGAGTTGTGTCGTGCCCAGAACTGGTAAGTTCTCGAACCAAATAGTATTGATAATGATTAAGTTAATCTTATTAAAATAATAAATTAGGGCTTGCAAGCAAAATCGCTGCGCCTTATTCAACGCCATATTTAATTCCGATCTGTACGATTATCCTGACAGGAAAAAAACGAACGAACCTATCCGCTAAAATGTCCATGTCGATACTATTCAAGTCAATTATCTCCTGAATATATCTTTGGGCTGTGTAAAAACGCTGCTCAATTCTACCTGATATGCAGGATAGCCCTTGCCATTGAGAACATCAGGACTGAACAATTAGGAAAGGCTGTAAAAAAGCCAGTATTTTTACATAAGTGAGTGTAAGATGATACAGCAGGCTCTTAAAGCATTTATTAAGAAATGGCGTTAAAATTATCATACGTCAGTAAGCGGAATTATATTAATTTCATTTTTATGCTCTGGCTGCTGTAATACTAAGGCTGTTATTTAGGCGAATAGTAAATTCATAGACTTAATTATAAAAATAATGATACGGGTAATTCTTTTCTTAACAGTTTGTTTTCTTTCTTGTGGACAACATAGGGTAGAAATAAAAGCAAAAGGCCGGGATATAAAGCTTTTGACCGATAGCACAGTTGACGTATTTTCCAAAAAAAAAGCATCTTTGAATCAGTTGTTCTTACTAAACAAAGATTCAGCAAAATTTAGTTCACGGGATTTGTGGACATCATTACTTATTGGACATCTATTCGACAAAAAACAAAAAGATGCGGTTCTTAGATATGAGGATAATGACACAGTTGCAAATGTTATTATTCTGAGGCTGTCAGGAAAAAACTGGGATACTATCTTTTCTACAAAGATTTGTCCAGTGACAACAGGTGCTTTTGAAGACCTCATAGAAGTGAGTGACTTTAACGGAGACAATATTCCTGACTTGAAAGTTGTAAAGGAGTATTGGAATATTCATATTGGAGAAAAGTCTGATCTATGGCTATACAGCAAGAATCATTTTACAAAAGTGCAAGGATTTGATAGTATCATAAGTGCAACATATGATAAACGTACAAACTTGATTTATTCATATCAAAGCATGGGTTGCGCAGATATGGTTATGTATTTTGGGATTTTCAAAATCATTGGAAATAAAGTGGAAAAAATAAAAGAAATGAGCTGCGACTGCTGCCTGGAATCTAATGGCAGTTGTATAATTGAGGTGTTTGGACAAAAGCCTTATTTCGTTCCATACAAGGTGGCTTATAAATATGTTCCCAGTTTTTATGCAGAAGGTGTTAAAGAAAAATGTGAAATGGCTGTAGACAAATAAATAAATGGCGTTATGTCTCTCTATTTTGGTGCTTAGAATAGGGGATTTAACGAACCAGTTTTTTAACAGATTTTTTATCGACCCATAAAGTTGACCTGGTAGCATAGGTCAATACTTCCTGCAATTATTAGCTTATTACTCTTATATCTATATACATGGAAATCGAACCATAGCCCTTTGCTTCTTATTATCATGTCAATTTCTTCTGCAATGATTTTCAATGTCTTTGATATTTCGCTAATGTTTTAATAGTTCGTATTGTTTTCTGATTTCTACGGCGCTTATTAATTTCTTCCATTTTCACGCGGATATAAAAAAGGAATCTTATCACTTTGTAGAATTTCTTTTGTATCAATATTCAATGCTGACAAACTTCCGGTAAATCCTGCACCAGTATCAATATTCCAAACATTACAGGCGTGCATAGGTAAATCAGAATTATAAGTTAACGTTGGTGTATGTCTAACATTGCTGGATGGCATAACTGAATAGATTTATTTGTAATGCAAGATCTATATCGTGCCAAACTACTAATAATATGGTTTTGGCGCGATATAGATGACGCTCAACTTCAGAGATATGTTTATTGACGTTAAAAAGCCAGAGTACGTTATTATTCAATATGAGTTATAGTCTACTAATAAACTCATTGGCGTAAATAATCAATTGTTTCAACCCCTGTTCCTCCATAGGATAGTGTCCGGCGCCTTTTAGAGTTTTAATGGAGAAAGGGGCTTTAATTCCTGCCATAGACAGTTTGCTGAGTTCAATTGGCGTCCATCCGTCTTTTTCAGGCTGCGTCAATAGTATCGGGCATTTGTCAAAGGCGGTCACTGCAATAGGTGATCTATAAGATGCGTAAGATGCAAGAAACTGTGTTTGGACCGAAGCGCCACCCGAAGCGGAATCATGCAATAAAATTTTCAATGCTTCTTTATGATTGACAAGATGATTCATTTTCGATACCGCTTTCATCGGTATCCCCATGGTCCTTAAAGGGGTTTTAGATAGCAGGCCAAGGAATGGAAAGGCGAACCATGCAGTATGTTTATATTTCGATGTATCATTAATGACCTGATAATGGGCATTGTCCAGAAAACACATACCGATGATACCGTACACTTCATCCATGTAGCAGGCTGCATTATAAGTGATCATACCACCGGCACTTAAACCATAAAGAATGGGCTTTTTGTAATCCCTTTTTGTTTCCGCATTTACGAAATCCGAAAAGGAAATAACCCAATCTTCGTAGGTGATGTTTTTTTGGTTTACTTCGGTCATGCCATAACCGAGATTATCCATAGCGACAACATCGTAGCCGAGTTCAGCCATTTTATGTCCGAAAATCATATTCAGCAATCGCCCGTTGGTACCGACACCGTGGTGCAGGAAAATCCGGTATTTTGAAGCTGAGTTAGGATAGCGGTCAAGGTGCATTTTATTGCCTTTCCAAATCCACTCCTCTTCCAGAGGTAAAGTGTTTTCGTTCAGTTGAAAGTCTGCGGGTAACAATTTGTTGACCAGCTTCCAAGCGTTGTTTGAATCGTAGGTTTTCATTTTTTTGAGTTTAGTTGTCTGTTTTTGTTTGACAGTACAAAGGTGGCCCAAAAAAAAAAGAACCCTCTTAAACTAATTTAAGAAGTGAGTTTTGCTTTCAATTTACTGAGCCAGACGGGTGTGATGCCCATAAAGCTGGCAATGTTTTGTGCAGGGAAGCGCTGGAACAGAAAACTGTAATTTTCATAAAGCCAGCTAAGGTACTCATCGCTGGTCAGGCCCAGCTGGAAATTACGAAAAAGGTCGATGGTCTTCAACAGTTCCTCTGTCTTAAACGTAAAATATTGGAGCAGGTCGAGTTGCTTGGATACTGCCTGGAACATGAAGTCATAATCAAAAGCAATGACAACAGACCTTTCATTGGCCTTAATTTCATAATTGGTTTTTTCATGAAAATAGACCGTATCATAGGCTTTAACAAACTCTAGGAAATCTTCGGTATGGAACATGACGGTCCTGTCTTCGCCCCGCGATGTAATAATGCTGCGAATAAAACTTCCGGAGACAATAAAAAACATCTTTTTATTGTCTGCATTGTACCTGATCAGGAGTTCGTTTTTTTCCAGCTTTAGTACGGTGCATTTTTGCTCTAGTTCTGCCAGAAATGGATGGTCATCCTTTACCGGAAACTTGTTTCGTAAGACTTTAAAATAATCTGTCTTTTCCATGTGTAATTTCAAAAGGATTAATGCAATAGGGTTTATAATATGCCTTGATTATGATGACATAAATATACACTATGTTTCAGAGTATCGGTAACTGCCCAATTTTGTCCCATTGTTTTGCAAAAAGGGTTGCTAAACTACCATCCTTATATTCATAAAACTGGCTTATTTAAGTTCGATAGATTTAAAACTGGAGGTCTTATTGGCTTTCTTGTCTTTTAGGAGCTTACATTTTGACTTTGGTTTACCATTAGTATAAATGCTTTGTAACACTTAAAAACCTTAACCATGATTAAAAGAGATGATCTTATTTTGATGAAGGCAGTGGCAATCTGCTTTAAGCCCTTTTTGAAACCCGAAGAAGCACTTATTTATTGCAACTTAGGCAGAACTCAATTTGCAAAGAATTGCGAGGAATATGGTGTCTATAAGTCGAATACAGGGTATTATAAGAAAGAGGATATAGATAAAATGTTATCAGGAGAATTGGTGACAACTTCTTCCATCAAACTTAAAGTAGCCTAGTAAAGAACGGGCCATTCATTTTGAATGGCCCGTTTTACTTATATCAGCGTATTAATATCAAACTTAGGTAAGTTACTGATAGCTGCCGTTTGGTCTTTAGGCTTATGCCTTTTGTAAGTTGCCTGTACCTGTCTGGTAGTGGTATGTCCCATCAGATAAGCAATAGTAGCATCGTCTACATTATTATCTTTTAACAGGATGGAAAAACTTAACCGGGCTCAAGACCATGTAATTTCCTTTTTTACTCCTGCCCGTTGAACCCATTCGCCCAACACCTTATTAGCTCCGTTTGCTGTTGGCAGATCGAATACACAGTCATTCGGGTTTGCTTTATTCAATGCGATTCTTTGCATCTCCTGCAGTACTGTTAAGGCAATGGCATGTAGAGTAAGAACAACGGGTTTGCCTGTCTTTTTCTGGATAATCCGGGTAATTAATCTTCCAACACTTAATGCAGATCTCTGATTACTTTAGATCCTGAACTATTTCGTAGTATATCCAGGTCTGCACCGAGGTGCGCCTGTTGTACGTGATCAATATAAAATTTTACATACCCACGGGTGGCCATAGGAAGTGGTGCCTGCCAGCTTGCTTTACGTGCAGCCAGCACTTCTCCACTAACATCAAGATGCAGTTTCTTTGCAGCCACATCCAGCTCGATGATATCATCATTCTGTACCAATGCCAATACACCTCCTATTGATGATTCAGGCGATATATGTAAAATCACTGTACCACTTGCCGTACCACTCATGCGACCATCAGAAATGCGCACTATATCTTTGATGCCTTTTTTCAATAGTTTCATTGGCAGATCCAGGTTTCCAACTTCAGGCATACCGGGGTAACCTACCGGGCCAACTCCTTTCAAAACCATCACACATTGTTCATCAATATCCAGATCTGGATCATCAATCCTGGCCAGATAATCTTCTATACTTTCAAATACGACTGCCCGGCCGCGATGCTTTAATAAATGAGCAGAAGCTGCAGCAGGTTTAATAACAGCTCCCTGCTCGCATAAGTTACCTTTCAGCACTACTATACCGGCTTCCGGCTGCAGGGGAGCCTGCTGCGTAGCGATGATCTCCGTATTGTAACAGGGAGAAATGCTGCTATTGTCACTGAGACTTTTCCCATTGACAGTTAAGACACTCATTTGCAGATAAGATTGCATTTCGCGAATAACGACAGGTAGCCCGCCTGCATAATAAAAATCTTCCATCAGGAATTTACCTGATGGTTTCAGGTTTACTAACAAGGGAATGCTGCTGCCTATGGTGTCGAAATCTTCCAATGAAAGTGGAACTCCGATACGACCGGCTATGGCTAGTAAATGAATAATAAAATTGGTAGAACCTCCAATGGCGGAATTAATAACAATGGCATTTTCAAAAGCCTCCCGGGTAAGTATACGGGAGAGTTTGAGGTCTTCCTTTACCATCTCTACAATACGACGACCACTCAACTGAGCCAGCAGTTTCTTGCGTGCATCCACTGCAGGAATAGCTGCAGCACCAGGTAATGTCAATCCGAGGGCTTCTGACATACAAGCCATCGTACTGGCAGTACCCATGGTCATACAATGACCCTGGCTACGTGCCACACCTACTTCCACTTCGTGAATATCCTGCGCAGTATAATTTTCCACACCTTGTTTTTCCTTTATCAGCCAGTTGAAAGAACCACTGCCAATGCATTCACCGCGAAAATGTCCGTTGAGCATAGCCCCTCCGGGTACTACAATAGTCGGGAGGTCCACGCTGCAGGCTCCCATAATAACACTCGGAGTGGTTTTATCGCAACCCGTAAGCAGTACTACCCCGTCGATAGGATTGGCGCGGATCGTTTCTTCCGCATCCATACTGGTCAGGTTACGAAATAACATGCTTGTTGGGCGCATGACCGTTTCTCCGAGAGAAGTAACAGGAAATTCAAATGGAACGCCTCCGGCTTCCAGCACACCACGCTTTACCACTTCAGCTATTTCGCGGAGGTGTGCATTGCAGGGAGTCAACTCACTCCAGGTATTACAGATGCCGATGACAGGTCTGTTCATGAAATAATCATCAGGATAGCCCTGGGTATGGAACCATGACCGGTGTACAAATCCCATTTTATCCTGTTTTCCGAACCAGTCTGCGCTTCTTAACTTCATTGCCGCTTCTTTTTATTGTTTATCCCACCAGATCCTTGTACTCAATTTATCAGGTCCCTGCCTGGAAATGGCCTCGTTCACATTTTCGATATTTACACTTAGTTCAGAGGTAGGATAGGTAAGTCGTCTGATAAAAGTACCATTGGGCACATCCGGATTACTAGGTTGTCCATATGGATTAGGAGTGAGGTTCGGGAAACCACTTCTCCTGAAATTAGCAAAGGCTTCCGGGCCATTCAAAAAGGAGGCAATCCAATATTGGGTATTGATCTGCTCCAGTTCATTGCCGGCCGTAAGCGGAGTGGCGGCTACGTAAGTATCACGGGCTTCTGTGCTAACAGCAGAATTCATATCATAGACTGTCATCTGGTCCATATGGGCACTAATACCGTCAGCAAAATATTGAGCAGCGCTTCCGGTGGTGATCCAGCCCCTGAAACGGGCTTCTGCCAGTAAGAGTTTGGTTTGTGCGGCAGTGACAAGAAACACAGGAGAGAAAATTTTGAGCATTCTGCGACGATCAACCTGACTATAATCATAAAAGCTGGCCAGACCATCCGCTGTTGCTGCAGCCACAATGGTACCGTTGTCTTTGCCAATAGGCATACCAATTTGTTTAGTGGGGTCCGTAGTGCCAATTGCTACGGTTTGTCCGGCCCCGCTGGTGGCACCAACATACCTGATGGCTATGGCCGTTAATCGCGGGTCCGCAGTATTCTTCAGCTGATCTGCAAAGGGTTTGGCAAGGTAAAAATTGGCCGCCTCGCCTCCATTCAGTGTATTGCCGATGGGTTGAGTGTAATTGGCATCATGTCGTATATATGCATTGTCGGCATTAGCGGTGATTACTCCTCCTGCTACAGCAGCCTGCACGGTACTTTGCGCCATAGTGGGATCTACTTTACTCAATCGCATACCGGCTCTCAGCAACAGGGAATAGGCAAATTTTTTCCATTTGGCCACATCGCCGGCATACAATATGTCGCCGGTTTCAATAACAGCCGTTGTGTTAAGTGCTGCGGCGGCTTCTTTCAGCTCCTGAATGAGTAATGGGTAAATATCCTGCTGTCGGTCATATTTGGGAAACAGAGCGCCTTTAACTAGCCCTGCGCCACCATCTGTATAAGGGATGTCTCCAAACTCATCTGTAAGGATCATAAACACGTAAGTCTGGTAAATGCGCGCCATGTTATACATATTGCTCCTGTTCGGCAGGTCTTTAGACCGGGTACGGGCATCATAGGTATTTTTGATCACGCTTTGATAGTAAGCTGTCCACAGCGGTTGTGTGGTTATATCGCGACTGTCCTGATTAAAATTGGCTCCGGCCAGCACACCGCCATTCGGTGATATCATTTGCTGTACAACTCCAATATCGAACACCAGGGATTTTACCGGGAACGAGGTATTGATAATGGCTTGGTTCAGTAATAGGGCTGGGTCGAGTGAAGTGGAATTTGTTCCGTTTACATTCAGATCGCTCAATCCCTTTTCACAGGAAGCGGAGAAAAATAATATGGTGATTGCTAAGAAGATCTTTTTCATAACTAAAGTTTAATATTCAAATTCAATCCAAGACTGCGGGTGGTAGGTAAGCCGGGAGATTCAAGCCCTACCTGGTTATCAGAGCCAAAGCCAAATGTTTCGGGATCAATATTATCAACCCACTTCTTTAACAGCAATACATTGTTAGCTACAAGGTCGAGCTTTACACCTTTGATGGGCCATCTGGCCGGAATATGTTTCGTAAAATCATAGCCTAGTGATATCTGCCGCAATTTCCAGTAACCACCGTTGTATACAACGGGTGCAATGATTTGTTGTGAACGAAGGTGTTCCCAATAGGTTTGCACCGCTGCCACGGCATTATTGGGATTACCAGCGGCATCTACACCTACACCTTTTACACCGCCCTCACGTCCTTCCAGCGTCATTTTGTGCAGTCCATGCCGCACCGCATTGAAGTTGGTACCTGACAGCATTTTATTACCAAGTTTGTAGTCTATGAAAACACTCAGTCTGAATCCTTTATAATTGACAGTGTTCAAAAAACCACCAACCCATTTGGGCAGGGCGCTGCCGTATAACATAAAGTTGGATGTACGCTGAGGTAAACCGTTTGATTGAAATATCTGCTGGCCTTTTTCATTATACGCATACCCATAGCCTGCAATCTGTCCTATTTCCTGTCCTACCACATGCCTGGTTTCTCCGTTAAATACATGTGTGCCGGTGGTGATGCGTTCGCCTGGTTTGTCACTAATAATGCTGAGTACTTTTGTAATGTTGTAAGAGGTGTTGGCGGTAAATTCCCAGCTCCAGTCAGGGCTTCTAACGGGTACCAGGTTCAGCATAGCTTCAAACCCATGGTTACGGCTTTTACCACTGTTGATTGGCCTGTTCAGATAACCGGATGCATCTGATATCTGTACCAGTACAATCTGGTCGCTTGTGATTTTGCGATAAGCTGCCAGATCAATATTTACACGGTTGTTGAAGAGCCGCATTTCTAAACCGGCTTCTACTTCGGCTACACGGCTAGGTCTCAGTTTAGCATTCGGTAAGGTAGTGCCGGTCACATTATTACTGATAGCACTGGTACCCACAGGTACTGGCTGTCCATTAGGGTTGTTAATAAAATTGGCATTAGGAATATAAAACAACTGGTTGGAATACGGTGCTACATCTCCATCGCTGCCCACCTGGGCATAACCTAACCGGAGTTTACCAAAATTCAGCCATTTAACATGAGTAAGGTGTTCAGAAAAAATATAACTACCAGAAACAGATGGATACATAATACTTCTGTTCTCGGGTGAAAGAGTCGAAAACCAGTCGTTGCGCAGGGTAGCGGTCAGGTAGTAAGTTTGATTGAAGTTCAATTCAGCGGAACTATACAGGGAGTTCACACCCTGTTCTATCAATGTATACACAGGGTCTTTGGAACGTCCGTTTTGTACGGTATATATTCCCCTGGTAATAAAATCGGTTACAACTACATTGTTGGCGTCGGTCCGTTTGCGCATGCGGTTACCACCGGCATTCAGGTTTACTTCTACCTTACCGAATTTTTTATTTGCATTTAGCAGGTAGTCCAGATTGGTTTCCCGGAAACGGTGTGACTCCTGCGTATATAAACCATTTACAAAACCTGGTGGTGCAGCCGCCCTGGAAGCCTGACCAGTAGGGAAGTTGTTTACATCTTCGTCCCTGGACCAGTAGTCCTGCCCAAACCGTCCCTGCACACTCAGCCACGGGAGTAAGTTGTATTTCAGGGTTACATTACCGAAAATACGATCCCGTTTTATATTATGGAATTGTTCTGCCAGTACCCAATACGGATTCGTACGGTTGGTGAACCTTGACCAATTGTATTCATCACCTGCTGCATTGTATTTGTTTTCATCCAGCACATGCAATGGCATAGAAGTAGACATCGCCATGAGCGTGGTAGGAATGGAATTATCCTGGTTGGCAATATTTGGAGGGTTTGTATTGATTTCCCGTGAATAATTTACGTTACCTGATATCAGAAATTGTTCAGACAGATTGTAACTAAAACCGAGGTTCATGGATTTGCGGTTAAACGTATTATTGGGCATAATACCCTGATTATCGGTATTGTTTAATGACATCCGGAACCCACCTTTATCGCTGCTGCTTTCAAAGGCAATCGTATTGGCAATATTTTGCCCATGGCGATAAAATTCTTTTATGCGGCTGCCCTGTGGTGTATAAGGGACAGTTAAATTATTAAAAAGGACTTGCGTCATACCTGGCTCAAATTTTTCACCAAACGACCATTGGCCTGAAGTAGGGTTGGGCACTATTGGGCGAACACCGTTTTCACCCTGACCATACTCTTTCTGGTAATCGGTAAAATCAAGTGGAGCATCGTTGGTATAATTCAGGTTGTAAGTAACACCGATCCCTTTGGTTTTTCCTTTCGTTTTTGTCGTGATCATGATCACGCCGTCTTTGGCACGGGAACCATAGAGGGCGGATGCTGGTGCACCTTTTAATATGGTCATGTTCTCGATGTCATCAGGATTGATGCTTGACAATCCGTCTCCGCCATCTGCAAATACACCACCACCTTTTACTCCGGTGGTATTGTCGTTGAAATTGGTATTGTCAACCGGAACACCGTTAATAACGATAAGCGGATTGTTCTGTCCTGAAATAGATGACTGCCCCCGGATGCGGATCTTGGAAGTACCACCGGGGCCTGTGCCCAGTGAAGAAATGTTTACCCCGGCTACTTTGCCCTGCAGGGCATTCATTACATTGCTGCTACGGTTCACGCTTAACTCTTCGGGTTTAACGCTGGTAGCAGCATAGCCCAGACTACGGGACTGCTTTTTAATACCCAGGGCGGTTACGATTATTTCACCCAGGTTCTGGTTATCGGCGATCATGAATACATCTATCGCCGTGCGGTCTGCAATTTTTACTTCTGTTGTTTTAAATCCTACAAAACTGAACACGAGCGTAGCCTTAGCAGAAGCATGAATGTTATATCTGCCGGTGTTATCAGAAGTAGTCCCCTGTGAACTGCCTTTTATTACAATAGAGACCCCGGGTAATTTTGAGCCCTTTTCATCAGAAACCGTTCCTGTAATAGTTTGTGCATGGGCAACGGATAAGATTAAATTAAAAGCGATAAACAACCAGTACCCCGTAAAGCGGGATGCACTACAGTAGAAATACTTTTTCATAACGCAAGTTGGTGTGGTGAGGAATTCTTAGAGCTACAAATTATCTGGTATTACATATAAAAACTTCCAAAATAAAACGGAGTTGAATTTTGTACGTATAAATTGAGCAAATTTCTTTTCTTTATAGAAGCCTATGCAGCGAATTAGGATTCCACAACAATTTGTATATAACCCATATGAATCAATTTGTGCTACAACACGGTAAATCGGCAGAAATGCTCCTGTTCCCGCATATCCTGGAGTTGGGCATGAAGAAGAACGGCTCCATCCAGCTGAATATGTTTCCTACCACGATTATGGAAGGATTACGCATATATCATATAATAGAGGGCCGGTTTGAGTGGCACATCAACCATCAACCATATGTTTTTTATCCCGGTGATGTAGCCCTGATAATGCCTGATATCCCATTTGGTTGTGACAATGACGTGCTGAAGATTGGTTCTTTCACCTGGATACATCTGGCCTTACCTAAGCAGGATGGACATATACAGCCCGGTAAATGGAGTGGGTTGTCTGATAGTGAGGCTGCCGCCATCGGGAAGATCTTATCATTAAACAATTTGCCTGCATTAAGTCGTTTCAGCGAAGTGGGCAGGATTATTAAATGTATTTATACAGAATTATCAGAGATGGAAGTGGCTTTTCAGGCTCGTGTCAATCACCAGATAGATGAATTACTGATACAGATTACCCGTAAAATGACCCAACAAACACATTCTACCCGCGATTTCCCTAAAACTTTTATTCAGCTTGAAGTATTGTTGCGTCAGGATCTGTCGCATCAGTGGACGGTAGAAGAAATGGCTGGTCTGGTAGGTATGGGTACAACGTTGTTCACGGAAAAAGTAAAAAGCTATTCAGGGTTTTCACCTATTAATTACCTGATTAATATCCGTATTTCAGAAGCTATTAAATTATTAAAGCGGGCAGATATTACGGTAACTAATATAGCACTGGATACGGGATTTTATTCATCCCAACACTTTTCAACTACTTTTAAAAAGCTAACTGGTTACCGTCCCAGTGAATTCAGAAAAAATCATTTGCGTAATATATAATTGCCAGTAATATGGAATGCATCATAACAATTGAGTTAGGAACAAATGGGGTACGGGTATTTGCCTATGATCTTCATGGCTGCATCATTGGCTCTATGAAGGGCCACTATCCTACATTTCATGCCGAACCTGATCACAGTGAGCAGGATCCCGAACAGGTCTTTATTACAACTTTATATGTACTAAAGAATATTCTGAACGAATATATTCATCCGAAAAAATACAAAGTGGCCAGTATATGTTTCTGTGCATCCATGCACAGTGTACTGGCTGTCGATAAGCACGGAAATCCAATCGGCAATGCTATTACCTGGGCGGATAACCGGGCAAAAAAAGAAGCACAGGAGTTACGTAATTCGCAGCTCGGGAAAAAACTCTATGAGCTAACAGGTACGCCTATACATCCCATGTCGCCTCTGGTAAAAATAGCCTGGATCAGAAATAGTGATACAGAACGCTTCAGGCTCACCAGCAAGTTCCTGTCCATCAAAAGTTACGTTATTCATCAGCTCACTGGTGAGTATATGATAGATTACAGCATTGCTTCTGCCACAGGTTTATTGAACATTCATACAGTACACTGGGAAGAAGATGCATTACAATACGCAGGTATTACCGCGAATCAATTAGCTGTGCTGGCGCCTGTATTTACAACAGCAGGTAAATTGAAAAACGCGTATCAGCAATCATTACGGTTGTCTGCAGAAACGAAGATAATTATTGGTTCCAGTGATGGTTGTCTGGCTACTTTAGGCGACGGCTTCATAAAAGGAGAAGAGAAAGCCAGCATAACAATTGAAGACAGTGGTGCTGTAAGGGTAATGGGCCCCAATATATTGAAAGATGAACAAATGCGGTTCTTCAATTACCTGCTTACTGATAATTGTTATGTATCCGGCGGGCCTACGAATAATGGAGGAAATATTTTTGAATGGTTCACCCGGCAATTCGGAGAATTCACTAATCCGTTTGATATGGAGAATAGCATGCAGCAACTGATGGCGGAAGCCGCCAATGTGCCAACGGGATCAGATGGATTGTTGTTCCTGCCTTATCTTTTGGGAGAACGTGCGCCCATCTGGAATGCGAATGCGCGCGGCGCTTATTTCGGACTTAACATTAAACATGAACGCAGTCATTTTATAAGGGCTACAATAGAGGGTATTTTATATGAAATCTACAGCATCGGTAAAATGCTGAGCGAACAGCGCACCATCAACAGTCTTTCAGTAAATGGCAGTTTTGGTACTATTCCTTTTTGCAGTCAGCTGATTGCTGATATATTCAGTAAGCCAGTGCAGGTAAGACAACAATTTCATAGTGTAAGCTTTGGTGCTTATTTATTAAGTGCTACCGAAATGGGAATTTATACATCACTGGATGATGCGGCACCACTGGTTGAAACACCCAATGTTTTCAAACCAAATAAACAGCATCATGTCATCTATGCTGATTACTTCTGCATATTTGAAAAGTTAAGTACCAAATTGTTCGATGAATTTGAAGCAATAGGCAATCTGCAGCAAAAGCATGTTCATTCAATAAAACACCTATAAATGAAAACACATCACTCAAGAAGGTCTTTTATAACTCAGGCCGCCATTGCTGGCGCGCTGACTCCTCTGTCCATTTTCGGCCAGGCTTATGAAAAAGCAATTGACCGCACACCTAAAGCGTCGTCACCTTCCGATCTGAGGATCACAGAAGTAAAATGCGGTTATATCATAGGCAGCCTGTTTGTAAAGATTTATACCAACCAGGATATCTGGGGTTGTGGAGAAGGGGTGGATGCTGTTGTCGGCACATATCATCTGGTAAAGAATCTTGGCGAACGCATAATAGGGAAAAGTCCGCTGAATGTGCACCGCTTGTTTGAAGACCTCCGTAAATCAGGCTTTTTTCAGGGTGCTCAGTCAGGGATGTATGTAGCTGTATTGTCGGCCATAGAAACAGCATTGTGGGACCTGGCAGGTAAAGCCCTGCAGCTTCCCGTTTACCAGTTGCTGGGTGGTAAGTTTCGCGATAAGGTACGCGTATATTGTGATACCGCGCTGTATCAACGTAATTTGCCCACACCCGCTGATTTTGCAGAAGCGGCCCTCAACGCCAGAAAAATGGGATTCAATGCCATCAAGTTCGATCTCGATCAGATAAACGATCCTAATAAGTATGATCTATATAACTGGACAGCTAGTCCGGCAGAGCTGCAACGTATGTACGATCAACTGGCGGCTGCCCGTAAGGCAGTAGGCCCGGACATCGATATCTGTGCAGATATGCATGGTCGTTATGATGCAGTCACTGCCCGTACCATTGCGAAACGACTGGAACCTCTGAACCTGATGTGGCTGGAAGAACCAGTGCCGGCTGAAAATGTAGAAGCCTATAAATTGATTGCTGATTCCACCAGCACACCTATATGCGTTGGAGAGAACCAATATCTGGCTTATGGGTTCAGAAGAATGCTTGAGACAGGTGCCGTAGATATCGTTATGCCTGACCTGCAAAAATGTGGTGGGCTGGGCGAAGGCCAACGGATTGCTAACCTGGCTAACCTTTACTATGTGCCGTTTGCACCACATATGGTAGCGTCTTTTCTGGGCGCGATGTCTTCAGTACATGTCTGCGCTGCTGTACCCAATTTCATGATCCTCGAATGGCAGAGTTATTTTCATACACAACCTATGTTCAGGGAAATCGTATCCTATGACGGCGAATGGGTGAACAACGGTTTCATCACCGTTTCAGAAAAGCCTGGCATTGGTGTAGAGATCAATGAAGAAGGAATGAAAAAGTATGCGATAGCAGGAATGCCGTTTTTTGAGTAAGCATTGACTGAGATAAAAAGGGAAAGGCCGGAGATAATCTCCAACCTTTCATATCCTCTACCCGTTATTTACAATGATGTAATTTTTGCGGTTTCGTTGAAGTGGCATTATTTGAATAACAGTTGGGCAAACTTGTAGAGATTATTACGCCATACCGGCCAGGTATGGCCGCCAGGATATTCGCTGTAGTTATATTTAATCTGCATTTCATCAAACTTTGCCAGCATATTCTGGCAGTTTTTGTAGGCTATGTCTTCTTTACCGCCCATAGTGATCCAGAATTGTTTCAGGTTACTATTGATTTTACCTGCTGACTGCTTCATAAATGCATATTGCTGTTCTGCTGCCGGTTGCTTGCCGCCAAACCAACCGGAACTGAACACGCCCAGATAAGCAAATTGATCAGTGTTATTGACACCCGCATAAAGTGTTTGTATACCACCCATGGACAGGCCTGCCAACGCTCTGTGTTCTGCGTTCGCTATTGTACGATAATTTTTTTCAATAAAAGGAACAACAACGTGCATTAGTTCATTTTCAAAAGTTTGCAACGAATGCTCATTGAAGTCTCCTGTAGATACATTGCCATCCATCATTACCACCAGCATAGGTTTAGCTTGTTTTGCGGCAATGAGATTATCGAGGATCAGGTCGGTCTTGCCCTGCGCACTCCATCCTCGTTCATCCTCGCCCCCGCCATGCAAAAGATAGAGTACAGGATATCGTTGATCTGTAGCACTATCATATCCTGGAGGTGTATATACAAGACAACGACGCCAGGAATTAGTGACCGGCGAGAAGTAGCGCTTGATCCGTACATCACCGTGAGGTACATCTTTAATAGCATAAAAAGCACCATCGGCAAAAGGAATCTCAATACCAGCAGCCATACGACCCATTCCATAAAAAGTTTCGCTGGCCGGATCAGCAACGGCGACACCGTCTATCAACAGAGAATAGTAATGAAAGCCTTCACCGATAGAATCAGTAGTACCCGTCCAATAGCCTGTGGTATCCTTTGTCAGATCATATTTTTTACCAAGATCAATCTGCACCCGTTGGGCCTGCGGTGCCTTCAAACGAAACACGACATGGTTGTCCGGCAATACCTGTGGGAAACTGGCATTACGTACATTAGTAGCCGCAGGCGTACCAAGCATTGTATATTGCGTAAAAGTAGACGGATCAACAGGCTTAAAGAGAAACTGGGAAAACATATAAAGGCTGTTTTTCCAAACTTTGAAGTCATGCCCACCTTGCTCTATATAATAAACGTGTGGCACTTTGTTTTCATATAGATAGTCATGTGTACGTTTACTAAAATTAATCAGGTTATCATTATCGCCACAGGAAATCCAAAGTAGTCTAAGCTGCCTTTTTGCAATTTTCGGATCAGGCACCAGTAACTCGGGGCTTCGGGTATTAGGAGCTGAAGAAAAACCGCCAACCCAGGCAAACCGATCAAGATTACTCAGGCCAAAGTTAAGCGATTGGCCTCCCCCCATAGATAAACCCGCAATTGCACGGTTCTCTCTATCAGTCAACACCGGGAATTGCTTTTCAACAAAAGGAATAAGATCCTGCAGCAAGTCCTGTTCAAAAGTAGCAAACGCCCGAATTTTATCAGGTGCCATAATATTGCCCGTAGCATGATCATCTTTCATAGCTCTGCCATTTGGCATAACAACGATCATTGGCGCTAATTTACCGTCAGCATACAGGTTATCCAGGATCACCTGCGGTGTGCCACCGTTGAGCCACTCCTTCTCATCGCCACCTATGCCATGCAGCAGATACAATACAGGATATCTGTTTTTTTTAGAATACCCCGGGGGCGTATAAACTAATGCCCTGCGCTTAGTACCTACTGTTTTGGACGCGTAGCGTATGGTATCGATTTTTCCGTGGGGAATCTCATTACGCAAGGCATCAAAACCTTGAGGCGCATGGGTAATAATCGCTTGAGTATGCGCGGTCATATAGGCCATACAAAAAGCTACAATGGCAAAGATCAACCTTTTCATAGTTATTATAGATTTAGGTTCAGCACTTTAATACTTCGTTTGTACGGATGTGCGTAAACAATGGTGGGTGTTATTTATTTTTACATAACAATAGTAAGGTATTTTCCGAAGAAATAATTATTGTCTGAAAGACATGTTTAATAGATGTAGATTAACGTTCTATAATGAACACACAACTACATCTTCAAGTTAGTTGTTCTACTCCTTTTTTTCTTACCTAAGCCTCGAAAAGCTTTAGCCAAAGATGATCAGAATACGAGCATGATTACTTTAGGCTCAGTTTTGTTTGACGCGAAGAATTGTAAGCTTGTAGTAAATGGAAAGACAATAGACCTGACCGTAACTCAAACCCGTGTATTACAATCAATTAGTATAGCGTCGTAGTAATCGACGATCTTGTTGTTTATAGCAGATTTAACAGCATTGGGAATTGTGAATCTAAAAAATAATTCTAAAGCCTGATTAAAGCTTTCATCACTGTCAAATTTTTCTCTTACGGGACCTGTAGGCCATTTAACCCCAAATTGGTTCAATCGATCTTTGCAAAATCCATGGAAATGTGCGAAGGTGAATTGATCCCATCTAAAATTGAATGGTGTTCTTTGAATCATATCCCTTATATAATGCCAAAGGGTAATGTTAAAAGTTACAATCAACACATTCTTGTTCATTGAAGCTAGCTTACCAGCACGATATGCAAGAGCTTGTGTTTTACCGCTACCAGCAACTCCCCTTATTCTATGGTGACCCGGCTGAGGCTCCGCTATTTTAGATTGATTTCCTCTTAGAGTCAAAACAGTTCCTTGTTCGATGCTATGAAACGGAGGTAGTAACCAAAATAACAATTCTTCATTCCATTCCTGCTTCCAAGAAAAACTTACAGATCGATAAACATCTGGAACTACGTCCTGTAACTTTTCTACCTTTAATTCATCTCTGCCAATAAATGGGAAATATTTAAATTGCTCACGCTTAAGTGGCGTTCCTAAAATGTCCCTACATTCCGATGTGGTAGAATTGTGGCAGTAAATCCCTGTTTTTATAAGACCAAAATTCTTTTTGTTTAAATCGACAGCTTCCCCTATCGCAGGGACTAATTGATTTTGAATATTATCTTTATAATGTTCCACTTGATTTTTTGGATGTTTGACCCCATAACTTCCGTCCTTAGTATGCACCTTAAAGCCTCCCTGGTCATTTCCGTAATTCTTCAAGTTCCAATCCTTAACCTCATAAATCATGAGACCAATCTTTGGATGAAATATTATGATATCTGGTCTGGCACCGTTTAGAAATGGTTGAACAAAAATAAGCCAGCCACTATATGTTTGCAAGTGCTTATAATCGTCTAATTTATTGGTCTGCGTCCAATCTTTATCCTTCGGAAGATATAAATCTAAATATTGAACTAAAGCTAGTTCTCCTGCTGTAAGAGGCGTCTTTAATTGACTTATCTGGTCCCAGGAAGGATATAGGCGATTTGAATGCATTTGTCAAGTTTTCAAATTGAAAAGAACTAAATCATATTATCAAAAGTAAATTTCTATTAATAGTCAAGCCATCTGTTGATAATCATAGCTAAATTAATGTGACTCGCCTAATGTATTGTTAATAAGCGGTTAATGTATGGGAACGCATGAAGAAATGGGATAATTCATGCCTTTACAGATCGGTTTACTGCAACCCAATTGATATTTTAGCCCCCCTGTTCAAAGAGGAGAAGAAGATAGTTTGGTCTTTTTGTTTGAGCTTTTGTCACTATATGACATACCGTAAACTGCTAGAATATACCTCATTGCAAGAACTAATCGAAGCTATTACAGTTTAACTAAAGACTCCATTACTCTGGCAGGCAGCCGTTTCTTATGTTTTTTTGCCTCATATTGAGCCTCATTTCTGGATTAAATGGTTTATGTTACCAGAACTTCCACCATTGTTTGCTGTTATTTTTATTTTTTGCCACAGTTAATGTCCATCTGCCAGATAAATTTTTACTGAGTGAAAATCCTGGCAGATATGCTGCTATTAAATTTTTTAATGACATCATTTTTTCATCTTCTTCCGAAGAATTATTGATTGCCGGCAGAAATTTCATTACTTTGGTAATATAGAACAAAGCATCATCTAATTGATTATCCAACAAATAAACCTCAATAAGCTTAATCATGAATGATATGAAGACTGTATGATAATCGGGATACTCTTGTAGTCTGGCCTCAAAATACTTACACAGATCTAAGTAATGTTTTGCCGCACTGTTATAATCTACCGCCTGATAACATACAAATGCCAAATTATAGGTTGGCATCACAAATTGTTTATCATATTGTTCAGGATCCTTTTTCTGGAGCATACTAATTAATTCGATAGCATTTTTAAGATAGATGCGTGCATGCTCCCATTGTCTCCCTTCCATAAATTTCTCTCCTACTTTCAAAAATGTCCACAATAGAAAGTCGGTATAAGTTTCAGGATCTTTTTCAAACAGATTTTTCCTGGCATCTACAACATCTCCTGCTACAGTTAAGAATAACTCGTTATCTACTTCGACATTCTCAATTAATAATTGTCCTGACTCATGTATTGCCATTTGAATGTCTAGTTCATAAAAGTTATAATCCGAAGGAGGAATATGGTTTTTGAAGCCAATTAATTCCTGATACCATATAATTACATCTGTTTTATCCAGTTCCCTGGAAATGAATATGCTTTTGTGATGTAACAATTGTAACCATTGTCTGAGATCTGGTTGGTTATATATTTTATAAAGATCTTTATGAATTGCCAGTGCTTCATCAAAAAAAGGAATAGCTTTATGGAATTCAGAAGGATCTACTCCGATAAAAGAATTATAGTATAATGTATCGAGTAATGATGCAGCCTCTTTAAAATTTTCGACTGGGTTGTCCTTTGCCAGTTGCTTGCGGATAATTAGTGCTTCTGATAGTAACTTTTTATTTACTTCTGCATTGTTTTGGGTCATTTGTATAAATCCTGTATCACGAAGGTTATTAGCTATATCCGGAAGACAGGAATAACCTTTTTTATTAAGGATTTTAAATATCTTCAAGGCACCACAAAAGCAAATACCCGCACCCACTGTTTCCTGATCTACAAGTAGATGAAGACCTAAAGTACTAAGTGCCTTTGCAATATTGTATACATCTTCCTGTAAATTCCAGTCCCAGACTATTAGAAAATTTTTCAGCGCATATTTATAAATTATATTTGAACGCGGACCGTTTTTGTCTTCGTTTAATAAAAAACGCATACGGCGAACCGCTTCCTGAAGATAAAACAGATCATCTTTCGGATTATCAAGAGAAATATTTGCCCCTAGCTGCAATGCTAATTGTTGGTACGAGGTCATTTGTTCATTATCTCCCAGTTGGCCATGCAATGATCCTAAAGCAAGTAACGTCAGGTATGTCAGTGTTTGTGTAGGTTTGTCTGCAGGATGATTACGGTTACTTGTTAATAACAAAATTTGTTCAAAATAAATTCTTGCCTGTTCCATGGATGTACTCATACAAAGCATTCCGCATTCGTGCATCGTTTTAACAAGGGGATATTCATATTTATTATTATTCTCATCAAATAAATTCCCATAAATATCAACTGCTTCTTGAAAAATATTCAAAGCAGCAGCTGCATCTGGAGCAATTAGTAATTTTCCCAGTCTGCTTAAAAGGGTGGCTTTGTTTTCAGCATCATCTTCTGGAAGAAGATCTATTGTTTTACGTAGTATATAGATTGCACGATCGTTATCACCTGTTTCTTCCAGAAAAAAGGAATACTGATAGCAATTCAAACTAAACCCGCCTAATTCAATTGATTGTTCAAAATGATTCTTAATTAATTGTATATTTTCTACCCAATCAGGCTTTTGTAACATACTTAGCGCAAGAAAAAATTCTTCATTTGCTAACGACTCTAGTTCTTCAGACTGGTTTATTTTTTCTCTCAACTTCTTATTGATGTACTCTTGCCGTCCCTCATAATTTAGCAAGGTATTGACCATTGAGAATTCACCAGCCTCAAAGAGTATCTTGACCTCTTTCATTCTCCCAGAGGCTTTTTGGAGATCCATCCGGTTCAGGAATTCTTTCTGACGCTTTATGTTTTGAGAGAGTAGATTTATAATGTGTTTTTGCTGATCGATGATATACTTCAGCTTATCATATTCTTCTTTGGAATATGTTAAGGTTCTTCTGAGCGCTTCATATATGGCGCCTTGCTCAGGGTAAATATCCAGCGCTTTTTTACATTCCTCAATTTCTTTAGCTTTAGCTGCTAAACTTTTTTCTAAAATTGAAATATTATCTAAGGATGTTTTTAATTCTGTTAACTTGTCAATGTTGTCCTCTCCAATTATCCCTTTGAGTTCTTCCCTGATATTTTCAATAAAGGATGCTTGTTTTCTGATTTTCGGTGTGGAACCAGTCTGTTGATTTTCTATGAATTTGGTGATCTGGAAATTAGATAATGAAGATAGGTCTTCGTAAATTTCTGCAATCGTTTTTAATGTTTTTATAGAACGAATTAAATTAATACGCCTCAAAATATCTCTATAATCAAGGATGTGCGTATTGACATCGAAATCAAATTTACCATTCACTATGTTTTTAATCTTCGATGTTTTATAATCTGATTTTTTCTCTGTTAGTATATAGATATACAGGGTAGGATATTTTTCATATAACTTGTTATCAACAAATATTTGCAGTGTTTCTACAACTTTTGTTGAAGTGGCTGTTGACGTCAGCTGAAATGCGATTCCTTTTTCTGAGTCAATTAAATCTATAGCCGGGTGATTTCGTTTGATTTCACCGGCACTTTTAAGTTTCAGGTCAAATACAATATCTAAAATTGGAATAGAAGCCTGTTCTGCATAAATACTCAGATCATGGAGATCCAAAGCGGATTGACTTTTTATTTGCAAAACAAACAAATTAGCGGAGGTAACAATACTTTCTATTAATTCTTTTTTCTTCATACATTGGAGTTAATAACAGTATGCTTGTACTTGGACTAACGTTCCTAAAATAAGAAAAATACGGATTATGACCAATTAAGGGAGGAATGAAATGGTGTGCTCCGAATGGCTTAAACAAGAAACGCCGGAGATACAATCTCCGGCGTTTCGCCAAGTGCCCAGTAGCGGTAGATTCTCGAACCAACTTCTGTTGATTATTAATAGGTTATTCTCTTAATGAAACGGCTGTTCTGAAATTATTGCCTATTTCTATTATTATCTTCAGTTTGATAAATTTGCTGTATTAGATTCAAATTATCAGGGGATTTTCCTGTTTTCTTACGTGCCATTACTTTAATAAACCATAATCCTTTAGTTTTGAAATACAACTCGCATCAAATTAAAGATCTTTTAATGAGAATACTTTGATTTTTTTGAGCGGAACGTCAAATTGAATAGAAGGTAATATCTTCCATTATCAATAATGGAAGTTCATTTACTCACGAACAAATTTTTCTTTTCTAATGCTTTAAAAATCCTAATTTAAGGGTTATAACCTCAATAAATGGCAATCGTTCGTCCCCGACTTAATGACTTCTACAATATTCCTTTAAAGCAAGAGGACATAGATTTTGCACTTCCTTTTCTAGATGAAGATATTCCTTTATATGTTGATCCCTTTCTTCTTTGGAAAATTCCTTCACAGCAGGATAATGGACTACATTTAGCTGTTGTATCAGCATTCAATGCCATTGGAAATCAATTTATTAAAGGAAAGGAACAAGAGGCAATCCAAACCTTGATTGACCTGACGGAGTGTGATGAGGCAGGACTTGGCAATTCAAAAACCAGAACGGGGAAAAAACTAGGAGTTAAAGCATCTGAAGAAATTCTTGAGCTATTTAAAAAAATACCTCAAATTAAAAATAATGGTTTTGAACACTTTGAGGAAGTCCAGCTTTTGATACAGGGCATTTCAAAGGATCGGATCAGTGATATTACGTGTTCTCTAATAAAATCTTTTTTAGTCGACTATACATTAGAAAAATGTGATAAATACAAGTTTCCCTTTGAAAAATGTTCTGTACCAATATTTAATATACAAACGCTGAAAATCATTTTAGAGGAAACTTATCTACCGGTTAATCCTAATACTCAAAAGCCAATTATATTGGTGCCCAAAAGATGGCTGCGTTACAACCCATGGCTTAACTACGAAGATTACTTTGATAACTATTATATAAAAGATCATCAAAAGACCTTTGGAAATAGGTTAAATCGAGTTCAACTTCTTGATTTCAACAGGCACAACTATGATATGGTTAATGCCTATACTCGTCAGAAAGTAGCCAACCAGCAAAGTTGTGTTAACGATCCGCTTTTCACACAAATTCCAATCCTATCCGCAAAAAGAAAATCAGAAACGATTGTGGGATTGCCAACAGGAAAAGATCAAAATGCCGACCGCAAATATGAGGACAATATGGTTTCGGTATTGGCCTCCATGCTCTATCCTTATTTAGACTTTGCACAGGAACAAAGTCGCACAGAAAGCGGCTTACACATACGCGATATTATTTTTTATAACAATCGATCATATGATTTTTTAACAGAAATATACGATAAATATGAAGCTACGCAACTGGTAATAGAACTCAAAAATGTCAAGACGCTAGAGCGGGATCACCTAAACCAATTAAACCGATATTTATCAGACCAATTCGGACGATTTGGGATTTTATTTACCAGAAATGCAGCACCCAAAAACATCTACGACAATACTATTAATCTGTGGTCAGCACATAGAAAATGTATTTTAATATTGGATGATTCTGATCTCGTTATGATGGCTGATATGTACGAAAATAAACAACGAGACCCAATTGATATTATTAAAAGGAAATACATACAATTTACACGTGATTGCCCATCATAAAAAGATAAATATGACAGAGGAGGAAATTAGCAATTTTGAAAAAATACAGGCGCAAACTCAAAGCTTCCATGATGAAATGAGCGCACTGGCAAGGAAAACGCCAAACGCTGCAATTAACAAATTCAAAATTAAGTTCATAAACAAGGCGCTGGCGGAATGTAACGATATTCTGGGCCCGGGTTATAGTCCCTTTGAAGATTTTGATTTGTTTGATGAGGATGAACTACCCTCTAGCAGTGATGTTGCTATGATGCTTGGGCAATATTTAAGTTGCTTAGAAAAAAAGAGAGCAGATAACATATATGTCCGTAGTGGATATTATTATTGGACTGGAACTGAAATTCGGACCTTAATGCCAGAGAAAATTAATCGAAAAAAGTAACCAAATGGCAGGAAAAAATATTTCGAGAGCCAACATTACTGAATACATTCTTATTCAACCGATGTTGCAAGCTGTTTATGAAGAGTTTAAAGAGTTTTCAAAGAAGAAGCAAGATGGTGTAATCAATAAAATTAAGATTAAACACGTAAATCGCATTCTAGAAAGAGTAATAACGTTGCTTGCAGGAGAATCGACAACCGCTTTTCTTGATTTGGTTGAAGAAGATGCTATTCCCACAAATAGTGATGTAGTATTAATAATAACGCAATTTGTAACAGCGCTGAATAAATTTAAAAACGACCATCAAAGCTTGCATTCTGGTTATTATAGATGGAATGTAATGGAAGAAGTAGATGAAGATCAAGATGATGTCGAGGATGAAGGCCTTACTGACGAAGATGATGAAAACGAGCTCTAATGTGTTATAGTTCTGATTTATTCCGACGGTCGGTTACCAATTGGTCTAGGCAATAGTTCGGTTACAGGAACTTGGTTTATTAGCTCTTGATCAAACCAACTTAGGATTGAATATGAAATACTTATAAAATAAAATGCAATAATTGAAAATACAAAAAGCCTCCCTGTCGGGCTACCGTCTGGACACATTTCTAAAAAGAATCCAGCCTTGCATGACTGCAGTAAATTTTTGCAGCCCCATCCAAAAGGTAGTGATGCCGGGTTTACGTTCTGAGAGATAGCCTTTCCAGCCACCTAA
>NZ_WRXO01000008.1 GCF_009758125.1 Chitinophaga oryziterrae
CATTGTAAAGAAGTTTTGATACTGACTTCGTAATTTCTCTCGAAATTAGACGTCATGTTTATCTAATGTTTTCGCTTAACATTACCTGTGTTTTATATGCTGTTGTTTCCAATCTTTCAAAGAACTTACATCAAACCTAATGTCCAATGTTTGCCGATGTTCCGGATCCGATCCGTGTGACTCCTGAAGTCTACATCTTTATTTCTTTTCTCTTTTCCGCTTCGCATCGTTTGCGTTGGGGTTGCAAAGGTGTATCAATTTTTGATTACCACCAAATCTTTTTTAAAGATTTTTATTCTTTCGAATAATTCCCTCAAACTCATTGTCAGTACGCCTTACAGCTTATTGATTATCATCTGAAAAAAGAGAAAAAACGTATACTTGGGAAGAGCTTTTGTCGCCGTGCTTTCTATCAAAGCGGGATGCAAAAGTAGCCGTTTTTTCGTTACTGCCAAATAAATTTTAAAAGAATTTCGTAGATCCCTTCCCATGGCTTTTCTATATCGTCATTTTATCAGATAATAACCCCTCAGGATAAGCTACCTGCATCAAAAATAACCCCTGAGGCGGTACGGCAAAATCTGCATTCACACAATTCCGGCTTTCTATCGCTTCCCTGAACTCCTGCATCGTCATCTTTCCCCGCCCTACTCTCAGCATCGTTCCTACCAATCCCCTCACCATCCCCCTTAAGAAACGGTTCGCTGTAACGTTATAGACTATACGGGTACCATCCACCGTCCAACGCGATTCCTTTATCGCACATATATGTGTCTTCACCTGCGAATTACGCTTGGAAAATGTTGTAAAGTCCTGATACTCTGTCAGAATACCCGCGGCTTCCTGCAATAAATCAACGTCTAAACGATAAGGAAAGAAATAACCCCTGTCCTGCAGAAAAGGATCCTTCTGCATATATATAATGTATTCATAAGACCTGCTCAATGCTGCAAACCTGGAATGCGCGTCATCAGGTACATTATATACATTACGTAAAACAACATCAGGTGGAAGAATAGCATTTACCTTGTAGATAAACTGAGGATGTAAAGGCTTCTCCAGATCAAAATGCAGGAAGTTCTGTAAGGCATGTACCCCCGCATCCGTGCGACTGGAGCCCGTTGTTTCAATCTTTTCCCGCATCAGCGTACTCAATGCATGATCGATCGCGGATTGTACCGTCTCTGCATTCTCCTGTATCTGGAAGCCATTGAACTTTGCTCCCTTATAGGCTACCTCTATAAAATACCTCATAATCCGCGAAGGTAACCCCTAAAAACAAAAAAAGCTCCTCGCGGAGCTTATCTTATTTATGTAACATGGCTTTGAACCGCCCCTTATAGTAATCATCCGTCAACACATTCTCCAGCGACGAATATTGTTCCGAATCCGACACCTTAGGATAGGCCAGGTCCAGTAAGCGGTAACGCGACTCATTCGTTCCCAGTAATTGTACCAATGTCTTTATCTGCGATGTCTCCAGACAATAGCCCTTTGTCTGACGACGAAATGCATCAATCATCCCGTCATCATCCTTACCTGCTACAAACTTGCGCAATACCTTTCTGAAATTAGTTTCATCCAGTACATTCCCGCAATCAGAATTAATCATTTTCACAGACTTCTTCTCTTCTACAGGTTCCGCAACCGGCACCTCTGCGGGTATAACTGCAGGCGCTATCCCTGCTTCTTCTGCCTCTTTCTTCCTGCGCTTCTCTCTCTTACTTTCCTTTGGATGGTCAATAGACAGATCACTTACAGCATAACCCGTAGAATCTGTAACGATGTTATTGGCATTTTCCGGTGTTTCTGTTTTATGTTTCTTCTTTTTAGATGATGCAGGCGTTTCCTCCACAGGAACTGCCACGGGCTCTGTTACTACAGGAGCGGGAGCAGGTATAGTTGCCTGTTTGGTACTATCCTCCGCGAAGTTTATAAACGCAGGATCTTCTGTCGTCTTCACATGCCTCCTGCTTTTCTTTTCCACGGGAGCGATTGTGGAATCAGGGGCCAGCGCATCTGCCGTTGCTGCGGCCAGATGTTCTTCTGCAATTACATCTGCTGCTAACTTTTGCTCTTCAGGTGTTAATACGTCACGGCGCCTTTTCCGGGATTTCTTCGTAGCTACGGGCGCTATATCCGTAGTAACGGCCGCTGAATCAACCACTATGATGTCATCGGCTGGCGGTGGCACTTCCTCTACCCGGTCATCCCCAACTACCTTGTCCAGTGCATTTGAGAACATGTTACCCTGTGGCTTTGCTGCCGGCGGAGTAACAGGAACAGGGGGAGCGATCGTATTTACAGGACGACTACCAGCTCCTACCGTCACGTCTGATGTACTTGTAAATGTAGAATCAAGATCTTTCTTAAGAGACGCCATCATCGTGTCCGCAGCCACCGGTGCAGGTGTAAGGGCTACTGCCACCGCCGTATCTTTTACAACGGCAGGGGCGGTAACAGCTACCGGCTCTTTCGGCACTCCTTTACTTGGCCTGATAGCGGCGAAAGTCTGGAGATTGTACAGTGCATATCCTTCATCCCCGTCTTTCTTAATCAGGTATCCCTGATCATTATTACCAGACACTTTCACCAGGAACTGCTGCTCCGGGCCGCCACCATTCGCAAAACCTATACGCAGTGAAGCAGTACCGGCATGCACCTTTGATATGATCAGGTAACCTTTATCAGAAGAACTAAGTACTTTACCCTCATACCTTACATAAAAAGGCTGAGATCTTTCACTCTGCAGATAAATAAAATACTCAGGGTCCTGCGCTCCAAGGTGTAAAGACACCACCAGAACAGCCAGGATAAATAAAAATCTTTTCAAATATTGCACCATACTCATGTCTTAAACAAAACAAATACTATTCCAATATAACCAACACCTCACCTTTTTCTACGGCTGTCCACTCCGTTACCCTTACGTCCTTCACCACAGCGTCTACCGTTGCCTTGAACACATTTTCCATTTTCATGGCTTCCAGGATCAGTACAGGATCGCCCTTTTTGATGACCTGCCCCGGCGTTACCAGGATTTTCAGGATCAGGCCCGGCATAGGTGCTTTAATATCATTGACCTTACGCTTCATGGCATCTTTGATGCCCATTGCAGCTAACAACTGGTCTATTGGTTCCTCAACAGCAACTTCATATTCCTGCTGATCTATTATGATAGTCACCATTTTCGCCTCCTTATCCACTTTCAGCACCTGGGCCATATAACTACGCCCATCCAGAACAATACTGTAATTACCGGCCGGCAGTTCAATTCCCGACCACTCTACCGGCTCTCCGTTACAGGTTTGCACGCCGGCTTCCGTATTGATAACGAACGGTGTATCACCATTGACAATTGCTTTGATCATTATTACACTTTAACTGAACTGAACAAAAATAGTAATTTTAAGCACTTTAGCGGACGCAGGCATAGCGAACGATCCCTAATTATAGCCAATTATCATGATTTAGCCAATATTAACAGTATGGGGTACTATTATTTGTGATAATTCCTGTTAATTCGTGGCAAAAATTGATCTATAAGATGTCTAAACCTTTTAAGCAAGTGCTGAAAAGCCTGCTGTTGGGAGGTATTACCGGAATGTTCTTTCTTACTCCGGCAGTCGCACAGCAACAGGAAACCCCTCCGCAAAACGATCCCCTGTTAAAAATCTACCGGGGCACTACTACCAGGATAAATGACCTGGTGAACACCAAACTGGATGTACGTTTCGACTATCCTAAAAGATACCTGTACGGGAAAGCCTGGATCACATTAAAGCCTCACTTCTACGCTACCGACTCTCTTTTGCTGGATGCTAAAGGTATGGAAATCAAACAAATAGCAGTAGTAAAAAATGGTAAAAATACACCTTTAAAATACGAGTACGATGGCTCCCAGCTACATATTAAGCTGGATAAATCCTATCAGCGTACCGAATCATATACTATATATGCCGACTATACCGCCCGTCCTGAAGAGATAAAAGCAGAAGGCAGCGCGGCTATTACAGATGCCAAAGGACTTTATTTCATCAACCATGATGGTACCGAACCCAATAAGCCCATACAGATATGGACACAGGGGGAGACGGAATCCAACTCTGTATGGTTCCCTACTATAGACAGGACCGCTCAGAAAATGACGGATGAAATCAGTATGACCGTGGAAAAGAAATATGTGACCCTTTCCAATGGTAAACTGGTAAGCCAGAAAGATAATGCAGATGGTACCCGTACCGATACCTGGAAAATGGACCTTCCCCACTCCCCTTACCTGGTGATGATGGCGGTTGGCGATTTCTCCATCGTAAAAGACCAATGGCGTGGTAAAGAGGTAAACTACTATGTGGAAAAACCTTACGCACCATATGCCAAGGCTATCTTCGGTAATACACCGGAAATGCTCAGCTTCTATTCCGATATCCTGGGTTACGAATATCCATGGGCGAAATACTCCCAGATCGTAGTAAGGGATTATGTTTCAGGCGCTATGGAAAATACCACGGCTACCCTGCATGGCGATTTCCTGCAGAAAACCGACCGGGAACTGCTGGATAACAACCATTATGATGAAGCTGTTATAGCACATGAACTGTTCCACCACTGGTTCGGTGACCTGGCGACTGCTGAATCATGGAGCAATCTTACCCTCAACGAATCTTTTGCGGACTATAGCGAATACCTCTGGCTTTCCCATAAATACGGGAAAGATATGGCGGACGATCATGCCTATAAAGCTGCCAAAAACTATATACAGTTTACAGAATACGCGGGTGACCGTGATCTGGTCCGCTTCCATTATCATGATAAAGAAGATATGTTCGATGCCGTTAGCTACCAGAAAGGTGGCCGTATCCTGAACATGCTGCGTAACGTGGTAGGCGACAGCGCTTTCTTTAAATCATTAAATCTTTACCTGAAAACGAATGCCTTTAAATCTGCAGAAGCACATCAGCTGCGTCTTGCTTTTGAAGAAGTGAGCGGACAGGATTTAAACTGGTTCTTTAACCAGTGGTACTTTGGTCAGGGATACCCTATCCTGGATATCAGTTATAATTATGATGATGCGGGCAAAAAGGCAAGTGTGATCATTCAGCAGAAACAACCCGGCGATAAAGTATTCGAACTGCCAATTGCTATTGATGTATATGCGGGTGGTAAGAAAACACGTCATCTTGTTACCATTAATAATAAATCTGAAACCTTTACTTTCCCTTATACCACCAAACCGGATTTTGTGAATGTGGATGCGGAGAAAGTAATTCTGGATGATAAAGATGATCATCGCGATATTAATACTTACATTTTTGAGTATGCGAATGCCCCTGAATATGGCGATCGCCGTGAGGCTATTGAGGCTTGTCTGAAAGAACAGACTACCAATCCTGCTGCACGTAAGACCGTTATTGCGGCACTGAAAGACAAGTTCTATGGCCTGCGTGCCCTGACAGTAGCAGGTCTTGAGATAGAAGATGAAAGCGTGAAGGCGGCGGCTCTTCCTGTATTACAACAACTGGCCCAGAATGATGAAAATTCTTCCGTAAGGGCTGCTGCACTGAGACAATTAGGTAAACTGAAAGATAAACAACTGGCCCCTTTGTTTGAGAAGGCAACGAAAGACCGTTCCTATGCTGCCGCGGGTGCGGCACTGGCGGGCCTGGCACAGCTGGACCTGGAAAAATCATACGCCCTGGCTAAACAGCTGGAAGCAGAATCCAAAGGTTCACTGAGCAATGCAATCGCTACAGTCTATGCACAGAAAGGGAATGATGCTGATGTAGCATTCTTTGCAAAAGCATTTGACGAAGCAAACGGTCAGGAGAAGTTTGAGGCTGCTATGCAGTACATTGGCATCTTAGCGAATATTGATAATACAGCAACTGTGATCAAGGGACTTGACCAGATCGAAAATATGGCTAAGTTGTTCAACAATAAGATGGTGAACAGCTATCTCATTAAGATGTTGCAACCACTTGCCAAAAAGAAACAGGATAAGGCTTCCCTGGCTACTCCTGAAATAAAAGCGGAGTTGAATAAACAGAGTGATTATATATTGAAGATTGTGAATACACTGAATAAATAGATAAATTCTTCTGCAGAAAGGGGATGTATCATCTGATACATCCCCTTTTTTTATGGATTTACATAAACAGGAATAGAAGAAGCCCTGTAAACACTACAATAAGCTACGTCATACAAAACGCAGAAAGAGCTTAAACGTTCCTGTAAACTCTTCATAAGCCCTCTATAACTGGTATATAAGCCCACTCTAAATAAGGTGGGCTTATATACCAGTTATAGAGGGCTTGTAGTGGGCTTATATAGGGCTTATATCACCATAAGCAATGAATCTCAGCAGGTTATAAGCAGTAATTAATATCTCAATGCTTTTACTACTGATTAACAATACATTAGACTAAAAGGGGATTATTATAACAGGAAGAGGGCACAAAAAAAGGCTCCGTCGGAGCCTTTTTTTTAAAGTTCTACTTCAGAATGTCTTTCAGGGATCTCAATATCCATGAATCCCTTTTTCTTTAACCAATCAGATAGAATAAGCTGCACTTCGTACTCTCCATGCACCAGGAATAACTTCTTCACTTTATGCGCATCCTGGCAGGCCAGCCAATGCCCAAGATCTTCATAATCCCCATGCGCACTCATAGAGCGGACAGATCCTACTTCCGCCTTCACTTCATAATAAGTACCATAAATTGATACTTCCTTCGCGCCTCTCATCAGTCGTCCACCCAGCGATTGAGGTTCACAGTAACCTACCAGCAGGATCGTGTTCTTTGGATCATTGATATTGTTGACGATATGATGTTTTACACGCCCTGCTTCTGCCATGCCCGATGCAGAAATGATTACGCAAGGGTCTTTGCGGAAGTTGAGTTGTTTGGATTCATCTACCGTTTCTATAAAATGCAGGCCCGGGAAATCAAAAGGGTCTTCATCTGTCTTCAGAAACTTTGCCAGTTTTTTATTAAATACTTCAGGATGACTCCTTACTATTTCTGTCGCTTCCATTGACAGCGGACTATCTACGAAGATGTCCACCTTTGGCAGCCTGCCTTCTATCTGGGCACGGTTTAATGTATATAATATTTCCTGGGTACGACCTACGCTAAAAGCAGGGATAATCAGTTTACCCTTTTTCTCTATACAGGTATGCCGGATATGTTGCAGGAGCAAAGGCTCAGCGGGAGCTGCTTCTGCATGCAGGCTACTACCATAGGTAGATTCCATCAGGATATAATCCGATTGAGGAAATACATCCGGAGAACGGAGAATATCATCATTATACCGGCCAATGTCTCCGCTAAAAGTGATTTGAGTAGTCTTCCCATCCTCTTTGATCCGCAGGTGTACCGCGGCACTTCCAATGATATGTCCGGCATCAGTAAATAATACTTCCACATCATCATCTACCGTAAACCAGGTTTTATAATTAACGGGTTTAAAGGCCTTTACACTCTTTTCTGCATCGGAAACGGTATATAGGGGTGATATCGGCGGTTGTCCCTCCCTATGTCTTCTCTTGTTGATATACTTTACATCATCTTCCTGGATCTTTGCAGAATCCAGTAATAAAACTTCTGTAAGGTCCAGTGTCGCGGGAGTACAATAGATCGAGCCTTTAAAACCTCTTTGTATCAACAGAGGGATCAGACCAGTGTGGTCTATATGTGCATGGGACAGGATCATGTGTGTTACCTGTGATGCATCAAACCCAAAGTTTTCATTCAGCTCATCTGTTTCTTTTCCCATTCCCTGGAACATTCCACAATCCAGCAAAATCTTTTTACCATTCTTTAAAGTGATCAGGTGTTTAGAACCGGTGACAGTGCGTGCTGCTCCGTGAAATGCTATCTTCATATTTATTTTTTTGCCTTAAAAGACCAGGTGATCCGGAAGATTGCAATTACTGTACCATCATGGCTTTTACCGGTACTGTCAACTGTGAGCGTTACTCCTTCTCCTGTCTCTATTGTTTTATTTACTGCTGCTGCTATTGTGTTCCCTTCTTCACAGGTGAAATATGTTTTACCCGTGGCCTTTTTCACAAAGGTTGCTTCCATACCGGTTACCAGCATGGATACCTGTTTGGGGGCAACAGCACGGGTATACATTATGGCCAGCATTCCTGTACTCATTTCAGCGGCCATAGCCAGGCAGGCAAAATAGGTAGAACGAAAAGGATTCTGCGATAACCATTTGTATGGCACTACTGTTATACAACTATCTTCTTGTATTTGTTTTACTCTTACACCTGCCAGCCAGGCACTGGGTAGTTTCCATAACAGGTATAATGAGAACTTTAACGGATGCTGTACAAAACGGATGAAGGAAGTGTTGTTCATTAACGCCTTCATATGATTAATGATTTAGAGCTTCTACGTATGCATGTATCGCCATTTGTGCATTTACCGGGGCTTCACCTGGTGCTGGCTTCACGGGAACGTTGTGCATATTGGCATCCAGCATTACAGCGTTGGTATTATCTGCCAGCTGCAAACGGATGATCTCCTTCAGCTGTTCCTGTAACTGTGGCTCATAGATGGGGAAACATACCTCTATACGGCGAAGAAGGTTGCGGTTCATCCAATCGGCAGAACCCATGTACACTTCTTCCTGCCCGTCATTGTGAAATATGAATACCCTGGCATGTTCCAGGTAGCGGTCTACGATACGCCTTACTGTAATGTTACGACTTTCAGGTTGTTCCGGCAAGAGGCAGCAGATACTCCTTACAAGCATCCGTACTTCCACCCCGGCATCGCTGGCAGCGTACAGTTTAGCAATCATGTCTTTCTCCTGTAAGTTGTTGAGCTTAATGGTGATACAGGCAGGTTTGCCGGCTTTCGCATTGGCTATTTCCCGGTCTATCATTTCAGAGAAGCGGTCTACCAGGTTGAATTGAGCCACCAGCAGATGTTTAAAAGGCAGATAGCTATAACGCCCCGGTTGTTCTCTTGTTTGCAGATAGAGGAATAACAGTTCCAGTTCCTGCGTCATGCCACGGTGGGCGGTCAGTAATACGTGATCTGTATAGAAGCGGGCAGTGCTTTCGTTGAAATTACCGGTAGCCATCAGTCCGGCGTAATCCCATACATAACCACGGCGACGTTTTACCAGGGCTATCTTGGCATGGACTTTCAGTCCGGGTATGCTATAAACGATTTTCACGCCGGCAGCTTTCATTTTCTTGGCCCAGCGGATATTATTCGCTTCATCAAAGCGGGCTTTGAGTTCCACGAATACCGTCACCTGCTTACCATTGTGGGCAGCGCTGATCAGTGCGTTGGCGATCTGTGAGCCGGAAGCGATCCGGTACAGGGTGATATAAATTTCCACCACGGCAGGGTCTACGGCCGCTTCATTGAAGAAGCGAAGGATATAGTCGTACCGTTGGTAGGGCGCATGTAAAAGGATATCCCGTTTCAGCACTTCTTCCAGTAAGCGGGGCACATTGTCCAGTGTATGCATCTGTACTGCCGGCTGACGGGGGTAAGAGAATAAGGGGGATTTGACCGGCATGGGCAGGTCCATCAGGTCTTTCAGATTATGATAACGCCCTCCCCTCACCATTTCTTCCGGCAGGATCTTGAAGTATACTGCCAGCAGTTGCCGTAATGCCAAAGGCATGGCAGCATCATACAGGAAGCGGGTAGGAATCCCGAGTTCCCTTTTAGCGATCATTGTTTCTACCTGTTCCAGCACATCATGCGCCAGCTCATTCATATCGGTTTCTGCATCCCGGGTAATCTTGATGCTATAGCAGCCATTGACGGTATAACCGGGGAATATAAAACCAACATTCTCACGGATCACATCATCCAGCATGATGATATAAAACACATCATCTATAGGCGGCAACTCGGTAAAACGGGGTAACTGATTGCTGGGAATATTTACCAGGGCATATTTCAGCATATCCGGTTCTTCCGCTGTTGACAATGATACCACTACATACAGCAGGTTATTTTCCAGGAATACTTCTTCCGGTTTATGCCCCTGCAGCCATAAAGGTTGCAGGAAGGCCAGCACACGGGTTAAAAAATATTCCCTGATATCGGCCTTATGGGTCGTATGTACCGGCTCATTATAGTAAAGATGTATGTGATTGTTATGTAAAGCAGGCAGCAGGTTTTGAGTGAGCGTCTGACCAAACTCACCCAACTGACGACTGATCTCTTCCTGCACGGCAGGCAGCATGCTTTCGGCGGTACCGGCTGCGGCAGGGTCTGTACGGATCAGGTGATCAACTGCCAGCACTGCGGGCATACGTACACGAAAAAACTCATCCAGGTTGGATGAGAAGATAGACAGGAATTTTATACGTTCATATAAAGGCACCGTGCTATCATTAGCCATGCACAATACCCGATAATTAAAAGACAACCAGCTCAGATCGCGGTCGAACAGCGGCAGATTCACAGAGATATTATCCATTGGTTAGTTCTTCACCGGAAAAAAGAGTGCCGCAATCAGGAATGCCAGCACTGATATAATCAAACCGAACATAAAGATGTTATATGCTATCCTCAGTTGTTTGTATTTTTTACCAAGTACAACGCCGAGGTGATAAATATCCTGGATCATACTTGCATATACGTAGTCATTGTCTTTCATCATTTCCGTCATCCCCCAGGTATAATCTTCCAGGGACATCTTATGGAAATTACCGAAGAACAGGAGATTGGTCTTTTTCTTGTCAATGTCATCCCGGGTGAAACGTCCGGCGTTTACATTAGGGCGGGTAGCCAGTACAGAGAAAATGATCGTTACTACTCCTGTAAGTAAGAAGAGAACAGCAGGAATAATCAGGTTGGGATAATCTTCCAGTCTTCTGAACAATACACCCAATATCACTGATACGATAATTGAATTTACCGAGATCATGATATGCGCCTTACTATCTGCCATGGAACTCAAACGGATATGGTTAGTGGAAGTAGTACGGAACATCGTTTCCACCCCACGGCCAGGTTTGGGTTCTTTAAGCTCCTTTTCTTTCTTCTTTTTAGGCTCTTCTTCTGCAAATTTCTCCGCTATTGCAAAAACAGCTTCTTCCCTTGCACCCTTTTTACCGGCAGCAACAACGGCCGCTTCTGCCTCCTGTCTATGTTTCTTCTTTGCTTTATCCAATTGCTTTTCGAGTTTTTCTTTTAACCACTCAATATTTGCTTCTTTCTGCTGTTGCAATAATGCTTTGCAATAAGCAGTATGGTAATGCTGTTCTTCCAGCAGGCGCAGAGAACCTTCTGTCCAAACAGCTCCCGGAATCTCTTTCCCATGTGTCATTTCCATTTCCCGGTGCAGTAACTTGGTACGGGCCCTGAAATCCCTGGTACCCAGGTTGAACAGGTCTGCATCACAAACGATCTGTTCTAACAGGTTATGAGGGTCCTGCGGCATTTTGGTGGCCATAATGCAATTGCTTACCTGCTGTTGTATATCTGGCGGAACCTGTTGTACAATTAAAAAATTCTGTGCCAGCTCTGCTCCCTTCTCTTCATGTGTTTTAGCCTCTCCCAAAAGGTATCCCAGATCATGGAACCAGGCAGCGATATACACTACCAGCAGGTCAGTATCTTCCAACCTGTAATGCGCTGCAATCTGTTCTGCTGCTGCAACCACCTGTCTTGTGTGTTCGAGATTATGATACACCAGTTGGGGATGCGGATGATTTTTATACTGTGCCGTCACATATTGTTGGGCCGCCTCGATGATTAAACCTGTTTGCATATGCATTAGTTAAAAAAGCACTACTAATACAGCAAGTTACTGCATTTTTAAGTTAATTTTATTTCACGAATCGTAAATACAAACAGCTTTCATTAAACATGCACGAAATAGTAGGAAATGTGCAACAACTAATTCCGGATTTATGCGTATATGGCATCTTGCAATACCCCTCATTCTTCTTTCCTGTAACCAGTTTAAAAGCCGGCAGGATAAAAATTTCGGCTCTCCCAAAGGTTATGATCTGAGGGAACCTGTACGTTATTATGTAAGGCAGTCAATGCAGGAAATATCAGGTATTGTTCTGGCTCCAAATGAGCAGCATATACTGGCTATCAATGATGAACAGGGCCGCGTATTCTCTATAGATGTTACGGCCAATAAACCCTACCCTTCCTGGAAATTTGATAAAAGCGGTGACTATGAAGATATTGCTACCGACGGGAAAGATCTCATGGTATTGAAAAGCAACGGGCATCTCTACGAGGTAATCAATCTCTTTACAGATTCTACCGATGCTGTTTCCTACAAGTTTCGCGAAGCGGGTAAAAGGGAATTCGAATCACTCTACTTCGACTCTGCCCGCAACAGTATGATCATGGTCTGCAAAGCCTGCGAAGAAGATAAAGGACAACGCAAAACAACTGCTTACAGCTTCAATATGGCTACAAGGGAGTTTAGTGATACCCCTGCTTACCAGATCAATATAGATGATATTGAAAAAATAACCGGGGATAAGATCGCGCTGTTCAAACCCTCGGCAGCACTGATACATCCTATAGAGAAAAGGTTATATATCATTGCCGCAGTAAACAGGCTATTGGTGATCACAGACCTCAACGGCAAAGTACTGGAAGCATACAACCTCCGGCATACTACATTTAAACAACCAGAAGGGATCGCGTTCGCTCCAAACGGAGATATGTATATATCCAACGAATCAGCAGACGAGGCTCAGGCGAATATTTTAAAATTCAAATATCACCATTGAATTTATAACGATGATGAAAATCAGACACATACTCCCTCTTTTATTCCTTCCTGCACTTGCTCAGGCGCAGACAGACAGTCTTGCCCGCAGGATCATCCTGATAGGCGATGCAGGGGAATTACACCAGGACGGACACAACCCGGTAATAGATGCGGTGAAGAAGCGGTTCGACCTCCAGGATTCCAGAAACACGGTACTGTTCCTGGGAGACAACGTATACCCGCTGGGGATGCCAGACCCCGCATCTTCCCGCTTCCCGCAGGCAAAACAAATACTGGATTACCAGGTAGACCTGGTTCGAAATACAGCGGCACAGGCCATCTTTATTCCGGGTAACCACGACTGGAAAAAGTCTAAACCCGATGGCTGGCAGACCGTTATGAATGAACAGCAGTATATAGACTCACTGCAACTGCCCAACGTTAACTTCCTCCCGAAGGATGGTTGCCCCGGACCAGTGGAAGTGACGCTGGATAACAATGTTACACTGATCATTATGGATACCGAATGGTGGTTGTTCCCTTTTGCCAAACCAGGAGCAGAATCTTCCTGCGACTGTAAAACAAAAGAGGACGTGCTGGCACAGCTGAGCGATATCATTAGCCGCAACCGTAATAAACTGATCATTTTTGCGGCACATCATCCTTTCCGTAGTTATAGTATACATGGTGGCTATTATACCATCAAACAACATATCTTCCCTTTTACTGACCTTAAACCGAATTTATATATTCCGCTACCTGTCATCGGTTCTATCTATCCACTGACCCGCGGGGTATTTGGAACACCCGAAGACATTCCCAATCCAGACTACCAGCAGATGATAAAAGGTGTGGAAGCGGCCATGAAACCACATGGCCCTGCGGTATTCGTTTCTGGTCATGACCACACTTTACAACTGATCAAAGACCAGCAGAATTTTTATGTAGTAAGTGGCAGTGGCGCCAAAGAGAACCGTGTGAAGCAAGGCAGTAAGTCATTATTTGCCAGCAATGAAAACGGTTACACGGCACTGGAGATTTCTACCAGCGGCGCAGTATCAGTAAAATATTATACGGTAGATAAAACAGAAGCCCCTGTTTATGGTGCACAGCTCTTCAGCATACAGGACGTACGTTCACAGGAAATAGCGAATACCAGTCCCCCGGCAAGCGAACTCCCTTCTACCATCAAAATGGCGGCGGATACACAATACATACATAAAAGCAGTTTCCACCGCTGGCTGCTGGGCAACAACTATCGTGAGGTATGGGCTACACCGCTGAATTTTCCGGTACTGGACCTGCACAAAGAAAAAGGCGGCCTGACGATTCTACAGCGTGGTGGAGGTATGCAAACTTTATCATTGCGTTTGAAAGATAGTAATGGTCAGGAGTGGGTATTGCGCTCACTGAAAAAATACCCCGAGAAAGCAATACCCGAACCACTGAAACAAACAGTGGCCAGGGATGTGGTACAGGACCAGATCTCCGCATCCAATCCTTATGGACCTTTAGCTGTGGCCCCGCTTGCAGAAGCGGCAGGCATTCCTCATAATAATCCAACATTTGTATATCTCCCGAAAGATACTTCACTGGGTATCTATATGAATACCTACGGGAATGATGTATATCTGTTTGAAGAACGTGAAGCAGATGTAAAAGGTAAAACACTCAATACACTTAAACTACTGGAGCAGTTACATGGTGATAATGATAATACAGTTAATCAGCCCGCTACCTTAAATGCAAGACTACTGGATATCATGATAGCCGACTGGGACCGTCATGATGATCAGTGGCGCTGGGGAGTAGAAAAGAATAAAAAAGAAAAGACGAAAGTTTTTTATCCTATTCCGCGAGACAGGGACCAGGCATTTTTCTTAAATGAAGGAGCTATACCAAGAGCGGCTACGCGTAAATGGGCCCTTCCAAAATTCCAGGGCTTCCGTAAAACCATTCCTATTGTTGAACGGCTAAATCCAACTGCACAGCCTTTTGACCGCTCTTTCATGAATGAACTGAGTGAGCAGCAATGGAAGGACATAGCGCATGCCTTTGTACTAAAGATGACGGATACCGTACTGGCCGGTGCTGTAAACAGGCTGCCTGATACTATCAGGGCAATGGTAGGCGACCGTACTTACACTACCCTGCAGGCCCGGAGGGATATACTGGAAAATGAATCTCTCAAGCTCTATCGTTTCCTTGCGCACAATGTGAGTATAACAGGTAGTAAGAAACATGAACTGTTCTCGATCGAACGTTTACCGGAAGGTCGTTTGTCCGTTAATGTGAATAAGGTAAGTAAGAAAGGTGAGCTGGAACAAAGCATTTATTCCCGCATTTTTGATCCTAAGGATACCCGTGAGGTGAGATTGTATGGCATGGGTGGTGAAGATAAATTTGAAATTAAGGGAGATAATCATACCCCTATCAAAATACGTATCATTGGTGGTAAAGATGCTGATACTTATGTGGATAGTTCCGGTATGCGTGCCGGCGGACATATTAAGATCTATGATCTATCCAACGGTAAAGATAGTTTCTTACTGAGTGGTCATGAGAGAAAGATCCTATCCTCAGATCCTGAAGTGATCAGCTATCAACGAAGTTTTCCTTATAAGTACGATAACCTGATACCGCTGGTTACAGGCGGGTATAACCCGGATGATGGTATCTCCCTGGGCTTAGGATTTCAGTTTATAGGACAGGGCTTCCGCAAATCCCCTTTTGGCGTAAGACACACCCTTATGGCAGGGCATGCTTTGGCGACAAATGCATGGCAATTCCGTTACCTGGGAGAGTTTACAGATATTATCGGTCACACAGACCTTATGTTATCTGCCTCTGTAAAAGCGCCGGATAATACGATCAACTTCTTCGGATATGGTAATGAAACGGTGTACACAAAGAGCGATACAAGGAAAATCCGTTATTACCGCGCACGGTTCAGCCTCTACGATTTACAGCCATTACTACAAAGCAAATTGTCTACTGCTGTAAAACTGATCTATGGTCCTACATTCAATTTCTACAGGATGGACCAGAATGATAACGTTAACCGTAACATTAACGACTTTGCACATAACGGTCTTGATTCTGCTGATATATACCATGCCAAAACCTATGCAGGTTTAAAACTGGGATTACTGGTAGATACCCGTGATAATAAGATAGCTGCTACCAGGGGAATATTCTGGTCTACTTATTTACATGGCAACCAGGGATTGAACCAGGAACAAAAGCATTATCTGCAGTTGCAAACGGACATGAGTATTTATACCAGCTTTAATGTTCCGGCCAAACTGATACTGGTAACGCGCTTCGGGGCCAATAAGATCTGGGGGGATTACGAGTATTTCCAGGCAGTAACGCTGGGTGGTGCGCAGAATCTGCGTGGTTACCGTAACTATCGTTTTGCAGGAAATGCTGCTGTATACAATAATACAGAGTTGAGACTGAAGCTGTTTGAATTCCAGTCTTACCTTTTCCCTGCCAGTGTGGGACTGATCGCCTTTAATGATGTAGGACGCGTATGGCTGAAGGGTGAAACTTCCAAAGTATGGCATGATGGTTACGGAGGAGGGTTGTACTTCTCTCCTATCAATATGTTTATACTGACGGCAACAGTAGGCAATTCAAAAGAAGGATTGTTACCATATATTTCGTTCGGATTCAAGTTCTGATGAAGGATATAAATAAAAAAGCCCTGTTGCTCTCCGCAACAGGGCTTTTTTATTTATATCTAGCCTGGTTAGTCCACGTTCACCTTTACCCTCACGGCCCTTAACCCACTCACACCCTGTAAATCTTCCAGGTCCAGCATTTCTACTTCAGAAGACAGGACACCTTTGTTTTGCAGGAAGCTGATGTATTTCAGATATTCTTCCACCTCTTTCGCATATGCATATACGATAGCAATAGTACCTGGCTGTGTCAAACGTTCACCGGTCTGACGTACTCTTACTTTATCTATCCGTTTTTTGATGATCTCATAACGGATATTGTAAGCACCTTCCACATCAAAGCGGCGTTCATCCTGACGGAAGCTGATATCGATCGGGTTGCTGTGTGCCAGTATCAGCTGTGTGGTCAATAAAGGCACTTTCAGTTTAGGGACCAGGCTATGCGTAATCTTAGCAATCTCCGCCATGGACGACAACTGCCACAGCCGCAGGTTGCGCAGGTATAGCATGTCGAACTTACGGTTTTGTGCAATAGCCTGACCTATATAGATATTATATTCCAATCCATCGGTACGGTACTTCTCGAAGTAACATGGAAAAGACTGCTGGATTTTATCTTTCTCTACATCCAGGTACTGCCCTATTTCAATGTTGAGTTGTGCGAGGCTGTCTTCATATTCTTCGCGGTGATGCTGAATATGTCCCTCCGTTTTACCTACCAGGGAAAAATAGTTTTCAAGGGCAGGTTGTAAGACCGGATGACTATCATACAAATGGCGGAATAAAGGTTGTATTTCATCATCCAGATAATCGTTCACTTTCAGTTCATCTTCAGACAACATACCACTGGTGATACCGGTGATCAGGTCGTTGTTCTTATATTGCAGCTCTTCCAGGAGAGGCAGATAGATAGCCTCACTGGCGTGCTGCAATGTATCCCTGATCAGTAATAACTGTTCTTTCAGGTCATCGTGAATCGCATTGCTGCGTTCTGTAGAAGAGTTGCGGATATCTACTGCACCATATAAAGGATATACATCTTCAAAAGAGATGTTACCGATGTCTTCTCTTTCTTTTTTAGGAGTATGCAGGTAATGCCACGCAGCATCTATGAATTTCCACTCTACAGCAGGCTGTAAAGCAGTGAACTGTTCTTTTATAACGCCTACGATCTTATTATTCAGGATATCCAGTCCACGGTTAAGTAACATGACTACCAGCGGATAAGCAGGCATTGACTTGCCCATTGTTTCACGACTGATCCTGTTTGGTACAGAAGAGGCCAGCTCTACGATTCCCAGCAACTGATCTTCGTGCCATATAGGGCACATTACAAAACTTTTGATCCCTTTCAGCGGAAGATATTTCAGGAAAGGATAAGTGATCGGTGTTGTTTCGTTAACGTCAGGGATCAATAACGGATCGCGGTGTGCCATTACATACTGTTGCAATTGCTGGAACAGTTGATGCTGTTGCTTTTCGTTCCCCTTCACCCCTAACATCAGACCTGTTTCGCACAGATTACATTCCAGTACGTAACGGCCATTGATCTTAGGAACGGGTATGATATGTACGGTTAAATCCGTTTCCTGCATCAGAGAGCGCACTTCTTCTTCCATGCGGCGGTAGGTTTGCTGTTCGTTACCTTCCGACATGTTCAGGACCAGGTTCCTCATGCTGTTCTGCACTTCTTCTCTGGTCACATCCTGTACGGTCCAGATCACAAATCCTTCCAGGGAAAAGTTTTGCAGTGGTATTAATTCCTGCAATGCTTCCAGTGAAAACTGGCGGATACAGAGGTTATCATAAGCGACCTTTGGCGCATCTCCTTTTACTTTTACATCAACGAAACGGGGATCGATATTTACTTTTATGTATTTCTTCAATCCATTTCCTTCCGGTACTGATATCTGGTGAATGATTTCGTTTTCGTATGTTACCGCGAACCCATATACTTTTTCCAGGATCATTTTATACAGCCATTCCAGTTTATCCCGTTTAATCTTCTCGATCGGCATTCCTTCCGGTACTACCACCAGTCCTTCACCGTTGGCGCCGAATAGTTCTTTGAAGAGATCGGAATAATAGAAAATTGCGAATTTATTAGGGACACCTATACCATAGATATCTCTGTCCATATCAACTGTAACCGGAAATATAGTAGCGATTACCAGGTCAATGTATTCCTGGTAAGCAGACATGTCGTCTGCTCCTGCGATAGGACCCAGCAGAGCCGGATTACCTTCAAAGCGTTTTATGATCTGTTGGTAGTACGCGGCACGTGCGTCTTCTTTGTTTGTTGCCTTTTGTTTCAGAAAATTCACATAAGGCGCGAAAGAGATATGGCTGTCTATCAGCACCTCTTCTTCCTTAAATATTTCCGAATTGGCGGATAATACTTTCATAATTCTAAAGTGTGTAAAAATGACTCATCTTAAATATTGCAGACGATTAAGAGCATAAAATATTGTATCTGTTAACAGCAGCGGCGTCAGTGTGCAGGATTAAGCAACAGGCAGAGATAAGATTTAGCAAAGTTATAACAATTCACCTATATCAGGTGCAAAAAAAATTGCAGATTTGCCTTCGCAAACCTGCAATAATATTTTAACATCTGTAATTGTTATAGTTCTATCTGGTTACGCAACAGGTCTTCAAAAACATCTTTTTTCCTGATAAGATGAGCTTTGCCTTCTTTGATCAAAACTTCAGCCGGTTTAAATCGGGAATTGAAGTTTGATGACATTTCGAAGCCATAGGCCCCTGCATTATAGAATACCAGGTAATCACCCTCTCTTACATCATTCAGCTTACGGTCCCAGCCGAAAGTATCGGTTTCGCAGATATTTCCCACTACGGTATAGATCCGTTCTGTTCCTTTAGGATTGGAGATATTACGGATCAGGTGGAAAGCATCATAGAACATAGGGCGGATCAGGTGGTTAAAGCCTGAATTTACACCTACGAATACGGTAGCGGTGGTTTGCTTGATAACATTTGCCTTTACTACGAAATAACCGCTCTGGCTTACCAGGAACTTACCGGGTTCGAACCATACCTGCAATGGGCGGCTATAAGTTTTATTGAACTTATTGAAGGCCTCAGACAGTTTTCTGCCCAGCAATGCGATATCTGTTTCGGGATCACCCTGTTGGTAAGCTACTTTGAATCCACTACCCAGGTCAATGAATTCCAGGTCGGGGAAATTTACCGCCAGTTCGAACATGATATCTACTCCGCGCAGGAATACGTCCACATCCTTGATTTCTGAGCCAGTGTGCATATGTAAGCCTGTCACTTTCAGTTTGGTGCTCTTCACGATGCGTTCGATATGGCGCAGCTGGTGAATGGAGATACCGAACTTGCTGTCTACGTGACCGGTAGAGATCTTATAGTTCCCACCTGCCATGATATGCGGGTTCAGCCTGATACAGATAGGGTAGCTGTCGCCGAAGCGGTTACCAAACTGTTCCAGGATGGAGATATTATCAATATTGATATTTACACCCAGGTCTTTTGCAGCGATGATCTCATCCAGATCTACGCAATTAGGGGTAAAAATGATGTTTTTAGGCTCAAATCCTGCCTTTAGCCCCAGTTGTACCTCATTGATAGATACTGTATCAAGTCCGCAGCCAAGGGAGTTAATATACTTCAGGATATTGATATTGGTAAGTGCCTTACAGGCATAGAAAAAGCGGGCATCCGTCTTTATGAAAGCATTTTGCAGCTTTTCGTACTGGATTTTTATTTTTTCTGCATGGTATATGTATACCGGTGTTCCAAATTCTTCTGCCACTTTTACCAGGAACTCTGTGGAGAGGACGTCGCTTTGTTTAGACATTTATGCATTCAGATTTACAAATTCATATGCAAGAGCCTTTCGGGCTCTTCCTAAAAGTCTGCGAATTTACTACGCAAATTCCAGAAAAGAGAATATACTATTGGCCGGTAATGTCTCAGTTTGAATATTAAGACAGCGTAGATTGCCAGATGTTGTTGATCATAAATACACTGCATCTGACTGTTTAGTTCTCTGATGTAGCTTTGGAATATGGGTTCAGGAGTTGTTTTTCAATTTAACTTCACCTAATATTCACGTCAGATAAGGTGTATTTATGATCAACAACACCTCCCGCAAAGATTATGTAACCAAACTGAGTCACTACCTATTGGCCGGCTTCCTCTTCGTCCTTATCATCCATAAAGTCGTCAAGGCTCCGTCTTTCCTTTTTGGTAGGGCGACCGATCTTGCTGGGACGTTTACCGGTATCAAAGCTGAAGGCGGTACTCTGCATAGCCAACTTATCTTCTTCAGGAGTGATATCCAGGTAGTGTTTAATGGCTTCTGCGTATTGCACCCTGTTTGGTAACAGGCTGAGGACTTCGATCTTCCATTTACGGGCTTCATTCCTGATGTCGTATTTATCTCCTATCGCTACTGCGCGGGAAGCCTTCACGGATATACCATTCAGCTTTACTTTCCCTGCTTCACAGGCAGCGGATGCCTGGGAACGGGTCTTAAAGATGCGGATAGCCCAGAGATATTTATCCAGCCGGAGTTTTTCTGTGTTCTGCACTATTAAATACTTTTCGCGAAATTAATTAAAAAAACCCGGCTCCTTTTGAGATGCCGGGTTTGTATCTGTCTTATAAAGTCTTATTTACTCAGTTCGGCAAAGTACTTATGAAAATAAGGGATTGTTTCGATACCCTTATAGAAGTTAGCCAAACCGTACTTTTCGTTGGGAGAATGCAGGTTATCACTATCCAGACCAAAGCCCATCAGGATGGTTTTAAGTCCCAGCTCTTTCTCAAACAGTGCTACGATAGGAATACTTCCACCTCCACGCATAGGGATGGGAGATTTACCAAAGGTAGCTTTGATGGCTTCGCTGGCAGCTTTGAACGCTATGTGATCGATAGGGGTAACATAAGGGCTGCCACCGTGATGGGTAGTTACCTTTATTTTTACTGATTTAGGTGCTATCTTCTCAAAATGAGCTTTGAAGAGTTCGGAGATCTCAATCCAGTCCTGATTAGGAACCAGGCGCATAGAGATTTTAGCAGATGCTTTTGAAGGCAATACTGTTTTGGAACCTTCACCGGTATAACCACCCCAGATACCATTTACTTCCAGTGTAGGACGGATACCGGTGCGTTCGATAGGAGTATATCCTTTTTCACCCCAGAGTTCATCCACGCCCAGGTCGGCCTTATATTCCGCTTCGTCGAACGGAGCAGCATTGAGGGCAGCTCTTTCTTCTTTGCTCAGGTCCTGTACTTTATCGTAGAAACCGGGAATGGTTACATGGTTATTTTCATCGTGCATGGAAGCGATCATCTGGCACAGGATAGTAGCAGGGTTTGCTACTGCACCACCGTATACACCACTGTGCAGGTCGCGGTTAGGGCCGGTCACCTCTACTTCCATATATGACAGTCCGCGCAGGCCGGTATCCAGGGAAGGATTTTCCAGGCTTAACATGGACGTGTCGGAGATAAGCACTACATCTGCCTTCAGACGTTCTTTATTTTCTTTGATAAAGATACCGAGGTTGGCAGAGCCTACTTCTTCCTCTCCTTCTATCATAAATTTGATATTGCAGGGGAGAGTATTGGTTTGGGTCATGGTTTCAAATGCCTTTACGTGCATATAAAACTGGCCTTTATCGTCCGCGCTGCCGCGGGCGTAGATCTTATCATCTTTAATAACCGGTTCGAACGGACCGCTATCCCACAGTTCAAGCGGATCGGCGGGTTGTACATCATAGTGGCCATATACCAGAACGGTAGGAAGCGCCTTATCGATGATCTTTTCACCATATACGATCGGGTGTCCGGCGGTAGGACATACTTCTACTTTATCAGCGCCGGCTTCCAGTAACCGCTGCTTTACGGCTTCAGCACAAGCCTTTACATCTTTGCTGTAGCCTGAGTCTGCACTTACAGAAGGGATGCGCAGCAGAGCCAGCAGCTCATCCAGAAAACGATCTTTATTCTTTGCCTGATAATCTTTCCAAACTTGCATGTTTCAGTGTAGTTGACTTTAAGAATGCTGCAATTTAAGGGAAAGTCATAAATTAAAGTGGGGAGTATTTCACTGTTATTTATAATCGTTAACCAGTCATTAACAATTTTGTAGATCTTTTATTCGAACTTGAACGCCTGTTTAAACCTTAAAACCGTACACCATTACAAATACCATTACCGTATGCAAACCAGCGAGGATACCGCTATGTTATCCGCATTAAAGGATAACAACCTTGATGCCTACCAGTACTTTTTTATGAAATACTATAAACCTCTTTGCGTAAAGGCGTGTCAGATGCTGGGGGATATGGAAAAAGCGAAGGAAATGGTGCAGGGACTTTTCATAGAAGTATGGCGAACAGGCGCATATAGGAAGATTGATCATTCCCCCGGAGGATTTTTTTATCAGCTTGTGTGTCAGGAATGCAGTCACCTGCAGGCTTATACAGAACGGCAAAAGGTACAATGTCCCCCCTGTAAGACGGGACCGGCACTTATACCCCAGGCATTGCACCCGCAATTACTTGTGTGAACGAATGACAGATTGAACCTTCAATAACCCTCTATAACCTCTTCTTTGTATGAGATACGACCAAGAGTATATATACACATTACTATTGCGAAAGCAACTTGGCGACTTGAGTGAAGTGGAAAATAAGCTGCTGCAAAAGGTAATGGAAACTGATGAGCAGGTGCGTAACTGCTGGTTTGAGCAGGAAGAAGCCAAGCGTTATACATTTAATGCATTTCTGGACGATTTGCGTGTGGAACATGACTGGTGTAAAGTAAGGGCGGTGTTAACACCGAAGCCATTACATACGCGGATTTACTATTTCCTGAAAAGGTACAGGGCCGTTGCGGCCATATTGCTTGCTGTTATGCTGACGGCGGCTGTATTTATCAGCACCTACCAGCATAAGGCGCCACCGGCGATCGCTCATTTTGCACCACACTATAAGAAAATAACACGTTACCATTCTTTCATGGCGCCGGTAGTTATCTTTCCTGACCAGCCAGCGGAGGAAGCCTCCGCAGTAACAGATACTGTGGTCCCTGTTGTACAGGTAGCTTCCAGGCATATAGAGAACGATACCATTTATCAGAGCAGTACCATAGAATGGAATACGCTCACGGTACCTCCGCAAACAGATTATCATATTGAACTGGCCGATGGGACAGAAGTACACTTAAATGCCAGCTCCACACTGCGCTTTCCCTTCATTTTTCCGGGGAAAACGAGGGAAGTATACCTGGAAGGAGAAGCTTACTTCACAGTAGCGCATAACCCTGCACAGCCATTTATTGTACATACCGGCACGGCATCGGTCATCGCATTGGGCACAGCTTTTAATGTCAACTCCTATGATAGCAAGGTGATGACAACATCGCTGGTACAAGGCTCAGTAATAACAGATGTAGGAGATAGCCTGGATGTAACCCTTAAGCCGGGTTATGAAGCCATTTACAGGCCAGGGGAACCTTTTAAGGTAAAGCGCTTTGATCAAACGGTCACCCTTGGCTGGAGGGACGGCATGTACCGCTTTGTGAATAAACCGCTGGAAGACATTGGCCCGGTAATGATGCGCTGGTTTGGTCTGAAGCTCGATTTTTCAACACCCGCATTATCCCATCGCTTATTCTCTGCCAATCTTGATAAAGACAAACCTCTGACTGCGTTCCTGAATGAAATATGCAGTGAGTCGGACATTGATTATAAAGTGTACGATGAAACAATTCATTTCAGCGTATATAAATCAGGAAATTAACTTCTGACGTAATAAAAACTCCAGTTTTTCATTTACGTCCAGCAGTTTGGCTGTTAACTCCTTGTTTTCTTTACGGAGAGAATATACTTCGTATGCCTTCTCAATATTATGCCTTAACTCTTCTTCGTTCCATGGTTTGGAAAAGTACTTGTACACCTGTCCTTTGTTGATGGCGTCTATTACGGCATTGATATCTGCATAACCGGTCAGTAAAATGCGGATAGGTTCGGGATACTTATCCAGGATAGATTCGAAAAATTCGATGCCCGTCATTTTAGGCATCCGCTGGTCTGAAATGATGATCTGGATTTCTTCTTTTGCCAGCACCTCTTCTGCCTCTTCCGCAGAGGCTGCCGTAAACACGGTGTAAAGTCTACGGAAAGATGCTTTAAAAGCATTTAGATTATGAATCTCATCATCAATATACAGAATATGGATGTGTTGTGCACTCATTGACGCAGACTTAAATTCAATTTAATTAAAAATAAAAAGCGTTACAAACGAATGAAAGACGAGTGGGTATGCGCAGTAAAAGTTTGCTCTGTTAAAACGCCATAACTCCCTTATAGATAAGCTGTTCCATACCTGGTTACCGGGAAATGACTGTAAAATTATAGAGAAAGCCGCATTCGGAGTTTGTTTTTTTCGACAATGACAACAACTTTTCTGTGAAAGTAAAGTAACGACGTTTTATCGTTCTACGAACAGTGGTTCATTAAAAAATGCAGACAGGTTTGTTTTTGCATTTTGCATAATTTCGTGTAGGTTTGATCTACTCAGTACCCTTGGGTACTAAGATGCACATAACCAAAGAAATATACTCGTAGTATTGTTTAATGTGTTTATCAGCATTTAACTCTAAATTAAAACTCAAATGAAAAAAAGTACACTCGTTATCGTGATTATCCTTGCCGTAGTAGTTATTTTCGGCGGCTGTGGCGTTAAGAAATATAATTCTCTGGTACAGCAGGATGAAGTAGTAAAGAGCAAATGGGGCACAGTTCAAAGCCAGTACCAACGCAGGGCAGACCTGATACCGAATCTGGTAAGCACTGTAAAGGGCGCTGCCAACTTTGAGAAAGAAACTTTAACCCAGGTAATAGAAGCCCGCGCCAAGGCTACGCAAATCACGGTGAACGCAGATGATCTTTCCCCTGAGAAAATTCAACAGTACCAGGCAGCACAGGGACAATTAACGGCTGCATTAGGCAAGTTACTGATGGTCTCTGAAGCATATCCTGAATTAAAAGCTAACCAGAACTTCCAGGATTTACAGGCACAACTGGAAGGAACAGAAAACAGGATTGCTGTTGCACGTAATGATTTTAACGATTCAGTAAAAGGATACAACAGTGCGGTACGTACCTTCCCGGGTAATATCGTTGCCAGTTTTGGCGGATTTCATGAAAAAGGATACTTCGAAGCAGATAAAGGATCTGAAAATGCACCTAAAGTGCAATTCTAAAAACCAGTTCTATGGGCATATTTCCTTTCTCAAAGAAAGAGTTGTTAACCGAAGCTGAGAAGCAACGGCTGGTACAGGCCATCCGTGCGGCCGAAAGGCTTACAAGCGGAGAGATACGGCTATACGTAGAAAGTCATTGCAAATTTGTAAATCCTATAGACAGGGCAGAAATAATATTCCTGCAACTGGGGATGGATAAAACAAAACGCAACAATGGCGTGCTACTTTATATTGCGCTTAAAGACCGCCAATACGCTATCGTAGGTGATAAAGGCATCCATGAAAAAGTAGGGGACGAATTCTGGCAACAGCAATCAAAGTTGTTACTCTCCCATTTTTCCGGTCAGAGGGTGATAGATGGCATCGAAGCCTGTATCAAAGAAATAGGAAAATCATTATGCCAGCACTTCCCTTTTGAAGCCGGCGACGAGAATGAATTACGGGATGATATCGTTATCGGGAAATAAATAAATTATTAAACCATGAGGAAATTTGGCTGGTTATGGATGCTAGCGCTATTGGTTACCACCGTTACAGGATGGGCACAGGAGATCCCTCCCCGCCCCAATCCTCCGCGACTGGTCAATGACCTTGCCGGCATCCTGCTGAGCAATGAGGCAGATGCGCTGGAAAGCAAACTAATAGCCTATAACGACAGTACCTCTACCCAGATAGCCGTTGTTACTATAAAAACTACCGGCGTTTACGACATCAGCGAAGTAGCCTTAAAAATACTGCGGGGCTGGGGTGTAGGGACTAAAGAAAAGAATAACGGGATCGTTTTACTGATTGCAGTAGACGATCATAAAATAAGAATTGAAACAGGTTCCGGTATGGAAGGCGTACTGCCTGATGCTATCGCGAACAGGATCATAGACCAGATCATTTCGCCTAATTTCCGTGAAGGACATTACTACCAGGGGATAGATGAGGGCGTTGATAAGATCATACAGGCAGCTGCGGGTGAGTACAAAGGTATTCCCTCCGGCGGCAAAGGCAGTGGTGGCGGTGTCGCCATACTGGTGGGTATTATCATTCTGGTGATTATCATCTCCTTTTTTAATAACCGTCGTGGCGGCGGTGGTGGCACTACCATCAGCAGACGCGGATGGGGAGGCTGGATAGGCCCTATGTTAATAGGTAATGCGCTTGGAGGAGGATTCGGCGGTGGCAGTCGTGGTGGTGGTGGAAGCGGCGGTTTCGGTGGCTTCGGAGGAGGCTCCGGGGGCGGCGGTGGCGCCAGTGGAAGCTGGTAAAAATTTATGAAGGCTGTCCTTAGGGGCAGCCTTTTTTATGCCTCTCCTAATGGGAACCATACATTTATCCTGGTTCCGCAAGCCTGTCCGTCCTCATCAAACAGGTCTTCAATATCAAACGTAGCATCCAGATTAAAACGCTTGTTGTAGAGGGCCAGCCTGTCGCGCGTGATTTGTAAGCCTTTTGAATTATGTCCGGATTGTTGTCTCAGCGCTGCTGCCCCAATCCTTCCGATCCCATCATCTTTAATGATACATACTACCCGGTCCTTTACCTTATGGAACGCAATGCTCACATTTCCTTTTTCCTTTTTATGCAGTAAACCATGCCATATTGCATTCTCTACAAAGGGTTGCAGTACCATTGTAGGGATATCTGTATAGTCAGCATCCAGCTCATCATCAATTGTGATCTCATAACTGAACTGATCAGCAAAACGTAATTTCTCCAGCTCCAGGTAGTTCTCCAGCATCTTTATTTCCTTGGAAACAGGGATAATGTTCAACTGAGAAGTATCCAGTACATTCCTTATCAGCCTTGCAAAACGGCCCAGGTAAGAGAGGGCCTGTTCTGTCTCATTCTTCATCATGAACGTCTGGATTGAGTTCAATGCATTAAAGATAAAATGAGGGTTCATCTGTGCGCGCAGCGCTTTCATTTCAAGCTGGGCCATCTGCTGCTGGATGACTGTTCTGCGCCTGGCGGCCCGTTTAATGTAAAAGATGCGCATCCTGAAGTAGAGATAGATCAGGGACATGATCAACAACAGCCCCAACATCCTGAACCACGCAGTTTGCCAGAAGGCGGGCAGAATATGAATCTTTAATTCCGTAATCCCTTCGGAAAAAGTACCGGCTGTATTTACGCTCCTTACCCTGAAAGTATAGTTACCCGGGGGCAGGCTGGTATATCTTGCTACCAGTATATTCTCTGCCTTCAGCCATTCTTCATCCACACCTTCCAGCTGATACAGGTAGCGGATAACCTCATGATGATATTGCAGGCTTTTAAATTCAATACTGATAAAGTTCTGACGGTAACTCAATGTAACCGGCATCCCTGTTGCCATATGCACGGTACTGTCCATCGTACGGAAGCTGAGGATGGTTACATCCGGCGGCGGTGGCGCTATATTTAACTTAGCCGGATCAAATATTACAAAGTGATCAGAAGCCCCCACCATTAATCGCCCGTCTTTTAGCCGGGCAATACAGCGTCTTACTTTACGGTTATTATCAATGATATCTCCGGACTGTACAAATGTGCTGACGGTAAAAGTTTTTGCATCGAAGCGATAGAAGCCGTATTGCGTAGTGAACCACAGTCCGTATTCGCCATCCTTTTGCATGCTTAATACCCATTCATCAAACAGGGCGCCGTCGATCTTTAAGGGTTTTAAACTACCATTGCGGGTATCGTAGAGCCATAGTCCGTGGTCTGTACCTGCGACTAAAGTGGTATCGTTCAGCAAGTCCAGGCAAGTGATATTACTGACAGACAGTTTATCAATATGAAGAACTGTTGCACTGCTCACGTTTTGGGTAAACCGGTTGAAACGGATCAGTCCTGCGTCGCTGGTAGCCAGCCATAGCAGGGAATCGTGCTGCAGGGCGATATCCATCACGGTGATAGGCCGCTTTAAGTAAGTTGTCAGCGCAGGATAATGATAGAACTGATCATGTTTGGGGTCCCAGCGGGCCAGGCCCTTTTTGTATAGTCCTATCCATACAGCCGTGTCGCTTTCCACCTGCATGTTCATGGATGTCTGATCTCCCAACAAAGGGGATTTGTGATGTGCCGTGAATGCGCCTTTATCCGGATCAAACACGGATATCCACCCGTTTTCCTGTCCTATAAGGACCTTCCCATCCGGCATTTCTGCAAAGCTCCATACCAGGCTGCGTTCTTCAGGTAGTTTTTCTTTGTGGGTGAATTGTTTTTTGAGTACCATGGATGGCGTCATCCAACTGAAACCTTTCCCCCAGTAACCGGCATAGATATAGCCTTTGCTGTCCTGGAACAGACCCGTTACTTCCGCTTTGGGTAATCCGGCAGCGTTATCATCCATGATATGGAAAGATTTATCGGGCAGGCTCAGAATATTTACGCCCTCATCTGTACCTATCCACAGGTAACCGTCACGATCGTTGAGGAAACAGTTCACTTCATATGCGTAGTGTAATCCGTCCTCATCTTTATTATTAGCAACGATATGTGTGGCGAATGTCTTAGAGCTGTCATCAAACCTGTAAATACCATTTAGTTCCGAAGAAATCCATACACGATGATCTTTATCGGAAGTAATATCCGTGATCATATTGTCCTTGATATAACAGGTCAGTTGTCCCTTATCATAACAATAAAGGGTATGACCAATGCGGACAGAGGCCCATAAGCGGTGTTGGTCATCTATATAAAACTTTCTTACACTACCGACGACTGAGAGCAAAGGGTTTTTATCCGGATTATTGGTAGCGCTGTACAGTTTTGTTCTCCCGGCATCCAGCATATAGATACTGTTCCTGCCGCTGATCCAGAGGTTACCATCATCATCTTCTATGATGGCGCTGTACATTTCCCTTCTTAATTCTTCCGGGATGCCCGGTGGTTTTATGAATGTTTCCCTTCGTTCATCGTATTGCAGCAGTCCTTCCTGGGTGGTGATCCAGATGACGCCTTTACGGTCCTGTACTATCTGACTGCAGTTAAGGTTGCCTTGTACGGCGGGGAAAATATCTGTTTTAAGTATTTTTAGTTTAGCTGTATTGGGGTCGTAAAAGCGGATATTATCCGGGGCGCCCATCCATATTCTTCCCTGCCGGTCTTCGCACAGGCAGATATCATCATAATAAATAGATCCGGGAACTTTATCGAAACTGGCGACGGTGACCAGGTTATGGCCGTCATAGCGCTGCAGGGCCGTGCTGGCTATCCATATAAATCCTTTTCTATCCTGCATAATAGCGGAGACGTGGTTGCTGGCCAATCCGCTTTTTATGTCCAGGTGCATAAAAGAGTAAGAGATGCCTGGGTCCTGAGCCTGGGCAGGAAATGTTATCAGCCATAAAAACGCAAGCATCCATCTCATACAGTGGCCTCTAAATTAAGTATTCTGCATCTCCTTAAGGTACATTTCTTCATCAAAAGCATTTTCACTTTTAGCGATTACTATTGTTGCTACCCCATTGCCTATCAGGTTGGTAATCGCTCTGGCCTCCGACATGAAACGGTCTACCCCTATCAGTATTGCCAATCCTTCTACAGGAATTACTTTGATAACAGACAGTGTAGATGCCAGCACAATGAATCCGCTGCCAGTGATCCCTGCAGCCCCTTTCGAAGTGATCATCAGGATACCGAGCACCGTTAATTCCTGCCAGATGGTTAAAGGTACGTTGAATACCTGCGCCAGGAATATAACTGCCATGGATAAGTAAATGCTGGTACCATCGAGGTTAAAGGAGTATCCGGCAGGGACAACCAGTCCAACTACTTCTCTATGGCAGCCTAATCTTTCCAGGCGTTCCATTAGTCCGGGTAAAGCAGATTCCGAGGAGGAAGTTCCGAGAACCAGCAGTATTTCGTTCTTTATGAATTTGAGATAGCGCCAGAGGCTGAAGCGATAGTATTTAGCGATAATGTTCAGGACTATGAAGATGAAGAGGAACATGGTGAGATAAACACATCCCATCAGTTTAACCATGGGCTTCAGGGATTCCACGCCGAAACTACCGATGGTGTATACCATACCGCCGAAGGCGCCTAAGGGAGCCAGCTTCATAATGAATTTGAGAATATTGAAGAATACTTCAGAGAGTCTTTCAAAGGTGGCCAGTAATGATGCCCCGCCGTTTTTCATTCTGGTGATACCATAGCCGAATAAGATAGCGAATACAAGCACCTGTAGGATATCGCCTTTGGCAAAGGCTTCTACAGCGTTGGAAGGAACGATATGCATGAGGAATTCAGTCCAGCTGAAACCGGCGGCATCTTTTTCTATTTTGGCAAGGGCGGTAACATTTGTATTGGAGAAAACAACGCCTTGTCCGGGTTTGAGCACATTAGCCAGGATGATACCGATGGTGATGGCCATGGTAGTCACTATTTCAAAGTAGAGTAAGGCTTTGCCTCCTACCCTGCCCACTTTCTTCATATCTCCCATGCGGGCAATTCCGAGGACGATGGTGAGGAAGATGATGGGAGCGATAAGCATCTTGATCAGGTTGATAAAGACGTCGCTGATTATTTTGCCTGTACCGGCCATGCCGGGGAAGCATGCCCCTACGAGAATACCGAGGATGATAGCGATGATTACCTGGAAGTATAGGTGCCGGATAAGTTTGCTCATCCATCAATATACTAAAAAAAATAAACGCCTGGCACTGTAAGCGTGTCAGGCGTTATAAATGATTATCCTTTAATAGCTGCGATACCTGGTAATACCTTGCCTTCAAAGTATTCCAGCATAGCGCCACCACCGGTAGAAACGTAACTAACTTTGTCTGCCAGGCCAAACTGGTTTACAGCAGCAACGGAGTCACCACCACCTACCAGGGAGAAAGCTCCCTGTGCAGTAGCCTGAACGATTGCATTAGCAATTGCTTTGGTACCGTGCTGGAAGGCAGCCATTTCAAATACCCCCATAGGGCCGTTCCACAGGATGGTTTTTGATTGCAGGATCGTTTCGCTGAAGATAGCGACAGACTTCTCTCCTATATCCAGGCCCATCCAGCCGGCAGGGATGTTATCATTGCTTACCAGCTGTGTGTTAGCATCCGCAGCGAATTTATCTGCAGCGATAGAATCAACGGGCAGGATCAGTGCAACACCTTTCGCTTTGGCTTTAGCGAGGAGTTCCAGTGCCAGGTCGAGTTTTTCGGTTTCACAGAGTGAGTTACCGATTTCTTTACCCTGTGCTTTGAGGAAGGTATATGCCATACCACCACCGATGATGATGTTATTAGCTTTTTCCATCAGGTTTTCTATGATGAGGATTTTGTCGCTCACCTTAGCACCACCGAGGATGGCCGTGAATGGTTTTTCTGATTTGTGCAGTACTTTTTCTGCGTTACCCACTTCAGCTTCCATTAACAGACCGAACATACGTTTGTCTGCAGGATAGTACTGGGCGATAACAGCAGTAGAAGCGTGAGCACGGTGAGCGGTACCGAAGGCATCGTTCACGTATACATCTCCTAATTTAGAGAGTTTTTCTGCGAAGGCAGCGTCGCCTTTTTCTTCTTCTTTATAGAAGCGCAGGTTTTCCAGCAGCAGGACTTCTCCGGCCTGGAGGTTTTTAGAAGCTTCTTCAGCAACGGAGCCGATGCAGTCAGATGCAAACTTTACGGTTACGCCACCGAGGAGTTTTATCAGGTGGTTTACCAGGTGTTTGAGAGAGTATTTATCGGTAGGACCGTCTTTTGGGCGACCTAAGTGCGACATTAATATAACGCTACCGCCATCTTTCAGGATTTTCTGAATGGTAGGAACGGCGGCAGTCATGCGATTATCGTCAGTAATTTCAAATTTATCATTCAGGGGTACGTTAAAGTCAACACGTACGAGGGCTTTATGACCGCTGAAGTTGAAATCGGAGAATTTGCTCATTGGTGAACTATTTATTTATGGTAAAATGGTGAACAGTGAATGGTGATCAACACCATTTACTATTCACCATTTACATAGTTATATGATAACTTATTTGCTGATCAGACCTGCGAAGTACTTAACGGTACGTACCAGCTGGGATACATAACTCATTTCGTTGTCGTACCAGGAAACGGTTTTAACCAGTTGTTTGTCACCTACGGTGATTACTTTGGTTTGTGTAGCATCGTACAGGGAACCGAAGTGGATACCGATGATGTCGCTGCTAACGATTTCGTCTTCGGTATAACCGAAAGATTCGTTGGAAGCAGCCTTCATAGCGGCGTTGATTTCTTCTGCAGTAACTTTTTTGTTCAGGATGGTAGTCAGTTCGGTTAAAGAACCGGTGATAACCGGTACGCGTTGAGCGTTACCATCCAGTTTGCCTTTCAGTTTAGGCAGTACCAGACCGATTGCTTTAGCAGCGCCGGTGCTGTTAGGTACGATGTTAGCTGCAGCAGCGCGTGCACGGCGCAGGTCACCTTTTGGATGAGGAGCATCCAGGGTGTTCTGGTCGTTGGTGTAAGCGTGGATGGTGGTCATGAAGCCAAGTTCAATACCGTATTTGTCATCCAGCACTTTAGCCATTGGAGCCAGGCAGTTCGTTGTACATGAAGCGCAGGAGATAACTGTTTCGCTACCATCGAGGATATCGTGGTTAACGTTGAATACAACAGTTTTCAGGTCGCCGGTAGCAGGAGCGGAGATAACTACTCTTTTAGCGCCAGCAGTAATGTGAGCAGCAGCTTTGTCTCTGTCTGCGAAGAAACCAGTAGATTCTATTACTACGTCAATACCATGCTGTCCCCAAGGAATCTGAGAAGGATCTCTCTGTGCGTATATCTTAATTTCTGCACCGTCTACAGAAATTGAATTTTCAGAATGCTTAACGTCTGCCTCAAAGCGACCCTGAGCAGAGTCATACTTCAGCAAATGAGCTAAAACAGCGGGACTTGTAAGGTCATTAATAGCTACCACGTCTATGCCGGGCATTTTAGAGATCTGACGGTAAACTAAACGGCCAATACGACCGAAACCATTAATACCGATTTTAAGAGTAGTTCCCATTTTACACTGAGTTTGTTGAGATTGAAAAAAATTGAGTAGCGAATTTACAAGCAATACAGGGATTAAGCAATATAAATTTAAGTTAAGCAACTTTTTTTTGAAAATATCAAAATACGGGCTACCTTTGCAGTCCTAAATTAGACGCCGCGTTGGTAAATCGGTTAATACACCTCCCTTTCACGGAGGAATGACGGGTTCGACTCCCGTACGCGGTACAAAATAAGAAGGTTGCTCAAATTTGAGCAACCTTCTTATTTTATAGAACAGATAATTCCTGGTTGCAGTATATCTTTATATTCCTCTGTTAATATTACTCCTCTAAAATCGCGGGCTTCATAAAATTGAAACATGCCTTTTCCTATATATCCAGGAATAATTTGTCCATATTAAAATAGGCAAATTAATTCCAGGGAGTATAACTGGCAGATTTTGCTATCGTCTGAATACTTTTTTATGCTGATGCAACTTTAGATTGGGCAAATCCTAAATTATTTAGCAACGCTCCTGCTGTTGCTAAATAATAACGATAAGAATTATTGGAAGAAGTCCTGAAGTTGCTTCAGACCTTCTCGCTCCTGGAAAAATCATTTCTATAAACAATGTCTTTTTTAGAAGATACAGACAGGGATATGATTAACAACATGATAAAGGGTAAAACATTCATTTTCATAAAAACGGGAAGAAGAATGCTGAAGTTACACAGATATGTTGTTAAATCTTTGCCCAAGGGTTCAATATCTGTCCAGTAATAAATTCAGGCGACATGAAAATACTTAACAAAACAATAAACTACATAAACAATATTTCCCGGAAAGTATCTCATTTTTCGAAAAACAATGTGAATTATCAATAGCGATATTATCAATGAATTAAGCCAATATTAATGATTGAATTATAACACGAACATGTAATAAGGCTCCTCATTTATTCATGATACTTTTGGTCCGTATTTGTTTAGGCTATCATTGTTACTTACCCAAGTATTGTAATTACAACAAATGCATAGTTAGCCATTAACACATTGTTCAACTATTTTTCTGTACTCTGAATGAAACGTTTCCTCTACTTAGGAATGCTTTGCATATTGTTTGGCAGTTCCCATCATTTGTTTGCGCAGGTAGACCTCCCTACCGGAAGTGCGCAGGTCAATTTTCCTTTGTATAATTATAGTAATGGCGGCAAACTGGGGCTAAATGTTAGCCTGAATTATACCGGCGGGAATGGCATTAAAGTCACGGAGATCGCCTCCAACACAGGTCTCGGCTGGGCCATACAGGCAGGTGGTATGATTAGCCGCTCCACCCGAGGTGAACCAGACGATCAGGTGGGCGGCACTCTCGACGGAGACAATATCCCTACAGGCCGCCTGTACAGCAGCTATGCCAATACCGCCATGCCGGTAAAAGCAGGATGGATACCACTACAGGATTATTCCATTCCTTATTATCGCGGCGATGCCATGGTGATCGACGACAGAGAAGCAGACATACTTACTTACTCATTCAATGGCCGTCAGGGTAATTTTATGGTCGCGTACAATGGAGCTGTTATGGTGCTGGACAATTCAAAACTAAAAATTGAAGTAGTAAACGAAGACCTTAGCGCCAGCAACATACTGACCCGCTGGAGCAAATTCATCGTCACTGATGAAAGTGGCATCCGATACACCTTCAGTGAAAAAAATCTGGATCGTATCATCCTTTACGAAACCTCCGGACAAAAGAGATTTTACCTCAACCCTCCTCCTGCAAACCTACAGACTTACGTCTGTAAACAGGTTTACAAAACAACCAATTATTCTGCCGTCAATAACTGGTATCTGAGTGAAATTTTCGATCCCCTCACCAACAAAAAAATCACCTTTACCTATGAAAATTATAATCTTGACTACATTACCGGCATTCAGGGCAGCTACAGCATTAATCCTATTGATGACCAGCAGGAAATAGTGGCACAACGTATAGAGCCACACTATACCGGCATCGTGAAGCGGCTTACTACCATTGACCTGCCTGATAATAACCAGTTGACGTTCTCCTATTTTCCCAATGAAAGAGCTGATCTACCTGGAGATAAAGCCTTGTTCAACATCACCGTCAAAAAAGCAGGTTCCATCCAATATGGCTACATTTTCAATTATCAGTACTTTTCTCAGACCAACATCAGAGATTTTTACTACGGATTTACGCCCTCCGAAGCAGTCAACTCGAGGTTATGCCTGCTGTCATTCAATAAATTTGGCGTAGGTAATTACCCGGATCAACAATACACGTTTACCTATAACACGGGTTCACTTGGCGTACCTGGTAGAAATACCCCTGCCTACGACCATTATGGGTATTATAACGGCAATACTACCTATGACTGGGGTACAGATGTTGGTATATATAAGAATGTACAAAACCTTTGCCTCTCCAACAACAGAGTGGTGATCGGCACTGTAAACATTATGGGCGCAGGTATACTGAAAAGTATAAAATATCCGACCGGTGGTACCATCAGCTATGAATATGAGGTGAATGACGCAAGTGACGGTACCTCCAACGTAAAAACAGGCGGCCTGCGTGTAAAGAAAGTCACCACCAACGATGGCGTAGGTGCAAATCAGGACATCGTCAGAGAATATAAATATGTGCAGGAAGATGGCACCAGCTCCTCCGGCTGGGGTTATGAAGCACCAAGATATCTGGATACATCCAGAACTGTACTGGTCATTCCTACAAAAGGAAACTATGCTGCCGCCAATATGGCATATTCCATAGCAATACCCGCTGCTCAGACGCTTTCTAAAATTTGTGTTTTGAAATCAAATATGGTCAAAACAGTGGAATTCCCCAAAGGGAAAATAGATGCGGGTTTAGCCACTTCCCAGATCAACAGCCTTACCACATCGCTTATTACCTCTCTTGTCTTTATAGCGGCCAGCTATCTCGTAAGAGATGTGTTTAGCTCCGATCCCAGAACCACGATCCTGGACAACCAGGTTTACTATAGCGCACACCCTGCCAATCAGAATCCGCTGCCTATGCTTTACAACAGAGTGGAAGTGTTTGAAGGTACCAGCACTGACAATCTTGGAAAAACAGTGTATGAATTCACGTCAGACAAAGACTTTGCCATCAACTATCCTGTTCGTAACACCGTTTATGCATCCAGACAACGCTATATACCATCGTTGTATGGTTTATTGAAACGCCAGCTGGTGCTAAATAAGAATGGAGAACTGGTGGAAGACAAGTACAATAAATTCACTGCAGATATTAAAGAAGAAGGAGCTGGCAGTATTTTCGCTTCCACCGCCTATAGGGCAAACCAGATGTTGGTGACCAACGCCGCAGGCTATAATCTGAATTATGACCGTATCAGTTTTGCTTCGGAAAAATATAGTCCCATTTCAGCAAACGTGATGCTGGCCTATACCATCGATAAAAAATATACCGGCAACAATTATCAGCTGAAAAGAACGGATTATGAATATGATCCCACCTATTATAATCTGAAAAAGGTCACAGTCCTCAATAGCTTCAATGAAAAAGAAGAAAAACGCTTTTATTATCCAACCGATTATACAGCTACCGGTATTTTTAAGATAATGATAGATAATCATATCTACAACCTGCCTGTCGCCTCTGAAACCTGGATATACAAAGCCGGCACGGAAGAACAACTGGCAGGTGCTGAAATCAAAGACTATCAGCTACTCAGCTCCGGGCATATAAAGCCAGCAAAAGTATACCTGCTTTCTACCAATGCCCCTGTTCCTAAAAGTACCATTGGTGTCTTTAGCCCATCCACCCTTGTCAGGAACAGTACTTATTTCAAAGAAGCGGTGAACTATAGCTATAATACAGCCGGCTATCTGGCTACCACTTCTTCGCTGAACAGCCTTACATCCTATATCTATAATGATGACAATGAAGTGATCATTGCACAGGTAACCAATGCAGGTATAACAGATATTGGCTACAGCAGTTTTGAAGCGGGTGCAAAAGGGACATGGACCGTCAACGCATCAGGAACAGCAGCTACCAGCGTAATCAATGCTACCTCCCCTTCAGGTCAGTATTGTCTGAGCATGCCTACAGTAACATCTGTGACCAAAACCGGGTTGGATGCCTCTAAAAAGTATCGCCTTACTTATTGGCAGAAAGATGGCACCATCAACGTTTCCGGGGGGACGAAAACTGATGAAAAGACACTGCTGACCAGAAATGGCTGGACTTTGATGGCTATGACCATTACACAGGCTACAGGTATCACCATTACAGGTACAGGTCTCATGGATGAGTTAAGGCTTTATCCTTACCAATGTCAACTGGTATCATCCAGTTATGATTCACACTTCAATGTGATCACTACCACCGCTCCGGATAATACCGCTATTTACTTTGAATACGATTTGTTAGGCAGGTTGAAGAATACCTATGACGCCGATCGCAATCTCGTAAAGTCAACAGATTACAAATACGTACAACAGTAAACCACTACCATGAAATCATTTTATAAATATACAGGGTACCTGTTGCTGCTGCTACTTCTTTTCCCCAGCATAAAGACTCATGCTCAATGTGTGACCGACTTCCCCGTTACTGTTGGTACAGTAAGCAGCTATGAATTTAATGGCTCCTCTATTGCCACGAATATAACGTGGTCTGTATCAGGCATAGGCTCCATCATCGGTGACAAAAACAAAAGTGATTGTGATGTCCAATGGAACCAGATTGGAACAGGTACCATATCTGTTCAATGGTATGAAAGCGGACAACAGATGAACCAATGCTGGACCAGGTCCGTAGTTGCTGAAATGCTGGGCGGTACCATCACTTCATCAGTTACATCGTTCCCCCTCAATCAAGTTTTTTCCTATACAGTACTCACAAGTACAGCAGGAGCATCCGGTGGTATAGGACAAGACTATAGAGTTCCTTATACCTATCAGTGGTGGGAATCAACGGATGGTAACAACTGGACAAAGGTAATTGGAGCTGTAGGAATAAACTGTTCCGGCAGCATGTTGTTCGACAAGACAATGTACTTCAGAAGGAACGTATTCGATGGATATAATTTTGCTTTCTCGAATGTAATAACCATTACCCTGGCTAATGATCTGAAAGGTGGCATCATCTCCGCTGCACAAAAGATTCTCCCGGGTGCTACTCCAGCAAAACTCGTTAACACTACTTCACCGGCAGGTGGCAATGGCGCCTTTGCTTATCAGTGGGAATCTACCACAGATGAGGATACATGGACAGCCATCAGTGGAGCTACAGCAGCAGATTATCAATCAGCAGGGTTGTCAAAAACCACATGGTTCAGAAGAAAAGTTACTTCCTCTGGACAAACGGTAAATACCAACACCGTCCAGATTCTTGTGAAGTCCGCCATTACAACTAATATCCCGGACGGTTCCCTACCTCAGTCTACACAAACCAAAGTAAGCCCTCCAAACTATTCAACGCTAAATACCAGTCTGCTGAACACCATCACCTCTTATAATATTCTTAAACCTGGTGTCACGGCCGCATCTCAGATCACGTCCCTGACCAGTCAGAGGGATATTAGAACCACCACAGAATACATTGATGGCTTAAGAAGAGTATTGGAAACCGTACAACAGAATACCGGCGCAACCTCTCAGGATGCCGTTGCCATTAGTCAGTTTGACCAATATGGCAGACAAACCATTCAGCACCTTCCCTACTTGGCCACTACCAATACCACCAATAAAGGGACATTCAGAACTGATATCAACACGGCACAACCTGCCTTTTTCAATACGATCACTCAGAATAAAGAAGACTTCTTCTATCAGCAAATGTTGCCAGAAGCTGCTCCCATAGCACGTTCTTCAAGAAGCATGGAGGCCGGCAAAAGCTATGGAGGCAATAATGTAGGCGACAGACAATCTGAGCGTACCAATACTGCCGCAGATCATGTGCGCTTATGGAGAATTGGCAATGCCATCACAGATTACCCTGTCAGCAATGTAGAATACGATGCCAATACTTTAACCGTTACTGTCACTACTGACAGTGATGGATTTAATACGTATCAGTACCTTGACAATGACGGGAAAGTAGTAATGACTGCCCGTCAGGGGCCCACTCCCCTTTATACAGACGAGCTCAGGACTTACTTTGTATATGATGATTTTGGGAATATCCGCTACGTCATTCCTCCACTCGCAACTAAAGACTGGTGGTCTAAAACGGTATGGGACTTTGGCAGCACCGATGTAACGAAAGCGGCCTTAAAAGCACTGGCCTTTAAATATTACTATGATGCCAAAGGCCGTATCATCAATATGGAAAAAGCAGGTATAGACAATACCTATTCTTTTGTCTACGACAACCGTAACCGCCTCGTACTGGTACAGGATGCCACATTGAAAGGCCGTAACAAAGGCGAATGGTACCTGTATCTCTATGATAACATGGACCGCCAGACCATGACGGCCCTTTATACGAATACTACTGCTACCAGAGAATCGCTGCAAACCTCCATGGACCAGGCGCCTGCCACAGGTATCGTGTCTGTCTCCACTCCCCTTACTGCTGATCTTTTGGTTTATAACAACGAACATACACCAACGTATGTAGCCGGTAATTCGATTACTCTTATGCCCGGATTTGATACAGATGCGGGTGAGGAAACTACCTTATCGATTAATACAACCAACAACATCGTTACAGAAAACTTAACGGTCAGTAACCCTTTGCCGGGACTGACCGGATATACGCCACTGGTGCTCTATTACTATGATGATTATACATGGGATGGAGCGCAGAGCTTTGACAAAAACTATACACTTAATGCAGGAAGTAATCCTTACGCACAAACGGTAAGCACCCCCTCGCAAAACATCTATGGCAAACTGACCGGTTACAAAAAGATCATCTCCGGTACTAACAATTGGATCAAGGGTACCCTTTACTATGATGAAAAAGGTCGTACCGTACAGCAGTTGGAAACTAACCTCAAAGGAGGCACAGACGCTACTACTAACCAGTACGACTTTCAGGGCAATCTGCTCTCCACCTTCAGCAGGATCACCAACCCTCAGAGCACCACTGATCCGGTTATCTATGTGCAGGAACGAATGGAATACGATGGCAATGGCAATATGCTGCAACAATATCATTCTATCAGCACCAGTCTTACACCCACATCAAAGCTCATTCATGAAATGACTTATGATGACCTGAACCGGGTTAAGACTATGAAAATAGGCCCCTCACTGGAAACTCTCACCTTCGACTATGACCTGTACGACCGCGTCACCGGTGTCAATACAGCCTATGCCAATGACAAGTCTGCCGGCAATTACTTCGGCATGCAGCTCTTCTACAATAGTGGCTTCTCCGGCAAAAAGCTGGATGGTAACCTGTCCGGTACTATCTGGCGCCGTAAAGGAAATGCAGATGTAGCACACGCTTATGGGTATACGTATGACGCTCATAACAGACTGGTAAAAGCCGATTATTCACAAAAAGCCAGCAACTGGACCAATAGTGACGAAGACTACACTGTGGCCGTATCTCAATACGATGAGAATGGTAACCTGGTGAAAATGAAACAGGAGGGTATGCTGGCAGGTAAAGCAAAAGCTACAATCGATGATCTCACTTATGAATACCTGGCCAGCAGCAACAGATTAAATGGTGTCACTGATCCACAGGGTGATAAGCAGGTAGGTGACTTTAAGAACTATAGTGGCAGGGCAGCAGGCAGTATAGACTACACCTATGATACAGAAGGTAACATCACCGGCGATAAAAACCGTGGTATTACATTCACCTATGATTATCTGCTGGGCAAGCCACAGAAAATCACATTCAACGCTAATGCCAATAAGTACATCACCTATACCAACGATATCACCGGCAATCTGCTGGAAAGAACGGTAAAGAATGAAAGTACTACCAATACATATACCTATATCAATGGCGCCATGTACAAGGACAATGTGCTGCAATATGTATTGTTCGATGATGGCCGTGTACGAAAAACGGCCAACAATACCTTTGTATATGATTACTTCCTGACAGATCAACTGGATAATACCCGCACCGTTATCACAGAAGAAACAAATATATACGGGTATAAGGCTACACATGAAGATAACCCTAACCCTGTCCCACCCGTGCCGGAACGCCAGCTGTTCAGCTTCCCAACACAGGTTGATGATATTCCTGCTGGCAATAAGTTTTATGACTATAATAGTACAACGAATCGGAAGTTTATAAAGCTGAATTATAATGATCCCAATCGCAGAGTGGGTACAGGCAAGGTATTAAAGGTGATGGCCGGAGATCATGTGGACATGGGTGTACTTTCTTATTATGCAGCTAATTCCGATGCTAATAATACAGTTAACCAACCTGTGACAGACATCCTGAACCAGCTAGTAAATCTATTATTAGGTCCAGCCAGTGTTGTGGGCAACGGCAAAGGGAATCTGCTGCAAGGTGCTAATGGTGCTATTCTGAACCAGCAGGACTTCAATACCTTCATTCAACAAAACCAAAATAATAACCCACCTTCCACCACCCCGAAAGCTTATCTCAACTATGCCTTATTTGATGATAACTTCATGATGGTGACTGGTGGTACGCTCAGGGTTAATACACCAGGAGATGTAGTGCCACTGGTTACCCAGCTGGATATCAGCAAAAACGGGTTCCTCTATGTGTATGTAAGCAACGAAAGTAACAGCGATGTATATTTTGATGATCTGACTATCAAGCATACGACAGGACACCTCTTACAGGAAGACAGCTATTATCCGTTCGGACTGGAAATACAAGCCCTGAGCAGTGCTGCCTTGAACCGCCCGCAGCATAATTATCTGTTCAATGGTATGGAGAAAATCAATGATCTGGACCTGCAGCTGTATCAGGCCTTTTATCGCACCTTTGACCCACAAACGGGCAGATGGGTGCAGATAGACCCTAAATCAGAACAATTCAACTCGATCTCTGGATATGCCAATAATTTCAATAATCCGGTTAACTTTACTGACCCATATGGAGATGCACCTTTAGGTACGGACCCTCCATGGTGGATGCAGTTCTTTCAGGGATTTGGTACTAATGGGAATTCACCCATTATGCTGAGTACGTTCAATGTAGTGGCTACTAATGCAGTTAGGGCCAGCGCTGCCGATCAGGTCATGACATTCGTGACAAATGACTACTACGACATCGAACGGAAAAAACAGTTATATGCACAAATGTACTGGAAGAAGAGAATGGAAGCGTATGCTGCGGCCAAACAGGCGCAGCAGCGGAAGTTCTTTGCAGTGGTACAACAGATCAATAAGATAAATAACATACAGCCTCCTACAAATGTTAATATCGGCACCATCAGTGAGTATGTACCTGACTGGAAAGACAAATGGTCTGAAAGTGATAACTTCTTTGCAGAAGCCACCTATGAGCCTGTGGATAATGGATGGGTACTCAGTCAGAGCCTGCTACCCTTCCTGAGCATGAATGGCGTGACCCACATCAATGGGGAGATTGCCAACAACAATGATAAGGTCGGAAGCTTAGTGGGCACGACCACTACAGTGCTGAGTGATCATGTGGGAGGTTTGGTTTTTAAGGGCTTGGCCGTACCATTAATAGGAAGGTTGGGGGCTGCTGCAGAGAGAAGAGGATTGTGGAAACTGACGGAAGAAGGGGCTATAGCAGTCAAGACGCATGGCCGTTTTGGAAAATTTTATAAGAGTGCTTCGGATGGATTGTGGTGGTCAGTGGACAACGCAGAACACGGAGGCAGTAAATTTAAAGTTTTCAAAGAAACTGCTAAAGGTTTGGAATGGATCGCAGATGCAGATGAATATGGCGACTTCATTATTGGCAAACACAAAGGTGAAACCGGGAAATTAATAGAATGGAGCAAATTGCGTTAATATGGTGATTATTCAGTTATTATCTCAAATAGATTTCCCCTTGTCATGGGCAAATCTGGAACGTTATTCGGATAGCAAAGCCTTCCGGAAAGAAATTTATACACACGCTGAAGGCAAAGAACTGGAAGAACTGGCGATGCTGTTCCATCACCTCTTTGCCCCGTTGAAAGACAGGATCAATATTTATGATTCCTCATGGTGGGACCTCTGTCTGGGTACATGGGATATGGAAAAGGACTATTATGATTATTCTCCGGAAGGCAAATCTCCTGAAACAGCTGCTTATCTGACAATGCTGACAGATGCAGCCATTCCACCGGAGTATTCCGGTTGTGTACAATGCCTGCATTGGGATGAATTTTTAACCATCATCCTCCGCTGTATTGTCAGCCATGCAGCACCTTACAGTCCTATCTTTTATAGTGAAGCCGATCAGCTATTCTTCTATTTTCATCATACGGGTAGCATTGGCTTGTATTATGAAAAGGAGTCAGAGGTGGTGAAAGGGATTTTGGATAGAGCAGCAGAGCAATACGAAATAGTATCACGCTAATATTAAAATAGAAATTCCCCCAACATACTGTCAGGGGAATTTCTATTTTAATCCAGTATTTCCATCAGTTTATTTTCCAATGCCTCCCCTTGGGTATTTTGCTATCATTCTACCCTAAGGCGTCTCCTTATTCCCATTCACATCCGTCTGGGTAAAATCCACCTTGCCTATCTTTTATTTAGCATTGGCCACGCTTGTGTAAAACCATTTATTCCCCCCGATATATCCTTTCAAAATCTTTCTCCCAAAAGTTCGACAGTTGTCCGGTCCGCGGTACGAGAATTATAAAGCCTTGTAAATGAAAATTTACGAGGCTTTTTGTTTTAATCTCCAAATAGATAAATCGAACCTAGGGTTTTTACAATATCCAATTTTTAGGACGCTTGCATACCCCTCCTTATTTTTGAAATAAAAAATATCCTACAAAACTGATAAGCTGCAACACTTAAACACCTTGTATCAATAAAATGTCCATTATCATATACTTGAACTGAGAAGATTAAAGAACGAAATTTTCCATTTGCTGAATAAGAAAGGAACAGATATATGAGCAACAATCCATAGTAACTGTCAGAAAACTATTTCACAAAATATTTTCGTCTTACAACTGGTCGTAATAGTATAACCAAAGCTATTAAATAAAATAAACTCGGAAACATTTGTAATAACCTGGCAAGCCAATGGATGGATTTTGTGAACTCAGATAATGATTCTGTAAATTGCATTGGTGTAATAGAGGCGCTGAAGCTACCCCAATAAAATACATCTAGAATACCATAAATTATAATAGCAATGGCCATAACCCAAGTAAACCAATGTCTGTAAAGTATAACAATTACAAAGTAAAGTGGAACTGAAGCAGATATTAAATCAGACCTGTTCCAATATTCATTTTTAATAATAAACCAAAATTGGAATACAGCAATAAAGCTCAGGAAAACAATTAATAGGTATTTGAGAATCTTCAGTATTTTGTTCATACTTATTATTATTAGGTATAATAGCCTTTGTCATTCGTCCCTCGACTCGCTTACTTATAGTCTTTGAGGTAGTATAAATGAAGAAAAATATAACCCATCCTTTGTAAAAACAAATACTCGTCCGTCCTCGAATTTCCCCCATTACCAAAGTACTTTTCAACAATTTATCCTTGCAAATCGAATATTTAATATTATAATTGCAAGGATGATTACTCGAAAAGCTAAATCTGAAATTATCCAATTATTGGAAGAATTCTCTGCTGTAGGGGTTTTAGGCCCAAGGCAGGTAGGAAAAACTACTTTGGCAGAGGAAATAGCGGCTTCATTTACACCTGAACCAATTTACCTTGACCTGGAGAGTCCTACTGACAAAGCTAAACTTAACGAGTCAGAAGCATATTTTGAATTGCACAAAGGCAGACTAATCATTCTTGATGAAATCCAGCGTGTGCCGGAATTATTCCAAATATTACGTGGTGTCATTGACAAACAACGTAGACAAGGGCATAAAACCGGTCAATTTCTGATTCTGGGATCTGCCTCTCTCGATCTATTAAAACAGTCGTCAGAATCATTAGCAGGACGTATTGCTTATAAGGAACTTTCCGGCTTAACGGTATCTGAGGTCAATCAAGCTGATCAGGATCAATTATGGTTGCGGGGAGGTTTCCCCGATAGTTTCCTAGCCAGAAATGATCAGGCTAGTTTACGATGGCGAATGAATTTTATAGGCACCTATCTGGAACGAGACGTTCCTCAATTTGGACCCAGAATACCATCTACAAGTCTACGCTTACTCTGGACAATGCTCGCGCATAGTCAGGGAGGACAAGTTAATATAGCACAAATTGGTGCAAATCTTGGTGTAACCGCTCCAACGGCCAAACGTTATATTGAACTATTAGAAGACCTCCTATTGATCCGCACATTAAGACCATGGGCTGGAAATCTGGGAAAGCGGCTTGTTAAATCGCCCAAGATTTATATCCGTGATAGTGGGCTCACACACGCCTTATTAAATCTCGCGACACTGGATGATATTTTAGGACATCCTGTTGTCGGCGCCAGTTGGGAAAGCTTTGTTATTGAGAATCTCCTATCATGTTTACCTATAGGTGCCACTCCCTGGTTTTATCGTACATCCGCAGGAGCAGAAATAGATTTAGTTATTGAACAAAGTTCCGGCAAAAGATGGGCTATAGAAATTAAGAGATCGCTTGCCCCTACTCTATCAAAAGGTTTTCATTTTGGATGTGAGGATATTCAAGCCACTAAAAGCTTTATAGTTTACCCGGGTAAGGATCGTTTCCCTGCCGCTAATAATGTAACGGTGTTGCCTATAATCGATATGATGAATGAACTGATAAATATGTAGTATTCCCGTTTACATTACTTAGATATTTCAAGCCCAAAGTAAAGGCAAATGAAGCTCAAATAAGTCGTTTTTTGACCTACAATCCTGCATCTTTTGAGCTACATTCCCGAAGAGACGAATCATCCACCACCGACGATATCACATACATATTAGCCTTATATATCATTCTAAAATCATTCATCCAGTTCGACATCTGTCCGGCCCGCTGTACAAAAATTATAACGCCTTGTAAATGAAAATTTACGAGGCTTTTTTGTTTTAATCCCCTGATGGATAAATCGAACCTGGATCTTTTACAATATTAATTGCTATTCCTTAGCAGCATATAAATAGTAATTAGTATCAGCAGATAAGTTGATCCTTTCATATTATCATATCAGTGTGCTATGCGATTTTGTTAATTAAACGTTTGCCGGAACTCTAAAGGCGATATACTGGTTTTTCTTTTAAACAGCTTATTAAAAGATTGCGGATACTCAAAGCCTAAATGATAGGCGATTTCGGCAACTGACAGACTGGTTACCGATAAATATTCCTTCGCTTTTTCGATTAATCTTTCCTGAATATGTTGCTGCGCGCTTTGGCCGGTAAGTGAACGCAAAAGATCGCTTAGATAATGTGGTGAAAGATTCAACTGATTTCCTAAGAACTCAACCGTAGGAAGTCCGGACTTTTGGGTTTGGTCCCCATCAAGGTACTCGGTTAACAGCTGGTCCATCCTGGACAATATATCGTGATTAACAGCCTTCCTGGTGATAAATTGTCTTTCATAAAAACGATTACTATAATTCAATAACAAATCGATCTGGGAAAGAATGATATTCTGTGTATGCTTGTCTATATGCTGATACTCCTGATCAATCTTCAGAAAAATATCTTCAATATCTTTTTCCTCCTTTTCTGAAAGATGCAGTGCTTCATTAATGGCGTAGGAAAAGAACCCGTAATTTTTGATAGTAGCCGCAAGCGGATGTTTGTAAAGAAAATCAGGGTGGATCAGCAACGCATACCCTGATGCGGAGCTAAAGATATCAGTTTGTGAAGGATCAAGTGACATGATTTGCCTGGGAGCAATGAAAGTCATTACACCTTTATCGTAGTCGTAATATTTCTGGCCGTATTTCGTTTTTCCGCCAATATTCTTTTTCAGTGATATGCAGTAAAAATTCACTGAAAAGTTTTGCCATACAGCAGGATCAGTAAAACGCATATCCGAAATGCGGATGACGCTTACCAACGGGTGCAACGGCTCCGGCAAAGATACCAGGCGATGCTTTTCTGATATGGAATTGATAACCTTCATTTTGCTTATTTTACAAATTTACAACCGGCAACCGGCTTTTCGGCGAGTTGCCGGTGTTTTAAATCAATAACCTAAGAACTGCTTTCTGATCTCTTTTCTGAATTCTTCACTTCCAAGCTCTAAACGGCGTGCGTACATCGCTTTTGAATCTTCGCCTGTAACATATCGAATCTGGTCCTTACCATCTGTAGCAGCTTCATAAACGATCTCAGCAATTTGTTCGGGAGATGCCGCCGCATGCATCATCGAATCGGTCATGGCGAATAACTTATCCTCTAAACTTTTATAGGCCGGGTGTAAGTTCCTGTCAAGGGACCTGTTTAAAAAATCAGTTGCGATACCACCCGGAGCGACTGTTTTGATGCCAATATTATGCAAACCCAGTTCAAACGACATGCTTTCAGACCAGCCTTCAATTCCAAACTTGGTAGCATGGTAAATGGAATGTAAAGGAAATCCCAAAAATCCGCCCATGGAGGTTGTGCTGATAAATAATCCGCTTTTCCTTTCCCTTAAATGCGGGATGAAAGCATGTGTTACCCGTATCACACCCAACAAGTTAGTGTTGATTTGCCTTAAAATCTGTTCATCGCTAAATGCTTCCATTGCGCCCATTAAACCGTAACCCGCGTTATTAAACACTACATCAATCGCATATAACGAAATGGCTTTTGCAACGGTGTTGTTGATTTGCTCAAGGTTAGTCACGTCCAGCGGTAAAAGTGTTATATTTTCAAATTGATTAAGCTCAGTTTCCTTTTCGGGATTTCGCATAGTTGCGATAACATTCCAACCTCTTGATTGAAATAGTTTAGCTGTAGCTTTACCCAAACCTGCTGAAGCGCCTGTTATAAATATGGTTTTGTTCATTTTCATAGTTTATAATTTACATTGCAAAAATCCGGTAATTATCATCGGAGTGTGTTTCCAAACCGGGCATAGTTGTATCCAAATTGCAGGTTGTTATTTATATTTGCTGGAAGAATTCTCTGCTATAGGGGAATGAACTGCTGTCTTTTAGCAAAGGAATATACATGCCTGTCATACCATTGCCTGCCTGTTTGGGCTGGATTATTTTTACAATGATATTATTGATGGCATCGTATCTGTAATAGTTTTTATCGACTGATATCAGCGGGTAAGGTTAAAGCAATCCTTCCTATCCGGAATACTTTTTCACGATTCTCCAGCTTACAATACGTAAGCAGGAGCAGAAGTAATAAAACGATTGAGTAACGCATGATTTTTTATTATCGGATCACTTAATATTAGTATCAATAAGCCATTCCCCAAGTATTGATCTGTTATCTCCCGGAACACCTGGCAAATTTTTATATCCCCCTGTATTATATCCTTTTATAAAACCTCATATTCATTTCTTTTGTGCTGGAGTAAGATTTACAGATCGGTTATTAGGGTTAAATTGAAGTCTAAAAGATCCGTTTGGGGGTGAGGAGATTCCTCTTAAGAGTTAATTTCAAGCTTATATCCTTTGCCGCGAATAACAACAATTTTGATATTCGGATCACATTCCAATTTTTTCCTAAGTTTTGATATGAACATATCCAGACTGCGCCCCACAATAACTCCTTCATCTTCCCATATCTCTTTTTGCAGCCGGCTTCGCTCTATGATCTCATTGGGAGAAAGCGCGAAAATGAGGAGTACACGGGTTTCCGTTCCGGTCAGGTCTATTGTTTTTTCATTTATTATCAGCTTTCGATTCTTCGCATCGAACAACACCGAGCCCAAAGTGAACATATTAGCATACTGACTGTCAGGTAAAGCTCTTCGCGGCTTAACAGATCTCAAAAAAATAAAACCAACAAATGCTAAAAATGACAGGCTACCCAGAAGATATCTATTCTTTGCTGTATTTATTCCTGTCGGTTTGAATTTAATGTTGATCATGTAACATCCTCTGGGTTGCTCTCTTCCTATACATGCTACAATATCATCTTTTTTATTTTTGGATATAGCGTATCCATAGGCTACACTGGAGTTGCCGCAGTTCAGAACGTTGACAACATAATCACGTGCGAGCGGGTCTTTGGCCAACAAACGCCGGGTAGTATTCACCAGGGAGCCCGGTTGAAAAGTAAGATCATTCTCAAACCTGATCTGGTATTCATTTTCTGCGATCTTTTTTACCGGAAGTACCCGTGATGTACTGTCTCCCGACTGTAGGAGTATTTCATGTCCGATCCTGCGGAGTAAAACTTCCCTTCTGGAGATATCAAAATCGTCACTATCCCCCATACTGAAAGCCACACAGATTACAGAGATAAACAAGAGTAGTATCAATGCGAACAGGTATTTGCGTTTTCCGGAGAGGATATTTCGACTAAGATGCATAGCGTTAAGCTTTTATTTACAAAGTTCACATTTTTATTTACAATCCAAATTCCCCGCGCTGAAAGATATCAAAGTAATTTCGCTCAATCAAATTGATAGGATATGAAAAATAAAAGAAAGGTTTTGTCCGGTCTGATTATCATGCCAGTTTTTATTAAGAAATGAACAAGGAAAGCTGCATTGACCGGTATTGGAACCGTGCAGCTGTCGCCAATATAAATACGTTATCGAAACAAATTGAAATAATGATGAGTAAATCCAACAGAACAATTATTCAGACTGTTTTCCTTGGAGTCTTTATCATCTGAACTCTCTTTATCCAAAGTAGCGTTGTAAGAAAAGTTCATCAGTTATGGCCATAATGAAATGCATAATGACCAGCGCAGGCGTCCTGTTTTTATTGCTGCTGACGGGATTAATGTCAGGTCATGTACAAATAAAACCATTAAATGGAAAGGTCATTGATACTATGAGTTTTAAGTCGCGTTGTTGCGCAGCAGCATTAAAGACCGTTAATTACTAATGAGTGCCTTTCTCAATTCAATAACCTTTCCACTAAGCAATGTATGAATCTCAGGAAGAGGACCGTTTACATGCCTCAAAAATGGTATAGAAACACCACATCACCCGTGTAAGCCGGTTTTGTCTTACCCTTAATACTGAGCGTGGCGCCAATTATCACTTTCGTGACACCTCTTAAATCGACTATAGATCTGAGTTTCGCTTTCAATTGAACTTCATCGTTCACAAGTACCGCCTGGCCGAACTTAAACTGCTCTATACCATAGTTTATTTCCATTTTAACATTGCGGATCTCTGCAATTTGCTTCCATAGATAGGGGATTAACGACAACGTCAAATAACCATGAGCAATAGTGCTTTTGAAAGGCCCTTCATTTTTTGCTCTTTCCTCATCGCAATGGATCCACTGATGATCAAGCGTTGCATCCGCAAATTTATTGATCTGTTCCTGATCTATTTTATGCCATTGAGAACTGCCTATTTCTTTACCCTCGTATGCTTGATATTCTGCGAAACTATTGACGATTACCATAATTTTCCGTTTATTAATTAAAGTTACAAGAAAATTGCAGCAGTTTCCAAAAGGCTATGATTATAAAACCAGGTATGATCTGCTGTTATATAAAGTGCGGAGGAAGGTAAGCCGATATCAAATTTCAGGTGTTGCAATAGTAATAAGGTGGTCTTTCCCGCGCCTCGCGGCCATTTTATGCCTCCCATCCGTTGCTTCCAGATAATATCACGCCTGAAAATATTGGTCGTAATACGCTATCCTCAAATTCAAATAAAATATGTATAAAATATCGTTGGGAAAGGCATTTTATTTATTAAGGCATTCATTAGATTTAAAATATTTGCTTTTTTATTCCCTATTCTATAATTTTACATAACTGGTTATGAAATCAATTATGTTTATGAAACTATTTGAAAAAACAGGTAAGATGGCTTTGGGGAGCAGGCTACGTCTGATGACCGCAAGGATAACAGATGATGCTGCTATGATTTACGGGTTATATGGCGTGGAATTTTCCCCTAAATGGTTCCCGGTGTTTTTTGTTCTCTCGGAAGACGGAGAAAATACGATTACCGAAATCGCTAATGAAATTGGCCATTCACAGCCTTCCGTCAGCAAGATAATTCAGGAAATGACGGCGGCCGGACTGGTCCAGGAAAACCGGGAATCTCCGGATAAACGGCGGAATGTTGTAGCATTAACAAAAAAGGGAAAGAAGGTTTCAGAGCGGATCAAGGTACAATGCGCCGATGTGGATGCTGCCATTGAAAGCATTATTTCCGAAGCCAGGCACAACCTTTGGGAAGCGATCGAAGAATGGGAGTTTTTGCTGGAACAAAAGTCGTTGTTGAGAAGAGTGCAGGAGCAAAAGAAACTGCGCGAAAGTAAAGATGTGCAGATCGTGAATTATGAAGACCAATATCAGGCGGCCTTTAAGTCGCTCAACGAGGAATGGATCTCCACATATTTCCAAATGGAAGAAGCGGATTACAAGGCTTTGGACAATCCCAAAGGATATATTCTGGACAAAGGCGGAAAGATATTTGTAGCGCTGTACAACAATGAACCTGTCGGTGTTTGTGCACTGATCAAAATGAACGACCCTGATTACGACTTTGAGCTGGCAAAAATGGCCGTCTCCCCCAAAATTCAGGGTAAAAGTGTTGGCTGGTTGCTTGGCCAGGCAGTTGTAAATGCAGCAAAAGAGCTGGGGGCATCCAGGATTTACCTGGAAAGTAATACAGCTTTGAAACCCGCCATCAACCTGTATCAGAAGTTAGGGTTCAAGAAAGTGGTTGGCAGGTCCACACCCTATGAACGCTGCAATATTCAGATGGAATTACAATTGATGTAATCTTAATCGGTCAACATGGAAGCGAAAGAAATATTAAAGGAACATATCGCTAAAACCGCTTCATTAACGGATGAACAGTTCGATTATTTCTATTCTCATTTTAAATTGCTTACCTATAAGAAAGGACAAACCCTGGTTACAGAAGGGGATAAAGTTGATTGTGAATATTTTGTGCTCTCCGGCTGTTTAAAGGCATTTTTTATCAATGATGATATCAAAATGTACATCTTACAGTTTGCCATGCCCACCTGGTGGACATCAGACTATAATGCACTTTACAGTAACGCCAGAGCAACTATCAATATAGACTGCATCACAGATGTGGAAGTGCTTTGCCTTTCAAGTGCTGACAGGGAAAAACTCTGTGATGAAATACACCAGGTAGAACATTTCTTCCGATGGAGGACAAACAGAGGGTATGTCGCCTCTCAAAAAAGACTGTTGTCATTTATGAACAACGATGCGAAGAAACGATATGAAGAACTCCTGGCATTATATCCTCAATTATATAACCTGGTCCCAAAACACCTGATCGCTGCTTACCTGGGTATCAGCAGGGAAACATTAAGCAGACTTTACAGCGCTCACTAAAATGTGATGTACATCACGTAACTACTGTCCAATTCCTTACGTCCTTTGTGTGGTAATAAAAACACAAACAAAATGGGAATACAGAAATTTGCTATACTTAGCACACAAAGCAACATCGAATGGACCGGCAGAAAAATAACTGGTTCTCACAATGGGACTATCGCTATTAAAGAAGGTTTCATTAACCTGAGTAATGGTAAGCTCAATAGTGGTAAATTCATTATTGATACTACTTCCATTAAAATACTGGATGTAACCGATCCTGCTACTAATGCACAGTTTGCCGGCCATCTGGCATCTGACGACTTCTTCTCTATTGAAAAATTTCCGGAAGCTGTTCTGGACATTACGCATGTTATTGATGAACACATTGAAGGGAATCTGGTTATTAAAGGTATTAGTCAGCCTATAGGTTTTGATGCTGCCATCAATACCAATGGCGATACTTTAACCGCATCAGGTAAACTGGTGATCGATCGTACCAAATATGATATGAAGTTCCGCTCCGGTAATTTCTTCAAAGACCTGGGTGACACCCTTATCTATAACGACTTTCATCTGAATGTAAACATCACCGCAAAAGCTGTCTGACAAGACGGCTTTTGCCCAAAAACTTAGTTATGCCATACGTAAAAATCGAGGTTACACGCGAAGGTGTTACCCGCGAACAAAAACAACAACTCATTAAAGGGGTGACAGATCTTATTGTGGATGTATTAAACAAAGATCCTCACCTGACACATGTAGTTATTCAGGAAATAGAACTGGACGATTGGGGATATGCCGGAGACCAGGTATCTGTTTTAAGAGAAAAAGGGATCACTGCTAATAAGAAATAAAATGAAAACTTTATTACTAACTGCTTTGCTGACCTGCAATCTGCTGGTCTTAAAGGCACAAAAAAACACAACAATGGAAACTGATTCATTGGCGATTTCGCAAGCGCTTGAGAATTATTATTTCAAAGGAATTTATGCAGGAGATCTTGCACTCTTACATCATATCTATTATCCGGGCACCTTACTTTTCGGAGATGTCAAAGGCCAGCCTTATGCCAAGACACTTGATCAATATCTTGATGGTGTAGCACATCGTCAAAGTCCGAAAGACTCAGGAAAACCGTTTAAAGGAGAGATCTTATCCATTCGTGGGGTTAACTCCATTGCAGTAGCAGAAGTAAAAGTGAAAATGTACGAGTTTCTCTATCATGAGTTCTTATCTTTTCATAAAATCGATGGTATTTGGTTGATTGTAAATAAGATGATCTCTGACGTTAATCAATAACTCATGTGGTACAATACCAAAGCACAGGAAATACTGGGAATTGACTATCCCATCTTACAAGGCCCTTTTGGTGGTAACCTTTCCTCAGTAGAGCTGGTAACTACGGTATCCAATGCCGGAGGACTGGGTGGCTACGGGGCCTACACCTTGAGTCCGCAGGAGATCATCGATGTAGACAAGCAGATAAAAGCAGCTACAAATAAGCCTTACAATATTAATCTCTGGGTGTCAGATAATGATGGTAACACGATCACTGATGAGCAATATAACCAGGCCATACAGCTGTTCCAGCCTTACTTTGATGAAGCGGGGATTCCTTTGCCGGACAAGCCTGCTCCATTTAGTTCCCGGTTTGAAAACCAGCTGGAAGTGATCCTGGATATTCGTCCTAAGGTGTTCAGTTTTATGTTTGGAGTGCTTTCTGCTGATATCCTGGAGCAATGCCGCAGACTGGGTATCATCACTGTCGGTGCCGCCACTACATTAGATGAAGCGCTTGTATTGGAAGGGGCCGGTGTTGATATGATCATTGCTTCTGGTTTCGAAGCGGGCGGGCATCGTCCTTCGTTCTTAGCCTCTGCGGAGGCTTCTACTACGGGGACATTTGTACTGCTGCAACTGATCAGGGAGAAGGTTAAAACGCCTGTTATAGCAGCAGGAGGCATTGCCAACGGCAGAGGAGTTGCTGCTGCGCTGACACTGGGAGCAAGTGCGGCGCAGATCGGAACGGCCTTTCTGGCTTGTGATGAATCGAATACGTTGCCTATACACAGGCAAATGCTATTCTCTGAGGCGGCTAAATACACTACACTCTCCCGGGCCTTTACCGGCAGACTTGGCAGGGGCCTCACCAGCAGGATCGCAAAAGACCTGTCGGGCAAAGAATTTCTGCCGTTCCCTTTGCAAACCACCTTCATGTCTCCTCTGAGAAAAGCAGCCCTCGATCAGCAAAAATGGGATATGATATTGTTCTGGGGCGGACAGATTGCCCCTATATTAAAACACACCAAAGCGAAAGATCTGATGCAATCTTTAATTGAAGAAACAACTGATTATTTCAACGATTTAAAATGATAATTTCCTTCTTATTGGGCATTAAAGACAAACGGGAGTCCGGGGATTTGCTTTTATATTATTAAGCAAATTCTTAAATCCCTGCTCAATATTTCTTTCGGGAACATCCCCGTTTACGATTGTTTCATAAATATAATTACCGCAAGGCTTTTTATTATTTCCTTTAAAGATCCTCAGAATTAATTTCACTCTATTATCCTCTTCTGAAAGATCTCCAGTAACAAATGTGCCTGCAGAAGAATCTCCTACAACTGCATTAAACTTCCTTTCTTTGTAAAGATCGGCCAGCGCAGCTGAGTATTCCTCATTCTTTTCATTATTTACTTTAACGACTACACTGATATCCGGTGTCACGACATTCCCGGACACTTTTTTTGTTCCCTTTTTATCTGATGACGTACAGCCAAATAATAAAATACAGGTTGCTATTAACAGACTATTTCTCCTATGATTCCACATAACAATAAAGTTAACTATTAAATTCTTAAGAGAAGAGAGGTAACAATTGTTTGTATCGGTTGATATAATAAAAACAACCCCTCATATTATGAAAACGTCATTCTTACTAATAGCTTTTGTCCTGATTATACAATCCTGCACGCCTACTCCCCCTCCGGCACCAGCAGCGACGACTTACCATCCCATGGACCTGTCTATCCCCAATTTCACGAATGCGAATGGTTACCAGCAACAGAAGACGATGGACCTGAAAACACATGCATACAGCTTTACTGCCAGTCAGGCCGCAACAATTACCAAGCTGGGATATCAGCCATGGGTGGCGGGGATAACTTATAAACTTGCCTTGTGGCAGGTAGGGAATATTACCCCATTGGCGACTATTACTGTAACGCCTTCAACTATAGGCGTGATGCAGTTCTTTCCGTTATCGGCGCCTGTTGCGATTACTACCGGTAATACATATATCGTGAGCCGGATGTATCTCTCCGGTGGGCCAACCGGTTATACCAGTGATTTCGTTGGCAATGTGGCGAATATGAACGGGAACTCAGTTTATCCGTATACACAACAGGCTATTACGTTTACTGACGGATACTTTACTGATAATTTTGATCCTTTGCTGACCGGAAGTAATGTTGTTAATGCACCGAATAATACCCTGCTGCCTTTTCTGGACGTAGAGTATCAATAAAATATGGATATGGAGATGGCTTAGGGGCAGGGAGGGATCTTTGCCCCTTTCCTATTTGTAGGTTTTCAATAACCGGTCCCAGATACTGGTATAAAAACCGAAATTATATTCAACATCCTGGTGATGGTTGTGATGGAATGTAGAAGTGCCGAGGTATTTTATTACGGGTAAACTGCGAATTTTCCCTGGTAAGGGTTCTATTCCCAAATGCCCTATCATACCGAAAATGACGTTTATTACCAGGTAGATGATCATTGCATAAATGTTAAAAGGATATAGCGTTAATAGTATCAGCCATAAACCTCCGAATGCTATTGTTTCTATCGGGTGTAAGACGAATAAATCAATGGGAGATGGATCTACAGATTGATGGTGTAACTGATGCACCATTTTGAACAGAAATGTTTTGTGGATGATATAGTGAAAGATAAACATGAATAAATCCATGGCTAAAAACAGGATCAGGAAATCTGTGATGATCATCCATGAAATATTTGCAGCGATGTGAATGATGTTGTTCTTCCACATCCAGAAACCGGCATAGGTTACTATCGTATTCAGTATGTTGGTAAGCATGCAGATCCCCCACTCTCTTGCGGGATAAGAATAAGGAGCCTGATGTAACAACCGGCCAGAGAGTAATACCATCGCAGTAATCATTACATTTTCAAAGAAGAAAATGAGCCATAGTGACAGTACCGGCAGATGTAATAAATAGTTGAGCGCAGATGGCATATCCTATAAAATTAAACAATTTAGACTATCCGGGGGCCGCGCGACATATCTTTGAAACAGATGGGGTTTTATAGGGTTTATTGAGTATTAATAGTTTAGGTGACCTATTCTTCCTGATAACAGGTTTAGCCTTAATAACAGGTGCCGGTGCCGGCAGGTATTCCATTGTTAACCGGGCCATGATAACATCTTCTTTTTCTCCTGCTTTCAATAATAGTATAGCTTTACCGGTAATCTCCCGGTATATTGTATGTTTCTTTACAGGCAACTGCTGGTAGATTATAGACCCGATACGCGAAGCTGCGCTTAGCCTTACAGAACTATTACGGAAACCTTTGAACGCAGGATCTTTCTTAATTCTTTTGCCGGTGATGGAACTTTGCAGGCGTACGTAGTACTGCTCATCTTTGAGCCTGTAAACGGTAACACCGTCTTTTGTACCCGTAAAAGGAGGAGGCTTTTGCCCGCACCACCTTGCCATCGTTTGTGTCTTTTACTAAATTTACTGAATTCTTACACCATTTCCATGACAATATCTTTTGACCTTGATTAATCCCAACTGGACAGCCTTCATCCTGAATACAATAAGTGCATAGATTCGCTTTAACCCCGCACTTTCGTAAGGGTCAGACTTATACCCGGGGCCGCATCGCACGTTAAACCTGCGTAATGAACGAAGGATAAACGAAGGATGACCGAATCTATACAGTACATCCTTTCCTCTTCCCTACAATAATCCCTTACTCAATTCCGTTTAATACCAAACCTGTGGCAACCTGAACCTAATAACCATACCTTAATCCTCTACATGAAATACCCGATTTTACTATTTGCTTTATTGCTAAATGTGCTGTCCGTTAATGCAGGAGACATTGTATTACCTCCTGTATCTGCGTCTATTAAATTTACTAATCCTGTGGTAGCCAGTAATATGGCGTTTGGTACAGAGACCAATGCCAGTGGGGAAGGATACACCGAGATTACTACCGTTGATGGTGTACCCTGCCGCAAAATTCCCGCCGGGAAGTTTATGTACGTGAACTGTAACAGGTCCGCAGTTCCCAGTACAGCTAAACAGCTGATCCTTTCCATTACCTATTATGATAACAGCATGAGCTACCTCTGGTTAAACTATACCAGAACAGGTACCGGCTGGGGTGGTGCTGACTTTAAAAAGTCGAACACCAGGAAATGGATTACCCGGCTCGTTATTCTTACTGATGCAGGGTTCGATGGCTCTATGGGCTATGGCGGAGATATCAGGATGGGATTTGGCAGTGAGGATAATTATATCAAAGATATTACTGTGTATACAGGCACATTAACCCCTGATGCACAACCGATTCCGGCAAGACCATCCACTACTTCAGAGTTCATCGGAAAGTCGTACGCCGGGTATCAGTTGTGGCACGAAGCCGGAAATGAACCGAAAGACTGGAGCCATTGGGCTTATGGCAAACTGCCTTCCGCAGGAAGAGGGAACCATAATACAGAGACTTTCCCTTATATCGCTGATTATGCCAATACGAATGTGACCATGTACCCTACCAACTTCGCAAACTTAGGGAATGGTAATCCGGCGAAATTGTATAATTCTACTGATAAAGGAGTGATAGATGTACAGATGTCATTACTGCAAAAAGCAGGTTTTGATGGTGTAGCCATACAGAGGAATGCACCTGTGGGAAGAGACCTGAAATATACTTCTACAGATGATTATTATGTGAGTATCAAGAATGCCTGTGAGACTAGCGGCAGATCGTTCTATGTGATGTATTGCATGCCTGATGTGAATAACGGAGCCGCATTGTCTGCTGATCTCGTGGAAGGAATTAAGCGGGATTGGGTATACCAGATGGAACAGATCTATGCACTCACGTCTTCCGGCGCATATGCCACCGTGAATGGCAAACCTGTTGTTGAATTATGGGGATTAGGCTATTCGACGATTACAGTGGATAGAACACAGGCATTAGCGCTGGCCCAGTTTTTTAAAGACAGGGGCTGTTATGTGATTGCTGGTGTTCCGCGCGACTGGCGACTGATGGACGGTGGTTCGAGAACAGATTTTGCCGACGTTTACAAGGCATATAATATGATCTCTCCCTGGACGGTAGGTGTGTATAGCGATACCACCGGCGCCAATGATTTCAGGACAAATTACATGATTCCTGACCAGCAATATTGTACACAGAACGGGATGGCCTTTTATCCTGTAATATTCCCCGGCAGCGCCTGGTCTCAGCATGTGTCAGGATATCCGAATGATACGAAAAGGCTTGGCGGGCAGTTTCTCTGGAAGCAGGCAAAGAATATAAAGAGCTTAGGGATTAAGTCCATGTACTTCGCCATGCTGGACGAATTTGAGGAGTCTACTAATATTATCAGCTCCGCTGTTGATTATTTTGATATCCCTACAGACCAGTATTTTGGCACATTGGCCATGGATGGTGTATGGACTTCTTCTGATTATTATACCAGGCTGGCCGGTGCAGCTTCTAAGATGCTGACCAGCGCTACTACGCCGTCAGAAATACCCATCCCATATTCTAATGGGCCTCTATATTACAGGAACAGCTTCGAGAGCAGGGTCGCTAATTGTTTAATCAATGATGTAGCGACCGATATTATCTCTCCTATTGATGCCTGTTTTTATAAGAATGCGTTACTATCCGGCTCTGCGGTGAGTAATACTTCCGTGGCTATTGTAAATGAGCCCGCGTTTGCTAAAAGCGGTATTTATAGCGTAAAGATCAATGGGACTGCTGCGGGAGCAGGGAGTTATTATTATAAGATCTCTGAGACAAAGATTGCGGTAAAAGCAAACATGCAATTGAGTTTCTGGAAATATACAGTGAATGATCCGGGAAGATATACGTCGGTCGATCTGGCATTTAAGTCGGGGAAAGTGTTACGTAATCTTACAGCGTATAAAGATAATAAAGGGAATAGCATGCATCCCGGAACTGCGAGAGGTACCATAGGTGCATGGGAGAAATTTACCTGTCAGATAGGGAAAGGAGAACTGATAGGTGATGAGATCAATAGTATTATTGTTGCCTATGCCAACCCATCTTTAAGTGGCAGCTTCTCTGCTTATTTTGATGATATTATTGTTGAAGATGCCATTGATAGCAGTGTGACTACTAAAGCCCCTATAGGCAGTGTCATTTCGTTAACGAATGGTGGATTTTATGTTTCCTCTGAGAATGGCGGTGCTGCAATGAATTGTAACAGAACAAGCGTCGGCCCCTGGGAGAATTTCACGGTAGTAGATGCAGGTAATGGTACAATTGCCTTACAAGGCAATAATGGTTTGTATGTGAGCGCTACCAGCCCGATGTATTGCAACAGCAGTACGATGGTACCATTTAACTGGATTGATACAGGCAATAATGCCGTGGCTTTCCAGAGCGCAGCAGGACTATATATCTGTTCTGAGAACGGAGCCGCGTCTATGAACTGTAACAGGACTGCCATCGGTGGCTGGGAGACTTTTAACTGGAATAGTACTGTTGCAGCCAGACAGGCCGTAACAATGGTGAAAGAGGCATCAATGACAACGCTTAAAGTATATCCTAATCCAGCCAGCTCTTATGTGATTATCAGTTACGAACTGAAAACGGCAGGTGTTGTGTTGATAGAGATCGCCAATATGCACGGAGAGGTGGTGAAGACGGCGAAAGTTAATGCACAGTCGGGAGCGCAACGGTTGAATGTTACATTAAATGGCCTTACGTCTGGTATTTATATGGTGAGGATGGCTGCCAATAACAATGTAGAAACAAAGAAACTGGTCGTTTATTAATCGTCTATAGTGTCCCTTCGCATAATGTAACCCCAGGAAGCTGTCTCTTGACAGTGAGGCAGCTTCCATTTTTGTTGTAAATTTGCTGATGACTACTTTAAAAGATAATGTAAACGCTCTGAATGAGCTGATCATTAATGATGAAACTGTGAAGGCAATGGAGTTGTTCTATTCTCACGATGTGGAGATGCAGGAGAATGAGGATAAACCGAGGAAAGGGAAGGAAACGAATATAGAACATGAGAAGATGATCCTGGATACGTTTAAGATTGTGAGTACGTTGATAAACCAGGCTATTGATGAAGAAAAAAATGTAGTCTTCAGTGAGTGGGAATTGCTCATCACCAATAAGGAGACAGGCAAAACTGCCAGAAGAGTGGAAGTTTCAGTGCAGCAGTGGCATGAAGGTCTTATTGAATCAGAGAAATTTTATTATAACAGAACTCCTCAGAAAATATAGCTCCCACCCGGGAGCTTTTTTATTACCCCAACTTTTTTCTGTAAACATCAAAGTCATGCCTTTTTAAATTGTCATTATATCAGACACCTGTGCTGAGAAACCTATCCACGTCATTTTTTCACCCTTAAAATAAACCATTCTTTTATGCACAAAATCGCAATGCTGATCATCTCTTTGGCTGTTCTTTCCAGCTGTAGCAAAGAGACTGCACAAAGCACACCAACAACAACCCAGAACGAGTCTGCACGTAAAGCAGTAGCTGCTGCTTCTACTATCAGTTTCAGCGGTTATACCTGGGAAGTAAGAACTGAATCCGGTACTTCCGGTCCTGGTCCAAACTACTGGAGCAACAGTAGCAGCAATGTATGGGTAGACGCCAGCGGATACCTTCATCTGAAAATCAGGAAGGATGCATCTACCGGCAGATGGTTATGCTCTGAAGTAACAAGTACTGCTACTTTCGGATATGGTACTTACTTATGGGAAGTAGAAGGCGCGGTTGATAAACTGGACAAAAACATTGTACTGGGTCTGTTTAACTACAAAGCCGGAGATGATGGTCACCATGAAGTGGATATCGAGTTTGCACGCTGGGGTAATAATGCATGGCCTAATTACAATTACACGGTGTATCCAGCTACAGGGTCCGGCAGTGTTTCCCAGACCAATGAGCTGACACTGAATGGTACTTACACTACGCATACATTTACCCGCACCAGTTCAGCAGTATCTTTCCAGGGATATCACGGGCATACAACGGCTCCGGCTAATGCATTTTTCCCGTGGACCACTCCTGCAGGATATAATGTAAGTACGCTGGCCTTGCCTGTTCATATGAACCTGTGGTTGTTTAACGGGAACGCACCATCCAATGCAACTGAAGTAGAAATTATCATACACTCATTCAGATTTACGGCTGCGTAAAATTGAGTATCCTCAAAAAAGTAAGCATATAGCCCGCGTTGACGGGCTATATGTTTTTATAGCTACTGCGATATTGTTTCATTCGGGCACCAGACAAAGTGCGCGGTTAATATGGCGGAGATATGAAGTTAGGTAGAAGGAGCCATGCATCAACTACTCTTCCGACAGGAAGACGTAGAGTTCTTTTGCAAATTCGTGGTAGCGGTCCGGATTATCCGGTTTATCAAAATGCCTGACAGCGCCCAGTTGCTGGCATTTCTTTATATTATCATCTGCGGATGAACTGGCGAATGTAATAACAGGGATTTCCCTGAATGCTTCGCTGGTTTTGATGTAATACAGGATGTCATATCCGGGAGCAACATCAGACAGGATCAGATCGGGATAAAAGATATCCGAATCTTCCATAATGCTTTTTAGCTCCTCTCCGTTTTCTGCGATAGCCATGACATTGAATAGGCCGGAACCTTCAAAGGATTCTTTGATGAATACCTTCCCTTCTGCATCATTTTCTGCTATCAGGATGTTTAGCTTTCTCATAATAGTGCAAAGGTAACTCCTTCATTCACAAATTATAGCGCATGTTTTACACATCACATATAAGATTGATAATCAAATTTAAAAACATAGAAATCGGATAGATACATAGATGTTGTAATAAATAGCATAAATAAATTTTGAATTATTCAGTATTTCCTTACCTTTGCCATCCCAAACACGAAATGCCGCGTTGGTAAATCGGTTAATACACCTCCCTTTCACGGAGGAATGACGGGTTCGACTCCCGTACGCGGTACACGAAAAGGAACATCGAATGATGTTCCTTTTTTCATATCATGCATTATCTTATGCTATGTTCGTATGCGATAGGTTATTTTGCACTCCACCTTACAAGGCCAAAGCCATAAATTTCTTGTAGCAAAAACAATTGAATAAGGCAACCCTCCCAAGTAGGCAAATAGATATCTCATCATAATCATAATGAAACACCAGAGATCTGAAGGCGTAATCTATCCGTATCGCTGGGTCGTTGTGCATTATAATTAACAGAACATGAGGAATTAAAAGATGAGAACCTGATAGCTCATTCAGTATATGCATCTCAGCATTACGAATAGATGGCGAATAAATATTTCCATCTGAAATTCGTTAGGCAGCTTTTTCTGAAGTAAAGAAAGATGATGTATATAGGTAATTGAGAGGGAAGAGAAACTTAACGTATTTTTTTATTAATACCCTTAGGTAAACCTACTCTACTGAAAAGCTTCTTTGCAGCATTAGCTTTCTTTTCAAAAAAAGGATGTCCTTCAAATGAAGACAAGGTTGGGTCTACCGTAACTAATGGCTTAGTACCGACCTGAACAAAAATCTCTTTTTTTGCTTTACGTAACATAATACAAATTTAGTCATTTTTTTTTAATCGCTGACTGGCATATTCATTTGATAATCAGTTCAATCCTTCCTAAATCCTAAGAACGCCAGGTAGTTAATTCCTTTTTTAAGCGGTTCCCATGATTCATCTTCAAGCAATCCATACACTTCAAAAACAGGTTCAATTCCTTCCCAATGTTTGCTTATATTCATCTGATAAAGCCTGGTCCTGGCTTTATTAGTCCCTTGAATTGAAATCATTGCATCGGGGAATAAATTGGTAAAATCGTAAATAATTGATCCTACTGTCCCCATGACAACATCAACATCTTTGTTATCGCTAGTAACAGTGTCAGAAATATCACCGGTCATAGGCTCCAGATCACCAAATCCAAAATTGTAAAGATTCTCGCCAATGAGGCTAAACTTAGCAATTTTCTGTATCGCACCCTGAGGCCCATTACTAATAAAATGATAAGCCGTGAAAGTCTTATCAGCTGTATATTGATATTTATCAAGCCCAAACATAAGATGCAATATACAAAGGAAACCATTTTCAAAATCCATCATTATAAATTGCATATCAACATCATACGCATTTTAATACTAGCCTTATTAAATTGAAATCCCCCACCCAGAAGTTCGACTTTTGTCCGCCCCGCGGTACAGGAAAAGAAGGTTGCTCAAATGAGCAACCTTCTTTATTAATGAGCAGATTTTTTGTTTAAAACATTTCTTCCCAAATATCCAAATCAATTGCAGTCTCTTCCTTTTCATCATCGAAGACAATCCAACACCCACATTTCCGTACTAAAGACCACAATTAGTCAATCTCTTCCTGCGTAAGAACATGATGTCAATAATGTTTATCACCTCCATTTATAATACGCCAAAGGGCGAATTCTAAGCCCGCCATCCAAGCAGCGTAAAAACCCTCTTCAGAAATCTGACTCATTAATAAGTAGTACGATCACACAAAATTCTTCTTTAGACTGCCTCAATGAAAATATATACTTATCGTAATGGTTAGTACAAAAACCAGCGAGCTCAATCTTTCGGCACCACCATTTAAAATCATTTCGGATACCTGAAAATATTTTACTTTTGGAGAGCAATAAACACTTTCCATGTAAGTGGAAAATATACATCTGATTATATGCATGCATCCTTTCTCTATACCATGGCGCTGGGCGACAGCTATGGAATGAAATATGAATACCTGCCACACACTACCAATGCCGACCTATCTGACCTCGTACATGCGGAGCATCCTAAACTGACAGCTTATAAAAAGGGCGATTATACAGATGATACACAGATGTCACTGGCAAATATGGAACTGCTACTCGCAAAGCAATCTTTTGATATTACAGCAGAGGAATTTGTAAGCGCCTGGCTGCATACATTCAAACGTGATCCTCACGTAGGATATTCAAGACACATGCAAAAACTATTAGCAGAGTGCGAAACTCCGGCAGAGTTTGTGAGCCAGCTTGCACCTTCCAGCAGAACTACAAGCGGTGCAGCGATGCGCGCAGGTGTTTTTGGAGTGATTGAAGATATTGAAGAAATGAAACGACTGACACTGCTACAGGGTCGTATTACACATAATAACCTCGCAGGGACTACGTCTGCATTGGCAGTAGCACTGTCTGTGCATTTTTTGCATCACGGAGGTACTCGTCAGCAATTGGAAGCGTTTTTAACTGCGCAGTTAGGCGAAGGATGGGAACAAAATGGTATTGAAAATGATCCCGGAAATGCAATGATGATAGTGACACAAGCACTCTCTGCATTGAAGAATGCAAAAACGATAGCAGATGTATTTTTGAATGTGGTAAACCAAATAGAGAATTCGGATACAGATACAGTGTGTGCAATAGCCGCAATTATTGCCTCCCGTTGTACTGTTCTTGAGGATTATGTGCCGGAGACATTAAAGAAAGGATTGGAGAATGGAACATATGGAGCTGATTATCTTCGTAAGATTGATATGCAGGTAGAAGCAATATTTCCGCGGAAAATGCTTTATTAATTCCTCCATTCTTTTACCGTTTACCTCATTAGTAATTGGAATATAAGGAAAATGGGGAGGCGACCAATGCTAAAGCCGGCAGAATCATCTGATAATGCTATACCCTTTTCTTCACCAGAAAATTAACTTACAAATATTACTAATTTTTATAATTTTAATATCTCATAATAATATGTATAACCTTTATGAGACAAATTTCCCTGTACGCGCCAGCGTTATTAATCCTGTTTTTATCAGCCTGTAAGAAGGATGATCCTTCATCTAAACCATCTAATATTGATTATACCAAAGTAAGTTTTACTTACGATAAGTTCGGCTCAACTGAATTGTATGATCTGTTTTCAGGCGTTAATCCCGCGGCTAAAATAAGCACCGGCAAAGCCTCCAGCGCTTTCAGTTATGAATTAACGGGTAGCAATGGATTGAAAAAAGCATCAGATACGCTTGTAAAAGGTAATGGCACATTAGATGGAACTGGTAATGCCTCCCTCTCATTACAAGGGCTAAAGGATTATAAGGATGGAGAGCTTACCTTGAAAATCCACTTTACTGCAACGGATTCAACTTTACAGGTAAAAGCACAAAAAGCAGAGTATCAGATCAGGAATTACCGGGATTTCATACATATGAGCCCTTTTCGTTTGGCTGATACTTCCGACCATTACGTGCAGGTAAATGACATTGCTTTCCCGGATACGGTATTTACAACAGCGCCATGGAATTCCTTCTTACTTGGAAGCTATGATGGGAAAGGTTTTAAAATCACTAATCTCACTATTAAAACCACTGGTGCAACTCCTAACGGAACGCCATATATTGGCTTATTCACAGGCGCTGATAGTGGAAGTGTATTGAAAAACATACGACTGGAACTCTCTGATGCCGGTATTACATCTACTGGACAAGTTAACGGTGCAGGATTAGTTGGTTATGCCTCTGGCTGCACTATCAGCCAATGTTCTGTAAAAGGGAATATCCTGATTGCCAAGGATGTCCCCTCCTTTATAGGAGGGATTTCCGGGCACAATGACAAAGTTACGATGACTGGCTGTTCTTTCAGAGGACGGATCACCGGAAGCAATGTTGGCGGATTAATGGGTAGTATGGGTACATCCTCAGTAATAAATATGTGTTATGCCTATTTCTCATTTGATTCCTATGCGGTTGGTGGAATTGGATCGGTGTATTCACCTTCTTCCGTTTTAACCATTTCCAATAGCTATGTGGTTGCTCATGATTATACTTCACCAACGTTCGTAGCCATAGGTCCTGTACAATATGCAATGACCTCAACAACTGTTACTAATTGTTTTGCAAATGCAGGAACAGCACAGAATGGTGTAACTATTTTTACTTCTACTACTGACATTAATACAAACCTCTCTACATTAACAATAGCTAATTGGCCTGCGGAAGCAACAGCTCCTGCCGACAAAAAGCCTTATAAATATGATACAGATCTTACTGCTCCTATGAAATTGTGGTGGGAATAATAGGAATCTATTGTATATACAGCGGAAACAATACGTGTATTGTACCCCTTGTATATACTTTTAAAGTATGGAAGCAAAAGAAATATTAGAAGAACATATTGCTAAAACAGCGTCATTAACTGATGAGCAGTTCGAGTATTTCATTTCTCACTAATTTAAAATCCTCCACCCAGAAGTTCGACATTTGTCCGGTCTGTTGTACAATAAAAAGGGAACGATACATATGTATCGTTCCCTTTTTATTGTACAACAGTCTGGCATTACCATTTTCTACTACATAAAAGGTAGTGTTCTTTTAGCCGACTAATCTTTCTGTTAATCTCTTCTATGCGTAATTCCGGTGGGTTCGTTCTTTCCGGCTTTCATCTATCAGCGTTCTGTTAATATTAATACGGTTGAATTACTATACTCAGAAATAACACTGAGAATGATAGAAGAAATATTGGTGGCTATTCTTGTGAAACAGCCACCAGAGAATAAAAAACTCTAGAAATTATTATTTATTCGAATTTGACAGAATCAAGGTAATTAGCATAGCTAATTGATTACCTATCAAACTCATGAGAATCTGCTTACCTTTACTTCCGTAATCATTATTTACTCTCATGCATACCGGTTTTCTCTTATGTTCCATAGGAGAGGGTCTATGCACAGCCAACTGTTCTAAAATATTTCGGGGACTTTTATGAGCAATTTTCAAATCAAAAGAGCTGCACTAAAAACATTAAAGATTGCCATCATTTCAATTGTATCACTGTTACTATTGTTGTTCCTGCTACCTATCCTTTTTCCGGCAACAATATCCAGCAAGATAAAGACATGGACCAATAACAGCATTACAGGTGATCTTAATTTCTCCAGGGCAAGACTTTCGTTCTTCAATCACTTTCCTTCCCTTACACTTACCTTGTATGATTTCAGTCTCAAAGGTGCCGCTCCCTTCCAGCAGGACACGCTGATAGCTGCAAGCGAAGTAGCCCTCGGTGTTAACCTGACCAGCATTTTTTCAAATGTGATCAGGATTGATGAAATTTACCTGACAAAAGGGAATATCCATGTATTGGTGGACTCAGCGGGGCATCCCAACTACAACGTGTACCAATCAGCACCTTCTTCAGGTTCCAATAAAACGGATAGCGGAAGCGCCTCCCTGAAAATAGCGCGCATTCAGCTGGAGCAATGCAACATTATTTACGATGACCGGTCCCTTCCCGTATATATTCAGGCCAAAAACGCGGATTATCTCGGTAAGGGTGATCTCAGCAAGGCACAATTCGATCTGCATTCCAGTATTCATGTTGGTTCATTCGATCTTACTTATAACAATACGCCTTATATCCAGTCCAAAAAACTGAATGGGCAACTTATTACAATGATCAATACCAATTCGTTAGACCTTGTTTTTGAAAAGAACGATCTGAAAATAAACGAACTGCCAGTACAGTTGAACGGAACATTCGGGTTCCTGAAGAACGGTTACCAGATGGACTTCAAACTCAATTCCCGGGAATCCGACCTGCATGCCATTTTCAGCGCACTGCCGCCTGAATACACGACCTGGCTGGAACAGACAAATATAGAGGGATCGGCCGATGTGAACGCCACGCTTACCGGCAAATACATTGCGGAAACCAACACCATGCCTGACCTCACTTTTAATATGCAGGTGAGGAATGGTATGATCTCCAATGCAAAAGCCCCCGCCCCTGTAAAGAACCTGTTCCTCAACTTCCAGTCAAGACTGCTGCAACTTAATACAGACAGCCTTTACGTTAATATCGATTCCATTTTCTTCAACATTGATAAAGACTATTTCAGTGCCGTGATGAAGCTGAAAGGCATGGAAACCCCGGAAGTCCATGTAAAAATGAACACCGATATAGACCTGGAAAAATGGAGCAAAGCCATAGGATTGAAGTCATTCGACCTGAGAGGCAGACTGCAGGCGCACCTGCTGGCAGATGGGAAGTATGCACGGGCTGTTGTATACCGCGGGCTGCGGCAACAGGCAGACACGGTCATCAGCAGCATACCCGTATTCAGCTTCCGGTCTTCCTTCCGTAAGGGATATTTCAAATTCACGTCCCTGCAACAGCCTATTGACAATATCAGCTTTGATATAGATGCCTCCTGCCCCGACAGTAACTATGCACATGCAGATCTTGGTGTCAGGAACATTAATGCAAATGTGCTGAGCAATTATATCAAAGGTTTTTTTCAACTCAGCAATGCCAGGAGTCCTGTCGTGGATGCCATGCTGGAAGGAACCCTGCACCTGAGAGATGTGAAGCAATTCTACCCGTTGGACAGCCTGGACATGTCCGGTGATTTGCATATCAACATCGTCACCAAAGGCAGCTATTTGCCTGTTAAAAAAATGTTCCCTGTAACAACAGCCAGCCTTACTATAAACAATGGCATTGTGCAGACGAAGTATTATCCCAGTCCTGTGGAAAAAATAAATATAGATGCTACCATTACCAATACAACTGGTACCTTCCAGTCGTTGAACGTAAATCTCAAACCTGTGTCCTTTGAATTTGAAGGGCAACCCTTCGCTCTTAAAGCCGATCTGAACAACTTTGATAATCTGCGTTATAATATCATATCCACTGGCAATATAGACATCGGCAGAATATACAAAGTGTTTGCGCAAAAAGGTTATGATGTGAAAGGCTTCATAAAAACAAACCTGTCATTACGCGGTACGCAAAGCGATGCAATGGCAGGACGATATAACAGGCTTTACAACAAGGGCAGCCTTATTTTAAAAGATATTACCCTTTCATCCGAACTGTTTCCTCTTCCCCTTTATATTACCAATGGCGTGTTCCGATTTGACCAGGACAAAATGTGGTTCGATCAGTTCAACGCCCGTTACGGCAAATCAACAGTCCACCTGGATGGTTTTTTAAGTAATGTGATCGGCTATACTATGCAGAAAGACCAAATCCTGCATGGCGTCTTCGACCTTAAAAGCGATTATATACTGGTAGATGAGCTGATGGTGTACGCCGATAACAAAAGTAATACTACAGCAGTTAATACTTCCGCCACTCCTTCGGGCATTATCATGGTTCCCCACAACCTGTCGCTCACCCTGAATGCCAGTGCAACGCTGCTGCATTTCAACGGTATGGACATCAATAATTTCCATGGTCAGCTGGTGATTGACAGTAACCGTCTCCAACTGAACAAAACCGGTTTTACCATTATCGGTGCACCGGTGGAAATGGACGCAAAATACGCCAGCATCAATCCGCGAAAGGCTACGTTTGACTACCGTATCAGCGCCAGGGAATTTGATATAAAACGAGCCTACAACGAAATAAAGCTCTTTCATGACATGGCTACCTCTGCCGCCAGCGCAAGTGGCATCGTGGGCCTCGAATACCAATTAAGTGGAAGACTTGATGAGAACATGCAGCCAGTCTATCCCTCCCTGAAAGGAGAAGGTGTACTGTCTGTAAAAAAGGTAAAGATGAAAGGCTTCCGGTTGTTCAATGCTGTGAGTAACGCTACAGGAAAGAAAGATGTAAAAGACCCGGATCTTTCAAAGATAAATATCAAGTCCCGGATCAATAATAATATCATTACCATTGACAGGACCCGGATGCGCGTAGCCGGCTTCCATCCCCGCTTTGAAGGACAGGTGAGTTTCGACGGAGAACTTAACCTGAAAGGCAGACTGGGACTGCCTCCATTCGGACTGCTTGGTATCCCTTTCAACATTACGGGCACGCAAAACAATCCTAAGGTTAAACTCCGCAGAGGTAATGATAAAGACAGCCTGGAAGAAAAGGAAGATGTTGAAAAAGAGGAAAAGCAATGATACGGGCGAGCTTACATACTCGCCATAACACCTCCGGAATCACTTAATCCTTATTGCATATTTTGTCCAAATCCCCCACATAGCAGTCCGACATTTGTCCGGTCCGTTGTACGAAAAAAAGCCACTTATAGTGTTTTTTTTTCGTACGCTATAGAGCTGCCTGGTTCTATTGTTTACCCACCTTGTCAAATGTGCGTTTTCCTCCGTCGATAATACTCTATACAGAGATAACATTACCTCTTCCCTTGTCTTCTAAATAGGCTCCTGGATGGTACTGAGATGGCTCAATCAAGCCAGGATAAAAGGTTATATTTGTTGGCATATTTATGCCTATGAAACTGAATTACCTCTATTTGTCCCTGATTATCATTAGCGGCTGTCAACCATCGGTGAAGCAGACAGCATTGCCCACAGATAGTATTTCCCCGGTAGAAGATACTGTTCCTGTTGTTCCAACCACTGAAAAATTTCACGAAGTAGTAACCATAGATCTCAATAATGATGGAAAAATCGATACCCTTATACTTTCTAACCCTCCGGCAGATGGTGATCCCGGTATATTTCAGAAGATTGAGATCTCATTGAACGAAGGCGACAGGGAATCATTTGAGACAGAAGATGTGTGGGATGTTGTAGATGAAAGTTTTTTAAAGGAAAACCAGAATTCAGTGGAATCCCCTCATATTTTTGTTTATAAAGACAATAACCAGTTTGCAATTTTGTTGTTTGGATATATTTATGGATCAGGAAGAAGTGATTTTAGCATTATCTATGGCCAGAGAGCGCACTTTAAGATGATTTTTAAAGGCGCAATTCAAGTCCCTATGAAATTGCAGGATATGAACCAGGATGGCAAACTAGAATTCCTGGGCCGCAAATCAGAGTACGAAATAACTGGTGGACCTATAGATAGTCTGGGGCCTGGACAGGTTGGCACCTATGATCCATTTTCTGTGTTTGCAGTTAAGAAGGATACCATTGTGTTAGATGAAGTTGCTACCCGCGAGTATAATGAGCAGCATTATATATGGCTTGGTAAGGAGACGAGTGAAACATTGAGGGTTTATTATTTTAGTGATGAGCATAAGGCCCCTGTAGAGGTTAAATAATTCTCCCATTTGGGGTAACAAAAAAAGGGAATATCTAAGATATTCCCTTTTTTTATCTTCAGCCAATACCTACGCTAGCCCACCCATATGAAGGAGCGCATCATTACCCGCGGGGTTCGACGCTCATTTTTAACAATTGGCGGTAACCTTCATTTATATCCCTGAATATATTGTGCAGACTAAAGCAAATACTTGACACCTCACCATTTTGTATTGATCATCCTCTATACTTTTACAACAGTAATACAAAGACGAAAATGATGGCTAAGATACCTGACATCTATATTTCCCGCAAAGCTGAGATCCTGGCCCAGTTCAAGCAGGTTTTGAAGAGCCATATGGACGACTTCATGGCGGGACGAATAGATAAAATGTATGAGCTGAAGGATATCGCCGATATCATCTGCCTGCATCCTGTTCATCTGAGTAAAGTGATCAAACTGGAAACGGGGCATCATGCCTGCTACTTCTATGAGCAAAGAATCTTACTGGAAGCCAAAAAGCTACTGGCTGATACAGCTTTGCCCATCGGGACGATCGCTCACAAGCTGGATTATGATGTTTCAAATTTTACCAAGTTCTTTAAAAGGTTTATGGGGATAACTCCATCATCATACAGGAAATCTATAGTCAATTATCCTGAATAAACATCTCAATTAAAAAGAAAAAGTAAGACAAAATGAGTAATAAAGTAATCACTATTGGAGCGGGCACTGCAAGTCCTCTAACCGCCCGTACACCGGGTTACGGAACCATGCGCCTGACTGGTGAAGAGTTCTGGGGCGAACCACGAGACCGCAATGGGGCCATTGCACTCCTCAGAAAAGCCGTAGAACTGGGTGTCAATTTTTTCGATACCGCCGATTTTTACGGACCAGGGGTAACCAATAGACTTCTGGCGGATGCATTGTATCCTTATCCGGCTGACCTCATTATTGCGACGAAGGTTGGAGCGATACGAGGAGCTGACAAAAGCTGGTTGCCATACGGTAAGCCTGAGGAATTAAAGAGAAGTGTCGAAAACAACCTTAAAGAATTAAAACTGGAGCAGCTCCCCCTGGTGCATTTCGGAATGGCAGTGAACAGTCAAGGAGATTATGAAGAGTCCTTCGCAACCATGTTAGAGCTACAGAGAGAAGGCAAAGTCCTTCATTTAGGACTTACCAATGCGACCATCGATCAGTTTAACACCGCTATCGTTATGGGTAAAATTGCCACCGTAGAGAATATGTATAGTTATACTCAACGAGTTACTGATCCGGGCAGTCCTTATGGATTTCAGGGTGGAGAGATACTATCTTTGTGCGAAGAACATCAGATTCCCTTCATTCCTTTCTTTTCGCTCCAGAAGTCTTTGCCAACTTAGCAGAACAAGATGAAAGAGGTAGCAGATGCTAAAGGTGTTACTGTTGCGCAACTCAACATTGCATGGCTGCTTCATCAATCTGCCTGGATACTACCCATTCCCGGAACTACATCCATCCAGCATCTGGAAGAAAATATAAAAGCAGCCGACATTTCGCTTTCAAAAGAAGAGTTGACTTTTTTAGGCTAACCTGTTGACAATATTAATTCCCCCCTGATATTCTACGCTCTTAAACCTCGCAAAATCTTCCATAAAAAAGTTCGATTCCGGCCGTCCGCGCTACTACCCCCCTCTTTACATTGAGCAAAGAGGGGATTCTTGTTTTTTATCGATTTTCTAATGCCCTCTATTGCCTGGAAACGCGGATTTCGACCCAATCTCTGGCGGTCCCCCAGACCTACAAAGGTCAAATTCTAAAGGTTATCTTTGTATAGAGAATTGAAAAACGATGCGTAAAAAAACGACCTCCATTCCTGTAAATCATTTTGGTAACGAGTATGGCTCAGGTATATCCATTGAAAAAATGTCTTTTAATGATTTACCCGATTTCGAGGGAGAGGAGCAATCTGAACGACACGATTGCCATACATTTCATTTACTTGAAAAAGGTACAATTACTATCGAAATTGATTTTCAAAAGTATGAAATGAAGTCTCCGTCTGTCATCTATATGCACCCAAATCAGGTGCATCGTATAATAACATTTGAAAATGTAAGCGTCAGTAGTCTGGGAATCAATAATGTAAATCTGAATCCTGAATATCTGACATTATTAGAATATATTACGCCCGCCAGACCCTTATCCTTAAGTGAAGAAACGTTTTCCATTATTTCCGAATCCATATCACTTTGCCTGAAATTTTCAGAACGGAAAAACGATAAACTATATCATTCTTCGCTAAAAGATAGTTGTAACACACTGGTCGCATTTGTTGTGTCTCAATATTTAGACCATTCTAAATCAGTAGATAAATTTTCGCGCTTTGAAATTGTTACAAAAGCCTTCAATGAAATATTGGAACCTAATTATACAACAGTCAAACGCCCGACGGAGTACGCGAAAAAACTCAACATATCTACACCTTACCTGAACGAATGTGTAAAAAACACAACAGGTTATTCCGTTTCGTATCACATCCAACAACGTATTATTTTAGAGGCAAAACGCTTGCTTTATCATTCCGATAAATCGGTAAAAGAAATTGCAATCGAATTGGGCTATGATGATTACCGTTATTTTTCACGGCTGTTTACCAAAGTTACAGGGATGACCGCTTTATCATTTCGAAACAAAAACCTCGATTAGTCCAACACTTACTTCGTATTACCATTTTTTATCCCCGCTGTACGGTGTTCCTTCGCTGTGAAATAAATCAGTATAAGATGGAATCATTAAAAGAAAAAAGGGTACTCATATCGGGTGCAAGTTTTGCCGGACTATCAACAGCATATTGGATGAACAAATTAGGTTACAAAGTAACTGTTGTCGAAATCGGAAATGAGTTTAAAAAGGGTGGCTCGCCTGTTAATATTGATGGAAATACTGTGAACATCGTTAAGCGGATGAAGATTTTTGAACAAATTAAATCAAACCGGTTGAGTTTGGAAATGTGGGAATTCAAAAATGCTGATGATGTCACAGAAGGCTCCATGACATTGAAACAACCGGGAGAAGAACTTCCGGACAATGAATTTGAAATCGAAAGAGATCTATTACTCAATATATTATTGGATACTGTAAAAAATGATGTTGAATTTATTTTCAACAACAGCATTACAGCATTAAACGAAACAAAAGACGATATACAGGTTACATTTAAAAATGGTCCGCAACAGGCATTTCACCTGTTGTTTGGCTGCGACGGTATACATTCGGTTGTCAGAAAACTATGGTTTGGTCACGAAGCGGAATATTCACATTTTCTTGAAGCATATTTTTCAATCACGATCGTAAACGAATTGCTGATAAAAGAAAAAACAATGCAAATTTATGGTGCGCCTGATAAACTTGTAATGCTTAATGCGTACAACAATAAAACCGACATAGTTCTTTCTTTCCGTTCAGAAAAAGAAATTCCTTATGATTATCGTGATGAGGAGCAAAAAAGGAAAATCATTTTGGAACAGTTTGCCGGAGAAAGCTGGAGAACCGCAGAATTATTGGAAGAAATGCAGCGTTCGAAAACTTTTTACTTCGATAAATACTGTCAGATAAAAATGCCATCATGGACAAAAGGCAGAGTGGCGCTGGTAGGCGATGCAGGCTATTGTGCATCGCCAGCCGCAGGAAAAGGCGGATCATTGGCAATAGATGGAGCTGCCGCTTTAGCTGATGCATTTCAACAACACCAGGGAAATTTTGAATTAGCGTTTCAGGATTATAACAAAAATTTCCGTCCTTTCATAGAGGAAGTTCAGGCCGCCGCCGTAATAATGTTAGATCAGCTTGTTCCAAAAACCGAAGAAGCTATTCGCAAAAGAAACACTGCAGGCTTTCGCTTTTAGTATTTATGCATTTAATTGAGATTTAAACCCGATTGCTCGAAGATGTTAAAACTGTTGGTGAAACGGAAGACAGGTTTCACCAACAGCTTGCCAGGTGTATCCCTACAGTTTGATGACGCATTTACCCCTATAGAATGTCATTTTCTCCCCCCGTTTCATCAAACAACGTTCGCTAGTTTTACAAAAAAGATCATGCGAAAAATTATAGTTACCGAATTCATTACCCTCGACGGTGTTATCGAGGCGCCCGGTGGCAATGAAACCTCTCATCCTCATGCCGGCTGGCAGTTTAAATACCACTCTCCGGACACCGGGAAGTACAAGATTGATGAGCTTTCCAGCGTGGATACCTTACTGTTGGGCAAAACCACATACGAAGTGTTCGCCGCGTACTGGCCAGGCCAGACCGGCGACGGGTTCGCGGATCCCATCAACCGGATGCCGAAATATGTTGTATCCCGAAGCCTGCAAAAGGTGGACTGGAACAACAGCCATATCCTTCGCGACGTGGCCAAAGACGTCGCGGCGCTGAAGAAGTCCGATGGTGGTGATATCCTCGTCTATGGGAGCGCCACCCTCGTCAAGGCCCTGCTTCACCACGACCTCATCGACGAATTGCGGCTGATGGTATATCCCCTCTCAATCGGTGGCGGGTTGAGGCTTTTCGATGACAACCGGGAACTAAAGAAATTCGGGCTCAAACACTCGCGCGCGATCGACAACGGCGTTCTTATTCTCGAATATCAGCCAATCAGTTAATCGGATAAGTCTTAGTGATCACTTCTACCGACAGATGTGGTAAAACCACATCTGTTTTTTTACTTCTCTCCCAGCATTCTTAATCTCCCTCTCAAAAGTTCAACAGTCCAGGAAACACTATCCCTTTCATGGTCATTAAAAGAATGGAGTATTCATTTGGCAGATTCCTTTTCGGGCACATATTCCAGGATGTCCGCAGGCTGACATTCCAATATCTCACAGATCATTTCAAGTGTTGAGAACCGAATGGCTTTGGCCTTGCCTGTTTTTAAGATCGACAGGTTGGACATGGTTATGCCAATCTTCCCGGACAATTCCGTGAGCTGCATTTTTCGCTTAGCCAGCATTACATCGAGATTGACGATAATAGGCATAATTAAATAGTCAATTGATTATCTGAATAGATTTCAACCCCTCTGCGATACACCACAGAGAGCGCAAGCAACAACGATCCTACCCAGATACCATTGCCGATCTGTATTAAGAGTTCGGCTCCGCTGAAATACTTGTTTGCCATGAAATCAAATATTATGTAGTTAATGATCTTTACAATGTCTACCCCTATCAGGAGCAGGCCGATATTGCGGATACGCCTGGCATTGGAGGCCGCGAAAGGTTCTTTTATTGAAATTGAACGGAAAATACTCCGCAATTCCCACATTCCATATAAGACTGCGCCAGTTAGAAGTATACTTAAGAAGTAATCGTAATAGCCGATCGGTGAGCGATGGCCTACGAGTAGCTGATAATGATCAGGGGGCTGTCGCAGGGCTGCCAGCTTGCCTTCAGAGTACCTGTAGGGAAATTGTGTAGATGGGTTCAGATGGCCGAAACTCATCACATCAAAACTTAAAGGGTCCTGGTGCCAGGTGCCGGCAAGATTGGCATCGCCCTCGAAGAGGCGATAGGTCCTTATAACAACATTTATAACGCACGTGAGTATGACCAGGTAGAATATGATACCCACGAATTTGCTGGTGATGGTAAATGTTTTTTGTCCGCGCATAAATTCTCTGGTTTAGGCGATAAAGCTATGTAATAATTTTTAAAAAACAACATAAATTTATTGTAAAACAATAAATTTATGTTGTTTAACACCACTCGACATACATATATAACTCCTATTGCCTTATGATAATCAGCAGATAATATTTCCGGAAATTATAAAATCCCTCTTTTTATTAGTTCCAATGCCTGGGCGGCAACCATTCTGGTTATTATGGAACTGTTCATCTAGGCAACCCTCTTTATTCTCCTTACTTTGATTTTGTACCTTTATTACATGTCTGCAATAGTAGCGCTTCAAACATTCTATAATAAAATTCCTGCTCTCCCTTCAATGCCAGCAATCATTGAAGCAGAACATTTTAATGTATTTAAAGTTGATGGTCTGCTTTCCCCGGAATACAAAAAGGCCCCCTATAACCGGAGAACCTTTTATAAGGTAAGCCTGCTTACCGGGCATAGTAAAATACACTACGCGGATCAAACTATTGAAGTAACAGACAGTGTACTTGTGTTTACCAATCCGATGGTCCCTTATTCCTGGGAACTTATTGGCGAAACCCAGACAGGGTATTTCTGCATATTTACAGCTTCATTTTTCAACAGATTTGGAAACATTAAAGACTATCCTGTTTTTCAGTCTGCAGATACAGCAGTTATACTACTAAATGCCACTGAACATGTACAATACAATGAGTTGTTCTTAAGGATGTTCAATGAGCTGCAAAGCGACTATGTTTATAAATTTGATCTCCTGCGCAACCTGCTGATGGAGGTGATACATGCTGCGCAAAAGATGCAGCCAGCTTCCGGCAGCATTCCCTCCGGTGCTACGGCATCTGAACGCATATCCAGTCTGTTTGCAGAATTACAGGAACGTCAATTCCCCATTGCATTCAATAATCAGCACATATTACTGAAATCCCCATCTGATTTTGCAAAACAGCTGAATATACATGTAAATCACCTCAACAAAGCCCTGAAAGAGATAACCGGACAAACTACCACACAACTGATAAATGACAGAATACTACAGGAAGCCCGGATATTATTGCGGAACACCAGCCTGACCATTACCGACATAGGCTGGAGCCTGGGTTTTGAAGCGGCTAATCATTTTTCAGGCTTTTTTAAAAGCAGGACAGGCATCACACCTACTGCATACAGACAATCAAAAATTGATTGATTGATGTAGTTTTTGCTTTCTTTCCCGGAACAACTGCATACATCATTGACAGATCTTTGTATCACAAAACAATATCTATGTGGACAAAGGACAATATCGAAGACCAAACCGGTAAAACAATAATCGTCACCGGCGCCAATACAGGCATAGGATATGAAACCGCACTTGTATTATATGAAAAAGGCGCACACGTGGTGCTGGCTTGCAGAAGCCAGAAGAATGCGGAACATGCCATTACCAGAATAAAGCAGCATAAAGGCAACGGTTCTCTGGAACCAGGGATACTCGACCTCTCCGACCTTACATCAGTAAAAAAATTTGCGGGAACTTTCATTCAAAAACATCAGCAATTACATGTGCTGATCAATAATGCCGGAGTAGCAGTCCCTCCTGCGACGTTAACCACAGAAGGATATGAACTCCAGTTTGGGGTCAATTTCCTGGGGCATTTTGCGCTTACAGGACACCTGTATCCACTGCTTAGGGCCACTGCCGGGGCAAGAGTTGTAACACTTAGCAGTATGGGATACCTCTCCGGAGCAATTGACTTTGAAAATCTAAGGTCCGAAATCTCTTATAACCCTATTCGCGAATACCGCAGAAGCAAACTTGCCAACATACTTTTCTCCGTAGAGCTCCACCGCAGGATAACCGCCACCGGTGACAAGGTACTTTCCGTAGCAACACAACCGGGAGCCAATAATACAGAGCTGGTAAGACATATGAGTGAAGAAGCCGCTGCTGAAGGTATTAAACAGATTGGCGGATATATGGAGCCATGGCAGGGTGCTTTATCATCCTTGTACGCAGCAGTATCTCCGGATGTTGCAGGCGGAGATTTTTATGAGCCTGATGCCGGATACAGGGGCTATCCTGTTAAAAGTACTATTGAGCCAAAGGCTATGGACGAAGAGCTTGCACGGCAGCTTTGGCAAATGGCAGAGCAGGCAACTGGCATGCAGTATCCGATTAAGATGTTCTGATATAGTATTTCAGCATCTACTTCATAAAAGTCTGACATTGTCAGCTCTGCTGCACAAGAAAAAGGGGACGATACAATTAAATGTATTGTTCCCTTTTTTATTCCTCCCGGCGGCACTTGCTACAAAAAAATAATTTCTCTGCGTATATTGTTCCTCCAGGGTTTACCCTGATACTATATATTACAATCCAATAATTGCATGAGAAGACTGCCCTTTATTTTAACTTATCTGATTCTTGTATTTCTCTGGTGTGTACTATTTTATAAGTTCCTCGCTCCTGTAAAGGAACCTCAACTCGTATTGCTGCTACTTGCAGGAAGTCTCTTTTATAGTCTGATATGGGGGATGTTCATTTCGCTCTTTCAACGTATTGTGGGATGGAAAGGATATGGCATGTTATTGATCCCTGTTGCCATTATGATCGTCTTTTTCCTGGGTATGGACAAATCGACGTTCTTATTTATGGGTGGACTAATCATTATAAGTGAACTTGTGTCTTTAGCTAAAATCTTTTCACACTATCATAAAAAAGGGAATTAACTATATTTAATATTGTGTAACTATTGTCACCTTCTTTTATTTTTTCATGAAGGATATTTGTTGAAATAAAAACACACCCGGCATGATCATGAAAAGAATATTAAAAGGTTGGAATATCTTCCGTATAATAAGATTTATTATCGGTATAATTATAATAATAGCTGCAGTACAGATGCATATCCTGATGATCGGCATACTGGGCGCTATGGTCATTGTCCAGGCAATTGTCAATACTACCTGCTGTGATACCGGAACCTGCAATGTAAAGAAACGCAATAGCCTGTAATATGCTATTATAAAGGAAAGTCCTCCATATTTAATTAAACCCCTCTAATAATTTTATCTCATTACGGTACAATAAGACCTTCCCATCGTTTTCCAGGAGTTTAAGCAACCGGGATACAACCACCCGGGATGTTGCAAGTTCATCAGCAATCTGGTAATGAGAAGCTTTGATAACGCTTGAGCCCGAAAGCCGTTTCTTTTCTTTCAGGTAAGCGATCAGGCGTTCATCTAGCTTAAGGAATGCAATGCTTTCAATAGATTTCAGGAGTTCGGAAAACCTTTCGTTAAAACTTCGCAAAATATAGTTCTTCCAGCTTGGATATTTGCAAAGCCATTCATCCAGCTTATTATGCGGGATAGCGATTATTTCCAGATCACCTTCTGCAATTGCCTTCACTTCACTCTTCTTCTCTTCAAGACAGCAACTGTAGGCCATTGAGCAAGTCTCACTACTGGAGAGATAGTACAATAATATCTCATTGCCATTATCGTTCTTTTTAAGGACCTTTAAAGTGCCTTTAACAACGAGTGGCATCATACGGATATATTTACCATAATCTATAATAATATCTCCATCTTTAAATGACCGCAGTTCTCCAAACTCCTCAATTTCTTCCATTAAGGCAGGTTCAAATACAAAATCTAAACGGGCAGACTCATTCATACATCTAAGTTAATAGTAAATGTTCAATTTGGAACATCGTATCCCTGAAGAGTCTTCCCGTCTGTACTTATTATGCCTGGCAATATTTAGCTACATTATTCCAGCTCCCGCCATTGATCACATTGTTAAATCCATTCCTTTCAAGAATAGATTTTGCCTGACTGCTTCTGCCCCCACTCTGGCAAAATACAATGATGTTTTTTTTGTCCTTAAATCTGGAAAGCTGTGAAGCTACCTGATCCAGTGGGATATTTACCGATCCCTTAACGTGCCCATTGGCAAACTCTGCTGAAGTACGTACGTCCACCAAAAACGCACCATCTTTAATAACATTTGCCAGGTCAATTGCTGGCGAACCGCTAAATAATTGCTTGAAAAAATTCATACGATAAGTTTTTATATTCAATTTTAATTCTCAGAGAAACTATTAAATCATACGGCGTATGGACTACTAATTCTTTACACCAAAGGCTTTTAAAATCATCTCCAGCGGACAAAATTTAGTGAACGCAGATTGCAACAGGTTGACACCCACAAAAGCGCCCAACCATAGCCAGTTGATATTTACGGTATACGCTAAGATTATACTTATAAGAACCAATGTGCCGGCAACAGCACGAACTATTCTTTCTTTCATTTTTTTAATTTGTATCGTTAAACAGATTTTTCAACAGGCAGAACGAACGCCCTAACCGGAAAATTTCCTTTAATCCTTTTATTATAGCCGATAATAAGCTCCATTCCATGATCTGCTCCTTCTTCGCTGGTAAAAGAGAAGATCATCATTGAATCAACATCTTCTTCGCCACTGGCGAACCAGTCATCCAGGAGATTATTGGGCGTCCCCTGTTTGTAACCGATAATATCAACTGTACTAAAAACACGAATATTGGCCTGATTAAATATTTTTGAAATATCACCCAGATACTCTTTTAAAGAGGTTACGACAAATAGTTTCATCATTCAGATTTTAAAGATTTTTTACGCATCATCTTAAAGTATAATAATGGCACTACGATTAATGTCAGGAAAGTAGAGGTAATTGTCCCTCCCATTAGCGATATGGCTAATCCCTGGAAGATCGGGTCAAACAAAATGATGACTGCACCCAGCGCCACCGCACCTGCCGTCAGAAGGATCGGAGTGGTACGTACTGCGCCCGCTTCAATAATCGCCTGCTTTAAAGGGATCCCTTCTTTCAGCCTGATATTTACAAAGTCAATAAGTAGTATGGAATTTCGCACCATAACACCCGCCAAAGCGATAAAACCGATCATAGAGGTGGCAGTAAAATAGGCATGCATCATCCAGTGACCCAATACAATCCCAATTAATGATAACGGGATGGCAGCAAGCATCACTAAGGGCACGGTAAAATTCTGAAACCAGCCTACGATCAAAATATAGATCATAATGATCACTACAGCGAAAGCAATACCCAGATCACGAAAAACTTCAAAAGTGATTTGCCACTCTCCATCCCATTTCAAACTGTAGTTATCTTCCAGTTCCGGCTGATGGGTATATTCCTCTTTCAGAGAAAATCCCTTAGGTAATTCGATACTTTTTAAATGATCCGATACATCTGATATGGCATACGATGGGCTCTCCAAATGACCTGCCATATCTGCCAGCACATACACCACTTCCTTCTGATTTTTGCGGTAAATGCTTTTGGGTTTCAACTGACGGGAAACATTTACGAGGTCTCTTACCGGTACTGCGTTACCCTGCACACCTATGACTTTCAGGTTCAGCACATCGTCTATATTGCTCTTATCGGGATCACTCAGTTGCAGCTTTATGGCTGTTTGAGTATAGGCTACCGGCTGAGATATATTTCCTGCAGACATGCCGGACAAGGCAGCATTCACTGTTGCCGCAACCTGCGCGGTAACAATGCCATAACGCATTGCCTTTTCTTTATCAACTTCTATGTGATATTCCGGCTGGTCAGCTTCTGTCATCCAATCCACATCAACCACATCATTGGTTTTGTTAAGCAGATTTTTTACCTGGTTACCGATCCTGATCTGCTCATTATAATCAGGTCCATAAATCTCTGCAACCAAAGTTGATAACACCGGAGGGCCTGGTGGTACTTCTACTATTTTTGCATTCGCATTGTATTTTTTGGCGATATCCTGAATAGCTCCACGCATTTCCTTAGCTATATCGTGGCTCTGGATACTCCGGTCCTTTTTATCCACCAGGTTAATCTGGATATCGGCCACATTATCGCCCCGGCGCAGATCATAATGTCTTACCAGACCATTAAAACTGATCGGCGCTGATGTGCCGATATAGGTCTGGTAATTTCTAACCATGCGCTGTTGTGCAACATAGGTGGCAATATCTTTCGCTACTGCCTGTGTTTTTTCCAGTGTGGTCCCTTCCGGCATATCGATTACTACCTGGAACTCATTTTTATTATCAAAAGGCAGCATTTTTACCGCAACTGCTTTAGTATAAAACATGGATAACGAAGCAAACAGGATCGCGACAATACTCAGAATAAACGTCCAGCGTTTCCAACGGGTTTCCAGTAAAGGCTGAATGAACGAGCGATATATTTTATAGATGCGGGTTTCTTCCAGTAACTTCGGTTTACTTTCTTCATCCGCTATTCCATGATTTTCTTTTTCACGCAGGAAAATGTAGCCCAGGTAAGGTGTTAACGTCAGTGCGACTATGAGGGATAGTATCATGGCGATAGAGGCACCTATAGGCATAGGGCTCATATAAGGGCCCATCATGCCGGAAACAAAAGCCATTGGCAATACCGCTGCGATCACCGTAAAAGTAGCAAGTATAGTTGGGTTGCCTACTTCATTAATCGCATAGATGGCCGCCTGTAATGGCGGTAGCTTTTTCATCTTAAAATGACGGTGCATGTTTTCGGCAATGATAATGGAATCATCGACCACTATACCCGTTATAAACACCAGGGCGAACAACGTAATCCGGTTGAGCGTGTAGTGCATAAAATAATAGGAGAACAATGTAAGCGCGAATGTTACCGGTACCGATAAAAATACGACCAGTCCTCCCCGCCAGCCCATAGCCAGCATCACAAACACAGTCACCACCACGATAGCGATAAACAGATGCAGCAGCAATTCACTTACTTTATCCGATGCACTTTCCCCATAATTACGGGTGACAGTTAAGTGAACATCATCTGGCAGCAGGTGCTTTTTCAAATGCTCCACTTTACCCAGGATCTGTTCTGATAATTTCATCGCATCAGCTCCTTTTTTCTTGGCAACGGAAAGAGTGACAGCCGGGTAAGTGGAATTGAAAGTATGAGCATTTTCGGCATCCGCTTTCCCGTAGCCAAACAGTACATATTGCTTAGGCGTTTCTGCACCCTCCGCTACTGTTGCGATCTGTTTCAGATAAACGGGTTGCTGCTGATTGATGCCAACCACTAAATTACCCACATCGTCAGAAGAGGTCAGGAAGTTTCCGGTTTCAACAGAAAAGGCAGTGTCTTTTTGCAACAGGGTCCCTCCCGGCAACTGCATGTTACTACCCTGGATCTGTTTACTGAGGGATAAAAAGTCTACATGGTTCTCCGCCATTCTATTTTTATCCAGCATTACTTTAACCTCACGGTTCCGGCCGCCAATAATATTAACATCCGAAACGTCATTTATCTTTTTGACTTCATTGGCCAATTCCTGTCCAAGTTGTTTTAGCTGGTAATCATCATATTTATCACTCCAAAGGGTTAAACCCAATACCGGCACATCATCTATCGCCCTGGTCTTGATCAATGGAAGAGTAACGCCCTGCGGCATTTTATCCATATTTTTCATGAGCTCACTGTATAGTTTCACCAGTGAGCGTTCCACCTCTTCTCCCACATTAAACTGCACAATCACCATGGCTTGCCCCTGCATGGAAGTAGAATACACATATTCCACGCCTTTAATATTGGAGATCATTTTTTCTATCGGGGCAGCCACCTTGGTTTCCACATCTTTGGGGGATGCTCCGGGGTAACCAATAAAAATATCGGCCATAGGAACCTGTATCTGCGGTTCCTCCTCACGTGGAATTAAAAAAGTGCTGTAGCCGCCAATCAATAAAAAGGCGATCATCAGCAGTATCGTTAATTTCGACTGTATAAATGCCTTTGCTATATTCCCTGAAAATCCGTTTTTCATCGCTATTATTTTTTAATTTGAACAGCAGCACCGTTAAATAACCTGCCTTCAGCATTAACTATAAACTGTTCATTTGCGGCTAAACCACTAAGCACTTCCACCTGGTCCCCCTCCACTTTTCCCAGTCTTACCCAGCGCAATAATGCAGTGTTGTTATTACCAACAGTATATAACCCGGTCAATGCATCTTTATGCTCAATACACGAAAGCGGCACCATCACCTGATCATTCTTTACTACACTGGCTACTGACGATGCCACAGGTATAGATACATTCGCATACATCCCTGCAAACAAGCCCTCTTTTTCATGATCAGGAATTTGCACCTTGATGATGTATTGCCCACCTGAAAATTGTGAGGACTGACTGATCTGGGTAATCGTTCCTTTGATGGTTTTATTCACCGCGCTGATACTAATGATGGCGACCGATCCCTGCCGGATCCGGCTGATGGCATTTTCAGGAACGGCCGCACTTACCTGGTAACTTCCGCTTTGTTCAAGTGTTAATATCGGCATACCGGGATTGGCCATGTTGCCCACGTCTGCCAGCTTTTGAGTAACTACGCCGCTAAATGGCGCGATTAAACTGGTATAATTCAGCGTGGCGTTTACCTCATTGCGCATCTGTTTTGCACTTTCCAGCCGGGATTTAGCAGATGTATACTGCAGACTCACATTTTCCAGTTCTTTTGCAGAAGCGCTTTGCTGCCTGTATAGATTAGTAAAGCGTTCTAAATCCTTTTGCGCGTTCCTATATGCGGCATCTGCTTCAGTAATCATGGCATCCGTCTGTCCCCTTTTCGCTAGTATATCCTGATTACTGATAGTAGCCAGCAATTGTCCTTTACTCACCTTATCGCCTACTTTTACATTTATCTTAGTAATGTACCCCATCACCCGCGTGCTGATACCAGCTATTTCCTCGGCTTCAACCTGACCACTTATGTTCACTTCCGGTTGCCCCTCAGATGAAGGAGTTGCTACCGTTACGACTATTGCGGCATCTGCGCTTGTTTTATTATCCGTATTCTCATGTGAAGAACACGAGCTTAATAATAATCCCAAACCTGCGCATATAGTTGCTATTGTTTTTGATATGTAAACGCTATTCATTTTCTGAAATTTATTTATTAGTGCCTGTGGTTAAAAATTGTAGGTAGGCGAGGGTCACATTAGCAGTGAACTGCGCCTGTGCCAGTGAGAACCTTTGTTGAGAAAGTTGTGTTTGAGCCAGTAATACATCTGTGGTATTGACCAGCCCCTGCTCATATCTGTTCTGCAAAATGCGTAATGCTTCTGAAGCCTGTTCAATGGCTGCGTTACCCCGCCTTATTTCTGATTGGGCATCAGCCAGGTCACGATAGGCTTTATCCAGTTCCAACTGACTTTGATCTTTTTGAACCGCTAACTGCGTGACCAACTTGTCACGTTCCAGTTTTTGTGTAGTGATTCTGTTTTTAGTACGGTTACCGTTAAAAATATTCCAGGATAATTGTACTCCAACGAGATAGGCATTAGCTGCAAAACCAGTCAAACGGCTATCATTGTATTGATAGTTACCAAAAGCGTTCAGTTTAGGCAGATAGCTCATCCTGTTTGATTTGATCATCAGGTCTGATGCTTCAATCGCCTTTTGCATAGCCATGAAATCGGCCCTTGAAGAAGCCACATTTTGAGGCAGGGCGGGAAGTTGCTGCGCTGCCGTAATGGAATCTGTTGTTTTATATACAGTACCTGATTTTTCACCCATTAATAAACTGAGATAATCCGAGGCGTTGCGGATATTGCTGTTTGCTTTAGCCAGATTACTGGTTAATGTAGCTACCTGTACCTGCGCATTCAGTGCATCCGATTTTTGAATCAGGCCCTGTTTAAAATGATTATCCGTATAAGTATAAACATCTTTAGTTATTCGCAAAGCATCTTCCAGGACACTTACAGCGGTATAAGCCAATTGCAGTTGCAGGTAAGCTTTTTGCACTTCAAAAGTTAAATATTCTTTAGTGTGCTGTGTTTTATATTGATAAACCTCAGTTTGCTTTTCAGCGCCCTTGCGCTGATAAAGCATATCCATATTGATCAATGGCTGCAATACTTCCAGTTTGGCCATATAATCAGGTGTAGCAGAGGGATGATTCAAAAACGCGGGGTTAAAATCATCCTGTGTTATGGTTCTTTGCTGTAGCTTGAAGCCAAAGGCATTGAGCGGGTTGTTCGTGCTCATAGCTGTATAAGAAACATCTACCTTCGGAAGAAAAATGGCTTGTGTTTGCTTATAATCAGATGCCGCAATGCGTTCATCAAGCAATGCCTGATGGAGATCTCCGTTATTGACCAGGGCCGCTGAGACGGCCTCTGTAAGACTTATATTTCGTGTATTTTCCTGCGCAAGTGCTGTTGATAATAAGCCGTTTGTTCCCATCAACAGGAACATCACCAATCTTACAAAATACTTTGTGGTATTCATTAACTTCTGATTTGTACAAAAGTACTTTCAGCAAAAAAGGCAGACGGTAACATTTGTTACTTAGACGTTATAGCCGGCAATTAATCACTGAGCCAATCTGCCGGCACCTATTCTAGTCAAAGTAAGAAGGTATTGTCCGGGTAAATGCAGGCTGGAAATAACTATAGCTATTTTCAGGTAAGGGTTACATGATAAAAGTGTATGGTTTCAAAATATTGGCGGGGGAAACTTATACTTGGGCTGAGCATTGATTATACAAATTTACCCGGACGATATGCCCGGGCAAGTACGGGATATTTTTATTCTTTCGATTGTTTATACTTCTCAAGAATATCATAAGTTTTAACAATTAGCAAAAGAAATAAAACCAAGGATATAATTACTCCAACCAGGGATACTGCAATGAATGGGTCCCGAAAATTTAATGGCCGGTGCTCACCTGGAATATCTAAATAAATTAACTGATGGAGAGGGCTGCTTTTTCCCGAATAGGGTTTATCATCATCCAAGGCCTTGGGTACTGCTGGTAAAACGGCAAGTCTTATCCCTTCCTCTTTGATATAGGCTATAATGCTTTTAATGTCATTATTACTTAAATCCGGATGATTAGGCATGATGGTTTTATTGAACTTCTCAAACAACTTAACTGCAATAGTATCCCCTGATTTGATAACAGATTGCGACCCATGCACAAATTTTATAATCCAGTCTTCTGTATGTCTCTTGTCTACATCTCTCAATGCCGGGCCTGTCACATCTTTGGCCACAGAGTGACAAGCGGCACAACGGATAGTAAACAGCTGCTTCCCATATGTAGCATCAACCTGTGCATCTGCTTTGTTAAACATAAGCAGCAATAAGAGCCCAATACAGGCGGGTGTAAAATGTTCTTTAAGAAATCTTCTCTTCATAAATTCAGCTTATTCGGCAAGCAAACGCTTGATATTGTTAATCAATAGCTGGATATCATTATTTTCGGTTCCATCATAATATCCCCTGATATGCCCTGAGTTATCTATCAGCACCAATTTTTCACTATGAATAAAATCACCTTCTCCACCATCGCCATCTGTGGCCACAATAAACAATCCCTTACGGGCATATTGGTATAGCTTTTTCTTATCGCCGGTTAATAGCTGCCATTGTTTGCTTTGTATGCCCCTGGATTGGGCATACTGTTTTAAAATAGCAGGGGTATCATGTTCGGGATCTACAGTAAAAGATACAAAACGAACATATTCATTATCCGGGAATGCTTTCTGTACAACATTCATCCCATTCATCATTTTTGGGCAAATAGTAGTACAGGTGGTAAAAAAATAATGTGCTACCCATATTTTATTCTTTATAAAACTATTGTCAATCAAAATGCTGTCCTGGTTTACAAATGAGAAATCAGGAATTGCATAATATGGGGGGCTGGTTTGCAAACTGTAATTTTCACGGAAATAAGGCATATCCGCAATACGGTAGTTGTACCAGTATAATGCACCATAAGCCATCGCAGGTAGTATAAATGCGATACCTAAAAACAGCCCCCATGCCCTTTTACTTAGTTTTTTCATTTGTCATAGATTGAGAATGCACATCATTATTACCGCCTTCATTTACCGGACTTTCTGCATTGAATTTGTTGGGAACAGGCGAGCTGTATTTGAATACATTTATTAAAGAAGGAATGTAAGTGATCATTATCAATATTACACTGGCAATAATCCAGGGCTTCATGTTGTGTAATAGTGGGATTGTTTTTTCTTCATGCAATTCTTCTGATTCAGGCAGCGAAATTGCGGGTTGCCTTGTTCTTTTCCCCAAAGCGGTAACAAAAAAACAGACTAAATATATGGATGCCGCAACTCCCATCACGATACCTCCGACCATTGTAACTGTTGCTGTAGGTACCCAATGAGGGTTAAACAGATCGCTTGCCGGATTAGTATACGACATCCCCATATTGGTCCTCCTGGGTTCTCCCATTAATCCACCTGCCATTAATCCATGTGAGAGTATTGCCACACCAATCATCCAAACGTATGGAACAATGGTAACCATGCTTAAAAATTTTACAGGCTTTCCCGATACAGTGCTATACATATAAATACTCATACCTAGTATTACCAGGAGTACAGGTCCGGCCACAGTCATATGAAAATGTCCCGGCACCCAACCAGTATTATGCACCATTTGGTTGAGAGAATAGGATGCATTGATAATTCCTGACAATCCTCCAAAAATGAACAACAGCAATCCGCAAAGAAAATATCCGAACAAGTAATTTTCAGATCGGAACCAAGGTAATTTCCCCATCCAATCAAACAACCCTCTGGCACCTCTTTTTCTCCCTGCCAACTCTAAAGAGGCCCCAACAGTAAATGCGGTCATAAAACTGGGAATAGACACAGCATAAGTAAGTATGCTTACCCAAAGTTTGGTGCCCTGCCCCATTACGGGTTCACTAAACTGATGGTGTACACCTACAGGAGTAGATAATATCAGGAATAACAGGAAGGCTAACCTTGCCGCATTTCCAGAGTATAGTTTTCCGCCGCTTATTTTGGGCAGAATAGTATAAAATGCTATATATGCAGGCAATAACCAGAAGTAAACCAAAGGATGTCCAAACATCCAGAACAGCATACGGGTAAGCGGCACATTGATATCATTTGTCCAACCGGCAGACCAGGGCATTAACAATATCAGTGATTCATATGCCACAGGGATACTACTGATAAACCACATTGTAAAATTTACGAATGTACCTAAAACGGCAATGGGCATTTTTGCATTGAGGTGTTCCTTCTTCCAGTCGCTATACATTTTAATCCAACCAAAGAATGCTACCCAGCTACCTACAATCAATAAAGATGTACCCAGATAAAATAAAGGTGAATTCTTAAGTGGCGCATAAAATGTATACAGGGCCTGGGCCTTGCCAATTATCATTAATACAGCATCTATTAAGGTACCGCCTACCATAAGTATCATCGATATACTGTAAGACCATCCGGGAGGCTCCTTCTTCAGATAATGACTCATAATTACATGTCCGAACACCACGGCAAAAAAGGTGGTAAGGACAATCGCATTGATAACTCCATGCATTGTAAGTCCCTGGTAATAATTGATGCCTGCAACCGCTGTTTTATGAATAACACCGGCCCTGTAAAGGGTCTGCATCACACCATTATAGGCCCCCAATATAAAGAGCGTCATAGGCATGAAAAGACCAATAAGAATCGTATTTTTATATGATTTTGATATATTCATTCTTCATTTCTTTAAATAAGTTACCAGTACCTGGGCCATCATATTATGATGCCCGGCGCCGCAATACTCATGACATACTATTCTATAAGTTCCATAATCAGTAAAATTTACAGTTGTCTTATTTACTGCTCCTGGTATGGCCATAAGGTTGACCCCTTTTCGTTCAATATTGAATCCATGTACTACATCCGCAGATGTAAGGTAAAAATCTACAGTACTCCCGGCAGGCACGATAATCTCTGCCGGATCAAAGGCCCACATCCTGGCTATAATATATACTTCGTAATGAGTATCATCCACCTTCTTTATCGCTGACTGCCGGAAAGTGGCATTATAAGGGATACAGGCCGGCACATCTATTTTCCTGGCAAATGCATTATAAAGAATAGCGAAAAAGAATACCGCCATTACTGAGCTACTTAGTAAAATGGTTTTTATTTCATACTTATTCATAATAGTGGCTGTTATTAACTTAATGCCTTTCCAGTTGAAGATTATACACGCTGAACCATAGTAACACAGTAAACATCAACAAAAGAATGATGAACACGATGGTGCCTTTGGGTTTGAAGTCTCTTTCTATGTCAGAATGGGTATCTGTATTCATATTCCTGCACGTTTGTTATTTATGCAACAAAATTAACTACCATCCGGAGGAGGTAGTTACCCTATTTATATCATTGATGTACCTTTTTACTTATTATTAAAAAACACTGAAATTTCAGGCAGGAGTTTATGTTATATCAGATCTTTGTTGCTATGCTTTATCTTCTTGAATTTTTCAGGGCTGATCCCTTCATACTTTTTAAAGAAGCGGGAGAAATAAGAATTATTCTCAAAATTGAGTTCCCACGCTATTTCACTTACAGACAGCGTGGAGTTAACTAAAAGTCTTTTTGCCTCTAACAATATCCTGTTTCGGATCAAATCGCCGGCAGATCTACCTGTTAGTTTTGAACAAAGGGTATTCAGATAGTTAGGGGTAATAAATAACATTTCAGCATATTCTTTGGGCAACTTTTTTTTTGTATAAAACTGCTCTATTAACTTTTCGAAAGATATAAGTTGACTGTATTGATAAGGCGACTTTTGTTGTCCATGGCTTTGTTTTTTCCTATTTGCCAGAATAAAAACCTGCAACAGTAAAGCCCTAAGCATATCAAGACATCCTTCTTCCTGTAACCTATACTCGGAAAGCATTTGATGAAATAAAGAATCAATATCGCTGACGTCATCCGGAAAACCAACAACAGAATGCTTACCATTTAAAGAAAAGAATAACAGGTTGCTTAAATAATTGCTGTTCGCCAGGAAAGTGCTGAAAAAAGGCATACCGAAATTAACAAGTATTCCATCAGTGTCATTATCAAAAATCCATTCGTGAATTTGTCCCGGGGTCAAGAAAAAGACAGTACCTTTTTCTACCGGGTAGCTTTCAAAATCTATTACATGCCGACCACCAGGCCTGGTGATATACAAAATTTGGTAAAACGAATGTCTATGTGGAAATACCAACGATTGCAGAGATTGCAGATAAGTACGCAAATCAGTAACTACTATTTCATGGTTATCCTCATTATGCAAATTACAAATACTATATATTGGAATTTTTTTCATCGTTCTTTATTTCCTCTCAAGCAACATATAGTACAATTACATTCTGACGAATTCAAAGGTCTGATATAATATATTATTTATTAGTGACAATAGTCACACACTTACCTGATTTCCTTAAGCATTCTTAATCTGAAATCAGCACAAATCAACCAAAACCGTTTTAACCTGGTTCCATCTGTTTCCATAATACTTCTGTTACCGCCAGCGTTTTTTATATCTAGAATAATACAGTCTCTTTTATATTTCATTTCCCATATAACAGGTAAGGGTCTACCATAGCAGCCCATTCACCTGCATTGGTAAAGGCATTTAGTCCGCCCATAAAATCCGGCAAGGGCAGTTCAAACATTTGTCCTGCGTCCTGTTTGCCGGTCAGGAGCTTCAGGTGGTTCTCGCCGGTACCGTTAACATGCGTTTTATAGGGAGCCCATTCAAAAGCGCCGGCATGTGTATCCCGGATCAGTTTCAGCAACAGCAGGCCAGCCCTTACCGGGCGAAAGCTGTAGGGGTCGGTTACATGCAGCATCAGCCCTTTGCAGGACTGGCCTGTATACCGGCCAGCCTCCGGTACAAAGTCCACCTCTCTGGCCACTACATCATCATCGATATTTTTATTGAATAAGGTGGTTATTTCCCCTGAGCGTAGCCAGGGTGCGCCAGCTACCCTGAAAGGTACGGCCGTCCCCCTGCCCTCACTGATATTCGTAGCTTCCAGGAGACAAAGACCGGGATATAGTAAGGTTGCTTCAAAACAATTGATAGCCGGCGAAGCAGGCACAAATGAGGTGCTCCAGTCGGGATGCAACAGATCCCGGTACCAACCTTCACAGGGGATCACCTGTAAAGGACATCCAATATGCTTAACTGCGTTAAAATACAGCGCCAGCTCTCCCAGCGTACAGCTATGCCGCACCGGCATCTGCCATCTTCCTATAAAACTGGAAGCAGTTTCCTCATCCAGCAATGGACCTTCTGCCAGCAACAGGTTCCCTGATAAAGGATTGGGCCTGTCCAGCACAATCAGCGGCTTGTTAAAAAGAGCGCTTGCTTCCAGTACATAGGTCAGCGTCCATAAATAGGTATAAAACCTGCTGCCTACGTCTGGCAGGTCCAGCAACAACAGATCAATATCCTCCAGGTCTTCCATGTCCGGCATCAATTTGTGGCCATACAGGCTAACTACCGGGAGGCCGGTAAGCGTATCGTTCCCGTTACGCATGAAATGCCCATCAGGCCCTGTTGTATCCAGCCCATGTTCCGGAGAGAACAATTTCACCAGGTTGTACTGCTGCTCTAACAATGCTTTCCGTGAAGGAACAAATGCCGACGTCAGGGCTGCATTATTGGTAACCAGACCTATACGTTGGGTTTTCCAGGAGGGAGCCTGCGCTAATAGTTTATCAATGCCAAACTGTACCTTTATCATGCTTTAATTTAATAAAATTACAGTTAGATACGTCCTTCCTTTTTCATTTCGGTTAATAATTTCGTTTATCACATTATCACCGGAAACTTACCGTTGCCCTTAGATATATTATATTTGTTAAACCTGAACGGCCTGATTTCAGATCATTTTTATACTAATAGCATATAATATATGAAACACGGACTTTTGATTGACATGGATGGCGTCATTTATAGCGGAGAGACTTTAATTGAAGGCGCTGACAAATTTATCGGGGAATTGCTTAAAAATGATATTCCCTTTACTTTTATGACCAATAATAGTCAGAGAACAAGACTGGATGCTGTACGGAAACTGAGGCTCCTTGGTATAGAAGTTACCGAAAACCACATTTATACAAGCGCTATGGCTACGGGTAAATTCCTTAGCGATCAGGGTGCTCATACAGCATATGTTTTGGGAGAAGGAGGGTTGTTAACCAGTTTGCACGAAAATGGTATTAGCCTGGTGAATACAGACCCGGAATTTGTAGTTTTAGGAGAGGGCAGGAATTTTACACTGGAGATGGTCCAGCGCGCCGTAGATATGATCCTGGCAGGAGCAAAATTTATTACCACCAACAGGGACCCTTCTCCGAAAAAACCAGGATGGAATAACTTAGGTATTGCCGCCACTACCGCAATGATCGAGGAAGCTACGGGAAGGAGAGCTTTTGTTACCGGAAAACCCAGCCCGGTGATGATGCGTTCTGCACGGAAATATTTAGGACTGGAAACAGCTGAAACAACCGTTGTAGGGGATACCATGGAAACGGATATACAGGGAGGCGTACAAATGGGATACAAAACAATTCTGGTACTTTCCGGGATTGCCAAAAAAGAAGATCTAAGTCAGTATGCCTTTAAACCGGATTTGATAGTAAGTTCTGTAGATCAAATTGAAATCCCGCTTAAATGGTGGCCTTTAGGAGTCTAATACATCTCTTCTTTTACACCCCTAAAGGAATTATAATGGTTTAAGCGTAGTTATATATAACTACGCTTAAACCAGCCCATTTCAGTACTACAACAATGTTGAGGGACATACATAATCACTTATCCTGAATTTACCGGATTCTTTGATAGCCTTGAAACCTCCTTTTACATCAATCAGATTGTTGTAGCCTCTCGCTCTGAGGATTGAATTGAAGATCATGGAGCGGTATCCTCCGGCACAATGCACGTAATAGGTCTTATTCTTATCCACGTCACTTATATGCTCATTGATATAATCCAGGGCCATGTTCTCTGCTCCAATAACATGTTCTGACTGGTGTTCACTTTGTTTTCTTACATCCAGCATGTTTATATGCGGGTTAATATTCATTCTTTCTGCCAATTCATCTACGGATACAGATTGAATGGTATCCGTTTCTTTGCCTGCATCTTTCCAGGAATCGAAACCTCCTTCCAAATGGCCGATAGTATAATCGTAACCTACACGCGCCAAACGGGTAACAACTTCCTCTTCGCGGCCTTTATCCGTAATCAGTAAAATTCTCTGATTAATGTCCGGAATCAATGCACCTACCCAGGGCGCAAAGTTGCCGTCTATACCAATGTTAATGGAATTAGGGATAAATCCTCTGGCAAACGTCTGGGCATCACGTGTATCCAGGATCAGGGCACCGGTTTCGTTGGCAGCAGCCTCAAATGCGTCAGGGCTCAATGCATGTCTGCCTCTGTTTAGCACGGTGTCTATGCTTTCATAACCTTTAATATTCATCAGCACATTCGCCGGGAAATAACCAGGCGGTGGCAGCAATCCATCTGTAACTTTTTTGATAAATTCTTCCTTAGTCATGGGTTTCAGCGCATAATTTGTTGCTTTCTGATGGCCCAGTGTGTCCGTTGTTTCCTTACTCATATTCTTGCCACAAGCAGAACCTGCTCCATGGGCCGGATATACAATAATATCATCTGCCAGCGGCAGTATTTTATTATGCAGCGAGTCATAAAGATGGGCTGCCAGTTTATCCTGGGTTAAGTCGGCCACTAATTTCTGCGCCAGATCGGGCCGGCCAACATCGCCAATAAACAACGTGTCTCCTGTAAACAGGGCAATGTCCTTCCCATTTTCATCAGTCAACAGGAAGCAACTACTTTCCATTGTATGTCCCGGAGTATGAATCACTTTAATGGTAATATCGCCTAACCTCAGCACTTCACCGTCTGCCGCCACATGTGCATCAAACCCTGGTTTTGCTGTTGGGCCATATACTATGGTTGCCCCTGTTTTATTGGCCAGGTCCAGATGCCCGCTTACAAAATCAGCATGAAAGTGGGACTCCAATACATATTTAATTTTTGCGTGGTCTTTTTCTGCACGTGTTATGTACGGCTGCACTTCTCTTAGCGGGTCAATAACAGCGGCTTCCCCCTTACTTTCAATATAATAAGCCCCCTGAGCTAAGCAACCGGTATAAATCTGTTCAATTTGCATGATTGACATTAATGTATAGTTAAATAACTTCTTCGTTTTATTTCTTCAAAGATCTGATATGATATATTAGTTATTGGTGACTTTAGTCACACACAAACCTGATTCTCTTAGGAATCACATAATCAACCAGCCCCCTTTTTTAACCTGATCCCATCTTTTTTTCCACCAATATCATACCGATGATAATGCCTGTGGCCGCCAGAGCAATATCCAAGGGTTGCTCAAAACGAGCAACCCTTGGATATCAGGGATAGGGATATATGGGTCTGATTAATACTTTTTTTAATGACTTTTTGTTTATCCACGTAATTCCTGTAAACTTGTAAAACCATATCGTTCGCCTTCCCCAAGGCAGAAAGATTTTTTTTGAAACCTATTGTTAGAACCTATTCATAACCAATACCCTTTTTTTAAAAACCCATATAAGCTCCTTGTTCATTACATTTTTACCATAAACTATACCTAATGAAAACCAGATTTTCCCTCGTAAAATTAGCGCGTGCCAATAAATTACGCCTGCTAACCACCATTTTACTAATGGTGTCTCTCAAACTCAGCTATGCACAGAGTTTCAACTATGCAGAAACATTGCAGAAGTCGATGTTCTTCTATGAATGCCAGCGCTCCGGACAGCTTCCTTCGGATAACCGGGTAACCTGGCGTGCCAATTCTGCCATGAATGATGGTAGTGATGTTGGCCATGACCTGACAGGCGGCTGGTATGATGCCGGTGACCATGTTAAATTTAATTTTCCCATGGCTTTCTCTGCCACCATGCTGGCATGGGGGGCCGTAGATTTTGCCGCGGGGTATAATGCCTCCGGACAAATGAAATACCTGAAAAGCAACCTCCGGTTTGTAAATGATTATTTCATCCGCTGTCATACAGCTCCCAACGAATTGTATGGGCAGATCGGTAACGGCAGCACTGATCATGCCTGGTGGGGATCCTCAGAAGTAATGGCCATGTCCCGCCCCGCTTATAAGATCGATCAAACGCACCCGGGTTCAGACCTCGCTGCTGAAACAGCCGCCGCCATGGCAGCAGCCAGCATGGTATTTAAAACAGATGACCCATCGTACAGTTCCACCTTGCTTAGTCATGCCATACAGTTGTATAATTTTGCAGACACCTACCGCGGAGTATATACCGGCGCGATTACTGACGCGGCCGGATATTACCAGTCCTACAGCGGCTATAATGATGAGCTGGTATGGGGCGCTATATGGTTATATCGTGCTACCGGTGATGCTGCATGGCTGGCAAAGGCAGAAAACTATTATGCTAACCTGTCTGTAGAATCCCAGAGTACTATCAAGTCTTATAAATGGGGACTTGCCTGGGATGACAAATCATTTGGATGTTATGCCCTGCTGGCAAAACTTACAGGTAAAACCCAATACAAAGAAGATATAGAAAGACACCTCGACTACTGGACAGATGGTTATAACGGGCAACGTATTACTTATACTCCCGGTGGGCTGGCCTTCCTGGATGTATGGGGTGCATTAAGATATGCGATCAATACCGGTTTCCTGGCAGCCTACTACAAGGATGCGGCTACGACAAGCGCCAAAGGAACAAAGTATTATACTTTTGCTCAGCAACAAATGAACTATGCGCTGGGTAATAATCCCAACAACCGCAGTTATGTATGCGGCTTCGGTAATAATCCGCCTACCCAACCACATCATCGCACTGCTCATGGAGCCTGGGCTAATAATCTGAATGGCCCTCCTACGGCAACACGGCACACCTTATATGGTGCACTGGTAGGTGGCCCGGGAAGTAATGACGCTTACACGGATGATCGCTCTAACTATGTGAACAATGAAGTTGCCTGTGATTATAACGCCGCTTTTTCAGGACTGCTTGCCAAGCTTGTTGAAGATCATGGGGGAACGCCGCTGGCTAATTTCCCGGTTGCAGAAACGCCTTCCGGTGAATTCCTGATCGAAGCAAAATTAAATGGCAGCGGGAATACCTATACTGAATGGTCCGTATGGGTAAACAATCACACGGCATGGCCTGCACGCATTGCCTCCAAACATGCCTTCCGGTTGTTTATTGATGTTTCAGAAGGATTGACGGCAGGTTATTCTCCTTCACAATATGTTGTTTCATCTAATAATGCAGATGTTACTTTTACGCAGTTAATGCCATGGGATTCCACCCGGCATATTTATTATACAGAGGTAACCTTTAATTCCAGCATCAAGATCTGGCCAGGCGGACAGGGTGAATCAAGAAAAGAATCGCAGATACGTATACGACTTCCTTATGAAGCCAGTGCTGCTGCCTGGAATCCTGCAAACGACTGGTCTTCACAGAACGTTGACGGCACTCTTAAAGAAGTGTCCAACATCCCTCTTTATGTAGATGATGTACTGGTATATGGCAGTACACCAACACAAGCCCAGGTAGTGCCTGTTACAGGTATAAGTGTAAGTCCTGCAAACAGTACCCTGAATATCAACACGACCCTGCAGCTCACGGCCACAGTAGTCCCTTCCAATGCTACCAATAAAAGTGTGAGCTGGAGTTCCAGTGCTCCTGCTATTGCTACAGTAAGCAGTACGGGTCTTGTGACAGCCCTTGCCGCAGGCACAGCTACTATCACGGCTACTACCGCAGATGGCAGCTTTACTGCCAGTGCAGCTATCACTGTTACAAATGTGGTAGTGCCCAAACAATACACACTCACCACAGCAGTAACCGGCTCAGGTACCATCACGCTCAATCCTGCAGGTGGTACTTATGCGGAAGGGTCTCAGGTCATAATTACCGCGAGTCCGTCAAATGGGTATAAGTTCAGCAACTGGAGCGGCGCCATATCAGATACCATCAACCCTGTTACTGTAACAGTAAATACGAACATAGCAATAACAGCAAACTTTACTCAAACAGGGAATCAGGGAAGCTGTGATAATCCCAGCCCGGTGACACTTCCATTCAAAAAAGATGGTGCGGGAGAATATTGCTACGTTATTTCAGGTAATATTTCTTACATCAATTCCTGGAACCTGAGCCTCCTGGAGATTAATGGTGTTAACTATACCAACACCTGGTCTAACAGCCTTCCGGCAAGGGTAAACGGTAATTATTATATTCATTATGTAGGCCCGTATGCATGGTCACACTTTGAGGCAGACGGTTCTGAGTCCGCTGCAAGAAGCAGTGCCATTGAGGAAAAACGCAGCGGTGCCATTTATCCCAATCCTGTTACACAACACAGTTTTGCTATCCGTATCTCCGATCCGGCGATTACAGATGTGATAGTAACACTTACGGATATGTCTGGCAAGGTAGTATTGAAGAAGACGGCAAAAGCGAATGAAACTTTTACCATTAATCCTTCTATACCTGCGGGTATCTATCATGTTGATGTTAGCAGTAAGAATAAAAAAGTGATAAGCACGAAGTTGATGATACAGTAATAAAAAAAGGCCGGCAACGATATTGTTGCCGGCCTTTTTTATGTAAGATCATTTTACTTCCAACCGCCTCCCAGATTCCTGTAGATATTAACTACCGCATTCATCTGTTGCTTTTTGGTTTCTATCAGTTCCAGTTTAGCTTCCAATGCATCTCTTTGCGTCATCAGGACTTCAAAATAATCAGCTCTTGCGGACTTGAACAAATCATTTGAGATGTCTATTGACTTCGTCAGCGCATCTACTTGTTTCGATTTCAGATCATAACTCTTTTCGAGGTTACCGATATTCGAAAGCTGTGTAGACACTTCAAAGTATGCATTCAGAATGGTACGCTGATAGTTATACAAAGCCTGTAATTGTCTTGCACTGGCGCTGCTAAACTCCGCCTTGATCGCATTCCTGTTAATCAATGGCCCTGCAAGATCTCCAGCCAGGGAGTAAAGCAAAGACTCTGGGAACTTCACCAGGTAGGACGGCTTAAATGCCTGGAGCCCTGCCGCTGCTGAAATACCGAATGAAGGATAAAATTCCGCCCTGGCAATTTTTACGTCCAGTTTCGCAGCTGTTAATTCCAGTTCAGCCTTCTTAATATCCGGGCGATTAGCCAGTAATTGCGAAGGAATACCGGAATTGACTACCGCCGGCAACAGATCCAACATGTTGCTTTTATCCCTGGCTATCGCCTGTGGATAACGGCCTAACAAAAAGTTGATCTTATTTTCCGTTTCTGTTATGTTTTGCAGAATTTCAAACTCCAGACTCTGAGACTTCAATACTTCAGCCTCAAATTTCTTAACAGCCAGTTCTGTTGCCCTGGCAGCCTCTTTCTGAACTTTTACTATTTCCAGCGCACTCTTTTGCAGTTCGATGTTTTGTCTTACAATCAACAATTGGTTATCATAAGACAGCAATTCGTAATAAGAATTAGCCACCTCTGCAACCAGGTTGGTCACTACAAAATTCTTGCCTTCAACCGTTGATAAATACCTGGTAATGGCAGCTTTTTTGGCGTTATGCAGCTTTTTCCAGATATCCACTTCCCAGTTCGCATAAGCAGCAATGGTATAATCCATCAACGGGTCCGGCATCTCTTTACCCGGTTCGATTTCCGTAGTGGCGTCACCAGCACCCTGACTGGTATATCTGCCTACCTTTTCAACACCTGCTCCTGCCCTTACACCAACTGATGGAAGTAATGCACCCTGCCTTACACGGATATCATTCCTTGCTATTTCAATTTCCTGCAAGGTCATCATCAACTCCTGGTTGTTTTTCAGCGCAGTATCGATCAGGCTCACCAGGTTCTGGTCTGTAAAAAACTTTCTCCACTCAATATTTGAAATATTGGTCGTATCCCCATTATTGTTATAAGTGCCGGGAACTGGCTTATTTTCATCCGAAGATGTGATCGCCGGGACCTTGCAGCTCGCTACGACCAGGCAAACACTCAGCAGCCCAATGCACTGATTTATTCTGAACTTATACATTATGATCAATTTCTTCGGTTAAAGGATTCTCTTCTTCATCTTTAACAAGAAGATGACTTTCTGCAATTTTGCCGAATATGTAGTACAATCCCGGGATGACCAGTACGCCGAAAATGGTCCCGAAAAGCATACCTCCGGCAGCAGCAGTACCGATTGTTCTGTTACCAATTTTACCCGGGCCTGAAGCAAAAACCAATGGGATCAAACCCGCAATAAATGCAAATGAAGTCATCAGGATAGGACGGAACCTCACCTTGGAACCTTCCATAGCAGCTGTCAATACGGATGCTCCTCCCCTATGTCTCTGAACAGCAAACTCCACGATCAGTACGGCATTCTTACCTAACAGACCGATGAGCATTACCATTGCCACCTGTGCATAAATGTTATTCTCCAACCCTAATAATTTCAGCAACAGGAATGCGCCGAAAATACCAGCTGGTAATGAAAGTATTACCGCCATCGGCAGCACGAAACTTTCATATTGTGCAGACAGGATCAGGTATACGAAACCAAGACAGATAAGGAAGATATAAATGGCCTGATTACCCTGCCCCACTTCATCTTTGGAGATACCGGCCCAATCTATCCCATATCCTCTTGGCAAGGTTTTCTTTGCCACTTCTTCGATCACCTTAATGGCCTCACCACTACTATATCCGGGGGCTGACGAACCACTTATTTCCGATGCATTGGCCATGTTATGCCTGGTGATCTCTGATAACCCATATACCTTTTCCATTTTCATGAAAGCAGAGAAAGGGACCATCTCATCGCGGTCATTCTTCACATACAGCTTCAGGATGTCTTCAGGTAATGCCCTGTACTCCGGCGACGCCTGTATTATCACCTTGTACTGGCGATCGTATTTAATGAAGCTGATCTCGTAGTTACTACCTACAAGAGTGGAAAGCGTGTTCATGGCATTGTCGATAGACACGCCTTTTTGCTGGGCAATGTCATTATCAACTCTCAGCATATACTGAGGGAAACTGGCGCTATAAAAACTGAATACAGATGCTAGTTCTTTACGTTTAGTCAGTTCCGCCACAAAATCCTTGCTTACCGTTTCCATCTTTTTGTAATCACCGGAACCTAATTTATCCAGTAAACGCAATTCGAAACCACCCGCAGCTCCATACCCCGGCACCGCAGGTGGCATGAAGAATTCAATGGTAGCACCTCCTATGTCTTTGGATTTCTCTTCCAGTTCATGGATTATTTCCTGCACAGAATGCTTACGGTCTTCCCAGCTTTTCAGATTGATCAGACATGTACCAGAATTCGAGCCGGTACCTTCTGTCAGGATCTCATAACCAGCCAGAGAAGAAACGGATTGTACTCCTTCAATACTCTGAGCCAGTTTCTGCACTCTTTCAGCTACATCATTTGTTCTCTCCAGGGATGATCCCGGAGGAGTCTGGATGATAGCATAGAACATTCCCTGATCTTCATTGGGAATAAAACCTGAAGGCAGATTGTTATTCAGGAAATATGTTCCGGCGCAGAAAGCGAGCAGCATGATAAAGGTGATCGCTCTTCTGTTGACGATAACACCCAGCACTTTCTGGTATCTCCCTGTAAGGCGGTTGAACGAGTTGTTAAAACCACCCAGGAATTTATCCAGTATATTTTTCTTCTTTTGTTGTCCATGATTATTTTTCAGGATCATGGCGCAAAGCGCCGGGGTAAGGGTCAATGCTACCACACCTGAAAGCACAATGGCCGTTGCCATGGTGATGGAGAACTGTCTGTAGAATATACCCACCGGGCCAGACATAAATGCCACCGGAATAAATACCGCTGTCATTAAGAAGGTGATCGCGATAATAGCTCCGCTGATCTCATGCATTGCTTTCTTGGTAGCTTTCAGCGGAGAAAGATGTTCTTCTTCCATCTTGGCGTGCACCGCCTCAATTACCACAATGGCATCATCCACCACCACACCGATTGCCAGCACCAATGCGAACAGGGTGATAAGGTTCAGTGTAATGCCGAAGAACTGCATGAACAAAAACGTTCCGATAAGGGATACCGGTACCGCCATTGCAGGGATCAGGGTAGAACGCCAGTCGCCCAGGAACAGGAATACCACCAGTCCCACCAGGATGAAGGCTTCCACGAGGGTATGAATTACCTTTTCAATAGAGGCATCCAGGAACTTGGAAACGTCATAGCTGATTTCATAATCCATTCCTTTAGGGAAAGAATTTGCCTTGATCTCTGCCATTTTAGCCTTTACATCCTTGATTACCTGGCTGGCATTACTTCCGTACGATTGTTTCAGTACAATTGCAGCTGAAGGTTTACCATTCAGGTTGGAGTAAATATCGTACATGGAGCTTCCGAATTCCACATTTGCAACATCTTTCAGACGCAGCAATTCACCATCTGCACTGGCTCTCAAAACGATATTTTCGTATCCTTCTTTAGTGCTGAACCTACCGGGATATTTCAATACGTATTCAAATGTCTGGGACCTTTTACCGGAACTTTCACCGGTTTTACCTGGTGAAGCTTCCAGGCTCTGTTCATCCAGTGCTTTCATCACTTCATCCGCAGAGATCTTATAAGCCAGCATACGATCGGGTTTCAGCCAGATCCTCATGGCATATTCCCTGTTCCCAAGGATATCTGCAAATCCAACACCATCCACTCTTTTCAGTTCCGACAACACGTTAATATCCGCGAAGTTGAAGAGGAATTTCTCATCTGACTTTGGGTCCGTACTGTAAAGGTTAATGTACATGAGCATGTTAGATTCCTCACGGGTGATCTTTACACCTTCACGTACTACTAACGGCGGCAGTTTATTAACCACTGACGCCACCCTGTTCTGCACATTCAATGATGCCTGGTTAGGATCTGTTCCCAGGTTGAATACTACCTGTATGCTGGCCTCACCATCATTACCTGCATCTGAGGCCATATATTTCATTCCCGGAATACCATTGATGGCTCTTTCCAGCGGAATAACCACTGCTTTGATCATTAACTCCCCGTTGGCACCGGGATATTCTGCAGTCACATTCACCTTTGGCGGTGATATGGAAGGAAACTGCGTTACCGGTAATGAAGTCATAGCCAGGATCCCCAGGAAGACGATGATCAGCGATATGACTATTGACAGTACCGGCCTCTGTATAAATTTATTAAACATTGAACTACGCTATTAGAGATTAAACTACTATTCCGCTTTTAATCGCAGATGGGAAATAACTTCCTGAGGTACCTGGTATTCATAGTTGATCTTATCATCATCTTTTACCTTCTGAACACCCTCTAACAGGATCTTATCAGTTTCGGTAATACCACTTTCAACCACGTACAGATCAGGCATACGACCACTGATGGTAATATTCCTTGATTTTACAACGTTGTTTTTGTCAACCACAAAAACATAGATCTTATCCTGAATTTCGTAAGTCGTTTTCTGTGGGATGACCAATGCATTACTAAGCGGAACGGTCATTAAGACCTTACCGGTTTCACCATGTTTCAACAGCTTATCAGGATTCGGGAATCTTGCCCTGAAGGCAATATTTCCTGTTTCATGATCGAACTCACTTTCAATAGTTTCCACATCGCCTTTATATTTCAGGGGGGTGTTGTTTGCTAAAAGCAGGCCTACCTTAGTGTTTCCGCGATCTTTTGTATTGGTTTCGTAGTCCAGGTATTCCGGCTCAGACACATTGAAATAAGCGAACATCTGGCTGTTATCTGAAAGGCTGGTCAGTAAAGCGCCTTCATCGATAAGACTTCCCAATTTCAAGGGGATACGGTCAACAGTACCGTCAAATGGTGCCCTGATCTCTGTGAATGACAGGTGGAGTTTAGCCAGCGCCATTTCGGCTTTTGCCTGGTCCAGTTTGGCCTGCGCCATCGCCTGCTCATTTTTTGAGATCACATTTTTATCCACCAGGGTTTTAGCGTTCTGCAGTTCTATTTCTGCACCTTCGGCTTCAGCCTGTGCTTTCACAAGTTCCGCTTCATATATTTTAGGCATGATCCTGAACAACAGCTGACCAGCTTTCACAAACTGGCCTTCATCAACATAAATGTTTTGCAGGTAGCCTTTTTCCTGGGCCCTGATTTCGATGTTCCTTACAGATTTTATCTGCGAAACATACTCCTTCGTAAAGGAAGTATCAACTCGTAAAGGACTTGTAGCGGTGTATTTGCTGGCTTCTTCCTTTTCTTCTTTTTTAGGTTTACAGCCTGTCTGGTACAACAGAATAGACAAGCCTGTGAACATGACAATTCTCTTCATGATATTAAATGGATATTGAACGTTTGAATGGTTGGAAGTCAGAGATTCCTTTGAATATAATAAAGGATCAGTCGCCAGGGTGAGACCTGAACTGTCATGCAGGAGGATGTAACATCTACCGGGTATACATGATCGCACATAGGTAACTGATGCATTTTATTGATCAGATCCTTAAAACTTGTTGCGTAATGTATTTATAAGATGAAAGACAGCCAAAGTTAAGAGGGGCTTTAGCGTAGTCATGGAGATATTGTAAAATAACAGGATGGGAGTTGATCAATTGGGCATTGAACAACAATCTGTACTTTCTGGCAAAGAAACTATCTGTTTCGTCATCTTCAGCATCTTCACCGATGAGATATTCATCTTCATCATCCGGCATAGTATCCTGGATTAATGAATAGTCCTGATTGGCAAGTTTAACTTTTACCAGTTGCGTTCCTTCAGTATGGTGAGCTGAAGTGTTGCTTTGATGGGTATCTGTATATGCATAATTATACCCCTTTAGCAGAAGGACGCATAGGCATACTAAAAATACAGTTAGTCTCATTTGGAAGCCGAAAATAATAAAAGTTTGAGAGCCGGAGAAAAATTTCATAGGCGCTGACACTAAAAAAAAAGATTCAGTTTTCAATTCTTATCGACAGGCTTTCATATTGTTACTTATCCTTATTTTTTGTTACGTATATGACAAAAGAACGGGGTTTTCATTCATCATAAATTATGTAACCCCCATATTTATTTTTCTATATTCATCCAATATTTAAACTCCGTTATGAAAAGAAGAGACTTTATTAAAACAGGTAGCGTTGCTGGCTTAGGAGCAGGATTGACCATCCTCAACTTCCCGGTCTTCGGGAAAAATGCTCCCAGCAATAAGCTGATACTGGGAGTAATGGGTGTTAACTCCAGGGGAAACTGGCTGGCACAGTGTGCGGCAAAGCTACCGGGCGCCGAAATAGGCTATATCTGCGATGTTGAAGACTCCGCCATTGCAAAAGGATTGAAAGCCGTAGCAGGCGCTCAGGATCGCAAACCTACCGTCATAAAAGACATACGCAAATTGCTGGAACGTTCTGATTTTGATGCGCTCTTTGTAGCGACACCGGACCATTGGCATGCCCCGGCGGCAATTATGGCCACAGCAGCCGGCAAACATGTATATGTAGAGAAGCCCTGTGCCCATAACCCGGCAGAAGGGGAACTGCTGCTTGCTGCTGCCAAAAAATATAGCCGGCACGTGCAGATGGGCAGTCAGCGCCGTTCCTGGCCTAATATGCAACAGGCAATAAAAGAGGTGAAAGAACAACATGTATTAGGCAAAGTATATTATGGAAAAAGCTGGTATGTGAATAACCGTCAGCCTATAGGTGCGGGTAAAAAAATAGCGGTACCGGGTACGCTGGACTGGGATCTATGGCAGGGACCGGCTCCACGTCGTGATTATCTGGATAATATTGTGCATTACAACTGGCATTGGCGCTGGCATTGGGGCACTTCAGAAACATGTAATAACGGAACGCATGAGCTGGATTGCTTACGCTGGTTCATGAATGTGGAGTACCCCACTAAAGTGACTTCTGCTGGCGGTCGTTATGCTTATTCAGGAGATGATTGGGAAACACCGGATACGCAGACCCTGAACTTTGAATTTGAAGGAGGGAAAGCGATTTCCTGGGAAGGGAGGAGCTGCAGTCCGTTCAGTCTTGAAGGCAGTGACCGTGGATTTGTGCTTTACGGAGAAAATGGCAGTTTGTATAATACCGGTGGTGACAGCTATAAGATCACGGACCTCAAAGGGAAGGTGGTAAAAGAAGTGAAACAGGCAACGAATACCGGTCAGAGTGTGACCAATACAGTGAGTCCGGCCGGGGAATATTATGACGCCATACATATTAATAACTTCCTGGAAAGCATACGAGGTAATGCTACGCTTAATGCAGAGATAAATATTGGCTACCGCAGTGCGCTGCTTCCTTTATTGGGCAATATTGCCCAGCGTACCGGCAGAATATTACATACAGATCCTTCCAGCGGACATATCCTGCATGATGAGGAAGCTATGAAACTGTGGAGAAGGGAGTACGAAAAGGGTTGGGAACCGAAGGTATAAAAGGGTTATAAAATTCATTAAATTCCTTGCTTAAATCCATTAAAATGAAACCCGTTTTATTATTAGTTGCTCTCTGTATGGCCCTACAAGGCTTTTCCCAGACTACTGTAGAATTAGTAAACCCTCCTGCCCTGGCTACTCCCAAAGGGTATTCCCATGCCGCGGTGATTGATCTGGGCACGGCTAAAATGATTATTATGTCTGGTCAGGTAGGGCTGGATAAACAAGGGACCCTGATAGGCAAAGATGATCTTGAAAAACAAACGGAGCAGGTTTTCAGGAATATTAAAAGTATTGTTGAAGCCAATGGCGGAACGATGGAGAATATTGTAAAGCTGGGGTATTTCATTACTGATGTATCGAAGATATCTGTTGTACGCTCTGTGAGGGACCAGTTTATTAATACACAGCATCCGCCGGCGAGTACATTGGTAGAGGTTAGTAAACTGTTCAGAGATGATGTAATGATTGAAATAGAAGCGACTGCGGTTATTCCTGTGAAATAGCGGAAATTTGGTTAATTTCCGACTTACTTATGGATAATAATAAGCCCGAACTCAGAACCGTCAATGTGATACGATATGTCACACCATTGCGCGAAGGAGGCTCATTACCTGCTATTGCAGAAGCAGATGATGGGTTTCTGTACGTACTTAAATTCCGTGGCGCCGGACAAGGCGTAAAAGCGCTGGTAGCAGAATTAATAGGGGGCGAGATAGCCCGTACCCTTGGAATAAAAATGCCGGAACTGGTATTTGCCAACCTCGATGAAGCCTTTGGCAGAACAGAACCGGATGAAGAAATACAGGACCTGCTGAAGGCAAGCGTAGGCCTTAACCTGGCCTTGCATTACCTGTCCGGGGCCATCACTTTTGACCCTACTGTTAATAAGGTACCCTCTAAAGTGGCCTCACAGATCGTATGGCTTGATTGCCTGCTCACCAACGTAGACCGTACTGCCCGTAATACCAATATGCTGGTATGGCACCAGGAGTTATGGCTGATAGATCATGGCGCTTCTCTTTATTTTCATCATTCCTGGCAAAACTGGGAAGAACAGGCTAAACGTCCGTTCCTACATGTAAAGGACCATGTGCTGCTGCCCCAGGCATCTGAACTGGAAGAAGTGGATGCGGCGTTCCGCGCTATCCTTACTCCGGAAAAGATAAAGGCGATTGTCTCCGTAGTGCCGGACGCATGGCTGGCTTCAGGATCAGAAGAAGAAACTGCGGAAGAACGCAGACAGGTATATGCGCAATTTTTAACGTTAAGAATCGCTAGCTCAGAAATCTTTGTAAAAGAAGCACAAAATGCAAGAAAATCACTTATTTGAGTATGCCGTTATTCGGGTTATGCCACGGGTTGAACGGGAAGAATTCCTCAATATCGGTGTCATTCTTTATTGTAAACAACAAAGGTTTCTACAGGCGATCTATACACTGGATGAACAAAGGCTTTCTGCTTTTTGCGGTTCTTTAGATATAGCTGTACTAAAAGAATATCTCCATGCATTTGATCAGATCTGCATAGGGAATAAAACAGGAACTATTGCCCGCCTGGACATGGCCTCCCGTTTCCGCTGGCTCACAGCTACACGCAGCACGATATTACAGACATCCAAAGTACATCCGGGATTTACCAGTAATCCACAGGCGACACTTATCAGGCTGCATGAGCAATTAGTATTGTAAAATCTTATACATGAAAATCTTAATCATAGAAGATGAAAAAGAACTGTCGGATAGTATCTGTACTTATCTGAACAATGAAAACTTCATTTGCGAAGCAGCATACGATTTCAATACTGCCAGCGAAAAGATTCATCTTTATGATTATGCCTGCATCATACTGGATATCACTATCCCTCATGGAAATGGTCTTGATATCCTCAAAGAATTAAAAACATCCAATAAATCAGAAGGGATACTTATCATCAGCGCTAAAAACTCTCTGGATGATAAAGTACACGGGCTTAACCTGGGTGCAGATGATTATCTCACAAAACCTTTTCATCTCCCTGAATTAGGCGCCCGGGTATCTGCCATTATACGAAGGAAATCCTTTGAAGGAAAGACTATTATCAAGTTAGATTGCCTTACGCTTAATATTCAGAATAAAACATTGACCGGCACAAAAGGCGTCCTCGTTGATCTTACCAGAAAAGAATATGAACTACTGGTATACTTCTTCGCCAATAAAAACCGTGTCATCACCAAAGAAGCCATCGTAGAGCATTTATGGGGAGATGATATTGATATGGCCGGCAGTTATGATTTCATTTATACCCATATCAAAAACCTGCGTAAGAAACTGATGCAGGCAGGATGCCCCGATTATATTAAAGCCGTGTATGGCATGGGTTATAAGTTCACCATTAATCAATAAATCAATATGAAACTATTTACCAAATACAACCGTATTAACCTGTTTGTAATGGTAATTGTTTTCCTGTTATCCAGTTGCGCGTATTACATTGTACTGAGTTACGTATTGCTGAATGAATCAGACAGAGATCTGACTGTGATTAAAGGTAAACTCGAAGAATATGTAGCGGAATATCATCAGCTTCCTACCAACAGACAGATAGATGATGAGCAGATCATTTATACACCTACATCTTTCCCGGGAACAGGGTCTCATATACAATTCAGCAAGCTGTACGATCCTGAAGAGAAAAAGAAGGCGACCTTCCGGGTGCTTACTTTTTTTATCCTGGCAGGAGAAAAAAATTATGAGGTCACTATCATCAAACCAACAGAAGCTACCATAAGACTTTTACGCACGATCGTTATACTTACCATCGCGACTATCTTCATCATCAGCATCTCTTCCCTGCTTATCAACCGTCTTGTACTACATAAATTATGGCAGCCATTTTACAGGACGATAGATATTATGCGGAATTTCAAGTTAGGTACGAAGGAGCGGCTTACACTGCCTGAAACAGATATTGAGGAGTTCTCTTTTATGAATATGAGTCTTCAGCATGTAGCCAGGAAAGCAGATGATGAATACCTGGTGCTGAAAGAATTTACGGAGAATGCTTCTCATGAAATACAAACGCCGCTGGCAATCATCCGTTCTAAACTCGACCTGCTGATACAGGATGAGAACCTGTCTGAAACGCAGAGCAAGACATTACAGAGCGCGTATATGGGGATTAAGAAGATTTCCCGTTTGAACCAGTCTTTATTGCTGCTGACCAAAATAGATAACTACCAGTTTACGAATGTTCAGGTAATAGATATTAAAGAGAATATAGAAGAAAAGATTGCCCAGTTCCAGGAGCTATGGCAGAATAATCAGATAGAAGTGATTAAAACACTGGCCCCGGCTACCATCAATGCCAATCCTGAACTGATAGAGATCCTGCTGAATAATTTACTGAGCAATGCTACGAAGCATAATATGACGGGGGGATCTATCGGCATTACTTTGAAAGAAAACAGTCTGGAGATTTGTAATACCGGTCCGGCCCACGCCCTTGACCAGTCGCGGTTATTCCAGCGCTTTTATAAAGAGGTCCCACACAGTAACCACAATGGCCTCGGGCTATCCATTATCAAGCAGATTTGCGAGGTATCAGGGATTACACCTCAGTATTCATTTAAAGAGAATAAACACTTCTTTCTCCTTAGCTGGACCTCTGGAAAAATATTATAAATTTGAATATGCAGCATACAGAACAACATCTTAAAAGCTCTGACTTTATTACGGACATGGTCATAGGTATGAGTGACGGGCTGACCGTCCCCTTTGCGCTGGCGGCAGGGCTTAGTAGCGCAGTAAGCAGTAACAATATCATTATCACCGCTGGTATCGCCGAAATAGTAGCCGGCTGTATTGCCATGGGCTTGGGCGGCTTTTTAGCCGGGAGAACAGAACTGGAACATTACCAGAGTGAGCTGAAAAGGGAATATGATGAGGTGGAAAAAGTGCCCGCCAAGGAAATGGAAGAGGTGAAGGAAGTCTTTGCCGAATATGGGCTTAGTACGGAAGCCCAGGACCTGATAGCCAATGAACTGGCGAAAGATAAAACCAAGTGGGTGAATTTTATGATGAAGTTTGAGCTTGGACTGGAACCCCCTAATCCTAACCGGGCCGTTCAGAGCGCCCTTACCATTGGAGCATCTTATTTTGTGGGAGGCCTGCTTCCCCTTTCCGGTTATATTTTCACATCTACTCCTCTGCAGGGACTGGCAGTGTCCGCTATTCTTACGATTATCTGTCTTTTTGTATTTGGATTCTTCAAGAGTAAAGTAACAGGACAACCGCCCATTCAGGGCGCATTAAAAGTAACGATGATAGGTTTACTGGCCGCAGGCGCGGCTTTTGGTATAGCTAAAGTAGTAGCATAAGACAATGTAAATATCATGTATTAGGATGTACATATTATCGGTTGCCCCGGCTGTTAGTGAGATAATAAGTAACTTTAATTGACATGAATAATATTACAACTGAATGGCTGCAATCTGTAGAAGTACTACAGGATGTTCCCATAGACCAGCTTCAATGGCTGATAGACCAGAGTGAGCAACTCACCATACCAGCAGGTGGTTTTTTATTCAAAAACGGAGACCCATTAGTATCTACACAATTTATTGTATCCGGCGTGGTGCGATTGTGCCGGATCATGAATGACAATAAGGCCTACGAGGTTGCCCGTTTTGATGACAAATACATTATCGGTTACCTGCCCTTTTCAAGAGGACTCGTCTCGGCTCTTAACTGCGAGGCAGTTGTAGACACTGTCATCATGAGTTTTCCCATTGGGAAAATGAATGAACTAATCCGTAATTATTTTGAACTGACACAGGCGCTGGTGCATGTGATGACCAACAGGGTACGTAACTATGCCGCTATTGTACAGCAGAATGAAAAGATGGTAGCGCTGGGTAAACTCTCTGCCGGTCTGGCACATGAGCTTAATAATCCCGCAGCAGCTGTCGTGCGTGGGGCCGTGACCTTAAAAAAACACCTGCACTTATTACCGCAATCATTTAAGGATATCATTTCGATAAGGATGAGTCCTGAAGATGTAGATATCGTGAATGAGAGAATGTTTGCAGTATTGAACCGGGCAGATAAACCGGTGTTATCTTTATTAGAGAGATCTGACAAAGAAGATGAACTGACGGACTGGATGGATAATCACGGGATAGCGAATAGCGTGGAGCTGGCGGAGAATCTTGTTGATTTTGGGTTTACAGTGAGCGATCTGGAGTCTTTTAAGGAACATATACCTACTGTCCATCTCTCTGCCATCTTTATGTGGATCAATAATAACCTTGTGACTGAAAAGATGGTGACTGATATTGAAGAGGCCTCCAGCCGTATCGCACACCTGGTAGGCTCTATCAAAACATTCACCCATATGGACCAGGGGCTGGAGAAGCAACTGACAGATATCCATAGCGGTATCAACAATACACTGACCATCCTTCAATATAAGATCCGTAAAGGGAATGTTGAACTGGTAGAGCGTTTTGACAAGGACCTGCCGCAGATAATGGCCTTTGTCGGGGAATTGAACCAGATATGGACAAACCTGATCGACAATGCGCTGGACGCTATGGAGCCTAATCAAAAAGGTATCTTAGAAATATATACGTTGAGAGAGGGGGATTATATACAGGTTTGTATCATTGATAATGGCCCGGGAATTCCTGAGGCTGTTATGTCGAAGATCTTTGATCCTTTCTTCACTACTAAAGAAGTAGGAAAAGGAACCGGACTGGGACTGGATATTGTGAGCCAGATCATTCGTCATCACCGTGGCAACATCAACGTTAGCTCAGAACCAGGGCGTACGGCTTTTGTAGTTCACCTTCCGGTCAATGGATAATTTGCATATTTAAACTGGTATTATATGCCAACAGATAAAACGATGAATTTACCTATCATTCTTTGCATCGACGACGATGCGCAAGTACTACGTGCTTTAGTCCGGGACCTTAAAAGTAAATACCGCGATCAATATAAAATAATCAGTACCGCTGATGTGAAAGAGGCTTTGAACAGTTTACTGGAGTTAAAAAATAAAGGCGAGACAATTGCCATGTTCATCACAGATCAGCGTATGCCAGGTGTAGAAGGCGTGGCTTTCCTGGAGAAGGCGATATCATTTTATCCGGAGGCCAAACGTGTGCTACTGACAGCTTATTCAGATACAGATGCTGCTATTAAAGCGATCAACAAGGTGCAACTGGATTATTACCTGGTGAAACCCTGGGACCCACCGGAAGAGAAGCTGTACCCGGTTATCAGCGGACTGCTTGAAGACTGGCAAACTGAGTATCATTCCGATTTTAAAGGAATTAAAGTAGTAGGACAGCAATATTCCAGAACGTCTCATACCATCAAGGAATTTCTGGCCGGGAATCTTATTCCTTATAAATGGCTGGATATACAGACGGCAGATGAAGCCACCCGTTTGCTTACACTGAATAATCTCAGCCATGATAATCTACCTGTTATCTTTTTTGAGGATGGCAGTTATCTGATTAATCCCACTATTATAGAGATTGCCCAAAAGGTGGGATTGAATCCGCAGGTGAAACATGACGTGTATGATGTGGTGATCATTGGTGGAGGTCCTGCCGGTCTTGCAGCGGGAGTGTACGGCGCTTCTGAAGGACTGAAGACATTACTGATAGAAAGACGTGCACCAGGCGGGCAGGCAGGTACCAGCTCGCGTATAGAGAACTACCTGGGCTTTCCTACAGGATTGAGTGGTGCTGAGTTGACGCGTCGTGCGGTGACCCAGGCAGCGAGATTAGGAACGGAGTTGATTACGCCACAGTCGGTGAAGGATATCCGGCAGAAGGATGGTTATAATAAGATCATCCTGGAAGATGATACTGTCATTAACACACGTAGTGTGATTATCACTACCGGTGTTGATTACCGTACTTTAGATACAAAGGGGGTGGCTGATTTTACAGGAGCGGGAATTTATTATGGGGCTGCTATGACAGAAGCTACGGCTTGCAGGGATAAGGAAGTGTATGTTGTAGGTGGAGGTAATTCTGCTGGTCAGGCAGCAATGTATTTGTCGAAGTTTGCCCGGAATGTATATATACTGATCCGTAAAGATGATCTTAGCAGTACGATGTCTGCTTATCTTATTGAACAGATAAAAGGCGTACCTAATATTATTTTACGTCCGAAGACGGAGATCGCGGAAGCCAAAGGGTCTGATAAATTAGAGCAGTTGACGCTGATGAATATTGAAACTTCTGAGACGACGACGGTGCAGGCGGATGCCTTATACATCTTTATAGGGGCGAAACCTTTTACAGACTGGATTGCGCTGGATATTATCAAAGACGAGAAAGGGTTTATTGAAACGGGTCGTGAGTTGAAAGGTTATGAGAACTTTACCAGGATCTGGAAAGAGAACCGTGATCCTTATCTGCTGGAGACCAGTTGTCCGGGCATTTTTGCAGCCGGAGATGTGCGTGCGCGTGCGATGAACAGGGTGGCGGCAGCCGTGGGCGAAGGATCAATGGCTATTAGTTTTGTACATAAATATCTTGCTGAAGTAAAATAATTAAACATGGAACCAGATATCTGTCAACACCTGCAAGCGATCCATACGCTAAAAGTTGAGCATGAGCATGTATGTGAGGAATGTATAAAGACAGGCGATGAGTGGTTACACCTTCGTACCTGTCAGACCTGTGGGGTAACTTTATGCTGTAATGATTCCCCGAATCAGCATATGCAGAAACATTATCACAAGACGAAACATCCTGTTATTTCATCAGCAGAGCCGGGAGAGAGATGGTTGTGGTGTAATGTGGATGAGATCATGGTAGAATATTAATTTTATAAAGAGGCTCCTCAGAGCCTCTTTATTATTTTTCAAGTATTACGGTAGCTCCTTGTCCGCCTGCGGCACAAACAGAGATAAACCCTCTGCCACTCCCCTTCTCATGCAGTAATTTGGCCATAACAGCCAGTATACGTCCGCCGGTGGCCGCGAAAGGATGTCCTCCTGCGAGGCTGCTGCCGTTTACGTTTAGTTTGGCTTTGTCTATGCTGCCAAGGGCATGATCAATACCGAAGGTTTTCATTAGTTCCGGGCTTTTCCATATTTTAAGAATGGCCAGTACCTGTGCGGCAAAAGCTTCATGAATTTCGTAGAAATCAAAGTCCTGTAGCGTCAGTCCTGCTTTTGTGAGCATACGGTCAGCAGCATATACAGGTGATAATAAGAGGTTTTGTTTGTGCTCGATGTATTCTATGGCCGCGACTTCTGCATATGTGAGATAGGCCAGGATGGGCAGGTTATGTGCTTTTGCCCAGTCTTCACTGGCCAGCAGTATACAGGAAGCCCCATCTGTTAAAGGGGATGAATTGCCGGCGGTGAGTGTACCATTTACTTTATCGAAGGCAGGTTTCAGCTTTGCCAGTTTCTCCAGGCTGGTATCTCTTCTTAAATTATTATCCTTCCCCAGGCTAAGGAAAGGCGTTATCATATCATTAAAAAAGCCGTTATCATAAGCTTTTGCCATTTTCTGGTGGCTTTCTAATGAGTACTGGTCCTGCGCTTCTCTTGAGATATTGTAGTATTTAGCAGTGATCTCTGTATGTCCCCCCATAGATAAACCAGTCCTTGGTTCTATGTTCATGGGCGCTACAGGTGTGAGGTCTTTCAGCCGGATCTTTGAGAACTGCTTTAGTCTTGCGCCAAAGGTCTTTGCTCTTCTGGCGGATAGAAGGATCTTTCTGAGTTTTTCTCCCAGCACTAAAGGGACGTTGCTGGCAGAGTCTACGCCACCGGCAATACCGGAATCTATCTGCCCAAGGGCTATTTTATTAGCGATGTATATCGCCGCTTCTATACCCGTGTTACAGGCCTGCTGAATATCGCAGGCGGCAGTGTTCGGGTCCAGGGAAGTACTCATCACACATTCCCGTAACAGGTTGATTTCCCAACTGTGTTTGATGACAGCACCACCGGCTACTTCGCCTAACAATTGCCCATGCAGGTGATAACGCTCTATTAAGCCGTCGAGGGCTGCTGTCATCATATCTTTATTACCAGCCTCTGTGTAGGCAGTGTTGTTCCGGGCAAAAGGGATGCGGTTATAACCTACGATTGCAACTTTACGTGGAATCATATAATTAGTTTAATGGTTATTCCAAAGTTCTCTTTATTTTGTCAAATGAATAAGATTGTTTTTGTTCTGGAATATTCGGCCTTCCTATGATAAAAAATGTGTTGTTTTGGTTTAAACCGGGACGTGCTGCAGGGTTTAAAAAGGTGATAACTGCTGTTTTTCTTTTCTTTGTTGTTTATGCGGTATTACTGATAACAGTTGCTCTTCTTGCTACAGCCATTTGTTATACCGGTCTCCGGATTATTATAACTACACCCGAATTCCTTGTTATTGCTGCAGGTGCCGGGCTCGTTGCCTTCGGTTGTTTAGTGTTGTTTCTCCTTATAAAATTCCTGTTTACACCCTGGCAGCATGACAAGGTTATTTATGCTGTTATAACCAGTGCGGCTTTGGCGCTTGTTGCCGTTTCCGGTTCTTCAGGTATCTGGATTATTATGGCCAGGCCTGCAATGGTGGCTATTGTGGTGGGCGCAGCGTTGATAGCCTCTGATGGGTTGGTACTGTTCTTTTTAATCAGATACTTGTTCAGGGTAGCTGAAAATATTAACCCTGGCAGGCTAGAAATTACGGAAGAGCAGCATTCTCAGTTGTTTGCGTTTATCCGGCAGCTGACAACCGATGTTGGTATGCCATTTCCTAAGAAGGTTTTTGTCTCTCCTGAAGTAAATGTCAGTGTGTTTTATAACGTTGGTCTATGGAGTATTTTCCTGCCTGTATCCGGTAATCTTGAAATCGGGCTGGGGCTTGTGAACAGTATTAATATCGCTGAGTTTAAGGCGATTTTGGCTTGTGAGTTCGGGTATTTTAGCCGGAGAAGTACAAAACGTTTTATATACCAGGCTAACTATCTCATTTATAACTTGCTCTATGATAATCGCAGGGATGCTAAATTTATGCAGTCCCGGGCAAAGATGCGGGATGTATTTGCATTCTTTGCTTTGCCTGCAGGTAAGATTGGTAAGGGCATTTTACTGATCTTAAAGAAGGTTTATAAGATTATCAGTAAAAACTATCAGACGATAAGCCATGAGGTTTCGTTTCATGCTGATGCGATTGCGGCGGGCGTTGCCGGGAGGAATAATCTGGTAACTGCGCTCAACAGGATAGCTGTTGCCGGTGGTTGTTATACCATCGCTCTTAATGCGGCCAGTACATTTATGAAAGAGAAGAAGGTAACGCGTAATATTTTCAGCAACCAGCTGACGGTATTACGTTCGGGATTTGTTCACCCTCTTTCAGGGTCAAGGATCAATTATAAAAATCAGTGGGCCTGTTATCCCACATTAAAAGAAAGAATACAACGTCTTGAATCTGCTGTTCCTGAAGAGTTCCCTGATAATGATATAAGCACCTGGGACTTGTTTAGTAATCCAAAAACTTTGCAGGAAACCTTAACAGCTAATCTTTACAGGGAAATAAAACAGGAACCCAGTTTTCAGTTTTATGAGGAAAATGAGTTTGATACCTGGTATCTGGCAAATCCATATAAAATGCCTGCCGTTTATAAAGGATTCTATAATCGACGTTATATTGATCTTATCAACTGGGACTTAGAAGCATTGGCTGCGCAACCTGTACATGTGCAGCCCGGAGCATTGTTCAATGAAGAAAACGGGCAGTTACCCTCTTTTATCTCGCGTAATGAAAAGGATATTGCTACTTTAAAAGCAATTAAAGAAAAACATGTTCGTGCTGAATCATTTGATTTCGAAGGAACTAAGTATGAGCGGAGTAATTGTGATGAGATCATAGCGAAAATGGAAGAAGAGATTGTGTTGATTAAAGAAAAGCTGTTACAGACAGATAAACAGGCCTTTTCTTTTTTTTATCAGCAGAATAATAGTGTGATGGTATTATATCAGCAGTATCAGGCTATTCAACGGCAACAAATTGTTTTCACTGAAACAGCCGGTCAGGTTATACAATTAATAAACTCATTTTATACCAGTACCCTTACATCTGAAGAAGTGAAATCTACCTTAGGTAAAATTGCAGCACATGAATTAGTAATAAAGAAAGTGATGCGATCTATAATAGACGAAAACATTATTACTTCGGGATCACCTTTATACAAGCAGATCAGTAATTATATCAATACGCAGTATCTATATTTTAGTGATAAAGGAAAGCATGATGAGGAATTGTATGCATTGAGTGAAATGCTTACCGGCAAGAGTCCCTTATTGGAAGAGATACAGCATAAGTATTATAGAAAGATGATCGAAGGTCAGTTATCAAAATAAAACAGGCTGTCTCAAATTATGAGATAGCCTGTTTTATTTTGATAACCGAGATAGTCATACAGACTATCCCCATACGCTTTATTTATTAGGATACAGGTCCTTCTTTACTTCTCAGGGCCGTAAACGTATACGCCAAAAGTGCCCGGTTTAATTTGTTTATCCTGTAATTCAGCTCCGCTGATAAAAATGTTATGAGAAGCTTTACTATACACCAGTGTTCTTAACCCCGGATGTGTTTGTAAAGTCTGTACGACTTCGTAATGATCCGCATCTTTCTGATGGATAAAAGTAGCATTTCCTTCTCCGTTGGAAGTAACAATCAGTTGCTTTGCCTTGTCATACACAACAGCATCTACCCTTCCTCCGATAGGCAGTTCTGCAACGATCTTACCATTTGCCGCATCCAACACCAGCAGATTTTTAGTATCACTGCAAACAGTGAATAACCTGTTGTTAGTTTTATCTATGGCAATTCCGGTAGGCGCTCCCCCTTTCTTTAAAGCATAACGCCTGATTACCTTGCCAGCTTTGGTATCAATCACAACTACTTCATTCTTATCTTCCAGGTTATTATATATCAGTCCTTTCTCATCGGAAACTGCGAACTCCGGACTTCCTCCCAGTTGAATAGTACCTGATTCTGTATCTGTCTTTACATCGATAACAACTGCATTCTGGCTGTTCCCACAGAAGGCATATACCTTGCCGGAGAATTTATCATACATGATGCAGTCCGGTTTTTTACCACTGAGAGGGATCGTTTTGAGGACTTTAAAGGTAGTATAATCAAAAACGGTCACTGAGTTAGCTGTACCGTTAGAGATATATCCCTTATTCTCTTCCTTTACCAATGCAATGCCATGTACGCCACTTAAATTGCCGATCTCTGCCAGTGGCTTACCGGTTGTGAGGGATATCACATGTACCCTGTCAAAGTGAGAAACGAACAAACGATTATTGTCATCGTCCATCTTCAGATAGTCCCACTTACCATCACCGGGTAAATTGATCTTTTCTACCAAATGATAGGTTTGCTGTGTATAACCTGCAAAACCTGTTAGCAGTGCGATTATCAGGAATGTTATTAGTTTCATCTGATAAATTTAACCGGCAATTCTGTAATCATTCTGAAGTTTATCCTTTCAGGAATAGTTTATTTCTGTACAGGAAATAAAGAAATGTCATTTGTATAATGATCACCGCTATGCTGCCAGCGGGTCTTATAGAAGTCATGTAACAAGCCATTCCATTGCCGGTTGGAATATTCATGTAATGCTGCGGCCTGTTGTGGCACTACTCTTTTTATCAGTGCTAAAGAAGCCTCTTTATTCAGTTGTGCAACGGTAGGAAGCTGCATGGATATTATCATTACGCAGATCATGCGCAACAATTTATTGCATATTTTCATGATGGTTTATTTCTTGCTCAACCGGAACAAGGCTGTTCCATGCGGATTGATCTTCTGTTTAAAACTATTCCTGGCAACACCTGCCGACGTTTGCTGCCATAGGTCTTTTACCTGCCAGCTGCCTTTTATACCCAGTGCGGAGAAGTCTACTGATATATCCTGTGGCTCATCTCCCAGGTTAAAGAATGCGATGTTCCAGTCACCGGTAGCAGGCATCTGAGATACCCATACAACAGCGTTTTCCCTACGGTATAACTGCCGGCTGTTAATACCGTGCTGGTCCACGTCCAGCACATTTTTATTGGTCAGTAGCTGTTTTACAAAGTCTGTATTCTCCGGCATATTCCCGCCCATCATCAGCGGAGAATTAAACATACACCATAAGGTCATATGTGTACGTTGTTCATCTTCTGTCAATCTTGAAAACCTTTCCTGTAATACCGGTCCGCGTTTGGAGACTTTCCCGAATTGCAGCATGTCTGCATCCGGCCAGTAACCGGGGGCTCCTATGCCCATCCATTCCGCACAATGATCAAATTGTTGTTTTAACTGTTTCCAGTTATCCCAGAAATCCCCTGAGATACGGGATAAGTTTGAATTCTCTTTTATACTGGCCAGTTCTTTCTTCAGGTTTTTAGGAGAAAGACTGAGTACGATAGGCCGGCCTGATTGTTTTATCGCTTTGTGAATAGCTTCTGCTTCCGCCTGGTGATATACCTGATCTTCCGCATCAGCCGTCATATCGTCCATCTTAATATAATCCACGCCCCATGAGGCATACAATGTTATCAGAGAATTATAATATGCCTGCGCATCTTTTAATCCGTACATATGGTTCAGCCAGGGACAGATAGAATTCTGATCCGCAATGTCTGCCGCATGAGCATCCGTACCTAATATCTTTGTGTTCGCCCATACTGCCTGACGCGGTATTCCCCTCATAATATGGATCCCGAATTTTAATCCGAGAGAATGTACGTAATCCGCTAAAGGTTTGAATCCCTGTCCATCTTTTGAAGAAGGGAACTTCCCGGGATCGGGCAATAGTCGACCATATTCATCCATGCTGCACCAGGGTACATACGCCCCGTCTTCCAGTCTGAACTGTGGTGCGTTAGATACCTTTGCTCCGGGTGGGTGAGGATAATACCAGCAATAATCCACTATGATATATTGCCAGCCATATGGTTTGAGATACTTTGCCATGTAATCGGCATTCGCTTTCACTTCATCTTCATGCACAGCACCACCAAAGCTGTTATAACTATTCCATCCCATTGGGGGTGTAGCGGCTATTTCCTGTCCAACAGACACTTTATTGATAAAAAGCAACAATAGAATGATACGAGAGACCTTCATGATTATCTTATTTTATATTCATAACGAGGGCGGGGCTGACCAGTTGTCAGCCCCAATGCCCCGATAAGATATAAAAAAACAAATGCAAAATGAACTATTTTAATAGCCGGGGTTTTGATCCAGCTTAGGATTCAATGCTCTGGCAAAAGTGGGTATAGGATAGATGCGGTGGTTTAGATCTGCATCCGTTTTATATCCCCAGGAGCCTTCAAACTTACCGAAGCGGATCATATCATTCCTGTGCCAGCTTTCATATACCAATTCACGATTTCTTTCTGCATACAGATCGTCCAGCGTTACAGCGGTTAAAGCTGTCGTATTACGGATAGTTCTTACATCATTGGTAAGGGAGAGCGCTGTTTGACCGTTGGTCGCAGCGGCCCCACGCAGAATAGCTTCGGCCTTCATGAGAAGGATATCTGCATACCGGAAAATCGGGAAGTCATTATCCTGGTTACGGGAAGTAGAGGTACTGTCCGGATAGAATTTAATACAACGGTATCCTTCTGCCCAGCTCTTTTCATCATTACCGGCATCAAAGTTCTTCACATCGGTAAGCACGATATCCGGGGTAAGGTTCAACTCGTAGTTATATGCGGCTGTTGGATCACTACCGGAGTAGCTGGCATCATAACCTACATTGGTCGTGGAGATCACAATAGGATTCCCGCTGTAATCATACTGTTTGCCCCTTAAAAAGAGATCATTTCGTACATCGCCCGTCTGATTAAAGTAACTGTAATATTCCGGCATTATACTTACAGCACCACTGGGTGTATAAGGCAGGTGATATTTGGCTTTCATGGCTCTGTGCAGATAATACCGCGCAAAGAACTGTCCGGTTGTCTGGCCACTGCTTGTTGCCGCATTTGTATTAGGTACTGCAAAGATGAACTCCTTACCACCACCGGTATTGGGGCCGTTATTGATAGCGAACATAGCTTTGTAGTTACTTTCCAGCCCGAACTTACCGGAACTGATAATACTATCGCACATTCTCACAGCATCAGCATACCGGTCGGTACCGGTATAGACTACTGAGTTCAGATACATTTTAGCCAGTAATGCAAATGCAGTATACTTTGTTGGCCGGCCGTAGGTACTGGTACCTACCGTTGTACTGAGACTCGGCAATGCGGCCAGCACCTCTTTCTCAATGAAGGCAAATACATCTGCACGTTTGGTAGTGCCGGGCTGTGTGGTATCTCCAAAAGCAGTAGTCACCGGAACATTACCAAAGTTGTCCATCATAAAATAATAAGACAGTGCACGCATAGTCTTTACTTCTCCAACGATCTGCGGATCAGGTGTTGCTGCAGAAGAGGCAAGGATAGACAGCACCAGGTTAGAGGTACTGATAGTAGAGGTCAGCAATGTCCATCCGGCGCCCACATTACCATTATCAGCATTCCAGGTATGCAGATGCATCTGCTGGTACTTAGAACCATCAAGCCAGTTACCCCCTCTTGCAGGTAATATGCTTTCATCGGTACTTAATGATTGCATGAACCAGAATTCCCTGGTAAGGTTAGCATTGGCAAAAGCAGTATACACCGGACCGGATGCCAGAATAGCCTGCGCTTGTGTTAGTGGAAAGTTCTCAGGATTCAGTTTACTCTCCACAGGCATATCGAGCTTATGACAGGCGCTTAAACAACCTGCCACCAGAAATGTGAATAATATATGTTGAAGAAGCTTATTCATAACTACTAATTTTATTTATTTAAAACGAAGCGTTTAATCCTACCAGGATAGTGCGCGTTTTAGGATAGAAATTATTTGAGTCCACACCAGGAGTTAAACCGCCCAGGTTTACCTCAGGATCAATGCCTTTATATCCTGTAATAGTGAACAGATTATTACCGCTTACATATACACGAAGAGAATGTAAGTTCTTTGCAACGTTCTTAAAGGTGTAAGCAACTGTTGCATTATCCAGTCTCACATAATCTCCCTTCTCAATAAAACGGGTTGAATACCTGTAGGCGTTACCATCCTTTGCAGATTCGTCGGCTGAAGATACCAGCAGGTTATTGATACTGGCAGTAGCTGGTCTGTTCAGATCCGCCCGGGTAGCATTGAAGATATGGTTACCTAAGGTGGAACGGAAGAAGAAATTAACTGACAATTGCTTATAGTTAATTGTATTATTCCAGCCCAGCAATAATTTAGGCTGTGCATTACCGGCATAATAATAATCCTTCTGATTCGTAAGTGAAGTTACATTCGAAGTAACCTCTCCTTTTGAATTATAGAACTGCGAAACACCGTTTGCATCCTTGCCTGCATATTTAAAAGTGAAGAACTGTCCTATAGGATGGCCTGACTTTATCAACTGCAGTGTAGCGTTCGTCTGTCCGCCGCCATCCGGTTGCATCAATGCAATGGAATCCAGTCTGAACCGGCTGTTGGACATAGATTCAATATTGTTTTTATTATGCGCCACGTTCAGGGAAGTAACCCATGAGAAGTCCTTGCTTTTTACGGGCGTCACATTAATACTGATCTCTATCCCTTTATTGGTCATTGTTCCTGCATTCGCAGTTAAAGTCCCTACTGGATATTGTGTGGTTGCTACGGGATAATCCCATATCAGATCCGATGTCTTCTTATTATACACATCTACCGTACCTGTAATGCGTCCGTTTAACAGGGCATAATCGATACCGATATTACTCATGGCTGTCTTTTCCCAGCGCAGATCAGGATTAGCGTTCTGTGTAGCTCCTATAGCATTTACATACGATCCGTTGTAATAGAAGTTACCGGCAAAACCAAATTGCAGTCTTGAAACATAAGGATCAAAACCAAGAGAGTTACCTGTAATACCATAACCTCCGCGTAATTTCAGTTCATCAATAATATGCTGTCCTTTCATGAATTCTTCGCTGGTAATGTTCCATGCTGCTGATATGGAAGGGAAATATCCCCATTGATGATTTTTACCAAAAGCAGAAGAACCGTCACGTCTTACAGCTGCCTGCAGGAAGTATTTACCTGCATAATTATAATTCAATCTGGCAAAGTCCGATATAAGACGCAGTTTGGTATAATAGTTATTTCCCCAGTCTACTTTGTAACCTGATCCACTGCTGCCAAGACTAATACCATAATATCCCAATGCATCGGAAGGGAAATTGTAGTTATTACTCTGGAACCCATCATTATTACCATCCTGCTGATAAGAATAACCTACCAGTGCATTAATGGAATGAGCTCCTAATTTTTTATCATAGGTCAGGTAGGTTTCTGCAATAGTGTTGGTATTCTGGAAAGATGTTCTGTAAGCAAGACCATTGGTGGCCCCTGTAGGCAGCAAAGAATTATAGTTGGTAGTATAATAGCTGTTATAATAAGTGCCTCCTGTTTTCTGAACGTTCTGCCAGGCCAGGCTGACATTGTATTTAAACCCAAAAGGCAACTTCAGTTCTGCAGTCACATTTGCGATCATTGCCTTGGTCTGCAGCTTATTAAATGCATTGGTTTGCAGCCCTACCGGATTGAAATATTTTTCACGTTTAAAGTTCTCTGTCAGACTACCGTTTGCCTGGTATACAGGAACAGTCGGTAAATACTTTACCATGTTCTCCAACAGATAACCTTTGTTGGTATTCTCCGGAGAATTTGTTGCACTTGTCAGATCAGTCACCTGCAGGTTAGGGATATTGTCGGCATTGGTCACTGAATTACTGAGAGAGAAGCCCAGTTTCAGTTTATCATCAAAAGCCTTTTGCTCAATGAACAAACGGCCATTGTAACGCTCTGACTGAGTCCCTTTGATAATCCCTTCTTTCTTAAAATAATTAAGACTTACACTATATAAGGTTTTATCACTTCCTCCACTTACTGATATATTATGATTATGCGAAATGCCGGTTTTACGTTCTACTTCTTTCTGCCAGTCTGTGTTGCCTCCCTGGTCATCAATAGGATCAAATGCAAGGCTGTTCTTCGTTACAAAGTCTCTCAACTGGGAAGCATTCATCATCTTCATCTTGTTAGACACTTTCTCGAAACCTACATAACCGCTGTATGATAATTGTGATTGTCCACTCTTCGCTCTTTTGGTCGTTACCATAATCACACCATTTGCTGCACGTGTACCATAAATTGAAGTAGCCGCAGCATCTTTCAGTACATCGATAGAGGCGATATCATCCGGTGCGATCAATGTGATGTCTACGCCCGGTACACCATCCACTACATAAAAAGGCTGTTGTGCAGCGCCGGTACGCAATGTAGAAGCACCGCGCAGTACCATGGTAGCCGTTTTATTCGGATCACCGCTACTGGTAACGTTTAATCCGGGTACTTTACCCTGTAATAACTGTGCAGGGTCGTTGGAGGGGGTACGGTTCAGGTCTTCACTCTTTATGGAAGTTACGGCGCTGGTTAATGCCCGGCGGCTCTGACTGCCATATCCAACTACTACCACATCACTGAGCCCCAGGGAGCTGGTGAGCATGGATACAGCAATGTTGCTGCGGCCACCTACGATTATTTCCTGCGACTGGAATCCTATAAAGCTGAATACCAGCACGGCATTGTCAGCTACGCCACTGAGGCTGTATTCACCAGTAGCGCTGGTTTGTGTACCCTTGGTGGTACCTTTTACCTGTACGGATACACCAGGTAAGGGATTGCCTTTGTCATCAGTTACTTTTCCCACTACGGTCAGGGCAGGTGCCACGTCTGGTACAGCCACCATAGTGGTGTGGCTCCCGGGCTGCTTAGCCTTTACCACCACAGTTTTATTCACCATTTCATAGGTAAGAGGCTGATCTTTGAAGATAATGTCCAGCACTTCGTGCAGGTCTTCATCTTCTACGCTTACGCTTACCTTTTTAGCCTGCTGCAACATTTCCAGTTTATAAAAGAAAGTGTACCCTGTCTTCTTCCTGATCTCCCGGAATACGTCTTCCAGCGGACGATCTTTCAACGACAGGCTCAACTTTTGTGCATATCCTGTGGCGTTAACCTGCAGGAAGGCAATAGTGAGCAAAAAAACAGTCATTTTCATAACAAGCAGAATTTTACGGTACATTATAGCACCCTTGCAGCGGGCTGCGATTTTGGTTGGTAAAAGCCACGATAAAGAAGTGGCCCTTACATAATCATGCAATTGCATAACTTTGCAGTGTTTGGGTTTAAGTAATAAATAGTCTTAGCGGATTGTTTCTAACGTGGCCCGGGCATTCAGGGGCGGGCTCAATCGCCCCTTTTTTTGCGGTATATGGGCAGTCTTTCCTTACGGTGCTTTGTCCATAGTTTTATAACGCGGTTGATTATTAGTTGATTAAGGCTTTACTATGATCTTCCTGCCTTGTATGCTAAAGTTTACGCCGCTTGCTTTCAGGATTTTTAATATTGAAGACATGTTCTCATTCCTGAACATTTCCCCCCGGAAGTGGTCCTGTGGAATGCCTTCCGGATAAACAATCTCCATATCATACCACCGGCCAAGCTGGCGCATTACATCTTCTATTGTTGCATCATTAAAAGTAAAGAGTCCGTTCTTCCATGCAATGGTTGCATCGAGATCCGCCTTTACTACTTTTATATCTCCGTTGTTATCTGTTTGTGCCTGCTGACCAGGTTTCAGGATGACGTCCTTACTTTCCTGTACTACTTTTACGGCTCCGTCCACCAGGGTGGTCTTCACGGTCTGTTCATCTGAATAAGCCATCAGATTGAAGCTGGTGCCTAATACCTGCACTTCCATCTTATTCACTTTCACCATAAAAGGCTGCTTCACATTGGCGGCTACTTCAAAATAGGCTTCCCCTTTTAAGGCTACTTCCCTGTTCCTGCCAGTGAAGGAGGTGGGGAAAGTAATGCTGCTGGCGGAATTTAGCCATACGATGGTACCATCCGGCAGCGTCACCTGGTACTGCCCTCCTCTTGGCGTGGCGAGTGTATTCAGCGCTGCCGGTTCCTTACTCTTCCCGTTTTCATTATTATAGGCCAATTGGCCGCTTTTTAGCTTTACTACGGTAACTGTACCTTGCTTGCTTAATGCGCCGTTTTTAGCGTCTTCCAGCACGATTACAGAGCCGTTAGCGAGGGTGAGGGTAGCTTTGTTGCCACCAGGACCAATATCTTTAATGGATTGCCCTGCGATAGGTCGTTTGTTTTCTGTTCTTACCCACCAGCCACCGGCCAGAATTAATAATAGTACCGCAGCGGCGGCACTCCACCAGATGGTCCTGTTAGTATGTTTTACCTTTACGGAGAGTATGTTTTGTAATAATTGCCTGCTTTGTTCTTCTGTATATATGTCAGGCGCATCCGTGCTGTCTTTCCACACATCATCCATTACAGCTTTTACGGCAGCTTCGTTCTTGCTGTCCGACAGCCATCGCATCAGCGCTTCTTCCTCTTCGGGAGTGGCTGTACCATTGAAATAACGGCGCATCAGATCTTGTAATTCCAGGTCAGACATCGGTTGATGATTTTGGTTCCTTGTATATTAAAGACACCAGGAAAAACAAAACCGGGTAGTCCGTTCCGGATTATTTTAAAAAAACTTTGTAAGGAGGAGTATAATGATATGATGGAGATGGGTGCGTACATAAAGAGTAATAGAGCGTAAGGCTGCTGACAGGTGTTTACGGGCGGTTTCGGGAGAGATTTGCATGTGACGGCTGATTTCTGCGTATGCCATGCGGTGATGCTGTTTCAGCAGGTACACCTTCTTTTGCTGGGTGGGGAGTTTGGCCACAGCCTGTTCTATTAATGGGGTATAGTCATTCTCTTCTGCGGCTGGTGCTGCATCCTGTTCGTGTTCCCAGGTTTCCCGGCGTACACGTTCCCTGGCGGCCTGACGCAGGCAGTTGAATGCCTCGTTACGGGCCAGGATATATAAATAGCTGTCTATCTGTTTAATTTCTGATAAGCGTTCCCGCTGTGTCCAGATCTTCATGAATACATCCTGGACGATTTCTTCAGCCAGAGCGGCGGATTTAGTCCAGCCCAACACAAAGCCACCCAACCTGTTATGGTAGGTATGGAATAATCCTGCAAACGCAGCTTCGTCTCCGGCAGCTATCCGTTGCAACAGATCATCTTCTCTATGCTCACTATTGTACATCCTGTTCACCCCTTAGCAAAATAAGTGGAAATATCCCCCGTATTCCTAAAAATACAAAAACATCCCGATGAAAAAAGGGGTAAATAAAAATAAGCTGTAGGAGTGACAATTAATTAATAAAGGTGATATCTGCATTTAACAGCTAAGTATAATGCTATTAAGATGAGTGACCTTATCCTTGTTAAGGCTTACGCGAAATGAATTCCGGATGATAATTCACACATCTGTATACAAGGAATTTCCTTACTACTTTACCACTCCTGTGAATAACAATAGGTTTTAATGGTATGATATTATCAAAATAACCATTCAGATCAGCAACGAATTTCTTCTCATCAAAATCATCTTTTACATCCGGAAGGGAGTTGATGAATAAGGCATTCCTGCCTTTCAGCTTATTCAGGTCCGTACCAATGTAATCAAACTGTAAGGCAGGACGACCAAGAATATTCTGTCCGTATACCATTTCATTCATGTAAAAATTCAATACCGCACTTGTTTTATAATCATCCGCAGAGAATATAAAATCCGTTGGGTACTGATGCTGCAATATCTTTACATCATTCGTCATACTCTCCCATCCTACCCAGATATCATCTGATTTTACGGCTACCGGATAAAACAATAATTCTGCGGCCATGCTCAGATGCACCACAAGCGCAAACCATAATTGCCAGCGGATCCATTTCTTACTGAAGTAGGGCGCAACTAATATAATACCTGTGATATAAGCAGGCATCATCCAGTTTAATTTCACCCAGGTAACAAATGATACGAGAAAAAATCCCATAAATACCGGTACGAAAAAACACAAAAGGAATAATTTCTTCTGAGGGATAGTGGCTATTCTCCAACTGTATTTTTTAATGGTCCGGTATAACAACCAGATTAATGCAAATAATAATACGGGCATGAGAATAGCCGCCTGATGCCCCACTACTCCAAGGAAATCAACCACGTTAATATGGAAACCATTGACTCTTTCAGACGACTGAAAACGGAAAGAAGCTAAGTTATTACGCACATTCCATATGATGACCGGACTAATAGTAATACCAAAGAACAATACAGCTAACCAGCTCCAGGGAGAGAACAGCAGTTGACGGTATTTATTCGATAATATCAAAAACAATACGACACCTGCGGGCATCAGCAAACCGGTATACTTACTATCGAAAGTGAGGCCCATGCTGATACCGGCCAGTATCCACCAAACCTGTTTATGCTGAAAAACGGCTTTGTAAACGCATAAGAGAGACAAGGTCCAGCATAATAGTAATGGTACATCGGGGGTCGAAACCAGTGACAGGATCGTTACCATCAGCGTGGAAAAAAGCACCAGTAAGGCGTTGTCTGTTCTGCGGGGACTGAGGAAATATCCCGCCAGCTTATAGAACGAGCATAAAGTAAGTAAGGTGATAAAGGTATCCGCCAGTTTAATGGCGAATACCTTCTTCCCAAATATAGTTGTGAATGTTTTTAATAAATAGGCAATGGCGGGGGGATGATCAAAATATGAAAGGGCCGGATGCTCTCCATAGAAAAAGTAGTAAGCATCCTGGGGCATTAATCCCATGATGCCTATGAATGCTAATCTTAGCAAAAGAATGATCAACACCGTAACAGTTAAGAGCTTATGCTCTTTTATCACAGCTCCGGGATTTGCCCAAAATCCGGCTTTATTCATATATACTTTAACGCCATAATCATTCCACAATTGTTACAACATTGATGGAACGGAAAAATCAGAGCTTTACCCTTCCCATCAACGGATCTGTGAAACCGGCCTTCCCTGTTTCCACTCTTCCTGCAAAGCGTTGCTCAAATGTTGTGTATCCTTTTGCCCTCACAGTGAAATCATACCAGCCGAAACTCTGGCTAAGGTCCAGCCTGATGCTGCCCTTGCCCGGAATAACGAATGAATGGTCCCCGCTTTTGTAGCCATTGTCTTTAATTTCAATGCTGTACATAGCAGAGCTGGAGAATTCTATATTCAGATTTCCTGTAAACTCCTCATTATGGCAGTAGACTTCCATCTTAGGATCATCCTTATCTCCTTTGAACTCGCGGAAGAAGCCATTAGGCCCATACACTTTCAGGTGGTATTCTTCATTTTCAAACTGGGACAGCGGCCATTTGTCGGTTAGTTCGTCTCCTGCCGACACAGCGTAAGACCATGTTCTTACCGCTTCCATTTTGTTGTTATGCCTTGACTGGTATTTCCCCGGAGCGTATACGTTAAATGGTGCGCCGGCGGCCTTCTTTTTAAACAGCGTATTGCCTACCTGGAATTCAATCGCAAATACTTTTCCGGATAAACGCCCGTTCACAGTCAGTTCATAAGGCAACGCACAGGAGTTACTGATCCCTTCTTCCTGCCTGGGCATCAGTGGAGAGGCCGCAGGATTCTGGTTGATGGCGGCAATTTCCGCTGCCGTCAGCTTATGGAAGCCGGATGGCACTTTCTTAAATTGTGCCTTATGGATGCTTTCTATAAAAGGGTCTCTATCCAGGTATTTGGGCAGGGTGATCTTTTCACCGTTGTACGGACGGAACACGGAAGTCAGATCTCCGCAAACAGTACGGCGCCACTGGCTGATATTAGTTTCTACGATCTTTTTCCTGGTCTTATGACCAAGGAATTCTTCCAGGAACTGCAAGACGGAAGTGTGATCAAACACCTGTGAATTTACCCATCCACCCCTGCTCCAGGGAGAAGCGATTACCAGCGGTACCCTGTACCCAAGGCCGATAGGGCTTTCCCTGACGTCGGCAGCTTCCATACCGGGCTTACTCATTTCCTGTTCACGGGTTACATATTCTGCAGCAGTGTTTATCCTTTTAGATGCGAGCCCTGTTCCTGGCAGATGTGGTGATACAAATGGAGGGATATGATCGAAATCTCCGTCATTCTCATCGTATGCCAGGATGAAGACCGTTTTTTTCCATACTTCCGGGTCCTGCGTAAGGATATCCATTACTTCGGATACATACCAGGCTCCGTACCAGGGTGCACCGGGATGATCTGAGAAGTTCTCAGGAGCTACCAGCCAGGAAACGGTAGGCAACTGCCCGGTCCTTACATCTTCCCGGAACTGATGTAAAACATCTCCCTTAGGAACGGTCATTGTTCTCTCCTTATCTCCGTCCTTATAATTAAGGGTGGTAATGGAATGATAAGCAGGATCTTTTTTATTGGTAGTAAACGCCTTTTCATGCAGGTTCCTTTCCTTCTGGGAAAGCTGCGCGAATTTCTCCGGCCGCCATTTGGCAGCGTACTCTTTCAGTGCCGTCAGTTTTTTCTGCTTTTCTTCATCCGGTGAATTTTTTATTTCTTCGGATAACTGCGCAATTCTTTTCTGTACGTCTTTATAATGCGGGATGGAAAAACTTACATGATATTGTGTGAACCATTCCAGGGGGTTATCTGTGAAGTTGGCCAGCCAGGCATCTTCATCCCCTTCAAATCCTACTCCTGCACTTATTTCGTTCTGGTATACTTTCCAGGAGACACCGTTATCTTCCAGTCTTTCCGGGAAGGTAGTCCAGTTGGCAGGGAAGCCATAATCCACTTCACTGTTCCTGACATTTGGCTGCCCGTCGGCCTTTGCTCCGGAACGAAGCGTGCCTGTCCAGAAGTATAAACGGTTGGGGGTAGTGCCTGTAAGGGAGGAACAGAAATTCTGGTCACAAACGGTGAAGGCATCTGCCAGGGAATAATAGAAAGGGATATCTTCCCGGGTATAATGCCCCATGGTAAGCGGCATATCCGCATATTCCTTGTTACCGGACCTTTTGGAATCCAGCCATTTATCATATTTACCATCATTACGGGCATCTACCTGGTTTTCCCAGGAATGAGGAAGAGAGCTCATCCAGGTAGCTTTGGAATCTTTCAGGTCCAGCCGGAACGGGGCATATGTTTCTCCTTCTTTGTTGGACTGCAACCATACCAGGTTTTTATTTGGCAATGTGATAGCCCGTGGGTCGTTGAAACCACGTACGCCTTTCAATGTACCATAACAATGATCGAATGAACGGTTTTCCTGCATTAGGAGAACAATATGCTCAGCATCCAGGAAAGTACTGCCCGGAGCGGGATCGATTGCTAATGCTTTTTGAATAGAAGCGGGTAATACACCCAATAAACCAGCACCGCTGGATAATAATGCGGCTTTCTTAATAAAATCTCTCCTGTTATCCATATACGTGGCAATATAATGTATGAGTATCTAAGCTACAATTACTCAGTAAAAAGTTCAAACCTATTTAACATTGTAAAAGGAGTGAATATGTCCTCAACAGGATATTTATTATTATCTTTCTCTCAATTAATAAGGAATGATATGAATAAACGATTGTTGTTGTACCCGCTTATTATAGGGTTTTTCGGATGCCTGACCTGGTTTATTATAAAGCAGGGCAGTGCGTTATCGGTAAAAAGCGGCCCAGTTGTTACGACCACCTCATCAACTGCGGCAACAGTTGCTACTCATGAAACTATATGGACGTCTTTAGTACATAATATACAACATCCGCTGGCATTATTGCTATTGCAGATCATATTAATATTGGTAGCAGCGCGTGTGTTCGGCTGGCTGGCCGGGCGTATTGGTCAACCGGCCGTGGTAGGTGAGATTGTAGCAGGAATTTGTCTCGGGCCTTCCCTGCTGGGTTGGCTGTCTCACGATACCAGTGCTTTTCTGTTCCCGGCAGACAGCTTTAAAAACTTACAGTTCCTTAGTCAGATAGGGTTGGCGTTCTTTATGTTCGTAGTAGGTATGGAGCTGGATACGCATAAGATAAAGAATAAAGCGCATGATGCGGTGATGATCAGTCATGCCAGTATTGTGGTGCCTTTCTTTTTAGGGGTATGGCTGGCTTATCATATATATCCGCAGTTTTCTCCGGCGAATGTGAGCTTCCTGTCTTTTGCGCTGTTCATGGGCATTGCGATGAGTATCACGGCATTTCCGGTACTGGCGCGTATTGTACAGGAGCGTAAGCTGAGCGGAACTCCTCTTGGCCTGCTGGCAATTACCTGCGCGGCGGCGGACGATGTAACGGCCTGGTGTATTCTTGCGGTGGTGATCACTATTGTGAAAGCCGGTACTTTATGGAGTGCAGGGCTTACGCTGGGTATGGCGCTGGTATTTCTGGGCGTTATGCTGTATGTGATAAAACCCTGGATCACAAAACAGTTTAAACAGTTTGCCGCTAAGGGTAAAGAAAAATCTATTGTTGCGCTGGCGTTCCTGACATTGTTATTTTCTGCATGGTCTGCTGAGGTAATTGGTATTCATGCATTGTTTGGGGCTTTCCTGGCAGGTGTGATCATGCCGGCAGAAGTCTCTGTTCAGAAGTTGCTGACGGATAAGCTGGAAGATGTGAGTGTTTTATTACTGTTACCTATCTTCTTTGCCTTTACGGGTTTACGTACACAGATCGGATTACTGGGTCAGGGGCATCTCTGGGCCGTGTTTGGGATGATCATGCTGGTAGCGGTATCCGGTAAATTAGGAGGAAGTGCTGCAGCGGCCAAACTGATGGGACAGTCCTGGACAGATTCTTTAGCGATAGGCGCGTTGATGAATACCAGGGGTTTGATGGAGCTTGTGGTATTGAATATCGGTTATGACCTTGGTATTCTGACTCCTGAGATATTTGCGATGATGGTACTGATGGCACTAGCTACCACTTTTATGACAGGCCCGATACTGGACCTGGTGAAAAGGATAGAAACGAATCGTTTGCAGACAAGCAGCCTCTGATATTCTCTTTGATAAATAAACCCGCAGCATTATACAAACGCTGCGGGTTTATTATTTGCCGTAATAACGGGTACATCTGTTCTCTTTTATGGAAAGCATATTCTATAAAAGAGAATCCCCAAACAAAAAGGCTGGTCATATGACCAGCCTTTTTGTTCTTTATCAGAATATCTTTATTTGTTTGCTTTCTTCTTTGCAGAGATAGTTTTCTTACCAGCTGTTCCTTTCTTAGCTGCTGATTTGCTCTTTACCGCTGTTTTGTGCTTTGCTGTGTGCTTTGCTCTTGTTGAAGCAGATGTCCTCTTTGCTTTCGCTTCAGGAATCGCTGCCATTTTTGCTGGCGGCGGGAACTTGGATTTATCTACACCAGTTGCTTTTTCGTCCAGCATCATCTGAAGAGATTCTTTCAGGATTTCTTCTTTTTCTGCCTGGAACTGTTGCATTTTCTCTTTAGGCACACGTAAGTCGTAGCTGTTTGAAGGGCCTGACATCAATTTCTCGAAATCGGGGTTCAGGTGGTCCAGTTCAGCTCTTCCCATATTCAGGCGTTTGGCGATTGCCTCCATCTTGTATTTGCCGGAAATATTGAATTCTACGGTGTTGAATATTTCGTCTTCTGTGAGTTCTGAAGCCATAGAGCTAACTATTGCTGCAGAAGCCGGGATGTTGGCAGGGATGATTTTATCACCATCGTCGCCTACACCGAAGAAGTTATTGAACCTGTCTAATATATAACCTGTAGCGATGAATTTGTACACGTGGTTACGTGATTCGGCAGGCAGGAAGTACTGCATACCCCAGAAATCGCTGCGGCCGCTTGCATTCATGGCGCGTTTTACGCCACCTGCACCGCAGTTATAAGCTGCTACTACCAGGAGCCAGTCGCCGAACTGGTCATAGAGTTCATTTAAGAATTTTGCTGCTGCCACGGTTGATTTGTAGAAATCTTTCCGTTCGTCCACTTTTTTACCAACACTCAAGCCGAAGATGCGTGCAGTACCGGTCATGAACTGCCAGGCACCTACAGCTCCCACACGGGAACGGGCATTTGTATTAAAGCTGGATTCTATTACAGCCAGATATTTCATTTCCTCGGGGATCCCATTTTCTCTGAAGATCTTTTCAACCATAATGAAGTATGGTTGTCCTTTGGCAATCATTACCTGCAGGTGTTGGCTATATCTGCTGGCAAAGTTGTTAATGTAACCTGCTACTATGTTATTATTGATTTGTTCGTAGACCTTGGGGCTACTAATGCTGGCGGGCAGGCTTTGTGCGTTCCGACGCACCGCTACAGCGGTTGCGGAAGGCCCCGAAGTGTCCTTAGGCAAACGCACTTTACGGTTAAGTACTGTAGTATCCGGCGCCTCATAGGAAGATGCCGTCATGTTTACAGATACACTGTTGTTCCCTTTCGCCTCAGAATGCCATGCACCCAAAACAGGTAACAGCAGTACTAATAAGATTTTCCTCATACACATATTTATTTTAAACAGGAGTGACCTGTCTTGTCTGCATTACATGTTCTGCAATGCTTAACAGGTTCGCTTCGCTAAATTGCTTTGTGATGATCTGTACACCATACGGCATTCCGTTTGAATGCCGACTTAAAGGGACCGAAATAGCCGGAACCCCTCCCAGATTTGCCAGTACCGTATAAATGTCTGCCAGGTACATGGCTATAGGATCGTTTGTTTTCTCCCCTATTTTAAATGCCGTTGAAGGCACTGTTGGCATAATAATCGCGTCGTATTGGGACAGGATTTCTGATAATTTATCTACTACCAGTCGTCTAACCTGTTGAGCTTTCGTGTAATAGGCATCGTAATACCCTGCACTCAGCACAAATGTTCCCAGTAATATACGTCGTTTTACTTCCATTCCAAAACCTTCAGACCTGCTTTTTTTGTAAAAGTCAACCAGGTCCAGGTTTTTTAAGGGAGTTCTATGCCCGTATTTTACTCCATCGAACCTGGAAAGGTTGGAGGAGGCCTCGGCCGTAGTTAATACATAATATGCAGGAACTACGTAATCGAGATAGGCGAAATCCGCGGCAGAGACAGTATTACCGGCGGTTTCCAGTTCTTCCAGGAAGAGACTATAGCCTTCTTTCATTTCTGCGTCCAGTCCCGGATGCATCAACGCATCTTTTAAATACGCTATTTTCCAGGATTTATTGTTCAACGATTGATAATCAGGCACTTTTTCCGTAGAAACAGTGCTATCATACTCATCCGGACCAGCAATTGTTTGTAGAACCTTCGCAACATCTGCAACATTCCTGCCAAAAATGCCAATCTGGTCAAAAGAAGACGCATAAGCAATCAGCCCGTACCGTGAAATGCGGCCATAGGTGGGCTTTAAGCCTACTATACCACAAAAGTCTGCCGGCTGCCTTACAGAGCCACCTGTGTCACTGCCAAGACTTACCATACACAGATCAGCCTGTACCGCTACTGCCGAACCACCTGAAGACCCACCCGGAACCCGGCTGGTATCCAATGCGTTCAAAACAGGGCCATGTGCTGAGTTCTCATTTGTGGACCCCATGGCAAATTCGTCACAGTTAAGATTGCCTATGATAATAGCATCTTCCGCCAGCAGCCTTTCTACGGCGGTGGCGGAATACAGGGAAGTGAAATCTTCCAGCATGCGCGAAGCTGCGCTTATTTTGTGCCCTTTATAACAGATAACATCTTTGATGCCCACAACAACACCTCCAAGCATTCCCAACTGTTCCCCTTTTTGTACACGGGTGTCGAGTGCCTGTGCTTTCTCCAGGGCTTCCTTTTCAAAAACTTCCAGGAAAGCGTTCAGGTGTTTTGTCTTACTGATACGGTCAAGGTACAGTTGTACCATTTCCGTACAAGTAATCCTGCCGGCGTATAGTGCTTCATGGAAAGCTGATATACTGCTGAATTTAGACAAACCAGATAATTGCTTAATAAGATAAGATAATCAATCAAACGTAGGCCAGGTCAGTTGGCGCGCCGGAATATACCGGTGGCATATTGGTCAGAGCTAGTACTCGTCCCCCAATACAGTTTGAACATTAATAAATAATAAGGTCAGGATATAGTACTGAGGCAGTCCCCGATTAAAGGGACTTTCAGTTATATCAAACGCTTTTCTGATCAGTAGTAGAAGGCTGGTCCTTCATACCATCTTCAATTTCCTTACGAACGTTATTCTTGGCATCATTGAACTCACGGATACCTTTACCAAGGCCTTTCATCAGTTCAGGGATTTTCTTACCACCAAATAATAACAGTACAACCATTGCGATCAAAAGAATTTCAGTCATACCCAGATCCTGAAACAATAAGAGTGGTGCTTTTGCGATAACGGCAGTCATTTTCTCAGTTTTTATAATGTTAAGCAAACAAAGATAGACAATTATATTCGGGATTTCTTCAATGCCGGCCGGGGGATAGGGAGTTTTAATTTTATTTTAAGAGTGGAAGCTCAGCCGTATTAAATAGAAAAGGTGAAGACTGCAAATTCATGCGATCTTCACCCAATGAAATAAAAACGGAGACCGGAAAGGTCCCCGTTATCACTAATTTCCCTGTATTTATACTAAACCCTTTTCTCTTTAATACGGGCAGCTTTACCAGCACGTTCGCGCAGATAATACAGCTTTGCCCTTCTTACCTTACCTACTTTATGCAGCAGGATACCATCGATGTTAGGTGAGAACAGAGGGAATACCCTTTCTACACCAACTCCATCGGAGATCTTTCTAACTGTAAAAGATGCGGTAAAGCCAGTACCCTGGATTTTCACCACGTCCCCTTTAAAGGACTGGATCCTCTCCTTGTTACCTTCTACAATTTTATAATTTACAGTGACATTGTCACCGGCCTTAAACTTAGGGTATGTTTTGTTACCTGTCAGTTGCTCGTGAACAAAAGAAATAGCGTTCATCATTCAAATATTTATCGGAGTGCAAAGGTAATTTAAGAAATATCAAAATCCAAATTAAATCAGAAAGAAATTTGAGAAACCGGCTACACTACCACTCCGTTCCCCCAGATTTCCCGGATCTTCTATAATAAATCAGGACGGCGTTCCTTTGTGCGTTCCAGCGCCTGTTCATGCCGCCAGTCGTCTATCTTCTTATGATCTCCGCTTAACAGCACGTCCGGCACTCTCCAGCCCCTGAATTCTTCCGGACGGGTATATACAGGCGGTGCCAGGAGATTGTCCTGAAATGAGTCCAGCAGGGCCGATGTTTCGTCATTCAGCACCCCGGGTATCAGGCGGCCGATGGCGTCTACGAGTACGGCAGCTGCCAGTTCTCCGCCGGACAATACATAATCACCAATGGAGATCTCCTTTGTTACGAAGTGTTCGCGGATGCGCTGGTCTATGCCTTTGTAGTGCCCACACAGCAGCAACAGGTTCCCTTTGAGGGATAACTGGTTGGCAATCTGTTGGTTCAGTGTTTTCCCGTCGGGCGTCAGGTATATGATTTCGTCGTATGTCACCGTTTCCTGCAGCGTTTCGATGGCCCTTACTATGGGTTCGAGCATCATTACCATACCGGCCCCACCGCCAAACTGGCAGTCATCTACCTGTTTTTGCTTCTGTGTGGAGTAATCACGTAAGTTATGTACGTGAACTTCCAGCAATCCCTTTGTTTGCGCTCTTTTTAAGATAGAGTGCGAAAAAGGGCTTTCCAGCAGCCCGGGTTGTACGGAAATGATATCTATTCTCATGGTTACGCTAAATATATATCCAGTAATCCTTCGGGAAGGTCTACATGCACAATCTGCCCCTTCTTATCCACCTTTACGAGTGACTGGTCATTGATAGGCAGTAACACTTCCTTTCCGGTGATGACTATCTTGGCCAGTACCTGCATGGGCATTTCGATAATTTCTTCAATAACGCCCAGTATCCCCAGTTGTTTGTCGTGTACGGTAAAGCCCAGCAAAGATAAAGGTGCAGAGGAGGCTGTCTGTTTCTTGAAATCAGCTTCTTCCATGTATACCCCCATTTGTAATAAACGGCGGGCATCTTCTTTATTATCAATGCCTTCGAACTTCACAAATACATGTTCGTGGTCCTTGGGACTGGTTTTCTGTACAAAGTACGGAATAAAGGAATTCTTGCGTTCTTCTACGAAAAGCGCATGTACTCCCTGCAGCGTGGTCTTTTTGCCCAGGCTGTGCTTAAGGATGTATTCCCCCTGTAGACCGAATACGGCTACCAGTTTACCGATACTGAAGTAATTATTCATATGCTTTTGCATGAAAAAGGGAAATATTTGCACGCAAATATTTCCCTTTTCAATATGATCCTAAAAGGCTGGATTAAGCTTCAGCGCCGCCTTCAGACTGCGCAGGAGCATCTTCTACCCTTTTAATAATTGGCTGAACTGCTCTTGCCGGCTTTTTGCTATCACGACGGGCAGCAACTTTCTGCTCGTGTTCAGCCTGCCATTGTTCAAATTTCTGGAATGCAGTAGGTTCGTCGAACAGACCCAGCTTAACACCTCTCAGTAAGTGTTTCAGGTAAAGAACACCCTTAAATGACAGGATTCTTCTAACTGTGTCAGTAGGTTGTGCACCTTTCTGCAACCAACGCAATGCTTTCTCTGTATCTATATTGATAGATGCAGGAACAGTCAGCGGATTGTAAGTACCGATCTTCTGGATGAATTTACCATCTCTGGGCGCGCGAGCATCGGCTACTACAATAAAATAAAATGGTCTTTTCTTAGCGCCATGACGTTGTAATCTGATCTTTACTGGCATAAATAATTCGAATTATTTTTTTGCGAGTTTAAAAAAATATTTAATCGGGCTGCAAAAGTACGTAGTAAATAAGGAAGTTCAAAATATTTTCTCCAGAATTGAGATAAACAGGCCTCAATTCCAAAATATTTTTATCTCCCTAACGCCTTTAAACCTTTCCCGCCTGTTCCAAATTTATTCATCATTTTCATCATTTGACGCATTTGGTCAAATTGTTTCATGAATTGATTGACATCCTGGATCTCTTTTCCTGCTCCTTTGGCAATACGCTTGCGGCGGCTGCCATCGATCAGGTCGGGATTACCGCGTTCCTGGGGCGTCATAGAGCCTATCATCGCTTCTATGCCCTTGAATGCGTCATCACTGATATCCAGGTCTTTAATGGCCTTCCCAACCCCCGGGATCATCCCCATCAGGTCTTTCAGGTTACCCATTTTCTTGATTTGCTGTAACTGTTCCCGGAAGTCATCAAAATCGAACTGGTTCTGACGGATCTTCTTTTCCAGTTTCTTTGCCTGTTCTTCATTGAACTGTTCCTGTGCACGTTCCACCAGGGTAGTGATATCACCCATCCCCAGGATACGTTGCGCCATACGTTCCGGATAGAATACGTCCAGGGTATCCAGCTTTTCCCCCATACTTACAAACTTGATGGGTTTCTCCACCGTGTATTTGATCGTAAGGGCAGCCCCACCGCGGGTATCACCGTCCAGCTTGGTCAGTACCACACCGCTGAAGTCCAGGCGTTCATTGAACGCTTTGGCGGTGTTAACGGCATCCTGTCCTGTCATAGCATCTACGACAAAAAGGATCTCGTTGGGTTTTACAGCAGTTTTGATATTGGCCACTTCGGTCATCATCACTTCATCTACCGCCAGACGGCCGGCTGTATCTATGATGATAACGTTGTAATTATTCTGTTTAGCATGCTGGATAGCGTTCTGGGCTATCTGCACCGCATTTTTGTTTTCCGGTTCATTGTACACTTCCACACCGATCTGCTCTCCCAGTACTTTCAGCTGGTCTATCGCCGCAGGGCGGTAGATATCTGCTGCTACCAGCAAAGGCTTTTTCCCTTTTTTGGTTTTGAGGAAGTTAGCCAGTTTACCAGAGAAGGTGGTTTTACCGGAACCCTGTAAACCTGCGATGAGGATAATGGAAGGATTGGATTTGATATCCAGTTCGGCTTCTGCCCCACCCATCAGTTCTGCCAGTTCGTCCTTCACGATCTTCACCATCAGCTGGCTGGGGGAAATGGCAGTAATTACCTTCTCACCCAGGGCTTTTTCTCTTACCCTGTCTGTAAAGTCCTTGGCTATCTTATAGTTTACGTCAGCATCCACCAGTGCGCGGCGTATTTCTTTCACCGTGCTGGCCACATTTATTTCGCTGATACGGCCTTCACCTTTCAGTTGCTTGAACGCCGAGTCGAGCCGCTCTGATAATGATTCGAACATTAGTAATCTGTTTTTTAAAAATGGGAGCTTCCCAAGGGTTGCAAAAATAGTATAAAGTAGCATGCAAACCAGTGGGCAGCTATAATTAACAAAAAAAGGTGAATATCTGCCCGATATTCACCTTTTAAATATGTTCGCTAATTGCATTTAGCAATTAATCAGCTTCCTAAATAGTTCCTCAGCAGCTTGCTACGGGAAGTAGTACGCAGTTTGGTGATCGCTTTATCTTTGATCTGACGGACCCTTTCGCGGGTAAGTCCAAATTTTTCACCGATATCTTCCAGGGACATAGGGTGCTCAACAGCTATACCGAAGTAAAGGATGATCACATCTTTCTGCCTGTCTGTAAGAGTGGACAAAGAGCGTTCTATTTCGCGGCGCAAAGAATCATGGTGTTCCAGTTCTTCATCTGCACTTACGGCATTCGGATTGGCCAGTACATCCAGCAGCGAATTATCTTCACCATCTATGAAAGGTGCATCCATGGATACGTGACGGGCGGCGACACCTAAAGTGGCTTCCACTTCTTCCGTATTGATTTCCAGGATAGTAGCCAGTTCATCCGGAGACGGTTCTCTCTCAAATTCCTGTTCCAGCTGGGAATAAGCCTTGCTGATCTTATTGCTCAGACCTACTTTGTTAAGCGGCAGGCGTACGATACGGCTCTGTTCTGCCAATGCCTGCAGGATAGACTGACGAATCCACCATACGGCATAAGAGATAAATTTGAACCCGCGGGTTTCATCGAAACGCTGGGCCGCTTTAATCAGACCAAGATTACCTTCGTTTATCAGATCACTCAGCGACAATCCCTGGTTCTGGTACTGCTTTGCAACAGAAACCACGAAACGTAAATTGGCTTTGGTGAGCTTTTCGAGGGCTCTCTGATCTCCTTGCTTAATGCGGATGGCCAGGTTTACTTCTTCCTCAGGAGTAATTAAATCCACCTTCCCAATTTCCTGTAAGTATTTCTCCAGGGACTGGGATTCCCTATTCGTGATGGACTTCGTGATTTTCAGTTGGCGCATTGACATAATAACTCGGAACAGTTACAGGTTAATAAAATGTTACCTATTTGATGAATGCAAGACAAAAATAAGTTTTTTTAGACAGTGGCCAAAAAAAATGTTTACTTGTTAAATCCTTTTCAAGCAAAAACGTTTCATCATTCATAAGTTCGTTATTGAACCCATAGAACGTATACGCAGCAACAAAAAGGGTCAGAAATTGTCTCCAAATGCTAATGTATTTCTATTTTTTATAATAGAATTGTTATTTATAAAGTGTAAAAAGATTTGGGGCAATTATTAAAAAAAACCATGAAATAATTTTGACAGAATAAATAATTTTCTATAATTGCAGCCAGATGATATTGAATTACTAATTACTTGAGCGATGTCAAAGAAAGTGCAATATGAGTTAGAATACCCCGTACGATGCTCACCAAGTATCCTTTACGAGTTCCTGTCGACCCCAGCAGGGCTGCAGGAATGGTTTGCGGATAAAGTCGACTTCAGGGACGGAGTGTTCTCCTTTTCATGGAATGGTTCACTGGAAGAAGCAGAAGTACTGGAGCAGCAGGAGAATGAGTATATACGTTTACATTGGAAACATGCACCCAAAGAAGAATTCTTTGAATTTCGCATCCAGATATCCGAAGTAACTACCCAAACGATCCTGATTGTCAAAGACTTTGCTGAGAAAAAAGAAATAGCTGATCAAAGCCAGCTGTGGGATTACCAGGTGAAAGACCTGTTCCACAGAATCGGTAACTAATTGATTATGTTACTTATTAACTAATATCTGTAGCAGTAGTGCGTAGTCCATTACTACTTCAGGTATTATTTTTTCCCAAAGAGCTAATTTATAAGGTTTAGCGAGTTTAATAAAAGATAGCCGGTATATAAGATGCTCAAATTCCTGTGCCTGCATAGCTGATATTAATTTGTAATTCCCGTTCCCAAAATCATGCTCCCAGGGATCTTCCCTAACATAGATCTGGAACTGATGAGTGGCCAGTAATGACCATGCTTTTGCCAGAACCCCGCTATACTTGTCTTTGGCTTCACCCGCCAGATGCAGGGTGGCGCTAAAATAATGTCCCCACCAGAACATGGTCCGGAACGCAAATATGTCCTCCCTGCTAAAAAACCTGGGATAATCCAGGATCGCATACGGTAACTCCTTGTATCGCTCTCCCCGGGAAATCTTCCCCCCTTTTGCCAGACAACCTTCCGGAAACGGAAATTCCCCCGTTAAAGGATGTGCCTGCAACGCTTCCTGCAAACCCCCAAACAAGTCCATCACCTTTTGTAATGCACTGTTCTTCAGGTAGATCCATCCTGCATTATCGATCAGTTCCTGCTCTTCCGGTGTTAATGCGGGTATCTTCATCCTATAAATTTATAATTTAACGGTATTTTAAAGCATGGTCTATCCGTAATTCATATTAAATTTGTAAGATTTGTGAAAAGTTCGGACTGCGATCCGGAAGTCTCTAACTAACTGCCGGCTGTGAAAAAACTGGATAAGCTACTCGTTAAAACATTTATAGGTCCGTTCGTGGCCACGTTCTTTGTTACCTTATTCGTACTGGTCATGCAATTCCTATGGAAATACATCGACGACCTGGTAGGAAAAGGACTGGATACGCCTGTAATTATAGAACTCATTACCTATACCAGCGCAAACCTGGTATCCCTGGCATTGCCACTGGCCGTGCTGTTATCCTCTATCATGACCTTCGGGAACCTGGGAGAGAGCTTTGAACTGGTGGCCCTGAAATCATCCGGGATCTCATTACTGCGCTTTATGCGCCCGCTCCTGCTGGTATGCACCACCATTGCCGTACTCGCTTTCCTTTTTAATAACTATGCCATGCCGGTGGCCAACCTGCGGGCAAAATCACTCTTATACGATATCACCAACTCCAAACCTGCCTTTAATATCAAGGCTGGTGTGTTTTATACCGATATACCGGACTATACCATTAAAGTAGCCAGTAAGGAAAAAGATAATAAAACCATTCACCAGGTAATGATCTATGATCATAGCGCTGGCGGACAGGATAAACTGATCCTGGCTGAAAAAGGGACCATGCTGCTGTCTGAAGACAAACGCTTCCTTTATTTTGTACTGGAAAAAGGATGGCGCTACGAAGAACGGGGCGCCCGTGCTGCTACCATTCCGGGAGATATGATCCGCCTGGGCTTCCGGGAATATAAAAAAGCATTCGACCTCAGCTCTTTTGCTTTCAGTCGCCTGGATATGGGCCTCTTTGCCTCCAACCAGCAAATGCTCAACGTAAGGCAGCTGGATAAAGCCATCGACTCCCTGGCCATCCAGGAGAAAATGTTCACCCGCACCGTCAACGCATACGTTACTACCCGGTATCCTTTTTATAAATGGCAGGACACCGGCTGGTTAGCCACTGCGCCTCCTTTAACCGTAAAACATTTCAAGGACATAATACCTGAGAAGTCCCAACGTTATGTAACGGAGAGAACAGAACAGAATATCCGTGATGCTATCAGTAACCTGGAAGGCCCTTCCAGGGAATTTGCAGATAAACATAATACCCTGCTCCTGCATAAGGTAGAATGGCAGCGGAAATTCACACTGGCGTTCTCCTGTATTGTAATGTTCCTGATTGGTGCCCCCCTGGGATCAATTATCAGAAAAGGAGGCTTAGGTACTCCACTCATTTTTGCCGTTATATTCTTTGTTATCTTTAATATATTTTTCATGGTGGGGGAAAAGATGGCGCGTAAGGATGTGATGGCTACCTGGAGTGGCATGTGGCTTTCCAACATCGTACTGATACCTATTGCAGTATTCCTGATAGTGAAAGCGCTGAACGATTCACAACTGTTTAACAAAGATTATTATAACAAGATTTTCAGGACAATTAAGCAATTCGTACAGAATTTAAATATAAAAAAGAAGACTGCCGGCATTTAGTCCGCCGGTAGTCCACAACAACCTGCAACTTTTAAAACGCGACTATTGAAAACGCTGATTACGCTGTTCGGCAAGAACCCATGGTTCTTCGTTCCGTTCCTGTTATGGGTAGTAACTGGTGGAGTATTGCAGATCTTTTTCTTCACACATGAAGAATTATTTCTTGCTATCAATCACGCACACGCACCATGGGCCGATGTCCTGATGTCTGGCGTAACCTATATCGGGGATGGGATCACCTTTGCTGTTATGCTGGCGATCATTCTGTTGTTACGTAAATTCAGGTTGTTTTTTAATGCAGCTGCGATCCTGTTACTGGTAACAGTAATCATACAAACGGCCAAACATGTCTTTAATGCGCCAAGGCCCATGAGCTATTTCGGCAATGCCAGTCTGATACATACTGTGAAATGGGTAACGGTACATGGTAGCAATAGCTTTCCTTCGGGGCATACCACTACCGCTTTTGCCATGTTCTGCTTTCTTGCACTGATCAGTAAGAATAAACTCGCCGGCGCGTTATTCATAGTAATGGGACTGATCGCTGCCTGGTCAAGAATTTATCTGGCACAACATTTCTTTATTGATGTGTATGTAGGCAGTATCATAGGTACTTTAAGCAGTGTGTTCATTTACATGCTGTTCGAACAAAGAAAAATCAAGTCGTCTCCTGAAATTGTTCAGGAACCGGTCATAGGTCTAAGTTGATTTAGCTAATCAACAAAATTAAAGCTATCAACTAATGAATGGAATGAGATACTTGTTGATTGCCATTGCGGCAGCCATCCTTTTTATACCCTTTCTGGGGGCTGTACACCTGTTTGACTGGGACGAGATTAATTTTGCAGAAGCTGCCAGGGAGATGATTGTGAGCCATAATTACTCACAGGTGCAGATCGACTTCATGCCATTCTGGGAAAAACCTCCCCTGTTCATATGGTTGCAGGCCGGCAGTATGCATCTGTTTGGTATCAACGAATTCGCTGCACGTTTTCCTAATGCTATTATCGGTATCGCAACGCTACTCTGCCTTTACGGTATTGGCAGGAAACTGGCTGATGCCAAACTGGGATTATGGTGGGCGCTGGCTTATGCCGGATCATGGTTGCCTCATTTCTATTTCAAATCAGGTATTATAGACCCTACTTTTAACTTCTTCATCTTCCTTGCTATTTATTGTGCTTTCCGTATCACATATGCTACCAGGCCATCGCGTATGGCTATATTAAGCGGTATATTCCTGGGACTGGCAGTACTGACCAAAGGCCCTGTGGCTATCCTCATAAGTTTATTAACACTACTGGTATACTGGATCTGTAAAAAAGGAAAGACCGGTATAACCCTGCTGCAACTGGGCATTATTGTGCTTTGTACAGCATTGACTACTGCGCTTTGGTTTGGTTACGAGATTCTCTCCCATGGCTGGTCGTTCGTGAATCAGTTCATCATTTACCAGGTGAGATTGCTCACCACACCGGATGCAGGACATGGCGGCTCCTTCTTCTATCACTGGATAGTATTGCTCCTGGGATGTTTCCCGGCCAGTATGTTCCTGTTCTCTTATATCCGCGGCCGTAAGGGCAAGTCTATTTACAGCGGCTCTCAATCACAGGAAATAAAGGATTTCAAAATATGGATGTGGGTGTTATTCTGGGTGGTGCTGATCCTGTTCTCTATCGTAGAAACCAAAATCGTACACTATTCTTCCCTCTGTTATTTTCCGCTTAGTTTCCTGGCGGCATGGCAACTGTACCGTATCACAGAAAAGAAGGTACAACTGTATGCATGGAATATTGCCCTGATGCTGCTGATCGGTCTTTTACTGGGACTTGCCATCGCATTATTACCTATTGTTGGTCTGTACAAGCAGGCGCTGATCCCTTATATAGGGGACCGTTTTGCACAGGCTAACCTGCAGGCACAAGTACCCTGGTCTGGCTGGGAAGCGGTTTATGGTGCAGGATATATGATACTGGTAGTGGTGAGTGCGGTATTCCTGTTCCGTAAAAAGATGCAGACAGGTTTATTGTGTTTATTCCTTAGCACTATACTGATTGAGCAGATTACCGTTGTACATTTCACACCCAAGATTGAGCAATTCTCACAGGGCGCTGCCATAGAATTTTTCAAGTCGCACGAAGGGAAAGATGATTATGTGCAGGTACTGAGTTATCATAGTTATGCCTATCTGTTCTATACAAAGAAGCAGCCTCCTGCCAATAAGAATTATTATAACAGAGACTGGTTGCTGAATGGGGCTGTAGATAAACCAACCTATTTCATCTGTCGTAATACAGACAGTGATCCCTGGAGGGCTAACCCCAATCTTATAGTGATCGGAGAGAAAAACGGATTCGTATTCTTCAAAAGGAAATAATACACCATCGATATGTTTGCGACAACACTAAACAGGCTCCTGACGGAGCCTGTTTAGTGTTTAATAATACTTTTGAAGACTGCGGGCAGGTATTAACCTTTCAATGCTTCATTATATCTTGATTCTACTTCGTTCCAGTTAATCACATTCCAGAAAGCAGTAATATAGTCCGGACGAACGTTATGATATTTCAGGTAGTATGCGTGTTCCCATACATCCAGTGCCAGGACAGGAGTACCATGATCTTTCACGATACCATCCATTAACGGGTTATCCTGATTAGGAGTTGAGACTACTGCCAGCTTTTTAGCAGGTGTTACTATCAGCCATGCCCAACCTGAACCGAATACTGTTTTAGCAGCAGTATTGAAGGTATCCTGGAATTTCTCCCATGAAGTGAAGTTGCTGGTGATAGCAGCTTTTAATTTATCTGAAGGTGTTGTTTTTTGCGGGGAGAGCAAAGTCCAGAACAGCGAGTGGTTATAATGTCCCCCTGCATTGTTACGGATTGCTTTGTCTTCCGGCTTTACTTTTGCCAGTATCTCGTCGAGCGTAAACTTTTCGTAAGCAGAGCCCTTGATGTTATCATTCAGATTTTTCACATAGGCGGCATGATGTTTATCATGATGAATCTCCATCGTCATTTTGTCGATATGAGGTTCAAGCGCATCGTACGCATATGTTAACTTGGGTACTTCAAAAGGAGCTTTAGGGCTGTCAACAGAACCGCGGCGGATTGAAGGAGCTGCGATTATACCTGTTGGATTGATTAAAGCGGCTACGCCTGCAAGGCCACCCAGCTTAATAAATTCTCTCTTGTCCATATACAAAGAAATTAAATAAAAGTGAAGAACTGATGTATGCTGAAAGCAGCAAATTCTACACCAATATTATTAAATTTTAATTTATGATAATGTATCTGAAAGAAAATAAGGATTATCCATAAAATAACTGCCTCTTTGCACAATATTTTCAAATTAATTGTTATTTTACCTTACGCTTTCATGTGAAACTTTTTATTTGACCAATTAAAATAATTTATCCCAGGCTACATATTAGTTATATGGTATATGTAGAGAGCAGCTATCTCGCCTATTTACCAGGTCCACACTATACCGGAACACAACATTTTACATTTTTAGATCTGCTGTACAGCAATATTATATCATGCTTTTTTTTCATACCATACTAACCATTCCAGTAGGCCCGTACATTGTTCAATAAATTTTTTATGCCAGGCAAAATGATAGAATTAGAAGAATATATAAAACAACAGCAAAAAGAGCCGGATAATTATACACCCGTATTTTACCGATTAAAGAATCAACAGGAATACGATGCATTATTAGCCCTGCTTGCCTCTAAACCACATATACAGGTATATGACCAGATCTCTTCTCAACTGAGTGAGTTGATGAAAATCCGTAATCCGGCAAAACGCCTTACGACCGAAGAATCTGAGCAGCAAATAAACGAGTTCCTCGGGAACGCTTCTTTATCAACGATAGGTGTATGGGTTTATTTCCCATGGTCCGGCCGTGTTGTACATATACTGGACGAGAAGGAGTTTGTTGAACTGCGTACAAGCAGGAACAAACACAAGATCACAGATGAAGAAGCTGCCATACTGGGAACAAAGAAAATCGGTATCATTGGTTTATCCGTTGGACAATCGATTGCTTTAACGCTGGCCATGGAGAGAGTGTGCGGAGAACTGAGGCTGGCCGACTTTGACGAACTGGAGCTGTCGAATATGAACCGTATCAGAACGGGCATTTATAACCTGAGCCAGTCGAAAGTAGTGATAGCTGCCAGAGAAATAGCGGAACTGGACCCTTTTATCAAAGTAAAGTGTTATACCCAGGGCGCTACAGAAGATAATCTGATGGATTTTATGACTGGCAATGGTCAGTTGGACATATTGGTAGAAGAGTGTGATGGAATAGATATCAAGATCATCAGCCGTATGAAGGCAAAGGAACTGAAAATACCGGTAGTGATGGAGATGAACGACCGCGGGATGCTGGATATAGAACGTTTTGACCTGGACCCGGAACTCCCCTTATTGCATGGATTAATCCCTGATCTCGATCTGGTAACTTTACAAAACCTTACCTCCGAAGAAAAAATACCTATCCTGGGTCCTATGGTAGGTATGAAGGACATGTCACCCAAAATGAAATATTCTCTTACTGAAATTGGGAAATCGATTACTACCTGGCCGCAGCTTGCATCATCAGTGGTACTGGGGGGAGCCATGGTAGCAGATACCTGCCGCAGAATTATCCTGGATCAACTCCGCAGCTCCGGGCGGTATTATGTAGATTTCGAACAATTGATCAGGTAAGCAATATTTAAGCGCTATCAAATGAGTATAACAATCAATGTGAGGGCTTTTGTTGCTCCTGATGATCCGGAAGCATGTATGCGGTTCTACGAAGGCCATAGCAAACTGCTGGAAATTCATTTCGGCATAGCCAAGATCACATCGGGTAATATAGATTGGTTACAACACAGGAATACAATTGTAGTAATAGTTGAAGATGAAACCGGCACCAAAACATATGGTGGTGCCCGCGTACAGGTAGCAGACGGCGTATTGCCACTTCCCATTGAAACTGCTATCGGAAAATATGACCCTAACATTTACTCGTACGTACGTAAAGGCAGTGCAGAGATCTGCGGCATGTGGAATTCCAAAGAAGTTGCCGGTATGGGCATCGGTAGCCTGATCCTCTGCCGGGTATGCGTGGCGCTGATGCCGCAGCTTCCTGTAGATAATGTACACGTTCTCTGTGCCCCTATCACTACCCGCATGGGTAAAAGAGTGGGTGCCGTGATAGACAAATCTCTGGGAAACGAAGGGACTTTCTATTATCCCAAAGACGACTTCATTGCCACCGCCATGGTAATAGACGATATATACAACCTGCCCAACGCAGACCCATCAGAAAAAGAACTGATAGACATTTTACGGGCAAACCCCACACAACACCGGCAGGAAAAAGGGCCCAAAGGCATTTTTGACGTAAATTACCAGCTGGAAGTGCCGAACCTACACCAGGTACGTAGCTTATAACCTTAAAAAGTAATAATTTACAGCTGTCTTTTTTAATTAAAAGGAACAAATGTCTATACGTGCATTTTTTGCGTTTCTTATTACAGTTACGCTGTTCACTCATAATACTCAGGCATCGGTACCCGTCGTTTATTCAGACAGCACCCAGCTGCTTCAGATGGGTAAATGGCTGGATTTGTACACAGATAAGACCAACCAGCTTACTTTCCAGCAGGCTATTAATCAGACTTTCATCAATCTGAACGAGCAGGTCCCCAACCTGCAGATTACTCCCTATACGCACTGGGCCAGGTTCACTGTTACCAACAATACGTCCGTAAAACGCCTGCTGCTGGAAATAGAATATCCTACTATCGACGATATCAGTTTATACGAACCCTTACCAAACGGCACATGGAAAGTAACCAGGATGGGCGAATTCCAGCCTTTCAGGTACCGCATCTTCAATCATCAGAACTATATTTTCCCCCTTCCGCTCAAATACGGAGAAACAAAGACCTATTACCTGAAGATCAAAGCAGGTGAACAGGCACAGTTACCCGTATTCCTGGGACCGGAAACACTGATCGATAACAAAAATGCACTCAGGAACCTGATATTCGGGATCTATTGCGGGATCGTACTGGTAATGGCGCTGTATAACCTGTTCATTTACTTTTCAATACGCGACAGAAGCTACCTGATTTATGTAACCTATATCATCTGTGTGGGCCTTACCCAGGCCTCCCAGCATGGTTACGCATTCCGCTACCTTTACCCGAACAACAGCTGGCTGGCCATGCATGATACGGTGCTGATACCTATCCTGAACGGTCTGACGGCGGCTCTTTTTATACAATCATTCCTGCATGCGCGGGAGAAATACCCCCTGGGACATAAACTCCTCAGCTTTGTGATCATTGCCTACCTGGGCTGCCTGGTCCCTATGTTTGCCAATAACTATTATGTGGCGCAGATATGGGTGGAACTGGTAGCACTATCCGGGTCTTTTCTGGCAATATATATAGGGTTTAAGGTGGCAAAGACCAATTATATGCCGGCGAAATTCTTCCTGGTGGCATGGTCTATCTTCCTTACCGGCGTAATCATTTTTGTAATGCGCAACTTCAATGTGCTGCCATATAATGACATTACCTACTACGCCTTGGAGGTAGGGTCAGCCGCCGAAGTTACCCTGCTGTCCTTTGCACTGGCCTACCGGATCAACATCTACCGGCAGGAGAAAGAACTGTCGCAGGCACAGTCACTCGAAGTCTCCAAGGAAAATGAAAGACTGGTACGTGAACAGAACGTGATCCTGGAAATCAAGGTAAATGAAAGGACCAACCAGTTGCAACAGGCCAATGATCAACTGAACGTGGCGCTTGTGAGCCTGAAAGATGCACAGTCTCAACTGGTAGAAAAAGAGAAAATGGCCTCTCTGGGTCAATTAACGGCAGGTATCGCCCACGAGATCAATAACCCTATCAACTTTGTAACGTCCAATATCAAGCCCTTAAAATTAGATATAGAGGATATTAAATCTTTGCTGGGCAAATATGAACGGCTGGAAAATGAGGACGACTTCAAATCCGGCCTGCAGGCAATTAAACTTTTCAGACAAGAGATCGATATTGATTATATTCACGAAGAGATCACTTCCCTGATAAAAGGTATAGAAGATGGTGCAACACGTACCGCAGAAATTGTAGCAGGGCTAAGGACTTTCAGTCGCCTGGATGAAAGTGACCTGAAGTCAGTGGATATTCACGAAGGACTGGAAAGCACACTGGTATTGCTACGCACCAATATACCCAAGAATGTGACCGTTATCCGTAATTATGCAACACTACCCAAAATAGAATGTTATGCGGGTAAGATCAACCAGGTGTTCATGAATATTCTCACGAATGCCTTCAACGCGATCAAAACATATTCGGACGGACGCGAAGAATTTGTAACTATTACTACCAGGGAAGAGAACGGGCAGGCCGTTATCAGCATAAAAGATACAGGCCCTGGCATGACACAGGAAGTGAAAGAGAAGATCTTCGATCCTTTCTTTACGACCAAAGACGTGGGAGAAGGGACCGGACTTGGGCTTTCTATTGTATTCAGTATAATAGAAAAACACCATGGCCGTATCAACGTCATATCCAGCCCCGGGGAAGGTGCGGAATTTATTATATATTTACCTATGAACATTATTCCAGGTTTATAAAGCCCATAATATCAGTTATGACATGTTCCCCGATCTACCAAAGCACTCAATACCGCGATATAAAACCATAATGGATGAAAGACAACCGTATCAGGATATTGTACATTGATGACGAGATCCATAACCTTAATGCTTTTAAAGCAGGATTCCGGAGAAGTTATGAGATCTACACAGCTAATTCCGCTCAGGAAGGGAAACAGCTGCTGAAAAGCATTGATGTACACATCATCATTGCAGATCAGAAGATGCCTGTTTCTACCGGGGTTGAATTCTTCAATGAGATAAAAGAAACGCTGCCGGATCCTATGAGGATATTGCTGACGGGATATACTGATGTGGAAGACATCATTGATGCCATCAACAAAGGGCATATTTATTCTTATATCAAGAAGCCCTGGGATGAGCATGAATTGCACAAGACCATCAACAATGCTTTTGAAATATACCAGACACGCAGGCAACTGAAGGAAAAGATCATAGAGCTGGAGAAGATCAATGATGAGCTCAACCGCTTCATCTACTCCACTTCCCATGACCTTCGTTCTCCGCTGATGTCTGTACTGGGAATTATCAATCTCAGCCGCCTGGATAATTCTGTGGAAGATCCGAACGGTTACCTGAATATGATAGAGGTTTGTATACTGAAGCTGGACGGGTTTATTCAGAAGATCATAGAATACTATCGTAATTCCCGGCTGGATGTGGAATACGAGAAAATAGATTTCAATCACCTGTTGCAGGAATGTATTGGTTCATTCCGGCATCAGAATACAGCTATCGAGTTCCAGGTGAATGTGGAACAACCGGTAGATTTTAAAGGAGATACTTTCCGTATCAGCGTTATCCTCAATAATCTTATCTCCAACGCTGTTAAGTATCAGAAACCGGATGAAAGCAATCCGAAAGTGAATTTGTCTGTGAAAGTAGAACCACATAAGGCCACTCTGTATATAGTAGATAACGGTATTGGTATATTGAGCGAACACCTGAACAACATCTTCAAGATGTTCTTCCGTTCCAAGAACAATAACAAACCGGGCAGTGGTATAGGATTGTATATTGTGAAAGAAGCGCTGAATAAGATTGGTGGTACGATTAACGTTGAATCCAAATACGGAGAAGGTACACAATTTGAAATAAGCATCCCCAATAGAAATGATTTCGATTCCTGATTTGCGTGTTATTCTGATTGATGATAATGAGGTAGATCTTCTGCTGCACGAGAAGCTGATTACGCTACAACATATCAGCAGAACTGTGCTTGCTTTCAATAATGCGAATAAGGCATTGGAATTCCTGTCTTCCAATATTGCCCTTCCCAGGATCCCTCCTACCGTGTTGCTGCTGGATATACAAATGCCGGAGATGGATGGCTTTGATTTTTTAGATGCATTTGACAGTTATCCTCAGAAGATAAAATCACAATGTCATGTAATCATGGTCTCCTCTTCTCTTGATTATGGTGATATCAATCGCACGTATGCCAGTCCCATGGTGGTTAAACTACTCAGGAAACCCCTTATTGCGGCAGAGCTGAAAAACACGATCATGGAGATTTTCAAAGATTTTTAGGGAAATGCTTGCAATTACAGGAAAAAAATTAAATTTGCACCTCGTCCGGGGGATTAGCTCATCTGGTAGAGCGCAAGCATGGCATGTTTGAGGTGATCGGTTCGAGTCCGATATCCTCCACTGGTAAAAGTCTCACATAAAATATGTGAGACTTTTTTTATGCCCTTTAGTCGTGGCGGATAAACATCAGCTGCCCCAGGTGATAAGCAACGTGCGAGGTACGATTCATCAATACACTCAGTTTATTACGGTGTGGTTCTCTTTGCAGATCTTCGTCTGTCATGGTGTTGTGGCGCTGGAACCATTGTTCTGCGCTCATAGCATTGAATGCTTCAGACAGCTTGCTGTGGATAGTAGTCCAGCGTTCACGCAGATCTTTGACGGACGTCACTACTAAATCAACGTTATCAGGATTTTTGATGAAGGGTTCTTCCAACTCAGGGTAGAGTTTTTCCCCCAGGCTGAATAAGGGCAGCATTGCATCGTGTACGGCGATGAGATGCCCTAACAGGTAAATCCCCCTGTTTCTGCCCGGGGCTACTTCCTGTAACAGTTGCTCATCGCTAAGGCTGTTGATCAGTTTTTCTGTTCTTTTTATCTGTACGTCCCATGCCTGTAAGGCCATTTTTACGAATAATTCCATATTGGTGGTTGTTTTAAAATTTTTCAAGGTATCCTTTTGTTTACCAGCCGATACCGTAATCTTCTCCGTGATTACTGCTGCCACCCCATAAGCTACCGTGTTTAGTATCTATCAGAATTGCATTTATCGGGCCGCTGGTACGTTCTCCAAAGGTGGGGATATATCCCATATTTTTCAAAGAAGTCCTTACGCTGTCTGGTGTATTTTTATTCAGCAGGATACTGCCGGGATGCGGTAGCCTGTCTTTGATAGCCGTACCGCCCAGTGATAACCATAACTGGTTGGTGTTGATGTTTGCTGCTTCAGTGGCCTGTTGTACTGTCATTCCGAATTCAGCTATGTTTAAGAAGAACTGTAACAGGTTTTGATCCTGGGTATCCCCACCCTGTACGCCAAAGGCGAGGAAAGGTTTGCCGTCTTTTAATGCCAATGAAGGTGTGAGCGTTACTCTTGGACGTTTACCGGGAGCGATCACATTGAAAGGGGATAACGCAGAATCCAGCACGAAACTCTGAAGACGCTGACTCATACCAACACCGGTATGTCCGGCGATGCATGCGGGTGTCCATCCACCGCTGGGCGTGATAGAGATTACCCAGCCGTCTTTGTCAGCAGCTTCCACGCTGGTAGTACCACGCCATAGGCGGTCCATGTATAAACTGTCTGAGTTAACAGCTAACATATCTTCTGTGACAGGTCTGTTTAATAAAGTGGCAGCATCATGCTTTGGCAAAAATCCACCCTGCTTTTTATTCGTAGTATCTGTGTATGATTTTCTTTGTTGCAGTAGTTGTACAAATGGATTTGATTTTCCTTCGTAAGGATAAGGATCTCCGGGAGCAGCTTCAGGATCATTCCTGTCAGGATTGATCTGTTTTGCTCTTTCTTTTGCATACGCTTTACTGAGTAATCCCGTGATTGGTATTTTAGTTGTGAAGTAAGGATCACCATAATAAAAATCACGATCTGCAAAAGTAAGATTCATTGTCTGGTACAGCGTATGGATATAACGTGTACTGTTATATCCCATTCCTTTCAGATCAAGGTTTTCCAGGATGTTGAGACTTTGCAATAACATAGGCCCCTGTGTCCAGGATTGTAACTTGTATACTTCTATTCCTTTATAGTTAACATGTAGGGGTTCTTCTTCCAGAGGCTTCCATTTAGCCAGATCATTTAAGGTAATCAAACCTCCCTGTTCCTGGCAGCCACGTACAAATTCCTTTGCAATATCCCCTTTGTAGAAACGGTCATATGCGGCCATGATAGCTTCTTTCCGGCTTTTCTTATTGCGAAGTGCATTCTGCTCTGCTTCTACCATTTTGGTTAATGTAGCCAGTAATTCTTTCTGCACAAAGATCTCTCCTGCTTCCGGTGCTTCTCTCTTCTCTCCCGGATGTGTAAGGAATACAGCCTTGCTGTAAGGCCATTCCTTAATACGTTGCTTATTATTTTCTATACTGTTGGCTGTTTGTGCTTCTATAGGATAACCGGCGGCCATCTCCATTGCGGGCGCCAGTACTTCTTTTAAACTGAGAGTACCGTATTCCGCCAGTATGTAACAAAGACCTCCCGGTGTACCTGGCGTAACAGCCGCCAGCGGTCCGTATTCAGGCGGAAAATTATATCCTTTGCCTTTGAAGAAATCTACGGTAGCACCGGTGGGCGCTACTCCCAAAGCATTAATAGCTATTACTTTTCCTGTTTTAGGATTGTAGATGAGCGCCTGGGTCTCTCCTCCCCAACTGAGTACATCCCACATGGTGCAGGTAGCTGCCAGCATAGCACAGGCTGCATCAATTGCATTGCCTCCTTTCTGGAAGATCATGGCACCGGCAGTAGCAGCCAGGGGCTTGCCCGTAACAGCCATCCAGTTCTTACCATGTAAAGGTGGTTTCTGAGTTTGCTGGGCTTGTATCTTTCCTATTATCAGTAGAGAGAAAGCGAGGAGGAAAAAGTGTTTCATAAGCTATTAACAGATTTAAATACGGAAGACGTAAATTAAGAAAATAGCCGGTATTGAGAGGATTCCTTACATGAACGGTTATCACAATGAAAAAAGGAATAGAAGAGCAATTGGTAAACTTCCAAACAGGATTATCTTACGTTTATCCTACGTTAAAAGACGTAGGATAAACGTAAGATAATCCTGTTCAAGAGCCGGTCAGAACCTCTTTATGGTATCAGGAGATACTATGAGCATTTTAGAAAAAGAATTGCTCTGAAATCACCTTTCCATCTTTTGTTACATACACACAAACTTCAGACATCGTTTCACGGTCCCGCCCTTTCATCCTAACGTCCATGTCCATGGTGAACGCGAATGAGTTTCCTGCGACAATCGGTTCAGACACTTTCACCGCAAATACTTCTTCTACCATAGACATGAATTGCCTGATCTTTTCATTAACGGCGGCCAAACCTTTTGTTTCCTTTTCAAATGCAGGAGTCGCAAACGGTTCAATGCTTACTACATCCTCTGCATATAATTCTTTTTGTGCTTTCTCGAATTCACCTTTAGCACAAAATGCAGCCAGCTTTGTGGCGATTTGTTGTGTAGTCATTGCAAGAAATGTTTATGGGGTATGATAATTCAACTAAGTTATTATAATTTCCTGATAACGTTCACCTTACATAGCCCTCTTTATGGAACCTGGCACAACTGTATACCGTATAACAGCTGCAGGGTACAATGCTTTACATCTTCTCTCTGGTCACTCAAATATGATTAAGTGTTATTTTAACAATAGGTAGTACCATCGCAGTCCTGCGATATAAATTGCATATACGCTACTTACAAAAACCAGAATCAGGCTTACAGTTTAACCGGCTAAATATGTGAATAATATGATCTCCAGTCAATATCCCTCTGCACTGCAATTTGGGATACCTGCAAAAATGCATACTCATATAAAAGTTTCCACGCAACTGCCCGACCATTACCGTCAATACAGGATTGCTGTTCCGGCTGAGACCAAATATGTGGAAGCGCCCTTTGGCAGCTACATTACACAGGAAATAAGGGACCCGGAATGGGCTATCAGCTGGCAACAATGCTTTATTAAGGAAAGAGTACGGCTACGCCCGTCTGCCGTACATCCTATGCTGGTCATGTACTGCATCCTGAAAGGCAATGTACCATGCCGTTTACAGGGGCAGGGAAAGTTAATGCTGATAGAAAAAGAGTATGGGGTATATTATATCCCTTCTCAGTCTCAGAACATTGCAGATTTAAAAACGGGGAATTATGAAATGATCTGCATCTCCTTCTCTCCTGCCTTCTTCAGCAGGTTTATCACCCGGCATCCTTCCTTTGAAGACATCTACCAGCAACAGTTAAAACAGGCACGCAGGGGGACTATGTTACCTGCTATCCGCATGGATAACTGTGATCTGAAAGTACTGAATGAGCTCAGGCACTGCCCTGCAGAAGGCCCGGAAAGGAAGGTATTCATTCAGGAAAAACTGAACGAGCTGCTCACCTTTTACTTCAATGCGCTTACGCCCAAATACCTGCAGAACGGGGACCTCGCGAAGAAACTACGGCAGGTATGTGTATACATCCAGAATCATTATCATCAGTCGCTCAGTATTGCTGAACTGAGTAAACATGCAGGAATGCATATCAATACTTTTGAAAGGGCTTTTAAGGAATTACTGGGGACATCACCAAGGGGATATATTGAACATTTGAGAATGAAGAAAGCAGCAGGACTATTACTGCAAACTTCACTGAGCATAAAGGATATCAGCCTTAATACCGGCTATAGCGGCGCCAATTATTTCACGGCCGTTTTTAGAAAGCGTTACCGTTGTTCACCAAGAGAATATCGTAAAAACCGCTTATCTTAATGCAAAATCCTGCATTAAAATGGATAGGCAACTTACAGATCGGCTCATCAGTATCAGAAGACAGATTCATACCCAACCGGAATTAGGTTACCAGGAAATACATACCTCACAGCTCGTCCGCAGGGAGCTGGACGCACTTGGCATTCCCTACGTGGCAGATGTTGCCGGCACTGGGGTAATAGGTACAATCACCAAAGGTCATGGACCGTCTGTAGCGATACGGGCCGATATGGACGCATTACCCATAGAAGAGGAAACCGGCCTGCCTTTCAGCTCTGCCAACAGTGGTAAGATGCATGCCTGCGGTCATGACCTGCATACGTCTATGCTCATAGGAGCAGCTGCACTGTTAAAAGATATCCCTTTTGAAGGAACGGTAAAATTACTTTTCCAGCCTTCTGAAGAAGGGCCCAATGGCGATCCTGAAAGTAAAACAGGCGCCCATAAAATAGTGGAAGCAGGTTACCTGGATGATGTGAAATCGGCCCTGGGAGTGCATGTCCATCCACTGATGCCTGTGGGCAAAATCTCTTATGCCCTGGGGCCGGCACTGGCCTGTACAGGATTCTTTACAATAGAAGTGCTGGGCAAGGCCACGCATGCCGGCGCTACTCCTCAGCTGGGCGTGGATGCTGTGGTGATTGCCGCTCAACTGATACAATCTGCGCAGATGATCGTGTCCCGGCATACGGCCCCTACCGAGACGGCCGTACTTTCCTTTACAAAAATAAATGGCGGTGTAGCACCCAATGTGATTGCCGACAGGGTTGTTATTGAAGGCACTATCCGCTCGCTTAACCTGGATGTTTACAGGGAGATCATCCGGCGTATTGAAAAGATTGCAGAGGGGTTGATGACTGCCTTTGATGCGGAGATCAAATTTGATCTGTATTATGATCTGCCAAGTGTGATCAATGATAAACAGGTACACAGCAGTTTACAGCATAGCCTGCAACAGGTATTCGGGGATACGAATGTGATTGAAACGGAAGCCATCCTGGCAGGAGAAGACTTTGCACATTACTCCCGGAAGGTACCCTCCATGTTTTATTTCCTCGGAGCGCAGCACCCTGATAATGCCGGTTATTTCCTCCATCATCCACGTGTACTTTTTAATGAAGATTGTATCGCTTATGGTGCATCATTCCTCGCTAACGGTGCCATTGATATGCTAAGGCCCTGACATTTCCCTACTTTTGCGCAGTTACGTAAACCAAGAGAAATGGACCAACAGTATTTAGGGAAAGCAGATATCATTATTATGGCGGCCTGCGCAGGATTAATGGTAGCCAATATTTATTATTGCCAGCCGCTGATCGTTTTAATGGCCAGGGATTTTGGCATCCGGGAGAGTGCCGCCGGAAGGGTTGCTTACTTCACACAGATCGGTTATGCCATAGGCTTATTACTACTTGTACCTCTGGGCGATATCCTGGAACGCCGGAAACAAATATTATTCTCCACATTTATCACCATCCTGGCCCTGTTGCTGTCTGCAAAGGCGCCAAGCTTTCCTGTATTACAGATTGCCAGCGTACTGATAGGGGTTTCCTCTATCGTTCCCCAGCTTATCCTGCCACTGGCAGCCAGTATGGCACCTGCCCATAAAAGAGGCAGTGTGATAGGTTCCATTATGGCCGGACTACTGGTAGGTATACTGGCCTCCCGTTCATTGAGCGGCGCTGTAGGCAGTTTGTACGGATGGCGGGAAATGTACCTGATTGCAGCGGGTATCTGCACCATGTTACTGGGAGTAATGTGGTGGCGTTTCCCAAAGAGTACCCCTACTTTCAGCGGTAATTATAAGGAACTGATGGCATCCATAGCCCATTATGTAAAGACCCAGCCGGCGTTGCGACTGGCAGCGCTGATAAATGCCTTGTCTTTCGCCGTAGTGAGTGCCTTTTGGGTAACGATGGTGCTGTTTCTGACACTGCCCCCTTTCGGGTATAAATCGGCTGAGATAGGCCTGTTTGGTCTTGCCGGAGCGGCAGGCGCTTTAGCGGCCCCTCTGATTGGCAGGATCAGCGATGGCCGTGATCCCGGGAAGAATATATTAATCGGACTGATATGTGAGCTGATCAGCTTTGCTGCCTTCTACTTTACAGGCAGCGGGATTTTCCTCCTGCTGGCAGGGATTGTACTGCTGGATGTAGGGCATCAGTCGGTACAGGTGACCAATCAGACGATTATCTATTCTATAATGCCTGAAGCCAGGAACCGGTTCAATACCGTCTTTATGACTTCTACCTTTATAGGTGGCGCCAGTGGCTCTGCTCTGGGACTATTGTTGTGGAACATGGGGCATTGGACCGCGGTATGTGCCGGGGCCTCTCTGGTAATAATACTCAATGTATTTTTGTTTTTCAGGTACAGACCAGGCAGGCAACAATTAGACTAATATCAACATTGAACTTTTTACTATTTCCTGCTATAATAATTTTCCATATATTTTAATTTATTGCTAATCAGTAGTAAAAAAGCATTGAAATATTAGTAAGCACTAATAACCTATTGATATTCTGCCCATTAGCATATATAACCCCTATATAAGCCCTATACAACCTGTATATAAGCTGTATATAAGCTATACTTATATAGATACGGCTTATATAGGGGTTATATAGTAGTCTGTTACCAGTTATAAAGCGTTTACAGGAACATTTAGGCTTTATTAGACGCTTATTTACAAACCCGGGGTTAACGGACCTTATTGAATGGTATTTTTAACTGGCCTTTTTAGCCATCCTCAGAAAATTTACCTTTATAATATCTGCTATACCCAAACCAGATCTTATGCACAACTTAGTCATCATAGAAGCCCCCTCCAACCTGGGTTTAAAATCATTACAACCTGGTACAGAGCCAGGTGTGAGGCTATTCCCGGAAGCGCTCCGGAAAACCGGCTTCGCCGATAATACCGGTATTACCCAAATCATCCAGGTCCCGGCTCCCCCGTATAGTATGGATATTCATGCCGAAAGTAAGATCCGGAATGCAGTAACGATTGCGGACTACAGCCGGACATTGGCCGCTCATGTGCAGGAAGCGGTAGAACAGGGTATGATCCCCGTGGTCATAGGTGGGGATTGCAGCATTTTACTGGGTAATACCCTGGGACTTAAAAACACCGGGGGCCGGTACGGGCTGTTTTCCATAGACGGACATACGGACTATATGTTGCCGGAACATTCCGGCACTGCCGGAGCGGCAGGTATGGACCTGGCGCTGGTCACCGGTAATGGGCCTGCCATTCTTTCGGACATAGACAAACAGGGACCTTATATAGCAGAGGAGCATGTTTTCTCCTATGGCAACCGGGAGCTGGACGAGGATTACGTAGCGGTTATTAAAGGCAGCAGTATCCGTTATTACGACCTGCCCGCTATCCGTGAACAGGGAATTGGCCGGATTACGGCGGATTTTCTCACAATGATCGGGCAAAATGACCTGGACGGGTTCTGGATCCATCTGGACGTGGACGTCCTGAACAATGAGATCATGCCTTGTGTGGATTCTCCCCAGGAAGACGGTTTGTCATACCAGGAATTAAAGCAGACATTACAACCGTTGCTGGCTTCTCCTTTTTTTAAGGGGATCAATATTACGATCCTGGACCCTGCGCTGGACCCGCACGGGGCCTATACTACTGCCTTTTCAGCGCAATTATCCGCATTACTAAAGCCTGCGGAGATATAATAAATCCGGAAGCACATTTTTTTAATCCATAAAATACAGTACCTTTGCAGACCTTTTTCGGTATGTTTAAGTACTGATTAAGCAGCTCTTATAAATAGGATCGCGGGTGTGGTGAAATTGGTAGACACGCCAGACTTAGGATCTGGTGCCTCACGGTATGCGGGTTCGAGTCCCTCCACCCGCACAAAATGCTGAATGCAGAACGCTGAATTTAAAATGCTATACACATAATTAGATGAAGCCTTCTGCATTCAGTGTTTTAACTACAGCTTACATCGAACTTTGCCATTAAGGCGCTAAGTCACCAAGTAACTCCCACATAGCTGCCATTCCTTCGTGCCTTTGTGACTTCATGGCAGAAATTCAAAACAAGGAATTATTATTGCTTCATACAAGAACATTTATTTAAACAATTATGGCAACCGTTACCAGAGAAAACATCGGTTTATTGAATGATAAGATCACTGTGAAAGTGAGCCAGGAAGATTATCTTCCGAATTTTGACAAAGCAGTAAAGCAACTCAGCAAGACCGCCAATATACCCGGATTCCGTAAAGGCATGGTGCCTGTAGGAATGGTGAAGAAGATGCATGGACAGGCCATTTTTGCAGACGAAATACTGAAGACTGTAGAAAAAGAGTTGACCGGCTACCTGCAGAACGAAAAACTGGAGATCTTCGCACAACCCCTTCCACTTGATCGTGAAAGCGTAAAATTTGACCAGTTCCAGCCTGCTGACTATGACTTCGGTTTCGAAGTAGGCCTGAAACCGGCTTTCAATATCACTCCCCTTGAAGAAGGAAAAACCACACTGACCCGCTATAAAATAAAAGCCACCCCTGAAATGGTCAACGAAGAAGTTGAGCGTTTACAGATGAAGGGCGGTAAAATGAGCGAGCCTGAAACTATTACTACTGAAGAAAATGTGCTGAACGTAGAGTTTGAGGAAAGCGATGCAAAGGGTAATGTAACAGAAGGTGGTATCGAAAAAGATAACTCTCTACTGTTAAAATATTTCTCTGCTCCTATCCAGGCACAACTGATGGGCAAGAAAGTAGGTGATTCTATCGTATTCCAGCTGGCTACGTCTTTTGACGGCGATAAACTGGGATGGGTATTGAAAGACCTGGGCTTTGAAGAAAACGACGCTGAAGCAGCGAAGAAATACTTCAAACTCAGTATTACCAAAGTAGGGTTAATTGAAAAGAGAGAACTGAACGAAGAGTTCTTCAAAGAGATCTATCCTGCTGACAACATTACTACAGAAGCAGCTTTCCGTGAAAAACTGCAATCAGAAATAGAAAAATACTGGGATTCCGAAAGCCGTAACCATCTGCATAACGAACTGTTCGAAGTGCTGGTTCACGAAACGCCTATAGAACTGCCCAAAGATTTTCTGAAACGTTGGCTGCAATCCGGCGGAGAAAAACCAAAAACTGCCGAAGAAGCTGACAAAGAATATCCTGGTTTTGATCATCAGTTACGCTGGACACTCATCAGCGATAAACTGATCCGCGAAAATAAACTGGACGTTTCTTTTGATGAACTGAAAGAGAACGCCAAACAGAAAGTTATGGGCTATTTTGGTGGCGCTGCCGCTACAGATGGAGCAGACTGGCTGGATAGTTACCTGGAGCGCCTGCTGCAGGATGAGAAATTCGTAGATCAGACTTACCGTGAAATGGTGACTCAGAAACTGTTTGACTGGGCAGAAAATAAGGTAAATGTAAAGCAAGAGGAAATTACCGCCGAAGAATTTGCTAAATTACCTAATAAACATCACCATCATGAACATTAATAACGAATTCAGGAAGTATGCCATCCAGCATAGAGGGATCAGCAGCCTGGTAGTAGATAGTTATACGCGTCATCAGATTAACGCCCTGACACCAAACATCATCGAGGAACGCCCGATGAACATGGCTATCATGGACGTATTCTCCCGTCTGATGATGGACCGTATCATTTTCATGGGAGATCCCGTGAATGACTATGTAGCGAATATCGTTACAGCACAGATGCTGTTCCTGGAATCTACAGACCGTACAAGAGATATACAGATGTATATCAACAGCCCCGGTGGTAGCGTTTATGCAGGTTTAGGCATTTATGACACCATGCAGATCATCGCTCCTGATGTGGCCACTATCTGTACCGGTATGGCAGCCTCTTTCGGCGCTGTATTGCTGGTAGCCGGCGCTAAAGGCAAGCGTACTGCTCTTAAACATGCAAGAGTAATGATCCACCAGCCTCATGGTGGCGCAGAAGGACAAACATCCGATATCGAAATCACAGCCCGCGAGTTCGTTAAGCTGAAGAAAGAGCTGAACGAAATCATTGCTACCCATTGCGGCCAGCCCGTTAAGAAGGTAGAAAAGGACTCTGATCGTGACTACTGGATGACTGCTGACGAAGCTAAAGAGTATGGCATTATCGATGACGTACTGAGCAAGCACCCGAGAAAACAGCAGGAAAATAATCCGCAATAATATCCAATACGGATAAGATAAGAAGTGAAAAAGGGCACGCTGTACAGTACGGCGTACCCTTTTTCACTTATATTTTACCCTTTTAACGTACATTTGTAAGCTATGAAAGAGTCCAAAATACGTTGTTCATTCTGCAACCGCTCTAAAGATGAAGTGCAGATCCTGATTGCTGGTGCAGATGGCCACATATGTGAGAACTGTGTAGCAAATGCTCAGGAAATCATAGAGCAGGAGCTGTTTCAGCAACAAGGAAAAAAAGCGCCTTCTCACTTTGTACCCAAAGTGTCTAAGCCCGTTGAGATAAAGAAATTCCTGGATGAGTACGTGATTGGTCAGGATGATGCCAAGAAAATCCTGGCAGTGGCCGTATATAATCACTACAAACGCCTGAACCAGCAGGTAGGTGATGATGATGTGGAGATTGAAAAGTCAAATATCATCATGGTAGGTGAAACCGGTACCGGTAAAACCCTGCTCGCCAAATCCATCGCACGTTTACTGAATGTGCCCTTTACTATCGTAGATGCAACTGTATTCACAGAAGCAGGTTACGTAGGGGAAGACGTGGAAAGTATCTTAACCCGCCTTTTGCAGGTATGTAACTACGATGTAGAAGCTGCTGAACGTGGTATAGTATATATTGATGAGATAGATAAGATCGCCCGTAAAAGCGACAATCCGTCCATTACCCGTGATGTTAGCGGTGAAGGTGTACAACAGGGTCTCCTGAAGCTCCTGGAAGGTACAGAAGCACTGGTTCCCCCGCAGGGCGGACGCAAACATCCGGAACAGAAGCTGATCAAAGTAAACACCCAGAACATCCTGTTCATTTGCGGTGGTGCTTTCGACGGCGTAGAGAGGATCATCAGCCGCAGGATACAGACCCATTCCATCGGGTTTACTGTCAACAAGGAAAAAGAAGAAGAAAACAAAAAACATATCCTGCGTTATATCAACTCACAGGATTTGAAAGCGTTTGGTCTTATTCCCGAGTTATTAGGCCGTTTACCGGTGGTTACTTATCTGAACACACTGGACGCCGATGCACTGAAACTGATCCTTACAGAGCCTAAAAATGCCCTGTTAAAGCAATATAAGAAGCTGTTCATGGTAGAGAATATAGAACTCTCCATAGAAGACGGCGCTATTGACTACATCGTTGAAAAAGCATTGGAGTATAAACTGGGTGCACGTGGCTTACGTTCTATCTGTGAAGTGGTACTGAGCGATGCGATGTTCAACCTGCCTTCTTCCAATGAAAGTACTTTTGTACTGACAAGGGCCTATGCAGAAGAAAGATTAGACAAGTCTACACTGGTGCAACTGAAAGTTGCGTAAGTACAATAAAATCATAATAAATAAGGGATCCACTATACGCGGGTCCCTTATTTTATTTACAGTTCTTTCGGCACTCCCTCGTTTGGAAATTCATTTATCAACAGCTGTAATTTTAATAGCAGTTTCTTTTTCCTCCAAGGGTTTTTCCAACCTTTGTATTCCCATCAGGGAGAAAGTACCCAGCTCAAATAATGCAGTATCAAAAGAATTTTTCTCTTTTGCCATTTTAAGCAATGTTCTTTTGCTGACCCATACCGGCGGGAAATTCCGTGTACTGTCTCTCAGCAATGCTACAATTTCGGCTGGTAGATTCGTCTTCGGTTCCAGTACAGCAGCAGACAGTAACAATGCCGTATCATTCTCTCCTACAACTTTTGCATACTCCTCTCTGCTACCGTAAAAATGGTAATAATCCTGTAGGGTAGGTTTCGTAATGAGGGCTGCTTTCTGTTCATATTCCTTTTCCTGTCGAACTTTCCGATCATAATTCTTGTACATGTCCTCCAGAGAATAGAGTATGCTGCCCGCCAGTATCAAAATCGGGCCTATAAATGCGATCAGAATGGATGTCCATGAATAATGGATATGCTTCAATTGCTGCTCAAGTGCATCATTTATCTTGTATAATTTCCCGTCATTTGCCCGTGCATTCCAGGAAAGCCCTATCGGGAATAAAGGGATCCAGTAAACATGTGCATAGCGTTGTGTTAATTCGAACTGCTTAATATTCTCAAGGGGGGTGAGAATTCCAAGCTCCTCCAACTTAACAGACTTCCTGCAATAGTGGTTGTGTCCAAATACTATTCTCATAGATGTAGGTACGTATAGGTGTTCTACAAGATAATAAATACCGCTCACTTATATGTATTATTTTACTAATAACTAACCTGCCACCATTTATTTCCTCCTTTTTTCAATTCTCGTTACCTTTAAGGCTCAAGCTATTAATTATGGATCTGTTACAAGAATTAAAAGACAAAGCCGGCCTTACCAATGAGCAGGCACAGAAAACTTTTGAGATACTGAAAGAGTTTGTAAATGGTAAAGTGCCTGTCTTTTTAGCGGGTACTGTAGACAAATGGTTTAAAGATATTGAGAAAAGAGCGGGGGAGAGTAATAAGGAGAATGACTTCCTGGAACACTAGCAATTATTGATTGATACAAATGCAAAAAGCATCCCGGTTGAGAGGATGCTTTTTTTTTGGGTAGAAATTTTTCGAGTGTCTGTCTGTGTTGAAGGTTGATAAATGGTAAAGAGTGATGAATTAACCCAAATTTAACGTTCTTAGTTCAATATTCCATCACACTAAAGGGTTAATACTCACTTTTTTGTAAAATAATATGATCGGTAACCATATATTAATAAATTAATTTATGGCTAAATAATTAGTTAATAATAACGTAACACTCTTTATTCGGCTAATAGGATATTGCTTAAAATATATATTTTGTTGACAAAAAGTTCGAAGTCTGATCGCTGATGATCTGATTGAGGAGTTTTTTATTCTCTTCTGTTTGTTTTACTGCTACCATTGTTCGAATAGAAAACGCTCTCAGTGCATCCGGCACACTTAATGTTCCTTCTGCAGAATCTTTACGACCGGTAAATGGAAAAATATCCGGTCCGCGCTGACACTGACTGTTGATATTTACCCTGCTTACCTGGTTTACGAGCGGATCTATCAATGATGCCAGTTCGTCTGCATCGTTGGAGAACAGGCTGACCTGCTGTCCGTGATCTGATTGGATCAGGTATTCTATCGGTGTTTCGATATCATCGAAAGGCAGTACAGGAATTACAGGGCCGAATTGTTCTTCGCGATATAACTTCATCTTCCCGTTCACCGGGTATAACACTGCCGGATATACTAAAGATTCGTAAATCAGTCCGCCGTTTTCATTCATCACCTTTGCGCCGTTAGCGATCGCATCATCTATACATTCTTTCAGGTACACAGGTTTCTGCGGTTCCGGTAACGGTGTAAGGAATACATCTTTTTCCCAGGGCATGCCCAGTTTCAGCTTTCCGATAGCAGCGCCTAATTTTTCCAGGAAAGCGTCTGCCACCTTCTTATGTACAAAAACGATTTTAATGGCCGTACAACGCTGCCCATTGAACGATAATGATCCCAGCACACATTCCTTCACTGCGAGGTCTAAATCGGCCTTATCGGTGATAATAGCGGCATTTTTAGCGTCGAGTCCGAGGATGGCACGGAGCCTGTTCACTTTCGGGTGCAGTTTTTTGAGCTGGTTGGCTACTTTGCTGCTGCCTATCAGTGTCAATACATTGATTTTACCTGATACCATCAAAGGGGCAATGATCATGTTACCACGTCCGTAGATCGTGTTCACTACACCCTTGGGGAAGCAGGTACGGAAGGCCTCCAGCAGTGGATAGTGTAATAAAGTACCGTGCTTGGGCGGTTTGAACAGGATCGTGTTCCCCATGATCAAAGCGGGGATCAGCGTGGTGAATGTTTCATTCAGCGGATAGTTGAATGGTCCCATACAGAGCACTACTCCCAGTGGGGACCTTCTGATCTGACCTATTATCCCCTGTTCTATCTCAAAACGGCTGGAGTTACGGTCCAGGTCTTTCAGCGAGTCTATTGTGCTGTTGATGTACTCTATCGTTCTGTCGAATTCTTTTACGGAATCTCCATATGATTTGCCTATTTCCCACATGATCAGCTTTACGATCTCGTCTTTCTTTTCGATCATCTTACCCGTGAACTTATCCATGCAGGCGATCCTTTCTGCGATAGGCATGGTAGGCCATTCTCCGCGACCGTCATTATATGCTGATACAGCCGCGTCTAAAGCGGTCATTGCTTCTTCTGGTCCGCACAGCGGGTAAGAACCGATTACTTTTCTTTTTAGTCCTGCTGACGTTTGTATGCATATAGGCGAGAGCACGGTGTGTACGTCTCCGTTCCAGGGTTTCATTTCTCCTCCGGTCAGGTATTCTCTCTGGTGAACTTCTTCAGGCAGTTGGTATTGAGCCGGAATGGCATCTGCTGAGGGGAACATATGATGTAATTGTTCTTCAAAACTCATGACATAGTTTTTTGGTACTGAAAGATAAGAAAAGCAGGATTATCTAAATGTTATAAGATACCGGATCCTATATTATTCAATAGCTATTATTGAATACCTATCAATGGATGCTTATCATTGGATGGTATATTATTCAGGCTCCTACGGAGCCCCGTGTTTGCAGCAAATATTTTACGCCACAAACCCAGACTCCGTCAGGAATCCCCTATTTGCGATAAATAAGGGACTCCTGACGGAGTCTGGGTTTGATTGTATATCGTATTGCTACAAACACGCCGCTCCTCTGGAGCTAATGATGTTTTGTTATGAACACAGAATCTAGTGGGGCTTTCAATTTGCGACAAGCAGGGAGTTGGGTTAGATCCTTTTTGGTCACCCCCATATATTTCTCAGGCAGCAAACAAGCAGCTCTTAACGGATAAAAATTACCGGAGTGCTTCTCTTGCTATTACCAGCTTCTGTATTTCAGATGTACCTTCCCCGATAGTGCAGAGTTTTGCGTCTCTGTAGAATTTTTCTACGGGGAAGTCTTTCGTGTAGCCATAACCGCCAAAGATCTGTACGGCTTCGTTGGCGGCGCGCACTGCCACTTCAGAGGCGTAGTATTTGGCCATAGCAGCTTGTTGTGTAACTTTCTGTCCATTCGTTTTGCCTGCTGCTGCCTGCATGGTTAACAGTTCCGCAGCCATGATCTCTGTTGCCATATCTGCCAGTTTAAAGGAGATACCCTGGAAGTTGGAAATCGGCTGATCGAACTGGTGACGTTCCTGAGAATATTTAAGGGCTGCTTCATATGCTCCTTTAGCGATGCCAAGGGATAAAGCTGCAATAGAGATCCTGCCGCCATCCAGCACTTTCATAGACTGAATAAAGCCTTCTCCGGTGTGGCCCAGCATATTGCCAGCCGGGATGCGGCAATTATCGAAGATCATCTCTGCCGTTTCAGATGCTCTCATCCCCAGTTTGTTTTCTTTTTTACCACCACTGAAGCCAGGAGTACCTCTCTCTACGACGAAGGCCGTCATACCATGGCTGTCACGTACATCGCCGGTACGGGCGATGACTACTGCCAGGTCTCCGCTTTTACCGTGGGTAATCCAGCATTTTGTACCGTTAAGCACCCATTCGTCCCCATCCTGCTGTGCCACACATTTCATGTTCATGGCATCAGAACCGGTGTTGGGTTCTGTCAGTCCCCAGGCGCCTATCCATTCTGCGCTGGCCAGTTTAGGCAGGTACTTCTGTTTTTGTTCTTCTGTGCCGAATTGTAGTATATGTCCGGTACACAAAGAGTTATGGGCGGCGACACTTAAGCCGATGGCTCCGCAGATTTTAGAGATTTCGCTGATGACTGTCACGTATTCCAGGTATCCCAATCCGCTGCCACCGTATTGTTCCGGCACCAGTACTCCCATTAAGCCCAGTTCTCCAAGTTGTTTGAATAGCTGTACCGGAAATGTCTGGGTTTCATCCCATTCCAGTACATATGGCTGAATATTTGTTTTTCCAAAGTCACGGATCACCTGTGTGATCTGTTTCTGCATTTCTGTAGGCTCAAAATTCATAACGGGGGTCTATTTTATTGTTTTGATGTAAGGTTCAAGTTTACGATAAATACTATCATCTACCAATGGTATGTCAAGAAGCGCCGAAGTATGCCTGAAAGGCCCGTTGTTATTGCGATACAACACTATTAACCGTGCCAGTTTATAGTGTATGTACGGATGTTGTGCCAAAGATTTTTCATCCAGCTGGTTGATATCCAGATTTTTTAGTGAAACCGTATCTAATTTCAGATATGATTGAATTTTCACAAATGTGGAATCAGGTAAACCGTATGTTTCTCTTATCTGACTGATGCTGTAAAAGCCGCCAAGTTTATTTCTGAAGCGGATAATACGGCTGGCCAGGGCCGGACCTATTCCCGGTAAAGAAGTCCAGGCGATGGAATCTGCACTGTTAATACTGATGATCAGTTTTTTACGCGTATAGATCGTATCTCTTTTCCAGTCGGTTCTCTTCCAGGCAGTTACACCGTGTATGCGTTGCTGCTTATCCTTTTGTTTAAACTGTTTACGGGGCGTTTCTGCCGGTTTAATCCATCCTTTATCTGTAATGATCTCTCCTTCAGTTACCGGGGGATGGAAATATTCCCACGCAGCAGGTGTGGAAACACAAATACTGATTAATACCAGTAATACTATAATACCGGTTCTTTCCTGTTTGGAAAAGTTGAAGTATTCCTTCCATAACGTCTGCTTCATGGGTCAACAGTTAAAGGGCGGCAAGTTATGGCATAAATAAAAAATATGGGGTTAATAAGGCGTTAAAGAATATCAGGCTTTCCTGTGGTCGTTATGGCAGCTCTACTTCCAGTCCGTCATAAGCCAGGGCCATTCCGGGCGGCAGTTCTGCCATTACTTCGTCGTGCAGACCAAGCTGGTGGCTGATATGTGTAAAGTATACCTGGGGAATGTCCAGTTCCTGTGCCAGTGCAATAGCTTCTCCTAATGTAAAATGGGAGATATGTTTTTCCATGCGCAGGGCGTTCAGTACCAGCACTTTGGAACCCCGGATCTTATCCTTTTCCTCTTCGGAGATGAAATTGGCATCCGTGATATAGGTGAAGTCACCAAAACGGAAGCCCAGTACAGGCATCTTATGGTGCATCACCGTTACAGGCATGATGGTAAACCCGTTTACTTCAAAGGGATCACTATCAATTGTTTTAAGGTTTATTTCCGGAATGCCCGGGTATTTATTTTCTGCGAATGCGTAGGCAAACTCCCGCATAATTATTTCCTGGGAGAATTCACTGGCGTATATATCTATGGATTGCTGCTGGAAATAGTTGAATGCACGGATATCGTCCATACCAGCGATATGATCTTTATGAGAGTGGGTGATCAGTACTGCTTCCAGGTGTTTGACCTTTGCTCTCAGCATCTGGTAGCGAAAGTCGGGGGTAGTATCTACCACAATGTTCCCGGCTATTGTTCCGGTAACCATAATACTGCTGCGCAGGCGATTGTCCTTTGTATTTGCAGAAGTACAAACCCTGCAGCCACAGGCAATTACCGGTACACCCTGAGAAGTACCTGTTCCAAGAAAAGTTATTTTCAATTCTCTGATGGTTGTGCTGGTGATGGGTTTTCCTCTTCAGAAGTGCTATCTGAAGGAGATTTTTCTGCTTCTGTGGAGGCTTGTGCTGCTTCAGCGGTTTTGACAGCTTCAGCAGCGGCCGCTTCGGCCTCTGCCACTTCTTCTGCTGCCTCTGCGGCCTGCAATGCATTCCTGTTTTCCACTATCTGCTTGTATAACTTCAGTGATTCAGGTGTCAGCAGCGTATCATCCAGTTGCATGGTAGATAAGATATCCAGCAGGCTGTTGATACGTCCTTCCAAATTCAGGAATTTATTGATCACCACCACTTTCTTGTGTTCCAGAACACAATAGCCAGAGTTGAATGTGCCTTTTTCAAAACGCAATTCATACTTGATTTCGCTGAAAATTTTTTCCAGACGTGTCAGGTTATTGGGTGTGACTTTAAAGTTCATTCCGCAAAAATACTACTTACTCTTCAATAGTACCTACTTGCTCACCATCCTTGCTATAGGTACGATTATTTCTTCCAGGGAAATCCCACCATGCTGGAAGGTATTCCGGTAGAAATTAGCAAAGTAGTTGTAGTTATTCGGATAACAGAGATATCCGTCTTCCTTGGCAAAGATGTAAGAAGAGTTGACGTTCGGCCGGGGCAACCCTGCCTCACGGGGATCGCGGAAAGCCACTACGTCCTTGGCATCGTAGTTCAGGTTACGGCCATGTTTGTAGCGCAGGTTGGTAGTTGTCTGCTTATCCCCTATCACCTTTATTGGTGTTTTCACACGTACATTGCCATGATCGGTGGCCAGTACTATATTAATTTTCTTATCGGCAATACGTTTTAACGCCTGATGTAAAGGAGAGTGTTCGAACCAGCTGGCGGTGATAGAACGGTAAGAGGCTTCATCTCCTGCCAGCTCTTTCAATACTTCCATTTCTGTGCGGGCATGACTCAGCATATCCACAAAGTTGTACACGATCACATTGATCGGATAAGCCATCAGGTTATGGATATTGTTCACCAGGTGTTGTCCGTCACTATGGGTAGTCACTTTTGTATATGAAAAGCGGGTATCCATTTTAAGCCGGTACAGCTGATCTGCAAAGAATGCTTCCTCATGCAGGTTTTTCCCGCCGTCCTCATCATCATTCTTCCATTCCTCCGGGAAATCGTGTTCTATATCTATTGGCAGCATGCCTGCAAAGATGGCATTACGGCTGTACTGAGTGGAAGTAGGTAATATGCTGTAGAAAGTATCTTCATTCACCAGCCTGAAGGATTCCAGGAAGATAGGCATGATCGCCTTCCACTGGTCCAGGCGCAGGTTATCTATGATAATGAAGAAATTGGGGACCTCCGGGTCCAGGTTAGGGACTACCTTCTCCTGGAAGACGGTATGAGACATGACCGGCGCGTCTTTGCTCTTGGGGCCTACCCAGCTGGCATAGTTACGACCTATGTATTTGGCAAACTCGGTATTAGCCTCTGCCTTCTGCATATTCAGGACTTCCAGCATTTCAGGACTGTTCGTCTTGGCCATCTCCATTTCCCAATACACCAGTTTTTTATAGATGTCCATCCATTCGTTATGGTCGGGATTGGAACTAAGCGCCATGAACAGGGTGCGGAACTCCTGCTGATAAGCGGTAGTTGTCTTTTCTGCTACCAGGCGTTTGTTGTCGATGATCCTTTTCAGGGATAATAGTACCTGATTAGGGTTTACCGGTTTTATAAGATAATCGGTGATCTGAGAGCCTATCGCCTCGTCCATCACGTTCTCTGCTTCATTTTTAGTGATCATCACCACGGGAATCTGCTGATCGATCTCTTTGATCTTGGCCAATGTCTCCAGTCCGGTTATCCCCGGCATAGACTCATCCAGCAGTACTACATCTACAACTATCGACTTCTCCTTCAGAAATTCAAGTGCATCATAGCCATTGGTCAGCGCAGACACTTTATATCCCTTGTTTTCGAGGAACATGATCTGTGATTTCAAAGACTCTATTTCATCATCTACCCAGAGTATATTTATCTGACTCATGCAACTTATATGTTTTGATATGGTAAATTTTCAGCTCAATCAGCCCAAGTTAGCATTCTATTCTGTCAAAAACCGTACTCCATAGCCAATTGAGACACAATTAATTGTTAAAAAGTACCCGGTTTCTTTTATAATATTCAAATATTAGTATTTTTAATCATAAAATTACAAAAACGTTAAAAATGGGGAGATATATAGGGGAAGTTTCATCCTCCATCGTCTATACATTAGAAAAAGTTACAGATAATAAATCCTTAACGTAGCTTTGTCTAAGCTAAAGGAGAACGGTAAATGGCAGAACGCAAGCGCAAAATTGTAAATGATCCGGTATATGGCTTTATAACGATAGACCATCCACTGATCTTTACCCTTATTTCTCACCCTTACTACCAGCGTTTACGCAGGATTCATCAAATGGCGTTAGCTCATCTGGTCTATCCCGGCGCTATGCACACCCGTTTTCATCATAGTATGGGCGCTTACCACCTGATGAGTTGCGCGCTGGCGGAATTAAAAAGTAAGGGGGTAGAGATTACGGAAGAGGAAGATATAGCGGCAAGAATGGCCATTCTCCTACACGATATTGGCCATGGGCCCTATTCTCATGCATTGGAAAATGGGATTATAGAGGGCGTATCCCATGAAAAGATCAGTCAATGGCTGATGGAAGAGCTGAACAAGGAGATGGGCGGGGCCCTCAGTTTAACAATAGATATCTTTAACGGGCGTTATCATAAAACCTTTTTGCATCAGCTCGTTTCAAGCCAGCTGGATGTGGACAGGATGGATTACCTGAACAGAGATAGTTTTTATACCGGGGTTTCTGAAGGAGTGATAGGCTACGACCGTATTATAAAGATGCTCACCGTGCATAACGGCGAGCTGATGGTGGAAGAAAAAGGCATTTATTCTATAGAAAAATTCATTGTCGCACGGCGTTTGATGTATTGGCAGGTATACCTTCATAAAACCGTACTGAGTGCGGAAAATATGCTGGTAAATATCCTGCGCAGAGCGAAAGAGCTGGCATCAAAGGGAGTATCACTTTTTGCTTCTCCTGCCCTGCACTACTTTTTATACAATACGATCACCGCTGCCAATTTTGAGGAAGAACCTACCTGTTTACAGAAGTTCTGCCTGCTGGATGACTACGATATCATGGGCGCCATTAAGGTTTGGGTACAACACGAGGACAAAGTGCTGTCTTTACTTTGCAACTGGCTTATAAACAGGCATTTATTGAAATGCACCCTTAGTGATGACGACTTCGATGCAACAAGGATTCAAAGATTTAAACAACTTGTGGAAGAGGAATATGGCATTATCGGAAAGGACCTGGATTACTTCGTTTTTACGGGTACGGCCAGTCTGAGCGCATATAACATGAACACAGAGAAGATCAATATTCTTTTTAAAGACGGAACTGTAAAAGACATTTCCTCTATTGAGAATGCGCTGGTAAGCCATACACTGGCTATACCCGTAAAAAAATTCTACATTTGTCATCCTAAAATCTAAGCGCCGTTAAAGACAAGGCTTAGATAACTATATTAATTAATAACTATGCAGTTTAGCGCATTACAATTGGCTACCATGCTGGATGGTAAGCTGGAAGGCAACCCGGAGGTAAAAGTGAGCAACATCGCCAAGATTGAAGAGGCCGGTGAAGGAATGCTCAGCTTCATTGCTAATCCTAAATACGAAGAGTTCATCTATACCACCAATGCTTCCATACTAATCGTAAATGAGAGTCTGGTAATTGAACGGCCGATAAAATCAACCCTGATAAGGGTAAAGGATGCCTACAGCAGTTTTGCTCTGCTGCTTGAGACATACAAGCAGATGACCAGTAACAAAAGCGGTATACAACAACCGTCTCATATTCCTGCCACTGTTAAAACAGGTCAGAACGTCTTCATTGGCGCTTTTGCATACCTGGGAGAAAATGTGGTGCTGGGAAATAATGTAAAGATATACCCTGGTGTATACCTGGGCGATAATGTGACTGTAAATGATGACAGCACATTGTTCCCTGGTGTAAAGGTGTATGATAACTGTGTGCTCGGCAAACGTGTGATCCTGCATGCAGGTTGCGTGATTGGTGGCGATGGCTTTGGTTTTGCGCCTCAGCCGGACGGTACTTATAAAAAAGTACCCCAGATCGGTAATGTTATTATTCATGATGATGTTGAGATAGGGGCCAATACCACTATAGACCGCGCTACAATGGGTTCTACCATTATCCGCCAGGGCGTTAAACTGGATAACCTGATACAGGTGGCACACAACGTAGATGTAGACACCAATACCGTTATAGCAGCACAGACCGGTGTATCCGGCAGTACTAAAATCGGTAAGAATTGCGTGATTGGCGGCCAGGTTGGCCTTGTAGGCCATATCCATCTGGCAGATGGCACTAAGATTAATGCACAGAGCGGTTTATCCAAATCTGTACCGGAACCTAATACTTCTTTAATGGGTTCACCCGCATTTGATTACAAAAGTTCGTTGAAAAGTCAGGCAATTTTTAGAAATTTGCCCGATCTCGAAAAACGTGTGAAGGAATTGGAGGATATGATAAAACAGCTGCTTTCCGTGCGGGAAGGTGTTTGAAAGGATTTTGTAGGATAAACAGTTATATAAAAATATGGAGAATCAACAGTCGCCAAGTCAACATACGATAAAAGCCCCTGTCACTATATCGGGTGTAGGCTTGCACACAGGAGCCCATGTAAACATGACCCTTAAGCCGGCTCCTCCCGGTTCCGGTATAAAGTTCCAGCGCATAGATATGCCTGATCAGCCTATAGTGAAAGCCGATGTGGATTACGTAGTAGATACCGCCCGTGGTACTACACTGGAACACAATGGCGCACGCGTCAGTACTATTGAACACGTAATGGCTGCCCTTGTAGGTACCGGCGTAGACAACGTGCTGATCGAGATCAACGGCCCTGAAATCCCTATCATGGATGGTAGTTCACAGCCTTTCGTTACAATTATCGACGAAGTGGGTGTGGCCATGCAGGACGCCAAGAAAGTATATTATTCTATAGATACGAATATCAGTTTCTATGATGATAAGAAGAATGTGGAAATGGTAGCATTACCTGCTATTGATTACCGCATTACTACTTTGATTGATTTTAATTCTCCGGTACTGGGTACGCAACATGCGAACCTGAACAGTATACAGGATTTCAAAAAGGAAGTGGCTTCCTGCCGTACCTTCGTATTCCTGCATGAGCTGGAATACCTGATCTCCAATAACCTGATCAAAGGTGGTGATATCAACAATGCCATCGTGATCGTGGATAAACCGGTAAGTGAAGAAGAGCTGAAACGCCTGGCTAAAGTATTTGAACGCGAACATATCAGCGTTGAACAGCGTGAAGGCATCCTCAATAACATCCAACTGCGTTTCCCTAATGAACCGGCCCGTCACAAACTGCTGGACGTTATCGGAGACCTGGCACTGGTAGGCTACCCTATTAAGGCGCATATCATAGCCAACCGCCCGGGACATGCTTCCAACGTGGAGTTTGCCCGTAAGATCAAGCAATATATCAGGAAGAACAAGCACATCAAAGATGTGCCTGTATATGATCCTAACAAACCGCCGATCTTTGATCTGCCACGTATTGAAAGGACCCTGCCTCACCGCTACCCTATGCTGCTGGTAGATAAGATCATTGATCTGAATGACACCACTGTAATCGGTATTAAGAACGTAACCTTCAACGAAGGCTTTTTTCAGGGTCACTTCCCTAACAATCCGGTGATGCCCGGTGTTCTACAGGTAGAAGCCCTCGCACAATGCGGCGGTATCCTGGCACTGAATACAGTACCTGATCCGGAAAATTATGACACCTACTTCATAAAGATTGACAATTGTAAGTTCAAGCAAAAAGTCTTTCCGGGAGATACAATGATCCTGAAGATGGAATTGCTGAACCCTATACGGAGAGGAATAGTAGAAATGCGCGGAACTGTATTTGTAGGGAACAAGGTAGTTACAGAAGGTGACCTGACAGCTCAAATCATTAAAACAAGAGAAGCTAAACAATAGCAATGATCCATCCGCTAACTTACATTCACCCTGACGCCAAAGTGGCGCCCAATGTAAAAATCGATCCGTTTACAGTAATTCACAAAAATGTTGAGATCGGAGATGGCACCTGGATTGGTTCCAATGTAACCATCATGGATGGTGCCCGGATAGGTAAAAATTGCCGCATATTTCCAGGCTCTGTAATATCTGCTATTCCACAGGATCTTAAGTTTGCAGGAGAAGATACTCTTACCATCATAGGCGATAACACGACTATCAGAGAGTATGTAACCGTGAACAGAGGTACGAAAGACAAACAGAAAACAGTGATCGGCAATAACTGCCTGATCATGGCTTACAGTCACATTGCACACGATTGTGAAGTAGGCAACTACTGCGTATTTTCCAACAATACCACACTGGCAGGACATATCACCGTGGGCGACTACGTTGTACTTGCCGGCATGGTAGCCGTTCAGCAATTCTGTAAAATAGGCGCTCACGCCTTTGTTACAGGTGGCTCCCTGGTAAGAAAAGACGTTCCTCCTTATGTTAAGGCTGCACGTGAACCACTGTCTTATGTAGGCGTGAATTCCGTAGGTCTGAAAAGAAGAGGTTTCTCCCTGGAGAAAATCAATCACATACTGGACATCTACCGCGTGATCTTTGTAAAAGGGTACAAGCTGTCTAAAGCGATCAGTATTATTGAAGCAGAATATCCTGCCACAGATGAAAGAGATGAAATATTGTCCTTCATCCGTGAATCAGGACGCGGCATCATGAGAGGATATACCTCTCTATCAAACGACGAATGAAGATTATTCTTGAACAGACAGGTAAGCGTTTCAACTACGACTGGATCTTCCGTCGTGTAACCGCCACCTTCAATGAGGGCGAACGCTATGCTATACTCGGTCCCAATGGTTCAGGGAAATCTACCTTATTACAGGTAATCAGCGGGCATCTTCATCACAATGAAGGGACCATCTCCTATAGCACACCGGAAAAGCTGCTCTCTCCTGATCAGTTTTTCCGGCATTGTGCCATTGCCGCTCCCTATCTTGAACTGGTAGAGGAGTTTACTCTCGCAGAATCCCTGCAATTCCATTTACAGTTTAAACAATTCATCCCTGCGGTGAAACCGAAAGATGCGGTAGGACTGGTTGGACTGGAAAAGTCCATGCATAAGCAGATCCGCTATTTCTCTTCCGGTATGAAACAACGCCTTAAACTGGCCCTGGCCATCTTCTCCGATGTGCCGGTATTGTTACTGGACGAGCCCTGCACCAACCTCGATGCTGCCGGTACCTCCCTTTATCAGCAGCTGATTACCGAATATTGCGGTAACCGCATGGTGATCGTCAGCTCTAACGATGAACAGGAATATTTCATGTGTCCCAACCGTATCAGCATTCAGGATTATAAAAATGCATAACGGCTAAAATTGTATATTCATCCCCAATTAAAGATGCATATGCAAACTGCCAGCAAAAAAGTAATTAATGGTTGGGCTATGTATGACTGGGCTAACTCAGTATACAATCTTGTTATCACCACCACTTTTTTCCCTATTTATTTCCTCAGTTCTACCAAAGCTCATTTCAACAGCGAACGTATTCCCTTCTTCGGAAAATTCTTTGTAAGCTCAGCATTGTATGACTATGCCATGGCTGCTGCGTTCCTTGTTGCGGCAATCTTCTCTCCTATCTTATCTTCTATTGCAGATACAAGAGGGAATAAGAAAAGATACCTGATGATGTTCACCTGGCTGGGTGGGATCAGTTGTAGCGCCCTGTATTTTTTTAATGGCGCAAACGTAGAATTCGGAGTGATCTTTTTCATCCTGGCTACGCTGGGTTATTGCGGAGGACTTGTATTCTATAACTCCTATCTCCCCGAAATAGCCACCCTTGAAGACCGTGACCGTGTGAGTGCCAGGGGCTTCTCCCTTGGTTATATAGGAAGTGTGTTAATGCAACTAATCGGCTTTGCGCTGGTGGTTGTAAAACCATTTGGTATCAGTGACGGACAGGCTGTACTGATTACCTTTTTATTGGTAGGCGTATGGTGGATAGGATTTGCACAGATCACTTTCTTCCGCCTGCCGGCCTCTGTTCCGGCTGTTGAACAGCACAAGGGCAGCGCCTTAACAGAAGGCTTCTCTGAGCTGCGTAAAGTATACGCTCAGGTGAAACAAATGCCGGTGTTAAAAATGTACCTGAGGGGTTTCTTCTTCTATAGCATGGGTGTACAGACTGTGATGATGGCGGCTACCATTTTTGGCAGCGATGAACTACACTTATCTGCCACGCTGCTCATTGTCACCGTGGTGGTCATACAACTTGTGGGTGTGCTTGGTGCATGGGGAATTGCACGTTTATCTGATAAATTCGGCAACTTACCAGTGCTGATTGCTGTTGTTATTCTATGGATAGGGATCTGCATCGCTGGTTACCGTGTTACAACGGCCAACGAGTTTTATGTACTGGCAGCAGGAGTAGGTCTGGTAATGGGTGGGGTACAGTCTCTCAGCCGTTCTACTTACGCCAAACTGATGCCGGAAACAAAAGATACTGCTTCGTTCTTTAGTTATTATGATGTAACGGAGAAGATCTCCATTGTAATAGGCATGAGTACGTTCGGGTTTATTCATGAACAAACGGGAAGCATGCGTAACTCAGTGCTGGCACTGACCGCTTTCTTCATCCTTGGACTGATATGCCTGCTGTTTGCTTTCAAAAAAAATGCAACACTGAAAAATGAAACTATACACAATTGATACGGGCTTTTTTAAATTAGATGGCGGGGCTATGTATGGCGTAGTTCCCAAAAGCATCTGGCAAAAACTGAACCCGGCAGATGAGAACAATATGTGTACCTGGGCCATGCGTTGCCTGCTCATAGAAGATGGCAATAAGTTAATCCTGGTGGATAACGGCATCGGCAATAAACAGGATGAAAAATTCTTCCGGCATTATTACCTGCATGGGGATGCTACCCTGGATAGCTCCCTGGCTAAACATGGTTTTCACCGGGATGATATTACAGATGTATTCTTAACACATCTCCATTTTGATCATTGCGGAGGCAGCATTATCCGTGAAGGTGACAAACTGGTGCCTGCCTTCAAAAATGCTACCTACTGGAGCAATCCGCAACACTGGCAATGGGCTACCCAGCCTAATGACCGGGAAAAGGCCTCCTTTTTAAAGGAAAATATCCTGCCAATACAGGAAAGCGGTCAGTTGAAGTTCATTGAGCAACGGGAAAATATCGCCTTCTGCCCAAATTTCCAGGTGCGTTTTGTACATGGGCATACGGATGCCATGATGCTGCCGCAACTGCGCTACAAAGACAGGACCATCCTGTATATGGCCGATCTTTTGCCCAGTACAGGGCATATACCGATCCCATATGTAATGGCGTATGATATGTTCCCCCTGACCACTTTAGGCGAGAAAAAGCGCTTTTTCCAGGAAGCGGCAGACAATAACTATGTGCTGTTCCTGGAACATGATCCGCTGATAGAATGTTGCACCTTACAGGTGACTGAAAAGGGCATCCGGGCAGGAGACCTGTTTAAACTATCTGAAATATAATAGTGCCATAATGTCATTACAAGGCTGTGCTGCACACATTTTGCACTACCCCCGGCATGGCAATACACTTAACACAAGATAATAAATTGAAGAAGCTGATCGTCGTCGGAGACCGTGTACTGATAAAACCCACTACGCCCAATGAGCGTACGGATAGTGGCCTCTATCTGCCTCCCGGACTGCAGGAGAGGGAAAAGATCCAGCAGGGATATATTATCAAAGCAGGACCGGGATATGCTATTCCCGTACCTTCTGAAGAGACTGAATCCTGGAAACAAGAGGAAGAAAAGGTAAAATACGTGCCTCTGCAGGCGAAAGAAGGGGATCTGGCTATATTCCTGGTGAGCGGGTCTACAGAAGTCATGTACCAGGGCGAAAAATACTTTATAGTACCACAGGGCGCTATCCTGATGCTGGAACGGGAAGAAGATCTATGATTAATTTTTTATCTTCATAAAAAATTAGCATCATGGCAACAAAAGAAGCATTCCTGGAGAGTATTCAGAATGGCTATACTTTTAAAGGAGAGCATTTTAAACTGGGATGTGCCATGCTGGATGGCGAGGTTATAAGTGGTGCGGACATCGTTCTTCCGTTAAAGACATTAAACCGTCATGGATTGATTGCCGGCGCTACCGGTACAGGTAAAACCAAAACATTACAGGTAATAGCGGAAGGCCTCAGCGATGCCAGTGTTCCCGTATTACTCATGGATATTAAAGGGGACCTCAGCGGGATAGCTGCTGCAGGTGTTTCCAATGCCAAAATAGATGAACGCTATCAGAAGATAGGCGGCAGCTGGACACCCTCCGCTTACCCTGTTGAATTATTCTCCCTCAGTAAAGAAAAAGGAGCCCGTTTACGCGCAACAGTTAGTGAGTTCGGTCCAATCCTTCTTTCTAAAATACTTGAATTAAATGATACCCAGGAAGGCCTGGTATCCATGATCTTCAAGTATTGTGATGATAATAAACTCCCCCTCCTCGATCTTAAGGATTTCAAGAAAGTATTACAGTTCGTTAGTGACGAAGGTAAAACTGAGATTGAAAAAGAGTACGGTAAAATCTCTACTACATCTGCAGGTACTATTCTGCGTAAAGTGATAGGATTAGAGCAACAGGGTGCTGATCTCTTTTTCGGTGAAACATCTTTCCAGGTGGAAGATCTGCTGCGTATCAGCGATGATGGTCGTGGTATGATCTCTATTGTGCGTGTAGCGGATTTACAGGACCGTCCTAAGTTATTCTCCACTTTCATGTTAAGCCTGCTGGCTGAGTTATATGCCACTTTACCTGAAGAAGGAGATCTCGATAAACCTAAGCTGGTATTGTTTATAGATGAAGCACATCTTATTTTCCAGGAAGCCAGTTCTGCACTTTTACAACAGATAGAAACGATTATAAAACTGATCCGCTCCAAAGGAGTCGGGATATTCTTCTGTACACAAAACCCGATGGATGTACCTCCGGCGGTATTAGGACAGTTAGGTCTTAAAGTACAGCATGCGCTGCGTGCATTTACTGCGAATGACCGTAAAACTATTAAGCAGACGGCGGAAAATTATCCCCTGTCTGATTTTTATAAAACAGATGATCTGCTTACACAGATAGGTATCGGCGAAGCACTGATAACCTGTCTGAATGAGAAAGGAGTACCTACACCACTGGCAGCGACAATGCTGGTATCTCCACGTTCACGTATGGATATTCTTTCTGCAGAAGAAATGGATAACATCGTAAATTCATCTAAAATGGTGAAGAAATATAACCAGGAGATTGATAACGAAAGTGCTTATGAGATCTTAAATGCCAAACTGAATGAAGCTGCGGAAAAGACTGCTGCTGCTGCCCCTGCGCCTAAAGCCGGTAAACAGGAGAAGAGCATGCTGGAAGAAGTGCTGAGTAGTCCTGTTGCTAAACAGGTAGGACGCACTGCGGCGAACATGATTACACGTAGTTTGTTAGGTGCATTAGGACTTGGTGGAAGAAGCAGTAAAAAAAGCAGCTGGTTTTAATATTCAAATACATTATTTATGGATAAGATTATCAAAGCAGGGATTTGTTCCTATGGCATGTCCGGCAGTATTTTTCATGCACCTTTTATTCATGTGCATCCGGGATTTTCGTTTTCTGCGGTAGTGGAAAGAAGTAAACATACTGCACAGGAACGTTATCCTGATGTAAAAGTATATGCCAGTGTGGAAGAAATGTTGCAGGATGCTTCACTTGATCTCATCATTGTGAACACACCTAACTACACGCATTATGATTACACGAAAGCGGCGTTGAATGCGGGTAAGAATGTGATTGTCGAAAAGCCATTCACGGTACATAACAGCGAAGGACAGGAGTTAATTGAATTAGCTGCTTCCAAAAACCTGTTATTAACTGTTTATCATAACCGCCGCTATGATGGTGATTTTAAAATAGTGAAACAGGTAATTCAAAGCGGCGATCTTGGAGAGGTATTAGAAGCTGAGATCCACTATGATCGTTATCGTGAAGAGCTGAGTTATAAGAAACATAAAGAGGCTGCTTTACCTGGTACAGGTGCCTTGTATGACCTGGGTTCTCACCTGGTGGACCAGGCGCTGATGTTATTTGGTTTGCCGGAATCTGTATGGGCAGATATCCGTATTATCCGTAAAGATTCTTTAGTGGATGATTACTTTGAACTGGTATTGTTCTACGCTAATTTACGTGTGCGTTTAAAAAGCAATTACATTGTAAGAGAGCCATTGCCTTCTTACCAGTTCCACGGACGTAAAGGCTCCTTTATCAAGACCAAAGCGGATATGCAGGAGACAATGCTGCAACAGGGATTGATGCCCGGTGCTCCCGGATGGGGTGTGGAAGCGATTGGTGAATGGGGGTTGCTGCATACAGAGAAAGACGGTCAGGTAATAAAGCAGTATCTGCCTACACCTAAAGGCAACTACCTTGATTTTTACGATGATGTGTATAATGCCCTGACGAAAGGTACGCCAAACCCGGTACTGCCTTCAGATGGATTGAACGTGATAAAGATTATTGAAACAGCGTTTGAAAGTAGTAAATCAGGGAGGGTCATTCCTTTTAAGAAATAATCTCTTCGACCCGCTCCGTCAGGAGCTCCGTGTTTGTAGGAATACCAGGCCCGGACTCCGTTAGGAGTCCCCTGTTATTAGCAATTTTAGGGAATTCCTAAGGGAGTCAGATTAAATTGTTTAATAGGATTTCTATAAACACGGGGCTCATAACGGAGCCTTAATTATAAAACCAGATATACTTTCCCATCTTCATCTCTTCCTGCTTTGCCTTCGGCAATCAGAAACTGGATCACTTCTTTTAGTCTGTCTTCCTTTATATGGGATAAGCGCTGATATAGCAGGTTCCATTCTTCAGGTTCCGGTTGCAGTTGCAATAACAGTTCTGTGGAGAGCTGTTTAAAATCCTGACTGCTAAGAGGCTTTACTTTCTTTTGTAAACAGATATCACAGACACCGCATTCCGTAGCGTCCTTTTCTCCAAAGTAAGTAGCTATCACCTGTGTGCGACAGATACTTTTATTGTTGATGTAGTTTAACAGCGCATCCAGTCTTTCCTTGTAGGTTTTCATACGTTCCCGGATACGGGCCGTATCTACATACAAACGGTCTGCGGATACCCTGTCCTCTACAAAACAAAGTTGCGGTTCGTTCTTGCGTTGGCGATAGTGTATAATTCCACGCTGGTGCAGTTGTATCAGTCCCTTGACGATCTGTTCTTCTGTGAGCCGTAACAGGCGCGCCAGTTGTTTCTCGTAGACAGGAACAGGATTGTCGAAGATACCTTCGTACGTACGTAAGAGTCTTTTTATCAAAGGCTCAAGCGCAGGTTGTGCATCTTCAAATGCGTAGAGTGTTTCTTTATTGGTAACGAATTCTACCATGGAAGGCAGGAATACGCTTTCGCTTAATTGTAATACCCCTTCCTGTTCCAGGATCCGCAGCGCGCTGTAAGTCATGGTGATATTTAACTCAAAGCGACGTGCAAAATCGTTGATATCAAAATCAAAGTATACTCCTTCCGCACTGCCAACTGCTACCTGTAAATAGTTTACAAGGCACTGGAAGACTTCTTTGATCTTTGATAGTTCAGGGAATGAGAGGGCGATATTATCAACCATATGATCCAGTTCCTCTGTATTGTAGAGAAGTACAGCGTATGCTTTCTGTTCATCTCTCCCGGCCCTTCCCGCTTCCTGGTAATATGCTTCCAGGCTGTCCGGGGCATCGTAGTGGATCACGACTCTTACATCCGGTTTATCTATTCCCATACCAAAGGCGTTAGTACAGACCATCACCCTGATATGGTTCTTTAACCATAATTCCTGCCTGGCACTACGTTCATCTCCTGTTAAACCCGCGTGGTAATAACTGGCGGAAACACCCTGTAATTCCAGCTGGTCAGCGATTTCCCGGCATCTTTTACGACTGCGGCAGTATATGATTGCGCTGCCGGTCACCCTTCCCAGTATATATGCAAGTTTTACCTGTTTCTCTTCTTCCTGCATAACGCTGTAGGAAAGGTTGGAACGGGCAAAGCTCTTCGTAAAGATCTGTGGTGTTTTCATCAGCAGCCTGTCGCAGATGTCTTTCTGGACTTTAGGCGTGGCAGATGCGGTTAATGCCAGTACCGGTATACCCGGGAAGTATTCACGGATAGCGGCGATTTCCAGATATGCCGGACGGAAATCATACCCCCATTGAGAGATACAGTGCGCTTCATCTACGGCTATCAGGTTCAGCGGCATACCATCGCAATATTCCAGGAAACGCTTGCTTTGTAAACGCTCCGGTGATACGTAAAGGAATTTGAAAAGTCCCCTGCGGGCATCTTCCAGCAGACGTTCTACATCCTGATAGTACATACCGGCATAGATAGCAGCGGCAGGGATGTTACGCTTTTGCAGGTTGGCTACCTGGTCTTTCATTAAGGCGATCAACGGGGTAACCACCAGGCATACTCCTTTTCTCATTAATGCAGGCACCTGAAAGCAAACGGATTTCCCCCCACCTGTTGGCATTAAAGCGAGTGTATCCTGCCCCTTTAAAATGGACTGGACAATATCTTCCTGCAATGGCCGGAAGTGGGCATAGCCCCAGTATTTTTGAAGTATATCAGCGGGGGTAGACATAATAAAGTGCAACTGCAAAAGTAGTGAAAAGCAGCGGACGCAGGTCAGATCACTTTTTTATATCTCAGCCTTACAGAGTTCACTGCCAGCACTATATCTGAAAGTGCCATCACACCTGCTCCTGAAATAGGGCTTAATACCCCGAAAGCTGCAAAAGGAATAGCCACTATATTATAAATGAACGCCCAGAAGAGGTTCTGTTTGATGGTCATATAGGTATGCCGGCCCAGCCCTAGTGCCAGTGGTAAAGAAGATAAATGGTTACTCAGCAGGATCACATTGGCGCTCTGCATAGCCACATGGGTGGCATCACTTAAAGAGATGCCGATGCTGGCCCTTGCCAGTGCAGGCGCATCGTTGATGCCATCTCCCACCATTGCTACAGGCGCTTCTTTCATCAGGGCATCTATCTTCTGCAGTTTCTGTTCCGGTGTCTGTCCGGCGAATACTTCCGTGATACCAGCCAAATCAGCTATCTCCCGGCATTTGCGTTCTGTATCTCCGCTCAACAGAACAGGAGTAATGCCACGCTTTTTTAACTGAATTACCATCGCCGCTGCATCCGGGCGCAGTTCATCGATGAAGTCTATCCATCCTGCCAGTTGCCCGTTTTTCAACAGATAAATGTTATGACTATCATCCTGGGTAGCCTGCTGTGCCATGATAAAAGAGCCTAACTGCCATTCATTCCCCTGTTTATCATTTGCCTGCATCCCCTTCGCTTTTATCTCCCTTACCTGCTGCAAAGGAAATTCTCCTTCCCCTTTCCAGATAGTTGTAAGGGAACGGGCGATAGGATGTGAGGAATACTTCTCCAGACTGTAGATAACGGATTTAAACTCCTGCTCCGTCATCCCTTTAAAATAATATTTACTCAGCTTTAATTTGCCGGTAGTAAGGGTTCCGGTTTTATCCAGCACCACATATTTAATGTGTTTGAATGCTTCTAATGTATTAGCCCCTTTTATCAGGATACCATTGCGGGCAGCGCGCCCTAACCCCACCATTACAGCAGCAGGAGTTGCTAATCCCATTGCACAGGGACAGGCAATCACCAGCACGGCAATACTGCGCATGATGGATTCGCGTGCTGTTACATGTCCAAAAATGAACCAGCCCAGGAAGGTAAATATAGCGATACCCAATACCAGTGGGACAAAGATGGCGCTGATACGATCAGCCAGTTTCTGCATAGCCGGTTTGTGCGACTGTGCCTGTTTTACGAGGTCTATAATATAAGAGAGAACGGTATCTTTCCCTGTAGCGGTGATAAACATTTTGATACTGCCATCTTCCATGATCGTTCCGCCGATGGCTTTGTCTTTTTCCCTTTTGGCAACCGGTTCACTCTCACCGGTGATCATCGCCTCATTGATATGTCCGCTACCCCAGTAGATCGTACCGTCCATCGGGATTTTATCCCCGGTGTTCACCAGTACACGGTCGCCCGGTTTCAGGACCTGGTTATTCACTTCATGGATATGTTCATGGTCGCCATGGGTCTCTATGAGGCGGGCAGTCGTTACCTGCATCTTAGCCAGCGCAGTGATGGCAGTAGTGGTTTGTTTGACAGAACGCTCTTCCAGCAGATTACCCAGGAATACCAGGGTGATGATCGCTGCCGCTGTTTCGTAGAACATATAATCATGACCCAGGTGCAGGATAGTACCTGTAAGGCTGTACCCATAGGCAGCGGTAGCACCCAGGGTGATCAGCACGTCCATATTGGCCATTTTATTTACCAGTGAGCGCCAGGCACTACACCCGAAATGCCACAGCCCCAGCAGGTATACCGGTGTGGACAGTGCCAGCTGAACAAGCGGGTTGTGCAGCCAGGCCCATTGTACCCACATATGCAGGAGTAAAGGCGCTGTAAATATTGCGCAAAAAATGAATTTGAATGCTAATGTATTGAGAAAGGCAGTTTTGGATACCGGCTGATCCGGTAATATTACCTGGTAACCCATCTGACCAATGCCTGTCAGCACCTCATTCACAGCATGTCCTTCCGGTAATATAAAGCTCAGATCATCTGTGGCAAAGTTCACATTTACATCCTGCATGCCTTTCTGTTCAAGGTATTTGGATACCGTGAGCGCACAGTTGGTGCAATGCATGCCTTTTACTTTCCAGCTAATCGTTTCCATACCCTAACAAAGTTACCCTACCTCCTTTTATGTGAATAAAATATTAATGCAACGGAGTAGCAATGCATTATTTAAATTTACGCTATGGAATGGATCTTTTCTGAAGAAGAATTGCCGGCGACTGCCCTCAGTTTCTGGCAATATTACAGGGAACAACATGTATTTACACTGGAAGGGGCTATGGGAGCGGGTAAAACCACTTTAGTGAAGGCCCTGTGCGCCGTTAAAGGAGTAGCAGATGCTACTGCCAGTCCTACTTTTTCTATCATCAACCAATATATCTCTGCCGATCAGCAGCCCATTTTCCACCTGGACCTGTACCGTCTGCGGGATGAGGAAGAGGCTATTGCTGCCGGTGTAGAGGATACAATTTACCAGCCCGGGGCAATCTGCTTTATAGAATGGCCGGATATCATCGCTTCTTTACTGCCACCAGACACGGTCCGGCTGCAGTTAACCGTTTTACCGGACAAAAAAAGGCTTTTACGTGCCGGATAATTGCTGTGAACAAATATTGTATCTTTGGTGATAAGGTAATAATCACCCGGATCAATCTTGATACTAATATGGAGCAAAGGCAAAAACCTGTTGTGAGTGCTGGCTTTACATATTCACCGTTGGAAGAAACGCTGGATATTCCTCAAAAAAACTCCCGTTTATTTATAGGCATACCAAAAGAAACCTCCTTCCAGGAGAACCGCATCGCGTTGACTCCCGATGCTGTTGGTGTACTGGCTAATAATGGGCATCATATCGTAGTAGAACATAAGGCCGGCGACGGTTCTCACTTCTACGATACCGACTTTTCAGAAGCCGGTGCAGAGATCCTGTATGATAAGAAGGAAGTATTCAAGGCGGAAATCATTGTAAAATCGGCTCCGCTGAGCGATGAGGAAATTGAGTTGCTACGCCCTCACCAGATCGTCATCTCCCCTATTCACCTGGCTGCACTGAAAGCAGAACAGGTACAGAAGATGATGGAGAAACGTATCACCCTTCTTTCTTTCGAGAACCTGAAAGATGATGCAGGCACCTACCCTATTGTACGTGCGATGAGTGAAATTGCCGGTGGAGCAGTGATGCTGCTGGCAGGACAATACCTCAGCAATGGTAATAAAGGAAAGGGCATCCTGTTAGGAGGTATCACTGGTATCCCTCCTACCAAAGTAGTGATCATAGGTGCAGGTATCGTAGGTGAATTTGCTGCCCGCACTGCCCTGGCACTGGGATCTTCCGTAAAAGTATTTGATAATAATATTTATAAGCTGAAGCGCTTACAGAATAATATAGGCGTACGCTTATTCACGTCTGTCATACAACCTAAAGTACTGGGAGAACAATTGCGTAATGCTGATGTGGCAGTTGGTGCACTCTCTTCCCAAAGCGGACGTACTCCCATTATTGTTACAGAGTCTATGGTCAGCAATATGAAAGCCGGCGCTGTAATTGTAGATGTAAGTATAGACCGTGGAGGATGCTTTGAAACATCGGAGATTACCAGTCATGAAAATCCCGTATTCAAGAAATACGATGTGGTACATTACTGCGTACCTAATATTCCATCAGGATTTGCCCGTACTGCCTCACAGGCTATCAGTAATGTACTGATGCCACTGTTGCTGGAAGCCGCAGATGATGGCGGGTTCGAGAACCTGGTATGGATAAAGCGCGGCGTACGCAACGGTATTTATCTTTACAAAGGCGCTCTCACCAATTACCACCTGAGCGAAAAGTTCAAACTGAAATATACAGATCTGGAGTTGTTACTGGCGGTGAAAGGATAACGCTTTAAAAGCGGTATCCTGCAATCAGCTGTATGGAATTAACTTTAGTGCTATTAGTTGCATAAGGAGAGAATCCATTACTGGTCGCATATCTTCCTTCAATACTGAACCTGTACACAAATACACCTGCTCCCGCAAGGATGGATTGTTCATGCTTACGTGGTTCTTCAATAGCCTCATCTGTAATTCCTAATGACGGTCTGTTTCGTATATTATCCTTTGTTGATATCACAAATGAGTTAGCTATTCCTGCATTTACAAACGGCCTTATAATCCCTTTAGGATAAGTATACCGGATCATTGTACTTAGCTGCAAATAAGAAAAACCTATTTTAAATGTGGCTCCCTCGTTCCCATTGGCACTTGTTTTTACCTCTTTATAGAATAACTCATTATGCAGCGCAAATACTCTCCTCTTACGCCCCAGAAGGATATCCATGAAACCGCCAATTAAAGGACTGGAGGAAGAACTATAAGTGGCTCCTTTGAAAGAGGAATAACTTTCTCCTGTAAAATTATAGCTGTTAGCAGAAAAACCGGCCATTACCCCAAACACAAACCTGTTTATCTCCTTCTTCTTTACAAAAGGTTTGTCTGAAGGATGTTTACAATCATCATAAGCCAGGAAAAGATTGAGGAGGTCTATTTCACTGTATGATACGTGCGATGCTTGTTTTGTTATTGAAGAACAATCCTTAAACAATTCAATCAGCTGCTTCTGGTAGGCTTTATTTTCAAAAATTCCATTACCGGCACTATTGGAAACATATGCCTTTACATATTCCAGCTCTGTCATCGTTTCAGGTTTACCGGAAATATCATAGAGGTAATGGTCCCTTACATGTTTATCTTTATAAGTGTACAGATTATAGTTACCTGTAGTAGTTAATACCTTCAGGAAAACAAGGGTATCCTGTATTTCACGCTCAATAACTCTGTCTAATACCTGCGCATCCTGCCGGGTAATATCCATTTTAATCTGGTAGCTGATATAGGTCGCATCAGGTTCAGCGAGGCGAAAACCTTTAATTTCTCCAGGGCCGAAATGCTGGTCGTTCACATCTGCCAGGCTTCTTTTAAACCGGATCTCTGATGGATAAGTATTCCAGTTACGGTAGTCTACAAATCCCCTGAGAGAGTCGCCTTGCAGCGTAGTAATAACAGCGGGCACATAATTACGTTGTGCAGAAAGATCAGAAGCAAAAAAGAGTATTGCCTGAAACAGTAGAATAATTCTCATATTCAAAATATAGGTCGAAAATAAATAGCGATCCGGTAACTTTCTGTTACCGGATCGCTTATAACTCAAAAAATTAAATCAATTGTTTCCTAAACAGACAGTTTATATCCCATACCAATAGCTACCAGGATGGCAATCCCTACTATGATACGGTAATAGCCCCATGCTCTGAAGCCATATTTTTTTAATGTAGTAATAAAGAATTTGATAGCGATCATGGCTACGATGAAAGCCACCACATTTCCTATCAGTAATAACCTGATATTCTCAGGATGAGAGATCAGCAGTTCGCGTTCTTTCAGCAGTTTATAGCCTGTGGCAGCGGCCATGGTAGGTACAGCCAGGAAGAAGGAAAACTCAGCAGCTACATTGCGGGTCAGCTTTTGCTGCATACCACCAATGATAGTGGCGGCGCTGCGGCTTACTCCCGGGATCATGGCAATACATTGCCAGAAACCGATACGGATGGCCTTGAAATAGCTAATTTGCTCATCATGATCTATCTGGGGTTTGGTGAACCAGTTGTCTACAAAAAGCAGGACGATACCGCCCAATAACAACGTGATACCAACAACATAAGGTTTTTCCAGTAAAGCATCGATCTTGTCTGCCAGCAGGAAACCGATGATAAGCGCCGGGAGCACGGCCAGGAATAGCTTGATGTAAAAGTTCAGCCTGTTCTTATCAAATACAAGGAACTTTTTCCAGTATAATACAACTACAGCCAGGATAGCACCTAACTGGATACATACTTCAAACAACTTGGTGAATTCGTCTTTGTTAATTCCCAGCAATGCACTGGTGATAATCATATGCCCGGTAGAAGAGATAGGCAGGAATTCGGTCAGTCCTTCAATAATTGCAATAATGATAGCATCCAGTGTGCCCATGACATCTTTCTTGTTTATCAAAAAAAAAGCGATGAACGTTCATCGCCAGAATTATTTAATAGCTGCAGGTCTATGCTTTCTTAGGCTTACGCATGATCGCGTAAATCTCTACGAGCAAACCGAGTACTATCACTGTAGGAGCAACGGTAATACGGCGGAAGCTGTACACTTCTTCGGGTTTAAAATGATTAGGATCATCAGTATAACCACCCATCATTAACAGGAAACCGATCACAGTGATTACCAGTCCCGCTATCATGATCTTATAGTTATCTTTTGCGAAAACAGGATTACTGTCTATCACTGTTTTTTCGATTTGTTTGGTTTCTTTACTCATAGTATGTTGAAATTATCAATAGAGATCGTCGAGTTTCAGACGCAGGTACTTCATAACAGAACGGTGGGTACTTACCAGCGATATACAGATACCGATGAGGATCATTCCCAGGAATAATACCGTAATCATGAAGTAGTCACGCATGCTGCCAAGCTCAGGCAACAGCTGGTCTGCAAAATATAAAATGCCCACTAAACCCGCAATAGCCAGTATGGCGCTCAGGGCGCCGTTAATAATACTGCGGATATCGAATGGTTTGGCAATGAACCAGCGTGTAGCCCCTACCATCTGCATGGTTTTGATGAGGAAACGGTTGCTGAACATAGCCAGACGGATCGTATTATCTATCAGGAAGATCACGACCAGGGCCAGGAGTAAACTTACGCCCAGTATCACCAGCCCTATCTTTCTTACATTTTCATTCAGTTTGCTTACCAGTACCCGCTGGTAGGAAATCTCCCTTACAATGCTTTGCTGTGTAAGGTTAGCTTCAATAATTTTAAGGCTGTCCGGGTTCACATAACGCGCATTACCCTTAATATTGATACTGGCGTATAGCGGATTGTATTGTAAGAGATTGATGAAATCTTCCCCGAATTCCTTTTTAAAGCGTTGGGCCGCCATATCTTTGGAAACGTACTCGATCGATTTGATATACGGTCTGCGGGCAATGGAGTCTTTCAGGGCAATTGCCTGGTCTTCCTTTACATTATCCCTTAAAATCACCTGTATTTCAATGCTTTCCTTAAAAAACTCACTTAGTTTATTGGCATGTATCACTATCAATCCAAGAATCCCTAACAGGAATAACACCAGCGCTACTCCAATAATGGAATATAAATAGGAAGGTTTGGATTTTTTTGATGATGATTTACCGGGTTGCTGCGCCATTAATCTACCGTTTACAGGCGAAAATAACAAAAATTAGCAGTTATGTTTACTTTTGTCATCCTTTAACGTTATTTTAAGTTAGTCAGATAATCAGAAATATGGAATATAATTTCAGGGCTATTGAGAAAAAATGGCAGGAACACTGGGTAAAGACCCACGCTTACCGGGTAAGCAACAACAGCCCCAAACCTAAATGTTATGTACTGGACATGTTCCCCTACCCCTCGGGAACAGGCCTGCACGTAGGCCATCCGCTGGGATATATCTCATCGGATATCTATGCCCGCTATAAAAGACTGAAAGGCTTTAATGTACTACATCCTATGGGATGGGATGCCTTTGGCCTGCCGGCAGAACAATATGCACTGGAAACAGGACAACATCCTGCGGTGACTACCGCACAGAATACCGCCTTTTTCCGTAAACAATTGGATAATATCGGCTTTAGCTTCGACTGGGAACGCGAAATCAATACCAGCGATCCGAATTATTATAAATGGACGCAATCCATTTTCTTAAAGCTGTTTAACAGCTGGTTCGACCGGTCCCTGCAAAAAGCCGTAGGAATAGATAAACTGATCGCCCTTTTTGAAAGTAATGGTAATGCGGGTCATGAATGCCCCGGCGACCGTACCATATCCTTTACTGCAGCTGAATGGAAACAATACAGTGAAGCACAGCAAAGGGAAATACTGATGCATTACCGCCTGGCCTTCCTGGCTTATGCAGAAGTAAACTGGTGCGCTGCTCTGGGTACCGTACTGGCCAACGATGAAGTAGTGAATGGTGTGAGTGAACGTGGTGGTCATCCCGTGGTCAAAAAGAAAATGCGTCAGTGGTTCCTGCGTATCACTGAATATGCGAACCGCCTGCTGGAAGGACTGGAAACAGTTGCCTACAGCGAAGCCATGAAGGAAATGCAGCGCAACTGGATCGGTAAGAGCCAGGGAGCTGAGATTACTTTTAAAATTGATGGCAACACGGATAACGTTGTGACGGTATATACTACCCGCCCCGATACCATTTTTGGTGTTGACTTTATGGTGGTTGCGCCTGAGCATGAGTTAGTGGCGAAAATTACTACCCCGGACAAAAAAGAGGATATCGAGAAATACCTGGATTATGTACAAAGCCGTTCCGAAAGAGAACGTATGGCCGAAGTAAAATCCATCACAGGAGCCTTTACCGGCGCATACGCTGTAAACCCTTTTAATGGCAAACTCATTCCTGTCTGGATATCTGAATACGTATTGGCAGGTTATGGTACCGGTGCTATTATGGCGGTGCCTTGTGGTGATCAGCGAGATTTCCTTTTTGCCAGACACTTCAATATTCCTATCACCAATATCATAGGCGATGCCTTTACCGGTGAAGAAGCCAATCCTACCAAGGATGCTATCTTACAGCACAGCGACTTCCTCAATGGCGTGAACATGAAGGCTGCAATGGATATTGCTGCAGATAAGATAGAAAGCATGGGCATTGGCAAACGCCAGATCAATTATAAGATGAGAGATTCCGGATTCAGCCGTCAGCGTTACTGGGGAGAGCCCTTCCCTATTGTGTACAAGAACGGGATTCCCTATGCACTGGAAGACAAAGACCTACCGGTAACATTGCCACATGTGGAAAATTATAAACCGGGAGAAGAAGGCGAAGGGCCACTGGCCAACATTACTGACTGGGTAAATATCGATGCGGATACTAAACGTGAAACGAATACCATGCCCGGTTATGCAGGCAGTAGCTGGTACTTCCTCCGTTATGCAGATCCTCATAATACGACCACATTTGCAGACCGCAGCGCTACCGACTACTGGAACCAGGTGGATGTGTATGTAGGTGGTACAGAACATGCGGTAGGACACCTGCTGTATTCCCGTATGTGGACGAAAGCGCTGTATGACCTTGGTGAGATTGGTTTTGATGAGCCTTATAAAAAACTGATCAACCAGGGGATGATAGGCGGAAGTTCCCGCCTGGTATATCGTATACGTGGTACGAATACGTTTGTTTCCCATGGACTGAAAGAACAGTACGAAACAGATGCATTACACGTGGACGTAAACATTGTAGATGGTGTAGAGCTGGATATTGAAGCATTCAGGAATTGGAAACCTGATTACAACAACGCAGAGTTTGTACTGGAAAACGGCAAATACCTGTGTGGTACACAGCTGGAGAAAATGAGTAAGCGTTTATTCAATACCGTTAATCCAAATGATGTTGTAGAGAAATACGGCGCTGATACTTTCCGTATGTACGAGATGTTCCTTGGCCCGGTAGAACAATCCAAACCATGGGAGACCAAAGGCATTGAAGGGGTTCACCGCTTCCTGAAAAAACTCTGGAGATTGTATGCTGATGAGCAGAAAGGATTGATCGTGAAAGATGCCCCGGCTACTCCGGAAGAGCTGAAAGTACTACATAAAACTATTCAGAAGATAGATGCAGATACTGAGCATTTCTCTTACAATACAGCCGTGAGCCAGTTCATGATCTGTGTAAATGAACTGAGTACACTGAAGAGTAACAAACGCAGTATACTGGAACCTTTACTGGTCCTGTTAACGCCTTATGCTCCTCACCTGAGTGAAGAACTCTGGCATTTACTGGGTAATACTTCCAGCATACTGGATGCTCCTTATCCTGTATTTGAAGAGAAATATGTGAAGGAAAGCGCGTTCAATTATCCGATAGCAGTAAATGGTAAAACCCGTACAGAACTTAGCTTTGCATTGGATGTTGAGAATACCGCGATTGAAGAAACAGTGCTGGCAAATGAAACTGTACAGAAGTGGATGGAAGGAAAACCATTGAAGAAGATGGTAATAGTGAAAGGAAGAATGATCAATATTGTGATCTAAATTTCTATAAAGATTGTACCTGAATGATCAGTTGCGACCTTCGTAACTGATCATTCTCATTTTAAAAACTTATGCTTAGTCACCTGTTACAGCGGCACCAGCCCTTTCAGCCAGTAGTATTGTATAATCCTTTGCAGGATAAGCTGCTTCCGATGGACTTCACAGCTGCCAATACCGCGCTTACGCCGGAGATCCTGGATGATGTACGGTTATTCTCGGATTATGTATCTGAAGAGTTAGCACATCATCACTGCCGTTTTGGAGTTGGAGGATATGCGGAACATCGCACTATATATGCCCGCAGTGCACATTTTGATACGGGAGAAGAACCGCGTCGTCTCCACCTGGGCATAGATATATGGGGAGAAGCAGGTACGCCTGTATTTGCACCTTTAAATGGAGAAATTCACAGCTTCCGTTTTAATGACCAGCATGGTGATTACGGGGCTACCATCATTCTCCGGCATCACCTGGAAGGATTCACTTTTCATACTTTATACGGACATCTCTCTTTAGCTGATTTAAAAGATTTACAGGATGGGCAGAAAGTAGTGGCCGGACAACAGATCGCACAATTTGGGAATGTTGAAGAAAACGGTCACTGGCCACCTCATTTACACTTCCAGCTGATCATAGATATGGAAGGGCTGCAGGGCGATTATCCCGGCGTATGCCAGTACAGTAAAAGAGAAAAGTATTTATCAAATTGCCCGGACCCTGATCTGATATTACAGATGATCACACCTTCTTCTTATCCACACGTTTAGGGGTATCTGTTCCGTTTATGATGCTGCGCGCACTGGTAATGATGCCCTTTATTACATTGGTGAGATTAGCTAGATCAAGTGTTCTCACCTCGTCCCTTACGTTGTGATACAATGTATCCGTATCTATACGGGCAGTAGAGATCGTATGCGCAGGTACGCCCAGTTTTGCCAACGCGGCGTTATCCGCGCGATAGAAGAGATGCTGGTCCGGATAAGGATCGGGGTACACATGAAAAGGAGTTTTTTTTACATTACGATTGAGGATATCCCCGAAGTCTGAACGTTCGTAACCAGTGATAAAAATACTGTTCTTCCCGAATTTAGAGACCTTCCCCAGCATGTCTATATTGAACATGGCTATTATCTTCTCAGGAGCAGGATCTCCATGTGCGGCATAATAGTGCGATCCATATTCACCGATCTCTTCCCCGGTAAATGCAATGAACAATATAGTACGGGCCGGCGCTGGCTGTTTCTTATAATGGTTCGCCATGGAAATGACGGCAGTAACCCCGCTGGCATCATCATCTGCACCATTGGCAATGCTATCTCCGGCTTCCGGCACCTGGATGCCCAGGTGATCATAATGTGCAGAGAAGATGACGTATTCTTCCGGTCTGGTAGTGCCACGGATCATGCCTACTATGTTAAACAGGGCCAGCGGAGTTACCTGTTGATCTGCTTTTATGGCCCACGTTTGAATAGCGCTGTCTGCGGCTGTTTTCAGTATCATGACTACCGTTTTCCCACTGTCTGTCAGGTGTCTGCCAGTCTCCTGTATCCCATGATTATAGCTGGTGAATTCTTTGCTATGTGCAGAGTCTACCCATACAATGGTGTTACGTTTCGCTCCACGCAGCAGTTTTTCCAGCTGTTCGTAAAAGTTATCACCGGACTTTACCCGTATACTTTCCAGGGGACTGTCCTGGTTCCATTCCAGATGGGAAGCTGCGCCGAGAACAAGTACCCTGTCGCCTGCCGCTTGTGTATGTCCGTTCAGCCAGAGCTGCTGCATACCTGGTTTTACTTCGTAATGGAAGAATACCTGACGGAAGCCTTTATTCCCCGGAAAGGGTTGCAGTTTTGCTTTGGCGAATTCCTGTTCTATGAAAGTGGCTGCTTTTTCAGCCCCGGGAGTGAATGTTTTCCTTCCCTGCATATCATCGGCGGCTAACGTTGAAATGATTCTTGTCACTTCTTTTTGTTTGATATCCTGTGCAGTGGCGTACATGGAAAAAAAACACAGGACATTTATCAGGATGTATCGTTTTTTCATAATGGAGTTCTTAGCGGTTAACCGTCCTATACAATATATGAAACATTGTTTAACAGACCTACTCAGACAGCCATATTTTTGGTAACTTTCGCCCTGATATGTCTAATCCGCTAAGACCAGAAGAAAACCGCCCGGGTGCGGCAGAAAAGGAGTTTGAGAACAGCATACGGCCGAAAGAAATCGTTGATTTCTCCGGGCAGGACCAGATCATTGATAACCTGAAGATATTTATCAAGGCGGCCAAGCTGCGCGGAGAAGCGCTGGACCATATTCTGTTCCACGGCCCTCCGGGTTTGGGTAAAACCACGCTTTCCCGTATAGTATCTACAGAAATGGGGGTGAACATCCGTGAAACGTCAGGACCGGTAATCGAAAAACCGGGTGACCTGGCAGGATTGCTCACCAACCTGGAAGAAAGAGATGTGCTGTTCATTGATGAAATACACCGCCTGAGCAATGTGGTGGAAGAATACCTGTATTCTGCCATGGAAGACTATCGTATCGATATAATGATCGATACGGGTCCGAGCGCCAGGTCTATACAGATCACTTTACATCCTTTTACACTCATAGGGGCTACTACCCGTTCCGGGCTGCTGACAGCCCCTCTCCTCTCCCGCTTTGGGATTAAATCCAGACTGGAATATTATAACTCTGCTACATTACAGAAGATCATCTGGCGTGCGGCAGGTTTACTGCAAACCAAGATCACTTCGGATGCTGCAATGGAGATTGCACGGCGTTCCCGAGGGACTCCACGTATTGCGAATGGACTGTTACGCCGTGTACGTGATTTTGCACAGGTCATAGGCAATGGGGTGATAGACCTTGATATCGCTCAATACAGCCTCAAAGCGCTGAACGTAGATGAGTATGGGCTGGATGAGATGGATAACCGTATCCTCCTGACTATTATAGAAAACTTTAAAGGCGGCCCTGTAGGGATCACTACTATTGCGACTGCGGTAGGAGAAGAATCCGGTACGATCGAAGAAGTATATGAGCCTTTCCTGATACAGGAAGGGTTTATTAAACGTACCCCCAGGGGAAGAGAGGTGACAGAGAAAGCATATAAACATCTGGGTAAGACTCCCAGGGCAGAAGGTGGATTATTATTCTGATATCTATATAAGCGAAAAGGCTCCTCACGGAGCCTTTTCGCTACAACAACCTTTGATTCAACACTCACTCCGGAGGAGTCCCCTGTTTATAGTAATCCTGTCAAACAAGGGGCCCTCACGAAGATTTATTAACTGTTCCACAGTGCCATTCCATTCGATCCAGCCTGATAACAAGCCTCCTTTTTTACATTACGTAGTATTTATAAACAGCCTCGCTCTCTGGTATCTGGTGATCATTCAGCATTTGCTTCAGATCTCTTTCTATATTCCTTGATATAGCCGTCATGGGTGTATCAGTTGGCTTATTGTCAAACGGGTCCTGTAAGTGGATCGCCATTTTTTCTATCAACAGGAAGGACGCCGAGATAGCGACTACCATCGGAATAGCCAGGACACCGAAATTCTGTATCAATGCAAAAGGTAACAGCAGTATAAAGAAGTTCATAGAGAAATGGATGTAGAGACTGTAAGTAGCCGGGAACACCGTGTTCTTGATCCTTTCACATTTGCCCATTGCATCACACAAACGACTAAGTGTTCTGTCCAGTTCCACCTGCTGATATTCATTCAGCCACTCCTGCTTTAATGCATAGTTCAGATCACGTGCATGCAGTTCCAGTAATGCCATCGGCACACTTGTATATTTAGATACAAAAGCCAGTTCTCTTTTTGAGAGTAATCTTTCAAGTCCTTCTTTTGCATCCAGTCCTCTTAATGACTGACTTAAGGCGTAACACCAGGCTATCTGACGGCGTACCAGTTTTTCTCTGAAAAGCACGGTGTCTTCCTGGTCATCTATAAATGATAATATTTGTCTTGATAAAGAACGTGAATCATTGACGATGGCACCCCAGATGGTACGAGCTTCCCACCAGCGATCATATGCCTGGTTGGAGCGGAAAGCCAGCAGCAGAGAAATGACGGTTCCCATTATCATTGGCACTGCCAATGGGATTTCCATATTTGTTAGCTTAAACTGGCTGTGCAGGAGTACAATAAAAAGCGTATACACTGCCACCAGCAATACCTCATACTTTATTTTCCCGAAAACGTATTTTAAGGGAATATTTTCTTTCAGCAACATATACAACGTTTTTTATGATAAACTTCAAACCTCAAACAGCTCTGACATAGCGGATACCAGGAACTTTTCCTTACGCGGTGTTAATGGTACACGATATACCGGGTACTTGCTTTTGTTTATTAAACCAGCCGGATTATAGCTGTCTTTACCTGCTAACCGGAATTCTTCTGTATCAGGACATACGATGATATCTATGTTCTGATATTGCAGAAAGTTCCTGAATACAGCGCTGGTATTACCGAACAGAAATTCCGTTTTTAATAATTGTATGTTCGATGCATATTTATTTCTAATGATTTCACAGGCGTCTTTATAGTCTTCTGTGATCAGGTCCTGATGGGCCGATCTGCGGGAAAGCATCATCAGGTCTGTAATAGATGTAGGCATGCGCAGTGCGTGCATCATTACGATAGTAATTTTCTCATTACCGAACTTCTCTATAACGCTATGTATTACACGAAGTGACCGGATAGAAAAATCTGTAGGAATCAATACATGTTTCATATGCCTTGTTTTATAACACAAAGCTACCGGCACGAGGTTAGTAAGCCGTAAGGATGGGATAAAAAAGGGGTAAAAATGTGGTAAGAATCCGGTAAGAAACAGTGGTTATATAAGACAGTATTAGATTTAATGCTCTGAGTAGTCTGTCAGTTTGATTATATAATCTTCGCGCCAGATGTTGTTGATCGATAAATACACCTTATCTGACGTGAATATCAGGTGAAGCCAAATTGAAATACAAATCCTGAACCCATATTCCAAAGCTAAATCAGGGAACTAAACAGTGTATTTATCGATCAACAACATCTGTTATAACATTCAAACTGAGTCACTACCCTATTCCGTACTAGTTGGAAGAGTTATCCTGATTTCTGTCCCCTCGTCCTGCTGGCTGTTTACGACCATATTCCCCCCGTGCAGGCGAATGATATTACGGGCCAATGGCAGTCCGATGCCATAGCCTTTATACCGGCCGGTATTAGAGGCCCGGAAAAACGGTTCATAAATAAAGGGGAGGTCCTGGGCAGGGATACCTATCCCGTTATCCTTTATAATAATCACATTGCTTTTGTCTGTAGCCGCCAGCGCAATATAGGCAGGACGGTTATCTGAGTACTTACAGGCATTCTGCACAATATTACTCAGCGCCAGTTGCAGCAACTGGGCATTCCCTTTTATAAAGAGTTTGTCTTCATCTTCCGGTAACATGGTATAATCTATTTCTACTTTGTTATCCGGGTTGATACGGTCGATAGTATTCTTTACGCTGAAGATCAGTTCATCGGTACGGATTTTTTCAAACTGCTGGCGCTTGCCATCAAAGCCTGTCTGAGCAAGGTTTAACAGGCTCCTGGTGATATGTTCCAATCTATCCGCTTCATGCAGGATAACCTGTAATGACTGGCGGTATTCTTCTTCCGGGCGTTGTTTGTTAAGTGCCAGTTCAGCTTCTCCAATGATAGCTGTGAGCGGAGTTCCCAGTTCATGAGAGGCATTACTGACGAAGTTATTCTGTGTTTCGAAGGCGGTTTCCAGGCGGTCCAGCATGTTGTTGAATGTCTGGGCCAGTTCGCTCATCTCGTCATCACTGCTCGGAGCGTTCAAGCGCAGGTGCAGATTATGTGCGCGGATGTTCTTTACCTGGGAAGTGATCTGCCTGACAGGTTGCAGGATGTAACGGGAGAAGAACAGGCCGGCAGTAACTATGCCTACGGCCGCGATAGCAAGGCACAAGATCAGCACTTTACGCAGGTCTTCCAGGTATTGGGAACCGTAGTCGTTACGGGCGGAAACGATCACGATATAAGGTGTTTGATCATTTACGTAACGGACGCCTTCGTAGAAAGTATCTTCATACCGGTGTGTAGCTTTGCCAGCAGCCAGTACCTGGCGATAGAATGAAGCCGGAAGATGCTTTAATGAAGGCGATGTTAATAGTTTATTATCTGCCGGGATCTTTAAAGAGCTGTCTGCTTTAAGGAAATATTCCCGTTCGTGAGGCAGGCGTTCCAGGTGTTCTTCCCTGATCTGTGAATAAGCTTTATCCTTTGTAAAAGCAGCCCTGGCTGCTATATATGCCCTTATTTCCAGCCGTTTGTAGAAGTCGTCAAAGGAATGCCTGTTAGTGAGCAAATAGGCAAATGTGGCCATTAAAAGTATAATAGACACCGTGAGTACGGTAAACAGGATCAATATCTTATAACGGATCTTCATTCTTCTTCTTTCAGCATATAACCCATCCCTACTACCGTCTGGATGAGTGCAGGTTGTGATTTGCGGTTTACCTTCTTACGCAGGTAATTTACATATACGTCCACAACTTTCGTATTCATATTAAAATCCACTCCCCATACATTCTCCAGGATTTCCATGCGGGATAATACCCTGCGTGGGTTCCTCATCATATATTCCAGCAGCCGGTATTCCGTAGCAGTAAGGGCAATCGTCTCATCATATCGGCTGGCACTTTTGGTGTTCAGGTCAAGTTCCAGGTCCGCTATCTTCAAGATACTGGCAGCCGCAGGCGTAGCCTCCGGTTGCCTCCTCAGCAGGGAACGTATGCGCGCCAGTAACTCAGCCTGTTTGAAAGGTTTTACCAGGTAATCGTCCGCACCACTATCCAGGCCCGTGACCACATTTTCTGTAGAGCCCAGCGCGGTGAGCATTAGGATAGGCGTAGTATTCTGCTGTTTACGCAATTGTTTACAAACAGCAATGCCATTCATGCCCGGCAGCATCACATCCAGGATGATCAGCTGGAAAGTATTGTCGGTAGCCATCTCCAGCCCCGACTGCCCGTCAAGGGCCACACTCACATCATATCCTGCTTCTGTAAGGTATCGCCGGATGAAGGATACTACAGATGGCTCATCTTCTATCAGTAAAAGTTTCATCTGCATGGCTATAAATGCAAAGCTCCTGACAATTTTCTTCGCCAGGAGCCTCTTTATGATAAATAAGTTCTATTCTTTTACAACGAGCCGGAAACCGTTACCGTGGATGTTCACGATCTCGATATTGGTATCTTCTTTCAGATACTTACGCAGCTTCGCAATGTATACGTCCATACTGCGTCCGTTGAAATAGGTATCACTGCCCCATATTTTCTTGAGGGCCAGTTCACGCGGCAGGAGGTCGTTCTTGTGCTCGCAGAGCATGCGTAACAACTCGTTCTCTTTGGGAGAAAGTGTATGTGTTTCGCCTTCTTTTGCCAGGGTACGCAGACGGGCATTGAATTCGTACCTGCCTATTTTAAATTCATGGATATCTTCTTCTTTGCTGTTCAGCTCCTGGTTACGTTTCAGGATAGCTTTGATTTTCAGCAACAGTAATTCGCTGTCGAATGGTTTCGCGATGTAATCATCTGCCCCTAATTTATATCCCTGAATGATATCTTCTTTCATTGTTTTAGCAGACAGGAAGAAGAGGGGAATATCAGGATCTACGTCGCGGATCTCTTCTGCCAGTTTAAAACCATCCATATTAGGCATCATAATGTCCAGCAGGCAAATATCAAATTTCTCTCTTCTGAATGCGGCCAGGGCCAGGATACCATCACGGCAGAGTTCTACCTCGTAGTCATTCAGTTCAAGATAATTTTTCAGTACCATACCCAGGTTGGTATCATCTTCGGCCAGTAATATTTTTGGTTTACGATCTTCCATATTCATTAAAGTATTAATGTAGAAACAAATATAGTCTGTCCATTGTTCATAGAACGTTAAGATAAGACTAAAGTCCGGTCGTTACTTACTAATGAGCGAGGTAAAGTTATAGCGCAGGTTCTTATAATCCACCATATCTACCTTGATGCTGCCAACGGAAATAGGGCTGTCAATACGCAGAGGCACCTTATTACCATCATCACTCACCCATACGGTCATTTTTTCTCCACCTTCAAACATAGTACCCTTTATCAGCAGTGGCATAAATTTGATAGCACGAAACTTACCAAATTTGGTTTCCACTGTTTCCTTACCGACGTAGCGGATGTAGATATTGTAGACCTTATCATCCAGGAACATGTTGAAAGGAATCTTATCGCCGGGTTTATATTTATCGAAATTGATATTACGGGCATAGTAGATGGCACTGATCACGTCCTGCGTACAGGGAGGGACTTTGAAAGTACCGTTGGTACTGGTAGCCGTCCCCTGCGGGGCATTGAAGGTAACATTGTTATAGAATTTATAGCCGCCCTCGTCCACGTTGCGCAGAAAGTGAAGGGGCAGCATGGTGGCCGTATCTATAAAGCTCTCGTACTTGTCGCGTACTTTGAAGAACCAGTCGTAGGTGCGAAAGGTTTTGCCGTTACCGGTAACGTGGTATACGTCTTTACCGTTCAGCTTTTCCAGCTGGCAGGTGAACACAGCTTCACCGGCTCCTACGAAGAGTCTTCCGAGGTTGTAGTATACTTTGAAGGTGATGTTCTCACCAGCCCTGAAGCTGGTGTTGTTAATACCGCAAAATTCTGTTTGTGCAATTACAGGGCGGATCATGGCCAGACTGAGTACGATGAGTAAAATAAACCTCATTGGTGAAAGCTATTTTTCCTTAAAAATCTTAATTCCCAGTAACAACACACTGCCAAGTATAGCGGGCAGTAACAGATTAATACACCAGATACCTACGGTGGCAGCAATGATGGCAGGACTATTGGCACTAAGTAAACCCATAAAGTATAGACTCACCTTACCACGGAGACCCAGTTCTGCAATGGCTATCGTGGGCACCAGTGCCATAACAAGGTAAATGACCGCATTCATCAAAAACCCTTGCCACCAATGCATTTCCACGCCCAGAGAATCTAGCAAAATCAAATACTGTGCCGAGAAGACCATGTATCTACAGGCAGAAAGCAGTAATAAACGTTCGAGGTCTCCGGCGGAGTAACGAACAATGATCTGTATGAACACTCTGGCTTTTCTTAGAAACGGGATCTTTTCAAATATAGCCACAATGATCTGTAACCGAAAATATAACAATATGATCAGTACGCAAATAACTGTCAGTACTCCCAGCAGGATTTTTTCCCAGAAGCCGGAGGAAAAATGGTTGTCTCCCTTTACCAGCGTGAATTTGCTGATATAGTACATCAATCCAATTAACCCAAAGATAATAGTGACGATCAGCTGACTGAAACTGCCCACCATAGTGGCGGCAATAGCCTTCAGCTTGCTGCGGTTGTTTTTGAGATAGAGTACGCGGCCTCCATACTCGCCAATACGGTTAGGGGTATTAATGGAGAAAGAAACTCCGGAAAGCACTGCGCTGAATGCACGCAGGAAAGATATTTTCTGCAGGGGTTTAACGAGCATCTGCCATTTGCGGGCTTCCAGCCCCCAGTTGAACAGCATTCCGATCAGCACTACTACCAGGGCTATTCCGCCTTTATTTCTAAGGGTGGAAAGCATCTGCCGCAAAGATGTCTGCAAGTCAGCTTTGGTTAACACCTGGGTGTAGATGGAATAGGCTAACCAGGCAAAAAGCACTGCACCCAGCAGGTAATTGAGAATTATTTTGGTACTTTTGTTCAGACATCAAGATTTTGGCAAAAATAAACTGTGGTTGGCAAACAAGGCAAAAATAATTCTGGGCATTGACCCCGGTACGCTGGTAATGGGCTACGGACTTATACTGGTAGAGGGTACAAAGGCCAGCCTGTTGAAAATGGATGTATTGAAATTGTCCAAATATAAAGACCACTACGAAAGGCTGCAGTTAATACACGCCCGTGTACAAGAGCTGATACAAACGCATAAACCGGTGTCCTGCGCTATTGAAGCCCCATTTTTTGGTAAAAACGTCCAAAGTATGCTGAAACTGGGAAGAGCCCAGGGTGTAGCCATAGCGACGGCCATGCATGCAGGGGTACCGGTGACTGAGTATTCCCCCAAAAAGGTGAAGCAATCTATTACCGGCAATGGAAATGCAGATAAAGAGCAAATCTGGCAAATGTTACAAAGAATCCTCAATTTCCAGGAACGCCCTGATTATCTGGATGCTACGGATGCCCTGGCAGTGGCAGTCTGTCATTTTTTCCAGGAGTCAAGCGTGTTACCGGATACCAGTAAAGGCAAAGGATGGGAGCAGTTCCTGCAGAAGCACCCGGATAGAATAATTGGATAATTCTTGTTTTAGAGCTTGCCGTTTTTCAAGAAGTTAATAAATTGCGTTTACTTTGAAGTAAATTCCTCATAATCGCTCCCAAAATAATGGTACACGGAGCTTTACACACCATAAAGTATGGTATTTGATTATAATCAGCATCACAAGCTATGAAAGCAAGAATCCTATTGGTGGAAGATGATCAGAATGTTGGTGCGGTAACAAAGAAACGACTGGAAGATGCGGGCTACGATGTAGTGCATAGCACAGACGGACAAATGGCCTGGGAGCAATTCCAGATGAGAACCTTTGACATATGTCTGCTGGATGTTGTAATGCCTAAGAAAGACGGGTTTACACTTGCGGAACAGATCAGGAGGAAAAATGATTTCATCCCCATCCTTTTCCTCACCTCAAAAGCGATGGACGAGGATAAGATCAAAGGTTTCAAAACAGGGGCTGATGATTATATCACCAAGCCTTTCAGTATGCAGGAGTTGTTACTGCGTATAGAAGTGTTCCTGAAAAGAAGCAAAAGCACCACAGTCGTAACCACAGAAAAACGCACCCAATACAATATAGGCAAACTTACCTTTGACTATAATGACCTCATTCTGCGCGAAAAAAACGGAGAAGTATCCAGCACCCTCACTCAAAAAGAGGCCGATCTGCTGAAATACCTCTGCGATAACGCAAACAAGACACTCAAACGAGAAGAAATACTGTTTCATGTATGGGGCAAGGACGATTACTTCCTGGGCCGCAGCATGGACGTATTTATCACCAAACTCAGAAAGCATTTCAGAACAGATCCTGCAATAAAGCTGGAAACATTACACGGTGTGGGATTCCGCTTTAATATACCAGCGCAGATATGATCTGTGCCTGTATCTCTTCAAATTCACCTTTTGACAACTTTAGCTTAGGACGGGAAAAATTCATGTCATCTGCCGTATTGATGGGTATCAGATGCATATGGGCATGCGGTACTTCCAGACCAATCACGCTTACACCTATACGATTACACGGAAAAGCTTTCTCTATTGCGTCAGCAATAGGCTTCGCAAACAATAGCCACTCTCCCAGCATATCATCCCTTACATCAAAGAATTTGTCTACTTCTTCCTTAGGCACTATCAACGTATGCCCCTTCATCAGCGGTGATATGTCCAGGAATGCATAAAAACTGTCATTCTCCGCAATACGGTAGCTAGGTATCTCTCCTTTAATGATCTTACTGAAAACAGTCATCGATTTGGGTTTAATGGGAACAAAGTTATGAAAAAGTCCCCTCGTTATCAGCGAGAGGACTTTTTCATAATCATCTTATTACCGTATAGTTCCGCTATATCGTAATATTGTCAATCTTGAATTTCATGCTCCCGTTAGGCGCCACCACTTCTGCCACCTCTCCAATCTGTTTACCCATAATTCCTTTTCCAATGGGAGAAGTAATAGAAATCTTACCCAACTTCAGGTCGGCTTCCTTTTCTGATACGATCTGATACGTAACGGTCTTTTTACTCGCCATATTCGTAATCGTTACCTTACATAATATGGATACTTTAGAGGTATCAATGGAATCTGTTTCCAATACTCTGGCTGTTGCAACCGCATTTTCCAGGGAAGCGAGTTTTGCCTCGTGTAATCCCTGTGCTTCTTTGGCCGCATCATATTCAGCATTTTCTTTGAGGTCACCTTTCTCCCTTGCTTCTGCAATTGCCCTGGCAATTTCTGCCCGGCCTTTTGTTTTCAGGAAGTTGAGCTCTTCCCGCATCTGGTCCAGGGTTGCTTTGGTAACGTAGTTTATACCAGACATAACGTTATGTTTTAGAAATAGTAAAAAAAAATCAACGCTCCCATTTGCACAGAAGCGTTGTATTATTGGTATAATGCAAATATAATTATTTTTTAATTCTGCTCATAAATATTGTCACATGTACAGTATTTATAATATTCATAAGATGTTTAATTTCTCCAGAACAATACGCGGCATTTTAATACTTGCTTCGTGGGAATAACCGGCTATATGAGGGGTTAAAACGACGTTGGGCAACTGTAACAGCCTTTCCAGCTGCTCCTTTTCCACAGCGGAATAAGTGCCCAGTTTCTCGTTTTCCAGCACATCCAGGCACGCGCCCGAAATAGTACCTCTTTCCAGTGCAGTGATCACATCTGCGGTATCGGTGAGCTTGCCCCGGGCCGCATTGATGAACCAGACCGGCTTATGAAATGAGTTGAAAAAGCTGGTATTGGCAATATACTGCGTTTCCGCTGTCAGCGGCAGGTGTATACTTACCACATCAGCCTCTGCAAACAACTGAGCCATAGTGGCCTCTTTCACGTATTCATTGCCGAAGCCTGTCTTATATTTATCGTATGCCAGGATATTCACATCAAACCCACGCAGCTTGCGGGCAAAGGCGCCCCCGGTATTTCCGAAGCCTATAATACCCACCGTCCTGCCATTCAACTCGAAACCACGGTTGCCGTCCCTTTCCCAGATGCCTTTACGCAGTTCCAGGTTACTCTTCAGCACATTGTTCATCAGGCAGAGAAGCATGCCGAGCGCCTGCTCTCCTACTGCGTCACAATTGCCTTCCGGACTGCTTACACATCTGACTCCCTTACTTTCTGCGTATGGAACGTCTATCAGTTCCATCCCGCTTCCCAGACGGCCTATCCATTGTAGCTGGCCGGCACGGTCCAGCATATCTTTATCTACCCGGATACGGGTGGTAACGATCATACCCACGTATTCCGGTATAATGGCTACCGCCTCTTCGTAACTGATGGATGGCTGGTAGGTAACTTCGAACCCCTTCTCTTCCAGCCTGTCTTTTAAATAATTATGCGCTTTCGCTGTAATTAAAACTTTCCTGCTCATATCATCTCATCTTATGGGACAATGCTGCAAAATCGGCGACCGTCAAAGCTTCTGCTCTTTTAGTGAAGATCTCGTCCTGCAGGACTTCCTTATCAAATAAACCTTTTAACGGATTACGTAACTGTTTACGGCGCTGACCGAAAGCCGTTTTTACCAGCACAAAGAACTTACGTTCACTGGCAATATCATACTGCTGCTCCAGCCTGGTAAATCTCACTACGGCAGATTTTACCTTTGGCGGCGGATTAAAGCAGTTCTCATGTACTTCAAAGAGATATTCCACCTTGTAATAAGCCTGTATCAGCACACTTAAAATGCCATACTCCTTATTGCCATGGCCGGCAGCGATACGCTGCGCTACCTCTTTCTGGAACATGCCTACCACCTGCGGTACCTGGTCTCTCCATTCCAGTATCCTGAACATGATCTGAGAGGAGATATTATAGGGGAAATTGCCGATAACACTGAACTGCCCTTCAAAAGGCGCAGGTGTTTCGAGGAAATTCTGATGGATCAGTTTGCCTTTTATGGCGGGGTACGTCTTTTCGAGGTACTGCACCTTCTCGGCATCCAGCTCCACTGCCTTGAAATGGATTCCAGGCAGCTGCAACAGGTATTTGGTAATTGCGCCCGCACCAGGGCCTACTTCCAGTACTTGCTGATCTTGAATTACAGGTAAGGACCCCACAATATCCCTGCAAATATTCTCGTCTTTCAGGAAATGCTGGCCCAGCGATTTTTTGAGTGTATACATTCGTCTGCGAAATTACGTAATTAGCTACAAGCAACAAGGGATGTCCTTTCTGCGTATATTTGCGCATTATTCTCAAACAAGCATGAGTAGCAACACCCATACGAACAAACCGGTAATTGGTATCACTGTCGGAGATATCAACAGCATAGGCGCGGAGATCATTATCAAAACCTTTGCAGACAACAGGATGCTGGAGTTTTGTACCCCGGTGATATTTGCTTCCAACAAAACCATCAACTTCTACCGGAAGCTGATGAATGAGAACAACTTCAACTACCAGAGTATCAAAGACTTTACCCGCCTTAACCATAAGCAGGTGAACGTTTTCAACTGCTGGGAAGAGGAAGTACAGATCACCCCCGGTGTGCTGAACGAATTAGGCGGTAAATATGCTGCCCGTTCACTGGAAGTGGCTATTCAATGCCTGAAAGATGATCATATCGAAGGTCTTGTAACAGCTCCTATCCATAAGAAGAACATACAGAGCGAACAATTCAACTATACCGGCCATACCCCGTACCTCCGTGATGCCTTCGGCGCTAAAGACGTACTGATGTTCATGACGGCGGAGAATATGCGCGTAGGACTGCTCACCGAACATGTGCCGGTAGCTGACGTAGCGAAATATGTGACCAAAGAGAATATCCTGGATAAACTGCAGATGATGAAGGAGAGCCTGATAAAAGACTTTGGGATTGATAGTCCGCGTATCGCCGTGCTGGGTCTTAACCCCCATGCAGGTGATGAAGGACTGATAGGCCGTGAAGAAATTGAACAGATCATACCTGCTATCACCCAGGCCAAGAGCAATGGTATCCTATGCTTTGGTCCTTACAGTGCAGACGCTTTCTTCGCAAGAAGCATGTACAACCAGTTCGATGGAATATTAGCGATGTACCACGACCAGGGTCTTATCCCCTTTAAATCACTGGCTACCGGTGAGGGCATTAACTTTACTGCCGGCCTGCCGATAGTACGTACTTCCCCTGATCATGGTACTGCTTTTGATATTGCCGGTAAGAACCTGGCAGATCCGGAATCTTTCCGTCAGGCTATTTTTTCCTGCCTGGAAATTCTGGAGAAACGTGAAACATATGCGGAGAATACACGTAACCCATTAAAGAAAATACAACTGGCTTCTGAATAGTCAGATACTGAAGGCTGCCATTTCCAGCATTCCTTCTCCTCTTAAATGATACATTTTGTTACGGCCGTTCAGGATATATTCTGCGGCCTGCATATCATATACCTCAAAGATTTCTGCTTCCAGTAAGGATAACAGGTTTAATATCTTTTTACGGCTGAACTGCCTCAGCGGCATTCCAATCGCGTTACCCAATACTTCCAGCATATCATGGGCCCTCGATACGAAATTAAATGGCAGGTCTTCGTTCTGTAGCATATAATCCATTATTACGGCATTGTTCCTTGTTCTTGAACAGAAGGCCCTCATTATACGCAGGAACTGCTCTTCAGAGATGTAATGCATAATACCTTCAAATATGATCAATGTAGGCTCATCGGGGTTGTAACCTGCGTCTATTAATGTTTGCATCAGCAGTGGGATGTTGGTCATATCTGCCTGCAGGTGAAATAACCTGTCATCATCAAAAGAGGTGGCCGCATACAGTTCTTTCTTTTCCTCTACATAGGCATTATCTACTTCATAGATAGCTTTCAGGTGGATGGGGAAGTCTTCAGCTATTTTTAATCCGAGAGGGTCTAATCCTGCCCCTAATATGCATACCTGCTGGCGGGGATGTTCCAGCATCAGTTGCGTTACGAGATGACGTACCATTCTTTTTCTTATCAATAGTACGTCCTGGAATATAGGGGTGATGTTATATAGTTCTTCTGCCAGTTTTTCTACAGCGCTGAAATCTATACGGGAAATGTATTCGCGGCTCCGGCCATCTTCATAAAGGCTTTTTGTGACGGATAAAACTAATGCGGATGTGGACGCAACTGTGAGTTTATTCTCCAGGATTCTCATGGGGTTACATTTACAAGGTTAACAGGGGTAATTACGTGCTTTATAAAGTTAACCGTAACAACTGAAATTGCACAGCAGAGGAAAAATAAGAACTCCGGAAAAGCCCTCTTTTCAGAGGACCGTCCGGAGTCAGGTTTTAGAGGGCGATTTTATAATTATTTGATCTGTGAAATCAGGTGTTGCGCCTGTCTTTCTCCCCAATGAGGAGCAATACTGCTGGCAGGTTTGAAAGTGCTGAACTTCTGTAAAGCAAGTTCGAATTTCTTCTTTGCTTCTGTTTTGCTGCCACCAAACTGCTCTGGTGTGTAAAACAGTGATTGCCCCTGTAAGATATATACGCGAGGGTTCTCACTATTGATCTTTGCAGCTTCGCTCTGCCAGTTAGCTGCTTCCATTCCGTATTGCTTACCCCTGCTCTGAGGATCTACACTGATACGGGAAGAAGCTATCAAAGATTTCACTACATATACTTCGTCGTTCTTAGGGCTCAGGGTATCTGCTATTGCTATATCCGCTGCTGCCTTATCTGCAATCGCATCTACTTTACTCTGATCTTTTTCAAGGAAAGCATTCATCACATTACAATATCCTGCATAATAAAAAGGCAGCCACTGTGTTTTTTCTGCTGCACCAATACGTTCGAAAGTATTAGCCAGTTCCTGCAATTTCTGAGGATTGAAATTGTTGTAATCATCGAGCATTGCGATCTGTTTGGTCATTGCTCCTTCATACTGTGCGCTCTGCGCCATAGAGACCGATGTAATACCGGCAGATAGTAATAAGGCAAATAGTATACGTTTCATAATTGTGAATTTTATAGTTACAAATTGTTGATTACATCTTGTCTTCTGTCTATACCAAAGTTCATGAACATCCCTACATAAATAAAGCGGGGTATGTTAGGTGTGATCTCTTCCCTGCGCAGCTTATCCGTTGAATAACGATAACCATATACCTGTTTGAAATTACCGATGTTACTAACAGATAATACAAAAACAGTGAACGCTTTTTTGATGCTGGTCAGGTAGCTGACAGTAAGCCCCAGTGAATTGTAGTCCATTGTTTTCTGTGTCATGAACTGATTATCCGGCAGGTTTGGATTATAGTAAGGGCGGCCTGTAGAAAAGCTATAGGTAGCGCCGAAGAAGGTAGTGATGGAAGGCACGTAGTATTTGTATACCACACTAAACGTATGCTTCGCTGCAAAATCAGGCTGCACTTCATACGGATATGTAAGGTAGTTACGCTTTGTATCCAGGTAAGAATAAGAGATCCAGTAATCCATATTCTTAAAGGTTTTATGATCGCGCCAGAACAGCTCAATCCCTTTTGCATAACCGGTACCGCCATTGCTTGTATCAGGACTGGTCTTCACCAGGTTGTGGTACTTCTTATAGAATGCTTCTACACGCAGGGTATAATTCCCTGTAATACGCTGAACGCTGGCAATATAATGCGTTGCCTTCATGTAATCCATATTGGGTTTAAAACGCAGGTATTGCTGTTCCGGCTTCTGGTAGTAATCCCCATATGCCAGGGATACCTGACTATAAGCATCCATTTTATACGCCAGTGAAACACGGGGTGCAAAATTGGTTTTTGCCAGTACAGAAGAGTGTTCTACACGACCACCTACACGGCCTACCAGCTGTGGTGTAAGATAGATATCTCCTTCTGCAAAAACCGCAGAATAGTTATCTGTGTAATTTGCGTGATAGCTGTTAAAGGCTCCTTTCTCCACACCATACTGGTATTCTCCTCCCATACGCAGGGATGAATAGTAACCGATAGATTTGGTCAACATTACCCTTGCCTGTGTTAATGAAGACAGATTATTGATTTTTGTGGGGGCAGTTTTTTCCAGTGTATCCGTATGGATATCATCTGTATTACTGCTGAATGAAAGGCCGGAACTGATGCGCCATCCTCTTCCTAATCTTTCCTTATAGGTAAGATTGGTGTAGACGTTCTGATTACGCAGCTCGAATAATTCATTATATCCCGGGTATTCCAGACTTGGATGATAAGTACCCATATGTGTCCAGTTACCGTAGCCATAAAATTTCAGCATACCGGTGGAAGAAGTTTTTCTTCTGAAGTTGGCGGAAGTACCTATGATCTCAGGGTTTACACTGGGCTTGAACTTAGACTTTACCACGTCCAGGTAAGGCCCCAGGTTGGTATAGTCAGCTTCTACCCCATAAGAACCTTTCTTGTCTTTAGACAATTCGTCTACGCCTACGCTGGCACCTATTACAGACAGACCTACAGAAGAGGAAGAACGTTCAGGCAGGTCCTGGGATTCCAGGATCAGCGCAGAGGACAGGCCCTGGCCATATTGGGCAGAGTAACCACCACTACTGAAGGTGGTTCCTTTGAACAGGAAAGGGGAAAAGCGGCCGCGGCCCGGCATATCCGGCAGGCCGGAATAGAAGGGATTACGCACCAGCAATCCGTCTATGAAGGTTTGTGTTTCATATCCGGTACCTCCACGTACAAAGAGCCCTTCACGGTCGTTTGTCTGTTGGGTACCGGGCAGTGTTTTCAGTGCATTCACAATGTCTGCACCAGCGCCGGCGGTGGATACGATATCCAGTGGTTTCAGTACGGTCCCTTTTCTTTCATCACTGGCTTCGAAACTACCCGCGGAGATGGTCACTACGTTCAGCTGACTGATGACTTCCTTTAAAACGATATTATATACCTGTGGGTTACTGAGATTTATCTTTTGTTCGAAGGGGCGGTAACCATTTAAAGTAACACTGATTATTTGTTCTCCTTTAAGATCTGTGGTAAAAGAGAAGGTCCCGTCGGCAGCACTGGAAGCTCCGTCGTATGTATCTTTTATGGCGATGTTTACGCCTGGTAATGGTCTTTTTTTGCTATCAGTGATCTTACCGGTTATTTTCTGCTGTGCCATCAGACAGACCGGTAATAAGATCAATGCGAACAGATTAAGGTTAATTATTTTCCACATAGGGGGTGTCTTGATTTTTAACAAAACTAGTTGGTCAGCGGCCGTTAATCAACTCTAAACAGGCAAACGAGGGGTAGATTACCGGTAAAAACGGGGAAATTGTCGGTTAGAAATTCTACAGATTAAAAAGCATATTGTTCACCGGCAGGTGGAAATAAAAAAGGCAGGTGAATATATAGTCAATCTAATATACTATCCTACAGGCAGAGATTACATACATCTATTTTGATTAAAGAGTAACCTTTTTATGGTGGTGCTTCGCATCATCACAAAAAAATTGAAGGGGTTTTGCAGGGCTTCGCCCTGCGCCCAAAATCAAGTCTAAATAAAGAAGGTCCGACGAATAAGCCGGACCTTCTCACAATAAAATATACTTGCGTTTATGCAAATCTTGGTTTCAGTTCACTTGCCAGAGCGGTCATACGTTTCAGGCCATCATCAGGCAGGTTGCCTTTCTTGAATTCAGCCAGCACATCAGGCAGGCGTACTTCCATTTCATGCAGGAAAGCCTCTTCGAATGCTTTTACATTCTTTACAGGAACTTCGCGCAGTAAACCGTTTGTACCCAGGTAAATCATAGCCACCTGTTTTTCTACGGCATATGGAGAGAACTGTGCCTGTTTCAGGATTTCCACGTTACGGGCACCTTTATCGATTGTTTGTCTTGTAGACGCATCCATGTCACCACCGAATTTAGAGAAAGCCTCCATTTCACGGTATTGAGCCTGGTCAAGTTTCAGGGTACCTGATACTTTCTTCATGGATTTGATCTGTGCGTTACCACCTACGCGGCTTACAGAGATACCTACGTTGATCGCCGGACGGATACCCGCGTTGAACAGGTTTGATTCCAGGAAGATCTGACCATCCGTAATGGAGATCACGTTGGTAGGGATGTAAGCAGATACGTCGGCAGCCTGTGTTTCGATGATTGGCAACGCTGTGAGGGAACCACCACCTTTAACCAGGTGTCTGATAGATTCCGGCAGGTCGTTCATTTGCTGAGCGATTTCATCTTTGCTGATCACTTTCGCTGCACGTTCGAGCAAACGGGAGTGCAGGTAGAATACGTCACCAGGGTATGCTTCACGTCCAGGAGGACGACGCAGTAACAGGGAAACCTCACGGTAAGCAACCGCCTGTTTGGACAGATCATCATAAACGATCAGGGCAGGACGACCGCTATCGCGGAAGAATTCACCGATCGCAGCACCGGCGAAAGGAGCGTAGAACTGTAATGGAGCAGGATCTGCGGCAGTTGCAGCTACAATGATGGTGTAAGCCATAGCGCCGGCTTCCTGCAGGGTTTTCATTACACCTGCAACGGTAGAGGCTTTCTGTCCGATAGCTACATAGATACAATAAACCGGTTTGCCAGCTTCGTAGAACTCTTTCTGATTGATGATAGCATCAATACAGATAGCAGTCTTACCGGTCTGACGGTCACCGATTACCAGCTCACGCTGTCCACGGCCGATAGGGATCATTGCATCGATCGCCTTGATACCTGTTTGCAGTGGTTCTTTTACCGGTTCACGGAAGAGTACACCAGGAGCTTTACGTTCCAGGGGCATTTCATACAGTTCACCAGTGATAGGGCCTTTACCATCGATAGGCTGACCCAGTGTATTTACTACGCGACCAACCATTCCTTCACCTACTTTAATAGATGCGATCTGACCTGTACGGCGTACTTTATTACCTTCTTTGATGTTTCCGGATTCTCCCATCAATACCACACCCACGTTATCTTCTTCCAGGTTCAGTGCGATTGCTTTAACACCATTCTCGAATTCAACCAGTTCACCTGAGCGAACATTGTTCAATCCATAAATACGTGCAATACCATCTCCCACCTGCAATACTGTACCTACCTCTTCCAGGTCGGCAGCAGCATTGAAGTTGCTTAGTTGCTGGCGTAATATCGCCGAAATTTCATCAGGTTTTATCTCCACCATATGTATGCTTTTTAGAAAGAGTCGTTAAATTTTAATGTTATAACGACAACAGCTTTGCGTGTACGCAGCGGCTGCTGTGAATGTTTTTATTTAATAGCAGCTACGTAGATATTCTTCGTAAACTGTTTTTTGATATCGTTCAGATCGCGTAATATAGAGGCATCATACAGGTTACCGTCTGATTCCAGCACAAAACCACCTATCAGGTCAGCATTTACTGCTGATTCCAGGTCTATCTGTTTGTCGGTCCCAGCCTGTACTTTCTTTTTAATTATATCCAGTGTGGCAGCATCTACAGCAATCGCCGTCGTGATCTTCACCTTACTGATATTCTTCAGCACATAGTACTGGCTGATAAATTCAGTAGCTATTTCCGGCAGGTTGCTTTCCCTTCCCTTCGTTACCAGTAAGGTGACAAATGCACTGGTGATTGCGTTTACTCTTTTATCGAATATAGCGGACAGGATCTGTTTTTTCTTTTCTGGTTTGATGATAGGGCTCTTCAGCAAACTTACCACATCGGCGTTCGTTTTCGACAACTGCTGGACGAACAGCATGTCTGCGTATATCGCTTCCAGCTGTCCTTTTTCAGAAGACAGATCTACCAAAGATTTCGCATACCGGGATGCTAAACGGGGATTCTGCATAATTTATATCTTGTTAGCTGTAGGCTCTGTAAACACGTAGCTCCTTATGGGAGCATTGATTCTACCTAAGGAGCGTTGTAGCTTAGTTTAATTTTATTCCTCCTGCCAGTTCTCTGATGTAACCTTCCTGTGCAGTTTTATCTGACAGTTCTTTACGCAGTACTTTCTCAGCAACTTCGATCACCAGTTTACCTACCTGGTTCTTCACGTCTGTTAAAGCGGCCATCTTCTGGTTATCAATAGCGGTATAAGCTTCGCTGATGATTTTCTTGGCTTCTGCCTGTGCCTGTGTTTTGGCTTCGCTAATGATATGATCCTTAGCATCTTTGGCTTCTTTCAGAATCTTGCTTCTTTCCGCTCTTGCTTCTGCAAGTACGTGCTCATGTTCAGCTTTCATCTGCGCCATTTCCTCTTTCACCCTTTCAGCAGTGGCGATAGATTCTGAGATGGAAGTTTCCCTTTCTTTCAATACAGAGAGAATTGGTTTCCACGCGAATTTCTTCAGTATGAGAAATACAATAATGAAAATTAACAACGAGATGGTAAACAAGCCTAACGCTGGCTGTAACAGATCCATGATTATGAATATTTATTTGGTTCGCATGTAATTGAATTACTGCATCCATCGCCCTGTGCTTTGGATGCAGTAATAAGTTTCGCTTAAAGCACAACAGCCAGCAGACCAGCGATAACGCCGAACAGGGCAACACCCTCTACCAGCGCCGCAGCCAGGATCATATTTGCACGGATATCGTTAGCAGCTTCTGGCTGACGAGCGATAGATTCCAGTGCACTTTTACCGATGTTACCAACACCAATACCTGCTGCGATAGCAGCGATACCAGCACCGATTGCACCACCAGCCTTAGCCAGTCCTGAAGCGGCCGCTGCTGCATCTGCAGATGCCTGCAGTAAAACAGTTAAAATTGCCATAATTGAAATGTGTATTTATTGTTATTACGAATAATCTGATTAATGATGTTTTTCATCGTGGCTATGTCCTTCTTCCATCACCTGGCCAATAAATACTGCCGTAAGATTTGCAAAGATGAATGCCTGTATGAATGCTACCAGTAACTCCAGCATCATCATTACAATGTTGAAGAGGATAGTGATCGGTAAGAATCCATAACCTGCAATCTGGTTCAGGGAACCAAAGATGAACACCAGGGAAATGATACTGAGGATGATAATGTGACCAGCCAGTATGTTAGCAAACAGTCGGATCATCAATGATACCGGCTTGGTGAATATACCAATGATTTCCACAGGAACCAGGATTGGCTTTACCCAGCCCGGTACGGGAGGATTCAGCGTGTGCGCCCAGAAATGCTTGTTGGAACTGAACATGGTAGCCAGGAAACTGATCAGGGCCAGCGCTGCAGTTACAGCCAGGTTACCCGTTACGTTGGCAGAGCCAGGTAATAAACCAAGAAGGTTATTGATCAATATAAAGAAGAAGATCGTTAAGATGAAAGGCGTATATCTTTCAAAGTGTTTGCCGGGGATATTAGGCTTTACCACCTCATCACGCATGAAGATGATTACCGGCTCTATCACACCCTGGAAACCTTTAGGCGCCATTTTGGAACCCCTGGTAGTATACGTTTTCGCTACAGACAACATCAGCCAGATCAGCAGGATCGCGCCAATCAGCATAGAGGTGATGTTCTTGGTCATGGAAAGATCGTAGATCACTTCATCGGTAGGCATGTCATTCGCATCAACTGCGATGATCTTGCCATCCATGTATTTGGCGGCACTCAATCCCTTTTCTTCCAGGTAATGCGCATTTACCAGGCGATAGCCTTCGTAAGCAACATGTCCGTGATGGAAATGGGAAGAAGAGAAGACCGTGAACCCTTTTACTTTACTGTAAACGATCACAGGAAGAGGCATAGTTACAGGCGAGCCGGCTATGTCCAGCAGATGCCAGTCATGGGCATCCTTAACGTGACCAAGAATTACCTCCTTGGCGTTAAAACCCTTTTTCTCTTCGTGTCCGGGAGCTGCCGCATGTTCACCATGCTCTTGAGCTGCAGGTTCCTGGGCATACGCAAACGAACAAAATCCACTTATGCTAAGAGCAACAACAAGTGCTACCAGTCTATGTTTGAACAGATTCAAGGAAATCACCGCTTTCTGAAATTTTGCGCAAAGATAGCTGATTTATTATCAAAAAGGTAGGTGACTCACAAAAAAAAGTGAAGGAATGATATTACGAATTTAACACTTTAAAAATAATAAGCATATACAACGTTTATGCTACACCTGCCTGCTTAAATTGCATACTGTGCAGTTTGTAGTAAAATCCGCCCAGTTTCAGCAGTTCTTCATGCGTGCCCATTTCCCGGATCTCCCCTTTATCCAGCACAATGATCTTGCTGGCTTTGCTGATTGTCGATAACCGGTGTGCAATGACAATTGAGGTGCGGTCTGCAATCAGTTTATCTATGGCGTGCTGGATCAGTGTTTCGGACTCGGTGTCTACAGAGGAAGTGGCTTCGTCCAGGATAAGGATAGCCGGATCATACAACAACGCCCTCACAAAAGAGATCAGCTGGCGCTGCCCCAGGGAAAGGGTACTTCCCCGCTCCATCACCTGGTAGTCATAGCCACCCGGCAACTGCATGATGAATTCGTGCATGCCTATCAGCCGGGCTGCCTGCTCTACCTGTTCCCGGGTAATACCCGTATTGCGCAGGGTAATATTCTCATATACAGAGCCGGCAAACAGGAATACATCCTGCAGCACCACGCCTATTTTGCTGCGCAGGGAACGTAAAGAGTAGTCTTTCAGGTCTGTTCCATCCATCAGGATCCGCCCCTTCTGGATTTCATATAACCTGTTTAAAATACTGATGATAGTCGTTTTACCGGAACCGGTATGCCCTACAATGGCAATTGTTTCGCCCTGGCTGGCGTGGAAATTAATATCCTTCAGTACATAATCGGCATCTTTATAGGCAAACCATACATGATCGAAGGTAATAGCGCCTTTCATAGCGGACGCGTCCTTCGTTCCGCTGTCATCAATATGGTCCTCACTGTCCATGATGCGGAACACCCTTTCACTGGCCACCATACCCATCTGCAGTGTGTTGAACTTATCTGCCAGCATACGCAGCGGACGGAATAACATATTGAGGTACATGATGAATGCGATCATCACCCCCTGACTCACCTCATAATTCAATACCTGGTTAGCTCCCCACCAAACCATAAGGCCCAGGGAGATAGCGAGGATGATTTCCACTATAGGGAAGAACACTGAATAGGCGAAAATCGCCTCTACGTTAGCTGTACGGTGTTCTTTATTGATGGTTTTGAACTTGGCGAACTCTCTTTTCTCTGCGGAAAAAGCCTGCACAATGGCTACGCCTGTCAGATGCTCCTGCACAAAAGCGTTCAGGGCGGAAACGGCGTTTCTCACTTTATAGAACGATTTATTCACGCTTTCCTTAAAGACATAAGTAGCAACGATCAGGATAGGGAAAGGGGATAAACTGATCAGCGTCAGCCGCCAGTCTGCCAGGAACATCACCCCTAATATGGCAATGATCATCAGCATATCTGCGACTATGGAAATCAGCCCTTCCGAAAATACATCGTTAATCGCTTCAATATCATTGATGGTACGGGTAGTTAAGGTACCAATGGGAGTTATATCGAAGAATGCCAGGTTCAGGTGTACGATCCTCTTGTATACCGCTACCCGCAGGTCCTTTACCACCGATTGCCCCAGCCAGTTGGTAAGATAGGAGAAATAAAACCGCATCACGGTTTCTATCAGCAATAACAGGATCTGTATGACAGTAACACCTATCAGCATCTCCATCAACTGCCCCGCAATGTATTTATCTACTGTTAACTGTATGAGGTAAGGACGCATGGGCGATATCACTGCCAGCAATACTGTCAGGAACATCGACATATAAAAAGAGCGCCTGTAAGGAACTGCAAAAGTGAATATGCGCCGTAGTAGACTAACGTTAAAAACCTTCTTGACTGCTAAATTTTCCACCGTACTATTTTCGCTATAAGCTTCCGCCTGGCATGTATTTACCGACCACCTGTTTTTACTACTTCCTTATACTTTTCTTGTGCGGAGAACGGATGCTAAGATCTGATCTGTGATCGGTAAGCAAACCTACTGCTTTTTATTTTTACAATAAAAAAACCGTCCGGGAGAAGCTCCGGGACGGTTATATTTTTACTTGTCATCTTTCATTATCTGGCGGTAGGCCTTGATGAAAATGGCTCCCAGATTTTTGTGGGGCGGCACATAGTCACTAAACAGCTCCTTATTCCTCGGATCACCGGCAAAACGTTTGCCTAATCCTGCCCACATCTCTACCCAGTCCACATTTTTACCGGCGCGGATGGTTTCGTCCAGGGCACGGATAATAGGTTCGTTTACAAAACGGGTACCTACCTGTTTAGAGGAGATGATATGTGCTTCAGGCGATTTTTCCAGTACTACCGACATATTGTGGTAACCTCCGCAGGAACCCAGCACTACTATACGGGCAGAGCTTTGCAGATTGTCCAGCGTAGTATTGATGTGATAACTGTGACCACGGTGAATGAATACAGTAGGATGAATATCGTTCTCATCCAGGTACTCACTCAGTTTCTGGATCGCTTCCTTATCATCCGGCTCTTCTATCGGCAGGTTTGCGAATATTGTGACAGGTTTCCCTTTCAGGGAAGTGATGGTAGTCCAGTATTTATTTTTGGTCACTTTCCATTCTCCACCGGGAAAGTTACTCATGAAGCTCATGTATGACTCGTGTCCGTCTTTGTCCCCGTAGAAGAATACCTGCTGATACACCCGTCCGCTATCACTCTGTAAAGAGCTGAAGGATACGAAGTTGATAGGCGGCAGTTGCAGCTTGGCAGACATTTCACTGGCTTTGGAAGAATCGTTACTTTTCTCAGTTTCAGTATCGAACAAGCTACCCAGCAGTTCATAAATCACCGTACCACGTTTTTCTTTCTTTTTAGAAACGTATACATAGTTTTTCCGTACTTCTTCGCGCAGGAAAGCCAGCAACTGAGGATCACGGATGCTGCCAAATGAGTTGGCCACGTCCACCGCATCTTCCAGGTCTTCTGTTTTCTCCAGGGCGCTTACATACTTCTTCATCAGGTAGTTAGAGTTCTCCGGAGCCATGGACTTCAGGAAATTATCCAGGGTGTTGAAACCCGCGGCCATTGCAATGAACTTCTTGAACCGGTCGAATGATACCAGCATCAGTAAGCTGTCGCCACGGGCTGGTTTCATACGGGCCATCATCTGATCGTATAGACCAGCGTTGTTATGGTTGGTATAACTGGAGGTATACAGTTCTTCCTGACCATTGATGATGAGGTAGTACAGTTCTTCCGGTGTAAAATCCTTTACAATGTGGAAACGCACGGGAGCCGGTTCTTCATGCAGGTCGTTTACTTCTCGGATGTATTTCAGTGACTTGGCCTGCATGTTCTCCATCATGGCTTTGAGCCCCATGGGACTCTCTCCGTTGTTCTTACGTTGTTGCAGGATGATGGATGATTTTACCATCTGCTTGTAGTACTGGTCGTCGTCAGCTACGGTGGCAGAGAGTTTATCTATGGTAGTAGTACCAGCCAGCAGTTCATCTATGAAAGGCAGGATACGGGTAGACTGCCCGGAGTTACCGATCTGTACGATCTGCTGTACAAGAGGGTCCTGGTTTCTTTTGATGGCAGTGGCTATGGGCGTATAAGACGTTGCGTAAGTCAGGATCTGGTTAGGATACTTTTTGGCTACGGCAGCTATAATAGAGTCTGTAGCCGGATAATCCAGGTAATTCCCGATTTCGGTCATTACTGTTTCCAGGTGATTGAAGGCATATTTTGCGAACATCACGCCCGTGGCGTCTTTATAACCAGGATTATCCTTGAATGACCCAATCATCTTTTCCCCCGCGTCGAAAGACAAGTTCTGGATGTAGGGCAGGATGCTTTGTCCTTTGATATCGGCATGCATCATATCCCTGTAAGCCTTTACCATACTGGGGGCCTCTTCCGGAGCTATTCTGCGATAGGAACGTTTTACATTATAATCGTGCAGCATAATATACAGACCGGAGAGGTACTTGATCTTTAAACGGTGATCAAGGCTGCTGTCCAGCTCTATTTCATTCTGCATATCGTCTACCTGTTTGATCAGGGCATTGGTCACCTGCAGGTTGATCGTCTGGTCGTCAGACACCTGTACAAGGTCATCCGCTTTGCCGTCAAACTTTTTAGCGGCCAGTTGTTCTTTGTCGATATTATCATGGAAACCAATACGACCGATAGGAATCTCTATCTTTTGAGTTGATGTTTGCGCATGTAAAAGGCTACCCGAAAAAGCAGCCAGCAATAAGATAACTATAAATCTTTTCATTAATATAAATGTGCTTTTCACTTACTTGATAAAGCTATAATAGCAAATTTACTACCAAAATACCAGATAGTTGTAAACAGGCCTTTACAGCTTATTAATACGCTATTAGCATTAAATTGAATTAATTTCGCATTCTCCAAGTTATTCAGTTTATGCAAAGTTTCGTCAGCGACCTCTCTGGTAAAGAGTTTCCTATTTCAGAAAAAGTACATTGCCGTACTATCCGTAAGCCTTTAATGGACATTATCCGGAAAGAGCATCCTCATATCACCCAGAAGTCCAATCTGTCCATTTCTGAGCTCAACCCATACCGGCAGCAGTATTTCGAGGGACTATTCTCCAAGGAAATAGATGAATTGACCCAGTTACAAAAGACCGTGGTGGAAAAACTGAGGGATCATCAGACCCTGACAGACAAACTGGATGCTGGGGAAGATGAAGGCCCCATGACCTTCGGACAACATATTGCGGATAAGATTGCCACTTTTGGCGGTAGCTGGACGTTCATCCTCTCTTTCCTCTTTTTTATCCTGGTATGGATAGGCGCCAATATTTATATATTGATGAATAAAGGCTTCGATCCCTACCCCTTTATCCTGTTGAATCTGATCCTTTCCTGCCTCGCTGCCTTACAGGCACCTGTGATTATGATGAGCCAAAACCGGCAGGAAGAGAAGGACCGTCTCCGTTCAAAGAACGATTATATGATCAATTTGAAGGCAGAACTGGAATTAAGGGTGCTACACGAGAAGATGGACCACCTCCTGATTCATCAGCAGCAAGACATGCTGGAGATGCAGCAAACCCAGATCGAGATGCTGAACGAAATGACAAATGCTTTGAAGAAGATGGCGGGAGACAATGGTAATCACAAGCATACGAATAAGGATCAGGTAGTATAGCTGTTAAGGATGTCATGAAAAAAGCGTAAATTTAGGTACCATACTCCATGTCAGGGTTGTGTCATGTGACCGAATTAACAATTACATAATGTTAAATTTCCATTAATAGCGGAGCCTGCGATATAATTTTGTGTCGTCTTTAAAAAACGTCAAAGTATATGATAGACCAAGCGGTAGTAGGAAAAATTTTAGTGGTGGATGATGAATTGGACATTCTCGAAATTATAAGTTACAATCTCAAATCAGCAGGATATGATACTGTAACCGCTAAAGATGGCAGCGAGGCTATTCAGAAAGCAAAGGTGTTTCGTCCCGACCTGATCATGCTGGATATCATGATGCCGAACAAGAACGGTATTGATACCTGCAGAGAGATCAGAAAGATTCCGGAATTTAAAGATACGATGGTGCTGTTCCTCACAGCCCTCAATGATGAGAAATCAGAAATAGACGGCTTAAACATGGGTGCAGACGATTATATCGCCAAACCTATTAAACCCAAATTACTGGTAAGCCGCATCAATGCCCTCTTCCGCCGCCTTCACAAACCGGAAGAAATGCAGGTACACCTGGGAGACCTGATCATCGATCGTGAGAAATTTACTGTTACATACAAAGGTCTGGAAATCATCCTGGCAAAGAAAGAATTTGAACTGTTACAACTGCTTGCCTCTAAACCGGGCCGCGTATTCCTCCGTAACGAAATACTGAACCAGGTATGGGGTACAGAGGTAATCGTAGGCGATCGTACCATCGATGTGCACATCCGGAAAATACGTCAGAAAATAGGAATCGACCTTATCACCACCGTGAAAGGTGTTGGGTACAAGTTCGAAATGTAGGATGTTCTCTTTTTAAGCAAAATGCCGGAAGCCTAAGGCTTTCCGCAGTGTGAGTTATGTCAAGTGAAAAAATTGGATTAATTTCCCGGTATTATAAGAATTACTCACTATGGAGTATGTTTAAAGCAAAGAACCTTTCCCCACAAAAACTGGCAGGTTTTACTGCCCTGATACTATCAGGTATTATCACGTTAGGTACAGCATTAATTGATGCTGACTGGAAGATAATCCTGACGGCCTTTACCCTTACCTTCCTGGTATCGTACTACCTGTATCTTTATACGTTACAGAACTTTATCTACCGGAAAATAAAACTGATCTACAAATTCATCTATCAAACCAAAGCCTCTAAACGTGAGGATTTCTTTAACAAGAATATCCTTCCTTTAAAGACAATTGAAGAAGTAAGTGAAGATGTGGAGAAATGGGCCAGTCAGAAAAAAGAAGAACTGGATATGCTTCGCAGGAACGAAGAGTTCCGTAAAGAGTTCCTGCTTAACCTCAGCCATGAGCTGAAAACGCCCATTTTTGCGGTACAGGGATACATCCATACCTTGCTGGATGGCGCCCTGGATGATCCCAGTGTGAATAAGCTGTTCCTGAAAAACGCGACCAAAAACATCGACAGGCTTTGCCGCCTGATTGATGATCTGGATGAGATCTCCAAACTGGAAAGCGGGGAAATGACGATCAACAAAGAGAACTTCACTATACAGGAGCTGATCAAAGACGTATTTGATACTTTATCTCTTAAAGCCAATACCAAAGGGATTAAATTCCAGGTAAAGAAGGGCTGTGAGGCACCTATCCATGTACAGGCGGATAAAGAAAAAGTACGGCAGGTACTGATTAACCTGGTAGATAATTCTATTAAGTATGGCCGTCCCGACGGGCATACTGTTGCAAGTATCTATGTGATGGATGATAAACGTGTACTGGTAGAGATCTCCGACGATGGTATCGGGATGTCGGAAGAACACCTCCCACGTGTGTTTGAACGTTTCTATCGCACAGACAGGGCCAGGAGCCGGGATATTGGCGGTACCGGCTTAGGGTTGGCCATCGTTAAACACATCATTGAAGCGCACGACCAGACGATCAATATCCGGAGTAAACCAGAGATCGGTTCCACATTTGGTTTTACACTTGAATCAGGAGAATAGTATTCAGAAGCGGTATTGCAACCTGCAGGTAAATACATTGTCTTTTACATCTGAAGTATAACCGGTTAAGGAAGTACTTTCATTCTTTACGATGTCGTAGTACAACATCAGTTTCATATGTTCATCCAGGTAGTAAATGTAACCGGCGCCAAAGGTATCGTAACGGATATCTCCTTCTGTGAAATCAGCGCCCAGTTGTCTCCCTTTTACTTTTGAATTCGGATCGTACCAGTCATATTTTAATACCAGTTGGTGAAACGGACTGCCTAAGTTCTGTAAAAAATAAAAGTAAGCCCCAGTGAAATTGCGGATGTATAACGGGGCATTCTTTGTGCCTGTCATGGGAATGCTCCCCGGCGTTTCAGTACTGGCGGCGGTAGCGGTTTGTAGTCCTTTTATGAATTCTCCCCTTATCTCTGTAAATCCTTTATCCTTTCCATTCGGGATCTTCAATTGTATATCTGCGCCATAGTAATGACGGGGTGCGATCTTCCCGATGTTAGCGGTGGACGAATCTACTTTGAATACGTTGTTATTCATTGTGTAGATGTATTGGGTAAACTGTTCCATACCACCATACAGACAGGATATAGCACCAGACAGAAGCCAGTTATTGAATATTGTTTGAGGCTTGACAGCTATACGGGAGATGAAATCCTTATGACTGTCAAAGTCGCTGGTAGCCGTAAGTCCCTGGCCATTGAACAATCCTGCATCTATTCTTATGAACCTCAGCGGATGTGTTGCTTCCCTAGGTTCAAAGGAGATCATGGCACCCAAATCCCTTTCCGTTTTCATCAGGATCTGCGACATACGCCCGCGTTCCGGTGTTTCCCTATCTGCAGAGGCCAGATTTACCTCATAGCTGAAAGGACGACCGAACATACCAGCGGTAACAGAGAACACGTTCCAGTGGTTTTCGAATACGCGGCCAAAGAAATCACGGATAAATACCCCTCTTTCTGTTCCATCGAACTGAAAGGCAAACTGTACTTTCGGCATCTGATGATCATCGTAGCGGGAATAATCTAAGCGAAAACGGCCACGGCGGAGCGTAAAGCGATTGTTTACGTGAGCAGGAAAGTCTCCCCCGTCATAACTTTTTATACCCTTATCCTGAGCATATTGAAACTGGGGTTGGAGATAACCACTGAAACGCAGCGCGTCATATTTCTGATAAAGGGAGAACATTCCCTTACCCAGGCTTTTGGTAGTGTCGATCATGTCTGTAAGGAACTGGGCCTTCAGCGCATTAGAAAACAACAATAGCAGGCCAAGGGCCGGCAGATGTTTGAGCCGCATTGCAAAGGTAATTTGCCGCAAAGCAAAGAAAAATAATTAACAATAAGGTAATGGAAAATAATAGGTTCTCTCAGGATATTATCGTAACCAATTTGGGTAGAGGGCATTGCCCTGCACCCCTTCTCCAATTTTTTATGTGATGGTGCTTCGCACCACCACATAAAAATGGCTTATTTAAAACTGCAGATAAATCGGTAACATGGTATCAGATGATTTGACCTGTACCAGGATGTAAATAAAGAAGGCCATCACTGCTATGCTGCCCCATACAGGGAAACGGGCCATCGTCCTTTCGGCAAAGTTCTCACTGCGCTTAGGCAGGAAATGCAGGATAAATGCACCCAGCATCACCCAGAATACCATGGTATAGCCATTATACAGCTCCAGCCATACTTCCGGTTGGAAATCATGCACTATCTGGTTGATCAATGCCCAGGAATCATGGAATGTAGATGCTTTGAAGAATATCCAGCAGAAACATACGAAGTGGAAAGTGAGGAATATACCACCTATTTTCAGCACGGTCCCCTTCCATCCGGCAGGTGCTCCTCCCCGTTTCTTCTGGGCATCGATTCTCACTTTATCTACTGCCAGCGCGGTACCATGCAATCCTCCCCAGAAAATAAAATTCCAACTGGCCCCATGCCAGAACCCGCCTATCAGCATGGTTAACCACAGGTTGATGTATTGACGGACTTTCCCTTTACGGTTACCTCCCAAAGGAATGTACAGGTAATCCCTTAACCAGGAAGACAAGGAAATATGCCAGCGACGCCAGAACTCTGTGATTGAAGCACTCTGGTAAGGAGATTCGAAGTTAGGCGGGATCTTAAAGCCTGTCCAGCGGGCAATACCCAATGCCATATCAGAATAACCGGAGAAGTCGCAATAGATCACCAAAGCATACCCGTACACCCCTAAGAGACATTCCAGTCCGGTGTGTTTGGAAGGATCGTCAAATATATATTGTACAAAGTTCTGGTAGATAAAATCGGAGATGATCACCTTTTTGAATAATCCACTGATGATCAGGTACATTCCTTTCCCTATATCTTCTGAATCCAGTTCGTAAGGCTGGGAAATCTGCGGGATGAAATCAGCGGCCCTTACAATAGGTCCCATCATTAGTTTAGGGAAGAATGACAGGAAGAAGAGGTAATCCATGAAATTATCCACCGGTTTGATCTCTCTCTTGTAAACATCAATGGTATAACTGAGGTTCTCGAATGTATAGAAAGAGATCCCGATAGGTAATATAATATCTCTTATCAGGTTAAAGTGCCATACATTCAGATCATTCCCTACTCCGATAAAGAAGTTCATGTATTTAAAGTAGAACAACAATCCCAGGTTAAGGATGATACTGAACGTCATCAATCCTTTCCTGAATCCCGGTTTTTCTGAGTTATAGATCCACCTGGAAAGGTTGAAATCCACGATAGCAGACAATAGTATCAATCCTACATAAGGGCCGCAGGCCTTGTAGAAAAAGTACAGGGAGAAGATGGTATAGATAGCGACTCTATATCTTTTGCTCCTGGCGGCTGCCAGGTAGCAAAGCAGGAACACTGCAAAGAAGTAGAAGAAAAATGCGCTGTTAAATAGTATAGGGTCTTTTTTACTATACAGTAATGTCTCTAACAGTTTGTTCAGGTCAATCATTCCACTGTTTTTAAATATTTCTCGTATCCGGCGTGTAATGCCTCATATAAAAGTCGGCCCTGCAACTGATAACCACGTGCATTAAAGTGGATATGATCTACAGCCCAGGCGCCTGAAAAGCTACCCGCCATCGACCTTGTTAATGCGTTAAAATTCCAGCATGCCAGTCCGTTTTCCCGGCAATAATTCATAATCTGCTGGGTTACTACTGTGATATAAGGATTCGGATAATAAGCTACTTTATAATATGTGCGGTACTTTTTACCAGCTTTTCTTCTAAAAGCCTTTTTACTTGTTCTTTTGGATTCTGCCGGCGTAGTAAGTACAATAGAAACATCCGGGCGTGTACGTTTTATCAACTGTACGGTGCTATCAATCTGGGCACGAAAGGAAGAAGCACTGAGGCTGCTATACGCTTCGTTTGTTCCCAGGGAAATAATTACCAGTTGCGGTTGCAGCACGTCCATCTGGGCAGTAAGAATACTGCTCTGTTCATTGTAATGCTGGTACATGGCCCCATTGATACCAATAGCGCTATACAACACTCCATTATGACCATTACGCAGTAAAGCGCCATAAAAACGGAAAGGGCCATTCCCCTTTTCATCCCATCTTGCCTGGAAGGACTGCACCAATTCCGGAAAGGTTAAAGTAGCCTTCTTCACCGTTTCACCAGCGCCCCGGAAAGGTACTCCTGTAACCTGCACATCAGCGCCTGGTGCACTGATACTACTATCATCCACCCCGGCATCATAGAATAATTCTGCTACACGGATCGTGTTATCTATCCCATCCTGTTTGCCGCTGTAGGCGAGAGCAGGGGCCCCGCTCTGAGAAGTGAGAACAATAGCGCCCGGCCCCAGGGGATCGTCTTTATAACGGTCTACTACGCGGGCCGACTGCCATCTGCCGGTACTGTTCCAGCGGTAATCTTCCGGACCATTGGTACCTGCCAGGTTAAAAGGGAATACCCATCCACGACCCGCACTGCCAAAAGCCTGTTGCAGGTAATTAGCCGTTGTTAAAGGAAAAAAGCCTGCCTGAATATGAGAATCGCCAAGATGCAATATGGATATCACATGACTGTTTGCTTTATGTAAAGCTGCATAAAAACGGTCCAGTGCGGTATCCTGTGCAATCGTATTAGTTTGTGCTGTTACCGCGGTGCCGGCAATAGCCAGCATCACGGTCAAAAAAGATTTACTGATGTTCCATCTTATATTCATCCATCATTGCTTTATACAGCAGCGCCCCTACTTTGGCCGCTCCCTGTCTGTTAAAGTGTGTGTAATCTTTATTCGCAAGGGCAGGGTCCCCTTCTACCCACTGTACCATAGAACCTTCTCCACCCATGGCGGCATACAGGTTCCAGTAAGCGGCACCATGTTCTTTAGCCAGTTCGTGCTGCGTTTTTACCAGGGCAGGTACACCCGGAGCAGTCATCCAGTTCCCCCCTTTCCTGTACGATTTATCAGCGGTGGTAATCACCAGGAAAGAAGTATTCGGAAGGTCATTACGCAATGAATCCATTACTCTTTTCATGGGACGGCCGTACCAGGAATAGTCTGTCAGTTCCGGCTTCCAGAGCATGTTCGCACCATAATGCAGTACTACCAGATCGTACGGATGTTCAGTCTGCATCTGTTCCACTATCTGTTTAGACAATTTACCCAATTCTATGCCACTAATACCCCTGAAGGAATAATTATCTACATATACACCATTATCAGCTTCAAAACAAACCCCATAAAAAGGCATACTGCTTCCGCCAGCCCATTTAATATTAACGTTCGGATGAGCAGAATCCTGTTTCCAGGACAATGTATTGACAGGCGCCCGGCCACTTAAGGCATATTGCTTATCGTTTACAGAGATATTACCACCGGAAGCAGGGCCATATAACAGGCTCACTTCCTCAAATTTGTCGAGGTTGTGTTTATGTACAGGTGCATACCTGGTCCAGCTACTTTCACCCGGTACAAACGTATGCCCGGACATTCCCAGAGGAATACTGGCAGGGGGTAATTCTTTATAGCTATAGTCTTTCCAGTCTTTAGAGAAGGTATGATTGATGGTAGTCCTGAAGCCTGCTACTACTGAAGTAATAGGCACAAAACCTACCCCTGAACCACCAAACAGGATCTGCAGGCTGTCGCGCAGGTCTTCTGTGATCAGGTCTCCTTCTATCATAGAATCCCCGAAGTAGGCGATACGTACTTTTTTCCTCTTACCGGTTTTCAATTCATTCAGTGCCGACAGGAAATGTTCCAGCCCGCTTACAGCAGTATCATGTACTGCGTAGTTGAGGATCCCTGTATAAGAGGCAAAGTCGTGATCGTGGTCGGGGTCCGGAATACCAGCCAATGCGACGGTATCCGCCGGACTTATTGCGGCTGAAGTATCTGTTGGTATTTCAACAGCGATCGCAGTACTGTCTGCCGGCTCATCCTTACGGACATCTGCCAGCATATCTAAAGGGCGGGAAGTATAATGCTGAAGGGAAAAGGTGTTTCTGACCATTGACAAAGCCACTAAACACACTAAGGAACCTGCGATTATATAGAAAGGATAGGCCGATTTGTTTTTGCCGGACATAACTCTAAGTCGGATTTGTAATTCACGTTTGTAGTCCCCATTTACATCACACGATATAAGGAAATTGCTACAAATCTATAAGTTAATTACTTGAATACGCCATTTGCTCATCTAATTTGTACAATTTATGTTTAGTGATCATGTTGGTCACTCTTCTTACCCATTCCTTTCCTGCAGAGGAATATCCTCCGTGGTTCATATGGGTAAGCCATAATTTATACTCCGGTTTCCCTTTTACTTTGGAGAACCATTTTTTGCGGGAGAGCATATTTACAAAGTATTTGTAAGAGTCGGCGTCAGATGCAAATTCCTTGTATTTTGAGCGATAGGTAGCCCCTTTGATTTTATGTAGTTTGTTCTTCCCTACTATTCCGAAGTGATTATGCAGCAGCTTGGCATTTTTGCTGGTCCCTGAACCAGATTCCAGCATGGCCACGCCCAGTATTACACTGGCGGGGATCCCGGTCTCATTCATCAGTTTTACAGCAGTTTCTTTGTGATTGTCCACGTAGCGGGTTACTGAACGCTGCGCGAACGCTGTATTGCCAGCAAATAAAATGATACATAACACCGCACAAAACCATCCTCTGCAAAAAAAGCGGTTTAATGACATGGCATTGTTATTTTTTGTTCCGGCAATATAGTTTAAATATTTATACAATATGATGATTAACTTGTAATTAATTATTAATCTGTTAGTTATAAGAAACCAACAGTTAACGTTCCTTATTGTTTGCACTGATCCCCCTTAATACTGTAATTTCCAGCATCAAGGGGGACCCGGTTACAAAGCAACACCCTTTGGCAAATTTTATGCCATCCTACTTCACTAATGATATTTTGAGCTCGTTCAATTGTGACTGGTCAATGTCGCTAGGCGCGTCCAGCATTACATCGCGGCCGGAATTGTTCTTCGGGAAAGCGATGAAATCCCTGATGCTTTCGCTGCCACCCAATAGCGAACACAGGCGGTCGAACCCGAAAGCGATACCACCATGCGGGGGTGCACCATATTCAAAAGCACCGAGCAGGAAGCCGAATTTATGACGGGCTTCATCCGGGCTCATGCCTAATGCGGCAAACATTCTTTCCTGGAGTTCACGCTGGAAGATCCTGATAGATCCGCCACCAATTTCGGTACCATTGAGTACTATATCGTAGGCGTTTGCCTTAATGTCTGCGTATTTAGAAGTGTCCTCCATCCAACTGATATGTTCAGGCTTTGGAGAGGTAAACGGATGGTGCCGTGCTACCCAGCGGTTTTCTTCTTCCGCGTATTCGAACAGCGGGAAGTCTATTACCCATAACGGCTTAAACTCGTCTTTATTACGCAGGCCCATGCGTTCGCCCATTTCCAGGCGCAGTTCGCTCATGGCCTTACGGGTGCGTTCTTCCTTACCAGCCAGTACCAGTATCAGATCGCCGGGCTGAGCCTGGCATTTATCTGCCCAGATTTTCAGTTTGGTTTCGTCGAAGAATTTATCCACAGAGCTTTTAACGGAACCGTCAGCGCCTACGCGGGCGTAGATCAGGCCGCTCATACCTATTTGCGGACGTTTTACCCATTCGGTGAGTTCGTCCAACTGTTTGCGGGTGTATTCCGCGCAACCTTTGGCGCAGATAGCTACTACCAGTTCAGCTTCATCGAATACTTTAAAGCCGTTGTGTTTGGCAACGTCGTTAAAATTCACCAGTTTCATTTCGAAACGGATATCCGGTTTATCGTTACCATAGAATTCCATGGCATCGTCGAAGGTCATGCGGGGGAATGGTTCATTGAACGTAATCCCTTTTATTTCCTGGAAGATATATTTCAGCATCTCTTCAAAGTTGTTCAGGATATCTTCCTGTTCTACGAAGCTCATTTCACAGTCGATCTGGGTGAATTCCGGCTGACGGTCGGCACGAAGGTCTTCGTCGCGGAAACATTTCACGATCTGATAGTAGCGGTCGTATCCGCTGACCATCAGCAGTTGTTTGAAAGTCTGTGGCGACTGTGGCAGAGCATAGAACTCGTTAGGGTTCATACGGCTTGGTACTACGAAGTCGCGGGCGCCTTCCGGTGTGGATTTGATCAGAAAAGGCGTTTCGATATCCATGAAGCCTTTGCTGTCCAGGAAGTTACGGGCAGCCCTGTTGAGGCGGTAGCGCAGTTCCAGGTTTTGCTTCACGATATTACGACGCAGATCGAGGTAGCGGAATTTCATACGTAATTCATCGCCGCCGTCAGTATCGTCCTGTATGGTGAAAGGAGGCGTTTTAGCAGCATTCAGGATAGAAAAGCTGCTGACAGTGATTTCCACTTCACCGGTAGGGATGTTCTTGTTTTTGCTGGAACGCTCTGTAACGGTACCAGTTACCTGTATAACAAATTCGCGCCCAAGTGGCTGGTTATCAAGCTGCTGATTCAAAGATTCACCAAACAGCAACTGCGTGATACCGTAGCGGTCGCGCAGATCCACGAAAGTGATGCTTCCAAATTTCCGGACTGTTTGTACCCAGCCGGACAATGATACCTGTTTACCGTTGTGTTCCAGTCGTAGCTCGCCACAAGTGTGCGTTCTGTACATATAATTATATTATAAAGTTCAAATTTGGTCCGGAAACTTCGTTACCGGGGTCGGCAAAGATAACGTATGATCATTGCATTTCTATCCTTTACGCCTGTTAAAAAAGCGTTTAATATCTATTTCCTGCCATAGTGGCTTATCTTCAAGCAGATGTGTCACAAACTGAGCCGCCATAGCGGGTGCCAGAGATGTACCTTTTGTGCCCAGGCCATTGAAGATCCCCAGCACCGGGTGTTCCGGATGTACGCCCATCATAGGGCGGCGGTCTGTTCCGGATGGGCGAACGCCTGCGTATTGATCAAGTACCTCGTAAGGGACTTTCAGCAGTTGTTGCAGTCCAGCTTCCAGGTATTCTCTTTTTTCTGCGGTAGGCAGTTCATCTTTATAATCCCAGGCAAAGGTGGCTCCTACCCAGTAGATGTCCTTTTCCTGCGGTACGAGGGTAATGCTTCTCTTCACAATATCTTCGGTATAGAAACCGGGGATACGCACTTTCAGTACCTCTCCTTTATTCAGCAGGAAAGGGATATTATTGAACCAGGGGTTTGATGCAGTGGCCGAGCCTTCACAGAAGATGATACGGTTTGCGGTGATATCCTTGTATTTTATCTTCTCACCTATCTCTAATGCATTTACGTTAAAGCGTTCTTCTCTTAAAACATGATGCTGTTTCAGGTAATTTCTCCAGGCAGGCAACAGGTTATGCAGTAACACCGTAGCTCCTTTAATAACTGCTGCACCAAAAGGCTGATGCAAAAAAGCATCATAAGGATCATTATCCGGAACATGCATGTATGTTAGTCCGGACGTTCTCTCCATGAATGCATCCTTTAGCTGTTCAGATGGCAGCACATTCCAGATATCACGTTCCCTGAATACCGGTACGTTTAACAATTGTTCCAATCGCTGATAAGTCTTTACCGCCACCGGATATATATCATCATATAACCAGGAAACAGTAAACCGCCTGCCTGATACAGGATTAATAACCCCTGCCGCAATACGGGACGCACTATTGGGCTTGTACTCATCCATGACCATCACAGAACATCCTGCTTCCATCAAAGCATGACTAAGTACTGTGCCTGCAATCCCCTGCCCTATAATAAGAAAATCAACATTCATTGGGACGCAAATTACAATAAACAGCATGCTTCAGACAAGCTAAAATTTCAATTGCCAGGAATATTTATAAATAATAAAACAGTACAAATGATTACCGGTCCGGGAGTGCATCAAATATTATGAAAGCGTAGATTGGCAGATGTTGTTGATCATAAATACACTGCATCTGACTGTTTAGTTCTCTGATGTAGCTTTGGAATATGGGCTCAGGACTTGTTTTTCAATTTAACTTCACCTGATATTCACGTCAGATAAGGTGTATTTATCGATCAACAACATCTGGCGCGAAGATTATGTAATAAAAATGAGGCACTCCCAATTACCACTTATTTTAATAAATAAATATTTATACTTATCTTGATATCGATTCGTGAACAATGAGCTGCCATTTCTTTGTATTGAAAAAATCCGGTTTGGATACCATAACAGTGTAACAATAAATAAACCTACTAACACCTTAATCCATGAGAGCCAATTACCTGAGTGCACTTCTCTGTGCCTTTTCGTTATACGTTTTATTTGCTGCAGCATGCAAAAAAAGCAGAGAAACATTGACACCTTCCCTAGCTATCAATGATCATGACACCGCTTTCGTACATCCTGGGCTGTTACATACAGCGGCAGCTTTTGAACGCATGCAGGCAAAGGTGGCCGCCGGCACGGAACCATGGTTGTCCGGCTGGAATAAACTTACTTCCAATGCGCATTCTTCTACAAACTGGACTGCCAGTCCGCAAGCCATTGTTTACCGTGGAGCTGATGGTGTGCATGCCGAAAACTACAGTCTGTTATTTAATGATATCGCAGCCGCTTATGCATCCGCACTGAGGTGGAAAGTATCTGGTGACGAAGCATATGCAAGGAAATCTATCAGCATCATGAATGCATGGTCGGCCCAACTGACGAAACTGGCAGGGAATAATGATTCTGTGCTGGCTGCAGGTTTGTATGGCTATGAATTTGCCAATGCAGGAGAGATCATGAGAACATATAAAGGATGGTCTGCTTCTGATCTCGCACGTTTTCAGCGAATGATGCTGAATGTATTCTATAAAGTGAATCATACTTTCATAACGAGGTGGGAAAGATGCATGGGGCATTATTATGCCAACTGGGACCTGTGTAACATGTGTTCCCTGCTGGCAATCGGTGTACTTTGTGATGACCGGGACATTTATAATGAAGCCATCACCTATTTTAAATACGGAGCAGGAAACGGTAATATCAAAAATGCGGTCTATTATATTCATGATGGCGGACTGGGGCAATGGCAGGAAAGCGGTCGTGATCAAGGGCACACAATGTTAGGCATGGCCTTGATGGGTGCTTTTTGCGAAATGGCGTGGAGCCAGGGAGACGATATGTATGGATACGACGACAACCGTTTTCTGAAAGGAGCCGAATACGTAGCAAAATATAACATGGGACAGGATGTCCCCTACGTTGCATATACTAATTGCTTAGGAGTAGATCAGGAGATCATCAGTGATGCTTCCCGTGGTAACACCCGGCCGGTATGGGAACTGATCTATAATCACTATGTAAAATTGAAAGGATTGTCTGCGCCGTACACCACACAGTATGCAGAAAAAGTAAGACCTGAAGGAGGTGGTGGAGACTATGGTTCAGGCAGTGGAGGATATGATCAGTTGGGATATGGTACGTTGACGTGTACGCTGAATAATCCTCAGTAATAAAAACGATGCTCCTGACAGAACGAAATTCGCTATGTCAGGAGCATCAACTATAATTTTTAATGATGATAAAGTACTTCTTTGGGAATAGGATTAGTCTCCTTGCCTCCTGGCACGAGATAAATAATCAAAGGAATAACTGCACCTGTGTATTGTTTTTCATATTTATTCTGTTTTCAGACTTTTAACAGGATTTGCCAATGCAGCACTTACGGCTTTATATCCCACTGTAATCCAGGCGATGATTACGGATAACACAACAGACATCACAAATATCCCCCAGCCCATATTTGTATGATAGTAAAAACCAGCGAGCCACTCCTGCATGAAATAATATCCCAGGGGTGCTGCTACCAGGAATGCAATCCCGATTAAGATCGTAAATTCTCTGGAAAACATGTATACGATACTTTGTATAGAGGCGCCTAAGACTTTGCGGATACCTACCTCTTTTGTTTTCTGTACTGCCATGAATGAGATCAGTCCATATAAACCAAGGCAGGAGATAAAGATGGCCAGAAATGCAAATACCTCGAAAAGTTTTGCAGTGATCCCTTCTATCTCATAATATTCCCCAATCCTTTCATCCAGGAATGTGCAGTCGAACAGATAGGTAGGAAATACTGAAGTAAATACCTTTTGTACCTGTGGCAGCGTAGTTTGCATTTTAACAGGGTCCAGCCTCAACGCGACAAAACTGTAGGTCCTGAAATAGGTAGTTAATACTAATGGTTGCACAGCATAACGCAGGTTCCGGCTGTTAAAGTCCTTAAGTACTCCTACTATGGGATATTTTATACCATCATCAAAAGAAATTGTTTTATCCAGGATCTCATTGACTGATTTTAATCCAAGCTTTTTTACCATTGTTTCATTCACTAATAATTCCCGGATAGTGTCACTGGCATATGGCATTCTGCCTGCGACCAAACCTAACTGAAAAGTTCTTATATAACCGGTATCAGCAAATTGCTGCATCGTTACAAAAGGCTGCTTCTCCGGATTGTTATCGAAAAAGAAAGTACTGGAAGATTCCCAACCGGCAGAAGGAGCATCCATACATAAACTGGCTGCGGATACACCGGGTATCTGTGATAACTGCTGTTTCATGTTTTCATAATGCTGTTTATAACTGTCCTCACTGGGCAGACTTATCAGGATAACAGCTTCTTTTGCAAAGCCCATGGGCTGGTTACGGAAATACGCCATCTGCTTTACCACCACCAGGGTACCTATTACCAGCAACTGGGCAATCACGAACTGCATCACCACCAATCCCCTTCGTAATGAGATCCCCCCTATTGTACGGGTCGTAATCTTGCTTTTAATGGCCGCTACGGGGTTAAAACCAGATAAGACCATAGCAGGATAGGAACCGGCTAATAAAGTGATTAAAACGCCTGTAAAGAGCAAATACAAGATAGTGACAGGAGAATATAATAATTGCGGGGAAATCTCCTTCTGCATTAATGTGCTGAGGGCCGGTAATGACAGCGAAACTATCACACCCGCAAGTACCAGTGCCATCGCTGTTATCAGGGCTGTTTCATTCAGGAACTGACGAAGTAACTGGGTACGGGTGCTACCCAATACCTTACGCACCCCGATTTCTTTTGCACGGCTTACCGATTGCGCAGTGGCCAGGTTGATGAAGTTGATACAGGCTACAAGCAGCAGGAAGATGCCGATAAGTCCTAATGAGTAAAGTTCCCGGTAGGTGAGACTGGCTTTACCATAATGCGTAAAACGCTTATCCAGGTGCACTTCCTTCAGCGGCTGAAAAGCTAAATGTGTTTGTTTCGTTTTAAGCCCATGTTCTTCCGGGTAATAATGGTTTACAAAACCCGGCATTTGCTGCTGCAGTTTGTTCATGTCCTGTTTGGCAGATATCAGCACAAAGCAGGAGCTGTTAAAGTTCGGATGCGACCAGGACGATTTATCCAGCAGGTTGTTCCCATTCAGCTTAACGAAGGTCACAAAGGAACCCACCAGGCGCACAGGAACATCTGTATTGGCGGGAAGATCTTTATACACCCCTACGACCTTTAAAGGGACCCGATATGACCATAACTGCACTGTTTTGCCTATCGCATTGCTATAGTTACCGAAAAAGGTTTCTGCCAGGCTTTTATCAAGTACTACCGTGTTCAGGTCTTTTAAGCCTTCGGCATTACCTGCCAGCCAGGTGTAATCAAATATTTTAAAGAGATGCGGTTCTGAAAAAAACAGCCCGTTCTTTACATTAAAACGTTTTTCATCGGCTAAGTCTTTTCCGGGTACATATACCTGGGCCGGTCCTATATCCCAGATGCCTGCTGCCTGCTCAATACCGGGAAAATCCTGTCTTAATGTGCCTGATAAAGGCATGGGTGCAGCGGCATGCGTGGATTCCACTTCCCCGTTGCTGGCATTAGTTACTGTGGTCACGACACGGTAGATCCTGTTGACATTCTTATGATACCTGTCATAACTCATTTCATTCCTGATCACGAGGAAGATCAGCAGGCTGGCGGCAATACCTACTGCCAGTCCGGCAATATTCAGGAAGGAAAACGCCCGTTTTCTCCAAAGGGAGCGGTAAGCAATCTTAAAATGGTTGTAGTTAAACATGGTTGTAGCAATAGATGAGCGTGATGACAAAAAGAATACCACGCATTAAATGATTGATTATCATAAATATAAGAAGTAGACAGCCGTGTTTTTTCGTTCGATTTTGAAGAGGAAGTGTACGTTTTTGAACAGGTTGTAGGGCCTTTGAACAGGAAACGTCTTAAATACAACGCAGAAAGGGCATAAACTCTCTTATAAATTCTTTATAACCGTTAACAAACTACTATATAACAGGTATATAAGCCCTATCTATATAAGTATAGCTTATATAGCTGTTATATACAGGTTATATAGGGCTTATATACGGGTTATATACCTGAATGCACAGAGTATCAGTAGGTTATCAGTAGCAATTAATATTTCGATGCTTTTTTACTACTGATTAACAACAAATTAAAATATAAGGAAAATTATTATAACTGGAAATTGTATCACTAATGACGAAGGAATGTTGGAAGAATAAGCCATTAGAGAGCGTTAAAAGAGTATGGTTCAGCACATAAAAAAGGGGATCAGAACGTATTCTGATCCCCTTTGAGAAAAAAGTATGTTTATTACTCTACTACTTTCACTCTTATACCATCACTGTGCGCGCTGAATTCAGGCGCATACATACATTGTGCGGTACTGATACCATTGCTGAAGTTACCCTGGTGGGTGACGAACAAGGTATATTCAAATACATAGGTTCCTTTTGGCAAACGGCTGAAGAAGAAGTTGGTAGAAGCATCTTTTGTGCTTTCATAGTAACTCACTCCATTCTGCCAGTTACTACCGCTGATCACGTTCTCTGGTTCAAAGCAGGCAGCACGCATGTCTTTCAGGTGTACATATTCCATGTCCCTGTCTACTTTCATGGTCACCTGCACTTTCACCTTATCCCCTACTTTCAGTTCATTACCTTCCTGGATAGCAGTCAGTAAAGGACCATTGGCCGTATTCTTCTGAATGAACAAGCGTTTTTGCAGGGTGAGCGGAGTAGCAGCAGATGTTATCTTATCCAACTGCTCGAAATACTGCCAGTAGACAGCACCCCAGGCTGGCTGTCCGTGACTGCCTTCCAGTTTCACTTCTATCTTGCCCATATCAGGATTTACTTCGTGTCCTTCGAAACGTTTTTTGAAGTACCCGGTGCCTGCTTCTGTTTTCTCATTGGCAGAGCTGATAGTGGTGCTGCCAATATGAATGTCTACCTGCGGAGTGGCAGACAACCAGTTACTGCCACCGAGTAACATCGCATAACAAGCGTCGGCGGTTGCCTTGGTAGTATGCCAGTTATTGGTCTGTTTGTTTTTGAGCAACCACGTTTTCATATCACTGACAGCAACTGTATCATGGGTAACGTCTTCAAATGCTTCTATGAGGATAGCCTGTGTTTCTATAGGCGCTTCGTACCACCAGTAACCAGCGCGTACATCCTTCCAGTACATACCCATTTCATCATTTACAATCGCATTTTCTTTCAGCGAGCGGATGATTACTTTTGCAGTTGTTGCCTCACCGCTTCTCTGCAAAGCCAAAGCCAGCATTGCCTGGGTATATTTACCCTGTTTCAGCCAGTATTGCTTTGCCTGTGAGAGATAGTATTTGTAAGACTCTGCGTATTGTTTAGCAACAGGTTTTTCCGGGAACAGGCTGCGTACATATAAATAGTGCGCTTCCAGGTAACCGAGGTGCTGTTGTTTGAGGTCTGCTTTGTGCTGTTTCAGGTATTGATAGCGTTCTTCTATTTGTTTCTCTACATATGCCATTCCCTTGTCTACGATTCTTTGTGTGGCTTCTTTATCCATTACGCCGATATGCTGTAAACGACCGATACCGGCGAGTATATATTGTGTGATGTACTGATCTTCCCACATACCGGTGAACCAGGGGAACGCTCCGGAAGGCAATTGTTTCTGCTCTAACTGACTGATTGCTTTGCCCTGTTCTCCACTCATACGTTGCAGATCGAATAACAACCCGATACGCTGTTTCTGTTCTGCTTCATTCTTTGCTTCCATTACCCATGGGGTTTCCTGTAACAGTACTGATTTCAGCTCTTCATTCTTTTGCAGGTTGCTTTGCAGTGCAGCCGTATCCGTTGTCTTCCACTTCTCAAACATATCCTTTATACCAGGTAATGTATTAGCGATATGTGATGCCAGCGCATTTGCATAGAAGCGGTTGAACACCTGCTCAGAACATTCATACGGATATTCCATTAAATAAGGCAATGCCTGTACCGCATACCAGGCAGGGTTACCGGAGAATTCAACGGTTAATGCATGTTGCTGTAATGTTTCTGAAGTATCACTACTTAACAGTTTAGGCATTGTAAAGGAACGGCTACCATCTCCACGCATTGCCAATGGTAATGTTTCAGTTACCAGCATCCTGTTGGTAAGAACAGGCAATGCATTCTCTTCACCATCACTGAACTTTCCTGCCTGTGCTACTATGCGGTATAAAAGTGAACTCCCGAAGTTGAAAGGAATCTGTACAGGGAAATTCACGGCGGTGCTTTGTCCTTTCTCTACAGTGAAATGCTGTACCGGGAAGACATTCTGGAACCAGCCATCTACAGGTTTCATTGTAACGGCATCCAGCAATTCGAGGCGGGCCTCTCCTGTTAAGGAGCTGTCTGCGAGGTTGCTGATTTTGGCAGAGAACGCTATCTTATCCCCTTCGCGCATAAAGCGTGGTGCATTGGGTTGCACCATCAGTGGTTTTTGTGTAATGATGCTGGCGCTTACCTGACCGAAAGAAGCGGTTTTAGTATGTGCCAGTCCTATGAAGTTCCACTTTGTTAATGCTTCAGGTACAGTAAATTCGAAACTGATATTACCGTCTTTATCTGTATGTAAGTCTGGTAAGAAGAATGCCAGTTCGTTGAGGTTTGTACGTGGTTGTACCTTCTCTGCTGGTTGTGCATTTGCCGGAGCGGCTGGTTTTTGCCCCCCTGCAACAGCGCTTTCAAGCAGAGCAGCCGGAGCTGCTTTCGCCATATCCATTGCAACCTGCCCCTGTAAATTTGAAGGAGCAGGTGCCATCGCCCTCATACTTGGCTCTGCGGCAATACCACTTTCTTTTTTCAGCATGCCTATTCCTCTGATGCGAATATTTCCACCACCTGGTCTTGCATAATCCATGAACCAGTTTAAGGCATCGTATGAGAACCCTTTCTCGTTAGGAATATCCGGAGATGTAATTTTCTGCCAGTTAGTAGAAGCAATTTCCCTGAAGTTTACAGCACCACTCCATTGGTTATAGGTATATAAAGAAGGATACAGCGTTGGTGTTTCCCAGTAATGTCTGCGGAAAGCATCCAGTGATGCATCGTACATCGTAGCTACCATTTCAGCAGCAACCTGTGTACCTTTATATCCTTTAATATTTACCTGCCATTTTTCCTTTTCGCCAGGTAATAGTTTATTACGGTGTGTAGCTAATGTGATATTCAGTTGCTTGTTTGTCCAGGGAATCCGTACAGTTTTACTGGAGGTAAACACGCGGTTATCCTTTACAAATACATACTGAAATCCTACATTTCCCCTGTCTTCTTCAGTGGCCGTATAAGCCCTGTTTTCTATTTTTCCATCTACAGTAAAAGTGCTGAATACTTCTTTCTTATCTACTTTCTCAAAGATCTGTAATACCTGTACATCCTTTGCTGCTGTACCAAACAACATCTGTTCAGTTTCTCCCGGCTCTATTTCCATTTTATCTTCATACTGCCATAAGTAAGTTGGATAAGATACTGTTTTCGCCGTTGGATCTATCAGTTCAAATGTTGCTTTCTGTATTACAGGTACTCCATATTTATCAACTGCACTTACTTCCAGTTCATACCAACCTGCGGGCAGTTTTTTTGCATCCAGCGCAATGGTACTGTCTGCCTCTGTCTCTACCTGTTTGGTAACAGTAACTGCGCCACGTACCCAGTTCTCGGTCTTATCTTCATCTTTATAAATGTCTACCGGGAAGTCTTTGATGTAATCTGCCTGCGGAATTACAAACTGGTCTGGCATATTCCAGTAACGTGTGCGTAATAAGCGGCCAGGATGCTGTAATGGTTTTACCGCCAGGGTTATTTTAGCAGGTTCAAAGTGACCGTTTAAGTTTTGTGTGGTAACAGACAGCGATTTCAGATCTTTCTGCAGGAGAGGACTCGGAATTTTCACTGAAATTTCGAGCGACTGATACCCTACACTTACGCTTTGATTACCGCTATGTGTTTCACCGTTGATATCTGTAATATCTGCCTGTACAGTATAAGTAAAGACAGGCTTCAATGCGGTATCTATACTTAATTCCGGTAAGGCAGGGAAGGTAACGTTAAATGTACCATCGGGCAGTGTCGTCGTTTCGCCCTGTGTGATCTCACGGGCAGGAACATTATAGAACGGACGTTTCCACATCAGCCACGGATAAGGGAAACGGGCCATTCTTGTAACACGGTACCTGACTTTTGCGCCATCAATATTATTGCCGGCATAAGCCAGTGCTTTACCATTCACGGTAACGGAATCCCCTACACGATAAGTGCCTTTTACCTTATCAAATTCCACATAGAATTTAGGTCTTTTGTATTCTTCCACAGAGAAAGAAATACTACCGGCATTATCTGCTTCTTCCAGGCTGAAGTTTCCATTGAGGCGACCAGCAGGCAGACGGAATTTACCGGAGTAAGTACCATACTCATTGGAAGTAACTCCCATGGAATCTACTTCATCCCCGTTTACATCATGCAGATGTATGATGGTTTTGCAGGCTGGCAATACGCGGCTTTTAATGGCCGGATTACCTTTCTTTATAACGATACCTTTGAAGTACACTGTTTGTCCGGGGCGATAGATAGCCCTGTCCGTAAACAGGAATGTTGTATGAGGCGTGGTATCTTCCTTATACCTGGTGTAGTTATAAATGTATTTATAATCATCCGTGAACAGCTCGTCTTTTCCATTAATCCATTGGAGTCTTACGTTCGTATTACTCTTCAGTTTCTTCATCTGCAGTGATCCGTCTTTCCCCGAAAGGTTGGTTGAAATGAGTTTCAAATCGTCTTCACCGGAATTAGGGTTTCTTACATTCTGCCATATATTCAATTTAACATCGGGCATTGGTTTGCCAGTCTGTCTGTGTAAAACGTAATAGAGGTCTGGTCCACCGTCATTGTCATCCCGGCTGATATAACTGATCTCTGATACATGAATGAACTGTGCCGCCAACAGGTTTTCCTTGATGGAGAACTGAGGGTTTGTACTGGCCAGGATCATGTACTGGCCTATCGGTAATGCATTTATTTTAATCTCAGTAGTATGCTTACGGTAATCTTCCGATCCTGTTAAAGGTTGTTCCCATGCTTTTGTCACGGGCCTTTCTGTTACCAGTCGCCAGTAAGCTTCATTATCAATATAAGCGGTCTGGGATGCTTTGCGTAACGACTGAAGGAAATCCTCGTCGATACGGGCAATGCGCAGATAGATCTTATTCAGATTACTATAAGTGACCAGCGTACGGAAAGGTAAGTCCGGTACATTCACCAGTTCAGTTTCCAGCCTTAACTCTTTGCTTTTGATCTGTTCCAGTAAATGGGCCGCCTGTATACCTCCGCGGGATGATGGCGCCTGTTTAATGGCTTTATCACACAGCGTTTTTGCTGTTATATAAGCATCTTTATCAGGTAAACCGTAGTAATATTGTGCCAGCAGGCAGGTAGCCTGTGTACTTTCAGCTTCGCCTGCATATGCCACTTCCATTTCTTTCAGGAGTTTCACATACAGCGCTGTTTTATCAGGCATCACACTTACCTGGTTCATATACGCCACTCTTTCAAGGTCTACGTCCAGGAGCGCAGCTTTGCCGTCCTTCTCATGAAAACGCAGCAGTTCCTGTAATATTAACAGGGCTTTGTATTGTAAGGAGACATTATCCGTAGTAATGAAATGATGCACTGCGAATGTCTGTGCCGGCGCAAAAGCTGCGGGGTCTGTCAGTTCGAACTGGTTAGCCGGGCGGGTGGCATTTGCCTCTCCTGTTTTGAAATAGTCCAGGGCACGGTGTGCAAGCAGGTCATATAGTGTAGGGCGTAATTCCCTGGAGTTCTCTCCTTTGTTTATGATTGGATCGTAGGTAGCAATATTCACCTTTTGCAGATCAGCGCTTTTTTCTAAAGAAGCCAGATAGGCCGCAGAGATTTCTTTGTTCAGGCGGTCGGGGCTCCAGGCGGTGATGTCTGTAGTGGTATCATTTTCCACGGCAGTGCGACGGTACAGCATATACCTGTTCTGCTGCAGGTAGTTCCAGATCAGTTCTCCTTTTATGCTCAGTAAAATAGCTTTTATGGGGCCATCGAACTGTGCGATATGGGTATCCACTTCATGAAGATCTTTCATGGGAGAATACTCTTCGGTGATATTGATGTATTTAATACGGTAGATCAGTGCTTTCAGCAGTTGCACATCCTGTTTTTGTTTCAGGGCCTGTGTATAGATGCTGTTCACTTCTTCCAATGCCGACTTTGGCAATCCTTTTTTGTCAAAAGCTTCTACTTTTTCCCAGTGGGCGTCATAGTTGAATTGAGCCATAGCGGTAGTACTGATAACTGTTAGAAAAATGAATAATGAGAAAATGAGGCGCATACGGACAGCATTTAAGGTTTGTATTGTTCAGAGGATGCAGAATTTCAGGGTATTCCACAATGACAGGGTATAAAAGTCAAGAAAATTAATCTCAGGGCAAAAAAATCCTTTCCGGTTGAAGCTGGTGAAGGATATGACTGGCAAAAAAATCCTTGTCTGTCAAGGATATAGCTGGCAAAAAAAATCCTCCCCCGTTGATGCCGGAGGAGGACTTTCTATATCATTAACTAATTGATTAGTATAGGTTATGCTTTCACAGCCTTCAGTACATCCGCCATAGTCTGGCCAATGTTCGCAGGGCTTGCTACTACGTGGATACCACATTCTGCCATGATTTTCATTTTAGCAGCAGCAGTATCGTCAGCACCACCTACGATGGCACCGGCATGACCCATACGACGGCCCGGAGGCGCTGTCTGGCCAGCGATGAAACCTACTACAGGCTTAGTACCGTTTTCCTTGATCCACAGTGCCGCTTCTGCTTCCATGCTACCTCCGATCTCACCGATCATGATGATACCAGCGGTTTCAGGGTCGTTCATCAGCAGTTCCACTGCTTCTTTGGTAGGCGTACCGATGATTGGGTCACCACCGATACCAATAGCGGTAGAAACACCCAAGCCAGCCTTAACTACCTGATCAGCAGCTTCATATGTTAAAGTACCGGATTTAGATACGATACCAATGTTACCTTTTTTGAATATAAAACCAGGCATGATACCTACTTTCGCTTCTTCTGCGGTGATTACACCAGGGCAGTTTGGTCCGATCAGGCGGGATTTGCGGCCTACCAGGAAGTTTTTAGCCCTGATCATGTCCTGTACAGGAATACCTTCTGTGATACAGATAATCAGTTCAATACCTGCTTCTGCTGCTTCCATGATAGCATCTGCTGCGAATCCTGGTGGAACGAAAATGATGGATACATTGGCTCCGGTAGCTTTTACAGCATCCTCTACCGTGTTGAATACGGGTCTGTCCAGGTGCTTGCTTCCGCCTTTTCCCGGTGTAACACCGCCTACTACCTGTGTACCATATTCAATCATCTGTGTGGCATGGAACGTACCTTCTGTACCGGTAAAGCCCTGTACAATCACTTTGCTATGCTTATTAACTAAAACACTCATCGCGCTTGGTTTATTGTTTTATAATGATATCGGCAAAATTAAAGTCCTATTCTTAAATTCCCAATCAATCTTTTTTCAGCTTATCCCTCCAGTCTTTCTGCTGGAACATTTCCATCTGCCGAATTTCCTTTGCTTCCCTTAAAAAGTCGGATGCAAATATAAAATCATTCAGTTTCTCATCCTTGCTAAAAATAATATCCTTGTTACTTCCTTCCCATTGTTTACGTCCCTGGTACATATATACAATATGATCACCGCTTTCCATTACGGTGTTCATATCATGGGTATTGATAACTGTGGTAATGTTGAATTCTTTGGTAATATCCTTGATGAGCTTATCTATAAGCAGGGAAGTCTGTGGGTCCAGACCGGAGTTTGGCTCATCGCAGAACAGGTATTTCGGGTTGAGAACGATAGCCCTGGCAATACCTACTCTTTTTTTCATCCCCCCGCTTATTTCGGCAGGGAACTTCTTGGCGGCATCTTTCAGTTGCACCCTTTCCAGGCATTCCATTACCCGCTTCTTCTTATCCCTTAATGAACCGGAACCGAACATATTGAGCGGGAACATCACGTTCTGCTCTACGGTCATACTGTCGAACAGGGCAGATCCCTGGAACAGCATACCTATTTCGCGACGAATTTCTTTACGGTTTTTTTCTTCCATCCCGGTGAAATCCTTCCCTTCGTACAGGACTTTACCGCTATCCACTTCCATCAGGCCAACCATACACTTCATCATCACGGTTTTACCACTACCGCTGGCGCCTATGATGAGGTTCACTTTCCCGGTTTCCATCAGCGCCGAGACTTCCGGCAGGATCACCTTATCACCAAAACCCTTCTTTATATTAACCAACTCGATCATACTATAATAAGATTGCTGCCAGCAAATAGTCCATGAATAATATCAATACGCAGGTAACGACTACTGCAGTAGTACTTGCCTTACCAATTTCCAGCGCTCCCCCCTGTACGTTATATCCGTAATAGGATGGAACGGTAGATATAATGAATGCAAAGACGAATGATTTGAATAAGGCAAAGAATATATTGTATGCCTTGAATTCCTGTCTTAATCCCTGGAGAAACTCTTCACGGGAAAGGATGCCGCCTAATTCACCGGCTTCCAGTCCACCCCAGATACCCAGGAAACCTGCGATAGCGATTAAACAGGGGATCATGATAAGTGAAGCAAGGATTTTGGGACCGATAAGATATCCTTTTGTATTGATACCCATGATCTCCAGGGCATCGATTTGTTCGGATACCCGCATATTACCCAGTTCTGATGCTATCTTGGAACCTACTACACCCGCCAGTACGATACAGGTGAGCGTTGGCGCAAATTCCAGGATGATAGTATCTCTCACAACCTGTGCTATTGTAGCTTTGGGGATGATCGGACTTACCAGCTGGTAAGAGATCTGCAAAGTGGTTACCCCTCCCATAAAAATGGAGATAATCAATACTATCCCCAACGAACCAATGCCTATATCAACGCACTGAAGCATAAACTCCTTCCAGTACATCTTCATGTTTTCCGGTCTGGAAAACATTCCTTTGAGCATAAGCAGGTAACTTCCGAAATGATGAAAGAATCTAAACTCCATAACTGGCCAAAGATAGTGGAAAATGTTATAATCATCTCAGGCTCCTGACGAGGAGACGCTTCAAACTGCGTTCTATGATCTCCCCCATTGTTTTACAGCGTGAAAATACGGAGTCATCGTAGTACTGGGCCAGTTCATGGCCCAACTGGGATATTTTTTCGGGGAAAGAGACATTGTCTTTCATAATTACATCCCTTAAATCTTTGATCCTGTGGCGTTGGGCTTTTATTCTCCTGGCTATCAGCGATCTTTCTTCCTGCTGGTATTGCTTTACTACTTCGGCGTTGAGGTGTTTCATGGCCAGTTCCACGAATACCCGGTTTTCTTTGAAAAACTGGGGCATGTACAGTGTGCGTTTGCCTTCGTAGAATTGCTGGTCGAAGTCGATGGCCCTTATCCTGAACTGTACATCGTCGAAGTCCGGGGTGATATCAAATACAAAGTTATAGGAGCGCATATCGCCCAGCAGGCGTACAAAACAGCGTTCATTGAACTTTACAAACTCTTTAGCTATACGTTTTGGATTGAATTCCGGGCGGTCCAGGTAATGTGCGGCAAACTGATCTCCGGGTACACCAGCGATATGTTCTTCTACCAGGGTGTTCCCATCTACCATAAAGTTCATCCAGTATGGGGATAAGATATGTTCCAGCTCCAGTCCGTAGATACGGGAGGCGTCGGCAATCTTAATATAAAAATAATCATACACCTCATTGTAGGTGTTCACGATCTTTATGCGGAAGGGATGAGAATTCCCGAATGTGCAGATATCGATGCGTTCTATGCTTAAATGTTCTTCAGCCGCCTGGTCTCCTCCGGCTTTCATGATAGAATAGATCCTTTTCAGACCGGCCTGTAAATGGCCTATCATGCTCTGTGGATAAAATACTGATTCCCAGAGGGTATCTTTTCCGTTTTTGTCATAAACAGGGATGCTGTTATCGTAGTAACGGAGTTCCTCGTATGATACCGGCAGCGGCACTTCTCTCTCATATAACTTGAGATATCCCCGGAAACTGGGATTGAGCGGGAAGAATGCTTTCTTTTTTGAGATTTGCTGCATAATTCAAATATCGGAGAAAAAATAAGCCGCGCCAAAAGCCAGTTTCTATGTGGAACACTGCTACAAACACGGAGCTTCTAACGAAGCTAATTATTGTCTATGCATAATGTCCATCTTTTTTATCAACCGATTGAACAGTCAATAAAAAAGATGGACATTGAAGTCTTCTATTTAAGTAGTTTTTCAGTATTGGTAAACTCTCAGACTTTAATCAGACTTGATGAATTTATAATACAAATCCGGATTACTATCATTTTTGATTTGTAGTATGTACATCCCACTCGCAAGATTATTTACATCAATATCCTTTTGAATGGAGGTAATAGTACCCAGATAATAAGTTCCCTTTATTTCCCCATTGCTGTTATAAATCCTGACAACAACCGTTGCGGTTGCATTCAGCCTGAGGTTTAAATGCAATATACTAACCACCGGATTTGGATAAATCCGTATATCAGACGCATTCATCATAGCAACGTCCAACTTTTTCGAGCTCATCTTAACAGCTGTCCCTGCGCCTGTATTACCAACAATGATGGTTACATCGTCTGTAGCAGTATTATTATACGTATCTGTTACTTTTAGACGAAACACATAAGTACCTGTTGCGGTAAATGTAACGACCGTTACCGGGGATGATGCGTTCATAATGCTATATCCGTCCGGACCGCTTACTTTTGTCCAGGCATAATAGGATATATACCCATGATTTGTAGCGTAGGACGCAGATCCATCCAGTGTAACCTTATTGACAGAAGGATAAGCTATGGTCTGATCAGTACCTGCATTGGCAAACAACCCATGGGCAGGATTAGGAATTACAAATATGGATACATCATCCGTGGCTTTCATTCCTTTATTGTTAGTGACTGTTAACCGGAATATGTAAGTACCTACACTGGTCAGCCGGTTAAGATCAGTCTTAACTTTGTTAGGTGAAACGATGGTAGCGATGGTAGGCCCTGAAACCTGTGTCCAGTTATAGCCAGTTATAGTTCCGTTACTATCTGTAGAACCAGCTCCACTGACAGCACTACTATTCTTTGGCTGTCTGATGGTTTTATCCGGACCGGCATTCGCTACAAGTTCAGATGTATCTGCTATTAAAATAACATTTACCTGATCGCTGGCAGTATCTCCTGCATTATCGGTTACTATTAGCTTAAAACCGTAAGTACCGATAGTCGTCAGTCCACTTATTACCGGTTTACTAGTTGTCGCAGATCCAATAGTAGCTGTAACAGGGCCTGATATCTGTGTCCAGGCATATGAAACGATGCTGCCATCCGGATCTGATGAACCAGAGCCATCCAGCGTGATGCTTGAAACCGGAAATACTATGGTTGTATCGGCACCGGCAACTGCTATCGGGGGTTTGTTTATAATTGTACCGGACTCATATTCATCTGCACCTACGTCATAAGTTATCCCCCAGGGCCTTATATCTCCATCAATATCCGTATTAAAATACGCACTCAGGTTTAAGCCTTTATCAATGGCCGGGGACCCTGATGCCAGGTGAAAGTCCTTAGCGCCGGCATTAGAAAATTTAACAACCGTTATATCGGCATAAGAAAGATTGTTAGAAGCCGTATAATCTATACCTGTCGCTACATTCAGGTACTTTGAACCTACATTTGCCATTAGGTTATTGTAGAACAGATTTCCCGGCGCTACAGTACCATAACTATTCATATAACGGATGGCATCTCTTCCTGAATTAACGATAGTGTTATTAAACACATTTACGTGCAAAGGAATATAATTGTATTTAGTAGGCCTGTCATCAATAAAGAGTGCATCTTGTTTTGAGGTAGTGCTATCGAAACCAGCATCACTGATAATATTATTATATACGGAACAAAGTCCGATACCAAATACCTCTATACCGTTGCCGGTACCTTTGATAACGGTGTTGTTGTATACCTTTCCATTAGTTTCGCCACCGAGAATAATGCCCGCCTGCTGGCTCCCCACATTCATAATACCAAAATTCGATACTGAATTATTATAAATCTCAACATCTTCGGGTGCAGATGCTACCTGTATAGCATCCCAGCCGGTATTGGCAACATTGATATTATATATTCTCAGGCCATAGATACGTGGAGGCAGTACATTTTTCACCGTACCATCCGTGCAGGTTACTGTTGTCCCATTCGGAGCAGTGTTACCTATATACATTCCTTCTCCTGATACATCGTGAATATATATATCATGTAATTTCACATTGCGTATAGCAAAATAAGGATACTGGTTAGCAGTATCACAGTCGGGGTTCACTTTAGCCATTACGCCTACCTCACTTCCAGTAATTTCAACCCTTTCTGCTTCATAGTCGGTACATCGTTTACCCATTGCAAGGCCCACATTCAACCGCTTGACGACACCATTTACAATGAACCCATATTTGTCACTGGAACCAGAGCCCGTAACCTTAAAATATTTAGTGTTATTAAATATAAATCCATAATTACCTCCATTTCCGATGTTCACCGGGCCTCCACAGTTGACAAATACAATAGGTTTGACCGCACTGCCGGTAAAGTTAAAGAACTGGATATAACTATAATTACCAGCCTGAATACAAACAGTATCACCAGGTTGCACATGCAGATTTACACCGTTGATATAGGCCCCTCCATCAACTCCCGGTGTTATAAGAAATTTGCAGAAATTGCAAGTGGAACCGGCAGCTCCTCCTATCGGATTTACTACTACTGTAACTTGTTTTGTGCTTATCATCCCAACCGTATTCTTCACTGTCAGGTTAAATGTATATCTGCCGCTTATCAGTTTGGTTACAGTAATTATGGCATTATTGGTGCTGCTTAAGATTGGACCCAAATGGCCTGAAACAAGTTTCCAGTCATAACTGATTATCCTGCTACCCGGCGCTGTTGAAGGTGAGCCATCCAGTACAATACTATCCACAGGTAGTGTAATGGTTGTGTTCCCGGCCGCCACTGCTGCTATTGGCGGAGGAATTTCTCTTGCCGTATCGGTATATTGCAACATCCATTCATAAATGTTTGGAGACTGGTAAATGTGTGTTGCATCATACGCTTTGTCCCATACATTATCGCTATGTGTACCTCCCGGGTAAGAAGTAGCAATAGCTGGATATGTCGGACCGCAGGTATTAATCTTATTAACGTAATTAACCTGGTTATCAATAAAACCATCCAGGCTGCCGCAAAGAAACCACGAAGCAATATTACTACCGGCGATATTACAAAGGCCGGCTACTTTATTATCATCTATAGCGGCTGCAGATACCGGTATAATTGCAGCCAGTTTGCTCGAAAAATCGAAACCTGAAGCTACATAGTTCAGGACACCATAACCCCCGGCACTCAATCCGGTAAGATAAACACGGGAAACATCAACGCGATATTTTGACTTAATATCATTTAGAATATTTTGGACCATATCTTCACTGGCCCAGCCATTGGGGATTTGGGGTGAAACGGTAATGAATTTGAATAATTTACCGTTTACTGTAAATTCCATTTTTGCCCCCTCTGCAATGATCTTTGGCAGACCATGTGCAAGTACTACATTCAAATCCGTACCACGTTCGGTTGCACCGTGAAGAAAAATGATGAGCGGGTAATTGGTAGATGTGCTGTTGTAATCATCCGGTAAATGTAGCCAGGCTCCCGTTGTTTTATCTGGGGTGATATTGATTGCAATCTTCGTTTGATTCCCCTGTGCACGGCTTTGTAAGGGGTAAAACATGCTGATCACTAAGCCTGCAAATAATAATAATCTACTCATAAGTAGGTGATTAAATGGTTTTAAATTTAAATAACCACACCGTTTTTCTTATGCTATTGTGCCACAACGATCCCCGCCTTTTTGTCGGGCATCCTGTATGCGCGATTATTTAGCAAACATTTCTTTAACAGCTAAGAGCTGTATCAAGACCTTTGTTACATTTTTCCCACAGGCAACATCTAAGGAAACGGCTAAATCATTAAAGCAAAAAGGATCTCTAATTGAGGACAGTAAAAGGAAGATTACCTGCATCATCCCTGGCTTAGATCAACCATGGAGTACTTTTAGTCATTTCGACAGGATAGCAGATATAACTGAGAAGGAGGACGTTCGTAATTAAACCTATATCTTTTGCAAAGATAAGAAATATAACGTCCTGTTGACATTTCCTTATGATAAAATATCTACGAGCAGGATTGTTTAATAATTCAAAAAAGTTACACAAAAAAGGCTGTCTTTTAGTAAGACAGCCTCATGATTATTTCTGAACTTGGTCCAGGCGGAAGAACCCTACAGACTTTTCGGGTATCAATAGTTTCCAGATTAAGCTTAGCATTAGGAGCTTAAAGTGCTATTGGGAAAGAGTTTTCAATTCTTCCCCTTTTTCATTTCTTCTTAGCGGGCGTTTTTTCTTTACAGCATTTATGCTGTGCATCTACTACCGCAATGTTCACCATATTCACGATCTGACGCACCGTACTGCCTAACTGCAGGATATGCACCGGCTTTTTCATCCCTAACAGGATGGGGCCTATGGAATCAAAACCCGCTACTTCCTGTAACAGGTTATAAGCCACATTGCCAGCTGTAAGATTGGGGAAAATGAGGGTGTTCACTTCCTGGTCTATCAACTCGCTGAAAGGATAGCTATCCTTCAGGATTTCTTTGTTGAATGCCATTGCAGCCTGGATTTCGCCGTCCACGATCAATGAAGGGTCCTTTTTCTTTACTATTTCACGGGCCTTGCTTACCAGTTGTGCTTCAGGAGTACCACTGGAACCGAAGTTGGAATAAGATACCATGGCTATACGGGGAACAATGTTGAACTGTCTTACTTCGTTTGCTACCAGCAATGTGATATCTGCCAGTTCTTCCGCTGTAGGATTGAAGTTCACTGTAGTATCCGCAAGGAATAACGGTCCGCGTTTGGTATTGACGATATACATGCCAGCCACACGTTTCGCATTCTCTTCCATACCTATTACCTGTAATGCAGGACGTATAGTATCCGGGTAGTTACGGGTAAGACCGGAGATCAGTGCATCTGCTTCACCGGTTTCCACCATCATACAGCCAAAGTAGTTACGCTCACGCATCACTTTCTTAGCCTCATACAGATTAAACCCTTTACGCTGACGCTTTTCAAAGAATAACTGTCCGAATTGATGGCGTTTATCATGCATCTCATCGCTCTTAGGATCGATGATCACGGTATCTTCCAGTTCAATACCGTTTTCTGCTGCCAGTTGCCGGATCTTGAGTTCATTACCCAGCAGGATCGGATAGGCAATACCTTCATCTCTCACTACCTGTGAGGCTTTCAGTACTTTCAGGTTATCTGCTTCTGCAAATACCACCTTACGAGGGTCCTGACGGGCCTTGTTCCCGATTACGCGGAATAACTGGTTATCCAGTCCCAGCCGTTTGTTCAGTACTTCTATATAATCCTCCCAGTTAGTGATGGGCTGTTGTGCAACACCGCTATCCATGGCTGCTTTAGCTACTGCAGGAGCTACATGGCTCAATAAGCGCGGGTCCAGTGGTTTTGGGATGATATATTTTGGACCGAAAAAGAGGTTCCTCTCATTGTAGGCCAGGTTCACGATATCCGGCACCGGCTCTTTGGCCAGTTCTGCCAGGGCCTTTACTGCAGCCAGTTTCATTGCTTCGTTGATCTGGGTAGCGCGTACGTCCAATGCTCCGCGGAAGATGTAAGGGAATCCCAGTACGTTGTTCACCTGGTTAGGATGATCTGAACGGCCGGTAGCCATGATCACATCCGGGCGGGAACCGATGGCCAGGTCGTAAGCGATCTCCGGATCAGGGTTTGCCATGGCAAATACGATAGGGTTCTTGGCCATGCCTTTGATCATGTCCGGTGTTACCACATTCCCTACAGAAAGCCCTACGAATACGTCTGCACCTTTCATCGCTTCTCCCAGTTCCACTACTTTGGAAGTGGTGGCGAACTGTGTGTGCATCTCTGTGAGATCTGTACGGGAGGTATTCAGCACCCCGTTCTTATCAAACATCACGAAGTTCTCCAGTTTTGCACCTAAGGCCACATACAGCTTTGCACAGGCCATAGCAGCAGCGCCGGCCCCATTGATGACTATCTTTACTTTATCTATCTTTTTCTTTACCAGTTCCAGGGCATTGAGCAATGCAGCGCTGGAGATGATAGCCGTACCATGCTGATCATCGTGCATGATAGGGATCTTCAGTTCTTTTTTCAGGCGTTCTTCGATAGCAAAACATTCCGGACTCTTGATATCTTCCAGGTTAATGCCCCCGAAAGTAGGTTCCAGCGCTTTTACCACCTGCACAAACTCGTCTACATCCCTGGTATTCAGCTCTATATCAAACACATCTATATCTGCAAAGATCTTGAATAATACCGCCTTCCCTTCCATTACCGGTTTACCGGCCTCCGGGCCAATATCTCCGAGTCCCAGTACAGCGGTACCATTACTGATTACCGCTACCAGGTTACCTTTGGCGGTATATTTATATACATTTTCTACGTCTCTGTGGATTTCCTTGCAGGGTTCAGCTACACCGGGAGAATAGGCGAGTGAAAGGTCCCATTGCGTTTTAGTGTTCTTCGTAGGTATAACTTCTATTTTGCCAGGCCGTCCCATAGCATGGTAATCCAATGCATCCTGCTTGTTCAGTTTTTTAGCCATAATTCAAATAAGATTGTTCTTGGGCGTGCAATATACGAAGTATTGCAGGAACAGGAAGTACCACGAAAGAGTAGGTTCACAATAATTACTTACTTTTACGACGCTAAACCTGACTGTCTAACATGATACAACGTATTCAAACTCTTTATCTTTTATTAGCTGCTGCGGCTGGTGCAGCTACCTGGTTTTTTGATATCTGGAAAGCGACGCTGAGTGATAATGTAGTGAGCTATTTTAATGTACAATCCAGCTATCTGGTGTTTGTGCTTTATATGGTGATAGTGATGCTGGCATTGATTTGCATCTTCCTTTTCAAGAAACGTAAAATACAGTTCAGATTAACCGTGCTGAATATCTTCCTGTCCATAGCCGCTATTGTACTTCAGTATTTTAAAGTGATGGATTTTGCGAATGTTTTGCAGACAGGCGGCAAAACAATTACCTCTTCCAGCTATCTTCCGGCAGCATTTCTGCCGGTACTTATATTAGTATTCCTGTTTTTAGCGGCGAGAGGAATTTATAAAGATGAAAGGTTGATTAAGTCGCTGGATAGATTAAGATAATTTAAAAAGCCCCTGACGATGTCAGGGGCTTTCTTTTTACAGATATTTACCTGTATAACTTTCTTTTACTTTTTTCAATCCTTCCGGTAAGCCTGCGTAGAGCAATTTACCACCACCGGCACCACCTTCAGGCCCAAGGTCTATTACCCAGTCGGCGCTTTTTATCACATCCATATTATGCTCAATGACCAGTACGGTATGTCCCTGATCTATCAGAGCATTAAAGGATGCGAGTAGTTTTTTGATATCATGGAAATGCAGACCGGTAGTAGGTTCGTCAAAAATGAACATGATATGTCCCTGTGCTTTGCCTTTTCCCAGGAAAGAGGCCAGCTTTACACGCTGTGCTTCGCCACCACTAAGAGTATCACTGCTCTGACCCAGTTTGATATAGCCGAGGCCCACATCACCTAAAGGACGGATCTTGTTGCATACGTCCTTCTCTTCCTTAAAGAATTCAAGTGATTCTTCCACACTCATAGACAGTACATCGTAGATGCTCTTGCCCCTGTAGGTCACTTCCAGTACTTCTTCCTTGAAGCGTTTGCCACCGCAGGTTTCACATACCAGGTGCACATCGGCCAGGAACTGCATTTCTACGATCACTTCCCCTTCTCCTTTACAGGTGTCGCAACGGCCACCATCCACATTAAAGGAGAAATGTTTGGGCTGGAAGCCACGCATTTTGCTCATGGGTTGTTTGGAGTACAGGTCCCTGATCTCATCATATGCTTTGATATAGGTGACCGGGTTGGAACGGGACGATTTTCCGATGGGGTTCTGGTCGATCATCTCTACCTGGGTGATATCATCCACTGCGCCTTTGAGCGCGCGGTGCTGTCCTACTCTTTCAGCGAATTCCCCTTTCAGCTTCATCATAGCCGGGTATAGGATTTGTTTGATAAGAGTAGTTTTACCAGAGCCACTTACACCACTTACAACGGTGAGTACCTGTAAGGGGAAATCGACGTCAATGTTTTTAAGGTTGTTTTGTTTACAGCCTTCCAGTGTAATGGCTTTTTTCCATTTACGGGTGTGGGCCGGTGGTTCTATGGTCAGATGCCCGCTTAGGTATTTACCTGTAAGGCTTTTGCTGTCTTTTAGTATTTCCTGGTAGTTACCGGCAAAGATCACTTCTCCGCCGAGGTGACTGGCCAGAGGGCCCATGTCAATAATGTAATCCGCCTCTTCCATCATTTGTTCATCGTGTTCCACTACTACGACGGTGTTGCCAAGATCGCGCAGTTCTTTCATGACGCCGATGAGACGGTGTGTATCCCTGGCGTGCAGCCCTATACTGGGCTCGTCGAGGATATACATGGAGTTGGTAAGATTACTGCCAAGGGAGCGGGTGAGCTGGATACGCTGGCTTTCCCCACCACTTAATGTATTAGCCAGGCGGTTGAGGGTAAGGTAACTAAGACCTACATCCAGCAGTGTTTTAAGGCGGTGATGTATTTCTATCAGTATCCTTTTACCAACCTGCTGGTCGTATTCATTGAGCTGGAGATTGTTGAACCACCTGTTGAGGTCTTCGATGGGCAACTCCACCAGGTTGGCGATGTTGGTATCGTTGATCTTTATGTACAGCGCTTCTTTGCGGAGACGGCCCCCATTGCATTCGGGGCAGAGGGTACGTCCGCGGTAGCGGGACTGTAATACGCGGTATTGTACTTTGTAGAGGTTCTGCTCTACCATTTTGAAGAACTCGTTGAGTCCGTAGAAGTGTTCGTTGCCTGTCCACAGCAGTTGTACCTGTTCATCTGTCAGATCGGTGATCGGTTTGTGAACGGGAAAGTTGAACTTACGGGCCACTTTGATGAGCGCATCTTTGTATTCGCCCATCTTTTCCCCTCTCCAGGGAGCGATGGCCCCTTCAAATACGCTGAGGCGTTTGTCGGGGATGACTAAGTCGGCATCTATGCCTAAAACCTGGCCAAATCCTTCACAGACAGGGCAGGCACCATACGGATTATTGAAGGAAAACAGGTTAGGGACAGGTTCCTCGAATTGCAGTCCGTCCAGTTCAAAGCGGTTGGAGAAGTGTTTCATCTCGCCACCATCCACCTCCACGAGGCAATCGCCTTCACTTTCATAGAAAGCTGTCTGTACGCTGTCTGCGATGCGGTGCAGGTCGTCTTCCTCGAAGTCTTTTACCACGAGGCGGTCTACCAGCAGGTAAGCATCTTTGCCTACAGCAGGTTTTTTCTCTTCCAGCAGTTCTTCTATGCGCAGCAATTTATCCTTTGCGTATAAGCGGGTAAAGCCTTTCTGCATCAGGATCTGTAGTTCTTCCTTTACCTCACGCTTGGCGTGGCGGCGGAAGGTAACCAGCAGTTGTACTTTGGTACCGGTGGGGAGTTTTTTGATGAAATCCACCACATCGCTCACCTCATGTTTTTTGACTGGTTGTCCGGATATGGGGGAGTATGTTTTACCTATACGGGCAAAGAGCAGTCGCAGGTAGTCGTAGATTTCTGTCATGGAGCCCACGGTAGAGCGTGGGGTACGGGTGATCACTTTTTGTTCTATAGCGATAGCCGGGCAGATGCCTTTAATATAATCCACATCGGGTTTATTCATACGCATGAGGAACTGGCGGGCATAGGAGCTGAGGCTCTCTGCGTACCTGCGTTGTCCTTCTGCATACAGCGTATCCATTGTTAATGATGACTTACCAGAACCAGACACCCCGGTTACCACAACCAGCTTATTGCGGGGGATGCCAACGCTTACGTTTTTCAGGTTATGTACTCTTGCGCCTTTAATGAATATTTCATCCTTTGTATTAACTGGCTGATCGTCAGTTATTGTTTCCGTTTTCTTCACTTTAGTAGCCATGAATCTGCAAATTTCCTCGAAAAAGTTTAGAATTCTTCCGTTAAATACCGAAAGTAAGGATATTCTCAGATAATTATATTCGCACTGAATCGATTACGCAGCAAAGCTGCACCCTGCCTCAATTACCTTATATTAAATCCTTTCAAACGTATCTTGTTTTATTCAACTATTCCATTATATTTGCAATATACCAGAATTTAGGATTATCTTAACATTCACCAAAAAACTGCCAATTATAGCATAAACTCTACACAATACCTACTGACTGTTAAAGGTCTGTTTCTTATTTTAAACCCGCTATTGTAGACGTTTATGCAAATAATGTACAAACTCAGTGACGAGCAATTAATTACCCTTTTTAAGAAAGGGCACGCTTCCGCATTGGAGGAATTAGTTCACAGGCACAAAGACAAGCTCTATACCTCCATCTTTTTACTGGTAAAAGATTCTTTCCTGGCAGAAGATATATTCCAGGATACCTTTATCAAGATCATTGATACGATACGGGCTGAGCGTTATACAGAAAAAGGCAAGTTCCTTCCCTGGGCAATACGTATTGCACATAACCTGTGTGTAGACCACTTCCGCAAAATTAAACGTAACCCGATCATCAAGACGGGCGACGATAAAGATATCTTTAATGTATTGGGCTTCAGCGAAAGCAGTGCAGAAGAAAAGATGATCACCCGGCAGAGCCACGACCGTGTGCGCAGAATGCTGGATATGCTTCCTGAAGAACAACGGGAAGTGATCATACTGCGGCATTACGCAGATCTGAGTTTCAAAGAAATTGCTGACCTCACACACGTGAGTATCAATACCGCATTAGGCCGTATGAGATATGGCTTAATCAATCTCCGTAAAATGATGACGGAGAAGCAGATTTGTTTGTAATCCGTTTTTTTGCTTGCCATCAGCGGGCAGCCGGTTTAAGTCTCCGACTGCCCGTTTTTTTTATATCTTCTCGAAGATAATGGTGGCTCCCTGGCCTACACCCACACACATTGTAGCCAATCCATACTTAGCGCCGGACCTCCGGGCCATCTCATGCATTAACGTAGTAGTGATACGGGCCCCGCTGCATCCTAAAGGATGACCGATAGCGATAGATCCACCATTCACATTGATATTTTCAATATCGAGGTTAAGGTCTCTTATGCAGGCCAGTGATTGCGCCGCAAACGCTTCGTTTAATTCTATTAAATCAAGTTGATTTACGGAGATACCTGCCCTGCGGAGCGCTTTCTCTGTAGCAGGGACAGGGCCAATCCCCATGATGGAAGGGTCTACACCGGCTACTGCCATGGCGTTGATCTTCATGATGGGGGTGAGATTGTATTGTTTCAAGGCCTGTTCTGATACGATCAGTACTGCCGCCGCACCGTCGTTGATACCGGAAGAGTTACCGGCGGTTACGCTGCCGTCTTTGGCGAACGCAGGTCTGAGGCCAGCCAGTTTCTCGTAAGAAGTTTCGCGGGGAGGTTCGTCTCTGGAGATAATTACCTGTCCGTCTTTATTGGGAGTGATAGCGATAGACATTATTTCAGCCTCCCATTTACCGGCATCCAGCGCTTCTTTGTATTTTATCTGGCTCTGGAGGGCGAAATAATCCTGGTCTTCCCGGCTGATCTTCCACTGGCGGGCTACGTTTTCTGCCGTTTCACCCATAGAATAGGGATGGTACATATCGGCCAGTTTCCTGTTGGTAAAGCGCCAGCCGATGGTAGAATCATAGATTTCTGTTTTACGGCTGAAAGCCCCATCTGCTTTGGGCATTACCAGCGGAGCGCGGGTCATGCTTTCCACGCCACCGGCAATGTATACGTCGCCTTCCCCGCACATGATGGCTCTGGCAGCGTCCATGATGGCCTGCAGCCCTGAAGCACAAAGGCGGTTAACGGTATTACCGGCAACGGTTACCGGCAAACCAGCCAGCAGTGCGGCCATACGGGCTACGTCACGGTTGTCTTCACCAGCCTGATTGGCGGCCCCGGCAATCACGTCTTCAATACCGGCAGGATCCAGTGTGGGATTGCGTTCTATCAGTGCTTTGATCACGTGGGCCAGCATATCGTCTGGCCGGATGGTGCTGAGTACCCCACCATAACGACCGATGGGTGTGCGTACCGCATCTACTATATAAGCAGCTTGCATTGTTCTGTTTTGGTTATAAAAGGCTGTAAATGTAGGTAAAAAGTCCATCGACTAAAAAAACCTTACCTTTGTCGCTCATATCGACTGCCGTAAGGCAGACATTATCTCATTTAAAGGTCAAACAAATTGGGTAAAACAAACATCCGGCATCTTAATTTACCGGCATTACAGGAATACTTCGGGTCAATTGAAGAGAAGCCATTCCGAGCAAAACAGGTCTACGAGTGGCTTTGGCTGAAACATGCTACCAGCTTCGCCGCGATGACCAACCTCTCTAAAGATCTCCGCAACAAACTGGAAGAGCATTTTACACTACCGGCAGTGACAGTGGATGCTACACAGAACAGTGCAGATGGTACCATCAAAAACCGCTTTAAGTTACATGACGGTCATCTTGTGGAAGGTGTACTCATCCCTACAGATACCAGGCAAACTGCCTGTGTTTCTTCCCAGGTAGGTTGCAGCCTCAGCTGCAAATTCTGCGCTACCGGGTATATGGACCGCAAACGCAATCTGGACTTCGACGAAATTTTTGATGAAGTGGCCTGGCTGAATAAGCAGGCACTGGAATCCAGCGGCAAAAAACTCACTAACATCGTGTATATGGGTATGGGCGAACCCCTCCTTAACTACAGGAATGTACTGCAATCCATTGAACGCATTACTTCTCCTGATGGGCTGGGTATGTCTCCTAAACGTATCACCGTATCTACTGCAGGCGTATCCAAAATGATCCGTCAGCTGGGAGATGATCAGGTGAAGTTTAATCTGGCGCTGTCGCTGCACGCTGCGAATGATGCAAAACGTAGTGAGATCATGCCTATCAATGATACCAATAACTTACAGGTACTCATAGAGGCGCTGAACTACTTCTACAAATGCACACAGAACCAGATATCATTCGAATATATCCTTTTCAAGGATTTCAATGATTCCCTGAAAGATGCGGACGAGCTGATAAAGATCTACCGTCAGGTTCCTGCTGATCTCATTAACATTATCGAATACAATCCCATCTCACACGCGAAGTTCCAGAAACCGGACGAGGAAGTGGCAGATGCCTTTATGGAATATCTCGGCAAACATCGTGTAAATGCACGACTGCGCCGGAGCCGTGGTAAAGACATTGATGCTGCCTGCGGACAACTGGCCAATAAAGGCTGATCCGTTTCCTTTGCGAATAACTTAAAATTAATCTGATGAAGAAAAATACGTCTGCTAAGAAGGGTTTTTCCCCTTTTAAAGAAAACAAAAGCAGTTCAAATAAAAAGGCTGCAAAGCCAAATAATGGTGCGTACAGACCACGTAAGACAAAGTCTGAAGATGGTGCTGCGACAGAAAGACCTGAACGGAGTGAATGGACAAGACCTGAGCGTCCTGAAAGAGAAAAGACCGACCGTAAGTTTGGAGAGAAACCACCAAGAGCTGAAGGCAAGTTCTGGGACAAGTCTGACAGGAAACGTACAGAAGCAAGACCAGAAAGAGGTGATAGCGAACGTAAAGACAGACCTAAAACAGAGAGAAGCAATAAACCAAGCAAGTTTGCGGAGAGACCTGAGCGTAATAGCTTCGGTGGAGAGAAAGCTGAGAGAACAGAGCGTAAAAGCTTTGGCGACAGACCGGAAAGAGGTGAGCGCAAGAGCTTTGGTGGAGAAAGAACAGAACGTAAAAGTTTTGGAGACAGACCGGAAAGAGGTGAACGTAAGAGCGAAAGAGCAGAGAAACCAGCAAGAGGTGAAGGCGAACGCAGACCCCGTATCTCCAATAAAACAGAAAAGAAAACTGCCAATGGCAGAACTCCTTTCAAACCCCGTCCTAAAACAGACGACGACAGCGCATTTCACAGTCCAGGTGGCGCACGCAGCAAGGATACCCGTGAAGAACGCGCTACTCCAAGCGGATTTAACCGCAAGAAATTCTTCGATACTGCAAACGACCGCTTTGCAGATAAACAGGAGCGTAAAACTGATGCAAGGAAATCCCGCAGGGATGATGATTCCGAAGAGAGAAAGCCTCGCAGAGATGATGCTGGTGAAAGAAGCCCACGCAGAGATAATTCTCCAAGAGACTCCGAAGAAAGAAGACCCCGCAGAGAAGATTCAGAAGACAGGAAACCGCGCAGAGATGCTGACGACAGGAAATCCCGCAGGGACGATTCTTCCCGGGAATTCGGTAAACACCGCCCCAGGAAAGGAGAAGGAGAAAATACAGAATATGCACCCGGAGAAATGCCGCTGAATAAATACATCGCGCATTCCGGACTCTGTTCCCGTCGTAAAGCGGTAGATTTTGTGAAAGAAGGTAAGGTTACAGTAAACGGTATCGTCATCACAGAACCTGCTACCAAAATAACGCCTAAAGACGAAGTTGCGATCAGCAATAAACGTATCAATATCCAGAAGAACCTGGTATACATCCTGCTGAACAAACCAAAAGGATACATCACCACTACCGACGATCCTGAAGGCAGGAAAACAGTGATGGAACTGGTACAGGACGCTACCACAGATGAAAGAGTATACCCCGTTGGACGTTTAGACCGTAATACTTCCGGTTTATTACTGTTAACCAACGATGGTGAACTGGCACAGAAACTGGCACATCCTAAACATAATATCCGTAAAATATATCACGTAGGACTGGATAAACCACTCACCAAAGCTGACTTTGATCAGATCGTTGCAGGGGTTACACTGGAAGATGGCGTGGCAGTGGTAGATGCCCTGGGATATGTGGAAACTAATGACCGGAAGGAAGTTGGAATCGAGATCCACAGCGGTAAGAACCGTATTGTACGCCGCATATTTGAACACCTGGAATACCAGGTAGAGAAGCTGGACCGTGTAACGTATGCTGGTCTTACCAAGAAGAATGTTAACCGTGGTAAATGGCGTTTCCTGACAGAAAAGGAAGTCATCTTACTGAAACATTTTAAATAACAGCCTATCTATTACGAATTATGAGGATTAACGACATTATTATAAAAGAAACACCGGACTTTGTTGTATTGAACAAACCGGCAGGTACACTAACAATACCCGACAGGCATGATAACCAGTTATCGTCCCTGCAGGGAATGCTGAAAAAACACTACGGTGAAATATTCACTGTACACCGCCTTGATAAGGATACCAGCGGTATCATCTTGTTTGCGAAAAACGAAGTATCTCACAAGTACTACTCCCAGTTATTCGAGACCAGGAATGTAGAGAAATATTACCTGGGACTGGTGAATGGCCAGCTGACTCCTGCTACCGGCAGTGTGGAACAGGCTATTATGGAACATCCTGTTCAAAAGGGCAAGATGGTGATTAACAGCAAAGGGAAAGCATCTCATACTGATTATGAAGTACTGGAATCTTTCGGGTTGTATAGCCTGGTGAAGTTTCATCTGCATACCGGCCGTACGCACCAGATCAGGGTGCATGCGAAATACCTGGGGCATCCGATAGCAGTAGATGAATTATATGGTACTGAGGCTCCTGTATTCTTATCTTCTATCAAGAAAACCTACAAATTAGGTAAGAGAACTGAGGAAGAACGTCCGCTGTTAAAGCGTCTGGGACTGCATGCATGGCAGCTACAGTTTACAGATCAGCAGGGAGAAAAGCATGTTATTGAAGCGCCATTGGCGAAAGATATTCAGGCAGTAGTAACCCAGTTGCGGAAGAACAGTGGCAGAAGCTCTGAGCTTATCTTATAAAAGATTAATTAGTTGATAATTATTTAGTGTAGCCATTCGGGATCATCCTGGATGGCTTTTTTTAATTGCTATAAAAAAGAAAAACGGGGAGAAATCCCCGTTTCGTAAAAATCAAAAACCAACCATTAAAAACTCTTATGAATAAAAACCTGACACCCCTAGGTGCAGGTTTTAAACGTTATATCTTATGTACACGGCCTTATTTGTTCGGCTGTGGTGTTGTTCTGAGATAAGGCTTGATGATTTTGTGACCTTTAGGGAATTTTTCAGGAATATCTTCCGTCTTAATTGCTGCGGTTACAATTACATCTTCGCCATCCTGCCAGTTTGCAGGGGTAGCTACACTGTATTTAGCAGTCAGCTGTAAGGAATCAATTACACGTAATACTTCCTGGAAGTTTCTTCCTGTAGAAGCCGGGTAAGTGATCATCAGCTTTACCTTTTTATCCGGTCCAATGATAAACAACGATCTTACCGTAAATGTTTCAGAAGCATTTGGGTGGATCATGTCATAGAGGTCAGATACTTTCCTGTCTTCATCCGCGATGATAGGGAAGGTAACGTCTGTGTTCTGTGTTTCGTTGATATCTTTGATCCAGCCTTCGTGTTTAGACAATGAGTCTACACTCAGTGCAAGAACCTTTACATTACGTTTTGCAAATTCGTCTTTCAGCTGTGCCGTTTTACCCAATTCTGTAGTACATACAGGGGTATAATCTGCAGGGTGAGAAAATAATACACCCCAGCTATCGCCAAGATACTCGTAAAAATCTATATCTCCTATTGATGTCTTCGCCTGAAAGTTTGGCGCAGTATCTCCTAATCTTAAGCTCATAATTACATCTTTTTACGTTTCAAAAGTAGGATATTCCTACAAATATTATAGACTTTAGTTCTTTTTTTTGTAAAAAAAGTCCCTGTCTGGGGGAACAGACAGGGATGGAGTGTAACAAACAATTCAAAATAAACGCATTATGGATTATGCTTAATTATATAAGCGATCCAACTCTGCCGGGGTACAGGGTTTTCAGGGGGGATAGTCAGGGTTAACATGGATGGAGGGCACAGGTCAAATGGAATACATCATCAACTCTTTACAATATTTATCGAATAAAAAACCAGATAAGGGAAAGGGTCATTCAACAGATGTGTTGAGGTGCTTGTTTCCTTACCTGTCAAAGACTGACAGGCAAGGGAAACAAGGGGGTTAATGGTTAAATGGACCTAAATTGTTCTTTCTTTCCAGGCATAATATGCCAGGGTGTATTTAAGATCGTCTGTGAGATCGGCCTTCTGACGGGCAGCATCTTCCTCAAAGTCCAGCTCCATATAACCGAGATAGAGGGCATAGCTTTGATACAGCACATCCATGCAGTGATCGATCTTTTTTACATATTGTTTGGTTTTCTGAGGGGTTAACGGAGATACGTCTTCGATGAAGTAACACTCTCCTTTTGTATATTCTACCCAGTTGCCTTCTTCGCGGTAACCAGGGCGTGTTAAGCGGAAACTCATGTTATCGAACACAATAGCTGAACCCAGTTCTGCTTCAAGATCAATCATTTCAGGGATCTGACGCATGTTTTCCAGCTTCTGTACGATAGTCATCTGTACAGCATCGCTCCTGTCTTTTACATGGCGCAGCATGGTGTTCAGCACTTCATAACTGGTTACAAAGTCGCAGCGGTGCCAGCCATCAGCCTTTTGCAGGTGGCCCCAGAATGTTAAATAATTGGAATCATCCAGGATGATCTGTCCTATTGATATAGCCTGGAATGTCTGTGCGGTTGCTGTATTTACCTTGTTCATAGTGATTAGGCGTTTATAACAATTCAAAGGTATATGGGCATAACGCAGCGAATATGCGTAGCGAATTTTAACTATTTTTATCATCTAAATAATAACTGTCCATGCCGAAAAATAAGGATGCCGTCTCACGTTATCGCTGGATAGATGAACGGCTCCGCAATAAACGTTTAAAGAAACCCACCCTGGAAGACCTTATTGAATATGTATCCAGGAAAATGGATGCAACCATTTCTGTACGTACTATTCAAAAAGACATCCAGGACATGCGGCATGATCCTGAGCTGAACTATCATGCCCCCATTCTATATGACCGCAGCTCCGGGACTTACCGTTATGGCGACGATAATTTCTCCATCAGCAGTATTCCTATTGATGAAACCGATCTGCAGGGTCTTGAAATAGCGATCAGTATCCTGGAACAATTCCGCAGCCTGCCCGTTATACAGCAGTTTGAGGATGCTATCCTGAAAATAGCGGCCAGCCTGAAACAGAACCGTGAGGTGATGGAACATAAAGGACTGATCAAATTTGCGCGTGCGGCACAGTATAAAGGAGCGGCACATATCCCGGTGATAGTAGACGCGATCAAAGCACTGGAAGTGATCCGTATCTCGTATCAGAGCTTTGACAGAACAGAACCCAAGGAACACTGGGTAGAACCTTATCATGTACGGGAGTATCAGTCGCGCTTTTACCTGATAGGAAAAAGTCAGAAAGCGAAAGGAGGGACCCTGCTTACATTTGCGTTAGACAGGATCGTGGATTTATGGCCTACGGATAAGAAATTTGATGAGAAGAACTTTGATGATGCCAGTTATTACCAGCATGCAATAGGTATTACAGTGCCGCTGGGAGAGCCGGAGAAAGTAGTGCTGGCATTCACTCCCATACAAGGGAAATATATCAAGTCGCAGCCTGTTCATCCTTCTCAGCAAGTGGAATCAGATAATGAAAAAGAATGCCGTATATCACTGAATGTAGTTATCAATCATGAGTTGCAGATGCTTTTACTAAGCTATGGAGCGAATGTGAAAATATTACAGCCACAATCGCTGGCAGATAAAATAGCAGCATCTGCAAAGGCAATGCTCGAACTTTATTAATACCCGCTCATATGAAAACATTCGAGGTATCAGGTAACCTGATAGACATATTACAGCAAAGCATTTACCCGGCTACCATACAGGTAACTGACGGACGTATCAGCAGTATTACACCTAATGAAAACGTGTACGATCAGTATTTGCTGCCAGGGTTTGTTGATGCGCATGTGCATGTGGAAAGTTCCATGCTTACGCCTTCGCAGTTTGCACGACTGGCAGTGGTACATGGTACTGTAGCCACAGTCTCTGACCCGCATGAAATAGCGAATGTACTGGGTGTGGAAGGTGTGGAATACATGCTGAAGAACGGGAAGGAAGTCCCTTTCAAATTCTGCTTTGGAGCGCCGTCCTGTGTACCTGCCACCACGTTTGAAACGGCTGGTGCTACGGTGAGTGTAGCTGATGTGGAAGCATTGTTGGCCAAACCGGAAGTGCTTTATTTAACAGAGATGATGAACTTCCCGGGTGTATTGCATGAACAGCCGGACGTAATGGCTAAAATCGCAGCTGCCAAACGAGCGGGAAAGCCCGTAGACGGCCATGCACCAGGATTACGGGGAAAAGATGCTCAAAAATATATCGCTGCTGGTATCAGTACGGACCATGAGTGTTTTACAGCAGAAGAAGCGCAGGACAAATTGCAGTATGGCATGCAGATCCTGATCCGTGAAGGAAGTGCTGCCCGAAACTTTGATGCGCTGATTCCTTTGCTGGACGAGCATTATGAGAAGATGATGTTTTGCAGTGATGATAAACATCCGGATAACCTGGTGGAAGGACATATCAATGTGCTGGTGAAACGTGCGCTTGCATTAAAGCTTGATCTGTTCAAAGTATTGCGTGTGGCCTGTGTGAATCCGGTCTTACATTATAAGATCCCTGCCGGTTTGTTACGCGTGGGAGATCCTGCAGATTTTATCATCATCGATGATCTTAATTACTTCAATATACTCTCTACCTATATTGACGGAGCCTTAGTGGCGGATAAAGGTGTTACACTGATAGATTCTATTGTAGCTCCCGTAATCAATAACTTTGATTGTATCCCAAGTATCCCCTCTGATTTCTGGATTCCTGCCAGTGGAGATACCATTACTGTTAAAGTAATAGAGGCGCTGGACGGACAGCTTATTACCAATAGTTTGCAGGAAACATTACCTGTTCGGGATGGTGTGGTCAGTACTTCTGTGGAGAAGGATGTGTTGAAACTGGCGGTGGTAAACCGTTATCATCCTGCACCTGTTGCACTGGGCTTTATCCGCAACTTTGGATTTTCACATGGCGCGATTGCTTCTTCAGTAGCGCATGACAGTCATAATATTATTGCAGTAGGTGTGGACGATGTAAGTATCAGTCTTGCCGTGAATGCCGTGATAGCAGAACGTGGTGGTGTAAGTGTGGTACGTGACGGTGTCGCCAGCGTATTACCGCTACCGGTAGCAGGCCTGATGAGTAACCTGGACGGTTATGAAGTAGCAGCCAGGTACAGTGAGCTGGATGCAGCGGCCAAGGCTTTAGGCAGCCAGTTGGGCGCTCCTTTCATGACCTTATCATTTATGGCATTGCTGGTAATTCCACATCTGAAACTGAGTGATCTTGGGTTATTTGATGGAGATACTTTTAGCTTTACGAATGTTATCTGATTTTTTTGTGATGGTGCGAAACACCATCACAAAAAAATTGAAGATGTTTTGTATCCAGATTATATAGCCCATAATGCTCCGCCAACACTGTCCTTTTCTGCACCGGTCACGGAAGACAATGCATTCGGCTCCTGCCTCCAGCGTAAAGTTCCCAGTAACGCCATCATCAGCGCATTTCTGAATGTGATGGTTTGTTCATCAGGAGTAATGATCTCAATATTATAAGGCTGTAACTGTTCGCGAATGTGCTGCAACAGGAAACTGTTAAACACACCACCACCTGTCAGTAATAACTTTTGTTCCTGTTCTGATCCGCTTTGCAACTTGGCAATGGTTTTCGCTATCTGCGTAGCAATATGATGGGTATACGTGTTTAGCTTCCCCTGTGTAGAAAGCTGATGTCCCTGAATAAGCGGTAATACAGTACCTGTACCGAATTTACCTGCCAGTGTTTTAGGATGATCCTGCCCGTAATAGGACAACCCGTTCAGGGATTCCAAGAGGGCATTATCGGTAACCCCACCCGCTGCCAGTTTACCATCTTCATCGAAAGGTTTACCGAGGGTTTCTGCCAGGGCATCCAGGATGTAGTTGCAGGGGCAGATATCGAATGCAATGAAATTGTTATTCACCATAGAGGAGATGGTCGCATTTCCGCCAAGATTAAGGCGGTAGCGGTAATCCGGGAACAGAAGCTGTTCTGCGACAGGCACCAGTGGCGCTCCTTTTCCTCCCAGGGCTACGTCCATAGCACGCAGGTCGCTGATTACCGGCAAGCCTGTTACAGCAGCGATGGCAGCGCCTTCTCCCAACTGGGCCGTCATTTTCTGTGAAGGCATATGGAATACAGTATGGCCATGTGCAGCAATAAAATGCACCTGGTGATCCAGCTGATGATCTGTGATGAACTGTTTCACAGCATAGCCGATATAATGACCGAACTCACTGTGTAACAGCAGGTAATCCCTGGCGGAGAGACTTACGGCAGCTCCAAGTTTCTCTTCCCATTCTATTGTATATGCCTTGCGTTCAGCGGCTTTGATCTCATACGTCCATTTACCCCTTACTTCTGTAAGCCCTGCAAACACGAGGTCCAGTCCGTCCAGCGAGTTCCCGGAGGTGATCCCTATTACATTATATACCATCCACTAAAATTTGTGCAAAAGTAGGAGATATTTTTTTCCTGCTTTTATGGAATCGGATAATACCCCTGCATCATAGTAGCAGATTAAAACAAATCGTTATGCAAAAATATCTTTTTCTGTTGCTGGTGGGACTGATCAGCTTAAACGCACAGGCCCAGCGTATCATTACCGGAACGGTATCAGATTCCGCGACCAAATCGCCGCTGGCGGGCGCTGTGATCAGTATTGCCGGCAGTTCCATTCAGACTACAAGTAATGCCAAAGGTGTTTTTAAACTGACGGCACCGGCGGCCGCGGTTACCATACAGGTTACTTATTCCGGGTATGAAAAGGGAACTGCTATTGCACAACTGACGAATAATACTGTCAATATTCTATTAACGCGGGCAAAACGGGATTTGCGGATAAAAGATGTGAAGAGAAAGACGATAATGGCCAATGAGAAAGAGCTAAGTGAGGTGGTGGTAACAGGTTATGCCAGTCCCAAAAAGGCACTACAGAGCAGAGCCTCCGGGGTGGTCGTATCGCCATCAACTTCCTATTCAGGAATCTATTCAGCCCCACCACCTGCAGATAACACAGAGACCTACAGTGCTATCAATGAAAACAACTTTCATACGGTAAGTGATCAGCCACTCAGCACCTTCTCTATTGATGTAGACCGTGCCTCTTATACCAATATCAGGCGTTTTCTGAATAACGGTCAGCTCCCTCCTGCTGATGCGGTGCGTGTAGAAGAAATGATCAATTACTTTGATTATCAATATAAAAATCCAACTGGAAAAGATCCGGTAGCGATCTATGCTGATATGGCCATTTGCCCATGGGAACCTTCTCATCAACTGGTACGTATTGCATTGAAAGCCAAAGATGTCCCTAAAGAAAATCTTCCCCCTTCCAACCTGGTGTTCCTGATAGATGTATCCGGTTCTATGGCAGATGAAAACAAGCTGCCACTGGTAAAACAGGCGATGAAAGCGCTGGTGCAGCAACTTCGTCCCCAGGACAGGGTAGCGATCGTTGTATATGCAGGAGCAGCCGGACTGGCATTGCCTTCTACTTCAGGAGGGGAGAAAAAAACCATTCTGGATGTGCTGGACCACCTGGAAGCTGGCGGCTCCACAGCAGGCGGAGAAGGGATCAAACTGGCGTATAGTACAGCCGCGGCCAACTTTAAATCAGAAGGTAATAACAGGGTGATCATTGCTACGGACGGAGATTTTAACGTAGGCCCTTCCAGTGACGGAGACCTGCTGCATATTATTGAGAAAGAACGTGATAAAGGGATTTTCCTTTCTGTATTAGGCTTTGGAATGGGCAATTACAAGGATAGTAAGCTGGAGTTGTTGTCTGATAAGGGGAACGGGAACTATGCCTATATAGATAATTTCGAAGAAGCCCGCAGGACCTTTGTCACAGAGTTTGGCGGAACCCTGTATACTGTAGCGAAGGATGTGAAATTACAGATAGAGTTTAACCCTGAATATGTACAGGCATACAGGCTGGTAGGATATGAAAACCGCTTATTACAGAATGAGGATTTTAACAATGATAAAAAAGATGCCGGGGAGATGGGTGCCGGACATACCGTTACTGCCCTGTATGAGGTGATTGCAGCCGGTAATAATGCGGAGGCGATCAGTTGGGTAGATCCCCTGAAATATCAGCAGCAAAAGATTATAGGAAGCAATACGGCGGAAGTGCTTACTGTGAAACTCCGGTACAAACAACCACAGTCAAACAGCAGCCAGTTATTATCACAGGTACTGCCCTGGAAGAATCAGCCGGTAACAGCTACAGCGCCCGATTTCCAGATGGCCACAGCCGTTGCGGCCTTCGGATTATTGCTGCGGAATTCTGAATACAAAGGACAGGCCACCTATGATCAGGTATTAGCCCTGGCAGGGAAAGCCAAAGGAGAAGATCCTGAAGGGTACAGAGCAGAATTTATACAGCTGGTAAAGAAAGCGATGATTATAAAAGAATAGCTATCCAGGAATAAAAAAGTATCAGAAAGATAATAGCCGTAAGGCATTTGTAAGCCCCTTAAACAGTTAGCAATCAGAGCCGTATAAAAATTTCTTTATACGGCCTGATTCTGACGACCAATCATTTAACACTACAATGAAAAATGTGTACTTTGCACACATGTTAATTAATCTAAGTAATACCAATTCGCTGGTAGGAGAATGGCTAAGTGAGATAAGGAGCATGGACATACAGACAGACAGGATGCGCTTCAGACGTAATATGGAACGTGTTGGAGAAATAGCCGCCTACGAGATCAGCAAAACATTGGAGTACGAGGAGAAAGAAGTTCAGACCTCCCTGGGTATTGCCAATTGCCGTGTATTGAAAGAACAACCGGTACTGGCAACTATTTTAAGGGCAGGCCTGGCATTACATCAGGGATTGCTCCACTATTTTGATAAAGCTGATCATGCCTTTATTTCAGCGTACCGTAAACACAAGCATGACGGTTCTTTTGAAATTAGCCTGGAATATGTTTCCAGCCCGTCCATAGAAGGACAGGTAGTGATCTTGTCAGATCCTATGCTCGCCACAGGAGCCTCCCTTGTGAAAACCATCGAACACCTGCAGGGAATAGGGAAACCCAAACATATACACCTGGTAGTAGCCATCGCCTGTACCATAGGAATTGAATATGTGCAAAGACATGCCGGCAACAACCTTAGTATATGGGCCGGAGATATTGACGATGAACTGACTGCCAAAGGTTACATTGTTCCGGGTCTGGGAGATGCCGGCGACCTGGCATTCGGTAACAAACTGCAGCAATAAGCCAAAATCATCATAAGACTGGATTATAGATATACCCGGAAGATCCTTAGCCAATAAAAAATTATAATAAAACACCCATTAATTACTAATGAGTTAGGGCGTCCTCATCCTTTCTATTATATATTTTTAATTTGCGATATGACGAGTTTTTAATACCTTCACATGGAACCATGAGAAAACCCTATACATATAAGTATTGTTTTATGAAGAAAGTGCTGCTTTTATTCACGATCATTGTTGCAATGATGACCCCGGCAAGGGCGCAGGATCCGCATTTTTCGCAATTCTTTGCCTCTCCGCTTACCCTGAATCCGGCTTTTACCGGCCTTTTCTCCGGTGACTACCGTGTTTCCGGCAACTACAGGTCTCAGTGGAGAAGTATCTCTACTCCATTTACTACAGGTACTGCGGCGATCGACTTCGGCATTCTTAAAAATGCAATTAATTATACAGATATATGGGGTGTTGGTGTAATGGCGATGTATGACAGAACAGGGGGTGGTGCACTTACATCTACTTACCTGAGTTTCAGTACGGCTTATCATAAAGGTCTGGATCCTGAAGGGAATCATACACTAGCTGTTGGTATCCAGGCTACTTATGTACAAAAGCGACTGGATCAGACCAAACTGATGTTTGAAAATCAGATCGATAATAATGGTTATAACCCTGCTCTTCCCAGCGGTGAATCCTTTGCCCATCCATCTATCTCTTATATAGATCCTAATATCGGTATCCTCTATAACGGTCTTGTAGGCGAATCCTCCAATATCTATCTTGGAACATCCTTCTATCATATCACGCAGCCTACCGAAACTTTCCAGAACGAGAATAACAACAGGCTTACTGCCCGCTGGACGGCTCACGGTGGTGGTTCCTTCCCTGTAGGGATGGGTAACCGTATCCACGTGAGTGCCCTGTATATGAAACAGAGTACTGCTTCTGAGTTTACTTTCGGTGGAGCTTACGGATTCGACCTGAGCGGTGGTGATGAGGATAATCCAAAAACATTCTACCTGGGTAGCTGGTATCGTTTAAAAGATGCGATCAATCCTTATGTAGGTATGGAAATCAACGGTTTTACCGTAGGTCTTTCCTACGACATGAACGTTTCTTCACTGAAACCCGCTTCCAATTACCGCGGTGGTATGGAAATATCAGTGATTTACATTCACAAGAAGAGTGACGGTAACAAGTACAGAACACTTTGCCCACGGTTCTAATCAACTAATTATACCTAAAAAAACCTGCCGGTTGTATCAGCCTGGCAGGTTTTTTATTTCTGCCTTCCACATTTTTTTTCTGTTGTTCCACTGATTTTTAGTTACTTACAACCGGATCGATAACCAGAAGGGCTAACTAACCACTAAATACATTCAATTGTTTTCATTCAGAGAAGTACTGGCAGCCGTGCAGGCTTATGGGAAAGCGCATCAGTTTATAATGCAGCATAAATTATGGAAATGGATACTGGTACCCGGTATCCTGTACTGCATATTGTTTATTACCGGAAGCTATTTTGTATGGGGATATTCGGGAGACTTTGTAGAGTATCTCTTCAACCTGTTACCTATCCGTGTTTGGATTCAGGACCTGGCCAGCAGCTGGATCAGTTTCTTTTTCATTCTACTGGCATTTTCCATACGGATAGTGTTCCTGCTGTTATATTTTTCCTACTATAAATATCTTTTCCTGGTACTGGGGTCTCCCCTGTTTGCTTATTTATCAGAGAAAACGGAGGCCCTGCTGGACAGAAAGGAATTTCCTTTCAGCATGCAGCAGTTTTTGAAAGATATGATGCGGGGGATACGCCTTTCCTTACGGAATATGTTGTATCAGACCATCTGTGTAATATTCCTCATCATCTTATCCTTCATACCTGTTGTGGGATGGATTACGCCGCTCATTGCCTTCTTTATAGAATGCTATTTCTATGGTTTTTCTATGATGGATTACAGCTGTGAAAGGCATCAGCTCACTACGAAACAAAGCATTTCCTTTATAAAGGCGCATAGAGGCATGGCACTTGGCAATGGTATGGTATTTTACCTGCTGATGTTCATTCCCGTGCTGGGATGGGTAATGGCCCCCTCCTATGCTGTTATTGCCGCCACTATTCACTTATCAGATAAACGACTGTTGCATGGAGCCCGTTGGTAAAGTATACCTTATTCCCACCGTATTAAGTCCGGATACATTACATACCATTCCACCGTATGTAACTGCAGCCGTACAGCGGATCAAGGTGTTTTTTGTAGAGAATGAACGTACAGCACGCCGTTATATGAAAGCGCTGGACAGGACTGTCAACATAGATGAGATGCAGTTGTTGCTGATGGATTCTCATAATCCTCCGGATATTGCGCTGGCAAAGAAGACATTACTTGCCGGACAGGATATTGGGGTAATCAGTGAAGCAGGATGCCCTGCAATAGCTGATCCCGGGCATCTTGTGGTGAAAGCCGCACATACTATAGAAGCACCGGTGATACCCATGGTAGGGCCTAATTCCATCATACTGGCGCTGATGGCTTCGGGCATGAACGGACAGAATTTCCAGTTTGTAGGATATCTGCCAGTGAAACCCGCCGAAAGAATGAAAGCGATTGCTGACCTGGAAGTGCAGGCGAATAAGAAAAAACAGACCCAGATCTTTATAGAGACCCCTTACAGGAATAATTATATCCTGAAAGATATACTCGCTACCTGTAAGGACCATACATTACTATGTGTGGCAGCCGATATTACCGGGACAGAGGAATACATTCATACCCGTACGATCAGGGACTGGAAACAAACGACATTACCGGAGCTGAATAAGAAACCGGCCATTTTTCTCCTGTATGCAGGGGAACCGCAGTAGCTTCATGCTTCATCCATGCATCAGGTATGCTTCAGGTATGAAGGAGACATGAAGGAGGTATGCTTTAAGCATATAAAAAGAGAGGCTGTCATGTAGCCTCTCTTTTTATATTAATTAGCGTCTTTCATCGATATCACACTATCTACTATAAAATTACTGTAGCCTCTCCAGGGGATAGCACCCAGGTATTCTTTATAGTGTAACTCTACAAATTTCCCACTGGACGTCATCAGTTGCTGCGCGATACGCTCGTCTGCCACTGAAAACTGGAATTCATTTGACTGTAAAGCTCCCGGTTGTTTGGAACGGTAGCCAGTCTGAATCAGCCGGCCTTCGTATGTTTTAAATATATAGCCTTTCTGAACAAAGTAATTCAGTTCTCCTGCCTTTACGCCACGGCCAAATACGAAGTAGTATTTATAGCCGAAGAACGCAGCCAGAATAACAATAACAGCAAGGGCAATCAATAATAGGAATCTGCGCATAATTATATAAGATTATAGTCCGTGTTCATCTACAAGATAAATCAATGCTGCCAGGCTGAATGCGCCCAGTTCCAGTTCTCTTTTATTTACGGCGGCAAAGACATCATTGACAGCATGATGTAAATCAAAATAACGCTGGGAATCCGGGAATAGTTCACCCATCGGACATCCTGTTGCTGCACTCAGCTCTCCTACGTCCACGCCACCACCTACTGCATCAAATTCATAGATATCGTATGGCAGGAACAATGGGGCCCAGGACTTGATCTTTGCCCTCTTTTCTGGCGGCATTTCAAAAGAGAAGCCTCTTGGAGTGAAGCCACCCGCATCACTTTCCAGCGCGAAGATGTGCTGTTCGTGAGCCGCTTTAGCTAATTCCCCATATTTCTTACCACCACGGGAACCATTTTCTTCATTAGCAAACAATACGATACGTATTGTGCGTTTAGGACGGATACCCAGTGCTTTGAAAGCCCTTAATACTTCGATGGACTGTACACAACCGGTACCATCATCATGTGCACCTTCGTTCACGTCCCAGGAATCCAGGTGACCACCCACAGTGATGATCTCCTCAGGGTGTTCAGTACCGCGGATTTCCCCGATAACATTGTGTCCAATTGTATCAGGTAACATGCGGCAACTGGTACGCAGGTAGAGTTTCAAGTCGGGTTCCCCTTTCAGGCGGCTGCTCAGCAGGTCTGCATCCTGCAGGCCCACGGCTACAGCCGGGATCTTAGGGAAGGAGTCGTTATAAGCCATTGCGCCGGTGTGCGGGAAGTTATTGGCACCATGTGTCATGGACCTGATGATAATGCCCACAGCACCATATTTGGCAGCACGGCTGGCACCCTGTCCACGGTATCTCACTGCTTCTGCGTAAGAATCGAATGTGCGGACAAAAGCCGGATTAAAGGGATGGTTGTAGAATACGATCTTACCTTTAATCTTGTCTTTCTTTGCTTCCAGTTCATCGAAAGTTGCAATTTCAATGATGGGCGCTGTGATACCACCCGGAGCGCTGGCTACAGAATTACCCAGGGCCAGTACATTTAAAGGAGGAATGAAATCGCGGCGGCGGGAAATGATCCGCACTTCTTCTTTTGCACCACGTACCCAGTGAGGCACCTTACATTCCTGCAGATAAACGGTATCTGCACCTGATTCTTTTAATGTCTTTGCTCCCCATTGTTCGGCTTTCACCATTTGAGGAGATCCTGCCAGGCGACCGCCTACAGTTTGTGTGAGTACTCTCAGCTCTTCGTAAGCCTTACTGTTTGTAAGTACTTCCGTTGCTAACTGGCGTAGTTTTAATGAATCATTCTCTAATTGTTGCGCACTTGCCGGGAGTGAACAGATCAATAATACCGGCAGTAGATATTTTCTCATAAGCACTAATCTGATATTTGGATTTAAAGCTAAATAATTACCGCTGTTATTTCAAATGTGCCGCAAATCATCTAACAAACCGTTAATCCCATTAAACGCCTTAATCATGTTAAAATGTTATAATTTCGTAGTCTGTAATTGAGTAAACGGCGTTATGTGTACAATGTACCACGCTAAGGGTTAAGTATCAAACAATAAAATATGCGTATAGGAATAGTATGTTATCCTACTTACGGGGGTAGCGGTGTCCTTGCTACTGAGCTGGGCAAAGCGCTCGCGGATAAGGGGCATATGGTACATTTTATTACATATCAGCAACCTGTGCGTCTGAGTGCCTTTCATGCCAATATATTTTACCATGAGGTGCAGGTGCCGACCTACCCTCTCTTCGACTTTCCGCCATACGAATCTGCATTAAGCAGTACGATGGTAGACGTGATCATGAATCATCAGCTTGACCTGCTGCATGTACATTATGCTATTCCTCATGCTTCCACTGCTTACCTGGCAAAACAGATCGTAGGCAAGCAGGGAAGAGTTGTTCCATTTATCACTACGCTGCATGGTACGGACATCACCCTGGTAGGGAAAGATAAAACCTATGCCCCGGTAGTTACCTTCTCCATCAATGAATCTGATGCTATTACAGCAGTGTCTAATAACCTGCGGGAAGAGACGTACAAATCATTCCCTATAGAAAAAGATATTGAGGTGATCTACAACTTCGTAGATGTGGAGCGTTTTAAACGCAGGGAACCTGAGTTACAGCATTTCCGTAATGCGATCGCTCCTGATGGTGAGAAGATCCTGTTACACGTATCCAACTTCCGTAAGGTAAAAAGAGTGCCTGATGTGGTAAAGATATTCCGTAAAGTGCGTGAGGAAATGCCTGCTAAATTGTTGCTGGTAGGTGATGGTCCTGACAGACCAGTAATAGAAGGCATGTGCCGCGAATGGAACCTTTGCGGGGATATCCGTTTTGTAGGTAAGCAGGAACAACTGGAAGATGTGATGTCTATCTCTGACCTGTTCGTTCTGCCTTCTGAATACGAAAGTTTTGGATTGGCAGCGCTGGAAGCAATGGCAGCACAGGTCCCGGTAATATCGTCCAATGCAGGCGGTTTACCGGAAGTGAATATTCATGGACAAACCGGTTATTTAAGCAATGTAGGAGATGTGAACAGCATGGCCAAATATGCCATACAGTTGTTGAAAGACGATAAGCTGATGTCTGTTATGAGACAAGGTGCACTGGAACAGGCGCAGCGTTTTCACATCAGCAATATTATACCGCTATATGAAGCCTTGTACGAAGAGGTGATTAATAAAGCATTAGTGATGTAAGGTGTAATTTTTTTGAGATGGTGCAAAGCACCATCTCAAAAAAATTGAAGGGGTTTTGCCCTGCACCCCAAAAGTGAAGTATTATTTTCTTCTTATCCAGCTCTCAGGATTCTGTTTGGCAATACCTTTATAGATCTGTAATTCTACTTCTCCCTGGTTTTCCAGTTCATTGGTACCCGCTGTTCCAATCACCTGTCCGGTGTTTACTTTATCTCCTGTTTTTACATTCACTGTCTGCAAGCGAACATAGTTGGTAAAGTACTGACCATGACGGATGATCACAAGCGCTCCACCACCAGGGATGATTACCACTTTCCTTACCTCGCCCTGGAAGATCGCCCTTACAGCAGCCCCTTTGCTGGTGCCGATGATGATCCCATCATTCTCTACTGTGATCCTTTCCATTACCGCGTGCTGTTGTTTACCGAAGTGACCGATGATGTTACCGGAAGTAACAGGCCATGGTAATTTTCCGCGGTTAGTTTCAAAACTTTCTGATAATGCAAGGGCTTCAGGTGTAGCTTCCAGTACGTTTTCCACACGTGCCGGTTTTTCTACTTCTGCAGGCGGTGCCGGAGCTGGTTTGGAAGGAGCTTCAGGAGCAGGTCTCTCTACTTTTTCCGGTTTATCTGCTACTGCATCATTTACGGCATTGGCTTTTGCTGCCGCCGCTGCTGCGGCTGCCGCTTTACGGGCAGCATCCTCACGTCTCTTCTTTTCTTCCAGCGCTTTCCGCTTGGCCGCAGCTTCTTCTTCAGCCTGTTTACGGGCTGCTTCAATTTCACGACGGATTACTACCTGTATCGCTATCTGCACTTTCTGTGCGTCTTTCTTATTCTTATTGATATCTGCTATCAGTTCCTGTTCCCGGCCTTTGAGCTGCGTGAGTACCTGATCTTTTTCTTTCTTATCTGTTTCCAGGATGTTGCGCTGTTCCTGTTCCGTTTTCAGTGTACCGGCACGTTTATCTTTCTGATCTCTTAAGTTCTCTATTTTCTTATTCAGCAACACCTGTGTTTCGAGAATATTATCAGCCTGACGACGCCGGTAATCGCGGTATTGTTTCAGGTACTGATACCTCTTGATCGCGTCGTTGAAACTCTGCGAAGAAAAGATAAAGTTGAGCATGTCGTAGGTACTGCGGTTTTTATAGGCATATACTACGAGTTGTGCGTACTGAGATTTGAGCGTATCCAGATCTTTCTCCAGTGTTTTAATATCACGGTAGGCAGAGTTGATATCTCCGTTTATGAAATTGATCTCTTCGTTGATATTATTGATAAGCCGGGTACGCAGCGTGATCTTATCGCGCAAAGCTCTCAGCTGACCAAGGCTTTCGCGGGTAGACTTCTTGGTTACCTTTAATGCTTCATTCGCTTCATCAATCTCTTTCTGTAGCTCTTTTTTCCTATGTTCCAGTTCTTCCCGCGATGGTTGAGTTGCCTGCGCGTTGAGCAGTGCAGGTAGTAAACCTAGAATCAATATAAATGGGAGAAACTTCTTCAAATTCAGCATGATGGTTTTAAAGATAACTGCAAAACAGCAATTTACAAATTTGTGTTCAACAGAAGCGTACTATTCTTTAGAATAACCGGAAGGTATTGTAAATGGAAAACTAACAGGCTGATTGAAATCTACCTTATTAAAATCCATATCTATCTTCGTAAAATTCTTATCTTCTACAAATACACGGCGACGTGTAGCGAACTTATGCCCATCCTGAGATTTGTATTCACCATAGGTGAGTTCGCAGGAACGTTTGCGTGAGCTGTCCTTATCCATCACCTTACTCTGCTGTAACACATAATCATCCGCAAAAACATTAAACAAACTGGTGAATAAAGTACTGTCGCAACTGAATGAAATAACTGCGGGCGTTTTAACAACCTGGTAAATGGAATCCGTGAGATATACCGGATTACCTATGATTAAATCCTGCAGTGTTTTAAAATCGAATGGAATATTCAATACATCGTTCGCATCTCTTATAGCGCGGAGATATTGTTTTTTATGAAACTTGTCTATTGCTTTAAGGCTGTCCGGAGTAATGATGGCACGTGCTACTTCACCAATTACGGGAAGAGAAGCTGAGATCCAGATGATACTGTCTTTCTGCATACGGATCACAGCGCTGATACCAGCCATCTGTTTTGCTTCACTTTCAAAATCTACTTTCAGTTTGGCTGAAAAGGTATTGAAACCGATGATGTTACTACGGATTTTGGACAGCATGTTTTTATTGAAAGTGTTGGCTTCTGCGATTGCGCTGCTGTCGGGAGTGGTGGTGTTATGTTGACTAGTATCAGTTACGGGAAAAGCAGAACGCTGTATATGGCGTGCGTGCCTGCATGAAAACATTCCTGTGCTTATAATACCTAATGTAATTAGTGCTAGTGTCTGCTTCATCATGTTCTTTATTCTGTTATTCTCTTTCTGTAGCCAGGATGTAGCGCTTTTCTGCAATTTTGCGCGCCAGTCCTACAGAAGTTGCCCCTTTTTCCTTAGCCAGTTGCCAGTATTCCATTGCTTTTTCCACTTCATGCAGGTTAAACAGAATGTCTCCGTAATGTTCCAGCATATTGGGGTTTTGCATGGCGTCTTTAGCCTGCAAGGCTTTCTCCATCCATTGTTTTGCCTGATCGTATTTTCCCAGCCGGAACAGTACCCATGCATAGGTGTCCATGTAATTGGTACTTGCAGGTTCCAGTTCCAGTGAGCGGCGTGACATCTCTTCAGCTTTGTTTAGTTGTTCGCCGCGCAGGGAAAGGTAGTAGCTATAATTGTTCAGTACAGTGGCATCATTTGGCGTAATGGCCAGCGCACGGTCGTAGCTGCTGTCTGATTGTGAATGCTGTCCTGTAGCATGGTAGGCATCTCCCAGCAGAGAGTATACATCTGCTTTCATGCCCTTTTCTGCCTTGCTGGCCATCAGGGAACTGTTGAGAGCGTCTATTGCTGCCGGATAATTTTGTAGCAAAAAGTCAGCCACGCCTTTGAAATAGTGGCCCATAAATTCCTGTGGGAACTTTTTAGCAACTATTGTACTCACTCTCAATAAGTTATTAGGATCTTCCCTTCGGGAATAAATCCACATCATCTGATACCATACGGTGTAACGTGTAGAATCCAGTGTCACCGCCTTGTTGTAGTCAACGAGGGCGCTATCCAGTTGTCCTGCCTGGGAGTACATATCCGCCTGTAAAGCGTATGCTTTGGCTTCGTCCGGGTGAGCCTGGATAACCAGCTGTGCCAGTTGCAGACCTTCCTTTAGCTTGGAGCTGTCTACTCCCTGCATCTGCAGGTAAGGATATACATAAGCCACTTTTTCATCGATGCTATATTCAGGATTGGCAAAAGCACGGGTAAGGTATGCCCAGTATTCTTTGTAATTGCCTTCCTTTTTAGCATAACCGGCTAAAGCAATCAATGCACGCGGGTTACTGGAATCCAGTCCGAGTGCAGTATTATAGATGGCTTTGGCTTCGTCCGTACGGTCATTGGCATTATAAATATCTCCCAGCACCAGGTAAAAGCGTGTCTCACCCGGGTTCTGGTTGATGAGTTTCTGGATTTCCGCCGCCGCATCATCTACCCTGTCCAGTTTAAGCAGCAGGCGTTGTTTTTGATAGGCCAGTTCTTCCACGACACCGGTTTTTTGTTCCAGCTGGTCGAAAACGTCCAGGGCTGCGGAGTTCTTCTCTGCTTTTGCCAGGAACATCCCTTTGTTGTAAAGGTATTCGTCGTTGGAAGGGTATCTTTTTGAGAGATTGTCGTAGACATTAGCTGCACTATCGTACATACTGTTCACCCCAAATGCATCTGCCAGGGTAATCTGGAACCATTTGTTGGCAGTATCCAGACTGGCAGCACGCCGGGCAAAGCCCAGTGCATATCCGGGGTTATGAACTTCCACAAAAAGGCGGGAGAGCTCGTAGTAAGCAGTCGGATTGTTCTTCTTAAGACGCAGATAGTCTGAGAACTGGGTGATAGCCGTGCGGTAATCACCTAGTATTTTAGAACGCTGTGCGGCAAAGAAAATACTGTCTGCCCTTTGTTCCAGGAGTGCCGGATCTTTGATGTAGATACGGGGCGGGGTAAAAGCGGTCGTTTTCCTGGGTGTGCGGCATGAAAAGAGAACGGTAAAAAGCAACAGGGGCATGGAAATACGCATCACGCATCTAAAGTATGACCTGGCTCTGTTGTTTCCCTCTATTCTCCTTATTCTCATATTTAAGATTTTCCTGTGTGTCCAAACCCGCCGGTGCCGCGTTCTGTATCGGTAAGCAGCTCTACTGTTTCCAGGCGGGCCTGCACAAATGGTGCGATGATCATCTGTGCAATTCTTTCTCCGGGTGCGATGGCCTGGGGTTCGTTGGACAAATTAATCATAATGATCTTGATCTCTCCCCTATAATCGGCATCAATTGTGCCAGGCGTATTCAAAAGGGTGAGTCCCTGTTTGATAGCCAGGCCACTGCGGGGTCTTATCTGCGCTTCATACCCCGAAGGCAGTTCTATGAATAAGCCGGTGGGTACCAATACTCTTTCGAGTGGTTGCAGCGAAATTGCTGTTTCCAGGTTGGCACGCAGGTCCATACCTGCCGCATCTGCCGTGGCATAAGCTGGCAGAGGATTAGCGGATTTATTGATGATTTTTACTGAAATAGCAGCCATGGGGCAAAGATATTCTAATTAGTTAATAGTGTATTTTTCCAGTAGTACGGTAGCATAGGCCACTACTCCCTCTTCCCGGCCAACAAAGCCCAGTTTTTCGGTGGTGGTCGCTTTGATGGAAACATCTTCTATAGTCAGACTAAGAATCCGGGCAATAGTTTCCTGCATCTGTGGCACGTAGGGTTTTATTTTAGGGGCCTCTAAACAAAGGGTACTATCAATATTCACTACCTGGTATCCTTTCTCACCTACCAGCTGCATTGTGCGTTGCAACAGGATTTTGCTGTCTATATCCTTATAAGTATTATCCGTATCTGGAAAATGTAACCCTATATCTCCCAGGGCAAGGGCGCCCAGCATGGCATCGCAGATAGCGTGCAGCAGAACATCTGCGTCACTATGGCCCAGGGCCCCTTTATGATGTGGAACTAAAACTCCCCCTAACCAAAAATCGCGGCCTTCTACCAGTTGATGAAAATCCACTCCCGACCCGATACGCAGTTTGCTCATGATATAATATGTCTATGAAAAATGAAGATAAGCTCTAAATTAAAAATCCTCCGGAAATATCCGGAGGATTTAAACATTTTAAAAAAATATTAACTATTTAATTTTCAGATGTATTACCAGGTAGCGCCACCATCACCCTCGTCCTGATGACCAAGATCGAAGATCAGCGTGAATCGCAGGGTATTGGACAGCGGATTACGCTGGATACCGTTTCCTGAAGGAACAAGGTAAGAGAAGTTCAGTCCGAACATGTTATACTTAACACCCACACCGGCAGTAGCGTATTTACGGTTGCCTTTGTTTTTGTTTTCGTAGAAATAACCGAGCCTGACAGCAAACATATCATTGTAGGTATATTCACCACCGGCAGATACGGTGAATTCCTCTAATTCTTCCTTAAAACCGCCCGGTGCATCACCAAAAGAGGAGAACATACCCTGTAAAGTACCTTTTTCGCGGTATTTACCGAGGCTGTCCGGAGTAGGCACCATCAGTTTATTCACATCGGCGGTGAGCATGATTTTGTTGGTTTCATCCAGACCGAAGGTATAGGCAGTACCTAAACCGAAGTTAGTAGGGATAAAATCTTTATTGGTAGCTGAAGAAGTATAAGAGATCTTGGTACCCATGTTGGTCAGTGCAAGACCTACGTTCCAGGTATTTACAGTCCCATTTTCTTTTTCGTATTCTTTCGTGTAGAAAAAGGAAACGTCTGCTGCAAAAGCAGTACCCGGTTTGATTACACGGCCCCCTACTTCACCACTGGCAAGGTTGGAATAAATGTAACGGCCAGCCAGCGCCAGAGAGAAGTTATCTGATAATTTACGGGAATAACCTGCATCGAATGCAAACTCGCGTGGGTGATAATCGTACGTAGGCTGACCAGAGATATCTGTGAAATTGATAGTACCGAGGGAGAAGTAACGCAGGGACCCGGATACGGCCTGCATTTCATCCATCTGGTAGTAACCAGCTATAGTAGCCAGGAATACGTCATTTACCAGTTCTTTCAGCCATGGGGTATAAGTAACGGACACCGCAGAACGGCTTTTTGCAAAAGGGATCTTGGCCTGGTTCCAGTAGATGGAGTTAGCGTCGGGCGAGGTGGCAACACCTGCATCCCCCATTGCACCTGCACGGGCATCCGGAGAAATACGCAGAAAAGGTACAGCCGTATTGATAGTATTGGTACGTCCATCAACGCTACCGCTGGTGATTTGAGCTACAGCAGAGAAACCAGTTGTAAGGCAACAAATAAGAAAAAGGTTTACAGTTACCTTTCGTATCATGCAATTGTACATGCAGTTGTATTTAGAACGAGATGTAAAAATAGTTCGATTTTTAATATATACAAGATCAGGGGCCTGGTAAGGGACGATGCGCGAAACTAATTTATTCTTTTGATGCATAGGTTATAATAGAATTACTTTTCCACCTAAAATTTGTGCTTTTCCATTCGCTTTTACCATTATGCTATAGATATAGATTCCAGGTGACATTATAGAACCCGCATCATTGGTGCCATCCCAATATGCCCCTAGATAACGGTTACCTGAAGCATTTATTGTATGACGAATAGTTTTTACTTGTTGTCCTTCTATTGTATAAATCCTGACTGTAACGTCCAGTTCCCGGCCTTGCTGATTGTGTGTAAACGTGAAATTTGTCTGATTATGAAAAGGATTGGGAAAGCAACCCGCATGCCAGACTACCATTTCATTGCCGTTTATTACCTTAAAATGCAGGGTGGCGGTTCCTGAATTATTATATGTATCCCAGGCTTTGATTGAAAGTGTATGCATTCCTGCAGGCAATCCATACAGGGGGAAATTCACTTTCCCCGCTTTATAACCATCCAGATCTGCTTCAAAAAAATTATTCAGGATGTAATACTGATCAGGGTCGTTATCCAGGGTTGCTACCATATCATGCCCGATCCCATACCCTGTAGTGTTAAGACCGTGATCATCATACAGATGTAATAACAATACAGGGTTCTCTCCTGTAATGTCTCCATCTCTAAAGTATTCATTGTCAAGGTATGCTTTAATATCCGGTCCCTGCGTATCTTCTGCGGCAGCAGCATCCGTTCCCCCCACCCTGAATGCTGAATATACTCCTCCCGCAGCTGTAACCCCATTGGTACCATAGTAGCTGATACTACCGGGTTCCCCTGCCTGGTAATTAATATCCGCAGGTACGACAAAGGTGAAAGTAAATTTACCTGCCGTGATGGTCTGAGATCCGCGGTAAAGGATATTTTGTTGCTGATAGAATCCTGTTTTATCACTCCCCGCATCGTTGGCCCGTGTATATTGTAAAGCAGGTGCATCATACACGGTAGGATATACGATACCATTATAGGTGTTCTGCGGCATACCCTGTTCGTCTTCCAGGTGACCTGAAACAGTGTACCGACCTAATGCCCTGAGCGTATCTCCGTTTATTGAATCAGTGACTATGTGATATTCAGGGAAGGCCAGTGTCAGCGCCGGGTCTCCGAGCAACTGGAACTTCCTGTTATTGGGAATATCGCTGTACGTGGCGTAAGTGAGGTTTTTCGACCTCATGGCCGCCTCTCCCAGGGTAGGCATACGACCATCTGCTCCCGGTGTCAATAATGCTTGCAGATAATTGGCATTCAGCACTTTATTAGAAGCCGCAAATACCGCGCGGGTGGTAGTCATTAAGGCAATGCCTCCGCCATTTTCCCTTAACAGTATTTGTTCCCCCAGGGAAGTGTAGGCAGGGTTGTCGAAAGGCGCAAAGTCGCAGGTAGCGGTAATGAACAAGGGCAGTTTAGTACCGTTCTTCCAGGTATCCAGCGAGCTTTCATCTAGGACGACTTCTTCCGCCAGGCGGGAATAGCTGCCATGACCTGTATAGTTCCAGATTAAAGTACCGTTGTAAATATCTTCTGCAATGGCGGTATTGACGGCCGGATAGCGGCTGCCACCGGCGTCGGATATTTTAGGATAGGCGTCCAGGTAGATTTTATTTACTCTAGCGGCAGGCCATTGCTGCTGTGCAATGTTGCTCATGTACTCCGCATCTTCCAGATGCAGGTTATTGTCCCCATCGTCTGCCACGAAGGTGATATGCTGTTGCCAGCGGCCGAAATTGGCCGCATCATAATAGTGAATGATCTTGTCTACCAGGATTTCCGCTTCGGAAGCTTTTTGTGCAGGCAGCCGGCCAATGCCAATTTTCAGCAGGTTCTGGCTCCCATTGTCATTGATATCATTATCAAAGAATCCGAAAAAATCATCTGAAGGGTAGGCATTGATAGGATCTGTGGAGATAGTGCTTTGCCAGGCAGGCACCATGTTGGTACTGTGTTTGTAATCATAGGAAGCATCTCCGAATAATAGTAAATACTGAAGGGCTCCTTTATCATAACACATTTTTGCGAAGTCTCTTATGGCGGTAGGGTCTGGTGATCCCGAGGCGAATTCGTTGTAAATATCATTGACAGTGACCACTTTCACGGCCAATCCATCATGCGCGGTATGCCATGCCGCCAGACGAGAGGCAGCTCCCATCAAAGCCGGCGTAGTGACAATCAGCATATTCACATTACTAATGTCGTGCAGGTCCTGGTTTGGTACCATGCCTATAAATGCAGGCTGCCCGAACCCCTGGTTGGAGAAGGCCACGTATTCGTGCAGAGAAGTATTACTGCGCGAGAAAGATAAGGAGTTGCCGTTAAGGCGGGTTTTTACGGCTACAGGCTGTAAAGGGTCGCTGAGGTCCCAGACCTGCGTTTGATCAGTGGCGTTGCTGAGGGTGAACTGAGCAGTTTGCCCGATGCTGCCGGCGTCCCTGAAGAATAGAGGATCCTGTGATATTTGCAGCGGGCAACGAGCCTGCACAGTGATATAGTCCAGCCATCCCTGGCCGTCGCTGTTGCCGGGTGTAAAGCGCAGGGTGACGGGGACATTATTGCCTGCAGGGGTAGCGGAAAAGCTGCCCGACGCAGTGGAGGCAAAGGATTCAAAGATGTTACCGCTAATGGGCGTTAAGGATAATTTCCCGACAGCATTGCCATTCGTTTCTATGGAAAAGCTGGCGGAACTGAGTCCCCTGGCGGCTACGCGGGAACCTATGCTGAGCGATGCGGGTACTGATGGCAGGGAGAAGCTGATGGTACGTACCGGTTGTACGCTACTGAATACTGTTCCCCACCATTGTTTACCACTGCTTAAAAAGTTGATGCTATCGTTTTCGTAGAAGGCGTGGTAATCGAATGTGTTCACGGAAGCTGTGGCAGCAGGTTCGCTGTTATCTGCCGTAATACGTTTTCCGGCAGCAGTACCTATGTTGAGGAAATAATAGGCAGTGTCGCTGTAAAGGTTGGCAGTGTGGGTATAGTTGCCTCCCTGATATGTCCAGCTATGTGGGCCCGGAGCGTAAAAAAGCAGGTAGTCTGCCCCATTTAGCACGCCATCTCCCCCATCTTCAATAATTATTCCTACTTCCGGTATATCATCATAGCGGGAAATTGCGTTATTCTCCGGTAGCATTTGTCCACCGGAGCCAAATAGTCTTATACCTGATGATTGAATGGCGCTGGTACTGATGCCCATGGCGGCTAACCGGGCAACATCTATTTTATAGATCCCCTGTTGGGTAACCGCCAGTTTATACCAGTTTCCTGATGCCAGTACGGAGTGAGGTTTGCCTGTACCATCCTTAGCTATTACCGGTAGTGTCCGGCAACAGATAAAGAGTAAGCAGTTGAGGCAAAAAATTTTCATACCGGCAATTTGAACAAACATAATAAATTTAAAGTATATTTATCTTCAGAAATCGACCAACTCTTTGATTACTTGTGTAAAAGGGGGTATAGGGGGACGAAATAAGTAATATTAACTTAATGTGTAGGCGACCAAAATCTTTTAGAGTTAAAACATTGATTCAAAACAATATACGTTTAATTAACAGGCAAACGCTTACAGATTAATTATTTTTACTATAAAATAAAATATCCTACATTTGCGTTTACCATAAAACATCAAATACTAAAGCTAATTCGCATGCATAGATTAACCTCTGTCTCAATGCTCATAGGCGCCAGTGTCATGTTGTCGATGACTGCCTGCAACAAAAGCGGCAGCGGTGGCAAAAAGGCAAAATCTTCGGCCACTGGCTGGAACTATAACGATCCCAAGATGGGAGGTTTTAGTGTAGCCAAGAGTAAAGATCAACAAACTGGTCCGGGTTTAGTTTTCGTGCAAGGTGGTACCTTTGCAATGGGAGCGACCGAACAAGACGTAATGGCTGACTGGAATAACATTCCAAGACGTATTACGGTATCTTCATTTTACATAGATGAAACGGAAGTTGCGAACGTGCACTATCGTGAATATCTGTACTGGCTCCGCAGAATGTATGGAGAATCTTTCCCTGATGTTTTCCGTAAAGCTTTACCGGATACCCTGGTTTGGCGTAGCGAGCTGGCTTATAACGAGCCTCTGGTAGAATATTACTTCCGTCACCCTGCTTACAATGATTATCCTGTAGTAGGTGTTAACTGGAAACAGGCAGTAGACTATTGTAAATGGCGTTCTAACCGTGTAAACGAAAAGATGCTGATCGACAAAGGTTTACTCGGAAAAACTGATATCAACAATCAGGCAGACGATAACACATTCGATACTAAGTCATATACTGCTGGTTTATACGAAGGTATTCCCGGTAAGATGAGCAAGGAAACCAAGGCACAGTTTAAGAATGCGGATGGTTCTCCCCGTACTGCTCAATTCGAAGATGGTGTAATGTTACCTAACTACCGTCTCCCAACAGAAGCTGAGTGGGAATACGCTGCACTGGGTTACATCGGCCAGAACCCTGGTCCTTCCAAGAAAGAAGGTAAACGTGGTGAAGAGTTGATCATGAACAAACAGGTTTACTCCTGGGGAACCAACACAAGTGGTCTGAGAGATATCCGTCGCGGAGCATGGCAGGGACAATTCCTGGCCAACTTCAAACGTGGTTCCGGTGATAACATGGGTATGGCTGGTGGTCTGAATGACCGTGCTTCCATCCCTGGTCCTATACAGTCTTACTTCCCGAACACTTTTGGTATCTATAACATGTCTGGTAACGTTAGCGAGTGGGTACTTGACGTATATCGTCCGCTGAACCCAATCGATGGTGATGACTTTAACTACTTCCGTGGTAACAAGTTCCAGACTACCTATATGAATGGCGAAAACGAACCTGAAAAGGATAGCCTGGGTCACCTGAAAATGCGTGATGTAACTGATGAAGAAAGTGCCAACCGTTTGAACTACCAGAAAGGTGATGTTATTAACTACTTAGATGGTGATACGCTTTCTATGGTTGAATATGGTTATGGTGTTACTTCACTGGTGAACGACAAATCACACGTTGTTAAAGGTGGTAGCTGGAATGACAGAGCTTACTGGCTGTCTCCTGGTGCACGTCGTTTCATGCAGGAAGATATGGCCACCAACACTGTAGGTTTCCGTTGTGCAATGGACCGTGTAGGTAGCCCTGAAGGTAACAAGTTCAAAACTGGTAACCTGTTCAAGAAACAACGTCAGAAGAGATAATTCACAACTGATTATAATAAAAAAAGGTCCCGGGATAATCCCGGGACCTTTTTTTATTATAATCAGTTGTGAGCAATTTTTTATGATGGAGCTTCGCTCCATCATAAAAAATTAAAGGGGTTTTACAGAGTGAAGCCCTGTAAAACCCCAAAATGCCCTTTTTATTATGACCAGATTTTGAGGATCTCTTCTGTGTGATTCTTTGTATCAGGCTTCTTAATGATCTTGTCTATAATTCCATTCTCATTGATCAGAAAAGTAGTGCGGTAAACGCCATTGTATGTTTTGCCCATCATCTGCTTTTCTCCGAACACACCATACTGGGTTACGATCTCTTTATTATCGTCTGCCAGTAAAGGAAAAGGAAGATCATATTTTTCTGCAAATTTCTGATGACTCTTTTCTCCGTCTACACTCACACCTACAACGGCATAACCTTTCTTCAGCAATGCATCATAGTTATCCCGCAGGTTACAGGCCTGCGCCGTACAACCTGGTGTCATATCCTTCGGATAGAAATACAGGATTACTTTCCTGCCTTTCAGGCTGGTGAGGGTTACGTCCTTTCCGGACTGGTCCTTTCCTTTGAAAACGGGTGCTTTATCTCCTTCTTTTAAATGTGTCATAACTATCTGGTAAAGGTGAATGTTTTGGTACCTGTGTTACCTGCAACATCTGTTACAGTGAGTTTGAGCGTATGAGCACCTGCAGGGCAATGTTCATCAAAAGTATACGTAATGACGTTACTCTTGCGGGAGAACATCAGCCAATGGCCGTCCAGCTCTGCCCTGTAACTTTTAATGCCGCTGTTATCGCTGATAGAGAATACCAGCTTCGCAGCCTTCGACAGGTTGACGCCATTCTTTAAAGCGCTTGTAATCTTAGGCGCAATGGTATCTGCTTCCAGGTGGAAGTTACCGAAATCGCGGAACTTAGCGATAAACCAGCCATTCTCGTAAGTGGTACCTGCAATATCCTCTCCAAGTCCTTCGCGCACCATCACGATCTGACGCTGCAAAGCAGCAGAAACAGGCTTGTTGGGCCTCATGCGCAGTGTAAAATAATTATGCACAGGAATTAACGGGGTATTGAGATGCAGGGTAGCAGAATAAGATTTAGGGGTAGATGGCAATTCTGCATAGTTAAAACAGATCTGATCATACAGGGCTGTTTCTTCCATGAAGAACTCTACCTGGTTGTTCTCAAATATATTGCGGGACTCTGCATACATGGTATTGGCGCACGCAGGCACCGCAGCAGGTTCTCCGCTATGTTGCAGAGAGAACTTCACTGTACTGGTATTTCCATAGGCATCCTTTACCAGCAGTTTTACCGGATGAGGCTTTCCATCGGAAAGGTCAAGCACACCATCTCCCTGCACATCTTTGTAGATATCCAGTTTATTGCCTGGCAGGGAGAACAGCAGTTGCAGGTACGGACCACCGCTCTTCTTTGTTTTATAGTCGATATGAGCATTGATATAACGGGAGTCTTCAAAGGCTATGTTATCCAGTTGGAAGCCACTGTTAGGCACGTCCCTGTCAAACAGTACTACTTCGTAGATACCATACGAGTTAGGCGCAACACCCATGCGGTCGACCGCGTTGATCCCCAGTCCGGCCTGTGCTGCCTTTACAGGGATTACCGCCTGCGTAGTCACATATTCCCCGTTCACCTTTTTCACAGGAACCATCTGCGGCGTCTGATCATAGAGGCTCTTATCCATATCATAGATAGCTATACGGTATACGTCCGGAGCACGGCTATCCGGTATGTCAAAGCCGAATAATAAGGGGTTCAGCGGTTTTTCTGATTCAGTACCCCTGATCTCGAAGTGTACATGCGGTCCCGCAGAACCACCGGTATTACCACTCCAGGCGACAAAGTCGCCCTTCTTTACAGGGAACTTGCCTGCAGGGATTTTTAGATCAGTGGCCCAGCTTTCAGCGGCATACTCCTGTTGTTTCACATATTCTTCCAGGGCCGGAAAAAACCTGTTCAGGTGTCCATACACAGTAGTATACCCATTAGGGTGGGTGATATACAGTACATTACCGTAGCCGACATGTGATACACCAATACGGCTTACATAACCGTCTGCGGCTGCATGCACCGGCAGATTCTCTTTTTGCTGGGTCTTAATATCTATACCTGCATGAAAATGATTGGGGCGAAGTTCCCCGAAATTACCAGCCAGCTGAATGGGGATGTTCAGTGGATTGCGGAAATATCCCTGTGGATAGTTCTTTCCCGGTAATTGTGCATGTAACAGCTGAGGTAATAAAAAGCATAACCCGAATATTCGCTTCATCATGCTGCAAATGTAAGAAGTGCTGGTAAAAAAGCCGATTTTGCCCTTACATTTGTAACAAATGATGAAGAGCAAATTAAGAGAAGTACTGATCCACATTGCCGGATGCGTGACTTTCCTGGCGCTTCCTATTGTTTTTTCACCGGATGCGAACAGTGTGGGCGACTTGTGGAAGTATGCTCCTGCGCTGAAAGATTTTCTGGTGTACCTCGCCCTGATCCTCTTCTTTTATTTCAACTTCTTCTACCTGATACCCGTCTTTTACTTCAAACGGAAATATACCGGGTTCTTCCTTATTTCCTTTTTATGCTTTGCGGTAATCATATTATTGCCCAATTCACTGGTAAACGAGGATAACGGCTTTCATGCCCAAAGATCATCTTACAGACCGGAGCCGCCACCTCCGCCGGATGAAAGATATCCCATGCCTCCCCCACCCCGTATGCCGGAGCAGCAGCAAACCTCAAGATCGATATTACTGGATGTAAGTCACCAGGTATTCCTTTTCCTTGCCGTATTCTTCTTTTCCCTGATCCTGAAAATCAGTAACCGCTGGCGACAATCAGAAAAGGAGAAACTGAATGCGGAGCTTTCTTATCTCAAAGCACAGATCAATCCTCATTTTTTATTCAATACGCTTAACAGCATCTATTCCCTGGCCATTGAGAAATCTGACCAGACACCGGCCGCAATTGTAAAGTTATCCGGCATGATGCGTTATGTCATCAGTGATTCCGGGCATCATCTTGTTTCTCTATCTAAAGAAATTGATTATATCCGAAATTATATTGAATTGCAGAAGATCCGTTTCGGCAATGCAGTGCCTTTATCTTTCAGGGTAAATGGGGTGTATGTGGGAGAACGGATTGCTCCGCTCATCCTTATCTCTTTTGTAGAAAATGCATTCAAACATGGCGTGAATGCCGCAGAAGATTCGGATATCCGGATAGAGATCAATATCACAACACATCAACTGCATTTTACTGCGTTCAATAATAAAGTGACCGTACAGGAAATGCCGGAAGATAAAGGCGGACTGGGGATAGAGAATACCAGGAAACGGCTGGAATTACTATACCCGGGCAGGCATACACTGGAGATCACAGATGATCCTCATTATTTCTCTGTTTCACTGTTATTGCAATTAACATGATGATACAAGCTATTGCGATAGATGATGAAGTACCGGCGCTGAAAGTATTAGAATCCTTTTGCGCAAGGGTGGATTTTATCCATCTGCAGCAAACATTTAATCAACCCGATAAAGCCTTGAAGTATCTCAGTAAATCTCCGGTGGATTTACTGTTCCTCGATATCAACATGCCTTCTATGACAGGTATTGATTTATACAGGTCTATAGGGCAAAAGGCAATGGTCATTTTTACCACTGCGCATAGTGAATATGCTGTGGAAGGATTTAATCTCAATGCGCTGGATTATTTGTTGAAGCCTTTTACTTTTGAACGTTTCCTGCAGGCTGTTGAAAAAGCAAAGTTGTTTCAGCCGCCGCCAACACCGCTTATTTTCAGGATAGATTATGGTTTGGTGAAAGTGAATCCTTCTGATATATTATTTATCGAGGGATTAGATGATTATCTCAAAATACATCTGTTGCAGCAATCCCCTTTAGTAGTGCGCATGACAATGAAGGGTATACTGGAAAAACTACCCGCCAGTGCATTTGTAAGAGTACACAGATCTTTTATTGTGCCGTTAGCACATATAGAGCAGGTGCGTAATAAAATTATTTTAATAGCGGGGAATGAGATACCTGTAGGAAGTAGTTATGAGGCGGGTTTTTTCAGTCAGTTTAAGTTATAAAAAAAGCCGGCTTCTGATGAAGCCGGCCAGGAAGAATTATTTTACTTCTCCTAATTTCTGTCTCTTGGGATAATTGAATAACCAGCTTGTTATTAATGGCACCAGGAAGATAGAAACAGTGAGAATGGACGTAGCCCAATCTGCTTCGTGACTTTCCAGGAATTTAGATGTAGCAGTTTCCGGATAGAAGTGTTCGTATAAAGACAACATCAGTTTTATACCTAATACACCAATTACCAGGAAGGCGGCTGTTTCCAGGAAAGGGAATTTTTCCATCAGTGTTACGAAGCCCTGTGCAACAAAACGCATCGCCAGGATACCAATGAATACGCCGGTCCAGATCAATACGATATTATCACTGAAAGCGACTGCTGCAAATACGTTATCGATAGAAAATGCAAGGTCCATCAGTTCTACCAGTGCTACGGTAGCCCAGAACTGGCCCATCCATCCTATTGTTGCTTTATATAACCAGTTACTGTTTTTATCTACAGCCTCCTCTTCTGATTCACCGGCTTCAGCAGCTTTTGCTTTGGCGGCTCTACCTTTAAAGTAATCAAAGGTGAGATATAAGAGGTATAAACCCCCGATTGGCTTCAACCACCATACTTTTATGAGGAACGATGCGAACAGCAGACAGATGCCACGGAAAAAGTAAGCACCAATGATACCATACTTTAATGCTTTGTTACGTCTCTCTTTAGGTAAGTCCATTACCATTGTTGCCAATACTGCAGCATTATCCACAGACAACAGGCTTTCAATAATGATCAGGTTCCCTACGATCAGTAAAGAGGGAATCGGGTTATTAATGATCTGTTGAATTAATTCGTTCATTTGCTGATATGTTTTTAGTTTTCGGTGTAAATCTAGCCTGTTTCCATCACCAATACAAGCTCAATTATTCTATATCAGCTGTAATTCAGGTTTTAAGACCAATTGCCAGGAGGGGACGGTTTTCTGCAGATGATTGAAAAGATAGATCGCATTCTCCCGGTATTCCTTCATCTGGTGATAGTTATTACCAAGGCAGCAGTCGCCCAGTTCCAATAGAAAAGCGGTTGACTGCAGGGACAACAGGTGTTCAAATTCCTGTGCCGGCGCATGCAGGATATACTTCACTACCCGGGTATTGAACCGGAAAGAGGGGCCTTTTAATATTTCTGCCAGGCTTGGCAGGGAGTTAACGGTATAATAATTCAGTTTGTTTTCGATGTTGGGATGGATATCCATATTATGCAACTGGGCATAATAGAGGAACCAGGCATCATTATCCAGCGCGTAGCCTTCCAGCAGGTTGCGGATAATCAGTTCATGGCTGCCCGTTATACGGATATCATCGGTAAAGATCAGTGTTTTATCCTGCAGGAATTCTTTATCGAGATGATACTTATCGTTGATGATAAGGGCTTTCCTGCTTTGCATGTCCAATGCACCGTAATCAATACTGTATGTTTTGAAACGGTGTATTTTGGAAGTTTCTGCCGGGCTACGGCCATTCATACAAAGAAAGCGGTTCAGTACTTTCGTAAAAGCAAGCGTCAGGAAATAAGACGCGGTGGGTATTGCAGTGTAAGGGCTGGGCAATATCACCAGTTGTTCGCTCTGTAACAGAGCGGTATCGTGCGTGGTGATGAATCCATTGGCAAGGGCTGTTCCAAATGCATCCGCAGCAATGCCATCTCCAAATTTAAAACGGCTGTAGGCAGCCGGATCAAATGAGAATTCACTGGCATCTACGATGCGATGTAGGGCAAATACATCTTTCATAAACAACTTGTTTAAGGGTTAATTAAAGGGCAGTTCCCTCCTGTATGCTTACTCCCGCCGCTGTTCAGTTCGCATATAAGTTACAGAATGCGGTCTCCGGTCTTTATTTAATAGGCATAGTTTTTAAGTATATCCATGAAACTATCTGTAGCCTGTGGATCTCCTATTGCTCTGAATTTCCAGGTACCATCTTTACGGTATACTTCTGCAAACACCATTGCGCACATATTATTATAAGCACTGTTTGCAGAGAGGTTGAACTTTGCAATTTCTTTTCCTTTACTGTCTACGGCACGTATGAATGCGTTTTCTACTCCACCGAAATGCTGATTACGCTGACGGCCCTGGTAGATCGTTACCATAAAGAGGATCTTATCGTATTTAGGATCGAGGCTCTCCAGCTTTACAACGATCTGTTCATCATCTCCATCACCTGCACCGGTACGGTTATCACCTGTGAGCCAGATATTACCGGAAGGGTGTTTCATGCTATTGAAAAATATCACATCGCTTCCGTACAAACCGATATTGCGCCCATCATTTGCTTTCACGGTTTTACCCAGGTCCGCCACTTTACCATTTTTATCCAGCAGAAAAGCTATTGCATCCAGATCGAATTCATCTTCTTTTGCACCACCCAGGAGTTTTCCCAGGAATCCGCCGCCACCGCTCTTTTTGCGGATGTCCCATCCCAGTCCTATTGTTACGGTAGACAGATCAAAACTTTCTCCTTTGTCGTTTTTACGCAGGTCGATAGTCTGACCTTTTACAAGATTTATTGCCATGTGTCTCAGATTTTATTTAATGATCTGCCCTTTGTAATATTTGGAGAGAAAATAAGCCAGTTCTTCTTTGTAGCCTATACCAGAGGCTTCGAAGCGCCATTTGCCATCGCGGGAATAGAGGCGGCCGAATTCAACGCCTGTTTCTATGGAGAAGTCTTCACCCAGTTCATACTTTGCAATTTCTTCTCCGTTGGCATCATTAACGATACGGATATACGAATCGCGTACCTGTCCGAAGTTTTGTCTTCTGCCGGTAGCTTCATGAATGGTCACTACGAACAGGATCTCTTTGATATCCCGGTTTACTTTAGAAAGATCTATTTTGATGATTTCATCATCTCCGCCTGCGCTGTTACCGCCGGTAGGATCATCGCCGGAATGGTGTAAGGCTTCATCCGGAGACGTAGTATTTCCGTAGAAAACGAAGTATCCTTCCAATGGTATCAAGCGGTTGGCATCTATCATGAAAGCAGATGCATCGAGATCAAAAGCACCTCCTGTACCCTCATTCGGATTCCATCCCAAACCTACACTAATATTGGAAAGTCCTATATCTATCTTTTGTCCCTTTTGTAAGTTAATTGCCATGAAAGTCAGATTTATGTTGTTACATCCGGTCAGCAAACAATAAAATTAAGTATTCAGGGGTGAATTTGAAGAAAAGTTTTTGTTATTAAAAACCATTTTTCAAAATGTTAATATCGTATTAATAATCATAACTATCCTACTGATAAGCAATGATCTTTTTCTACCTAAACAATAATTCCCCCTTATTATGCCCCTACAGGGAACGATTAAATTCCGTACTTTAGCCCCGCCAAAGCGGAAAAACCTTATGTCAATTACAGTTACACAGTTAAGCAAGGTATACGGGGAGCAGCGGGCGGTGGATGATATCTCCTTTTCTCTCAATAAGGGAGAAGTGGTAGGTTTCCTGGGACCAAATGGCGCCGGCAAAAGTACTACCATGAAGATGATCACGGGGTACCTGCCTCCCAGTGGCGGTCAGGCCAGTGTTTGCGGCTATGATGTGGTAACCCATCCTATGGAAGTAAGGCAACGCGTCGGTTATCTGCCGGAGGCAAATCCCCTGTATTCTGATATGTATATAAAGGAGTTCCTTGGCTTTATTGCCCGGGTACATAACCTGGGAGCGAACAGTGATAAACGTATTGCAGAGATCATTGCCCTCACCGGGTTGCTACCCGAAAGCAAAAAGAAGATAGGCGCCCTTTCAAAAGGTTATAAACAGCGTGTGGGACTGGCTCAGGCATTATTACACGATCCTGAAGTGCTGATCCTGGATGAACCCACATCTGGTTTAGATCCTAACCAGCTGGCAGATATCCGCCAGGTGATCAAAGACCTGGGGCAGAATAAGACAGTGGTACTGAGTACGCATATCATGCAGGAAGTAGAGGCGATGTGCAGCAGGGTGATCATTATCAACAAAGGGAAAATCATTGCGGATGATTCTTTACAGAACTTACAACAAGGTGGCTCCGAAAATGGTTATATACAGGTATCCTTTGGGGAACCACTTCCTTCATCATCAGATTTGCAGCAATTGGGAGGAGTAATACGTATTAAACAGCAGGATGCCCAGACGTGGCAGCTATTTGCTGCGAATATAGAAGAGGTGCAGAAAAACCTCTTACAATTTGCTTTGATAAATAACCGGAACATCCTTTCTTTGCAGAGCAATTCGCAAAGCCTGGAAGCAATATTCAGGCAGTTAACGACCGACAAGCCTCAGGCTACAAGGTAGCGACGCTTGCGTGTTGCAGCTTGAAGCTTATTTAAAATAATAAAACAACTTTACAAAGATGAGTATCATTTCAGAAATCCATGCCAGGCAAATCCTTGACAGCCGTGGAAATCCAACGGTAGAAGTAGATGTAACCACAGAAGACGGTCATTTTGGCCGTGCTGCCGTTCCTTCCGGTGCTTCTACAGGTAAACATGAGGCAGTTGAGCTGCGCGATAACGACAAATCCGTATACATGGGTAAAGGCGTTCTGCAGGCTGTTAACAATATCAACGATATCATTGCTGAGGAACTTATTGGATGGGATATTAAGGACCAGGCCGGTATTGACAAGTTTCTGATTGAACTGGATGGCACAGAAAACAAAGGTAAACTGGGCGCTAACGCTACCCTGGCAGTGAGCATGGCTGTTGCCAAAGCTGCTGCTGAAGAAGTGAACCTGCCCCTGTACCGTTACCTGGGTGGTGTAAACGCTACTACCCTGCCTGTTCCTTTGATGAACATCATCAATGGTGGTGCACATGCTGATAACAAAATCGACTTCCAGGAATTTATGATCGTTCCTTTTGGTGCACCTTCTTTCTCTGAAGGTCTGCGTTGGGGCGTTGAAATCTTCCATCACCTGAAATCTGTTCTGAAAAAGAAAGGTTACAGCACCAACGTAGGTGATGAAGGTGGTTTTGCTCCTGAAATCCAGAGCAATGAAGAAGCGATCGAAACAGTTCTGCAGGCTATCGAAGCGGCTGGTTACAAACCAGGTGAGCAGGTAGGTATTGCACTGGATGCTGCAAGCAGCGAAATGTACGATGATGCTACTAAAACTTACAAATTCTACAAAAGCTCACAGAAAGTAATCAGCAGTGATGAAATGGTTGCTTACTGGGCTGAGTGGTGCAGTAAATATCCTATCGTTTCTATTGAAGACGGTATGGCAGAAGATGATTGGGCCGGCTGGAAAAAGATGACCGAAGTTTTGGGCGATAAAATACAGCTGGTAGGTGATGACCTGTTCGTTACCAACGTAAAACGCCTGAAACAAGGTATTGATCAGAACATCGCTAACAGCATCCTGGTGAAAGTAAACCAGATCGGTACTGTTACTGAAACGATCGATGCAGTAAACATGGCTCACAAAGCTGGTTACACTTCTATCATGAGCCACCGTTCCGGTGAAACCGAAGACACTACTATTGCCGACCTGGCAGTAGCATTGAACTGCGGTCAGATCAAAACCGGTTCTGCTTCCCGTACGGACCGTATGGCTAAATACAACCAGTTACTCCGTATTGAAGAGGAATTGGGTGAAGTGGCTTTTTATCCGGGAAAAACCGTTAAATTTAGTAAGAAATAAACTTCAGATTGGATTTCGTGCATTTCCGGGATTTGATCTTTGATTGCCGATATTTTAATTAGTGGTCGATATTTCCGGGTTTTGAGTCACTTCAAAACCCGGATTTTTTTAAAACTCAATCATATGTCCAGACTTAAATCCATCAGGATACCCGCTTATATGAAAAACAAGTTTTTCATCGCTGCCGTGGCATTTGTAGTATGGTTGTCATCTATGGACCGTAATAACTTCCTTTCCCAGTACGAATTACAGTCTGAGGTAAACAAACTGGAAGATCAGAAGGCTTTTTTCCAGCAGGAAATAGACCAAACCCGCAAAGAACAGCAGGAATTACTCTCCAGCCCGGAGAAACTGGAAAAGTTTGCCCGGGAAAAGTACCTGATGAAAAAAGATAATGAAGACCTGTTCATTATCACAGAGAAAAAGTAATGTTAATCCGCATCCACTCCACTTTCCGTCTGTCCCGCTTATTTTTAGTTTCGAAATATTTCATTTATTTTGACAATACATTCTGCACAATCTCCGTTATACTGTTATGAATTAGTCTTTTACAAAAAAATACATTTGCATGGGGAATTCTACAAACCTTTTTTCTACTTTATACTCTGTAACTGATAGCGCCAATAAACTACACAAGATGAAAGATCAAGACCCGGAACTATCACGCGAAGAACAAATTTGTTTTAATCAAACCCGTAAAGCGCTTGATACAATTCGTTTTTCCCCAAGACCTGAAACATTGCAGGCAATCTCCGATTACGCTAAAAAGACGCAACCGGTAAAATAAGTGACTGTTTGACAGGTATAATTGCTCCCATTTTGCCCTACCTTTGCGCGGTATGACAAAGAAAGAACGCTTTGCCTTTGTTCTCAGCTACTTCGAAGAACATGCTCCCAATGCAGAAACGGAGCTGATCTATGACAATCCCTACCAGTTACTGGTAGCCGTGATCCTGTCTGCCCAATGTACAGATAAGCGTGTTAATATGACCACGCCTGCTATCTTTAAAAATTACCCGGATGTGGAAGCACTCAGCACCGCCACATTTGAGGATCTCTTCCCTCTTATACGCAGTATCAGTTATCCAAACAATAAGACCAAACACCTGATAGGTATGGCCCGGATGGTTGTGGAAAATTTTCATGGAGAGATCCCCTCTACTGTGGAAGAACTCATTACCCTGCCGGGTGTTGGCCGTAAAACGGCCAATGTGATCACCTCCGTGGTACATCATCAGCCCAATATGGCCGTAGATACACATGTATTCCGTGTATCAGCGCGGATTGGGCTTACGACCAATGCCACTACCCCTCTTCAGACAGAAAAGCAACTCCTGAAATATATACCGGAAGAAAAGGTACATATTGCCCATCACTGGCTAATTTTGCACGGCCGTTATATTTGCGTGGCCCGTACGCCTAAATGCGGTGAATGCGGACTCCGGCCGGTGTGTAAATACTATCATTCCCTTGTAAAAGGTAATTAATATGGCCCAACCCTTCCTTACCGCTGAGTGGCGTAACCTGCTCATGATCAACTTTGAAGCCGATCCTGCTATATTACAGCCATTTGTACCACATCATACCGAACTGGATACCTGGAATAATACCCATTATGCCAGCCTGGTAGGCTTCCTTTTTACCAATACCAGGGTAATGGGGCTCTCCCTTCCCTTCCACCGTCATTTTGAAGAGGTGAATCTCCGGTTTTATGTACGGTATAAGGAAGATGGTATCTGGAAACGAGGCGTTGTATTTGTAAAAGAAGTGGTGCCTAAAAGGATGATCACCTTTGTAGCCAACACCATATATAAAGAGAAGTACGCTACCCATCCGATGCGCCATTCCTGGAAACATACAGATGAACAACTGGAAGTGGCCTATGAATGGAAAGTAGGACAACACTGGAATTATCTCAAAGCTACTGCCTCCGGAGAAGCACTTCCTATTACAGAAGGCAGTGAGGCCTCCTTTATTACAGATCATTACTGGGGCTATACACATATGGGTACCGCCCATAGCGGCGAATACCAGGTGACTCACCCCCAGTGGAGAGTACACCCTGTTGCTGGCTTCAGTTATCAATGTGATACAGCGGCACTGTATGGGGAACAATTTGTTCCGATGCTGCAGCAAACACCTCTCTCTGCACTGCTTGCAGAAGGTTCTGCTATTACAGTTATGCCGAAAAAAATATTATAATACCCGCCACTGGTACCTCTAATTTGGAAATTCGATAATATTTTACTTATCTTTTAGCGCTAAACTATTAAGACTAAAAATCGTTATGAAATCAGGTACCCGAATTCAATTGTCGTTTATGATGTTCCTGGAGTTTTTTATCTGGGGGTCATGGTTTGTTACGTTGGGAACATTTCTGGGGGCAAATCTCCATGCTGATGGAAAGGAAACAGCCAGTGTATTTTCTACTCAGTCTTACGGTGCCATTGTAGCACCATTCATTATCGGGCTGATAGCTGATAAATATTTTAATGCAGAAAAGATCCTGGGAGTGCTGCACCTGATTGGCGCAGGGTTGATGTTCCTGATGTTCCGTGCAGATAATATCAGTACTTTCTTCCCTTATGTATTTGGTTATATGGTGGGTTATATGCCTACGCTGGCCCTGGTAAACTCTGTATCCTTCCGTCAGATGACGAATCCTGAAAAAGAGTTCTCTTCTATCCGTATCTGGGGTACTATAGGCTGGATCGTGGCTGGTCTGCTAATCAGTTATGTATTTCATTGGGATGGAAAACCAGGCATAGAAGCAGGTCAATTGAAAAATACTTTTGCAATGGGCAGCGCGGCTTCACTTATCCTTGGCCTGTTCAGCTTTACCCTTCCTAAAACACCTCCAATTAAAAATAAAAATGAGAAAGATAGTATCGGATCTCTCCTTGGACTGGATGCTATTAAACTGCTGAAGAACTGGAACTTCCTCGTGTTCTTCATCTCTTCCATACTCATTTGTATACCACTGGCATTTTACTATCAGAACGCACATCGGTTCATAGAGCAGACAGGCATAGAAAATGTTACCGCTAAAATGGCTATTGGCCAGGTTTCTGAAACATTGTTCCTGTTACTGATACCTGTATTCTTCAGCAAGTTCGGTTTTAAGAAAACCATTCTGGTGGGTATGCTGGCATGGGCTGTTCGTTATGCGCTCTTTGCATATGGTAACGGAACTGACCTCTCCTTCATGCTGCTGATAGGGATCGCATTACATGGTATATGTTACGACTTCTTCTTCGTATCCGGACAAATCTACACAGATGCACAGGCAGGTGAAAAATACAAAAGTGCGGCACAGGGTTTAATTACACTGGCTACTTATGGTTTTGGTATGCTGATCGGTTTCTGGGTTGCAGGTTTCATTACCGATTACTATACGACTCATCCTGTTGAGAATTTCTGGCGTCAGATATGGCTGATACCTGCAGGTATTGCCCTGGTAGTATTCCTGTTGTTCCTGGCATTATTCCGCGACGGCAAAAAACAAGTAGCGTAATAAACAGTTATTTTAAATATCGCTCCGCAGTGAAGTATTTTACTGCGGAGTTCTCATTTTAAATCAGAAATTATGCAACGTATTTCCATGTTAGGCTCCGGCTTTATTGGTCGTTTCTATGCAGATTCTCTGCAGGGACAAAGAAGCCGGGATAAGATTGTCAGTATTTATTCCCGCAGGGAAGAGAGTGCGAAGAAGTTCGCCGCAGATTATTCCGTTGATCACTGGACACTGGATATGGAAGAATCTATTGCTCATCCGGATGTGGATATCGTTTGTATCGCTTTGCCCAACAACCTGCACGAAGCAGCAGTGGCGCTTTGCTGTAAGCATAAGAAGGGCGTCATTTGTACCAAACCACTGGGGCGTAATGCAGAAGAGGCAAAACGCATGCTGGAAGCGGTAGAGAAAGCAGGCATCTTTAATGGTTACCTGGAAGACCTGGTGTATACACCTAAATTTCTGAAGGCGCTGGACAGCGTACAGCATGGTGCACTGGGACGTATACTCTGGGCTAAATCCCGTGAAACACATCCTGGCCCTCATAGTGAATGGTTCTGGGATAAGGAACAGGCAGGGGGCGGATGTATCCTGGACCTGGGTTGTCATTGTGTGGAGATTGCACGCAGTTTTATTGGCAAGGATATTAAACCGGTAGAGGTGATGTGCTGGGCGGATACGCAGGTAAAACCGATTGATGCGGAGGACCATGCGATCGGCCTTGTGAAATACGAGAATGGCGCGATAGGACAGTTTGAAGTAAGCTGGACTTTCCGCGGCGGACTTGATCTTCGTGATGAAGTAATGGGAACAGAAGGGACCATATGGCTGAATAGCTTTTTACGCACAGGGTTTGATATGTTTACTACCGGTAAGGGTGCAGATTATGTTGCAGAGAAAGCAGAGAGTAACAGTGGCTGGTTATTCCCGGTGGGTGACGAGTTGAATGAGCTGGGATATAATCACATGTTTGCGGACATGTTCCATGCAAAAGAAGGGAACCGTCCGGCAAGAGAAACATTCTATGACGGGTATGTAGTGAACGCTATTTTAGATGCTGCTTACCGCAGTGCGGCTACCAAATTATGGGAACCTGTGAAACTGGATATATGGCGTGGTAAGAGTGGTTTAAGCAAACATATTACACTCGTGGAATATGATGCGCAGTATTACCTGGTGAAAGAAGAGATGACACACTTTGGCGCGAAGAAATTAATCTTGAAAGATAAAGCGAGCGGACAGATTATAGAGAGAGTGATTGAATAAAATATAAACAGAGAAGGGTTGATTAATCCTTCTCTGTTTTACGATACTCTGATGATATATGCCTTCCCAAAAGTCTGGCTCACTTCTACCTGCATCAATACCCCTTTTTCGTATTTATAGATGTTCTTTTTACCTTCCGGCAGGGTAAGCTCATATAACCCGTTACCCAGCGTTTTCAGGCTTAAAAACGTCCCTATTGATTCAGAAAAAATACGGGTGATCTGATGGGGTTCCATAAAATATAACTCAGATACAGAGTGTGCGATCTCCGGATTGTTCAGGATGGACTTCTCCCCATTCTGTACTATGGTATAGATCTTTCCATCCTTTTGAATCGTAATAGATTTGCTATCCCCCTCTTTTCCTGAATCTTTAATCACTTTGGACCTTACCATCACACTGTTGTCAAATTCGCAGGAGATGTCGAGGCTGAACCTGGTAAGAGGCCGCATATCTACTTTGCTTTGTATAGAGATGTTCTTAGCAGTGCCGTTCTGTTTACAATGAGCGCTCACATTACCAATAACACGGTTCGCAAAACGGATCTCATACTCGTGATTCTGTCCATATAGCCAGTTCCCAGAGAGGAGAAAAAAAATAATCAATAGGTTGATACCCTTCATAATCGAGAATTTGGCTAAGAATATGCTACTATATAGCTAACGTACAGTTGTTCCTTTTGTTATAATGTACTAATTATATTGTCAACATATAAGGTTATTAAAAATACAAAATCCTGCCCACGTGGGCAGGATTTTGTTATTAATATGATAACGTCTTGTTATTGAAGCATTTCCCTGATCTTAATCACCAGTTCCCCTTTTGTAATAGGAACACCCATAATTTTATGATAACCCTGGGCATCAATCAGGAACTGATCGCGGATAATTTTGATCAGCTGACCGTTATTGATCTCAGGAATCAGGATCTTATCATAATTGTGCAGGATCTCTTCCAGGTTTTTAGGGAAAGGACGCATGTACCTGATATGTGCATGTGCTACTTCATGACCTTCTGACAACAGATCCAGTACTGCACTCTTGATAGCGCCATAAGTAGAACCCCATCCCAAAACCAGTACCTTCCCTTTTTCAGGGCCTAATTCTATTGTCTGAGGCGGAATATGATCAGCGATCTTATCAATCTTCTCCTGGCGGATTTTCACCATTACCTGGTGGTTTTCCGGATCGTAACTCACGTTACCGGTGACGTTCTGCTTTTCCAGACCACCGATACGATGCTCCAGTCCGGGAGTACCGGGTACTGCCCATGGACGTACCAGTTTCTCATCCCGGTGATAAGGCAGGAACTGCTCCTCTCCTTCTTCCAGTCCTTTTTTGAACTTCACAGCTATTTCCGGCAGATCTGCACTCTGCGGGAAGCGCCAGGGTTCAGCACCGTTGGCGATATATCCATCACTCAGGAATATTACCGGTGTCATGTGCTGTACAGCGATGCGGAAGGCTTCGAACACTGCGTTGAAACAGTCTGAAGGTGTAGAGGCCGATACGATCGGCATAGGGCATTCGCCATTACGACCGTAATAAGCCTGCAACAGGTCCGATTGCTCTGTTTTGGTTGGCAAGCCCGTAGAAGGACCACCACGCTGAATATTGATGATGAGCAAAGGTATTTCCAGCATTACTGCCAGTCCCATTGCTTCACCTTTTAACGCCATACCCGGACCGGAAGTAGTGGTAATACCCATATGTCCACCATAGGAAGCGCCGATGGCGGAGGTGATACCGGCTATTTCATCTTCGGCCTGGAAAGTGCGTATATTAAAGTTTTTATAACGGCTCAGTTCATGCAGAATGTCCGAAGCAGGTGTAATAGGATAAGTCCCCAGGAACAACGGCAGGTTCGACTTCTGACCGGCAGCTATCAACCCGTAGGAAAGGGCGGTATTACCCGTGATGCTACGGTAGGTACCAGGCTCCATGCGGGCCTTTTCCACGTGGTAGCGGGTAGTGAACGCTTCTACGGTATCCCCGTAATTATATCCGGCCTGTAGTACTTTCAGGTTGCTTTCCAGGATATCTGGTTTCTTACCGAACTTCTCGTTCAGGAAGGTCTGTGTGCTTTCCAGTGTACGATCGTACATCCAGTATACGAAACCCAGCACGAACATGTTTTTCGCGCGGTCTTTCTCTTTCATACCCAGCGTACTGTCTTTCAACGCTTCGCGTGTCAGTTTGGTAACATCTATGGTATGGAGCTGATAGTTAGCCAGGGAGCCATCTTCCAGCGGGTTTACCCCTTCCGGATAGTTCGCGAGGCGAAGGTTCTTTGCATCGAAACCATCTGTGCTGGCGATGATGATCCCTCCTTTTTTAAGTCCCTTGAGGTTTGCTTTCAGTGCAGCAGCATTCATAGCTACCAGCACGTCACAGGCATCTCCCGGGGTAAATATGCGGTTAGATGAAAAGTGTAACTGGAAACCACTCACCCCGGGCAGAGTGCCTATCGGGGCACGTATTTCTGCGGGGAAGTCCGGGAAAGTACTAAGATCATTCCCGAACAGGGCCGTGTTATTCGAAAACTGGGTACCTGTCAACTGCATACCATCACCACTGTCCCCTGCAAACTTGATCACTACATCCTCTATGTTTTGAATCGAACTATTTGACATTTATTAGCTTATTTAACTGACCGATATTTTTCAGGCTGTAAATTTAACAATTCGGGAGCTAGTATCCATTGTATAATTATATGCTTTTCAAAGCGGTCATTATTACAAAAGTACACAAAGTGAATAGACTTTTATGCTGACGTACGTCATAGCTAAAAGTTATGCGGTATAACTTTAAGTGATAGGGATGCGAAGACGTGTATCTGTTATCAATTCAGAATCGTAAATTTGCAGGATAAATTTTTAATATCATGGCATTATTCGAATCCAATAACCCTGTCCTGAAGGAGAAAACGTTCCAGTCTGTTGCTGCCGACCATTCCAATGGTGTAATGACCATTAATGGAACAGTGGCTAAAATGGGCTTTCTGCTATTGATGGTAATGGCTGCTGCCATTTATTCCTGGGGGGCTGAAGCAAGACTACAAAATACCATGCCTTTCCTGCTGGTAGGTGGCATAGGCGGTTTTATACTGGCAGTTATTATTGTAATTAAGAAAGAGTGGGCTCCTTACCTGGCCCCGGCTTATGCATTGGCAGAAGGCCTGTTCCTGGGGGTTCTTTCAGCTATGTACAGCGGACTGTATGATGGTATCGTTTTACAGGCGGTAGGCCTTACTTTCGGTACTTTCATAGCAATGCTGATCCTCTACAGGACCCGTATCATCCGTGCTACTGAGAAGTTCAGAGCGGTTGTACTGACTGCTACTGCCGGTATTGCTATCTTTTACCTGCTGGCAATGGTGCTGCATATGTTCAATATCAACATGCCTTTCCTCCACGACAGCAGTATGATCGGTGTGATTTTCTCCCTGGTGGTCGTAGTTGTTGCTGCACTGAACCTGATCCTGGACTTCGATATGATCGAAACCGGGGCTGCACAGGGTGCACCTAAATACTTTGAGTGGTATGCGTCTTTCGGACTCCTGGTAACCCTGATATGGTTATATCTGGAAATCCTGCGTTTACTAAGTAAACTGAACAGAAGATAATATCTCTTTATAAGTAATTAAGCCCCCTTCAATCGTTGATTGAAGGGGGCTTTTTGTTGCGCCAAAGGGGCAGAGTGTAGTAGTGTTCCCCACCAGGAAATAGTTAAAAGTGTGCAATTTGTTAAAGCATAACCTGTTTACTGTTAAAGGATTCGTAAATGAATGTTAAAAACTGTATCATAAATTTATTAGGGTCCTGTGGCATGGTAATTGTCCTTTCTACTATGTAGTTCTTTAAAAAATGCTTACGCCATTTCATTCATTTTAACCTTTAAAACTCATTAACATGAAAAAGATATTCGTAAGCATATTTACGCTGGCAGTGATTGGAACATTTGCATTTAAGAATGCGGATACCGGATCAATCTCCGGTAAAGTAACACCGGCAGATGCTGCTTCACAGGTATGGGCCTTCCAGGGATCAGATACACTGAGATCTCCTGTTACAGACGGGATTTTCACTATCAAAGGTGCCAAAGCAGGTTCTTATACAGTGATTATAGGCGCTAAAAGTCCTTTTAAAGATGTGACAGTGACAAATGTGAAAGTAGAGGATGACAGAACTACAGATCTCGGAGAGATCAAATTAGCTGAATAATAAATAATAGCAATAGTTGGTTTTCATAGGGGTTAATCAAAAAGCCGGTCATATTTCAATACGATCGGCTCTCTTTTTTTATCTATTCCATAGGGGTATTTCTTCTTCACCCCGTTATAACTGTATAACATAAATCTCCCCCATTATGTATACAGCTAAAAAACAGGTCATTATCGTTTATAGCAGTCTTGGTATAGGATGGTTGTTGCTGATGATCGTCATATTCAGCTTCATATTATCCGGTTGTAACAAGGAAGTACTTGGCGGATCTGGTCTTATAGTAACAGAAAAACGCCAGACTGGTAATTTTACGGATGTAGCGGTGGACGGCCCTTTTTATGTACACCTGAAACAAGCGGCAGATACACATGTAGAGATAAGTGCAGAGGATAATTTAATGCGTGTGATAGATACATATGTAAGTGGCACCACACTGCATGTCACTTTAAAAAAAGGGGTAAGACTGAATTTTTATAAAGACATTCAGGTATACCTGCAAAGTGCACATTACCATGTTGTCAGTTTCTCCGGTTCAGGTAGTATTGATAATACGGATACACTGCGCACAGATAATTTTGATTATACGGTGAATGGCAGTGGCAATGCACGTTTTACAGTAGTAACCCCCAAACTGGGAACGCTGGTGAATGGTAGCGGAGATGTTACGCTGTATGGCAGTGCGGGTGTTTACAACAGCGATGTTAATGGCAGCGGAGATATCAGCGCGCTGGGCCTTGCCTGTACAGATGCAGGGATCAGTGTAAAGGGTTCCGGCGAACAAACACTCAGTGTTTCACACGCGCTGGATGTGAGCATATGGGGCAGTGGAAATGTGCGGTATAAAGGAAGTCCCGCTGTGAATACAGATATACAGGGATCAGGAAGAGTTATAAAATTATAAGTACGAAAGCGTCACACACATGCAAGCTATGCCTATGGTAGCATATTCTGGTCAGTCAAATAACGATGTCAGCAGGAACAGCGACAAATCTTATTTTTGCACCATGCCGGAGAATGCCGAATTACAAAAGCTTTTACAGGAGGATGAAGAGCAGTTTATGGAAACGCTTTTCAGGAACTGGTTCCCTTTTGTCTGTAAAACCATCTATCGGATTGTGCAGGATACTGCTACAGCAGAGGATCTTGCGCAGGATGTATTCATAAAGATCTGGAACCGTCGGGCCGCCCTGAAGGACGTATATTTCAAAGCATACCTGCACCGGGCAGCAATTAATATGGCATTGGATCATTTGGACAAGAATAAACGCCGTGGCATGCATATGTCACTGGAAGATCACATGGAACCAATACAGGCGGCACCGTCCAGCCTGGGATTGAAACAAACGACGCAGCATATTCAACAGGCGATTGACCGTTTGCCGGAGAAGTGCCGGGAGATTTTCATTCTCAGTCGTTATGAAGAACTATCATACCGGGAAATAGCTACTACGCTGAGTATCTCTATTAAAACAGTGGAGAACCAGATGATGACAGCATTAAAAAAATTACGGGTGTCTTTGCAGGATTATCTGCACACGATCATCCTCATTATTGCATTACTCTTACAATTTTAACGGTATGCCTAACACCTTTGATATAGAAACGTTGATCGTCCGTGCGATGGAAAACAGCCTCAGTAAAGAGGAACATGCGTCTCTGCAGGCCTGGCTGGAAGAAGATACGGCTAATAGCCGGTATTATGATGAGATAAAAAAGACCTGGGACCTGGCAGCTACGGCGGATACTGATTTTGTTCCTGATACAGCGCGTAACTGGGAACGATTTCAGCGGCAGATACGGCCGGTGAAACGTATCTCTCCTTACCGGAATGCATTCCGTATAGCGGCAGCCTTCCTGGTACTGGCAGGGGCCGGTACAGCGTATTTCCTGCTGAATCCCCGTGAGATAACCGTACAGACGGCAGCTATGGAAAAGAAAGAAGTCGTATTACCGGATGGCAGCAAGGTATTCATGAATCAGAACAGCAGACTTCATTATGCCAGCAACCTTGCCGGTGCAGAACGTGCGGTATACCTGGAAGGGGAAGCATTTTTTGATGTAGCGCATGAACAGGCCCGGCCTTTTGTAGTGTATGCGAATCATACGCAAACGCAGGTGCTGGGCACTACTTTCGATATTAAAGCGTATGACTCACAACCTGTTGAAGTAGCAGTACTCACTGGTAAAGTAGCGGTTTCCCTTAAAACGGAAGAAAAGTCTGCCAGCAGACTGGTACTGACCAGCGGCAGAAAAGCCATCTTTAAAACAGATAAGCAGTTAGAAGAGATTGCTATCTCTGATCCTAACCTGATGGCATGGAAAGAGAATGTACTTCGCTTTAATAATATTCAGATAAAAGATGTGATCAGCACACTGGAATCGTACTACAATGTGAAGATCGTGATTGAGGACAGTACAGTAGCACACCTGGATTACAGAGGAGATTTCTTCGATAACCCAAAACTGGAAAATGTGCTGGACGTAGTTGCAAGCACAGCAGAAACCACCTGGACGAAAGAGCAGGGAGTTTACCACTTAAAGAAAAAGAACTCATAGCAGGTTGCAGGTATAATAGACGAGGCCGGGTAATTACCCGGCCTTTTTTTATTTTAAAAAGTAATATAAATATTACCTTAAAAGTAATAAATTAATTACCTTAGATATAGAATATTAAAGCAACCTCAAAATGAAATGCTCTGAACTGAAGAGACAATTGTTGCGGGCCGGATGGACAATGCTCAGACAAGGCAAGGGCAGCCATATATCATAGTGCATCCCAATAAACCGGGACTAGAAATCGTTTTCCCAGACCACGGCAGTGACGAAATAGGTAAGGGGTTGGAGTCAAAAATTTTAAAACTTGCAGGTCTTAGATAATAACCCTTATATAAATTAATAAGTATGAAAAAGTATTTATTTAGAGTAGAAAAAACTGGTACTGGTTTTTCTGCTTTTGCTGAAGACGATAAACTCTTCGTAAGTACAACAGGTAAAGACATGATGGAGTTGAAACAAAACATTTTTGATGCGATGAATTTATACAGGGACCATAAAGGATTAAAACCTGTATCAGAATCAGACATTTCAATTCGTCTTGATGTTAAACAATTTTTTGAATACTACAATGTAATTAATGCGAAAGCGCTTGGAGAGCGGATTGGAATGAGTCAGTCATTACTGTCGCAATATGCAAATGGCATTAAGGTTCCATCAGAAAAACAGACTCAAAAAATATTAGGTGGGATAAAGGATTTGGGGAAAGAATTGACCGAACTTGACTTTAAATAAACCATTACCACAAAAAATAAGAGGGAGCCTGTATTACAGGCTCCCTCTTTATGTTTTGATGTTCCTTTTTTATCAGGCTCCTCCGAGTTTGCATTTCTGCAGAACTTCCCAGGATTTACCGTTATGACGAAGGAAGTACAGATTATTTACTTTGAAAGTAGCTTTGTACTCTTTGTTTTCGTATTCCGGCCATGCCTTATCGAACTGAGCATCTTCAAGATCTTTGAACGCTACTGTTACGTGCGGTGTGAAACCGGTACGTGCCAGCATGGTACTGAAACCAAACTCCTTGCGGAGGAAGTTGATCAGTTGCCTGTGAAGGGCGGCCATTGTTTCGCTCTTTTCAACGTTGATGAACAGTACACGATTCTGCTTGTTAGGGAAAGTACCAAAACCGTTCAGGGAAACCTCGAAAGGCGCCTGTGTCTTAGCAAATTCAGCCAGTTCATCGCAGAAGGATTTTTCCAGTGCAGGGTCTGCAGTGAAAGGTACCTGAAGCGTGATATGCGGTAAAACTTTCAGCGCATATACCGGACCGAACTTTTCAGCAAAATCCTGTTTTATTTTGATGATCTCCTTACCTACTTCAGCAGTAGGGAGTAAGGCGATAAAGTAGATCTTGTTATCAGGTTTCGGAGTGAAAGGACGTCTTTGTCCGCCGAAGCTTGGACGACTTCCGCCGCCGCCGCCACCGCCACGATAGCCGCCGCCACCACCGCCTCCGCGATTGTAGCCACCGCCACCACCGCCACGGTTATAGCCGCCACCACCGCCTCCGCGATCGTAACCACCACCACCGCCACGGTCGTAACCGCCGCCACCACCGCCTTCACGGTTGTAGCCACCGCCGCCGCCACGATTGTAGCCGCCACCACCGCCACCGCGATCGTAACCACCACCGCCGCCGCCATAGCCGCCGCCGCCTTCACGTGGACGATATCCACCGCCGCCGCCACCATCACGGTCGCCGCCACGATTATATCCACCGCCACCGCCATCACGGTCACCGCCACGGTTGTAGCCGCCACCACCGCCATCACGATTGTAACCACCACCGCCGCCATAGCCACCGCCATTGTCGCGTGGACGATATCCACCGCCGCCACCGCCATCACGGTCGCCGCCACGATTATATCCACCACCGCCTTCACCACGGTCTCTGTTATAGTTTGTTGGAGGTCTGTCATTACCTTCCCGGTTGTATCCACCGGGTCTGCCTTCCCTTTCGTTATTAAAATCGGGTTTGTAGTAACCGCCTGGTCTCTCCTTATTGGGATCTTGGTCTTTATCTGCACCAGGAGGAGAGTAGGGCCTGCGGGGGCGTTCGTTTCTCTCAAAAGTCATCTTACCTTAATTAAGCGTTTGAATCAATATTAGCTATTATTTCATAAAAATGAAATACGTCTCCATAAGAGTTATACAAGGGTGCCGGTGATATCCGTATTACTCCGGGTTCGCGCCAGTCGACAATTAAACCAGCTTCCGTCATCTTTTGTTGGATATCTTTACCTCTGTCATGGAATAACAAAGATAACTGTGCACCACGTTCCTTACAATTTTTAGGCGTAATTATTTCAAAATTTATGTTTTCTATCTGTTTTAACAGGAATTCAAGATAATTGGTGAGTTTAATGCTCTTATCTCTTAAAGCGGCCATACCAGCGGACTCAAATAGTTCCAATGAGGCTTTTAGTGCTACCATGTTAAATACTTGTGCCGTGCTCAATTGCCAGCCTTCTGCACGGCCTTTGGGTTCAAAACCCTTCTCCATTTTAAAACGGGTGGCTTCTTCGTTGCCCCACCAGCCGCCTAAGCGCTGCTGGTTTCGGTTTCGGGCGTGTTTTTCATGTACAAATGCTCCACCTACAGCTCCGGGGCCTCCATTTAAATACTTATACGAGCACCACACGGCAAAATCAACTTTCCAGTCGTGTAACTTCACAGGTACGTTTCCTACTACGTGTGCCAGGTCGAACCCGACTAAGGCTCCTGCTTTATGAGCCACGTCCGTAATGGACTGCATATTAAACAATTGGCCGGTATAATAGTTTATTCCCCCCAATAATATAAGTGCTAAGCTACTACTTTCTTCTTCAATTATCCTAAAAATATCTTCCTCCCGGATCAAATGTTCCCCCTGTCGCGGTGATACTTCTATGATCGCCTCAGCAGGGTCTAACCCATGCAGTTTTACCTGTGTTTCAACAGCATACTGATCACTGGGGAATGCCCCCGCTTCCATTAACACTTTAAATCGCTGTTTTGTTGGCCGGTAAAAGCTAATCATCATTAAATGAAGATTAACCGTGAGCGTATTCATCACTGACAACTCATCCTGACCTGCTCCTACTATCTCCGTAAGTGGACGGCTGCAATATTGCTGATAATATAACCAGGGATTCTTTGCTCCCCAATATCCCTCTACAGCACATTGCTGCCAATCATATAATTCCTGATCTATAGCTGCTTTTACATTCTTTGGCTGCAAACCCAAAGAGTTACCGCAAAAATATGTAGCATTCTTTCCATTCCGCTGAGGAAAATAAAACTGCTCCCTAAATGGGGCTAAAATGTCTTTCTGATCCTGTTCCTCAGCAAATGCCTTTGATACCTCAAACATAACTGTCTCTATTCTGGTTCTGCCTATCCGGTTTCTCTACCTACTCACATCTTTACGGGTTAACGTCTAATGGCCGGTTCGTTTATCAAAAATAAGTAATTGAGACAGCAGTTAATTGTTAAAGTTTGTTAAGGCTAAAAAAAAACCGCTCCGAGGAATCGGAGCGGTATCTGTTTAAACCTACAACTGTTACACTGTACGTGTATCGACTAAAATATTTCTGTTATAACATTTAATGTGTTTCCTCCTCTTCATCTTCAAAGAAACTGTATGGCTTTGGAGATATATAAGCAGGGTCATGGAGCTTCTTCACATTTTCCTTACTCATCGTGATCTTCAATATCAATACCAGGAAGGGTACATATTTCAGCTTACGAGACCACTTGAACTCGTCCAGAACATCGATAGACCGCTTGTTCATAGCATACATCACCGGCACCAGGATCAGCGTCAGGAAGGTTGCAAAAACTAACCCGTATACCATTGTCCATGCCAGTGGCCCCCAGAATGCTACGTTATCTCCACCAAAGTAAATATGTGGCTGGAAGGAAGAGAATAATCCGGCGAAGTCAATGTTAAAGCCTACTGCCAGCGGTATCAGACCAAGAATGGCAGCAATCGCGGTTAACAATACCGGGGTCATACGTGTTCTTCCGGCTTCTACAACAGCTTCGTATACAGGTGTCTTTTGTTTTACCAGCAGGTCCGTAAACTCTACCAGTACAATACCGTTACGTACCACAATACCAGCCAGGGCCATGATCCCCACCCCTGTCATTACAATAGAAATATCCATACCGAAGATGGAGAACCCGAGGAATACCCCAATGATACTGAACAATATTTCCATGAAAATGATAAGCGGCCTTCCGATAGAATTGAACTGGGTTACCATGATCATCAGGATCAGACCAAAAGCTCCTACCATCGCCATCAGCAGGAAGTTCGATGTTTCTGCCTGGTCTTCCTGCTCTCCCGTCATCTTGATAGACGTTCCCGGAGGTTTAGGAAAATCCTGCATGGCTGCCTGAATCTGGGCAACTACTTCATTTGCATTGTAACCCGTGAGTACATTGGAATAAAGCGTAATAACACGTTTCTGATCTATACGTTTGATACTTGCATAGGTGTTGGAATATTTAATATCTGCTACTGCTGACAACGGTACCTGGCGTATAGCACCGCCCATCGTCATATCGCGGTAAACAAGATTCAGGTTCATCAGCGTATTGATATTGTTCCGTTCATTTTCCTTAAAACGGACCATCACCGGGTAATCATCTTCCGGATCTCGGAACTTGGAAACTTCCTGACCGTACAATGCGGTACGTAATGCCATACCGATAGTAGTGGTAGAAATACCTTCACGGTTAGCTCTTTCCCTGTCTATGTTCACCAGGATCTCCGGTTTATTACTCTGAAAATCTGTTTTTAATTCTTCCACACCTGCTATCTGTAAAGAATCCAGGTAACGTTTCAGCTTATCCGCTCCTGATGTCAGCTCTTCAAATTCATCACCGGAAATTTCTATATTGATAGGCTTACCTGTCGGAGGACCTCCCTTTTCCTGTTCAACAGTAATATCTGCACCAGGAATTCCTTTTGCAGCCGCCCTGATCTTGTCCAGGTACTGTTTGGAAGAAACACCATTACGTTTGCCGAATTCCACAAAGGCTACTGTTACCTTTCCTTTATGCGGCTGCACACTCATATCCATCTGCGAGGGATCCCCTGCACCTACGGCTACGTTAGAGATAATAGATTCCACGATAGGATTATTTTCTCCCATCACTTTGGTAATCCTTTGTTCTATAATATGTGTAACAGAATCTGTGTATTTCTGGTCCGTACCCATTGGCAACTCTATGTAAGTATAGATGAAGTTAGGATCAGCCTCAGGGAAGAATACCACCTTCGGATTACGGATCACAGTCAACATGATACTAAAGATGAGCAGACAGAATGTACCTAACACTATCCATACGGGACGCCATCCTATCAGACACCATTTCAATACGCGCTTGTAACGCTCCTGTACTCTTGGCCACAGGTTACTCTGGAAGCGGCGGGCGACACCACCTAACCAGAAACGCTCCAGCACTATCATGAGATAAACAAATACAACGAAGTTACCTGTTCCTGCACCACCCAAAATATATCCTAATAATGTAACGAAGATAAATACGGCGGTGAGGTAGGCAAATTTCCTGTCGAACCTTGGTTTCGGATGAGCTTCTCCTTCATGACGGTCCATAAAGTCTACCGCAAACACCGGGTTGATAATATATGCTACAATCAGTGAGGCGCCCAGTGTAGTGATCAACGTTACTGGCAGGAAGAACATAAAACTACCAATGATACCAGGCCAGAAAAGCAACGGTACGAATGGGGCCAGTACCGTCAGTGTACCGGAGAACACCGGTAAGAACACCTCTCCTGCCGCCATCTTGGCGGCTTTGACAATACCAAGATCTTTACGCGAATAAAATATCCTGTGCACGTTTTCTATCACCACAATCGCATCATCCACTACTATTCCCAATGCTAACAAGAAGGAGAACAGTACCATCATATTCAATGTGAAACCATAGGCCGGCATCAGCAGGAATGCGATGAACATAGAGATTGGTACGGACAATGCAACGAAGATCGCATTGATAGCTCCCATGAAGAACATCAGAATTAATGTTACTAAAAGGAACCCGATGATAATGGTATTGATCAGATCATGTAATGTTACACGTGTTTTATCCGACTGATCCGCTGTGATTTTTACATCCAGTCCGGCAGGCAGATAATCCTTCTGCATATCAGTAATGATCTTACGGATCTTATCAGAGGCATCGATCAGGTTCTTACCACTTTGTTTAATGACATTCAGGGTGATTACATTCTTACCATTCAAACGTGCATAACTCTCCTGTTCTTCAAAACCATCCACTACATCTGCGATATCACGCAGATATACGATAGCGCCTGATTGTCCGCGGATCACAATGTTCTTTATCTTGGAGGCATCTTTATACTCACCCTTCACGCTCAGTGTACGCTTCTGACCATCCATAGATACAAGGCCACCGGAGATCGTTCTATTCTCCGCAGCAATGGCATTTCCGATATCATCAAAGCTCACCTGTGCAGCTTCCATCTTATACTTATCAACATTGATCTGTATTTCACGGTCCAATGCACCCACAATATCCACGCGGGTAATTTCAGTCAATGCCTCTATACGGTCCTGCATCTCATCTGCATACTTTTTCAGTGTTTGCAGATCAAAGTCACCCGACAGGTTCACGTTCATAATAGGTATCTGCGATACATCTATCTTAATGATCTGTGGTTCCTGTGTAAGATTATCCGGCAAATCTTTTTTAGCATCATCCACCTTCTGCCTTACCTCCTGCCGTGCGGCATCCATGTTCTCACTGGCTTCAAATTCTATGGTGATGGCAGAGTAATCCTGCATGGAAGTACTTTTGATAGACTTCACACCGGAAATACCACCCAATTGTTTTTCTATAGGTTTTGTTACCAGCGTTTCCATGTCTTCCGGAGAAGTACCATTATAGATAGTGCTGATATAAAACTGAGGGAACACTACTTCCGGAAACTGTTCCTTCGGCAGGCTCTGATATGACATGATACCTGCAAATGCGATGATAATAGTAGCGACATAAATACTCACCTTATTATCGATCGACCAGCTGGTAGGTTTAAATTCTTTATTCAGATTATCTTGCATAAACCTTGTTTTAATTATTATTGCTGGATCAGGTCATTATCATTCAATCCCTGGTAACCTATTGTTACAATGTTTTCACCTGGCTGTAAGCCACTCTTGATTTCTGCTTTATCATTGTAAGTACGTCCCAGTACTATTTCTCTTCTTTTTGCCATACCGTTTTGTGCAACGATCACATAAGGTTTACCTAAAGAATACTGGATTACATTCACTGGTATTACAATTGCTTTTGGCGCACTGTAATCGATAATCTTAATCTGAGCCATCATGTTAGGACGCAGTGCCGGATCTGGTTGCAGCGGTACTTCTACTTTAATGGTACGGCTTAACGGATCAATTACTCTTGCAGCAAATCCTATTTTAGTACGGATCTGTTTATCGATATCAGGGAAGTTCAGCACTACCACATCTCCTGTTTTTACTTTACCGGAATAAGCTTCTGCTATATTGGCAAGTATTCTCAGGTTAGAGTTATTTACCACACGGAAAGAGGTTGTACCAGGAGCTGCATTGTCTCCCAGTTTAGAGATCACGGCATCTACAGTACCGTTGATAGGGGAAATGATCCTGGCCTGTCCCATCTGGTCCTGCAGGGTAGACATTTTCCTTTCCAGGTTTTCCTTTTGATTTTTAGCATTCAGGTATTGTACTTCAGAACCTATTTTCTGGTTCCATAAATTTTGCTGTTTCTGGAACATGGTGTTAGCCAGATCAAGTTGTGTACGCAGTTCTGCCTGGTTAGCTCTCAGGATCTGATCATCTACCTGCGCCAGTGTCTGACCTTTACTTACAGTCTGTCCTTCTTTTACAAAGATGCCGGTGATAACACCAGGGATACGGGAAGAAACGTTTACGTTCTCACGGGCATCTACATTCCCCTGTACATCTATGTAATGTTCGAATACGGTATCCTGCACGGCAGTAATGACTACTGTTTTCTTTTTCTTCAGTGTATCGCCTTTGCTGGTTTCTTTTTCCAGCACCGTAATCTGTGCGTCCAGTTTAGCCTTCTCCTGTTTCAGTTTTTTCAGTTGATCTTCTTTGCTGGGATCTGCACAGGCCAGGAAGAGTATAGTGATGAGCAGAGCAGGGAAATATCTTTTTAACATATAGTTCTAGTTAAGGATGATCGATGTTAGTTTACAGTTTGCCGTTTGCTTTCAGGTAATCCACTTTTGCAACAACAGCATTATACAAGGCAGAGAAATAGTTGTTCTGAGCGGTCAGCAGGTCATTTTCTGCCGTACTCATTTCCAGACTGGAACCTACGCCTTCTCTGTATTTGATCTGCGTCATGTTGTATACTTCCTGCGCCAGTTTCATATTACTTTCCTGTGCGTCCAGTGTAAGGATGTTATTACGCAGATTGGAAGAAGACTGGGAACGTTCCAGGTCTATACCCAGTTTCGCATCTTCTATCTTTACTTCTGCTTTTTTTACTTCCAGGAAGGCCTGATCTACTTTACGTCTGCGCTGGGAACCTGCATAGATAGGCAATGACAGGTTTACCCCATAACCTACGTATCCGTACCAGGTAGCAGAGTTGAAGTAATTAAATACATCGCTGGCGCGGCTCATTCCACCTGTACCAAACAGGGACAGTGTTGGATATGCATTATATTTATATCTTTTCAGATCAAATTCGTATGCCCGTTTCTGTGTTTCCAGTAACTGGTATTCTATACGCTGGGAATAGTCGAAATTTTCTACTGCTACAGCTGATTTTATTTCTTGCGTAGATAACGTATCAGTGAGTTCGATCTCCTGCTGCATAGACATGCCCATCTGATATTTGAGGGCAGCAACACCTACTTCGTTCAGGTTACGGAGTTTGGTTTGTTCTGTCTGCAGATTGGTTAATTGTACCATTAATCTGTCCACATCCAGTTTTTCTACCAGTCCGTTTTTATACGTTTCTTTCGTATCACTCAGCAGTTTTTCCAACGTTGCAATATTCCCGGTAAGGAACTGCAATGCCTTGCGGGCAGAGAGTACATTGTAGTAAGATTTGTACACGCTCACCTTTACATCTATCTCTGCTTTCTGAACAGTGCGGGTAGAAAGGTCTTCCAGGGTTTTACGTGCCTGCAGCGCTACGAGAACGCTGGGGTCGAATAATACCTGGTTTACTTTTATTTCTCCTATTGCATTGAATTTTAGTCCGAATGCAAAAGGGACCAGTGTTCCTTTGGGAACACTATCAGAAAAGTTGGAGGCGTCGATCAGTTGTTTCTGAACGATAGGATTGTGCTGGAAGGTACCATTACCCGTTACACTGGGCAGGGCGAGGCCGCTTACTTCCCTGTTTTTAGCCAGTTGGATCAGTTGGTCAAGTTTAGCAGTGCGCACGGTTGCCTGGTTGGCCAGTGCATAGTCCACAGCCTGTTTGGCAGATAGTGGCAGCACCTCCTGCTTCGCAGGAATGACAGGCTGCTGGGCCATCACGTGTAGGTTGAGCATCAACAGTAAGACTGTGATTTTTAGTCGCATAAAGGTCATTTATTAGCAGTGGTTGTTTTTCTGTATTCTCCGATACGTTTATATCCTTCCTCAGAGACTATTCCATACAGGTAATGTTCCAGCAACAGGAGCTGCACCTTACCCATTTCATATTTTGCCGCAGGAAATGCATCTGGCTGAAAGCAGAGCATGGTAGCTGCTACCCGGTATTGTGTCATCACATCTACATCCAGTTCCGGACGGTATAGTCCTTCGCTGATCCCCCTTTCCAGGTTTTGCCTGATGGTGAGTTGCAGCGGGCCGTTCTTATAGTCCTGAAATACCTGGAATGCACGGGGGTGAAAGCGTTGCAGATCAAACAGCACAATAGGGTTCATATACCGGAAACATTCGTCCAGCATCTGCATTACCCGGAACATTTCATCAATCGCATCACCAGCCTGCTGCTGGTTTTCATTGGATTGTGTATCCATCTGGCTCAGATAACGGGCTATTGCATGTACTACCAGTTCGTCTTTATCAGCGAAATGGGCGTAGAGCGTCTTTTTAGACGCTCCCATTTTCTGGGCGATATCATCCATGGTAATGGACCTTGTTCCATATTGCCGGAACAAGCCAAATGAGGTCTCAAGAATCCGTTCCTGCATTTCCATTTTTAGCGTATAAGATAGTTTTTCAGTACCGGCTCATTTCCAGTCTATTGGACGGTTTTATAGGTTTCCAGTTTGGCGGTTTTCCAAATTTGCTATGCTCGGGGCAAAACTATGGAAACTTTTTAAACTACAAAAGTTTCCAATACATTTTTCTTTAATGTGCTTATCAAGATAGCGGTAGTGGATCAGTTTGATTTATTAACCCCACCCGCCATACAAACCAGTGTCTTCGGAGAGCGTTCGGGGAGTCTCTATGTCTTGAACATACGTTGAACACCCCTTGGTCACCTGTTGAACACCCTTACGGCACGTGGATGAGTCGAGAGTATCTCCCAGGTCTGTTCAACCTATGTTCAAGACATAGAGACTCCCCGAACTCACTGTTAATTTGTATAAGTCCTGAATAGTACGGAGAGGGAAGCCATTATATCACGGTATATTATTTCAAATAGGGTCAAACAGGGCAGATAAAATAAAGGGTGTAACTTTATGCTGTCATTACCGGGCACTGGTCCGGGACACACTTACACATAAAAACTATATGTCTCCAAAAATCAGATTGAAGCGCCTGGCAGCCCGCATCTTGCAGTATTTCTTCCAGGGACTCATCATTCTTGCTCCTGTTGGGATAACAGCATTGACCCTTTACTGGGCATTCATGACAATTGATAATATCATTCCAAAAGAACTGATCCCTATTGACACCCCGCTGAAATATCTCCGTTATAAGGGGGTAGGCTTTGTACTGGTAATTGTACTGGTAGTGGTAGTGGGATACCTGAGTTCTTCCTTTATACTAAGCAGGTTATTTTCCTTATTTGATCATTTACTGGAAAGGACCCCTTTTATTAAATATATCTATACTTCGGTAAAAGATGTATTTGATGCCTTTGTAGGAGAAAAGAAGAAATTCGATCATCCTGTACTGGTACAGATTTACGGGGTCGATGTATGGGAAATGGGATTCATTACCCAGCCCAATGTAGACAGCCTTGGCCTGGAAGACCATATGGCGGTATATGTTCCTCATGCATATGCTATTACCGGGAAGGTTTTTATCGTACCCAATGAACGGGTAAAACCTCTTACAAACATTTCTGCAGGAGAAGCGATGAAGTTTGCCGTGAGTGGCGGGGTGACCAGTCTTGATGGCCATCATAAATAAAAATCTTAACTTGGAAATAGTTCTGATAAGCTTCTGATAAGCTTCTGAACAGGATCATCCTCCGTTTATCCTCCGTTAAAAGACGGAGGATAAACGGAGGATAATCCTGTTCAGAAGCTGTTTTGAACCTGTTCTAAACTATAACAGAAATATACCAGGGATAAGATTACCATATCTCTACTATAATATTCAGCACACGTTTGTTAACAATTTCACCCAATGCATTACAGATTCTTAGCGATCGTTCTGATCGTATTCATTCCTCTTTCTACCAAAGGATGGGGCTTTTTTGCCCATCAGCGTATTAATCGTCTGGCAGTATTCCTATTACCTCCGGAGATGATGGTATTATATAAATCCCAGCTGGAATACCTCACTACCCACGCCACAGATGCCGATAAGCGCCGCTACATAGTGCCCGCTGAAGGGCCCAGACATTATATAGATCTTGATCATTACAAACCCAATGACCTTCCCAGGAAATGGATCTACGCCGTTACAAAGTTTGGTGAGGATTCCCTGAACGCCTACGGTATTCTCCCCTGGCACATATCTGTAATGATGGAACGCCTCACCAAAGCGTTCATGGAAAGAGACAGTAAACAGATCATAAAACTAAGCGCAGACCTGGGGCATTATATTGCAGATGCCCACGTTCCCCTGCATGCCTGTTCTAACCATAACGGACAATTTACCGGGCAACAGGGTATTCACGGACTATGGGAATCGAGGATCCCTGAATTACTGGCCGACCAGACCTTCAACTATTTTGCAGGAAAACCCGTATATATAACAGACATCTCTGCTACCACCTGGCAGATAGTGACAGAAAGCGGATTGGCAGCAGATACCGTACTAAGAAAGGAAAGGACTTTACAAGTGCCGCCAGACCAGCGTTACGCCTGGGAAAACAGGAAAGGCAAACTGGTAAGGACCTATTCAACCGCCTATACCAGGGCTTATCAGGCAGCCCTTGGGAACATGGTAGAGCGCCGGATGACCGGCGCAGTGCATATGGTAGCAAGTTATTGGTACACCGCCTGGGTAAATGCCGGTATGCCCCCTTTAGGCAAGGAAGAAGCGAGAATTTTCTTGAAGGAAAGGGTACTCCCTGTGAAAGGCAGGATGATAGGCAGACAAGAAGAATAAAGGGCTTTTTTCAATTAATTTCGATTTTAAAAAATAATAATTTATCTTTGTTCTTACTATCTTTTTTTTAGCCTTATCCTACACGCTATACAGCACCATTTTGAAATGCCATACATTTTTTAATCCATTCCTCTGAACAAACCAAGCAACGTGGAACAAGCTAACAATGTATTTAACTTAGATCGACCTATGAAGGTGCACAATTTTAACGCAGGGCCTTCTGTATTGCCAAATGAGGTGCTATATAAGGCCAGCAAAGCTTTGATTGACTTTGAGGGTTCAGGGATGTCTATTCTGGAAATAGGACACAGGACCCCGCTGTTTCAGGCGGTTTTGGATGAGGCACGCAATCTCTTAAGGGAGTTGATGCAATTGGATGATGATTTTGAGATTCTCTACTTACATGGAGGAGCTACCACCCAATTTCTTCAGGTACCTATGAATTTGCTTGAAAATGATGGAACGGCTTCTTACATCGATACAGGTGTATGGAGCAATAAGGCTATTAAAGAGGCAAAACAATTTGGATTTGTAGATGTAGCTGCCAGCTCTAAAGAAAGCAACTACAATCATATTCCCAAACAGTTTACCATTCAGCCAAAGTCCACCTACCTTCATATTACCACCAATAATACCATCTATGGTACGCAGTGGCAGAAGATCCCGGAAACGGATGTTCCCCTGGTAGCAGACATGAGTAGTGATATATTAAGCCGTCAGCTTGACTTTAACAAGTTTACGCTTATATACGCAGGCGTACAGAAGAACATGGGAGCAGCAGGTACCACCATGGTAGCTGTGCGTAAGAGCGCACTCGGTAAAGTGACCCGCAAAATACCGACCATCCTGGATTACCGCAATCATATAGAAAACGGTTCCATGTTAAATACCCCTCCCGTATTTGCTATCTATATATCCATGCTTACACTCCGCTGGTTAAAGGACCAGGGCGGTGCAGCCGGTATAGAGAAGATTAATGAGAAGAAAGCGGCTCTCTTATATAATGAGATCGATCATAACCCCCTGTTCCGTGGTACTGTTGCCAAAGAAGACCGCAGTCGCATGAACGTGTGTTATATCATGGATAAACCTGAACTGGAAGAAGAATTCCTGAAATTCTGTAAGAAAGAAGATATTATCGGTATCAAAGGTCATCGTAGTGTAGGCGGTTTCCGCGCTTCCCTTTACAACGCCCTTCCATACGACAGTGTAGAAGTGCTTGTAGAAGCAATGAAATATTTCAGCCTGAAAAAAGCATAAACGATTTTCTTTGCGCCATAACACAAAGGGCTCCATATGGAGCCCTTTGTGTTATGTATTAGTGCATTAATTAATTACTTTTGCGGCTTAACAACTATAAATCATGGCAATCATCAGACCCTTCAAAGGTTTAAGACCTACTCCCGAACTGGCTGAAAAAGTAGCGGCACGCCCTTACGATGTGTTGAGCGCAGCAGAAGCAAAGGTGGAAGCAACCGGTAATCCGTATGCTTTTTACCATGTTTCCAAATCGGAAATAGACCTGCCCGAAGGCACAGATGTGTATAGTCAGGCCGTATATGACAAAGCCGCAGAAAATCTGCAACGCTTTATACAGGACGGAACGCTCTTCCAGGATAACACCCCCTGCTATTACATATACAAGCTGGTCATGAACGGCCGTACACAAACAGGATTGGTTTGCGCTTCTTCCGTATCAGACTATAACAGCGGCATCATCAAGAAACATGAATTTACGCGTCCTGATAAAGAAAAGGACCGTATCAACAATATCAAAACCACCCGCGCGCAGACAGGCAACGTGTTCCTCGCATATAATGATGTACCGGAAGTAAACTTCCTGATAGAACACTGGATGACCGACCACGCCCCTGCTTACGACTTTACCGCAGCAGATGGTATTCAACACAGCGTTTGGGTGGTAGATGAACCTGCCGCCGTACAGAATATCACTACCCTCTTCGAGAAAAAAGTACCCTTCACATATATCGCAGATGGCCATCACCGTGCAGCTTCTGCATCCCTGGTACAGAAAGAGTTCGAAGAAAAACAGCTGATCTCCGCTGATGATCCGGCGAATTTCTTCCTCACCACCATTTTCCCCGCCAGCCAACTGGTGATCCTGGATTATAACCGTGTGGTGAAAGACCTCAACGGCCTTTCCAAAGAGGCCCTCCTGTCCCAGCTGGAGTACGATTTCAGTGTAGTGCCTATCGGCCATATGCCCCAGGCACCAACTATGCTGCACGAATTCAGTATGTACCTGGATGGTACCTGGTATCGCCTGCTGGCTGAAGAAGGTACCTACACCACCGATCCTATCGGTATCCTCGATGTCACCATCCTTTCCAATAATATCCTGGATAAAATCCTGGGCATTAAAGACCAGCGTACAGATAAGCGCATCGACTTTGTTGGCGGTATCCGCGGACTGAATGAACTGGTAAAAAGAGTGGACAGCGGCGAAATGAAAGTAGCCTTTGCCCTTTATCCTGTAACTATTCAGCAGTTATTTGATATTGCAGACAGTGGTAATGTGATGCCACCGAAGAGTACCTGGTTTGAACCTAAACTGAGAGATGGCCTGATCAGTCACCTGATCTGATCATAAAATTAACTGATATATCCGGCCCGGACCAACCTGTACTTCCTGTTGGTCCGGGCTTTTTAATTGGGGTTAACAATGGATGGCACATTTTTTTCTTTATTTTTACAACAAACGTTCAGACAGGCATGAATATGTTGAAATCAGTGTTATTTGCAGCGCTATTGTTCTCGTCAGTAATAGCATCAGGGCAGGATTCAAAAGAATTATACAATACAGCAACCGGCTTCATTCGTGGGGGAGATTACGCCAATGCCATACTGGTATTGAATCAGGCATTGCAAATGGAACCTGATAACGTAGAATTCCGCAAGCAACTGGGATTTTCTTATTTCCTGCAAGGCGATATGAACAAAGCAAAAAGCATCATAGAACCCCTTTTGAATAAAAAAGAGGCAGATGCGCAGCTATACCAGATTGCCGGAAATATCTACCAGGCACGCCAGGAATTTAAAACGGCCCAGAAATTATACGAAAAAGGACTGAAAAAATTCCCTGAAAGCGGTGAATTGTATAATGACAACGGACAACTACTCATGTTCCTGAAAGTATACGAAGGCGGGATGGGAAGCTGGCTGAAAGGAATTGAGAAAGATCCCAATTTCCCGGGTAACTATTACAATGCCGCCCGCGCCTACTCTTATACAAAGAATGTATTATGGATCATCATCTACGGAGAAATCTTTGTAAACCTGGAAAGCTATACGGACCGTACGGCTGAAATCAGGAACCTGCTGATAGATGCCTATAAAAAATTATATAACGATCCTTCTATCCTGAGCAAAGCCGTTGAGGCCCAGCAACAGGTGGATAAAAAAAGTAAACGCCCCTCTGCCGCAGAATTCCAAAGGGATTACCTGGCCGCTATGGGCAAACAGGTTGGCGTGGTAATGACAGGGATAGATCCTGAAACACTGATCATGGTGCGTACCCGCTTCCTGCTCGACTGGTATACATTTTCCGGGGTTAAATACCCATATGCACTATTCGATTTTCAACGTACGATGCTGAAAGAAGGAATGTTCGAAGCCTATAACCAATGGGTATTCGGACCAGTAGCCAACCAGGCAGCCTTCAAGACATGGACTACCCTTCATAAAACCGATTACGACAGCTTTCTGCAATTCCAGCGAAATCACCCACTGAAGATGAGGCCGGATGAATATTATAACGATAATGAGTTCTCGCTGCCAAGATAAGGATTGATCAATTTACAAATTCCACATATGCTCACGATCAAACACCAAAACACGATTGATAATGCCGTGAAGGCTAATCATGAACGCGCATTTTATTCTCAGTACCCTGAACATCCTAAAGCCTATGGCGAAAATGCGATGGAACAGGGCGCGGAAAAGTACCAGCAGTTGTTAAACAAGCCTTACAAACAACTGTTGCAAACGAATGAAATTTCATGGGCCGGAGAAGAATTATCTCCTTATTCCATGGAACCCCTCGGCGTTACCTACCCTATTTTTGATGCAAATACCCTGGTAGAAAAAGCGGCAGCCGCAGCTCCGCAATGGCGCAATACGATCGTATCCGTACGTGCGGATATTTTGGTAGAAACCCTTGAAGCTATTAAAGACCGCTTCTTTGAGATTGCTTACGCTACCATGCATACCACCGGTCAGAGTTTCATGATGAGTTTCCAGGCATCTGGCCCGCATGCCAATGACAGGGCACTGGAAGCCATTGCCATGGGATATCATGAGGGAACCCGTTACCCGGCTACCCTCCTGTGGGAAAAGCCAATGGGCAAAACGTCCCTGGTGCTGAAAAAGGAATTCCGGGCTATCCCTAAAGGGACCGGCATTGTAATAGGCTGTTCTACTTTTCCGGTATGGAACTCATTACCCGGCATCTTTGCAGACCTGGTTACCGGTAATCCTGTTATCGTAAAACCTCATCCAAAAGCGATATTACCAATTGCGATTGCTGTAAGTGCTATCCAGCAGGTATTACAGGAAAAAGGATTCAGTCCTAACCTCTGCCAGCTGGCTGCCGATACTTCCGCAGCGCCTATTTCAAAAACGCTGTGCGAACATCCGGGCGTTCAGCTGATCGACTATACAGGTGGCAGCCAATTTGGCAACTATGTAGAGTCACTGACAGGAAAAACTGTCTTTACTGAAAAGGCTGGTGTTAATTCTGTAATAATTGATAGTGTCACTGATATAGATGCTGTGCTACAGAATCTGGCATTCTCAGTGTCTCTTTACTCCGGACAAATGTGTACCGCGCCACAGAATTTCTTCATTCCACAAACCGGTGTAACCACTACCAGTGGCCATCTGAGCTTTGATGAAGTGGTACAGAAATTTAAAGATGCGATACTGTCGCTGGTGAATAATCCCAAAATGGGAGCCGGTACACTGGGAGCCCTACAGAATGATACTACCTTACAACGCGCGCATAATGCTAACAAGCTGGGCGCCAAAGTGATACTGGAAGGACAACCAATAGCCAGCGAAGAATTTACACATCTGAGAGGTTATACACCTACCCTGCTGGAAGTAAACAGCAGCGATAAGAAGATCTTTGAACAGGAATTATTTGGCCCGGTTTTGTTATTGATCAAAACCAGGGATACAAATGAATCCATTCAACTGGCCAGGCAGATGGCACAGCAACACGGGGCCATCACCTGTGCAGCATATGCTACCAACCCTGAAGTGAAAGAAAAGATCACTGAGGCGATGAATAGCGTTTTTACACCTGTATCTTTTAACTTTACCGGGTTCATTTGGGTAAACCAACACGCTGCTTTTTCAGATTTTCATGTGACGGGAGGCAATCCTGCGGGGAATGCAAGTTTCACCAATCCTGAATTTATCCTGAGGAGGTTTGTATGGGTTGGCAACCGGGAAGTGACCGGCAGCTGATAGAATAATATGTTTATGAAATATATACTACCTCTTATTTTTCTTGCTTTACTGACGGCCTGCGAGCAGGCGCCGAAAGCAGATAAGGCGACAACAACCGAGGCTCAGTCCGTAAAGGAAGGAGAAGGCAGTGCGTATCGTCTGGACACGACCATCAGTGAATTGCAATGGATAGGGACCAAACCTACCGGCAAACACACCGGCCGTTTCCTGATACACAAGGGAAAGCTCTACGTAAAAGATACAGCCATTACAGGTGGTAGTATAGAGATCAATATGGGTTCACTGAAAGATATGGATCTGTCTTACACTGACACTTCCCTGCAACGTAAGCTGGAAACAGAACTGAAAGGCCCTCTGTTCTTTGACGTCGAAAAATATCCTATTGCCCGGTTCGAGATTACCGGCGCCCGTGATTTTCGCCCGTCTGTAGGGAATGATGTAATGATGAAAGATGCAAACTATATGATTCAGGGTAATCTGACCATCAAGAACATTACCAAGAACATCTCTTTTCCGGCCTGTATCAAGATACGCGATGGGATATTAACTGCGGATGCCGTCTTTAATATAGACCGCACCCTCTGGGGAATGACCTACCGGGCAGATAAGTCCATGCAGGATAAGCTGATCAACTCCCAGGTGAACATACAACTGAAGATAAAAGCTTCAAAGTAGTGATAGCTTTAAAAGCAGACTCCGTCGCCGGGCAACCAGCGACGGAGTCGTTATTTCAGATAGCTTATACCGCAACAGCCTTGTCCTCGTATATCAGACTTGAAAACTCACACAACTGCTCCAGCAATTTGCATAACTCTACTCCATGTTCCGTTAACGCATATGTTACCTTAGGTGGCATTCCCTGGTATTGATGCCTGCTGATAAGACCATTCTTTTCCAGCGTTTTAAGGCGATCTGACAGGATATGGTCCGTTATGTAGGTAAGCTCTTCCCTGATAGCAGAGAATCTATTCTTACCCTCTTCAATGCAAAATAAAACGTCTGTCGTCCAACGGCGACTCATAGAGAATAAGAGTTCGTTCAAAGGGCATTTATTCTCTAAAAATGATTGATTCTGATAATTTGACGAGTTCGTCTTTCTTTCCGGCATAATCTTCCTTGTTCAAATAGTTTACGAAATTATGGGTTTTCTATAAGGCCAGCTATTGAAAAGGTAAGGCTATTGTCTAAAATAACCAACAGTAATTGATGGATGGACAGACCTCCAAAAAGCAGCTTCATTTTTAAAGCCGGATGATACACGGTTCATTCATATCTTTATGCATAAGGAATATGCCTGCTTATATGATCCGTTTAGTATTAATTATCATTCTCTTATCAATTTCCCTGCTGGCGATATTCAAAGCGCCTACCTATCACCTCTGGTTGCTGGCTATTGGGGTTGCTGAATTTGCCTGGATATTTACAGCCGTTACACTGGTATTATTACTGAGTGGTTTCTTTGGTGGAAAGTATCAACTGGCAGGTACTATCTTAGGTATTATTGCACTGATCATTTTCCTGACCCCTATCTTACGGGCATGGTCAGAAGGCCGGCAACTGGCTGCTGCTGTTGATGATACATTCGGGAATGATCCATCCCCTAAACCCTTAGCGCCTTTTAGCCTGATGACCATGATTACAGGTAATCGTCTGAAAGAAGTGCCCTGTAAAACATTTAACTACCATTCTTCATTACACCTGGATTATTACCCTTCACGATCCGAAGGATTACGTCCTTGTATAATAGTGATTCATGGCGGTTCATGGAGCAGCGGCGACAGCAAACAATTACCTGAGCTGAATACCTGCCTGGCCAACACAGGTTATCACGTAGCGGCCATTAATTACAGGCTGGCGCCTGCATTCCAGTCCCCGCTTCCTGTAGAAGATGTCTATGCTGCCATGGAGTACCTCAAAGTACATGCTACCGAATTAAAGATAGATCCTGCCAACTTTGTATTACTGGGACGTTCTGCAGGTGCACAGATAGCTTTACTGGCTGCTTACCGGCAACCTGTTCCGGGATTAAAAGGCGTGATAGATTTTTATGGCCCTGCGGATATGATATGGGGATATTCCCTTCCTGCCAATCCCTGGGTAATGGATTCACGTAAGGTGCTGGAGAATTACCTGGGCGGCTCTTATACGGCCGTCCCTAAAAATTACGAGGCCAGTTCTCCGATTGAATTCGTCAACAAAAACACAGTTCCTACACTTATTATACATGGAGAACGTGATGTACTGGTAGCACATGAACATAGTACGCGGCTAACTAAAAAACTCACCGCTAATGGTATCAAGCATTTCTTCCTTTCACTACCCTGGGCTACGCATGGTTTTGATTATAACCTGAATGGGCCCGGCGGCCAACTGTCCACCTACACCGTAAAAAGATTCTTACACTACGTAACACAGTAAACCGCGATAATCATACAACAGGCTCCACAATGGAGCCTGTTCTTTTATTTTGCAATGAAGTTAATCGAAGCTTCGTCTTTGAAAGCTACATACACCCTGTTCCAGGGCTGATCATCTATCAGTTTCCACTTATGCCCTGTTCCTGTAGTATCCAACGCTATCAGTATGTCTCCCGGTCTTAAAGTAAATGTCTCCCCCAGGAAGGTTTCGAACAACAAGGTCCCGGATAGGGTAATGACATATTGGGTAGCAGGCGCCGGATGCCAGTCGTACGACGAATGTGGTGCCGTTTCATTAAACATCACTGACTCCGTCTCTCTCAACTCCTTGTTGGCAACGGTCCCTTCTATTACATGCGAATGACCATCTTCTCCTGTAAATAATTTATACGCCCTGATCATAATCTATTTAAACATTTTTCTAAAGGTTTCTGCTATTCTTACATGGAAAGGTTTGGCACGGGTGAAAGCCTTTTCCGCTAACCTGCATTCTTCCCTTATCTCGTCTGTAATATGTTTATCCAGTTTTATAAAACGGCCGATACGCCTGATAAAACGTACCCGTTTTCTTCTGGCATGTACCAGCAGGTGCAATTCGTTTTCTTCAATCAATCCGTTCATCTCTTTACGCAACATATCAGAAACGGGATCAATCCCCTCCATTATCCTGTTGATCTTCTGAATGTATTCAAATCCTACCTGCTGCCCCTGATGCAGACGGTATTTAATTAACGGTTCATCTATAAATCCTAATGCATGATAATGTGCTGCAACAACAGCAATCCAGCCGTCATGCCATAGCTTATGCATTAAACGGAAAGGAAGTATTTTATCCAGGAAGTCTTTTTTTATGGCAACAGTAGCCCCTGTAACTATCTTACCGTATTTAAGCAGGTAACGTAATAGATTATCTTTATCTGCGGCGTACTGTACGATCTCCTTTGTAAAAACATTCACATCCCATAATGAAGAGGATAAAGGCAGGTCATTATCATCTATGAAACTCGCATTCGTAAAGACTACTTTATCTTCCTCATGATGATTAAAATGCGCGATTACTTTTTCTACTTTCTGAGGATACCAGCTATCATCCTGATCACTGACGAAAATGATATCTCCTTTGCACAGGTATAATGCCTTTTCAAAGTTCTTTCTGGCTCCTATGTTCTTTTCGTTTCTGACGATATTGAATATGCCGGGATATTTTGCAGCGTAGGCGCTGAGAAGGGCAATGGTATTGTCTGTAGAAACATCATCTACAACAACTATTTCATTTACAGGGACAGTCTGATTAAAGATACTATCCAGTTGTTCGTGCAGGTATTTCTCACCGTTGTACGTACATAATGCAACAGATATTGTATATATTTTTTCCACGCCCTAAGATAATATTTTTAACGGTTTCAGCGCATTTTTAAGAGTTCGGGTGAGAAGCGGTAAGCATCTCCGGGCCATCGGGCTGATAAATAATTCCTGTCCCTGACTGTAAATCCTTTTTCTATATCATTGATACGGTCCCTGAAAAGAGGTTTCCTACACTTCTACTTCATTCCCCTTTATCTTCGCCTGTAATTCTTTTACGGTCATATTGTACAATACGCTGTGGCGATTCTGAACACGCTGAACAAGATGTACATGTGCTATAAAATTCTGCACAATAGCAATCTTATCACTGGGAGTAACCACCAGTAACTGTAAATGCAACTGTTTACAAAGCTCCATCAGATAAGTTGCTTTTTCTTCATCCTGATTACTGAAGCTTTCATCTACGGCAATAAAGCGAAGGCTTTTACTGTTCTTCCCTTCTCTTGTTATTCCGAACTGGTAGGCAATAGCGCTACACAATATGGTATATGTTAACTGAGCCTTTTCCCCTCCGGAAAGCTGCCCCATCTGACGGTAAGTCTTTTTAATCTCGTTTGTCTGCCTGAAGCACTCATCTGCCCAGAATTCCGACCAGTTCCTTGCATCCATCACACGATTACGATAAGCTTCACTTTCATCTAATGCACTGATCAGTGGTTGCACTTTCTCCCTGAAATGCGATGCTTTTTCTTCAAAGCTGCTTTGTTGCCAGTTCGCGGCCTGTGGTAAAGCTTCCAGCAAACGTCCGCGGAATTCTTTTATTTCAGTACCAGTGGATACAGGCCTTCTGCCCAATTGTATATAAGTATCAGGAAGCCTGTTAAAATTAATTCCTATTAAAGATTCATTCAGTTTCCGGATCGTATTACTGATATCTCTCTCCCACTTTTCCATCTCTTCATTCAATCCACCTATCTTATAAGTGATGGTAACATTGATAAAGCTTTCAAAGTCCTTTTTAAATTTAGGCAGATTATCTTCTGTCAATTTACCCATCCATTCAATATACTCTTCAGCGAATGCAGCATCATCAGAGAATCCTTTTACGTCTGAAATCCAGTCGGGGAATTTCTGTAATAATTCAGCAGATGGATTTTTTACGCGGTTGATACTCCTGCCCAATTGAACTTCTTCTCTGTGACTGGCATCATCAGCCTTTTTGAAATTGGCTTCTTTGGTTTCCCGTAATGAGTTGTAAACGGTAGTAATATTCTCCAGCGTTACTTCACTCAGGATATTACTATGTTGTTGCTGGAACTGTAACAGTTCATCCTTATCTTCTTCAGTGATATGTTGCAGTATAGGCAGCAATTGTTTTATCTCACTCTCCATCAGGGAGATCTCGTGCTGATCCAGCGCCTCTTTCCGGATTAATCCATCCTGGTAATGCTGGTTATCCAGTTTCTGTCTTTCTATATCCAGTAACTCAACCTTCAGCGCATCCAGTTCTTTGTTCTCTTCACGCAGGGATGCGATCTGCTCCTCTGTTTTGCGAACACTTTTATTGATCTTAACAAGATTGATCTCATCGTATCCTTTATGTTCCTTTATTCTGCTGGCAGCACTAAACTGCTTTTGTAAACGATTAGATCTGTTCTTACAGGTCTGCAAAACCTCATTAGAAGAAGAGATGATATCGTTCAGTTTATTCCTCCTTGTGATCAGTGCTTCTTTTTTCTTTTCGTTATTCCAACCCATCACATAACCGGAAGCACCACCTTTACCGGGGCGGTCATCTTTTTCATGTCTTTCCCGGCTCTTGATCAACCCTTCCATGGTAATAGCCATATCATACCGTTGTAAAGATTTCTCATCTTTTACACAGATATAATTATATCGTTGAATGATTTGCTGTTGTACCCATTTGCTCAATTTATGTTCCGGATGAAATTCCAGTTTATGATAAACGGTATCATCATCAGGATATAAATCCAGTGCCGCATCTTTAATATGATGATACACCAGGCGTGAGCGCATATTGTTATTATTTACGTATGCAGTTACCTTTTTATAATGTTTATCCGGAATCAGTAATCTAAGAGAAAATGAATGCAGCAATTTTTCAATTGCAGGCTGCCAGTCGGTCTCGCTCATTCTTACCTGTGCCAGTTCACCTGCAAAAGGTATGTCGTTTGGATCTATCTTAAGATCGTTACACATTTCCTTACGCACCTGTATAAGATGAGAAGGAATATTGTTTTTAGACTGATGCAGTAATTCGATTTCCTTTTCTAATCCAGACTTCTCTTTCTCTGCATCATCTTTTTCTCTTTTAGCACTGTACTCATCTTCCTCATTTAAACGATGTTCGTTCTCGAGTTTTAATACAGACCTGCCTACTTCTTTTAGTATGCGCTGGTAGGTAGCTTCATCCGGGATGTCTTCTTCTTTCAGATTCAGATCATTACACCATTCCAGCAATTGCCTGAGGTTCTCATCTGCCTGCAGCTTTTTCTTCCTTAACTCCTGTATCTCATTTTCCAGTTGCTGTAAACGTTGTCCCGCTTTATTCTGATCTAATAAATTTCTTGTAACCCTTTCCTTTTCCTGTAACTCACTTTGCAATAATTTTGCTTCCTCTATTTTCTTTAATAGTAAACTGACCTGTTGACGACGCTCCTCTAAAGTCTGGGAAAGCAATTGGTGTTTGGTGAATTTGTTCCATATAGCGGAAATGTCCAACTCCTGTTGCAGTTGCTTTTTCTCTATTTTCAGTTTGGAGAAATTCTTGTAATGTTCAGCTAAAGGTTCGAGCAACAATATCTGCTGTTCTGCTTTTTCTATGTTCCGCTGTGCATCCAGTAAGGTTGTTAAATGCTTCTTTAACTCCTGAAACTGCTCTTCCATATTGCGGGGTTCCAGCATATGCATCCGGATAAAATCATCCAGGTTGCCTAATACTTTAATACCTACCGTCTGGTTAAACAACTGCAATGCCTGAATACTTTGCATCCCCAATGCATCTACCATACGCAGGGCGTATTTACTGGCAGAGTCGAACCATTCTACCATTTTACGGTTACCCTTATTGTAGCTCTGGTCTAAACGACGTTTCCAGTTTCCGCCGAGATCGAATGGTTTAAAGTCATCTTCAATGTGCAGGGACTTATGCGCAATACCAAACACCTTCTTCATGTCCCCGTTAGAGAAATATCTTACCTGGAACAGTGTTACTGCCTGGTCTGCTTCATTTTCAAAATTGGCCAGCAGGATACTATAGGCTTCTTCCTTATTCTCTCTGAGGTATAAAGTTTTGGTGGCGCCACTTACCTCACTGTTGATCATACCATAACCACCCATTACATAGGAGTCTTCTGTACGGTCTCCTTTCTTTTCACTGCCACTACTCTGATTATAAAAACGGTATTTCTTCTCTGGCACTATCAATGTCAGCAGTGCATCGATGAAGGTTGTTTTACCACTACCATTAGCGCCGGTAAGCAAACTGGTTTCCCCACATGGCTTGATGCTGTGTATATGTTTATCAAATGTTCCCCAGTTAAATATTTCTAAATATTGTAAACGGAAACCACTCTTATGACTATCTGTATTAAAAACGTCTAATTGCATCTGTAGGCTACGGATTTGAATGTGCTGTTAATTGCTGATGAAAGTTCTCCAATACTTCGCTATCAACCTTAGCTTTTATTATTTTCCTGATCCTGAACTTCTGTTCATCAGCTACCTCATGGTTTTCTGTTTTTTGCAGAAAACCATTCTCTTCCATTTTATCAATCAGTCTGTCTATTTCTTTTAAAAATTTTATACGACTTGCACCTTCTTTAAAATGCAGTTCTGCATATTCTTTTATTTCACGTCGTTTCTTTATCAGCTCGCGCGTGGTGGCTTCACCTATCTCAAATTCTGCCATCATCTCCCGGAGTAATACCAGCATAATACTTTCTTCATAAGTATATGATCTTCTCTGCACCCAGCTCACATAGGCATCATCATCTTCCGAAAGGGAATGTTTTACAAATGCAAATCCATCCTGTTCGTCCAGTACCAGCATAAGACCTAACTGCATCAGGAATCCAGTCAGCTCTACTTTATACTGTATCAGTTTTTCCCAGATATTTCTATCTACGTATTCCACAGGTCCCTTCAGCAGTTTAACTACCACTACCGCATAAGGCAATATTTTATCAGGAGCGCTCATCTCATTGTAGTTTAGTAAACAATAAATAGGGTACTTCCACGAACTTAGTCTGTTCCGCATTGAGAGGGATCAGTTCGTAGGTATTCTGCACCGTCAGTGCCTGTTTAGATTTTTCACGGAGAAAATCATAATATCCTATCACCTCTGCCAATCCATGTTCCAGCGGTGAATGATCCAATACTTCTTTCAGTGTAGCAGTATCTTTCCCTTTTAAAGCCTCTTCCACTTTTGCCCATAACTGCTTTTTATTGACATAACTCATATTCAGCAAGCGGCCGAACCTTACCATATCCTCTATTTTCTCAGTAGTAGCGACAGGCTGTACAACTTCCGCAACACCTTTCTTCTGTTCCAGTGCTACCTTTCTCTCCATCACCATCTTTATCTCTGCACTGTCTTCCAATGTAATACCGGCACTTACATCCCCATTATCTATCAGGCCAAATACCAATTCTTTAATACCATTGATCTGTTTGCGTAAACGTCTGTGCCGTGCTATTTCTTTTTCGGAGATAATACGGCTCAGTTTTTCTGCCATTTTATCATTGGCACTATACACTGTTTTCCCTTGTTCCAGTAACAGCGACTTGATATTCTGCAGGAAATATTCGTCGTTCTCTATTTTCCTGTCTTCCAGTAACTGTGCTAATTGAACAGTTAATTCCCGCCAGTCTTCATTTCCTTCACGAGACATAAGAAAGTCCCAGAAAGCATAGAAACTCTTACCCTGATTACTGTTACGTAATGTATCATATGCATCAAATGCGAACCCCAGGATAGCGCCTTTGTTTTGTTCTGCTTTGGTATGCTGCTCTACGATGGAACGGTGGATATTTTTGAAGTTGTCCTCTACCTCGCGGAAATCACTGATCAGTTCATAACATAATCTTGTAAAGAGTTCCAGTCGTTCCTGCACCTGCGCATTGCTGTAGCGTTCAGGTCCACGTCCCATTTCAATCGCCTTGATCTCTTTCTCTATTTCCGATTTTTTATTCTTTAATATTTCCAGTCGCTTCGTCCTGTCATCTTCTGTATTCTCAACGATATCCCTTAATGAGTTGAACAATAATTTAAAGCGGCTTTCCGTACCAACGTGCTGGCGTAGTTGGAGGTTTTGCATCCACTGGAAGACTTTCTCTGTATGCGCGCTTAACTGGTATTGGGTGTTCCCTTCTGCATCCGGCAAATCTTGCAAGATTCTTTTCTGTACCCAACTGAGGATATATTTACGGCTACGGGTCTCTTCATCCTCCCCAAAATTGATCTTTGCCTCTTCCAGATCTTCCTCCACATCCTCATGAGAACCCAGCTCTTCCGCTAATAGTATTATCAGCCTGGTTTCCGGAATGGAAAACATGTTCTCCTCCTTGAAAATGTTATATAGAAATGGCAATATCCAGTTCGCATTTCTCAGGCGCAACATCTGTATGGCCGGAGATGTGGATATTAACCCATGAAGGTCCTTTTTATTCATACAGGCTGTAATTTGGAGAAAAAACCGGAGAATTGGGCCTACCTGTGGATAAGTGCCGCATATATGTTAGCACGTCCGTAAAGAGAGGGGTGGGTCTGTAATTTAGTTATGCGGGTATATCCCTGGCTCTCAAAGAATTGCTGAAGGGATTTATAACTTAAAGGATAAGGCACCCAGGTAGGGACTGGCTGGTCCGTATCATACTCTACTATCAGTAAACTACCGCCTGGTTTCAGTGCGAAGTTTATTTTACGCATGAAGTTTGGCCTGTCCTTTACATAATGCAATGCATTCGCCATTACAAAACCATCTAAGTCATTGAAAAAGAACGGATCATTCACAAAATCGGCTTCCTCTATTTTGACATTTACGCCTGCTTTTACGGATTTAATGGAGGCTGGAGGTCTGTAATCTATTGCGTGAATAGTACTTCCTGGCAGCAAAAAATGTGACAAAGCAGCGGTAAATAAGCCGGAGCCGCAACCCAGGTCTGCCCATTGCGTGATCTGTGAGGAAGAAAGCTGATCATTCTGAATCAGTTGTATCGCATCGTTTAATTCCATTCTCTTAGAGACTGTTTGTATTCAGCATGGATTTAAGAATATTGGCCTGCACATCAAAGTTGGTAATATTCTGTAAAAAATTCACATCGTCAATCTTGTCGTAGTATTCTTTCAGCAAGGTTTTAATTTCATCGGGGATCGTGCTTTTAGTAATGTTTGCCGCACTTTGCAACTGATCATTTCTATCCATCAGTTCCTGCCGGAGTTTTGTTTTTTTGGACAAAGTGTTTGACCAATCGATCCCGGAGATCTTACTAATATCACAAAACAGGAATAAGTTCCTGGAAGGCAGAAACAGGAAATGGCGCTCATCTCCTGCTATCTTATATATTTCCAGCACTAAATGACCGGATGTAAGTCCGCAGAAGAATTCACTTTTAAAATCTGTTTTATTCAGGATACCCATCAGTTTCCGTTGAATGATAGCGTATGTATTCCTGTATACTTCTGCTGGATTAAATGTAGTAAGCTCTTCAAACAACGACCATGGGATGTCGTAGTAGAAGTCAGCAGAAAAGCGGGCGCTGAATGCATTTATATTTTTGGAAAACGGATCTTCATCCCTGTTCTCGGATAAAAACTGGAACAATTTCCTTAATGATAAATTGACCTTTAGCGCCTGCCGCTGTTTATCAAGATTAAAGTTCTTTTCTGTGAATACGGAATTCTCAATGTTGTCCATCATCTCTTTATTCAAATGGATTTCATCGAAGAGCACATTCACATTCCTTTCGTTGGCAGCCTTTATTTTCTTTAACAGATCAACTACTGTGGTCGTATATTGAAGATGGAATAACTCCAGTTTATTTATATCCAGTTCCGGATTGCTCTCAAATAATTTATGAATTACCTGGGTACGGAGATAGATTTTATAAATCACTTCCTCTTCAAAAAAAACAGACAGCAATTGTAGTTTGCTGACCATTCTATTTGAATCACGTAATAATATAGCCACATTGTCATCCATCTTCTTCCCCCTACTTAAACATTAGTTACACCTTTTCTCAATTCAGTTTCAAGGCTCTGTAATTCTGTGTCCAGTTGTCTTCTGCTTTCTGTACCCTGTTCGTGAATCTTCTTCACTTCAGTCAGTGTATCGATTAATGATTTCGTGGTCATTTTCAATGTTTCTATAGAAACAACCGTCTTCTCATTTTCTTTCGCTACATCAATACTATTCTGTTTCAGCATTTCTGCATTCTTCTGTAAGATAGTATTGGTGGTATCAGAGATCTTTTTCTGCATCTCCACATTGGCCTTCTGCCTTTGCAGCGCTACGGCAATGGTGAGTTGGTTTTTCCACACAGGAATAGTAGTAGATACAATCGACTGTGCCTTTTCAGCAATAGACGTATTGTTGTTCTGGACTACTCTTATCTGTGCCAGAGACTGCATCATGATAAACCGTACGATCTTCATATCAGCAAGACGCTTGTCTAACCTCTGAACGAAATCCCTTAAATCGGCAATTTCGTAATCGTTGTAGTTCGCAGAATTTGCTTCCATCTCAGCCAGTTTCTCACTCAGTTCTTTGAATTTGATCGTACCGGAGATGATCAGCTCTTCCATTTGTTTAATGTGATTGACATTGCTGTCGAACATTGTCTGGAGGGAGCTGTTGTCCTTTATAGAATTGATCCTGCCTGCTTTGATCTTATTGGTAATCTTATCGATGTTATTGATAACAGTATCATATTTCTGAAACAGCTTCTGTGCATCAAATACTATCTTTTTCAGGAAAGGTATTTTTGATAACATGGATTTGAAGCCACCCTGATTCAGTTCATCAACATCAATATAGTTCAGTTCCCCTAACAGGTCATTGATCAGGTTACCAACTTCTCCCGAATTGAAAGTACGTACAGAGGTAAGAAATTCATTACTGTACTTCTCCATAGAGTTCTGCACATCCGTACCATAGTTCAGGATGGAGTTTACATCACCGGGTACAAGATTCTTACTGAGTTCTCCATATTTTTTGGCATCTTCCGGAGTTACTACCGTCAGATCAACATTTCCCTCTTTGTCTACCCTTGGATGGGAAACGCCGAGTTCTGTGCTGTTTAAATTATCTTCCATAAGGCATTTTTTAAAACAAGGTTATAAATAGTTCTGTGTAACGGTGTTCACAGTTTCCTGTAACTTTTTATCTTTAGTAGGCTCTCCTATTGCATTGAATTTCCACTCTCCGTTTTTCTTATAAAACACACCCATTACCATAGATACGTGACCGGAGAACGCGGATTCATGCGCAATATCATATTTAGCAAATACTTCTGTTACCCTGGAAGGAGTACCTTCATAAATACGGATAGATGCAAATGGGATTGTGCCGAAATCCTGTCCTTTGAAGCTGTTGAGCACAAAAGCTACATAAGATACATTAGCGTCCAGACCAGAGAAATCAATTGTAATCACTTCATTATCCAGGCCATCATCTCCGCCAACATCACCGGTACGGTCATCACCACTGTGTTTTACCGCGTAATTTTTTGAATGCAGGTTACCGAAGTAAATAACTTCCAGTACCTGTTTTTGTTCATTGTATAATGCACAACTGGCATCCAGATCTACGGCTTCCTTTGTTTTGGATAAACCGAACAGGGCTTTCTTTTCTATAGCGCCCCAGTTAATACCGACACAAACACTTTGTAATTTTGCGCCGTTGCTTTTTTCAAGCGATATACGTTGTCCTTTCTGAAGATTAATAGCCATCTTAGTTATATTTATTTAAGTAATCCTGCAGCCCTCCTTTCATACCTACGCCGACTGCTTCAAATTTCCATTCGTTATTACGTTTGTAGATCCTTCCGAATTCTACTGCTGTTTCTATGGAGAAATCCTCTTCCAGTTCATATTTCAGCAGTACTTCATTGGTCACAGAATCGAAGATGCGTACGAATGAGTTCCTTACCTGACCAAAGTTTTGTCTCCGGCTTTCTGCTTCGTGGATAGTTACCACTATGCATATTTCAGTAGCCTGTGCATCAATTTTGGAAAGATCTACGATCACTTGTTCATCATCGCCAGCACCTTCACCGGTAAGATTATCGCCGGTATGATGTACAGCACCATCTGGAGATTTAGTGTTATTATAAAAAACAAAATGCTGATCAGAAAGTATCTTTTTATTTTCTCCTAAAATAAAAACAGAAGCATCCAGATCGAAGCCAGTGCCCGTTGAAGAACTGTTAGTATCCCAGCCTAAACCAATTGTAAATTTTGGGGAATTGATTGTTTCTCTTTGTCCCTTTTGCAAGTTAATAGCCATGTTATAGACTTTTAGTTAAATAAACTTAAAATAGTTTTGTTATTGGAATTTATCAGCAATGTACTGATACCTGCTACGCTTCCGCCTTCTATATCGGCTTTAACGTTGTCTCCCACATGAATGATCTCTTTTAAATCCAGCATGTCTTCTTTCCTGTTTGCCACAACTGTTCTTATCATAAGCTGGAATAATTCCTTATTGGGTTTCGACATTCCTACCTCATCAGAATACAATTGAAAGTCGAATAAGTCGTGGATATTTAATCTTTTCAGAACTTCCCTCAACGTACTTCCCTTGATAAAAGCGGTGTTGCTAAGCAGACTGAGTGTATTATTCCCATCCTTTAACCGGCATAATGCATCTGAAGTATTGCTGCAATAAATAACAGGCAGGTATTTAAAAACAAGCTGTTCCATTTCATTATACAATGCTTTCAGATCAATATCATGAAAAGCATATGTATGATCGTTCATGGCACTAATGACCATGAGGTACATTTCTTCTGCTTCCAGGTTATTGCCTGTTTTCTCATTAATCGCATTACACATCAGATCTACCTGCCGGAATATCTGTGTTACTTCTTCCAGGGATTTGTTTTTCTGATTAAAATTATCAAAAAAGAACCTGTTTCTCTCCTGTTTAAACGAAGGATGAGATTTAATTAAAGTTAGCCATAAGTCAAATGAAAAGTGCTTGTAACTGATCATTTAATAATTGGGTTTATGAGTCTGTCAGCCCTGCTTTTGGCTACAGTTGCCTATTAAAAGTAATGAGATTTTACCTTTAAGCAAAAATCATGCTGGGTGAGCGGGTAATATAACTTTTTGCTAACACATGCAGGAAGGCTATATATTAACACAAAAAACTGTTTATCAATAGATTACACTATTAATAAACAGTTTATAATGATTAAATTCGATTATTTATTCGTGTTCGGCAAAGGAGAGTACGTAACCATTACAATCCTTGATAACGAATTCCGTAGCTCCGTAGAAGGTCTTTTCCAGTCCGCTCAGCACTGTTACTTTATCCTTTATTGATGCAAAAAGGCCCCGGATATCTTTTACGTTTATATATAAAAGAAGAGAACCACCATCTGTTCTGCTGATCTCTGGCAGGCGGCCTTCTATGCTTTTAAAGGATTCGAACATCAGGGTAACATTGCCGTTTTTCATCATTGCCCAAACAGGATTTTCTCCGTTTTCAGGGACTGTCATAACAGGGCTGAATCCTAAGATCCGGTAGAATGCAATGGTATTGTTCATATCATGAACATAGATGTTAGGCGATAATGATTCCATGTCTTGTTTTTTTTGCCTCAAAATTATGACTCCGCATGTACGGGAACTTGGAAAAATCCGGCAAATTTATAACTGAGCCGGGGTAAGACCGGTAAAGGATTTTACTTCATTACACAAATGTGCCTGATCGTAATAACCGGCTGCATAAGCGATGCTGGTGAGGTTTACACCATTGTTATTTTTAATGGTATGCAGCACGTTTGTAAATCTTACCAGTCGTATCATCCCTTTAATACTCACGCCCGTGTGTTGTTTAAAAATCCGTTCCAGTTTTCTTTCACTCATCGCATGCCTGCTGAGAAGGTCTGCAACGCTGAGCTGTCCTTTATATGCGGAGATGTCTTCCATCACAGCGGTTATCGGTAAATACGGTGTATGCAGCTTTTTCAGGAAATAGCTGTCCAGCTTTCTTTTTACATCTTTCCGTTGATGGATAATTTCAGCAAGCTGTTTATCCTCATAAGGAACAGCCTGATTGGTAGCTTCTTTCAAATCCAGGCTGTAAAAAGCGGCGATACTTCCCGGTTTAAAACGGATACCGATGGTGGATGATCCGGACTGGCGGATACTGTCCCTGAAAGTAGTCATCGTCCCAACCAGGTAGCTTTCTTCAGGCAGCATTACCGTATGCCCGTTTGCACCATACACAGTTGTACCCATATTGTAGATAATATCGGCACAGCAGTCTGGTAGTATGCGATAAGTGTAAGGGCTTATCTCCTCACCGACACTGAAAGTCCAGTAGGCATCTATATAGCTTCGCAAAGCTGGATGAGGAAGGTATTCTTTGTAACCCATTTGCGCATCAAATTACTGATTTTGCAAGATTATTGCACTATCAAAACTGAATTTGTAAATTTGAAAAGCCTAATCCAATTCATAACTTATGAAAGTAGCGATAGCTTCTCCTCCGATCCCGGCATCTATCAGTGAAGGTTTATACTGGCTTGAAAAGCTGGTGAAAGATGCCGCTGCTCAGCAGGCTGAAATTATTTGTTTTCCTGAATCTTATATTCCCGGATATCCAGGAATGGGATATGCAGAAGATCAGCGTGAACCTGAAAAGTTACAGGCTGCGTTGGATAGTGTATGTAAAATAGCAGCGGATAATTCTATCGCTATCATTGTACCGATGGACTGGCATCATCCGGATGGGCTGCTGAACATCGCTCATGTGGTATCCGCCACCGGAGAGGTGTTAGGTTATCAAACCAAAAATCAATTAGATCCTTCAGAAGATAACATATGGATTCCGGGTGCTGAGCGTAGTATTTTTGAAGTGAATGGAGTGAAGTTTGGAATTGTCATCTGTCATGAAGGCTTCCGCTATCCCGAATCTGTGAGATGGGCTGCCCGTCGTGACGCAAAGATTGTCTTCCATCCTCATTTTGGTGGCAGTAATATCAGTGGTGTACAACTCACTGAATGGGGAAACAAAGACAATCCTTACTACGAAAAGGCCATGATGATGCGGGCGTTGGAGAATACGATATACTTTGCCAGTTCTAATTATGCTTCCCTTTATCCGGACTCTGGCAGTGCAATAATAGCCCCGGATGGCCGTTGCATTATTCATGAAACTTACGGAAAACCGGGCGTAATTGTAGCAGATATCGACCCTGAGGCAGCGACAGGATTGCTGGCAAAAAGATTGAAGAACGAATTGTATAAATAAAAGAAAGGGTGTATTCCCGATACACCCTTTTTAATGCATTACCACGGATACACTTCCCCTTCGGCATCACGACTAAAGTATTTACCAGTAGGGCCATCAGCTCCTATCGTTGCATACTTAACAAGAAACTCCGCAGCCCCCTCTACACTCCCATGTCCGTGATGCTGGTTAAAGTCTGTTGCAGTATATCCCGGATCTACCGCATTAATTCTGAAAGTATCACGTAATTCATAAGCCAATGCAATGGTATAAGCATTCAATGCCGTTTTTGAAGGCCCGTAACTGGCTCCTTTAAAAGCATAATACTGCCAGGATGGATCACTGTGATTTGTAAGTGATGCCAGTCCGGATGTAACATTCACAATTACCGGCTGTACTGACTTCCTGAGTAGATCAAGGAATGCCAGTGTTACATCAATGGTACCGAAAAAATTAGTGTCAAATACTTCACGGATCTTTGCAGTCTCTGTAGTAGCAGGGTCTTGAGGAAGGCTTCCCAGGATACCTGCATTATTTATCAGCAGATCAAGTGAGGTTATCTTTTTACTAATAGCATGCCGAGCTGCATTGATTGATTCTTTATTACTTACATCAATCTGAACAGCTTCCAACTGTGTCAACCCTTCACCTTTCAATTGGGCTACAGCTTCTTCCCCTTTTTTAATGTCCCGGCTGCCGAGATAAACGAAGTAACCTTTCTTTGCTAATTGCCTGGCTGTTTCAAATCCGATACTTTTATTGGCTCCTGTTATAAGTGCTGTTTTCATATATTTTTATTTACAGGCAAAATTATAACTGCCGCTGAATCCCGGACAGGACTCTGAGTGGTATCAATGGTACATTTCACGGAAGTTGTCCCGATAGGCCACTGGCGTATAGTTGGTAAGCCGTTTAAAGAACCTGTTGAAGTAAGAGGCATCTTCAAAACCTAAATGATAAGCGATCTCTTTAATAGCATAATCAGTATGAAAAAGTAATCTTTTGGCCTCTAATATCAAGCGTTCATGAATATGCATAATAGCAGGCTTACCACTTTGCTCCTTCACCAGTTCGCTTAAATGGCCTGCTGAAATGTTTAACATTTCTGCATATGCGTTTACTTCATGTGAAGTAGTATAGGATTCGTCAATTTTAGAAAGATATCTTTTCAATAATACTTTATCCGGCAATTGTTCTGCTGCGCTAAATTGTTCAGTATATAATCTGCTTAAATAAATAAGTAAGATTTTCATGTAAGCCATCAGCATATTATGCTGCCATGAATGCTTAGCATGATATTCCGTATGGATCTTTTCCAGAATATCCTCTACAAATATCAGATCCTGATCACTTAAAGACAACTCATGACCATCATACGGATTTTGAATGATAGGTAAATCCTTTAATACCCCATTATTATCTGAAGCCAGGAAATCATGACTAAAGCTGATGGTCATACCTGTAACAGGCTTCGATTCTTCCTTTAGATGAACCTGGTGAGGAACAGTGAAATAAAATGTATTGGATTTCAGATCATAGGGTGTCATATCTATCCAGTGACGACTACTACCCATTTTTATGAAAGCCATAAAATAGTAGTCTTTCCGGTGAGGTATTAAGAAATCAGCCTTCATATAATTAGTAACACTATCCCCCTTGGCAATACGGACCATCTGATTACCAACAACACTGTCTGGTTCAAATGCATATTTCGGCACTATCTGCTCTTCATTATACAGATACATTTATTCAGGTTTAAAAAGTAGCCAATGTTATAAAGTTAACTCAAAGCATTTTTACTATTCTCCCCTTTTTTATATATTGTATGATGCCCGTTACGAAAAACATCTATCGCATTTTATTCTTTGTCTCGTCTGTTGTCCTCTCAGACTCCTGTAGTTATCATGTAGCCGGAATTGAGAAAGGATTCAAATTACCGCCGGACACCATTCAGACCAGCATATACTGGTACTGGCTTTCTGATAACATCTCAAAAGAAGGTGTCATTAAAGATTTACAGGCCATGAAAAAGGTAGGGATCAATCGCGCCTTCATAGGAAATATAGGATTAGACCCTAATAATCCACCTTATGGAAAAGTAAAACTCTTTTCAGATGAATGGTGGGATATTATGCATACCACACTAAAAACTGCCGGCGAACTGGGTATTGAGATCGGCATATTCAATGGGCCCGGATGGAGCCAGTCAGGCGGCCCCTGGGTGAAACCGGAACAGGCTATGCGTTACCTGATATCATCGCAGGTGACAATACAGGGCGGCAAGGAAGTGATATTGAAATTAGAGAAACCGATCAGCGAGTTTCAGGATGTACGTGTCATTGCGTTTAAAGCCCCGCGACAACTAAACACCCCCTTACCCAAACTCAGTTCCAGTCCCCTGCTTGCCGATCTGGACCTCCTTACTAATACAGATACTATCCGGGCTATCAACTTCGATGCTAAAGGACAACAACAGATCGATATAGATTTCCCTGTTGAATATAAAGCACAGAGCTTAACTATATATCCGGCGCTTCATAGTATGGTATCCAATGTTACTTTACAGATCAAGGAAGATACGGGGTATAAAACGATCAGGCAATTTGACATTAACCGTGGC
>NZ_WRXO01000009.1 GCF_009758125.1 Chitinophaga oryziterrae
TTCCTCCCGGTATACGCAGATGATCTACTGGCAGATCCAGCGGCTGCACTCCTTCCAGCTGTTGCTGCCAGTAAGACAACTTCTTTTCCAATACTTCCCCGGACAAGCATTCCCTCTGCCATACCGCATAATCTGCATACTGCACAGCCAACCCCGGAAGTATAGCGTCAGTTCCTGAACCGTTATATAAAACAGACAATTCATTCAGCAGCAACCTTACAGACCAGCCATCAAAAGCAATGTGATGGACAAAACCGAACAACAGGTATTCTTCTTCAGTCAATTTTACCAGCACTGATCTTATCATCACATCCTCTGAAAGGTCCAGTGCCTGCCCTTGTACAAACTGAACATAATCACTGATTGCCGCATAGCCTTCAGCTATTACCTCTGCCTGTGTTTTTTGCTCCAGTTGCCATTTGCACCCATCGGTCAGTAGCTGGTAACCAACTCCATCTTCCTCAAGGATCACGGTACGTAATACTTCATGACGACGGATCAGTTCTCGGAAAGCATTCTCCAGCGCTGTAACGTCCAATATGCCTTTTATTCGCAGGGACCATGGTACATGATATTGAATACTTCCACTTAATTTATCAATGAACCATAAACGTTCCTGGCCAAAAGACAATGGAATATGATCAATGTAACTATGCTTTGTTATAGCAGGCAGTAAAACATTCTCTTCAGTACTATTTAGCCAGGAGGCCTGTGATGCAATTGTCGGATAACTGAAAACTGACCTGACTGAAATCTCTTTACCCAGACGTTTACGTACTAATGCCACAAACATCATTGCCATTAGCGAGTGTCCGCCCAGTTCAAAGAAGTTATCGTGGATACCGATTTGTTGTCTGGGCAGCAGTTGCTCCCATATCTGTGTCAATGCTTTTTCCAGAGGAGTACGGGCGCTTTCATATACTGTAGTCAGCGGCATGTCAGCCACTAGCCCGGATAATTTCTTTTTATCGACTTTACCGTTAGCGGTTAGCGGGATATTATCAAGTTCTATCAGCATTTCCGGCACCATATATCCCGGTAATCTTTCATGCATCCATGATAATATCGCCGCATGATCGCATTGCATTTCCGGTACTATATATCCAATGATACGACCATTCAATTTCTTCTCCTCATATAATATAACTGCAGCCTGTTTCACTCCGGGAGCCTGATGCAGTACATGTGTGACCTCATCCAATTCAACACGGAAACCTCTTATTTTGACCTGGTCGTCTGTACGCCCCAGGTATTCAAGTGTACCATCTGGAAGCCATCTTACGATATCTCCTGTGCGATACAAATGGCTGCTCTTTTTACTATCAAAAGGATTAGTTATAAATTTCTTAGTAGTAAGTTCAGGCAGATTGAGATATCCTCTGGCCACGCCCATGCCTCCAATAAAGAGTTCAGCAGGCACACCTACAGGAACAAGTTGCAGGCGATCGTCTAATACATAGAATTTTGTATTGTTTACAGGTCTGCCTATGGGGATTCCTTTTTCTATTTTTAATACTTCGTCCTTTATATTAAACACGTAGGTGCTACTTCCCACAGTTGTTTCAGTAGGCCCGTATTCGTTAATAATTTCTACAGATGTTGCATCGTCAAGCAAATGCTGCAGATGATGTGGATATAGTGCTTCTCCGCCTATCACCAGTCTGTGTGTCAGCAAATCACCATTTCCGATGATAATATTTTCCAACAAGGGAAGATGTGCTGGCGTCAGCTTGATAAAATCATAGGGAGCATATTTCTCAAACACGGTTGAGCTGAAAGCATCTATTCCCTTTCCAGGGGCAATAACAATTGTCTTTCCAGCTGCAAGGGGTACAAAAAGAGCTGTCAAAGAAGCATCAAAAGTTGGAGACAAATGCATGAAACTGCCTGCGTTATTTGTTGTGTTTCCGCAGTAGTGCTCAACTCCATACAACACATAATTCAGCAAACTTCCATGCTCAATCATGACTCCTTTAGGCCGACCCGTACTTCCGGATGTATAAATAATATACGCCAGTTGACCTGCATCGATTTTTGTATACCGGAACATTTTATCAAAGGCATTTATCTTATCCCAATCATTATCCATCAAAATAAGCTCCTGCTCAAAAAACAATGCCTCAGCGACTTCTTTTGTTGTGAGTATAATGGACGCTTTTATATCTTCTAATATATAAGCGACTCTTTCCTGAGGATATGAGGGATCTACGGGGACATATGCGGCTCCCGCTTTCAATATACCGATCACAGATATGATGAACATCCATGAAGATTCCATACATACAGGAACCAGATCTCCTCTTTCTATTCCTTTAGATTTCAAATATGCCGCCAGCTGATTACTGTATTCATCCAGCTCCCTGTAAGTAAGCTGTGTATCATCAAACACTACTGCAATATTATCGGGTACGGCGACTGCCTGTTCGTTCCACAAATCAATGATCGTCGCGTTTTTCCGATGCTGCCTGTCTGTGTTATTAAATGTAATTAGCAGTTGTTGTTCTTCTGATTCAGAGAGCATACGCAACTGTTCAATACTGCAATCAGGATCTGCAACAACGGACTCCAGCAATTGCGTATAGTGCCAGAGCATTTTGCTCATTGTTTCCGGCTCGTAAAGATCTTTCAGATAGGTCAGGGATAAATAAAGTCCGTCGGGACGATCATTCACACTGAGTGTGAGATCAAACTGAGATGTAATATGCGGAAGGGCCTCTGCGCGGACAGTAAGTCCTTCGAGGTCCGGAACTACCAACCCTTGCGACGGCTGCAATACAAACATTACCCTGAACAATGGGTTATGGCTACCTTCCCTGTCTATACCCAACTGTTCAACCACTTTTTCAAAAGGCACATCCTGATGTTGATATGCATCCAGTGTTGTTTGCCTGACTTCCTGCAGGAAACTGCGGAATCCCTTATAGCCATTCACCCGTGTGCGCAGGGCCAGCGTATTCAGAAAGAATCCGATCAGTCCGGAGAGTTCATCCTGTTGACGCCCCGTAACAGGACTCCCTACACAAATATCTTCCTGTCTGCTGTAGCGATATAGTAATATTTTAAATACTGCTAAAAGGGTCATGAACATAGTCACTCCTTCCCTGCGGGATAGTGCCTGTAAGCTATCTTTCAGATGACTGCTTATCAGAAGATCAGTATGAGCACCGTCAATGCTGTTATCCGCAGTACGAGGATGATCTACCGGTAATGTTAACGGCTCTATGTCTGACAACTGCTGCTTCCAGTATGCCAATGGCGAAGACAGGATCTCATCTGTAAAATGGTTGCGCTGCCAGTTCGCGTAATCCGCATACTGCAGCGGTAATGAAACCCGGGTTGGCTTTTCATTAAGGGTATACGTCTTATATAATGCAGACAGTTCTTTTAAAAGAATACCAGTTGACCAGCCATCAAATGCGATATGATGTACAAAACCACATAACAGATGTTCTTTCTCCGACAGCCTTATCAGGACAGCTTTCAGCTTTATATCAGAGGACAGGTCAAGTGGCCTTCGTAAATAGTCAGTTATATAAGCAGATACATTTTCAAATCCATCTGATATAATATCATCTGGCATCATATAGTCAAGCTCCCATGACTCTCCATCTGTTATGATCTGATAACCGGTACCGTCTTCCTCTCTGATCACCGTCCTTAGCACTTCATGCCTTTGAATGATTTCCCGCAAAGCACGCTCCATAGATTGTAGATCGAGAGTACCTTCTATGCGGAATAACCATGGCATATGGTATTGCACACTTCCCTGCAGATGGTCGATAAACCACATACGCTCCTGACCGAAGGATAGTGGTATTTTGCCGGGAAGCGTGCTGTCACGGCGGTTGATCTTTTGATATACCTTTTTTGTCAGTGAGGGCTGCAATAACAACTTGCCTTTCAGCAAGTCCTTATATTCCTGTATCAGGTTCAAAAGATGCCCATCAACTGATTGATTCTTTGGGACCCTTATTCTCAGCTTGTCTTCTTCTATTATCAGAAGTATGCCTGCTTCTTCAGCTTTACTGAGGATTAATGAAGTGATCTGTTCGTCTGACATAAAAATTTCTTGGGATCAAAAAAAAACAGGGTTATACCGCCGTGGACACGAAAGTTATACGAGTTCTACAGGAGCAGCCTGGCGATCATATAACAACTCTTTCTCACCATATAATCTTTCTGCAATGATATTTCTCTCCTGACAGTAATTCACCAGATTATTCGATTGAATAATTGGATTTGATTCATCAGTATACTTGATGCTACTGATAAACTCAACCCATGGTTCCTGCCCCATTGCATAGACATAGGCCTCTTTGGGATTGAATATATTTACAAGCGAAATACCTCTTGAACAATCTGAACCATTCAGGCGTCTGGTTGCATCCTGATCTCTGGTAATTTTCTTCGTAAATAAAGGGCCATACAACCAGGTGAGTGGAGCACCATCACATTCCATTCCAAGGAAGAGAACGTCCACATCTCCAATTACCTTATGAATATGTTTATATATTGCCGGTTCCATTATTCTCGAATCAGCCATAAACAATAGTTTAAAGTTGCTTATCTGTACGAGGTGACAACACTTTGTAAGAATATTCAGATCGCTGTGCTCACCAGTAAAGGGAATACCGGTAATAACCGTATCTACAAATTCGACTGTTTCCAGTTCAGAAATTTCCGTAACATTTTTAAAGCCGATACTGTTAAACATCAGTTTCAGATTGGGGTCTTCCACTCTTCCACCTTCAGTACGCGGCACTATAATATTTTTTATTTTGTGGCGCAATGGCAATAATGTTTCAAATAATATGTGGTCCTGATGATTATGCGTTATGAGTACATAGTCAATCACATCCGGCAGGTCCGAGTCTGAGAAGTGGTCTACTTCAGAATCGTAGCCATAATAACTTATCAGGGGATCTACCAGAATGCTTACATCTTTAGTCTCGACAAGAATACAGGCATGCCCGAAATAGCGCATGCGAATCTTGTCGCCGGTATATTTATTATATGCAGGTAGTGGTGTGGTAGTGAAAAATGTTTTAAAGAGCGCTTCATCTTTTTCACTGACACCAAGTTTTTCCCTGATGTAAGAGAAGGTTTGCGGGCTCCTTTTCATCCTTGCCAGTTCGTCAATCCCTTCATGAGAGAATGGTATGTTCAGGTGCAATACTTCCGGTTCGTTCAGTCTTGGTGTACTGAGACAGAACGGACGATGATCATTGTTGGTAATCCAGAAGGCCATGCTTTGTGCACTTTCGTCATAGAATTCGCCCTTGTATAATAATGATTCAAAGAAACGGAAGCCGGGATTGTTTGAGCGGTCATAGAACAGTTCAACATATCCCTGTAAGATGGGTGGCACTTTCTGATACAGATCTTCCAGACCAAATCCTTTTGCTTCGGTAGCCAGCATTTTGTCCAGTTCCTTCACTGCTTTTGAGAACAAAATCATGTTAGCACGACGGGTTTTGGTATCGTCATTCAATTTCTTCACTTCCTCAAGTCTGCCACCACCGAAGTCCATGAATGGTCCTCCTCTCATTTTAGGATTGAGCACGGCTTCTGCATGGATGGAGGGAGCAAGGATATAGGATTCCATAATGGAAAGATGTCTGCCTGTAATATTCAACGCAGCCGTAGCCGGTGAAATAAGATGGCTCCATGCGTACCATCTGTCAATAAGCGGTTCAAATACCACATTGGGTTTTAGATACAATTTTTCTTCGCTCATCTTTGAAAGATTTTAGAGTGAGTGGTTAATTTATCCGATATAATATCAATGATTGCTTCCGGATGTTTGAAAATGAAGAAGTGCTTTCCGCTCATTTTCCGGAAGTCGATCTCCCGGATAGTAACATTTTGCCAGCGAAGTATATCTTCATCTTTCATGTCTTCTTCATCACCGGTGATTACCGTTACTGGCAAATCGAAGGGCAGGCTTTCCCTGTGTACATATGTTTCTGTTGCTGTAAAATCGGCTCTTAAAATCGGTTCAAAATATTCGATCATCTCTTCGTTCTTAAGAATTTCCTCCGGCATTCCATCCAGTGCAATGATCTCTTCGATAAACTCTTTTTTGCTTAAAAGATGCCTTTTCTTTCCCTGCCTTGAGATGGCTGAAGGACCGGTAGTTCCTGTAATAAACAACGTAATGGGAGCCATATGCCCTCGCTCTAACAGTTTCTGTGTAAGCAGGTAAGCACCAAGGCCCCCCATACTGTGACCATATATGGCATAAGGTTGCAGATCTACGATGTCTTTTATCTGCCGGTACATATCTTCTACAATAACTGACATGCTGTACATCAATGGCTCCCGGATCCTCACTCCTCTGCCCGGAGACTCTACCGGAATCAATTTGATGAATGGCGGACATTTCAATTCATAATCCCGGTAGGAATATCTATTACCACCCGCGAACGGCAGGCAGATAAGATTTATGGATTTCATATAGATTGGGTTTGCAGGTTACAATACAAGTTCCGTGTCGCTGACGATCTTGCCATAATTAAATCTGATAACTCTGTCCGCGACATGAAAGAAATCATCATCATGAGAAATAGCAATGATCGTTTTACCCATACGTTTCAACATGGGCAACCATTCCAGGTAAAACAACCGTCTGTTTTCGGGATCCTGTTCTGCTGCCCACTCATCCAAAACAATAATTGGTTTATCTTCGGTCAGCGCCAGCATTAATGCAAGTCGTTTCTGCTGACCTTTCGACAATTTTGTACTGAAGTTGCCAGTCTTTGCTTCTTTACTCAAAATCCCATTCAGATTAAAAATCTCAATTCTTTCCTGCAATAACTCATTCTCATCTGACAGATCATGCTCATCATAATTCTCAGTAAACAGGTAATGGTCTGAATAAACAACGGCCATGCTGTTACTGAACAATGACATTTCTTCCCAGCTAAGTTCTTGCTCGTCCAGCCAAACCTTTCCGGTATCTACCCGGCAAAGGGCAGTGAGCACATTAATGAAAGTTGTTTTTCCACTCCCATTTCCCCCAACAACGAAAATGATCTCTCCTTTTGATATCCTAAAATCAGGCAGATGAAGCTCAAAGGACCTTTTTTCATCCGGACTGTACATGTAACTCACATTTTCAAAACGCAGTGAGGTAAAATCTCTAAACGGAGGAGGGGCTATTATTGCAGGTAATGCATCCACCTTCAGTTCTCCATCCAAACGGTTGATCCGTTCCAGCGCAATCCTGATACCTGTAAGCGAAGGAATATAAACGATCAACTGTGAAACAGGAGACATCATGAATAATATAGTAGTAATGAACACTGCCAGCTGAATCAGACTGATGTGAAATAATACAGGTAAAAGAAAAATGATTACTCCTAATACAAAGTACCAGCTATATACACCAATCAGTTCGTTAACAATGTATTTTCTGGATACCCCCATGCTCAGCTCCTTTGCCTTGTTCCTGTTTGTGAAAATGAACTTGTTAAATATGTTCAGATTACGCAGAGTAGACACCCGAATCTGTTTAAACCCTACGAGCAGTTCTCTTAAGGAGTTATAATAGTTATCCTGCAGATCTCTCACCTTGTTCAGGTCTTTTTCAATAATATTATTACGGTACAGATATACCAGTAATAAGCCAACCATCAGCAAAGTGATTGTAATTCCGGCCCAGAGAGATATCCAATACAGATATCCCAGCGAACAGATAAGTGTGACTGCAGCATTGAGAATTGCCACAAAAATCTCCGGAACGCGACCTAACACCCGGGCATCGCTTACCGCGGCATATAGTCTGCTACCTCCCATTTTTTCAAACGACTCATAGGAGGCATTGCGTACCTTTTCAATGATAGACAATTCAAGGCTATACATAATGTTATTGGTAAGCTCGGCCATATACTTCTGGAAGTACAAAGTAGTAAAAAATGACAGGACGATCAGCCCTGCAAAGGCAAGAACATTGTATTTACCAAAATAGGATGCTCCTCCACCCAAAGCGATGTTTATCTGCATCAGTATCCCGAGGTTCGTGAGGCTGCTTACCATACCCAGTATAACGAGGAAAACATAAAAGGTTCTGGATCTTGTCTGGAATAATTTTAAAAGATTCATCTTCAAATCTGTTTAATGAAAATTTCTGTTTCGCATTCCCTTCTATAACTCAACAAAATCGTATTGTTTCTGCTCCAGCTTCTCTATAAGTGCACTCATTTCTTTCACTGTTGCGTGTGTAAACACATCCGAAATGGATATTTCAACCGACAGATCTTTATAGATCTTACTGACCAACTGATTTGCCATGAGAGAATGGCCGCCTATGTCGAAGAAATTATCTGTGGTGCAGATCTCCTGTTTTTCAAACGCATGGCACCATATATCGATCAATATTTTTTCGATTCTTGTTTCCGGACGTTTTACTATTCTGCCAACCGGAACGGCCTCCACTTCCGGCAGATTAAGCAAAAACTGTTTATCTGTTTTACCACTCGATGTAAGTGGTATTTCTTTTACAGACAGATAGCTAACCGGTACCATATAATCAGGGAAATAACGACGCAGATAATTTCTCAGATCATTACTACCTGTTTTTTCTATTTCTTCCGAGACAATAAATGCTACCAGTTTTTTATCGTCATCTGCCATGGACCGGGCCAGCACTACCGCGCTATTGACTCCAGGGAATTCCAGAATCCTGCTTTCTATTTCACCTGATTCCACCCTGAACCCTCTTATTTTCACCTGATCATCCATCCTGCCTATATATTCCAATCTTCCATCAGGCAGCCAGCGTACCAAATCACCTGTAGCAAAAATTTTTCCAGGGTGAACCGCCAATCCGGTTACAAACCGCTGGTCTGTCATTTCTTTCTGAGAAAGATAACCTCGTGCCACGCCTTTTCCTCCTATAAATAACTGTCCGGTAACACCTGTCGTCACCGGCTGAAAATAGTCATCCAATACATATACAGTCGTATTTTCAAGCGGACCACCAATTGTGATTACCTCGTCTATATTCATCAGACGACAACCGGTTGAAAAAATGGTGGTTTCTGTAGGACCGTAAAGGTTCCACAGACTCCCTGTATTTTCCAGTAAATCCTTTAGCAGATCTCTGTTTACAGGCTCCCCGCATGTAATAGCCGTTAATGTTTTATTCCCAGACCATCCACTTTGCACCAGTAGCCGCCATAATGAAGGGGTAGCCTGCATATAGTCTGGATTTAGCGTTTTCATCAGCCCTTGCAATAGTCTAACATCCGTAATCTGTTCTGTTGTTGCCAGAATAAGTGTCCCTCCGCTTATCAGCGGAAGAAAGAATTCCGAAACGGAAATATCGAACGTATAAGCACTAACAGATAACATTGTGTCAGCCTCTTTGACGGACAACCGTTCCCTGAGTCCATACAGGATATTTATGATAGAATGGTGATAAACTTCTACCCCTTTGGGCTTACCTGAAGATCCAGATGTAAATAATATATATGCGATAGCTGCTGCAGGTCGTATAGAAAAGTACGTTTGTTGCAGGCCTGCGGGGATGTATGAACAATTGAAAACATTAACGCGGATTTCCTGCTGTAACGCCAGGCAGATATCCAGATTCCGTTCATCTGTGAGCAACAGGCTGCATGAGGACTGCTCCAATAATTGCGCTAGTCTCAGCATGGGTGTTGCAGGATTTACAGGAACATATGTAGCTCCGCACATCCAAACTGCGAGTATAGAAAAAATGATATTTTCGCTACGGTCCAATAGTAATACGACCCTGTCATCCGGCCGTACATGATATGTATCAGTCAGCATAAACGCAAGCAGACTTGCCTTCTCATTTAATTCTCTATATGTATAAGACTTCCCGTCACATATCAAAGCCGTTCTATCTCCGTGCAAAGCCAACTGCCTGCGGATAATCGAGGGAATATCCGCATCAGGAAAAGGCTTAACAGTATCATTAAACTCAATCAATATTCTATTGAGTTCAGCTGTACTCATGTAAGGCAGTTGTGCTATATGGAGATCAGGATTTTCACACATTGCCTTCAACAGATTATTGAGATGAGCTGCCATCTGCCTGATACGCTCCTTTGTGAAAAGATGGCTATCATATACAATATTGACATTAACCTCTTCTTCAAGTTCTTCAAAATAAAATTCCAGATCATACTTACACGCTGCAATAGCCGGCTTTATCTTTCTATATGGAATATTTACCGGAGAAGAACTACTTAATACTTCTCCCGGTGCCAGGTTGATAAGCACATCAAATAAGGCAGACCTGCCCGAATCTCTTCTCACAGGCACATCTGCAATTATAAACTCAAAAGGATAAGATTGATGGGTATATGCATCCAGACAAACTTCTTTCGAACGTCTTAATAAATCTGTCACACATTCGCCTGCCTTTCCCTGTATCCTTAACGGTAAAGTATTGATAAAGAATCCTGGCATATTCCTCAGATCAGGATGTTCTCTCCCTGCCACTGCCGCTCCAATGATGATATCATGCTGCCCTGAATAACGATTCAGCAATGCGTAAAGACCCGACAATAAAAACATGAAAAGGCTAACTTCCTGCCGACTACATAATGATTTTATATTTTTATATTTCTCCTTTTCTATTACTGCCGTAACAATTCCTGCTTCTTCCTTTTTCACCGCAGGTCTTGTATAATCAGTGTAAAGGTTCAAAATGGGTATTTCAGCACTCAACGTACGCTTCCAATACGCTTTGTGAAGCTGTATTTCCGGTTTACCTGAAATATTATTTGCCCATTGAGCATAATCTTTGTATTGTAATACCGCTGACACAGGTACCTGGATTCCTTGCTCTAATGCACGATAAGTTGTAAAGAATTCATTAATGAGGATTGTGCCGGACCAGTCATCTGTGATGATGTGATGCATAAAAACAGAAAGAAGGCTCCTTTCTGCATCTGTCTTAATTAATATCACTCTCAGTAATGGCCCCTCCCTAAGATCGAACTTTATGCCTGCCTGTAGCGCAATATAATCGTTCGCAATATTCAGGCGGTCTTCATCCCGACTGAGATCAGTGTATGAAAAATAAAAGCGATCATCATCCGCAGCATGAACAATCTGTACAGCACCTTCTTTGCTATGATGGAAAGTGGTACGAAGTATCTCATACTTTTTAACAAGCAACTTCAGAACTGATTTCACAAGGTCTGGACGGAGTGTCTGATTAACCTCATAGACGCTGCCTTCATTATATGCTACAGAAGTACTGTAGATATCGGACAATAAGAACAAGCGTTGTTGCTGGGGAGAGAGACTATAAGCGGACGCTGGCGACACTGTACTGATCTCCTCCTGTTTCTCTGTCGGCAATTCCTCTATCCGGCCAGACAACAGCCTGACGTCGGGATAAACGAATACGTCCTGAATAGTCAACACTTTGCCCAATTCCTTGCGGATCATACCATTGATCTTCAAAGCCAGAATTGAGTTACAGCCCTGTTCAAAAAAGTTGTCGTTCACCTGTATTGTCTCTGACTTTAATACCCTCTGTACAATCGAAAGGATCTTTTGCTCAGTAAAACTATGCGGGGAAATATGTTCTGTTATGTTATCCGACTTCCCGATCTGTTGCGACAAGGCTTTTCTGTCAACTTTCCCTGTCAGCGTCAAGGGTATCCCTTTCAATATCTCAAACCGATGCGGAATCATATAATAAGGGAGCTGCCGGCTGATGAATATCCTCAGTGCATTTTCGCTGAAAGTACCTCTTACTGTCATACAGGCTGTCAACAAGCCATTCTCTTTATCCAGCAGTACTCCTGCTATTTTCACATCTTCGTACTGACTGATCACACGTTCAATTTCTTCGGGCTCTACGCGGTGCCCTCTGACTTTGAACTGAAAATCTGCGCGTCCGCAAAAAGCGATCTCCCCATTTTCAGTAATACGGCCAAGATCACCGGAGCGATAGATGCGTTGTCCTTCTTTGAAAGGATGTTGTAAAAATCTTTCTGCTGTTAATTCCGGATGGTTTAGGTAACCTCTTGCCAGTCCGCCTTCTATGTAGATTTCCCCAACCCTTCCCGCAGGCATTACCTGCCGGTTCTCATCCAGTATATATATGAATGAATTACAAACGGGCATTCCAAGAAGGCTGGCATTGTCCAAAGATGTGATGCTATGATAGGTTGCACATACCGTCGTCTCAGAAGGGCCGTATGAGTTGAATATGACAACATTCCGGAACAGCCTGCTGATATGTGCAGGATGCAGGACATCACCGCCGCTGATAATAAGCCGGAGTGTGGATATTCTGCTATCGACCTGTGTATTGATCTCATTCAGGACCAATGGCGTAGTCGATAATAATGTGACATTGTTCCCTTTTATCAGCGACAACATATCATCAATATCAGCTCCTCCCTTCACAGCAATAACTACGCTTCCCCCCACTCCCAGAGCAGGAAAAACCTCCTCTACAATTGTATCAAAAGACACGGATGCCTGTTGCAGAAAAATGTCCTGCGCCGTTATATTAAAGCGATAGATAAAATATTGTACATAGTCAGTGAGTGAGGCATGTTCTATCATTACGCCCTTCGGACTACCCGTGGAGCCGGAAGTATAGATAACATAGGCCAGATTGCTCATAAGCCCCTCAAATACGGGGTTATTTACATTTCCGTGCCTCAACCCATCCTCGTCGAGGTTGATCAAAAATGAGGCATCAAAATGCTGATCTATCTTAACAATGGTTTCCTGATCCACCAAAAGATATTTCATATTGCTGTCGGCCACGATAAATTCGCATCTGCCAACAGGTAATAACGGGTCTATTGACACGTATGCAGCACCTGCCTTCAGAATGGCGAGCATGGATATGATCATGTTCTCATTCCTGCTGACCATAAATCCTACCCTCTCGTCAGCATTAATTTTTACCCGGAGATAATTGGCGACAATATTTGCCCGTTCATTTAGTTCTCTGTAAGAGAGGATACTTTCACCTGCTTTTACGGCAACTGCGTTCGGGACATGGCGTGCTAGCTGTTCAAAGAGCTTATGTACCGGAAGGCGCAGACGCTTTATACCAAATGCATGCAATGTTGAAGGGAATAGTGTTACCTTTTCCCTTTCGGTCAGAAAACTGTAAAGTCCTATTGCCTTATCCGGTTCTTTACCTGCTACCAGCGATAAATTTTTCAAATGTTCATTGAGGGCAGCAATATCCCGTCCTGTAAATTTATCTTTATTATAGACGATACAAACAGATAATCTGTTTCCGGTTTCTTCAAATTCAATCAGCAGGTCAGTAAAGCTATGTTTCGTTACCATACGCTGCCTTTCCATATGACACCCGGTGAGGCTGATCCTATCTCTTTCCTGGTAAAAGTTCTGAAAAAGAACAAGTATGTTAAACAGCGCATTCCCTTGTCTATTATCATCCAGCATCCGCTCAAACGGATACAACTGGTTATCCAGAGCGGCCAGGAGTTTTCCTCTGACATGTTCCAGCAAGGAATGAAATTCATCCTCAGGTGAGAGTTTTACGCGCAGGCAAAGCGTGTTTAACATGTATCCTTTGAGCGCTTCCATTTCCTTAGAAATACGGCCCGAAGTATCAAAGCCTATTATAATGTCCCGGCTGTTCGTGTACCGGTAGACCAGTACATTCAGCAGCGTAAGCAAAACCCCAAATACAGATACATTATAGTCTCTGCTGAGCATCTTCAGCTGTTGAACAACATGCTCGTCCCACTCAAAGTATTCACTTTCCGCATTCACATGTCCATAAGTTATCTGCCCGCCGGCAACAACAGAAAGATCCACCGGTGGCGGCGCCTGAGATAGTTCCTGTATCCAGTACTTACGCTGGGCATCCAGCACTTCATTTTCTATTAAATCGCGTTGCCATAAGGCATAGTCCTTATATTGAAATATCGACAGCAGCGGTACAATTTCCCTCCCATCAATTTCTGCATTATAATACCGGCACAGATCACTGAACAGTGATTCCAATGACCAGCCATCAATCAGTACATGATGGATTACAAACACAAGTTTGCTAACAAACTCACTTATACGTATAACATTGAATGAAAACTGGCCGGGAGCCGAGAACACAAATGGGGTATTTACAATTACCTCTGTCATACGTTCTGCCGCGACTTCAGGATTTTCCGTATATCGCAGGTCAACTACTTGTATGTCCCATTCCATCCCGGACAGCGAATGTACCTGTGGCTTTATTGTATGCTCATCACCAAAAGAGGTTCTCAATATTTCAGAATTGGATAGCACCTTGTAAAGTGCAGTCTTCATAGCATTGACATCCAACTGACCTTCAATATTATAGACGACGGGAATGTTGTATGCTGCCGATTCTCTATTCAGATAACATTCCTTTAAAATTCTTTCCTGCGCAAGCGTACATATTACCTGTTTGCCGGAACTCCTGATCGCCGGTAACTGCTGTGTCCCTGTACATTCATCCAGATATTGTCCTAAAGCCAAAAATACCGGGTGATCATACACGGCTTCTACTGATACATGCTTGCCGGTAGCCTCAGATATTTCTCCTGCCAGCTGCATGATCATCAGGCTGTTCATACCTGCATCAAATATATCTGTTGCAGGTGTGAGGCTGTTATTACGCAACAGGCGGCGTGCGGCATCCAGGATTTTAGCGGTTGTATCTGCTGTATTATCTTCCTGAGGTACATAGGGAAGGTTGTTGTCTTTATTTCTGTATTGTTCCAGCAATGCAAAATGTTGAATCTTACCACTGGTTGTTTTAGGGATTTTTGTAACCGGAACAACAGCTTGTACCGCAATCCCAATATCGGCGGCAACAACATGCGTTATTTTAGACTCAATATCAGTGAAGTCTGTCTGGTTTCCTTTGTAGAGAACGAAAATAATAACACTACTGTCGCCACAGGCAACAACCTTCCCTTGTTCGGTGATACCTGCATCTGTAATGATCCTCTCTATATCCTGCGGATAATAATTTTGTCCGTTAACAATTATAATATTCTTGCGACGGCCTGTCACCACAAGGTGCTTGTCAATAAAAAAGCCGAGGTCACCCGTCCTTAGCCACCCATCAGTCGTGAAGATTTCCTTTGTTGCAACCTCATTATTATAGTAGCCCTTTGTAACGTTATTTCCTCTAACCTGAATATGACCTATATGTCCTGACCGCAGTGGTGCATCCTTATCGTCACAGATACGCACTTCGCAGGCAGCCACAGGAATACCTACGTCTACAAAACTAACAGCATCCGGAGACGCCGGATCTACAAACTGCACTTCATCACCGGTATTCAAAAAATGCCTGTTGGTTATATAAGATACAACTGAAGTACCTGGTTGCATCGCAGATACTTCTACTGAAGCCTCGGCCATACCATATGCCGTAAGTATTACATTATCTGCCATACCATAAGCCTTCAGTGAAGTGGAGAACTCATTACATAAGCGCTGAGAAATAGGCTCTGCTCCGTTCACAATGATACGGATACAACTCAAATCCCATATCTGCTCCCTCTTTCTGTCCAGCGCATTGAGAAAATACTGTAAGCCAAAGTTCGGAGAATAAAGTACTGTAGCGCGGTGATAATTTACCTGCTTCATCCATAACAACGGACGTCTTATAAAAAGAGCCGTGGACATACAAACAGCATTGATCCCCATACACAATCCTACCAGGTGAAAGCCAATGATTCCCATATCATGAGTCAATGGCATCCAGTTCAATAATGTATCCATTGCAGTTATACGGAGGCTGCTTACAATATCTCTGATATTTGTAATAAGGTTTAGATGAGTAAGACATACTCCTTTAGGCTCACCTGTTGAACCTGATGAAAACTGTATATACGCTATGTCTTCTTCATACACCTGACATTTTACGCCTGGCGACTTAAAATCCCAGGCAGTGTGTATTGACAATGCGTTATCCAATACAGACCGGTAGCCATCTGCTTCTTCCACAATTTTCAGACGTTCGAGCTGTTTGGCGTCGCATATTAGATGTGGGTTGGACAGATATTTACAGACTTTAAAAAGTTTACGTTTGTGTTCTGTTTGCGTCCCCTCCGACAAAGGAACAGGTATAATTTTTCCGAGCAGACATGCCCAGAAGATACAAACGAGATGTTGATTATTATTAACCTGTATGATCAGTTCATTCCCCTCTCTTATCCCCTGATCCTGCAGATATCCAAGCATACGCAATGCCCTGCTGTACAGATCCCGGTAATACAATTTCTCACCGGCATCATCCTGTTCCAGGAAGGTAATACCAGACTGGCTATGTAATGCAGCTTCAAACAATGATGATAACAGATTCATAAAAGAAGGGTAGATTAAAGGATATTTATCTCACATTGCGTGGCCACCGTAAGGAGCAGTAATTTTGTTACCATACCCAGAAAATGTTCATTGATGTCCTGGAACTTATCTTCCGGACTATGGTAATGTGGATTTCTGGAATAAGCCCCATCTCCAAGAGAAATTGCACTATAACCGTTATCCCAGAAATGTACATGATCACTTCTTCTGAAATCATCCATCCCTTCACCATTACCGGGTACGGGTATGTTTATTACACTTAATTCGGGAATGTAGGTATGAGCAGACTCCTCTACTGTACGTGCCAGTGAGCGGGAACGATCATTGGAAAAAGAAAGCAAAAAGTCTCCTCTGAATTCATTTTTTTCAACCTTCTTGTATAAATCCGGGAATACTGTTTTCAGACCCTGAGGGAATTGCTGACTGTTTTTCTGACTGGTATAATATCCAAGCATATCAAGATTTATAAATCCTATTATGCTATCGGTATTGAGTATCCCTCCATGTTCTACAAATGCCTTGCTGCCTTCTGTTCCTCCATGCCCGTTAATATTCCTGACAGCCTCTTCAAGATCAAAAGCTACGAACCTGATATTATATTTGAAGTCGTAGTGGGAAAGTATCCGTGCGAGTTCTATCAAAGTAGCCACGCCCGTGGCATTGTCATCCACTCCGGCACTGCCTTCGACCGTATCATAATGAGCACCTATGATCAGTGTGCCACGTGTTGATCTATTCTTAGCATATAGTTCCCCGATGATATTCATGCCTTGATAATTCTGTACACTGAACGATTGTGTATGCGAAGACATTCCGCCACTGCTGAAGGATTTTAAGATCAGTTTCCTTACTGTTTCAAGATGTGCATTTGCTGATGCACTATACTGATTCCGTTCCTTTCCTATGAGTAAAAGATTATCTCTCAGCCTGACACTATCAAAATCCTGTAGCAGCTTTAGCGTTACCGGAGGTGGTATTAAGGCGTATGTGCCGGTATCTGCTATATGCAACGGGACAGCGTATAGCGAACCGGGCAAAAGAAAAACCAGCAGCAGACGACAACATAGATTGGTAAAATACTTTGTTATATACATGAGGTGCACTAGTTAACAACGGGTCAGAAATCTTAATGATTAATCAAACAAAATTTATCGTGCTATGAAACTAAGAAGTTCCTTTTTTTTGACAGTAGTAGAAATACGAAATATCAATGCGGTATTTACGGGAATTCGTATACTACTGCAACCTTTTATTAATAAAATCAATGTGCATTGATGAACTGTATTCGTTACATCCCAATCTGTCTTCAAATCTCTTTTGTTCATCTTTGCTTAATTGAGATAAAAGAGCCAGTTCTTTTTTATTACCTTCTTTCTTCATCAGCAGACAATTTACAAGGGGTGCATTTCCCCACCACCCATAAGCATCCCAGCGTCCCGTATAGGTAATAAGCAGCGGAACATCCCCGGCTGGCATACCTTTTCGTACATAATTATTATATATTCCCGATGCACAATGTAGCAGACCAGTGCAAGGTCCCCACATGAGTTTCGTATAACGGGAACTGATAAGCCGAAGATCCTCACGGAATCCAAGTTGTTTTGAGAAGATAAATCGTCCGATATATTGCTCGCCAAGCCATTCGCGGTAAAATTCTTCTTTACCGGTGTTCTTCTCATCGAAAATTAATATCCTTGCATTCTCTTTATTAAGAAGAAATATCAGAAGGTCAAAATATACATCTGTTCTGACTATTTTGTGTTTTGCAGAAGATGAATCCAACAATATAAAAAGTCTTTCGTTTTTACGCATGCCTTTTTCTTCCAGCCAACGGTCTGCCCAATCCCGCTCGTCTTCGGAGATGAATAGTTCATGTGATGCCAGTCGGAATTGACGGGCAACGCTTAACAGTTCCTGATAAACAGGAAAACAGATAGTAAACGATCCACGTTCATAGAGTAAGATTTCCGAGAAGGAAAACACACAAAGATTTAAGTGCTGCAATAAGTCCTGTTCAGGGTATATCTCATAGATAGCATCTATCAATGGTGTTTCATCGTATGCTATACACAATAATACATCGTAGTCATCCAGTTCAATTTCATCGTAGGGTACAGAAAATACATTATCTACGTAAGGGCTGTTTATAGAAAAGCTTTTATAAAATCCGGCAAACCGTCTGTTCATACAGCATACATCTACGACAGTAGATTCGCCGAAGAATAATTTACATACTTTGAACTTATCAAACATTATACAGGTATCTCCTATATAAAAGTTGCCTTCATCGTATATTATCAGAATTCTCTTAACCTCTTCTTTATTGATCTTACGGTTATTTTGAATAATCTTATTAAGGATAATTTGATTATCAATAGACTGAACAGGGTAATTCATAATGGAACAAGTACTGGGTTATGACCTGGGAAACATGACAACAAATTACCAGTACTCTTAGAAAAATGCTATAGTGTTTTTACGAAATATTATTTCGGTTTTTACGATTTTAATAACAGGCTGTCTATTTCAATTATACCTTCCTGTATACCATATTTAAACAACCCGATAGTGGATTTTATACCTAATTTCTCTTTCATATCCTGCCGGATCTTCTCTATAGACCTGACACCAAGGAAAAGCTGACTGGCAATTTCCCGGTTACTCAGCTCCATCCATAGTAACTTCAGGATTTTCTTTTCCCGCTCATTCAATGTGATGGAATATTGGTTTACAGCTATCATCGTATTCATCTGCCGGTTAAAGTAGAGCGCATCTGTAAGGAGTTTATTACGATAAATTTTATTTTCCGAAATAGCGGCAATTGCCAGGAATATTTCTTCTGTTTCATCCATTTTAGACACATAACCATGAATACCAATATCCAGTAGTTCATTAACAACCTGCAAATCTGTAGATTCTGACAGCACAATTATTCCGATAGCCGGATATTCCTTTCTGATCTTCTTTAACATGTTATAAATATCCATCCTCGACAACGTAATGTCAAGAATCAATATATCTATGCTTACCTGTCGTAATTTGTTAAACAACTCCAGCGCATCTGAAGCCTGAAATATGACATTAATATTTTCAGAATCAGAGAGATATCCCCTCAGCATCTTCCTAAACAATCCGGCGTCAGCAGCTATCGCTAAATTAATTGTTCTACTAGATGGCATAATTTGAGTCTTCAAACGGTTAACTAATGGCACTTACCGAAGGTGTCCCTGAGTATACGGGTTAAGGCTACACGAATAACAATGCTATATCTGGTACAAAGACAACGTTAATGGATCCCGAGTTATTTAATATTAGTTGTTAATATTGAGCGAAATTTTGAAATAAATTGGTGGAATGTTGAGTTATAAACATAACTAAATATACAAAAAAAAGGAAAACACAGAAATATTTTACTTTTGCTTCCCTACCTATAATACAATGCTTCCTATCAGAGCATTTGATTGCCATTTGAGAACTGGATTATATAATGCTGCAGGAGACATCGTAACCGGCCCCGGACCATATCTGACTAAAAATAAACATGTATTAAACCAGCCAAAATAAGGATAAAGCATAAGACCCGCTCTGAGAGCAGGTCTTATGCTTTATGTCGGGACGACTAGATTCGAACTAGCGACCTCTTGCACCCCATGCAAGCGCGCTACCGGGCTGCGCTACGTCCCGAAAAACCGGTATCCGTTTTTGACGACGGGATGCAAATGTAATTATAAAATTGATTTTTTAAAATTTTATAGCCTACAAATATCCCCAATCTGCACGCCCTAATCTTAATTTCTATACTTTTGTTGCCGGCATTTAAAAGAACGGTATAGACACAGTTAGTTCAGCATGCAAATACTACTCAAAAACGTACAAATCACCGCTCCTTCCTCTCCGTTCCACGGACAGCAGCAGGATATTCTGATCGAAAACGGTATCATCAGCCAGGTAAGCAGCAATATTGAGGCGCCTGAAGCACAGGTAATTGAAGGTAATAACCTGCATGTATCGCTGGGTTGGACAGACATCTTCTCGCACTTCTGCGATCCGGGACAGGAATACAAAGAAGACCTGCAAACAGGCGTTGCCGCCGCAGCCAAAGGTGGATTCACTACCGTTATGGTAGTGCCCAACACCCAGCCTGCGCTGCACACCAAGCCGCAGATAGAATATGTGATCAGCAAAACACGCCACAGCGCCGTACAGGTCCTCCCCATAGGAGCCATTACCAAAAACCTGGAAGGTACCTCACTGGCAGAAATGTACGAAATGAGCCAGGCTGGCGCTGTAGCCTTCTCCGACGGATTAAAGCCTTTGCAGTCGCCTGGTATGATGCTCAAAGCGCTCCAGTATGTGAAAGCTATCAACGGGACTATCATCCAACTGCCGGACGATCTCACCATCTCCGCCCATGGCCTCATGCACGAAGGCATTTATAGCACACAGTTAGGCATGCCCGGCAAACCGGCTATTGCAGAAGAACTTATTATTCAAAGAGATATAGAGTTAGCCAAATATACAGACTCCCGCATCCACTTCACCGGGATCAGTACCCGCAAAGCGGTAGAACTGATTAAAAGGGCTAAAGCGGATGGCGTTAAAGTAACCTGCTCCGTAACACCTTATCACCTCTCCCTCACCGATGCCGGACTGGAAACCTACGATGCCAATCTGAAGGTAAACCCGCCTCTGCGCAGCGCCGATGATGTGAAAGCATTACAGGATGCCGTAAAGGAAGGAGTGATAGACTGCTTCGCTACCCATCACCTGCCGCAGGACTGGGACGCTAAACAGGTTGAGTTCGAATACGCTAAAAATGGCATGATAGGATTGGAAAGCTGCTTCGGGGTACTCCGCAAATACTTACCCGAAGTGCCACTGGATCAATTGATTAACATGCTCACAATAAAACCGAGAGAGATATTTAACCTGCCTGCACACACGCTGGCAATAAATGCAACCGCTAACTTTACCCTCTTCGATCCGGAAGAGGAATGGGTACTTACACCGGCTCACCTGGCAAGCAGGTCCAAAAATTCAGCGTATATTGGCGCTCAATTAAAGGGAACCGTGAAAGGAATTATTAACGGCACCCTCACCCAACTTTAAAATGTCATCTGAATATGAGTAATCCTGGTATTAAGTGGGGTTTAATAGCTGGCGCTGTAGCTATACTGGTTAATATAATAGTATGGCAGCTCAGCCATGAATTGTTTTTCAGCTTCGTACTGGGCATGATACTCCTGGCCGTATTCGTTATTTTCAGCGTATTCGCCGGATTACAACAAAAACGCGCACTGGGAGGGTTCATCGATTTCAAACAAGCACTCAAACCCGTTTTTCTCACCTTCGTGATAGGTGGACTGATGGCCGTTATCTGCACTTACGTTTTTTACAACTTTGTGGACCCTACCATTCCGGACCAGGCTAAACAACATGCAGTAGCCACGGCCGACAGGACCCTCCACTGGGCCCATATGCCGGAAGACGATATCGATAAGCAACTGGATGAAATCAGAAAGCAGGACTATCACATGCCTGCCACAGGGATCATACTGACTTACTTTTCGCTGGTGATACGCTATTTTGTACTCGCCGCCATCGTATCCGTATGCATCCGGAAAAAACGTACCGTATAAACTATCTTAGCAACATGGATATTTCAGTTATCGTTCCCTTAAAAAACGAAGAAGAATCACTGCCTGAACTCGCTGCATGGATAGACCGTGTAATGAAAGAGAATAACTTCTCCTACGAAGTGTGGATGATCGATGATGGCAGTACCGATACTTCCTGGAGTGTAATTCAGCAACTCGCTGAAGCAAATCCTAATATCAAGGGTATCAAATTCCAGCGCAACTACGGTAAATCAGCGGCCCTGAATGAAGGCTTCAAAGCTGCCCAGGGACAGGTGATGATCACCATGGACGCTGATCTGCAGGATAGTCCTGATGAAATACCCGAACTCTACCGCATGATCAAGGAAGATGGATATGATATTGTGAGCGGCTGGAAAAAGAAACGTTACGACAACGCCCTCGCAAAGAACCTCCCTTCTAAATTATACAACTGGACCACCACCAGAATGAGTGGCGTAAAGTTGCATGATATGAACTGCGGCCTTAAATCATACCGCAAGAAAGTTGCTAAAAGCATTGAAGTATACGGAGAAATGCACCGTTACATCCCCGTTATCGCCAAATGGAGCGGCTTCCGCAACATCGGTGAGAAAGTGGTGGAACACCGCGCCCGTAAATACGGCACCTCTAAATTTGGTCTGGAACGCTTTATCAATGGCTTCCTGGACCTGGCTTCCATCATGTTCATCGGTAAATTCGGGAAACGCCCTATGCACCTGTTTGGCGCATTAGGGACCGTTTGCTTCCTCATCGGTTTTATCATCACCGCAGACCTGGCAATAGAACGTATCTGGAACTCTGTATATAAAATGACAGAACGCCCGCTGTTTTATTTCGCCATGCTGGCCATGATCATAGGCTCCCAGTTATTCCTGACAGGTTTTATCGGAGAACTGCTCACAAGAAACTCCCCGGAAAGGAACGACTACCTGGTGGAAACTGTATTAGACCGTACCAAATAATATGAAGATCCTGATACTTGGCCCAGCCTGGCCCTTCCGGGGCGGTCTGGCTGCCTATAACGAAAGACTGGCAGAAGAATTACAGCTCACCGCAGAAGTGGAGATCTGGACATTCACTGTGCAGTATCCCAACTTCCTGTTTCCGGGTAAAAGTCAGTATGCCACTGAACCGGCCCCGGCCAACCTGCGCATCCGCAGGATGATCAACTCTGTCAATCCAATCAACTGGTGGATCACCGGCCGCAAAATCCGTCAGATGGCGCCGGATATCATCATCGTCAAATACTGGCTCCCTTTCATGGGGCCTGCGCTGGGTACCTTATTGCGCCTGGGCAAAAACAAACACACAAAAGTAGTCTCTATCTTAGATAATGTAATCCCGCACGAAAAACGCCCGGGTGATGTACCATTTACCAAATACTTCCTCAAACCGGTAGATGCTTTCATTGCCATGAGCCAGTCCGTGCTGGACGATCTAAAACTGTTTGAACCAAAGAAACCGGTATCACTCATCCCCCATCCTATCTACGATAACTATGGCACCCCTATATCCAAAGCTGCTGCCAGAGAAAAACTACACCTGCAACAGGATAAGAAATACATCCTGTTCTTTGGCTTCATCCGCCAGTACAAGGGCCTGGACCTGCTGATGCAGGCCATGGCCGATGAACGTATGAAAGATATCAGCCTGATAGTAGCAGGTGAGTTTTATGAAGATGCCACGCCTTACAGGCAACTCCTGGAGAAACTGCAACTGGGCGACCGTATCATCCTGCACACGGATTTCATCCCCAACGATGAAGTGAAGAACTTCTTCTGTGCGGCAGACCTGGTAGTACAACCTTACAAAAGCGCTACACAAAGCGGTATCTCACAGATAGCTTATCACTTCGAAAAGCCAATGGTGGTGACCCGTGTAGGCGGACTGATAGAAATGGTACCGGATAATGTTGTAGGCTTCCAATGCAGCCCCGATCCTACCGATATCGCTACTGCCATTGAGAAATTCTATGCCGGCAACAGGGAAGCAGATATGATTGATGCCATCCGTATCGAAAAAAAGCAGTACTCCTGGTCGCGCCTGGCAAACGAAATCTATAAACTCGCTGAGAAACAATAAACTACATTTAACTTTTTTTTAAGACAATTCGTTCCTGCTAATCGGGGATTGTTTTATCTTGCCGTTCTTATAAAACCAGATATATCGTGATCTATCGTAGCAAAGCACCTTTACGCCTGGGGCTGGCAGGAGGAGGAACAGATGTTAGCCCATACTCTGATATGTATGGAGGCGCCATCCTGAATGCAACCATCTCCTTATATGCACGTGCAGCCATTGAACCGCTGCAGGAAAATAAAGTCATTTTTGAATCTGCCGACAGGAAAGAACAACTTACCTGCGATGCCACTTTCCCTCTTCCTTTAGATGGTAAACTGGACATCCTGAAAGGTGTGATCAACCGGGTAGCAAAAGATTATGGCATCCCTTCAGGCTTTAAACTCACTACTTTCGTAGATGCTCCTGCAGGATCAGGACTGGGTACTTCCTCTACCCTGGTAGTGACCGTATTAGGCGCTTTTGCCGAGTGGTTAAAACTGCCTTTGGGCGAATATGACATGGCCCACCTGGCTTACGTGATAGAAAGAGAAGACCTGAAACAGGCTGGTGGTAAACAGGACCAGTACGCTGCTACCTTCGGTGGTGTAAACTTCATGGAATTCTATGATGGTGATAAAGTGATCGTGAACCCACTGAGGATCAAGGATAAATATCTCTATGAACTGGAAAATAACCTGGTACTGTATTATACCTCTACCAGCCGTTTATCAAGCAGTATCATTTCCGAACAACAAAAGAACGTACACGATAAAAAGTCGGCATCCATAGAAGCGATGCATCACCTGAAAGAACAGGCGGTGATGATGAAGGAAGCACTTTTAAAAGGTACGATAGACCGTATCGGAGATATCCTCGACTTCGGTTTCCAGCATAAAAAAAATATGGCTGTCGGGATCTCAAATTCTTCTTTAGATGATATCTATGATGCTGCAAAACGTGCAGGCGCAACCGGTGGTAAGATCTCCGGCGCAGGCGGCGGTGGTTTCATGATCTTCTATTGCCCGGCAAACACACGTTATGCGGTTGTAGACGCACTGTCTGCTTTCGGCGGTCATGTGAAACGCTATCATTTTACTAATCACGGATTAAATACCTGGACTATCTGATGACTAACAATATTATACGCATCCTCCGCGAAAGTATCGCCGTAAAAGAGGCTATCTGTAATGATGCAGCGCTTGTACACGCTATACAACAGGTTGCCAATGTAATCACCGGCAGCCTGCAGCAAAAACACAAGATCCTTTTCTGCGGTAATGGCGGCAGCGCAGCTGATGCACAACACCTCGCAGCTGAATTCTCCGGCCGTTTTTATAAGGACAGAACACCGCTGTACGCAGAGGCACTGCACTGCAATACCTCATACATGACTGCTGTTGGCAATGACTACGGTTACGACCAGGTATACGCGCGTATACTGCGCGGTATAGGCCAGGAAGGGGATGTACTGGTAGGTATCTCTACTTCAGGGAATTCCGCCAACATCCTGGAAGCATACAAAGTGGCCAAAGAGAAAGGAATGATCATCGTGAGCATGACTGGCTTCAGCGGCGGAAAAATGAGAGAGAACAGCGATTACCTGCTGAACATGCCTTCTTCAGATACTCCAAGGATACAGGAATCCCATATCACCGTAGGACATATCATTTGCGAAATAGTGGAAAATAACCTCTTCCCATGATTACGGAATGTATCGTTCTTGCCGGTGGACTGGGTACACGCCTGCGCAGCGTAGTGGCTGATAAGCCCAAATGCATGGCGCCTGTGGGCAAACACCCTTTCCTGTATTATCTGCTGAAATGCTTAAAAGAACAGGGAATCACACATGTGGTATTGTCTCTTGGGTATAAATCAGAACAGGTGATAGACTGGTGCAAAGAAGCCAATTTAGATATAGAGATCTCATTTGTGATTGAAGAAGAACCTTTAGGCACCGGCGGTGGCATCCTGCTGGCCATGTCCGAAATCAAAGGCAATGAATTCTTTATCACCAACGGAGATACTTTCTTTGGCGTACCACTCCATGAACTATACAGCTTCCACCAGCAAAAGCAAAGCGCACTGTCACTGGCTTTAAAACCCATGTACCAGTTCGAACGCTATGGCAGTGTGGAACTGGATGAAAACGGCCGCATCACCGCCTTCCTGGAAAAACAATTCCGTGAAGAAGGACTGATCAACGGTGGTATCTATCTGACTTCAAAACAATACCTGCAAAGCCTGGGACTTCCACAGCAGTTCTCGTTTGAAAAAGAAGTACTGGAGAAAAGCAAAGCCCTCTACGGGTTTATAAGTGATACTTATTTTATTGATATAGGTGTTCCGGATGATTATGCACGGGTGCAGACAGAACTGGGCAGTTAATTAAATATTATGCAGATAGATACTTCCTGGACATTATTCCTGGATAGAGACGGGGTAATCAATAACGAGATCAAAGACGGATATGTACTCAGCTGGGATATGTTCCACTTTGCCGATGGTGTATTGGAAGCCCTGCCTGCCCTGGCGGCCAAATTCGGACATATCGTAATGGTTACCAATCAACGCTGCATAGGCCGGGGATTACTGACCGTAGATGGCTTAAACGCCATTCACGCGAATATGCTGGAACAGATCACCCAACACGGTGGCCGTATAGATAAAATCTACTTTTGCCCGGATATAGATAACGACAGCCCCTGCCGTAAACCCAACAACGGCATGGCCCTGCAGGCAAAGGCCGACTTCCCCGATATCGATTTTTCAAAGGCTGTTATGGTAGGTAACACCCTCAGTGACATGAACTTCGCTAAAAATATGGGCATGTACACGGTATTCATTCCTTCCACACAACCGCATCAACCTATCCCCCATCCTTTAATGGACAGCCGTTACAATAGTTTATTGGATTTTTCCCGGATCATACAATAAATTTGTTCTATATAACGTAAATAGAATTATGTTCAGAGCCATATTACTTCTTTTACCAGCTTTCATTTACGGTAGTGTACAGGCACAGCGTATCAGCGCGGCTGATGCTGCTTCCATGGCTGTACAGCAGGATTCCCTGCACTACCTGTCAGACATGATCCTCCGGGGTAAAGACGAGCAGGCGAGACAGGATGCCAACGATCGCTTTATTCCAAAGCTGGTAAAGGCCCTGAAGACGCCTTATTCATTCAACTTCCGCTTCGATTCACTGACGACGGTTTCCATTCAATATCCACAGGATAGCTCTTTCCGCATCTTTACCTGGGGGCTGGAACTGGAAACAACCTTCTACCATCATTATGGTGCGATACAGATGAAAACGGATGACGGCAAACTGAAGCTGTTCCCTTTATTCGACAACTCCGATTACATGAACCCGGATACCATCGCCAATAACAAAAGCTGGTACGGTTGTTTATATTATAAGATCATTCAGCGTCATTATTTCAATGCTGAATTTTATACCCTCTTTGGCTGGGACGCTAATAATATCCGTAGTCAGAAGAAACTGATAGATGTACTGATGTTTAAAGACGGACAACCCATCTTCGGAGGTCCTTTCTTCAGCTTTATGGAAGATTCTACGCCTAAACCTACACGAAACAGGTTTATCCTTGAATATAAAAAGGACGCTACTATCAGCCTTAGTTATAATGCAGAAATGGATATGATCGTATATGATCACCTGATCTCAGAAACCAATCAGAAAAGTAAACCTTCTACCTTTGTTCCTGATCTCGATTATGAAGGATTTAAATGGAAAGCCGGTAAATGGATGCATATAGATAAGGTTTTCCATGATGCATTACCGTTAGGCAAATTCCCGGTGCAACAACCACTGGACCAGCGACGGAAGAATATGATGAAACCGCAGACAGCAGAGGATATCAACGCGGAACAACTGGAGAAAGCGAAGAAGAAAAATTAGTTATACTGATAAATAAAAACAGGCTGCCAAAAGTATTAGCAGATACTCAAAAGACTCCGTCAGGAGCCTCGTGTTTGTAGCTACAATCTATCTTCCACATAAAAGGCTCCGTCAGGAGTCCCCTGATATTAGCAGTCTTAGGGAACTCCTAACGGAGCCTATATTTTGTTGCACTTTTCCTATAAGTTAGAATAACTCTCCCTGTATATTTCCTTCATCCGGTTCTTCCTCATCAGAAGCCAGTTCCGCACTGATCAGCTCTTCTCCTGCAATTCTCGTCCCTACTGTTTTCCAGCCGGTCACTTCCACAAACTCAGACAGGTCAACTTCTTCCACATCAGGACTGCGTTTCTTACCGCTGCTTAACAACACAATTGGTTCTGCATGTGTTGTGATGAACTCCAGGTAGTTGCCTTTGCCTTCTTTAATAAAGAGGAACTTGTTATTCAGCGTCTGCGTTTCTATATGGAAACGCTTGGCGTTGAACTGTTTCTTATCCGCATCATAATAGATAGCTGAAACGATCTTTTCAGGATTGAATTTCTCTATATAGATCACATCATCCGCTTCGTAACGGTTGGTGAGTTCAAAGTTGGTGAGTTCATAATGACCGTTCTTGAATGCCACAAAGATCTTATCCTCTCCGTCGAAAGCACCGATATAAATACCTCTTTCTTCTGTATTCAGACGGCCCATTTTCTCATCGTACCAAAGCTTAAGACCGGATAAAGTAGATACCCCTTTCTCTTTGAATTTCACATTCTTGATCTGGTATTTGGTCACCTGGTTACCCATTGAATTACGGCCCTTGATGGCGATCGTTTCAAAGTACAGGTCGAACTCCTTGTTACGCGCAGGACTGTTAGGGCTTAACCTGATGGTCACTACTTCCGCTTCACCATTGGAGTTAGCGGAGAAGTAATGCACCTTGGAATTCTTCTCTCCCTTAATGGTAAGATCGTATTCCTTATCGCGGGTTATACCGGTTACATTAAAACGTTTGGCGTAGCTGATGCCGCTCTTACCATCTACATAGATCATATTGTAGGTAGTACGTTCGTCTCCTTTGCGGAAGATATCTATATGAATGATATCCTTACCCACGAAGGTTTTGTCTGATACTTTCGTGATCAGCATCTTACCATCCCTGCGGAAAATGATGATATTATCCAGGTCGGAACAATCCGCTACAAACTCATCCTTCTTAAGGGAAGTACCGATAAAGCCATCTGCACGGTTCACATAGATCTTGGTGTTAGCCATAGCCACCTGCTGTACCTGTATGGTATCGAAGGTTTTGATCTCAGTAATACGTTCACGTCCTTTACCGTATTTCTTCAGCAGACCTTCGTAGTAGGTTACGGTGTAATCTACCAGGTTCACAAGGTCGTGTTTCACCTGTTTGATATCTGCTTCAATACCTTTGATCTGTTCATTCAGTTCATTGATATCAAGGCGATAGATACGGCGTACAGGCTTTTCAGTCAGTTTCACGATATCCTCACGCAGGATCTCTCTCTTGAGTTGCTTCTTATAAGGGTTGAATCCTTTATCGATAGCCACCAGTACCGCTTCCCAGTCTTTATGTTTCTGTTCCAGTTCCTTGTAGATCTGCTTTTCAAAGAAGATCTTTTCCAGGGATGTATAGTGCCATTTATCTTCCAGTTCTGCCAGCCGGATCTGCAATTCTCTCTTCAGCAGTTCACGGGTAAAATCAGCAGAATATTTCAGGAGATCAGATACTGTGATAAAGCGGGGTTTATCATCCACGATCACACAGGCATTGGGAGATACGGAGATCTCACAGTCTGTAAAGGCATACAGGGCATCAATGGTGATATCCGGAGAGATACCAGGTGCCAGCTGCACTTCGATCTCTACATCTTTGGCGGTATTATCCACCACTTTCTTGATCTTGATCTTACCGCTGTCATTGGCTTTTACGATAGACTCCATCAGGGCTGTGGTAGTAACGCCATAAGGCACATCCTTTACCAGCAGCGTCTTTTTATCCTTCTCTTCGATATGCGCTCTTACACGTACTTTACCACCACGTTTACCATCGTTGTAGTTAGCCACATCTATCATGCCCCCGGTGATAAAGTCGGGGAACAGTTCGAATTTCTTTCCACGCAGGTATTTGATAGAGGCTTCGATCAGCTCTATAAAGTTGTGTGGTAATATTTTGGTAGATAGCCCCACCGCAATACCTTCCGCCCCCTGTGCCAGCAGCAGCGGGAACTTCATTGGTAAAGCCAGCGGCTCGTTCTTACGGCCATCATAACTTAACTGCCAGGTGGTAGTTTTGGGATTGAAACCTACGTCCAGTGCAAACTTGGAAAGGCGGGCCTCAATGTAACGGCCTGCCGCCGCACCATCTCCGGTGCGTACATCACCCCAGTTACCCTGGGTATCTATCAGCAGGTCTTTCTGCCCCAGGTTCACGATGGCATCACCGATAGAAGCATCCCCGTGCGGGTGATACTGCATGGTAGATCCAACGATATTAGCCACCTTATTATAGCGCCCGTCGTCCATTTCCTTCATCGCATGCAGGATACGGCGCTGTACGGGCTTTAAACCGTCTTCTACGCCGGGTACCGCACGCTCCAGTATCACGTATGAAGCGTAATCCAGAAACCAGCTTTCATACATTCCCCCGATGTGAATAATATTCTGTAAGGAATCGTCTGTTGGTTGTGTATTATCGATGTCGCTCATAATTTATTTATTGATCATCTTTTCAAAGTCATCTCGCCATATGCGTACAGAATCTTTCTGTACATCTGCCAGGGAGTTTAATTCTATAAAGCAGCAATCCGTTTCTGCTATCAGCTGATGCCACACATGCGCCGGTACTTCTATCCTTGCAGGCGCTTCTGCATACACGGTTTCTATCTTGTTCCCATCCAGTGCACACCAGTGAATAGCTACCTTTCCACTAAACAGGAAGAGTATCTCCGGATTCTTATTATCGCTTTTACCTTCATGATAATGCTGACCGCTGCTGCTGCCTGCATTCCGGTAACCAACTATAAAATTGCCCGAACGGCCGTCAGACGACCACTCGAAACTACTTCCCCTGTCATCTTTGCCACAAAGGTCTAAAGGTGTTATTGTGATCATGTTAGATTAGTTTCACTTCGAAGTCACGGATAGTCTTCAATTCCCCCTTACTCTCTATCTTCCCCTGTTTGATCAGGTCTTTCAGACGCCAGCCAAGGTACTGGTCCATCACAGGATATTTCAGCTTACCCGTTACCAGGCCGATTACTTTGGATGCTTTCTGGAATTCGGCAGTTGTCTGCGTCAGCAACTCCTTATCGTAAAAAGCGGTAGGTTCTCCTTTGATCTTCTTACCACCTTCCAGTAAACGGATACCGGCATTCTCGTTCATCATACGGCTCCATTCATCACCATCCAGTTCAAACTCTGCCAATGATACCGCACGTGCCAGTTTCTTTGCCTTCAGGAATTCCTTCGGCAATATCTGGTGCAGATGTGTAGGATAAAATACCCCCCCTTTCTCGTTCAGGAAAGGCAGGTTGTTTAAGTAGATGATATAAATGCGGCCTGCAAAGTCATACAATTGACTGATCAGCCAGTAGTAACCGCAGACATCGCGGGCGTTCTGCCCTGCCCATATCCATACTTCCTGTTCAGGTTCGGCTTTCAATAACGCCTTTAACTGACGGAATTTTTCAAAGTCATCCTCTTCAGGGGGTGCTTCCGCTCCTTCTGCCAGTACAGGCGCTACAGCACCTGTCAGCTGCATCCACCATTGTTTGCGGGCTGCCTGTCCGTCTTTGGTATCCAGTATAAACAAAGGACCAACCGAGAGGTCGTCCTCAAAAAAAAGTACATCTCCCTTCAGTTGCTCATCCAGTTCAAAAGCGCCGCTGAGTGCAGATACAGACGACTCGCCAAATACAATATGCACTACTCCCATATTAATCTATTATATCTTTTTCATAACGCAGGTTACCGATAATGAATTCCTGGCGGGTTTGTGTATTCTTACCCATGTAATACTCCAGTAACTTCTGGATATGTGTATCCTTGGAAAGGATTACCGGTTCTACTTTCATATCGTCACTGATGAAGGTCCCAAATTCGTCGGGAGAGATCTCTCCCAAACCTTTGAAACGGGTGATCTCCGGTTTAGAACCCAGCTTCTTAATAGCACGTTGTCTTTCCTCATCACTGTAACAATAAATCGTTTCCTGCTTGTTTCGCACCCTGAACAACGGTGTTTCCAGGATGTACAGGTGACCATTCTTTACCAGGTCCGGGAAGAACTGCAGGAAGAAGGTCAGCAGCAGTAAACGGATGTGCATACCATCCACGTCAGCATCGGTAGCTACCACAATTCTGTTGTAGCGCAAACCTTCCAGTCCTTCTTCTATATTCAGCGCATGCTGCAACAGGTTAAACTCTTCATTCTCGTACACGATCTTTTTGGTAAGACCGAAGCTGTTCAGCGGTTTACCACGCAGACTAAACACCGCCTGTGTTTCCACATTGCGTGATTTAGTGATGGAACCACTGGCAGAATCCCCTTCTGTAATAAAGATGGTGGTATTCAAACGCTTGGTTTCCATATCCGCTTTCTCTTTCCCTGTAATCTCTTCGTTCAGGTGAATACGGCAATCGCGTAGCTTGCGGTTATGCAGGTTTGCTTTCTTGGCCCTTTCATTCGCCAGCTTCTTGATGCCCGCCAGGTCTTTACGCTCACGTTCACTCTGCTCAATACGTTTCTTCAGCGATTCTGCGGTGGTCGGGTTCTTATGCAGGAAGTCATTCAGATGCTTGGACATAAAGTCCAGCACGAATGCCTTCACAGAAGGACCGTCCTCAGACACTACCAGTGAACCAAGTTTAGTCTTGGTCTGCGATTCAAACACCGGCTCCTGTACCCTGATGGAAACAGCGGCACAGATGGAAGCGCGTATATCTGTTGCATCGTAGTCTTTCTTATAAAACTCGCGGATGGTTTTTACGAATGCCTCGCGGAAGGCGGCCAGGTGGGTACCACCCTGGGTGGTATGCTGACCGTTCACAAAGGAATAATATTCTTCCCCGTAAGAATTCTCATGTGTGATCGCTACTTCTATATCTTCTCCTTTCAGGTGGATAATAGGGTAACGCAGCTCATCTTCATTGGTCTTACGCTGTAATAAGTCCAGCAGACCATTTTTGGAGATATATTTCTTATCGTTGAAATTGATAGTCAGACCGGCATTCAGGAAGCAATAGTTCCAGATCTGGTTTTCCAGGAATTCGGGGATATAGCGGTAGTTCCTGAAAACGGTATCATCCGGTACAAAGGTGACCAGTGTCCCATTTGGTTCCTTGGTAGGGGCTTCTTTATGTTCCTTTACCAGTACACCACGTTCGAATTCAGCAACTTTGGTACGGCCATCACGGAAAGACTCTACTTTGAAATAGCTGGCCAGTGCGTTTACCGCCTTGGTACCCACACCGTTCAATCCCACTGACTTCTGGAACGCTTTGCTGTCGTATTTGGCACCTGTATTGATCTTACTCACTACGTCCACAACTTTGCCCAGGGGGATACCGCGACCAAAGTCACGGATGGTAACATTATGTTCTGTTACCTTTATTTCCACCTGTTTCCCATATCCCATGGTATGTTCGTCGATACAGTTATCAACCACCTCTTTCAAGAGAATGTAGATACCATCGTCCATACTGGAACCATCTCCCAATTTACCAATGTACATACCGGGGCGAAGTCTGATATGTTCCCGCCAGTCCAGCGACCGGATTGAGTCTTCGTTATAGGCAGCGGCAAAAAGTTCTTTCTTATCTGTACTAGCCATAATTATATAGAAATTCCTATTTACTGTTTAAAAGTCGGGGCATCCCTTCCGGGTAGCAATATTACTAAATCTTTTAGCAAAATCCGGTTGCTGGCAAAAATACAGGTTTCATTGTATCATCCCAAGTAGAATTTATACACTATGCTTAATTTAATGAAAAACAATTCTTTACCAATCTATAAAACATACCTCAAAAACATGGATAAAATATTGTTTAAATGACAGAAAAATTTATTCACAAAAGTTATTCACATTATTAACTTTATATAACTAAATCTTTTATATTTACAATCAATCGTCTTGTCGCTAACACCTATGTCCTAAACTATGAAAACAACGAGTTTTATCCTACTATCATGTGTACTTTTAACGGTACTTGCCGTTACTTTCCTGGTTAAAAAAGAGCAACGCTCATTAAACAGGCTTAGTAGTACTTTTATCAGATTACTGCGGAAATTTGACTCCTGGCAGATGATGCGCTAAACAATATTCCTTAACTAAGATATTCTATCCCTATGAAAACCAGTCTATTATTCAAGCTGGCTTGTCTGCTGATTGCCTCTATGGTATTAGTTGCCCACCTGTTGCATAAATCTTATCAGAAATTACGCACAGCGAAGGTGAGCAATTCCAACTGATAATCTCAGTACAAACAACCTTTTGATCGGGGAGCAAAGACAGAAAGTGTCCTTGCTCTCTTTTTATGCAAAAAAAAACGACTCCGTAGATGATCTACGGAGTCGTTTTTTTTCAAATATAAAAGTATTATCTATTGTAGTATTTATTTACAGCATCTGTACGGCTGCGTACATGCAGCTTCTCATAGATGTTATGTACATGCCTTCTTACTGTTTCAATGCTGATAAACAGGTTACTGGCAATCTCTTTATACAGGAACCCTTTAGACAACTGGTCCAGGATCTCCTTTTCACGGGAAGTCAGTGCTTCCAGTGCCGGATTAGGTTTTGCCTGTTTCTGGAAATAGGCTACTACCCTTCTGGCAATCTGCGAACTCATTGGAGAACCACCTTCATGTACATCACGGATCGCTTCCAGTAACTCGCCCGGAGGGGTTTTCTTCAGGATATACCCGCTCGCGCCTGCTTCCAGTGCCTGGAAGATCTTATCATCATCCTCATACACTGTCAGCATCATAAAATGCATGTCCGGAAACTCGCCTTTTAACTTTGCAATGCATTGAATACCATTCATTCCACCAGGCAGATTGAAATCCATCAGCACTACATTGGGTAACAGATTGGGAATTTGTTCTACTGCCGTTTCTCCATTGTTAAAAGCGCCGATACATGCATATCCGTCTGAGCCATTAATCAATAACTCCATGGCTGTACGGATATCATAGTTGTCTTCCACAATTGCTACAGCAATGATATCCATGTTATCCTGCTTCTTTTTTGAGTATACAGTCATTTTGTATCAGTTGTAATGTTATAACTAAGGCTCACACAATAACACATCCATGTTATTGTACAAATCTATACTAATTTAGTGGTATGTCTAGTAAAACTATCGTGCCGTTGTGGGAAGTGATCTCTGCGTGTCCTCCAACAGATTCCATTCTCTTCTGTATATTCTTTAAACCGTTTCCGAACAACCGTACTTTTTCCTGATCAAAACCTTTACCATTATCTTTCAACAGGATAGTCATATTTTCATGCATCTCTATCTGTATCACCACTTCCGTTGCTTTTGAATGTTTTACAACATTATGCAGTGATTCTTTTACGGCCAGATATATATTACGCCTGGTACCTCCGCTTAGTTTAATATTAGGAATATTTTCAGGAATAAAAAACTGGTGTTTTATATTCGCATGTTCCAGGAAATCCGCCGCAAAACTTCGCATATAAGCAATCAGGTTTTCCAGCGAATCATTCGAAGAATTCATTGCCCAGATAATCTCACTCATTTTGTCTACCAGCTCTCCCGCTGCTTCAGAAATACGTTCCAGTTCTTTGGTCTGGGAAGTATCCTGCAACTTGCGTTTGGCGATCTCACTCAGCAAACGGATAGTAGATAATCCGGAGCCCAGGTCGTCATGCATGTCACTGGAAATACGCGCTCTTTCCTGGTCTACTGCCTGTTCTTTCTCCAGCTTCAGTTTCTCATGACGGATCTTATAATCCAGGTATAAAGTAGAGAAATAATATGCTACGCCCAGCAACAATAAAAGCAGCAGGAAACGAAACCATAATGATTGCCAGAAAGGTATTTTTATTACGATCTCTAAAGTTGTAGGCGTTGAATTCCAGATGTCATCATTATTGGATGCCCGTACATTAAAAGTATAAGTACCAGGACGCAGATTCGTATAACGTGCCATACGGAAGGCGCCCGCCTGTACCCAGTCTTCATCCGCTCCATCCAGTTTGTACTGCACCTTATTCTTCAATGGGTTCGTAAACTCCAGTGGTACAAACTCTATCGCGATAGTATTATGATTATAAGGGAGTTCTATTCTTTTTAATAAAGATAAAGCGGTATCAGATTCATAAGGCTTATCCAGCACTTCCATCCGCATGATGACCACCTTTGGTTTAGAAGGATTATTTTTAAAATCCTTCGGATAAAAACCATTCACACCACGTACACCGCCGAAGAACAGTTCGCCATCTAATGATTTGAAAAAAGCGCCTGTATTAAACTCGTTCGACTGTAACCCATCTTCATAATTGAACGTAGTAATTTCATCATCTACAGGATTGATCTGGGATAATCCTTTATTATGACTTACCCATATTCTATCCTTATCGTCCAGTAATACTCCGTAGAAATAATCATTGATCAGGGAAGGATAATCGTAACTATTATAATGTTTCAGAATACGGTTATTTTCATCCATCACGAACAATCCTTTGGACGTAGCCAATAACAACCTTTTACCTGCATTCTTATTGATAGATTTTACAATAGTACCCGGTGGTAATGCAATCATTTCCCAGCGCGAGCTGCTTACCCTTTTAACATATACGGCACTTTTAGTACCTACATATTTATTGCCCAGAAAATCCTCATAATAGGTAGTCAGTATTTCATCAGGGAATTCATGTACAATGGCTACCTGGTAGTTTTTTTCTGATGGTATGATCTGCAGCAGATAGCAGCCATAGTTAAAATATACTTCGCCACTGGTACGCTTGAACAGGAATGGATAGTTATCTTCCTGTTTCGGCATTCCCAGCACTGTTACAATTTTTGTGAGGTCATCAAACTTGCGCGTATGCACATTAAACAGTCCGATAGACATATCCGTGAAGTGAAACCAGAGATGTTCAAAGTCTTCCCGGCAGATAGCATTCAGATTAGCCCCCGGAAAAGGTGTGGGCCTTTCTTCATTCGGTAAACGCTCCAGGAACTTACCTCCTTTTTCATAGATATCCAGCCCGTCATTCATCAATCCCACATACAGTTTGCCGTCGTCATGTTTATAAACAGAACGCACCATATTATGTGTTGTAAAGGGAGAACGGTACAGGTTAAATACCTTTTTGTTAGGAGAATACTTTTTGATCCCGTCTCCATCCGTACCAACCCACATATTGTCCGCGGCATCGCGGTACAGATAGGTGACAATATTCCACGAACGTGCTTCAGAGCCGTTGAAACTTACAATATGATTTATGATCTCATTCCTGCGCACATTATAGACGATCACACCATCATTCCCCCCTATCCACACATTCCCGTTATGGTCCAGTTCCATGCATAAAGGCACGAAGGTGACATCCTTTTCTTTTTGCTGATCAAAAGGAAGGTCTGTGTATTTATTCAGTTTTTTATTGAAGATGATGATATGCCCTTTGCTGGCAATGATCAGGGAGTCTTTATTAAGGTTGCGCAGTACGGTATGTGTGGTGATACCTGGCAGGCAGTAAGTGGTGAGGCGCAATGTTTTAGTGTCCATCGCATGCAGTTCACCAGGCTCAAAATTCATCCAGACGGTATTTTCATCTTTTATCACGGCCTGCGCTACCAGTCCTTTGCGGGTCATGGCCGGCGGATACATGATCACCCGCCTGATGGCATACGTAGAATCATTCAGCACGTATAGTCCTTTCATCGGGCGCCATACCCACAGGAGATGTGCGATCGTATCCTCTCCCAGGATGCGGAACTTAATGCCACTGTCACGTTCTTCATTATTGGCCCATAAAGTATCTTCCAGTTTTGTTTTCTCGAAGGAGTTTTTATACTCGTCATATACACTGATGCCGTAGTTATGTGTGAGGATCAGCTGACGATGATAGTTCCGGTACAGGGAATACCCTTTATAGCCTTTTAGCTCAAAGCGGTTAATAAGGGCTCGTCCGCCCGTATTGGACCGGACACCCAGGTTTCCCTTTCCGTGCCCGTCAATGGCCTGTAAACTGGGATTAAAACGGTATTCATTGAACACGTAACCATCAAACCTGTTCACACCATCATGCGTAGCTATCCACATGAAGCCCTGGTTATCTTCCAGGATGTCATACACAGAATTTTGGGAAAGTCCTTCGTTTACTCCGTAAGAATCGAAGATGTAGGGCTTTTCCTGTGCATGCAACACAGTTAATGATAAGGTGCATAGGAAAGATAATATAATTCTCGTTATCTGCGCCGGCGATTGCAATGATTAAATAGTATTATAATAGAGGTTAGTAATTAGTACAAACTGAGTCCGAAAAAAACGCAGTGCTTGCAAATATATAAATCTACTTCACACTTTCGAATGATTTTGTAATTTTCTTCCCATACAACTTAACCATAAATTATCACAAAAAGATGTATAAAAGAAATTATCTGTTTTTTACCGTCGCTTTTTTCCTGTTCATTACACCTGCTATCGCACAGAATACCTATTCAATACACATGCTGGAAAACCCTCCTATTAAGAGTATTCGCGGGATGAGCGTTGTAAACGATTCCACAGTCTGGGTATCCGGAACAGAAGGAAAAGCCGGGGTAACAAAGAACGGTGGAAAAGATTGGAAATGGATCAGCGTACCTGGTTATGATACGCTCGACTGGCGCACGATTTTCGCCTTCAGTAGTGAGCGGGCGCTGCTGTTAAATGCAGGAGAGCCTGCATCTATCGTATTGACTACCAACGGTGGTAAAACCTGGCAAACAGTTTATCACAACGATACAAAAGGAATTTTCTTTGATGGCATGACTTTCAAAAATGCGAAAGAAGGGATGGCTATCGGTGATCCGCTGAATGGGAAATTTACCATTATTACAACACATGACGGTGGACTATCGTGGCAACAAGCTAAGCAACAACCTGTTGCAAAAGAAGGTGAAGCGATTTTCGCGGCCAGCAATTCCAGTATTACCACCCTGCGGGATGGCACGGCCTGTTTTGTTACAGGCGGTACTGTCAGTCGTTTTTTCAAAGGGGACAAACCCGTTAGCTGGCCTATGATACAGGGACGTTCCGGCACCGGCGCTTTTTCTGTGGCATTTTATAACCAGTTAAAAGGAATAGCAGTGGGCGGAGACTACATGAATGATACATTAACTACTGATAATTGTTTACTGACGGCAGACGGTGGTCTTCACTGGCAAAAGCCTTTGCTGCCACCACGCGGATACAGATCATGTGTGAAATACATTACTCCTGAAATATTGATCGCAACAGGTACTTCCGGCACAGATCTTTCTGAAGATGGTGGCCGGCACTGGAAGATGATCAGTGAAATAGGATTCAATGTAATTACTACTTATAACGGTAAGGTGTGGCTGGCAGGAAGGGGTAGAATAGCAGAGGCTGTTACCACCGGGAAAAAGTAAGGGGTGTTGCGAAAACACCCCCGGTAAAAATTAGGTTAAAGCAAAAAGTATATTATACTAACAAGATAATGTTTGATCAAATTGCGTGTATAAAGATTTTGGTCAATGTCTTATTTTTACAGGTAAACGCTGGTTAAACAGCGTCTATCGTAAAACAATGTTAAAACAATATTTTTTTGAGTATTTTGGGTTTCGATAAGGAACAGGAGTCTATATGTTTCAACTCAGTACATATGTATTATACTGACACGAACATGGGATTTGGTATTATTAAAAGCGAACTATGCAAGTAACAACCTCGTCAGGTAAGTATTCGGCCAAACACTATCCGGATACTATTAGAGAATGGAAAAAAGAAGGTAATTACTTCTATTTTTATACCTCAGAAACGATTCTTGAAGTCAGGATCATATCAGACAAAATCGTTCGCTTCCGCTATGCTGCCGACGGCAAATTTCAACGCGATTTCTCTTATGCTGTAAGTGACCGCCTGGAAGAATCTCCCGTAAATTTCGGACTCCGTGAATTTGAAGAAGCATTCGAATTATATACAGATGCATTACGTGTATTTATTGCACGCGATGATATGCGCCTTACCATCACCGATCCTGATGGCCGCATCATCAACCAGGACGAGATGGGCTTCCACTGGCAATACTATCTGCAAAAAGGCGGTAAGATCGTTTATTGCAGCAAGCAGATACAGGAAGGCGAGAGATTCTATGGGATGGGCGATAAGCCAACCGATCTGAATCTCTTCGATAAACGCATAGAAAACTATGGTACAGATGCCTACGGTTATCAGAAAGATACTGATCCGCTGTACCGCAATATCCCCTTCTATTATGGCCTGCACAAAGGTATGGGTTATGGCATCTTCTTCGATAATACCTTCCGTACCATCTTCGATTTTGGTAAGGAAAGAGAAGGTACTACCAGCTTTTGGGCAAGAGGCGGTGAAATGAACTACTACTTTATTTACGGCCCTGAATTAATGAAGGTGGCCGAAGCATATACCAGCATCACCGGCACACCGGAACTTCCTCCATTATGGGCGCTGGGTTATCAGCAATGCCGCTGGAGCTACTATCCTGATAAAAGAGTGAAAGAGATCGCTGCAGAATTCCGCAAACGCGAGATACCCTGCGATGTGATCCACCTGGATATCGATTATATGGAAGGCTTCCGCTGCTTCACCTGGAGCAAAGAAGGATTTCCGGAACCGGCCAAAATGATCAAAGAACTGGCCGACCAGGGCTTTAAAATAGTAGTGATCATAGATCCGGGGATTAAGGTAGATCCTGAATATGGCATTTATCAGCAGGGTACCCAACAGGATTATTTCTGTAAACGTGCAGATGGCGCCCTCATGGAAGGTGATGTATGGCCTGGCAAATGTGTGTTCCCGGATTATACCAATCCTGAAGTACGTAAATGGTGGGCCGGTCTCTTCAAGGAACTGGTGGAAATGGGAGTGAAAGGTGTGTGGAACGACATGAACGAACCTGCCGTTTTTGAAATGGGTACTTTCCCCGAAGATGTACGCCATAACTATGACGGAGACGCCGTGAGTCACCGTAAGGCACATAACATTTACGGCCATTTAATGAGCAAAGCTACGGCCGCGGGTATGAGGAAATTCCTGATGCCTAACCGTCCGTTCGTAATATCCCGTTCCTGTTATGCAGGGGCGCAGCGCTGGTCTTCCCTGTGGACAGGCGACAATGTTTCCAGCTGGGACCACTTATGGCTGGCTTCCATACAATGCCAGCGCCTGGCCATCTCCGGGATTTCCTTTGCAGGTAGTGACATCGGTGGGTTCATCGGTGAACCGGATGGAGAACTGTATCTGAGATGGATTCAGCTGGCGGTATTCCACCCGCTGATGCGTACCCACTCTGCCAGTAATGAAACAGGATTCAACCAGGAGCCGTTCAGCTTTGGGCCGGAATTCGAAGTACTGAATAAGAAGTTCATACAGCTGCGTTACCAGTTACTGCCTTACATCTACACTACTTTCAGACAATACAGTAAATATGGTACGCCTATGTTGCGTCCGCTGTCGTTCGTTGCACAGCACGATGAGAAAACACTGGACCGCTCTCACGAATTCATGATGGGAGATTCATTGCTCGTCACACATGTCTCTGAACCAGGTATGAAGGCAAAGGAATTGTACCTGCCGGAAGGCCAGTGGTATTATTACTTCAACGACCAGGTATATACAGGTGCGCAACTGATCACCATCCCAACTCCGCTCGACGAAATGCCACTTTTTGTAAAAGCAGGTGCGGTGATCCCAAACTACGACAAGATCCAGTACGTAGAACAGAGAGAGTTATCTGAAGAGATGATCCTGCACGTATATTACAGCGATCAGATAGTGAGCAGCTCCTTATATGAAGATGCAGGAGATCATTACGGATATAAAAATGGTTCGTATAATGATATCCGCTTTAAGCAAACATCCGACAAGCAACACTTCGAACTGAGGAAGAAGTTCTTTGGGCAATATAAGGCTGCTTACAAGCGTCACAATGTACAGGTGCATGGTTTACCTTTCAAGGCCACACAATACGTGGTGGACGGTAAAACATTCAAACTGAATAACAGCAACTTTGCCGGAGGTATCGTAAAGATCGTGGTAGAGCGAAACTTCGAGACACTTGTTATTAAGTAGTTAAAGACAAAAATCTTCAAGATATAAATCCCAAATTCGTAGTGTGAATATCAAAAAAAAAGGGCACTGTAGATTGAGATCTTAGTGCCTTTTCATAACCTATGCCAACTTTAGAGTTGATCAAAAATAGTATGTTATAGCGTACAGTCAAAGCGTTTGCAGCCCCTAATCCAATAATGAACAAAATGAACAGAGTTAAAATAACTGAACAGCTCATTTTTGTTAACGACTTGTTACAAACGTATTTTCGACACTAAATCTTCGCTAAAAAATTAACATCTGGTTCACCAAATATTCATAGTGTCCTCATCATGCTACATATTGTTAAGCATACTCCACGGTAATTACCCACTCCTCAACGCAAAAATGCGTAAAACCTCTGATACAACGTTTTAGGCAGACACGGCATGGTAGTTGTGCCACACTGTACAGAAGAAACGTACTCAATTTCTATAAAGTTAAATGGAACCCATTTTTTAAACCTTTCAAAATTGAATCTTATGGCTGCAGAACAAAGTAATCACTTCACACGTGAACAGGACAAGCAGGAAAGGGATCATTCAAATGAGCATCAACACCAGCATGCAGGTACATCGTCAGAACACAAATCCAATAACGACTCCAGAGAAGAAACAACAAGCCGTAAAGACAAACGGGGCTTTGCTTCTATGGATGCGCAGTTACAGAAACAAATTGCCAGTAAAGGCGGACGTGCAGCACACGCTCAGGGCGTAGCTCATGAGTTTAACTCAACAGAAGCACGCGAAGCCGGCCGTAAAGGTGGTGTTGCCGTTAGCAGAAACAGACAGCATATGGCAGAAATAGGAAAAAAAGGTGGCGAAGCCGCCCATAACAAACGGAAAAAAGATACTTCTCTTTAATCCTTCTTTATATTCAAATATTTTTAATGGGATTGGCTGATTTGTGGTATCACGGATTATCAATCCCATTTTTTATACTTTTGCGGGATAACATGCTGTTAACAATTGTGAAAACAGCTATTTAAAACATTTTAACTGATCCTGATTGCAAAAGTCCCTATCCCCCTATCATAATAATTGTGTGAATACTGCTTCGAGAATAAAAACACTCTTATTTCCCTACACTTTTATTCTCTCCGCAGCAATTGTTATTAAGATCATCTATACCAAAGAAGATATCTATTTCTTTATCAACCACCTCCATTTCCCGGCTGGTGATGTATTCTTTCCCTATGCTACTGAAATGGGAAGTACCACCACTGCCATAGTGCTGCCTTTGCTGTTGCTGTTTGTAAGCTACAGGAGCAGCTTATTACTGGCTTCCGGCTATATTCTTACAGCGCTGGTCGCTTTTCCGTTAAAATGGCTGTTTGAGGCTCCCAGACCTAAGCTTTACTTTCTCCATTCTACACTCCCAATTTATTATGTGCCTAAAATAGAAGTGTTGTCCAATCATTTCAGCTTCCCTTCCGGACATACGGTATGCGCCTTTACAGCAGCAGTAGTGCTGACATACATTGCACCGCGCAAAAGCTATGGCTGGTTATACCTGGTCCTGGCCTTACTGGTGGCATATTCGCGTATGTACATGAGTCAGCACTTCTTTGAAGATGTGACGGCTGGTTCATTTGTAGCGGTAAGTGTAAGTATTGCCTGGATTTCCTGGTTCGATCACCTGCCATTCCTGCAAAAAGAAGGCTGGCAGGGATCGCTGAGTAATAAATTTTAATGTTTGCTTTTCTTACCACCGGTAGCCTGATGTGGTAAAAAGTTAACAGGAGCTGTTTTTTGTGGGGTACTGGGCGCCAGGGTATCCATTTCTTCCGGAGAGACTGGTTCTCCCCTCTTATAGTATTCCTTAGTCATATGCCCATCTTCATCATATACTTTCCATACACCATTTCTCAGGGAATTGGAAGTCCGTGCTATTTCTTCCATTCTCTCTTCACCGGTAACAGGGTCTATTACACGGTACGTCTCTTTTTGTCCGTCTATATCTATTGCTATGAATGATCCTTCTGCACTTACCAGGCCATTGGAGTAAAAATACCGGCAATGCCCATTTAATACGCCATGTTTATAAGTTTCCTCTGCGATTATACCGCCGGATTCTGCATATTTCTTCCATACACCTTCCTTGAAATCATTTATGTAATTGCCTTCCCATGTATAACCGGGTTCCCCTTTCACTTCGGGCATCTGCTCAGACCACGGGCCCTGCTTGTGTTTCTGCGCATCTACCTGGTTGGTTTTCTCCTGTGCAAACGCCGCAAACATCATTAATTGTAAAAAAGATAGTATGAACAGTTGTCTCATAGGTTTATTTGATGCAAAGCTAACAAAAAAAAAGCCGGTGCAAAAGTATGCACCGGCCTCAATCGTATCTTATTGCGCTTGTCCCGCTATAATTACTTGCTCAGTTGAATCTGATCTACGCTTGTATTCTTACCCTTTTCTACGGTTATACCAGTGATGGTAGTATCCTTGTAGCCATTGGAAGCATTTACATACAAACTGTAGCTACCTGCTTTCAGGCCTCTCACTTTATACTGACCGTCTCTCCATGGTAATGCATAAGCAGTATCTGTGTCATTGTACACAGTGATCACAGGCCATGCATCAGCTGGTTTCACCACACCTGAAATACTACCGGTTTGTTTAGCAGTAAATACGTGGATCACAGGACGCAGAATGAACTTGTTATTTCCTGTCTGGATAATTGAACGATCGATGTCGAAATCCAGCCACAGACGGAAGTTACCGCTTTCAAATTCTTCCCATTCTTCAGGACGGATCTGTACTACCAGTTTCACCTGACCGGAAGGTGATTTCAGCGGATAAGTTACGCTGTCTTTCACCAGGTAGTTATTATCACCCAAAGTGATAACGATCTTCTTTACTTTACCGCTTGGTACTACACCATTACCCAGTAAGGTGTCTGTACCGTTGCGCAGCGACAACACATCATATTCCCCGGCGCGGATAGGTAATGAATCCCATACCTGGCAGGAGTCTTTACCAAAATGGTGGTCTTCACCCCACCAGCAACGGTTGTAATCATCTCCCCAATCGCTGTCACCAGTGGCAGTACAGGTATCAACCAGTACTTCTACCTTGCGGATATCCAGGAATACATTGTCAAAATAGCCTGGATTATCTGTAAAATAGACATTCAGTCTCTGCTGGTTAGCAGTCAATGATGTTTGTGCAGATTCGTCTTTCTTGCAGGAGTAAACGATGACAGCTAAGAGCATAGTAATGGCTAGCCACCATCCGTTGTTTCGGAGATAGGTTCTCATGATAAAGAGTGGTTTATGTTTTTAAAAAATACTTTATTTACAAAGCATTCCCGGCTATTAACGTTTTTTAACAGCCTTTATTACTTCTATAAGTAAAGCATTCTTTAGATAGAGAAAATAAACAAAAGTTTAACAGAGTTGAAAATATTTTAACGTATTAGCATTCAGCTTCTTTTGAAGATGGCTGAGCCTGAAGGTGGAATTTATATTAATTCTTTTTCAAAATTATGGCGCCCAAAGGTGGGAGCCGGAGTTCTAAAGTATAGTCCTTCCCGTTGTAAAATTGTTTCCGGGTTTTAACAGGCGATGTATTCATGACCCCACTTCCGAAGAACTGCGGATCATCACTGTTTAATACTTCTGTCCAGGTACCTTCTTCTGTCATCGCTACCAGGTAATTTTCCCTTGGTACAGGCGTCATATTTAATACTACCAGCAGATCGTCTTTCGGCTCAAAGCCTTTACGTTTATATGCCAGTATACAATTATCATAATCTGATACGATCACCCATTCAAAACCGTAATACTCAAATTGCTTTTCGTATAATGCAGGCCGGGAAGTATACAGATGATTCAATGCTTTTACAAAATTCTGTAAGCCCTGGTGAGATTCATGCTTTAACAGGAACCAGTCCAGCTCCGAACGGAAGTTCCATTCAGATGTCTGCCCGAACTCATCTCCCATGAATAAGAGCTTGGTACCGGGATGCGTGAACATATAACTGTACATCAGGCGTGCATTGGCAAATTTCTGCCAGTCGTCTCCCGGCATTTTATACAGCATGGGAGATTTGCCGTGTACCACTTCATCATGACTGAAAGGCACCATGAAGTTTTCTGTAAATGCGTAGGTAATACTGAAAGTAAGGCGGTCCTGTTCCCACTTGCGTAACAGCGGATCTGTTTTGAAATAACGCAGGGTATCATTCATCCAGCCCATCATCCATTTCATACCAAATCCTAATCCGCCCATGAATGTAGGACGTGATACACCATAAAACGACGTAGATTCTTCAGCGATAGTCTGTACATCGGGGAAAAGCCTGTAAATCGTTTCATTCATATTTTTCAGGAAAGAAATTGCTTCCAGGTTTTCCGGCCCTCCCTTTTCATTGGGTTCCCATGTACCGGCAGGACGGGAATAGCTGAGGTGGATCATGGATGCCACGGCATCCACACGTAATCCGTCTGCATGAAATTTATCTAACCAGAAGATAGCGTTGCTTAATAAGAAAGAGCGTACTTCGTTACGACCATAATTAAAGATATAACTGTTCCAATCCGGATGAAAACCTTTACGCATATCCGCATACTCATAGGTATGAGAACCGTCGAAGCGGAACAAACCATGCGCATCGTAAGGGAAATGTGAAGGTACCCAGTCGAGGATCACACCAATACCGGCTTCATGAAAAGCATCCACAAAAGCCATGAATTCCTGCGGGGAACCATAGCGGGAAGTAGGCGCGTAATAGCCTGTTCCCTGATATCCCCAGGAGCCGTCGAACGGATGTTCCATTACGGGCATCAGTTCTACATGTGTGAAGCCCATGTCTTTTACATAAGGCACCAGCCTATCGGCGATTTCTTTATAGGTGTAGAATAATTCATGATTGGAAGGATCTGGGCGGCGCCATGATCCCAGGTGTACTTCATATACGGAATAGGGGCTGGTAAGACTGTTATGTTTACCACGGCGTTCCATCCACTTTTTATCTTTCCATTTATAGTCCAGCTTCCAGGTGACGGAAGCGGTTTTAGGGCGTACTTCCCAGTAGTTGGCGTACGGGTCTCCCTTTTGTAGTTCCTCCCCGGAGTTGGAACGGATGAAGTATTTGTAGAGTGTGCCTTGTTTCACGTTCGGAACGAACCCTTCCCATATACCGGACTTATCCCAGCGCGGGTATAAGGTATGGCGGTAATGGTCCCATTCATTAAATGCACCTATCACTGAGACATAAGCAGCATTAGGCGCCCATACAGAAAAGTATGTACCGGTCACCCCTTCGTATTCTACGGCGTGAGCCCCGAATTTCTCGTAAAGGTGTGCATGCGTACCCGCCTGAAACAGTTCAATGTCTTTTGCAGAAAACAATGAAAAGGGAACTACTGGTGATAATGTCTGCTTTTTTACTTCTGTCATAACAAGGAATACACTAGAAATAACAAGATAGTTCAAATTTTAGATTTGCCACTCTATCCAGCTATTTTGGACACAGGATAAGGGGCAAGTATCCGGCCAATTAAAAATGAAACCCCAAAAACTCCGTTTTATAATATATCACAAAACATAATAGGCTCCGTTAGGAGCCATGGTTTGTTGTTCGATAGATTCTACCAACACGCCCCCAAAACAAAAAAAGGGTCCCGGTAATAATACCAGGACCCTTCTAAAATATCAACTAAAGATTAGTATCTTTTTTTGTACGCTGGTTTAGCTCTGCTGCTGCCACCTGCCCCTCTTTCGCTTCTTTCGCCGCCGCTTCCACTGCGTTCCCAGCGTTTACCGCCATCTTCACGTGGAGGACGACCGCCACCGGAACCTCCGGGGCCACCAGACCTTGGACGTTTATCACCGTCCTGAGACATTTCTATACGTACGCTGCGGCCATTGTATTCTGCCTTTTTGAAAACTTCCTGAAATTGCGCTACCACATCGTTTTCTACTTCAAAGAATGAATACACACCTTTCAGATCTATACGTCCGATCTTGTTGCCACGTACTCCGCTGGTATCGCAGAGGTAACGTAACATATCGCCACGGGTAAAATCGTCTACAGAACCCAGGTTGATGAACAGACGGGTAAATTTCCCGTTGCTTCTGCTACCGCGGTCTGCACCAACAGCGCCACCATCCAGTGAACGTCTTTCTTCTTTCACGTTCAGATCAGGTGCATCCTGGTAGTATTCCAGGAATTCGTTGAATTCCAGGGAAGCAAAACGCTTAATGATTTCCTCTTTGCTCATTTCAGCAAATTGTTCATATATGCGTTCCAGGTATGGTTCGATCTGTTCTTCGTTTACGGTTACGTTATGTACTTTATGTACAAGACCGAACAGTTGTTTTTCGCACACTGCAAAACCATCAGGTACTTCAGTTTTCACGAACTTCTTACCTAATACTCTTTCAATCTGACGGATCTTTCCGATATCACGACCTGTAATGATAGCGATGGAGATACCAGACTTACCGGCACGACCGGTACGGCCGCTACGGTGTGTGTAGTTCTCAACGTCATCAGGCAGTTCGTAGTTGATTACGTGTGTAACGTTATCCACGTCGATACCACGGGCAGCAACGTCAGTTGCCACCAGTACCTGTAAAGATCTGTCGCGGAAACGTTTCATCACCTTATCACGCTGTTGCTGTGTCAGATCACCATGTAAGGCATCTGCATTGTAGCCATCGCGGATCAGGGATTCGGAAATTTCCTGAGATTCGATTTTAGTACGGGTAAAGATGATACCGAAGATATCGGGGTTGTAATCCACAATACGTTTCAGCGCTGCATATTTCTCACGGGGGCGAACCACGTAATATTCATGCTCGATGTTCACGTTACCACTGTTCTTGTTACCTACCGTCAGCTCAAAAGGATCTTTCATGTATTTCTGAGCAATACGGCGAACTTCCTGTGGCATGGTGGCAGAGAACAACCAGGTGGTCTTCTCATCCGGAGTGTTGGATAATATATTGTTGATGTCTTCCTGGAATCCCATGTTCAGCATTTCATCTGCTTCATCCAGTATTACATAACGAACGTTGGTAAAGTTAACTGCCTTACGCTCTATAATGTCCAGTAAACGGCCGGGAGTAGCAACGACAATATGCACGCCTCTTTTCAGATCACGTAACTGCTGTACGATGCTGGAACCGCCGTAAACTGCTACTATGCTCACGTCACCCAGGTGTTTGCTGAAATTCTTCAGGTCATTGGTGATCTGCAAACACAGTTCGCGTGTTGGGCATAATATCAACCCCTGCGGGTGACGTTGTTTCAAATCGATTTGCTGTAATAACGGCAGGCCAAAAGCTGCGGTTTTACCGGTGCCCGTCTGGGCCAGTCCTACGAAATCCCTGTCGCCGCCAAGCAACACTGGAATTGCTTTTTCCTGTATGGGTGTAGGTGCGATGAATCCAAGATCCAGGATTCCTTTTAAAATTGGCTCTTGTAAGCCGAGTGATTCAAATGTTATCATTGATTTGCTTTGTTCAGGCTCCGTCGGGAGCCGTTGTATATCATCAGTCGTATTAACTGATTTAATTCTTAGTAATCAGATTAATTCCCCTTCCAGGTCATAATCAAAAGCCTTCGTGATCTTCACTGTTACAAATTCTCCTGGTTTCAGGCGTTTGGTAGTGTTGATGATCACTTCGTTGTCTACCTCTACAGAGTCAAACTCTGTACGTGCCAGGTAACGGCCGGACTCTTTCTTGTCCACTATTACCCTAAACACCTGGCCAATTTTCTCCTGGTTCTTCTCCAGGGAAATTTCCTGCTGTACTTCCATGATCTCCTGGGCCCTGCGTTCTTTCTCTTCTGCAGGAATATTATCTTCCAGGTCATGTGCAGAAGTACCTTCTTCATGACTATAGGTAAATACTCCTACCCTGTCGAAACGCATTTTTTCGAGGAAGGCTTTCATTTCTTCCACGTCTTCCAGTGTTTCTCCCGGGAAGCCGGTAATGAGCGTGGTACGCAGGCAAATGCCCGGCACCTTCTCCCTGATAGCTGTTACCAGTTCTTCCATTTCCACACGGGTGATCTGGCGTTTCATGGCTTTCAGCATATTATCGGCAGCATGCTGTAAAGGCATGTCTATGTAATTACAGATGTTCGGGAACTCTTTCATTACATCCAGGATCTCCATCGGAAACTTATGCGGATATGCATAATGTAAACGAATCCATTCCAGTCCTTTAATACCGGCCAAAGCACGCAGCAGTTCAGACAAACGGCGTTCTTTGTACAGGTCCAGACCATAATAAGTCAGTTCCTGTGCGATCAGCATGATCTCCTTTACGCCTGAATTCACCAGCTTCTCAGCTTCTGCAACCAGGCTTTCTATGGGCCTTGATACGTGTTTACCACGCATCAGGGGGATCGCACAAAAAGAGCAGGTACGGTTACAGCCTTCAGCTATCTTCAGGTAAGCGTAATGTGTAGGGGTACTGAGCAAACGCTCTCCCAACAGTTCTGCTTTATAATCGGCATCAAATTGTTTCAGGATCAGTGGCAACTCCATTGTACCAAACCAGGCATCTACCCCGGGTATCTCCGCTTCCAGGTCTCCTCTGTAACGTTCACTGAGGCAACCGGTAACGTATACCTTATCAAGGCGACCGCGCTGTTTCAATTCTACCTGGTCAAGAATGGTATTGATAGATTCCTCTTTTGCTTTATCGATAAAGCCACAAGTGTTCACAACCACTATGTTATGATCTTTACGGCCACTTTCGTGAACTACATCGATATCGTTGGCAAGCAACTGTCCGCTAAGGACCTCAGAATCAACCATGTTCTTGGAACACCCAAGCGTAATTATATTAACCTTATCTTTCTTTAAAGTTTTTGTCTTCAAGCGCGATTTGTTTTATAGGTAAACCAGCCTTTGGCTTGTTTACTTACCGCCACGAAGACATCCAGACACGAACGAAGAGAACAGCAGACTTACTGTTTAGTGACTATGAGCCTTAGTGGGGGTTATTTGTTTTAAGAATTGCAAAGGTAACTAATTAATTACGAAATGTCAACCCCCAATTAAAATGCGTTCCGCTCTTCTCTTTGCAACCTTCCTTTTATAGTGGTACCACCACTCGGGCGCCAGTTTTATCAGCAGGTTATTCATCCCCCTTAATCCTACCAGGTGATATAACCCGTTCAGCTTGCCGGACAAAGTATGATCCATTGCCCTGAGGCTCATGGCAAAACCACTGTCCAGGTATTCCATATGATGCCAGTAACCGGCCGGCATAAACATCGTATCCCCATGTTCCAGGATGGTCGTATACCCTTTGGCATGTTTCAGGGCCGGGAAATGTTCCGTATCCAGTTGCTCGCTCCAGTTCACAAAGCTGGCGGCGCTTTCTACTGTCAGTGGCATTTTATAAATATAAGGCGATTGCTGGTTATCAAACAGCAGTACCCTTTTACGTCCTATAAACTGGGTATGAAAAATATGCGACAGGTCGATATCGTAATGCATGTGCGCCACCGAACCTGCTCCGCCTACGAATAGCATAGGGTACTTTTTAAGGAAACGGGGAGTATACTCATCCGGCCAGATGATATCTTCTGCTATCTGCGGAGCATGCTGGAAGATATTAAACAGGAAGATGCGCAGTTGCACCGGCCCCTTCCTTACCATATCCAGGTAGTCCCCGAAAGGGATGTAGGCATCGGCCCCGTTCACCAGGGTCCTGGCCCCTGCCCGGGAATTGTCATATAATCCTACGGTCTGTTTCCCCACAACAGATTTAAAATAGTCCCAGGTCCACTTTGTGTAAGCAGGCCATCTTTTACTGAGCCCGGTGATAATAACGGGTTTGCGTTTGTCGTAATAGTATTTTCTGAAATCTTGGGGGCTAATGTTCTCAACTCGGTCAATGGAGGTGATCTGCATATCAGGGCGCTTTGTTAAGGAGTATGTTAAAACGATTAAATGATAGACCATGTAACACAAGAAATGTGCCGCTGGCATACCCTACCACATCCTCCAATAAAAAAGGTCCGGGGAATATACCCGAACCTAATTCATCAACATACGTTATAACTTATATGATAATCAGCTATTTATACTAAATAGTGAGTCTACGAATTCTTCCTTGTTGAACACCTGTAAATCCTCCATTCTCTCTCCTATACCAATGTATTTAACGGGGATTTTGAACTGATTGGCGATAGCCAGTACCACCCCACCTTTTGCAGTACCATCCAGCTTGGTGATGGCCAGGGCGGTTACTTCAGTCGCTGCGGTAAAGTGACGTGCCTGTTCCAGGGCATTCTGCCCGGTAGAGCCGTCCAGTACCAGTAACACCTCATGAGGCGCTTCCGGTAATACTTTCTTCATTACGCGCTTGATCTTGCTTAATTCGTCCATCAGGTGCGCTTTGTTATGCAAACGACCGGCGGTATCTATAATGATCACATCCACATCCTTTGCGGCCCCGCTTTGTACCGTATCGAAAGCCACTGCTCCGGGATCAGATCCCATTTGTTGTTTAACAATGGGTACACCCACACGCTCGCTCCAGATAGTGAGCTGGTCTACTGCTGCTGCGCGGAAGGTATCCGCAGCGCCTAACAGTACACTTTTGCCTGCTTTCTTGAAGTTATAGGCCAGTTTACCAATGGTGGTGGTCTTGCCCACACCGTTCACGCCTACCACCATGATCACGTATGGTTTTTTACCGGCCGGTACGTCAAAATCGCGAAAGCCGCTGTCCGGTGCATCTACCAGTAATGCTGCAATCTCTTCTTGCAGCATCTTGTTTAATTCACTGGTTCCCAGATATTTATCTTTAGCTACTCTCTTTTCTATCCGGTCTATGATCTGAACGGTGGTATCTACCCCTACGTCCGCGGATACCAATGCTTCTTCCACGCTGTCCAGCACTTCTGTATCAACGCTGGATTTGCCGGCGATCGCACGACCGATCTTTGTCAGGAAGTTTTCTTTCGTCTTCTGTAATCCCTGGTCTAAGCTCTCTTTCTTCTCCCTTGAAAATAACTTATTGAAAAAACTCATGGTAGTTTATTTTGAGTCTATGACCTGACAGGCCACAGTACAATTTCGGAGCGTCAAGTTACTGAATTTAAAGTACAAGTGATCCGCAGCAGCTATTGCACAAAGGATGCCAAGGCAGGCAGAACAGACAAAATGACGCTATAAACACGCGAGCGGAGCTAAATGATGCAAATAGATCCGGCTCTGTTTTTCGCTATCTGATCTTCACCTGCTACCAACACAAAAAGCTGTCCCTTGTAAGGACAGCTTTTATAGTATCATTAGTAAAGCCAATTACTTGCTCATGTATTCCTGCACCTTATCCTTGTGCACGATTGATTCCTTAAAGGTATAAGCACCAGTTTTAGGAGAACGAACCGCCTTGATCACTTTCGTCCACACTTTCGAATCAGCGGCTGCTTTAGTATCTTTTACTTTCGCGTTCTTAGAAGCACCTTTTGCCATTGTTTTATTGTTTTACGGTTTCATGGCTGTATGGAACAAATAGCTGCATTTACAACCATCTTACCATACAACAACTCAACAATTATTTAATTTCTTTATGAACAGTTACTTTCCTCATTATAGGATTGAACTTTTTCAGCTCCAGACGTTCCGGAGTATTCTTTTTGTTCTTGGTGCTGATATAACGTGAAGTACCAGCCAGACCAGAAGTCTTATGCTCTGTACATTCTAATATCACCTGCACCCGGTTGCCTTTTTTTGCCATTGTCTATACAAATTAAAGTGAATGCTTATAATTAGATGCTTTGACCAGCTGCACGCAAGTCTTTCACAACTGCATACAAACCATTCTTGTTGATAGTCCTTAAACCATCAGCAGAAACTTTCAAAGAAATCCAACGATCTTCTTCCGCCAGGAAGAAACGCTTTTTCTGCAGGTTAGGCAGAAATCTCCTGTTAGTCTTAATATTGGAGAAGGAAACATGGTGACCCGTGATCGGCTTCTTTCCTGTCACCTGACATACTCTTGCCATGATACAAAAATTTTGGACTGCAAAAGTCGCATTTATTATTGATTAATGCAAATATTTACACCCCGATTTTATTAACAATACCCTAATGTGCAAATCTTGTAATCGTATAAAATAATACAAACTGCTGATCTTCATTTAATTACAAGGGCTACCTGCCATTTATAATATAGATATCCACATCCCCTATTATCGCCACTATTTACACAAAAAGGTGGTTTACTTTACAAAAGTACGACCAAACTTCTTAATACCGCGCCTAATCTTACAGCTTCTAAAATCCGCTGCTGTTCAGTCCCATGTTTCAGCAATGCTTCTTCGTGGGAAGTCACACACATTTCACAACCGTTCAGGGCAGAAACCGTCAGGCTTACCAGTTCAAAGAACTCCTTACCCAGTACCGGATTGGCCATGATGCTCATACGGATACCTGCTGGTGTAGCAGTGTAAAACTCCTTATTCACAAAGTGACGGAAACGGTAGTAAACATTATTGGCGTTCATCAGGGAGGTACAACTGATAATTTCAGCAATGTCCTTAGCGGTAGCGCCTTCTTCGGTAGCCAGCTTTTCGAAGGAAGCCTGCAGATCTGTATGCTTCTCGTTTACAGCTACTGCCAGTCCTAACAGGTAAGCTTCTTTCTTTGATAAAGTAGTAGCCGTGAGGGAGTTGGTAACGTTTATCTTAAGGTCTTTCAGGTAACGGGCATCGGTATCAGCCAGGGAACGTAAACGCGTGGAAAGCTGCGCTTCTGTTAATCCTACTGCCTGTAATAACTGTATAGCCGTATCCTGATTTGTTGTTGCGAACATAATAAGTATTGTTTAAAAGAAAAGGGCTAAAAGCTCCGCAGGAGCTCCGTGTCTGGAGCTTCTACGGAGCTTTTAGCCCATGTAAATTAATTAGTTAGCCAGTGTAGCTTCTCCTTTCACCCAGTTGCAAGGGCACAGCTCATCTGTCTGCAGTGCATCCAGTACACGGATCACTTCTTTCACGTTACGGCCTACGTTCAGGTCGTACAGGGAAACCCAACGTACAATACCCTGTGGATCAATGATGTAGGTAGCACGGTAAGCTACTTTCTCATTTTCTTCCAGGATACCCAGTTCTGTTGCCAGAGACTTAGAGGTATCAGCCAGCATTGGGAAATGCAGACCACGCAGGTCAGCATGATCCCTTCTCCATGCAGCATGTACGTACTCGCTGTCGGTAGAAGCTCCGATCAATACAGCATCGCGATCAACGAAATCCTGGTAGTGATTATTAAATTCTGCTATTTCGGTAGGACAAACAAAGGTGAAATCCTTAGGCCACCAGAACATTACTACCCATTTACCGGAAGCTTTTAATTCTTCAGATGACAATTCGTAAAACTCCTTGCCTTTCTCGATAGATATTACTGCGGTTTTTTTGAACTCAGGAAATTCTGAGCCTACAGATAAAATTACATTTCTCATGATCGTATGTCAAATTTTGATTTACTGTGCCTTAATCTTGTTATTCGGGTGCAAATATTATATTGAATGACCTATAAATCAAATAGATTTTTTCCACCGTGCATATTGAAAAACTCTATACAACTACGGAATCAGCCTGTGACAGCTATTTTGGCCAATTTTACCCTTTAAAGAAGAAGTCATAATATAATCTTAACGATTTATGAAGAAAACCGTAACATTTTGGCACAGTATTTAGTTATATAGTCGTATACGATACTTTAAAAAACGATCAGAAAATGAAATTCAGAAATGTACTATTAGTTGTGTTCACAATCGGACTGGCACTTATCCCATTCATTAAAAACAGCCTTAGCAAAAGTGATGAATTTGATGCTACACAGGATCTTTTCATTTAATGCATAATTAGTGGCAGACCAATCCTATTGTAGAAAATATCTCGTGCGTACCCTTCCTTTTAGAGGAAGCAGGGTTGTCATTGTTCTCACTATTCCAATTTAATTATATTAAAATGGACCAACCTCTCAGTTGGTCCATGGTGCTCAAAATATCCTCCTTGTCAACAGATCACGTAACATTACCGATAAGGTCTTTAAAACTCTTCACTCCCAACATCTTTACAGTCGTAAATCCTTCTGCATACGCTACCCCTACCATCTTACCCATCGTCTGATCCCTGCTTATCACACTTTCAAAGAAAGCCGGTGACGAAATATAGGTTTTAGGCTCGTTGTCTGCTGCGGGTGCTAAGAACTGCGTTTTAAAGCACTTTATAGCCTCTTTCTTGCGCTCGATCACTTCACTGATATCTACTACAAAATCGGGGTGCGTGAAGCTGTCCTGCAGGAAATGGAACACCTGGGGGGGACGCCATGCTTCCTGCGGTTTCCCATCCTCATCCAGCGTTTCTATCTTCCTTAAACCGGATAAGAAACAACAATCTGAGATTAATTGTGCAGCACGCCCATGGTCCGGGTGACGGTCTACAAAAGCGTTGGCCAGTACAATACCCGGCCGGTACTTGCGGATAGCTGCTATTAACAGCATTTGTTCCGGCCTTTCGTTGCGGAAGAAACCGTCGGCAAGGCCTAAGTTATCACGGACGGCCAGGCCCATTACTTTAGCGGAAGTGGCCGCTTCCACTTCTCTTATTTCTGCGCTGCCACGGGTACCCAGTTCACCGCGGGTGAGGTCCAGCACGCCTACTTTCATACCCTGGGCAGCGTGTACCATCAGGGTACCTGCACAGGCAAGCTCTACATCATCAGGATGAGCTGCTATAGCCAGTATATCTAATTTCATCGGAAAATTCCTGTCTTTTGGTGGAGTGCAAAGATAATATCTATTTAGACCGGATTACCACTCCGGCTTTCATGTCTGTTACCTTATATTGTTCTTTAAGGATTTTAGGACTGATAATGGAAATATCAGCTATCCCCTTCTTTTCAAGGGCTGCGAGTAAGGGTTCAATACTGTTCGTCAGTACAGCCCCATCCAGGATGTACTGGAAACTGCTGTCGTTGCCATATTTCTTTAAAGCTTCAGCGTAAGCGGGAGAAAGCTCACTGAATAATTTATTATACCGTTCGTGGGCAAATGGCTTGGTTTCTATGTAGATAACGCTGTTGATCCCTCTGGCTGCATACTTTTCCGGTACTTTCTTAAACTTCACCACGTTGATCATCGCTATCCTGTCGGGACTTAATCCTGTCATTCCACCGGCTGTTTCCACGCTGTCTACGTAAAAAAGCGTGCTGTCAGCCGTTCCTAATGATAATAGCTCCTGCCCTAAGCAGGTAATACTTCCCAAAAGCAGGCAGGAGAGAATAATTCTGAATTGCATCCTTAAAGTTAGCTAAAACCTTAACTAAACGACATAGAATTTGGGGTTATGACAGCGTAGATTGCCAGATGTTGTTGATCATAAATACACTGCATCTGACTGTTTAGTTCTCTGATGTAGCTTTGGAATATGGGCTCAGCATTTGTTTTTCAATTTAACTTCACCTAATATTCACGTCAGATAAGGTGTATTTATCGATCAACAACATCTGGCGCGAAGATTATGTAATCAACCTGAGGCACTACCGAAATTTTCACTATTTTCCAGTATAATAATTTTCAATATACTTTAATGTGTTGTTAATCAGTAATAAAAAAGCATTGAAACATTAATGACTACTGATAACCTATTGATACTCTGTGCATTCAGGTATATAACCCGTATATAAGCCCTATATAACCCGTATATAACAGGTATATAAGCCGTACTTATATAGATAGGGCTTATATACCACTTATATAGGGGTCTATTAACAGTTATAAAAAGTTTATAGGAAGGTTTATGCTCTTTCTCTGTTTTGTTTAAGACATATCAATACAAACAAAAAAGGCTCCCGAAGGAGCCTTTCAAATAAAGTAAGTTGCTGGTTAGTTATATGCCCGCGAACCGCGATACATTTCTATTTCCTGTACAATGGCCTCAATATCCTTATCCTCATCCCTGTCATATTCACTTTTGAGATTACCGCCAAAGAAGAAGGCGACGGTTTGCCATATGCGGGCAGAGAACCCACCTTTTAATTCTTTTATGATCTCATAACAGTTCTCCCCTGTTTCCCTGTTAATCAGTTTCATTAATATCTTCCCCTGGTAAACAGACAGGTTCTCCAGTTTATCTCCAAACTGGGCTTTCATCTGCTTTTCTATGGTAGCCAGGTAAGCTTTGCGCTCCCTTTTATCATGCAGGGAAGCCAGGTGGTTGTTCACATCTTTTAATATCTTGGCGGCCGCTTTTGCATATGGGTAGGTCACGTATACGGCATTCCTCAGCCTTGTCCATTGTTCCCGCTGTTTACGGAACTTTTTAGGCAGCTGGTCCACCACCTCTACAATCCTGAGCGTAATAGAAGGAATCGTATCCCCGTTCACTACGATGGCACTGACAGGGATGCTATCCACACCATGACGAACCTGGGCATTGGCCCCGACGCAGCATAGGATGCATAACAATATGGTAAGCAAGGAAATAGCAGATATCAGACGGCGCATAGTTCTTAAAATATTCCTAAACCTTTCATAAAACCATGCTAAAGTTAAGGTTTTTATGCTAGATGCGACTTCTTTACAGAACGGCAGGGACCAGCTTTAATTTCTTCTCTGCAAAAGCATCTATAGCCCTTTCCACACCCGGCACATCCTTAGATGTCATCGGACTGCCCAGCACATGCGCCCCCGCTCCAGGTATCGCAATCGCTTCTTTCAGGCTATCGGGGGTACCCAGTTGTTTCTCCATCCGGAGAATAGCAGATACACGCACCGTTTTATCCTGGTGCTGAGGGTCCTTATAATAATAGAGATTGAGTACAGGTTGTTTTACTTTCCGGAAAGTGGCAGGGTCCATGGTCGTTTCCAGCAGGTTCTCCAGTTCACCTACTGCTTCCAGCCGGTAACGGCGGTTCCAGTATTTTGCTCTCAGCGTATCCTCGTCCTTGCTGACATTATACTTACTTTTCTTTGCTAATCGGGAGATTTCCAGCCCCCAGGGATTGTTGGTCAGGAAAACAAGATTATCATTGATCTCGATATTGGGAGACATATTAATGATGGCAAAGATGTCATTAGGATAAGTGGCTGCCAGTTTCAATGCCAGCGTTCCACCGGTAGAAGTCGTCATCAGGATGACCTTCTCACCCAACACCTTGCCAATGGCCAATGCCTGCTTGGCATCTTCCCAAAGGCCATCAGCGGTCATTGTTGCTAAAGGATCACTGGTATCTATGCCGTGGCCGTCCAGCCGGGAAAGGTATAAGTTACAGCCATAACGCCGGGCAAAATTCAGGTGAACAGGATCACCTTCTTTCTGACTGGCAGAGAACCCATGCAGGTACACCACGCTGTACCTGGTCTTGCGGGGAACAGAGTCGTACCACACAATATGGGCTCCATTATCCGGCTTCAGCCTGTGCCGGGCTTCTTTGCTGTTAACATATTGTTCCAGCAAGCCAGCTTCCTGTGGTACCACAGGAAGAATAGGGTCATATACCGGTACTTTGGGACGGGGACCCAGGTAATAAATAATCACCAGGACCGCCACCACCATCAGTAATATGCGAGGCCATTTACGCTTCATAGGGGATATATTTCAAAAACGTTATTTCTTCCTTAACGCTTTCACTTTCTGATAAATGCTCATCAGGAAACCTGCGATCATTACCAGCACTCCTATCCACAATACATTGATAAACGGAAATACAAATGCTTTCATTACAATATAATCTTTAAATGTGGCAGATTCTTTCACCTGCAACTCGATCTTATTGTCTTTAGGCAGTATTTTGTTGAAACGTACATACAATGACAGCGGAGATACGGTATCAGGTACATTGTACTGATAACTGCTGTCACGGATATAATACACCGGCTCCATGGTATATTGCTCGTTGTTCTTGGTATAGACTTTCAGTCTTGCCCCCACTGCCAGGTCGCCCTTTTCAGCAACATAATTATGATTCGCCGGCTGAGGTACCAGGGATTCCAGAATAAAGAACCCATTGGAGAAGAATACGGAATCACCCGGCTGTATTTCGTGCGATGTATACTGTGCGGTATCGCTGGCATCATCTTTAATAGGCACAGCCGTGATATAGGTAAAGATATCCTTGGTAAGATAATGTTTTGAATCCGGGTTAGGCGTCAGTGCCTGTTCTCCCCTGTTACTGAGGAACGCGTCCGGATGCAGGGTAAAGCTTTCAATCACTTTACCGCTGGATGGTTCCCTGCGCTCGTAGCGTACCAGGTAATAAGTTTTGGCATCCCCTTCAGCCGTAGAGTCACCTGCATAGGTAACATGGTAATCGCCCATCTGTACCGGGAAGTGCGTAGGCAGCATCAGGTTCTCCCGGGGATTCTCCTTGCTGTCTTTCCCAAAGAAACCACCGTCCAGCATCTTCATCCTGTCTATGGAAATCACTTCCTTTTTGGAAGAGGTGATGAGGATACCCAGTAATACCAGCCCGAAACCGATATGTGCTACAGAAGCTCCCGCCACTCTCAGTTTGCCTTTATGCACAATGAAGATATAAGACACATTGGCGATCACTGCGTACACACTGGCAAACAGCATGAGGTAAATAGCCACCAGGAACCCGGCGCCATATGTATCATAGGTGATATGTCCCAGCCAGCCGATCAGTCCTGTAGCTACCAGGCTGATGATAGTAGGGATGGCTAATTTTTTGGTCATCTCCCCTCTTGGCGTATCCTTATATTTCAGGTACTGCACCATAGCGGTAAGCAGGCCCAGTACAATAGCGATCCAGATCTGTATCTTATTATAATGGAATAATGGATCAGAAGGAGGAGCGATATCATGGTCCATATTGAATACCTTCTTAAGACCAGTGAGCTTAAGCAGTGTATTCCATACGGGAATAGAAGTAGTAAAGCTGATCTGGATAGCGGCTACCAGTAATATCAGTGCGCCGATGAACAGCCAGAATTCTCTTGAATAGGTGCTTTCTTCTTTTACGATAGTCGGGATATCCTTACGTCTGATGAACATCAGACCGAAAGCCGGGATCACGAATATCGCCATATATACCAGCAGCTGTCCGCTCATTCCCAGATCTGTAAAGGAGTGTACGGAAGTATCGCCCAGGATACCGCTACGGGTAAGGAAGGTAGAGTATAATATGAGGATAAAGGAGATAAAGAAGAAGAAGAAAGTAGCTTTCAAAGCCTGACCGGTAGCCCGGAAAGCCAGCAGGGTATGGATACCTGCTACCAGCGTCAGCCAGGGTACCAAAGAGCCGTTCTCTACAGGGTCCCATGTCCAGTAACCCCCAAAGGTCAGGGATTCATAGGCCCAGGCAGCGCCCATCATAATACCTGTGCCCAGCATCATAGCGGAGAACAGTGACCATGGCAGTGCAGCTTTGATCCATTCTTTATATTCTCTTGTCCATAAGCCGGCGAAAGCAAAGGCGAATGGCATAATAGTAGAAGCAAATCCCAGGAATAGTATGGGCGGGTGTATCACCATCCAGTAATTCTGCAGGGAGAGGTTTAAGCCATTACCATCTTTTACAAAGGTGAGGTAATCCGGACGGGCTACCCATGGCAGGCCCTGGTTCTCTTCTGCAAAACGTAGCAGCAGGAAAGGGTTGCTACCTACTTTATATCCAAGGATGAAGATCCCGATGATCATGCTGGACAGGCAAACCTGTGCCAAAGACAGCACGGCCATTACCGGCGCTTCGAATTTCTTAGCAGTACGCATCACTACCAGTCCGAGGATACTCTGCCAGATGGACCATAAGGTGAAACTACCTTCCTGGTCGGCCCAGAAACTGGACAACAGGTAACTTACCGGCAGGCTGCGGGAAGAGTTACGCCATACGTATTTATATTCGAAGTAGTGATTATAAAGGGCAAAGTATAAGCAGGTGAATACGGCAAATACGGAAGCCGCCTGGATAACGAAAGCCCAGCGGCCCAGTTTTTTCCAGGAGGTTTGTGACGCGATGTCTTTATTCTGTACACTTGCTACAAAGCTGACGGTGGCTACCATGGAGGCCACAAATGCCAGCACGGAGAAGAAATGTCCTAATTGTCCGGGTAATAAATGTTCCCCTATGTATTTTGTTTCCAATACTAAGTCACTAATAAGTTAAAATATGGGCTGGATTATACCTTATTGCCTGTTACTACCTGATCGTTCTTATACTTGGAAGGACACTTCATCAGGATCTTACTGCATTTGAACTCACCGTTTTCGGCCATTTTGCCGGTCAGTACCACGCTTTCTGCCTTTTCAAAGTCAGTAGGTTTAGTACCATAGAATATTACGCGACGGGTTTCTCCCGTTTTATCTTTTACATAAAAGCTAAACAGATTCGCATCCCTGATGGGATCATAGTGCATAGTCTGTGTTGTATCCAGCTTCCCGATGATCTGGAACTCCTTTCCTTCTTTCTGTCGTGCCGTAGCAAATGTTTCATAAGTACTGAAATCTCCAGCCACCGTCACAATCACTCCTATGGCTACAGCAATCAACACCAGCAGAACAATGTTTGATTTCTTCATATCGTAAAAATATTAAGCTTCTTATCTTTCGCTGCGCAAAATTAACTCAAAATGACCTTCGGAAGTCATTTTTTATATAAATGGAAACATGATTCTTATCATTTAATATATGACAGCCTCTTGCGGAACCCGAAAAGCAAGGTGTTGAACCTATAAAGTACTATCTTTGCCGCCGAAATATTGAATAGAACAACAATATCATGGCCGATTTAACTCAATTCGATCCCAATTCGGTAAGCCTGGTATCCAATAACGTCTTTGGGTTACCTTTTTCTGAAGAAGATGCCGCACTCGTACTGGTGCCGGTTCCATGGGAAGTAACTGTTTCTTATACCCACGGAACTGCAAGAGGTCCGGAACAGATTTTCAGGGCCTCCCTACAGGTAGATCTGTACGATGCGGATGTAAAAGACGGCTGGAAAAGCGGCTTTTATATGCGGGAACAGGATAAACATATGCTGCTGCGCAGCGATTACCTGCGGAAAGAAGCTGAGTTATACCTTAAATTCCTGACAGAAGGCGGGAATATTTCCGAAAACGTGTTCCTGAAGAAAACGCTGGTAGATGTAAATACCGGTACTAAGCTCATGAACGAATGGGTGTACAGCCAGACAATGGAGCTGCTGAACAGAGGAAAACTGGTTGGATTGATTGGCGGAGACCATAGCACTCCCCTGGGTTTCTTCAAGGCCATTGGTGAAAAGAAAGGTGATTTCGGAATTTTGCAGATAGATGCCCATTGCGACCTTCGCAACGGATATGAAGGATTTCAGTACTCTCACGCCTCCATTATGTATAATGCACTGAATGAAGTGCCTCAGCTGACCAAACTGGTACAGGTAGGTGTGCGCGACTACTGCGAGGAAGAACTGGACTACGTAAAGAACAGCAACGGAAAGGTAAAGACCTTCTTCGATAAAGATATTAAAACCCGTCAGTACGAAGGAGAAACCTGGAAAGCCATCTGCGATGATATCATTTCCGGCCTGCCACAACAGGTATATATCAGTTTTGATATCGACGGACTGGACCCTAAGCTCTGCCCCCATACCGGGACCCCGGTAGCCGGTGGTTTTGAAGCAGAACAGATGTACTACCTGTTCAAAAAAGTGATAGACAGTGGTCGCAAACTCATCGGATTCGATCTGATGGAGGTAAGCACTTCCCATGATGAATGGGATGCCAACGTGGGCGCAAGAGTGCTTTTTAAACTTTGTAACCTGCTTGTATATTCTAATAAATAATGAAAAAGTACAAATTACGTATACTTCATCCGAACACACTTACACGGCTGCGCCTCCAACCGGTAATGCATATGCTGATAGGCATCCTGTTCCTCCTGAACGGGATAGGTATCTATAAAACGCCTGTACCCAACTGGGGCATGGCGGTGTTTTTCCTGGTACTGGGATTTGCCAGCATTGCATTCCCCTTCTTCATGAAAAAGTTCAGCAATATACAGGCCGCCAACAGCCTCACCCGCATGATACAGGCTTTTACCTGTTTTACCGGATGTCTGTACTTCCTGGAGAATAAAGAGCCGCTCATAGGCTTACTGTTGCTGCTTACTGGCGTTGCATCCGCCTATATCGGTTATGCAGAATACAAGATCTTCCAGCCGGCTTTTGCCAGGATAGATACCATGGGGATTACCCTGCCGACCACTTTTTCGGAACGTCTGATTGGCTGGAACCAACTGAATAACGTAGTTTTGCGGGATGACCTGCTAACGCTGGACTTTAAGAATAATAAAGTAATGCAGCTGGAAGTCCTGGATGAAACAGGGCTGGTAACAGCAGAAGAAATGAATGCGTTCTTCAAAAGCAGGCTCTGATAACATTAAACGAATCAACTCATTTTGAAACAGTCTCCATACATACTATACTCAGACGGGAAAGGGAATATTTTCGAGGACCTTACTATGCACACCACCGGCCGTAGTGGCTGGGATGCATGGCCTATTGATCCGGATGAATGGATAGAACTGCCCGAAGGTGGTTCTCTCTATGAATTACCCGGCCGTCGTGGGATCGGTTTGAATGCCCTGACCGGCGAAATGGAACTGTGTGATAAAGGATGGGCCGTAGCCGCCTTCATCCCCCCTGCACATACAGGATTTTACCTGGCAGCCTACGAAACCATGCCGGACGCACCTACCCTGCCGCTGTTCTGTTATACGGCTGTGGGTTGGTTAGATGGCAAGTTTTATGTGCCTGCTACCCGTATTGAAGAAGATATCCGCCAGGAATGTGCCGGTTTTGACGACAAGAAGGTAAAGGAAGGTGTGAAAACCTTAGTGGAAGCATATCCGCATAACCGCCTGGTACAACACCTGGCAGACAATTGCGCCCTGACATACCACTGCCCTGCTGCCCGCAACTATTTTATGGGACGCTGGGAATGCCCGATCCCTTCCTCTCCGGCCTGTAATGCCAATTGTATCGGTTGTATCTCTTTCCAGCCGGAAGAAGAAAGCATCGTATCCACCCAGGACCGTCTGCGCTTTAAACCAACTGCACAGGAGATCGTGGAATATACCGTGCCTCACCTGGAAACAGCGCCTTTCCCGATTGTGAGCTTTGGTCAGGGTTGTGAAGGGGAACCCCTGTTAATGTGGGAAACCATCCGCGAATCCATTATAGAAATACGCAAGCATACGCCTAAAGGCAGTATCAATATTAATACGAACGGCAGTAAACCTGATGCGGTAAGAGAACTGTGTAAAGCAGGGCTCAACAGTATCCGTGTAAGTACCAACTCTGCCCGTGAAAAGATCTACACTCCTTACTATCGTCCCAATAACTACACTTTTGATGACATCGTTGAAAGCCTGAAAGTAGTACGTGAATTTGGTGGATGGACGTCCATCAACTACTTCGTGTTCCCGGGCATGACGGACAGTGCGGAAGAATATGAAGCACTGCGTAAGCTGATCCGTGATACGGACCTCAACATGATACAGTGGCGCAATTTCAATATTGATCCCGACTGGTACATGGGCCGTCTTGGTATCACTGATTCCGGAGAATGCCTCGGCATCAAACAATTACAGGACCTGATCCATGAAGAATTCCCTCACCTGAAATATGGCTATTTCAATCCGCCTATTGAAAGGATTAAAGGGGATTACTCACAGGATTTTGCACACCTGTAAGTTTCCTGAATAACAGGTAAAACCCAATCCCTGTTGATGCACATATTATTGCTGTTGTATACCACCAGGTGGTAAATCCGAAATGCTCTACCATGTACCCGCCTAAGGTGGGCCCTATGATGGTGCAAAGCGCATATGCAATGGTGTATAGGGAAGCGTATTGCCCGCGGTTATGTGTTTTACTGCGACTGATCCAGAAAGAGTTCATGAATGGCAGGCAAAGCATTTCTCCGGCCGTAAATACCAGTATAAATATGGCAGGTCCCGGCAAAGCTAAGGGGAACAGATTAAGGCAGAGAAAAGAGAGTCCGCCCAGCAATACCCCCCATGTGATAAACTGTAACGGATGTCTTTTCCCTTCCAGTTTATATACCATCACCATTTCCAGGAAAGCAATGATCAACCCGTTTGCCCCCAGCGTGATCCCTATCCTGGCTTCCTCCATGTGAAGCACTTTGGCAAAGTACAGCGGTACAATATTGGATAACTGGAAGAAGCCAATGGCAAATATTGTTATCAGTACAATGAAAATGAGATAAACACCATCTTTATAAACACTATCTCCTTTTACTTTTACCGGCGCAACATGTTTTTCTCCTTTATATGCCTTCATCGGTGGCAGGAAAATACGCATGATCAATACAGCAAGGACGCAGGTAGCCCCATCTGCCCAGAACAATAAATGATAACTGTAACCAGCCAGGATACCACCGATGGCAGGGCCTACAGACCATCCCAGGTTCACGGCCAGCCTGTTTAATGCATAAGAGCGGGTACGGTTGCTTTCTGAACTGTAATGTGCCGTTGCGGCGGAGTTAGCAGGTCTGAAAGCTTCTCCCACAGAGCTTAATATGAAAATACAAATGCTGATCTGGGCCATAGTTTCCATCTGCCCCAGTACCATGAATAACAATCCCTGAAGGAATAAACTCCAGAACTGTACCTGGTAAAACCCTATTTTATCAGATAATCTTCCGCCTATGAAAGCGCCTATTACAGAGCCTGCCCCAAAACAGGCCATCACCCATCCCGCCTGTTCTATAGTAAAATGAAGTCGCTGTGTGAGATATACCGTCATAAACGGGATCACCATAGTACCACTACGGTTAATTAATAATACAACAGATAATAACCAGGTAGAAGCAGATAATCCGGAGTAAGCCTTTTTGTACAAAGAAACGAGCGGGAAGTTCATGATATGGGTCTCAGATTTCAAAAGACAAAAATAAATCTTAATTTTGATGTATGCAGAAAAAAGAGAACAATACAGATAAACAGATCAAAGCCTTGGGGGTGACTATTGCCGTACATGCTTTAGTGTTAGTAGTGCTGTTCCTTGTAGGCTTCTCTGCACCGCCACCATTACCAAACCAGGACCTGGGAATGGAGGTGAATTTAGGTACTTCGGATGAAGGCATGGGTGATGAACAACCGATGAACCCGAATCCGCCCAGCAGCGGCGCTGCTACGGCTTCCACGCCACAGGCGGAGCCTGTTGTTGCCAATACGAATGCTCCCCAGCAGGATATTGCCACACAGGATGAAGAAGACGCACCTGAAGTTACCAAGCCCACAAAACCAGTAGTGGAACCTAAAGAATTTCCTAAAACGATAGAGCCTAAACCGGCCAAAACACCAAAGAAACCAACTGAAGCGCCTCCTGCTCCGGTCCCTCCCGCACCTAAACCCAAAGCGGTTTTCACAGGTGGTACTTCCAACAGCAGTGCCAGTGGTAACAGTGCAAATGGTTCCAATACTTCTACAGGTGAAGGTAATACCGGCAAACCCGGCGACCGTGGTTCCATCAATGGGGACCCTAACGCCAGCGGTTATACAGGCAGCGGATTAGGAGGTGGTAAGTCTGATTTCCGTCTGAACGGACGCTCCCTGTTAAGTCGTCCTTCCCTCACATATGACGGAGATGAATCCGGTTATATTGCTGTCAATATTAAAGTTGACAGACAGGGAAATGTAATTGAAGCGACACATTCTTTAAAAGGATCTACCCTTAATAATCCCCGTCTCATAGAAATCGCCAAAAAAGCAGCCAGAGAACTGAAATACAATGTAAACAGCGATGCCCCCGAAGTACAGTTCGCACTGATAAGATTCTATTTTAAAGTGCAGTAAGCTTCTAATTTCCAGGTCATTCCCAATAAGATAAATCTCATCTATTATATATTATTTTAAAGTAAATAATATATTTGAATATATTTGCACTTGTTATTCTTTTGTAGCGCTTGCCAATATATGGCATCTTTTTGCGTTATAGGGGGGAGAAACCGAATTGCCAACTAATTAGAGTTATGCCTTTTAGAGTAATGCTTTCAAGAGCCGCAGGCTTCCTATGTATTATTACCATTTCTTTACTGCAGCCTCATAAGGTGCAGGCACAGTTGTCCTTTGGAGGATATGCCGGTAGCCACTACGCTGGTATTCACGGTGTTCCGTCCAATCCGGCATCAGCCGCAGCCACCCATTATAAATGGGATGTCAATATTGGCGGCCTGGACGCATCTGTTGGTAATACATATGCACGCTTTCCCCGTTCCATCATCTTACATCCTCCTGATTCAACAGGGGCGATGAAACGCAATGTGAATTATTTCCTGGATTCTGCTGCTAATCCCGGCAAGAAACAGTTTGGCTGGGGTAATATGGATGTAATGATGCCTTCCGTATTATACTCAATAGATGAAAATCAATCTGTTGCCTTCACATGGCGGATACGTGCAATGGGTAATGTAGGGAATGTAAAGACAGATGTTGCTAACTTCTTCGGGCTGGACTTCCCCAACAAACAACTGATTGGTCAGAATTATGATATGGAACTGGCCAATGGCAGCTTTCACTGGTGGAACGAGTTTGGCTTTACCTATGCCTCTGTGATCAAGGATGACGGCGAACACCGTCTGAAAGGGGGCGTTACCCTTAAACTGCTCTCGGGTATCGCTGCCGGTTATGCACAGGTAGAAGGTGCTTCTTTTGTGATGAACGCCGCCCACTCTGCAGATATCACCCGTGGTACAATGAAAATGGGTTACAGTCAGGGTTTGAACGACTGGGAAAAGCCTACCCTCAGCAACTACAAGATGTTCGGGAACCTGGGCTTTGGGATGGACCTGGGTATAGTATACGAATGGCGCGACGAAGTAGATGGTTTACAGGGATACGATGATGACCAGTGGAATCCTGAAGCCGACGATTACAGAATGCGTTTAGGCGTTTCCATCACCGACCTGGGAGGTATTACCTATAAGAAAAACCCAAACAGTAAAGATCTTGATCTCCGTACTACCGGCATTGATCCTTCAAATATTGGAATAAAGAAAGGCGAAGGCTGGCAACAGTATTACCGCCGTATCAGTCAGTACTTCACTCCTATTGCTTCTAAAGACAAGTTCACCATGAACACTCCGGCTGCATTGAATGTAATGCTGGATTATAACGTGGATGGCCGCATCTTCGTGAATGCGAAAGGTGTGATGGCCCTTACTTCAGGTAAATCTGACCCCAGCAAAACATACGCGATGACACAGTTACAGGTAACGCCGCGTATCGATGGTCAGCATTTCGGGGCTTATCTGCCACTGGAAATTAATGCTCATGGCCAGTTTGATGCAGGGGTAGGCTTCCGTGCCGGTCCCCTGGTAATCGGTTCTTCTACCATGTTGTCCAACCTGTTCCAGAAGAACAAGAACCGTATGGATGGATTCATTGCCCTGCGCATTGTACCTATCCGCTTTGGTCAGACCAAACTGGGATGCCCTGCTGCACAGTTCTAAACAACTACAAAATATTAATAGTAAAGGGAGAAAGGGTAATGCCTTTTCTCCCTTTCTCTTTTCTACCTATATTTGTCCTGCATTCAATGTATATGGACTACCAACAAACTCTGGACTATCTATACGAGCGTCTTCCCATGTTTACCCGGGTGGGCGCAACTGCTTTCAGAAAGGACCTGCATAATACCATAGAACTCTGTGAACAACTGGGCAATCCCCAGCATAAGTTCAAATCAATACATGTTGCCGGTACTAACGGTAAAGGTTCTACCAGTCATATGCTGGCAGCTGTCTTCCGGCAGGCCGGTTATAAAACAGGACTTTACACCTCTCCTCATCTCAAAGATTTCCGGGAACGGATAAGGATAAACGGAGAGATGATACCCACTACTTTTGTAACGGAATTCGTAGAACAGATGCAGCCTTCCATAGAAGAGCTGGACCCTTCCTTTTTCGAACTTACCGTAGCAATGGCATTCCAGTATTTTGCGCTGGAACAGGTAGATATCGCTATCATAGAAGTAGGACTGGGCGGGCGTCTGGACAGCACTAACATCATCACTCCCGAACTCTCTGTGATCACTAATATCAGTTATGATCACATGAATATACTGGGTAATACTTTACCTGAAATCGCATCAGAAAAAGCAGGGATCATTAAAGCAGGGATTCCTGTAGTAATATCAGAAACCCAAACTGAAATCGAATCCGTTTTTATTGATAAAGCCGCTTCGTTAAATGCACCTATCCACTTCGCAGACCAGGAATGGGTCATACAGGAAAATGAATTATCTGCCGGTCATTTGCAATTGGGTATTCTTCCTCACAAAGGCGGCTATATGAGACGCCTTTCCTTAGATCTCAGCGGACAGTACCAGGTGAAGAATATTATGGGCGTATTAAGTGCGGTAAAAATACTGCAACAGCAGGATTGGAAATTGCCGGATGCTGATGTGGAAGAAGCATTATCTCACGTTAAAAAACTAACGGGATTACGCGGACGCTGGGAAGTGATCGACAAACATCCTTTAACTATTTTAGATGTAGGACATAATGAAGCAGGTATTACAGAAATTGTAGAACAACTGCGGCATATGGTATACCGGCACTTACATATTGTAACCGGCTTTGTAAAAGATAAAGAGGTAGATAAAGTGTTATCGATCTTCCCTCCTGCTGCAACTTATTATTTCTGTAAGGCACAGATCCCCCGCGCACTCGACGAGAATATATTAGCGGAAATGGCTGCTGCCAAAGGATTACGGGGACATACCTACAGCAGTGTGCAACAGGCGTTCATGGCAGCGAAGCAACATGCGCATGAAGAAGATATAGTGCTGGTATGTGGTAGTTTCTTTATAGTAGCGGAAGTGATGTAACATTCCTGGGTTTTGCAGGGCTTCACCCTGCAAAACCCAGGAATGATTATAATATCTGTAGCTCTTTCAATTTAAGCAACGCATAGAACAGGCAGGTTACATGCAAACTTTGTAACAGCTTATTCTCTTTCAATAACTCTTCCACATCTTCCATTTCCATCATCACTATTTCTATCTCTTCATTATCATCTAAATGCTGCTCCTGCACTTTCTTTCCACCTGTTGCCAGGAACATATGTGTGAGGTTATTACTCGATGCCGGGTTAGGCGCTACTGCCCCTAAAGGGATCAGTTTTTCGAAAGCATATCCTGTTTCTTCCAGTAACTCACGGCGCATAGCAAATTCAGGGTCAGGATCTGTATTATCCATTGAACCACCGGGAATCTCTAATATTGTTTTACCTATTCCGTGACGGTATTGCCGGACCATGATCACACGACCATCCTCTGCAATAGCCACACAGTTGACCCAGTCGTTATATTCCAGTACGTAATAAGGTGTTACGATCTTACCCTGTGGGGTGATGCATTTATCTTTACGTGCAGTTAACCAGTTGTCTTTGAAAAGATATTCTGATTCAAGTAATTTCCAGTCTAATGATGACATATTCTATTATCCAGTTTAAGTTACCAGTTATTCCTTTCTATCAGATTTTCTATATGTGCCAGATGATGTCTGGAATGCCAGGAGTAGTTAGCCGCCACTACTTTCAGTGTAGGCGTGGTCTTATTGGCAGGATGTGTGTATGTACGCGCCCATTGTTCTTCTGTCAGATTATCTAACAGGTTTACCCAGCGTGTATGCAGTGCAAATAACAAAGTGATGGATACATTGATGGGCGTCTTCTTTACATCGGGTAATTCCGCCCATAACTGTTCTTCGTAAGGTTTGATAGTGGGATTATCCTCTGTAAGCGCCCATTTAAAGCGCGTTAAGGCGTTCATATGGCTATCGGCCAGGTGATGTACCACCTGGTTGATTGTCCAGCCACCGGGGCGGTAAGGCGTCTCCAGTTGATGTTGGTCCAGTTTCTGTACGGCCAGTTCTACCGAGGCAGGTAAATACCGGATATCGTTGATGTACTTTTCCAGTTGTGCCGCAGAAACATTCTCTGGTGGAGTGAAGCGTCCTATCGGGTATTTCAGTTGTTCAAGATCGTCCATTATGCTTAGTTTTCTCTGAGTTCTTTTCCTGTCATATGAATAAATACATCTTCCAGATTGGCTTTCTTCACTTCTTTCTTTCTCTCAAAGCCACCTGCCACTAACTGATCTATTAGTGTATCCGGAGATTCCAGGGCAATGATTTTACCGCTGTCTACTATCGCGCAACGATCACATAAAAACTCGGCCTCATCCATGTAATGTGTGGTGATGACCACGGTAGTACCCTGGGAACGAACCTTCTGGATTAAATCCCAGAGGTTACGGCGAGCCTGCGGATCGAGCCCGGTAGTGGGTTCATCCAGGAATATGATCTTAGGTTTGTTGATGAGCGTGGTAGCGATGGAAAAACGTTGTTTCTGTCCGCCGGAAAGTTCTTTGAACTTAGCTTTGGCTTTATCTTCCAGGTTAAACACTGCCAGCAGTTCTTTGGCATCTGCTTTCTGGTTATATAATCCGCAGAAGAGGTCTATCAGTTCTGTGAGGTTTAATCCCGGGTAATAACCGGAACTCTGTAACTGTACGCCTATTAATTTCTTAATGGTTTCCGGGTCTTTGTCGAGGTCTATCCCATCAACGATCACTGTCCCGGATGTTTTCTCCCTCAATGTCTCTATGATCTCCAGGGTAGTGGATTTCCCTGCACCATTGGGGCCTAACAGGCCGAAGATCTCATTTTCATATACATCAAAGCTGATGCCTTTAACCGCTGTAAAATCTCCGTATTTCTTTACCAGGTCCCTGACTTCGATTATCTTCCTCTTTTCCATAGGACTAAATTACACAAAACGGATAAAGTTTTATGTAAATAAAAAAGCCGGCTTTTGAAAGCCGGCTTTTTCAATATTTAGTGTTTAATAAATAGCTGTGTAAAATAGATGATCCGTCCTTTGCCCTGGGCATACCCGATACCGATCAGGTTAAAATTCCCCAGCATGTTTTTCCGGTGACCAGGGCTGTTGATCCATCCATCCACCACTCCTTTTGCATCCAGGGTACCATAAGCTACATTTTCAGCAGCTCCGGACATTCCCCCCAGTACTTTGCCAATAGCAGCAGCACGAACTTCGAAGCCCTCATGACCAAATCCCGTCCGGCCGGCAGCCATGTCCTGGCTATGTTTTTCCGCCAGTAAGCTGCAATTGATCTCCATTTTTAAAGGTGGTAATCCTTTGGATGCACGGAACTGGTTCGTGTAATACAGGATCTGGTCGTTCATATTCCCGGATACAGTTCCCGGTACAGGCCCGGATACCTTAGCCGCCGCTACAGAATCCTTTTCAGGAACAGCAGCACGGGTACAAGCCATTATCTGAAAAGTCGTAAAACAGGTTAGTACCAATAAAGTAAGCTTGCGTGTCATAGTGTATTCAATAATAAATAATAAATAATCTAACATTATACTGCAAGTTTAGCAAGAGTTATACCAAAAACCTATTATATGACTTTTCTGTTTAACTATTTACTATCCGCTGCCATACATCCATCATGTTTTTGGAACCGAGGAAGACGGGAATACGCTGGTGTAATTTGGCAGGCTTCAGCTCCAGCAGGCGTTGACGGCCTGTAGCCATAGCCACCCCACCGGCTTTTTCCATGATAAACGACATTGGGTTGCACTCATAACATAAACGTAAACGTCCCCCTGCATATTTTCCAAAAGACGGATACATGAAAATTCCCCCCTGTATCAGCGTACGATGTACCTCTGCCACCATACAACCCACAAAACGGTGGCGGTAGATCTTACCATATTCGTCCTTAGCCAGGAAATAATCGATGGCCTTGCGTACTTTTTCCTCATATAAGTGGTAATAACCAATGTTTACGGAGAAAATATCACTTTCAACAGGGCATTTCAGGTTAGGATGTGATAAACAGAACTCCCCTATGGACGGGTCCAGGGTAAAGCCCTGCACACTGCGCCTGGTAGCATATACCAGCATGGTAGAAGATCCATAAATAATATAGCCCGCCGCTATCTGCTTATAGCCCGGCTGCAGGAAGTCTTCCAGCTCGCAGGGACTACCGATAGCCGTCAGTCTCTTATAAACGGAAAAGATGGTACCAATTGATACATTCACATCAATATTTCCTGAACCATCCAGAGGGTCCAGCAATACAATGTACTTTGAATTACGGGAATGCTCGTCATCAAAAGCAATAAAGTCCTCGTTTTCTTCAGAAGCCACCCCACAACAGTAGATACTGCCTTGCAACGACCCTATGAACTGGTCATTTGCAAACTCATCCAGCTTCTTCACGGACTCTCCCTGTACATTGATCCTTCCGGCTTCACCCAGAATATCGGCAATACCGGCCTTATTCACCTCCACATTCACTCTTTTGGCTGCCAGCCCGATATCCCTTAACAAACCTGATAACTGGCCTGTAGCCCCCGGGTAATTCCTAAGCTCCTGGATAGTAAATTCATCCAGCGTCATTACTCTTCTTTTATTATTCATATATAATGGATTAGTTTTCCAAATGGAACCGTTAGCTAATTTACCGGAAATCGGGTTATTTTAATGGAACTGTCATTTTATTCCAAACAAATTTTAAAACGAATTCAAAGTTAACTTACTTTGCCCCGTATTTTTTTAACGGAAGATTATTTCATATGAAGGTTTTCAAATTTGGTGGTGCAAGTTTAGAAAGTATTGAACGCATACAACTGGTAGCTGCGATCCTGCAGTCATATCCCGACCAGCAACTGCTGATCGTCATATCGGCCATGGGGAAAACCACCAATGAACTGGAAAAGGTAGCGCAGAACTTCTATATGCGTAAACGTGAAATAGCAGCCCAACTGCTCCATAACATAGAACAGCAGCACCTGGACGTTGCAGAAAAACTGCTGGGCAACCGCAATAACCCGGTATTTGAACAGTTACAGCAATTCTTTACAGAGGCCGAATGGACCCTGGGAGAAAAGCCGCTCCGCCAGTATGATTATTACTATGATCAACTGGTTAGTCTGGGTGAACTGCTCAGTACCGCTATCATGAGCGCTTACTTCAATTTGGCCGGCATCGCCAATACCTGGCTGGATGTACGCGATATATTCCGCACAGACGATACTTTCCGGGATGCCAATATCGACTGGGACTGGACCCAGCGCAATGTAACAGAGAAAGTGCTCCCCCTGTTCAAACATACCAACATCGTTATTGCACAGGGTTTCATTGGCAGCACGGACCAGAACGAAAGCGTAACCCTGGGCCGTGAAGGCAGTGACTACTCCGCCGCCGTATTTGCCAATTTACTGAACGCCGAAAGCCAGACCATCTGGAAAGATGTGGAAGGACTGAAAAACGCAGATCCCAAACTCTTCCCCAATACTATCAATATCCCTGAGATCAGTTTCAGCGAAGTGATAGAAATGGCTTATTATGGCGCACAGGTAATCCATCCTAAAACCATTAAACCGCTCTATCTCAAGCACATACCACTATATGTAAAGAGCTTCCTCAATAAAGACCTCCCGGGTACGGTCATCAGGGAAGATGTTGATGTAAAACAGCTCCCCCCTATTATCGTTCTCAAAAAGAACCAGGTATTACTCACAATTACTTCCAGGGATTTCTCTTTTATTACAGAAGACAGGATCAGTGATATCTATGAGATGTTCCACAAGCATAAAATAAAGATCAATCTGATGCAGAATGCCGCTATCAGCTTCTCCTGCTGTATAGATAACAGCTCTGAGAAAATAGAATTGCTGATGAAAGCATTACATGATGACTTTAAGATCGCTTATTTCGAAGGCCTCGAACTACTCACTGTCCGTTATAATAAAGACGGATTACTGGAAGAGCTGAGTAAAGACCGTACCGTACTGCTGGAACAACGTTCCCCGGTAACGATACAGCGACTGCTAAAATAATTCCGTATTCTTCTGCAACCTTTTTTCCATCCCTTCGTCTTTTAGTTAAAGTAGCCAACAACTTGCTTCTTTAACCCGTCGAAGGTTTTGCTTATGGAGAAGATAATTTTATTCGTACTGTTTGCATTTGTAGGTACAGAGATCACTTATGCGCAGAAGATAAATATTAGTATTGCTGACAGTAAGGGACAACCACTGCCCTACACCAGTGTACTATTAAGACAGATAAAAGATTCCTCCCTGGTAAAAGGAGAACTAAGCGATGCATCAGGCATCTGTACTTTTGATAAGATCAGCGATGGTCGTTATTTTATCCAGGCATCCCTGATGGGGTATACAACAACTTCTACACCTGCTTTTTCTGTTGACCCGGAACATAAGAATATTAAACTTTCCCCGCTCGTATTATCACAGGCTTCCAAAAGCCTGCAGGGTGTTACCGTATCTGCACAGAAGCCTTTTATTGAAAGACGGAACGGAGCTACTATCTTAAACGTGGAAAGCAGTGTGGCTGCTTCCGGCGGTACCGCCCTGGATATTTTACAAAGAGCCCCCGGGGTACAGGTAGATCAGGATGATAATGTGTTATTGAAAGGCAAGAAAGGTGTCACCATTATGCTGGACGGAAAGCTCACGTATTTGTCCGGAGAACAACTGGCCAACCTGCTGAAAAGCATGCCTGCGGAAACCATTTCCCAGATAGAAATTATTACCAGTCCTTCTGCCAAATACGATGCCGCAGGCAACACTGGGATCATCAATATAAAAACTAAAAAAGGGGTTGTTACAGGTATCAACGGTTCTGTTACTGCCGGTGTCGGTGCCGGACGTTATCCCATTTATAATACCGGGACCAATTTCAACTGGCGTACAGAGAAATTCAACCTGTTCGGCAACTATGATTACAATAACCGGAAGTTCTTTAATAACCGTAAGTTTATTAGAAATATAAGCGGAGATATTCCACAGACTTTTACCTCTGATATATTTGCGCGAAGGAATTTTACGAGTAACGGTTTCAAAGCCGGACTGGATTATTTTATTACCCCGAAACATACGGTGGGTGTACTGGTAAATGGTTTCCGGAATGCATTTTATAGTAATTTATGGAACAGGACAGCCATTACAGGCGCCGGTCAAAAACTGGATTCCGCTTTACAAACCTATACTAATAACAATGACCGCTTTCGTAATACCACCGTTAACCTGAATTACAAGGGACAACTGGATACGATGGGAACGGAAATCAGTATGGATGCAGACCTGGCCAAGTTTCATTACCACAGGAACGTACACCTGAATGATAGTATGTATCATCCGGAAGATCCTGCTGATAATAACCCTCATGCTATCCGTAATAATACTTTTACGGACATCACAATAAAAAGTATCAAAGCAGACCTGGTACTGCCATTTAATAAAACACTAAAACTGGAAGCAGGTGTAAAAGGTAGTTTTGTAACGACGAATAACGTACTGTTGTACGACTCTTTGCGACAGGGAAAATATGAGCCGGCATTATCACAGAGTAACCAGTTTATTTACAAAGAAAATGTACTGGCTGCTTATGCCACTATCAAAAAGAGTTTTAAAGGAACAGATGTACAGTTAGGTTTGAGAATGGAGCAAACAAATTCGGACGGAGAATCCGTTACTTTGCAATCCAGGGTAAAAAGAAGTTATCTCGATTTCTTTCCCAGCATGTCTGCCGATCATACTTTTAATGAATCACACAAAATGGGGATCTCTTATTCCAGGCGTATCAACCGGCCGGATTACGATAATCTCAATCCCTTTGTTTATTTCCTGGATAAATATACCTATGGCAAGGGCAATCCTTATCTGAACCCGGAGTATACCAATACGGCAGAGCTGAGTTATACTTTTAAACAGAAGTATATAGCCACACTGGGGGCCAGTGTAACCAACCATGTTATACTGGAATACCTGGACCAGGACGATGTGACCAAAGTAACCACCAGTTATGAAAAGAATTTTGAACGGAGTAATGGTTATTATGCTACTGTCACTTTACCCCTGGACCCCACAAAATGGTGGAATATCACAAATAATATCAACCTTAATTATAACAAGTTTCATATTAAAGATACCTCTATCAACCTCGCCAGCTCTATTGTAGCGATGAATTATCAGTCTACCCATACATTTACCCTTCCGGATAACTGGAAGCTGGAGCTGAACGGGTATTATAATACTCCTTTTGTATGGGGGATTTTCAGGGGACGTTCCCAATTTAACATTGGCGCAGGTGTACAGAAATCCTTATTTAACAAAAGAGCCACCTTTAAGCTGAATGTGAGCGACATATTCTATGGAGAGCAGTTCAGAGGAACTGCCAAATACAACTCACTGGATATCAATATCCACAATCGCTGGCAAAGCCGGAGAGTGAATTTCAGTGTAACCTGGAACTTTGGTAACAGCGCAGTAAAAGGCGCACGGGAACGGCAGACGGGAACGTCTGAAGAACAACGCAGGACTGGCAATTAGCGGGTACCTTTGATGTAGCCTTCGAGGTTGTTAATGATGAAGCGTTGTTCGTCTATAATGTGCTTTACCACGTCGCCTATAGAGATCATACCCAGCAACCGGTTTCGTTCGTCAGTAACTGGTAAGTGGCGGATGTGTTTGTCCGTCATTTTCACCATGCAATCTTCGATGGAATCCTTTTCTGTGACAGTGAAGGGGTTTTCTGTCATAACTTCATTGATCCGGGTGTCTTTGGAGGCCCGGCCTTTTACGATCACCTTACGTGCATAGTCGCGTTCTGAGAAAATACCCACTACCTCATCATTGTCGTTCAGCACCATCAGTGCTCCCACATTTTTTTCCACCAATACGCTTAATGCTTCAAAAACGGTGTTGTCCGGATGGACAGAGTAAACTGCATGGCCCTTAACCTGCAGTATATCACGTACTGTTCCCATAACGAGGCCTTTAAAAGTGAAGAATAGAATACCGTGTTTCCTAAGTTAAGCTTTTAAAACCGGATAAAAAAGGAGAAATCCAGACTCAAATTATTATTAATTTCCATAAGAAATCTTGCATAACGCATTTTTATATATTACTTTACGCGATAGTTTACAAAAAAGGTACAATGTAAGCACTCTAAATTATTTTCATGAGGACGAATAAACGGGCAATGAAATCTGTAATAACTGCTGCTGTAGCGATATTGCTCCCATTTGGAGCTGTGAAATCGCAGAAAATTTTTAAAGACTGGCCTCTCGGCACAGATCCTGCTGCTATCGGTAGCTACGTCGCTAACCACTATGCGGCCTCTCAGTTCGACAACTTTGGAGCTTCCACGCCTACGGAAAGTATTACCTATCCAGAAGTATGCACCTGGTACGGGGCATTAAGATTTGCCAAAGCTACCCGTAACAAAACCCTGCTGGAAAAACTGGTTGGGCGTTTTGACCCGCTGCTGGCACAATCCCAGAGTCTGGTGCCTAAACCCGACAATGTGGAGCACAGCGTATTTGGCGTCGTACCCATAGAACTATACCTGCAAACCAACCAGAACAGGTACCTGGCGCTGGGACAACCTTTTGCCGACCAGCAATGGGAACAGCCCGAGACCATCCGTCCTGAACAACAGAAATACAGCAACCAGGGGTTATCCTGGCAAAGCCGTATGTGGATAGATGATACGTACCTTATCACCCTGTTACAGGTACAGGCATTCCGCGCTACTGCCAATAAAAAATACATGGAGAACGCTGCCAGGGAAATGGTGGCCTACCTGGGCCTGCAGCAGTCGAACGGCCTTTTCTACCACGCACAGGACGCTCCTTTCCTCTGGGGAAGAGGTAATGGCTGGGTAGCCGCCGGTATGACCGAATTGCTGCTCGAATTATCTATCGACAATCCAAACAGACCACGCATACTGGATGCTTATAAAAAGATGATGGCTGGCCTGAAAGCAACACAGGACAAAAACTTCATGTGGCATCAGTTGCTGGATGAACCGGATGCCTGGACAGAAACCTCTGCTTCCGGTATGTTCACCTATGCACTGATAGTAGGTGTGAAGAAAGGCTGGCTGGACGAAAAAGAATATGGTCCTGCCGCCAGGAACGCCTGGATTTCCCTGGTAAAATATATCAATGAAGCTGGTGATATCAAAGAAGTATCTGAAGTCACCAACAAGAAAAACGATAAACAATATTACCTCAACCGTAACCGTGTTGTAGGTGACCTCAACGGACAGGCGCCGATATTATGGTGCGCTACCGCATTGTTGTCTAATTAAATTATAAGAAAGCCCACGATCGCGATCGTGGGCTTTCTCTGTTTACTCCATTTTCTTCTCTCCTGTTATTTTTGCCTCGTTCAGTTTATGCAGGTCAAACACCACTACTGAATTCTCTCCTTTATTCAACCAGCTCGCGGGGCAGTATAAACGGAATTGCGGGCCTATTTGCCAGTATCTTCCTAAATTATGACCATTCACCCATATTACGCCTTTCTGGAAGTCAGAAACGTCTATAAATGTATCTCCTGTTGTATTTAAAGTAAAGGTCCCTTTATAGAACTGTCCGGGCCTGTTTGTTTTATCACTTGCCTTTAATTGCTGAATAAAATCATTCTTCATCGGCAGGCTATATACTTCCCAGTTCATCAGTGTCATATTATTCAGGGTAACCCTGTCTGTAATCCCTTTACGATCTATCAGTTCCTCTCTGAAGTTTATACGACCCATTCCTTCCACCAATATCTCCAACACGGGATTCTTTACATCTGTCTTTGGTAATTCTATGCTGTTTTCACCCAAACGGCGATCTATCTTTCCAATGTATTCTCCATTCAGGAATACGGTGGCATAATCATGTACGGCAGTAATATTCAGCGTACCGCTTTTATGTCCTATCAATACTGTTTTATAGACCATAAAACCATAGTCCTGTCCGTAAGCTTCAAAAGGTTTAGGCTGAACGGACGGTATGGCTGTGGGCAGATTAGCCCATACACTGGTAAAAGGTTTCATCTCTACCGCGGGGATAGTAATGGTGGGTATCGCTGCTGGTAAAGGTGGTAATTTCTTTTTCTTGTCACAATTGATCACATCGCGTAACAGGAAATATTTTTCTGTAGGATTACCCTGTTCATCGATAGGTGCATCATAATCATAACTGGTAAGGTCAGGTTCATATCCTTTACCACCAGCATTTGCGCCGGCAGTAAAACCGAAATTCGTACCCCCGTGAATGACGTACAGATTAAAGGAGCGGTTGGTCGTCATCAGGAATTTCACCTCTTTTGCGATTCCTGCTTTGTCCGGGCGCTGCCATTTCTCGCCCCAGTGTGTTAACCAGCCGGGATAGGATTCGCTGCTGAAGCTGGGAACCTCAGGATTGTAGTTGTGAGCCGCGGTGAAGTCGCCTTCAGAACTGCCGGAATCGAGTCCTACCGCAGCCCCTGGTACGCCACCGGCTTCCAGTAAGGCAGCCACGGGGCCGTCTGCGGTATAGAAAGGAATGTTAATGCCATCCTCTTCCCAGATCTGTTTCAGCTTATAAAGGTATTGCTTATCGTTACCAAAGCTACCATATTCATTTTCTACCTGCATCATGAGGATTGGTCCGCCGTTGGTCACCAACAGCGGCTTCACCTGTTCGCTGAGGGCTTTTGCATAACGGGTTACGGCTTCCATATAACGGGGGTCCAGGCAACGTACTTTAATATCGGGGGTACGCAGCAGGTAAGGCGGTAATCCCCCGAAATCCCATTCTCCACATACATACGGGCCCGGGCGTAACAGTACCCACATCCCTTCTGCCTGTATCAGCTTAATGAATTCTGCTATATTGCGGTTCTCCGATGTAAAATCAAACTGACCAGGTTCCTGTTCATGATAGTTCCAGAAAACATATACGGCGATAGTATTACATCCCATAGCCTTGGCCATCTGGATACGGTGTTTCCAGTATTCTTTGGGAATACGTGCAGGGTGCATTTCCCCGCTGATGATCTGGTAAGGTTTCCCGTCCAGTAAAAAGGCAGTTTTCCCCAGCGCGAAGGAATGTTTAGCCTGCCCCTGTACCATGACAATACAGCAAAGCAAAGCAACGGCGCTCATGATTAACATTTTTCTCATTGTCCCTGTAACATTGATTAAGCAGGTAAAATAAGCAATGTAATATTAAAATGAAATCCTGTTAACAATAATCTACCAGACATTGTGAACATCATATTACTAAAGAAGACAACATTATCCCGCTTTCATGTGTTTCACTATATGCTGATAATCTTAACTTTATCAGGTACCCCTTTTTATTCTATCCAGTACAACTTTCATATCATGAAAAGAAACTTGTGTATTCTCCTGCTTATTGTGGCTTCGATAAACGCCATAGCACAAACTGATATTGGTATCAAAGCAGGACTTAGTATTCCCAATCTCACTTCCGGTGACTCTAAAAACCCCATCAACAACGGTTATGGCTCCCGTCTTGGGCCGGATGCGTCCATACAGGCGGAGTTCCATCTTACCAGACGTTTTTCCATCCAGCCTGAAATACAGTACAGTTCTCAGGGTGGCAAGAAGAACGGCAACCAGGCTTTTTCTACTCCACCCGAATTAGCGGCTATGTTCCCGGATGGGCAGGCCCCCCCCTATCTCTATGCGAATTATAAAAGCACGGCTAAATTCAATTATCTCATGATTCCTATCCTCGCGAAATATCATTTCTTATTACGTAATCATTGGGACCTTTATGCAGCCGTTGGCCCTTTTGTAAGCTTTGTGCTGAATGCTAAAAATATCACCAGTGGCAGCAGCACCATCTACCTCGATGAACAACATACCCAACCCCTCCCCGGAGGAGAGCAATCTTTTGACAGAACGGAGAATATCAAGAAAGATCTGCATGCTGCCAATGCGGGTGTTAACGGGCATGTGGGTGTTGCTTATCATTTGAAGAATAGTAGCATATTCTTAGAAGGTGGTGGCAACTATGGGTTTGTGAAAATTCAGAAAGGCAATACGAATGGGAAGAATAATACGGGGGCTGCGGTGGTAGTTGTGGGGTATGCGATGAGGGTTTGTCGTAAGTAATAGTAAAGAGGCTGTCAAAAGTAACTTTTGCCCGATTTCATTCGGGTACCAGATGGAGAGAATTTTCGTTTACGCAATTCTCAGGCCCATCAAATTACTTTTGACAACCTCCTTTACATTCGTTTCATTAATACAATATAAATTAAGGATACGGATACTTAAATCCCTCCATGTAATACAGTAAGGCTTTGGAAAGAGGTCTCTTTATATTGGTTGATAACTGTCATGACGCTGCAACACTAGTGTTTATTGTAAAAGTAAATGGTAGGGACAAAGGCTTCAACTACGATTTAATGAATAAGAAAAAAGAAATAGTAGAAGGGGCAAAATTTGATCGCTGGTTGAAAGCTATTATGACTGATAGTACTTTTTTACATACAGTTAAACAGGATCGTGAGTACGTTTCTCATGATGCGAGTTTTTTTGTATCCTTTGATTATCCGAATAGCAGATTTACCGAAATATGTTATTCACAGTTGGCGCCAATAACTCTAACATTTTGATTGTATTGTTTTTTAAGCTTACTGGCAATACTATCAGCCTTAAATATATACTTCTCAATTTTATAATGAGAGGCATAATTACAATTACACACCGGATTATTCTGAGCCTTTGTTTGAATTAGTATAGTCAAAATGAATAAGACGATAAAATATGCTTTTCTCATATTACTTTTGAATCGTATCAAGTGTCCAATTATTTTTATTTATATAAATGTTATAAGATCCTCCTTTTTTGATCCATACTACAGATACATTGGGTAATAAATATAAAACGGTAGCAACTTCACTTTGCGGCTCATACTGAATAGTAATCTTTAAGATTTATGCATATATTCTGATTCTTTCTTTCAATAAATTATAAAAGACATTTAGCTCAGATGAGAATGTGTCAAAATCGAAACCCTGATCAAAATTTTCTTTAACTCGCCGTAATCCGTCCATATAATACATTAAAGCTTTTATCAACGATCTGACAAGCTCACTTAACAGTCGTTTATAATTTGAAAAAGATCAGAACTATTTGTGATTCTCCCACATCTCTTTTTGAGATTATAAAGTTGCAGAAATTTTTTCTATTTTAAATTCATTAGTGATTATATAAGATTCACCAATCAATAATACAGAAAGATTTTGCAATGCTGACACCGTTCTGCTGCCATTCCAATAAACGGGTTCCCTCTCATTAGTTATTGAGCTTTTGATCCCATTTTCTTCAAGGCATTCAGCAAATTTAACTAACAAATTCTTAGGACCATTAGCTAGTAATCCATAACCAGACTTCAGCAATTTGTCTAATTGACCAACTTCATTTAAATACTTATCTATTGTATTATAAGATCCATATAGAGATGTATGAATATTATGCAAATCCCAATAAAGTCTATAAAAATCATCTGGTTGTCCATTAAAATATAAACTGGCCTGTATATTATTATAGTCCCAAAGCAGGGGGTGATCTTTTTTGAGATCAACGTAAAAAGAGGTAGCCGTGGATATGTGCCCTGAAAGATAACCAATTAAATATATCCGCCACTTTTCTTCCCTTGTTTCGTCCATCTCAATTCGAACTGTAATGTTCAAATAAGGGTTTTCAACCCTAAAGTCAGCGCTATCAATTGATAATTGGACCTCTTCAGGATCATATTCATTCAATTCTAATACAATATTTTCTAAAGAAGTACTGTTCATCTGTATATAATTTGTTTTTAACGGTGATGAAGCTATCATGATTATTCATACCACTGTCTGCTTTTAAAAATCATGATGGTTTCATAATATTAAAGGATTTTATTCGCCAGTTAACCACTGCAGAAATCTGTTATTTCTAGGATATTCATGTGGCCGGGGTGCGCGAACTCCATTTGGAATTTTATTCCCTTCGGCATCAATTTTCTGATTTACGTGAGGTGTAGGAAGTCCTCCATGCGAGGCTACCATCTTTAAACTCTCCACTCTGCAGCTCCTTCCCGTTATACCTCATCCTATTCTCAGCATAACTCTTGCCCTTCAATGCTTTAGAAGAAATTCCTGCTATGGTTAGGCCAAACGGATAATAATGTGTTTCTTCCAATAGAGGCCCACCATTATGCACAACTACCAGATTATCAAAGAACACATCCTCTCCACTCTCATTACTGGTATAAATATAGAGAAATCCAGTCTTCTTTATTATCATTCTGTCTGTACCCAGTGTCTGCAACTGATCAGGATTACCCTGCACCTGTTTCACACCACTATTTTTATTGACTATGCTGAATCTATCATCAAATAAGGCATAGTTCAGGTAGGATTTGCGGGTGTTAACGGTATATCGGTGTTGCTTATCATCTAAAGAATAGCAGCATATTTGTTGAAGGCGGCGGCAACTATGAATTTGTGAAAATTCAGAAAGGCGATACGAATAGGAAGAATAATACAAGCGCTACTGTGGTAGTAGTGGGATATGCGATGAGGGTTTATCATAAGTAATAGTAAAAGCCGCAGGAAATACCTGCGGCTTTATTCGCTATAAACAATTCACGGGTGGTACCCTGCGGCTTCCTTATACTGATCAATTCATTTTGATACTTTCAATAAACTTCTTTAATAATAGGTCCCGCTTATCCTCCTCTCCTTTATTCCTATAACCATAAGACATAAATACAGTAACCCCTCCTGCTGTAGTATTAAATACCATAAGTTTTCCATGCCATTTTGCCATTTCAAAACCCGGATTGGAAAAATCACATGAAATGAGTAATACCGGTCTGTTATTAATCGAAAGTATTTCTTCACCTGTTATTTTTTTATCCAGACCATCAGATTTCCCTAATAATAATTTCTTCTCATAACTCATATTCCCACGTAAACCGATTATCTGTTCATAGCCTACATTAATCAGGATCTTAATACTTGAATCTTTGTTAAAAAAATGACGGTCATATTTATAGTCTTGACGTGTAGATATTAACGGCCCTTTCTCATTTAGATACTTTGGTACTGAAAAAACAAATTTTCCATTAAACAAATTTATCTCTCTGAGATCTTCCTGTTTATCTTTCTGTAAAAAAATAAGCAGGAAGAGAATAGTAGTATACTTCATTGTTTTATTATTTTATTATCTGAATACCTGGATTAGGTGCTGCCAAATGATTACCAAACCTAAGAAGATAATAATTCTTTATCACACCTTGATTCTCAGTTGCTCTTGTCAAATCAGTTAACTGATTTAATGTTTGTCCCAAGGAACTTATACCGGGAGTGCGTGCAGTTCTATAACCAATTACCGCATTACCATCAGACATTACACCGTATTGGGGTATTATTTCTCGACCTATCATATCATACATATCATGCGGTTTCGGTCTGATTAAATCAAACATATTAAATGATGGCCATAGTTGTCTTGGCGCCACAGAACCATTATTACGATCATGTCTAAGTCCAGCACTATGCCCTGCACCATGAGCAATACTTAAAGCAGCTACACTCTCATATGTAGAGTGTGCCAGCTCTCCATACTCCTTCATTGCTTTAGCATTAAGAGTAATAACATTGCCTTCTATCGGGCTAACTTCCGGAGTATCTGATTCACTATTTCCACTATACTCTTTTTCAATTTCGTCAGTATATTCTGACTTCTTTTCTCTCAGAAAGTCTACAATATCTCCCACCTTTCCTAAAACAGCAAAAGCATCCGTTTTGTCCATTTTTGATATATCAAAACTCTTGCTGTCTGCCATCATAACACGTGTATTCAATCCCATGTGTTTAAAATGCTGATTAGCCTGGTTTATAATTTGCATTGCCTGAGTATTGTTAACACCTGAATTTTGAAGGTTCATGAAATAAATAACATTATCCTTCCCATCCGGATCAACAAACAGGACAGGATTATTCATACCATAAGCATAAGGGCTTAGCATATTATACTTTTCAACCTTAGGATCAATCACCCCCCATCTGCCAATCTGCGCATCATACATCCTTGCGCCATAGTCATATAACTCCAGTCCACTACCATCTCCAAATTCTTTATTCTGCAATTCCTTCCCGTTATACTTCAGTCTGTTCTCCTCATAATTTGCTCCTTTCAGTGCTTTTGAAGAAATTCCGGCCATTGTTCCTCCAAATGGGTAGTAATTACCGTCTTCCTTTTACAATCTTCAAAGAACTACTAATACCCTAAAAATAACGGTTTCTTTTTTTTCAATTGAATAAAAAAAATCCAGGTCTGTTTAAGACCTGGATAGCTATTACATCATCGTAAAGTCAGACGCTATTGCCCGGATTCCCCGTTTAATAACTCGCCGTATTTAATCAGTATCTCCTGTATACTGCTTCCTGAAGCGATGATTTGGTTACTATACGTGGCATGGAAGGAGGCTTCATCTGCGGGTTTTACCTGCATAATCTTTAACTCGCCTTCACTTGTTTTGATCAGGTAGTTATTCATAATTGTTTAGGATTATCAAGTTAATAATTAACCTTACTATGGTACTTTTATTGGGGAACTGCCTTATTTCATGGGATGATATCTGCGAAGAGAACTTTGCAGATCTTCCAGATGGCTGACCTGGTAACGCTGTGTACTGCTTACATACCGGTGACCTGCCATATACTGTACCTGCCGCAGATGATGCGGCTTTAGCCATGCGGTAATCACACTACTCCTGATCTGTTGTGCATTGATCAGCTTAGGATTAAGCTGTCGTAACTGGCGCATCATCCAGTTTACCTGGCAAACGATGTTGTGTTTTCCGATGATTCCGTTTTTCTCTACGGTGAACAGAGGACCAGCCTTGAACCTGTTAACTTTCAGATACTCCTGCAGATGCAATACCTGTAAAGGTTCCAGCTTCAACCATCTTTCATTACTATGACGGCTGCCACCGATATTTACCTTGCCTTCCTGTAAGTAAAAATCCGCTGCCTCCAGCCGTCTCAACTCTTCTACTGTGATGCCCTGATAGATCAGTAATCCTAACATGATCTTTTTAACAACCGGTACATGCAGCTGGATATTATACTGCTCATACAACTGCTGCAACTGCTCCAGGCTTAGCAGATTCCCAGGTAATCGACGGGTGATACCTTTGAGGAACAAGCCTGCTGCGGGATTATCAATGCGTTCTCCTGTTACTATCAGGTAGTTAAAGTAATGACGTAATGGGCATAGAATATGCTGTATTAAGGCGTTTTTTTTACCCTTTTCCTGTAACCACCGTATATATTCCAGTAATCCGCTGTAAGTGACCTCCGCTGCTGTTAGTAACTCCACTTCCAGCCACTGTGTAAAGTTTTGCAGGTATTTAGTATACGTGGTAATTGTAGCGGGACTGTAGTTCTTCTGTGCTAAATAAGTGTTAAACGTCATCATACTTCATTTGTAAGGTGAGTATAGATTTGTGTGCTGTCTAATCCTGCATGTCCTAAAAATGCCTGGATCTGTTCCAGTACCATCCCCGATTGTAACAGATGGGTAGCAATACTATGACGCAGGGTATGGGTACCTATATTCTTTAAGATTTCCGCCTTTTTAGCCAGTTGTTTGATCCGGACGTATAAACTCTGCTTCGTCAACCCTTCGCCCTTATTTGCGCCTATAAACAGCCTTTGTGTGGAAGTTTGCAATAACTGTGGACGCCCATCGGTTATATATAACTGTAACAGGTCCTGGGATAACCTGCTGATGGGTACATACCTTTCCCGGTAACCCTTACCATTGCGTACATACAGCAACCCCCGATCTGTTAACAGATCACCGGTTTCCAGGCTCGCGCCTTCATTTAACCGTAAGCCACAACCATAAAAAACAGCCAGCATGGCACGGTCACGCATACCCAACACACTATCATCGGTGGCAGCATATAATTGCTGTATTTCCTGCACTGTCAGCCAGGCTGGTTTACCACGGATGTCTGCCACCCGTTCCACGCTAAAGCCTATCCCGCATTTACCCGTTTCCCGGATGTAGCGGCTGAACAACAGTAAAGCCTGTATGTATTTGTTGATGTGACCAGCACTGTAACCACGACCCGTACGGATCCCTATCTTTTCTTTCATCTGAGTGATAAAAGCAATCACATCACTGGCCTGTAGCTGTGATAAGGTCGTTTTACCATGCTGTTCCTGGTAGTACAGGAACTCTCCCGTATGACGGGGAAGATTATAGACACTGCTCTCTGCATAGCCCAACGTTTGCAGCCACACCTTAAAACCAGCACATAACAACACATGCTCATTACTGTGTAATAAGTAAACCGTTTCCATAATAATTTGTAATAGAAGAAGGAGAGATAAATTTTACTACTATAGTCTTTGGGGCTGTCGTAGTTGTCGCAGTAGCATAAACCCTTAACCGTAGCTGCTCTTACTGCGACAGTAACTTACTGTCGCACTACTGTCGCAGTAGACGCAGTAGCTGTTATTTTAGATAGTATAACCTGTAATTGTGCATCTATCTCACTGGTGAGCTGATGGTATTCACCATTGTCGGCTATACTGTATTCAAAGCCCTTACGATGCTTATAACCAGTTACCTGCCGCAGATAGCCATACTGATGCAGTTCCCGGATATAGCGTTGTAAACTACGGGGATGTAACCTGAACTGTTGGCGGATCTGCTGTGGCGTAAAGCTTTCCTGGCCATGCTGCTGTAAATATACCTTCAACTGTTCTAAAAAGTTTCGCGTAGCATTCGCCAGCTCATCACCCTTACTAAACAGCACTTCTTTTAACAACTGGAACGCCGCTGTTATATCCGCTGGCGTGGAGACAATATAAGACTGACCCTGCCCATCACGTTTCACTTCCCGCTGGTACTGATGATAAAAGGTAACCGTTTCTATAAACGATAACAGCAACGTCATCGTACGACGGGGCTTAAAAATCTGTTCCGGTAACTGTATATAATGCGCGTAAGGATTGACCACCTGTACCGGTTGTAACACCTGCTGTATGTTTCTATACAGCGCCTTAATCGCATGTTCCCCGCTATGGTTGATCACTCCCGCACTTAAACGCGTCTGGTAGTCCATAATGGCTTTGTCCTGTTCTTTACTGCTATCTACATACAACAACAGGCAACGGTTCGCATTATCTTCATACAGCTTTTCCCGCGTCGTACAACCACTCACACTAACAGGGCCTTCCACCGTCACAGTAACCGTTTTCAGGTTCCCTTTACTATCTTTTAAAGTAACTGTTTTACTGATCCGCTTCTTACTCTGCAGCTCCCTCAACGGATATAGGGAAGATTCTGCACCATCAAGATCTTCTATCAGCAACAGCTTATGTTTTAATTCCTCCTGCTTAAAATAATAAAACGCATTCTCTGTGATCTGGGTGATCTCTATCTTATCTTCTGCGGGTATCAGCGAAGATACCTTTTCCTGCAGGTAGGTTTTCCCGCTGGCACTCGCTCCCAGGAACATCACATGCAACGGGGTAGCTTGTTTACGGCTGCTGTACACCAGGTAAGCTATCAACCGGTTGACCGCTTCTCCTACAATACCGGATTTACCGATATCTGCATTCGTCTGTTGCAATAAATTTTCCTGCCGCAGGTAATTAATCGCTGCCTGCCGCTGCGCGGCTGTCAGCTCTGGTCTCACGGCTGCTCTAGGTTGCAGGCTTTCTATCCGCTGCACCCGGTAACCTTCCAGGGCGCTGGTCAGTTGTCCTATCACTCCTGCCACTACCTGCATACTCATATCGAACAACTCTGCTATCTTACTGATCAGTTGTTCTGTATGACCGTGATTGTACAGATCAAGATTGTGGCGCAGCGGTAACAACTGCTTCTGCAGATGTGCTACTTTCAGCGTCACCCGCATCCGGTCTAATCCTGTTACTTTTATACCGCCTAAAACAGTGAGCTGTAACAGGCCGCCATCATAGATGAGTAACTCCGCATTAACCGTATTCAAACGGTTATCAGAGGGGGCTGATACTGGTACGGTAGGCATCACAACAGTCAGTTTTTTTTCTTCAATTGAAGAAAAAAAACTGACTGGCTGCCGCTGATCTATCAGCGCTGCCAGGATACGGCTGTCATCATGGGTCTGTAACACACTGTTGATATCCTCATCAGCGGGAAGCGCTACGGTACTGATCAATAAGTGGGGCAGTAGTCCTGCCAGTGTCTGCGCATGTTTTACCGTAGCTGCCTGACCTGCAGCATCCCCATCCAGCATCAGGATGATTTCAACTAAACCACTACAACTCATAATCGCCTGCTGGTGTTCTTCCGTCAGCCCATTCGTACCATATAATGCCAGTACACTATACTCCATGCTGATCTCCGGTTGTTGTAACAGACTGGCCGCATCTATCATGCTTTCTGTCAATATCAGCCGTGTAGCAGATCCTTGCGGATAACCCGGATAAAGGCCACTTCTCCCCATCAGGTAAAAGTGCCGTTGATCGCTGTCATTACTGATACTGCGACCATAAAACGATACGATCTTATTGTCCCCATTCCGCAATGGGAAGATCACACAGTCTTTTGCCCATACGTTATAACCTCCCGCAGGACGGGGTTTCAGCAGTCCATACTTGACCATACTGCTCACCAGGTAATGGTTTTTACTTTCCACATGCAACCCACCACTGTTGTAGCCTATTTCATGTAAAGGGTACGTAATCCCTCTGCCTTCCAGGTATTCAACTGCTTTCTTGGTAAGCGGTAACGCTTTCTTATAAAAATTGAACACTTTCAGCAGCAGTGCTTCCTGCTCCAGCACTTCCTCTTCAGCATTGACTACTGGTGCTGTGACTGGCTTAACAGGGAGCGTTGCACCTGCCACAGTCAGCAACCCTTGCGCTTTTATAAGCGCTTCATGTTTGTTGCATTTTTCCATCAACTGGATAAACTGTATCGCATCGCCTGTTCCTGCATTACAGTTACTGCTAAAGCAGCAGTAAGTACCCGTTTTCGGATACAACTGAAGCGAAGGGGTTTTATCTGCATGGAACGGGCAATGCAACCGGTAATGCGCATCCGGATATAATCCATAATGCACCACCACTTCCAGTAGTGACAGCTGCTGCTTAATCTCCTTTATCTCCATGAACAGCCTTCTTTTTTATCTTCAACGTTTTACTCCCTACCGTGATCTCCAGCTGATCACCTACCTTAAACCCTGCCTGTTCCAGCCATAAACCGCTTACATTCAACCACGGCACATCTCGACCATGATTCCAATGATTACGGACTAACTGGTATTTACCATGCAGCTTGACTAATCTTGTTTGCTTTGCCATGTGGAAAAATATTTTATAGTACCAATTGGTGATAAAAACAATCAATTGGTTTTAAATAAACAACACCTTTTTGTTTTGCAAAGCACAAATAAGTGGCTTAATTTTACCTGGATCCTTTATTTAAGGACGTTTAAAGCACTTTTATATGACTTTTGGAGAACAGACCGTATTGCTACGCAAACAGCTTAAAATGTCACAGGATGACCTGGCTAAAAAGGTGGGGACTTCTGCGCCCATCATTGGCAGGTATGAACGCAATGAGATTAAACCCTCTATTGAGACGGCTAAAAAAATAGCGGATGAACTGGGTGTTACGGTCGACTACCTGATCGATGGAACGGCTAAAATGGTATTGGATAAAAAGCTCCTTAAACGAATAGAAGATATTGAGGCATTACCCGAGGAGGAGAAAGAAAAAATCTATTACTTTATTGATATGGCCATTACTTACAACAATACTAAAAAAGCTTACTCAAGATAAAAAACAAAGTCGCAAGGATGGTTAATCCCTGCGACTTTATAGTAATAGACTCTGATATTACCAATTATCTTCTTTAAGTACTGAACCATTCGTTTTAAAATAAATCGTGTATCCATGTGTCAGTAAATGTAGCTTCCGTATATTACCATCCCTGTGCCCAAAATTGCCAACATCCAGGTCTGGACTACTAAACGTAAAATCGTAGTCTAGCAATATAGGGTATAATTTCCCATTTACTAATGCATACCGATTAGTGCTATTAACCCAATTCCTATCCAGAGTCTGATCGCTATCTTTAAAAGGAACAATAGTAAGACTATAAGCACCAACTGTATCCTTCCTTAAAAAGAAATAATATTTATTATCATTTCGAGTATTCAACACCATCCGCAGATGATTGTAAACCCGAACTTCAACACTGTCAGGAAGAATATACGTTATCTTATTCCCTTGAGAATAGCCTGCAAAATGACATAGAATAAATGCAACTATAAATATGTTTCTCATTTAATTTAAAATTTTGGTGTCCCACTTCTTCCCCAAATTCTTAAAGCATTCAACCCTATATTAAACCCTGCATTGGTATTATACTTGCCAGCACCTTGTGTCTTCCCAATGTTGTTAGTCTTTGTTCCATCAGGGTTAGCTCTGTTGATGTTTGCTGGCTTTCCTGTATTTCCACTACCATTCATTGCATCTATACCATAAATAGGGATTTGCATAGAATTTGAAGTATTTTGATCAAATTCGGACATTGCGCTTAACGTCTGCATTCCTTGCTCTGTTGTTTCAGGATGTCCATGAGCTTGGCCAATAATAACCGCTCCTCCTGGTTTATCTGCATACGAAACACCATAAGACTCCGATGGATAATAGCTTATTTCTGTTTTACTATTTGTTCCAGAAGGACCTGGAGATGCTGTAACAGTAGCATTGTCACGGTCTAATACTATTAAAATCTGGTGCTCGATTCCCTTGGTTTTAGAATCGTCTCTTAGTTGCTGTGCAGCACTATTTATTCCTTCTTTGTCAACTGTTATTTCTTTACTATTACTTGCATCCTGTAATTGTACTGTAGCTGTCCAAGTATTAGAACCACCACTTTCCTGACTGATTTGATTGAATTTATCTTCATCAATCAAACGATTAGTCGTTGATGCATATGCGTCACTCCCTAAATATTTACCATTCTTTTTACTATAATAGTCATCGTATGGAGCCATTCCATCAGGATCTGTAAATCTAATAGGATTGTCAAAAGCATAATTATAGGGAGAATATCTTCTCATTTTATCTGCAAGAGGATCTATTGTATGCCATCTACCTATCTGCGGGTCCTGCATCCTTGTTCCATAATCATACCACTCCAACCCTGATCCATCCCCGAACTCTCCACTTTGCAACTCCTTTCCATTATACTTCAATCTGTTCTCCGGATAATTCGCACTTTTCAGCGCTTTTGAGCTAATCCCTGCCATCGTCAGCCCAAATGGATAATAATGTGTTTCTTCAAGCAAAGGTCCTGTATTATATGTAACTACCAGATTATCAAAGAAGACATCTTGTGCACTCTCATTACTTGTATAAATATACAAAAATCCGGTTTTCTTCACCACCATTCTGTCTGTACCTAAGGTCTGTAGAGCATCCGGACTACCCTGAACCTGTTTAACACCACTATTTTCATTGACCATAGAAAAGCGGTCATCAAACAATGTATAGTTCAAATATGCTTTGGGTTTATCAGAAGCATTCTGTGTTGGGTCCTTTTGTTTTAACGCATCATAATCCGCACTGCTAAAATTAGTTGCAATTGGTGACGCTGCACCAGTTGCACTATGTGCGCCTTCACTTACACTACCACCGCTGAATGCCTGTAATAGGGCAGTCAGCATGTCGGAGGTAGTCGTTGCTGATGTACTGGCTCCCGTACTTTTATAAAAAGCTTTTACACCCATCTGGATAGTATCTCCTGCCATTACACGCAATACCAACGATGGACCAATCTTCTGACCATTGGAAGCATTCAGCTTAGCCACAAATGCATTAGGATTGGTCGTATTATCTGTAGGATAACCGGAGACCCCTGATACAGCAGTACGTGTATTGTCAATATTACTGAACAATGCATTTTCGTAAGCGGTAGCAGCGGTTTCCATCGTAGCAGCGTATTTGCTGCTATCACTCTGAGTACCTAATACTACACGGACATTGCCGAGGTGGTCTTTCTCAAAATAGTCGTAAGCAAAACTAAGAGGTACCCCTGTTTTGTATACCAGACGAATACGGCCTTCTTCATGAAATACTAATTGCAAAGTATCCTGTTCATATACAAATCCTCCGAGGTAATCAGTCACAGTAACTTTAGGTGTACTAAAAGTACTATCTGTCACTGTCTTCCTCAGTTTAGTACCGGTGGCATCGTATTTATAGGTGATAACACCTTTACCCTTTATTTTGATAACCTCAGGCCGGTTAAGGTAATTATAACTGATGCTACTGATTCCTTTATTAAGGTCCTGTATCATGTTACCATTTGCATTGTAACTATAATCATCACCAGTATTAGTACCATTTATGAAATCTCCCAGTTTGGCAGATGTAGTATTACTTGTATCTGCTACTGATAATAATTTATTACTGCCGGTAGGAGCATAAGAGTAACTAAGCTGATCTATTGTAGTGATAGCATTGCCAATCATCCCTTTTTGTGCCATGGTTTTAATATTACCATTCGCATCATAAGAAAGACCACTTACAGAGAAGTTTACTTTGTCCTGCATCCAATCTGTAGCTCCACTATTTTGCTGAGTAAAGTTGGCTGTTGTTAAACGGGTTGGTTTGTCATAATTAAAACCATAGGCACGTGCAATACCATCAGATCTGCTCTTCCATTTAGCACCGGAAATATTACCATTATATTGTGGAATGCTGAATCCGTAGTCGTAACTTAATTCTTCCCCAAACCAGTTATCATTGCTACCCGTAGTGTTTACAAACGATTTGTTTATACCAGATAACCAGCCTCGAACATTATAAGTATAACTTAATGTGTCCAACTGACCACCTGACTTCAGGACGCCTAATCTCTTTTGTTTAAGTTCGCCTAATTCATTGTAACTATTAGCTGCAATTATTTTCTCCTGGGTTGAATCACCATTTAACCGCTTGGTTGTGCTCAGTAAGCGACCGGCATGATCATAAGACATCATCGTTAAAATGGTAGTCTGCGGTGTAACTCCACTACGGGGATTCTTATGCCGGATAAAGCTGCTCAACAGCTTTCCGCTAAAATCAAACTGGTTGGTAGTGATATCTTTCCCACCGGCATTGTTATCTGACACTACCTGTACTACGCGGCCTTTATCGTCATAATAACTGGTAGTGGTTAACCATTGCTCTGTACCCAGCACTCTTACTTTATTACCGGTTATTAATCCACGAGTCATCGTACTGCCACCGGCAGGCTGTGTCTCGGCATATGGATTGTTACCCGCACGCAGATTCACAATTTCTCCACTTTCGTAATTCAATTTACCGGGAAAGTTATAATTATCATAAAAGATATAAGTAAGCGGAGTAAGAGCACCGGCAGTAATACCTGGTAATGGATTCGAAATAATAAGTGTTGTTGCTCCTGTATTAAGCGTGCTATCTATGTAAGCCGAAAACTCAGCACCAATCCCAGTATCAAAGCTATCCTGCATAGTGATGGTTTTGGTTGCAACATAAGCACTGCTTCCATCATAATTACCCAGTACCATGTCTGCTACAGCGGGAAATGTATAAGAAAGCGTCTGCGTACCGGAACTGACGGTATTCATACTTGCCTGCAATGCAGCTCTTGAAGTATTAGCCTTGTATATTGCCGTCATTGAAGGGCGATTTAGCTCATCATAAAACGTAACCAGCCATTCCTGTGGAGATTGCAGACGCTGTGTAGAGTCTTGCGTAAATACAACTCTGTCTCTTGTATCATATACCATATTAACAGGCCCCATTCCAGGAACTCTTTTTACGATCATCCTGTTGCGGTTATCATATTGATACTGAAAACAAAGTTCATTGGCAAGTAAAGTGCTTATACTCCAATTATTCCCCATTAACTTTTCAACTGCGAGTGGCGGAATAACGAAACGCAGATTATTAAAATTGTCATACACATAATAGGTACATAACCAGTTAGCATGAGCATTAACAGTGTCCACATTATCAGACAACTGCACTTTCTTCATTATTACATGATCTTCCTTGTCTTTATATTCAATAACCTGGCTACCAGCTTCATCGACCAATACATTTTTAAATAACTGCCCTGCTGCGTATATACCACCATCTGTTGGAATATTTGTGGAGAGGTTCCATATGTGTACTGAGTCAGATAATGCATTCAGCAGATACCTGTTTTCCGTAGGGTGATTTCCACCTTCTTTGGCCCAACTACTGCCAGGAGCATATATTTTTAATACCCGGTTTAAAGGAGATAATTCATATTCTGTCTGAACATAATAAATGCTGTCTCCTGTAACCCCGGGATTAAGTGCATCCGTGTTATAAAAAATTTTCTGACTCTTAAACGGATCAGACTTGAACCGGCCATCATTAAAATTACCAGTTTGTGGTACATAAGGAAGGTATTTATATCTTTCATGCCCCAGCGTATCATATACCAGGGAAGCCACCAGATCACGCAATTGAGAGCTTATACCTTTGGATACGGTTTGTAAAGGACGTCCCAAACCATCAACATACTGTGTGGTTTGTTTCACTTCGGTAATGGATCTTACGGAAGAAGAAACAACAGCGGTATCATTGCTGACCATTCCAGGCTCAAATACACGAATGAAATTAAGCGAAGGATTATTATACGCAGCCGGTACTGCAGCAGGCATTGCTACCGGCCGTGGGCTTGTTACCGGTGTAATCTGCGAATATGTCTTTCCTGATATGAACAGAATAACAATGAGCAGAATATATTTAGTTATCTTACTATTTTCTTTCATAAAGTAAAGGTTAAATCTGAGAATCGTCAAGGAAGATTTGTTAGCGGGCAAGCTGCTGTTTGCGACTCTGTATAATTACCACTTATTGAGCCGTCAGACCATAAGTAGTGATAAGTACACGTATAATTACTGCCTACAGGTGTACTGGCGGTAACAATTTTTTGTCCGGTTTCACATGTTAATCCAATCACTTTCTTTGATTCACCTAAACAATGACATGTACCATTTGCATTGGCATAAGTCTGATAATTTGCGTTCAGATCCATCATTGCTGTATCATTGGCGGCTTGCATACTCTCAGAAAAATACTTCATTGAATCCACAACATATGTTACAGTTGTACCGGAAAAACCAGATGAGCATTGTTTTATTCCTGTCATTGTCATTCTCTGGTTATAAAAAAGACAAGGGCTGCTTTTCTTAGCTTCCTCTAATTTAGCGGGAAGTGCAGCACGTGCTTTATCATTGGCATCCTGCTGGCTTTTATCAGAACCATACATCCCGGCTTCAACAGTACATACTACCATTTTAGCATATGCACCTGGATTACAGGTATTTCTGGCGGAATCGCTTTGTACTGTATTATAATAGATGTGTTCATTACAAATCTCCGTCTCTCCTTTATAGTTATAACAGATCATCTTTACAATATTCTTGTCCTGGTTCCGGACAATATGCAAACGGCCATAACTATCATACTCGTAATATACATACTGGTTCTTAGCATCACACTGACTGCTAATCCCAATATTGGGCAAATACGTAAATGTTGTTAGCTGAGCATTTACAGGGTATGCGCGTACCTCATCGATAAGACCAGTTCCTCTTATATTTACACCAAGAACATTTTGGACAGTATGTTCATAATATGTCCATCCATTCAGTGTTCTGCCGGTAATCATACTCACAGAACCATCTACAGTATAACTACCATTTTTACTCCAGTAAGATACAATGTGAGATATACTACTATTGAAACCACCTAATGAATGAGTCACTGTAAACGGGGTTGCAATGTTAATCTCATAACATTTAATGCCGGAAGGAGAAGTACTATCTGTTCTAAGATTCAGTGTGTTACCACAGGCAGGAGAATTATTCTCTTCAAAAGAGAAATAACGGATATCACCTACACCTGCATTCTGGGCTACTGCTGTAGGATAATGTCCAATACAATCCCACAAATAAGCAATTTTCCCTCCTCCTCTTTTGGTAGCTTCCAGCATATTCCCATATTGGTCATAACTATTAACAACTACTTCTGTATCAAGGCTATCTGTTATGCCCTGCTGTACCTGTGAGTATTGAGGAAGATATAATTTTTCAGGAGTTTTGAAATATACGGTATTCGTCAGGCGAAGTTGCACACCGTTCCTGGATTCAACCTGCGTAATAACTGGTGCATTTATATTACTATCAAGCATTGATTTATATATACCACCTGGATCTAAGCCTGCTAATACCTTTGTATAAGGATAACTAAATACTGATTTCAGTGTATCCTGTTTACTGGTTACAAATACACTTTCTGTAACTTTGTAATTATCATGTAATGTTGCTGAATCCTGCACACCTCTGTCTACGAAGTATTTATTAGATTGTATAGTAGTTAAATTCTGGGTTGTTGTTCCCTGCGCGTAGTTTACATCAGTAACTTTCTTAACTAACGGGGGTTTTATAAAATAAAAACAAAGAGACGACCTATATATCTGTACGCCCATGGATTCGTCCTCAAACCGGTAAATATTAGGCACCCTGTACTCAGAATTGGTAGTATCTATATTATACTCGATCTGACTTTCTTTTAATAATTCCTTATTACTATTATATACCTGGCTCGACAATGTCAATCCTCTGAATGTCTCCATGCTTGTAAATGCCTGCTCATCCCAGTTTGAATCAAAATTCTTGAACTCAACCAGGGGCAATTTATCCTGATAGCCATTATCATGATTACTATATTTATATACAGTATAACCACCGTCACTCTTTTCTGTTACTTCAGAATAAGTAATATGATTGCCATTAGTATTACTTAACTGCAGATAATTATTATCAAGTACATGTGAATACCATAATTGGCCTTCAACCATTGTACCGCCAACGTTAGTGTGAGTTACAATGGAGCCGGTATCTCCATAAAAAGGTTTCCCGGATAATATACCACTTGATCTTGTTCCTCCGCCCAAATAATTCTTTACATAGAAATATTCTTTGGTAACAGGCGTTGCCAATGAATCAGCAGCAATAGTCATTTTACTCACCCTCAGTCCACCAGCTATGCTATCACTAACCTGTGATTCATCAATATCAAATGGGAACTGGCGTGCTATTTTAGCGTAATAATGGGGCTGATATTCAAGCTTCAAATAACCTCCGGTAGGATAGGTTATCTTCTCCAGTATTTCAGCTTTCATGAAAGTTTCATCCGGCACTCTGCTAACATAGTAATTGATGCCATAAGCATATGTTCTTCCATTATAATACCCCCAATGATCAGCTTTCCTTGCATTATATGGAGGTAATATATTTGAATTGTAAGCAAAGGAAAATTTTTGTATTGTTCTGTCAAATGCTGTTTGCAATTCAACACTGCTTAACTGCAAGCGCCGGGTTATTTGCTCCAGATAATTAAACTTTATTTTCTTTACACCCACTATATCTATGACATCCAGTTTTTGCCAGAAACTTGAATCCCTTCCTTCACTGACTGTGTTTCCATTTATCTTAATAAAATCCTCATTTAAAATGTTATATCTTAATTCATTACTCTTAGAACTACTGAAATTAATTACCTGAGAAGGAGTTTTAATGGATGTCAGATAAACCGGGTTATGCGAAGAAATAGCAAATTTCTCCCAGGTACTATAATTAGTTATATTTTCTTCTGTCTTGGCAATTAAAAACAAAAATTTACCTGATATAGAATGGTTTCCACTATATTGACAAACATTCCGTTGTAATGTCTGAGTATATGTTCTACCTACTCTTTTATAATCAAAATTGATTTTATAACCTCCCGGAGATTTGATTTCGGTAAGATACCATGCACTGGAAATTGTACTATATACATCTGTATAATTTCCATTATTATTCAATTCAATAGAATTATCAGTACCTCCGAAAATATACTGGTTCCCGGCTTCATCAGTAATTCTGATCTTATAAATACTCCTTTTGACGGAATTGGTTGTTAATACAGTGCTAAATTCCCCCAGGGGCAAATCGCCGTAAGACATGTTATCCCTGACTTCCAGGATATCTGCCTTTAACTTATAATTTCCGTTACTCCTGATCTTTATTTGTACGGAATCTGTAGGAGACGGTCTTGTTATAAAAAAAACACCCGAATAACCGTTGAAATTAAATATAAATTCATCAGGACTCGCATCATATTGATATTTAAGTAAACTATCTACAGATTGGTATCCCCCCAAAGAATAACTTGCCAGATAGTTGGGGTTTAAATATTTCTGGTTAACAGTACCACAATTGTATAAATATCCTCTTTCTGCTTCATATAATTTCGGAATCTCATCATTCAAACCATTCACCTTTCGATAAATTGCACCTCCGGCTTGTAATGACCATCCTAAGCCCGTCCAACCCGGATGTTCATCCGTTTTATTTCCTTTGGTTGTATACATTAATGCTATGGGAACAGATAAATCTTTATAAGATAAATTGTACAACGGAACAGAAATATCTGCCTGCCCCGTAAAAGGAGTGGCAGGTACCAGTCCAAAATTGCCTAATGCAGCTACTTCCGGACTTGGAGAGGTTTTACTGCCATTTATTCCCGCCTGAGTAGTAGCGATAGAACTTGCCTGCCCTAAAGTTGTTTGTGGCAATAGCATCATCTGCATACACTCGAATAAAATGAATATTAATGCCCAATACCTTTTCATAAAACCTCGTTATTAAATTGTTCCAAACTAAAATATTGCTTACTCATTTTTTCAACCCGATTATCAGATTTCCCACCCAATGTTTCCATAGAAAATGGTACATCAGGCAAATGCCTATTAACATTTGCCTGATGTACCATTAAAGATGGTAACTGATACTGATTTACTTCATGCATAGGTGAATTGGAGAAAAAAGATCATACAGATAATTCTATATTCAACATAACATTAAAAGTATTTGCATTCCTCCTGACATCTGCCAAAACATAAGAATAAAGTAATGCTCATCGATTATTATCGGTTTGCGTGCTCCAACGCTTCCATCCTTTTCATTAAATCATTATTTTCTTTCTTCATCTCTATCAGATACAACGTCAGCTCCTCCACCTTCTGCAACAACACTCTATTCATCTCTCCCAGATCCTGTCCATTCTTTTCCACTTCTTTAGCCGATGGCACATCAGGCAAATGTTTATTAACAGTTACATAATTTTCAATTTCCCGCAAAGATGGTAACTGATAGGAAGGATCAAATACAAAGTCCGGCCAGACAATAGCCTGGGTAACTTTAACTCTCCTGGCTGCAATAGTACCCTCAACGGCTAGTCTGTTACTACCGGGAGTAATTGTTCCTATTCCTACATTCCCATCCACATTGATAGAAATACGTGGAAGCCTGTTTGTGAATAACTTGATACCTGCATAACTACCTGCCCACAAAGTAGGTCCTGCGGGACTCCAGCTATCATTGACCCATTTCATACCATAATTTGGCAGGTATTTACTGTCATAGATAGCGCTGTCGGATAATGCCATTCCAAAGGAGTTCCCTATTCCGAACATGATGTTACCATTGACAAATAACTTCTGTGATGGAGCAACATTGCCAATTCCAACATTCCCACCTGAAGTAATAGACATAACATCTGTCCAGTTAGGAGTATTTGCCCGGGTAGCAAAACGAAGGTCAGTTCTGGTCCCTGCATCAAAACCATAAATTTTGTGTCCATAATTGGCAACCGGAGTGAAAATTAATGCCTTATTAGTTCCTACATTGGAATACAAGCTGTCAAAACCCTGAGAAAAACAGTTAATAGCAGCAAAAAAAGTGCTTGCCGCTGCAAGCAGTAAAAATTTCTTAGTCATGTCCCCAAATTAAATGTATGTTAAAAATTATACCCCATCCTCAACTTAAGAGGACTCGTTGATGGTACGTTCCTGCTAGCCAGAAAATCATACAACACCATAATATTCCCTTTCAGCTTTGCACTGATTTTATACTTCTTGCTGATACCTATTAATGCACTCCCCTGCCAGCCTTTCCAGCTCTTTAACTGTTCCACATGAGAAAACGTTGACAGGTAATTCTCTTCAAAACCACCATTGACAAAAAAGGTCCCTTTTAGCTTCCAGTCAACGAAACTTCTCAAACCTACTCCCTGGTGACTGATAGCAATATTATTCCAGCCGGTACCTAAGCCCAGCTTATAAGAGATCCCAACACCGGCGCTCCCGTTCTTATGGAACTTATAGGCCACCTGACCAGCAATATCTGATGTAGTAGGATAATACTTACTTGATTTCTGGAACTGCACATTCCCGCCAAACTCCAAACGCTGCAAAAAGCTTTTCGTCTTCATGGGATTGGGTTTGAAATCAGGCATGTCACCTGCATTGTCCAGCTCAGGGAACTTGCTTTTCAATTCGCTGAACTGCGATCTTGCCTGCTCCATCTGCTGGCTCACCGCCGCCTGCGCAGAAGGGCTACCACCAATCCGCTGCTGAACCAGTTGCTCCACCTGTGAACGGGTTTGCAGACCTTCCAGGCTTTGTGCCGTATTACTGGCAGCAGAAAGGTTGAACAAACTGGCCAGTTGTGAATGTTTCTGAATGAAATCATTATAGGCAGGTACTTTCTTTAACATCTCTACGGCTTTGGCCTCTGCCTTTTTTTTATCTTTGAGCAAAGATTTATATTCATTGAGCTGCTGCCCATAATAATAAGCCTCCTTATTCATCTTTTGCAGGTCTTTACCAAACCCACTATACTGCGCCAATTGATCCTTTAATTGCTGTCTGCGTTCACGGATATACGCCTTTATCTCCTCTGCCTGCTGTAATTTTCCCTGTAAGTCCTGCACACTTTGAGTAGCACTGCTAAGTTTATCTTTCGATGAACCCAGCAGGTCTTTAGACCCATCCAGGAATTTCAGGGAGTTTTGTAAAGTATCCAGGTCTGCATTGCCTCCTAAAGGTACATTACCCGGCACCTTATTCCTAAGGCCTGATTTTAAACCATTTAACTTATCAATGGAGCGTGTGAAGATGTTCTTTGCTGCTACAGAATCTACCTTCCACAATTTGGCCTGCATCTTCTTTTCCTGTTTGGCAAACCTGTCCAAAGCCTTTTTGCTTCGTTTGTTTACCTGCTCTTCTACATGATGAGATTTATGCTGTACCTGTGACAGGTATTTCTCTGGTAGCTTTGTGACAGTACTGTCTGCGTCAATAGCAAAAACAGGAAGAGATGATAAAATAACAAACAATGTAAAGAGTAAAAATTGTCGCATAGAGGTTATATATTTCGATATATAGGTGATAGCTGGAGTAAATACTCACAACTTTTGTGTTTACTTCTAATTATAGTATTAGAATTTACTTAACAATGCATTCATATTGTTCATTTTATGCTATAATAGGAATAAGCAGCAAAAGTATTTATACTTCTCCAGATCGATAATAACACTTTCGTGTAGATAATAATATCATAACACAATAGTACAAACGTACTGCGCAACCTATCTACGCACATAAAAAAAGCTACAGAAGAAATCTCCTGTAGCTTTTTTAAAAATTCATGTACTCACTTACACATTCCCTTTCTTCAGCTCTTTCACCGCATGATCAACCGCCCTCGCTGTTAATGCCATATAAGTGATAGATGGGTTCTGACAGGCAGATGATGCCATACAGGAACCATCCGTAATAAACACATTCTTTGCAGCATGTACCTGGTTCCATTCATTAAGGACAGATGTTTTGGGGTCGCGTCCCATACGTGCTGTTCCCATTTCATGGATACAATGGCCCGGAGGCGGCATGCTATCATAAGTACCCACGTTTTTGATACCGGCAGCTTCCAGCATCTCTTTCGCGCTTTCCAGCATATCCTTACGCATTGCCAGCTCATTCTCTTTGAATGAACAGTCAATGTCCAGGGTAGGCAGGCCATACTTGTCTTTCTTGTCTTTGTTGAGTGTTACCTTGTTATCGTGATAAGGCAGGTGTTCTCCCCAGGCGCCAACGCCCATGGTCCACATACCTGCTTCTGTCTGCACTTCTTTCAACGTAATACCAATGCCATCAAAGCTGGTCCCGCGGTTACGGTCCGCTCCGCCCTGATAACCAAACCCACGCACATAGTCGCTACGTTTAGTAGCTTCACTGATATTGCGGAAGCGCGGAATGTATATGCCATTAGGACGACGCCCGCTGTTATAATACTGGTCCTGGAAACCATCGAACTCTCCTCCGGCACCTACACCGAAGTGATGGTCCATCAGGTTATGCCCTACTTCTCCGCTGTCGTTACCGAACCCGTTAGGGAAGCGGTTTGATACAGAGTTTAACAGCACTGCAGTGGTACCGATAGTAGACGCATTTAAGAAGATGATATTGGCATAATATTCCGTTGTTTCCAGCGTATGTGCGTCCATGATACGTACACCTTTGGCCTTGCCTTTCAGCTCATCATAGATCACTTCCAGCACGATAGAATCCGGACGCAATGTAAGATTACCCGTTTTGGCGGCTGCCGGTAAAGTAACCCCGTTGCTGCTGAAATAACCGGTAAAAGGACATCCTCTCGCACACAGGTTACGGAACTGACAAGGACCACGGTCATGATGCTTTTCAGTCACATGTGCTACACGGCCAATGGTTACGATACGGTCCTGGTACTGCTCTTTAATACGTGCTGCCACATGTTTCTCCAGGCAGTTCATTTCCATCGCTTTCAGGAACTTCCCGTCGGGTAATTGCGGCAGACCTTCAGCCTGACCACTAATACCTATATAAGATTCGACATAATCATACCATGGCTCTACATCTTTGTAACGGATAGGCCAGTCAACACCATGACCGTCCTTTGCGTTGGCCGTAAAGTCTACATCGCTCCAGCGGTATACCTGCCTTCCCCACATCAGTGAACGGCCGCCAACATGATACCCGCGAAGCCAGTTGAATGGTTTCACCTGGTTATAAGGGTTCTCCTTATCGTTTACCCAAAACTGTTGTGTTGCTTCGTCGAATGCATAACACTGGCTCTGAATGGGATGGTTCTCCCTCATTTCCGATGTATGGTTCAAACGGTGCGGAAACTCCCAGGGCGCCATCATGGCGGTAGTGTAATCTTTCACATGCTCCACGTTGCGACCCCTTTCCAGTACCAGCGTTTTCAATCCCTTTTCACACAGCTCCTTGGCTGCCCATCCCCCGCTGATCCCTGAGCCTACAACAATGGCATCATAGGTATTCTCCTTCTCTGCTCTGATGTTGAGATTCATATCTTAATTAAATATTTCCTTTCTTCATTTCTTTCACAGCATAATCTACTGCTCTTGCTGTCATGGCCATATAAGTAAGAGATGGATTTACACAGGCTGCAGACGTCATACTGGCGCCATCTGTTACAAATACATTCTTCACTGCATGCAACTGGTTCCAGGAGTTTAACATAGACGTTTTAGGATCACGACCCATACGTGCAGTACCCATTTCATGGATAGCCATACCGGGATAAGAACCGTTGTCATATGTCTTTACATCCTTCAGACCTGCTGCTTCCAGCATTTCTGCTGCATCGTTCATCATATCCACACGCATCTTCTTCTCATTTTCCTTGAACTCTGCATCAAACTTCAGTACCGGCTGTCCCCAATCGTCTTTTACGGAAGTATCCAGCGTTACTTTATTATCTTCATAAGGTAAACACTCTCCAAAACCTCCAAGTCCCATACTCCAGTCGCCCGGTTCTGTCAGCATCTCCTTGAAATCTTTACCTACTCCCATTTCAGCAATACCACTTGCCCAGCTTCCACGGCTCGCTCCTCCCTGGTAACCAAAACCACGGATGTAATCACGTTTATCGCTGCCAATGTTACGGTAACGCGGAATATAGATACCATTTGCCCTGCGGCCAAAGAAATACTTATCATCAAAGCCTACGGCCTTACCGGAAGCCCCTGTACGGAAGTGATGGTCCATCAGGTATTTTCCAAGTACACCGCTATCATTACCTAATCCATTCGGGAAACGGTGAGAGATAGAGTTCAGCAGTACAAAAGTAGTTCCCAGCGTAGACCCGTTCACAAAGATGATCTTTGCATAGAATTCGGTCATCTGCTTGGTGTGTTTATCGATTACTTTCACACCGGTAGCTTTGCCTTTCTGCTCATCATAAATAACAGAATTCACAATACTGTCCGGACGTAAAGTAAGATTCCCGGTAGCTACTGCTGCAGGTAACGTAGATGACTGTGTGCTGAAATAAGCCCCGAAAGGACAACCACGGCTACACAGGTTACGGTACTGACAATTGGTACGGCCAGGTAATGGCTGTGTGATGTTAGCCACACGGCCCATCGTCATGATACGGCCCTTATATTGCTCTTCTATGCGTTTCTTCACGTCTTTCTCCACACAGTTCATTTCCATTGCTGGCATAAACTGGCCGTCTGGCAACTGTGGCAATCCTTCTGCCTGTCCGCTGATACCTGCGAAACGCTCTACATAATCATACCAGGGCGCCAGGTCCTTATACCGGATTGGCCAGTCAACCGCAATCCCATCTTTCAGGTTGCCTTCAAAATCAATATCGCTCCAACGGTACGACTGCCTGCCCCACATAATGGATTTACCACCCACGATATCAGGACGATACCAGTCGAAACGTTTTACTTCATTATATGGACTTGTAGAATCATTGATCCAGAACTTTTCATTATGCTCGCTGTATGGATAATCGCGGCTTAATTTAGGATGTGTTTCCCTTTGTTCTACCGTAATACGGCCGGCATGTTTAAACTCCCAGGGATCCTTGGTTGCCGTATCATAATCCTTTACGTGTTCTAATGGTTTACCACGGTCCAGCATCAATACCTTCAGACCTTTTTCTGTAAATTCTTTGGCTGCCCAGCCACCGCTTACACCGGAGCCTATCACAATTACATCGTAAGTGTTTTGCTCCTGAGCTTTCATATTCAGATTCATGGAATTACTTTATTTGTTGTTACGAACTAATTACATCGCCCATGCCTTATCCCCTTTCTTATAAGGGATACAGCCTTCATATTTGCCTGGTACGGCAACATAACGCAGGGCTTTGGTGGCGCCTGGTTCAGAAGTGAAATAGCCTAATAATGTCAGCTCTTTCAGCACCTGGAAGTAATGGGTTGGATCGCCTTCTTTTTTGTTATCCCGCTTGTTATAAGCCACACGTTCCTTATCTATTTCAGTCAGTAACGCAGTCTTCTGTTCTGCAGTAATATCTACAAAAGGCTTTTTATATTGCTTTTCACTGGCTGCATCGATCTTCTTCATACCATCCAGCACTACCTGCTGATCAGTGGTTTTGTAACAATCGTTCAGCATCGTAACAATAAAGTCTTCGACCTTTGCCTCTTTGGCGCCGGGAGTATCTGTTTTTGGTATGATGGTTTCCGCGATCTCTGCTAATAAGCTCTTTGTTTCAGGCGCCTTGAGAGCATAATTCTCAGGAGCCTTTGGGTTACAGCCTTCCAGTGCGGATAATGTGGAAGCGGATATGGCAGTCCCTAGTAACAGGGCTACATTCCTGATGGCATCTCTTCTGTTCATAACGATAAAATTATTTGACCTTAACTCAAGGTTCGAAAAAAAATCGACTTTTCATAGAAAAATTAATTAAACGGCAAAAAGAAAGGGACTGGTTTATAACCGTCCCTTCAATTAAACAATTTATCAGTAATGGATCACATAATATATTTGCCCTTGCTGTCTACCATTACTACCGGTAAACGGTGATGTCTTTCGAAATAATCATACGCCCCTTTCAGATCTACCCAGAAACGCTGGGAAGTACTGTCTGTAAGGGTTACACTACCCAGATAGTCCATAGAACGCATGTTGCCGAACTTGATCGGGAACACATGCACAGGGATGAAATCCTGCCCTGCATTCTTGGCATTGACAGCCAGGATATACACTTCATCTATGAATTCGTCTGTCAGCGGGATACAGCCGATGGTGAGGCAACTGCCGTGAATGTAGATCTCCTTACCCGGCTTTTTAGGGTCACTCAGCACCTTATCCGAAATGTTGGGATAGTTGATACCCAGAGAAAGGTGATAGTTACTGTTAGGGTTGAAATCATTGATATAATAAAACCCCTCCGGTACCTGCATATCTCCCTCTTTACGCTTAGGCCCCATTTTACCTGAAAGTGTACATACCCGGTAGGACTTAAATAACCTGAAAGTGTCTGCGGCATTATTCTTTACCCAGATTTCCAGCTCACTGTCCAGTTTAAAAGAGCGGAGGAAAATGTATTTGGCAGGATATACCAATCCCTTCTTCTCAAACTCCTTCTTTAACTGCTCTTCTTTATCCCTGTAAGCATATACTACTTTGGGAAACATCTTCTGATTATCCAGAAATGATTGCTGGGCCTGTAGTTTACCAAACCCCAACAACATCATTGCTGCTAAAACGACCTGCTTCATAGATAATTTAACACAATTTTACAAGTTCACTAACTGTGTTCTGTCCTTACAGGAACACTTTGAGACGGCTGCATAGTAAAAGTCCTGTATGCAAGATAGAACAATAACATGGCAAAAATAGCATATATCACCATTCCAACCTTACGATTTGCAAAACGTAAAATATAGTGTCTCTCCCCCTGGAAGATCAATACAGCGGTTATACACTGAAAAATCCCTCCTAAAAGAAATAAGACACCCAATAAAGTTTGTACTCTCATAAACAACGATCTATTATGCAAATTATTTCAATTTTTCCGACAAACACATACCCTGAATGTGCGATATATGCAAAAAGGCCGTTCCGGAATGGAACAGCCTCTTTTAAAGGTTAAAATGGCGGATCTTACAGGTTGCCCCTCAGCGCCTGCTCTCTTTCTATCGACTCAAACAACGCTTTGAAGTTACCCTTGCCGAACGACTGGGCTCCTTTGCGCTGGATGATCTCAAAAAATACAGTGGGACGGTCCTGTACCGGTTTGGTAAATATCTGTAACAGGTATCCCTCGTCGTCGCGGTCTACCAGTATGCCCAGTTCTCTTAAAGGCTGCAGGTCTTCATCTATTTCACCTACCCTGTCCAGCAGTGTGGCATAATAAGACTCAGGTACTGTCAGGAACTCTACGCCCCTTTTCTGCAGCTCGGTAACCGTCTGGATAATATTATTGGTGGCGATAGCTACATGCTGTACACCAGGACCGCCGTAAAAATCAAGGTATTCTTCTATCTGTGATTTTTTCTTGCCTTCTGCAGGTTCGTTAATAGGGAATTTAACACGACCATTCCCATTACTCATCACCTTACTCATCAGGGCAGAATATTCAGTAGAAATATCGTTATCATCAAAAGATAACAGGTTGCGGAAACCCATTACTTTTTCGTAGAAATCCACCCAGGTATTCATCTCATTCCAACCCACATTACCCACGCAATGATCTACATACAGTAACCCGGTCTCAGCAGGGTTATACACGGTTTTCCATGGTTTAAAACCAGGCAGGAAAGGTCCATCGTAATTTTTACGTTCTACAAAGATGTGAACGGTATCTCCATAGGTATGAATACCACTGCGTACCACAGTACCATATTCATCCTTTTCAGTTACCGGTTCCATGAAAGCTTTCGCCCCTCTTTTCATGGTTTCCTCAAAAGCGGAACGGGCATCATCTACCCACAGCGCCAATACTTTTACCCCATCTCCATGTGCCTGGATATGCTTTGCAATATCACTATCCGGGCCCAATGGTGTGGTGAATACAAAACGCAGTTTGTTCTGGGTAACTACATAGGAAACTCTGTCTTTTACGCCTGTCTCAGGACCAGAATAAGCGGCAGACTGAAAGCCAAATGCTGTTTTATAAAAGTGAGCCGCCTGTTTGGCATTCCCAACATAAAACTCAACGTAATCCGTACCATTTAATGGTAAAAAGTCCTGCGCATTTGCGCGTGCTGCTGTAGCGGCAGTATCTGTAACGGTATGCATAAGATTTTAGAAAGTTTTGGTGTATGACCGTAATTTACAATGCACACGGCATTGAGTTAAAAAGCGATTATAGCAAGATGTAGTGGTAAAAGATCAGGCGAGGGGCGAATCCATTGCCAGCGTGGCCATGAGGAAGTAGTATTCACTCTGGAGCTGGTTTGATTTAGTATGATATGTGTGTAGTATAAGCATTAAATAGTTGCTATTGCAATATTAGCAATTCGGTCAGCAATAACCAAATAAAAAAACCGGAGCGATCGGCCCCGGTTCTATTCCCTGTTCTATATTAATTATACGAGTTCCAGCTTGTACAGCCTGTCATTAATATACCTGGTCTCTTCAGCCCCCAGTTTTATATTGATAGCCCTTGCGTTCTGTATAGCCTGTTCCGCATTACGGGCACCTACCAGCGCCACTGTAATTCCGTCACGGTCTATCGTCCAGCGGATCACCAGTTGAGCCAGGGTAACGCTCTTGCTTTCAGCTACAGGACGGATCTCGTCCAGGAAAGCATTGATGCGGTTCAGGTTCTCCGGCTGATAGAATTTAGTGGCAGGGCGATGGTCACCTTCTCCAAAATGATGACCTGGTTTGATTTTACCACTCAGGATCCCTCTCTGCAAAGGACTGTAAGCCAGAATACCTTTGTTATTTTCTATGCAATAAGGGACCAGCTCATTTTCAATCCCTCTTTCTACCATAGAGAAAGGCACCTGGTTGGAAGCCAGTTTAATCACTTTATCGGCCCTTTTCATCTGCTCCACATTATAATTACATACGCCTGCTTCACGGATCTTACCCTGTTCTTTCAGGCGTAATACGGCCTCAAAAGTTTCTTCAATCGGGGTCGTTTCATCATTCCAATGGATCTGGTAGAGGTCTATGTAATCTGTCCCCAGTCGTTTCAGGCTGTTCTCACATTCCAGGATCACACTTTCTTTGCCTGCATATTTATGGATATTGATGTCTTTACCATCGTTATCCTTGCTTTTGAAAGCCAGGTTACCCTTTTCAAGGTCCCAGCGCATACCGAATTTGGTCAGGATCTGTACCTTACTGCGGTCTAAGCCTTTCAGGGCTTCCCCGGTCAGTTCTTCACTTAATCCCATGCCATATACAGGAGCCGTATCAATAGAAGTAACACCCTCTGCAATAGAAGCACGGATAGCTTCTACGGCGTCCTTACGTTCTGTTCCTCCCCACATCCATCCACCAATGGCCCATGCGCCAAATGTAATAGCAGATACTTTCAGTTCGCTTTCTCCTAATTGCCTGTATTCCATAATTGTGCTGATTTTAAAATAAGGGGCAAAAGTATTGAATAATTAACGGTTGCACATACTAGCAATTTGGATAGCTGGTGATGAGGTGGCACGATGTTAGTGGCCTTTTATCGATAAAAACGATATTATGGCACAAAAAAAACCAGCTGGTCCGGCAGATAAAAAAGAAAAAGATGTACAGATTTCTGATGATGGATTGAAGAAAGATGCTACAGAAATTTATATGGGAGATAGTATACTGCAAACTCCGGAGGAACATCAGGAAGATGCGAACACAGACCCTGAAAAAGATGATGAGATTACCCTCGGAAATGCTTAAAGAATAAAGCGCTTCTTTTTCCGGAAGAGAAGCGCTTTATTCTTATTATTCAGCCCAGCTCATCACATAATGTCCGTCCTCAATTCCCAATGCATCTTCCGTGATCTGTAAAGGATGGAACGTATCTACCATCACAGCTAATTCTTTCGTCTCTTTCGCTCCTATACTCCTCTCCACAGCACCCGGATGAGGACCATGCGGGATACCACCCGGATGTAAAGTGATCATCCCTCTTGTTACATGTTTACGGCTCATAAAATCTCCATCCACATAATACAATACTTCATCACTGTCTATATTACTGTGATTATATGGAGCAGGAACAGACTGCGGATGATAATCGAACAACCTGGGGCAGAAAGAACAAACCACGTAATTACCGCCTTCGAAAGTCTGGTGTACCGGCGGTGGCTGATGCACCCGTCCTGTTATCGGTTCAAAATCATGAATGGAAAATGCAAACGGATATTCACAGCCATCCCAGCCGATCACATCAAAAGGATGATGTGCATAGTGAATAGGGTACATCACCCCTTTCTTTTTGATCCTTATTAAAAAATCTCCTGCTTCATCAATTGTTTCCAGGTTCTCCGGCTGGCGGATATCCCTTTCACAATAAGGAGCATGTTCCAGTAATTGTCCGAAATGGCTGAGATAACGTTTAGGATAACGGATAGGACTAAAAGATTCCAGGATGAATAAGCGGTTATCAGTACCGTTAAAGCTGATCTGATAAATAGTCCCCCTTGGTATCACCAGGTAATCTCCATATCCGAAAGTCAGTTCCCCGTACTGTGTGCGTAATACGCCCGCACCTTCATGTATGAAGATCATCTCATCAGCATCTGCATTCTTGTAAAAGTAGCTGGTCATGCTTTCGCGTGGAGCAGCCAGTACAATATGGCAATCGTTATTCACCAGTACAGGCTTCCTGCTTTCCAGGAAATCATTCTCGGGTTTGATGTTAAAGCCCTGGAAGCTGCGGTGTTTCAGCATTTTCTCTTCCGCCACTTTTGGCGCTACATTGTAAGGTTCATCCACCTTTACAATTTCCGTAGGCGGATGGCAATGATATAATAACGTTGAATTGGAAGAAAAGCCTTCGGTAGAAAATAACTGTTCGGAATATAACGTACCATCCGGCTTGCGGAATTGCGTATGACGTTTATGCGGGATCTTTCCCAGCTTATGATAGTGAGGCATGAGTATGTTTTGATGTATGGAATATAACAGAGCGTGTCTACAGGATTTCTATACCCCTTTCTGCAGGGCGGCAAGCAGGAAACAATATTTCCATTTGCGCTTATCTATATAATATGTGAAGTTCCGGAAATACGGCATTATGTAACGTGGTTATTACAAATATAAGTAAATTAGAGATAAGCACCTGAACAGGTTCCAAAGAGCTGCTGAACAGGTTCTAAAGAGCTTCTGATAAGGTTCATCCTACGTTTATCCTACGTCTTTTAACGTAGGATAAACGTAGGATGAACCTTATCAGAAGCCTGTCAAGTGCTATTATGAACCTTGTCAGAAACCGTTCAGGTGCTTTTCAGTGCCTGTTCTCCTATAGCAGTGATCTCCAGGTATTTGTCCCGATTCTCTCTATACCCGTATTTTTTCACAAATAACCGCATCTAAATTTAAATAATTTCAAAACTTTGACAATTCATTTGTTAATTCCAAAGAAATCATGCATTTTTGTTTGCGAAAAGTAAATTAAACAATAATAGTGCTACATTCTTCTACATACTTCTCATCTGCGATCTGCGCCTTCTCCGGCACAGGCTTCAGCACTATTACAACAACTACAATTACCCCGTTACGGGGTTAATTTCACATATCATCCAACGACCACCTAGTGGTACCACCGGTAAAAGGGATAGGAACTTTACGTATTAATATCATTATACAATGCAAGTATTAAAATTTGGCGGAACTTCCATGGGAAGCGCCCAGGCGATAGAACAGGTTTGCAATATCATACAAAATAAAAAACCAAACGGGCGCTTTACCATCGTTGCTTCCGCTATGAGTGGCATTACCGACAAACTGATCCAATGCGGACAGCTTGCCGGACAAGGACAGGAACAATACAGAAGTGTATTGCAGGAAATTGAGAACAAACACCTGGATACCATCCGCACCCTCTTCCCGATTACCGTACACAGTGGCCTTATCAGCCAGGTGAAAAAGAGACTCAACACACTGGAAACCCTTTGCGACGGGATATTCCAGGTGGGAGAACTCAGTGCCAGGTCGCTGGACAAGATCATGAGCTTCGGAGAACTGGTATCCTCTTACCTGCTTGCCGAAAAGCTGAAAGTAAACGGGCTCAAAGCCATATGGAAAGACAGCCGTGAACTGATCGTTACTGACAGCCACTTCGGCAATGCGGCCGTAAACTTCCTCGCTACAAATCATCAGGCTAACCAATATTTCCAGCAGGAAACTGCCGACTACTTCGTACTGCCCGGCTTCGTAGCCGCCAGTGCTGATGGCGAAACCACCACCCTGGGCCGCGGTGGGTCCGACTATACCGCTTCCATCATCGCTGCTGCGCTCAATGCAGAAGTGCTGGATATATGGACAGATGTGAGCGGAATGATGACCGCCGACCCCCGCCTCGTATCACAGGCTATTCCTATCGCACATATCAGCTATGCGGAAGCAATGGAACTCTCCCACTTCGGCGCGAAAGTAATCTACCCGCCTACCATACAACCCGTAATGAATAAACGTATCCCTATCTGGATAAAGAACACCTTTGCCCCGGATGATCATGGTACGCTTATCCATATACCGAATGGTGAGGCCCGCAGCTTCCCCGTAACAGGTATCAGCGGTATACAGAAGATAGCCCTGCTGACCCTCGAAGGTAGTGGCATGGTGGGTATCCCCGGTTTCTCCAAACGCCTGTTCGAGGCTTTGCTGCAGGAACGTGTGAACGTGATCCTTATTACACAGAGTTCTTCCGAACACTCCATCACCGTAGGTATCCATGAAGCTGATATGCTGAAGGCCAAAACTACTGTAGACAGCGAGTTCGCTCAGGAAATACAGGATAAACGTATAGAACCGCTGATAGTTGAGAGAGATATGAGCATCGTAGCGGTCGTAGGTGATAAAATGAAAAATCACCACGGTACCAGCGCTAAACTCTTTGGCGCTTTAGGTAGGAACGGTGTGAATATACGCGCTATCGCACAGGGTTCTACAGAAAAGAACATCTCTGTTGTGATCAATAAAGCAGACGTGAAGAAAGCGCTGAACGTTATACATGAAGCCTTCTTCGAAACACCGCTCAAACAGGTGAACGTATTTATCGTCGGTGCTGGTAACGTAGGTAGCAAACTGCTGGAACAACTGAATCAGCAGCATCATTACCTGATGAATGAACTGGGACTGCACGTGCGTGTGGCAGGTATCACCAACAGTAAAAAGATGGTGTTCGGTCATGAATCTATCAACCTGCCCGAATGGCGCGCCTTACTGGAAAACGGGGAACCGGCCGACTTAAAAATCTTCACTCAGAAAATAAAATCCCTGAACCTGCGCAACAGCGTGTTCATTGATAATACTGCCAGTAAAGAAGTAGCGGCTATCTACGGTGAATTCCTGCAACATGGTATCTCCGTAGTTACCTGCAATAAAATAGCCTGCTCTTCCGACTATGCATACTATAAGAACCTGAAGGAACTGGCGCGTAAATTCAACGCTTCCTTCCTGTTCGAAACCAATGTAGGCGCAGGTTTACCGGTGATCAACACCCTCAATGATTTAATCCGCAGTGGTGATAAAGTCCGCAGCATTGAAGCGGTCCTCAGCGGAAGTCTGAATTTCGTGTTCAACAACTTCGTGAATGGCGCTAACTTCCGCCAGGTAGTAAAAGCAGCCCAGGATGAAGGATACACGGAACCAGATCCACGTATAGACCTCAGCGGGGTGGACGTAATGCGCAAAATACTCATCCTGGCCCGTGAAAGCGGCGCGGTAATGGAGCTGGAGGAAATCACCAACCACTCCTTCCTGCCGGCAGAAGCACTGAACGCTCCTTCCGTTGCTGATTTCTATGAGCAACTGGACGTACATGCGGCTCATTTCCTTAACTTACGCCAGAAGGCCGACAACGAAGGCAAAAAGCTGAAGTTCGTGGCCCGTTATGAAAATGGGAAAGCGGCTGTAGGACTACAGTCTATCGCGCCTGATCACCCTTTCTTTAACCTGGAAGGCAAGGATAATATCGTGCTGTATACCACTAACCGTTATGCGGCCCAGCCCCTGATCGTAAAAGGTGCAGGCGCGGGCGCAGATGTAACAGCTTCCGGTATATTTGCTGATGTGATCAGATCTGCGAGATAATTAAACTAATTACAACATGGATATTAAAGTATTTGCTCCTGCTACCGTTGCCAATGTAGCCTGTGGGTTTGATGTAATAGGACTGGCGATGGACGCTCCCGGCGATGAGATGATCATGCGCCTGAGCTCCACTCCGGGTGTTACCATCACGAAGATACACGGTGCCAGCCTATCCACAGATCCGGCGCAGAACGTTTGCGGTGTGGCAATACAGGCTTTGTTACAAAAGTATGGCCAGCCAGACACAGGCATAGAACTGGAACTCTTCAAGAATATCCCTCCCGGCAGTGGCATCGGCTCCAGTGCCGCCAGCTCTGCGGGTGCTGTGGCAGGCGCCAATTACCTGCTGAACAACCCGTTCACGCCTAAACAACTGGTACGTTTTGCCATGGAAGGCGAACGGCTGGCCAGCGGCGCAGCACATGCGGATAACGTGGCGCCGGCCATTATGGGCGGCTTCACCCTGGTACGCAGTTACAAACCACTTGATATTACAGGTCTGCATACGCCCGCCGATCTCTGGGTGACCGTCATCCATCCGCAGATAGAAGTAAAGACTTCCGATGCCCGTGAGATACTCAAACAAAAAGTACTGATGACAGACGCCATCCGTCAGTGGGGTAACGTAGGTGCATTAGTGGCTGGTCTCTACCAGGAGAATTATGACCTCATCAGCCGTTCCCTGGAAGATGTGATCGTAGAACCGGTACGCGCTATCCTCATACCTGCTTTTTATGAACTGAAAGTAAAATGTAAGGAAGCCGGCGCCCTGGGCGGCGGTATCTCCGGATCAGGCCCTTCTGTATTCATGTTAAGCAAAGGAGAAACAAATGCACGTAATGTGGCAGAGATGATGAATAAGGTGTATGCCCCGCTGGGCGTGGATTATAAGATCCATGTATCTCAGATAAATACCAGGGGATGCAGAATAGATAAAGTGTAGGGATCATAACAAAAGTCTACAAACAATGAAATATTTCAGTTTACAGAATAAACAGCATGTCGTTTCTTTCGAGGATGCAGTAGTACAGGGATTAGCACCGGATAAAGGATTATACTTCCCCGAACAGATCCCTTCATTTGAAAAGGATTTCTTTAACAAGATAGAACAACATGCTGATCTTGATATCGCTTATGCGGCTATCAAACCTTTCGTAGGTGAAGAAATCCCCGAAGAGATCTTACGCAAAATCATTGCAGATACACTCAGCTTTCCTTTCCCCCTGGAAAAGGTAAAAGATAACATCTACGCCCTGGAATTGTTCCATGGCCCTACCCTGGCATTTAAGGATGTAGGCGCCCGCTTCATGGCAGGCTGCCTGGGTTACTTCCGCAGAAATGACAGTCGCCCCGTAACCGTACTGGTTGCCACTTCCGGCGATACCGGCGGAGCCGTGGCACATGGTTTCTACAACGTTCCCGGCGTACGTGTAGTGATCCTCTACCCTTCCGGTAAAGTAAGCACCCTGCAGGAAAAACAGCTCACCACCCTCAATGGTAACATCACCGCCCTGGAAATCCAGGGCACTTTCGATGACTGCCAGCGCATGGTGAAAACCGCTTTCCTGGATGCAGAATTACAGGCACACTGCCTGCTCACCAGCGCCAACTCTATCAATGTGGCCCGCTGGCTGCCGCAGATGTTCTATTACCTGCTGGCGTACAAACAACTGAAATCAGATATAGTATTTTCCGTGCCCAGCGGTAACTTCGGTAATATCTGCGCTGGTATGATGGCTGCTGCCATGGGCCTGCCCGTGCAACATTTTGTGGCCAGTACCAACATCAATGATACAGTGCCCAGGTTTATGCATTCGGGTAAATACGAACCCGGACAGGCAACACCTACCATTTCCAACGCCATGGACGTGGCAGATCCCAGCAACTTTATCAGGATCCTGGAACTGTTTGCCAACAGTCTGCCTGCGTTGCAACAGAAATTAACTTCCTACAGCTTTACAGATAAAGAGACCGTAGCTACCATGGAAGAAGTATGGGAAAAGGAACATTATATGCTGGACCCTCATGGTGCAGTCGGTTACCTTGGCCTCCAAAAATACCTGTCCTATACAAAGAGTGCTGCAGGTGTTTTCCTGGAAACGGCTCACCCTGTAAAGTTTGCAGATACCGCTCCGGCGGCCCTTCAGGAGAAAATAGTTACACCAGAGCGTGTGCAGTCATTATACAGCCTTGATAAGAAAGCAGTATTGTTGCCGAACGACTACAATGCATTAAAAACATGGCTGATGCAGAATTAGTAATTAGCTGCAAGCTATCTTGCAGCTAATTCTTTAATATTGTAGTATGAAATACCTCGCCCTTTTATTGATACCTATCCTTTATTCTTGTCAGTCCAATTCCACAGGACAGCAGGATGCTGATAAGGCAGACGCTGACTCTGCCCTGTATGCACCTATGGTATTACCATTAACAGATTCACTGAGCACGTTCCCAAACGATGCCGATCTTCACTTCCGCAGGGCGTTGCTATTGTTCAATACTGATCCCGCACTGGCACAAAAAGACTTCGAAAAAGCAGCCCGGCTGAAACCACAGGTAACAGACTACTGGGCAGGTGCAGGCGAAGCTGCCATCCTGGTAGAAAAATATCCGCAGGCTGTTGCCTACTTCGAGAAAGCATTGAAAACATCCCCTCATTATCCTTATCTGGAATACAGGCTGGCGACTGCCCTGATAGAAAATAAACAATACAAAAAAGCAGACAGCCTGGCCTCCGTACTCGCCGTCTCTAAAGATACACACGATAAAGCCTATTACCTGAAGGCCCGTATTGCGGAAGAAAGGAAAGATACCGCTCTTGCCATTAAGCACCTCTCCACTGCCATTGATGCTGCCGGTATGCAAAGTGATTATGATGCCGTAATGGAACTGGGCGACCTGCTCCAGGAAAGACATCTTCCGGCTGCCATTCATTATTATGAATTAGCTTCCCGCCTCGATTCTTCCAATGCAGATGCACAATATGCCATCGGTCAGTATTATGAAAAGGATGGTAAATTTGCAGAGGCAATAGCAGCTTATAAAAAAGGGGTTGTGATAGATCCGGATGATGAGGACCTCTACCTGGCCATGGGAAAAATATATTACAGACAGCAACAATGGCCTGCTGCATTCAGTTATTTTAATATGGCGGCCAAAGCATCTCCCGCAGATGCAGAGGCTTATTACTACCGTGCCCGCTGCCACGAAAAACTTGGCCGCAAATTAGCTGCTATTGATGATTACAGTAAAGCGCTCACCTTCCGCAAATCATACCCGGAAGCCAGAGCTGCACTGGACAGTCTTAAAAACAAATAGAATGGAACAAAGAAACACGCTCGTAGCGCCTTCCCTGCTGGCATCTAATTTTCTGGAGCTGGGAAAAGAAGTGGATATGCTGAACCGCAGTGAAGCCGACTGGCTGCATCTGGATGTGATGGACGGCCGTTTTGTGCCCAATATCAGTTATGGTATTCCCGTAATTGCCCAAATAAAAAAAGCAGCAAAAAAGACATGTGACGTACACCTGATGATAGAAGAACCTGAGAAATATGCAGAAGCGTTTAAACAGGCAGGTGCAGATATCTTAACGGTTCATTATGAAGCCTGCGTACACCTGCACCGCAACATACAGCAGATAAAAGGACTGGGCATGAAAGCCGGTGTGGCATTGAACCCACATACCCCCGTACATCTGCTGGAAAATGTGATCAACGACATTGATGTGGTACTGGTGATGAGTGTGAATCCTGGTTTCGGTGGTCAGCATTTTATCCCGCAGACACTGAAAAAACTCAGAGAATTAAGGGAAATGATCAGGGCATCCAATGCATATGCACTGATAGAAGTCGATGGAGGAATAACGCTGGATAATGCGGCGGATATTATTAATGCCGGTGCGAATGTATTGGTGGCGGGTAGTACGGTTTTTTCATCTGCGGACCCTGCTGCTACAATTAAAGCACTCAGAGAAAGTTAACTGTACTGTTGCAGTTTCGTAATAATTTCGTTGGATAAAGGTTTGGTAAGGTATCCTTTTACAAAGGAGAAATTATCTACCTTTTTCCTGTCTTTATCATCAATAGAAGAAGTGAGTACAAAAATTCCGATCTCCTTGGATAGTTGCTCATAAAAGCCCGCATAATCATTCAGGAACTCCCATCCGTCCATCACAGGCATATTAAGGTCCAGCAGGATCAGGTCCGGCAGAAGGGCTGGCTCATCCTGATGCTGTTTCAGATAATCAAGTGTATCCTGGGCATCCGAAAAAGTCTTCACGTTCTCCCCTATACCTTGCCGGCGTATCATGATATTAGCAATTTGCTGATGTATAGGGTCGTCATCTACTATAAAGATCAAATTGAGCAGCTGCATAGAGGGACTTATTCGGATTTAAAGGTAATGATAAATTTGGTTCCCCGGCCAGGAGTACTTTCGGCTCTGATACTCCCTCCCATCGCTTCCACCTGTGTTTTTGTTATAAATAACCCTATTCCCTTCGCATCCTTGTTCTTGTGAAAGGTCTTTCTGAACCCGAAGAGCTTACTGCCAAACCGCTCCATGTCTATACCTAACCCATTATCTTCTGCGGTAAGCACGATACAGCCGCGCTCTTTCCAGCTTCTCAGATGCAGACCCGGTATGCGCTCCAGCGTTCTGTAACGGATCGCGTTAGTGATCAGGTTCTGCAGGATACTGTCCAGGTATACCCGTGGAAACTCCAGCACAGGCGCCTCATCGAAATTGGTGGTTATCTGAATACCACTCACCTCAATATCAACGAGTAATACGTCTTTTACGGATTGCAGTCTTTCTGCAAAATACAACGGTTCCCGTTCCACATCGTCATTTTTCCTGATCTGCACCACATCTACCAGGTCGTTCAGCGTTTCATCAATTTTATGGATCACTTCCTGTAGCATGCCCAGGTATAATTCCTGCTCGCTGGGCTGACTGGTAGCCACATACATCTGCATCAGCGCTTTCAGGTTCGCAATCGGCGCACGCAGATTATGAGAAGTAATATGCGCAAAATCCTCCAGCTGCTGATTCTGGTTCACGAGGTTACGGTTCAGGCGGTTCAGCTGGTTATTCGCTTTGTACAGGTCCTTCTGCATCTTGCGGCTCTCTGTAATATCCCGGATAAACAGGGAAAGAGCGCCATCCTGCATGGGTGTAAGCATGAAATCATACCACTTGTCCATGCGTGAAAAGTAACTGTAAAAAGTCTCTGATACTTCACTTTTCATTGCCTCTGTAAAGCGGATCGCAAAGGGCGTGTTCGCAGAGAATTCCGGCAGCGTAATAAAGAGGTTACTCCCTTGTTTTACATCTATGCCCACCATCTCCATTGCCTTACTGTTCACAAAGGTGATCAGTCCGTTTCTTTCTATGGTGGCATATCCCATATCCACGGCATCAAAGAACAGGTGCAGTTGTTCCGTGTTCCGCTGCAACTGTGTACGGATGCGGCGTTCCCGTTTCTTGTTGGTAATATCACTCACCAGCATTACCACGATCTGTTTTTTATCAACAGCATCCTGTAAAGGAAAAATGGTAATGTCCAGCCATACTTCTTTCTGCTGGTCGGTCCAGGTATCTTCCAGTGAAAAATCTATCTGCTTTTCCAAACGCAGCACCCTGTTTTCTTCCATTACCTGCACAAACAGTTCATCCAGCTGGTACATGGTCGCAAAAGGATCGCTCATGATGTTATAGGCGGTAGCTTCCATGCCTTCCCGGAGGCCCAGGAAGCGGCGTTGTGTCTGATTTACCCGGCGTAAAAAACCGTAGTGATCAAACTGCATATAACCGATGGGCAGGTTCTCCACGATATTATCGAGTAAGCGTTCACTCTTTTCCAGGCTGATGGCTGCCAGTTTCTGTGCGGTGATCTCGTTCAGCATCAGGAAAAGGCCGGTAACGCCGGCGTCCCTGCTTTGAACAGGAAACACGGTAGCCTCGTAATAATAAGGTTGTAAGCGGGTAACGTCGCCTCTTTGATTTTCTTTATATCGCAGCAGGATCTCATTCTTCACAGGCTGACGGGTTTGCAGTGCATCCCGGAACAACTGGCTTAATCCGGCCTGCAGGTAATAAGGATCTTCTACTATATTATAGTCCGGTTCTGTAAACATTGGATGGTCATCTCCCCATATTTCGCGCTGGACCTGGTTGATATCCACATGATAACCATCTGGAGTGAACTGTTGTAATCCGATTGGCAGATTTTCAAATACCTGTTTATCATTCCGCCTGCGGCGGGATGTAATGGAATGGCCTGTTAGTACATATTCGTTCCCAATAGCGCTTAGCTGCCATTCAATCCATTCACCCGTAAGACAATGCATTTCAACACTGGCATGAAGCCCTGATTGCAATTTGTGACAAAGCTCAACCCAATAGATACGGGTCCGTTTACCGATAATCTGATCGTAATGCCCTCCCCCTTTATGCTCATCGTCCAACTGCACCAACCCGGCAGCTCTCTCATTGGCATACAACAGGTTCCCCTGCTGGTCCAGTAACAGTGCCGGTATAAGCGCAGCCAGTGCTTTGCCTATAATGGCCTCATTCATAATTTTCCTAATAACTCTTAAAAATAATCAATATATTATTAAAAATAAGTATTCTATATCTTATTATCCCGTATTTCAGCTATTTATATTGATTTACCACTTAATTTTGCTACTTTTTCAACAATGTGGATTTTCCTTTTTCTGCATGTGTGAAAGGATAAATATCTTTGGGCATAAGGGATAATTAAAACTAAATAAACTGGAATGAAAGTATTAATTCTAATGGGTTCTGAAAGCGACAAAGCGGTAATGCAGGAAGCGCTGAATTATTTACAATATTTTAATATAGAAGGTGAAATGGTGGTAGCGTCTGCCCATCGTAATCCCGACAAAGTAAGAGAACTGTGTATCACTGCACAGGAAAAAGGCTTTGGCGTGGTTATTGCCGCGGCAGGTATGGCGGCCGCCTTACCCGGAGTAGTATCTGCTTATACTTCTTTACCCGTATTGGGCGTTCCTTTGGAAGGTGGCTTACCAGGAGGAATAGATGCTCTTTATTCTATTGTACAGATGCCTGCAGGTTTGCCGGTAGGAACACTCGCAGTTGGTAAAGCCGGCGCAAAAAATGCTGCCGTACTGGCAGCCCGTATCCTTGCACTGGGCAATCCCGCAATTGCTGCAAAAGTGGAGTCCTTTAAGCAGCAGGGCTATAAACTATAAGTACTGTTTGTAGAGAAAAGGCTACAAAACTCAGGTGCTTCCTGATTGTAGAAAAAGCTATAACTTACTCCTTCAGGAAGTACCTTTTGCCTCAACACTCAAACATTTAAATCTATATATCAATTGACAGAATCAATCATCAATTTAGATAGCGTTAATCCCATCGAATTTTTCGGGGTGAATAACGGAAAGTTAGACTTGTTAAAAAAGAAATTCCCTCTGCTGAAAATACTTTCCCGTGGCACACAACTCAAACTGTCAGGCGCACAGGAAGAAGTAAATGTTGCCCAGGAAAAAATCGGTCAGATCATCTCCTACCTCGAACGCAATGGTAACCTCAGCGAAGGTTATTTTGAACAGATTCTGGGAGATGAAGAAAAGGTAGACAACTTCAAAGAGAACAATTCCAACGAAATACTCGTTTTTGGCCCCAACGGACGGAATGTTCGCGCCCGTACAGCTAACCAGAAGAATATGGTGGCGCTCAGCGATAAGAACGATATTGTGTTTGCCATCGGCCCGGCAGGTACAGGTAAGACCTATACCGCTGTGGCATTGGCAGTACGTGCGTTAAAGAACAAGGCCGTACGCAAAATCATTTTGACCCGCCCGGCAGTGGAAGCAGGTGAAAACCTCGGATTCCTGCCAGGAGACCTGAAAGAAAAAATCGATCCTTACCTGCGCCCGTTATACGACGCACTGGACGATATGATACCAGCCGATAAGCTCACCTATTTCATGACTAACAGGGTGATCGAAATCGCACCACTGGCATATATGCGCGGACGTACCCTCGATAATTCCTTTATTATCCTGGACGAAGCGCAGAATGCTACCGACCTGCAGATGAAGATGTTCCTCACACGTATAGGACCATCCGCTAAAGCGATCATCACAGGAGACCTCACACAGGTGGATCTGCCAAGGAATATCAAATCCGGCCTCGTAAAAGCTACCCGCATCCTCAAAAATGTGCATGGTATCGGTTACCTGGAACTGGATGAAGAAGACGTGGTAAGACACCGCCTTGTGAAAGCAATTATAAAGGCATATGATGCAGCAGATGTAGTTAGGGAAAAAGAGGAACGTTAGTACAATTAACACTTCATTAACAGTGTTTGTAGTATGTTCACCCTCTAAACTGTAATGCTAAAGTATTCATAAACCTATACCGGTTTACAGTAAAAAAACAAATTATGGTGTAATCGCAGAGAACTTACAGGTAACTTCCATCAGCTGCTTTTTGTAATTTTCCACTTTCCGCCTATTTTTGTTAATTGTATTATAATGAACAATTGCATGACCAATTATCTGCGCATCCTTAACCTGGCGTTATTATTCGGTACTGTATTGAGTGGTTGCCAAAAACATGCAGCCCCTCAGGAAGTAGCGCTCAATTTTATGCACGCTATACAGGAGTCGAATTTCGACCTTGCCAGGGATTACGCCACAAAGGAATCGCAGCAGGTAATACAGCTCTACTCCTTTTTTGATGCCCGTCGTAACGATTCGGAACGGAATAAGATCAAAAAAGCAGGGATAGAAGTGATAGATACCGAGGAAAATGGCGATAAAGCGACCGTTACCGTGCTGAATTCTTCTTCCAAACAAAAGGAAAGACTACAACTGGTAAAAGAAAACGGACAGTGGAAGATATCTCTGACGTTCGAAAGCATTATTCCAAACTATATGCCGCCGGCAACTCCATTAGATTCATCCGAAAGTATTTTACAGCAGGATTCTTTGGTAATGCCTCAACCAGAAAAATAATATATTTTTGCCGCGCACCAGCTAACGTTATAATTCCACATTACTTAAGGTAAATCAGTTGCCACAGTCAAATGAAAACGACTCTGTGGCAGTCTATTTTGTTGAAAGTAATGCATAACAAGGCCTGGCACCAAAATAATAATAAACAAAACAAACAGAAGATGACGACGAATAATCCCTGGCACAGCGTCAGCCCAGGAAAAGAGGCTCCCAAGGTAGTAAATGCTATTATTGAAATACCAAAAGGTAGCCGTGCCAAATATGAGCTGGACAAAGAAAGTGGTCTGTTGAAACTTGACAGGGTGCTGTACTCATCTGTATACTACCCTGCCAACTACGGTTTTATTCCAAAAACCTACTGTGATGATGATGATCCGCTGGATATCCTCGTACTTTCCCAGGTAGACGTAGTTCCCATGTGTATCATGGATGCGAAAGTGATCGGCGTAATGAGAATGATCGATGGCGGAGAAGCAGATGATAAAATCATCGCTGTTGCTGCCAATGATATGAGTGTAAACCATATCAATGATATCAGCGAATTACCTCCTCACTTCACAGCAGAAATGCGCCACTTCTTTGAAGAATATAAAAGGCTGGAACACAAGAAAGTGGAAGTTGCTGAATTCGAAAACAAAGAAGTTGCTGAAAGGATCGTGCTGGAAAGCATCGATGGATATAATAAGAAGTTCGGAAATAAATAATTAAATAAAAAGGCCGGGGTTGATAGCAATCCCGGCCCTTTTTATGTTAAAAATATCTTTTGATGATCCTTAAATTATGTGTTCTTAACCCCGTATCCACATTAATAATACCCTGATTATCAATAGAGTCAACCCTCACCTTACCGGATGCATGTATGATCTCACGATCGTTTATCAAAATACCTACATGCGTAATACGCCCTTCCGTATTATCAAAAAACGCCAGATCACCTGTATGAACTTCCTGTAAAAAATCGACTGTTTCTCCCTGCGTAGCCTGCTGGTAAGCATCCCGCAAAAGTGCTATTCCCAACGTCTTAAATACCGTTTGCGTAAACCCGGAACAATCAGCCCCAAAGACTGATTTTCCACCCCAGAGATAAGCCGTATTCAGGAAAAGAAATGCCTTGTCCAGCAGATCATTTTCATCCACCTTTTCGCTACTGCCAAGCCTCTTTAGCGTTTCCTCAAATTGTACCGGGATCTTTCCCCACATTGTTACAGGTTCCACCACCTGTTTTACCAGGCAGCCATAAGGTACATGCATTGCCTTCCCGTTCACTTCCACCGTATTGACCCAGCCCGCTGTATAATGCGTATAAGGAGCATGGAATAAATCATCCTCAATGGTTTCCAGATGATTAAAAGTGGCCCACCCCTCATAATTATCGTACTGACATCTTACCTTTACCCAGCCGTCTGTGCCTGTAACAAGGATTTCTACATTTTCTCCCCATAAAACCTGGGAGATCATTTCGCTTCTATGTGCCGGTTCAGCCCGCAAAGGCATCACTGGCACAACAGTAATCGCATATGGCATATTAATTGTCTAAATTAAATCATATATTCAGAGCGAACAATCGAACCTTTTCGATTATTATATGTAAATATAGGTAACACTATGCTTCAGCAGTTAACTAATTTATCGGATAAAGAATTGATTTCCCGGGCACGAAAACTGAAGGATCAGGAAGCCGAAGGGGTACTACTTGAAAGATATAGCCATCTTTTGGTCGCTATCTCAATGCCTCATCTGAATACTGGTCCGGGTACCACGCCCGAAGAAATGTATCCATCCATCCTGCAACGCCTCAGTAATAGCCTGAAAACACAAACAATTCCCAAGGCCAACGAATGGCTGCATTATACCGTTAAGGCACAGAACGATAAAGCAGACAGGAACATTCCCTTCTTTCCGTCAAACGAATCAAGAGATGTACAACAGGTAGAAAATAAAGTGGAAAAAGCCAGTAATAACCTGTTGGAACAACAACAACTGGCTAACCAGATCCAACAGGTATTTAAACAACTGGACACAGAAGAGAGATTTTTTCTGCAGCAGTTCTATATAGAGCAAAAAACATTTGCTGAACTGGCAGCTGCTAAAAAGTATCCTGTTGAAAAAGTAAGGTTGAAACTACGGGAAGCGAAACAGAAAATGGCTTCTTTAATGATGACACAAACAGATGGCAAATAACTCGGTAAACAACGACAAAATATTAAAGGTATTCAGCAACATCCGTTGTCTGAACAGGGATCAGTTGCCCAGATACCTGGATGGCCGTTTGACTGACGTGGAGAAACACCTGGTGGAACAACACCTGGTCGACTGCGATCTGTGTAACGAGGCTTTACATATATTAGAGCAATCACAATACAGAGATAAATACCAGTCTCTTTCCATCAGCATTCAGCAGTATATCCGTAACAGTATCAAACAGGTTTCTCATGTACAAAAAGCGGAACGCTACCAGCGGAAAGAACAAAAAAAGGAAAGCCTGTTGATTTATTTCTGGGTAGTAGCGGCTATTGCCCTGGCTGCCGGTGGTATTTACCTGGTACAGCAGGAAAGCAGGTTCAAAGCACAGGCCCCTAAACCACTTGCCAGTACAGGAGACCTGAAAGCTATTCCCGCTTCCAGCACGCAGTCCATTGCGGCAAAACAGGATACGGTAAAGGTCGTCCCAGTCGTTCCTCCCCCTCCTCCACCGCCTGTTGTGGTGAAAGAGAAAGTAGTAATTCCGGTAGCTAAAAAAGATTCGCTGAAAGTGAAAGATACCCTGAAAGTGAAAACGGCACCTGTTACAAAACCGGTAGTGAAAACAGATACTGCTGTTAAAAAAACGCCCGCAGCTGTTAAACCACCAGAAGATAAAAAGGACGACTCGGATACCAAAAAAACACCTGTACCCAAAGACAATCCTCCTATAAAAAAGGAAGAGCCAAAGACAGTAGCTAAAGATAAAGATGATGATGATAAAAAACCGGTAACCAAAGTGACTGCTCCTGCAGAAACAACCAGCACCGATGAGTTTTTATATAAAGCTGCGATGGTCTATCATCAGCAGGGTGACCTGAACGAGGCTATTTCCCGCTATAAACATCTTGCGGCAAGCAACAGCCGTTACGGCGAATTAGCCCGTTACCAGCTGGCTGTATGCTATCGTAGCAAAGGACAAACAGGCAAGGCACGCCGTATGTTCAAAGAAGTGGTAGATATGAATGGCAGTATGAAAGATAAAGCACAGGCCGCATTAGATAATCTGTAATAAGCCACTTACTTACGTATAAAAGCGAAGGCTCTCCGGTTGGAGAGCCTTCGCTTTTATGGAATTTTACATTTCCTGCATCTATATATTATAAGTTTTTATCTTTATACAGTGAATTATAAAAACAGCCGGGAATTAACAGACGAAGAATTGCTACAGCGGTACAAAGCCGATGAAGACAGCAACTGGATAGGCATCCTGTTCGACAGGTATGCCATACTCCTGTTGGGTCTCTGCATGAAGTACCTGAAAAATGAAGAAGACGCAAGAGATAGTGTACAACAGATCTTTTTAAAAGTACTGGCAGAGATCAATAAACACCAGGTCCAGTTCTTCCGTGCCTGGATCTATATGGTTGCCAAAAACTATTGCCTGATGCAACTCCGCCATAAGCAACAGGTCCGTCAGGAAGAAGTGAATGAAAATCATCTGAACAACCCCGCCATAGCAGACGAGGAGAAGGCAAAATTCATAGAAAAGGATATCTTGCTGGAGAACATGCAACAGGCACTGGAACAATTAAATCCTGATCAGCGTATATGCTTAAAACTGTTCTACCTGCAAAAAGTATCCTACCAGGATATTGCAACACGAACAGGCTATACCCTGTTACAGGTAAAGAGCTACATACAGAATGGGAAGCGGAACCTGAAACAGTTATTGAGTAAACACGGGTGAAGAAATTTATTATGGACAATTTTATGAATGAAGAATATAACGACCTGTTCACCACTACACAATGCCCTTCGCAGCAACAGCTGCTGGACTATGTGCAGGGCCGGCTGACACCGGAACAGCAACATGAGGTGGAAATGCACCTCGCTGATTGTGAATTGTGCAGTGAGGCCGTAGAGGGATTGGCCACCATTAAACAGAAAGAACAGATCCCCGTATGGTTGCAGCAAATGAGAAATCAGATGTTACGCAAACTGCGTTCGCGTAAACGCCGCAAAGACCACGTTGCTTATTATACACAACTGGCCATCATCGTCATTGTGATACTGTTTATTTTGCTCGCAGCCTTCTGGGCCTATCATTTTATCACACACAGATCATTATAATAAAAAAAGGGAACCAGACCGGTTCCCTTTTTTTATATGTGTAATTTATCTTCTTATTTCAGACCTTCCAGCTTCTTCTTAACAGCTTCCACTTTATCAGTCTGGTTTTTGATAGCATAGATTTTCTGCAGTGCATACAAACAGCTCTCGTAAGTTTGTTTGTCGCCTGGTTCCAGAGATGCCACCTTTGCAGTAAAGTTCTCATCCGCTTTCTCAAAGTAAGGAAGTGCAGTATTCATCAGTCCTTCAACTTTTGTCTGCAGATCTTTTGCTTTAGGAGAGTTCTGTAATTTACTGTCCATGTTGTTCAGCTCTTTATTATAACCTACTGCACGGTTGAAGTATAATGCACCTAACTGGAAGTTAGCAGTAGCATCATCACTTTTCAGTTCAATAGCTTTTTTATAAGCGTTTTCTGCTTTGGTCATCAAAGCATCATAGTCAGCTGGTTTAGCAATTGTATCATGAGGATTAGCCAGGTTATCTACACGGATACCATAGTCTAATACTGTCTGGAAATCATTTGGGTTTTCTGCCACTTTCTTTTCCAGCATAGAGATCAACTCAGCAGTTTTACCGGTTTTGGAGTAATAAATCATCTCCATATCGTTAAAACGCTTGTCTTTAGGGAACATCAATTTACCATCTTCGATAGCTTTCAGCCAGTTGGCATTATCACCTTTCTCTTCGTAAGCCTGAGCCAGGATCACAAACAACGCAGGTTCACCTTTAAACTGCAGTTCTGCTGCTTTCTTCAGGTAAGTGATGGCTTCATCTTTCTTACCAGCCTGACTAGCTGCATAACCCGCATAAAAAGTCATGGAAGTATCTGTAGGAATAGAACCACCCAGGTTCCTGCCATTGTAAAACTGTGCAATTGAAAATGCTTCACTGAAGTGAGTGTAAGCTGAATCCCATTTCTGCTCATTCAGATTACCATAACCTGCGTTACCTACGGTAGCATACAGGTTAAACATACGCTGGTTCAGTTCAAGCAGTGCTTCTGGCATTTTAGGACTGATTTCAAGCGCTTTTTTATACGCTTCGAATGCTTCCAGTGCTTCTGCTGAATTTTTATCCTTAGTGGCTAAAGCTTCATACACTTTACCCTTTACATACCAGGTTTTAGCGTCGTTCTTCGTTTTTTCATTTTCGAGTGCGGCCTGGATATCAGCTTTTGCCTTCACCAGATCATTACTCTTCACTGCATCATCTGCACTGCTTACCTTCGCCTTCTGCGCCATCGCTGCTACGCCCAGACCGCAAAAGATAAAAGAAACCAATAGTTTTTTCATGAGCTCAATTTTTTGTTTGCTATACGTTTGATGTTAGATGTTTCCGTGTTTACTACAGATATAATAAATACAATTAACCAGCGGTTAACCATTAGTTGGCACGTATTATTATTTATTCTGCCGGCTCTTCTTCTGTTGCGGTATCATCTTCACCTGCTTCTTCTGTTCCGTCTTCTTCCAGCGCTTCTTCCCCTTCAGCTAAAGGTTCAGCAACTACAATCCCGTCCTCGCCTTCTGCCAATGCAGCTTCCGGTTCCTCCTGTTCGTCAAGACGCGCTACAGCAGCAATTTCATCGCTTTCATCCAGTCTTATTAAACGTACACCCTGTGTAGCCCTTCCCGCTTCACGGATATCTTTTACTGCCATACGGATAGTAATACCGGACTTACAGGTGATCATCAGGTCATCTTTCTCTGTTACGTCCATCACAGCAATCAGATTACCGGTCTTCTCTGTAACATTGATCGTTTTAACCCCCTTACCACCGCGGTTTGTAATCCTATAGTCCTCTATATCAGTACGTTTGCCAAATCCTTTCTCAGACACCACCAGCACGGTTCTTTCGGTGTCTTCCTTATTTACACAAATCATACCAACTACTTCATCCTTATCATTGTCCACCTCGATACCTCTTACACCGATCGCACCACGGCCGGTATCACGAACGGTACTTTCAGGGAAGCGGATCGCACGGCCACTCTTAATAGCCATCATGATCTGACTGTTACCATCTGTCAGTTTAGCTTCCAGTAACTGGTCGCCTTCATTGATAGTGATAGCATTCACACCGTTCTGACGCGGACGGGAGAATTCTTCCAGTAAAGTCTTTTTGATAGTACCATTACTTGTACAAAGGATAATGTAATGGCTGTTGATGAAGTCTTTATCGTTCAGGTCCTTGATATCGATAATTGCCCTGATCTTATCATCAGTAGGCAGGTTGATCAGGTTCTGGATAGCTCTTCCCTTACCACTCTTCTCGCCTTCAGGTATTTCATACACCTTTAACCAGAAACAACGTCCTTTCTCTGTAAAGAACAACATCGTATGGTGAGTAGACGCTACGAACAGATGCTCTATGTAATCCTCATCACGTGTTTTACCTCCTACAGCGCCACGGCCACCACGTTTCTGCTGACGGTAATCATAGGCTGAGGTACGCTTGATATAACCCAGGTGAGAGATGGTAATGACCACGTCTTCTTCTGCGATGATATCTTCCATACGCATTTCACTGGCCAGGTACTGGATCTCGGTTCTGCGTTCATCACCAAAACGTTTCTTCACATCTTCCAGCTCATCGCGGATGATTTTAAAACGCAGTGTCTCGTCGGATAATACATCTTTCAGGTAACCTATCAGCTTCATGATCTCATCATATTCTTCCTTGATCTTATCACGCTCCATACCCGTTAAACGTTGCAGACGCAACTCCAGGATGGCTTTAGACTGGATCTCACTGAGTTCGAACTGTGTCATTAAACCTTCCTTCGCTTCATCCGGTGTACGGGAAGCACGGATCAGTGCAATCACCTGGTCCAGGTGGTCCAGTGCAATCAGGTAACCCTGTAGGATATGCGCCTTTTCTTCTGCCTTACGCAGATCGAAACGCGTTCTGCGGATCACTACTTCATGACGGAACTCAACGAATTCAGATATGAGGTCTTTCAGGTTCAGTACACGCGGACGTCCTTTTACAAGCGCTACGTTATTGATACCATAAGAAGTCTGTAACTCAGAATATTTATATAACTGGTTAATAACTACGTTTGCGATAGCTTCTCTCTTCAGATCAATTACCAGGCGCATCCCTTCACGGTCACTTTCGTCACGTGCTTCTGCAATACCTTCAATGATCTTGTCATCAGCCAGCTGCGCTATTTTCTGATGCAGCACCGCCTTGTTGATCTGATATGGCAACTCATAGATTATCAGTCGCTCACGACCGGCTTTCGTAGTTTCCACATTCACTTTACCACGCACTACTACCCTGCCACGGCCTGTTTCAAAACCTTGTTTTACACCGTCATAACCATATATGATACCACCGGTAGGGAAATCCGGTGCCTTCACATGTTTGATCAGCTCTTCTATAGTGATATCCCTGTTCTCAATGTATGCAATAGCGCCATCTACCACCTCACTGAGGTTGTGAGGCATAATGTTGGTCGCCATACCTACCGCAATACCGGAAGCTCCGTTCACCAAAAGGTTAGGGATCCTCGTAGGTAATACAGTTGGTTCCTGTAAGGTATCGTCAAAGTTCAGTGTAAAGTCTACTGTCTCTTTATCAATATCTTCCAGCATTGCTTCAGCAATACGCTGTAAACGTATCTCTGTATAACGCATCGCAGCCGGTGAGTCACCATCCACAGAACCGAAGTTACCCTGACCGTCAACCAGGATGTAACGCATGGTCCACGGCTGTGCCAGACGCACAATCGTGTCGTAGATAGAGGCATCACCGTGAGGGTGGAACTTACCCATTACCTCACCAACGATACGCGCTGATTTCTTGTATGCCTTATTACTGTTGTTGCCCAACTCACTCATCCCAAACAACACCCGGCGGTGTACAGGCTTCAAACCATCCCGTACATCTGGTAGTGCCCTTCCAACGATTACAGACATTGAGTAGTCTATATAAGCAGTTTTCATCTGCTCTTCAATGTTGATCTGGACGATTCTGCCTTCGTTGTGACTTTCCGTATTTTCTGACATTATAATGTTGGTTTACAATTAATTTTGCTGAAAAAACAAATAAGCGCAAATATACCCATTTCAAGCCGTATTCCGGCCTGATTGACATAAAATGTGAATAAAAAAGGAATTGTCATATAATACAAATACCATATGCAATAGTAACAAAATATGCAGATAGCCGGATTTATCATTAATTTGCACGAACTCCTTTAATAATTACTTTATATCTTAAAAAACAGAAATATTGCGAAAATAAAATATTGGCAAACATTTTGTTTCTAACCCCGTGAGAATCAAAGTGTCGTAGTCAAAAATTGAAATTTCCCTGAAATTTCGAACATTAGTTACATGACCGATGTTAAATCCCTGTTCCGAAACTATACTAAACTAAAGATGAACAAAGTATTATGAAGCATATTCTATTGTTTGGTGCCGGAAAATCGGCCACTTGCCTCATAGATTATCTACTGGTGAATGCTCCCCGGCAGAAATGGCATGTGACTGTTGCGGATCATGATCTGATGCTGATCAAATCTAAAACCGGTAAATCATACTATGTTACACCGGCGGCCATCGATATCAAAGACCAGGCTGCAAGACAAAAACTGGTACAGGAAACAGACCTGGTCATCTCCCTGCTACCCCCTCCTTTGCACATTTTTGTAGCAAAAGACTGTCTGCAATTCGGTAAAAATCTGCTTACCGCTTCCTACATAGATCCGGAAGTCAAAAAGCTGGAAAAAGAAATCGAAAAAGCCGGTCTGCTATTCATGTATGAAATGGGTCTGGACCCCGGAATAGATCACATGAGCGCCATGAAACTCATCCACTCTATCGAAAAGAAAGGCGGACAAATCTCTGCCTTCAGGTCTTATTGCGGCGGATTAATCTCCCCCGAAAGCAATGACAACCCATGGCAATATAAAATATCCTGGAACGCCCGCAACATAGTTACTGCCGGTAGCTCCGGGGCTACCTACCGCGAAAAAGGGAAAGTAAAGGAAATTCCTTACGAACACCTCTTCGACCAGACTAAAACCATTCATATCCCAAGCCTGGGTAAACTCGCTTATTACCCCAACCGGGACTCCCTGGGATATATGAGCGCTTATAAACTGGAAGACATCCCTACGTTTATGCGTGCTACTTTACGCTACCCCGACTTCTGCGAAGGATGGAGTACTTTAGTAAAACTGGGATTAACTGATGATAAGGAAAAAGTACAGACAGATGATCTTACCTACTTTAAGTGGACCACTCAGCATATGAAAGTTGATAAGCAACTGAGTAATGAAGAGAACATTGCTAATCACCTCGGCATCAGCGCTAAATCTAAAATCATCCGCCAGCTGAAATTCCTGGGACTCTTAAATGGAGAAGTCATCAACCTGGGCGAACAAACCAACGCCAGCGTTTTACAGAACATCATTGAATCACGCCTCAGCATGGAACAGACAGATAAAGATATGATCGTGATGATGCATGAAATTGAGTTTGAACGCAGAGGCATGACGACCAAACTGCATAGCTTCATGATCACTCAGGGAGAAGATAATATGCGTACTGCTATGGCCAAAACAGTAGGTTTACCATTAGGGATCATGGCCAAACTGCTGTTACAGGATAAATTCAATTTAACCGGCTTACACATTCCCATCTTACCAGATATCTATAATCCAATCCTGAAAGAACTGGAAGATTATAATATCCGTTTTGAAGAGAGCTTTGAATAAAAGGAATGACCCCAAAGCTCCCTCAAAGGAGCTTTAGGTCATCTTATTTAAATGCCGCCAATGCCTGTCTGAAGTCAATCATACCTTCAGTTGCAGGCTTTTCTATGAGATGCAGGCTTGCACGCGGCGTTACGTCCGGCAGCCTTTTGTCTATCACATATACAGGCACCTTCGAATCCACATAATCCAGCAATCCCGCTGCCGGATACACCACCAGCGAAGTACCGATTACAGCAAAAATATCTGCCGTTGATACCAGTTCGGCCGCATCAATGATCTTGTGTACCGTCTCCCCAAACCATACGATGTCCGGCCTTAACTGCCCGCCATCAACAGCTACATCACCCAATACAATATCACCTTCTATCGGATAACTGCGCGTTTCATTCAGCACACTACGCATCTTCAGGATCTCTCCATGCAGGTGTAATACTTTTTTTGAACCTGCCCTTTCATGCAGATCATCTATATTCTGTGTGATAATCTCTACGTCAAATGTATCCTGCAACTCCGCCAGACCAATATGCGCGGCATTCGGTTTTGCAGCCATCACGTCTTTCCTGCGCAAATTGTAAAAGTCAAGTACCAGCTTGGGGTCTGCCTTCCAGCCATCCGGCGAGGCTACTTTATACACATCATGGCCTTCCCATAATCCATCACTGTCGCGGAATGTTTTTAATCCGCTCTCTGCGCTGATGCCTGCGCCGGTTAACACAACCAACCTTGTTTTCATCTTTTTTGTATTATAATTTATAGGTACAAGATACGTTTTTTAGCTTTTAGCTTAACTTTACACCGATTAAATAACAGCCTCTTGAAGATCATTTATACGCTCGCTGCATTATTGCTGATGCAGTTACGTGTTAGTGCGCAGTCGGATACTACACACCCGCAGTCAGACACTACACGCCTATACGCCGCCGATAGTACACAAAAAAAACTGGCATCAGATTCCGTGATCCTGTACCGGATCAACGGCACTTATCTGCACAGTTTATGGAGCGACCTGAAATATGAAGTATCCCGCCCTGCCCACTGGCATGGTAAAGATTTTACACGACTGGGAATAGTGGTAGGTGGCGCCGGCCTGTTAGCGGCTTCTGATTACAGCATCAAACAGGTTTTTATACATAATTCAGGAAATTTCTGGACCAGCGTCACCAATCAGATAGAACCTTTCGGTAACGCCTATTCGCCATATCTCATAGGTGGCATGTACCTGGCAGGCGTTATTGCGCACGATAGAAAACTGGAAAGCGCTTCGCTGATGACAGCCAAATCAGTACTGATCTCTACCCTGATTTACGTAACAGCTAAATCTGTGATCCGCCGCGGACGACCTACTTACGGCAATGATCCCTTTAGTTTCGATCCTGCTTTTTCAACAAATAAAACACATACGTCCTTCCCTTCCGGACATATGCTCACCGTTACTACAGTGGCGACTTCTCTTGCTGAATTGTATGGAAAGGACCATCCCTGGGTACCATGGGTGGCTTACAGTATAGCTGGTATGACAGGTGTTACCCGTTTATACCAGAACAGGCACTGGAGCAGCGATGTATGGGTAGGTGCTTCACTGGGGTATTTCGTGACTAAAAGCGTATTCCGTCACCACCGCGACCAGGAACATAAGAAGGCGCTGAAAGCAATGGCCGCCGCCATGTAAAAATGTTATTTCAGGTAGCGACTCCGTTTGAATACATAATCTTTGCGCCAGGTGTCATAATATTCAAAACTAACCTATTTCATTCCGCCCATTTCCAGTATCGTCTGATACTCTTCAGGCGTAATAGCGCAAACGGATAAACGTCCCTGACGTATAAGAGAAAGATTCGCCAAACGTTTTTCCGCTTTCATCTGCGCAAGTGTAACAGGCACTTTAAATGGTTTCACCGGCTGAAGGTCTACCACTACCCAGTTAGGATCTGGTGTCGTAGGGTCCTGATAATGTTCCTTCGCTACTTTGGCAATCCCCACTATTTCCATCCCCTCATTACTGTGATAAAACAGTACCTGGTCTCCTTTGGCCATTCCTCTCAGGTTGTTGCGTGCCTGATAATTGCGCACACCATCCCAGAAAGTTTTGCCATCTTTCACAAATTGGTCCCAGGAATATTTAAAAGGTTCTGATTTAACGAGCCAGTAGTTCATTGTCCAGTAATTTTAAAGAGATATTACCAGCCGCTGGCCAGTACATCTGCAATATGCATTGTTTTAATATTCAGATTGTGCTTACGGATGTAACCATCCAGGTGCATCAGACAGGAAAGATCCGTAGAAATGAGATAGTCAGCGCCGCTGGCCACCGCATTATCCACCTTCTGCTCTCCCATACCAATGGAAATGGGTTCATACTTAACGGCAAAAGTACCGCCAAAGCCACAACACACCTCACAATCATTCATCTCCTGTAGTTCCAGCCCTTTCACTTTAGATAACAACTGACGGGGACCTTCCTTGATATTGCATTCACGCAAAGCACCACAGGCATCATGATAAGTAGCTACCCCATTGAGGGAAGCACCGACATCAGATACATGCAACACATCCGTTAAAAACTCTGTGAATTCGTAGAGGTTCTTACGCAGAAGTTTTACCTCGTTATGTACCGCTGAATTGTCGAATAACTTACCATAGTAGTTACGTACAAAACCGGTACAGGACCCACTGGGAGCCACTATATAATCGAACGTATGAAAGTCTTTTACAAACTTTGTAGCCACTGCACGCGACTCGTCCCAATACCCTGCATTAAAAGCGGGTTGTCCGCAACAGGTTTGGTTAGTGTTATAACTAACATTACATCCCAGTTTCTCCAGCACCTTCACCATATTGAAGCCCGTTTCCGGGAACAGCTGATCTACAAAACAAGGAATAAAAAGCTGTACGTTCATTGCGTTAGTCTTTAATTAGATTGCTGCAAGCTCTGCAAGAAGTGTGCTACATTCCGCTGCTGCTTATAATGCACGCAGCATACTAATCATTTTAAGCGCCGTAATTGCGGCTTCTTCCCCCTTGTGACCATGGACCCCACCAATCCTTTCCTCTGCCTGTTGCATATTCTCTACTGTCAGGAGACCAAAGATGGTCGGTACCGGCAATTCTACATTCAGTTGCATAATGCCCTGTGTTACGCCCTGGCATACGTAATCAAAATGCGGAGTATCTCCACGGATCACACATCCGAAAGCAATAATTGCGCCTGGCTGTTTGCCTGTATTCTGTGTTCGTTCCCAATATTGTTTACAGGCAAAAGGTAACTCGAAAGCACCCGGTACCTTTATTTTGGTCACTTTAGATACGTTGTACTGGGCAAGCGACCTTTCACAACCGGCCACCAGCTCATTAATAACAGTATCATTCCATTCGGTATACACTATAACAATACTGGCATCCTCTATATTGAGAATGCCAGTATCGTTCAATAAACTTTGATTATGTATTGACATGATTCAGCTATGATCAATCATCCTTAATTCCTCACTTCTCCCAAACGTGCCAGGTATTTATCCATTTCGCGGCCTTCGTTTGTTTGCGGATACTTAGTGCGGATTTCCTTGTACAGTTCAACAGCATCAGCTGATTTACCTGCTTTCTCCAGCGCCATACCTGCACGGAACAAATATATAGGAGCCGTCAGTTCATTATCACTGTAATGTCCTGCTTTCTTATAATAATCGATACCATCGCTGGTTTTACCCAGTTCCATATAAGCATCGCCTGCTAAACCGTAAGCCATCGCCTGTACGATCTGGTCTCCTCCACTGAAGGAAGTCAGCAGATCTGCTCCTTTCTGGAATTCACCCAGCTTTACATAACAAACACCCGCGTAATATTTAGACAGCTGACCGGTTTTGGTGCTGCTGTATTTATCAAGTACCTGTATAAAACCGTAATTATTTCCGTCACCATTCAGTGCCAGTTTAAAAGAATCCTGTTCGAAATACTGCTGGGCATGGAATACCATGTCCTGTGCTTTTTTCTCATTAGGCGCTTTTATGAACTTGTTGTAGGCAAACGTACCGCCTATTACCACTACGATTACCAGCAGGGCAATATTGATGACGTTTTTGTTCTTGTAATAGAAGTCTTCCGCCTTATGTACAGAATCTTGCAGTTGGAAGTCCTTCGTTACAGGAGCATCAGCGGCTTTATGTGTTGTTTCGGTCATTGTAATTGTGAGCGTTAAATTGTTATTTCTTATTAAGGTACAGGTCCTGGCTTTAGCCGTTACCCGCAAATATAAAAAAGGTTAGCGAATCTTCAGCCGTTCTGAACGGACACGACCGCTAACCTTTAAATATTATTAATCAACAATGAAAGGATAATCCGCCTGGGTATACACATCTTTCAGCAGTTCATCGTCAGAAGGCCAAGGGGACTCTTCCGCGAAATCTACGCAATGATCTACCTGTTGTTTTACCTTTTCATTGATAGCTTCAATTTCCTGTTCTGTCGCCCATTTATTCTTCTGTATCGTCTTCAGTACCTGGTTGATCGGATCTTTTTCCTTGTAATCTTCCACTTCTTCCTTCGTACGGTACTTGGCAGGATCACTCATAGAGTGACCACGGTAACGGTAAGTCTTGATTTCCAGTAAGGTAGGACCTTCGCCTGCTCTCGCACGTTTAACAGCCCTGTCAACACCTTCATGTACCGCTTCAGCGCTCATACCGTCGATTGTATCGCTCGGCATATCGTAAGCGTTACTTAATTTATAGATGTCAAGTACGTTGGAAGTACGTTCTACTGAAGTACCCATCGCGTACATGTTGTTCTCACATATAAATATTACCGGCAGTTTCCACAGCATAGCCATGTTAAATGTCTCATGCAGCATACCCTGACGGGCAGCACCATCGCCGAAGAAGCAAAGCGCCACGTTATCTGTGCCTTTGTACTGCTCAGCAAACGCCAAACCTGCACCGGTACCGATCTGTGCGCCTACAATACCATGACCGCCAAAGAAGTTATGCTCCAGAGAGAAAAAGTGCATACTACCACCCTTACCCTTGGAACATCCCGTAGCTTTACCGTACAGCTCTGCCATACAAGCATCAGGAGACATTCCCTTTGCAATGGCCAGCGCATGATCACGGTAGGCTGTGATGAATTTATCTTCAGGTTTTGTTGCTGTCATTGCCCCCGCTGCTATCGCTTCCTGTCCAATGTACAGGTGGCAAAAACCACGGATCTTCTGCATTCCATACAATTGGCCGGCTTTTTCTTCAAAGCGGCGCAGCAAGAGCATCAATTCATACCAGTATAAATACGTCTCTTTGGTGAATTTCGTCTTTACGTCTGTTTTTGTAGCCACTGTTTCTTAATTTGTCCGCAAATATAACAGGAAAATCCTAAAAACTAAATACTTTGCAACTTTGCAACATTAGCAGACCACTATTATATGTAACAAAAGGCCATCAGAGCCGGCCTTTTCCTATATTATGCCTGTTCGCAATATGCTTATTTTTAATTCATAACTGCTAATCCGTACGATAATTTGCTGTTGCTCAGAAAGATATCACTTGTCCAGTTCAAAAATTACACCGGGGAAACCTTCGGATTCAACAAACGTATCGTAGGCATTACCGGACGCAACGGCTCCGGTAAAACAAACCTGCTCGATGCCATATATTACCTCTGCTTCACCAAAAGCTACTTTACCAGCAGTGAAGCCCAGAACACCCAGTACCTCACCAATGGCTTCCGCCTGGATGGTATCCTGGACAAAGACGACCATGAAAACAGGATCGTATGCACCCTCAAAGACGGTAAAAAGGATATTGCCCTTAATGATGAACACTACGAACGCTTCTCCCAGCATATCGGCAAATTCCCGGCTGTAATGATCGCCCCGGACGATGCCGAGATCATCCTTGGCGGCAGCGAAGAACGCCGCAAATGGCTGGATGCGCTGCTATGCCAGCTCCACCCCGGTTATCTCGAACATTTAATTACCTATCAGAAAATATTACAGCAACGAAACAGTCTGCTCAAAACCATCGCGTCCCAGGGGCATAGTCAGGATGCTCTCCTCGATGTATTTGATGAACAGTTGATCCGGCACGGTACTCCTGTATTCGAATGGCGCCGCTCTTTCCTGCCCGCATTTATTCAACAGGTGCAAAAACTTTACGACTACCTGGCGGGTCATCATGAAGTAGTGAGTATCCAGTATCAGTGTAGCCTGCACGAACAATCTTTTGCGCAACTGTTAAAAGCCAACCGCTATAAAGATCATATGATGCAAAGAACGACCGGCGGTATCCACCGGGATGATCTTTTATTTCTCTTAGATGATCATGCTATGAAGTCAAGCGCGTCGCAGGGACAACGTAAAAGTTTTCTCTTTGCATTGAAACTGGCACAGTATGAAGTGATTAAAGAATATAAAAAGTTCCCACCCTTGCTGTTGCTGGATGATGTATTCGAAAAGCTGGACCAGGACAGGGTTTCAAGGCTCATAAACCTTGTAAGTGGCCCTGTATACGGACAAGTATTCATTACAGATACACATGCGGTAAGATTACTGGATGCTTTTAAAGAAAATCTTGAGAGTTTTCAATTGGTGGAGATGAGGTAGTCAGGGATTCCGTATCTTTACGGCATGCGACACGGAATTACATCAATGGGAGACGCTCTGAAAGAATTCATGGATAAGAGCAGGATGAAACCACGGCTTACGGAAGTAAGAATTCAGGAGAACTGGGAACAAATGATGGGTAAAACTATTTCGCGTTATACAGAAAATATTCAGTTGATAGATGGTAAATTAATGATCACTACCACTGTGGCCCCCCTCAAACAGGAATTAAACTATTCCAAAGATAAAATCATCAAACTGGTGAATGAAATGCTGGGCGAAAGAGTAGTCCGCGAAGTCATTATCCGTTAACGGCAAAAACATTAGCAGCTTTTGCTAATGTTCTCACCTCCTTTAATTCTTTGCTAATTGCCGGACCAGCTGATTGATATCCGATATCTTCAGACTTGTTCGTAAATCCAGGATCACAAAGTCATGTGCATCCTGTACCAGCACTATCAGGTCCCCTACATTATCATCATTCCCCTTGTTCAGTAAATGAACAATACTCCCTTCATGCCTTACTTCTACTAACGGTTCGAATTTATATCTGTCTATCAGCCGTTGTTTCAATCTTTGTATGGAAGCTGTTTCTACAGTAGAATCAGGACCGGTACCGGAGATGGCGTACAATTTCATCCGGTGTACATTGGAAACCAGGTGCTTAAATGGTATCCCGTCTTCTTCCATCAGTTTGGCAGGGATAAACAGGTTGGCAAACTTCATCGTTAAACGTCCCAATCCTATTTTGAATGTCTCTGCATGCTGTCCGCGTTTATGTTCATGATAAAATTGACGCAGACATCTTTTTTGTCCCATTGCCGGACCCGCTGCCAGAAAAAACAGTACTAAAATGATTGAACAGTATCTCATTTCTTTAATTTTTTCAGCTTGTCAAATCCCTGTATATCCATTCCTCCTGCTATTTCACTGATCTCTGCCAGATCGATATCTCCTACCAGGCTCATAGCCATAAATTCTTCCGCACTACCTATCAGCATAATCAACTCCGCAATATTTCCCTTTGCGTTTTCTTTTACCAGGAAACGCAGGTCCTGTTTTCCATCACGTATCGTCATCAGCTCTTCATAATCTTTCGTAAGCAGAGAAGTAGCTTCTTTAAATAAACCGGTACCGTTGGAATTTTCTTTTGCAAGGATCTTCAGTCCCTTGATCTTCTTAATGACTTTCATAAAATTCTGACCGTCCTCACTGTTAATATCCAGCTTTGTAAACATGCTGAACATCTTCGGTGTAACACTGATCAGTGTAAAGGATTGATCGTTTTCATACTTAGAGAAAAAACGATCAATCGTACTCCCCTGCTGGGCAAAGAGCGGCGTACCGGCAATCACCAGTAACAACGCAAGTAACAAGCGTTTCATGTTCTTAGTTTTATTATTAGATTTTAGAATGGCCGTTGTTAATCAGCTTTGATCTTTTCCGTTGCCTCATTGAAATAAGACAACTTCTGCACTTTCGTAGTGCCCTTATTCAGGTTCTTCGCCAGTAGCTGCAATGCTTTCTGCGTCACTGCAAATGCTTTCTGCGGATCATCATAAGTATCCTTCTGTGCCAGCACCATATCCATACGATGCTGCTTCAACTGGAATTGCCTTCCTGCATATCCCAACCCTACCGCTATCAGGAATATAGCCGCATACTTCATCCAGTGGTCCAGCGAACGCATTTTTATGACCGGTGGTAATTCCAGTTCCGGTAAAACCGGCAGCTCCCTGTTTGCTTCTTCTGTGAAATACCGGAACATGGGCTGCGCTTCCAGCAGATCTGCCGGCAGATCGGAATGGTCCACAGCAAAGAAACTGCGTAACAATACCTCATCTTCCAGGGAAGATTCACCCTCCCAGTACCGTTCCAGTAACTCTCTGACCTTATTGTACTCCATACACATGCAGTTTTTGTAATTTTTCACGTACCGCCTTTCTTGCACGGTGCAGGTTCACTTTTACTTCACTCAATTCTATCACCAGGATCTCTGCTATCTCCTGGTAACTGTATCCGTCAATATCACGTAATTGTATAATAGTACGGTATTTTTCCGGTAGCTCCGCAATCGTCGTATGCACACGGTTCATTACGTCCTGACGTTCAGTGGCCATATGAGGACTGGGCTGATGCTCCGCTGCCACTTCTCCTGCCCTGTCCAGGTCCTCCGAACGCCGGTATTTTCTCGACTTCATACGGTCCAGCGACAAATTACGCACAATCCGCATACACCAGGCTTCCATATTCTCCAGTTCCGCCATCCGCTCCTGCTGTTGCCATACTTTCATCATTACATCCTGTGTGATATCATGGGCATCTTCTTCGTTACCCAACAGGTGGTAAGCGAAGCGATAAAGCTTTTGCCTGATGGGTACTACCTGGGAAAGGAACCTTGATAACGACATATTACTTACAGGACATTTATACAGGGAAGACGACCCATTACCTGCTTTGTTACAAAAAAAGGGAAATTTTTTCTGAGAGGATGATCAGAGCCTGATACGCGGATCTACGATCGTATACAACAAATCTGCCAGCAGGTTGATAATCACAAAGATACCCGCCGTAAACAATACAGATCCCATCAGCACGGGGAAGTCAAATTTTTCCAGGGCATCCACCGTCACCTTGCCTATACCCTTCCAGCCAAAAATATATTCTACAAAAAAAGCGCCTGCCAGCAACTCTGCAAACCAGCCTGTAATGGCCGTAATAACAGGGTTCAGGGCATTCCGCAGGGCATGTCTGAATATCACTGCCCCCCGGGGCAGTCCCTTCGCATACGCTGTGCGGATATAATCCTGGTGCAATACGTCCAGCATAGCGCTGCGCGTAAGCTGCACAATAATGGCCAATGGCCTTATACCCAATGTAATAGCAGGTAAAATAAGATTAGAGAGGTTGAGGGTACGACCTGCAAAAGCATCCGTTTCAAACAGGCTGCCGGTCATGTGCAGCCCCGTATAATCACTTAATACAAAGCCAAACAGATAGGCCAGCACAATACCCATAAAAAAAGAAGGGGCAGAAATACCTACCACACTGGCAAAAACAGCGCCTGTATCCATCCAGGTATTTTGCTTCACGGCCGATAATACCCCTAACGCGATACCCGCTACCGTGGCAAACAGCATAGCGGCTATTGCCAGCGCCAGCGTACCGGGAAGCGCTTCTGTCAATATTTCCCACACATCCTTTTTCCCCTGATAGGAACGGCGCAGATAAGGCGTCTTCAGCACTATGATCTTATCCGTCCCCACATGTAACAACGTAAAATAATGCAATGTGCCTTCTGCCTCCTGTTTTGTATGTACACTCACCGGCGAAAGGTCATTCAGGTATAATAAAAACTGTAAGGGAACAGGTTTATCCAGATGCAGCTCCCTGCGTACATTCTCCAGGGAGGTGACGTCGGCCCGTTGTCCCAGTGTTAAACGTGCCGGATCTCCGGGCAATACGTTAAACAGGAAAAACACCAGCATCACCACCCCCAGTAAAACGAGTAACCCATAACTGAGTTTACGCAGCAGGAATCTGAACATATCTTATGGTATATCATTGTAATGCCACTTGCCCTTAATAGTACCTTTCTCCAGTAATATCAGGCAGGGATTGCTTCTTCCGGCCGTTTTGATGGCCGTACCATCCATTTGCACAAAAGGGAACTGTAAGCCATGTTCTTTGGAGAAAGCTGCAATATCTTCCTTGGAAGAGGCAGTCACCCCATATATATAGATCTTTCCTTCTTTAAATTGCTGTTGTAACGCCTGCATCTTCTTGTCCCAGCCTCTGCCCGCTTTATTTACATTCTGCACCAGGAACAGGTACACCGGCTGCGCTTCAGACAATATAGCCTGCGTCTGGTTCACCCCGTCCATATCCGTCAGAATAAAGTCCTTCACAGGTGGTTCTCCACTGCCTTCCTTTATCAGCTTGTCCTTACGGTCTACAAATACCCAGGTACTGTCTGACCATGGATAATTATCCGCGGTAAACTCTTTCTCTTTACCATCTTTCTTGTATATCAGCACTGTTTCAAATACATCCGGAGTAGCGCCCGCTGGCAGTTTCATTTTCTCAGGAATATTATTCCCTACTTTATAACCCAGGCAATCCACAATAGGCAGATGCTCCAGCGTATACCATTGTAATCCCAGGGCACCTGCCAGGGAGGCTATCATCAATGCATTGGAGGATTTATCCCCCCATAACGGCTGTATGCGTTTACGGTAGATGAAAATCACCAGTATCATTACGAACAACGCCACATCTTTCCAGAAGGTTTCTGTTGCGGATAATTTGATACAGTCGCCAAAACAACCACATTCCCGGATCGTTCCGCTGAACAGCGCATAAGCTGTGAGAAAAGTAAATAAACTGATCAGTAATAATAACAATACAGAAAATATCCGCATCCGGTATCCCAGCAGCACGGCTACACCGGCCACTATTTCAAATGTATTCATGGTAACTGAATACACCAGCGAAAAGGGCGACAGAAATGTCAGATGCAACACTTCAAAAAACTCGTCCATTTTGTAACTGAGGCCCAGCGGATCATTCGCCTTTATCAGACCCGAAAATATAAACAATACACCGACGAGAATTCTTAATAGGTTTAGGAGCAATTTCATGGATAACCTTTTTAGCGCATTAATATACTTACCGGTACATCAACACATTATTCTATTTTTGTCTGGCAAAATAATCAATAAAAAGCAAACGGATAAATGGAAAGGAAGAATGGTACGATCAACTGCCGCGGTACAGCACTGGACCTGACAACACCCGTGATTATGGGCATCATCAACATTACAGATGATTCCTTTTATGCCGGCGGCCGCTCTCAACACCTGGACCAGGTGCTGGAAAAGGCTGCGCTACACCTCAGGGAGGGCGCACATATACTGGATATAGGCGCGCAGAGCACCCGCCCGGGTGCAGTGGACGTAGGGGCGCAGGTGGAACTGGAAAGACTCCTCCCCGCTGTAGAAACACTGGTAAAATACTATCCGCAGGTCATCATCTCCATTGATACCTACTACGCTGCCGTAGCAGAACAGACCATAAAAGCAGGCGCTGCCATCATCAACGATATCAGTGCGGGAGATATGGACCCCGGTATGCTGGCTACCGCAGCCAAACTACAGGTGCCTTACATCGCCATGCACATGCAGGGGACTCCGGACAAAATGCAGCAAAACCCTCAGTATACAGAGGTGGTACAGGATGTACTGGATTACTTTATCCATAAAAAAGCACAATGCCTCGCAGCTGGTATTAACGACGTCATCATTGATCCGGGCTTTGGCTTTGGCAAAACCATTGCCCATAATTATGCCCTGCTGAAAAAACTGTCTGTTTTTCATATGCTCGACTGCCCCCTGCTGGTTGGCATCTCCCGCAAATCCATGATTTATAAATTACTGGACAGCACTCCTGTTGATGTGCTCAACGGTACCACAGTGTTAAATACGCTCGCATTACAACAGGGTGCTGCTATACTAAGGGTACACGATGTAAAGGCCGCTGCTGAGGTTATCAGGATAACAGAGTATATGCAAAAGGTTTAGTATTCATTGTAATTAGCTATTTTTACTATCTATGCAGGAATTCTTTCATTTATACGGTTATCGTTTCAATTGGCTCAATACACTGGACCTCACGATCGTTATTATATTGGTGATACAATTGTACCGCCTGTTAAAAGGCAGCCTTGCCTTTAATATTTTCGTTGGGTTACTGATGATATACCTGGTGTACTTCCTCGTAGAGAGGCTGCGTATGCCTATTCTCACCACTATTTTACAGAGTTTCATCAATGTTGGATTAATCGCTATTATCATCATCTTCCAGCCGGAAATACGTAAGTTTCTGCTGGTGCTGGGTAAAAAAGCGCCACTGAGTAAAGACAGTTTTTTCACCAAACTCTTTCTCCCGGATAAATTTAAAAGTTATAAGGAAGAAGAGAATATTATCAACGAGGTAATCACTGCCGTAGGGCGCATGGCAGGCTCCCGCACAGGTGCCTTAATAGTGGTCGCCAATACCTACCGTGTGAAGTTTGATACCGCTTCCAGCATCCTGCTGGATAGTAATATCAATGCAAAACTGCTCGAAAGTATTTTTGCAAAAGCCAGTCCTTTACATGATGGCGCTTTAATCATTGTAGGTAATAAGATACTGGCTGCCAAAGTAATATTACCGGTATCAGAAAATCCAGACCTCCCTCATCGCATAGGATTGCGTCATCGCTCTGCTGTAGGTATTACAGAGCACAGTGATAACATTGCGCTCATTGTATCTGAAGAGAGAGGTACGATTTCATATGCACAGGACGGGAAACTCGTACAGGATATATCACTGGAAGAACTGAAAGTGAAAATGTACGAAGTGTTAGTAGATGGATGATGATCATACATACAAAAAGCCCCCCCGGAATAATTCCAGGGGGGCTTTTTTATAGTTATAAGATGATCTCTTATTTCTTAGCTGCAGGAGGCGCCATGTCAGGTAATGAAGTTGCAGGAGCAACACCACCAGCCTTCACATCAACCAGCTGTACATCAAACACTAATACAGAGTTTGATGGAATTGCCGGAGGACTGCCCTGTAAACCGTAAGCTAAACCGGAAGGAATTAACAGCGTAGCTTTGCTTCCTTTTTTCAGGGAACCGATACCAGCATCCCATCCTTTGATCACGAAACCACGACCGATAGGGAACTTAATAGGTTCCAGTTTCATACCTGGTCTTAATGTAGAATCCAGGCTGGAATCAAATACTTTACCATCCAGTGTTTTACCGGTGTAATGTACGTATACGGTATCACCTGGTTTAGGTAATTCACCGCTACCTTCCTGACTAACAGCAACATATACGCCTTCTGGTGTAGGTGTAGCTTTCAGGCTGTTCTTATCCAGGAATGCTTTGATTTCTTTTTCATCAGCCTCTTTCTGAGATGCAGCAGAGAATTTATTCACTACAGCAAAAGTAACTTTCAGCTTATCGCCTTTTTTACCAAACGGCAGGTGCTGTGGTAAAGAGTCGATAGGAATGAAGAAAGTAGCGCTGTCTCCTTCATGCAGCTGAGCCAGACCTTCCATCAGGTCATACTTTTCTTTTGGCGCTGTAAGGATTACAGGTACGGGTTTACCAACGATCTTACGGGATTCGCCTAACAGGGAATCGTTCAGGCGCTGGCTAACGTTCATCAGGACGGTATCACCCAGCTTTAGCTGCGCACCGCTGCCTGACTTATGAACGATATATTCCACGCCACCAGGAGTTTTTTTCACTCCGGTACCGCAGCTGGCCATAAACAGGCCTAAGGCTGCAACAACTAAAAACTGATTGTTCTTTTTCATTTTACTGTATTAGTAGGATTGTAATGACTATTGTAGTATTTCCTCGTTTTCCTTAATGGCGCTGATAAAACGCTGTACGGTCTTTTCCAGCGAATCGGCACTGTGTCCGCCGGCTGCATGAAAATGGCCGCCGCCATCAAAATACTTACGGGCAAAGGTGTTAACATCTACATCTCCCTTGGAACGGAAAGAAAGCTTCACTTCCTGGTGACGGTCGATGATCAACGCTGCCAGCTTGATACCCTGTATAGATAACAGGTAGTTCACCACTCCCTCTGTGTCTCCGGTTTGCAGGTCAAATCGCTTCAGGTCCGTATACGGAATGGCGATCATCGCAGTATTATACTCATAATACACTTCCATACGGTTCAGCAGGCTATGCCCCAGGAAACGCAGACGGTTCTCCAGGAAATTGTCATAAATAGCCTGATGAATGATCTCATGTTTCAGTCCACGGTCAAACAGATCTGCCACCATACGGTGCACCCTGGCTGAAGTAGAGGCAAAACGGAAAGATCCGGTATCTGTCATGGTACCAGCATAAATACACTGTGCCATCTCCTCATTGATATATTTCTCATCACCCAGCAGATAAATAGTCTCATATACCAGCTGTGCTGTAGAAGCAGCTGTAGTATCACTCACGCCATAATCAAAATCAGGCTGAGGTTCCAGGTGATGGTCTATCAGCACTTTAATGCAGGATAACGCCGCCAGGTATGGTTCCATACTTTTTGTGCGGTACAACGCATTAAAATCAAGGCAAAACAATAATTCAATCCCCTCCAGCGCCTTTAAAGCCTTTTCCTGGGCCGATTCAAAATCCAGTACCTCCTTCGCCCCCGGCATCCATTCCAGGAATTCGGGAAAGTTGGTTGGAGAAATAACAGTTACGTCGTGCCCTTTCTGCTTCAAATAGTGGAACAAGGCCAGCGAAGAACCCATCGCATCCGCATCAGGTTTCTGATGCATAGTAATGACTACTTTTTTAGGGCTTTCCAGCAAAGGCTTGATTTCCTCGATCCTCTTCATGCTTTACCTTTAAGTATGCAGACTGCTGCAATTATTTATATTAGTAATAAAATGTAACTGTTTTTACCGAAAAATGAAGTGCGAAGTTCTCTAATTAGCGCAGAATTTCAAAATTTTTACCTTGGGGATTTGGATAATAACTCTTAATAGTGCTTAATCGGCTCCTTTCCAGGCATTTTTTTTCGTCTCTATACAAATTCTGGTTACATTTGCGGCCAAAATCAGGTAATTAGGAATTCTAAATTATATGGCGACTAACAGAACTTTTACGATGATTAAGCCAGATGCCGTTGAAAATGGGCATATTGGTGGTATTCTGGACAAAATAAACGCAGCGGGCTTCCGTATCGTAGCAATGAAAATGACCAGGCTCTCTACCCAGAAAGCTGGCGAATTTTACGCTGTACACAGCGAAAGACCTTTCTACGGCGAACTGGTTGAATTCATGAGCAGTGGTCACATCGTGGCTGCTATCCTGGAAAAAGCCAATGCTGTGGAAGATTTCCGCAAACTGATCGGCGCTACCAACCCGGCTAATGCTGAAGAAGGTACTATCCGCAAGTTATACGCAGAATCTATCGGCCGTAACGCCGTTCATGGTTCCGATTCTGACGAAAATGCTGAAATTGAAGGCAACTTCTTCTTCTCCGGTCTGGAAAAGTTCTAATTCCAGGTTGAACATTATAAAAAAGAGGGTGTATCACGTCTGATACACCCTCTTTTTAATTTATCTTACCGCTCATGTGGGATATATACGTCAAAGGATTCAAAGCATACCTGCAACTGGAACGCTCGCTTTCCGCCAACTCTATCGAGGCTTACCTGCGGGATGTAGAGAAACTCGCCCAATACCTGCTGTCTGCCGGTCATAAATTACCTCCGGACCAGGTAGACCTCTCCCATCTTCAATCCTTTGTTCAATCCATCGCTACCCTGGGCATGACCGCCACCTCACAGGCCAGGATCATCTCCGGTATCAAAGCCTTCTATAAATACCTGCTGCTGGAAGATATCGTGAAGATAGATCCTACCCAGCTACTGGAAGCGCCTAAAACACGCCGGCAACTGCCCGATGTGCTCACCTTCGATGAAATAGAACGCATCATAGCCAAAGTAAAAGCAGGTACTCCCGAAGGCCAGCGTAACCGCGCTATTCTGGAAACCATGTACAGCTGCGGACTACGCGTAAGCGAAGTCACCGGCCTCAAAATATCACAACTTCATTTTGATCAGGGCTTTATACGCGTAGTGGGCAAAGGGGATAAAGAAAGATTGGTCCCCATCGGCAGGGATGCCATGAAATACATCAATATTTATAAAGAAGAGGTAAGAGTACACGTACCCATTAAAAAAGGACAGGAAGACATTCTTTTCCTCAACCGGCGCGGCAGCGCCCTCACCCGCGTAATGATTTTCCTCGTGATAAAAGACCTTACGGCTGCCGCAGGTATTACCAAACAGGTATCCCCCCATACCTTCCGCCATTCCTTTGCCACACACCTCGTAGAAGGCGGCGCAGACCTGCGCGCCGTACAGGAAATGCTGGGTCATGAAAGCATTACTACCACCGAAATTTATACACACCTCGACAGAGAATTCCTGCGCGACACACTGCAGCAGTTTCACCCCCGTTTCTGACAAATATTACCGTATTGTTAACACTGGTTAAAACCTCCGCAAGCCGTGTCTTTGCTGTGTGAGAAGTTATACCCGTGCCTGTACAGACCCGTAATGCCTTATTCGATACCTAACCTATAAAACACTCACACCATGAGAAACACACGTTTGATGTTTGCCGCAGGCATGCTGCTGGCCGTTTCATTTTCCAGCTGTAAAAAAGAAGATGTAACACCCGACCTGTCCCTGAACAAAGAAGTTGCCGTTGCCCAGGCAACCACAGTTGCTACCAACAACTGGATGACCTCCCTGCCGGATAACAGTAGTCTGGCCGCATTATCTATCCCTGGTACCCACGACAGTGGCGCCCGTTTTGAACCGGTATCCGGTACTGCCAAATGTCAGAACCTGACCATCGCAGAACAACTGGAAGCAGGTATCCGTTTCCTGGATATCCGTTGCCGCCATATTGGCGATGCCTTCGCCATTCATCATGGTTCTATTTACCAGAATCAGAATTTCAATGATGTTATGTTAACCTGTACGGCTTTCCTGAACAACCATCCGGGAGAATGTATTGTAATGTGCGTAAAAGAAGAATACGACGCTACAAACAATACCCGCACTTTTGAGCAGACATTCGACGCTTATGTACAGACTTATTCCAGCTATTGGTCACTGGGTGCAACCATTCCTTCCTTGGGCCAGGTAAGAGGTAAGATCGTATTACTGAGAAGGTTCGGCGCGGCTGCCACTCCTAAAGGGATAGACGCTACCGCATGGGCAGATAATACCACCTTTACCATCAGTAACAGTAATGCCAGTTTAAGAGTGCAGGACCAATACGTAGTACCTGATAATACTGCTAAATGGAACAACATCAGCGCACTGTTAAATGAAGCGAAAACATTGAATCCCGCAGTACTGTATGTGAACTTTACCAGCGGATACAAATCCCTGATTTTTAGTATCCCCAGCATTACTACAGTATCAAACAGCATCAACCCAAGTGTAACTACTTATTTTACAAGTAACACTCACGGCAGGTTTGGTATTATTCCGATGGATTTTGCAGAATCAGCAAGAGCAACGCTGATCTATAACACGAACTTCTAAGAGGAAAAAAAACAGCTACCCGGGAACTGGCTGAATGGGTAGCTGTTTTAGATAAATGGGATTGCAAACAACAGGGGGTCAGACATTGCTTAATTAATATAGGTTAAATGATATTCTGGAAACTAATAACTTACTAACGATGATTTCCTTCCCACAACTGCCCAGCTGCTTAACAAACCCGATACATAACCGGCGGATTTCTTTTCAACAGGCCGTTGTTGCATGTTGATATTGATTACACTGCAGGGAGCAATGGCTTTACGCCCTGGCATCGCTGCCAGCTCTGCTCCTTCTTCCCACAACAACCGGTTGTTCCTGTACACCTTAAAGTATACGTCCGGTGCCGTGCTTTGCCGGTAATCCCTGATCAGCATCAGACGACCTGATGTAAGTTCCCTTCTGCCAAAACGCAGCTGATAACGTCCCTTTTCATCCGTACTGGTGCTGGCCAGTAAACGGTGCCCAATGGCATTGTACACCTCTACCCTTAATTGTGATTGTCCCTCTCTCGGGCTAATCCGCCGGACAGCGCCGGCAATTACCCATGTACCATAACTGGCCCTTATCTGGCTCCAGTTCTCGGCTGGTATTACGTAGGCAAAAGCTGCTACGTATCGCTGCAATGAACGCTTCCAATGCGGCACCAGTGTGCTCAGGTGATAATAACGCTCGGTGCCCTTTCCTGAGACTTGTTGTTCGGGCATCCGGTCGAAACAGAGATCCAATTCTAATGGCTCTGTAAAAAGATGCAATTGTTCCCAGCTTAATGTAAAATTGCCCCTCTCATCCAGCGTAGCCTCGGCAAGCAAACGATCACTTTTAGCGGCTACGTCAGCTGAGGACAGCTGACCGGGTCCATTAAAAATATTTCTTTTGGGGTAACCAGTGGGGTAACTACCATTTGGTAAATAAACACGTAAACGCGCATTTACCAAAGGTTCTATACAATCATCCGAGATCAATGCAGAAATGTTTCCGATTAACAGGTAACACATAGCTTTAAGGTTTTAAAAAGAAGGGTTAGCATTACTTAACCTCTTCTTAGCTGTTCATTTACAGCCGCTTTTCTCTCTGCATAGACTAGTAAAGGATAAGAACAAACATGGGTAGAAAGGCCCACCAAAGATTGCTCGTTGGAAAGAGTCGCGATCTCTAACCGACAATGCAAAGATTGTTCAGAAGCAAAAAAGAAACAAGAGTTAACCTACTGTAAAAAATAAATACGTACTTCTACGCATTTTTATGGGTAAAATACGCAAACAAAACCGGTACAAACGCAAGCTATTTTTATCAAAATATTAATAATCATACACTTAGATCAACTAACCCCTTCCGTATCCCACAAACATGTAATAAAAGCTTTCTCTTTGCGGAGAAAATATTTATGATAATTTTACCGCCTATTAAAAACCACAACAACACATGAGTACAAATTCTAAAACGTTTCCCCCTGATGCAGGGACTTTTATTCCGGAAGAAGATGCACTTAAATTAAGAGAGGAGTATTGTAAACGTGAAAGAGATCATCATCACCATGATGACTTTACCCGTGCCTACTTCTTCGGAAAAGACAAGATTGATGAAGTGCTGAGATACGACAACGGAAAAGACAAAATCGTTGGTATGCGTATCTATTATGGTTATGACATCAACGGAGACGGTATAGATGACAAGAAAATGGTGATCTATCCCGTAAACGAAGCTGGAAAAGATGTGATCATGCATCCCCAGAAACCCCATGCTGCAACCCGTTCCGCAGCAGGTACAGACGGATCAGAAAGCAGCGCTGATAGTGTTGCTGCTACAAGTGGCGGGAAAGCCCTCGATGGAGGCTTACCTTGCCCAACAAATTGCCCGTGAGTTCATTGATTTAAACCCTTTCTAAGTGTACGCATATCTATTGTTATTTTACATCATGGGGGGGATCGAATGCTTGCTTTTGATCCCCTTTCTCATTCATTTTAAGATACTTGATAAGGGGGGCAGGCTAATATTTTATTACCTGTTAAGCAGTATTGTTTTCGCCTTTGGATCTATGATAATAGCTCACATATGGAAGAACAATATGTGGTTTTTTTCAATCATGTATATTATTCAATTTATTATTCTTTCCTTATTCTTTCAATCCACTATTAAAAATGCCTTAGTAAAACGCCTCATTACCTTTATTGTCATTCCTGTATTCGTAGTTTGTGTAGCAGATTTCCTGAAACTGGAAGGAATGTATGCCTATAATTCTTATTTCGCCTCTGCCAGAACATTTATTCTTCTAATTTATGGAGGCTTCTATTTCTTCCAGTTATTAAGAGATGAACAACTGGTACAAAAATCTATTTTCATTAATACTTTACCTAACTTCTGGTACAATTCAGGTCTTTTCATCTATCACTGTGGCTCTATTATGCTTTTCCTCAGTTACAACCTATTACAGCTGGATAAATATGCAACAGACACAAGTACCAAAAATGTAACCCTCACTATTTCATATATTGCAGCCATTATTCAATTGATTCTTATTTATATTGGTCTTGTGAAAGCAAAAAAGATGCGTCAATGAATACTTCTGAAATCATTATAATCGGTACTGCCGTCATGCTTACCCTTGGTATCCTGGTGGTAGTACTGGTTATTTTTCAACAAAAAGAAGTAATCCAGCATAAACTGGTACTCCGCGATAAAGATCTCATCCTGCAACAGGAAAGACTCGTTGCCATCCTGCAGGGCCAGGAACTGGAACGCAAACGTATCGCAGAAGACCTCCACGATGAAGTAGGCGCCCAGTTATCCGTCCTCAAACTCAATCTGAACCAGCTCCAGCCTCTCTTAAAAACAGGCCACAATGAGCAGGAACAACTAAAAGAAACAAAAGACTTTACAGATACCATCATTCAGCAGCTCCGGTTCATCTCACAAAGCCTCCACCCCCAGGCCCTCGAAAACCTGGGACTCTCACAGGCATTGGACTCCTTCTGCAACCTGATGAACAAAAACAAAACCGTACTCGTTGATTATAAGGACGATGGTAACCAGTACCCGGTAGAAAAAGAAAAAGCGCTGAACATCTACCGCATCGTACAGGAACTGATCAACAACATCCTAAAACACGCACAGGCTACCCACGTTCAAATCACCTATAACAGCTCTCCATCCGTTCTGAACATCACTGTAGAAGATAACGGTAACGGACAATTGCTGCAGTCCCTTGACATTTCACGTAAAAAAACAGGTAGCCTGGGATTAAAAAATATTGAAAGCCGTTTGAACATAATCGGTGGCACCATCCGGTACCTGCCGGGATCAACCGGTGGAACGATCGCAGAAATAAGAGTGGAAAATTATCAAACAGCCTAGGTATAACTAAATTATTTTAGCTTTGTCCTGCTAAGTCAGCTAAAAAAGAACTTTTGCAGGGACAAATCAACTAAACAGCCTACTCCTATGGCGAACAACATAAAGGTGGCCATTGCCGATGACCATAAAATATTCCGCAGTGGCGTTATTAACACGCTTACTCCTTATGAAAACATCAGTGTTATTTTTGAAGCGGATGATGGAGTACACCTGTTGCAGTTAATGGAAACGCAACAACCAGACGTGATCCTGATGGATTTGAAAATGCCTAATATGGATGGCATTGAAGCAACTAAGAGAGTACGGGAAAAATATACACACGTTAAAGTAATCGTCCTCACCATGTATGAGGATGACAACTTCATTGTACACCTCATAGAAAACGGTGCAAATGCCTACCTGCTCAAAAATGCAGAACCAGGAGAAATCTATGAGGCTATCTGCACTTCCCACGAGAAAGGCTTCTACTTCAATGAAAATGTAAACCTGGCCTTACTTAAAAAAGTAATGGTCAAGAATAAACAACACTTTAAACCTACCTTTAAAAACGAAATCCAGTTCACCGACAGGGAAATGGAAGTGTTGAAGCTGATCTGTAACGAATGCACCACACAGGAAATTTCTGAGAAAATATTTCTCAGTCCACGTACCGTAGAAGGACTACGTCAGAAATTACTGGAAAAAACAGGCGCCAAAAATATCGTGGGCCTCGTGATATATGCATTCAGGAACGGCTTTATGGAATAATAAAACCTGTAATTAAACCACCAATAATAGCATGAAACCATTATTCAGTTACCTGGCAATTGGATGCACATTACTTTTGTGTTCCCAGCTGTCTTTTGCACAGGGAATAAAAGTCCCTGCTCCAAGTCCCGGCCAGACGATCAAACAGGACTTTGCCCTTTCTTCCGTAGAAGTAAGTTATTCCCGTCCTGCCATTAAAGGCAGAACCATCATGGGCGACCTGGTCCCTTATGATAAAGTATGGCGGACCGGTGCCAACGGCGCTACCACTATCACTTTCGGGGAAGACGTATCTTTCGGCGGTACACCCGTAAAAGCTGGTAAATACGGTCTGCTCAGCATTCCGGGCGCCAGCCAGTGGACCATCATCCTCACCAAAAGTCTGGATGTTACCAACCCTGCTGCCTACAAACCGGAAAATGACGTGGCCCGCGTAAAAGTGGACGCCCAGCAGCTGCCTTTCGCCATAGAAAACTTCATGATCACTTTTGACAACATCATGTCTTCTACCATGCAGATGCATCTGATCTGGGAGAAAACTGCTGTGACCGTGAACATCTCTGCGGACATCGACGGTAAAATCGCTGCTGATATAGATGCTGCAATGAAAGGTGAGAAAAAACCTTACTTCCAGGCTGCCGGTTATTACCTGGAAACTAACCGCGATCTTAAACAGGCGCTTACCTGGATAGATGCGGCCATTAAAGAAAATCCTGCAGCTTTCTACATGTACTATCTGAAAGCAAGGATACAGGCTAAAGCCGGAGATAAAAAAGGCGCTAAAACTACTGCCGAAGCTGGCATAGAACAAGCTAAAGTTGCTAAAAATGATGATTACGTAGCCCTGAACCAAAAGCTCATCGCTACTTTATAAAATAAAATCTTAAGAATAAGATTCTTTGTAAAAGAATCCTATGTTGGGGGCGAGTTCCTAAGGGGGCATAAAGAAGGCACAATGTAAGTTGTGCCTTCTTTATGCCTATACACATCATAATTTTAAGCTAATTAGAATATCTATCATAAATAAAAAAAAACCTTTGTTTAATCTATATGCCAATTTCCTATGCTCGTGAGAGTTAAGCTGTAGCAGATGTGCCCGTGTAGGCGTTGGGTTTGATTTTGCCAATGATACCTACGGAAATCAGCCTCCAGATATTATTAAAGGCGTAAGTTCAAGTGGTCTGCGGTAGCAGAAAATGGATTAAAGGAAGGATTGAATGTATCCAAAACCATCGATGATGGTAACTGGTATATCTCAGGAGGACTTTTTCTTTTTAGTGATTGGCGCCCATGGGAGGTTATGACGCCTGCGCCGAAACAATAATAAAATGTAAGTTGTATGGTATGGATATCAATTGTTAATAAAAGGAGACCTGTATTTTCACAGTCTTTATATTTCTTTTCTTTATTTTTATTATTAGTGGCGTTCGTTTGTAGCTTTTTCACTGATAATAAAATCCTGACTGCTGTATTTCCTATTGGTGGATTTGCACTGGCAATGATAAGTGCCGTTATCTTAAAGACATTTACCTATCAGGGTACCATCACCCTCACAGAAAATGCTTTAATAACAGTGATTGAGAAAGAGACGAAAATATATAATCTAATTGAGATAAATGATTTAAAGCTATATTATTATCAGTTTGAGGGTGACGCAAAAGGTCCCCAGGGGTTTCCTGGTAAGGGTGTAGGTAATTATCTGAGCTTTACGACCGGCACAGAAGAACTATCATTCGAACTGCAATTAAAAAGAGGCTTTATAAATGAATTGAACCGGTTATTTGCAATATGGGAAAGACAGGGAATTACAATTGAGATATCCAAAGCTGGTGATAAAGTAAATAAAGTTTCATAATAATACCCGGTGAAGCTGACAGAAGAGGGCGCGTTTTCAATGTAGAAAGACGCCCTCTTTATTTTCACTTCTCTACCACAAAAGAATTATGTATGATTCGACAGATGCAAGGGTTTAGGTCATCAATGTGACTTACACCCTTGCCTATTATCATCCGATGGTTAGTACTTTGCTTTTAATTGCCTAACTTCTTCCCTCAAAGCATTATTCTCTTTCTTCAATTCTATCAGGTATAAAGTCACTTCTTCCATTTTTTTCAGCAACATACTTTGCATAGCACCCAGATCTACATTTTCATTTTCAATCGTAGCTGCATTCGGAATACCTTGCAGGTGTTTATTTACTGTTACATATTTCTCTACAGATTCAAGAGTTGGCAGGTGATAAGATGAATCAAACACGTAATCCGGCCAATTAACGTAGTTTTTTACTACCACTTTGGTGAATATCCCTGCACCATTTACTGCCAGTTTATAACCATGCGCATCTTTTGTACCGATACCTACATTGCCACTTCCATCTACCCTTACCCGCTCAAGTCCTTGTGTTCCAAGGATAATATTTTCATAGCGATCGTTGGTAGCAGAAGCAGTATACCCTGAGATATCTATAAATGTTTTAGTAGCTGCAGTAGTACCTCCTCCGGCACTAAGCCTTAAAAAGCCATCATCAGCAGTCTGACCTGCACCCGAAAAACCATTAATCTCTCCGGCAATAAATCCTGTTGTAATTGCAGGCCTATCCTGTGTATTTATCAATTTTGAATTCATTGCCACTCCCTGTCCCAGAATGGTTGAACCATTTGTTTGTATAAAAGGTAATTGGTAAGATACATTGTTATCAAAGTCGCACTTTATACCAAAACCATTGCTAACGAAAGTAGTAACAGGAGCACTTGTAGTTGGAACAATAGGGAGTGTTACCAGCGGAGAAGAATTACCAATAAAATCAGCAATTACGCGGTAGTACATACGCCCCCACAGATAAGTTGATTTCACCCATATAGCATTATTACTGATATAAAAGGTAGCTGCGAACGGATTGCCCGACGTATTCCTTACTTCTACACCATCAAACCGTGCACCACTATTTTCGTATTTATCAATTCGTACAGTAAAAGTACCTTGCTGATCAAAATAGTTTGCATCCCCCTGCGCACTTACTTCAATAATAGTTGCATACCTGTCTGTTGCAGCATTTACAGTAGCAATCTTAAAATAATAAAAAGGATAGGGATCGGAGGTTTGATAACCAGGTCCTAAATCGTTCCAGGACTGAGAAAAACTTTTTGCTACAAAACAAAAACACAGAATAATGGTAACTGGGATAAACTTTAAATACATTGTTATCGTTTTTATGGTCTCCAAAATATAAAAATTAACTAAAGAGATTAGCTCTATTCTATCAAATTTAAATTACTTTATAGAGCACAGTCGAAACATTGCAGGGAAGTGGGACTTAACTTAGAATATATTTGGTTGTTCAATTGGTATTAAAAATTTAGGAATGGAAAAAGTAATGAATCCCAATTCAAAATATTTTTTTGAAATAGATCTTTTATAGGAGGTTCTTTTAGAAGAAGTTCCTTTTAGCGATTACGGATCAGGCTACCAGCCGGGTCCGTAACTGTTGTATCACGTAAGCGATCCCCACTACAAGGAAACATCCGATCGCATTCAGCCAAAGGAACGATACGATCTCTGACATATAAATGATGATCACCAGCACTTCCGATACGATCGCTGCCCAGAAAACAGCCCCTCCCCCTATCTTCTTACAGTAAAACGCTACCAGGAAAATTCCCAGTATCACCCCATAAAATAAAGATCCCAGCACATTCACCGCTTCTATCAGACTTCCCAGTCTGCTGGCAAACTGCGCCACCAGGATACAGAAAATCCCCCACCCTATTGTACTCAATCTGGAAATAAACAGGTAATGTTTATCAGACTCCTGCTTACGCACCATTCGCTGGTAAATATCAATCACCGTAGTAGAGGCTAATGAGTTCAGCGCGGCGGCAATACTGCCCCATGCGGCTAAAAAGATAATGGCTATCAGTAAGCCTACCAGGCCCTTTGGCAGATTATTCACCACAAAATGCAGGAAGATATAATTAGTGTCATTGAGATCCGCCGTGGGATCTGCTTTTTTAATCAGCGCGATCGCTTTTCCACGGGTTACCGCAGATAAAGCTTCTGTTTTTTGCAGCGCTGTCTTAGTTTGATTCACCAACGGTTCATCCTTTTCCTTAATAGCGGCTGCCATCTCCTTCACCTGCAGCTGCTTAACCGCTCCCAGTACTTTATACTCCTTCTCCAATACTTTAAAGGCTGCGCCTTCTTCACTTTTATATACTTTCCGTATCTGTGCTTCATTAAAGAAAATAGGCGCCCTGAAATACAGGTAAAATACGAACACCAACGCTCCTATTAATAATATCAGGAACTGCATGGGCACCTTTACCAAACCGTTCATCAGCAGTCCTATCCTGCTTTCAGTAACTGATTTTGCCGTGAGATAACGCCCTACCTGCGACTGGTCCGTTCCAAAGTAAGACAACGCCAGGAAAAATCCTCCTATCAGCCCGCTCCAGATATTGTATTTATCTTTCCAGTCGAACTTCGTCTCTATCACATTCAGCTTATCCATCTTACCGGATACCTGTAAGGCATCATTAAAACCAATGCCGGCTGGCAACAGATGTACCACCATCCATCCTGCCAGGAACATCGCGGCAAAAATGATCGCTATCTGCAGGGTCTGCGTATAACTCACCGCCCTGGTCCCTCCGGAAACAGTGTAGATAATGAGCAATCCTCCCATGATAACATTGGTCGTATAAATATTCCATCCCAGTAAAGAAGATAAAATGATAGAAGGGGCATAAATGCTGATACCTGTTGATAAACCACGCTGCAACAGGAACAACCCTGCCGTAAGGGTACGCGTTTTCAGGTCAAAACGATGCTCCAGGTATTCATACGCCGTATATACTTTCAGTTTATGGAATATAGGCACGAACGTTATACACAACACCACCATTGCCAGTGGCAATCCGAAGTAATATTGGACAAAACGCATCCCATCCGTATAGGCCTGCCCGGGAGCAGACAAAAAGGTAACAGCACTGGCCTGGGTACCAATGATAGATAACAATACAATATACCAGGGCATGGACTGGTTATCCAGGAAAAAACCGGCCATATTCCGTTGGCCACGGCTCTTCCACATCCCGTAAAGAATAATACCGACCAGTGTAACCACCAGCACAATCCAGTCTGCTACGCTCATGAATATACTTTAGTAAATAAATAAAATCCTATAATCAGCAGGACAAGCCATCCCGTGACAAATGCATACCACATCCACCAACGCGGAAATAGTGGCGGTTTATCTTCTTCCATAACCGGAAATTAATTACAGGTATTATACAGTTTGATTATGATCTTTTCTTTAACATATTACCACTTAACAAACCCAGTGCAAGACCGATCAACAGCCCGATATGCACTCTTTTGATCTCAAAGCCGATCACCAGCCCTATCACTATACACATAATGCCTACTATCGTTAGCCTTGGCCTGTTCTCTTCGCTCTTGCCCATCTACTTTTTTGTTGATATCAGGTTCACAAATAACCGGTATGCACCGGGCACACCTGCTGGTAACTCCCGGAAAAAGGCAAGAGAAGTATACACATATCTTCCTTTCCCATAATCAGCTACAATGGTAGAACCATCTAAGCCCTCTTCTCCTTTATCATGGATAGACAGTAATTTTTTATAGGCAGGGTCCGTCGTCTGGGTAAAATAAAGGCCCCTTTCCTGTACCCATCCTTCAAAGTCCTGGGCAGTAATATTGTTGGGATAATGTAGTATCGGATCTTCCGGATGTAACAACGTTACAGCAGCGTTTTCATCTGTTACACGGTCACGGGTAAGTGTAAACGGATAAGGCCCTATATTGGTCATCTGAAGAGGCCCGTTCACGTTATACTGCACCAGCAAAGTACCACCATTCTTCACGTACTCCATCAAATGAGGCTGCCAGTATTTTATACGGGAATTAATATTGTACACACGCACACCTGTAATGATCGCATCATACTGTTGCAGGTTGCCGCTCATAATTTCTTTTTCACCCAGCTCTGTTACTTCATAACCTACCTGCTGCAGGGAAGCGGCTACCATATCACCGGCGCCGGAAATATATCCCAGCTTACGCCCATTGTGTTTCAGGTCTACTGTTACCAGCCTGGCAGCAGCATCCGGGAACAAAGTAATAGTAGGAATATGATCATAACTGATGGTCTTCACACTCTGCGTATAGTCCTGCCCATTACAATGCATCACCACCCTCAATGTATCCGTACGATTGATACCGGCTACCTTTGATGGTTTGATATGGAAGATCACTGAAGACTCATCTCCTTTGGATAAATTAAATGGCAGGGTGGTTTCTGTACTTGTAAAGCCGGCAGGCAGTTGCAGACTCACAGATCCTGCGGTATTCTCACCCATCGCACGCAACTTTACTTCTACCGGTTGTGCAGCCGTTTCCGTAAAAATAAATACACTGTTGAGACCAGCTACTACCGGTGGTGCAATGACCAGCGGTTCATAGAGTTCCCCTTTTACAGGGTCCGTAAATTTATATTGCAGCGGACGGCTCACAGTAAACTCTTCTCCATTAATAGTCAGTTTCATCACCGCTGAAAGCGCCGGTATATTCTCCGGATAACCGGTCAAAGCAGGATCAGTTACGGTATATATCCCGATAGGATGCGGCTTACGCAGCCAGTAAGGCTGTGACTCAGGCGTATTTTCAGGTACCGTTAAAGATTGAGGGATCGTTTTCAGATGGTTAAATTCCAGTTCCGTTCCCAGCGTGGTATCTCTGCCGGCAAAACGGAGTTCCTGTAATTTCACCGGAACATGACTGTTACAGATCAGTTGCACGCTACCCTGTAATGGCTGTCCCGGCACCACCACCTGTGTACTGCTATAGGCTTCCGCCCATATACCTGCACAAGCCAGGACCAGTTGTTCTGTTTCCAGCAATTTCTGCCTGCGCCACATCCCGTCGGGTAATCCCTGTATCGCTTTTCTGATGGCCAGCAAAGCAGGTACAGAGGCCGAAGGGTTATCTATATTATAGGCGGCAGCTGCCTTATCTACCATTTCTCCAATGGCCTTGCCTCCTTCTATACGGCTCCAGGAAGTATTCACTCCATCCAGTAAACTGTACGTAGGTGCTTCTCCTTTAATGGTCAAAAAGAATTCCGTAGCACTACCCCTGGCGGCAGATACGCCAAAACCCTGACTCTTATGCTGGGAACGGCTTTCTGCGGCTATCTCTCCATATCCTTTACCCAACAGGTAATTATAGGCGCCCACATCTATTTTGAACTGGTCGTTACTCGTGGTATTGATATTCCCGAAACTAAAGGTATTCCACAACAGGCGACGGGCCTTCCATACATGATATTGTTTCAGTTGCTCCGGGTAACGGGTAGGATCAGCGGCTGCATCAAAAGCTTCTGCCGCCAGCATGGCTGAAGCGGTATGATGACCATGACCGGCACGACTGTCTGCCGGGAAACGGCATACAATCACATCCGGTTGGAATTTGCGTATCATCCACACCACATCTCCCAGGATCTTTTCTTTATCCCAGATGGTGAACGTTTCAGCAGGGTTCTTTGAAAAACCGAAGTCCAAAGCACGGGTAAAGAACTGCTCTGCCCCGTCAATACGGCGGGCAGATAACAACTCCTGTGTGCGGATCAGCCCCAGCAGCTCTCCCTGTTCGTTTCCAACCAGGTTCTGCCCTCCGTCTCCACGGGTCAGGGAAAGGTAACCGGTACGGTATAATTTTTCTTTCGCCAGGTAGCCAAGCAAACGGGTATTTTCATCATCCGGATGAGCGGCAATATATAATACGCTGCCCAGCGTGTCCAGTTTTTCCAGCCGCAGTTTAATATCTGCAGCATTCATTACCGGAGAAGGCTGTGCCCACACAGCCATTGCTGGCAGTAAAAGAGATATCAGTCCTATATAGATCCTTTTAACCATTGCTATTGATTGTTTAACAGTGGTCAAAAATAGTGATTATATATAGCTGCGAAAGAAATTGTGATAAAAGGATTAGCCCGTCACTTTTTAAACATAAAATAGACGGCTCCCATTATAAAAGCGAAGGATACAAGATAGTTCCAGCGGAATGGTTCTTTCAGATAAAAGATGGCAAAAAGGCTGAATACCGTAAGCGTAACCACTTCCTGGATGGTTTTCAACTGAAAACCGCTGAACCCGGCCTGCTCCCCGAAACGGTTGGCGGGTACCATAAAGCAATATTCAAAAAAAGCAATTCCCCAACTGATAAGGATCACTTTCCACATGGCGACATTCTGATATTTCAGGTGTCCGTACCAGGCAAATGTCATAAAAGTGTTGGAAATAAATAACAGGATAACCGTGCGCATGACTTTCTCTATTCGGCTAAAGTAGAAAAAAAAGTAAACCGGCCCAAAAGAGCCGGCCGATTGTTACAGGTCTCAACTTTCCTATCATGCTTAGGAGTTGTAAGTTTTAAAACGTAGTCTCCTCATTTTCCTCTTTTCTCTTTCTATCAGAAGACTTCCGTCTTTATAAGTTGCTATTGCATAATGATCATAGTATAGGGCTGCCTTCGCAGCGGTAGTGAACGTACCAGTGGCAACAACTGCCGGATAGTACAATCCACTATTGGTTTTTCTGGGTTATAAATAAAGACTGGTTATAAAAGTTCTTTTTTGTCCGGAAATTTTAGCAGGCGCCTGCCAGATACCGGTTTATTCACTGTCTACATATACAATACAACCATCTTTAAGGTTACCATTAGTCGTTTTGAAAAAAAAGTCAGATTTTTTTTAACAAAACCTATAGCATATGCCAAACCCTTACCCCTGGCGGGTTCAGAATAAAAAAAGACAGCAATTTCCCGGTCCCCGGGCTGCTAATCAGTCATTTAGAGAATTAATTGAGAGAATAGACTAATTTTGCTACGTTCTGTTTTTGATAGCCGACTTTAGTCTGTTGCAATTGCAAGTACAAAAAGACCAGAAAAGAAAGTTACAGGATGTTGCCGCTCAACAATACAGATATAGTTACCGGGGTCCGGAACAGGGATAAACATGTGTTCGAAATTATATTCAACCAGTTTTCACCATCCATGTTCAGCATTGCCTTGCGTTATCTGCGCGATCATGACGAAGCGCAGGATATCGTGCAGGACGTGTTCATGAACCTGTGGCGCACAGCCGATAACCTCGACGAACGCGCCCCCATTCAGCATTACCTGGCCAGGGCCACTGTTAATACCTGCCTTAACCGCATAAAAAAAGCCCAGCGCCAGCAACAATACTCCAGGGAACAGCAACTGACCGCCGAACCCACCGTAGAACATTTGTTACTGGAACATAAGGAGTTAGAAGCCCAATACCACTCTATCCTTGAGAAATTGCCTGAACAGTGCCGCCGCGTTTTTGAAATGAGCCGCTTCAAAGGGCTCTCCCCGGCAGAAATTGCCCAGCAACTGAACATTTCCATCAATACTGTATATACTCACCTTACCACCGCGTTGAAAAAAATCCGGTTGGGATTACTGAACCAACAGTGAAACCCTGAATTTTTATTTCAGGAAGACTAATGGTAAGGATATTTTTGATTGTATTAATAATAAGAGATGAAACAGCAGCAACCTGATATCGATGTCGTTATCCGCTACCTGGAAGAACCAGGGCAAGAGGAGCATAAACGTTCACTGGATGAATGGTTACAGCTGGATGCTGCCAATCTGGATATATTCCTGGAAACGAAAGCATTATGGCAGGGAGAAATCCTGCCCGCTCCTTCTTCTTATAATACAGCACAACAATGGCAGGTACTGGACGCTAAACTGACACCTGTAACCAGCACCCCGCTTATTCCGCTACAAACGGAAAAACGCCCGGTAAAACGATACTGGTGGGCAGCCGCAGCAACCATCGCGCTGCTGGCAGGCGCCTTCTCCTTAATGCGTCAGCCGCTTTACATCGCACAACAAACCGCTCAGAATACAGATAGCCTCCTGTTACCCGATGGTACCAAACTCTATCTCAACGCCCACACCAGCGTAAAATACCCCCGCCATTTCAAAGGGAACAGCCGGGAAGTATTTGTACAAAAGGGGGAAGTATTCGTTGACGTAAAACATATGCCGGAGAAACCCTTCTCCGTACATCTTAAAAATGTAGACATCCAGGTACTCGGTACCTCCTTTGACGTGAAACAAACCGCCAAAGGTGTGAACGTATTCGTGCAGAGCGGTAAAGTAAAAGCCATCTATAAGAACTCAAAGAGATCCGTTATACTCACTCCCGGAGAAGAAGCCGAAATGCTCCTGGCCGAAACGACCATCAGCACAAAACATCACCGGAATAATAATCCTATCGCCTGGAAAACCGGGTATCTTACCTTCGACGATGCTCCACTTGCTGAAGTGGCCCACGTACTGGAAGATTATTACAAAGTACATATCGTACTGAAGAATGAAGCCCTGGCAGATAAAAAACTGCTGGCTACCTTCCACAAGGAATCTATTTCCGAGGTGATGGACATCCTGTCCAAAACCCTGCAGGTACATACCGTGCAAAAAGACAGCCTGATAGAAATTTACTAGTCGTCTACAGACATGCAGGATACTCAACAGGCATTCCGTAAGGCGGCTTTTATAAAGCACTGCTACATTTTACTCTTTTGTATATGTATCAGCTGTTCCTATGCCCATGCATCAGCCTTCCAGGACAGTGATACCATAAAGGTGACACTGAAGGTAAATAAGATGAGCCTTAAACAAGTACTCCGCCTGATAGAAAAACAAACCGGCCTCACCTTCGCCATCTCCTCCTCTATCGTTGAAAATACTAAAGACATTTCCATACAGGTGCAACATCAACCCTTAAAAGATGTGCTCCGCCAGATATTTACGCCCGGTCAGTACGCCTGGGAAATCAGGAATAAACAAATTATCATTTACCCTTCTTCCCAGGCTCCACCCCTGCAAGGCATTCCCAACCGCCCTATCAGCACAGAAACTGAAAAATTCTATGTAAGCGGAGTCGTCTCAGATGGAGAAAGGCCACTACCTGGCGTTTCCATCCGGGAAAAGGGCACACATAATGGGGTAAGCACCAGCGAAAACGGCCGGTACAGATTACAGGTCACCAACGGACAGGCAACCCTCTCCCTCTCCCTCATCGGTTACGAAACCCTGGTGGTCCCCTTAAAGGAACGCCATACCGTAGATGCGCTGCTACAGGGAGATACCAAAATATTGAACGACCTCGTGATCATCGGCTATGGCATCCAGAACAAAGCCAATATCACCGGCTCTATTACCAAAGTAGAAGGCCGCCGCCTTAAAAGCAGGCCCGTTACCAACGTCATTGCTGCGTTACAAGGCACGGCTCCGGGATTATTAGTAACAAGGAACAACGGGCAACCAGGCAAAGAAGGATTTAACATCCAGATTCGCGGATTGTCATCTGTTAACAACAGTGACCCACTGGTGCTGGTAGACGGTGCTCCCGGCTCTATTGCTCTCATGAACCCCAACGATATAGAATCCGTTTCCGTATTAAAAGATGCTGCTGCTGCTTCTATCTATGGTCCGCTGGCTGCCAGCGGCGTGGTATTAGTCACCACCAAAAGAGGCAAATCCGGCCCGGTCAGCGTTGAATATAACAGCCTTTTCGGTGTAGAAAAGCCCATCAACCTGCCCGAAAGGATGCACTCCTGGCAGGCGGCCGCGCTGCAAAACGAAGCCCTGCAAAATGCAGGACGCCCTGCGGCATGGACTCCCCTGGAAATGGCCATGATGCAGGACGCCTCCATCAACTTCACGCCCAAAACTGATGGCAGCGGTAACTACAATTATTATGATGATATCAATCCTATAAAAAACGTTACACGTAATAACAGCAATACTTCCACCTATAATATCAGCGCCAGAGGCGGTACCACAGATCACCAGTTCCTATTGTCACTGGGACAGTTTTCCCGCCAGGGCCTGTTTAATATTGGCTCCGACAATACTTCCAGGACTAACCTGCAATTCAATATCAACAACCGCCTGAATGAAGTACTCAGCCTGGAAACCAGCATCCAATACGCCAAAAGCAACACAAAATCACCGGGATGGCGGGTAGACGGGAAAAATGGCATCCTCAATTCCCTCTATCAGCAACCAGGCAATGTACCGGTATATGTGCCGGGTTCCGATCAATACACTGCTGGCTACAACAGCTACGCTTTACTAAAGGATGCGGGTAAACGCGACGAACAAACATCCTTTGCCGATGCAGTATTTACCCTCAAAGCAGAAAACCTGCTAAAAGGACTGACACTCAAAACAGTATACAGTCCACAAGTAAATAACTACTACGATGGCCTTGGTAAAAAGACCATCCGCTTCTATGATAACAGCGGTTTAATTAATAGCGTCAATGACCCGAACTCTTTAAAAAGGGGACGCCTCCTGGAAGTCCAGCATAGCCTGCAACTCTTAGCGGATTACGACCTTCCGGTGGGTAAAAAGACCAGCGTACACATATTAGGTGGTTACGCCTTTGAAAGCCATTACCAGCACCAGAAGATCACCTCCGCTACAAATGTATCTCCCGGTGAACTGGCACAACTTTCTTTCAATGATCCCGAACGATATACCAACTATCACTTTAAAGGTGCGGGTACCCTGTCGTCCCTGTTCACACGTATCAACTATAATTACAACGATCGCTACCTGTTAGAAGCTAACCTGGTGGCCGCTAAACTATTGTTCAACAGTTCCCGTATCCCGGAACTCGACCGGCAGCACCTCTTCCCTTCTTTCTCTGCCGGCTGGCGACTGAATAACGAGAAATGGTTTGCTTCTGCCTTCCCTTTCTTCGACGAATTCAAACTCCGCGCTTCCTGGGGAATGCTGGGCAGCTATAACTGGCGTACCAATCTGAACGACTTTAACTACTACGATCAGCTCTACCATCCTAACGTTTACCCTATCACGTCTTATACCGATTTTGACCGCTATATCCCCGGTAATAATAACTGGGAAACCATCACCACCGCCAATGGCGGACTAGATATGGCTTTCTTCAAAGGCCGCCTGAACATCAACGCGGACTACTTCGTAAAACATAATCCGCGCATGCAGATTGCGACCCAGGAACTAATGACGAACCTCTTAATAACACCTGTATTTTACTCAGCAGTAATGCGCTCATGGGGATGGGAACTCAACCTGGGCTGGCGCGATAACAGAGGCTCTCTCAGCTATTGGGTAAATGCCAACCTCTTCGATGATCAGAATAAAATAGAACGCAGTAATGGCAATCCTCCCTGGCTGCCAGGTAATAACCACGGACTCGACGGACTTCCATACAACTCGATCTTAGGATATAAGAGCGAAGGATATTTTCAGAATAATAATGAGGTGACCAATCACGCTTATCAGGGTATGAACACCGCTGCCGGAGACCTCCGTTATACAGATGTAAACAACGACGGGAACATTAACAGCGGCAATGGTACCAAAACAGATCATGGCGACCTGGTATACCTGGGCAGCTCACAGCCCCGCTACTCTTATGGCTTTGATGCGGGTTTCTCCTGGAAAGGACTGGATTTCTCCGTGTTCTTACAGGGTATAGGTCAGCGCAAAGTACTGGTTCAGGGTAAATACAGCATGCCCTTCGTGCAGGACTGGCAACAGCCCTGGGTGATTCACCAGAACTCCTGGCGTCCGGATAACCCCGACGCTGCTTTCCCTCGCCTGTATGCAGGCTATAACCAGAACCTGGCCTCCTCTTCTTTCTGGGTAATGAATGCTGCTTATATAAGATTGAAAAATCTCCAGCTAGGCTATACCTTCCATTTTGCCGAAAACCGGCCTTTAATCAAGAGTATCCGGATCTACTTCTCCGGACAGGACCTCTGGGAAGTTAACAAGATGAAAATCAAATATTATGATCCCGAGCAGGCTACCAGCAACGGATATCAGTATCCCTTCTTCCGGTCTTTCACGATGGGGGTAAACGCCACTTTCTAGATACCTACCTCTTTCATACCTCCGTCATGTCTCCTTCATGTCTCCGTCATACCTAATGCATGGTTTAAGCATGAACCCCGTATTAACCATGTATAACCATGCATACCCCACCCTTAGATCACCCGTATTAACCGCTCACTTTTCCCACAAAAAGCAAAAGCCCCTTACGGAGCTTCATCTTTATAAAATCTGATAATAATCTGACCTAAACCGCCAGTTCCGGTTTCTTCCCGGCCAGCAGGTACAACACCGCCATACGAATGGCTACCCCATTCTCCACCTGGTTCAGTATAATGGAATGACTGGAATCCGCTGCATCGGAGCTTAACTCCACCCCACGATTAATAGGCCCGGGGTGCATGATCACGATCTCTTTCTTCAGACTATCCAGCAGCGCCTTGTTCACTCCATAAGCCAGGGAGTACTCGCGCAAAGAAGAGAACAGCGGTGTATTCTGCCTTTCCAGCTGAATACGCAGCACATTCGCCACATCACACCATTCCAGCGCTTCCCGGATATTATAGCTCACATTCACGCCCAGTGCTTCCGCCATATGCTTGGGAATCAGTGTAGGAGGCCCTACTACTGTTACTTCTGCGCCCAGTTCCTTCAGGCAGTAGATGTTGGACAGGGCCACCCTGGAATGCATGATATCCCCGCAAATAGCCACTTTCTTACCCGCCACACTGCCCAGCCTTTCCCGGATAGAGAAAGCGTCCAGGAGCGCCTGTGTAGGGTGTTCGTTGATACCGTCGCCGGCATTCACGATGGGAACCTGTATATGTTTGGAGAGAAAATGCGGGGCCCCGCTGGCAGAATGCCGCATCACCACCATATCCACTTTCATGGACAGGATGTTATTCACGGTATCAATCAGCGTTTCGCCCTTGGAAACGGAAGACCCTGATGCGGAAAAGTTCACCACATCAGCACCCAGCCGCTTTTCCGCCAGCTCGAACGAGATGCGGGTACGCGTAGAATTCTCAAAAAATAAATTAACGATCGTTGTATCCCTCAGCGTAGGAACTTTCTTAATTGGTCTTTGTAAAACCCCTTTGAAGGTGTCGGCTGTTTGGAAAATAAGCTCTATATCCTGACGCTTCAGATTGCGGATCCCGAGGAGATGATTTACTGATAATGACATTTAAGATGCAAATATAAATGACCTGATTAGAAAACCCAAAATCAAATTCCAGTGATTATTCTATGATCACTTCGTCTTTACCGTCCCGTTCTTTCCACCGTACCCTAACCTTCTCGGAAATAATGGCATCGATGGTACGGCCGATATAATCTGCCTGTATAGGCAACTGCCGGGTAAAACGACGGTCTATGAGTACCAGTAGTTCCACTGCAGACGGTCTGCCATAGTCCAGCATAGCGTCTAATGCCGAACGGGTAGTACGGCCGGTGTAGAGCACATCATCTATCAGGACCACCTTTTTATTCTCTATGGAAAAATCGATCGCAGTTTCATTGGGCACATGCAATTCTGTGCCTTTATTAAAATCATCCCTGTAAAAAGTAATATCCAGACGGCCATAATTAATATGTACATCAGGTAATAACTTCCGTAAAGTGCGATAGATACGGTCTGCCAGGAAAATCCCCCTGGGCTGTAAGCCGATCAGCACAGTATCTGAGAAGTCCAGGTGATTCTCTATTAACTGGTGACAAAGCCTGTCTACGGTAATCGCTACTTGCGTCCCATTCAGTATGGTCTTCAAAGTTTGCAGTTTTAGGCGTCAAAAATAATGATTAATGACCGGGGATAAAAGTTTATTGCAAACCTAAAATATCATCTCCGGAATCTACGTACATTTAGTAATACATATTTTGATATGAAATACTTAATCATGTTCTCGCTATCCTTCTTATTATTTGCCTGCAAATCAAAGTCCCAGATAAAAGTGGGTGATAAAGTACCGGTTTTCCAGTTAAAAGACCAGGATGGTGTTACTTTCGACCTTGCAACAGTGCTGGGTAAACAGCCTTTAGTGATCTATTTTTATCCAAAGGATGAAACCAGCGTATGTACAAAAGAAGCCTGCTCCTTCCGCGATTCATATGAGAAATTCACTAAATATGGGGCAAAGGTGATAGGAATTAGTTCCGATGGAGTAGCCTCTCATAAAAAGTTTGCTACACATCATAATTTAAACTTCACACTCCTGAGTGATTCCGATGGTAAAGTACGTAAGTTGTTCGGAGTGCCTAAAACCTTTGTAATCCCGGGCAGGGTTACTTATGTGATTGATAAAAACGGTGTGGTAGTGCATGAATTCAACTCACTGAAAGATAGTGAGAAACACGTAACTGAAGCACTGGCTGCTTTAGCAAAAATGTAAATGAACGGTTGCCATAAAAACTAAAGCTCCGTTAGCAAATCCTGTCTAACGGAGCTTTGTTTATTTAACCGGAGTATTAATCACTATGCTTCTTTCAAAAACGGATACCTGTAATCTACTGCAGGTACGAACGTTTCTTTAATCGTTCTTGCGCTCAGCCAGCGGTAAAGGTTCAGCATGGAACCTGCCTTATCATTGGTACCGGAAGCCCTTGCACCACCAAAAGGTTGCTGACCTACAACAGCACCTGTTGGTTTATCATTGATGTAGAAGTTACCCGCACTGTTCACCAGCTTTTTAGTGGCCAGATCAATGGCGTAACGGTCCTGGGAAATAATAGAACCCGTTAATGCATACATAGATGAGCTATCTACCAGCGCCAGTGTTTCTTCAAATTTCTCTGCATCGTATACATAGATACTCAGCACAGGTCCGAAGATCTCTTCACACATGGTTACGTATTTCGGATCGGTCACTTCAATCACGGTAGGCTCAACAAAGTAACCTTCGGATTTATTATAACCACCGCCCGCAATGATCTTCGCAGAAGAAGAAGACTTCGCGTTATCTATATATTTAGCGATCTTATCAAAAGAACGTTCGTCGATCACTGCATTCACGAAGTTGCTGAAATCTTCTACAGTACCCTGTTTCATCGTTTTCAGATCAGCTACTAATTTCGTTTTCACCGCTTCTGCAATATTAGATGGCAGGTACGCACGTGAAGCAGCAGAACATTTCTGTCCCTGGTACTCAAAAGCGCCACGGGCCAGTGCGGTCGCTACCACGTCCACATCCGCAGATTTATGCGCGATCACAAAGTCTTTACCACCGGTTTCACCCACAATACGCGGATATGCTTTGTATTTGCTGATATTGTTACCAATGCTGGCCCACATATGCTGGAATACAGCTGTAGAACCGGTAAAGTGAATGCCTGCAAATTCAGGATGAGAGAAGCAAACATCCCCTAAAACAGGGCCATCCGCATATACCAGGTTGATCACACCGGCTGGTAGCCCTGCTTCTATCAGGATCTGCATGGTTACATTGGCGGCAAACACCTGCGTATCTGCTGGTTTCCACACCACTACATTACCGCACATGGCAGCAGAAGTAGGCAGGTTACCTGCAATAGCCGTAAAGTTGAACGGCGTAACAGCCAGTACGAACCCTTCCAGCGGACGGTATTCCAGGCGGTTATGAATACCCGCGGAACTTACCGGTTGCTGGTTATATATTTCAGAGAGATAATGAACATTAAAGCGGAGAAAATCTATTAACTCGCAGGCGCTGTCAATCTCTGCCTGATAGGCATTCTTGCTCTGTCCCAGCATAGTGGCCGCATTCATGTGATAGCGGTATTTGGTCGCCATCAGTTCTGCTGCACGTAAAAATATGGCGGCACGTTGTTCCCAGGGAGTGTCCGCCCACTGTGAACGGGCAGCCAGGGCGGCGGCGATGGCATCATTCACATGGGTAGCATCACCATAATGGAAATGCCCGAGTTTGTGTTTTATTTCATGTGGCGGACGAAGGTCCTTTGTTTTACCTGTACGCACTTCTTTCCCCCCGATATACATAGGGATATCAGCCTGTTGCGACTTAAAAGCGGCCAGTTGTTTTTTCAACGCGTCCCTTTCGGGAGAACCTGGAGTATAGCTGTAAACCGGCTCATTGGCAGGTGCAGCAAAGTGGAAATAAGCGTTATGCATTCTCAGAAAGATTTTGTTGTTGTATCTTGTTGTAATTAGAATGTGCTGATAATTTGAGCAAGTCAATTCATCAGCACATCCATTAATTGTAAAATTAATACTTTATTCTTCTTTGGCCATCATCAGGTAAGCCTTGATGAAACCACCCAACTCGCCATCCATCACGGGTTGTACGTTACCTACTTCAAAATCTGTACGGTGATCTTTGATCATCTTGTACGGATGGAATACATAGGAACGGATCTGTGATCCCCATTCTATCTTGCGCTTGTTGGCATTCGCGGCATTTTTCAACTCCTCACGCTTGCGGATCTCCTCTTCATACAGACGGGACTTCAGCATGGTGAGCGCCTTTTCGCGGTTCTCTCCCTGCGTACGTGCCTGCTGACATTCTATAATAATGCCGGAAGGGATGTGCTTTAAGCGCACGGCAGTTTCTACCTTGTTTACGTTCTGTCCGCCTTTACCTCCTGAACGGTAGAACTCCCATACCAGGTCGGCAGGGTTCACCGCAACAGTGATGGTATCATCTACCAGCGGATATACAAAGATGGAAGCAAAAGAGGTATGCCTGCGGGCATTAGCGTCAAACGGAGAAATGCGCACCAGCCGGTGAACACCACTCTCAGCTTTCAGCAGGCCATAGGCAAAGCCACCGTCAAATTCCAGGGAAGCCGATTTAATACCGGCGCCATCCCCATATTGTACATCGATCTCGGAGACTTTCCAACCCTGCTTTTCGCCATACATACGGTACATACGCAGCAGCATTTCCGCCCAATCCTGGCTTTCGGTACCACCGGCACCGGAATTGATGGTCAGTACTGCCGGCATCTCGTCTTCCGGCTCATTCAGTGTAGACTTAAACTCAAGTTCGTCCAGCGCATCAACTGCAGCTGCGTAGGCAACCTGTACTTCTTCCTCAGTGGCTTCACCCTCTTTCTGGAAGTCGAGCAACACGCTGCTATCCTCTATGGCAGTTCCTACCTGCTCATAAAGATCTACCCAAAACTTATTTACTTTGATCTCTTTCAGGATAGATGTAGCACGAACATTATCATCCCAGAATCCGGGGGCTAACGTAAGTTGCTTATCATTTTCTATTTTAGCTACGCGGTCAGGGACGTTAAAGAAAACCTCCCAGAACGTGGAGGCGGTCCCTCATAGCTTTTAATTGTTCTGCTGTCATAATGGGCGCGAAGTTACGGAAAAAGGGGAACAATTTTTGCTTGATTCTGACATAAATTCATCCCTGTTAAATTTTAAAGGTACTATCTATGACTGCATCCCATAAGACACCTTATTATAAAAACACTGCAGTTTTTAATACAATAGGGTACATAATGGTGATAGCCGTCAACGCAATGGCAAGCCTCAATATGCTTAACGGGAAAAGTCCTGCCAACATATCAGAGAAATACAGCAACCTGTTCACGCCGGCGGGAATCACCTTTTCCATCTGGGGAATCATCTACCTTTCCCTCTTTGGATTCATCATCTACCAGCTATGGCTGGCCTTCTCCGGCAAACATCAGCCGGAACTGGAAGTGTTCATGGAACGCCTCCGCGCCTGGTGGTTATTTACCTGCCTGGCCAATACCTGCTGGCTCTTTACCTGGCATTATGAACTCCTCCCTTTGTCCATGCTCATCATGATATCATTACTGGTCTCTCTCTTCGCTATCAATATGAACTTTAATATAGCCGTTCAGAAAGTCTCCTGGCCGGAAAGATTATTTATACACATCCCGTTTAGCCTCTACCTGGGATGGATATGCGTGGCGACCGTCGCCAACATCGCTGCCCTCAGCGTGTATTTAGGCGGGACCGGCACAGGCATTACGTGGACTATTTTTCTCATTTTGATATGCACCGTGGCAGTTAGCCTGCTGGTTATCAAGCGGAAAAATATAACAATAGGCATTGTTGCGTTATGGGCTTTCTACGGCATCATCCTAAAGCGGCAGGAAGCCGCAGGCCCTGCTGCCTTCCCCGTCACAATGGCCTGTATTGCAGCAATGGCCGTGATCGTACTGGCTGCACTTATACAATTAATGAAAAAACGATAACGCAATTCCTTATTTTTGGTACAATAAAATTAGCACACATGTTTCCAAAGACGAATCCAACAGCGACAAAAGCCTGGCAGCAGTTGCAGCAGCATGCTGAAAAAATGAAGCAAACACACCTGCGCAACCTGTTTAAAGAAGACGCAGACAGATTTAAAAAATTCACCCTCTCCTTTGAAGATATACTGTTCGATTATTCAAAAAACATCATCACGGAAGAAACCCGAACACAATTACTGGCGCTGGCTAAAGAATGTGGCGTAGAAGATGGTATCAAAGCCATGTTTGGTGCGGAGAAAATTAACATGACAGAAAACCGTGCAGTACTGCATGTGGCCCTCCGCAACTTGTCCGGCAGCCCCATCGTCCTGGACGGTAAAGATGTAATGCCTGACGTATTAGGCGTACTCAATAAAATGGAGAGCTTCTGCAACCGCATTCACAGCGGCGAATGGAAAGGTTACACCGGCAAGCCTATACGTTACATCGTAAACATAGGTATCGGCGGTTCCGACCTCGGCCCCGTAATGGTAACAGAAGCCCTGAAGCCTTACTGGCGCCCCGGCATGCAGCCTTACTTCGTTTCTAACGTAGATGGTACGCATATCGCTGAAACACTGAAAAAAGTAAATCCGGAAGAAACCCTCTTCCTCATCGCTTCCAAAACCTTTACCACCCAGGAAACAATGACCAACGCGCTCACTGCCCGTGCATGGTTCCTGGAACACGCTAAAGACGAGGCGCATGTGGCCAAACACTTTGCAGCCCTTTCTACCAATGAAAAGTCTGTAAAAGAGTTCGGTATAGACCCGGCTAACATGTTCGAATTCTGGGACTGGGTTGGTGGCCGTTATTCCCTATGGTCCGCTATTGGTCTCAGTATTGCCCTCACCACCGGCTTTGAACATTTCAAAGCATTACTGGAAGGAGCTCATGCAGTAGATGAACATTTCCGCACTACTCCACTGGAAAATAATATCCCGGTGATCATGGGGCTTATCGGCCTGTGGTATGGTAACTTCTTTGGTACCGGTACCGAAGCGATCCTGCCTTACGATCAGTACATGCACCGCTTTGCGGCTTATTTCCAGCAGGGTAATATGGAAAGCAACGGTAAATATGTAGATCGTACCGGTAAAGCGGTAACGTATGAAACAGGGCCTGTTGTATGGGGAGAACCCGGTACGAATGGCCAGCACGCTTTTTACCAGCTGATCCACCAGGGGACCCGTATCGTGCCCTGCGACTTTATCGCTCCTGCTATCAGTCACAATCCCATTGGAGATCATCACGTAAAACTGCTGTCTAACTTCTTCGCACAAACGGAAGCGCTCATGAACGGTAAAACGGCCGAAGAGGTACGTGCCGAACTGGAAAAATCCGGCATGAAAGAAGAAGAGATCAAAGCCGTAATGCCTTATAAAGTATTTACCGGCAACCGTCCTACCAACTCATTCCTGGTAAAAGAGATCACTCCCCGCTCACTGGGCTCACTGGTAGCATTATACGAACACAAGATCTTCGTACAGGGTGTTATCTGGAATATCTACAGCTTTGATCAGTGGGGTGTGGAACTGGGTAAACAACTGGCAAATAAGATACTGCCCGAATTAGTAAGTAATGATGCTGTAACCAGCCATGATGCATCCACCAATGGATTGATCAATGCCTGGAAACAGATGAAGAAATAATCTTAACAGATGCATTTAAATAAAGAAAGCTCCCTCCCGGGAGCTTTCTTTATTTAAATGCATCACTTTAAAAAACCTAGAAGTTAAACGCAGTTCCTATACCATACAAATCCAGCTTGTTCTGATTCATTCCGCGGTAATAAGAAAGTTTTATTTCTATATTTTTAGTACGCTTACGACCAACAGCTATACGCATACCCATATTTGCAGCCGGGCCGCGGGAACTACCACCAACAGATTTAATAACTATGGCGTTGTAGAAGACATCATAAGCATAATAATCCCTGGAAGAAACATAATGGAAACCATATCCCGCTCCTATAAATCCGCCTATATGCCCTTTACTCTTCTTCGAAGCTCCTCCTCCAAAGTTAAAATTCAGCATCACAGGAGCATTCACCATAAAACCGGTTGACGTTTGAATTAAATTGCCCGTACTATTATAACCATTCTGCATGTACCCGAGCGTGAGTGGAATGCCTATAGATAAAGAAGTAGCTTCCGTTTCCGCAAAATTGATCCTTGGATTGTAGGTAAAACCAGAACCTATCCCCACATTATCAGGGACCATGTTATCTAAATAAAAGCCGATGCCAGCACCATGCTGAAAGCTTTGAGCAAATGCACTGAGAGATAATACGCATGCTACAGTTAACAGGAATAATTGTTTTTTCATTGATAGTGTAATATAGGTTGTTGATAGATTATCAAACTCAGAGGTTGAATATAGCCCCTATCCCAAACATCTCTAACTGCGTTCTGTTTCTTCCCTTGTAATAGGAGAATCTTAATTCTATATTGTTAAAAGGATCTCCTCCCAGATTAAAACGGAAACCTCCGTTTATAGTCGGTCCAAAAGAACTACCACCAACAGATTTGTCATTACCGTCCTTTGTATAATCTCTGGAAGATACATAATGCCAGGTATACCCCGCTCCTATAAAACCACCGATATTATGCTTGTTGTTTTTAGTAGAACCCGCTCCTACATTAAGGTTCACTACCAAAGGCAGGTTCACTGCAAAGCCCTTGATACTGCCGGAAGTTTCTTCACCGGTAACTTCGTCGTAATACACGGTGCTATTACCATCCCCAACGAACCCTATACTCAGGGGAATACCCAGGGAAGCAGACATCTGTTCCGTTTCACGGAAGTTATATCTGGGGCTATAAGTGATAGCAGAAATAGTAGTGATTTTATCAGGAGTCATGTTATCAAAAAAAACACTGATTCCAATGCCGTGGTGGAAACTCTGGGAGAAGGCATTTACAGATATAATACAGGTTGCTACAAACAGTATTAGTTTTTTCATGAAAGTCGGGAAATATAGGCTGATTGATGATACAAGGTACTGAAAACGTATAAAAAAACCTCCGGAAAAATCCGGAGGTTCTGATATCTTAAATTAAATATTGTCAATTACCATTTGTCAACATCATCGCTATGAGAAGCAACAGATGCTACAGGAGCAGCAGCTTCCACTGCAACTGATACTTCAACTGAAACTGATTCAGTAGAGTTTTCAGCAGCAACTTCACTCACTTCACCATCTTCATCATCGCGTACATAGTCGTGGTTGTAGGCATCAAAATCGAAGTCAGGCATCAACTCAGTCTTCACATAGTTGATAGTTTCTGTTAATGCATTCAGGAATTTGTTGAAGTCCTCTTTGTACAGGAACACTTTGTGTCTGTCATAACCATTATCGTTGAAGCGCTTTTTGCTCTCTGTAATGGTTAAAAAGTAATCATTTCCCCGAGTGGTCTTAACATCAAAGAAGTACGTTCTCCTTTTGCCCGCTTTCAATCGCTTCGAAAAGATACTGTCATTATTTCTTTCCGGCTGATTGGTATTTTCGTACGCCACAGTTGATAGATTTAAGTTGTTAACGAATCAAATCCTTTTCCAATAAGGAACAAATATACTATTGTTTTACAAATATCAAAATAATTTTAAATGATTTTGAAAAATGATGGAAGATGCCTTTAACCGCTGGTTTCCAGGCATATATAAGGGTTTGATTATTATTCTATTATATTTTCCTCCTCACCCGATTGCTGACGGGCGTATAAGTCGGCATAATAACCGTTTAATGACAATAAATCTTCATGGGTACCTGTTTCGACGATCTTCCCGTCATCCAGTACAATGATCTTATCAAAGTCGAAAAGTGCAAAGATCCTATGCGTAATAATAATAGCCGTTTTATCTCTCAGATAAGCATACAGGTTTCCAATGATCTCCTTTTCCGTACGGGCGTCTACGGCCGACAGGCAATCGTCAAATACCAGTAAGTTCGGGTTTTTGATCAGCCCCCTGGCAATGGAAATACGTTGCTTCTGTCCGCCACTCAATGTCACGCCTCTCTCCCCTATCATTGTCTCAAAACCTTCTGAAAAACCTTCAATGTCTCTTTCTATAGATGCCTGTCTGGCTGCCGTTTTCACGGTTTCAATGTTAGCTTCCGGCGTACCAAAACGGATGTTGTTGGTGACCGTATCCGAAAACAAAAATACGTCCTGCGGTACATAACTGATCTGGCTTCTCAGGCTTTCCAGTTTGATATGACGTATATCCGTGTTATCCATCAGCACAGTTCCTTCCTGCGGATCATACATCCTGATCAGCAACTGCGCCAGGGTGGATTTCCCGGAACCGGTACGGCCTATTACAGCTACCTTTTCTCCTGGTTTTACCGTGAGGTTGAAACCCTGAATAGCCTGGATACCTGTATGCGGGTACGTAAATGAAACATTCTTAAAATCAATCTGCCCTTTCAGTGTCACTGCCGTTGCATCGGGGGCATTATGAATATCCGGTTTTATTTGCAGGAACTCATTGATCCTCTGCTGACTGGCAGCGGCACGTTGTATCATAGAGGCTACCATCCCTATGGAAAAGAACGGGAACATCAGCATATTCACATAGATCACAAACTCCGCCAGGTTACCTACGGTAATGTTTCCGTGTATCACCTGTATCCCTCCTATGAAAATAGTCAGCACAACACTTAATCCTATCATCAGCGCCATAGCAGGCTGAAAGAGGGCATCCGTCTTCGCCAGACTTACAGAGCTGTCCTTATAGGATTCACTCTCCTGCTCAAAATGCCGGATACTGGCCTCTTCCTGTACATAAGACTTGATCACCCTGATCCCGGAATAAGACTCCTGCGCGATAGAGGTCAGATTAGACAACTGCGCCTGTATCCTTTCACTCTTCCGGTGAATAATATGGTTTACGTAATAGATGGTCAACGCCAGGAAAGGCAGCGGTGACAATGTATATAAAGTTAAAAGAGGATTTACATCGATCATAAGGTACACTACTATCACCACCATAAAAACAGTACGGGTGGCATACATGATAGCAGGACCAACGTACATGCGTACGCGGGAGACGTCTTCCGTTATCCGGCTCATCAGGTCCCCGGTGCGGTGCATCTTGAAAAAGTTGAGGTCCAGCACCTGGTAATGCTGGTAAATTTCATTCTTGAGGTCGTATTCAATATAACGGCTCATCACAATGAGCGACTGCCTTTGCAGATAGAGGAAAAACCCGCTCAGTAAGGCAAACAACAGGATGGTAACGCCATAAAAGGCCAGTACTTTAGTAAAATCTGATCTGAATACACCCTTGATACCCGTATCACTGATAAGACGATAGTTATCTATATTCTGCGCCAGCAGGTCGAATATCTGGCGCACCATAATAGGCTGGAATACACTGAATATAATGGAGACCGTCGTACAGATCAATCCCAGCAAAAACCTCCATTTATATTTTACAAAGTACTTATTAAGTGCGGCTAGGTGTTTCATATTAAAAAACAAAAGACTCCTGACGGAGTCCGGTTATAAACAAGACACCCCTGACGAAATTTTCGCTCCGTCAGGAGCGTCCCGTTTGTAATTACAACGTGCTTAACGTTTCATTGATCTTCTTCACAGCATCCGCTTCAGATACATCTTCCTTCACAAATTTCTGACCGGTAATATTTTCAAACAGCTCGATATAACGTTCACTTACGCTCCTGATAAATTCATCCGTCATCTCAGGTACTTTCTGTCCATCTTTACCCTGGAAACCATTTTCCATCAGCCACTCTCTGACAAACTCTTTACTCAGCTGTTTCTGTGCTTCTCCGGCTTTCTGTTTTTCTTCATATCCTTCTGCATAGAAGAAACGGGAAGAATCCGGTGTATGGATTTCGTCAATCACAACAATGGTATCACCAGCTTTACCAAATTCATACTTGGTATCAACGAGGATCAAACCACGTTTCTTAGCCATTTCTTTACCACGCTCGAATAATGCCAGGGTGTACTTTTCCAGCTGCTCGTAATCTTCTTTGCTTACAAGGCCCTGCGCAATGATCTCTTCACGGGAAATATCCTCATCATGCCCTTCATGCGCTTTTGTAGTAGGCGTAATGATCGGCGCAGGGAAGAAATCGTTTTCCTTCATTCCTTCCGGCATAGTTACACCACACAATACACGCTGACCGCTTTTGTAAGTTCTCCAGGCATGACCGGTAAGGTTACCACGTACGACCATCTCTACCGGGAAAGTCTCGCATTTCACACCAATAGTTACATTAGGCAATGGTACAGATTTTACCCAGTTAGGTACAATGTCCCTGGTAGCTTCCAGCATAATAGCGGCCACCTGGTTCAATACCTGTCCTTTGTAAGGGATAGGACGGGGTAATACCACATCAAATGCTGAAATACGGTCACTTACTACCATTACCATCAGTCTATCCTCAATAGTGTATACATCCCTTACTTTCCCTTTATAAAATGCTGTTTGCTTGGGAAACTTGAAATTTGGCTCTAACATGAATAATTACCTATTAAAATTTTATTAATAAATCCCTTCATCCACAGGACGTTAACAGTGTTATCAACACCCGGTTATGCATTCAGGTTCGCAAAAATACTTTAGGTTGACTTAATTATTGCAGTTATCTCTAAGAAAATTGAAGAAGCCTGCTGGTATTGCTATCAGCAAATTGATGGATAATATTTAATATGTACTCGTTCTCAGGGTATTGGGTCAACCATTCCTTCACCATATTTCCCTCTGTCACAGCGGTATCGCGGGGAATATAGCCCATCCCGTAAAAGCGGCCTTTCTCCATCATTATACAGCTTTGCTCTTCCGGTTCCCGTCCTTCATCCACAATAAGAAAAGAGGGTTGCTGATGTTGCATATGATTAATGGCGGCCTTCACCCGCAGGTTGTAACTGTCTGCTTTCTCCGTTTTATCACAAGCGCCCCGGCAGGTATGGTCCGGAATAGGGGCACATTTCCCCTCTCCTTTCTGTAAGAAACAAAGCCTGGGGCACAATTCAAACTCCCTGATCAGGCCACGCAGCATCTGATGTCCCTGCACCAATAGCGGAAAAGAATGCAGTGGTGTGGTATACTTGCGCTTCTTTTCTATCACCAGGCGCAAATACCCTTCCTGGTCCTCAAACGCATAAAACCCGAATTTGAACTCTACGTTCTTCTGGGAACGGTTATACACCGGCCACAGACGCTTGATCTCCACACTCTCCAGTATGATGGCCATGAGCTCTGTCCCGGTTACCTCGCAGGTAATACTATGGATATTCCGCAGGAACTCCTGTCGCTGCCTGCTGGGGTTATTACCTGTAAAATGACTGTTCACTCTCTTTTTAATATTCTTCGCCTTACCTACATACACCACTTTACCTTTCTGATCGTGGAAGTAATAGACACCCGGAGATACCGGCAGATTGATCACCTGTTCAGGTGGAAGGTTAGGCGGTAAGAACTGTTCCTTGGAACTGGCATTCAGTGCTGTGGCAATCGCTTTTTTATTATCCTGTTTCAGCAACAATTCAAAAAGGCGCACAGTAGCCGCAGCATCTCCCGCAGCACGATGCCGTTGTTCTACAGGGATTTTAAGTGAACGGCACAGGTTACCTAAACTGTAAGACGGTAAACCGGGAACGATTTTACGTCCCAGTCGTACAGTACACAGCTTTTTAGTGCGTAAGTCGTACCCAGCCTGTAATAAGTGATGTTGTATGAATGAGTAGTCGAAATTAACGTTGTGCGCAACGAAGATCTTATCATGTAGTAAATCATAAACGTCTGGCGCCACCGCTTCAAAAGGTGGAGCAGTCGCCGTCATTTCATCTGTAATACCGGTCAGCGATTGTATATAACGGGGAATAGGCACACCCGGATTTACCAGCGTTTCGTATTGCTGTACAATGGTGTGTCCGTCGTATATAAAAATGGCTATTTCTGTAATACCGTTGGCGCCGGCATGACCACCCGTAGTTTCTATGTCAACAATAGCGTACATAACTCTCTCCTCTGCTAACAAATATAAAGAATCAAAGCCAGAGGAATAAAAAAGAGTCAGGAAGATCTTCCTGACTCAACATTTTAAAAAAGAGTTGCTAGCCAAAAGGAGAGACATTCCCGAACTCAACATTCCAATACTCCCTAAGACTAACAACTACCATCTTTATTTTTTCTTTACGACTTCATATATTGCCTTTGCTGAATCCTGGTGGGCTCTCAGGGTAGGCAATGTATTGGATGCAAATGTTTTCAGCTCAGGATCAGTGAGGTCACTGGCAGCCTTATCAAACATCTTAATATCATCTTTATGATCGCTTACCATCATATCCATATAGTGTTTATCAAAGTCCTTTCCTGATAACTTCTCCATATCCCTGATATGCTCCTGGAAATCATTACCTACACTATCTGGCAGGGTAATATTTTTGTTAGCAGCAATGGCTTTTAATTCATCATCTGCTTTGGAGTGATCACGCACCATCATGGCGCCAAATTCTTTTACCCGTGGATTAACGGCCTTGTCCTGGGCCAGTTTACCTAATCTTACTTCCATCATACCACCATCAGCAGCTTTTACTGCAAAGTCGGATGACTCTTTATCTACAGGAGCCGTTTCCTTGTTTACGGCTTTCGCACTGTCAACAGCATCTTCATGTTTAGCGGTGTTAGTATTACTACCACAGGATTGTAACATCCATGCTGTCATTAAGGCTGTAGCTAAATAAGAAACTCTTTTCATATGTTCTTTTTTTTGTTTAACAATAACAATAGCAGCGCATTGTATATTAACAAGTAGTACTGCTGAATGTTGTATGTTTTGCAAATAAGAGACCAGTAATAAGAAATCCAGGTTCATGGCGACTTTGATGCTTACAGCTCTACAATAATGATTATCAGCACAATGCGGTTCCCGTGGATGCTTTTCCCCAGATCATTCATTACAGAACGTTCATTCTAAAATATATTTGGAACATTCGTTCTGTAATTCTACATTTGCATCATGGCAAGGAACAAAGCATTCGATCCGCAGGAAAAGCTGGAAAAAGCACAGGACCTCTTCTTAGAGAAGGGGTACAGCGCTACCTCCATGCAGGACCTGGTAGATGGGATGCAGCTTAACCGGGCCAGCATATACGATACTTACGGCGACAAACACGCACTCTTTCAGCAATGCCTGAAAAACTACGGGAAAGACAAACTGCTTGATTACAAACAATGCTGTAAAGAGACTTCTCCCCTCGCTGCCGTAGAACATATCATGCGTACTACGCTGGATAAACGTCAGGAAGGTAAAACCTGCCTGATGGTAAAGACCTCTTTCGAACTGGCATCCATGGATGAAGGGATCAGAGAGATGGTACAGCAACAGGCTAAACAAAGCATCGCTGTGCTGCAGGATCTACTGGAAAAAGCAAAAGAACGGAAAGAGATACCGGCAGATAAAGACCCTGCTACCTTAGCCCAGTTCCTTTACGCCAGCTTCAGTTCCCTGTGGATGATGGATGTACTGTTTAATGATAAAAATATGCTGGATAAACTGGTTGATCATATTCTTAACAGCGTCAGGCATTAGCCTTTTTTTTGCTCTATTTCCAGAACGATCGTTCAGGAATCACCCTTAAACACAACCAACATGTATCCAACTTTATTATCATCAGCAACTATAGGCAAATATGCCCTTTCGAATAAGGTAGTTATGTCTCCTACTATCATCAAACGCCGTACTACCAGTGGTATTCCGGACGATGCAATGGTAGAATATTACAGCATGCGTGCAGGCGCCGGACTCATTATCGCAGAAGGCTCCGGACTTTCAGAAAACGGGATGGGCCATGCACACATGCCAGGCATCTACAGCAAAGAACAAATCGCAGGATGGAAACGTGTTACCAGCGCAGTACATGCGAAAGGTGGTAAAATATTCTTACAGATCATGCACACAGGACGTATCTCCCACCCTGCCAACATGCCTGCAAGAACAGAAATACTGGCACCTTCTGCAGTAATGGCAAAAGGTGAAATATGGACAGATTTACACGGATGGCAACCTCACCCAACTCCCAGGGCCATGACTACCAAAGAAGTAGAACAAATGGTGAAGTTGTACGTGAAAGCAGCGACACAAGCAATTGCTGCCGGTTTTGACGGAGTGGAATTACATGCTGCGAACGGATACCTAATGGACCAGTTTTTGCATCCTGAAGTGAATAAACGTACCGATAAATATGGTGGTAGTATTTCCAACAGGGTACGGTTTATTCTGGAAGTAGTAGCGGCGGTAAGTAATAGTATTGGAAGAGATAAAACGGGCATCCGTTTGTCACCTTACAGCCAGATCAATGATCTGAAACATCATGGTGAAATAGATGCTACTTATGAATACTTAGCAGATGCTTTGGATGTGTACTCCCCTTCTTACATTCATCTGGTAGAAGGAGAAACAAACATTCCGGCGATGCTGCTGGCAGGTATCAGATCACGCTTCCGTGGTACCTTAATATTGAATGGGAATTTTGACGCCGTGCAGGCAGAACGTACAGTGCAGAGTGGATTGGCAGATTTAGTGGCTTTCGAAAATCCCTGCGAAACAGCACCTGGTGTACTGACACAGGCGGGGATAAGAAAATATGAAAACTGTTTTAATTAAACGGTAGGCTTTTAAAAAGCCGATCATTATATACAAGGACTCTTAACCGGGTCCAGCTAATTATCCGTAGGCTGCATAAGCCGATCCATCATACAACGGCTCCTGACAGAGCCAGTCTACACTAACGAGGCTTGCCAAAGCCAATCATTATATATAAAAGCAGATGCCTCTCAACAACAGAGGCATCTGCTTTTTTTTTAATAGTATTATTTCAGATCAGTATTCTTCCTGACATAATTAAGATTATTACTACCGGCATTGTTGTGCTACTGATGCTGTTCTCATTTTATAATTACTTCTCTAATCCGGCCCTAAAGGATGCTTACGTGCATGTCGGATTTCCCGATTGGTTCCGTATTGAACTTGGAATTGCCAAACTGCTGGGCGCACTGGCGTTAGCCATCCCGATAATCCCGGCGCGCATTAAAGAGTGGGCGTACGTCGGATTTTTTATTAATTTCTTTTCAGCGTTCCTTTCTCATTATGAGATAGGCGATCCTGCATTTAATCAGATAACCCCGCTCGTCCTTCTCTTGATATTAGTCGTATCATACATCTCTTTCCACAAAGTGATAGTTAAAAAATAGCTACTACTAAACACCGGCATTTACGGTCGGGACTCTTAATATCCTTTAATAAAAATCATATGGGTAAACCAATCATTATCTCCGGAGATGGGGCTGTCCCTGTCATTTCTGTGAGCCCGGTCGTACTGGCAGCACCGGGACGTAGCGAAGATCCCGCCTGGTCTGTAGCCTGTACACGGTTGAATTCACTGGGTAAGATTGAAAGCAAATGAGTATATAAATGGCTGTTTCTAATGTATGAAACAGCCATTATTTATTTACAGGTTTTCTCTGAAGAAGGGAAGCAATTTATCAATTGTGGCTATATTGAAGATTCAAAGGAATCGGAATAGGATTCTTGTTATTCATGATACCTGGCGTAACATAACTTAGCTTCAATTTAAAATCTTCATTTTTATGCAGATACTCTAACCGTAGTGAATAAAATCCCTTTTCCAAGGGTAATATGTATGAATACGTCCTGTTGCTGTAAGAGCCATTCCATCGTATCAGTAACCGGTTATTAAGGTATAGTCTTGAATCTTTATCAGCATCCAGCACAAAAATATAATAACCCTCTTCCTTTGTTTCCAGTAATCCATCAATCACTAAGGCGAAGTTATTTTTCCGTGGAAGTTTATCAACATCAAAATCAGCACCTGTTATTCCCTCTTTCTGCGGTTTCATTCCCTTAAAATTCGTAGAGTCTCCCCATTCTCCCTCATAATAAGCATAATGAAAACCACCTGATTGTACATTCTTTGGTTTTGAAACGGGCTTTAGCGTTTTTTCAGTTGTAAAATCACCGGTTTTAATCTTATCATAACGCGACCGGCTCGTAAACTGCTTCATGGTGATTTTAGCAGCGTCAGCTAAATTAATTTCAGGCTGTATGTTTGCAGACAACATTGTAGGTTCGCTTCCGTCAAGGGTGTAATGAACTTTTGTTGTATCACCAAAGTACCATATTTTAATGGGCTTATCTTTCAGGATCATACCATTCATTGGATGAAATTCAATTGAACCATTATGCCATCCATAGGCAAACTTCAACCCATCGTACATACTTTTTAGCCTTACAGAACTATGCGTTTCATCGGGATATCTCACACTTTTCCAGGCTAATCCTGCGGGAGCCATTTTATTAAGTACACTATCCATTGTTGCTATCTTCATAGATTCATTTCCCTCTCTCCCGCTGATATACAACGTGATATTTAAACCGGCTAATGCAGGCAACTTATCAGACGCGATCTTTTGTATATAACTATCTCCCCACCAGAGACTTGGATCCACAGCAATGTATGATTTAAAAGTCTTTGGCTCATTTAACAGTGCATTGATAACAAACATTCCTCCTAATGAATGCCCCCAAAGCGTATTATCTCCATTAGAGGGGTATTTTTTATTAATATAAGGTATCAACTCATCTTTGATAAAACCGAGAAAATTACCGGCTCCTCCCGAAGTCTTCCAATCAGCTCCATGAGTTGGTGTAAAATCTTTAATACGGTCTATACCTAGTACACTTACAATTATTGTTGGAGGCATATAGCTCTCGCCTTCTACAAAATGCTGCACATTTTTTATCAAGCCTGTATTCCAGTTACCCCCATCAAGCACATACAACACATCGTATTTATCATTACTCCCTGGTTTATAGTCTTGAGGCATGAATACCTGTAAAATCCGCTCTTCTTTTAAAAAGTCTGAATGTAAGGAGTCTAGTATCCCTATGTCGGATATTCTTCTAACGGTGTCTTGTGCCTGGCTCCTATTAGCTATACAGCTAATTATTATTAACAGGATAAAAAAAGAGATGAATTTGTTTTTCATTTAATAAGGGATGATTACCAGTTAAAGTATTGCTTCGCATTATTATAACAGATATCCTGTATCACCTTCCCTACCCATTTAATATCATCGGGTAACTCGCCCTGCTCTATTTCCTGTCCAAACAACTCACATACTATTCTTCTGAAATATTCATGTCTTGGGAAAGAAAGGAAACTTCTTGAATCTGTCAACATCCCTACAAACCTACTCAATAATCCCATATTAGACAAGGCATTCAACTGCTTCACCATCCCGTCTTTCTGATCTAAGAACCACCAGGCAGACCCAAACTGCACCTTCCCTGCTATAGATCCGTCATTGAAATTGCCTATCATCGTTGCCAGTAATTCATTATCACTGGGGTTAAGATTATAGAGGATAGTTTTAGCCAACTTATCCTGACTATCCAATCTATCCAGGAACTTTGCCAAAGCTCTTGCCTGAGAGAAATCCCCGATAGAATCCCAACCGGTATCAGGGCCTAATAAGCGCATCATACGGGAATTGTTATTACGCAAGGCGCCGAGGTGATATTGCTGTACCCAGCCTTTTTCCCAATCCCATTCTGCCAGTTGTAATAACAAAGCAGACTTAAATTGTTTTATTTCTGATAACTGTAATTGATGGCCATTTCTCACTTTAAGGAAGATAGCGGTTATTTCTGCATCTGTAAAATCCTCTGCATAGATCTCTTCTATCCCATGATCCGATACTGTACAACCCATTATTGCAAAGAAACTATGCCTGCTTTTTAAGGCATCCAGTAAATGCTGGTACGTGCTGATAGTCATATCAGCAGTCTCTTCCAGCTTATTTAAATACTGATTATACTTAACAGGATCATCTACATTCATAGACTGGTCCGGACGGAATGCAGGTAGAATAGGTATATCAAAACCTTCTTTGTTTAACTGATAATGGTGTTCCAGTGTATCTGCCGGATCATCTGTCGTACATACGACTGCTACTTTCATTTTCTTTAGTAATGTACGCGTACTGTAAGCAGGTAACTGCTCATTACAGGTATCAAAAATTCTTCTTGCTGATGAAGGGTTGAGAATTTCGTTTACACCAAAATAACGTTGCAATTCCAGATGTGTCCAATGATACAGCGGATTACGCAGGGTATAGGGGACGGTCGCTGCCCATTGTTCAAATTTTTCCCAATCACTTTTATCTCCTGTGCAGTAGCTTTCATGTACACCATTTGTACGCATGGCCCTCCACTTGTAATGATCTCCGTATAACCAGGCCTGTGTAATGTTTTCAAACTTTGTATCGGCTGCTATCTGTGCCGGTGGAAGATGACAATGATAATCTATGATCGGCATTTCCTTCGCGAAATCATGATACAATCTCTGAGCCGTGGCTGTGTTCAGGAGAAAATTTTCATCCAGGAACTTCTTCATTATTGATATTGATTAGCTGTTAGTAGTTTGTTTACAGAGAAGTGTTGTAAGGACACACCTCTCTCTTGATTAGTGGTTACTAATCCGGTTTTACAGAGATACGCCTCTCTTCCAGGGAATAAAATCATCCTGACCGTTAACCACCGATTTGGCAGGAGTAATACCGCTGGCTACCTGTATCACGTAATCGAGTATACGTTCTCCTGCCTGCTGGATAGATTCTTCTCCATCTATGATTGTACCTGTATTGATATCGATGATGTCCGGCATCTTGTTGTACAACTTTGTACTGCTGGAAACTTTCAGCACCGGCGCCACCGGATTGCCTGTTGGTGTACCCAGTCCGGTTGTAAATAACACAATGCTGGCGCCTGCGCCTACTTCCGCTGTTGTAGACTCTACATCATTACCCGGCGTACATAACAGGTTTAAACCTGGTTGTGTTACCTTATTCGGATAATCCAGTACATCGACCACCGGTGATGTACCACCTTTTTTAGCTGCTCCTGCGGATTTGATCGCATCAGTGATCAAACCGTCTTTGATATTACCGGGAGAGGGGTTCATATCAAACCCTGATCCTGCTTCTTCCGCCCTGCGCTGATATGTGCGCATCAGGTCTATAAAACGTAATGCATCCGTATCTTTTACACAGCGATCGCTCATCTCCTGTTCTACACCACATAACTCAGGGAACTCAGAGAGTATCACACTACCGCCTAATGCTACCAGCAGATCAGAAGTATAACCGATAGCCGGATTCGCTGAAATACCCGAGAAACCATCAGATCCACCACATTCCAGTCCTATTACTAACTTACTCAGCGGCGCTGGCTGACGGGTAACTTTGTTCGCTTCCATCAAACCGGTAAAGGTCTGTTTTACAGCAGTAGAGATTAACTCCTGCTCTGTGCCTATCTGCTGCTGGTCCAGTATGAATAAAGGCTTGCTAAAATTGGGAGAGCGTTTCTTTATCTCTTCCTGTAACATTGCCGCCTGTGCATTCTGGCAACCGAGGCTTAACACCGTTGCTCCAGCAACGTTAGCGTGGGTGATATATCCCGCCAGCAGTCCGCATAGCGTTTGCGCATCCTGCCTGATACCACCACATCCACCTTCATGTGTAAGGAATTTAACACCGTCTACATTTTCAAAGAGGCGGGCATTCATCGCACCGTTTTCTTTCTCTGTGTAAACCGTTTCAAGTATACTCCCGGCATCTGCCCCTTTTCTATATTGCTCTGCCAGTTGCCTGGCGAAAGCGGCATATTTTTTAGGACGTCCGTATCCCAGTTCTTCTACCAGTGCTTCTCTCAGTACATCTACATTCCGGTTCTCACAGAACACCAGCGGGATCACCAGCCAGTAATTACCGGTCCCTACACTCCCGTCTGCCCGGTGAAAACCCTGGAAGGTACGTTGTTGCCAGGCGCTTACATCCGGTGTATGCCAGTCTGTTTTCCGTTGCTCCGCCAGTTTGAAATCACTGGCAGCATGCTGCACATTGCCTACGGAGATGCGCATACCAGCGGCCAGCGGTTGTTTTGCACGACCAACCAGTACGCCATACATCCTGATGGCATCACCGGTTTCCAGTGCTGTTTCTGTGAATTTATGTTTGGCGGGTATATCTTCCTGTAATGTATAGATCTGCCCATTCTCTTCCACTGTCTCGTTCTTTTTGAGATCTGTCAGTGCAACGATTACATTGTCCTGCGGGTGGACTTTCAATACCTTTCTTTTCATCCCTTCAATTTTAATATTCAGACCTTTTCTTATTAAATTTTGTTTCGTTTACATCTCAGACAACTCTCCTGAAACACGCTGTAATAAGCCTTTTACACCTTCATTCAACAAAGCGCCCAGCATCACTGTCACCATATGCGCAAAGCCTTTCAACGCAGTGAGATCAGTTCCCCACAGCGACACGTCAGACAGTACATCTTTCACTAATACAGCCGGTTCCAAACGCTGCCATTTCTCTTTTAATACAGCAGCATGATCATCTGTTACCTGTTCACTGTTGCGCATGAATAACAAATAAGTAGCAAAGCCCAGCGCCATCAGTGCAGGCACATCCTGTGAACGCTGGTAATGTTTCTGCAGAATAGGCACTACCCTTGCCTTCATCTTGGAAGTATACTGCATGGTAATACTGATCCAGCGGTGTTCTATATAAGGGTTACGGAAGCGGTCCAGTACACTGCTGGTAAACCGTAGTGCAGCATCCTCCCTGATATAAATGTCCGTAATAGCAGGTACCAGTTCAGAGCGCATCAATGTAGAGATAAACCCTTCCATCGCCGGGTCGCTCATCGCTTCTTTCACGGTATCAAACCCCGCCAGATAAGCCATACCACAGGAGAGTGTATGCGTACCATTCAGTAAGCGCAGTTTCAACTCACGGAATACGTTAATGTCCGGTACGATAACTACACCGTTATCCGTCTTCTCAAAAGAGAGTATTTCTTTCACTTTAGGATCGTCTGCTTCAATGGCCCAGAGCGCATATACTTCAGACATGATCATTAATTCATCTTTATATCCCAGTTCCTTTTCTACTGCTGCATGTGCGGCTGATGGCAAAGCTCCCGGCACAATACGGTCTACCAGTGAATTACAGAAATAATTCGCTTTGCCCAGCCAGTGGATAAAGTCTTTATCTAACTTGTTTCTGGCTGCCAGTTCCAGTACGATATCTTTTAACTTATTCCCGTTATTTACTATCAGTTCCGTAGGAACGATCACCATTCCTTTGCCACCATGTTTATAACGGTGTAATAAGAACGCCAGTAATTTACCCGGGAAACTTTTAGGCGGAGCTGCATGTACATCATCCTCTGACAGAGTAATGCCTACTTCTGTCGTATTGGAAATAATGATTTCCATCTCAGGATTCTCTGCACATTTCAGGATAGTTTCCCATTCTGTTGCAGCAGATAACACCCGGCTGATGGCCGCATTGACAATGTACTCTTTGGTTTTATGGTCCTGCATGCACAGGGTATACAGGTTATCCTGTCTGGCATAAGCATCCGTATCTCCTTTATCAGTCGATTTCACTACTACCACACGGCCATTGAACACCCCTTGTTTGTTGGCTTTATCTATAAAGTAATCTGGTAAACCACGTAGTAATACGCCGGTACCAAATTGTAACACTTTCTCCGGCTGATCTGTCTTAACAGGCAACTGAAGATTTTCCTTTTTATTGATAGATGAAAGCGAGCCCTTATTTAATTGCATATCAGGATTATTATGTCTGGGGACTCCTGACGGAGTCCGATAAAATATTTTTAGTTAATGTTTTGCCTGTTTAATTAACCAGTCGGCCAGATCCGTAGCTGCCTGGTAATTTTCAAATTCCGGCGATAAACGCCGCCCATCCAGGTATTCATTGTAGAACCAGGGATCACCTACCGCAAACACGGTCCCCTTGCCTATTTTCGCAACTGCCATGATCACATCTCCTTTGTTGGAATACACCGCTGTGGCCGGTGATGAGACATTGATAGTAGACAGCTCCTTGATGTAAACTTTCTTTGTATTCGGGAATACCGCATTACCCGCAGGGATATATAACGCTCCCTGCTCAAACTGAGTACCTGTTACGTGGTTTTTGCTATCTTCATTGAAGTGCATCCCAAAACGCTCCGTAAGTGTGTTAAATCGCTTTATTTCGGCATTTCCGGAATCGTTCTGCATAATTACGAGCACGCCGCCTTTTTTCACCCAGTTATAGATCTCTTCCGCATCCTTCGCATTCATGTAATTCGGCTTCGACGTTTCTTTCTCCGTATCCGGGTCTACCATCAGGAAAATGTTTGTATGGGCCAGACTGGCAGCTGTTGGTGCTTCCGATAACATATTCGTACGAACGCCTTTGTTATGGAAAATATGCCCCCACAAAGAATAACCGCCGTTATCCATTTCGCTCCACACGTAATGCCAGGATGATTGCTGTCCGCCGGCATCTTTCCGCCATTCATTATTAAAGTAATTATCAACAGAGATTGTCAGTCCTTTACCGGTTTTAGGGATCGCTGCCATATCCAGCTCATTCGCAGCCATCATATAAGCACCTACCCCTTTAGGATCGTTCTCTACAACCTTTTCACTCAGATAATATTCATAACTGCCATCGCGGTACGGGTCTCCGCCTAATCCGGCTACACTTACGGTGCCTTCCAGGTTTACGCCACCTTCAGTAGCCGGTCTGACAAACTGCTTAGTGATACCTTTAAAGCCTTTCTCTGCCACCGGCAGGTAAGTAGCCGGCAGATATCCCAGACGCACTGCTTTGGCCAGTGTATATACGAACATGCAGGAAGCGGACGCTTCCAGGTAATTACCTTTCCCTTTGGGCTTATCCAGGACCTGGTACCAGCAGCCGGAAGCCGGGTCCTGGTACTTTTGTATAGCAGTAGCAGTACGTTTTAAGATCTGTAATAAGCTATCTCTGCCAGGGTGATTCGCCGGGTAAAACTCCAGCGCATCTGCCAATGCCATACCGTACCATCCCATGGCCCGTCCCCAGAAGTTGGGAGAACGACCGGTAGTTTTATTCGCCCAGCGCTGCTGCCGGGATTCATCCCATCCATGATACAGTAAACCGGTATTGGCATCACGGGCATGCTGTTCCATCAGTACAAACTGGCGGGTGATATCATCAAAGGCTTTGTCTTCATGAAAAAGCGCTGCATATTCTGCATAAAAAGGTTCTCCCATGTACAGGCCATCCAGCCACATCTGGTAAGGGTAACGCTTTTTATGCCAGAAGCCGCCGTCATTGGTACGGGGCTGCTTCCGCAACTGATCCATTAAATGAGCGGCTGCCAGGTGGTACTTCTCATCGTTTGTCACTTTGTATAACAGCAGTAAGGAACGTCCGTTTTTTATATTATCGATGTTAAAATCTTCCTGTTTGTAAGTAGCGATATTCCCCTCTTTATCTACAAAATGGTCCATACCCTTTTGGATATAGCGGAAATACTTTGCATCACCGGTATTCTTCCATAATCCGGCAAAGCCCTCCAGCACTACTCCCTGGTCGTAAGCCCAGTGAGCGGGCCTTCCTGCTACCTGTAGCGAATCTTTCCATAAACGCATCATCGTAACAGCCATTTGCGCGGATTGCGCAAAAACGGAGCCTGTACCAGTCATCAGTAAAAGAAAAAACAGCGCTGTCCTTTTTCTCTGCATATTGATAATTTTATTGTTTTACACCTTTGCTATCCTGCACATTGATCTTCCCGCTATCCGAAGTTATTAATTTCACATGGCTTAAGCTGATATTATTAGCCGCAATCACATCTCCGGCTTTATCCGCCTTTATCACAACCCCTTCCAGATAAATATCGCTGATAGCCATCTCCGGCAATCCTCTGATAAAAATTGCTTTGGCAGCGCCATAACACACCACATTACTGATGTGGAAATCCCGGAACCGCGGCGTTGCTTCCGTTACAGGGAACAATTCCACTTTAGGTGTTTCCCTTTTATCCCCTGCTAATACTACCGGGTCCTTGGCCATATAATACATATCAAATAATATGGCCTCTGCGGGTATATCTTTCATATTGATATTATTCACGTAGATCTTCTCCACAATACCACCTCTTCCTCTTGTAGTCTTAAAACGCAACCCTATATCCGTACCCAGGAAAGAACAATCAGATACATAGATATTACGCGCGCCACCGGACATCTCACTACCTATCACAAACCCGCCATGCGCATGATACACGGTGCAGTTATGCACGATCACGTCTTCTGTAGCTACGCCACGTTTACGCCCTTGTTCATCACGCCCTGATTTAATACAGATCCCATCATCGCCTACATCAAACGTACTTCCTTCAATACGCGCATAACGGCAGGATTCCAGATCCAGTCCGTCTCCGTTCTGTGCATACCAGGGGTTTTTAGCGTATACGTCCCTGATGGTAATATGCTCACATAACAACGGGTGAATACACCAGGCCGGTGAGTTCTGGAAAGTCACCCCTTCCAGCAGTACATTCTTACAGGATACTATGCTGATCATATTGGGACGCAGGAAATCCTTGATATCATTGTAATCCGCTGCCGTTTTACCCGGAGCAATAACACCGGCCAGTTTAGTATTATTTCCTTTGAGAGATTTAGCGGACGGGTACCATGTTTTATGGTCCTCTCCTTCTATCCCCCCGGAAGCGATTAACTTACTCCATTGGGATTCTGTTAACTTATCTTTCTTCACTATTCTCCATGCATCTCCACCGCCGTCTAAAATCCCTTTACCGGTAATCGCAATGTTCTCTGCATTCACCGCAGAAAGCGGGGCCTGACAGCGAAAGGCTTTTAACCCTTCGTAAGTTGTTTCTACCAAAGGGTATTGATCAAAATCTGTGGTGAATTGCAGAATAGCATTAGGGGCCAGATAGAGATTTACATTGCTCTTTAATACAACAGGGCCACTGAGCCAAAGTCCCGGAGGGATCATCACTACTCCTCCTCCTTTGCTGCTGCAGGCATCTATAGCTGCATTGATATTTTTGCTGTTCAGCGTTACACCATCTGCCTTTGCTCCAAAAGCTATTATACTGATAGTATCTTTTTTGAAATGTGGTTCGTAGATCTCTGGCAGATCAAAACGGTATTTCCCTTCGAAGCCCGTTGTTAACAGGTACTTCTCTAAACCAATATGTTTTTCTTTTATTTCGGCGGCTACAAGTCCGGCTACCAGCGTAGCGCCATAAGAAGAGAAATGTGTGTTATCAGTAACCCCATTCGGCACTGCCTTATAATGCCCTGCGGGTGTTGTTTTAAACAATCTCTCAGAGCCCTGCACCCCATGTTTTACAATCAGCGCTTCGCTGCTTTTTTGTAAATCTATCAGGGGGACTTTATATGCTGCGGCTACTTCTCTTACTACTCCGGGGTAATCTCCATGCTGGTCTATAAAAGTGCCTGCGCTATCGAATTTCCGGCGTTCCACAGGGGTGATTAATACCGGCGTAGCGCCTTTTGCACGGGCTTCTTTTACAAAACGTTCCAGGTTGTCTTTATACGCTCCATGAGGTGCGGCATAACGTGTCGCATCTTCCTTCTTGGAATCGTTATGTCCAAACTGGATCATCAGCCAGTCCCCCGGTTTTAATTGTGCCAGTACACTATCCCAGCGGTGTTCATCTATAAAGCTTTTAGTACTGCGCCCGTTTACTGCGTAATTCTTTATCTCCACTCCTTCCTGAAAAAACACAGGGAACAACTGGCCCCAGCCTCTTTCAGGATTATCTTCCAGCGGCTTATTGGCCATAGTGGAATCTCCGATCATAAAGATTCTTGTCTCAGGCTGTATCCAGCTGATCAACGGGAATAATAAAGCGAATAAATAATATTTCATAACGATTGTTAACCTCTCAGGAGACTCCTACGGAGTCTGTGTTTTGTTATTTATTGTATTTGCTACAAATACGGGGCTCCTGCGGAGCCTTATGTTCTGATACAAATATCGTCTTATTGATATCCTATGTTTTGTGTAAACTCTGTCTTATTCGTCACCGCATCTATCTGATCCTGTGGAATGGGCCTCAATACATGATAAGGCTGAAAATTCTTCGCTGCGTCCGGACTCTTCTTAATACGATCTGCCAGTTTCCCGGTGCGTTTCAGATCAAACCAGCGTAGTTGCTCTCCTGCCAGTTCACGCGCTCTTTCATCCAGGATAAGGTCTAAAGAAATATCCGCACCAGTAATTACCATCTCCGCCTCATGACCCGGCACAGCCGCCCGTTTACGGATCACATTAATATAGTCAGCAGCTTTAGAAGAATTACCCAGGTTAAACTGTGCCTCGGCTGCAATGAGATACATCTCAGCCAATCGTATCACAAATGCATCACGTGAACTTTCTTCTTCACCAGTGGCGGCTCTCGTCGGATCATCAAACTTCTGCAAAGAAACATAATGGGTACGATCTTTTCCACCCTCATCTGAATTATAGGTCGTATTACGGTCATACACCCTGTAGTTTTTACCGGTAGCATCCACAATATACTTTGAACAAACGACAGCCGTATCACCTAATTTCATACCCGCCGGAGCCGTCTTTAAATTATTGCACAGCCACACCGACTTAAACGTCGCATTATACCGGCTATCCGCCTGCTCATTAAACAGGTTCAGCAGGAATAGACTTGGCATATACCTGTTAAAAGGACGACCATTTAAAACATCCCGCTGCATCCCCGGTAAATCATCATACTTCATACCAAACATCAAATGACCGTTATTCGCTCCCCTCGGATGACCGCCAGGATACAAAGAAGCATCTACCTTGTCATCAAACACTAAATTCTTCATATAATTAACGGCCCACACCACTTCTTTATTCTGCAGATTATCCATGCGCCATAAATCTGAATATTTAGGCAACAAAGCATAACTATAATTATTGATCACAGAATCCGCCAGTGCTGCTGCACGCACATTCAAGCCCCTTGTCAGACACATACGTGCCAGGAAAGCCTGCGCAGCAGGTTTAGTGGCACGACCATAATCCGTGGTAGTAATCGGTAAATTATTCACCGCTGTTTCAAGATCGCGGAATATCAATGCATAAAAACTATCTACCACTGTACGGTTAGCCGTTGTTTCCACACCACTCGTTTCTGTCACCGTGAAATGTACACCACCCCACATCTCTACAATATGCCAGTAATAAAAGGCACGTAAAAAGTGTAGTTCTGCATTCCGGATGGCTTTTTTATCATCTGCATAGCCAGCTTTATCTATCCTGCCTAAACCGGTATTACAAAGATTGATGGCTGCATATAACTGTTTCCACAAACCGCTCACCACGGTGTTGCTTGCCTGTAAATTATAGTATTGGGTAAGATCAATGTATTTATCCCCGGTGCCACTGGTCCAGAGATCAGTCCCCATTTCAGCCAGGCTATACCCTTCTTCTTTCCCGTACCACCAGCGGTTATACGAATAAGCGGCACTGACTAACGTCTCAAAACCATCAGGTGTACTGAATACCTGGTCCGTAGTTAATCCGGAAGGATTATATTCTTCTAATTGTTTGTTACACGCCGCCAGTAAAGCAAAACTGAGTAACATGATTATAGTGCGTTTCATTTGTTGATTGTTTAAAATTCTACATTCAAACCTGCCACATACATTTTAGTCAGCGGATTGCTCAGATCTCCGCCTCTCTCCGGATCATAGTCTTTCACCTTACTGAAAGTAAACAGGTTCTTACCTGTTACATATACCCGCAGATTACTGATATGACTACGTTTCAATATTCCCGAAGGCAACGAATAACCCAGTGAAATATTTCTGATCTTCACAAATGATCCATCCTTATACCCTAACGTTTTTATAAACGGTGTACCATCTTTAGACACACTGGCATTAGGTCTTGGATAGTCATTGGTCTCCCTCTCCGGTGTCCAGTAATTAAAATTAGCGCTGTTCTCTAATCCCTGCGGATCATACTTCGCTGCATATTCAGAATTGATCCATTGACCGATACGTGCAAATACATACACGTCCAGATCGAAGTTGGCATACTTGAAAGTATTACTGATACCACCACTCCAGGTAGGTACCTGTTTACCCAGTACGATACGGTCAGCCGTATTCAACACACCACTGTTATCAACATCACGTACTTTTATATCGCCTGGTTTATATCCGAATTTAGTAGCCTGGTCAGCTTCTTTAGACTGCCAGATACCTGTTTTCTGGTAATCGTAAAACACTTTTACAGGATAACCAATGAACCAGCCATTCGCCACATCATTGGTATTCGCGTCTGCCAATGCAACAATCTCCTCTTTGTTCTTAGAGAATGTAATGTTGGAAGTCCAGGAGAAACCGTGCGTATTAACATTCATTGTATTGATACCGATCTCTATCCCACGGTTACGTGTTTTACCGATATTCTGCACCACAGTTCCCACACCGGAGGAAGTAGGTAAAGTCCTTTGCAGTAACAGGTCTTTTGTATGCGTATCATAATAATCCGCAGTAAAACCGATCCGCTGATGCAGGATACTAAAATCAAGACCGATATCCGTAGTAGCAGACAATTCCCATTTCAGGTTCTTATTCCCTATCTGGTTACCGATACCATAGGCCAGCGCTGAATTCGTATCATCATAAGAAAAAGGTATTTTACTTAAATAGCTGGCAGTAGAATAAGGAGATACCGCATCATTACCTGCTATACCATAACTGGCACGCAGCTTAAGATCACTGAAGAAATGCTGCTTATGCATGAACGCTTCATCCCCTATCCGCCAGGCTCCTGCCACAGAGGGGAAGAAAGCCCATTTATTCCCAGGCGCCAGTTTGGAAGAACCATCGGAACGACCCGTTAATGATAACAGGTATTTTCCTTTATAGTTATAGTTCAAACGACCTGTAAACGAGATCAGCTTACTGGCGAGATAACTCGTTCTTACAGCAATACCACTTACGTTATTAGCTAACGCATAGTAAAGCTGGGAAGGCAGCAATTGCCCTTCTCCCTGTAAGAAACTGGAATCCCTTTGATCAGATAACAAGCTGGCTACCGCAGTAGCACCAAAAGAATGATCTCTGATCGTTTTCTGGTAAGTCAGCACGTTTTCCCAGCTGATATACCGTTTGCTACCTGTATTATACTGAGATCTCGAAGAAGAAGCCGTAGAACGGCCGATCGTATTTTTGGAAGCATAGATACCGTTCCTGGAATTATCCAGTGTTACACCAAAGTTAGACCGGAAACTTAATCCCTTTAAAGGCGTCAGCTCTATATAAGCATTCAGGAAAGTACGGGTAATATGGAAATTATTCTGATAAGCATTGGGTTGCTCATCCGCCAGTGGATTGATCATAGACCCGTTGTTCGGGAACAGGATCAGTTGTCCTTTTTCATCATAAGGCAGATTCAGCGGTACTATTTTATTCGCCTGGTTCAGCGGATCAGGACGGGTATTCTGGTCATAGTAAGTGATCTGGCTCTGCATCCCTACTTTCAGCACACTATTCACTATCTGGTCTATATTCAGACGGCCGGAATAGCGTTTCAGCCGGTCCAGTTTAAATAATCCTTTTTCATCGAAGTAATCCAGCGACAAATACACTTTTGTCTTCTCCGAACCACCGGAAACACCTACCTGGTAATCCTGTTGCAGGCCGTCGTGTATTAACAGATCCGCGTAGTTGGTCCAGAGGTTATTCTGGATAGCGGCTACTTCAGACGCATTAAAGATCAGAGGATCATCCGCCACGCTGTTCCAGCGGCCGGTAGTATGGTTAGCTTCCCTTTTCAGGGCTACATATTGCGGTCCTGTATCCATGGCAGGGTATCCCGCCACCTTAGACGATCCGACATAGCTGTTTACGCTCACACGGGGCTTACCAGAGACGCCTTTCTTCGTGGTGATGATAATCACCCCATTCGCTCCCCTGGAGCCGTAAATAGCCGTAGAAGAGGCATCTTTCAGTACTTCCATGGACTGGATGTCATTCGGACTGATATCCTGTATATTCTCATACTGTACCCCGTCCACAATGTAAAGAGGGCCATTATCCGCGCGGATAGACCTGTTCCCTCTTACGGTAACATTGATTTTAGCTCCGGCAGCACCACTGCTTTTGGTGATATCCACCCCTGGCAGTTTACCCTGTACGGACTCCATCACATTGGTAGAAGGCACTTTTTTCAGTTCTTCTCCTTTCACGGATACAACAGCGCCGGTGAGGTCCCGTTTCTTCACTTCACCATAGCCTATCACCACTACCTCATCCAGTTGTTTATTATCCTTTTCCATTTTCACATTCATATTATCATTTACCCCTTGTGTAACCGCCTGGTATCCCAGGTAACTAAATACAAGTTCGCCTTTGTCGGAAGGCAGTGTGAGGGAAAAATTACCGGATGCGTCAGTTCGTGTACCTGTGGATGTACCTTTTAACTGCACATTGACCATCACCAGCGGGTCTCCGGTGGATGCATCTGTGACTTTTCCTTTTACTACATGGCTTTGGGCCAATGCCAAACCAGCACTGCCCAGCAACAGCCAGTAAATCATCAGCAGTTTTTTCATAACGTGTGTGTTGTTGTTTTCTCCTTTTTGGGTTAGAGGGTTGTCCTGACGTATATCTGTTCGCGTTATTCCATACAGTATCCCCGAAACAATTCTACAGCTATATTCATTAATTGCGAAAGGATTTGAAGGATTTATTTACGCAAACGTTCCCGGAAATGCAGTCTATTATTTATATATTTGGGACAAAATCTCCTATATTGATGAAAAAGTTCGTATTCCCTTTTATTGTTCTGGCCTTTTTTAAGATCCAGTCAGTAAGTGCCCAGCAAACCCTGTTTCCCAATCCCATCGCAATTGGCCCTGGTGTAACAGCAGTAGATCCTAACATTCCGATGTTGGTAACTGGTATTTCAAGATTTAACGCGATGAGCCAATTCGGAGATGCTCCTGATAACACTTCTTATGGAAAAGGTATACAGATATCACGTGTTGCCAGCCAGCCGGATAATTTATTTCACCTTTCATTTATAAGGTCAGGTTCCTGCGTTGTAGGGATGGGCTACTTGCAGAACAGCAATACATTTGCTCTCCAGAGTACACCCAACAATGCTGGTGCGAATGGCTTTTTCATGTTGCAGAACGGTTTTAACGGTATCAATACCTCTACCCCTTTGCAGGCTTTGGATATTAACGGAAATGCTTCTATAAGGGGTAATTATGTATACCTTAACAGTGGTGCCTCTCTCTTTTCAAATGTTGATAATATAGCTTTGTTTACAGATGGTGGTTATGTATTTGGCAATAAGGACAACTCCAAAACAAGGGCTATTATTACCTCTGCCGGTAGTCTTTTTTTATATAACACTACCGCAAATACAGTTTCAGTAAGAGTGAATTCTGTAGGTGATTCTTATTTCAATGCAGGTAGCGTAGCGATTGGTACTACCACTCCTGGTGAGTACAAACTGGCCGTAAAAGGAACGATTGGTGCGATGAGACTGAAAGTTACCCAAACCTGGGCCGATTTTGTATTTGATTCAGCTTACCAGTTACCTACCCTGGAAGAAGTTGCTTTACATGTAAAAACGTACAAACACCTGCCGGGTATTCCTTCTGAAAAGGAGATTGCAGAAAAAGGACTGGATGTGGGAGAAATGCAGCAGAAACAGATGCAGAAAATAGAGGAGTTAACATTGTACATGATAGAACTTAAAAAGCAACTGGCCATACAGCAGGAACTGATAGCAGAACAACGCAAAGAGCTGGATGCATTAAAAAAATAAACAAAACAAATGCCTTCTATATCCATAGACATATAGAAGGCATTATCGTTTTCTTTATTCTACTCGGAACCAGTCGTAATCAGCAAAACCGGAGTCATTAATTTGTATAGGGCGGGTACAGAAGATGCCTACTTTTGCACCTATCCAGCGTCCTGGCATCGCAATAAAAGGTTCAGAAGCAGGAATGAAGTCAATACCATTGGTGCTATAGCTAAAGTGACAAACTGCCCCTTCTTTTACCTGCACACGGAACCAGCAGGTACTGTTTGTTATAGTGCCCAGGACCTTTTGTACCTCACCGCCACCTTTATCGGCATCTTTACAAACAGCCATCACCAACTGGTCTTTAACAAGTGATATGGAAGCGTAGCTGGTTCCCATAATGATCAACCCCGTACGCTCTCCTTCCAGTTTAGCATTGGGTGTAAAGTTGCATTTTGTGGTAACGGTAAATGTATCCGCAGGAAACTTTTGCAGTAACAGGTTAGGAACATCCCAATAGTTATGGAAAGAATCCGGCAATTGTGCAGAGAATAAACGTAATACGCCTTTATTGGGGAAAGGCATCATCCAGGTTGATCTGGGATTTGCCTGCCATTGCCATTGCAGTCCCAGGGTATTTGTATTGAATTCGTCGGAGGTTGCCGGAGCTGAAATAGTGTTGCCCATCAAAGGCTTCTTATAGGTCAGGACCGGTTCTCCTTTCCCGTCGCCATCTTTATCCTCACCAATTACAGGCCAGTTATTGACCCATTTCATGGGTTGCAAATGGACCACACGACCATAAGCGCCTTTGTCCTGGAAATGCAGGAACCAATGCGCACCAGCCGGTGTTTCCACCCAGGCACCCTGATGCGGACCATTTACGGGGGTCTTCCCCTGATCCATCACTATTTTTTCTTCATAAGGGCCATAGATATTCCTGGAGCGGAGTACTAACTGCCAGCCGGTACTTACACCACCTGCGGGTGCAAAAATGTAATAGTATCCATTTCTTTTATAGAGCTTAGGCCCCTCAAGCGTAGGCTGCGACGGATGCCCGTCAAAGATCAGTACCCCTTCATCAGTTACCTGTGTGCCTGTCGCATTCATACGGTTCAGTGTAAGGATACTCTTAATACCAGCCCGGCTTCCTGCCCATGCATGTACTAAATAGACTTTATCATCATCGTCCCATAAAGGACAGGGATCAATGAGCCCTTTACCGGCTTTCACCATTACCGGATCTGACCAGGGACCTTCCACCTGTTTTGCCTTAATCATATAGATCCCAAAATCAGGATCAGGGTAATAGATGTAAAATTCGTTCTTATGATAACGGATAGATGGCGCCCAACAGCCATTACCATGCTGTGGTTTATCAAAATGTGCTAATGGGAACTGACGTTGAATAGCATGACCAACAATCTGCCAGTTCACCAGATCCCTGGAATGCAGGATAAGCAAGCCGGGAATTGCATTGAAACTGGAAGATACCAGGTAATAATCATTTCCTGCCCTGCAAACGTCAGGGTCTGAATAATCAGCATTGATTACAGGATTTTTATAATATCCGTTTCCAAGGTCAGGGTTCCAGAACTTGCTCTTTTGTTGCGCCTGTTGTTGTAAAGAGATTAACAGCAAAACAGCCAGACAGTAAATAGCTCTACCAGTATACATTATTAGTGGAATTCAGTTTTACAGGTGTAATACTGACACTAATATAGCATAAATAAAATAAGTCCTGCCTTCACCAGGCAGGACTTTAAAGTACAGTATATATTTTTTAATTGATCAATCCCAGGTGAGTCCAGGTGTCTACGGCCGTCCAGAAATCTATACTTCTGTGAGGCGCTTTGTTATGCCACCACAAAATGCTTTCCCCATGCGGTTTCAGTGCATCCAGCGATACATAATCTCCCATACCATTGCCGTATACGGTCAGCATATCGTTCAGGGAAAAATCCAGGTTACCCAGCTCTTCTACTATATTCCACTGATCATCTCCTAAAAAGCTCCAGTTTTCTACCGGGGACAGGCCCATAGATTCGGAGGCAAAGTAAAACCAGCCGTTATGTAATTGTTCGTAAAAAGCGGTGAGTCCTTCGGGAAGGTTATTCCAGTATTTGCGGATGCGGTCGGGAATGTTCTTGGATAAGGGGGTTTTGCCTTCGTAATAGCGGATATGATCTCCGCTTTTTACACCATAAATCAGTGAGTATCCACTAGTATGGTATACCAGATCTATGCTGATCAGGTTTTCTTTGAGGCAAACCAGCACATTCTCCAGTTCGTGATTAAAAGGCTGCCACAGCTCCAGGATCTTAGCAGCTCTTTCGGTTTCGCTGGTAGATAAAACTTCCAGCCAGGAAGCGGGTAATACCGCAGCAGGGTCAGGCAAGTCATTAATAGACAGTATCTGTAAGTCATTTGTGTACTTCTTCAGATAGTCCATTGATCTTTTGTCCATAACAAATAATCACATTAAGATTACAAATATACGTACTATTTAGATACATAATGTAAAATGTATATATAATATCTTCTGCCCAGGTTTGAAAATGCAATTTTTTCATAGTATATAGTTCATTTATTAACAGCAACTATAATAGATACATTATTATAACAAATCATATAATAAGGCAATTCTTCAATCAACCATGCACGTTAGTGCTTTTTAACAATATCCTTCTAAGGCCTTAACAGGTCTGCGATCAGGAGTATAATCCATATATAAGCCATATATAACCCATATATGAAGCATATATAAAGCATACTTCTAGAGATATGCTTTATATATGCCTTATCTATAGTTTTTATGTGCAATTAAATTGTTTCAGAATACTTGTCAGGACCTTAATGATACCTTCCTGGAAAGAGGGATCCATACATGAACAGCTAACAAGAGTACTTTAATCGTCAAAGGCCGGAGCATGATTACTCCGGCCGTTGATTAAAACCTACATTGTCAAACTCTAACGAATGAAACCTATACTTACGAATCGTGAATATTCACTGCTGTCCATGGACAATTTTTACCTCTCTATTGACTGATAGATTGTGTATCTGGCATTGCGTGACTTGCTTTTTCTTTACTGTTCATCCACGTATTTACTTTTACCCGCCAGCCTTCGATGATCATATAAACTGATGGGACTAATATCAGTGTGAAAATCATGGAACTGGTCAGACCTCCAATGATAACCAGGGCCATTGCACTTTTTGTTTCCGAACCGGCTCCGGTTGATAACGCCATAGGTAACATCCCGAATATCATGGCAAGGGTGGTCATTAAGATCGGGCGAAGACGTTCTCTTCCTGCTTCGATCAATGAATCGACTACAGACATCCCTTTTGCTTTTTGCTGATTGGTAAAGTCTACGATCAGAATACCATTTTTAGCGACAAGTCCTAACAATAGAATAATACCCAGCAAAGAGAATACATTGATTGTTTTCATTGTCAGTGCCAGTGCCAGAACAGCACCTATAATTGCTACCGGCATAGAGAATAGCACTACAAAAGGATATACGACACTTTCATACAAGGCCACCATAATGAGGTAGATCAGCAATACCCCTATCCCGATAGCCATGAATAAGCTTTTGAAAGACTCTGCCTGGTTCTTGGTAAAGCCTTCCTCTGATATCTGTACGCCTTGCGGTAGTCCCTTCTGTGCAATTTTTTCTTTGATCTCATCCATGATAGTACCTGACGGACGTCCGACAGCAGCCGCATTTATCTGCATTGAGTTTAAGCGATCGTTCCGTTCCAGCACAGACTGAGTAAGTGTCTCACGGATATCGGCTACTTCTGTTAAAGGGATGATCCCTCCACGGCTGTTATAAATATTCAGGTTCCTCACATTGGAGATATTGTTCCTGTCTGCATCATCAAGTTCCAGGTTAATATTATATTCCTCACCATTATCGCGATACTTGGTATTGTCATTTCCCTTAAAGGCATATTGCACTGCGCTACCAACATCCCCGACACTCACACCAAGTTTCGCCATCTTATCCCTGTTCAGCACAATGGATATCTGTGTTTTCGCTTCCTTGGTACTGTATTGCACGTAATCTGCTCCCGGAGTAGAAGCTACAATCTGTTTGATAATAGCCGCTGCCTTTACTATGGAATCCATATCAGTGCCCTTGACAGCAATCTGAATATCATAAGAAGCACTCCCGGTGATACCGGTTAGCTTGATCGTTGGCTTTAATCCTGGTATTGCAGATAGTTCTTCACGCAATTGTTTGCCCATATCAGTAGTAGATATTTTCCTGTCTTTTCTGTCTACCAGTGTGACCGTTAACTCTGCCAGGTTGCTGTTGCTGGAACCGTTCGTTCCCGCGCTGGCCCCTTGCTGTGTACCAACATTTGAGAAAACGTCCTTTACTTCCGGATGTTTCAGGATAATCTTTTCTGCTTGTGAAACAGTGTAATTTGTTTGTTTTAAAGATGTTTGAGAGGCAAGATCTATCTGGATATTCAACTCCCCTCTGTCAGACTGGCCAATAAATTCAGCTCCGACGAATCCTGCAGGGATCAATGCCATGGACCCTATGATAAGGACTGCAACCAGCAGGATCACATATCTTTTATGCCTGAGTGCCCATTTAAGGATATTGGTATAGAAATCCCGGAATTGATCAATAAGGGATTCAAACCATAAATTGATACGCCCCCATAAAGTGCTCTTATTAAGATGCGGGAGTTTGCCCCATCGCGAAGCAAGTAATGGCGTCAGCGTAAAGGCAACAAACAGGCTCATCAATGTGGAGAAAACCACTACAAGTGAATACTCTCTTACAATATTACCAATGATCCCCCCGGTAAGCGCAAGGGGAAGAAATATCACTACATCCACAAGCGTAATGGCCATCGCCGTAAAACCGATTTCGTTTCGTCCGTCCAATGCTGCCGTTCGCTTATCTTTCCCCATTTCAAGGTGACGGAAAATGTTTTCCAGTACTACTATACTATCATCTACCAGGATACCTACAACAAGAGAAAGACTCATCAGCGTCATCAGGTTGAGGGAGAAATTAAAGGCCCACATTAGTATGAATGTCGGGATCATAGCTGATGGCAACGCCACCAGTACAAATGAAGAGCTGCGCGCGCTATGCAGAAAGAACAGCATCACCGCCGCAACTATCAGGATAGCCATAAATATATCTTCAATCACAGCATTGGCAGATTCCAACGTATATACGGACTGGTCTGCGGCAATATGATAGTTAAATCCGTAAGAAGCATAAGTCGTTTTCAGCTCTTCGAGTTTTTGTGCTGCAAGCTGGCATACTTTTACGGTATTGGCATCAGTCTGTTTTTTAATTTCAATACCGATGGCCGGTTGCCCATTCAGTCTGTTTAATGTAGTATTTTCTTCCTGCCCGTCTGTCACAGACGCAACGTCCTTTAGTTGTATCCGGCTGCCATCACTATTTTGTTTGATAATGACATTCCTGAGATCTTCAACGTTCTTTATCTTGGCATTTAAATCGATGGAATAACGCGTGTTTGAACTCTTCAGGGAGCCGGCAGGATAAGAAGCACCACTAAAAACCACCGCCTGGTTTACATCTGTAATAGAGATGTTATAGGCCTTCAGCTTATCATTATCCAGCGCAACATTGATCTGACGTTCAGTACCTCCTGTGATATCAATCTGAGCAACACCGGGTATGTTTGTCAGTAGTGGTTTTACCTGCTGATCTATAAAATCATATAGTTTGGTATCGGCAAGTGTGGAGGTCACACTTACTTTCATGATGGCCTGGTCGTCCGAACTAAACCTGGTAACAATGGGGTCGTCTGCATCCGCTGGTAAAGCAGATTTTATCTGGTTTATCTTTCTCTCGGCATCAAGTTGCGCCTGCTTCACATTTGCATCATTGTTCAACTCAATGCTAACGCTGGACATACCTTCCTGTGAAGAAGAGCTGATCTTATCCACTCCTTCAATAGCAGCCACAGCATCCTCAATGGGCTTTGTTACACTGGTTTTTACTTCATCAGGTGAAGCACCCGTATATGTGGTGCTAACCGTAAGCATGTTTGTTTCGAACTTTGGAAGCAGATTATAGTTCAATGTTCTATAACTGATATATCCAAATAACAACAGTGTTACAAAAATAACCGTGATGAACAAGGGACGCTTTATAGCTAATTCGGTAATACTCATAATGGTTATTTTATTTTTGATCAATTGATTGAACAAAACTGCCTGGCAATATATTGATCAACCCACTGGTAATGACATGTTCTCCATTGCTCAGGCCACTCAGGACTTCGATGTATTCTCCATTTTCTCTTCCGGCAATGATTTTCCTTTCTACCGCTTTGCCATTTTGGACCACATAGACATATGGATTTTTAGTCCCTTCCACCAGTGCGATCTTTGGAATCTGCAAAGCTTCACTTTGTTGTTTTCCAGCAAAAGACACCTGTACATATAAACCGGCTTTCAACCTGTTACCGTCTTTGTTTTCAATGAGTAACTCTGCGAGGTAATTATGGTTATCATCACCTTTCGGGCTAACAAAAATGACCTTTCCGGTAAACGTTTCACCTGGGAAAGATTCGGTGGTAACAAAAGCATTTTGTCCTGGTTTAATAGACATCACCTGGTTTTCCGGAACATAGACCTTCGCCTTCAGATTATATACATCCACCACTGTCCCAATAACTCCCCCGGCATTTACATATTCACCGCTTACCATCTTTTTATCGGTAACAACACCGCTTACAGGCGATACGATATTTGATTTGGCAATCTGGCTGCGCAGTTGGGCTGCTTCCAGTTTTTTACTATCAAGATCATATCTGGCATCGGTTACCGCATTGGCATTAGTAGCATTACCTGCCACCAGTATTTTATTGCGTTCATAGTCGCGGTTCAGCTTTTCAATTGAAAGCTCCGCAGCATCGAGTTTCAGCTGGGTTTCTTTTATATCGATATGGCCTACGACCTGACCTTTTCCTACTACTGTACCCAATTCAATATTCAACCTTTCGATACGTCCCGATATCTCCGCAGAGATGTTGCCTTCTTCTTTTGCAGCAAGTGTTGCAGGCAGGGAAATCTCCCCCTGAATGGCCATTACCCTGGCCGTATCCAGCGATACGGAAACAGGGACATGGGAACGGTCCACCGGTTTTTTATTTTCCTCTAATGTCCTTTTATTTCGAAAAAGGAGAAAGGCAATGACACCAATTATCGCAATTACAATCAAAATGGTAAATATTCTTTTGCTTCTCATTTCTTATTGATTATTTAAGATTTGTTACATAAGAGGTTAAAGTACCTTTGGCTTTTTCCAATGCTATTTGTGCGGTCAGAAAATCCAGAAGGGAAGTGATATAATTAGTCTGGGCTTCTTTAAAGGAGGAATCCGCATCCAGATAAGAAGATAAAGTAGAGGTCCCTTCCCTGTATTCAACAGCAGTGGCATCCATTACTTCCCTGGCAAGGTCAAGATTCTCCTTATTTTTTTTCAGACTGGTATAAGAACTAAAAAGATTGTTGCCTGCATTTTCGAAATCGAGTTTATAATTCTGAACGTTCAGCTTTAGCGTAAGGTTTTGCGTTTGAAGGTTAAGCTGGCTTTGTTTCAACTGACTGCTTTTTTTAAACCCGCTAAAGATGGGAATACTCAGTTTTACCCCGATTGCGGAATAGTCAAACCAATTGGAGAAAGCATTGGAAAATTCTGAACCATAAGCATTCACTCCATATTTAGCATATATTGAAAAGGTTGGGAGAAAGGCTGCTTTTTTCTTTTTAACATCTAATTCTTTCGATGAAAGATTCTGTTGGTCTATCTTAAAATCCGTAAGCCTTGAAGTGTCCAGTTCGTTTATTAATTGAAGGTCTACATGTGCTGAATAGTCAACATGCTGATCAATGGCAAGGGGCGACTTCAGATCCAGTCCCATTGCATTTTTCAGTTTATTTAAAGCGAGTTTCAGATAATTGTCGTTCAGCGCAAGTTCGGACTGTACATTGTTCAGGTTAACGCGGGAACGGTCATATTCACTCTTTTTTACAACGCCTTGCTCATAGCGTAGTTTAAGTATATCGAGTAGTTGCTTGTATTGGTTCTCGTTATCTCTCAGCAGCGTTCCTTTTTCCCCATAAGTAAGCACTTCATAGTAGGCAGATGCCGTATTATAGATGAGTGTCTCATTCTCTTTCAATACGTTCAGATCTGCAATTTCTTTATCAACCCTGGACGATTTGACAGATAATGCGGATGACTTATCAAAAATTGTCTGGTCTGCCTGCAGATATCCGCCGGTACTGAATTTATTCCCCATTTGAAGTTTGGTTTCAGTAGGAGAAAATGTTCCGGCCGGGATGATAGATGTTTGTAGCTTGATGTTATAATCCAGGCTGGTATTAGCTGATACTGAGGGAAGAAAGGCAGCCTTGCTTTCCCTGATCTTTTCCCTGGTTACCTGTGCATTATTGGCATAAATACTACTGTTAGGATGATTCCTAAGCGTAAACTGAATGCAGTCTTTTAAGGTAAAGGAATCCTTTGCCTGCCCTGAAGCCTTATTAAAGGATAGAGATGCCGTAACCAGTAATAAAAAGAGTAATTGCCTGTAAAAAAAACATTGCTTTAGTTTATGTGACATAGCGTTTTATTGTGTTACTATTTATTTGATCGACCAATGCCTTTATTATATAGTTGATATGGCATATTATCTCTTTGTGAGAAAATTGATATTATCAACTATTAGGGTAAAAAAATTACTTTTGCGCGTTGGATTTAATGATTGAAAGTGCTTTTGATAAAGCAATTAAATCATTTTCAGACATACCTTCCAGAAAGCGCTCAGCCGCTTTTGCCTCAAGTTCCAGCGCTTTTTGAATTGTTTCAGCCCCTTTTTTGGTCAATACGAGATTTTTCTTACGACGATCTACTGTATCGGCGACCCTTACGATCATTTTTTTCTTTTGCAGGCTATCTATGATCCTTAAAACACCAGATTTATCTTTGTGAAGTATATGTGCAATATCCTGCTGAATAATATCCTCATTGGAATTCAGAATGCTAAGCAGTACGAACTGTTCCATTGCCAAATCAAGACCACTGTCCTTAATGGCAGTAGCTATTTGCTTACCCATTATTTTAAAGGTTTCTCCAATTTGTAAACTCAGTGTCGTTTTATTTATCAAGACTAAAAGTTTTATTCTGAAGCAAAGATAGATATTTGATTGATATTAACAACCAATTTGGGAGAAATTTAACTTTTGGCCAGGTCTGGTGCTTTATCTCTGAAAGAGGAATATCCATGCGAAGATATACAGATGAGGAAGATCAGACACTGATATTATCAGTCGGGATTGAAGTGGGGCAGCCTATTACCAATGGACTGATTCTTATTGTTAAAAATACAGGTGGTGCTAAAATAGTGATGGTGAGTTAGCCCACCATCACTATTTTACAAAAATTTATTTTGAAGCTTCAATTACAGGATTCAATCCATCTTCTTTTATGAATGAAGAAAAAGAAGGTTTGTACAATATAATTTCTCCACTATCTCTTAGTATGTACACCGGAGGATCTTCATGTTTCTCTGTACAATCAAAAAAGTAGAACACATAACCCTGCCACTGTCCAAATAAAAAATAGTTTTCATTGATGTCTGCTTTGGGCCCTGGCTTTTCATCATCAAAATTTAAAGCCGCAATTGCTTCTGATCTTGTTTCGGGCAAATATTTAATTTCAGTATAATAAGCAGTAAGTAACTGGCCACTTTCCTTACCAAAGAAAAGCAGGTACTCTTTATATGCATCTGGAAGAGTAACATTAAATGCTCTTTCCAGGTCTTCAATTTCCTCTTCAGATATCCCCTCTAATTTTTCATATTTCCCCAAAACGTCCATGTAAGGTTCCAGGAATAATAAATATTTCAATCTCATTGATTAATAATTTATTCTCGGATTCGTTCTTATTTTTATAAGCACATTAGGATACATTTCTGAGAACTGCTGCATAACAGATGAACAAGATCCACACGGAATTAAATCAGTTTCGACGACAATTTCACCTGTAACATTTTTATACACTTTGCCTGCCTCTGCATTATTCTTACGTGCGAAATATTCAAATCCGATTACTTCAGTATCTAAATCCCTTACAGCATCCGCTTTAAATACTCTTTTTCCACTCTGAAGATCCGTAATGAATGATTCAGGTACGAATTTTCCGCTCTGCCTCATCTGACCGTTATATCCTGAACTACTTGCAAGATAAAGAACTTCCTCATCATTAACTTTCATTGTAGCAAAGTTTCTTTTACCTCCAATGCCGAAGTCCTTTCTCACTTTAGCTACAAAATCCGGCCATTCTTTACCTAATAGTTCGACTGAAACTCTCTTATTATTCTTATATAAGTTTTTGAATCCTGAAAAGCCGTCATCTGAACTTATACCAGGGAACAGATCATCCACTAAACTGCCTTCACTCTCCAGCTTAACCGATACTTTCCCACTAGTACTCTTACCACTTCCAATTGTAGCGCCATAGACTTCAGCCTCACCATTCGGTGTTAACCTCATTAAGCTATTCTCTGTTTCTATTGCTCCATTTTCATATACTCTTACCCATCCGTTATTGGCTATTACCGGACGATTTAATTTATTACATAAATTCTGTGCTGATTTTAAATCGCCGCATGAAAGCAATACAATCTCTTTATCTGCAAGAGCAGCTGTATTACCTTCTATCCATCTTGCCACAGACCTATGATCAATACGTGCCTCTGCTCCATTATGCATAAGACTGAATCCCTTACTATCTCCATGTACAACTACATACATGTTTTTATCAAACACATTAGCGAATGCACCCTCTACCATTTTCACATCTCCCTCACCTAATGACATTACAGCACGCGTCTCTACTTCGAGCGCATCGTCTGTATAACGTGCAGCCATCATCTCAGCGGGGGCTTTTGCCATTGCTGCAGATGCTACCGAATGCCCCAGTCTTCCCACGGTATAAGCAATCGCCAGGTAATTCGTGTACTTAACGAAATCCGGATGGTCCTGCGCCATTTCAGGAGCAGAGTTCGCATAGGTTACAAAAGTAGAGAGTCCGATGTCTACTGTCTCCAGCGCTATAGTAAGGCTGCTGGCAGTGCTAAGTCCGCCGATCCCCACTGCACACAAGGCTGTATTAACCGCGATCTCAGTAGAAGTCCCAATAGCCTTCTTTGTGTCCTCTTTAAAAAGCTGGTACACAGAAACCGCCGGTAACACATATGGCATCCCCTTCTCCAGTGTTGTACCAAATGCCGTTACATCTCTTACTGGTATCACTACCAGGTTATCCAACGGATTATACGACTTGCTAAAAGGAGTAGCTTTACCAAAATCATTAAACAGCCATTGTGCTCCGGGAGCAACCGCTCCCAGCATATCCACCATATACTTCCCGGCACCATCAGAAATCTGGAAAGAGATCTTCCTGCTGGCATCCTTAAACTCTTCTTTATTTCTCGCAGTTAAATAACCATTATCATAGACTAACCAGTCCTTTGATAGTATCAGCTTCGCTATCGCCTCCTTATTCTGCGCTGGCTTCTCCAGATTGATAAACGCACTGGTAATGGAATTCGTTAACTGTGTGAAACTACCCTCAGAGACATATAAGTAATCATATGTCTTAGACAATACGTCGTATAACTTACCGTCTGTATCAAGCTGCTTGATTACCTTATAAAATTCTTCCTGATTTTTACAATTTCTTAATATCTCTAATGTAATATTCTGCCCACCGAAATTACTACTACTGATCGTCCAGCGTTGTTCAAAATCACCTTCCACCAATTTTTCTATCAGACATACTCTCTTTTCCGGTGCGATATCTTTGAACTGAGCATTTGTCAGGTAGGACATTTTAGTTCCGGAGATAACAAAGTGGTCATTCACGAATTCCACTATTTCATCCGCAGTTGCAAAGTTGCACTCCTTCAGCTTCTTTATATTAGCATCCAGATCTATCAACTGCTGATGCATCACCTTCAGCTTTTCCAATGAAATAACAGCCGATGGCGTATTCCAATCGTACCAGTATAAATCGAGGTTATTATAGTATAAGTTGAAAAGTTCGTTGTTTGTTTTCAGCACTTCATCAGGTAAAGTGGCGATTAATTTACAAACCGATTCTATCTCAGCTTTTACTTCAGGTTTATCTGAATCTATTACCTGATGCACTAATTTCTTATAGTTAAGACTATAGTTATCATTCTGGCATAAACAGTTATAGTTGACATAACTTGTACCATCAATCTTTATCTCACAGGCATTCAGCTCAGTACTGATCACAATATTTGCAATTACGTCACTTGTTCTCTTCGTTCTGGAAACAACAAATGCCTCTTTCTGATCTTTATCATAGCCATATCCTACAAACTTACCAGTACCTGAATTATAGAAAGCAACATACTCTTTCCCGTTATACATGTAGGAAGACAAAGAGCCGGTTTTGGCTGGATTAGCGCTAAGATCTTTATAGAAGATAGAAACAGGTACCGCGCCATCCGGTAATTCAACAATATTACCATCAGGGGAATAGTATATTTTCTTACCCTTCAATGCAGTCTGCACTTCCTTATCCAGACATTTATACAATGATAACCCTTTGGTTAGCTGGCTCTCTGCATCACTTTCAAAAATACCCCATACATGCCCCGGATCATGCACCACATCCCACTGGTATTTCAGCAACGCATAACCATTGTTATAGTCCATCAGATTATCCGTAGTGCCCTGCGTTAAACCAATGCCATTGCTGAACGTATGTTCCAGTGTAAACTGTCCATGCCCTGTCTCATGTGCTACCGTAAGTGCAACATCTGCATCAGACTTACCTTTCTCAAAGATGAACCCGAACTGGCTTTGCCTTGGCATCTTACCTAACAGATCGCCATTAGCAAGCGTCGCCTCATTGACGATGAACAGATACACTGCATCGTCAATGAGCGTATGCGTTTTTGCATATGCCTTCTTCATCGCCTTCTCTTCACCGGTAAAACCATTACTCAGGAAAGCCGACTTCGTATCCTGTAAGAATCCATCTCCATCAATATCCCAGTCTTTATTCTCACGGAAGCCATCGTCTTTTACGATCGTGTAAGTAACACCAATGTTAGCATACGCTTTCTCCATGCTGCTTTGAATAGCGGTCACGGGCACTGCGGTTTCTTTGCCTATTGGTATCAGCACAAGCGTTTTCTGCTTAGGCGCATAACTGGCTATCAGTAATTTACCCATACTGATATATCCGCCACCTGCTTTAGGATACAGTGCATACATCTCCTGTGCATCACTGGCAGGGCCACCTGTTATCGTAACAGTGAAGTTGTTACCATCATTCTTAGACGGGTAAACAATTCCCTTACCACTTGCAAATTTGACCTTCGTTACATCTATGTCTTTCCCATTCTGCAAAGTAGCAGTTACTATATCCTGTACCCCCGGCAGAATTGCCTTCGCACTTACCCTGTACTGTCCGTTGGCCAGTAATTCATAGCTGCTGTCCAGCACAGATTTACCAGCATAAGCATCTTTCCATGCATCAAAGGCATATTTACCAGCCGCAGCAAATATTACTTTACCATTATCCAGTTGCAGGTTATTCAATGACGCCAGTGTTGCAGCATCCAATGTTTTATCCCGTGTGCCCGCTGCTGTTACTGTGCCATTTTTATCAACATTATACAAATTACCATCTGCATCTTCTAATACCAGTGGCAGGGTTTTACCCGCTTTAGCATAGTCTATGACTTCTGTACCACCGCCCTGTGGAGCCGTGATAGTAATAGTATGAGAAGTAGTATCAACCGCGATATTATCCTTACTGAATATATGCAGCTTTGTAGTGATATCAGGTACGATATCCCCTGTCTTCACCTGCCCCACATCATTTCCTCCGCGCTGGCTCTTCACTGCATCACTTACGAATTTATCGATGCCGCTGGTAACAGCCTGCATCTCCCCTTTTATCACTACCAGGTCCGTATTGATAGTAATGTTAGAGAATGTCATCAGCAATCCTATCCCAAAACCCGGAGTGATCACACGGCCTTTACCGGTGAATACACCGTTACTCCCGCTCACTTCTGTTAACAATACATCAAAATGCCCTATACGCACAATGAAGCCGGGAACTGCCAGCAAAAGCGGTTTCGTGTTCTCAGGTGCTTTTAACAGGTCTCCATCTCCACAGACAAAGGTGCGCAGGGAATCCGTTGTTACTTTCACCACTTCGCTGTACGGGCCATATACCCCTGCTATCCGCCATTGCAAACGTGATTCATAGGTACGGTCCGGCTCCAGGCTATTAAGCGTAAAAGCGCTGTCTGATAACTCTTCAGATGACCAGTCGAATTCTGTCCCGTCTTTCGCCGCCGCACGGTATTGTAAGCGGTACGTTTCTACTGTATAGGAACTGTTTTTATCCGCCAGCGGCCAATGGAGCTTAATACTTCTCTCTCCATTAGACGCACCATATAACAATGGCTTCGCAATATTATTTACGGCAAAAGGATTCGTGCCTAAATAAGTAAATGTACACGTCTGACTAAGTCCCTGGTTACTGAACAGATCACGACCGCTCTTATCTCTGGCCCGCACATTCCATGCATACTGCATGCTGTCTGTCAACTGCGGTTCGCCGGGGCCATAGATAATGGTATTGCTTTCTGTTGTGATCGTATAAACAGGCGTACTACTGCGAACAATATAATCAGCATTACTATTCTTAGGTTTTATTTCATACAGGGAAAAAACATATTCTGTTCCACTTCCCGGTAGAGGATTAGGGGTATTCCGGCTGCTCCAGTTGAAAGAAAGGAATTGAGGATCGCGCTTCTCAACACGACTCCCACAAATAGGCAAATTCAGTAATGGGGGATCACTTTTCTGGAAGAAGAATATATTAGCACCTATGTTACTCACCTGTACCTGCTGACGACGATAGTCGTACGCCGTAAAGGAAATCCGGTACGCCCCTTCCGGTAAGGATTTAGTACGATCGTAGGTTTCACGGCTAAATCCACCACTAAAATCTATATTATTTGTACTGAGATAATCTGAGAGATCAGCTCCGCTGATAATAGTAGGAACACCAGGCATCAGCGTCAGCGGCTTCGGATGAAAAGCCCCGGAAGTACGCATGATCAGTGTTCCGTTCTGTTCTACCGTCATCTGCAGGATCACATCATAGCTGGGCTGCGTGAGATCGTTCTGTACCAGTATCACCCGCAGCTTGTCGCTGCCCGGCACGGCATAATCCGGCAGGTAGACACTGTAGGGGGGAATGACCTGCGTACTGGCAGTAACGGGGTATTGCTGCCCACGGGCAACAGCTGTTACAAACAGTAACAGGCAAAACAGGTAACGGGATATCTGAAACATACGTGATCTCATGGTCAAAACGAATAGGTGTAATTGATAGTACTGGTTAACTCGTTATATCCGGGTTGGGCTGCCGCAGCGCCTCTTAACATCCACATTACAGATGCCCCGAAATTATGCGTTGTTTTATGGGTAGCTCCTTCGGCTTGTTTTCCTTTGGGAGAATAATTCAGATTCAGCCCGCTGTTGAACAGCGTACTTTTGGTAGTAGTACTCAGCCCGGCCACATCGCTGGTAGCATTGGTAATATTGTAAGTAGCGGTTACACCGGTACGGAATGTCTTATCAAAAAACTGTTTGTTCACATTCACACTGGGTCCCATAAAAGTGGTGTTCAAACCGGAAGCAGTATTCTTATAATAGTTCACTGATCCTGTCATGGATATCGCCTTCGGTACCAGGTTATAACTATAGCTTAAATTGGAAGTAAAAAACTTACTGAGGTTTTCTGTCGCGTCTACAGCACTGCTTCTGTCACTGGCATACTGGTAAGAAGAATTAAGGGTGATAGCATGCTGGACTTCCCTGTTACCCGTACGATACATCAGCATCCCATTATAGCTGTTATTCACCTGGTAGAAATCCAGGGTATCCTGGGGGTTATTAAAGTAAGGATCTACCAGTGGACGTACGCGGGTGTAATTACTGAAATTGGAATATCCGGCATTGATGACCCAGTGTTCATTCGGCGTAATACCAGTGTTAATATTGGCCACTATTCGTTTCGCGTCACTGGTCTTGCTCTTATCCAGGTTGTTCACCTGCACGCCTGCGTTAGCGGATAAGTTCACTTTCCCGCCAAATAACTGGAAAGTAGGCGCTACTGTAATGTTTCGCATATCGTTCACTACGTTATAGGCGCCTAGCGTTACATAGTCCGGAGCAACTCGTTCGTAACGCAGCTGAATGGTGTAGAAGTTACCGGTATATCCCAATCCCGCCTGTATCGCATCAAAGTAACGCGTCGTATTGGTTGGCGTTAATAAATGGCCTAAGAAGTTAGATGTTCCCCTGCTGCTGTCAAATGCATTTTTTTCTGAACGTACGTCCCTGTTCAATGCAGAAACCGAATACTCTGCATCTACAAACACACGCTGGGAAATATGCTGACGCAGATTCAGGGCAACAGCAATATTTTCTTTGGGAGAGATCGTTGCGTCCGCTGGTATATAAGGCAGTGAAGACACATTATCCTTTGCATGGAATAAAGAAACGCCATAGGCATTACCATCATTCTCATATCCTGCTTTTATCCCCTCCCCTTTACGTTCAAAAGCAGCCCTGTTATAACTATCAGGCACCAGTACGTCAAAAGGCACCGCCTTCAGCAAAGTACCATACATGGCGCTTACTCTCCATTTACCAGGTGTTAATTCCACGCCTACCCCATTGAACATATGTCCTGCCAGTGTATAGTTGCTGAAGGTCATGCTGGTACTACCCAGGTAGGCCCTTGCCCATTTGTAGGAAGGCGCAAAGCGGAACTGGTTAAACGGCTGTGAATAGTTTTTCCCCTGGTTACTGTAACTGAATGAAAAAGGCATGGAATATCCAAACAGGTTAATGTTGATATTCCCATTCAGGTACCAGGCCAGCGGGTCTCTCCTGTTATCAATACCATTGGCCTTATAAAGCGTAGTACTGGCATTCACAGATCCGCTCATCGTCACGCCTTTCTTTACGCCCAGCTGGTCCAGCGCCTGCGAAGAAGCCGGCAAAGAAGCGGTGAGCAATAAAAGAGAAAATATATAACGGTTCATTTTCATGCTACTTGCTAATAATAAAACGTACATCCTTACTATCATTCTCTGCTATCACCCTCAACAGGTAAGTACCACTGACAGTATTACTGAGTGCGAATTTGTCATCAATCTGCAATGCAGGGGAATATTGTTTACTGTCCACCAGGCGGCCGTTCATATCATAGACAGATACCACCACCTGTTGTTTCTTCACCATCTTCACCTCAAAGCTGAAATACCCGTTATTAGGGTTCGGTGATAATAACACCGTATCGATCACATGCACAGGTAATGTGTATACAGGTCCCGCCAGCGGATCATAGGTATTAATCACGATATCTTTTTTCAGGGAATAAGTGCAGCTGCCGAAAGTAGCGGTCATCTCTATCCAGTAATTCCCTTCTTTGTTAAACTTAATCAGCGGAGCGATACCGTCATATCCCATGAAGACAGCTTCCGGAGAGTATGTCCAGCTGATATTATCCGGTGCGGGTAAACTGATGTCTTTAATCACCAGTGTATCCAGTGCATTTTCCCTGGATGCTACCAGGAAGTTTACATCCGGTTTTACATTCAGTTTATCTATCAGTACATCTTTACTCACATTACAACCATTCACATCCTGTACGCTGATAGTATAATTACCTGCTACCAGGGTTTCGAATACCGGTGTTATACCCCATGTACCTTTATCAATAGCATATTGATAAGGAGAAATCCCCCCTTGTGCATTTGCGGTAATACGCCCATCACTTAAACCATCACATACAGCAGGCGCTATAGTGGCAAGGGTAAGTAAATCGGGCTGTGTTACTTCATAGTTAAAAGATTGTGTACACCCTTTACCATCTGTTACTTTCAGGGTATAATTGCCGGCAGGCACATGCAGCGGGTCCGCAACATTCCATTGATTATTGTAATTGCCATCCCCTCCGCTTACAATTACTTTCACCGCTCCGCTATTCTCACCATAACAATTCACAGGAGTGATACTGGCCGTAGCTGTGATAGCAGGATTTAATGCCTTCACAAGGACGTTCTTAGCCGCCATACAGCCGTTCTTATCCTTCACCTGCATCGTATAGCTTCCTGAAGTCAAAGACGGGAAAACAGGCATTTCCTGCCATTGTTCCGTATTCAGTTCATATTGATAAGGAGTAATACCCCCGGCTGCCTGTAAGGTGATCTTACCGGTAGGATCGGCGCCGCAGGATAAATCCTGTATCCCTGCTACCGTCAGCGATACAGCAGCCGCCTGTTGCAGTGCGACGCTTTTTGTAATGACACAACCACGGGTATCCTGGATTTTCACAGGATAAGTACCCGCCGCTAAATGATCGTATTTATTGATCGATGTATAGGGGCCGTTATTAAATGAATACTGATAAACGCCACTTCCTCCTGTTGCAGTGATATCGAATGTGCCATCGGACAGGCCATAACAGGAAATCTGCGCACCGTTGAAATCGGAAGTCGTAATACCGGCAGTCAGTGCAGACACCGGGGCCGTTATACTACCGGCATCTGCTACCGCAGAATAACAACCCGGCACATCTTTTACTCTTACAGTGTAAGTGCCGGCACCCAATGCGGTGGTATTGGTAAATGCAGTATAATCAACTCCGTTCAGGGAATATTCATTGGTTAATGTACCAGCTCCCCCATGTACCTGTATGTTGATAGTACCTGTGGAACCATAACATACAATATCATTCAACGTGATTTTATCAATGGTGATAGCAGGGTCCTGTGAATTGATTTGTACAGATAACTGCTGCCCACAGCTATTGGCATCCTTGACATAGATGTTATAATCACCGGCGATCAGATTATAGAAGGACGTAGCCGTTTGCCATTTAACATTATCCATACTATATTCCAGACTACCGGTACCACCACTTCCCTTCACGGTAATATTACCTGCAGGTGTAGCCGCACAAATCACATCCTGTTTACTTACCAGTGCAAGGTCCAGTGCCAGGGAAGATTGTGTAAATGTATAACTGGCAGAAGAGATACAGCCCCTTGCATCCTTTACTTTCAGTAAATGACTACCTGCATTGATATGCTCAATCAGTGCCGCATCTTCAAAAGTGCCATTATCAAGCGCATATTTATATCCGCTGTAAGTACTGCCATTTCCTCCGGTAGCGGTGATAATCGCAAAACCATTATCTCCGCCGGAACAGGAAATATTATAGCCATTATAATCCGATAATACAGCTGTATAAGAAAGCGCTGATGCCGGTGCAGTAACAAATAACTGATCTGGATAAGCATCTGTACAACCCTGACCATCTGTCACCAATGCATGATAATCCCCGGCAGTTAATGCAGCCCCACTGGTATATACTGCGCCATCAAGCGTATAATTATACACACCATCACCACCGGTTGTTGCCAGCGTAATACGACCTGTTGTACCATAGCAACTGATATCAGTTACGACAGCACTCTGCACCTTCAATGCAGGATACAGGTTAACAATATTTATCAGGCTATCTTTACTACAACCATTGGCATCGGTAATACTTAAAGTATAATTCCCGGCTACCAGATCCGTAACACTGTCTTTAAAAGAAACGCCATTTACCTTGCACACATAAGGTGCTGCACCTCCGGATATATTTGTAACGATTTTACCGGTAGCTGCACCATAACATTTAATATCTGTCTTCACTCCCCTGATGACAATAACAGGCTGTATCAATGCTACAGTAGTTGATTTTTCACAACCCCTGCTATCTTTTACACTGATCGTATAACTGCCTGCTGCCAGGTTATTAAATACAGGGCTATCCTGGTAGCTGTTATTATCTAATTTATATTGATATACTGTACTTCCCCCGGTGGCCGTAACCGTGATATTACCATCCCCGTTCCCTGTACAGGAAACATTAAATCCATGATAATCTGACAACTGCGTACTGAAACTTAATTCAGCAGCAGGTAATGTGACAGGATAAGTATCCGTCTCTATTTTACAGCCTTTGCCATCACTTACACGGAAAGTATAAGTACCGGCAGTATGTAATACATTCCCTGCAGTAAAATTTGTAAATGCAGCACCTGTAGACCAGCTATAGGTATAATTACCATCTCCGCCGGAAGCTGTTAAATTCACAGATGCACCTTCTGTCAGACATACCGCCTCATTTACCGTAACATTTGTAAACGCTACTGGTAGTGGATCATTCAGTGTAATGGTAGAAGATGTAACTGTACAACCGGTAGATTTATTATCACTGATGATTACACGATAAGTACCAGGTTCGAGTCCTTCTATCTGTGTATCCGTATTAAACCAGAAACTATTACCCACCCAGGACCCCGCTTTGTATTGCTGCCAGGTATAATTATAAGAGCCCGAACCTCCTGTCACCACCGCTTTCAGTATACCGTTAGCTGCACTGCTACAGGTGATATCTGTTTTTTGCAGCGATACCTGTAAAGCGGCTCTCTGGTAAACAGTGATTAATCTGGTAGCTACATCATTACAAGTAGTGGCCTGGTTTTTTAATGTAACTGTATAATCCCCTGCTGATAAACCTGAAAATATACCCGTGGTATTCGTTACAGCTCCCAACGTATACTTGTAAGCTCCTGATCCACCGCTGGCTGAAACCTTTAACGCACCGTCACTGCCTCCGTTACAACTCACGGAATCAGCAGATACGGGTTGTAAAGAAAGGGCCGTGATGGTATTCAATGTTACCGCGCTGCCCCAACCCGGACAACTACTATAATCTGCATTAATCACTTCAGCAGTATAAGCGCCACCTCCTAAACCATTGAATGAATAACTTGTTGCAGTGGTGGTAGCAGATTGTGCGAACAGTACATTATTCTTATACAGGTTATATTTATAATTCGTTCCACCACTGGCGGCAATGCCTATACTACCATCACCCGGATTGATACAGAGCGGCTGCGAAACAGTAACTGAGCCAGTGATCTGCGGCGGCCCACTAACTGTTATGGTCACTTGTCTTGTGATACCTGTACAGGTATTATCTCTTACAATTGCTATATACTGACCAACAGGCAGGTTCTGCCATAATACGGTCCCGTTTGCAGAAAGCTGTTCTGCTGATACGACCGTACCCGTAGATGTAGTTAATTTGAAATAATAACCGGAAGAAGCGTCGCCACCGGCTGCACTTACACCTATAACGCCATCTGTTGCGCCATAACAACTGACATCTTTTGTCTGCGCTGTATTATTAGCAATGGACAAATCTGCTAATTCACCTACAGAAACAGGTATAGACGTAAAACAGTTACCGCTGCCCGAACCGGGGTTTATCAACCATAAAGCATAATCACCCTTAGGCACTCCTGTTGCATGCACACCTGATGAAACCGGTTCAGCCCCATTACTCTCATCCACAAAATCCCCGCAATTAGAGGCACTGTTACCCAGATCAGGATTACAGGGAACGCTTGTACTGGCAGGCCGGAGAATCCAGCGCATAGTAGAATAACCTGCAACAATATTAGAAGGATCTATATCGATCTTCCCATTATTCTGACCAAAACAGGAAGGCGTTTTTACAATTTTACTCTCATCTGTTACAGTCGGAGGTGGTGGAGAAATCGCTAATGGATTAGTAGCCGCGCTATAAGGAGAATAATAAGTAGCGTCACTATATTTTGCCTTTATTCTGCATCTGAACTTTACATTCTGGGTAGCTGATTTAAGCTCAGGTATATAACTGGCAGGTGTAAAATAAAAGAAAAAATTGTTTTGTGATGAATCCATCCCCTTCCATGTGGCACTACCATTCAGGTTATATTCCCATACCAATGAAGTAGTAACATAACTGTCGGAAAATAAAAGCCAGTTTAGAGGAGAAGTCAGTCCCATTCTTTCATTCCCGCAAATCTGGGTAGCAGAAGATGCATTAATGGTAAGTGCATTCGGCGCTATCATTTCATATGTCCATCTTGCCGTAAAACCACTATAACTCTTGTAAGGACCGTAAAAAGGGACATCTCTCTCAACTGTCCTTCCGGCAATCGGATAAATTTCATATGCGAAAAGATAGCTAAAACTAGAACCATTACGATACATATTAAACGCAGGCCCATAAGTTGTACCAGTCCCTATTACAATACCCACACCATCTGCAGACCCAAATGGAGCAGAACTAAAGGTATTATTCTGGTATAGCTCTAATGAACCCAGGCCGGAAGGATTCTGTACATTTCCATACACAAACGTACTGCTCCACAAGGGAGTCGTTTGCCCTAACACACCATTTACGAATAATACAAAACTTACAAAAAGTAAAAATTTCTTCATCCGGTTGATTTAATATTTCACTTCAATTACCTTACTCATCTCCGTCTTCATATCCCCCTTCAACACTGCGATAATTTTATATTTATATACATTTCCCAAAAAGACATCATTATCTGCCCATTGCCTGTTAACACCATCCAGCGTTGAAAACAAAAGGAAGGGGCTATCATTTTTAGCCCTGAATATGCGGAACTGTTTTACTTCCGGCTGGTTATACAACCAGTTCAGCACAATCTGTTTTTTGTCCTGATCAGGTACAGCATTGATGTTCTTAACAGCAGGACGTTTAGCGGCTTCAAACCAGATATCCCCACTCAGTTCCTTTGCCTTATTCCCGGAATCATCCGCTACTTCCAGTTCGTAGTAATAGGTATTACCCGTCTGTAAAGCAGTATCTGTGTATTTCTCCCGTTTATTAAGTGTATCCCAGGCAGCCACTGTTTTGCGGCTGCTATCTTTCGCATTGATACTGTATAATGTATACTTCACCACATCTTCACTGCTGCTGTTATGCCATTCCAGTACAATAGCATGCAGGCTGTCAGAACGGTACGCCCTTGTTATCACCGGAGAGGAAGGAGCAATAGTATCCGGACGTTTTAATGCCAGGTAAGGCGTATAACCGGAAGTGTTATAATTCTTATCCACTGCTATTATTTCGTAATATACTTTAGATGTTAAAGTGTGCAGTGTTACCGTATCTGTAAATACCGGGGCCGTAAGGATCACTCTTGTCACTTCTACAAACTCTTCTTTCGGACCATTGGCACGGAATACACGATATCCCTGCAAATCCTTTTCCTTATTAACATCCCATTGCAGGGAAACAATGCCGGTAGAATCTACCTTCCCTATTAGCCCTGTTGGAATTACAGGCGGAATAGTATCTATTACCTGCGCGAAATAAGGGAAGGAATAAATGGTCTTCCCGCTTTTTGTAATCCCTTTAATTCTATAATAATTTGATCCCAGTGGTTTATCATCTGTAAAAGTATAGACAGGTGATTTCAGGGTAGCTAAAGGCTCAAAAGGCCCTTTCCCGTTAGCACTGCGGGTGATGATAATTTTAGATAATTGTTTGGATAACTCACCCGGTAAGAACCAGCGTAACTGGATCTTTTTATTATCAATCACGATAATCGTATCCATCACCGGTCTGTCTGATACAGACGCTACACCCGATCCTTCCACTGTTTTTGAATAAGGCCCGTAATCAGCAAATGGCGTGATGCCACGTACCCGGTAAATGTATTTGTTTTCATTATCAGGCAATGAATCCTGATAATAAGAGAACCCTGCTTTATCCGGCCCTGTAGGCATCACCGGCAAATCTGTCACCGGTTTGAAATTCTTACCGTCAGTCGATCTTTCTACCTGGTAAGCTGTATACATATTCTTATTGAAAGCTGTGAGCCAGCCCAATGTAACAGTACTGTCCGCACCTACTATCGCCAGCTCCTGCGGCGGAGATAATAAAGTGGGTTCATCCAGAGAAGCCACTACAATGGCTGTATCTATAGTCAGGTTTACCGGTTGTTTCGCCAATGAAATACGATAGGCATAACGTTCACCTTTTTTTACATTATTATCTTCCAGGAAAAGTCCGGCGCTTTTAGCTGCGTTTATAGACAAATCACAGGAGAGTAAGGCCATGGCCATACGCCAGTCGTTCTGGTTCTGGTTCTCAAAATAAGCCCCAATACCAGCTTCCGGCTTTAGTTTTTCGGCCTTTTCACCATAGATCAGTTCTGCAATAATGCCGATACGTTCATCTTTATCAGCAGCCGCTTTCATCTGTTCCAGCGTATAAGGTTTCAGCGGTTGTGGTGTCAATAATACCGGCTGTGGTTTAGTGACCAGTTGTCCGTTGATGGCAACCGTGAACCTTTCTACCGTATACCCGTATTTGTTACCCATCTCCCAGGAGATATAACTGGCAGGCGACCAGCGCAGTCTGATCTTATCTTTTCCCGCATCAGCCAGACCGGCGATACGATGTTCTTTTTGCTGGGCGTATACTGCACAGGAACTACTCAGCAACAGAAAGAATAATATAAAACGATACATGGTCATCAGAGTTTATAATAAATGCTACGCGTAACAGATGATGTAATATTGTTAGAACCAGGTAATCTGTATTTCAGTTCTACCGGGTAATAAATGTTCCCCTGTAAATCAGGATAAGTAGATGTCAGTAATTTACTGATAGCCGGGGTAGCGGTTACTCCGTTAATGTACAAACGGTTTGCTTTATTCAGCAGTTCGTGATAATCGTCATTTGCCACAAAAGAAACGTAGTACATAAAGCGGCAGCGGTCCTGAATAGTAGGTGCCAGTCCTTCAGAAATAGCCGCATCTTCCAGTCTGTATCCGGAGGTATTGGCATTGTACAAACGCACTGCGTCCAGAGGAGGAATACCGCCGGTGGTGGTCAGGTCGCGTGTGATGGTCATACCTGCATTGAAAGGGTAACCGGTATAGATCAGTGGCATCAGCTGTGTTTGTAACCAGCTGTTATTGGTACCTGCTACCAGGGATATCAATGGTTTGGTAGAGAACGTATTATCTCCTTCCGTTTCGAATTTGTCGAATGATTCTGCAGCATCAAAACGTTGTCCGATTACACTGATATAATTAGTGGCTACATCAAACAGGTCTCTTGGATCTGAAGTGGCGCTCATCTTCTCTATAAAGGTGTTATACTTACTGGTACGGAAGCTGTAATTGATCACTTCTTTGCTGACAGCAGAAGTAGCATTGCCTTTTAATGTTGTTTGTGCAATAGTAGTAGAATCCCCATCTGCTGATACATCGGTCTGTGATTGCGTCTGTACATTATTAGCAGCCGTTTGTCCATCCAGGGAAGAACGTACAATATTAAATGTATATACCGCTTCCTTCGCCATGTTCTGCGGAATATCAAAGTTCACCTGTGCCATTCCTTCATCGTAGTTGAAAGCAGGGGTCAGCACCTGTGCGCCTGCCTGTGTCATAGCAGCGGTTATCTTCCATTTCTTACCTGAATCGTCTGTAGTAGTGAACAGGTAAGGCTGACCGCGTTTCAGTTTAATATATCCTTTATTGTATTCTTTAGGCAGGAAGTTATATTGTCTGTTCACAGGGTATGCATAGGCTACATTCTCCCATGGTATATTATCAGGCGCAGCACCGGTAGTGAAAGTAGCTGATTTCACTTCGAAGTCTGCTTTCAGTGAATCCCAGTTGCTTCCGTTCTGTCTTTCCACATGCACCCTGGCAGAAGCTGTCAGTTTACTTGTTGGCGGTAATATATCCCTCAGTGTGAGGGAAGCAGAAGTACCGTCATCACTCATGGTAGTAGTACCTGTGATAAAGGCATTGTCTTTTTGCAATGTCAGCGCATCCAGTTGAATACGGTAAGTGGCTACTTCATCATTCTCATTCAACATAGAGAATGGCTTTACTACAGGCATATTAAAGGCCACCTGTGGTGTAGCAAACACACTGATATCTGAGGTATTGTCGTCCGGTTTGATATCATTAATGATAGTGATGTTCAGTTCTTTGGCGTTCACCAGTTCGCACTGGGTACCTAACTCCACTTTAATATTTGCCTTCCCTTTGATCATTCCTCCAAGTACGGAATACTTCACACCTACCATTCCCCTGAACCAGCTTGGATTCGGGAATTTGGCCTGCAATAGCACGGCTGCCGATAATTTGGCAATAGAGAAACCCCGTTTCTTACCAAATACCTTCACGCGAATCCCTACATCACCTTTCAGGTAAGCGTATGCCTGTCCGGCTGCATACCATCCGTTAAATCCTATAATACTATTACTGCCTTTACAACGGGCCTCTCCATAATCACGTAACAGGATATCTGATCCTGCTCCTATGGCAAATTCTCCATATACTCCATAATCAAACTTAAATCCTGCACTGAAATGTATGCCATAACCAAATCCACTACCACTCTTCATGGAGTTTTCCATTGCCATGAAGTTGGTATTCACATCATCAAATACTTCACTTACTTCTTTAGGTAAAGGCGGCATATCTTCCACCCTGGTACCCATCATGAAATACGTCTTTACTTCTGCAAGTCCTAATATAGACAGGCCAAACATCTGTGAAGGACGACCTATATAGAACCACCAGTCATCCGGAGCGATATGCAGTGCTGCTTCCCCTACCAGGCCACGTTCATTCACACCTTTCAGTACACCGGCTATATTAATGTATGTTTTAGAGTTAGCGTCGAAGGTATGGTTCACATTATCATAGCGCATTTTAAACTGCACCCATGCCGGTGCGGAATCATCTTCCCCTGCCTCTGATTTGCTCTTCGCTTTTACAGCTTTATGTAATACATATCCGGCCCCGTCAAACTGCGCGTAACGGAACCCACCGTCAGTTCCAAACTGTACTTCCAGGGCCACGTTGGCATTCACCACCATATCCGCGGTCAGTGCCAGGGATACCCCACCCATGAAACCCAGTCCGGCTTCTTTTACAGGTATATACTGGAAGATCTCACTCACATCTTTCAATCCCCCCTTATTATCAATCGCATTCCTGCTGTCATAGGGGTCGAAATCCGACGGTCTTTCCATATGGTAGGACATTCCCCCCATCAACCCGTTGATCTTGATAATAGGCGTAATAGGAATGGTTACGCCGATATATGCATCCACATGCCAGTAACGGTAATCGTCTTTCGATCCGAAATAAGCAGTGGCCTTTGCCTGTGGGATAGGCCCGGGAATGGTAAAGTCCAGGAAACCCCTGAAGCCATTGCCATATACCGGATGATTATCGAAGATGCTGAGGATACCATGCATCTTGAATGCCATCACGGCTACGGTAAGGTCTATATCACTGATCGTCACCTTATCCAGTTTCCAGTGCGTGGTTGTCTTTTGTACGGGTAGGTTATTGACAGTAACGGTTTGTACTTCTTCTTCCTGACTCGCAGTGACAATAAAAGAAGTACTACCCCCAAAACCCTTATCAGATGAATTCATAAAATTCAACCTTACGGTAGCGCCTATCCCTATTTTACCTTCTGCTATACCAATATGTATACTATCAAAGCCTATCGGGAATCCGCCCATTTTAGAACCACCTGCAGTACCTATATCGAATGTACCGCTGTGAACATAAGGCTTCTGCGTAGAGAGGGTCAGATCCTGGAAAGCAATGTTATTAACATTTAATACGCTTTTATTGAGGGTAACCTTTCCGTTCAATACGGCCACCGGCAGAAAGTCTTTTTCTGTTTTGGTGATGGATATACGGGAGTCTTTACCGAGGGTAATGTTTCCTGCAAAGAAACTGTATGTTTTATCTACAGTAGTTTTTAAGCTGAAGGAGTAATAAGTATCATTTCCCCTCATACTCACACTGGCATCGTAAGCCAGCGGATCTTCCCCTATGAAGTTCACCCGCAGCATTCCGCCAAGTGTTCCACCATTCAGTTTGTTCTTACTGAAACTGACCCCTATTTTGTCTATAGATAAAGGCCAGCCACCCGCGCTGGCATCTCCTAATCTGACGATATTTTCTGCTGTCAGACTACCACTTACACCCTGATCATCAATGATAAAATTGGTAACAGTCACTTTGGGCCTTCCCTCCCTGGTAGCTACCTGCTGCGGTAACCCTACTTCCAGTTCCTGCAGGAAGAAACCTCTCCATAACAAAGGACTGGCAGGATCATCCAGCATATCGCCGGTCACATTCAACCCACCCGGATTGGCCACATCACTCATGTCCACTACCGCATTCTTCACTTTGAAACTGAAGTCGGTCATTTTTGCTATATGGAATGCAGGTATATCCACCGCAGCTATGATGTTACTCAGGTCCGTTACATTCACTTTCAGGGCCGCACGTAATTTATCTGTCTTCGTATCTTCGGGTTGTAACCAGGTACTATCAAATTCAAATACAGCGCTCAGATTCGCATCTTTAAAGCCGTTACAGTCCCATTCTATGTAATTGTCACCATTACCCGGAAAAGAGAGGTCTACATGGTCATTAATGTGGATATTCTGATCGTTCAGCAACACCAGTTTGGTGGCAGTCACTGCACTGACCCCTCCCGGTGTGAAGCCTATATTTTTACCACCGAAAATGAGGTCATTACTGGTACCGGGAAAGGTAAAGCGGAAATAGGCGCTGAAATAAGCCCCTGTGGTGGTCATCCGGGCGCTGTCAATAGCAATCACGTATGTTTTGCCATTGATCTCCCTTACCAGCCCTACCGGCAGGGTACCCATGTCCTCATTATTCAGCGCATTTATAAAGCGCCCTTTGTCCTGAATTTCCTTGAAAAGTCCCTGTACATAGGCATTTGCACCCGCAGTGTCTATCTGGTTAACCGGAGAGGATAAAACAATGACCGGCCTTAAGAATGACAGTAAAAATAACAGCAAAGCTGTAGCTACAGCAGGTAGAGGGTTACCGCGACGTATTATCATTAGTTAACAGGATTGTCCCTTGAAGAATTCGCATTAAAACTAATGCAAATATAATGAATACATTTAAAAAAAGAAACATATTACAAGTCATTAGTCTTCACCATCATTTCTAAAACGCCTATATTTACATAACACGTTATGAAATTCGAAGCAGCAACCATAAAAGATATTGCGATCGCACTGGGGCTTTCAACCTCCACCGTATCCCGTGCATTGCGTGATAGCCACGAAATAAGCAGCGCTACCAAACAGCTGGTGCTGGAATATGCGACCCGGATCAACTATCATCCTAATCCTATCGCTCTCAGTCTCAAAGAGAAAAGAAGCCGTTCCATAGGCGTGATCGTTGCCGAAATAGCCAACAGCTTTTTCTCCCAGGCCATCAATGGCATAGAATCCGTGGCCAAGGATACCGGCTATAACGTTATCATCTCCCAGACACATGAATCTTATGAAAGGGAAGTGATGACCCTGCAGTACCTTGCATCGCGGTCTGTAGACGGCCTGCTGATCTCCGTATCCAGCAGTACCCAGAACATGGACCACCTGAAAGCATTGCATGACAGAGGTTTTCCTATCGTATTCTTCGACCGTATCGTGGAGGATATCAAAACCCATAAAGTGATGGTGGATAATTTTCGCGGGGCATACGACGCCACGCTTCACCTTATCAATAAAGGCTATAAACATATAGCCGTGCTGGCCGGACCGGAAACATTATCTATCAGCAGGGAACGTGTGGCGGGATATATGGAGGCACTGGCACAAACAAGGGTAAAACCAGGTAAAGCACTGATTAAATACTCCCGTTATTCCGGACTACAATTAGAGGAAGTGGAACAGGCTGTCAGCCAGTTGCTGAAGTTACGCCCCCGCCCGGACGCTATTTTCACTGCATCAGATAAACTGACCACCAACTGTATGCGTGTGCTGAAAAGCAAAGGTATCCGTATCCCAGAGGATATCGCACTGGTCGGCTTCTCTAACTCAGACCTGATAGAACTGTTACATCCGCCACTGACAGTAGTACGGCAACCCGCATTTGAAATGGGAGAACTGGCTACCAGCTTATTACTACAACTGATAGAAAGCAAAAGGCCGGTAAAAGAATTTGAGCGGAAGATCCTTGCTACAAATCTGATCGTACAGGCTTCAACGTAGGTAGGTAATACGCGCATGATCAATAAGGCACAATCCCATGAACAGCGCGATAAATAAATGCAATAGCACAATGCCTGTCAGCCAGTAGTGATCAGTTTAATTAATTATTCATTACCAATATGTTCGGTTTTATATATAAAAAGAACCGCCCTTTCAGAGCGGTTCTTTTTATCTTATTTTAATTGCAGTAAATACTGATGCATATCTGCCGCAGGATCCGTATGGATCATTTGCAGCTTTTCCAGGTAATAACGCTTGATGTCTTCCCAGCGATAATAAGGGAAGTGAGCGGTTTTTATTGGCAATGCTACTTCTTTCTCATTCAGTAATACTTTCACCAGATCTTCTTTTCCATTGGAATAGATGATCCACTGGATATTGGCGCTTAAAGGAATAATGCCAGATGTTTTCCAGTGCTTGTTATAATCATACACCGATGCAGCAGGGATACTGGCACTGCGTATTCCCAACAGGGTCGCAAAAGGAGAAATAGCCTCTGCATGTGTAAAGCGCATCACTGCATCTTTCCCTTTAGCGTTTTCGGTGCTGTTCAGAAAGTCTGCCAGCAAAGGAGCTGCGATCCTCACCTGGATACCCAGGGTATCTGTACCTGCCCCCTTTTCGAGAAAATCGGCCGCACCATTTCTAAAATTGAACCATTGCAGTTCCTTTTGATTTAATACGATCCCGAAATCAATACTATCCCTGGTATATCCCTTTTTCTTCATCTCCAATGGTATTGAAAACTGAACACTGTATAAATCATAGATGTAATCTGCGATAGTTATAGCATCTATTAACACCGGTTTCTGACGCACCATTACCTTTACACCGTTTTGTATAAAAGTACCAGTGAAGATCTTTGCACATACACCGGCCGCAGTCTGCTGTGTCCTTGGGTCTTTCTCAAGAGAATCGAGTTGCACTGACAGGCCGTTTTTGAATGCCTGGTAGGCAGGCGACAGATCATAAAACCGTAACACGTTCTCATCAGAATCCTTTACTAAGGCAAAATCCCTTTTATATCCCGCGAAAGGACGCAGGAAGGCATCTGCACTTTGTTTAGTCCTGATTTTATGCGTAATCTGTACTTCCAGTCCACGGCCTTTAAAAGCAGGTTTATAATTACTGTATAAACGTGCGCCTATCCCTGCCTGTTCTCTTTCTCCCAGCAAAGTGATGTTCTCGTAATTATTGTTTTCTATGGACAGAAAACGGACGACCATCGCCTTTAATAATGCACCTTTCTTTGTCAGCGCATGTTCTTTCTCCGCCTGCGATAATACATCTAACAAGATAATATCACTTCCTGCTTTTGTCAGAAACCTTGCACCATGCCTGCCCACATAGTTTATGAACACCGGTTGGAACCCTTTTGGTGCAGGCGTATACTGCTGATTTGAATATTTGTAGGGTGTCTTTGTCCCTGCTTCCTGCGCGTATGTATTTAATGTAATAAACAAACATAGCAGCAGACTCCAATTCTTACTCATCCCTGTTTATTTAGATAAAAGGCTGGAAGTATAATGCTTGTTTCCTGATCCGTCCGACTGATAAGCGCCCATATCGACACCAGGGGCATCGGTAGTAGCGCCATACAATCCACCCTGTGGCACTACTTTCTGTGCTGCAAATATATCCGCTTCTCCTTTACGAAGAGCCGGAGAACCCGGTAACAGACTGAAATTATACTGTTCAGCAGTGATAATGGTCAACGGCATGGCAGAGATATCCAGTGGTGGCTTTACAGCGGAAAAATCAAACTGGTCCACATCATACGAAGCAAACAGCGGATTATTGGTTTTAGGCGCTGTACTCATGATATCATTGCTCTGTTTTACCCCTCTTCCATCTGAAGTATAAAACGCGGCTATCTGGTACTGTGCATTAGAATAAAAGAAATTATTATTGTAAGTGATGTGCAGCGTATCTGCATCCGGCGTGATCCTCAGACCATAACGGCAGTTGATGATCATGTTATTATAGATCTTGCCCTGTGCTCCCTTTTCATAGTTGATCGAACCACCACGACCCGATTTCACCTGACGCATACCACTGTTTAAAATAGTGTTGTTATATACGTATACATTTGTCTGCACCGTACTACCACCACTGTTAGATACCTTGAATGCATTGGTGGCTCCTCCTATTGAAACATTGTACGCTACATCTCCTACGGAACCCGCCTTTAAATTCAGGGACTCTCCACCTGCTTTGGCACAGGCTTCGAATGTATTACGCATCACACTCACCTTCCCATGCAGGATACGGATGCCATCATCCGTACTGCCATAGAACCAGGAGTCTTCTATGATACAATTTCCATCAATATTGGTATAAGACAGGAAGTTCCTGGGGTCTCCTGCTGCAAATACCGCCGGGTCTGCGGAAGCACCTGCTGGTCCGCCGGCAAACTCCAGATGTGTCCATTTGATGATCACGTCCCCACTGGTAGCACCACACTGGATACCTCCCCAGAAACCTTTACCGATGCTGGCAGTTGTACGCAGACTGTCCACTACTGTAATGTAATTATTCGCATCTGCTGTACCTAAGCTGATAAAAGTACCGTTACAGGTGATTTGCGGACTGGTTGCTGTGCTTTTACCATCTCCCAGGGCCACCAGTTTAGAACCGGCCTGCATCAGCAGGGTATCGCCGGCATTGATGGTGATATCTGAGCTAAAGTAGTACGTTTTACCGGTACCCAGGGTCCCTTTAACAGAACCGGTAAGCGTATCCGAAGTAATAGTCTGACCGGCAGAAATAACTGCCGTTGATATTTTTACTGATTCCTCTTTATGACAGGCACTCAGAATAAGCGCTGACGCTATATATAAGTGTATTTTTTGCATGGTAATAAATGTTTAGAGTTTGAATTTTACACCTAACAGGTAATTAGATCCGTAGGTATCCTTGCGCACAAATGTATTTTTACCGAGTTCCTGATGAGGCACTGCACCTACTGTTCCACTACCGGTATAAGGCTGTCTGATCTCTAATTGATAAGGCGTATTTAAAATGTTATTCACCTTAGCATATACAAACCAGCGTTTGGTAATTCTCTTTTCTATGGAGAAGTCCATCTGTGTAAATGCTTTCTGCCAGATATCATTATCCAGGAACTGAGATACCGTGTTGATCCTTCTGCTGGTATAACCCAATGCCAGTTGTGCATTCAATCCTAACTTATTATCATCTTTAAATAACAGGGATACATTCGCGATATGCGCTGACTGCCCTTGTAACGGACGGCTCTGATTTACTGTCATCTGAGAAGTACCCGTACTGGTGCTGTAGTATTTAATTTTCGAAGTAGTGATTTCAGAATGCGTATAGGTATAGTTTGCTTTTATACCAAACCATCTGAAATACTTAGTGATATCCAGTTCAGCTCCGTAGTTACTGGCCTTACCAAAATTATCCGGTGTATAATAGGTATTTGTTCCTACATTTTCCAGTGCATATTCAATAGGGTTGTTCAGCCTTTTGTAGAACACACCTGCCAGTAACTGGTCTAATCCTTTAGGGAAATATTCATAACGCAGGTCAAAGTTATCTGCTGTCGTTCTTTTCAGGTTAGGGTTACCTATTTCCTGGTAATCAGCATCCGGATCTCCACCATTATGAGGGATTACTTCGTAGAAATTAGGGCGACTGATAGCAGAATAATAAGAAAGGCGGATCGCCTGTTTCTTATTCAGTGAATATTTCAGCAATGCGCTTGGCAATACATCATAATAAGTGATAGAACCGGTTCTGCCTTTTACGGTCTGAGGTACAGCACTTTGCCAGGAAAGGTCTGTATTCTCATATCTCGCACCACCTGTCAGTTCAAATTTCTTTAAGCTGATCTTTACCATCGCATACGCAGCGCCTACGTTTTCTGTTGCATCGTAATTCAATGCATTATCAACCGTTCCTTCTCCATTGAATACGGAGAAATTATTATGGGAGATATCGCCGTCATATACCTGGTTACTTGGATCTGTAGGGCGCAGGCTGTAATCATCGTAGCTGCTGGTCCTGGTTTTATTACGGTACATACCACCTACTGACCAGTCTACATCTGCTTTCCCTATTTCTGATTTATAGGTGAAGTTCAGGTAACCGCTTTTATCTTCGTCCGAGTTACGGGAGAATTCCCTGTGAGATACCGGGTCAAGATTTAAAGGAGCCTGTACTAACGCGCCGTTAGCATCTTTTGATACACCTGTTACCAGGCCAAGGGTAGCTTCATCAGGGCGGTTATCGCTGGCTTTTGAATATACGGCGGACCAGTCCATTCCGAAATGTTTCGTGATCTTATGCGTACCGTTTAATGTCACGTTGAAGATCTGCTGTACATCGTGATAAGTTCTGTAGCTGTTGCTGATCCTTCCTGTACCGGCTCCTGTTCTGCCTAATTGCAGATTGGTATCCGAGGCACTCCTGAATTCGTTTTTATCGAGGTTGAGGTAAGCAGCATACAGTTTGATCTTATTATTATCATCGATCTTTAAATCGAGTTTAGCATGTAAACCGCTTCTCTGCTGTTGTATGGAATATTGTCTCTGTTCGATGCCGGTTACTTTAGCATCTCCGTTGTTCATGTCAGTTTCAGTACCGAAGAACACAGAATTTACATTGCGGTAATTATTCTGATAACTACCTGCTACGATGATGCCCAGTTTATCTTTCCATACACGACCACCTACAGATAATCCTAATAATGATGCAATAGGATTATGTTTATCAGCATGAGAGAAGGCGCTGTTCGGGAAATCTTTCATGGTTGCCTGGTAGCTGGTACCGTTAGTGGCACGTGGGGAGCGATCCAGGCTGGCGCTGTTATCGAAGGTGGTGAAGTCCTCGCTGGTGAATTTACCCGCGAATCCTGCGGCTACATTCGCTTTTACGCTTAACTGGTTCGGTGCATCTTTCATCACCATGTTTACCGCACCTCCGATAGCATCCCCTTCCCTGTCCGGGGTAAGGGATTTCACGACTTCGAGGCGGTCCAGCAGGTCTGCCGGGAAGATGTCCAATGGCACATAACGGTTCTTGTTATCCGGACCAGGGATCTTAATACCATTCACGAGGGTGTAGATATAACGTTTGTCCATACCGCGGATGATAGGGTACTGACCTTCACCGTTTGTGCTTCTTTCCAGGGATACCCCGGAAATACGCTGCACTACATTTGCTACGGAGAGGTCCGGAGAAATTTCTATGGTACGGGCAGAAACGGAGTTCTGCACCAGGGTAGCCTTTCTATCCGCCTGCATGGCAGATGCGTCTGTGCTTTTATCATGTTTACCGTTTACGCTTACTTCTGAGAGGTCATTGCTTTTTCTTTCCATTTCAATGACCATGTTCTTTGCTTCGCTTACGGTTACTTCATTCTTGTAAGTGTTGTAACCAACATATACTGCCTTTACTTTCCAGTTACCATTGGGAAGATTCTTTAAAATGAATGTTCCATTGAGGCCGGAAACGATAAAATGCTTTTGCTCTGAGATTTCTACACTGATAGTTGCACCCGGTAAAGGCTCTCCGGATTGTTTATCAACTACCTGACCGCTGAGGCTGACTTTTTGCGAATGGGCAGAAAACCCGATCGCCGTCAACAGGATAAACAGAAAAAATAATCGCTTCATTGTAGCAGTTTTTTGATGCTGCAAATGTGAGTAAAGGCAAACAGTAAGCGTAAAAACCACCGTATACAAAATGATACATCGTGAACAAGGGCGTATACAGGTAGTGAACATGAAAAAATAAACTATTGATAATCAATATCCCTAAAGGCAGTATGCGCTACATTAACAAATTGTTACCGTAACATCACGTTATAAAGAATTGATAAATGAAGTGAGGCTTTCTCCTTCTTCCAGCAGTAGTTTTTTCTTTAGTCTATACTTTGATACCCTCAGACTATCTGGTGAGATGGCCAATAAAGTGGCCATATCTTTTGAATCGAGGTTTAATTTGATAAGGGCGGCCAGGCGTATATCATTATAAGTAAGGTCATCTCTCCTTTCTTTCAGTTTAGCGAAGAATTCCTGGTGTACCTGTTCAAAGATCTCCCGGAAGCCTGTCCAGTATTCGTCGTAGTTGAAATTGAGATTGATCTGCTGAATGAGTTGCTGGATTTGTTTTTTCTGGTCCCGTTTATCGTCTTTGGCCATTATTTCCAGGCGGTTACGCAGATCTTCCAGCAGTTGGTTTTTCTGGATAACGTGCAGTGTGTGTGAGGTCAGTTCTTTCCCTTTTATTTCCAGGTCCTGTACCAGCTTGTTTTCCAGCAGTTGTTTATTCTCCAGTGCCGTTTGCATCAATTCCTGCTGGGCATCGTGCATCTGTTTGTTTTGCAGGGCCAGGATACCGGCGTTCCTTATTTTTAATCGCTGCCGGCTGATGATGACCCATCCCAGCACCAGTAATAATAAGATAACAACGGTAGTGGCGATGGCTATAATGATATTGATGTCTCTGGCATGTTGTAGTGCTACGATCTCATCATTTTTCTTGCCTATGTCAAACAATACGCTTAAAAAGGCCGTCTGGCGATTGTTTTCGGCAGAATAGATATCTATTGTTGCCCGGCGGGAAAGTTCCAGGTAGTGATAGGCACTGTCTTTTTCATTTAGCAGGCTATATGTCTTTCCAAGATCGTGATAAGCAGCCCCTTCTTCGTACAGATCATTTGCTTTTTCTGCCAGGGCGAGCGCTCTTCTGGTCTGGACCAGCGCTTCATTATAATGACCGGTTTTCCGGTAGATATCTCCCAGGTTATTTAGTACTTCTATAATAGATACGTCTTCTCTGGACTGTTCATAGAGGTCGTAAGAGTGTTGGTAATAATAACGGGCAGAGTCAAATTTCGCCAGGTCTTCATAAATACTGCCCAAATTCTCATAGATCTTGGCGATACCTTCCTTTTTAGATATCCTACTATATTGTAGCAGGGCCAGTCGCTGAAAATAAAAGGCGCTGTCGTACTTACTTTGTTTCTCATACAGATGGCCTATACGTCCATAAGTACCCGCGAGTCCCTCATCATTCCTCGTTTGCCGGTAAATCGACAAAGCCTCTTCATATTGTTTTCTGGCTAAAGCGATCTGCCGGTTATAATAATACAGGATACCCATATCATTCAGGTTCCCTGCCAGGAGTTCTCTCCTTCCCAGTTCCCGGAAGATCTTATCTGCCCTGAGGTGGAAGTCGAGCGCCTGTGGATAGTTCCCTAAGTAATAGCAGATATTCCCCATGCGTTGCAGGGAGGTTCCCATAGTCAGGGGATCTTTTTGCCGGGTGGCTTTATCGTACATCTTCTTTAGTTCCAGCAGGGCTGAATCAGGAAGTTGTGTACTGAGTTGTTTGGTGTAAGTGATTTCTGTAAAGTTCTTATCCTGCCCATTCACCGTTATGGCAAGCGCAAAAGCTGCTAAAACAAAGAATACTCTCATAATTGGAAATAAATATCCGTCCTCCGGTCCCGGGAGGTTAATCGTAAGCTGCAGGCAAAGAAAAGCGTTTAATGTTACGTGATTGTTAAGGATCGTCAGAAAGCGCTTATACAGAAGCTAATCTGGAAAATTCCGCTTCAAAATTATTGTCAATCTCTGAGTTTAAAATATTCTTATTACATTCGTTTCAAATCTTTAAAAAGACCCATGTACAGACTTTTTTCTTCAACTACCCCTCCTCCGGTAGCCTAAAGGCTGAATAACCGGTATTTTTCCCGTACCATTTTTGCATTTCTGCAAAAATGCACCTGTTGCATGTTTTTATGTCAACTTTCGAGGTTGTTTAGCCGCTAACTCTACTATGTGGTTAATTAAGTATTATTTTAAAACAATCTTGAAGTGAAAAATCTCAAATATATATTGATGGTTCTCGCCGGGGGAGCCATGTATGGGACTATGTCTTCTTTCGTGAAGCTGTTCTATTCCCGGGGGTATAATGCTGCCGAGCTCTCCTTTTCGCAGGCATTGCTGGCAGCAGTTTTTCTGGGTATATTCCTATTGCTATCACGCAAAAGGGGAACGCGAAACCTTTCTAAAAAGCAGGTAATCCCCCTATTGATCACGGGAGGAACCATAGGGCTCACCAATTATCTGTACTATCAGTCGGTAAGCTATATTTCGGCATCACTTGCTATCGTGATCCTGATGCAGTTTACCTGGTTCAGCCTTTTATTGGAATGGGGTATTTTCCGAAAAAAGCCAGGCAAGCCGGAACTCCTAACTGTTGTCTTTATCCTTATCGGTACGATAATGGCAGGAAACCTTTTTTACGCAGAAAAAATATCGTTCTCCTGGAAAGGTATCACATTCGTTCTCTGCTCATCCTTAACCTATGCAATTTACATAGTAGCAAACAGCAGGGTCGGAAAAGATGTGAATTGGTTACCAAAGAGTACGATGATCATGACTGGTTCTGCATTGACCATTTTTATAGTTAATGCAAATACTATCCTCGCTGTTAGCCATTTCAGTTATGAGTTTGCGCTTATTGCCGTTTTTCTTGCTGTAATCGGAACTTCTATTCCCACAGCTCTTTTCGCCGCGGGCATCCCGAAGATTGGTGCAGGGGTCAGTTCTATTCTTATGACAGTTGAACTTCCTGTTGCGATCATTTGTGCAACTATTGTTCTAAATGAACGTACAAGTGCTGTACAGATAGTAGGAATACTAATTATGCTGATAGCAATATCAGCAATGAATTATTACAAATCATTAATAACCCAAAAAACAGATTAGTTATGTTCCAGATAAGTGACATAAAGAACACCACTACTTTTGAGTTCAAAATGGAATTACAGAAAACGGTTTAAATGTCAGATTCAGATAGTTTATCTGTTTTCCCTTAATGTGCAGGGTTTATTAAAACACCCCCCGGTTAATGGCCGGGGGTGTTTATTCGTGTACTTCTTTTGAAGGAGATACATTTTTTTACATGGGGAAGAATAACAATAGACGATCATTTATACTAACATTTACTATTTAACTGCTATAAAGATAGCAACTTCTGCCTCTTCCGGATTTTGTCCTTTTTCTCTATACGCTTCAAAATCGGTTGTATAAACCCTTGGGATGTCAGAATTCCATATCCTGGTCCATTCTTCGAACACTTTATCTACCTCGGTTGTACGCTTGATATACCTCCCTTTTTCTATCACAATTCCTTTCATTCCTTCAGGAATAGTATCCAGTGTGTTCACTTTACAACCCAGTACAGTAGTATAAGGCTTTGTAAAATCGCCTTCATACTCTGTATACACGCTGTAAATAGTATTATCAACCTTACCTGGAATCTTATCTGCTATCCCTTCTGATATAAACTTATCCCAGAGTGCAGGAATATCAATCCCAGCCTGTCCGTTTTCATTGGAGGTCCTTACTGCAATACCAATAATATTAAATGATTTGAGCTCTTGAGTATCCATCTTTTCTTATTTATTGCAAATATTGGGGGAGGCAGTGACAACCCTATGTCAGTAGGTGATTAAATTAAATGCTCCGTTTATTTGCCATACTATGCCACTCATGTTCTATCCCTTTCATTAATAGTGCATTATCAAAATGAACAGATCCTTTGGGAAATATGGTTTCATTTTCAAAAAAACTGGATTGCACAGCAGATACTTCCAGCGGACTTACCTTCCATGTGTATGTCTGCAACTTTAATCCTTCATATTTGTTTCCATTTGGAGAATACCCCTTCTCTCCTTTCTCGAAAAAGGCGGAAGCATTCTCCAATGTATTAAAAATGGAATCCTGCTTAAAAATACTGCTTTCCTTTGCATCGATAGAAATGCTGGTATTATCAGAACTGGTAAAGTCTACATGATATTTACCCTCACCTTCCAACACATTGAATCTTGCTTTGTGATGTTTGCCCGGAAATATCCGGCCTCCGGCCAATGCATTTAATCCTAAAGAGGTATCTCTGCGAGGAATATAAACACCTCCTTTAGTTTCTCCATCCTCATCCCATTCAACTGCAATACGATGGGCACCATTTTCAGAAGCAATACCCATAAAGTCGGGAAAGCCTTTGGGCTTAACATGCTTTAGCCTGATAAGGCATATTCCAACTATCGCCTTGTCTTTATAGATCTTAGGCCGGAAGGGTGCAGGGATGATCTTCCTTACATCTTCTGGATTTGCTGTAAAATTGACCAATATCCGCCGGTCAATGTACCCATGTATGATTGGTAATTTCATAATGCAACTGAACTTCTATTGCCTAAAAGTAACCGATTTAGGTATACTATCAGTCAAAGATTTTATGATTACCGGTGCAGAAGCACCTGTTTGCATAAGTAATGCTTTGTTATAAGCAACATGCACATCATCGAAATACACAATTCCGATAAGCGCACTAAAATATAGCGTAGCAAAAAAGAAAAAGATATGCACGCCTGCGCTATACTGCATCTTTCTCTTATTTTCAGGTGTAGTAAAATACTGAACCAGCCTTGTAATTTCCAAGGCCACGCCACCTGCCATGCAGAACAATAATGGATTAACAAACAAACTCATAATTAAAGTTGTGGATGAAACAATAATGATACGATAAATAATATGTTTACTTACCTGCCCGGTAAACAATAAATAAAAAAAGTTAAAGAACAGCACATGTCTTCTTAAAAAAACAAGACTATTCACCCGGCGTTCTTTTTTACGATTTAATAACTCTTCCATTTTATTCAATTTTTCAATTAATAATTAATTTTTTCACATAGTAAACCGGCTACCAGTGGTTGTTTAAACCAGGTACTCCTATAGCATACTAAAAATATCGCAGGGGAGAAAATGAGAGAACACTATCGAAGTAAATAACAGATTTTACATCTCTCTAAAACAAAACTATGTATTTATTTTCGAAAATAAATCAACCGATAAAACTTTCATCAAAATAATTATAAAGCTAAAAAATTGATAACGATTTATCAATAGAGATAGCCATCTGCACGAACGACCTGTTCATTTTGTTCATTTTTTAAGATCGCTTTGAATTACATCTAATATTAATTAGGCTCGCGCTTCTTTTAGACCATTTTTAATGGTGAAAAAATAGAACCAAGTACCTCAAATTAATTTTTTAAATTCATTTATAAGTGAATGCATTTACATTGGAAATATGGGATACCGAAGCTGGTAAATGTACGTTTTATACTGTCCGAACAGAAGATTCCACAGAAAACGAGACTGATAAGTTCTTTAATAAATATGCTGCAATACCTGAGTTTAAACAATCTACTCAAATATTACTAAGCTATATTCTTGATAGTATTGGAGAAGATCATGGAGCCAATGATTTGTTATTTAACAGGTTTGAGAACGAGGTTATAGCCCTTCCTAATAAAGGTAAAGTTACTGTTTGTGAAATCGTATTTCTGTTCCCAAGCTTTCCATTAAGGTTGTACGCGCTAAGAGTTAATAATAGACCAGATCTGGTAGTGTTGTTTAATGGAGACGTTAAATCTGCACAAACAAATCAGGCAAGCAAAAATCTGTCCTTAAGATGGAGAGGAGCATGCCAGTTCGCCACAAGAATAGAGGAAGCACTTAGGAATAAGGAAATTATTGTAGATAATAGGAAAAGAAAAATATTAACAGATAACGGAGATGAAGAAATCTTTTTATAAAAACATAATGAAATGAGAAGTAAAGTCGCAAATCGAATACTGGAAGAAACCCCTGAAGAAATAAGGATCTTTGTACGGCAATATACAGATATTGTGATAAGGATAAATCAGATTTTACAGGAAAAAGGCTATACTCAAAAAGATCTGGCAGAGAAAATGAATAAACGTCCTTCAGAGATCAATAAATGGTTAAAAGGGAATCATAATTTAACACTCAAAACAATAGCCAAACTGGAAGCAGAACTTGGAGAGCCTATTATATATACCTCAAGCGACCTATTCCCCAGGAAGCCGAAGAAGAAAGCAGGATGATCAGAGGGATTATTATCTTAGCTAATAATCCCTCTGATCATCTATTTAAACACATTTAAATCCCACATATCCTTCCACGCTATTTCTACACTATCATTTCTGAATGTTACCGGTAACCATTGGTAACGGCTGTTCTTCAGGTTTTTTGGGTCCCACTTATCACCGATATAAATGAACGCATCCCGTTTGCCATGAACCGGTAAAATGAAGGTAGACTGCCCATAGAAAGTAATGTCTGCGTGAGGGCCTGTCATAGGATTACCGGCTAACTTCCAGGGGCCGAAAAGACTCTCCGCTTCATGAATACTTGCCTTATTAGGCGCCCAGCCTGTACAACCACTAGTGATAAGATAATACTTGTGATGATACTTAAATAGCGCAGGAGCTTCCCGCTGCTTGCTGAATAGTAGAGAGTCCTGCGTAGTAGATGACAGGTAATCGTCACTCAGACGGGCAATGCGCATATCCCAGTTTTCGTGGGAGGAATAAATGTGATAGGCAGTACCATCATCGTCTACGAATAAGTTCATATCGCGGGACATGTTACCGTTGGGACGGAAACTTTGCAGGTATTTATATGGGCCTGTTACTTTATTACTCACCGCTACAGCAGCACGGGCTGCGGCATATCCTTTGCCTTTCAGCTCCAGGTGAAACCACATCACGTATTGCTTTGTCTTTTTATTGTAGATCACTTTTGGGCGCTCCATTAAACAACCAGATTCAATGTCACTGCCTTCTACAGTGGATAGGGCCATGCCTTCATATGTCCATTTGTAAAGGTTTGAAGAAGAATAAACCGTCACTCCTTCGGAAGCACCTTTACCCCTCTTTTCACCAAACCAGTAATAAGTGCCGTGATCATATAAAATACCGCCACCATGCACATTGAGGGTATCTCCTTTGGTATCATACCAGATAGAATCCGGCTTGAATTGTGCAAAGGTGAATAACGGCGTCAGTAATAATATGATGAATAACCTCATGTTCTATTGTTTTTGATACACTCTAACGTAATCTATTTCAAATTTCCTGGGGAATATGGTATGCGCAGGGTCCCCGCCATTGATACCTCCCAGCGCCAGGTTCAATAACATGTAGTGGGGTTGTTTGAAAGGATTAATACCAGTGCCATCTTTGTTCTGCAATTTACTCAGCGCTACTTTATTTAATAAACTGTCATCTACAAATAAAGCGATGGCGTTTTCATCCCAATCCATACGCCATGTATGGAATTTAGACGCCCAGGCTGCATTTACAGGTGTGGAAGTGCTGTACCACTCCGCTTTATAAGCAGTAGCGGTCCCGCAGGCTATATTAGCCAGCAGTTTGCCTCTGTAATATTCCATGATATCGATCTCCCCGTTGGAAGGCCATTGCCCGGCTTCTCCCAGCGTCCACCAGGCAGGCCACAGACCTTCTTCTATGGGGATGCGGCCCCGCATCTCGAAACGCCCGTATTTCCAGCTTTGCAGCCCTTCTGTTTTAATGGAAGCTGCTGTGTATTCAATAAAAGGACGGCTCTTGCGCCAGTCTGTACTACCTGCTATATAAGCAGGGTTAGGCAGATGCTCTTTACGCCCCTCAATGATGAGCAACCCTTTTTTAACGTAAGCATTGGATAACTGATACCATTGCAACTCTTCATTACGGGTAAAGCCGGTTTCCGGCCGCCAGTTCTTCGTATCAGGCGCACCATCCTTATTAAACTCATCTGACCATACCAGTTTATACTGGGCCGTACCTGCATATGCATACAGTAAAAATGCAAAGAAGATTAATTGTTTCATTACAGATGCTTAGGATAATTTAATAGCTTCACATTATAGATCTTGAATCCCTGCTGGTCCTTGATATAATCTACCACAAAACCTACAGTTACATTCGTTGTCTGTGTTAAAGTAAACGTTACCAAAGGAGCCGTAAACAAAGTATAAGAGATCGATGTATTACCAACAATATCCCCATAATCAGGAATAGAATCCATCCCCGGCGCTACCACAATATAAGCAGGATCCAGCGTTCCCTGCCACTGCAAATTAGAAACGTCAAATGTGTATGTCCCGGCAGGTAATGTAGTGGTCTGATAAATCTTGCCATTATGAATAGCCGGCGATCCCCAGCCGGATTCCAGGTCCATTGTACCGCCATTATCACTGGCAAATCCCCCATAGCCACCATGACTTTTAGCAGCCGCGTTGGCTGTCCAGTCGGCCAGTGTGCCCCAACGACCACCCGAACTCATAGCGGAAGCTATAAAAGGCAGACCTGCATTTTTTATATATCCAGCTGTAATATTCACAGCTGGCCCAATCACCAGCGCATCCACATTTACGATCACAATAGTAGTGGATAATGCTGATGCTACCTCGTATTTTCCTTTCCCTTTGATAGATACTGCCAATGCCAGTTTCTTACCTACATACTGACTACCTTTAATCTTATCAACGTCTATCGCCAGACTGAAAGTAGCCTGACTTTTACCATTATCCACGGATACAGCAGCAGGTAATGTGTACATATCCGCAGGCATCAGCATAGTAGTTGCATCTAAAATACCATTTGCCAACAGCTGGTTAACCGTATCCGTATTCGTAACAATATCCACAGAGAATCCCTCAGACACCTGCATGCCCGAGCGGGAAACACCTAATATGACATTTATCTTATTATTCTCCAGATAATAATTAAACGTAGATGAATCCGTACCTGTAGGAACAGGATAATTAGCATTAATCCCACCGGAAAGATTCACAGCCTGTGGCATGAAAATATTAGTAATACCGTATTTCGTTTCTTCTTTATTACACGCAAAAAAGATGCATACTAAAAAGAACAGACTTAACTTTTTCATAGTGCTCATTAAAAATGTTACCAATTAGGGTTTTGCTTCAACACTCCTCCCGATTTACTGATCTCTGACTGTGGAAACGGATAGTAATACATCTTATTCGCATCAAACACCCGGTTCTCTACATTAAAGACGGTATAATCACTATGCACGCCCTGTAAAGGAGCATTCAATGCCACAGCAGCATCTTTCCAGCGGATCAGGTCCCAGTAACGATGATCTTCAAATGCCAGCTCTATTCTACGCTCATGTTTTACGGCGGCGATAAAGTCTGTTGTAGTTGTCACGGCAGGCATATTAACCCCTGTACGGCTACGTACCATGTTAATCGCGGCACGGGCAGTAAGACCATAACCATTGTCATTATCCGGACCATATGCTTCATTCATCGCTTCTGCATATTCCAGTAATATCTCGCCATAACGGAATACGATCCAGGTATGTACAACTGTTTGTCCCTGTATCAGGTTTAATCCGTCATTCACGAATTTCTTCAGGTAATATCCCGTTCTGCTGCTGTTAGTATTAGCCATATCATCAGTACCACCAGCTGCTATGTTAATCGTACGCCCGTTCCAGGTACTGCCGTTAGTCACGACAGAATAACCCAGGCGGGGGTCCCTGTTAGCGTATGGATTAGCAGGATCAGGAGTACCGGTATATTCATAATCAGCTACCAGATTCTGCGAAGGAGTTACCCCGCTTTTACCGCCGGAAGTAGCAATAGGATAATTCGAAGTCTCGAATAAATTAGATGCAGGCTCGCGGATAGCATAGATCGTTTCATTGCTTGTCACCGGATTATTGAGTAAGAAGTAAGTCCGGTAGTTGGCATCCAGGCTATACAGCCCCAGTGCAATTACATCATGCACAGCTTCCGCCGCCTTCTGCCATTTGGTAACATCTCCACCCGGGTTATGCAAAGGGCTGGCAGCATATAACAACGCACGCGCTTTAATAGCCAGTGCCGCGCCTTTAGTAAAGCGGCCATCATAATTCGAAAAAGAAGAGGTTTTCCAGTTCAATTGTACGCTGTCTTTATAAGTATCCACTTCACTTACAATAAAGCTGATAATGCTGTCATAAGGAGTAGCAGGCAGGTTCGTATTATCAGATGTAGACAATACCTTCGTCACTAAAGGAACACCGCCATAACGCTTAGACAACTCAAAATAATACCAGGCACGCAGCATATGCGCTTCCCCTCTGAACCAGGCAATATTCTGCACATCATTATGATAATTTATTTTCTCAGAAGCAGAGATAGTATCCCTGCTGGTACCCAATATCGTTTTATACGCAACAGAGCGTTCCAGGAAGTAATTGGCCGCCCTGATACCCGCATAATAACTACTGTAATAGTTATCAGGATTAGTAGTCGCATTCCAGCTACCCTGATTAAAGAACAGGGAAAGAGATGCCGGAGCTGTTTGTTCCGCTTCATCTGTTGCAGCCGCAAACAGGTTACCATCCAGTGCAGTCAATCCATCCCTCATGTATACATACGGAGCATTCCCAAAAGAAAACAACGTGGCATAATTAGAGGCAATCGTTTCATCCGTTTGAGAAGTATCAATCCTGGTATCCAGGAAATCTTTCGAACAGGAAGATGCCAGGGCAACTATTATTGAAAGATAAATATATAGACGCATAGCTATTCTTTTTAATTATTTGAAACTAAGACTAAGCCCACTGGTATATGATTTCAGGGCAGGATAACCGGAAGGCGTTTCCGGGTCCAGGTTGTAATTTTTCAACAGGCTGCTCCAGGTAACAGGATTTGTAGCACTGACAAATATCCGGCACCTTGATAAACGCAACTTATTCAATACCCCTTCAGGCAAAGAATACCCCAGTTCAATATTGCGGACCCTTAAGAAATTATTCTTCTTCATCCAGAAAGTAGAGTTCCTGTAATTATTCGTATTCAGCTGAGTACCTAATCTTGGATAAGTGGCCGTATTCCTTGTATCTATTCCCTGATCGGGATAATAAGCCCATGCCCCATTAGCTATCGAATAGGCATTAGCGTTACTGATGAAAGCAATTGTTTGTGCAGATGAGTTGGTAAGATTATAATCCCCTCCTGCTGCTCCCTGGAAAAATACCTGGAAATCAAATCCTGCATAAGAAACGCCTGCATTAAATGAATAATACAAAGAAGGATAAGCAGGATTGCCAATTTTAGTAACATCATTCTGATCTATATAGCCGCTCTTGTCCAGGTCTTTATATTTCATATCTCCCGGTTGTACAGCACCAAATGCAGGCACAGGCAAACCGGCTTTTAATGTACCATCTGCATTAAAATCGCTCATCTGGTAAAAACCTTCTGCTACTAACCCCATAGGCGTACCTATTGCCAGTCCGGTCGTTTTACTGAAATCATTCACCGGTTTAACTTCTGCCTGGTAGTCTATTTTGTTTTTGCTATAAGATGCCATCGCTCCGATGTTGTATCCGAACCTGCCAATTTTATCATTAAAATCAGCGGACACCTCTAATCCTTTATTGGTCACTTTACCAACATTCTGATACATGAATGAAGTACCCAGTGTGGCCAGGTAAGTATTGTTATCATAAGTGATAATACCTCCACGTTTATCCATATATACATCGGCAGTGATATTCAATTTGTGGAAGAGGTCCGCGTCCACACCTACATCGTATTTAACGCTGTGTTCAGCAAAGATGCGGGGATTAGCGATATAAGAAGGGGCAATCCCGGCATTGCCGCTAAAGCTGTTGTTACCGGTATAAAAAGAGCCGTTACTTACGTAATACTGCTGGTAGAGATACCGGCCGGCATTAGAGGTTTCATTACCGCTTTTACCTACCGAGGCTCTTAGTTTAAGAAGATTTATAACAGAGTTATGTTGCAGGAATTTTTCGTTGGATAATATCCATGCAGCAGAAACAGCCGGATAAAAGCCCTTGTTATGTCCCGGGGCAAAATTATCAGATCCGCTGTAACCAAAGCCAAACGCCGCTACATAACGGTTATCAAAAACATAATGTACACGGCCGCTGAGATTCGTATAATGGTGATAGATATTATTCCCCGTATTGTAACCGGAGCCATTCAGTTCTCCATTCCAGTCCTCTATAAAATTGCTGGCAAAATAATTCACGGCAGCAGAGAAAGCATGTACACCAAAGGTATGATCATAACCGGCTGTAAGATTTGCCTGTTTCCAGTCGTACTGCCCAACAGGAGAAGTACCGCTGGCTACGATGTCTGTTGTTTTATCCGTCGTTGTCTGTGTGCCATTATAAAACCTGGCATAGGTAGCCTTTTTGCTGGCAGCGTTACGTGTCCAGGTATTAAATGAAACGGCTTCATTCAGATAAAGACCAGGGGTGATAAAATCGAACTTCTCTTTCAGGTTGAAGTTGGCCTGCAAGGTCCGGTCGTGGGTAGAAGCCCATCCCAATGCTCTTACAGAGGCTGCGGGATTATTAGGATAGACAGTGGTCCCCGACCAGTTACCACTTGCATCTTTTACATTGTAAATATTGGAAGGATATGAAGCCAGATTATTCCAAAGAGCCGGACCGTTAAAATTAGGATAACGTCTGTCTTCAATCCTTCCTCCCAGATCTACTTTCGCTTCAAAGATTTTAAAGAAGTTAAAATCGAGATTAGAGCGCAGATTAAATCGCTGGATCTGCGCATTGGAAGTAGATGCACTATTTGACACATTGTATAATCCCTGGTCCTTCATATAGTCCAGTATCACACCGTATTTAGCTGTTGAATCACCTCCGCTGAATATCAGGTTCGCATCTGTATAAGGTGTGCTTTTCTTCAGCACTTCATCAAACCAATCTACATTTATTCCTGTTCCGTTCTTATAAGCCGCTAACTGAGCATCTGAATATTTAGGCGACCACAGGTACTGATTCCCATTCACCGCATAATTATCATTACTCACTGCCTGGTTATACAAACGTGCATAATCATACGAACCTAAAGGCTTATCGATATTTATTGCCTGCTGGATACCACTTCTCACCTGGAACTGTATCGTAGGTTTGCTTTGCTGCCCTCGCTTAGTCACCACCCATAACACGCCATTCGCGCCTCTCATACCAAAAGTAGCTAAAGCCGCCGCATCCTTTAACACAGATATGGTGGCTATTTCAGAGGGAGATAAATACTGGAAGTAATCGGATGTAACCTGGAAGCCATCTACATAAATAACAAGGTTGTTATTATCATAAGTACCAATGCCTCTGGTTACCATCGAAGCGGCATCATAACCCGGTTCCCCGGAACCCTGCAACACGGTTAAACCTGGCAGGCGGCCATATAATGTATTGGTAATGTTGGCAGCAGGCGTTTTATAGAGATCTGCTCCGGTAACAGTAGAGATAGCAGAAGTAGAATCCTGCGCCATCGCTCCCTGGTACAGGAACATGGATATAATAAGTAATAATTTCCTACAAGTCATTTTCGAATATTTTTATATGAAGACTAATAGCCCGGATTCTGAATAAGCGTTCCTTTATTGATCTCCGTTTGCGGAAAAGGATTTAAGTATTGGCGGGGCGCCCAGAAGCCCTGGTACAATACGCCATCTTCATAATCCGTATTACCGGTTTGTTTACCGCCTGTCTGTGTATTAAACTTCAGCGTACGGATACCACCACCTATCAATCCATTGCCGATATCACTGCGTTTCCAGTGTTTGATATCATGCAGCCAGTAATTCTCATCAAAAAATTCCACGGCCCATTCCCGCTGGATAATCGTGCGTAACGCAGCCTGGTCTGTTTCAGTGATAGCAGGAAGTCCGGCGCGCTGATGGATCACATTCAGTTTTGTAAGCGCCTCGGCAGGCTGCCCCATTTCATTGTATGCCTCAGCAGCATTCAGGTAAAGCGCAGCCAGACGGAATATGGGAAACTCGAACCAGCCACGTGTACCTGCTTTATAATAAAACTTCACCGGGAAGGCACAGACATTCGACTGCCATTGAAAGAGCGTTTTATTACTCCAGTAATCATCATTAGGATTATTCCAGGTATCTATCTCCCAGGCTTTAAAAGATGCCTTAAAGCGGGGTTCCATATCCTGTATACGGGTAAGGTAGTCAGAAAACGCAGTAGACGAAGTAGGCCATACCTGGTTGGTACCATCTGCTTTATAGTAAAATTCCAGATAGTTAGTGGTAAGGCCATTCCCGTATGCCTGCCAGTTATGCATGTTGAAGAACGTATTCAGGTTACCGCTTTCAGATTTGAAAGCCAGCAGCACCTCTGCATTGGAAGGCGTGGAAGTAGCCGTACCATAGTCATCCAGCGGGTTACCGGTATTGATGATTTTAGCGCCTCCATTCAACTCTGCCTCTTTAATTCCTGCTTCCGCAGCCAAAGCTGCCTGCTGCCATCTGGCGGGATCGCTGTTGCCGAGGCAAATAAGCCCGTTGTTGGCCCCAAAATCCAGGTAAGGTGTTCCTGTGTTAAATAAAGGACGAGCGGCGTATAAGAGCGCTTTTGCCTTAATTGACAAAGCGGCTGCTTTTGTCATACGCCCGGTAAAGGTTGCCGGCCATTGAGAGGGTAATACCGCGGCTGCTGCATCACACCAGGAAGTAATAGAATCCAGTACTTCCTTCAGGGGCGCACGGGGAACGGAGAGGTCATCATTAACAGTTAAGCTTTTACTTAAAACAGGTACCCCGCCGTACATGATGAACATCTGTTCATACCGGTAAGCTACCAGCGCCTGCATTTCTGCCTTTACAATGGCTTTATCACTGCCGGACATATCCGTTACTTTATCGATGTTCTCTTTTACAAGATATGCCTGGCGGATAGCGGTAAAATTAAACGCATAGCCATCCATGTCCTCTATATTCCCACTGGCCGTCAGACCAGTAGAAGTGGCAATACCATTCCCCCATGTCCACGCAAAACCATAAGTCAGTGCGCCGGAAATATTATCTGTGATCATGGAGTTCCAGAACCCCTGATAAGGGATTCCCTGGCATAATGAGCGCTGGTAGGCATTGGCAATCGCGCTCTGTGCTTTTATAGTAGTAGAAAAAACAGAATCTGTGGTCGTACTGTTGGAGATAGGCAACTGCAGAAAGTCTTTCTGACAGGCTCCCATTACAAACAGCAGCAGTATATATACAATACGTTTCATCACGTTGGATTTACTTTGATTAGAACTGGATGTTTGTACCAAAATTGAATGTTTTGGTAAGGGGATAGATGTATCCCATACTGGACTTCCCATCGTCTGCCAGTTCGGGATCTATTCCTTTCATTACCTGCTTGCTCCAGGTGATCAGGTTATTCCCGTTGGCATATATGCGGATACCACTGATATGCGTTTTGGTGAGGAAACGACGGTTCTGTACAGAATAACCGATCTCAAGATTCTTTAAGCGCTTAAAGTCGTTCGACTTCAACCAGAAATCACTGAACAGGTTATTAGGACCAGATCCTGCGAAAGAGAATTCAGGATAAGTGATCTTCTCTCCTTTCGCATATTTCTCAGCGGTCCAGTGTCCATCATAATAAGGCTGAAATACTGCGCCTACATTCTTGGCATAAGGGGTACTCAGGATATATCCCGATTGAGGGAAAGATCCCTGCGCCGTACCAATGAACAAGGCTGATACGTCAAATCCTTTATAAGAAAATCCTACTGATAAATTAAAAGCAATACGGGGTAGATTGGAATAGCCAATAGGGACCTGATCTTTATTATCAATAATACCATCGCCATTGATATCTTTATATCGCACATCACCTAACCTTGCATTATTCCCGTTCGTATTATAAGGGCGATTATTCAACTCTTTCTGTGTATTGTAAAATCCATCTGTGACATATCCTTTGTACTGGCCAATGGAATACCCTGTCTGGTTCATCCAGGGATAAGCATAAGGTGGTTCTGCCATATACTCGATCTTATTTTTGGCATAAGAGAAGTTAGACTTCACAAAGTAACTCACCTTACCAATATTATCATTCCATCCTAACTCTATTTCATATCCCTGGTTAGTTACTCTTCCCAAATTGGATGGCGGTACGCTGGAAGAAGGTACACCATATGTAGCGGGTATTGTCTGTAAGGTTACCAGGATATTATTCCGCTTTTCCTTAAACAGGCTACCGGTAATGGACAATTTATCTTTGATAAACCTTAAATCAGCCGCCAGGTTGAGCTTCTTCGCTCTTTCCCACGTTATTTCCTGATTACCCAAAGCAGTTTCCGTAGCCCCACTATAATATGGGTTCGCACTGGAACCATTGCTGTTGCCGAAATAATAGCCATAGCCGCTATACGCCCATGAATTAGGCAGGTATAAGTACCGGCGGTTATTCATCTGATCGTTCCCTACTTCTCCATAAGAACCTCTCAGTTTAATCCAGGTAACCCACTTATTTTCAGGGAATAGTGGTTCTTTAGAGACTACCCAACCGGCAGATACCGCCGGAAAATAACCAAAACGTTTTGCCGGTGCAAAGTTCTCTGTTCCGTTCAATCCCATACTGAACTCCACCAAATAGCGCTCTTTAAAGTTGTAAGTAGCACGGCCTACTAATCCCATCAAACCGGACGGCGTATTAAAAGACATGCCATTTGCCGTATACTTCTGCGCATTACCCAATACCAGGGCAGAAACGTTGTGATTACCAAAACTATGCTGGTAATCTATAGATGCTTCTACGTATACTTTACGCCAGGCGCCGTTGCCCCAGTTATCAGAAGTACTGTTGGGACTCAGTTGCCCGCCTGTGAAAAGTATGTTAGCAGGGTTGGCAGGATCACGCATTGCTTTATATTGCGGAATACTTTTCTGCTCATAGAATCCTTTTGTATAGCTATCATCATAAGCAATTCTTGCGTTGGCATTTAATCCATCCGTGAGATAATCCATCTGGTGTTTTAACGTCACGGTACTGGTCAATGTAGTGAGATATTGCGTCACTACACTGGATGATAATAATGAAGTAAATGGAGATATACCACTCCCACCCTTTCCTACCAATGGGTTAATGCCATCGCCGGAAGTACCGATGAAACCATTTACCAGGTGCCCGTCTACGATACCGGGACCTACAAAAGGACTGCTTTCAAAAATCCCCTGGATAATGTTCTGATATCTGTCTCCTATATCATCAGGGCCATAGCCGCCGGAAGGAAATCTGGAAATGGATGATTGCCCTGCCAGGTTCACACTGATCTGGAAATTATGGAATACATCTATATCAAAATTAGAGCGGAAGTTATACCGGTGAAAGTCGGAGTTGGTATTCGCATCCCCATAACTGGTATTCGCTAAAATGCCCTGCTGATGATAATAACCCAATGACGTAAAGTATTTCACTTTAGATGAACCACCGGAAACATTCAGGTTATATTGTTGTTGCTTGCCTTGTCCGGCAAATGTTTCCTTAAAATAATTATGACTGGTATAATATAAAGCCGGACTGTTTTTCAGGGCATTCTTCTGATCAGCGGTTATGCTCATGGCATCCACTTCCTGCGTAGTATAATCACGGTTGTTCTTAAACTTCCAGAGTTCATCATCTGTAAACAACAGGTTATCAAAACTGGTATTACCCGCCGCCCTCGCGTTATACACGCCTTCATTCCTGAACAGCGCATATTCATAAGAGCCTAATATGGGTAATAAAGAAGTGGCCTTTGTATATCCTTCATTGGCAGAAAAACTAAACTTCGGGCGGTTTGTTTTTCCTCTTTTAGTGGTAACGATAATAACACCATTAGCGCCTCTTATACCGTATACCGCAGTAGCGGAAGCATCTTTTAATATGCTGATGCTTTCAATCTCGTTAGCGTCCATTGCATTTAATACAACATAAGGCTGTTCTGCCGGTTGCTGCACCCCGTCAATGACTATCAGCGGGTCTTGTCCGTTCAAGGTAGCGATCCCCCTGATGCGGATGGTAGCAGCATTCTGTCCGGGTTCCCCGCTGGATTGTATACCGCTGATACCAGCAGCACGGCCAATCAGCATATTCGTGATATTGGATACCGGCGTAGAAACCAGTTCTCCACCGGCAACGGTAGATATAGCCCCCGTTACCGTAGGTGCTTTCTGTTTTCCATATCCGACTACCACTACTTCTCCCAATGCTTTGTCTTCAGATTGCATCACTACATTAATCAATGTTTTACTACCAACATTAATTACCTGGTTCTTATAACCAATAAATGAAAATACCAGTGTAGCATTCTCTGGTACCACAAATGAATATTGTCCGTTTTCATCTGTAGTGGTAGCAGCCCTGGGATTATTTTTCACATAGATACTGACACCAGGCAAAGCGCCGGCACTGGACGTGACAGTCCCTTTCACAATACTACCCGGGGTCTGCGGGTATGCTATTTTACATAGAAGGGTCAGCAGGAGAAGTAGCGTGTACTTCATCCTATTACATAAGATTCGTGACATCATGCAGCAATACTTTAGTTGTTTAGAAAGCAATCCTTCCCCCTAAGCAAGAGATCTTAACTTTACATTAATGGTTTGTCTTAAAATCAAGGACTAATTGTCTTCCAACGGGAACGAGTAATCGATTACATAGCTTACAATAGGAATATTTTTCTATTAGGAGGAAAGTTATGTCATTACCCGGCTAGGCTATTTACGGTTTTTAACAGGCTATACTTATATTTTAACTTTTATTGTAAGGTTGACAATTAATATATGTAGTATAAAAAAACCGGGAGATGATCTCCCGGTTTAATATTTTATCTGATCACTCTGTCCAGTGTATATACACCACCTGCTTTTGTTTGCAGTGCATATATAAAGTGGTTGTCCGCTGTTGCAGGCTTCACGGGGGCCAGCTTTACATCAGCTCCACCCCTCACCCGCTGCGCTACACGCAGGAAGCAGGTACCTTCTTTTGTTGCGTGAATAGTTACACTGCTCAGCATACCTTCAGACCATTTCATATCTACGGTATAACCGCCTTCAGCCAGCAGTCCTTTTACTTCACCCGTAGCCCAGTTGTCCGGAATAGCCGGAAGGATCTGTAAAGTACCTGTCTGACTTTGCAGCAGCATCTGTGCAATACCAGAGGTACCGCCGAAATTGCCATCTATCTGGAAGGGCGGATGTGCACAGAACAGGTTAGCGTAAGTACCACCGCTGTTATGATAGTCCGTAGAGCCTTTACCCGTAAACGTTAGTAACTCGCGCAACAGTTTATGTGCATGGTTACCATCCAGTAATCTGGCCCAGGTATTGATTTTCCATGCTTTGCTCCATCCTGTACCACCATCTCCGCGGAGCTCTAACGTACGTTTGCAGGCAGCTGCCAGCTCCGGTGTAGTAAGCGGGGAAATCTGGTTACCAGGGAATAATGCAAAGAGATGAGAGATATGACGGTGTTCAGGGTCCTGTTCATCAAAATCTTTATACCACTCCTGCAGATTACCTTTTTTACCTATCTTAAACGGATACAGCTGATCATAAGCATGCTTTAATGTATCCCGATACGCCGCATCAACCCCTAATACTTCACTGGCATGTATCATATTCGAGAACAGGTCGCGGATAATGGACATATCCATGGTGCTGGCGACAGACACCGCATCCTTTTTACCGTCGGCGGTAACAAATATGTTTTCCGGAGAAGTAGAAGGAGATGTTATAAGATATCCGCTGCTATCTTTCACGAGAAAGTCGAGGCAAAAATCAGCCGCCGATTTCATTAAAGGGTAAGCAGTGTCCTTCAGGAATTTCTTATTCCCTGTAAACTGATAATGCTGCCACAGGAACTGGCATAACCAGTTACCTCCCATCGTCCAGTTGGCCCACATAGGGTCTCCTTTACCCAGATCCCCTACGGGATTTGACAAAGCCCATATATCTGTGTTATGATGTGCTACCCAGCCTCTGGCATGATAAAAGTTAGCAGCAGTATGTTTACCGGTAACGGATACTTCTTTTATCAACTGGTATAAAGGCTCCTGCATTTCCATCAGGTTCACTTCCTCTGCTGCCCAGTAGTTCATCTGTGTATTGATATTAATGGTATAGTTGGAACTCCAGGGAGCGCGTAATTCTTTGTTCCAAAGACCCTGTAAATTAGCCGGCGCATCTTTGGTACGGGAACAGGAGATCAGCAGATAACGTCCGTACTGGAAATACAATGATTCCAGGGAAGGGTCTTCGGCACCAGCGGTATACTTACGTAAACGCTCATCTGTTGGTACTTTCGACATATCAGCACCTGCCAGGTTAAACTGTACACGGTTATAAAAATGCTGGTAGTCTTTTATATGTCTCAAACGCAGATCATCAAAATTATGCAACGCTGCTTTTTTAAGAAAGCCGGTAGCCAGCGCAGTTTCATCTGCCCCATCGCTATCCGGACATCTGTCAAAACCATTGAAGCTGGTAGCAGCAGATAACAGTATTGTTACCTCAGTAGCATTGCCTACCGCAATACCGGCGGTATCGGTTTTTACAATGCCATCCTTTGCAATTGCCTTCATACGCAATTCGAAACGCATGCCTTTACAACTGCCGGCTTCTTCATATATAATAGGTTCCTTGTTATAGTTGGCATAACTGGGATCTACCTGTGAAGGCGCTTTGCCTTTCATTACCAGCTCTGTTTTACCGGATAACACGTTATGCGCCTTCAGTTGACTGCTTTCACTTATTACAAAGTTCAACTGTCCTTTTTTACTGGCTTTGAGGCGTATCACGATCACCTGATCAGGTGCAGAAATAAACATCTCCCGGGTGTATACCACACCTCCGCTGGTAAAGCGGGTGGTAGCCGTAGCGTTCGTAAGGTCCAGATCGCGGTAGTACTGCTCTGCCTTACCGGCCAGTTGCTGTCTGATATGAACATCTCCCAATGGCAGGAACGACTGCGAATAAACACCCTGCATTTTATGCAGCAGGCTGTCTGCCTTATGGTATTCCTGATGAGACAATGCGGTCCGGACCAGGGGCAGGTATTTCGCTGCATCCGGGTTTACATTGTTGTTGACAGGTCCTCCAGACCATAAAGTTGCATCATTCAACTGGATCAGTTCATCATTGACACCGCCAAATACCATGGCACCTAAACGGCCATTACCTAAAGGAAGGGCCTCTGTCCATTCCACAGCGGGTGTATTATACCAGAGTTTTACCTGCTGGGCCTGAACAGCAGTTCCCATAACGAAGAGTGGGAAAAAGAGAAATCTTAAACGCATGATTAAAATTATAATGGTCCTGAGCTAAAATTATCTATAATTAATTACGTTTTCACTATTTAATACGCCGACGCAAACGATTGCGGAAAAAATAATGCTAAACGTTTGGTTATCCCTTTAGCGGGTATTACATTTGCTTGATTGCATTATTTTGGATGGAATGTGTAGAATGCGTCTTAATCTCACTGATATCAATTATTTATCATAAATACATTGCTAAACTTTTTATGGACCTGAGTACCATAACGTGGAATTTTAGCACAAAGGTCGAATTCTTTCGACCTTTCTCTTTTTTAAACGGCATATATTGTATTTTAGACATTTAATTACAACCGCGTTAGTAAAAAGTGAACAAAAGAATACTATTGCTATTCCTGCTGGTTGTTTTACCAGCGCTACTGCTACAGGCTCAAACATCACAGTCGCAGTACCAGTTTACAAGGATAGATATCGCACAGGGACTTTCTGCCAATCAGGTAAACACCATCCTGAAAGACAGCCAGGGCTTCATGTGGTTTGGGACCATGTCTGGTCTTAACCGCTATGATGGCTATACATTTAAAGTATTCCGGCACGATACCCGCGACACTACTTCTCTTTCTGATAATTTCATTACCAGGCTCACCGAAGGCCCCGATGGACTGATCTGGGTTACCAACCGCTACGGGCAGAATATCTATAATCCCGCTACAGGGACTTTCGAACGGCATCCCGGTAAGATCATGAAACAATGGGGTATCCCCGGAGATTCCATCAATAATATTATGAAAGACAGCAGGGGGAATTTCTGGTTCATAGTGCCCGATTCAGGATTATACTGTTACTACCCCTCTGTTAAACATGCCACCCGTGTACCGCATGTGGAACATAACATCTATACTCCTTCTACGAATGCGATCGCCTGTATGGTGCAGGACAAAAATAAAACTATCTGGATACTGCATACTGACGGTATGCTGGATATGATGGATGAAACCTATCGACAGGTCTTCCCTTACAGCCATATGCCGGCACAACCCGGTAGCAGTCCGCTCCAGAATTATGAAATGATCGCTGATACAGATGGTGATCTCTGGATATTCAGTAATAGCGATGTACAGGGCGTTTACAGCTTTAATACCAAAAAGGGCTTTACACATTATGATCAGAATAGTAGTCCCCTAAAGCTGAACAATAATATAGTAAGAGGTGTAGTACAGGATAACCAGGGATTAATATGGGTAGGAACAGATCATGGTGGCGTGAATGTAATAGATAAAAAACATCAGAGCATTGAATACCTCGTCAACAATAGTGAAAATCCTAAGAGTCTGGGGCAAAATAGTATCAACGCCCTCTACAGGGATAACTCAGGTATAATATGGATAGGCACTTATAAAAGAGGACTTTCCTATTATCATGAGAACATCGTAAAATTCCCTCTCTTCCAGCACCAGGTATACGCTGCCAACAGCCTGCCCTACGACGATGTAAACCGTTTTGCAGAAGATGCCAGCCATAACCTGTGGATAGGCACCAATGGCGGTGGTCTTATTTATTACGACCGTACACACAATACATACAAACAATACCTGCATGATGCGGCTAATGCTAACAGTCCCAGCGGTAATGTAATTGTAAGTCTCTGGATAGATCATAATCAAAAACTGTGGATAGGTTCTTATTTCGGTGGATTGGATTGTTTTGACGGGCAACATTTCACACATTATCGCCACGATCCTGCTAACCCTTCCAGTTTGAGTGATAACAGTGTATGGGAGATCTTTGAAGATAGTAAACACCAATTATGGATAGGTACGCTTAGCGGCGGACTGGACCTGTTAAACCCTGCCACCGGTGTGTTCCAGCATTTTCAAAAAGGGCAGCCTAACTCTATCCGCTCTGCTTATATATCTGCATTACTGGAAGATAAACAGGGCAACCTTTGGATAGGCACTTCAGATGGAATTGATGTACGCGACCCTCAGGGGCGTTTCACTCACTATGATAGCGGTCCTGATAAGATCAGTAACCGGAACGTAATTTGTCTTTTTGAAGATAGCAGAGGGATGATCTGGATAGGCACTCATGAAGGGCTCAATCAATTTGACCCACACACGAAAAAGTTCCGCACCTTCCGCCGGGAGGACGGCCTGCCGGACAATACCGTATTGAACATCCTGGAAGATAATGATCATACTTTGTGGATGAGTACAGCCAATGGTCTGTCCAATCTCAATAAAAATACTTTTAAAAATTACGATGAATCAGATGGTCTGCAAGGCCGCGAGTTCAATGAAAATGCAGCCCTGAAAACCAGTAAAGGAGAATTGATTTTCGGAGGGGGAAATGGGTTCAACCTTTTCTATCCGCATAATATTGCGGTGAATCACAATGTTCCGCCGGTAGTATTCACCGATTTCCAGATCTTTAATAACAGTATGCAACCGGGAGAGATCATCAACGGAAGAAAACTGTTATCTCAATCTATCTCCACCACAAAAGAGATTACATTAAAATATAAAGAGAACGTCTTCTCTATTTCCTTTGCAGCGCTCAACTTCTTTCACCCCGAGAAGAACCGGTACATGTACATGCTGGAAGGGTTCAATCATGAATGGCTGACAACAGAAGGGCAGTTGCGTATGGCCACCTATACCAACCTGGACCCCGGTGATTATATTTTCCGCGTAAAGGCGTCCAATAATGATGGCATATGGACACAGCAACCGCTGGAACTCCATATTAAGATACTCCCTCCTTTCTGGAGAACACCGCTGGCATTCCTGATATATGTACTGTTGACCTTAGCAGCGCTATGGCTGGCAAGGAGACTGATCCTGGAACGTGAACGTTTACGTTCCCGTATTGAACAGGAAAGACAGGAAGCACAACGCATGCATGAACTGGATGCTTTAAAGATCCGCTTCTTTACGAATATCAGTCATGAGTTCCGTACACCCCTCAGTCTGATTATCACGCCCCTGGAAAAGATCATCAAAAAAGACCTTGAAAGCGGGTTACAGCAGCAACTGGTATTGGTACAACGTAATGCCCGCCGCCTGTTGAACCTGGTAAACCAGTTGCTGGACTTCCGTAAAATGGAAGTGCAGGAAATTAAGTTGTACCCTGTTCAGGGCGATATCGTGCCATTTATACAGGAACTGACAACCTCTTTCTCCGATCTTTCTGAAAAGAAACAGATTCACCTGGATTTTCACAGCAATGTGAGTACACTGTCCATGTCTTATGATCCGGATAAAATAGAGAAGATCATCTTTAATCTCTTAAGCAATGCCTTTAAGTTCACACCTGAACATGGTAATATATCAGTAGACCTTCAGTTGCAAAACCCAAAGCAACTGGCGATTATGGTGAAGGATAACGGGATAGGTATTCCTGAAGAAAAACAGGAAAGGATCTTTGAACGCTTCTTCCAGCATGATATTCCCGGTTCGCTGGTAAACCAGGGCAGTGGTATAGGCTTAAGTATCACCCGTGAATTCGTGAAATTACACGGGGGAAGTATCAGTGTAGACAGTACCCCGGGAATGGGTAGCTGTTTCACGATCTTATTACCTGTTGATAACCAGTTATTAGTAACGGATCCGATAAAGGCATCTATCATGGTAGCGAAACCGGCTCCGGCTCCAATACCCGTGTATACAGGTAAAAAACCAGTGGTTTTGCTGATAGAAGACAATGAGGATTTCCGCTTTTACCTGAAGGATAACCTGGGATTGTACTATCATATTATAGATGCGCCTAACGGTCTGGCCGGATGGAACATTTTGCAGAATACCATCCCTAACCTGGTAGTAAGTGATGTGAGTATGCCCGAAATGGACGGACTGGAACTTTGCCGCCGTATCCGTCAGCAACCCAGGATCGCCCACCTGCCGGTCATATTGCTTACCGCCCGTGCGGCCGAGGAAGATCAGCTGGAAGCGTTGGATAACGGCGCTACGGATTATATCACCAAGCCCTTTAACTTTGAGATGCTCCTGTCCCGTATCCGGAACATTATCACCCAGCAGATATCTCTTAAAAACACCTTTAAACAGCATATAGACGCTCATCCGGAAGAAATAGCGATCTCTTCCCAGGATGAAGTGTTTATTCAGAATGCCCTGCGCATTGTAGAAAAGAACATCTCCAATCCGGATTTCTCTGTAGAAGAGTTAAGCCGGGAATTACATATGAGCCGTGTATCGGCGTATAAGAAGCTGTTACAGTTAACCGGCAAGCCTCCCATTGAATTTATCCGTTCTATCCGTTTGAAACGGGCCGCACAGTTACTGGAAAAAAGCCAGATGACCATTGCAGAAGTAGCTTATGAGGTAGGATTTAACAATCCTAAGTACTTCTCAAAGTACTTTAAGCTGGAATACAAGGTGTTACCTTCTGCTTACAGGGGAAAAACTGAGTGATGCATGGTCATGCATGATTCATACGGGGTTCATGCTTAAACCATGCTTCAGGTATGAAGGAGACATGAAGGAGGTATGAATGAAGTATGGATCAACCCCTTCTTTCTGCTTTGTTTACCCTTTATTTATCTTTCAAAAGCTTTCAGATCCTTTTTTAAAAGACTAAAATCAATCTGGCAAAGGGTTTCCTATCTTTTCCTTTATCAAATGATCCCCCTTTCCTTATCAAATCCGTACTCTCCCTTAACATTTCGCCCCCTAATCAAATACATACCCTGACCCTGCGTCTTGGTGCAGTCGGTTACATTTGTCAGCACACGTTAAAACTAATATAATCCTGTAGAAAGGAACAATTCCATGTATATGAAGAAAAAGAGACTCTTCCCGCTTGTGTTTTTTACGCTATGCATACAATTTTGTTATGCGGACCATATAGAAAGACTGAAAGACGGTTTACTTATCAGGTTAGAAAGACCAGCAGCAGGCGGCACGAAACAAGTGAAACTGCAGGTGATATCAGACAGGATCATCCGGGTAACGGCCAGTGCAAATGACTCCATCTCAACAACTCCCAGTCTGATATCCATCGTTTCCGGTACCCCGGACATAAAATGGACATCAGACGAGAAAGACAATAAGGTAACATTAAAGACAAAGGAGCTGATGGCTACCGTGAACCTGACAACCGGGGAAGTGGTATTCATGGATAAAGCAGGAAATGTCATCTTACAGGAAAAGAAAGGTGGTGGTAAAACCTTTACTACTGAAAATATAGATGGCCATCCGCTATACCGCCTGCAACAGGTATTTGAATCACCCGCAGGAGAAGCCTTTTACGGACTGGGGCAACACCAGACCGGCCTGATGAACTATAAGGACCAGGATGTGGACCTTACACAGTTCAATTCTGTGGCCGTGGTACCTTTCCTGGTATCCAGTCATCATTACGGTCTGTTATGGGATAACTATTCCATCACCCGTTTTGGGGACGACCGCCCATATGAAGAGCTGGGCAAACTACTACTGTATAATAAAGAAGGGAAACCGGATGGCCTCACCGCTACCTATGCCCTGAGGAAAAAAACAGACAGCATCTTTTTACAGCGCAATGAGAATAAAATAGATTACGCCTTTATCCCTTCTCTTGCAAATATCCCCACGGGATATCCAATGGAAAAAGGGGTTATTACCTGGGAAGGAAGTATCTCTCCCCTGGCAGACGGGCTTCAAAAATTTTATATTTCGGCTTCCGGTTACATCAAAATCTGGGTGGATGGAGAATTAATGCTGGACAAGTGGAGAGAAGGGTGGAACCCGGGTCCTTCCGTTTTCCGGCATCAGCTTTATAAGGGTCATAAACACGCTGTTAAGATAGAATGGATACCAGAGTCCGACCAGGCCTTTATCTCCATAAAACAGCTCTCTCCTGCCCCGGAAACGCTGCAGAATAAGATAGCCTTTACATCCGAAGCCGGAGAAAAGATCGATTACTACTTTGTATATGGTAATAATACGGACGAAGTCATTGCCGGTTACCGTGAAATTACCGGAGCAGCTACTATCATCCCAAAATGGGCGCTGGGTTACTGGCAGAGCCGCGAGCGTTACAAAACACAACGTGAAGTAATCAGCACAGTGCAGGAGTTCCGGAAAAAGAACATTCCTATTGATAATATCGTGATGGACTGGTCGTACTGGAAACAGGACGCCTGGGGCAGTCAGGAATTTGATCCTGCCCGTTTCCCTGATGCAAAAGGAATGATCGATTCCCTGCACCGCATTTATCATACTCATTTCATGATCTCTGCATGGCCTAAGTTCTACAAAGGCATCGACAACTATAAATTACTGGATAATAAAGGATGGTTGTATAAACAGAATATTAAGGACGAACAAAGAGACTGGATAGGGCAAGGATATGTATCCACATTCTACGATGCCTTTAATCCGGATGCCCGTAAGATGTTCTGGAGTATGCTGAGCAAAGGTCTGTACAGTAAAGGCGTAGACGCCTGGTGGCTGGATGCGACAGAACCGGACATTTATTCCAACTCTACCATCGAACACCGTAAAGCACTGATGAACCCTACAGCATTAGGATCATCTACACAATATTTCAATCCCTATTCCTTAGAAAATGCCAAAGGCATTTATGAAGGACAGCGTAAAGAAAATCCTGATCAGCGCGTATTTATCTTAACACGTTCTGCTTTTGCCGGCATACAGCGTTATGCCGCAGCTACCTGGAGCGGAGACATTGCTTCCCGCTTCGATGAGCTGGCCAGACAGATACCTGCAGGGCTGAACTTCAGTTTATCCGGTTTACCGTACTGGACTACAGATATCGGAGGTTTTTATGTGGAGGACAAATACGATAAGCCTAATCCAAAGGGAGCCGACTTACAGGAATGGAGGGAGCTCAATACCCGCTGGTTCCAGTACGGGGCCTTTTGTCCATTGTTCCGTTCTCACGGGCAGTATCCTTACAGGGAGCCGTTTAATATTGCGCCTGAGAACAGCCCCGAATTCAAATCCATGCTGTATTACGATCAGCTCAGATATCGCTTAATGCCTTATATTTACTCCCTGGCGGGACAGGCATACCACAATGGTTATACGCTCATGCGTGGGCTCATTATGGATTTCGATAAGGATACTACCGTACAGCGTATCGGTGACCAGTTTATGTTTGGTCCTGCTTTGCTGGTAAACCCGGTATATACTTATAAAGCCCGCACCCGTAAACTATACCTTCCGGCTAATACCGGCTGGTACAACCTCTACAACGGGGAATACCAGGAAGGAGGCAAATACATTACCGCGGATGCTCCTTTAGACAGGATGCCTCTCTATGTAAAAGCAGGCAGTATCATCCCTTTCGGCCCGGCGTTGCAATATACTTCACAACTGCCAGCCGATACCATTACCCTATACGTATATACCGGTAGCAACGGAACATTTAATCTCTACGAAGATGAGGGGGTAAACTATAATTATGAAAAAGGCCAATTCAGCAATATCACCTTCACATATAATGAGGCAAACAAAACGTTGACAATAGGCAAACGGGAAGGCAGCTTCCCGGGCATGTTGCAGCAGCGTAGCTTCCGTGTGATAAAAGCAGGGAAAGAAAGCCCTGTGGCACTCAGTTTCAATAATAAAAACGGACAAATAATAAAATACAGTGGCAATGAACAAACACTTGTGATTAAATAACAGTAACACGTTACGAACCAAAATTTCACGTATCAAAAAACAAATTCCATCCCTTTAACAAACATTCTAACATTATGAAAACTGCGTACAAAATCAGGGATTTTGTGACTGCCAACAGGGTACCGGCACTGCTGCTCACATTGCTGTTATCAGGCAACATGATATCTGCCCAGACTGCAAAACATGCACTCTCCGGCAAGATAACTGAAGCCGGCAAAAACACTCCTTTACCCGGCGCCAGCGTGCGTGTAAAAGGTACAAATGCAGGTGCGATCACAGATGGTACAGGTGCATTCAAACTTGAAGTAAGTAATACCGATACACTGGAAATAACACTGGTTGGTTTTACAAGACAGGTAATAGCGGTAAAAGACAGGACATCCATCACGATATCCATGTCTGAAGGCGCAACCGGTCTGAATGAATTAATCGTAGTAGGTTATGGTGCGGAAAAGAAGAAACTGGTGACAGGCGCCATCGACCACGTAAATACACAACAACTGGAACAGAACCACACTTTGCAGGTTGACCAGGCATTACAGGGACAAACTCCCGGTGTACAGATCACTGCTAATTCTGCCCAGCCAGGCGAATCAATGAAAGTGCGTATACGCGGGGCCGGTACTGTAGGTAATGCTGATCCACTGTATATTGTGGATGGTGTGCCTGTAAAAGATATCAGCTACCTGAATGCTACTGACATTGCTTCCATTGACGTACTGAAAGATGCTGCTTCTGCGGCTATCTACGGTTCCAGGGCAGCAAATGGTGTTGTACTGGTTACTACCAAAAGAGGCCGTCAGGGTGGTATGACACTCTCCTACGATGCTTATTACGGTGTACAGAACCCCTCTCATAAAGTATCCCTGCTGGACGCGCATGACTACGGTGTCATCGCGAATGAAATGGCGATCAACTCCGGTAGTACTCCTTACTTTACAGTTGATCAGTTAAGCAAACTGGGTAAGGGAACAGACTGGCAGGAAGCGATGTATAATAAAAAAGCACCTATACAGAATCATACATTAAGTCTGTCCGGTGGTAACGATAAATCTATCTACTCAGCTTCTCTTGCTTATACCAAACAGGAAGGCGTTATAGGCTTTAAAGGGCAATCGGTTTATGACCGCATATCCTTCCGTATGAACTCTGAACATAAGATGTATAAAGACATCATTGTGTTTGGTGAGAACATGACCTTTGCACAGTCTAACAAAAAAGGTGTGGCTGTTGGCAATATCTACGACAACACTTTCCACTCTGTATTCAGTGTAAGTCCGCTGTTCCCTGTATATAATGCAGACGGCTCCTTTGCTAAATCTACTTTTAATGCAGATGAAGCCAACCCGGTAGCCGCCATGTATTATCAGAATCAGAATAAAGCAAAAACAGACAGGTTAGTAGGAGATGCTTACTTACAGGCAGAACCTGTTAAAGGATTGAAACTGCGTAGTGATTTCGGACTGGACCTTAATTACTCCGATGTACGGAGTTATCTGCCGGTATATGATCTTTCCCTGAACGTATACAATACTCACTCTCAGGCCAACCAGGGTATATACCGCGGTGTTACCTGGAACTGGGATAATACCATCAGCTACCAGCATTCTATTGGAAAACATAATTTTACCGCACTGGCAGGTATGAATGCCAGCAGAACAATTGGCAGTTATTTACGGGGTTATAAGCAAGACCTCACGAAAGAGGGCCTCGACAATGCTGTTATCAATAACGGAACAACAGACAGTACGCAAAGGATCTTCGGATCGGACAGTACCACCTCACTGGTTTCCTATTTCGGCCGTATCAGTTATAACTACGCTGAAAAATACCTGTTCACCGCAGTGTTAAGGTCTGATGCCTCTTCCAGGTTTGGTCCTAATCACCGCACTGGTTATTTCCCTTCCTTCTCACTTGGATGGGTACCCAGTAATGAGTCCTTCATGCACGTTTCCTGGTTACCTTACCTGAAGATCCGTGCAGGATGGGGCCAAAATGGTAACCTGCCACAGTATTACAGCCAATACCTTTCCACTATCTCCACACAATTCCTTGGATATTATTTTGGAGCAGGAGAAAATGCTGCTGTAGGCGCTGCACCGATACGTATCTCTAATCCCGATCTTAAATGGGAAACATCAGAACAGGCCAACATTGGTTTTGACGCACAATTATTCAAAGATTTCAATTTAACGGTAGATCTATACCGCAAAACGACAAAAGACTGGCTGGTAGGAGTAAATACGCCTGCAATCTCCGGTTCCAGTACTTCACTGATCAATGGTGGTGATGTACGCAACCAGGGTGTGGAAATATCATTAGGATATAATCATACTTTCCATGACCTCACTGTTGGTGTTAATGCCAATATGGGCCTGAACCGTAATGAAGTAACAGATATTCCTAATCCTGAGAAAATAATCAATGGAGCAACCGGTATAACATATGCCAGCATGCCTGAATTCTACCGTGCACAGAAAGGCTTCCCAATGGGATATTTCTACGGATATAAAACAGCAGGTATCTTCCAGAATAACAATGAGATCGCTGCTTATGTAGGAAAAGACGGGACTAAGATCCAGCCTAATGCACAACCCGGCGATGTTCGTTTCAAAGATGTAAACGGTGATGGCGTAATTGACAGTAAAGATGAAGGACAGATTGGTAACCCATATCCTAAATTCACTTACGGTTTAAGTGTGAACCTGGGTTACAAAGGATTTGACTTCTCTGTTGCATTATATGGTAACTATGGTAACCAGATATGGGACGGTACACATGATTTCTCCCGCCCGCTCAGTAACTATTCTACAGAAATACTCGGTCGCTGGACAGGTGAAGGAACATCTAACCGTATTCCCCGTGTAACTGACGGAGCAGAGCTGAACCAGAACTGGATCCGTTCTTCTGACCTCTATGTCCATGATGCATCGTTCTTACGCGTGAAGAGCCTGAACCTTGGATATGATTTCAAAAAGGTATTCCACAACTTACCATTACAACAGTTGAGATTATATGTGTCCGGCACCAACCTGTTCACTTTTACAAAGTATAAAGGAACAGATCCTGAAGTAGGCTACGGCCCTTCCGGCTGGGCTTCCGGTATAGACCTGGGTACTTATCCGCAACCTAAGACAGTGCTGGTAGGCGTGAACGTTAGACTTTAAAACTGTAAATCATTCCACATGAAAAAGATCATCATTTCAGCTATAATCATCACCATCTTTGCTGCCTGCAGCAAGAGTTTCCTGGATACATCCCCGGTAGATCAACAGACGGAAGCATCCTTTTATAAAACACCTGCACAGGCTTTACAGGCACTGGTAGCTGTATACAATCAACTGGAGATAGGCGATTACGATAATATACAACTGGTATCCGAACTGGCCAGCGACGATTGCTTTGGCGGTGGTGGTACTTCCGACCTGGTATGGAAACAATGGGACCGCTTCCAGGAAGCTTCCAATATGAACATTGGCATCTGGCAGAAATATTATACCGGTATTTACAGGGCCAACGTATTACTGTCTAAATTAGATGGTGTGAACTGGGGCGCAGATACGACCCTTAAAACACAGTACGCTGCTGAAGCCCATTTCCTCAGAGCTTACTTCTACTTCGACCTGGTGCGTATGTTCGGGAATATTCCGCTGGCCACCTCTCCCCTCACGCCTGCTGAATACAATACGCCACAGGCAGCACCTGCGGATGTATATAAACTGATCGCAGAGGACCTTCAGTTTGCAGCAGCCAAGCTGCCTGCTACGGCTTATGGCGGTATTTCCAGCGCTGATTACGGAAGGGTGAACAAATGGGCTGCGGAGTCTTTAATAGGCCGCGTATACCTTTATTATACCGGATATTACAACCAGACAGACCTGGCGGGTGTGATCAATAAAACGGACGCTATCAACTATCTTGATAATGTGATTAACGCAGGTGGTTACGGACTGGTAGATTCTTTCCCCCGCCTGTGGCAGTCATCTCTTTCCCGATTTGTCGGAGAGGATAATAAAGAAACCGTATGGTCCATCAAATTCACTTATAAAGGCTTAGGCAGCTGGGACCAGCACAATGGTAACCGTATGCAGGTAGATATCGCCATCCGTGGTCAGATCTTACTGCCTTACTACCAGGGCTGGGGTGCAGGTACTGTAAACAGCAAATTATACGATGCTTATGACGGTGCAGATACCCGCAAATCCGGCGGTATTATTTCTATTGCAGATGAAAATCTTTCAAAGTACGTGTTAAGCGATCAGGCACAATACACCGGTTACTTCTGGAAAAAATATACCCCGATGGATGAAGGTAATGCAGTGGATAAAGGCGGCAATTTCCAGATAGATAATTACTACGACAATGTAGTGATCCGTTATGCAGATGTACTGCTGATGGCAGCAGAGCTGAACCTCGATGCAAATCTCAGCAAGGCACAGGATTATTATAACCGTGTTCGCGACCGCGCATTCCTGAGTACTTCTTACCGTAAGACATTAACACCTGATGCTGCCGGTAAAAGCCTCATTATGGAAGAACGCAGACTGGAACTGGCGCTGGAAGGACAACGTTACTGGGACCTGTTACGTCAGGGCCTGAACGTGGCAAAAGCGGCGATAGACAACAGCAATGGAGACGGTCAGTTTGATGTGAGCTTCCCTCTTGCCAAACAGGGTCTTTTCAAGATCCCTGAACAGGAAATCAGCTTATCCAATGGCGCGTATAAACAAAATCCAGGCTGGACTAATTAATAATTCCACTAAAAACTGAGATATGAAAAATTATATCATCATCTTATTGCTGCTTGTGCTGGCATCATGCACAAAGGAAGATCAGGAAACACTTTCTGCTCCTACTATCTCACAGGCAGATCTTAAATATACAGTAACACAGAAAGAGGGGTATGACAATGTTGTGATGCTGAACAGTCTTACAAAAGGCAGCTATATCCCTTTCTGGCAATATAGCGGTGGTTTTTCAAAAAGCACAAGCGATACGATCAACCTGCCTTTTGCGGGTGATTATATCATCAAATACTCTGTCTACACCAGTGGAGGTCCGCTGAATGATTCTACCAAAATCACGGTATCTCAAAATGATCCCCTGTATTTCCATAACCCATCCTGGAATCTGTTAACAAATGCACAGGATGGTAAAACATGGGTATGGGCAGTAGACCGGCCTACCGGCATCTGCTATGGTAATGGTTCAGGTGGTGCAACTGCTCCTGAATGGTGGCAGAACGGCATCGCTTATTTAACCGATAAGGGTGTAGCTGATGATGAAATGACGTTTGACCTGAAAGGTTCCAAGAATTATACCTTCACACATGCAGGTGTTACTACTACGGCTTCTTTTGACCTGGATACACTCAGTCAGTCCGTGAAGATTACAGGCGCTGATATCAGCTTAGGGAATAAAGTAACCTATGTGATCGTGAAACTGACGGCAGATGAGCTGACGCTTGCACAGCAGGGTGATGGCTGGAGAAACATATGGATGTTTAAACGTAAAGGTTATACATACTAGTGGTTTGATAGGGATGAGCAATAACAGAAGGGCTGTTCTCTGGGAGAGACAGCCTTTCTCTTTTTATCCTTCCATCCATTTTAAGAAATCTGATGCTTTCGCTTTGCTGATGACAATGCTCTCCGGCGCCTCCGGCTGTACTTTTACAACCAGTTTACGGGCAAAGGAATGTTCTATATTCATCACCGCATCCCGCGAGATAATAAACTGCCTGTTAGCCCGGTAAAACGCATGAGGGTCCAGGCTGGATTCCAGTTCATCCAGCGTACCGTTCACATAGTACTTTCTGCCTGATGCCGTATATGCCCCTATAAGCCCGTTTGCGGCATAAATGAAGGCTACCTCGGCTGTCCTCACAGGAATGATCTTATCCTGAAAATAAGCCAGCAAAGTGGTTTTAAACGGGGGTTTTATCTGAGTGAACAGATGCTGCAGCTGCTGCCCGCTGAAAATACGCTTCATCATATCAAATTTCTCCAGGCTTTGGGCCAGCTTATCCTTCTCTACAGGTTTTAAGAGATAATCTATCCCATTCGTTTCAAAAGCTCTGATGGCATATTCATCAAAAGCAGTACAAAAGATAACAGGGGCCTTCACAGATACTTTGCTGAAAAACTCAAAACTTAGTCCATCTGCCAGTTGTATATCCGAAATAATTAAACCGGGATGCGGATGTCTCTCAAACCATTCCACTGCTTCTTCTACGGATTGCAGAATATCTGTTACCTGCATATCATCCCTTATTTGTTCCAGTAGTTTTTTCAGCTCCTTTGCTGCTTTTACCTCATCTTCTATGATCAGTACATTTATCATGGCAGTAGTGGCAGTTTTACTGTAAAATTCCCCTCTTCCTCATTAATGTCTATTGTTTTCCGGGCCAGCAGCCGGTAGCGGTCGCTGATATTGATCAGCCCTTTACCGGTATTTTCCTCAGAAGAGAATTTACGTTGCAGATTATTGCTGACAACAATATACCCGTCGTTATCTGAAATCGTTATGTTCAATGGCTTCGATAAAGAAGCCACATTATGTTTTACCGCATTTTCTATGAGTATCTGTAACGATAATGTGGGGATATGAAATTCCCTGATATTATCATCAATATTTATCTGCATGCTAAACCCATCTTCAAATCTTTCTTTCAGGATAAAACTATAGGCATTGATAAATGCCAGTTCTTCTCTTACCGTTGCCAGGTTATTATCATTATAGTTTAACAGGTAACGGTATACAAGAGATAATTGTACTACGTACTCTTTTACATGCTCTTCATTGGCAACTGACTTCAGCGTATTCAATGAGTTGAACAGGAAGTGCGGGCTAATCTGCTGTTTCAGCGAATTCAATCTTGCCTGTAAGTTTTCCTGTTTCAGGTGTTCTATTCCGATGGATGCCTTTTGTGTTTCCAGCAGCATGTTCAGGTAATATGCACAGAGATAGGTAAACCCTCCTATTACCAGTCCTCTGAATAATGACATCAGTGTTCTGCGATCGTCTGATAATGTTTTAAAATAGAGCAGCGTGGGGCCGTTTTCCCGGTAGATTTGCCCTAAGAACACAGATACTGTCATAGAGAAGGAAATGGCGATCATTGTCTTTATCCAATGCTGTTTTATCCTGGAATATTTAAGGAAATACTGACTGCACAACCAACTGCTAAGCGCAAACAGGAAGCTGAAAAATGCAAATTGCACTAATAAATAAAAGTGTTCACTTTCATCATAGCGGATCACGCGGGGAATAAATACCAGCAGGGAAACGAACAGTGAAATAAATATCCCAGCCTTCAACTGGTACCTTTTCACAAATTGCATAGCTACAAACTTAATATATTTCAGCACAATAGTAAAGTATATGCTGTTCAGACGGGCAAATGGCCGTTTGAAACGGGCAATAAAGAAGAGCCTGTACAAAGAGTACAGGCCCGTTCGCGTTTTGCTATTTATCGAACCTACAACATATTTACTGAATCGTATAACCCACGCTCAGCTGTAATTGTAATCCATGCTGATCTGCCCTGTATACCGGTGTGGGTTTACTACCCAGCGTCTTCGTAAAAAGCGTCCAGTTGCTGGAAGACGCCTTGTCAAATACCTCAAACCGTTGTTTAATAGCGCCGTTAACGCTGGCACTTATATTCCAGTTACCGCAAAAGTTATACTGGTAAAATAAAACACCTGCCCACTGTGCAATCCTCATATAACGGGAAGCATCTTCAGATGCCGATAAGCGGTAGCTGGCCACATCAGCATTCACCCCAATGCCTGTCTTTGATTTCCTGCTGATCGTATACTCCAGGCGTTCCCGCAGAGGTAGCAACCCATAAAATTGCAGTTTATCAGAAAAGCGATAGTTCATTTCGATGATAGGCGTGATCTGTTTACCAAAGAACTGTTTTGAATAAGCCAGTCCAAACCCCGAGCTGAATTTCTCCGAATACCGGCTTACATAGCGGATCCCGATCGTTCCCCGCAGGTCCTCCCCGCTTATGTCTTTCATGTCGCTGAAAATTCCGCTGTGTGCAAACAGGATAATACTATGTTTGTCATTTAGCTTATGCAACCATGCCAGGCTTACCAAAACGCCGTATAAAGGCGCAAATGCATCAAGGTATGTGCTTCTGTACGCAACGGTTCCTGCTACTTTATCTATGCTGTCTTTGAATACAGGAAATGCCAGGTGGGCATCTACATAATGTGCTTTTCCAATCGTATCCGTTTTTGCCGGAACAAACCTCCACGACACATGAAATATTTCCTTTTCCTGCGAAAAACCAGCGACCGGCAGCATTATCAGCAATAATGTTAACATTTTATACTGCCCGGACCTATAAAGCGGGATTACTATTTTGTCCATGTTACTGTTTTACTGAACATACTTTTTGAACCGGTGATTTCGAGTGTGTTCTCGTTTTTAAGTACTGCACTGCATTTCACCCATTCTCCTCTGGCAGGCAGGAATAATTGTCCATCTGTATACTTATTATCCCTGAATTTCAGTCCTTTGATAATTGTGTCTCCTGGTTTGGCTTTTGTGCCTTTAGTCCAGATGATCTCTCCTTCATAAGTACCGTCATTCGTTTTGTGGAACAGTATCTTTTTATCATGCTGATCATTAGTCCATTCACCATTAATTTTATCAGCAGACTGAGAGAATGCGTGAGCTGAGAATAAGCCTAGTATAAGCGCAAGCATAGCGATCTTCATTTGTTTAAGATTTATTGATGCGCAAATATGGGCAGAGATGAGTGCGTGGGAATGGCATTCAGGAGTGAAGCGGACAATATTGGAGGTAAAACGGGCAGGGACATTTTCCGGTTATTTACTTTGGATGCTGTTGTAATCTGAATGGACCAGGCACACCAACTGGCTGGAACTTTCCCTTTACGGGGTTGTTCTCCTGTATAGAACGTCCGGGAGCAGGGTGTTTGGATGAAGGGCCTTGATGCATCTTTAGCGGCAATACCGGCCATTCAGATTACAAAAAACAGCGAATCCGCTGGTTTTTCTCATTCCTAGCGTAGTACCACTACCCGGCGGGGATAAACTACCCTGCGGGGAGCTACCACCACTACAGGGGCAGGTCTTACTACTGCGACAGGAGCGGCTACGACGACCCTTGCCGGAGCTATTACTCTGCGATGTACTACAACAATGCGCTGGGCCATACCTTGTGCGGAGACGAATAACAAGCCTGCTATGGCTGAAATAATTATCTTTTTCATAAAATAAGTTTAGAAGTGTTATTGTTTACGAAAACGGGCTTTCATTTCTTTCCTGTTCTCCTGTTTAAAGTCCTGGAAGTCTTTAAACTGATCGTCTGTCAGTATTTTTTGAAGAGCAGTATCACGATCTTCGTCCATTGCCTTCAGCTTTTTGAATTTAGCCATTTTGCTATCTCCATCCTGCTTTACAGCAGCAACTTTTGATATGAAGTCCAGGTTGATAGCATAGACTTGCTTGTACTGATCGTCGTTTAAAGACAGTTGCGTTTTCATTGTATCGGTCAATGCCTTCGCACCTTGTTCCTTTTTACTGTTCTGGGCAAAGGATGATCCGATAAAAAGAAAGAATGCAGTAATAATTAATGCAGTTGTTTTCCTGATTTTCATGCTCATATTATTTGGCGTTTACTGTAAAATAAGACAAAAGATAAGGAAGGAAGTTGCCAAATATGGGACGAAGCTGACAAAATGGGGGATGAAATGGATATATGACCGGGGCTAGGTATCAGGAAATGGGAAGAAGAAACGCAGGGAAATGAAACGGGGTTAATTTACGGATGTATGAGAATTAATAGCACGGAACTTTTCTCCATACCATTTTGCATAGTTTACTTCCCGGCGTGGCAGGAAGAACCCTTTTATGCAATTAGGATTTCGGACAGCAATCTGGACATGGCTCTTTTTTGAAATGCCGGAACCTTTAAATGCGGGTCCACCTTCCATAAATGCTCCGCGAACAGAATCAAACAATTTGTAATTAGAAAAGCCTTTGGTAAAAACATCGGATGCTGTCAGTTTATCTATCTCCTCATGCATAAATTCTATTACAGCACAATCCAAATCTCTCAATAGCTTATCCTTATGCTCATCATTTGCTACATCCCTGTTTTGAGGCAGTATTTGTCCTGATGTCTAATATGAACTTGCCATCAGAGAATAGTTAAACGCTAACATTTGCGTATTCTTGGAGTCCAGAAAATCACAACAATTACCTAGACTTATTACAGCTCCGATTACGGCTGGCTTGTTTATTTTTCCACTCCGCTGTTTCTCTAACGCCCAACTCAATGCACGTTCATAATTATTCTCCCAGAAATACATACCATGTCCAAGCCAATCAAAAGGCTGCTGGCTTATTTTTATGTTATCAGGATTATTTATCAGAGATTGACATACAGCTTTATCACAGCCGTGGAAACCTATTATAAGGTTTGGTCGAACATCATACATGGATAAAATTATTAAGGTTAACAATAAATAAATCACTAATACCTGCCTTCACCCAGGTTTAATGCTAATGCTAGCTCAAGATTTTTATATTGGGGTCTAAACTTACCATACTCATCTACCCAACCCATCTCTTGAAAAGTACGTATTGCTTCCTCCTTAGTTGGCGGATTAGCCAGTCTTTGTTTGGCCAAATCAATAACCATTTGAATTTGTTTTTCAGTCATAAAATTTGATTTTGTTTTGTGAATGTAATAAAAATGGCAGACAGCTTCATCTCAGCCGTGGAAACCTATTATAAGGTTTGGTCGAACGTCATACATAGACAAATTATTAAGGTTAACAATAAATAAATCACTTTTGGTCTTTACCCAAACTGTATGCGAGTGCATACCCAAGATTCTTATGTATTGGAGTCAACTCCCCATGTTCATCCAGGATGCCTGCCCCTTGTAAATTACGTATAGCATCCTCTTTGGTCATAGGTTCTGCCAACCGTTTTTCGAAGTGATCCTTCAGTAGTTTAAATTCCTCGTCACTCATAAAATTAAATTTTGTTTTTGCGAATGTAATAAAAAAACCAATCCACAAAACATCTTCTAAAGGAATAAAAAACACTAACTATTTTCTATTCCTTTAGTACAATTAAAATGATTTTATGACTATCATTTTTACTGCTTCTTCTCTATATCTTCCTGCTCTATACGAAGGCTTTCCTTATGTATCGCGTTCATAATTTCTTCAATGCAAACCTGCGACAGACCCTCCTTTGCACCTGCTGCGACAGCTTTCTCCAATACCTGCTGGAAGCGGTCCTTCTGCAATGCAGGAACATGATTTTCCGCTTTGTAAATACCTACCTTTTTTACAACTCTTTCCCGTTCACCAAGAATTTTTATCAGTGCAGCATCCAGTGAATCTATCTGAGAACGATACCCACTTAAATGTTGTTTAATTTCTGTTTCAGATGGTTTTGTCTGGCAATAAGAAACTGCTCCGCAGGATAAAGAAATAATGAAAGTAAATACGAAAAAATAAGGCCGTTTCATGATAATTGTTTTTAATTTTCCGCAAATATAAACTATATTAAAGTATGCAATCGCCCCTCCTCACAACAGAACGGCTAATATTAAGATCTCTTGCATTAGAAGATGCTCCTCATGTTCTGCGCATCCGTTCAGATGACAGGGTCAACAAATATCTTGACAGACCCAAAGCCTCTTCCATAGAAGATGCCCTGGTATTTATCAGAAAAATTCAGGCTGCTGACGAGGGGATCTATTGGGCCATTAGCCTGAAAGATAACAATACCTTAATTGGGACTGCCTGTTTCTGGAATATAGTGATTGAAAAGAAATCAGGAGAAATTGGATATGAGCTACACCCTGATTACCAGGGAAAAGGAATTATGCAGGAAGCTATTACTGCCGTGATTAAATATGGGTTCGAAACTGCAGGATTCAATATTATAACAGCGTTGCCATCTCCGGATAATGAAAAGTCTGTCCGGCTTTTAGAACGGAATAACTTTGTAAGGGATATAAACTTCGAATATATCAGCAAAGAAGAATCAGATAACCAGGTTGGCTATATACTTAAGAAAATCCCCGGACAATAAAAGCCCGGGGATAAGGAGAACAGTTAGTTAGTTATACCCCGGATTCTGATAATACAATCCCGGTTTAATCTGCATCTCCGACTGCGGGACCGGGTAGATAAATCCATTCTTATCCATCGTAATATTATAGTTCAGTTGTAACCAGGGATTCATCACATCCAGGCAACGGCCTGTCCGTACAAGATCTCCCCAGTACTGTCCTTCCCATGCCAGCTCATGACGCCGCTCCCTTTCTATTGCCAAACGAAAATCAGATTGGGACAGGCCATCAACAGTACCTAAGCCGGCTCTGGCACGAATACGGTTTACAAGACCTGCCGCTTCTGCTGTAGGACCCGAGGTTTCATTCACCGCTTCAGCATACATCAGCATCACATCTTCGGAACGAAGCAGCGGGAAGTTAATTCCCCAGTCGGAGCTGCTCAGAATGGCGGCAGCAGCAGTAGAATCGAGGTACTTTTTAAAGTAGTTCTTCTTAGTCTTCACACCTGCCTTATTCCTGTAGATAGTATCCAGGATCACGAACTCACGCTTATCCCCTGCTTCAAAACTACTGATCAGATCATTGGAAGGAGCACCCTGCATATAATAAGCGCCATAAGGAGTGATCTTTGTGTCCATGTCCAGCGGGATTACCTCTCCTGGTACAGGATTACCCAGGCCTTTACCACCGGAGAGATATTGTACTTCGAACAAATAGTACTTATTGTCGTTAGACGTTTTGAAGATCTCCGCATAGGTAGGTGCAAACTTCCAGCCGTCCGCCAGGTTCTCTGCATTTAATACCTGCTTAAGTGTGCTGATCGCATTGCCGTAATTCTCTGTTTTCATCAGCGGATAACCGGCTGTATATAAATATGCTTTACCTAATAATCCCAGCGCTGCCCATTTGGTAGCACGCCCCTTGTCAACTCCTGTATAGGCATTTGGCAATAAGACAGCGGCTTCTGTCAGCTCTTTTATAATGAAACTATAGATAGTATCTGCACTTACACGAGGGTAGTTTAAAGACTCTGTGGAAGAAACATTATGATCGATTAAAGGCACAGCGCCGAAAACCTTTACCAGTTCGAAGTAGGAAAGCGCCCGCAGGAATTTACATTCTCCTTTTAACCGGCTACGTTTTGTTGTATCTGTAAAAGAGATATTGTCTATTCTGTCCAGCACCTGGTTAGCGCGTTCAATCAACTCATAATCATTTGTCCAGGCGGTTTGCAAAGTTCCCAGGGCAGGCGTTAATTCAAAAGCAGAGATACTGAAGTAATCACGGGCAGCATCCTGTCTGTCTACATAGTAGTTGCTGGAACGACATTCAGATAAGTAGATATTATTGATATCAGGGAATGTGAGCAGTTTATTATATACACCACTCACCGCCTGTACAATATCATTCTCAGTTTTGTAAAAACTACTTTCAGACTGGTTAGAGATTGGGACAGTATCTAAGAAATCCTTATTACAGGCAGCGAATATTGTAACAATTAATATCGCGGAAATTATATTGATCGTTTTCATTGTTGTACTTTTTATAAACCGATGTTAATACCAATGCTATACGTGCGGGCAGTAGGATAACTGGACCAGTCAGCCAGGTAATCATACTGGAATGCTTCAGGAGAATATCCACCCGTATACTTATCACTCATCCATAAATTATCTACGCTGAAATACACACGTGCCTGAACAATACCCTTTATCAGATTAGGTTTTAGCGTATAACCGGCTGTGAGATTTTTGATCTTGTAAAACGCACCGCTATATAACCAGCGGGTATCATATACACTGGCAGTTGTAGCATCTATACGGGGAGTTTTACCATCTCCCGGCTGACTGACAGAACGGAAACGGTTCACCCAAACCTGCTTGGCATTATAGTTCCCCAGGCCGGTAGTAGGACGGTCTATATTACGACCGAACATACTAAAGATCTGGTTACCCCATTGCCCCTGGAATAACAGGGAAAGGTCAAATCTTTTATAGGCGAAACGGTTGGTCATTCCCCAGGTATAGTTAGGATCAGGATGACCTACTTCCGTCATGTCACTGGCATCTATTACACCATCCTTATTGACATCGCGATAGATAGGATCTCCAATGATAGTATTGGCCCTTTTAGGCGTGTTTTTCAACTGGGCATCTGAAGTGTATACACCGATAGCATCATAGAGTACATACGTGTATAATGGACGCCCTACCGCTATCTTCACCGTATTCTCCCAGCCGGTATAGATCGGTGTATTATCGTTGTTCAGCTTCACCACCATGTTCTTGTTGTAAGAGACATTTAAAGACGTTTCCCAGGAGAAATTCTTACCTGTTACATTACGCGAGTTCAGATTTATCTCATATCCCCGGTTCTTTACGGAACCAATGTTTGCATTCTGTTTGGTGAATCCTGTAGTACGGGCAACAGGCACACTTAACAGGAGATCTTTGGTGAGTTTATTGTAATAATCAAACGAAACAGTGAAACGTTCTTTCAGGATAGTCGCATCGAAACCGATATCATTGGATGTTGTTTTTTCCCAGTGCAGGTTGTTATTGGTAATACTGGTAACAGAGAACCCGGTGGATTGCGCCTGCGTATCTCCAAATACATAGTTGGTAGTGGATACCAGTCCTACGGCAGGGTAATCACCTCCTATCCTGTCATTACCTGCTATTCCCCAGCTATATCTTATTTTAAAATCATTCACTACATGTTTAATACTTTGCATGAATGCCTCATCACTGATCCTCCACCCTACTGAGGCTGCGGGAAAATAACCCCATTTGGAATCGGCACCAAAACGAGAAGAACCATCTCCCCTGAAACTTACCGACAACAGGTAGCGACTGTTATAATTATAATTAATACGACCAAAGAATGAACTTAATGTACGCCTGGATTCTGTAACATTACTGGCTGTCGGTGTAGAAGAACCAAGATCGAACGTATACAGGTTATCGTTTGCAAACTGTTTATTTGTTTGTGTAGTATTGGCGGCATTATTGGATTCTGTAGAAGCGCCGAATACCGTATTGAATTCATGTTTTTTAACGATACGATCGTAACTTAATAAAGACTGGAACAGGTAATACTGGTTACGGACCGTTTTGCGGGTAGCAGTACTCTGAGAACCTTCTACCGCGGTCCTCCGGGCAGAAGTAACAGAAGTAGGCTGATAATATTTGTTATCGCTGCTATTGCTGTTCCAGGCGCCGGTAACATTCAATCGTAATCCTTTTGCAAGTGTGGCATTCAGATAGATTTGTGATAAAAGTTTTACCAGCTCCGTATTATTAAGCGTTTCTTCCATCACTGTTACAGGACTGATCTGGTCCGCTACCCAGCGGTAAGCAGGTGTGCCTATTGAACCTGAATTCGCCCCTACCCCTTTTTCCTGTATGGGTGCTGTACCTGCAACGGAAGGACCAATACCACTTCTGCCGTCTATACCGGCCCCTTTTGTCCAGGAAATGGAAGGAGATAACTGCAAACCAACTTTTACAAAGTCGCTGAGTTTTACTTCCATATTAGAACGGAAAGTGTAACGTTTATAACCGGTATTCACAGCCAGTCCGTCCTGGTTGAGATATTCTCCGGATAAAAGATAATTGACGTTTTCATTACCGCCGGAAGCAGAGAGATTATACTTCTGCATGTTAGCAGGTTTGAAGAATGCATCCTGCCAGTCGACATAATCCAGACTATCCGTACCCATTGCCCAGTAAGGATCGTACATAAAAGTAGTGTTCGCCAGTGCATGTGTATTCGCTGTAGTACCACCCAGTTCTGTAGCACGGAAATTCATATCATCGGAAGCCTGGTAATTTTTACCAAGTGTACGTCCTCTTGCTACCCAGGAAGAATCAATCAGGTCTTTTTTAAATTGAATCCATTCATTGGCACTCATCATCGGAACAAAACGTTCAGCCTCCTGTCTTGCAAAAGTTGCAGAGAAGTTGATACGTGCTTTACCCAATTTTCCTCTCTTCGTAGTGATCAACACCACACCATTGGAACCCCTTGCACCATAGATCGCCGCAGCAGAAGCATCTTTCAGTACATCTACAGACTGGATAGTGGCAGGATCTATATCTCCGAGGTCATCTACGGGTACACCGTCTACAATATATAAAGGGTCATTGCTGCCGGAAACAGATGCAGCTCCACGTACTCTTATCTGCAAAGCAGCTCCCGGAGCACCGGTTACTGACTGTACCTGTACACCGGGCATCTGAGCTGCCAGCGCCTGATCTATACGTGTAATAGGCCGGTCTCTGATCTGACTTTCTCCTATAGATGATACAGCGCCTACCAGGTTCTTTTTCCGGGTAGTACCATATCCAATTACTACTACTTCGTTTAGCCCTTTATTGCTTTTACTGAGTTTTATAGATAGAGAAGCCGCGGCTTTCAACTCTTTGCTGTCATAGCCTACATAGGTTACTACCAATGTAGCTTCTTCAGGAACAGACAACACGAATTTCCCGTTCTGATCTGTAGTAACGCCTTTGTTACCGTTTTTCACGCGGATACTTACACCTACCAATGGTGTATTGTCCTGGTCGTCGAATACTTGTCCCTGGATTTGAATATCGTTGGTGGATGGCAGAGGGATGGCAAAGACTGTCTGTCGAAGCAGCAATAGCATGCTGCAGCTCAAAATCATTAAAGATTTTTTCATAACGCTGATATTTTATGGAATGAATTAGTTCAGTAAAAACAAGTAGGTCAATAATGCACAAATAAAAATTACAAGGATGATCAATAATCGTTCTATCCTTTTTAACCGCGAAATACGTTGTTGGTGATCATAATGCTGTTCCATTGAAATTTTGTCCCTGATTAATAACAGCTAAGTTAATTTTGAACGTCCCATCAGACAATGGAAGATCATACTATTACATGGAAAAATGTACAATTACTTATCTGTTTTGAAGGGAGATGCAGGCAGGCCCTCTTTGTTATATAAATTAACAGGAGGATTGGAAGCCCAGCCATAACGGACGATCGTTGGTTGTTTGATCTTATCACTGGATACAAGGATAGTATTGCCTTCAATTATTGCATTCGCCCAAACGAATTGTTTGTCATCTCCGGCAATGGCAAAGCCGGTCAGTATACTATCCCTGCTTTGTAAATTATTTTCATTGAAATACAGACGGACCTTATTGCCCTCTATTTTCATTTTCTGATAAACAGGACCGCTGTAAGCTATTTTCTCTCCATACACTAAAGCCAATGCCTGCAGGGATAATCTCAATCCGATAGCCTGTTTGTTTTTAGGATGGATATCTTCGGGTTTATCCGGATTGGCATTATCGATAGCGACGACCATTCCTGTATGCGGTATACGCAGGTTTTCCAACTGCGCCTGCCTGATTAATACGGTCCCCTTTTCGCTGACAGGTAATAAATCCGGTTTGCCATAGTTGGCCAGTTGTACATACAAAAAGGGGAAATCTCCTTGTTTCCAGTCTTTACGCCAGTTCGCAATCAGCGTTTCCATTAATGAACGGTAGATTTCAGGTTTGCTGGTATTGGATTCTCCCTGGTACCAGATAGCTCCTTTGATAGTGTAAGGGATCAATGGTGCTACCATTCCATTGTATAACACAGCAGGATTATGCTGATCTTTTTCAGGATCAGGGTTCTTAGGTTCCCGGGGCTGGTCCTTTCCGGCGGCCTTGGCTTCGGCTGCTGCAATCTTCCATTTAGCCAGCGCTTCCCCGTACTTTTTACGAGCGGTGATGCTGGTATCGTAAATGGCTTTTTTACGGGCATAATCATCCAGCAATGCAGGGAATGACTTTAATTCCTTACGGCTGATCCAGGCTTCTGCGGTGCTGGCTCCATAAGCAGTTGTGATTAATCCTATTGGTACTTTTAGTTTTTGTTGTAAGTCGCGGGCAAAGAAATAAGCGGCAGCAGAGAAATGTTTTACGGTAGCAGGTGTACAGACTTCCCACATACCGGCTACATCTTTTTGTATCGTATCTGTGGGCGTATAGGCAGCATCAAATACGCGGATCTGCGGGTAATTGGCAGCAGCTACTTCTTCTGCTTCGTGGTATACGCCACACCAGTATCTATCTTCTCTGGCTACTGTCATATCCATGTTAGACTGGCCGGAACAAAGCCATACTTCTCCCAGCCATATGTCTGTAAGTTGTATAGTGTTTAATACTATCTCATAAGGCCCCCCTGCTTTAGTAGTAGCTAAAGATGATTCCCAGCGTCCATCTTTGCCGGCGGTAACACTGAGCGTATGTTTTGACCAACTGGCTTTAATTGTAACACGCTCTCCGGGATCTGCCCATCCCCATATCTTTATCTTTGTATTTTGTTGTAACACCATGTGATCGCCGATCACTGAAGGCAAATGAACTGCTGCAAAAGCATTTGCTGTTAATAGTAATAAAAAGAGAATTTTCATGCGGAATTATTTCTTGGGTTTTAATTCATCCGGACTATCCTTCGTATACATATTTATCCCCTTGACAGCCCCTGGTATAAACAATGCCTGCACTGTTTCCAATGGCACTTTCTCCGAAGGATTAAACGCAGATGATCTCATGTACTTCAACAGGCTATAACGCAACTGCTGTGCAACGATCCTGTGTGAAAGATCATTGGTCAGATCAAGGCTGGTGATCATCAACCGCCCCTTCCCTACTTTCACTTCCATCAGCATAGACAATCGCCGGTTCAGGAACCAGGTATCAATGTTTTGCAACAAAGGTTTAACAGCAGCAGGGAATGTTTCAATATTCATCACCTGTGCAGCATTCACCAACTCCCACCACTGATAATTACTATGATCTTCTGTAGGGAAACTATTAAAAACAGGATATGCAGGATCACATACAAAACCAAGTGTATGTGGCGGGCGCATCTTAAACCAGGACGTATTCCAGAATACCGGCGTAAAAGACTGGATCACCTCTTTACCCTGCTGTACTTTTCCTGCTGCCAGCAATAACACCTTCCCACCTGCCTGTAATTGCTGCTGTGCTGAAACATCCAGCGTGTCACAGATATAAATGCCCGTGGTATCAGGAGATACTGCAGGATATACCCATAACGGCCAGTCATTATGAATACTATCCAAAGTAACTTCCAATTGCAATGCAGTAGCTTCATGAATACCCGACAAAGGCACCTCTATTTTACCCAATGAAATATTCTCTCCCAAAGCAACATCCCTTGCAGGTAATACACCATTGGCGATCACCTCTCCCTGCTTGTTTCTGATATGCCACTCCGGCCTCACCTGCTGTAAAGGCGCCTGCCCGAAATGCGTGACCACTACATCTGCATGTAATGTGTCCGTATTACTGTACACCATTTCAGACATCTTAGCCAGCAACACCGTAGGCGCGCAAAACCGTCTGAATTCAGCGGCTGTTACATATCCCTTCTCATCCCAGAAAGGATCCAGCATACCTACCAGGGCTGTACCCTGACCAGGATAATCATTCAATGATAATAACTGAAATCCTGCAAGTCCGGGAGTACGCAATGATGCTTCTATCTCTGCTTTATAACAAAGCACCTGTAATTTACCGGAAGCCATCAGAAAATCATCTGCCTGTTTACCCATATGATGGTCTTCCAGGTTTTCTTTAAACAGTTCGAAGTTCTTAGCCCGGAAAACGCCACTGTATTTGTTGATCTCTTTAAAATCGGGGAATACGCACCACTGTCCCATTTCATGTGTTACATAAGGGACCTGCTGCTCTTTGATCTTATCATAATAATCGAAAACAGTACCCGGCAGATGCGACCAGCGCAATCCTCTAGGTCCGGATTTCACCATGTAATCATTCTCCGGGACCAAAGGCCAGCTCATCCCCACAGAGGCACCGGTATACAAACGCCGTGGATCTTTCGCCTTCCAGTAATTGACAAATTTGCCGAGATAAGCCGCCTGTTTACTTCCACGGGGTTCATTGCCATAAGCCATCATACAAAAAGAAGCATGATTACCGTAAGATGTTACCACGCGATTTGTTTCATCATAGATATACTGATCTACTGGCAATCCATCTCCCAGGGAAGTGCCGTGATTAGCCCAACTGGGACCTTCCGCCTGTAAATAAAAGCCGGTTTTATCTGCTGCACTGAAAGCAGCTTCCGGTGGACACCAGGAATGGAAACGCATATGATTTAATCCGTAAGACTTTGCAATATTAAAAATGCGCAGCCATTCCTTTTCTTCCATAGGCGGATAACCGGTAAGCGGAAATACACAGTTCTCTACAGTACCTCTTAAAAAGACAGGATGCCCGTTTAACACAAAACGTTTTCCATCCGCTTTGAATTCACGCATCCCGAACTGAATGATCTTTTCATCCTTTTCACCATGCTCCGGTACAACCGTTACTGTTAGCTGATACAAAGCAGGATCAAACTCATCCCATAACTGAATGTGCTGCCCCATCGGGTAATTGATCTCTATCAGCCCCGTATCTTTAAAGGCTGTTTCCAGCAGCGCTACATCCTGTATTGTGCCACTGTTAAAGCTATGCGCTTTGAGTTTTATTTTTCCTGCACGAACAGCCCCTTTAATGCTCACGCTAACCCGTGCCGACTTATGCGCTAAATCAGGATATACCTGCACATCTTCCAGCCATGTCACAGCACCTGCGCTTAATTGTATTTTTCCTGCTATCCCATTCCAGTTACCCTGCGTATGATCTGTAAGACTATGAGAATCCTGCCCTACATTGATCTCTTTTATCCTGTTATCGACTCTTACAGAAATAACATGTTTACCCGGAGTCAATAAAGCAGAGAGGTCATATACATGTGCCGTTGTTAAACTGTTCTGTTTACCTGCAGGCTTATCATCTATCCATACAGTCGTTTCCCAGTGAGGTTTTTCCAATGTAAGCAGTATATGCTTTTGCTGCCAGGTAACAGGGATATTTACCTCCTGCTGATACCATGCGGCCCCAACATAATATTTCAGCGGTGTTAACCAGAAAGGGAATTTAAGATTACCCGGCTGACGATATTTCGCCATCTCCGGATTAAAATACCAGGAGCTGTCATAGATACTGCCGGTCCAGCGTGTATTGATCGTAACATCATTTCCTTTCCCGTTCTCTGTCATAGAACCCGGCAGGTGAACACTACCGGGTAATGGCTGTAAGTACCATTTTTCAGAGATACCCACATCTGCAGGATCTTCCTTAAAATGCCAGCTACCTTGCAGGGAAAGTGTATCACCTGCATAAGTTTTTATAGTGAGTAAGAGGAATACCAGTAATTTCTTCATGTCAGTTTATTTCTATCGTACTTTCTTTATCAGCAGGGATATCATTGATATACAAACATTTTGTCTGTTCATCATATTGCCAGTTAGGCTGAATCACAGGCTTTGCCGTATGAATCTTTAACGTAAATGTTTTTACTGATGAACGATATTTCCCTACCGGTGCGGCTATATGAATCTTTCCATTCGTATCGCAGGTGATTTCCGTAAGTGCATATTCTCCCTGCTGATAACCCATACTTTTTCCGTCATCTGTATATAGATTATAATGGCCATCAGCAGATGGATAAATATCCAGTGTGATCTTCTCTTTCTTCAACTGCCCCACATACTGTTGTACCTGTTGAGTGGGGATGATGCTGCCTGCTTTTATATAAATGGGCAGTTTATCCAACGGGGACAGTGCATTCACATACCTGCGTCCCTCATAGATTTCCCCTGTCCAGTAATCAATCCATTTCCCGGCAGGCAGATATACGACCCTGGTAACAGCGCCTTTCTGTGTAACCGGGCATACCATGATACTGCTGCCTAATAAATACTGGTCCGTGATATTATAAACATTAGGATCATCCTGGTATTCCAGTACCAGCGCCCGCATCAGCGGTGTACCTGTCCGATACATTTCATAAGCATTGGAATATAAATAAGGCAACAGGCTGTAACGTAGTTCATCGTACTTCTTAAAATTATCCAGGGCTTCTTTCCCATAATGCCAGGGTTCTTTATACCCGGGATGATCCATACCGAACACCATTGCTACAGGGCTTAACATCCCAAACTGGCACCAGCGGATGTACAACTCAGGGTCTGCGGGGTGTTCAAATCCGCCCATGCAATGCGCCCAGTAACCCACACCGGACAAACCGATATTCAATCCCGCTTTGATAACCGGTTCGAAGTACTGCCATTCACTTGGCCAGTCGCCCGCAAAAATGAAAGGGAAACGCTGGATACCTGCATATCCTTCGCGGGTCTGGTTTATACCACGCAGGTGGTTGTACGCAGCGAACTTCTCATACGCTGCTTTCGCATAAGCCACCGGGAATATATTATGCAGGCGTTGTGCTTCCGGTCCGGAAGGCCCTGTCTTATTACTCTCATTAGCCAGTGCGCCAAACGCACTGCCTTCATCTGTTTTAAAGAATTTAGCACCAATGCCTGCTACTTTAATAGCAGCATGTGCCCACCACCAGTTTACGGCAGTTGTATCAAAGAAGTTCACGAACTCTCCCGGATTATCCTTTTCCGGGTAAGTATAGCCCAAAGCGGCTGCGCTGTCCAGCAAACGGAAACGGTTGCCATTATCCAGCCGTGGACGGATATGCAGTCCTACCATATTAAAATGCATGGCATACAGGCTGTCGAACATCCCTTTGGGATTATGAAAGGTCTCCCTCCATTCAAAGGAGGTAGCCCCTTTGCCTCCATTCTTACCAAACAGGCGCCAGGTAGAATCCAGGAACAGGATATCGACAGGAATGCCCATCTCACGGAAACGGCGGGCCAGTTCCAGTACATAAGCAACAGAAGTGGACTGCTCATATCCCCAGGTACCGCCACTGTAAGTACCTGCATGCAGGCCAAACGCAAATTCGGGCAGCAGCGGAGAGCGCCCTGTTAATGAAGTATACTGTTCGAGAATGGCATTAAAGCGGGGGCCATAAATGAAATAATAATCCAAAGGACCTTCGGCAGCGCTGAAACTATATTCATCCGCTTTGGTACTCCCCATGTCCCAGGAAGAAGCGTAAGATGTATGCAGGAAGATGCCATATCCTTTGGTACTCATGAAAAACGGGACCGGACTGTAATTAGCGGCCAGGACATTATAAGCCCCTACGGCATGCGGTGTACCAGTCCCCCTGCCTACATTCAGGGCTACCTTTTTTCCCCGCTGGTCCAGGAAGTCCATCCTTTCCCCAAAACCAAAAAAATGCTCATCAGGTTGCAGTTGTTTATGACAACTGCTATTTTCTGCTGATAATAAGCGCCCGTCAACACTGTAAACATCAATATTCAAGGATGGCTTGTGTATCACCACCTTTAAGGCGCTCGTTTGCAGACTTACCTGTTTATCCTCCTCAATAATTTTAACCTCCACCGAATCCCAGTTATAACGGGTTACCATCCAGGGTTCGTTCACGGCATTTTTCTCACTCACCCTGAACATATAAGGTGTACAGAATTCCAGGCGAAGGCCGGAAATCTGATAAGATTGTTGCGCATGTACATTAAATGAAACTATAATAAACAATAATAGTAAAGCAGACCTGATCATAAACGTGGTTATCTGTTAGATATTCAAAAGTATTGCTCCATCCCTGTTATTACAATGGAGGATTGTAAAAATGCCTGTAAAAATGTAACCGGAACATGGAAAAATTGACAAATCACTGGAAAAACGTGCAGGGTAGTGTACATATGACACTATAGGAAGGACTTCTCATTCTATTTATTTATATTGCTGATAGACAAGAATGAATACTTTATAAATTCCATCCGGTATCCACAGGCCGGCAAAGAGAAACGTTATGCGACTGCACCAATGGCTACTTAACTGCCTGCTGTTTTTGGCAGGGCATTCCTATGCACTGGCTCCTTCCGATCCTGACAATATCCGTCTGGAACAACTGACCACTCACGAAGGACTTTCCCAGAATACCGTACGCTGCCTTTTACAGGATAAAAAGGGCTTTATATGGATAGGCACCCTCAACGGGCTTAACCGCTATGATGGGCGTAAATTCATCGTTTACCGGCCCAATGGCATCAGTGATAACAGGATCAGGGAACTCCATGAAGATAAACGGGGACTCATATGGGTTAAAACAGCGGAAGGCAGGTTCCATTGCTTTGATCCTGAAAAAGAAACTTTCCTGGAATATCAGCCCGATTCCCTGGTAAAAAATTATGATCACTTCTTTGAGGCTTCCAACGGCGACATCTGGTTATACGGTAAGGCAGGTGGCTGTCTGCATATTCAGAAACAGCAAAAGCACTTCATCACCCATACCTATAACAAACAGGTTAACTTTATATTTGAAGATAAAGGTATCTGGATAGGTACCACCAACGGTTTATTCCGTTTGGATAACGGAATGTTAGCTGATGCAGGCAAAGGCAACTACATACAAGCTATCAGAGATCAGCAACAGGTATATTTCATCACCCGGCAAAATGGTATATTCACGCTTGGCGGACAACATTTTGTAACGCCTGAACATATTACAAATGCAGCACTGCTGCCCAATTCACGCCTTTTATTGGGTACACAGCAATCCGGTGTGTATATAGCAGATCTTTTATCCGGACAAACATCCTCTCTGTTAAAAGATGAAATTACTGGTCATATCGATATTATCACGGACCAGGAAAAAGGTATCTGGATCAATAACCATACAGGCATTGTCTGGTATTACGATGCGGCCATACAAAAGACCACACGTCTGGAACTGATACCTGCTGCTGTAATACGTTTGATAGATGATTGCCGTTATGCTTTCTCCGCAGATAATAAACATCATACATGGATCTCTACTTATGGAGGAGGTTTATATTGCTTTGATAAAATAAGCGGCAATTTGCAGCACTTCTCTTCTACTCCTGATAAAAGTACCGGGTTAAGCTCAAACTATTTACTCAGCATATTACAAGACCGCTCCGGATTGATATGGGTGGGCGCGGAACATACCGGGCTGAATAAAATTGTTCCCCAGTCGCTCAATGTAACACATATATTTCCTGAAGAGGAATCCGCCGGCAGATACACCATCAACAGTATTAAAACTATCTATGAAGACAGCTATAACCGTATCTGGGTAAGTACCCGCAACGGGACCTTATACCTGTATAATAACAAACTGGAAAAGATCCGCTCACTGGAACATCTCCTCCCCGGTCAATGCTCTAATATCTATTGTATTACAGAAGATGCAAAAGGATATCTGTGGATAGGCACCAAAGGGAATGGATTATACATTGTTCACCGCGATTCACTACAGCAATCGGCCAGGCATTTTGAACTGCCGCCGGGAGATACCAGCAGCAATTCAAACCGGCTGGTATACACCATTATGCAGGACAAACAACAACGCATGTGGATAGGCACCTTTGGCAGCGGCCTGCACATGGCTGTTTACAAAGGCGGCAACAATATCTCCTTCCGGCAATTCTTCAACAGCAATGAAACACCCGTGTATATACGCTGCCTGCTACAGGACAAAGACAACCGTATATGGGCAGGTACCAATAATGGTTTGCTGGTCTTTGATCCGGAAGCCTTGCTGAGAAGTAACGCTGCTTTCACTACTTATAGCCCGGGCAATGAAATTAAGACCCTCTGTGAAGATCATAAGGGACGTATCTGGATAGGCACTACCGGTGGTGGTTTCAGCCGTTTTATGCCTAAAAGGAAAAACTTCCGGACGTATACCACACAACAGGGGCTCTCTCATGATATCGTAAACGGTATGCTGGAAGATTTACAGGGAAATCTATGGATCAGTACAGAAAATGGTCTGACCCGTTTTAATCCTGAGAAAAGTACTTTCGAAATCTTTTACTTTGCCAATAACACACTGGGCAATCTTTTTTCCGAAGCCTCCTGTTTCCGTACACACAACGGACAACTGTTAATGGGTAGTTTAAATGGCTTTTACGGCTTCTATCCGGAACAGTTGAAGACAGTAAGCCCGGATGCCCCGGTGATCCTTACAGGGTTTAATATCGCCGGCAATCAACGGGTAAATGCTACAGGGGAGATTACACTGGAACCCGGACAAAAAATATTCAGCATTGAGTTTGCTTCTCTGGCATATAAAAATCCACAACAGAATAAATATACTTACATACTGAATAATTATGAAGACGAATGGAATACACCATCCAGTTATAACATCGCTACTTACAGGAATCTTCCTCCCGGGAAATACACATTCCGGGTAAGAGGTACCAATGATGATGGTACCTGGAGTAAACAGGAAGCCAGCATACACATTACCGTGCTCCCGCCCTTCTGGCGCTCTAACCTGGCCATAGGATTATATTTATTAGTGTTGATGGCACTGATCCTGGGCATCCGTTATATCACCAAACGTATTTCCCGTTTACAACATGCTGTTGAACTGGAACAACAATTAACAGAATACAAACTCAACTTCTTTACCAATATCTCTCACGAATTCCGTACGCCTCTGTCGCTGATCATGAGCGCCATGGAAAGTATGGCGCCTGGTAAACACCTGCATATGATGCAGAAGCATGTCACGTATCTCATGCGACTGGCAGATCAGCTCCTGGACTTCCGCAAAATCCAGCACAAGCGTATGTTGTTACGTGTACAACAAACGGATGTCATTGCTTTTCTGAAAGATATCTGTGATGGCTTCACAGAGCAGGCTGCACAAAAACAGATCTCCCTTCAGTTCCATAGCAACGTGCCGTCGCATTGTATGCTGGCAGATATCAACAAGCTGGATAAAATGCTGTACAACCTGCTTTCCAATGCACTCAAATTCACACCGGCGGGTGGACATATAGTAGTGCAGGTGAAGGTAGATACGGAACTGCAAATCCATGTATCAGATTCAGGCATTTCTATCCCACCTGCCAAACAACACCTGGTATTTCAGAAGTTCACACAACTGAACTTCTCTCCTACGGGAACGGGCATAGGTTTATCCCTTACCAAAGAACTGGCAGAACTACATAAGGGGTCTATCTCTTTCCGTAATAACCCCGATGCAGGTGTTACATTCTCCATCACCTTACCTATAACAAATGAATATACGGCAGAAGAAATAGTAAGTCCGGATATGACGGCAGTGAACATCCCGGCCCCATATATCAATGAAACAGAAGACCTGCCTGTTCCCAGTTCCAAATATCACCTGCTGATCATAGAAGATAACCCTGATATCTGCGAATATCTCAGTACTTCATTAAGCCGTTACTTCCATATCCATACAGCCAATAACGGCCGCGAAGGACTGGCACAGGCTATTGCCCTGGCCCCGGACCTGGTAGTCTGTGATGTAATGTTACCAGAGATGAACGGACTGGAAATCGTTCAGCGCATCCGCAGTGAATTCCAGACCTGCCACATCCCGGTAGTGCTGTTAACAGCCCTGTCTTCCGGGGAACATCAGTTGAAAGGCATTGATGCCGGGGCAGATGCCTATATTACCAAACCTTTCAGCATCCGCTTCCTGCTCACCAATATCATCCGCATTATAGAACAGCGGGAAAAGATCCGTAAACGCTTTGCCAATGATCCGGGATTCTTTACCGTACATATCTCGGAGAATGAAGCCGACCAGCAATTCCTGGATAAGCTGAACCAGATCATAGACAGGAATATTGATAACCCGCAATTCTCAGTAGATGAATTTGCAGCTGCCATGAAACTGGGACGTACCTTATTCTTTAAGAAGATCAAAGGACTGACGGGCTATTCTCCCAATGAATATATCCGGCTGGTAAGGGTTAAAAAAGCATCGGAATTATTGAATACCGGCGACTACACCATTGCAGAAGTAGCGTATAAGGTAGGGATGAATGATCCTTTTTATTTCAGTAAATGCTTCAAAGCGCAGTTCGGGGTACCGCCCAGTGTTCATCTCAAGAAGGTAAAGGCAGGCTGATCTTCGGCAAATATTCTTATTTTTATTTCTTAATAATTAAGAATTGACCGATAATCACTTACAATCTGACAGGCAATTATTCCAGCTCATAGCAGAAGGGAATGAGCCTGCGTTTGAAGAATTGTTCCATTTGTACGTTCCGCAAATAGAGCCGGTCATCTTAAAAATGGTGAAATCAGAGGCCGTCACCCGGGACATTATACAGGATATCTTCTTAAATCTATGGCTAAGCCGTGAGAAATTGGCTACTATCGACACCCCCAGGAACTGGATCTTCAGAATCGTATATAACCGCGCCTATAGCTGGCTGGAGCAGCAATCCGTACGAAACAATGCCACCATGGCCCTGCCGGACTCCTCTAACGATACAGAAGAAAGCGTGAATTTTGCCGAAACGGCCCGGCTGGTAAAACAGGCTATCTTACAACTACCCTCTCAGACACAAAAAATCTACCTCTTAAGCCGGGAAGAAGGTTTAAAGAATGCAGAAATAGCTGAAAGGCTGCACCTTTCAGTACAAACCGTAAAAAATACATTGTATAATGCCGGCAAAGGAATAAAGGAATTCCTGTCCAGGCACGGGATCGAACTACCTTTAATACTGATCATCTATAATTATTTTAAAAACTCTTAGTACTTTTTGTTTTCCCGGCGGACGTAGATATAAATGGGGGATTATAAAACCAGAGAATAGTGAATGAACTAAGCAATTTACTTGAGCTGGTCGAAAAGGGCATGGCATCAGCCCGGGACTACCAACGAATCCGCGAACTGATCAACAATGATGAGTCAGGAGAACTGATTGAGCAGCTCCATGCCTTTCACAGCAGAGAGGTGGACCACCCTTATGATCATGCCTACTGGGACCAGGCAGTAAAAGAAATATTACAGGTGGATAAAGTAGCGCCCAAACGCCATTTTATTACCTACAGATGGTTACGCTATGCCGCTGCTATATTGGCTATTATAGGCAGCACCACTTACCTGTTGTATCATCAGAAACCAACCAATAACATTGCCATTAATGTACCTCAGGATATTCAACCCGGGGGCAATAAGGCAACCCTTACATTAGGGAACGGGACCACTATTGTACTGGATAGTGCAGCAAACGGGTCACTGGCACAACAGGGTAATACTAAGATTGTGAAAGTGGATGCAGGTGCGCTGTCTTACAATAGTGGTGTTAACCCCGGAGAAGTGCTGTATAATACGATTCGTACGCCTAAAGGCGGGCAATACCAGATCATCCTGGCTGACGGCAGTAAAGTATGGCTGAATGCAGAAAGCTCCATCCGCTTCCCTACGGCATTCCTGGGCAAAGACCGCAGGGTAACTGTTACGGGAGAAGTGTACATGGAAATAGCAAAGAATGCAGCTCAACCTTTTTCGGTGCAGGCAGGCGCCAATACAATAGCCGTACTGGGTACTTCCTTTAATATAAATGCCTATACCGATGAAGCAGTTGTCAGCACCACACTGATAGATGGGGCTGTACGGGTAAATGGCAATATACTGAAACCCGGGCAGCAGGCCAGGATCAGTAAAGCCGGTGATTTACAACTGGTGAACAACGCAGATGTTTCCCAGGCAATTGCCTGGAAGAACGGACTGTTCTCCTTTACGGATGCCGACCTGCCAACAGTTATGCGTCAGTTATCGAGATGGTACAATATAGAAGTCGTGTATGAAGGCAATGTACCGGTGCGGGCCTTTAACGGGGAAATAGGCAGGGGCCTCACCTTTACACAGGTGATGAAAGTATTAAGTAAAACACATGTGAATTATAAACTTGAAAATGGGAACAGGGTGATTATTTATCCCTGATTATAAATAAAACCGGGATCAGATTGGACTCCTTCCCGGTTTTTAGTTCAGGTCAAACAGGCTCATTACTGCTTATTCAACCAAACACTGCAAAAGTATGCAATTAAACATTCTTTGCAACCGGCTTCTGTACGCCCGGTTGTCAACCAAAATGCTGCCGGTCATGAAATTAACGGCTCTGTTATTACTCGTTTCATTCTTACAGGTAAGCGCGCAATCACCTGATCAGACAGTGACGTATTCAACGGCGTCATCACCATTAACGACTGTATTTGCCTCGCTTAAACAGCAGACAGGTTTTGTATTCTTTTATGATAAGAAAGACCTGGAACATAGCAAACCTGTAACGGTACAGTTTAAAAAGATGCCCTTAAAAACGGCCTTACAAACGATACTCTCTCCACAGGGCCTCAATTACGAGATCCAGGGGAATACGATTGTTATCAGCAAAAGCGAAACACCCGCCAAACAGGATATAACACAGCCTGTGACGGGTTTGGTAAAAGGTCCCGATGGGCATCCACTCGCGGGTATCAGCGTAGCAGTGAAAGGCTATTCCATGGGTGCGATCACAGATGCACAGGGAAGGTTTGATGTAACAGGCCATCCGGGAGATGTACTGGTATTAAGTGGCGTAGGTTATTATACAAAAGAATTAAAGATTACAGGGGGAGAAGTGTTTGACATTTCTCTCCAGGTAAGGACAATGTCATTAGATACTGCTTCTATCACCTTCAGCACCGGTTATCAGAGTATTCCCAAAGAACGTGCAACAGGTTCTTTTGAGATCATTACCAAAGAACAACTGCAACATAGTACAGATCCTAATTTATTAAGGCGACTGGAAGGTATTACTACCAGCATGGATTTTCGTAATGATTTACGGACGGCCAACTCCAGTAATCCCAATGCTAAAAAATCTCCTTTAACAGATTTAACTATCAGGGGAAAAAATACCCTGAACTATAGCACTGCCAATAACAGCGGACAGGTTTTAGTGGTGATAGACGGTATTGCCAGCCCCTACTCCATTGATAAAGTAAACCCTAACGACGTAGAAAGCATCACCATCTTAAAAGATGCTGCTGCCGCGTCTATATGGGGATCAAGAGCTGCCAACGGGGTAATAGTGGTAAAAACAAAAAAGGGCGCTTATAACAGACCCCTGCAGGTGACGTTCAACAGCAATGTAAGTGTTACTAAAAAGATAGACCTCTACTATAACAAAACCATGAGCATCCCCGATTTTATAGATGCCCAGATGTTACAGTTCACCACTGCCGACAGACCACTACCCGAAATTAATATTTCACAATTATACGGACAGCAGCCTGTTTCTCCCGTGGCTGAAATCATGGATGCCTGGAAGAATAAGAACACCTTAACAGAGGCGCAGGCCATGGCGCAGATAAATGCATTGCGCAGTAATGATATCAGGAGGGATTATACCCGTTACTTTTTACGCGATGCGGTTACGCAAAGTTATTCCCTTGCTGCAGATGGCGGTTCCAAAGCAGTAAACTACCGCTTCTCCGGGGGATATGACAAAAGCATCAACAATACTAAAGGCTCCGGTGCAGACCGCTTTGCTATCGGCTATAATATGGCTGCAAGACCTGTTAAAAACCTGGAATTACAGGCTAATATCAGCTATAATCTCCAACGTACGAATGACCAGGCGGCGGAGAACAGAATTACCGGCGCTACCGATGCTACCTTTTATCCCTATACCCGTTTAACAGATGATGCCGGCAATCCTTTGGCGATCGGTAAAACTTATCGTCCGGGTTTAATAGACCTGATGGAAAGCACTTACGGAGATAAATTACTGAGCTTCCGGTATAAACCCCTGGAAGATATCAATGAAGGATATAACAAGGTGAAGTCGCAGAATGTAAACATTAACCTGGGCGCCAGTTACAGACTACTGGAAAGTTTGTCTTTCCAGCTTACATACAATTACAACAACGGCAGGGATGAAGACAATACCCTTTACAGGCAGAACTCATTCTACATGCGTAATCTCATCAACTACTTTACTACTTCTCCTTACTCTACAGATCCGGAGACGTATGAGGATGTACCTGATTTTGTAAGAAGTCTTCCTCTGGGCGGACTATATCAGACTAATCTTACCAAATCCTCTAACCAGACTGCCAGGGGACAAATCAATTTTGATAAAACCATTCATGATAAACACCAGGTCACTGCAATTGCGGGTATTGATATTGCACAGAATTATAGTTTAGCAAAAGCAGATCAGTACTATGGTTATAATGAAAGAACAAAAGAGAACAACGCTAATATTGATTACAGCAAATTAGTACCTATCCTTTTCTCAGAAGATTTTAATGGCTACAATGGAGAGTATATCCCTAAAGTAGCCAGGGCTTTTACTGATACCAGAATCAGGACTTTCAGCTATTATGCCAATGCTGCATATACTTATGACAGGAGATACACATTATCAGCCAGTACCCGTAAAGATCTGTCCAGTGAATTCGGACAGGGAACAAATAAAAAAGGTACTCCCTATTTCTCTGTAGGTGCAGGCTGGAACATCAGTAATGAAGCGTTTTATCATCCTGCTGTGTTCTCTATGTTAAAATTAAGGGCCACATTTGGTTATAATGGGAACGTAAACCCACTGGTAATAGCAAGGCCAATTATCACCTATATCAATTACGGTAATAACGGAGTGCCTTATGCGGAAACACAGTTAAGCGGTTCCGTTTCCAACTCACTATTACGACCGGAAAAAACAGGCATCTTTAACCTGGGCATAGACTATACCGTAAAAGGAGAACGACTGTCAGGTAGCATGGAATACTATAATAAAAAGACAAAAGATTTGCTGGCCAATGGCGCACTGGACCCCAGTACCGGCTATACCAACGCTATTTATAATACAGGTAATTTAAGTGGATATGGAATTGATCTCACTTTAAATTCCTTAAATCTGCAAACCGGTAAATTCAGATGGAACAGTAATTTCCTTTTCAGTTATAACAGAGTAAAAGTAAGTAAACTGTATGCATCCTCTGCCAATACAGCAGGTTCTGTAGTAAGCAACAGCTCCGGATCTTATAACCAGGGATTTGATTTATCAAGGGTATTCGGATATAAATGGGCGGGGCTCGATCCACTTACAGGAGATCCAAGAGGTTATGTAAACAAAGAAGTTGTTTCCATTTCCAATAATTCAGCAGGCAGCGCCAATTACAGGGCTATTCAGAATGCACCTGTTGCGGATGCACATTATTTTGGTTCCGCAGTACCGGTGTTTTATGGTTCCTTCCGTAATACATTGACGTATGCAGGCTTTTCGCTCTCTGCCAACCTGTTATACAAACTGGGTTATTATATCCGCAGGCCTGTTACACAGGTCGTTAAATACAGTGCCCTTTTTACTTCTACAGGTACATTACAGGGAGAAGAATATGCGAACAGATGGCAGAAAGCCGGTGATGAAAAGATCACCAATGTGCCTTCTGCAGCAGTAACATCCAATGATCAGAGCAGGGATAATTTCTATTATTATTCAGATATCAATGTTATAAAAGGAGATCATGTCCGCCTGCAGGAGATCAATCTTTCCTATATGCCTTCATTAAAGATAAAATTCCTGAAAAACCCAAGGATTTACGCCAATGCCAACAACCTGGGTATTATCTGGAAAGCCAATAAACAGGGTATTGATCCGGAAGTATTTGATTTACCTGTACCGAAGTCTTACAGCCTCGGTTTCTCTGCTAACTTTTAATAATGAACATCATGAAAGCATCAATATATATCGCCTTAATCTTCACATTTACTTCCTGCCAGAAGTACGTGGACATTAAAAAAACAAGTACGGAATCTTTGATAGAAACTGCCAGCGATTGTCAGCTGGTACTGGATAATTACGACCTGTTCAATGGCAATTATCCTTATGATGGTGAATATTCCGCAGATGGATATTACATCAGTTCAGATACCTATAACGATACTTATACCAGCATAGAAGATAAGAGCTTTTATGCATGGGAACCTGGCGCTATCCGCGCCGGGTCTACTGAATGGGTAGCGTCTTATAAAAAGATATACCATACCAATTTAGTACTGGAAGCGCTGGCTAAATTAGACCAGACAAGCATTACCGGCAATCTCCGTGGAGCTGCTTTATTTTTAAGGGCATATGCTTACTGGAATTTAGCACAGCTATATACTAAACCTTACGGTACTACAAGTAACCAGGACCCCGGGCTTCCGCTTCACTTAAAATCCGACGTGAATGATGTACCGGGAAGAGGAACCGTTCAACAAACGTACGACAGGATTATAACAGACCTGAAAGAAGCAGGTACCTTACTCAATGAAACGGCCCCCATTGGTTCAAGACCCGTAAAAGCTGCTGCCTATGCCATGCTGGCCAGGGTGTATTTATCCATGGAGGATTACGCCAATGCATTAACCAGTGCCAATACCGCGCTGTCGCTGAAAAGCACATTGATGGATTTCAATACCCTTGATACAGAAAGCGGTACTCCTTTTGCCCGATATAATGAAGAAGTGATTTTTCATTCTATCCTTGGCAACAATGCGTTACTGAGCGCCGGTAATCCATTCAGCAACGTGGCCAAAATCAATACTGATTTCATTAGTGCTTATGATGATAATGACCTTAGAAAAACAATATTCTTTAAGCCTAATGAAGATATCAATGAAGGAACTTTCCGTTTTACAGGTAACTATGAGCCGGGTACGAGTGCTACATTATTCACCGGACTTACAGTAGACGAGTTATACCTGGTACGCGCAGAATGTAATGCCAGAGCAGGAAATGCGGCAACAGCCATGACAGACCTGAATACCTTATTACGCAGCCGCTGGGTATCCGGCACTTATACTGATATGACTGCAGCCAATGCAGATGAAGCCTTATCCAAAGTACTGACAGAAAGAAGGAAGGAACTGATTATGCGTGGACAACGCTGGACAGACCTGCGCAGGCTCAACAAAGACGTACGGTTTAAAACAGATCTCAGTCGCTCCGTAGTGGTGGATGGTGCTACCCAAACCTTTACCCTGCCGGCCAATGACAGCAGATACACTCTATTAATCCCACAGGAAGTAATTACGAATTCTTCCCTGCCACAAAATGCGAGATAATGATTGTAAAAGTAGAACATCTGTCTCACAGGTACAGTAAAGACTGGGCCATCAGGGATATTAATTTCGGGATTAATCAGAAGGGGGTATTAGGACTTTTAGGATCTAATGGTGCCGGTAAATCTACCACTATGAATATCCTTTGCGGTGTGTTAAATCAGACAGATGGCAAGGTGTTGATTGATGGGATAGATCTGCATAAAGCTCCCGAACAGGCCAAAAAACTGCTGGGATTTCTTCCACAACATGCACCTTTACATCTTGAATTAACAGTAGATGAATACCTCACCTATTGTGCATTTATCCGTGATATAGATTCCGGAAAGGTACGTACAGCCGTAGAAGAAGTAAAGATCAAATGCGGAATAGCACATTTCAGTAAAAGGTTATTAAAGAACCTTTCCGGGGGCTACCGCCAGCGGGTAGGCATTGCACAGGCCATCATCCATCAGCCTAAATTAGTGGTGCTGGATGAACCAACCAATGGTCTTGATCCAAACCAGATACTGGAAGTAAGGAAGCTGATCAGGGAGATAGCAGAAGACCGCGCTGTAATTTTTTCTTCTCACATATTATCTGAAGTACAGGCCACCTGTAAAGATGTAATTATGATAGAGGGCGGCAAAATAGTATTTGCCAATACCATGGAAGCCTTTAATAATTATATCCTGCCGGATTCTATGCTGGTATCTATGGAGCAACCGCCTTCAATCGCTGAACTGATGGCCATCCCCGGCATTACCACTGTCACACGGCTGAGTGATAAGAGCTTCAGGATGCATTTCCACCCTTCTGCGGCCCTCTCCCAACAGGTAATAACATTAAGTGTACAGAAAGGCTGGCAGCTTATTGAAATCATGCTGGAAAAAAGCTCACTTGATGAGATATTCGCACAACTCTCCAATAAAAATTCATGCTAAAAATATTTAAGATCGCCAAACTGGAAATCAGCATCCTGTTTTATTCTCCGGTGGCGTGGTTAGTGTTGACGATCTTCATGATACAAAGTGGTATAGGTTTCTTTGGTATGTTCCAGGGCCTGCGCGAAGCATTGTCTATGGGCAGCCATATGAACGATCTTACCTTTGCGATATTCCCTGGTTTAAACGGTTTATTCGATAAGGTACTGCAAACCCTTTACCTGTACATACCATTGCTTACAATGGGGCTTATGAGCAGGGAAACCAGCAGCGGTTCTATCAAACTGCTCTTATCATCCCCTGTTAAAATCAAACAGATCATTCTGGGTAAATACCTGGCGATGGTGGTTTACTGTACCTTGCTCATGCTCATCCTTACGGCTTACTCTATCTTAGGTGCTGTGCTGATCAAAGATGCGGATATAACCTTAATATTATCCGGACTTACCGGCTTATTTTTATTGACCTGCACCTATGCGGCTATCGGGCTATTCATGTCCTGCCTCACTTCCTACCAGGTAGTAGCGGCCATCAGTACCCTGGCTGTATTTGCAGTGTTGCGTTTTGTAGGGAATATAGGGCAGGAAATTAATTTTGTGAGAGACCTCACTTACTTTCTCTCTATTTCAGGCAGGGCAGATGATATGCTGAAAGGATTGATCACCACCAAAGATGTCCTTTACTTTATCCTCATCATCGTATTATTCCTTTGGCTGTGTATACTGCGTCTGCAATCAGGTACCCGGACCGGTAAATATGTGCTGCTGTTCTCTGCAACACTGCTGCTGGGTTATATCAGTTCAAGGCCTGCCCTCACCGGCTACCTGGATATGACCGCAACTAAAAACCTTACATTAACGGAAAACAGCCGGGCTGTAGCCCGGCAGATAAAAGGCCCGCTGCGTATCACTACGTATGTAAACCTGCTGGACCAGAACGTATATGCGGGTCTTCCGGTATCCAGGAACACCGATCACGCCAGGTTTGAACAGTATCAGCGCTTCATCCCGGGCCTGGAAATGGACTATGTATATTATTACGATGTCACCGATCTGAAAGATAACAGCAATATGATTTACCAGGGAGACCTGACCGGTCTCAGTACTAAACAGATTGCAGAAAAGGTAGCTGATAATATGGGCATAGACCTCAGCATGTTTATGCCACCGGCGGAAATCAGGAAGCGCATCAATCTTCAACCCGAAGATAACAACCTGGTACGGGTGCTCACTTATAAGGGTAAAAGCAGCTGGCTGCGGTTGTACAATGAGATGGACCAGTTTCCCGGTGAGGCAGAGATTACAGCGGCTATCAAGCGCCTGCTGGCGCCAGTACCTGTAGTAGCTTTCATCACAGGGAATAATGAGCGCAGCATTGATAAGAAAGGCGACCGTAATTACCAGTTGATCAGTACGGAGAAAAAGAACAGGCATTCACTCATCAACCAGGGCTTTGATGTTATCAGCATAGACCTGGATAAAGACGAGATCCCTGACAGCCTTGCAGCGCTGGTGCTGGCAGATCCTGCAACACCACTGAGCGACTTATCACAACATAAAATAACCGCTTACCTCAGGAAGGGCGGGAATATGCTGATCACCGGAGAGCCAGGCAGGCAATCATTGCTGAACCCTGTACTGGAACAACTGGGTGTTCATATGAAAGAAGGCATGCTGGTTAATCCGAACAAAGATGATACGCCGGACAAACTCTATTCACACAGGGTGGTCCTTCCTACCGCAGCCGCACTGGAATACGACACCTCCGGAGGATTCCGTGCAGATACATTGTTGTCAAGTCCGGCTACCGGATGGAATAAACCGGGGCCGGCAGACCTTACAACTACGGATGTAAAATATGGAGAAGGAGATCAGAAGGCTGTATTTCCGATAGCGTTATCCCTGGAAAAGAACAAGCAAAAGATCGTCATATCCGGAGATGCTGATTTCATGAGCAATGTGCTCTTCAGCAGCAATTACAGATTCAGTATGGCGCTGTTTAACTGGTTCACTGACGGCTCCTTCCCTATTGATGTAAGCAGAGTTGCCACTACTGATGATGCTATTCTGGTTAAGAGGAAAGAGATTTATACGTTACAATTGATTTTCCTGGGCATTATCCCCCTTTTAATAATATCTCTTGGCGTTTTTACTCTTGTTAGCAGAAAAAGGAAGTAATTGAAATTGAATCACTTATCTTAAATTCGTATTATATCGGCACAATAATAGTAACGCCCGGTCAACAAACCGGGCGTTTAATATGTTATCCTTGTTTATAGTATGAATACGCTTTTGCAGCTACAGATTGAGCAATATCTGGGAGATCATATCCCTGAAAATTTATCTGCATTTCTTGAGGTTATCAGTGATTCTTATGATCGATATGAAAAAGAACGCTCGCTTTTTGAGGCCTCACAGCAAGTTGCCCATATCGGCAGTTGGGAGCTTGATATCATAAATAATCACCTGACATGGTCTGATGAAACATATCGCATACTGGGGTACGCACCGCAATCTTTCCCGGCTACACCGGAATTTTTCTTCAACTGTTTAGATCCTGATGATGTAGAAGCCATGCGTTTAAAAGTAGAGCTGGCCATTAACAGTGGTATCCCTTATGATACTGAACACCGCATCATATTACCGGACGGAACTAAAAAGATAATACAGTCCCGTTCCGAGGTATTGATAGACCGCACAACATCAAAACCATACAGGATGTTTGGTACTATAAAAGATATAACCAGCAGAAAAAAGGCAGATGAGCAACTCGTAAATGCCAATAATGAGTTAAGAACCCTTTTCGAAAATATGCAGGAAGCCTTCTTTTCCGTAGATATGCAAACCATGAAGCAACTACAGATGTCTCCTGCCTGCGAGAAAGTGTATGGTTATCCCATGGAAGCATTTCAGCAAAACCCCAATCTCTGGTTTGATCTTATAATTGATGAAGACAAGCAGGCTATTGAGGCCGTAACGACGGATCTTCATGCAGGGCGGTCCAGCATATTAATTTATCGTACCCGTGATAAAAACGGAGATATAAGATGGCTGGAATCCAAGCTGACACCTACTTTAAAAGATGGGATACTGATGAGGATAGATGGCGCTACTTCTGATATCACTAAAAGAAAAGAAGCTGAGATAGCGCTGCGAGACAGCGAATACAGATTCCGTTGCATCATTCAGCATTCTTCTGATGCGATGTTTATACTCAATAAAAAAGGGGAAATTATTTTTTCAAGTGATTCTTTATTTCGTATCACCGGGTATACACCAGAAGAAGTGATTGGCAACAAAGACATTCAATTCATTCATCCCGATTACAAAAATATTGTACAAAATGCATGGAATGAATTATTAAAAGATACGGGAAAAACAGAAACGATCAATTATAAAAGACTTAAAAAAGATGGTAGCTATATCTGGTGTGAAGGCGTTATGACTAACCTGATGCATGAACCAGCTGTGCAGGGAACGATCGTTAACTTCCGCGATATCACAGAGCGGATGGATTATTTAGATGCGCTCAGGGCCACCAATGAAGATCTGAAGAAGTCTAATATGGAACTGGACCGCTTTGTTTACAGTGTCTCACATGATCTGAGGGCGCCGCTTTCTTCCATGCTGGGCGTACTGCAACTTATTCAGTCAGATGTAACAGACCCTTCCATTCTCAGTGACCTGGATTTACTGGAAGGAAGTATTAAAAAGCTGGATGGCTTTATCCTGGATATCCTGGATTATTCTAAAAACTCCAGACTTGATATAAAAAGAGATATAATAATTTTTGATACAATAGTCGCTGATGTATTGAGTCATCTGAAATATATGGGGGCTGGCAATGCTAATATTGATATAAAAGTGAACATCAACGAAGGATTTATCTTCTATTCAGATAAGAGCAGGATTTATATCATTCTTAATAACCTTATTTCTAATGCCATCAGGTATAGCAATCCGGACGCTACTCACCCGTTCGTTGAAATTAATATTCAGACCTCTGCTTCAGGCGTAATAATTGCAGTTAAAGATAATGGCATAGGCATCAGCGAAAACAATCAATCAAAAATATTTGACATTTTCTACAGGGTATCCGGTAATTCCATCGGCTCAGGACTCGGGCTGTATATTGTAAAGGAAACCGTCACTAAACTTCATGGTAATATCAAGCTGATATCCGATCCTGGAGAAGGAAGCGAGTTCATTATTTATATCCCAAATTCGTAAATATGTACAAGAAAGTATTGGTCATTGACGATAATCCGGTCGACAGATATGTTGCTGAGAGGGTTTTTAAAAAATATGCATTTTCTGAAGAAGTAGTTTGTCTTGGATCTGCGAAGGAAGGCCTTACCTATTTATTATCATTGAAAGATTCTCCTGAGCAATTACCTAATTTTATATTTCTGGACATTATGATGCCGGAGATGAATGGGTTTGAATTCCTGGACGCTTATGAGACATTGCCGGAGATCATCAAAAAGAGCTGCGTTATTATGATGCTTACAACATCTATGCATGAAGAAGACCAGGTTAAGGCGAATAAGAATCCTTATGTAAGCATGTACCTCAATAAACCACTGAACGCTTCTGCTATCAAAGAGCTGGAAGCATTTGTTCAAAAGTGAACGATATTTGTACCGTAAACGAACACATACCCCCATTAATATTACCATAACTGATTGTTAGTTATAACATTACGAAAGTGGCACACTATTTATACCTTTGCATACTATGCTCAGGAACTACTTCAAAATAGCGTGGCGGAATCTGATCCGTAACAAAGCCTTTTCTATTATCAATATATCAGGACTGGCGCTGGGTCTTACCTGCAGCCTGTTGATCTTTCTATGGGTGCAGGACGAGCGTAGTGTAGATGGTTTTCATGCCAATAGCGATCAGCTGTTCCAGGTTTACGAAAGACGCTCATATGATGGCAAAACAGAGGCTAATTACCTTACCCAGGGATTACTGGCAGACGAACTCAAAAAGGCGGTCCCTGAAGTGGAATATGCCAGTAGCATGGAAAGGAATAACAAGTACACGTTTGAAGCAGAAGATAAGATCTATAAGATGGAAGGTACTTTCGCCAGTACTGATTTCCTGCGGATGTTCAGTTATCCTCTTTTGCTGGGAACTCCTTCCAATGGCCCTAATACGATCAGCATATCCCGTAAGATGGCGGAACAGTTCTTCGGTAGTCCGGAACAGGCTATCGGTAAAACTATCCGTTATGAGAATAAGGATGATTTACAGGTAACGGCAGTCTTTGAAAACGTACCGGCCAACTCTTCCCAGCAGTTTGATTTCCTCAGGAACTGGCAGGATTATGCCAGGGACAATGAATGGGCGAATCACTGGGAAAGCACCAGTCCTTTTACATTTGTGCAATTGCGTAAGGATGCTGATCCTGCTAAGGTAGCAGATAAAATAAAGGGGTTTATTGCTAAATATGATCGATACAGGGAACTGGATTTACAACCTTATTCCGAGAAATACCTTCACTCCAATTTTAAGAATGGACAGATCGATGGAGGTCGTATCGAATACGTTCATCTCTTTAGCCTGGTAGCACTATTCATCCTGCTGATCGCCTGTATCAACTTTATGAACCTGGCTACAGCGCGTTCTACACAGCGCGCAAAAGAAGTGGGTGTGCGGAAAGTAGTGGGGGCGGTCCGTTCTTCACTGATAATGCAGTTTATAGGGGAAGCAATACTGATTACATTCATCTCTGCTATCATTGCCATTGTACTGGTATTTCTCCTTTTACCTGCTTTTAATAACTTTACTGGTAAGCATTTAATACTGCCTGTTACACAGCCGTTTTTCTGGCTAACGTTATTGGGTATACTTACATTAACCGGTTTTACTGCCGGTAGTTATCCTGCTTTATTTTTATCTTCTCTTAATCCTTTACGTGTTTTAAAAGGCAGTCTGAAATTAGGCACAGGGGCGATGTTCTTCAGGAAAAGCCTGGTAGTATTTCAGTTCTCTTTTTCTGTGATACTGATCGTGGGCATGATCATTATCTACCGTCAGATCAATTATGTACAAACGAGGAATCTTGGGTATGACCGGGAGAACCTGCTGTATATTCCTATTGAAGGAGATCTCATTACCAAATACGACCTGTTTAAAAAAGAAGCGGCACAAATGCCCGGTATCCTTTCCATTTCAAAGATGAAAGAGTCCCCCACGGTGATTGGTCATCAGAAAGGTGGTATTGGCTGGGAAGGGAAAGACCCCACGCAGGAAGTTTCTTTTTCTGATGCAGCGGTGGCTTACGATTTCGTAAAAACCATGCACCTTACATTAGCTGCCGGTCGCGACTTCTCAGAGGATTTTGGCACGGATGCTACTGCTTATCTCGTGAATGAAACTGCGGTGAAGAAGATGGGATATAAAGATCCCATTGGCAAGCCATTTTACTGGGACGGCCATAATGGGAATATTATCGGTGTACTGAAAGACTTTCATTTCAACTCCATGCATCAGGCTATTGAGCCCCTCTTTGTACGCCTTGACCTGAACCCTAAATGGGGAACTATCCTGGTACGTACCAGTAATGCAAAACAAGCGCTGGTCAGCTTAGAAAATATCTATAAAACATTAAATCCTAAATTCCCTTTCCTCTATCAATTCTCTGATCAGGAATTTGATAAGCTATACAAAAGTGAGCAGATTGTCAGCAGGCTAACAGGATATTTTTCGTTCTTAGCGATCTTTATCTCCTGCCTGGGATTGTTTGGTCTGGCTACATTTGCAGCGGCGCAACGCACTAAAGAAATAGGCGTTCGTAAAGTACTGGGCGCTTCTGTCCCGGACATCATCACCCTACTCTCTACAGACATCCTAAAGCCCGTTGCAATCGCTCTACTAATCGGCTTCCCTGTTTCCTGGTACGTCATGAATCAGTGGCTGCAGAACTTCGCCTATAAAACTAATATCGAGTGGTGGATGTTTGTGCTGGCCGCTATCCTCACAATAGGTATCGCCATACTAACCGTAAGTTTCCAAAGCGTGAAAGCCGCATTAATGAATCCTGTGAAGAGTTTAAAAGCGGACTAAGATTACTTTTCAGTTCATCACTTATACCAGAGAAAAGCCCTGAGGTGCTTTCCTTATCATGCGCAGGTAACCCATCGCTTGCTGCCGCCGCTATGATGCCATGATAGTTAAAGCCACAGCTTACATAATAGTTGTTCAACTTATCATTGCCACTACCGGTATCCATCCTGATATAGTTTCTCCCGGTATTCGCAGCATATTCACCGGCCATCTATATTTTTGCACCGTTAACATCAGTTGGAATATTTACAACCCTCTTCTTAACACTTTGACTATCTTTACATAAAAAGACCTTCATTTTTTCCTTTGCTTTTTTTTAGAAGAAATTTTTTAATTATGAATAGCTTATCACTTTTGGATTTCCTTAAAAAGAATATACTACTAAATGATGAGGAGTCAAAAGAAGTGGCGCAATTTTTTAAGTTTATAAAAGTTCGCCGCAACCAGATAATAGAGCGGGAGGGAAGTATTTGTGGACACTTCTATTTTATTAATAAAGGCTGCCTGAGATTATATGATATTGATAAGAAAGGGAATGAGATAACTGCCTATTTCGCCTTCGAAAATAGTTTCATTACTTCAATTACAAGTTTAATTACTCAAAAACCTTCGAGAGATATACTTATTTCACACGAACCTTCAGAACTCATGGTTATTGACAAGGCATCATTTTTTAATCTGACCGAAAAATATGCTCCGTTTAGATTGTTTTATAATAAGACGATTGAATTTGCCTTTATCCATGCTCAAATGCGGATCTACAGTTTTCTTGGTATGGATGGAGTCGATAAGCTGAGATGGCTATTGGAACATGAACCTATGCTGCTGACAAGGATTTCCAGCAAGGCCGTGGCTTCTTATTTAGGTATGACAAACTCCACACTCAGTAAATTGAAAGCTAAACTCTGAAATGTTGTCATATGACAACATTTGCTGCTAATCCTTCTCCTACTTTTGTTATATCATTTTGAAAGCAAAAAAATATTACAATGAGTAATTCAATCAGAAGGGTTTTTCTCTATGGAGAATTTCAAACGGCCGTTCCGCAGTTTACCAAAGAATTATGGAGTATGGTGAATGAGCAGCTTAAAGAGGTAAGAGGATTGGTAGCGAAAACATGGCTTTTGGGTATTGGAACACATACCATAGGTGGGTTTTACGAATTCGATTCTGAAGAAAACGCGAGAGAATTTGCTACCGGGTTATATGCGCAACAAGCGAAAAATGCAAATGCCAGTCTGACGGTGAAAATTTTTGATGGAGATATAGTTGAAGAGGCTAGCCGTGAGATGGGATCACCCTTTTACAAATGATTGAGAGTCGTCTAAATGGCTATAAGTCTCCATCAGGTACCCGAATAAAAAGAGGCTGTATCATACTTTTGATACAGCCTCTTTTAGTTATTTGATAACAACAGTATCAATAATATATTTATTCTCTTCGGAGAGGAATTTCAGATAGTATGTTCCGGGGGTCTTTTCTGTGAAGGTGTAAGTGGTAGTTCTTATTGGCATATCCATTGTGCACATACATCCTTTATATACTGCCTGCACTTTGATGATGCGGGTATTCCCTTCACTCTTTTGTATGAATTTGTTGAACTGGCCACAACCACTGTTCACCTGGAAGGAAACGCTGGGGTTGTTGGTTGCAGTTTTTTGTACCTCAGTTACGTAGACGTCCGCGTATTTGATACAGTTTTGATCAGTAGATGCTTTTCTGCTACAGCCAGCGAATGCTACAGCCAGCAAAATAAGTACTTTAAATTTCATAATGACATCGTTAGGTTTAATGACCCCTGCTGTAAAAAAGCAGGGAACTGTAATTAAACGCATTTGACATGCATTTGGTTACAATTCCCTGCAAATAATAGTTTATTGTATCCTTACCACTTTAACAGTTCCTACGCGCTCATTGCGTGCTGTTGTTACTTTCAGCACCCATACACCAGTTGGAACATGGCTGATATCCAGCTGAACTTTCTGCGCAGTTTTGCCGGCTGGTGTGTACACCTGCTGCAATACAGGCTGCCCTGTCTTCACATCTAAAAGAGATACCAGCAGTTTCTCCTGTGTACCTGCATTTACAGTGATCTGTAAAGTGCTTCCTGAAACAGGGTTAGGGTAAACAATTACCTTATCTGAAGAGGTAGATGGCGTTTCAGCAATAGCCGCAACTCTTGCTGCACTCGCAGGACAATTACTGATGAACTGCCATACCTGTCCGGATCCGGAGTTAAGGTCTGGTCGTTCTCCTTGTGTCCACCATCTGGCCTGGTAGATTTTGCCGTTGTACGCCGCCTGGTTGCCGGACAGATAAATGTTGCCGGTCGTCCAGCCCACTACAGTGCCGCATGACTGGCCATTGCCGCCACCGTCGCCACCGTTGCCGTTACAGTTACCTACAATAGCCCAGGTAGTGTTGGTGCCCGGAATATCGGCACTTCCTGCCCACCACTGGTTGCGGTACACCACACTATTGTACAATACAATGTTACCTGCCGCCTCGTATATTTTAGTTGCATCCCATACTGGCAGGAAAGAACAGCCTGCCAGCGTCGAAGTATTGTACACCGCAAAGGTCGTAGAAGCTACCACAGAGTCTTTACCCGTGCGCAGACCTACAGCAGTAGCCGTATAAGCCTGATAAGCAGCAGGCGTAAACTGTACAGAAGTACCGGCAATACGCTGACCATTAATTTTGATATACACCTGTGTGATCTCACTACGCGGATCATTTTTGGCCACAGTTAATGTAACAGGCGCCAGGCTTGTTACACTAAGAATACCATTGGCAGGAGAAGTAAAGGATAAAGAAGTCACTTTGCTGCACTCTGCATTATCAATAGCAAAACTGCCCATATTAGCGCATCCACAGTTGGCTGCATTATTACCGCCATCCAGTTCAAGACTTACTGATTTAAGGGAGGTATAACGCTGATAATGGCCAACACGACTAACAACCTGAGGTTTCTCTGCACCTGTCCCACCGCATTCGATACCACCATTGATGATATTCACGGTAGCACCGAAGCCTGGCTTCAGACCAATTGCCAACTGCTCTGCGGTAGGTGTGAACTTTCCAGGGATCATCACATCATGACAGGAAGGCTTTGGATATTGCTGTGCCATCCAGAACCAGATACCTGTTTCAAAAGCGATCACGCCATCCTGGATCACCTTTTCAGGGTTTGCAAGTAACACGTTCTTATCACCAAAGATGAACTCACTGGCCTGTCCGTAGTTATAGTTATAACTTAGCTGGATAGGGCCACGGCCATGATAAGATTTACCAGGCGCTGGCGGGTACTGGGTATTCGTTTCATCGCGGTACCCGATATTGGTAGTGCCTTCATAGCCCACTTCCTCCCGGAAATAAAGCCCCCAGGCATATTGCCCGCCAGGGGCAGTAGGCCAGCCGCCAGTGGTCTCCTGGGAGATATTGGCAAGGAATGCCATCAGTTCGCGTTTGCGGACAGTGAGATCACCATCACCCGCAAAGGTGGCATAGTCGATGGTCTCGGTGATGATCATGTTCGTGGACGCACTGAAATCCGCATCTGTGCGGATCACGACAGAAGCACCGGTAGTTTTATCTACACGGGTAAGACGATAGGCATTCGTACCACAGCGGCGTTCTGAAATAATCTTAATGTTAGCCATACGGCTCACCGCGGTAGCAAAATTACTGTAAGAGTAAAAGTCCTTCGCCGCAGTAGCAGGCAATGTTCCCGCACCAGTGCGATCATCGGGATTAAAACGGTGTGGAAAAAATACGTCCCAGTCTGTACTGGCAAGAACGTCTGAAAAGGTTTGGGCTTTTACTGTTGCCACGCAACAAAAAAACAATACGGCAAGCATACTTCGCCGTAAACAGGCAAGGGTTCTCATAGATATCTATTTTAGGTTTGACAAAAAAACATCATAACGCATTCATCAACAGATGATACGGACAGGTGTACATTATTAAAAACAAGGGTGGGAAACCGGCGCAATGTTTAAATAATGGAAATTTTGAGGCTACGAAGATAATAATATTAATAGAGCCGTACAGCTCTCCTGCCCACAATAATATTAGTTTTTATATCCTATAAAAATTGAACAACTATTTTGATATCCCATTTTATTGTATATTTTTGTTCTGGTTCACTAAAATGAAAATCTAAATTCAAAGACACTTGTGCCATCCTATATTTCGTAATAATCCGGGTGTGATAAACCCTTCTCATACATAAATTCCACTTCATTTTAATACTGTACACGTAGTATCAGTATACTTATTTGCTGCTAATTAATAGTTGATGTTGATGTCAGGCCTGTTTCAACCACAGGCTGCTAAATCGCTTTTTGTAACCTAGAAACCAAATATCAACATGACGTTGTCAACCAAAATGTTTAACCTGTTGCGAAGTGGCGCATTGCCACTCTCCATTGCCCTCGGTATGGGTATATGTGTGCAGGCTTCCGGGAAACCTGTAAAACCCGGACGGGACCGTAGCTACAACCTGCCACAGGATACTGCCGGACCAAAAATCCAGGTAAAAGGTATTATTACTGATGGCTCTTCTCCGTTACCAGGCGTAACCGTAAAAGAAAAGGGTACTACCAATGGTACAGTCTCCAATGGGGACGGATCCTACATCATTACAGTGAAAAAGAATGCCACCATTGAATTCACGCAGGTGGGCCTGGCTGCCCTGCAGGAACAGGTAAACGGCCGGCAGGAAATAAACATTTCACTGGGTACCGAAACAAAAGGGCTCAATGAAATTGTAGTAACTGCACTGGGTATACGTCGTGAGTCCAAAACACTCACCTTCGCTGCCCAGAAACTGGATGGTGCAAAACTGAATGAAAGCAGGGATGCCAACTTTGTAAACAGCCTCTCCGGTAAAGTAGCAGGTATTGCCATTACACAATCCGCTTCCGGCCCGGGTGGTGCTTCCCGCGTAGTGTTACGTGGTAACCGCTCTATCTCCGGTAATAACAATGCCCTGTTTGTTGTAGATGGCGTGGCAATCGACAACTCCCAGCCTGACCAGCTAGGCAACGACTTCGGTGGGTACAACGGCAGCGACGGTGCGGCAAATATCAACCCCGATGACATAGAGTCTGTCAACATCATGAAAGGCGCGGCAGCGGCCGCATTATATGGTAGCCGCGCGGCAAATGGCGCTATCATCATCACCACTAAAAAAGGAAAATCAGGCAAGATCGCTGTGGATTATAACGGCGGCATTGCTACTGAGAACCCTCTTTCATTACCTAAGTTCCAGAATACGTACGGACAGGGTAATGGCGGCGTTTCCTCTACCAATGCCAGTGGTAGCTGGGGTGCAGCCACCACCACCTATAAAGATAACGTAAAGGATTTCTTCCGCGATGCAGTTACCATGAACAACTCCATCGCTGTAACCGGTGGCGGAGAAAAAACACAGGGATACTTATCGTATACCAATAATAAGGTACAGGGTATCGCTCCTAATAACGACCTCACCCGTCATACGGTAAACCTGCGCTTAAACTCACAGATCAGCAAAAGACTGTCTACAGATGCAAAGCTGACCTACGTAAACCAGGACATTGAAAATAAACCAAAGGCCGGTGAAGAAAATGGATTGATCATCGACTTATACAAAGTGCCTCGCAGCGTCAGCTCCGATCAGCTGAAAAACTATGAGACGAGCAATCCAAACACCAATCAGCCGATGCCGTTATACTGGCTTCCCTCCTCCTCTATTTATATGAACCCTTACTGGATGGCCAACCGCACTTCCTACAATGAAGTACGTAACCGTATCATGTTACTGGGTTCCGCTAAATATGAAATCACCCCATGGCTGAGTATCCAGGGCCGTTATACCTTAGACAGGTACAACGATAAATCAAGGAACATCTTTTACAACGGTACACTCTTGTTTGCCGGTGAAGGTGGTTCTATGACCGTTGGATTCAGAAATGTAACGGAAAGAAATGCGGATGTACTGGTATCAGGTAACAACGACCTTTCCAAAGACCTGAAGATCTCTTATAATGTTGGAGCCAGCGACCTGCAAAGGAAAAGCGATTATACCGCCACCATCGCGAACGGACTGAACATCCCTAATAAATTCGATCTCCTGTACGCTACATCAAGAGGTGTAACTACTTCGGTAATCGACCGTGAATTACAATCAGTGTACGCCAGCGCCAATATCGGCTTCCGCGACTACCTCTTCCTTGATGTGAGCGGGCGTAACGACTGGTCTTCTACTTTACCAAAACCTTATTCTTTCTTCTATCCATCTGTCGGTCTTTCTGCCATTGTATCTGATATCGTAACATTACCTTCCTGGATGTCTTTCGGTAAGGTACGTGCGTCGTATGCCCGTGCCGGTAATGACCCGGACCCTTACTACCTCTTCCAGACTTACACCTATGAAGAAGGTGGGACTAAAGGTTATATCCGCAGGGATGGTACAAAAGCCATCAGAGACCTGAAACCGGAACAGACTACCTCCTATGAAGGCGGTCTGGAATGGCGTTTCTTCAACAACCGTGTCGGGATCGATGTAACAGCGTATAAAACAAACTCTGTGAACCAGTTGCTATTGCTGGCATTGACCCCTACCACCGGTTTTGATAACCAGTACATCAACGCTGGTAATATCCAGAACAAAGGGATAGAGATCACACTGAATGGTACCCCTGTAAAACAGAAATTCTTCCAGTGGAATATCATATTAAACTACGCTGTAAACAGGAACAAAGTAATTGCACTGAGCCCTGATATCAAACAAGGCGTATTAGGTGGTAATGGCTTCGGCAGAACAGCTACTCCTATCGTGAAAGAAGGAAGTTCCTACGGAGACCTGTATGCTACCCGCTGGGCCCGTGATGCTGCTACCGGACAATATTTATTAGATGATAAAGGAAAACCTGTTGGTTCTGCCAGTACAGAGCTGATCGGTAACTTCAATCCTAAGTATACCTTTGGTTTTACCAATAGTTTCTCTTTCCATAACTGGTCGCTGAGTTTCCTGATAGATGGTAAAGTAGGTGGTGTAATGACTTCCGGTACAGAGGCTACTATGGCTTTCGACGGTACCGCAGAATACACTGAAAAATACCGCAGTGGTGGCTGGGTATTACCCGGGCTCAACCAAACCACCAAACAGGTAAATGACAAGGCCATCAATGCAGAAACATTCTGGACAACCGTATCCGGTGGCCGTTACAGCTGGGGCGAATTCTTCACTTACGACGCTACCAATATCAGGATACGGGAACTGACAGCCGGTTATACATTCAGACTGAAACCACAATCTGTTTTCAAATCTGCCAAGATCTCCTTTGTTGCCAGGAACCTGTTATTCCTGTACAGAGGTTCTTCCATCATGGATATACCCGGTATAGGCAAACGCAAAATGAGATTTGATCCGGATGTAAATCTCAGTGCCGGTAACTTCCAGGGTATTGAATTTGGGAACCTGCCTACAACACGTAGTCTGGGATTGAATGTTAAGTTATCCTTTTAAGCTAAAAAAACTATTGAATGAAACATATTTCAAGCCTGGTATTAATCGGCACTGTGCTTAGCATGAGTGCCTGTACCAAAGACTTTGACAGTAAGAATACGAACCCGGTGAAAGTGGTGAATATCACCAAAGCGGAACTCCCTTACATGTTCTCTAAAGTAGAATCCGCAGCTTCTTACACCGGTGGTGATTACCAGGTGGCACAGAACCTGTTTGCAGATCTATATGCACAATACTTTGCCACTACCGCGACTTACTTTCCTTCCGACAGGTACGTGATGCGGTTCGACTGGGTAAAGACGCACTGGGCGAATCATTACACCCAGGTAGTGCCACAGTTACAGACCATCTTTGCAAATACGGACGCATCCACTGCAGAGTATGCAGTGGCCCGTGTCATGTGGGTATTTGCCTTTCACCGTGTAACAGATTATTATGGTCCGGTGCCTTATTTCAAAGCAGGTGCGCCTACTACCACTATCCCTTATGATAGTCAGGAAAGTATTTATGATGATCTGTTCAAACAACTGGACAGCGCTGTAACCGGATTGAATGCCAATCCTGCGGCCACTCCTTTCGCTGCCTATGATCTCATTTATAAAGGCAACGTAGCTAAATGGACAAAGTTCGCCAACACTTTACGCCTGCGCCTGGCGCTGCGCATTTCCAAAGCAGATCCTGCCCGTGCCAAAGCAGAAGCAGAGAAAGCGGTAGCAGCCGGTGTAATGACAGCGGTAACAGATGATGCCATGATGCTTAAATCAGCTACTGTGGTTAATGATGGTAACGGATTGAGCGTTATCTCCGGATGGAATGAATTCCGGATGAGCGCTTCCATGGAATCTATGCTGAAAGGATATAACGATCCGCGTATAGCCGTGTTCTTCCAGCCGGCTGTAAAGAACGGTGAATATCATGGTGTACGTAACGGTCTTACCGCTACTCAGCTGAACATAGATCAGAACACCAGTGATTATAATTCCAATGTAGGTTCAAGATGGATCACCTGGAGCGCCGACGATAAAAAATGGGTGTACACATATGGAACTCCACAGGATATCATGCATTGTGCAGAGGCTTATTTCCTGCGTGCAGAAGGCGCTTTGAATGGCTGGAATATGGGAGACAATGCACAAAACCTTTATGAAACAGGCATTGAAATGTCACTGCGCCAATGGGGCATTACGGATGCCGGCGTGATCGCATCCTATAAAACAAGTACGGCAAAACCTGTTGCGCTGAGCGATCAGCAGGCATCTGCGGCAGTGAATACCGCCACTATCGCCTGGGCCGCCGGAGAAGCAGCACAGCGCGAACAGATCGGTACCCAGAAATGGCTGGCATTATATCCTGATGGTTTTGAAGGATGGGCAGAGGTAAGACGCAGTGGGTATCCGGTCCTTTATCCTGTGGTGAACAGTGATAATGCAGATATTCCTGCCGGCAAGGCCATACGCCGTATTCCTTTTATAGAAATCGAAAAGCAAACGAATGGAGCAGAAGTAACGAAAGCCGTTACGTTACTGAATGGTGCGGATAATGCATTGACCCCTTTATGGTGGGATAAAAATTAATACACCTTATATTTTGTCTGAAACGGGGAAAGGGTTTACTCTTTCCCCGTTTTTATTTGTAATTTGTTTCCTGTAAACCCTCCACAATATGAAACACGGATTTTGCTTTATTTTATTACTCATTTCAGGGATGCATGTATTTTCTCAGGATAAGGATATTATTCATTTATGGCCGGGCAATGTGCCTGGTGAAACAGCGGCTAAACAGGCAGCTGTCCCTACTTCGGATACCAGCAAAGGAGTTACCCGTCTTACGGATGTTACCGATCCCACCCTACAGGTATTTAAGCCTGAAGGTAAAGGCAATGGAGCAGCAGTAGTCATCTGCCCCGGTGGTGGTTACCAGATCCTGGCCATTAACCTGGAAGGCTACGAAATAGCTAAATGGCTGAATAAGATGGGGTTCACTGCATTCGTGCTGCAATACCGGGTACCGAAGAAACAGGAAGGGGCTTTACAGGACGTACAAAGGGCTATCAGGATAGTAAGAAGCCGGGCTAAACAATGGCAGCTGAACCCGGAAAAAATAGGTGTTATGGGCTTTTCTGCAGGGGGGAGTTTAAGCGCCAGGATCAGTACGCTTTATAACAAAGACAGTTATACAAAAACCGATGCGGCAGATGAGGTATCCGCCAAACCGGCTTTTACCCTGCTGATATATCCTGCATACCTGGACCAGGGTACCAACAGAACACTCACGCCGGAACTGGCCGTAGATGCCCAGACACCACCTATGTTCCTGTTTGCCACCGCTGATGATCCCTATGGTAACAGCGCCCTGGTAATGGCAGGCGCCCTCAGGGATGCAAAAGTCCCCGTAGAACTCCATTTTTATGCCCATGGAGGACATGGTTACGGCTTAAGGACCGGGAACAGTGCAGCGGACGTATGGCCTGCCCTGGCCGGAAAATGGCTACAGAAAACGGTGCTGCAATATTGATGACCATTATCATCCGGCCTGCTGATGCTCATCATCAGACAGTATATTAACATTCAGGAAATTTGTGGCTATAAGCTATATTTACCATTATTCTTTAATGGCAAACATGAATAGCATGATAAAATGGTTGCAAAAGCCTTTACGTTTTCTGGATAATATGATCAGCAATAATAATCTTTACAAGAAAGAGTATAATAAAGAACTACAAAGGTTTGAAGCGCTCTTTAACTATGCCAGTATCGGTATCCTTGTTACAAATCAACAGGGGGAGATCGTGTTGATTAATGACTTTGCCCTTGAGCAGTTTAAATATTCCAGGGAAGAGCTTATGGGGGAAAAAATAGAGATCCTGATGCCAAAACGTGTGCATGAGAGTCACGTGCATCACCGGGAAAATTACAATCATCATCCACAGAGCAGGCCAATGGGCATTGGCATGGATTTATTTGCCAGAAGGAAAGATGGTTCAGAATTTCCTGTGGAGATAAGCCTCAGTCAGTATAAACATGAAGAAGGCGCTTTTGTTATCGCCTATATCAATAATATTACAGAACGTAAAAAGTCTGAAGAAAAGATCGAGATCCTGAACAACGAACTGGAACAAAAGATCTCCGAACGTACACAACAACTCACGCATGCCCTGGAGCAACTGGAACATTCCAAAGAGGAAGTGATGCTGGCATTGAATAAAGAGAAGGAACTCAGTGAGTTGAAATCAAGGTTCGTTTCCATGGCTTCCCACGAGTTCCGGACTCCCCTTTCCACTATTCTTTCTTCTGCCTACCTTGTAAATCAATATACATCGACAGACGAACAGAACAGGCGCAGCAAACATATACAACGTATCATCTCTTCCGTTACCTTATTAACCGAGGTACTTAATGATTTCCTGTCTGTAGGAAAGATCGAGGAAGGTGGTGTACACCTGCGTACCAGCAGCTTTGATGTTTACATGCATATCAATGGGGTAATACAGGAGATGCAGGATATTGTACAGGAAGGACAACAGATCAGTTATGAGCATACCGGGCCAACAGAAGTTTCCTTAGACCCTTCCCTGCTGAAACATATCCTGCTGAACCTATTGGGCAATGCTATCAAATTCTCCGCCAAAAACACGGTTATAAAAGTAACCACTACCCATACAGGCAACGAGGTGGTTTTAACTGTTAAAGATACCGGTATAGGTATTTCTGCTGAGGATCAGCAACATCTGTTCGAACGTTTCTTCCGGGGAGCGAATGTAAGTAATATACAGGGGACGGGACTTGGCTTGCATATCGTGAGTAAGTACGCAGAATTGATGAACGGACAGATAACCTGCAATAGCGAATTAAACGAAGGCACTACCTTTACAGTAACTTTCCGTCAATAAATAAGATATGAAAACGATCCTATTAATAGAAGATAATGATGATATCCGTGATAATACTGCGGAAATCCTTGAACTTGCCAACTATAAAGTAATTACAGCGGAGAATGGTAAAACCGGTGTGGAACTGGCATTATTACACCTGCCTGAACTGGTTGTGTGCGATATCATGATGCCTGTGCTGGACGGGTACGGTGTATTACACCTGCTGCAGAAACATCCCGAAGTAGAAGACATCCCGTTCATATTTTTAACAGCGAAGAGTGAGCGCGGTGATTTCCGCAAAGGAATGGAATTAGGCGCAGATGATTATATTACAAAACCATTCAGCGGTACGGACCTGCTGAATGCCGTGGAAAGAAGACTAAAAAAAGCGGAACTTAAACAACAACAACTGCCATCGGATATGGAAGGCCTCCAACAATTATTAATTACTGCTACCGGCAGTAATCCTCTTAAAAAACTGATGGAAGAGGGGAATACCGACCGCTTCAAAAAGAAACAATTAATCTACCAGGAAGGAAACCGCCCTACCAGTCTGTATTTCATACAAAAAGGCAAGGTAAAGACCTATAAAGTGAATAATGATGGTAAAGAGCTGGCAGTGAACCTCTATAACAGCGGAGAATTTCTGGGTTATGTAGCCCTGCTGGAAGGATGCAATTACCATGAGAACGCGGAAGCATTGGAAGCCTGTGAGTTAACAGCCATTCCCAGGGAAGAATTTGAAACGCTCATCAATAATAACCGGGATGTGGCGCGGCAGTTCATAAGCCTGCTGGCAAAGAATATTACTGAAAAAGAACAGCAGTTACTGCACCTGGCCTACAGTTCATTAAGGAAAAAAGTAGCAGAAGCGCTGCTCTTCCTTAAGAAGAAGTACCACCAGACTACAGATGAACCTTTCTCTATCGATATGTCCAGGGAAAACCTGGCCACGATAGCAGGTACTGCCACAGAGTCTATGATCAGGACTTTAGGGGATTTCCGGGATGAGAAATTACTGGAGATCAAACAAGGCGTGATTACCATATTAAATGAACAGAAACTGGCCAACCTGATTAATTAATAACCTGACAAAAATCACTTTTCCTGGTGACGCCAGTTATATGTGGCCGTCATGGACCTCCTTATCTTTACAGAAGATAAGATAGATTAGAAATGGAAGATCTGCACAATGCCTTAAGTATATGTAAAAAACAGCTGGCGATACTGGAGAATCAAAATATTGCGCTTAAAACCCAATTGGCGCATATCCTCCAATATCATTTCGACCGCTCACTGCTGGAGAAAATGGAGTATTTCAATACCCTTTTTCTCCAGCAGGATACCCGTTTCGAAGCACTGCGCAGCGAAATGGCCTTACAACAGTTATGGATGGGCCAACCTTATACCGATACTGTTAACCGTGATAATATCTACAGACACCAGGTACACCTGCAACAGAAACTGGATAATATGGAAAAGGATATACAACGCCTAACGAATACGTTCGAAGATTACCTGCATATTAATTTTCCGGCCGTTGCCCTCAATATTCCTCCCCCTGTAAACAAACTCTGAGAATCTATATGAAAAGGATGATAACAAATTAAAAATAATTACTATATTGCTATCACCTTTATCATATGCCTAGAAAATTACTCATCGACATAATCTGTGCCCTGCTGATATTCCTTTTTATTTATACGGGTATCAGTAAACTATTGGACTATCATACCTTCAGACGACAATTGGGCCAGTCTCCATTCATTACCTTTTATGCGCCGCTACTGGCCTGGGCATTACCCCTGGGCGAAATTATCATTGCCGGCATGCTTTCCTTCAACCGTTCCCGTTTAACGGGTTTATACCTCTCCTTTTTTCTGTTATGCCTTTTTACTTTTTACCTGGCAGCCATGCTGCAACTGAGTTATTATATTCCGTGTTCCTGCGGGGGCGTATTACAAGCCCTTTCCTGGCAGGCACATATCATTCTTAATGTTGTTTTTATACTGCTTACCGCAGCCGGGACATTACTGCAACCAAAGCATTAAAACACTTTTTATTTAACCTATAGGCACTAACATTCACAGGAGTAGCCGAAAACCTGCAAATCAGAGTAGGCACATTAATAATCCTTTTTTAATAATTAACCATGAAGAAGATGTTCTCTATTACTTTCCTGGCGGCCGTACTTGCTGCCGGTTCTGCCTTCGCAGGCAAATCAGAATCCAGTACCGAATGGATGCTGAACGACTTTTCAGTTGTTGTTGGCTTACAAAGCGATATCAAAACCATCTATTGCGCAGGCGCGAACAATGTACAATGTGCTTTCATGGTAGAAGCACCTTATACACTGATCAGAAAGCCGTAATCCTGTAGTTTTTTAGGGGGACCAAAGCGCTTCGTTAGAGAGCTCCTAACGAAGCCGGTTCTTTTCATTCAAGGGGTATTAATTATGAGACGTATTTATTATTTAACAGCATTGCTGTTCATTGCACTTTTTATTGTAGCATTCCTGGTATATACAGCCGATTTTCCTAATAAAAACAAAAATGGATTCAACAGACATTACCTGCAACATACCGTTACTCCTTTAGCAAATATCTCTACCAGAGGCGTCATCCAGAATATCTGCGGCGCTACGGCTACCCAGTTCTTTTTTGCTACCGGTAATCCTAAAAAAATAATTGCTACCAATCACCTGCTGCAGGATAGAAAACTGATCAATCTGCCCGTGGATTCCCTGGACCAGGATTTTTATACACAGGTGGATTCTCCTGCTGTATACATCTATGCGTTCAATAAACCGGCGATTATTACGGCAAATGTAAGTACCGGTGCTATCAGCAAAAAACAACTGCCCGCCGGGGCTTTTTCACAGGCCCACTCATTGGGCAACGGCACTTTTATACTGCGTAAATTAAGCACCGAAGTACCCGACCAGTTCTTTGTAAAAGTTACCAGCGACAGTATCTCCAAAGAAAAACATTTGTCTGAAATACATATGGATGGAGGAATGTCTACGGATGGTATTTTACATTATGATCCGGAAACGCATCTCTTTACTTTCCTTCACTATTATAACAACAATTATATCTCTTTTGATACTTCCCTGCAACTTGCAAATACAGGGCATACAATTGATACCTTCACTCATTTCAGATTTGAGCTGTCTGATAAAGATGCAAGGACAAAACACGTATACACCAGCCAGGGGCCGGACCATATGATCAATGCGGCGAGCTGTGTGTACAAAGGTTATTTATATGTACGTTCCACGCTTAAAGCAGATAATGAAGACGAGGGATATAAAAATAATATTGTGATTGATGTTTATAACCTGCGTAAAGGTGAATACCGGGGAAGTTTTTATTTAAAAGGAGATACCAGGGAGAAGATCAATAAACTGGCTATCTATGATGATGTACTGATCGTAAACTGTAGAGACAGGATCTATGCATGGGATCTTGATACTTCTGAAATCGTAGCGAAATAAAAGACTTTACTGATATCCTTTATTCTGTGTAAGATTCGGGTCCCTGTTCCGCTCCTGTTGCGGAATGGGATACAATACTTTTGTGGAGTCCCAGCCGGGTTTCTGTACAGACATTACGGTGTTGATACGACCGGTATGTTTCAGATCCGACCAGCGGTCGCCCCATTCAGTAAACATCTCTGTCCTTCTTTCTTTTTCAATGGTCAGCAGGCAGGTTTCCTGGTCCATATCGGCCGGGAGATCTGCCAGTCCCGAATGATGCCTGATGATATTCAGGTCGGTAACGGCACCGGCTATATTATTCTGCCTGCACCTGGCTTCTGCGCGGATCAGAAATTGTTCTGCAATACGTAATACCATCAGGTATTCTGCATCATCCCCGTAAGCCGCTATTTTCTTTTTGTATTTAAAAGGATAGTAGTAAAGACTGCCCCCATAGGTAAAAGTGCCGGTCCATTTATCTTTACGCATATCCCCTGCTTCGAAGGCATTCATCAGGTCTGTGGTTAAAGGGAAAAAAGAAAAAGTACCGGCATTCGATGGCTGGAATGTTTGTCCGGCTATAGTAAAACCATCCTTCAGCCATATCTGTAAAATAGCCGACCGGCTGTTCTTTAGAAAGACACTGTCCAATGAAGAAAGCGGCAGGTATACACCTGCATTAATGACGAGAGAGGCATTCGTCTCTGCATCCTGCCAGTTGCCCCTTTGCAGGGAAACTCTTGCCAGCATGGCCGTTGCCGCCCATTTGTTGGCGCGTACCTTTTCAGTGCTGCTGTAAGTTTCGGGTAATAACAATACGGCACTTTGCAGGTCGGACATGATCTGCTGATAAACGTCCGCTACCGCTGCCCTTGAGGCAGTGGCGGTTTGTGTAACGTCTGTAGTAGTGATCAGTGGTACGTCTCCCCAGTTGTTGACGAGGTAGTAATAGGAAAATGCCCGCAGGAATCTGGCCTCCCCGGTTAGCCCTGCCTGTTTACCGGCGGAGATATTGGTAGCCGTTGCCAGTCCTTCCAGTACTGCATTCGCCCTGTAAATAGCTTTGTAAAAATCCCGCCAGGTAGACAATACCAAAGGATCAGCCGGTTGTATAGCGTTATTGACATACACCGTGGAAGAAGGATTGAGGGTAGAGAGTTCGTCGGCAGTCATACCATTGATAACCGTTAACATGCTACTGGTGTAATAACCGGACAACACATAGTAGATATCTGCAACGGCAGCATCGGCAAGCGCTTCGCTGTTAAATACCTGGCCGGCCGGCAGTTCGCTGACAGGCGTATCTACTGTAATTAATTTTCTACAGGAAAATAATAGCAGACAACAAACTATAAAAAGAAAGTATTTCATAGCGTTAATTGTATTCCCGTTGTAATGATTGTTAATGGTGGCAATGCGATCTGTGTTTCCGGATCGGGCCCTTTATAACCGGTAATGGTCACAAGGTTCTGCGTTTGCACATACACCCTGCACAACTGTAACTGCATGCGTTTTAACCAGGCATCCGGCAGCTTATATCCTACAGACAGGTTCCTGAGCCGCAGATAGGAAGCATCTTCGTAACCGGCATTGGATAACGGCAGGTTCGCATTCACATTATAAGCAGGGTTGCCGGGTGTGGTAGTGGCACGCGGCACCATGGTTACATCGCCGGGTTTACGCCAGCGTGAAAGCGCCCTTGTTGTTTCATTCACCATTGCTCCGGGTGCACTGATGATGGTTTGTCCCTGTTGTTTCACAAACTGCCAGAAGAAACTGAGGCTTACTCCTTTCCAGGAAAATTCATTATTCACCCCTCCATAAAAATCCGGGTCCCTCTTTGAGATAGTCCTGAAATCGCCCCCGCTTGTAATACGCCCGTCCCTGTTGATATCCTCAAACTGAGCGATGCCTGTTTGCGCATCTACACCCGTGAAATGATATCCTCTTACGATATTGAGCGACTGACCAATTACATAAGAACTGGCATAGGAAGAAGAGGCTAATCTGTCAAAAGCCTTTAGTCTGTTCCTGAAAAACGTAAGGTTCCAGCCGCTGGACCAGTTAAAATGATGATGGCTGATATTGCTGGTGGTGAGTTCAAATTCCCAGCCTGTATTTTTCACGATAGCAGGCAGGTTAGCCTGGTAACTGGTAAAGCCGGTTATACCGGGCAACTGATACCCTACCAGTTGATTGGTACTGCTGTTGGAGTACCTGGCCGCAGAGAAGAATATCCGGTCTTTTAAGAAACCCAGTTCTATGGCGGCCTCTAATTTACGGTTCTCTTCCCAACTGTATTTATTATTGGCGATACGTAATGGCCGTAAAGTATTGATATTCTGATAAATGCCATTTACTCCATAGTTACTCATGTATTGATAGTCCGGGATCTGATCATTACCGGTGATGCCCATGCTCATCCTCAGCTTACCGAAGCTTAACCAGGACACACTCTTCATAAAGTTTTCCGCGGTGAATATCCAGGCTGCCCCTAACGCGCCAAAATTCCCGAATTGTTTGCCCGGGCCAAAACGGGAAGACCCATCACGGCGATAGCTGGCATTGATGATATATTTATTTTGCCAGTCGTACGTAAAGCGGGTGAAAAATGAAATATAGCGATACATGATACGACTATCCGGCCGCCTGATAACTGTATCTGCGGCTTTCAGGTCCCCCAGCCCGCTTTCGTCGCTGTAGCCCTGCCCTTCTGCATAAGCGCTTTTGCTGGTAGTTTGCTGCCAGGTACCACCGGTGAGTATATGCAGGCTGCCACGGGCAATGCGCAGGGTATAATCAGCCTGTGGTTCTATGATGTACGACTGCCGCCCATTTTCCCCCACGCGTGTAAGGCTCACAGGCGCATTTTGCGGGTGCTGGGAAGACTGCGGGAAGGTGAATACCTGTTGCATACGGATGTCTGCATAGCCCATGCTTGTTTTCAGGTTTAAACCTGGCAACAGGCGGTAACGCAGTACCCCATTACTTAGCAGGTTATTGGTTTTGCTGTTGGATTGCTGGCGCAGATAGGCTTCCGGGTTATCCAGAGAGGATCCCCAGAACAGGCTGCCATCCTTCTCGTACAATGGATAGTTCGGCGGCAGGTTGTAAAAAGTAAATACATCACTGGCGATGCTTTCGTTTTTATCGCCGGTAAAACTGCCGGAGAAAGCTGCCTCAAAGCGCTGGTCCTTTGTATGATGCTGCACGCTGAGATGTACGCCACCACGGCGATAGCCAAGTGGGGCAGGTATCACAGTGCCTTCATGATAGAAATCAGCGCCGGTGAAAAAAGTAGTGTTACTGTTGCCACCGGAGAATGATACCTGTGCGTTGGTGATATGTGTTGTGCGACCGGTGAGCATTTTCTGCCAGTTCACTTCACGGGTAGTATCCCATACCAGCAGGTCGGGGGCCTGTGCCACAGTTACTGTTTCACCGTCATTCGCAAATGCTTCCCGGCGCATGGCCAGGTATTCTTTCGTGCTAAGCATAGGCAGATAATCGCATGTTTTACCCGCCCCGGTGTATATGTTAATGTCCAGTTTATTCTTACCGGGCGTTCCTTTTTTGGTGGTGATCAGCACTACGCCATTGGCTCCCCGGGAGCCGTAAATAGCAGTCGCATCAGCGTCTTTCAGAATGTCTATGCTTTCTATATCGGATGGACTGATACTGTTAAACGGGCTGATTTGCTTGATGGCGCCAGAGAGTTCATCAATATTATTCAGCGGGGTAATATCAAAAGGCACACCGTCAATAATGAACAGCGGATCATTACCGGCAGCAATGGAATTACGCCCCCTGATGTACAGCTTTACTTCTGCCCCTGGCAGCCCATTGGTGTTGGTGACCAGCACACCCGGAACCTGCCCCTGTAAGACGTTTAATGAGTTGGCGATGGGTTGTGCACTGATCTGTTGCGCACTGATCCTGCCAACGGAACCGGTGAGCAGACGGCGGCTGCTGGCCCCATAACCTATTACCACGGCGGCATCGAGGCTGTTCACCGCTTCCTGTAGCTGGATGGTATGTATACCATGAGCGCTGAGTGTAGTGTCTACAGGGATAAATCCCAGAGAAGAGATGTGCAGTACAGCGGAAGCAGGCTGTTGCAGGGAGAACTGCCCTTCATTATTGGACGTTACGCCCCGGGAAGTTCCCTTTATAACGATGGTAGCGCCGGGTAAAGGCGAACCTGTGTTCGTGAGGATGGTACCGGAAATCGTATCTGTGGGGGGCTCTGTTTCCGGGATGATTTTCTTTTGCAGGAATATACGCCTGTCCTGCTGATGCCAGCTGATGTTTTTATTCTTTAAGACATAGGATAAGGCGTCTTTCCAGGGCATTTTTTTGATGTGTATGCCTACCTTCCGGGATACGTCGAGGATATCATTATCGAATACGAAGTAGTAGCCTGTTTGTTTTTCTATTATTTTAAAAATACCGGAAAGAGGAATATGATTGCTGTTGATGGTGATACGGACATTCTCTTTACCCGTCTGGGCGTTAACTGTTATCGTAAACAGCAGCAGGGATAATATGAAGAGGTATCCATAAGCGTTACAAACATGCTTAACCATCCGTGAATTTTATAGAGTTGGCTTACTACGCAGACGCCGGAACTAAATGTAAGTATTTTAATGCAGAATGCATAATGTGGGCGGGGAGCCTATTGCTTCTCAGTAAGATAGATCTTGTCTCCGTTCACCTGGTAGGAAAGGCCGGATGTTTTACCCAGTCCTTCCAGGAAATCCGTGAGCGGCTTATCTCTTTCTATGATACCTGTCAGCTTTTTAGCGGCCAGTGCAGGGTCTTCGAACAGGAGCTGTTTACCGTACCAGTGGAGGATAATAGCCTCCAGTGTACCAAGGGATTCGTTATAGTAGTTATATTGTCCCTTACGCCAGGCCAGGGTGATATTTTCATCAAAAGGATGGATCTGACGCAGGTAACCTTTACGGTAGATAGCCTCCGTACCTGGTTGTAACTGAACTTCCGGTTCTTCATCATCCCCGGTAAGGATACTGCCTTCTACCAGAGAGGTAATGATCAGGCTATCCGAATAAGCGTTGATATTGAATGAGGTACCCAGTACTTTCACGGCTGTTACACCGGAGTGTACTACAAAAGGATCCTTTGCCTTTGGAGCTATCGTGAAATAGGCCTCTCCGGAAAGGAATACTTCTCTCATTTTACCAGAGAAGCTGAAAGGGAAACGAAGACTGGAATAAGCATTCAGGTGTACGGCAGAGCCGTCTGCCAGTAATACCTGATAGTTTTTGCCGGTAGGGACCAGTAATGTACCCCACTCCCCTTGTTTGCCGGCAAGCGTAGCCATTGAGATCACATTCCCTTCGCTACCGGGCAGCGAAATGGTTTTACCATTATCAAACAGTAAGCGGATATCTCCTGATGAGGGGATAACGATCTTATTCTTAGCGATCGGTAAAGGTTGTTTACCCGTACCTGCTATGAAAAAGTATAGTAAAGAGGAAATGATGGTCAATGTAACAGCGGCCACCAGCCAGGTACGAAGGGCAACAAGGCGACGGCCGGAAGTAACCGGTGTTTCATGACCGGTATTTTCAGGTGTTTTATTATCAGTGTTTGCAGCTATTTCATTGACAGGAGGTTCATTATCAGCAGAAACCGTTACAATCTTCCTATCCGGTTGATCATTTTCCAATAAAGACAACACGTTACTCCAGGCCATCTCATTATACACATCATCCATAAACTCCGGTCCGGCCACATTAGAAGCTTCTTCCATTTCTTCCAGGCATCGTCTTATATTGTCATCCTCCCGCGCAGCCTGCTCAAGGTATAGCCTGTTTTCGTCGCTTATTTCGCCACTCAACTTCTCCAGAATCAACTGAAATATATGTTCGTCATTATAAGCCATCAGGGAAAGACAAAATTACGATTATGTTGGACAAATAGGTTTTCCCGCGCGCTTATAGCTTGATATGGATACATAACGCTTCGAGGGTTACATTTAACACACGTCTGAAGGCTTTAACGCCTTTCTCCAGTATACGAAACAATGCCGGGATACGCTCATGATAGGATAACAAGGCAATATTCATACTATTTTGCATTTGCTTACCGGGCAACATACCCTGCATCAGCAAAAAACCATGATCGGTAGAAAAGTGGCTGCCGGAATCACTTCTCCTTACCAGGTTTACGCAACTATTATGAACTTTCCTGTAGAAATACCCTCCTACAGACTGTTCGATCTCGAGGTACAGTTGTTCTTCCCATACTTCTACAAAGATCTTCTGCACCAGTTGTTCTGCTTCTTCCATACTATTCAGCATCATCCGGGCCTTCAGACACAATGGCTTATAGTATTTCATAAAGAAATACCGGTAAGCTTTTATGTCTCCACCCTTTAACGCATTAAGCATAGCCGAATCATCCATATGCTGCATACAGTGTGTTTTGGGAAATATCTTTAACAGTTGCTAACGTAAATATCCGCTTTCCGGCCTCCTTAAAACGTTAACTACATGTTAACATGTATACATTACCCTTATTTTCTACTGGTGAGCTGTTCATTCAACAGCTCCAGTAACACGTCTACGTCTATTGGTTTCGACACATAAGCCGATGCGCCGGCGGCCAGGCATTTCTCCCGGTCTCCTACCATGGCCTGTGCCGTGACTGCCACAATATACACATCAGCAATGGCCGGTGTGTTCCTGATAATGCCAATGGCTTCATAACCATCCATTTCGGGCATCATCATATCCATTAATACAATGTTTATTTCCTTTTCTTCCTGCAACATCTGTAACCCTGTTGCAGCATCAGTAGCCGTAAGGCAGTCAAATCCTTTAGATTTTAATACCAGTCTTAACGCGTAAATATTACGGTTATCATCGTCTATGATCAATATCTTTTTTCCGGCTGCTCCCATCCTGTTCATTATTAGATTCTCGTATTATCATATAACCATACCCGCAATAAGGACACTAACTGGTCTATATCCACCGGTTTTGAAATGTAATCGGAAGCGCCTGCTTTAATACATTTTTCCCTGTCGCCCAGCATTGTTTTTGCTGTCACTGCCAGGATAGGCAGGTTACGGTATTTAGGTATCTGACGGATCTGTTTAATGGTCTCATAACCATCCATCTCAGGCATCATCATATCCATCAGTACAATATCCACTTTCTGGTTCATTTCCAGCTGTTGCATGGCTTCTTTACCGTCCAGTGCAGAAATGATGTTCATCTTATGCTGTTCCAGCGCCTTCGTGAGAGAGAAGATGTTACGTACATCATCATCCGCAATCAATACTGTTTTATTCAACAGTACTTCTTTCAATGGCCCCTGTTGTTTACGCAGTGGTTTCTCTCCGCCTTTCTCTTCTACCAGGTGCAGGAACAATGCCACTTCATCGAGCATACGCTGATAGGAATGTGCCGTTTTGATCACAATAGAATCTGCATACTGGCGGATACGGTTTTCTTCTGCACGCGACAGATTTTTACCGGTGAAGATGATGATAGGCAGGTTTTCCAGTCCGGGATTCCCCTTTACTGTTTCCAGTGTTTCATATGCCTGTTCATCAGGTACGCCCATATCAAGGATCACACAGTTTACGCTCTCCTTTTTAAGGGCATTAACGCTGCTGATTATATTTCCTGTGATCTCTGTATTTACATTGAAGTTTTCCAGGAAGTAAGCCAGCGCCTGCGCATGTTTGGCATTTTCTTCCACGATAAGCACCTTCTTGGGATTGCGTGTGAGCGCATCTTCCAGACGTTGGAAAACAAGCGGCATCTGTTCCAGTGCCAGGGGTTTACTGATAAAGTCCACGGCTCCTTTCTGCAAACTTTCTTTCCTGGCTTCCAGGGAAGAAACGATATGCACGGGTATATGCCTGGTAGCAGGATTCGCTTTCAACGCCTCCATTACCTTCCAGCCATTCTGTACCGGTAGTACGATATCCAGCAGGATAGCCGCCGGTTTGTAGCGGTTTGCCATTTCAATACCATGATCTCCCCTTACCGCTACAATGCCTTTATAGCCTCTTTTACGGGTAAAGTCGAGCAGGATGGCCGCATAACTGGTATCATCCTCTACGATCAGGATCACCTTATCCTCAGCCGTTATATTGTCCCTGTCGTCCGGTATTTCTGCGGGTATTTCCTTCGCGGTAAAACGCAGCTCATCATTCTTAGCCTTCCTGGCTTGTATCCATACTTCCTCTGCCTGCTGCTGCGTGGCTACCTGGATAACAGGCGCTGCCTCTGCCTGCGGACGTACCGGGATCGTCACTATAAATTCACTGCCTTTATCCGGTTCGCTTTCCAGCCGGATCTCTCCGCCCAGGAGTTTGGCCAGTTCGCGACTGATAGACAATCCCAGTCCTGTACCACCATATTTGCGTCTGGTAGCCCCGTCTGCCTGCTGGAATGCTTCAAAGATCACCTGTTGCTTATCCGCGGGAATACCGATACCGGTATCTTTTACGGCAAAACGAATGTAAGGCTGTCCGTTTTGTTCCAGCGCACTTACTTGCAAAGTAACATTCCCTTTGGCCGTAAATTTAAGTGCGTTGGAGAGCAGATTTTTAAGGATCTGTTCCAGGCGCATCTTATCAGTTTCTATTAACGCAGGCGCATTGGCCAGGATATTTACTTTAAGATCGAGGTTCTTTTCACGGGCGATAGGTGCAAATAACGCTTCCATATCCTCACAAACTTCATGTACCGCTACTCCCGTCAGTTCCAGGTCCATTTTCCCGGATTCTATCTTGGAGAGATCAAGGATCTCATCGATCAGGTTCAGTAACCCTTTACCGGAACTCTGTATCACCTGTGCAGATTCTACCTGGTCCGGGACCAGGTTCTTTTCATTATTTTCAGAGAGCAGACGACTTAATAACAGGATAGAGTTCAGCGGGGTGCGCAGTTCATGCGACATATTCGCCAAAAACTCCGATTTGTATTTGGTACTGATCTCCAGTTCTTCTGCTTTCTTTTGTATTTCAAGATTACGTTCTACAATGACCTGGTTCCTGTCTTCCAGCAAACGCGACCTTTCCTCCAGTTCCTGGTTGGCCTGTTGCAGTTCTTCCTGCTGCACACGTAACTCTTCTTCTGATGCCTGAAGCTTGGAGGCCTGTGCTTCCAGCTCCGTATTAATATTCTCTAATTCTCCATGTTGTACCTGTAACTCTTCCGACTGTGCCTGTGTTTCTTCCAGCAATTCCTGTACACGGCGACGGTTTTCCGAGGTAACGACCGCAATCCCTATGTTATGGGTAACCGACTCCAGGAACGCAAGTTCCGCAGGCGTATACGCTGTAAGAGAGGCCAGCTCTATCACACCTCTTACAGACCCTTCGTATATAACGGGTACGGCTATAACAGACACTGGTCTGATTTCTCCGGCGGCATAACTGACAGAGATATTTTCCGGTGCGATATCTTTCAGTATGATTGTTTTGGCGCTTACTGCACATTGCCCCACAAGGCCCTGCCCTAAAGGGATCTCAAGGCGACCGTTCGTATTGATGAATGCAAAACTACCGGTCAGTTTTAAGCTACGGCTTCCTTCACTGAGGTACAGCGCACCCACCTGGCTATGGGTATATTCTGCCAGGAATTCTATGATATGAGCCGCCAGTACCTCTACGGTCTTCTCTCCTACCATCCTGTTATTCAATCCGGCAATACCTGCCTGTAACCATTCCTTTTCCGATAACAGGCTAAATGAACGATCCAGGGAAACCGCCATTTTATTCAGAGACACAGACAAACTACCTAATCCATCACTTTCTGCATCGTCTACCCGGATAGAATAATCTCCGGCGGAGATCTTTTCTGCGATGTTGCGGATAATATCTATACGGTGACTGGTTACACGGTCTTTTTCTTCCAGGGCCCCCTGTAGTTTACTGTGTTCTTCAAAGTCACGTTTCACACGTGTGTAGAACACAGAAGTAATGAGCAACGCCAGTAAAGCTGCAATAACGATCAGAACAGGTGTATAACCAGAAACACTATTGAGATTGGCCGTACGTTGCTGCAGCAGGTGACGCTCCCTGTCTTCCATCAACATCACCAGCTTACGGGCACTGTCCATGATCATGCGGCCCCCCTGCAGACTGTCAAAACTAATTGGCTGTCCGGCACGACGGGAATCTATAGAATGCTGCAAATGTGCCTGCCGGCGGTTGATCATGCCCCTCAGCTCTCTGATCGAAGTCTGCTGGGCAGGATTGTCCTGTGTTAATGCCTGAATATTATTTACGGCGGCCAATGCACTGTCAAAGGCGCCTTTATATGGATCGAGGAACTCTTCATCACCAGTCAGCAGGTAACCCCGCTGTCCTGTTTCGGCGTCTTTCATCACCGATATGGTATTCTCCAATTGCAGGATCACCTGGTTGGTATGGTCTACCAAAAAAGCACTTGCCAGCAGGTTCTTGATACTAAAAAAGGAGGCTACTGAACTCATCACCAGCAGAAGCAAAGACAACCCAAACCCTATCAGCAGATTTCTTTTAAAAGTAGCTTTAACTTTCATCCATTCAATTGTTTAGTCGGCGTGTGCGTTGACTTATATAAGTGAGAGTGATTATTTTACTAACATTCTGTAAATATAAATCCCCTGCTTCATATTGCCAAGAGCAATGATCCGCAGGGGATTAAAACTATTTATTCAAGATCATTATCTGGCAGCGGTCAGATAAACCGCCAGGCGATTGATCGCATCGGCAACGATCCCTATCTGTGTTTGTGCCTCTTTCCAGTTGCGTTGTTCAATCGCTTCCCTTACACCGGGAATCGTTTTCACGCCATAGCCTGTATAAAAGCCAGGTGCGTAAATAGTATGTTTATACCAGGAACGACGCGGTAATCCGTCTTTTGCGAGCAGTTGCTGTTCAGCCTGATATAATGCCAGGTTATTAACCGGTTGTTGCTGAGTAGCTTTATCCAGGGCTGATAAGGCATTCTGCAATGGAGAGAAATCAATGTAAGGCACGTCCTCTTCCAGCGCAGGCAGCTTCAGCTTTTCCTGTTTGTCTTCTGCCAGTGAATATTGCTGTGTGTTCAATAAGGTATTATTTGCTTTGGTGGTCTCGCGCATTTCTGCAATGAGTGCCTGTAATTCATCTGTATAAGTACTGATAGTCTTTTGCAGGCTGCGATAATCAAAAGGTAAAGCGGGCGCATCTGCAAGGCGTAATACCGCCCTGCCAGCCGTTTGGGATAGTGCGGCCCCATATACGAACCCGGGATCTTTAAACCGGGTATAATCATCATAAGAATCATAAATAGAATGATATTCTCCCCCGTTATCTTCTCCTCCAAAACCAAGGTTCAATGAAGGGATTCCCAGATGTTGCAGAAAGGAAGAGTAATCGGAGCCGGAGCCTAAGGCTTCCAGCTTCATGTCCTGCTGTTGCATGGCATCCCTTTTTCCTTTTGCACTGGCAGCGTTCACTGCATTGAATGCTCTTTTACGTTCAAACAGGCTTACATGCGTCTGCGGATCAGTCACCTCTTTCGCAATCTCCCCCATCATAGGTTCCAGTGCATGAGAGCCACCGGCGGAGAGGAAACCGCGTCCGTTATTATCTGTATTTATATAAGCCACTGCTTTCTTCTGCAATTCATCAGCATGATCTTCCACCCATTCTGTAGAGCCTATCAATCCGGGTTCTTCCGCATCCCAGGCGCAGTACACCAGTGTACGGGCGGGTTTGTAACCGCCTTTCACCAGCTCACCGATAGCCTTTGCCTCTTCCAGTTCGGATGCCAGTCCGCTGATAGGGTCAGCTGCCCCATTCACCCATGCATCATGGTGATTCCCCCTGATAATCCATTGATCAGGGAACTGTGCGCCTTTGATCTCAGCGATCACGTCGTAGGCAGGACGTAGTTGCCAGTCGAACGATACTTCCAGGTGTACCTTTCCTGTACCCGGACCAACATGATACGTCATTGGCAAACCACCTCTCCAGGCAGCGGGGGCCACCGGGCCGGTAAGGGCTGCCAGTAAAGGCTGTGCATCATGGTAACTGATGGGGAGTACCGGTATTTTTAAGAGGTTGGCCGCTTCTGACCTTTCCAGGCGTTTGGCATTCTGCGTAGCACCGGTACCGGGAGTAAGCGGATCTCCGGGATAGATCACCATATCCATGATAGAGCCACGTTGCACACCGTATTCATTTTTATAAGCACCCTTCGGATATACGTCTCCCTGCACATAACCATCCTGGGCAGGATCGGAATAGATAATACAACCGATAGCACCATGTTCCTGTGCTACTTTGGGTTTGGTACCGCGCCAGGAATGTCCGTAGCGGGCAATCACGATCTTTCCTTTAACGTCTATCCCTGCACGTTCCAGCCATTCATAATCTTCAGGCAGGCCGAAGTTCACATATACCAGTTCAGCAGTAACGTTACCGTCCGCGCTCCAGGCGTTATAGGTAGGCAGCTGGCCTTCCTGGCCGGAAGTAGCGTCTTCCTTTAAAGCAGGTTCTTTGAGTAAAGCCTTATAGGTAGTGGGGCCGGTCAGTTCCAGCACCCTTGTTTTAGGGGTAGGGAACAACACCTGGTAAGTAACCAGGTGTGTATCCCAACCATAACTTTTGAACTTTGCAAGTACGGATTCAGCCACAGCCTTACCACCGGTGGAGCCTACGTGATGTGGTTTGGCCGACAGTTCGCGGATGGTCTCTCCGATATGTGCACTGCTGATCTGCTGGTCGAAGCGGGTTTCCAGTTGTTGCTGGGTAACGGTAGCGTCGCCTTTGAATCCGGCAATTGATTTTTGCTGGGCATTTGCGGCAGCGCCACTGAGCATCAACAGGCTAAGGATGTAACGTACTTGCATAAGTGTTTGTTTTTTTAATTAGATAACCGGGTTAGCGGCGTATTCCGTCCACAGTTCGTCAACGGATTCTCCTGTCAGGTCTTTCCAGATAGCAGGAGTATAAGTTTTAGTGCGCATTGCAGCATCCAGTTTGTTTACCAGGTCTTTGCGTTTGTTCTTCTCCACCCATACCAGGAAGCGGGCAGTAACACGGTAAGCCTGTTTGTAACTCTGTCCTGCTTTGAAGTCGGGCAACGTCCAGTGAGCTCCCGGATTGTCCACACCATATACAAAACGTACATAGTCGGCAATCCCTTCTGTTAACCATCCCGGGTCGTAACCAGGGTAAGACTGCACTACGTGCATGCCTTCGTGGGTCACCACATCTATATCGTTCGGGTTCTTTTTGAACCACTCCGGATTAAAGCGGATACGCGTACCATAAGTGGCAGCGATACCGTCGTAAGTCGGGTCGATTTCAAAATACACAACTTTTACCGCGTTTTTATTAAAACGGGCTACCTGTTTCGGATAAACTTCGAAAAAGGTGTTAATGAGCCGGCGGCCTACTGCTGTGTCAAACGTAGCTGATTTGTTTTCGTAGATCAGCGTAAAACCACCTTTTGTGATTGAATCCTTTTGCTGCGCTTTTGTGATTGCCGGCAGCAGGCAAACTGACAGGCACAGGCTTGCCATCATTCTTTTCAGACCTTGATTAGTGAGTACCATTGATGCGTGGGTGTTTGTTCTTTAAAACAATTAAAAATTCGCTACAATATTAATAATTTACCTCATTAGGAAGTTAACCTTCTACCATGCTATCTTACCATTTAAGAACTAAATAGCGGGATTTGGGTTTCCAGGATAGTTATCTTGTCGCAAAAGTGGAAAAAATTTTACGGAAGGGTGATATATATAAATAACGATATAATACGCCGGTTCGGAGATAATTATAGCCAATTCATCCCATTAAGGGTCCCCCTGTTAAACCCGGAGAGGCAAAGTTCATCTAATGAGAAATTCTAACTTTAATCGCATATTAATTATGATCTATTGCGAATTACGTATGTTTGCCCGCGAAATATTTTAGCCTGCATTACACGGGTTCATTCGTAATTTTCAATTGATCATTGTAATAGTTCAAATTTTATCTATGAAAAAAAGATTGTTACTGGCCGGAGTTTTATTTGTGTTCCTTGGATCTGCTGCAAGTGCGCAGGGTTTCCATTATGGATTGAAAGCGAGCTTAATGTTCTCTTCTATCCAGGGCGATGGTCTGAAATCTTCTTATCCTCCTGGTTTCCAGGGTGGTGCGTTTGCTGAATGGGATTTTTCCAAGAAATGGGGTATTCAGCCGGAATTATTATTTACGCAGGCTGGCGCCAGGAAATCGGACGATTTTCAGTCCAGGTATTATGTAAGTGAGGGTAACACAAACTCTTCCAGCAACAAGGCTAAACTGAGTTATCTGACCATTCCCCTCTTATTCCGTTACAGCCCTATCAAGGACCTGACGTTTAACCTGGGTGCGCAGTATAGCTACCTGTTCTTTGCCAACGAGGATTTCCTGAAGTATAACAAGGATGCGTTTAAGAAAACCGATATCGGAGCTGTTGCCGGTGTACAGGTGAATGTAGCGAATGTTAGATTCTTTGGCCGCTATGTATTGGGTTTATCCAATGTGAACGATATTTCTACTCCACAGCATACCTGGAAATCCCAACAGATCATATTAGGTATGGGTGTTGCTTTTAAATAGTCAATAACTCCGTCAGGAGTGATATATAATATGGGGCTCCTTCATTAGGGAGCCCTTTTGATTGAATAACAAATATGAGGCTCCCTTTCAGGGGGCCTTCTTTGATGCAATAAGGTTGTACATATCTTCTTATAAGGTTCTGATAAATACTCTTAAATTTATTTATTGCATTAATAAAACAGAAGTAAAGCATATATAAAGCATTCCTCTAGAAGTATGGATTATATATGCTTCATATATGGCTTATATATGGATTATACTCCTGATCGCAAGCCTGTTAAGGCCCTAAAAAGGGCTACCGGAGATGGGCATATGGAGCTTTCTGCATAATTATCTATAAATCAATTACATATACAGAAAAAGGCTCCTACCGGAGCCCCGTGTTTATAGAGGAAATCTATCTGCTAATTGAGAGTATTCGGAAAGTATTAAGGTATTGACCGGTGGCTCACCGGAGTCTGGTCGGTAGCCGTCGCCGTAAGAGTACAAAGCCGCCCATTAATCTGATCCTCTGCCAGAGAAGGTTCGTATATATTATAACATTTATTATTTTATTTCAAATTTAAGTGGAAGGAATAATAACATCCTGGCGGGTTCACCTGCAATCCTGCCGGGTTGCCAATCGGGCATGCTATCAATTAACCTTAGAGATTCGACATTGCATAGCTGACATTCGCTTTGTTCTATTTGTATGTTAGTAATATGACCATCCTCTTCAACAATAAATGAGGTAAGAACTGTTCCTGTAAAGCCACTTTCTCCCACAGGCCACCTGAGATTTTCCTCAATGAATTCTTTCAACTTTTCATTTCCTCCGGGAAATGTGGGGTGTACTTCCTTGTATACATGTAAATCAGATAAAAATGTATCATTAGCAGATGCTAGACTAAGAGATGTACATACATTACTGATTATTACTAATAATAAAATTGAAAGTATCAGGAACTTTAATGTTGTCATTTTCAAAAGCTTTCAGTCGAGGGTAACTGCTTTATAGATATAGCTTAGTGGGTTGATAAATAGTTATTTGCAAAGAAAATACATTTCCCTAAAGACATGGGTTAATGTCATGTTAATGAATGCAAAATGCGTATTTCTACTTATTTTATAACGTACGTAGAAATGCGCATCAGTGCTATAATCTAAAAGAGAATGGTTGTTGGTCAGAAAACGGGCAGCAGCGTAAAAACCAGAAAGAATATAAACATTGTGTGGATTAGCCTGTTGATAAATGAAACTACATCCACATGAGAAATACTATATCAGCACTACTACTTACAAGTGCCATAACAACAAACGCCCAAAGCCTCACATCACAGGTATTAAAAGACAAATACCCCGCGCTTTTTAAAACATTTGTATATCAGGGAAATATATTTGAATGGGTTGCCGCACAACCTGAAAATGATATTTTCAATGACCTTACCAGTAAAAACGCATTATACCTGGATTACATTTTAAATAACCAGACTTCTTTTGATCGTAAAAAAATAGCCGTGTTCAAATATGATTCTATACAATTGATAGAAGCCTTTCGAAACGAATTGAGACAGGATACGGCTTTTAACCGGAATATGCTGCAGTTATCTTACTGGTACCTGAAATCGAAGCATATCAATGTAGCCGACTATCAATCTACCAAAACAGATCTTACTACAGATCAGTTAATAAATATTGCTACCAGGTTCTTCTTCGCAACTAAAATACAACCTGATAATAATGTCGGGTGGAAAGTTTGCATAGGGCAAAACGCTTATGCTGACGATAAACGAAATAGTACCTATCCTCTTATTGAAGCATTTTGTTTCATGGCGATTATGAATAACATAGAGACCGCTCAATATTATCAGCACTTTGAAGAATACGGAATTACGATTTCCCAGCAGACAAAATACTTACCGGAAAGTGAAAGGCTTATAGTAGCAAGAGAAAGTATGTATAAGGAGATGGCTGGCAATTCCGCACTTAAGACCGCTTTATTAAATGCATACAGGAATAAAGCAGATATGCTAAGTTTCAGGCTAACAGATCAATAAGAGCAATCAGCAAACAGGTTGTTCTTATCATCATTTGTGAAGCTATAAGTTTATAATTCTATTGTACATATGGGAAAATTACAAGAAGACATAAAATCACAATCCGATTGGATTGTGAAAGCATTTGCATCAGATGGATATAATCTGGACTATACGATAGATAGTTTTATCCAGATTGATTTGTTTTTTAAGCACAACATGAAGGACGGAAAACCTATAAAAGGAGGACGTTTGCCTACAACTGGATTTGGCCCGGTGCTGTTCTCAATAGGTGCATATGTTGGTGAAACTATTATTAATCATATCCCAGGTGCCGTATGGATAACAGACGATGATGATCCCGAAGGAGAGATGAAGATATCTATAAAATTTCCCAATGGAGCTGAGATTTGGCCTATAAATAAAATATTTAACAGGTTCCGTAATGGTAGCGAAGATTCCATCTATCCTTATGGTTATATACTTTCAAAAGATTTTACAGAGCAGGAATTTAATCAGAAGTTTTGGGCATTGACTGCTGAAACTAAAAAATCATGGTGGGCGTTTTGGAAGAAATGAGTATAGAGTGAATTTCGTGCCGAAGTCCGAATATCCGTTTTCTTTACAATTTTTCCTTTTCTTAACTGAACAGTAGCGTTTTCGTTTATTACTCATTGCTGTCTTTCTTATGTGATCAATTGATTCTTAATGAAGAATGTAAGTATCTTTTATTCTGGATTCGGTTTAAATTAAGAGTTGTTCTCTTTTAATTTAATCGGTATACGCTCTATTCGAAAATTCGAATCATTTTTTGTTCCGCGCAGATACATTGCGTATTCTCATTATAATTTTATAAAACACACTGAAATGATATAGCCCCTTAATCAGTTGTTTGATACTTTGCTCATTAAGCCTAACAGATATGGGCTTCAGTGTAGAAATTTAATATATCACTATTTCAAAATAAGTAGAAGTGCGTATTTTTTGACCAATAACATTGGGTTAACTTATTCTATAAAAACATTGTCTATTTTAGTTCAATGAATATTTAATAACCCCCTATCAACCTGCAATTATGGGACAATTTCTAAAAACTATTTATGTGTTTCTTTTCAGGAGAACTTTATTAAAATGTTTAATGCATTCCTGTATTATATAAGCGTTTGGGAGCCTGGGGGCATTAGACTATGATTTTGTATACTAAGTATCAGCCGTAGAATTCCTAACTTTTTACCCCTCACTGAATGAAACAATTTATACCCCTCATTATTGTGTTGTGCATCTGTTCCAACCTCGCAAATGCCCAGGATAGTACCCTTGAACACTTACCTAAAAAGTATTTATCTCAGGTTGAACATAAGTCCAGAAGATTTGAAGAACAGATAGATAAACGTACTGATAAAGCATTAGCACGATTAATAAAACAGGAACAGAAAATGAAATCCAGACTCTGGAAGATTGATTCTGTAGGTGCTAAAACAATTTTCAATTCATCTGTTACGAGAATCGCAGACTTAAAAAAAGGACTGCAATCTAAGCTGCCAGCAGGGGGAGACGCTTACCTGGATACATTACAGCACACCTTAAAGTTTCTGGGACAAGCCGGTAATACTACAAGGCAGTTGACCAACACGATGCAAAGCGTGCAGCAGTTACAGGGAAAATTACAGTATAGTGAACAGGTTAAAAATTACATCAATCAACGCAAGCAGATGCTGAAAGAGCAACTGGCACAGTATACTGGCTTTACAAAGAACCTGCAAAAGATCAATAAAGAGGCGTATTACTACGGAGAGCAACTAAAGGAATATAAATCTGTCTACAGTGATCCGAAGAAGGCAGAAGTAAAGGCCATGGCTTTGTTAAAGAAACTACCTGTTTATAATGATTTTATCAGTAAGCATTCACAACTGGCAGGATTGTTTAATCTGGCAGGCAGCTATAACGATACCCGCAGCCTGGAAGGCTTGCAGACCAGAACCCAGGTAGAACAACTTGTGCAACAACGAATAGGTAGCAGTCCTGATGCGGGACAGGTAATTAGTCAACAGATGGAACAAGCCAGGTCCCGGTTTAATGAATTGAAAAGTAAATACCCTGCGTTGAACAGTGCCGCGGATATGCCCGATTTTAGGCCCAGGGAGATGAAGACGAAAACATTCTTCCAAAGGCTTGAACCAGGCGGAAACATCCAGTTTCAGAAATCTAATCAATACTTCCCCACTACAGCAGATATAGCCGCTCAAATTGCCTATAAGTTGAATAAGAACAGCAGCGCCGGTATTGGATTGTCCTATAAACTGGGCATGGGCTCCGGCTGGAATCATATAGCATTCAGTCATCAGGGAGTAGGGTTACGAACCTTCGGGGACTACAGGCTCAAAGGCACATTCTTTATAAACGCCGGCTTCGAAGGCAACCGCAACACTGGTTTCAAATACCTCAGTGAACTAAAACACTGGAATGGATGGACAACATCCGCCCTTGCCGGTATCAGCAAGAAATATAAGATCAATACGAAATTGAAGGGGAATATCATGTTGCTGTATGATTTCCTGGCCCCCCGACAATTACCCAAAACAGATAATATCAAACTCAGAATAGGTTACTCATTATAAGTCCGCATACCTCAACACCCCATCATTTTATGAAAAAGTTATTTCTATTCCTTTTACTATTTATTGTCATGCATACGCATGCCCAGATGCAAACCGGCACTGTTACCCAAAATCTGATTGACGTCAGCACGAAGTCGCCCGATGTGGCAAGTTTGGGGAAATTCGGAAATATCCCTGTCAGTTATGCGACGGGTGTGCCCTCGATCAACATTCCCGTTTATGAGATTAATGTGGGGAAAATCAAACTACCGCTATCGCTGGATTATCATGCGAGTGGTATTCGTGTGGGCGAAATATCCTCAAGTGTGGGAATAGGATGGGTTTTGTCCGGGATAGGAGTCATTTCCCGGCAGGTAGTAGGTATTCCTGATGAAGATGGTAGTGCCGGGTTATTTCTGGCTCCTAATCCTGACTCAGTATTGCTCGATCCTTATACCAATTTTCAATATCTTTTTGATGTACAAAGAGGTTTTGCTGATAATGAACCCGATCAGTTTTCTTACTCAATAAATGGGGAAAGTGGGAAATTCACTTTCCGGCGTAATGGCACAATTATACAGGAGCCGGTGTCCAATAACAAGATTTCCTACGCAGGTTCATACTTTACAATTACTGACCAGGATGGGGTGGTATATATATTCGGATTGAAGATGAATAACGACATGTCACTATCAGGTGGTACAAGGAGTTATACTGCTGCCTGGCGACTGACAAAAATGGTGGATGCCAATTCTACAGATACGATCTTTTTCAATTATGAATATGCATGTAATCCTGTTTATCAAAAGAATTATAATTATTCTCATTATTTAGGTGGCGCTTTTCCAGGGTGCAATAATAGTGCTGATATTTTTAAAAATGAGGAGACCACTACTTATCAACTCGGAACTTTATTTGAAGCCTATCCCAAAGAAATCAGGTGGCGTGGGGGTAAAATATCCTTTATCAATACCTGTGACAGAGCAGATGTGGCAGGTGCGGCTATGCGACTAACAGAAGCGGATGTATATGCGAACCAGGAAGGTACCCTGAAACAAGTCAAACGCATGGTGCTGTATCAATCTTATTTTAATAGTAATGGTACCGGTTATGCTTTCGCCAATGCGACCGCCGACCAGAAAAAAAGATTGCGACTTGATTCGGTAGGCTTGCTGTCAGTCAGCGGAACTATACCTCCACAAACCTACCGTATGACCTATGATACGACATTAATGGCCCCCCGTGAATCCTGTGCACAAGACAGATGGGGCCACAATAATGGTGCATTTGACAATGCAGGTCTCATTCCACCACAAAGTGTTTCCTGGTTAAATACTTATTATACTATTGGCAATGCGAACAGGGATACTGATTCTACCTTTATGAAAGCCTGCACCATTACCTCTATTCAATACCCTACAAAAGGTAAAACAGTATTTGAATTTGAGCCCCATGCATTTATCCATAGAGAAATGCAAAGCCAGCCATATAATGCTTCCCTATATTGTACAGGAGGTCTACAATCTACTGATACTGCTTATTTCAGTGTGACAGCAAATGATCTTTATTTTAAATATGGTTTCTTCTTACCAGCATTTACATCAGGACAGGTAACCGACAGACCGCGAATTATACTGAAAGACCTCACCACTAACACGGAGATTGTTAATACTGCTACTCCTCCCGGGCAGGAAAGTGCCAGCTTCTCGATGAATAATATAGAACTCCTTCTTACTACAGGACATAATTATTCATTCACGATGAATACTTATAGCACCAGTTCCAGTATTTCGGCATCGGCTTCTATTACCTGGACAAAAAATACTGGGTATGCAGATATAAGAAGAATTGGTGGAGGGTTGAGAATAAAGACGCTTACTAATTATGATGACAATGGAAAGATAGTAAGTAAAGAGAAGTATGAATATGGTGGTGGTGTCATGCTCACAGATATGTATTATCAGGATCTGAATGTTGAACAGATATTTCCCCGAAATGGTAGTGTCGTTAATCCTGCTGTATGTTATTACAGTTTTTCTCAACTACCTCCCGGTTATGCTCTTATTTTTCATGGCAATAGTGTAATCCCCACTTCTCAATGTAATGGCAGTCCTTTACTCTATAGTAACGTAACAAAATACCAGATAGATAGCGCAGGGAATGCAAATGGGAAAATAGATTATGGTTATACCATATATCCTGATATGCGTAGTGCTATTGAAGAATACGCAACTATAGGTCCGCTTACCTTTAACACGAGGGGTGGCCCTTATCTTAGTTCATACACATGGAAAAACAATTTTCTTTCCTATGAAAACACTTTTAAAAGTACTTCATCAGGGTATACGAAAATTAATAGTAAAGTGTATGATTACCAGGATTACAGAGACAGCGTAGAACATCGTCTTAAAATAAAGGTTAAATATTTAACGACTTGCTGTCTGGAACAACATATAGATTCAGTGGATGCGTTGAGTGATTTTTATTTAACTGTTACTGATCAGCCAACAGGTGTTATGTTGTTAAGAAGTACGTCGGATACTACCTGGGACGACTTTGGCAATAAAATATATACCAATCAGCAATATGAATACAATGATACTACCCATACTTATCCTACGTTGATAAGAAGTTTTACCAGTACCGGTGATACTATTTCAGTACTGTCCAAATACCCTCATGATCTGGCAGCGGCTGGAAATGTGTATCAGAAAATGATGATCAGAAACATTGTTTCTCCTTTAGTACAGCAGGTGAAAAAGAAAAACAGTGTACAACTTTCTTTGACTAACATCAATTATACAGATGTGAATAGTAACAGTAAGTTGCTATTACCTCAAACTGTTGATGAACAGATCAGCAATTATCCTATAGAAACAAAACTCAGGTTTAACAAGTTTGATCTCTATGGAAATATCCAGGAACAACAGAAAGACAGCGATATCAGGCAAAGTTATGTGTGGGGATATGATAAATTATATCCAATAGCTACCGTGTCCAATGCTGCACAAAACGAAATTGCCCATACCAGCTTTGAACCGGATGCGGCGGGTTACTGGACGATTCCATCTGCTACAAGAGATGTCACGCAGGGAATTACGGGGCGACAATCTTATGCGTTAAGTAATGGATCAGTATCCAGAACAGGACTTACTACTACTAAATCTTATATCGTTTCTTATTGGAGTAAGAGCAGCCCTGCTACTGTTAATGGGACAACAGCCACATCCTCTTATAATAAAAATGGTTGGTATTATTACGAACATACAATCGCTGCCGGTGCATCCACAATAACGGTCAGTGGCAGTGTCACAATTGATGAACTGCGTCTATATCCCACAGATGCACAAATGAACACCTTTACCTATGATCCGCAGGTAGGAATGACAACGCAGTGTGATGCTGATAACCGGATCTCTTATTTTGAATACGACGGTTTTAACAGGTTGAAGCTGGTCCGGGATGTGGACCGTAATGTCCTCAAAACCTACGAATACCGGTACAAACAATAATCAGTTAACCTGTATAACCTCATTAGTCATGCGTAAGCAAAATAACATTTTCCATATAGGCAAGTCAAAGGTCTTCTTATTGATGACCATGTTGTGTATGATTTGCCAGTCAGTCTTTTCTATTTCCGGGGATAGCACTACTACCCGGTTCTTTACGATTGGTTCTATTAGTCCGACCAGTCAAACTGTCTTTTCTGGTGCAACCCCTGCTACCATCTCACTGGTGGGGCCGGATGTAAGTGGCTATACTTACAAATGGATGCTTTCAACAAATGGTACCGATTTCTATTACATATCAGGTGCTACAGCTATTTCTTATTCACCGACTGCGGTATCAGCCAATCAGTACTACCAGGTGGAGATGACCAGCACTACTGGTGGAGCCAACGGCTATAGCCCTGTAGCTACGGTGACGATCAGGGCGCATCTGGCAACAGGTACCATTTCCCCTGCAT